>NZ_FMCU01000057.1 GCF_900091525.1 Micromonospora matsumotoense
CTCATCGGATTCATTCAGCGAAGCCAACAACATAAACAATACATCTAATTGACAGGCACTAAAATCATAACGACCCGATGTAATGGTATTATGTTGCTTTATTTTCTTTTCGGAAGGTGTTTTTTTGTTTTCCATAAAGCAAATATAATAAAGGAAACTAAATAAAGAAACTATTTAAAAAATAATTTCTTTTCGCTTATAAAAAGTTTCTTTTCGCTTATAAAAAGTTTCTTTTCAAATCGTTAACCCTTGATTTTATTGGGGTTTCCGAGTGCCTAAAGTATTTAAATCTTTTTAAAGTTTTTAAACAGTAGCGCGTGCGACCTAATTTTGTCTTGTTTTCGGTTTTTATTTGGTTGAAATCCCAAAAAAGTCCTTTCAGAAAAAAGTCCAAAAAAGAAAAACAAAAAAACAAAAAAGAAAAAGATTGAAAGTAAACCAGGGGGCGGGCGGGCGGTTTTTTGATGCTTTTTAAGGCTTTATTTTGATTATTTTGCTGTTTACAGTAAAATTATAAGTCTAAAAAAAAAAAGGCTTTAAAACGCTTTAAAATGATTTTATTAAAAACTTCTTTGGACTCTTCAAATTCGGTCAAAATAAAAATGCTAAAAAAACTTTACAAATGTACATAATTATGTACATTTGTAAAAAAACAATGATAACAATTAGCGTATCCGAATTTAGGGGAAATATCAAAAAATATCTTGATATAGCACAGGAAGAAAAAATATTGATCCACAGAGGTAAAGGCAAGACTTATGCGATTGTCCCTATTGCAGAAATAAATGATGAACCGTATAATCCCGAATTTGTAGCCAAAATAATGCGCTCAAAAGAAGACTCTGAAAAAGGCAGAGTTACATTTATAAAAACAGAGGATTTATGGAAATAGGGTATACTGATGAAGCCCTAAAAGATATTAGTTATTGGAAAAAAAGCGGGGACAAAATAATTCAAAATAAGATACAAAAACTAATTATTTCGATTCAAGAAAACCCAACTGAAGGAATCGGAAAGCCAGAAAAATTAAAACACAAT
>NZ_FMCU01000056.1 GCF_900091525.1 Micromonospora matsumotoense
CCCACCCGGTCGGCCATCTCATCGCTGAGGATGGTCAGCCAGCCGTAGTTCCGCAGCACGACGCCCGCCTCCTCGACACCGACCCAGTAACGGCTGAGAGAGCGTTTCGGATGTCTGTCAGTCGGGTGTGTTGAGGGTGCGGCGTTGTTGGCGGGTGGCGGGTCCGCCTCGGGTGAGGCGGCCGAGCATGCCGGCGATCGCGGCCCAGCAGATCATGGCCTCCGAGGTCGCGGGTTGGGTTTCGTAGTCGCGGGCCAGCCGACGGTGGGCGGTCAGCCAGGCCAGGGTCCGCTCCACCACCCACCGGCGGCGGTGCACGACGAATCCTTGCTGGTCGGCGGGCTTCCGGACGATCTCCAGGGTGGTGCGCAGGATGTCGCGGGCCCAGTGGACCAGGCGGGCCGGCGAACCCGAAAGTCGGCGAACACGTGCCGGATCGGGGTCGCCACATAGGTGGCGAGCAGTGCGCCCTTCGCGCCGTCACGGTCCTGCCACGACGCGGCCAGGACCCACACGGTGACCAGCAGACCCAGGGTGTCGGTCACGATGAACCGCTTCCGGCCGTTGACCCTCTTCCCGCTGTCGTAGCCACGGGTGTCGGAGTGCACGGTGTCCGCAGCCCTGACCGACTGGGAGTCGATGATCCCCGCGGTGAGCTCGGCCGCCCGGTCGTGGGCCAGACGGACCTGCTCCCGCAACTCGGTGAGGATCCGATCGGTCACACCCCGCCGGTTCCACCGCTGGAAGTGGGAGTACACCGTCTGCCAGGGCGGGAAGTCCACCGGCAGGTACCGCCACGCACACCCGGTACGCACCACGTACAGGATGCCGTCAACGACCGCCCGACGAGGATGCTTCTCCGGCCTACCCATCCACTGCGGCGACGGCAGCATCGGCTCAACGAACGCCCACTCGGCATCGGTCAGATCAGACGGGTACCGCCGCACACGATCCATACCCGCCTACCGACCAAACCCAGCCCATCGATCGCACCCACTGTGCGACACACCCGACCAACACACATCCCAAACGCCCTCTGACTGGACGTTTCCTTCACCTTCGCGCCAGTGTGACCGATTGGCGCCCCGGCCTTGGCGGGGCAACATGTCCCACTCGGGCCAGAATAGCC
>NZ_FMCU01000055.1 GCF_900091525.1 Micromonospora matsumotoense
GACCTCGTCGCGGCGAACATCGCCGCGTTCAAGGCGGGTTGGAACTACGGCGAGACCACCGACAGTTTCTCGGTCCGCTACGAAGTGAAACCCGCCAAGATGCTCCCGGGCACCTACCGCAACATCACCGGTAACGCCGCCCTGTCGTTGGGGTTGGTCGCCGCCGGGGTCCGCTCCGGACTACCCGTGTTCCTCGGCGCGTACCCGATCACCCCCGCCTCCGACATCCTCCACGAACTGAGCAAACACAAAAAACTCGGTGTGGTCACCATGCAGGCCGAAGACGAGATCGCCGCCGCCGGCGCCGCGTTGGGCGCCTCCTACGGCGGGGCCCTCGGCGTGACCACCACCAGCGGCCCCGGCGTCGCCCTGAAATCCGAGACGATCTCCCTCGCCGTCGCCCTGGAACTCCCCCTGGTCATCGTCGACGTGCAACGCGCCGGCCCCTCGACCGGCCTCCCCACCAAAACCGAACAGGCCGACCTGAACATCGCCCTACACGGCCGCCACGGCGAAGCACCCCTCGCGGTCATCGCCGCCCGCTCCCCGTCGGACTGCTTCCACGCCGCCCTCGAAGCCGCCCGCATCGCGATCACCTACCGCACCCCGGTGATCCTCCTGTCGGACAACTACGTCGCCAACGGCTCCGAACCCTGGCTCCTACCCGACGTCGACTCCCTACCCGACCTCCGCGTCGACTTCGCCACCACCCCCAACCACGACGACGGCACCACGTTCCTGCCCTACCTACGCGACCCCGACACCCTCGCCCGCCCCTGGGCGATCCCCGGCACCCCCGGACTCGAACACCGCATCGGCGGCCTCGAGAAAGCCGACAAGACCGGCGACATCTCCTACGACCCCACCAACCACGACTACATGGTCCGCACCCGCGCCGCCCGCATCCAGGCGATCCCCGTACCCGACCTCGACGTCGACGACCCCGACGGCAACGCCCGCGTCCTCGTCCTCGGCTGGGGCTCCACCTACGGACCCATCGGCGCCGCCTGCCGCGCCCTCCGCCACCGCGGCCACCCCATCGCCCAAGCCCACCTCCGCCACCTCAACCCCCTCCCCGCCAACCTCGGCGACGTCCTGCACGCCTACGACCGGGTCGTCATCCCCGAGATGAACCTCGGCCAACTCGCCCAGGTCATCCGCGCCCGACACCTGATCGACGCGATCGCCTACAACCAGGTCCGCGGCCTACCCTTCACCGCCGCCGAACTGGAGACGACGCTGGAAGAGGTCTGCAAAAATGCCTGAACCCACCACCCTGAAACTCACCACCAAAGACTTCAAATCCGACCAAGAAGTCCGCTGGTGCCCCGGCTGCGGCGACTACGCCATCCTCGCCGCCATCCAACAATTCATGCCCGAACTGAACATCCCCCGCGAAAACACCGTGTTCATCTCCGGAATCGGCTGCTCATCCCGATTCCCCTACTACATGAACACCTACGGCATGCACTCCATCCACGGCCGCGCCCCCGCCATCGCCACCGGCCTGTCCGTCACCCGACCCGACCTGTCCGTCTGGGTCGTCACCGGCGACGGCGACGCCCTCTCCATCGGCGGCAACCACCTCATCCACGCCCTCCGCCGCAACGTCAACCTCAAAATCCTCCTCTTCAACAACCGCATCTACGGCCTCACCAAAGGCCAATACTCCCCCACCAGCGAAACCGGCAAAATCACCAAA
>NZ_FMCU01000051.1 GCF_900091525.1 Micromonospora matsumotoense
ACGCCGATCCGTAACGTGCGCGCGTTCGTGCTCGACGACAGGTTGAAGCCGGTGCCGGTCGGGGTGGCGGGTGAGTTGTATGTCGCGGGTGCGGCGTTGGCGCGGGGTTATGTGGGCCAGGCGGGTCTGACCGCGGAGCGGTTTGTGGGTTGTCCGTTCGGGTCGGGTGAGCGGATGTATCGGACCGGGGACCGGGTGCGGCATCTTCCGGATGGGCGGTTGGTGTTCCTCGGCCGGGTCGATGATCAGGTGAAGATCCGCGGGTATCGGGTCGAGCCGGGCGAGATCCACACCGTGCTGGTCGCGCACCCCGACGTACGCCAGGCGGCCGTGCTCCTCCGGGACGACCGGCTGGTGGCGTACGTGGTCGGAGGCGACGGCAGCGGGCTGCGGGAGTGGGTGGCACAGCGGCTGCCCGAGCACATGGTGCCATCGACCGTCGTTGTCCTCGACGCGCTGCCGCTGACCTCGAACGGCAAGCTGGACCGCTCCGCGCTGCCCACCCCGGACCGGACCGCGCCCGCCGGCGTCGACCGCGACTCGCTCGACCCACGTACGGAGCTGCTCCGCGTCGCGTTCGCCGACGTGCTCGGCCTCGACCACGTCGGTGTCGACGACGACTTCTTCGACCTGGGAGGACACTCGCTGCTCGCGGTCCGGCTGATCAGCCGGATCCGGATGGTGTTCCACGCCGACGTGCGACTCCGTACCCTGTTCGACGCTCCCACGCCGGCCCGGCTCGCGGCCCGGCTGTCCGACGCCGACCAGGCCAGGCTCGCGCTCGGCGTGCAGATCCGGCCGGAGCGGATGCCGCTGTCGTACGCGCAGCGCCGCCTGTGGTTCATCAACCAGCTCGAAGGCCCATCGGTCACCTACACCATGCCTGTGGTTCTCCGGCTGTCCGGCGACGTGGACCCGGCGGCCCTTGACGCGGCGCTGCGCGACGTGATCACCCGACACGAGGTGCTGCGTACCGTGTTCGCGACGGTGGACGGCGAGCCGTACCAGCGGGTGGTCGACCCGACGGATCTGGACTGGTCGCTGGAACTCGCCACGGGCGAGTCGGACGCGATCGCCGCCGCCACCGGTTACCGCTTCAACCTCGCGCAGGAGATCCCGATCCGGGCCTGGCTGTTCGACCAGCAGACGCTTGTGGTGGTCGTCCATCACATCGCCGGTGACGGATGGTCCTGGGAGCCGCTGGCCCGGGACCTGTCCACCGCCTACGCGGCCCGCCGTGCCGGCAGCCCCCCGGACTGGCGTCCGCTGCCCGTGCAGTACGCCGACTACGCACTGTGGCAGCGGGAGCTGCTCGGCGATCCAGACAACCCGGACAGCGTCGCGGGCCGGCAGCTGACCTACTGGCGGGATCGGCTCGCCGACGTACCCGAGGAACTGAACCTGCCGGTCGACCGACCGCGCCCGGCCACCGCCGGCCACGAGGGCCACAGCATCGACCTGACCGTGCCCGCCGCGGTGCACGTCCGGCTGCGCGCGCTTGCCCGCGCCGAGGGTGTGACCGTGCCGATGGTGGTTCAGGCAGCCCTCGCGGTCCTGCTGTCCCGTCTCGGCGCCGGCACCGACGTTCCGATCGGCTCGGTCGTCGCCGGCCGGACCGACGAGGCGCTCGATGACCTGGTCGGCTTCTTCGTGAACACGCTCGTGCTGCGGACCGACCTGTCCGGCGACCCGGCCTTCACCGAACTCCTCGCTCGGGTCCGGGATACCGCCGTGGCAGCCCTGGAGCACCAGGACGTTCCCTTCGACCGCCTCGTGGAGGAACTCGCGCCGGCTCGGTCACTGTCGCGGCACCCGCTGTTCCAGGTGGCGCTGAACGTGCAGAACCAGGTCGAAGCGAGCCTGGACATCGTCGGCGCCGACGCGTACCGGTTGTCCGCGGGCACTCGGGCGATCCGGTTCGACCTCGAGTTCAGCTTGCGCGAAACGTTGAACGCGGACGGCGCGCCACTCGGGCTGCGCGGTGTCGTGCGGGGGTCCGCTGACCTGTTCGAGGCCGACACCGTGCGGCGGCTCGTCGACCGGTTCGTACGGGTCCTGGGCACGGTCGCCGCCGAGCCGGGCACCCGGTTGAGCGCTGTCATCCTGCTCGACGACGCCGAGCGACATGACGTGCTCACCGGTTGGAATGCCACCGGCGCGCGGATCGACCCGACGTCGGTCCCGGCCCTGATCGCCGCCCAGGTCGCGGCCACGCCGGACGCTCCGGCAGTCCACTTCGGCGGAGCGCTCCTCTCGTACGCCGACCTGGGTGCACGTGCTGACCGGCTGGCTCGGGTGCTGGTGGCACACGGCGTCGGACCGGAGACGGTCGTCGCGCTGCGCCTGCCGCGCGGCTTCGACATGATCGTCGCGCTGTTGGCCGTGTGGCGGGCTGGCGGCGCGTACCTGCCGATCGACCCGGAGACGCCGACCGAGCGGCTGGCGTACGTGGTGGAGGACGCCCAGCCGGTGGCCATCGTCGCCACCCCGGCGACCGCCGGGGCGGTGCCCGCCGGACCGCACCTGATCCTCATCGACGCGCTGCCGGACGACGCCGACGACGTGTCACTTCCGGAGTGGGGACACGGCGGCCAGGCCGCTTACGTCATCTTCACCTCCGGCTCGACCGGCCGACCGAAGGGGGTGCTGGTCGACCACGACGCGCTGACCAACTTCGTGTCCGCCATCGCCGATCACCTGGAGATCACTCCCGGCACGGCGATGCTGCAGTACGCGTCGTTCTCCTTCGACATGTCGGTGATGGACATCGTCGTGCCGCTCAGCCGCGGTGGGACCGTGGTCGTGCCGAGTGAGGCCGAGCGTGCCGAGCCCGAGCTGCTACGGGCGCTCGTCGCGGCGTCCGGGGCACGGACGGCGACGCTGGTGCCTTCGCTGCTCGGCGTGCTCGAACCGGACGACCTCGCCGGCGTGCGGGTGCTGTTCGTCGGCGGCGAGGTCGTCGACCCGGCGCTGGCGGCCCGGTGGGCGCCGGGCCGCAAGCTGGTCCACATGTACGGGCCGACCGAGACGACGATCGTGATGGCGGTGGACGCGATCGACCCGCAGCGTCCGGGCCCGCTACCGCTGGGCGGGCCGCTGGCCAACAGCCGCGTCTTCGTCCTCGACCACGCGTTGGCGCCGGTGCCGGTGGGTGTGGTCGGTGAGCTGTACATCGCCGGGTCCCAGCTGGCGCGGGGTTACGTTGGACGGGCCGCGCTGACCTCCGAGCGGTTCGTGGCATGTCCTTTCGGGGCGGGCGAGCGGATGTACCGCACCGGTGACCTGGTGCGGTGGAACGCCGACGGTGAGCTGGTGTTCGCGGGTCGGGCGGATGACCAGGTGAAGATCCGGGGGTTCCGGATCGAGCTGGGCGAGGTGCAGGCTGCGCTGACGGCACATCCGGCAGTTCACCAGGCGGTCGTGGTGGTTCGGGAGGACAGCCCGGGCGAGCGACGGCTGGTCGGATACGTGACCGGCGGTGCGGACCTCGACATCGAGGCTGTACAGGGTTTCGTGGCGGCGCGGTTGCCGGAGTACATGGTGCCAACGCTTGTGGTGTTGGCCGGGATGCCGTTGACGTCGAGCGGGAAGGTGGACCGTCGAGCACTGCCGGTCCCGGTGGTGGTGGAACGCCGTCCCGGTTCCGGTCGGGGTGCGATGACGCCTCACGAGGAATTGTTGTGTGCGGCATTCGCCGCGGTGCTGGGCCGTGACGCCGTGGGCGTGGATGAGGACTTCTTCGCCCTGGGCGGGCACTCGCTGATGGCGGTACGGCTCGCCGGCCGGGTACGGACGGTGCTGGGCGTCGAGGTGCCCCTGCGGACGTTGTTCGAAGCGCCGACGCCACGGGCGTTGGCGGTGCGGCTGTCGTCCGCGGAAGACCAGGCCCGTCCGGCTCTGACGTCGGTCGAACGGCCAGCGCGGGTGCCGCTGTCCTTCGCACAACGCAGGTTGTGGTTCATCAGCCGGTTGGAGGAGTCGACGGCGGCGTATCACGTGCCGATCGTGCTGCGCCTCGACGGGGTCGACCCGGTGGCGCTGGAGTTGGCGCTGCGGGATGTGTTGGCCCGGCACGAGGTGTTGCGCACGGTGTTGCCGATGGTCGACGGAGAGCCGTTCCAACAGATCATTCCCGTCGACGAGCTGGACTGGCGGTTGACGATCGCCGAGACCGATGACCAGGACGCCGCCGTGTCGGCGGCGATCGCGGAGCCGTTCGACCTCACCGCCGAGGTGCCGGTCCGGGCGTGGTTGTTCGACGGGTCGGTACTGGTGCTTGTGGTGCATCACGTGGCGGCCGACGGCTGGTCGATGGCCCCGTTGGCGCGGGATCTGTCGCAGGCGTACGCGGCTCGTCGGGTGGGTCAGGTGCCGGGGTGGTCGCCGTTGCCGGTGCAGTATGCGGATTTTGCGGTGTGGCAGCGGGGGTTGTTGGGTGTGGAGTCGGATGTGGGGAGTGTGGGTTCGCGGCAGGTGGGGTTTTGGCGTGGGGTGTTGGCGGGTGTGCCGCAGGAGTTGCGGTTGCCGGTGGATCGGGTGCGTCCGGTGGTGGCTGGTCGTGGGGGTTGTGGGGTGGGGTTGGTGGTGTCGGCGGGGGTGCATGCGCGGGTGGTGGAGGTGGCGCGGGTTGAGGGGGTGACGGTGTTCATGGTGTTGCAGGCGGCGTTGGCGGTGTTGTTGTCGCGGTTGGGTGCGGGGGTGGATGTGCCGGTGGGGACGGTGGTGGCGGGTCGTGTGGATGAGGCGTTGGATGAGGTGGTGGGGTTTTTTGTGAATACGTTGGTGTTGCGGACGGATGTGTCGGGTGATCCGTCGTTTGTGGAGTTGTTGGGGCGGGTTCGTGAGGTGGGGTTGTCGGCGTTCGAGCATCAGGATGTGCCGTTCGAGCGGTTGGTGGAGGAGTTGGCGCCGGAGCGTTCGCT
>NZ_FMCU01000050.1 GCF_900091525.1 Micromonospora matsumotoense
GCCCGTAGTCGGCCAGCATCGGGTCCATCAGGTGCGAGTGGAACGCGTGCGACACCCGCAACCGGCGCGTCTTCACCTCAAGCGACGCCTCCAACGCGGCAACCTGCTCCTCGGTGCCAGAGACGACGACGGCCCGGGGACCGTTCACCGCCGCCACGTCCACGTCACCGAGATCCAACTCGACAAGCGGCGCGGCGATCGCCAGCATCGCGCCGCCCGCCGGCAGGGCCTGCATCAGCCCGCCCCGGGCCGCCACGACACGGCAGGCGTCCGCCAGGGACCACACCCCGGCGACGTGCGCCGCAGCCAACTCACCGATCGAATGACCCGCCACGAAATCCGGCTTGAGACCCCACGACTCGGCCAGGCGGAACAACGCCACCTCGACCGCGAACAACGCCGGCTGCGTCCACCCCGTCTGATCCAGAACCCCATCCGGATCGGTGAACATCACCTCCCGCAGATCACCACCCAGCAACGGCCCGAACGCCGCACACACCTCGTCCAGAGCGGCGGCGAACACCGGGAACGCGTCCGCCAACTCACGACCCATCCCCACCCGCTGCGCACCCTGACCGGTGAACAGCACCGCCGTACGACCGGCGCTGACCCGGCCCGAGAGTCCGGTGCCGGCTGCCAGAGCCGCCAGGCCGGCGGTCAGGTCGGGGCCGCCCGGGACCGACGGGTCCGCGCCCGGCTCGGTGCCGTCGGTCGAGGCCGACCGCCCGGCGGTCGGGTCGGTGCCGGGTCGGCCGACGACCACGCCCCGGTGGTCCAGGGCGGCCCGGCCGGCGGCCAGCGCGTGCCCGACGTCCACCGGCCGTACGTCGGTGGGGAGTTCGTCGTGGAGCCGGGCGGCCTGCCCGGCCAGCGCGGCGGCGGACCGGGCGGACAGCGGCCAGAGCACCACCGGCGGCTCGGCGCCCTCGACCGGCCCGGCGGACTCGACCGGTGGGGCTTCCTCGACGATCACGTGCGCGTTGGTGCCGCTGATCCCGAACGACGACACCCCGGCCCGGCGGGGCCGGCCCCCGGCCGGCCAGGCGACCGGCTCGGTGAGCAGCCGGACGTCGCCGGCCGCCCAGTCGATCTGTCGGGACGGGGTCCCGGCGTGCAGGGTGCGCGGCAGCGTCCCGTGCCGCATCGCCATCACCATCTTGATCACCCCGGCCATGCCGGCGGCGGCCTGGGCGTGCCCCATGTTCGACTTGATCGAGCCGAGCCACAGCGGGCGGTCCCGGTCCCGGCCGTACGTGGCGAGCAGCGCCTGCGCCTCGATCGGGTCACCGAGGGTGGTGCCGGTGCCGTGTGCCTCGACGGCGTCGACCTGGTCGGGGGTGAGCCGGGCGTTGGCCAACGCCGCCCGGATCACCCGCTGCTGGGCCGGCCCGTTCGGCGCGGTCAACCCGTTGGACGCCCCGTCCTGGTTCACCGCCGAACCCCGGATCACCCCGTAGACGCGGTGACCGCGCCGCTGGGCGTCGGAGAGCCGCTCCAGCACCAGCACGCCGACCCCCTCGGACCAGCCGGTGCCGTCGGCGTCGTCGGAGAACGACTTGCAGCGGCCGTCCGGGGCGAGGCCCCGCTGCCGGCTGAACGCCACGAACGGGGTGGGGTTCGACATCACCAGCACCCCGCCGGCGATGGCGCTGTCGCACTCCCCGGCCCGCAGCGCCTGGGCGGCGAGGTGCAGCGCGACCAGCGACGACGAACACGCCGTGTCGATCGTCATCGACGGCCCCTCGAACCCGAACGCGTACGACACCCGACCGGAGATCACCGAGGCGGAACTGCCGGTGCTCAGGTACGCCTCCGACTCGGCGGGGGCGAGACCGAGCAGGTCGCCGTAGTCCTGGGCACCGGAGCCGACGAAGACCCCGACCGGGCTGCCGCGCAGCGCCTCGGGGTTCATTCCGGCCCGCTCGCACGCCTCCCAGGTGACCTCCAGCATCAACCGCTGCTGCGGGTCCATGGCGATCGCCTCGCGGGGCGAGATGCCGAAGAACTCGGCGTCGAACGCGCCCGCCTCGTAGACGAAGCCGCCGGAACGGACGTAGCTGGTGCCGGGCCGGTCCGGGTCGGCGTCGAAGAGCGCGTCGGTGTCCCAGCCCCGGTCGACGGGGAACGCGCTGATCGCGTCGGTGCCGCTGTCGACCAGCCGCCACAGGTCCTCCGGGGACCGGACGCCCCCCGGGTAGCGGCAGCTCATCCCGACGATGGCGATCGGCTCGTCGGGGTCGGACCCGCCGCCGCCGGAGGTCACGTTGGTCGGGGCGGTGGTGCCGACGAGTTCGTCGTACAGGTGGCGGGCCAGCACGGCGGGGGTCGGGTGGTCGTAGACCATGGTGGCCGGCAGCCGCAGCCCGACGGCCGCGCCGAGGGCGTTACGCAGCTCCACCGCGGTCAGCGAGTCGAAGCCGAGTTCCCGGAACGGCCGCTGGACGTCCACGGTGGTGGCCGCGTCGTACCCGAGGACGGCGGCGACCTGCGCGCGGACGGTGTCCAGCAGGTACGGCAGCCGCTCGGCGTCGGGCAGGCCGGCCAGCACGGAGGTGTCGGCGGGCGTGGCCGGGGCGACGGTCACCGCGCTCTGGTGGGCCTCGGGGAGCGCGGCGAGCAGCGGCCGGGGCCGGGCCAGGGTGTAGATCGGGGTGAACCGGGCCCAGTCGATGTCGGTGACCACGAGGTGGCTCTCGTCGTGGTCGAGCACCTGCTGCAACGCACCGAGGGCGAGGCGCGGCGCCATCGGCGGGGTGCCCTGGCGCAGGAGGTGTTCGGTGGCCTGCTCGTCGACCATGCCTCCACCGCCCCAGGTGCCCCAGGCGATGGAGGTGGCGGTCCGACCCCGGCGGCGGCGCTGGTGGGCGAGCGCGTCGAGCCAGGCGTTGCCGGTGCCGTAGGCGGCCTGCCCGGCGCTGCCCCAGACGGCCGCCCCGGAGGCGAACAGGACGAACGCGTCGAGCGGCCGGTCGGCGAGCAGCGCGTCGAGGTGGGTCGCGCCGCGCACCTTGGCCCGGCACACGGCGGCGAAGTCGTCGAGGCTGGTCGCGTCGAGGGGGGCGGGGTCGTAGAGCACCCCGGCGGCGTGGAAGACGGCGGTCAGGTCGTCGCCGATCCCGTCGAGCAGCGCGGCGACCGCGTCCCGGTCGGCCACGTCGCACGCGACGACCTGCACGCCGGGCAGGCGGGCGGCCAGGTCGGCGGCGCCGGGGGCGGCCGGTCCCCGCCGGCTGGCCAGCACCACCCGCTCGGCGCCCTGGTCGAGGAGCCATTCGGTGAGGTGCGCGCCGATGCCGCCGGTGCCGCCGGTGACCAGCACGGTGCCCCGGGGTCGCCAGCGCCGGTCGGGGCTGCCGGCGGCCGGCCAGCGGACCATCCGCCGGGCCAGCACCCCGGCGGTACGCACGGCGACCTGGTCCTCACCGCCGTCGGCGAGCACGTCGACGAGCCGGTCGAGGTTGTCGGGCGTCCACTCGGTCGGCAGGTCGACGAGGCCGCCCCACCAGCCGGGGTAGTCGAGGGAGAGCACGGTGCCGAGGCCCCAGAGCCCGGCCTGTGCGGCGTGCGGCAGGTCCTCGTACCGGTCGACGGCGACACCGCCGGTGGTGAGGCACCAGAGCCGGCCGGTGAACCCGGCGGCGGCGAGGGCGTGCACCAGTCGTACGGTGCCGGTGACCCCGACGGACAGCCCGGCGTCGTACGGGTCGGGGGTGTCGTCGAGGGCGAGCAGCGAGACGACCCCGGCCGGGGTGTCCCCGCCGACGGACCCGGCTGCGTCGCCGCTGCCCTCGGTGTCCCGGTCGGGTCCGGTGACCTCGCTGGCGGTACGTCGGATGACGGTGGCACCACGGGCGGCGAGCGCGTCGGCGGCGGCGGTGACCCGGGGGTCGTCGGTGAGCGCGTCCGGCGTGACGATCCACCAGTCCCCGGTCAGCTCCGGGCCGGTGGGCAGGTCGGTGGCCCGCCACACCACCCGGTACCGCCAGCCGTCGGTGGCGGTGGCCGGCGCGGCGGTGGGCGTCTCCAGCCAGTACCGTTGCCGGGCGAAGGCGTAGGTGGGCAGGGCGACCTGGCGGGCGTCGGGGTGCACACCCGCCCAGTCCAGGTCCGCCCCGGTGACCCAGGCCTGGGCCATCCCGGCGGCGTAGCCGGTGACCTGGTCGCGGTCCCGGCGTTGCAACGGGATCGCGGCGGTGTCCTCGACACACTCCCCCACCATCGCGGTGAGCACGCTGTCCGGCCCGATCTCCACGAACCGGGTCACGCCCCGCGCGGCCAGTGCGGCCACCGCGTCGGCGAACCGCACGGTGCCGCGCACCTGCCCCTGCCAATACTCCGCCGAACCCAGCTCGGCATCGGTGGCAAGACCACCGGTCGCCGTCGACACCAACGGGACGACCGCCGAATTGGCGGTGACCCCGTCGAGGACCCGCCCGTACTCGGCCAGCATCGGGTCCATCAGATGCGAATGGAACGCGTGCGACACCCGCAACCTGCGGGTCTTCACCTCAAGCCGAGCCTCCAGCGCCGCGATCTGCTCCTCGGTGCCCGACACCACGACGGCCCGGGGACCGTTCACCGCCGCCACATCGACGTCGCCGAGATCCAACTCCGCCAACGGCGCGGCGATCGCCAACATCGCCCCACCGGCGGGCAACGCCTGCATCAACCCACCCCTGGCCGCCACCACCCGACACGCATCTTCAAGCGACCACACCCCCGCCACATGCGCCGCAGCCAACTCACCGATCGAGTGACCCGCCACGAAATCCGGCTTCAAACCCCACGACTGCGCGAGGCGGAACAACGCCACCTCGACCGCGAACAACGCCGGCTGCGTCCACCCCGTCTGGTCGAGAACCCCGTCCGGATCGGCGAACACCACCTCCCGCAGATCACCACCGAGCAACGGCCCGAACGCGGCACACACCTCGTCCAACGCCGACGCGAACACCGGGAACGCCGCCGCCAACTCACGACCCATCCCCACCCGCTG
>NZ_FMCU01000048.1 GCF_900091525.1 Micromonospora matsumotoense
TGGTGTGTGGTTGTTCTTTGAGAACTCAACAGGGTGCTTGATAAGCCAGTGCCAATTATGATTTATACCCCGCACTGGGCAGACTTTCGGGTTTGTTTGGTGGGGATTCCTTTGGCAACATTTGTTTGTTGCCGGGATGGATTGTTCAACAGGTTTTTGTTGGAGAGTTTGATCCTGGCTCAGGACGAACGCTGGCGGCGTGCTTAACACATGCAAGTCGAGCGGAAAGGCCCTTCGGGGTACTCGAGCGGCGAACGGGTGAGTAACACGTGAGCAACCTGCCCTAGGCTTTGGGATAACCCTCGGAAACGGGGGCTAATACCGAATATTACTTGACCTCGCATGGGGTTGGGTGGAAAGTTTTTCGGCCTGGGATGGGCTCGCGGCCTATCAGCTTGTTGGTGGGGTGATGGCCTACCAAGGCGACGACGGGTAGCCGGCCTGAGAGGGCGACCGGCCACACTGGGACTGAGACACGGCCCAGACTCCTACGGGAGGCAGCAGTGGGGAATATTGCACAATGGGCGGAAGCCTGATGCAGCGACGCCGCGTGAGGGATGACGGCCTTCGGGTTGTAAACCTCTTTCAGCAGGGACGAAGCGTAAGTGACGGTACCTGCAGAAGAAGCACCGGCCAACTACGTGCCAGCAGCCGCGGTAAGACGTAGGGTGCGAGCGTTGTCCGGATTTATTGGGCGTAAAGAGCTCGTAGGCGGCTTGTCGCGTCGACCGTGAAAACTTGGGGCTCAACCCCAAGCCTGCGGTCGATACGGGCAGGCTAGAGTTCGGTAGGGGAGACTGGAATTCCTGGTGTAGCGGTGAAATGCGCAGATATCAGGAGGAACACCGGTGGCGAAGGCGGGTCTCTGGGCCGATACTGACGCTGAGGAGCGAAAGCGTGGGGAGCGAACAGGATTAGATACCCTGGTAGTCCACGCTGTAAACGTTGGGCGCTAGGTGTGGGGGGCCTCTCCGGTTTCCTGTGCCGCAGCTAACGCATTAAGCGCCCCGCCTGGGGAGTACGGCCGCAAGGCTAAAACTCAAAGGAATTGACGGGGGCCCGCACAAGCGGCGGAGCATGCGGATTAATTCGATGCAACGCGAAGAACCTTACCTGGGTTTGACATGGCCGCAAAACTTGCAGAGATGTAAGGTCCTTCGGGGGCGGTCACAGGTGGTGCATGGCTGTCGTCAGCTCGTGTCGTGAGATGTTGGGTTAAGTCCCGCAACGAGCGCAACCCTCGTTCGATGTTGCCAGCGCGTTATGGCGGGGACTCATCGAAGACTGCCGGGGTCAACTCGGAGGAAGGTGGGGATGACGTCAAGTCATCATGCCCCTTATGTCCAGGGCTTCACGCATGCTACAATGGCCGGTACAATGGGTTGCGATACCGTGAGGTGGAGCGAATCCCAAAAAGCCGGTCTCAGTTCGGATCGGGGTCTGCAACTCGACCCCGTGAAGTCGGAGTCGCTAGTAATCGCAGATCAGCAACGCTGCGGTGAATACGTTCCCGGGCCTTGTACACACCGCCCGTCACGTCACGAAAGTCGGCAACACCCGAAGCCGGTGGCCCAACCCTTGTGGAGGGAGCCGTCGAAGGTGGGGCTGGCGATTGGGACGAAGTCGTAACAAGGTAGCCGTACCGGAAGGTGCGGCTGGATCACCTCCTTTCTAAGGAGCACCATCCAGCGAAGGCTGGTATGGAGCCCGCGGTCCGCATCTGTCGGGTCGGGGTGCTCAGATGGCGGAGACACTGGTCAGTCTTTTCCTGGCAACGGCCATGATGATCTAGTACAGCTGCTCTTCGGGGTGGTGGGAACGGTCGGGTTGGTGCGGCTGGGGGAAGGCGGTAAGCACCCTGTTGGGTCCTGAAGGAACAACCCTGTGGGGTTGTTGTTTCAGAGACTTGCCTGAGGCGTGTGCCTCGGTGGGTTTTCCAGGCACGACCTGGTCTTGCATACCGGATTCTGTTTCCTGCCGTGTGGTGGGGGTGGGGTTGCTGGTGTGGGGTCGAGGGTTGTGGGTTGGTCGTTTGTTGAGAATTGCACAGTGGACGCGAGCATCTTTGTGGTCAAGTTGTCAAGGGCGAACGGTGGATGCCTTGGCACCAGGAGCCGATGAAGGACGTGGGAGGCCGCGATAGGCCTGGGGGAGCTGTCAACCAAGCTGTGATCCCAGGGTGTCCGAATGGGGAAACCTGGCACCAGTCATGTGGTGTCACCTGCACCTGAACACATAGGGTGTATGGGGGGAACGCGGGGAAGTGAAACATCTCAGTACCCGTAGGAAGAGAAAACAATTTAGTGATTCCGTGAGTAGTGGCGAGCGAAAGCGGATTGAGGCTAAACCGGTTGCGTGTGATACCTGTCAGGGGTTGCGTGGTCGGGGTTGTGGGACCCTGCTGAACAAGCTGACACTTGTTCGAGAAGTTATCAAGTCAGTGGCTAGTCGAACAGTCTGGAATGGCTGACCGTAGACGGTGAGAGTCCGGTAGGTGAAAGTTGCTGACCTTCTGTGGGTGTTCCCGAGTAGCGGCGGACCCCTGAAATCTGCCGTGAATCTGCCAGGACCACCTGGTAAGCCTAAATACTTCCTGGTGACCGATAGCGGACAAGTACCGTGAGGGAATGGTGAAAAGTACCCCGGGAGGGGAGTGAAATAGTACCTGAAACCGTTCGCCTACAATCCGTCGGAGCCTTGCGGGGTGACGGCGTGCCTTTTGAAGAATGAGCCTGCGAGTTAGTGGCATGTGGCGAGGTTAACCCGTGTGGGGGAGCCGTAGCGAAAGCGAGTCTGAATAGGGCGTCGTAGTCGCATGTTCTAGACCCGAAGCGGAGTGATCTAGCCATGGGCAGGCTGAAGCGCGGGTAAGACCGCGTGGAGGGCCGAACCCACCAACGTTGAAAAGTTGGGGGATGACCTGTGGTTAGGGGTGAAAGGCCAATCAAACTCCGTGATAGCTGGTTCTCCCCGAAATGCATTTAGGTGCAGCGTCGCGTGTTTCTTGCCGGAGGTAGAGCACTGGATGGTCTAGGGGGCCCACAAGCTTACCGAAATCAGCCAAACTCCGAATGCCGGTAAGTGAGAGCGCGGCAGTGAGACTGCGGGGGATAAGCTTCGTAGTCGAGAGGGAAACAGCCCAGATCACCAGCTAAGGCCCCTAAGCGTGTGCTAAGTGGAAAAGGATGTGGGGTCGCATAGACAACCAGGAGGTTGGCTTAGAAGCAGCCACCCTTTAAAGAGTGCGTAATAGCTCACTGGTCAAGTGGTTCCGCGCCGACAATGTAGCGGGGCTCAAGCACACCGCCGAAGCTGTGGCACTCACATTTTACTTCGCATCTCCTTGATGGGGTGTGCAGGTGTGTGGGTGGGTAGGGGAGCGTCGTGCCGGGGGTGAAGCAGCGGGGTGACCCAGTTGTGGACGCGGCACGAGTGAGAATGCAGGCATGAGTAGCGAAAGAAGGGTGAGAAACCCTTCCGCCGGATGACCAAGGGTTCCAGGGCCAGGCTAATCCGCCCTGGGTGAGTCGGGACCTAAGGCGAGGCCGAGAGGCGTAGTCGATGGACAACGGGTTGATATTCCCGTACCCGCGAAAGAGCGCCCGTGATGAACCTTGCTGTGCTAACCACCTGAACTGTGGGAGGTCTTCGGACCGAACATGGGGAGGCTGGGAACCTGGTGGGTAGTAGTCAAGCGATGGGGTGACGCAGGAAGGTAGCTGAGCCCGGCCGGTGGTTGTGCCGGGGTAAGCGTGTAGGCCGTGTTGTAGGCAAATCCGCAACACATGAGGCTGAGACGTGATGCCGAGCCGATTCAGGTGAAGTCAGTGATCCTATGCTGCCGAGAAAAGCCTCTAGCGAGTTCTTAGCGGCCCGTACCCCAAACCGACACAGGTGGTCAGGTAGAGAATACCGAGGCGATCGGGCGAACTGTGGTTAAGGAACTCGGCAAATTGCCCCCGTAACTTAGGGAGAAGGGGGGCCGGAGACGTGAAGCCCCATGCGGGTGGAGCGTTGTATGGCCGCAGAGAGCAGGGGGAAGCGACTGTTTACTAAAAACACAGGTCCATGCGAAGAAGTAATTCGATGTATATGGACTGACGCCTGCCCGGTGCTGGAACGTTAAGGGGACCTGTTAGCTCTTCGGGGCGAAGCGGAGAACTTAAGCGCCAGTAAACGGCGGTGGTAACTATAACCATCCTAAGGTAGCGAAATTCCTTGTCGGGTAAGTTCCGACCTGCACGAATGGCGTAACGACTTCCCCACTGTCTCAACCACAGGCCCGGCGAAATTGCATTACGAGTAAAGATGCTCGTTACGCGCGGCAGGACGGAAAGACCCCGGGACCTTTACTATAGCTTGACATTGGTATCTGAATGGGCTTGTGTAGGATAGGTGGGAGCCGGTGAAACCTGTACGCCAGTATGGGTGGAGGCAATCTTGAAATACCACTCTGGTTGATTTGGGTATCTAACTTCGGACCGTTATCCGGTTCAGGGACAGTGTCTGGTGGGTAGTTTAACTGGGGCGGTTGCCTCCTAAAAGGTAACGGAGGCGCCCAAAGGTTCCCTCAGCCTGGTTGGCAATCAGGTGTTGAGTGCAAGTACACAAGGGAGCTTGACTGTGAGACTGACAGGTCGAGCAGGGACGAAAGTCGGGACTAGTGATCCGGCACTTGCGAGTGGAAGCGGTGTCGCTCAACGGATAAAAGGTACCCCGGGGATAACAGGCTGATCTTCCCCAAGAGTCCATATCGACGGGATGGTTTGGCACCTCGATGTCGGCTCGTCGCATCCTGGGGCTGTAGCAGGTCCCAAGGGTTGGGCTGTTCGCCCATTAAAGCGGTACGCGAGCTGGGTTTAGAACGTCGTGAGACAGTTCGGTCCCTATCCGCCGTGCGCGTAGGATACTTGAGAAGGGCTGTCCCTAGTACGAGAGGACCGGGACGGACGAACCTCTGGTGTGCCAGTTGTCCCGCCAGGGGCACGGCTGGTTAGCTACGTTCGGAAGGGATAACCGCTGAAAGCATCTAAGCGGGAAGCCTGCTTCAAGATGAGGTATCCCACCCCACTTTGTGGGGGTAAGGCCCCCAGCTAGACGACTGGGTTGATAGGCCGGAAATGTAAGCCCGGTAACGGGTTCAGTTGACCGGTACTAATAGGCCGAGGACTTGACTACAAAGCTGCTACGCGTCCACTGTGCAACTCTGAACGAACCGAACAACCCCCCATACACTTGTGTGGGTGTGTGTGTTGTTTGATATGTTCATAGTGTTACGGCGGTCATGGCGGAGGGGAAACGCCCGGTCACATTCCGAACCCGGAAGCTAAGCCCTCCAGCGCCGATGGTACTGCACTCGGGAGGGTGTGGGAGAGTAGGACACCGCCGGACAACCTTT
>NZ_FMCU01000021.1 GCF_900091525.1 Micromonospora matsumotoense
GCGGTGGAGAAGTTCGGTGGTGACTCGGTGGCCGAGATCCGCCGCAACCTCGCCGGCTACCTCGACGCGCTGATCATCCGGTGAGCGCCGGCAGCGGCGGGTGACGCCGAGGGCGCCCTCGGCGCGGCCCCGGCATTGCCGCCTTCCGGCGGGTGGCCGGTCTGACCGACGAACTCTGGCAGCGGTGGCTGCCCTGGCCCGATGCGCCCCGCCTGGACGTCGCGGCGAACATCGTCGCGCTGGCCCACCACATGCATGATGCGCGAGGTGTCCGACACCCACGGCCTCCCGCATGTGGTCCACGCAGACCGGGGCACCTCGATGACCTCGAAATCCGTCGCCGAACTGCGCGAAGACCTCACGGTGACCCGGTCACCCTCCCGACCGAAGGTGAGCAATGACAACCCGTACAGCGAGGCCTGGTTCAAGACGTTGAAGTACGCGCCGGTCTTCCCGGACCGCTTCGCCTCCCTCGCCCAGGCTCGGGCGTTCATGAACGACTTCGTGACACGATGAAACCGGTCTGCGGGTTGTCGTTGAGTGCCGCCGACGCCGGCACCGACCTGCGCGAGCACCAGGAAGCTGACGGGATAGCAGCGCAACAGCCGTACGCCCATCGCACATGGTGTGCGCTATCCCGCCGGGTTCCCGACGGCGTTGGCGGTGAACGCGGTCGGTGTCGACAGGAGATCCGGTCCGGTGGCAGCCGACGCCGGCACCGACCTCGCCGCCCCGGGGGCCGGGCTCGGCATCGCCCCGCGCGGGGCCGGTCACTACTCCGTCGGGGGTGTGGCCGTGGCCGCCGCGCACGTCGCCGGGGTCGCCGCGCTGGTCCGGGCGTACCGGCCGGAGCTGTCCCAGGCCGAGGTCCGGGCCCGGCTGGAGCGGACCGCGGTCCCCGCGCGGGACCCGGGGATCGGCGGCGGGACACTCGACGCGTACGCGGCGGTCGCCGCGCTCGCCCCCCGCCAGGCCGGCCCACCGGTGCCGATCGCGGTGGGGCCGGTCGCCGTGCCCACTGTCCCCGGGCCGTCCCGGGCGGCCCGGGTGGCCGGCCTGACCGCCCTCGGCGCGCTGGTGACGACCCTGCTGGTGGCCGCCGCCGTGCGCAGCCGGCGGGGCTCCCGCCGGCCCCGCTCCCGGCCGGTCCCGGGACCGTCGCCGGGTGAGCAAGCGGGGACGGCCGGTGGCCCCTGGCTCAGTCCACGGCCTCCGCCGTCGACTCCCGGGCGGTGCTGACCGTGCCGTGCCGGGCCCGCAGTGCGGCGGCGATCTCGTGAGGTCAGCCCACGGCGACGACCGCGCGGCCCGGTCGTCGCGGCGCTGACCCACGTGCCGGTCAACCCGGCGGCCTTCGTCGTGCTCGCCGTGGGACGGTGCACCGCCGACCGCCGACCGCCGACCGGCGGCGGCGGGGTGGTCCGCCGGAGATCCGGCAGCCCCAGAGCCGTCCGGCCGCCGGTAGGATCAGCCGGTGGACCTGGACGACATCGCCGCCCGGCTCGGGGTGCCCGTCGAGGAGGTCGAGCGGGTGCACCGGCTCGCCGGCGACCGACCGTCGGCCCCGCTGCCCGCCCGGGCCGACGCGCCCGCGATCCTCGACCGGCTCGCGGTGCGACCGGACGACGCCGCCGAGATCGTGGCCGGCTGGCCCGACCCCGACTCTCCCCTGTGGACTCCGGAGCTGCGCTGGCTGCTCGACCGCTCGACCGCCCTGGTCCGCGCCGACCTCGGCGGCGTCGAGTGGCTGTCGCCGGGCCCGGAGCTGCCCCGTGACCGGGGCCCCGCCTGGCGGCACCTCTACGTGTACGGCTACCTCGCCCTGCTCGACGTGGTCACCGGCTACCACCGCGACCACGGCATCGCCGACGGCGTGACCTGGGCGACCCTCGCCGACCTGGGCCGTAACCTGGCGATCGACCGGCGGATGCACGGCGAGGGCTGGCCGGTCATGCAGAGCTGGCTGACCCTGCACGCCCGGGGCGGCCTCTACGAGCTGGGCCGGCTCCAGCACGAGCGCGGCGGCACCGCCATCGGCCTGCACATCCCCGATGCGGGGCCGATGACCCCGGCGGCGGTCGACGCGTCGCTCGACGAGGCCCGGGAGTTCTTTCCCCGCCACTTCCCCGACGAGCACTACACCGAGTTCTCCTGCGGCTCGTGGCTGCTCGACCCGCAACTGCGCGACTACCTCCCCGAGGACTCCAACATCATCCGGTTCCAGCGCAGGTTCGCGTTGCAGCCCCACGTGCCGCAGGACGGGCCGGACGCCGACGTCGAGGTACGCCGGTTCGCCTTCCGTACGCTCAGCACCCCGCTCGACCAGCTACCCCGGCGGACCGGGCTGCAACGCGCGATCATCGACCACCTGGCGGCCGGCGGCCACTGGCACTGGCGGCACGGCCGCTTCCCGATCTAGGGCCGGACCCGCACCGGCGGGCGCTGCGGTGCCGGATCCGGGCCGGTCGCCTGCCGCGCCGCGCCGACGATGGACAGTGCCCGGTGGGACCGCGCGGGGAAACCGGCTGGTCACGCCGGGAAGTGCGGTGCGGGCGGTGGTCCGTCGGGATCGTGGTCGGCCCGGGGCTGCACCAGTCGACCGGCGATCCGTTCGAGGGCGGCGAGGTCCTGCGGGGCGAGCCGGTCGATGAGGTGCCGCCGTACCGACTCGACGTGGACCGGCGCGGCGTCCCGGAGGGCGTCCAGCCCCTGGGCGGTCAGCACGAGGAGACAGCCTCGCCCGTCGGCCGGGTCGGGTGCGCGGCGCAGCAGCCCGCGCGCCTCCATCCGGCTCGCGTGCCGGGACAGGCGGCTGCGGGACCAGCCCATCTTGTCGGCCTGCACGCCCAGGGTGCTGGTCTGCGCGGGCTGCTCCGACAGGGTGCTCAGCACCTCGTAGTCGGCTTCGGACAGGCCGATCGCCGCCAGGTCGTGCGCGGTGCCGGTCTGGACGGCGAGCATCACGCGTCGCAGGGACCGCCAGGCCCGCTCCTCGGGAGGCTCCAGCCAAGGCACCGGTCCCGACTTAGTTGACATGTAATCAATCTAGCATCTAGCCTTCGTTTCCATGTCAACGAAACCGCTCCGCGTCCTCGCGCTGACCTGTGCCACCCGCCCCGGCGCGCTCGGTCCCGCCGTGGGCCGGTGGCTGATCGACACGGTCACCCCCCGGGCCGCGACACTCGACGTCGAGGTGGTGCCGGTGGCCCTCGACGACCTGGACCTGCCGTTCCTCGACGAGGAGGAATCCCCGTCGTCGGGTGACTACCGGCACGAACACACCCGCCGGTGGAGCGCGATCGTCGACGCGGCGGACGGCTTCATCGCCGTCACCCCGGAGTACGACCATGCGATGCCGGCGACGCTGAAGAACGCGTTGGACCACCTCGGCAGCGAGTGGGCGTGGAAACCGATCGGCTTCGTCAGTTACGGGCACACCTCGGCCGGCACCCGGGCGGTCCAGCACGCCGAGCAGGTGGTGACCGCCCTGCGCATGGTCCCGTCGGGCGCCACGGTCGCCATCCGCATCGGCGACGCCGTGCGCGACGGCCAACTGCGACCGGACGCCGACCGCGACGCGGCCGGTGCCGCCCTGCTGGACGAGGTGGTCCGGCTCGCCCACGCCCTGCGGCCGATGCGCGAGCGCGACCGGGCCATGCCCGGCCCGCTGCCGGGGTCCTACGCCCGGCGACTGACCGTCGACGACGCGCCCGAGGTCACCGTGCTGCAACGGTGCTGCTGGACTGAGGAGGCGGTGGTCAACGAGACACTGGCCATCCCGCCGCTGCACGAGTCGGTGCAGGAGGTGCGGGAGTGGCTGGCGAGTTGGCACACCACGGGTATCTGGCGTGACGGACGGCTGCTGGGCATGGTGCGGACCCTCCCCGACGGCACCGACTGCCACCTGGGGCGGCTCGCCGTCGTACCCGACCTGCGCGGGCGGGGGATGGGGCGGTGGCTGTTGCAGGCCGCCGAGGTCACCGCCGGACCGGGGTGCCGCCGCATCCAACTGTTCACCGGGGCCAGGAGTCTGCGCAACATCGCCCTCTACCAGAGCGTCGGCTACCGGCCGGTGTCACCGGCCGGCCCGGACGGCACCGTCTGCCTGGCCAAGTCTCTGCCCGACACCGGGCACTGACCGGGCCGCCGACCCACGCCGGGCGCACGACGGCACGCGCCACCACGGGCCACGGTGCGCGCCCCGTCCACCCGCCGACGCCACCGGCGGTGGACGGGTGACCGGGAGCCGTGCGCCGTGCTCAGGTCGGTGTGCCACTGCCGGTCGGAGGGTCGGTCGGCTCGGAGACGTGTGCGGTGACGATCCGCCGGCCGACGGAGAGGCGTACCCAGGTCGGGGTCTGTCGACCGGTGCCGGCGTACCGGAATCGGGTGGTCACCACCGCGAGGTCCGGGCCGAACGTGGTGACCAGCGGGTCGACCAGCCACCGACCGACCGGCAGCGCCGGCTGCGCGGCCCGCCACCTGCGCTGCTCGTCCCACCCGTACTGGTGGTCGGCGAGGCCGAACCGCACAGTCCGGTCGAACTCCCAGAAGTAGCCGCAGATCCGGTCGGCGTCGCCGTCGACGACTCTGCCATCTGCCCCGCCGGCCGGGGCGGCGCGTCCCCCCGCCCGGTGGACGCCGCCACGGCCCGCCGGATGTCCCCGGCGGCCGGGGTGCGGGCGTCCTCCCGATCCGCTCAGCGTCCCCGCCAGTCCCCGGCCGGGGTGAGCGGGACGGGACCTGGTCGCCGCACCGTCGTGGTCAGCGCGATCCGCCGGCCCTCGGCCGCCGACCGCAGCAGGCTCGTCATCGTGTCGAGCACGTGCAACGCCAGGTCACCGCCGGCCCGGGGCGGACGCCCCGGGCCGGCCCGGACGGCGTCGATCAGCCCGAGCCCCCGGGAGCCGTCCCGGTAACCCGCCGTCGGCGCGAGCACCCGCCACCCGTCGCCACCGAGCGGGCACAACCGGACCTCACCGTCGAAATAGTTCGGATCGGGTACGGCGAGGGTGCCGCTCTCCCCGTGCACCTCGATCGGCGCGGCTGTCGTGGTCACCCCGTCGAAACTCGTGGTGATGGTGGACAGCGCACCGCTGGTGTGTTCGAGCACGCCGGTGACGTGGGTGTCCACCTGCACCGGGATGCGCTGGCCCAGACGCGGGCCGTTACCGATGACCCGTTCGGGGCGCAGCCGGCTGGCCGTCCCGGTCACCGCGCGCACCGGACCGAGCAGGTGGATCAGCGCCGAGAGGTAGTACGGCCCCATGTCCAGCAACGGGCCGCCACCCGGGGCGTAGTAGAAGTCGGGGTGGGGGTGCCAGCGCTCGTGCCCGGGGGTGACCATGACGGCCGAGGCGGCCAGCGGACGCCCGATCAGCCCGCCGTCGATCGCCGCGCGGGCCGTCTGCGTCCCCGTGCCCAGGACGGTGTCCGGCGCGCAGCCCACCCGGACGCCGGCCGAGGTGGCCCGCTCGATGACCGCACGGCCGTCCGGCAACGACACGGCGAGCGGCTTCTCCACGTACACGTGCTTGCCCGCCTTGATCGCGGCGAGCGAGATCTCCACGTGCGCGGCGGGGATGGTGAGGTTGAGCACCGTCTGCACGTCCGGGTGGTCGAGCAGGTCCGCGACGCTCAGCGCCGCTGCGTCGGCGAGGGTGGCGGCAGCGGCGGTGGACCGGTCGGCGTCGAGGTCGGCCACCGCGACGACGCGCAGCTCGGGGTGGCCGACGAGGGTGTCCAGATAGGCGCGGGAGATGACCCCGAGCCCTACGACGCCGATGCGGTGCGGGTCGCCCACAGCATCCCCCTCTCGATGACGGTCCGCACGGACGGGTGCTCCAGCACGTCCAGGCTGTGCCCGGGGGTCGTCACCACGACCCGACCGGCACCCCAGCGCCGGGTCCAGATCGCCGGCGAGGTGACCGGCCGGTGCCAGGGGTGCCAGTCCCGGGTGGGGTGGACGGTGGTGGCCAGCACGTCGATCAGATCGTCGTGCAGCACCCAGTACTGCTCGGTGACGAGGTCGATGTCGGCGATCCCGGCGGTGATCGGGTGCTCCCGGCCGAGATCGGTGACGGTCACCGTGTGCGGCAGGAAGTTGTCCTGTTCGCCACCGCGCCGCTCGCAGGGCTCCTGACCCGGATGGGTGGCGAACTGGCCGCCCACCAGGTGCAGGTAGTCCGACGAGGCGCGGAACGCGTCCACGATGCCGCCGTGCCAGCCGGTCAGGCCCGTCCCGGCGACGACCGCCGCGCTCAGGCCGGCCACCTGGTCGGCGGTGATCTCCGCCATCGTCATGCACTGCACGACGAGGTCGGTGTCGGCCATCGCGGCGGCGTCGGCGTAGACCTTCGTGGACTCCTCGATCCGCACCGTGAAGTCGTGACGTTCCAGGAACGGCAGGAACAGCTCGGTCGCCCGGACCGGCTGGTGTCCCTCCCAGCCACCGCGTACCACCAGTGCTCTGCGCTGCGTCACCCTCGCTCCCCTCCACGGTCCGTCGTCCGCCGGGCCGACCGTTCCCACCCGGCGACGTGCCGCCGACGACCGCGCCGGCCGGGCACCGAAACCGTACTCGTATCCGCCGACACCGTCGGCCCCGCGCGGCGCGGCACCGTCACACCGAATCCCCGAGCGCCGGACATCGGACGGGTAGTCCGACGCCCGTACGATCGGATGGTGCGCGAGCTGCTGCGATCCTGGTGGCGTGAGCCTCGCCCGGCGCACCCGCCGCCGCGCGGGTGGCGCGACGGGGCGCTGGTCGCCCTGCTCGCGGCAGCGGGGCTGGTGGAGGGGTTCGCCCGGTGGGCAGCCCGCCGTCGCCGGCCGTCGTGCCGGTCGTGATCGGCGTCGGCCTCACCCCGGTCCTGCTGTGGCGGCGGACGAGACCCCTGCTCATGACGGTGGTCGCCTTCCCGGTCCGCGCCGGTCCCGGTGCTGCTGCACATCGCCGCCGCCGTCACGTTCAGCCTGCTGGGGGCGCTCCAGTTCGTCCCGGGGTTCCGTCGGCGGCACCGGGCCTGGATGAAGCGGGGCTACCCGATCGGGCAGGGCGCGGGGAGGCAGGCCGTGCTGCTGTCGACCTGGGCGCTGGCGGTGGGGCCGACCACCGAGCTGTCCCGGGCGGTGCTGATGGGTGCCTCCTGGACGCTCAACCTGCTCGTCGCCGAATGGCTGATCCGCCGACGGCACCCCGCCGCGACCACGGCGTCCCGCCCGACGACACCCGCCGCGGCGGGCTGAGGGCGGGCGGGACGCCGTCCGGGCGGCCTCGTCGCGGCTCCCTGCCGGGTAACCGGTGGATGGGTTGCCGACGTCGTCGGAGCACCCCGGACCTGGGGTCGGAGCACCCCGGACCCGGTCGGTGACCGTTCGGCGGGGTCGGCGGGTCAGGCGAACCGGTCGGCGAGCGCCGTCAGCTTGGCGACGTATGCCGGCCAGTCCTGCGCATCGAGGACCTGCGGGTTCTCCCGTCGCCAGCCGACCGCCGCGTCGTGCTGCTCGCGCAGGATGTCGGCGTGTCCGGCGTGCCGGGCGAGATCACAGGTCACGTGGATGATGATCTGGTGCAGGGTGACGTCCTGCTGGCCCGGCCGCCACCACGACACCTGCCCCGGCGCGTCGAGCGGCAGCTGGGCGATCGTCTGGTCGGCGAACTCCCCCACCCGGCGGTAGAGGTCGATCAACCCGTCCTTCGTCTCGTCCTCCCGCGCGTACCAGTCCGCCTGTGGGTCCTCGTCGTACGCCTGCAGGGGGACCAGTTCGCCGGGGGTCGGGAACTCGCGGCCGAAGGTGGGCCCGAAGTAGCCCGCCTCGACGTTGAGGCAGTGCTTGAGCAGGCCCAGCAGGTTGTTGCCGGTGGCGGTGCGGGGCAGCCTGACCGCCCGTTCGTCGAGCCCGTCGAGCTTCCAGACGAGGTCGTCGCGCGTCGCCCGGAGGTAGTGCCGCAGTGCCGCTTTCGGATCGTCCCGCTCAGTCATGCCCGCCAGTCTTCCCCACGGGTCTGACCGTCTTCGGGACCGCCCGCTGCGGTAAACAGCTTCCTGACAGTCACCGGTGATGCTGAGTTCCGGCGAGATCGCCGAAGAGCTGACCGGAGGGCGTCACGATGAGGAAGCAACTGATGGCTGCGCTGTGCACCGCCGTACTGATCGGCGGCACAGGGTGTTCGGCCAGCAGCGACGACCGGCCCGATGCCGGCGCCCAGACCAGCAGCGCCGGGGCGGAGGTGGCCACCCTCCAGACCGGCACGCCCTCCGCCGCCGCCCCGAGCCCGTCCCAGGCCGAGCGGCCACGGGAACGCCTCGACGACACCGAGGCGGACATCAAGGCACGCTACCAACCGTACGAGAAGTGCATGCTGGAGCACGGCGTCGACGTCCACAAGGAACGTGCCGGCGGCGCCAAGTCGGGCCGGATCGGCGAGGCGAACAAGGCGTGCGACGCGCTGATGCCGCTGCCGCCGTGGGAGCTGGACCCGGCCAACCCGGAGGCGGAGGACTTCGCGCGGGACGTCGTGAAGTGCCTCAAGGGCAAGGGCGTCCGGTACGTCGAGGTGGGTTCCGACGGCAGCGGCTGGGCCTTCGGCGGCAAGAACAACGACGCGGAGTCGATCTCCAAGGGGTTGAAGTACTCCCCGGCGTGTGAGCGTGAGGTCGCCGCGAAGCGGAAGTAGCCGCGGCACCCGACGGCGTCGCCCGCACCGGGCGACGCCGCCGACCGCGACGCTGCCGGCTGCCGGAAGGAGCGGTCGCGAAGGCGGACCGCGTCGGCCCGGGGCCGACGGCCAGCCCGCAGGGCCGATCGTGACACCGACTTGTCAGGAAGCGGTCAGGGCCGGAGATGACCTTTTTCTCACGGTCGCCGGGCCCCCACCCCGCACGTCCACCCACCTGCGAAAGGACCGCGCGGCACCCGATGTCACCATTTTTGGACGGATTCGCGGCCCCGGTGACCTGCTCTATATTCCCCACCATGTGCGCACACGTAATGCTCGCCGAGGACGACGAACGGCAGGCCGAGGCGCTGCGCCGGTACCTCGTCGCGGCGGGCCACCGGGCGACGATCGTGGCCGACGGTGAGGCGGCGCTGCGCCAGGCCCGACAGCAGCCCTTCGATCTGCTGCTGCTCGACGTGATGCTGCCGAAACTGGACGGCATGCAGGTCTGCCGGATGATCCGGCAGGAGTCGGACGTGCCGGTGCTGATGCTGACCGCGCGGTCCGCCGAGGACGACCTGCTGCGCGGGCTCGATCTGGGCGCCGACGACTACATGACCAAGCCGTACAGCCCACGCGAGTTGGTGGCCCGGATCCGGACGCTGCTGCGCCGGGTCCGGACGACGCCCCAGGAGTCGCCGGTGCACCGGCTCGGGCAGCTCACCGTCGACGAGTCCCGACACCTGGTTGCCGTCGGCGGCACCCCGGTCGACTGCACGGCCGGCGAGTTCGCCATCCTCGCCGCGATGATCCGTCAGCCCGGCCGGGTGTTCAGCCGCGGTCAACTGCTGGAACACACCCGGGGCGTCGACCGGGAGTCGACCGGGCGCACCATCGACGTCCACGTGATGAACCTGCGCCGCAAGATCGAGTTGAACCCCCGCCGGCCGCAGCAACTGCTGACCGTCTACGGGGTCGGCTACAAGCTGGGCGTCGGGACACCGTGAAGCGGCAGCGGGTCCCCCTGCACCGCAGCCTCGTGGTGCGGCTGCTGGCCACCTCGCTGCTGGTGGCGGTCTGCGCGATCCTGGCGACGACCTGGCTGGCCGTGCAGTCGACCACCCGGGCGATCCGACAGGAGCAGGGCCGCTCGCTCGCCGACGACAAGAGCATCTACGACACGCTGTTGACGCACGCCGCCACCCACCGGAACTGGACGGGCGTGGAGGCGGTGCTCGCCGAGCGGGCCGACCGGCTCGAACGGCGGATCACCCTGATGACCCCGGACCGGCAGGTGATCGCCGACTCCGCGCCGGACGGCCCGTCGTTGCAGACGGCCCGGCCGTCGGCGACCGTCGACCCGTTGCAGGTGGATCTGGGCCTGACCGGCGGGACCGAGCGGGTCGATCCGCGCGCGGTCGGGCCGTACCGGCTGACCAGGCGGGAGAGCACCACCACCCGGGAGTTGGCCACCCGGCAGCTCGGCTGCGTCCAGGCCGAGTCCAGGGCGGACGCGACGGTGGTGGTCGGCCCGACCGGGCGGGCCTCGGTGCAGGTGACCGCGGCGAGAGACCGCGGCATCGTCGAGTTCTGCCTGTCGGCGGATCTGACGAAGCCGTTGCCGAGCGAGGCCGGCGGGATCGCCCAACTGGAGACCCTGACCAAGAACTGCCTACGCGAGCTGGGGTTGCCGCCCCGGGTCGAACTCCGCGCGGACCGTACCGCGGCACCGAGCCGCGACACCCGTTTCGCACAACAGGTCGACGACTGCCTCCAGCAGGCGCGGGCGACCCAGCTGAGAGCGTACGTGGCGCCGCCGGCGTTGCTGTTCGTGACCGACGAGGCCCAGGGCGGCGCCGAGCCCGTGTTCAACCTGTCCCGGGCGAACGTGGTCCGCATCGCCCAGGTCACCGGGGCGGTGCTGGTGGCCACCGTGCTGATCACCGTGCTGGTCGGGCGACGGTTGGTCCGGCCGCTGCGGGCGCTCACCGACGCCACCCGGCAGCCGATGGACGAACCGGCCCGGGTGCCGGTGACCACCCGCGACGAGATCGGCCTGCTGGCCACCGCGCTCAACGACCTCGCCGCCCGGCGGGAACAGACCGAGGCGCTGCGTCGGAGCATGGTCAGCGACGTGGCGCACGAGCTGCGGACACCGCTGACCAACATGCGCAGCTGGCTGGAGGCCGCCCAGGACGGTCTCGCCCAGCTCGACACGCAACTGCTCACCCTGCTGCTCGACGAGGCGCTGCTGCTGCAGCACATCATCGACGACCTGCGGGACCTGGCCGCCGCCGACGCCGGCGACCTGCGCATCCACCGCGAGCCGTACTTCGTGGCCGATCTGCTGGAGCAGGTCGTCGAGGCGCACCGGGGGGCCGCCGAGGCCGCCGGGGTACGGCTGGGCACCGCGCTGGGCACCGACCTGGAGATGGCTGTCGACGGTGCCCGGCTGCGCCAGATCGTCGGCAACATCGTCGCCAACGCGGTCCGGCACACCCCGGCGGGCGGCTCGGTCGTCGTGCACCTGGGGGTACACGACGACCAACTGCACATCGCCGTGTCCGACACCGGGACCGGCATCGCCCCGGCCGACCAGGCCAAGATCTTCGATCGGTTCTGGCGGGCCGACGACTCCCGGACCCGCAGCACCGGTGGGAGTGGGCTCGGCCTGTCGATCGCCCGCAAGCTCGCCGAGGCGCACGGCGGCACGATCGGTGTCGAGAGCGTCCTCGGTCAGGGCAGCACCTTCACCGTCCGGCTGCCGATCGTCGTCGCGGCCCGGAGCTGAACCCCGGCGGCCCGACCGACGGGACCGACGTGGAGAGCACCCCGGCGCTCGCCCTGTCCGTCGTACGCGATCGTGGCCAGGCCCGGGTCGCGGCGCTCGGCCCCCACCCGGAGCCCCGGCTGCTGCTGCGCACCCTGCTGGAGGCGTTGCTGCCGCTGGACGAGGCGGCCCGCGAGGACGGGCGGGTGGCGCCGGCGTTCCGCTCCTGGACGGCACTGCATCCGGCGGTGACGCCCGGCCTGCGGTCGGACACCGCGCAACTGGTGGAGTTCATCGCCGGGCTGCTGCCGTCCGCACCGGCGTCGGCCGCCGCGGCGGGGCTGCTGGGCGAGCCGGGGAACACCCCTTCACCCGGCCTGTCGTAGCGGCCCACCCCCGGTCCGGACCGTCCACCATGCGGCCGGGGCGGATCCGTGTAATCCTCTGTGGACGGTCATTGTCGTCTATCACAAGGAGACCCCACATGCGATCTCGGCTACTCTCCATCGCCTCCGCGCTGACGCTCGCGGTGAGTGGATCGGTGCTGGCCCTGATACCCGCCGGCCCGGCCAGCGCGCACTGCGACGGCCACGGCCAGCACCCGGACCTCTACAGCGGGGGCGGGATCTCGTGGGGCGAGGGCACCTACATCCACGCCTATCCGCACCGGGACTGCCAGTCCAAGGGCCAGGGATACCCGAGCCAGGGGATCGACGTCCACTGCGCCACGCTCACCGGCGACCTCTGGTTCTTCGTCCGGAACACCACCACCGGGATCAACGGATGGGCCCGGCGGGACGCCCTGCGCTTCTCGCAGAGCGTCACCATCGCCGACTGCGCGAACGGGCTCGCCGCACACCGCGTGGCCTGAACGAGGTCGGGCGCAACACCAGATCACCGGCGCGAACGGAGGCCAGGGGCGGCGGTGACCACCTCAGATAGGACGAGGTGGGCTTCCGCCGGTACCGCTTGACCGTCCCCCGGTCGGGGACGTCCCGGTCGCCCGGCCCGGCACGACTGACCGCCCCTGCCGTCCCGATGACGTGGGGGCGGTCGTCGTGCCAGCCGGCACCGGCGGGCCTGGCGGCACCGGCCGACCAGAAGGCACCAGCGGGCCACTGACCACGAAAGACAGCCGGGTGGGGACGGATCGGGCCGGCCGGAGCCAGCAGACCAGGTCGGGCAGCGGCCTCAGGTCAACAGCGCCGGTCGCAGTTCCGCGCCCACGTTGATCGTGCCGACCACCCGGGCGCCGGTGAGGTCGAAGACGTCGACCGCCCGGTTGGTGCGCATGAGTTCCCGGATCGACGGCGGCAGCGACGGGGGTTCCTTCATCGCCGCCCGGACGTCCCGGGCGGTCGAGATCAGTCGGCCGACCAGCGACGCGCCGTCGTGGTCCACCCGCACCCGGCCGTACTCCCAGCCGCAGGTGGTGAGGTCGAGGACCTCGAACAGGCCGGCGAGCAGCGGATGGGGATCGGTCGCCCGGACGAACTGCGGGGCCCGCCCACCAACGACCGTGGCGGCGGCCGTGACGTGCACGTACGGGTGGAGGCCGCCCGGCAGCGCGAACAGCGGCCACTGCAGCCGCCCACCGGCCTCCCGCCACAGTGGCCGGTAGTTGCGCCGGTCGACCGGGAACCGGTGGCCGGTACGCCGGTACAGCTCCGCCGTCTGGGCCAGCAGGTCCGCGTGGGCCGCGTCGGCGAACTCACCGACGATCGCGGCCGCCACCGCCAGGCCGTCGCCGTCGTCGAGCAGACGGACGATCTCCGCCACCTGCTCGGCCGGCCGGACGGCCAGGTGGGCGCCGAACCGCTGCCGCACCTCGGCCGACAGCGCCGCCTGCCGGACCGGATCGTCCTGGACCTGCCGGCCTGCGCCACCCAGCACCCGCCCGAGCCATCCCATGTCGCCTCGTCTCCGCCGCCGTCACCGACCGCAGCCATGCTAATGCGATCGGTCAGAGATAGCTCACGCCGGTCAGTTCCTGCGCCGCCGTCCAGAGTCGTCGGCCGACGGCGGGATCGGCGGCCTCCCGGCTGCACCGGACCTCGGTCACCGGACCCCAGGTCTGGAAGAGCCGGGACGGGCCGAAGAACTGGCCGCCCCGTACCCCGGGATCGGTGGCGGCGCGTAGCTGCGGCAACGCGCCGCGCTCCACCGACTGGGTGGCGAGCAGACCGAGCCACGCGATCACCCGGCCGCGGCGACCCCGGTTCTCCCACGCCCGGGGAGTCAGGTTGGTGCGGGTGATGCCGGGGTGGGCCAGCGTGCTCAGGACCGGCGATCCGGCGGCGCGCAGCCGGCGGTCCAGTGCGACGCCGAAGATGGTGGTGGCGAGCTTGGACCGGCCGTAGGCGGCAGCGGCCCGGTAGCCACGCTCACCCATCAGGTCGGCGAAGTCCAGGTGTGCGTTCCGGTGGGTCACCGAGCTGAGGCTGACCACCCGGGCGGCCCGCGCCGCGGCCAGGTTGCCGAGCAGCAGGCCGGTCAGGGCGAAGTGGCCCAGCAGATTGGTGGCGAGGTGCAGCTCGAAGCCGTCCGGGCTGGTACGGCGCGGGCCGAGCAGCACCGCACCGGCGTTGTTGACCAGCAGATCCAGCACCGGGTGGTCGACGGTCAGCGTCGCCGCGAACGCCCGCACCGAGGCGAGGGAGGCCAGGTCCAGCTCGCGTACCTCGACGTTCCCGCCGATCCGACGGGCGGCCTGCCGGCCGGCGGCGGTGTTGCGCACGGCGAGCACGACGTGCGCGCCGTGGCGGGCCAGCGCGGTGGCGGTGACCAGGCCGAGGCCCGAGTTCGCGCCGGTCACCACAGCGGTACGGCCGTGCTGGTCGGGGATACGGTCGGCGGTCCACTCGGTCATCTGCTGCTCCTGGGAGGTCGGGGTGGACCGTCGACGTTAGGAGCAACCCGGACGGGATCGGTCGTTCCCGGTTGCCCAGGTCTGCTGGACCTACCATCGACGGTCCGGGCCGCGACACACTGGCGGCATGAGCCATCCGTACGCCCGCGAACTCGGCGACTTCCTGCGCGCCCGGCGCGGCCGGCTGCACCCCCGCGACGTGGGCCTGGAGCCGGGCGGCCGGCGTAGGGTCACCGGGCTGCGACGCGAGGAACTGGCCCTGCTGGCCGGGTTGAGCACCGACTACTACCAGCGGATGGAGCAGGGCCGCGAGGTTCGCCCGTCCGACCACGTGCTCGACGCGATCGCCAGCGCGCTCGGCCTCGACGACGAGGAGCGCCGGCACCTGTTCACCCTGGCCCGCGCCGCCCGCCGGCCGGTGCCCGCCCGGGTGGACCACGGTCCGGAGCGGGTGCCGGAGAGCACCCGGCGGCTGCTGCGGGTGCTGGACACCCCGGCGGTGGTGCTCGGCCGCCACCTGGACCTGCTCGCCTGGAACCCGTGGGCGGTGGCGCTGCTCGGCGACCCGGCGGCCCACCCGCCGGACCGGCTCAACATGCTCCTGCTGATGTTCGACGACCGGATGACCGGAGCGCGGGGCTGCGCGGCCTGGGAACAGCAGGCCATGGACTACATCGCCATGATGCGCGCCGCCGTCGCCACGGACCCCACCCATCCCCGGGCCACCGCGATCGTCGGTGAGCTGAGCATCCGCAGCGCCGAATTCCGGCGGCTGTGGTCCCGGCACGACGTGCGTGAGTCGGTCAGCGGCACCAAGACCTTCCAGATCCCCGAGGTCGGCGACATCGTCCTGGACTGGGACACCTACCCGCTGCCCGGCAGTCCCGGCCCGGTCATGCTGGTCTTCACCGCCGAGCCGGGCAGCGCCGACGCGGACGCGCTGCGGCTGCTTGCCTCGCTGCGCGCGACCGGGCGGTCGCAGGAGAGTTATCCGACACGCCCACGCGACATCTAGTGTTGCATCTCCCCCATCCACGCCATATATGGTGTCCCACGCAGCTGGTTCGACCGGGCCCGAAGGGCGCGGTCGAGGCAACAGGGAACCCGGTGTGAATCCGGGACTGCCCCGCAGCGGTGAGTGGGAACGACCGCCGTCATCGAGCACTGGACCGCAAGGTCTGGGAAGCGACGGCCAGTAGGCGACCGGCGACCCCGGTCAGGCCCGCGAGTCCGAAGACCTGCCAGTGCGCCGTGCGCTGCTGCGCGCGGCGGTCGGAGGTCGCGCGGGACGACCGACGCCAGCACCCGGGCCGGCCGCTGCGCCGCGCCCGTTGGCGTTCTCCCGCGTCCGAGGGCCATCGGTGACAGCGAGGAGAGGTCATGACGAACGTAGCGGAGAGTCCCCCGTCCGATACCGACGGCGCGGAGTCACGCCGACCGGCGATGCGGGTGCGCAAGCGCAACGGCGACACCGAGCCGGTGGACGTCAACAAGATCGTCAAAGCGGTCGAGCGGTGGGCCACCGACCTGGACGAGGTCGACCCGCTGCGGGTGGCCACCAAGACGATCAGTGGCCTCTACGACGGGGCGACCACCGCCGAGCTGGACAAGCTGTCGATCCAGACGGCCGCGGAGCTGATCGGCACGGAACCCCAGTACTCCCGGCTGGCCGCCCGGTTGTTGGCCGGCTACGTGGAAAAGGAGGTACGCGGGCAGGCGGTGGCGAGCTTCAGCCAGTCCATCCGGTACGGCCACGGCCTCGGCCTGGTCTCCGACGACACGGCCGCGTTCGTGGCCCGCAACGCCCGCAAGCTCGACGACGCGGTGGACCCGGCGGGTGACCTGCGGTTCGAGTACTTCGGGCTGCGCACGGTCGCCGACCGCTACCTGCTGCGGCACCCCGAGTCGCGGCTGGTGGTGGAGACCCCCCAGTACTGGCTGCTGCGGGTGGCCTGCGGGCTGTCCGAGACGCCGGGCGAGGCGATCGGGTTCTACCGGCTGATGTCGTCGCTGGCCTACCTGCCGAGTTCCCCGACGCTGTTCAACTCCGGCACCCGGCACACCCAGATGTCGTCGTGCTTCCTGGTCGACTCGCCGCGCGACGAGCTGGACTCGATCTACGAGCGCTACCACCAGGTGGCGAAGCTGTCGAAGTTCTCCGGCGGCATCGGCATCTCCTGGTCGCGGGTACGCGGCCGGGGCGCGCTGATCCGGGGCACCAACGGTCGGTCGAACGGGATCGTGCCGTTCCTCAAGACCCTCGACGCCGGGGTGGCGGCGGTCAACCAGGGCGGCCGGCGCAAGGGGGCGGCCTGCGTCTATCTGGAACCGTGGCATCCGGACGTCGAGGAGTTCCTGGAGCTGCGGGACAACACCGGCGAGGAGGCCCGGCGTACCCACAATCTCAACCTGGCCAACTGGATTCCGGACGAGTTCATGCGCCGGGTCGAGGCCGACGGCGACTGGTCGCTGATCGACCCGTCGGACGCCCCGGAGCTACCCGACCTGTACGGCGAGGAGTTCGACGCCGCGTACCGGGTCGCGGAGAAGAAGGCGGTCCGGACGGTCAGGGCCCGGGACCTGTACGGCCGGATGATGCGCACCCTGGCGCAGACCGGCAACGGGTGGATCACGTTCAAGGACCCGGCCAACCGGCTGTCCAACCAGACCGGCGTCCCGGGCAACACGATCCACCTGTCCAACCTGTGCACCGAGATCCTGGAGGTGAACAGCGACACCGAGACGGCGGTCTGCAACCTGGGCTCGGTCAACCTCGGCGCGCACCTCACCGGGGACGGCGTCGACTGGGAGAAGCTGCGCGCCACGGTGCGGACGGCGGTGGTGTTCCTGGACCGGGTGATCGACATCAACTACTACCCGGCCGCGCAGGCGGCGGCGTCCAACCCGCGCTGGCGGCCGGTCGGGCTGGGGCTGATGGGCCTGCAGGACGCGTTGTTCGCGCTGCGCCTGCCGTTCGACTCGGCCGGGGCGCGGGAGCTGTCCACCCGGGTCCAGGAGGAGATCTTCCTGACCGCCCTGGAGACGTCGACCGGTCTGGCCGAACGGTTCGGCGCGCACCCGGCGTACGCCGAGACCCGGGCGGCCCGGGGTGACCTGCACCCGGACCTGTGGGGGGTCGAGCCCACCCAGGTCGGCCGGTGGGCCGCGCTGCGGACCCGGATCGCGGCGCACGGCCTGCGCAATTCGCTGCTGGTGGCGATCGCCCCGACCGCCACGATCGCGTCGATCGCCGGCTGCTACGAGTGCATCGAGCCGCAGGTGTCCAACCTGTTCAAGCGCGAGACCATGTCCGGGGAGTTCCTCCAGATCAACACCTACCTGGTCCGCGAGCTGAAGGCGCGCGGGCTGTGGACGTCGGAGATCCGCGACCAGATCAAGCGGGCCGAGGGGTCGGTGCAGGGGATCGTCGACCTGCCCGCCGAGGTGCGGGAGTTGTTCCGCACCGCGTGGGAGCTGCCGCAGCGGGCGCTGATCGACCTGGCCGCCGCGCGGGCGCCCTACATCGACCAGTCGCAGTCGCTGAACCTGTTCCTGAGCGCGCCGACCATCGGCAAGCTGTCCTCGATGTACCTGCACGCCTGGAAGTCCGGGCTGAAGACCACCTACTACCTGCGGTCGCGTCCCGCGACCCGGATCCAGCAGGCCACCGTCACCGTCGCCCCGGTCGTCGCGGCCGGCGATGCCGAGGCGCTGGCCTGCTCCCTGGAAAACCCCGAGAGCTGCGAGGCCTGCCAGTGACCATCGTCGACGAACCCCGCACCGGCGAGCGGCACCTGCTGCTCGACCCCGGCATGGACCTCACCCTGCGGCCGATGCGCTACCCGCACTTCTTCGACCGGTTCAAGGACGCCATCCGCAACACCTGGACGGTGGAGGAGGTCGACCTGCACTCCGACCTCGCCGACCTGGAACGGCTCTCGCCGGCCGAGCGGCATCTGGTGTCCCGGTTGGTGGCGTTCTTCGCCACCGGCGACACCATCGTCGCCAACAACCTGGTGCTCAACCTCTATCAGCACGTCAACTCCCCGGAGGGCCGGCTCTACCTGTCCCGGCAGCTGTTCGAGGAAGCCGTGCACGTGCAGTTCTATCTGAACCTGCTCGACACCTACGTCCCCGACGAGCAGGAACGCTTCGCCGCGTTCGCCGCCATCGAGAACATCCCCTCGATCCGGCGCAAGGCCGAGTTCTGCTTCCGTTGGATCGACTCGGTCTTCGGCCTGCGGGAGCTGCGCACCCGCGCCGACCGGCGGGCGTTCCTGCTCAACCTGATCTGCTTCGCCGCCTGCATCGAGGGGCTGTTCTTCTACGGCGCGTTCGCCTACGTCTACTTCCTGCGGTCCCGGGGGCTGCTCAACGGGTTGGCCTCCGGCACCAACTGGGTCTTCCGCGACGAGTCGATGCACATGGCGTTCGCGTTCGACGTGGTGGAGACCGTCCGCCGGGAGGAGCCGGAGCTGTTCGACGCCGAGCTGGAGCGGCAGGTCACCGAGATGCTCGCCGAGGCGGTCGAGTGCGAGGTGCAGTTCGCCGAGGACCTGCTCGAACAGGGCGTCTCGGGGCTCTCGCTGACGGACATGCGGGCGTACCTGGAGCATGTGGCGGACCGGCGGCTCGTCCAGCTCGGCATCGCGCCGCGCTACGGCGCGCAGAACCCGTTCGCGTTCATGGACCTCCAGGACGTGCAGGAGCTGTCGAACTTCTTCGAACGGCGGGTGTCGGCGTACCAGGTGGGGGTCAGCGGCAGCGTCACCTTCGACGACGACTTCTAGCCGACCGCACGGGCCCCGGCCCGGTCCGGGCGCGGCCGACCCGCACGACCACCGGACCGGGCCGGTTCCCGGCCGGGGCCGGTCCGGTGGTGCGTGACACCACCGGGCCGGACCGGGTCACCCGCCGGTCACTGCGGTGCGCCGGCCTCGGTGAGTTGACCGTCGGCCAGCCGGAGCCAGCGGGTCACGGCGATCCCGGCCAGGAACCGGTCGTCGTGGCTGACCACCACCAACGCGCCCCGGTACGCCAGCAGCGCGCTCTCCAACTGCGCGACGCTGACCAGGTCCAGGTTGTTGGTGGGCTCGTCGAGCAGCAGCAGGTGCGGTGCCGGTTCGGCGAAGAGCAGGCAGGCCAGGGTGGCGCGCAGCAGTTCCCCGCCGGACAGCACCCCGACCGGCAGGTGGACGCGGGCGCCCCGGAACAGGAACCGGGCCAGCAGGTTCATCCGGTCCACCTCGGTCCGCGACGGCGCGAACCCGGCGAGGTTCTCCGCGACCGTGCCCGCCGGGTCGAGCAGGTCGAGGCGCTGCGACAGGTACGCCACCCGTCCCCCGGCCCTGACGGCGACGCCGGCCACCGGTTCCTGGTCACCACCGATCAGCCGCAGCAGGGTCGACTTGCCCGCACCGTTGGGCCCGGTCAGGGCGATCCGCTCGGGGCCCCGGATGGCCAGGTCGACCCCGTCGCCGGCGAAGACCGGCCGGCCCGCGTAGGCGGCCTGCACCCCCTGACCGTGAAAGACGGTACGGCCGGCCGGCAGCGTGGTGTCCGGCAGCTCGATGACGAGGTGGTCGTCGCGACGGGCGGCCCCGCTCGCCTGGTCCAGCCGGGCCTGGGCGTCGCTGACCCGGGCGGCGTGCACGTCGCTGGCCCGGCCCGCCGACACCTGGGCGTCGCGCTTGAGGTTGCCGGCGACGATCCGGGGCAGTCCCGCGTCGGCCAGGTTCCGCGCGGCGGTCGAGGCCCGCCGGGCCGCCCGTTCCCGGGCCTGCTGGAGTTCCCGCTTCTGCCGCTTCACGTCCTGCTCGGCCTGGCGCACCTGCCGCTCGGCGACCTCCCGCTCCGCCCCCGCCGCCTGCTCGTAGGCGGTGAAACTGCCGCCGTACCAGCGGATCTCGCCGTGGTCGAGGGCGGCGATGCGGTCCATCTCGTCGAGCAACGCCCGGTCGTGGCTGACCACGAGCAGGCAGCCCGTCCAGGACCGCAGCACGGCGAGCAGCCGCGCCCGCGCCTCCCGGTCGAGGTTGTTCGTCGGCTCGTCGAGCAGCAGCACGTCGGGCCGCTTGAGCAGCTCGGCGGCGAGGCCGAGGGAGACCACCTGACCACCGCTGAGGGTGCCGAGCCGCCGGTCCAGCGCCACCTCGGCCAGCCCGAGCCGGTCGAGGGCGACCCGGGCACGTTCCTCGACGTCCCAGTCGTCCCCGACGGTGGTGAAGTGCTCCTCGGCGGTGTCACCGGCCTCGATGGCGTGCAGCGCGGCGATGACGTGGTCGACCCCGAGCAACTGGGCCACGCGCTGGTGCCGGGCGAAGGGCAGGTGCTGCGGCAGATAGCCCAACACCCCCTCGACGGTGACGCTGCCGCCGGTCGGGCGCAGCTCCCCGGCGAGGAGTTTCAGCAGGGTCGACTTGCCGGCGCCGTTCGCCGCGACCAGGCCGGTACGACCACCGGGGAGAGAGAATGACAGGTCCTCGAAGACCGGGGTGTCATCCGGCCAGGAAAAGGACAGGGCGGAGCTGACGACGTAACTGTCGGACATGGGGAACCTCGAAGACAGGTGATCCGGGCGCGGCGGCGCTGCCCGGGGTGAACAGGGCAGGACGACATGGGCGACGCGACGGGGCGGTCATGCGCCGTCGGTCACCGCAGCCGGGCTCTCACCCGGAGATGTCGTCGTCACCTGCCACGGTCTGCTCCTGTCCTGTGCGACCCGCCCACCATAGCCCAACGGACGGTCACCGGCCCGGCACCGCCCACGCCCGGCGCTCCGGTACGCGGGTGGACCGGGCCGGGCCGGTGGAGCGGGCAGGGTCGCGGGCCGGGCCGGGCCGCCGACGCCCGCCGGGCTACCGTGACTCGTAGTCGAACCAGTCGAAGGCGACGGTGCCACGGGCGGCGTACCTGCCGATGACGCGGCCGGTGAAACCACCGGCGACCTCGGTGGACAGGTACCGGCCGTCGAGTTCGGCCAGCACCTCGAAGACCCCGTCCGGGCCCTCGACGCCGAGCCGGAGCAGGTCGGGTTCCTTGGCCGGGTGCCAGTCGCCGGGCGACGGGGCGAGCACCTCGATCCGGAGGCGGACCGGACCGGCCCCGACCGGGCAGGTGGCGAGCGTCGACAGGACCGACCCGATCCGGGCCACCACCCGTACCTCGCCGCCGCCCGCCTCGATGCCGTAGTGGTGCCGCCCGTCGAGGCGTACCACCAGACCGCCGTGCCCGTCGGTCGGGTCGACCAGGGTGCGCACCTGACACGACGGGTGCTGCTGGCGGCGGCCGACGAGGGTGACGTCCGGTGCGCCCGGCGACGCGCCCCGGGCCCGCAGCGTCAGCCAACCCCGCCGGGCGGTCAACGACCGGACGGTGCCACGGCGTCTCAGCCCACCGGCACGGGCCGCCGGGCCGGGCCGAGGTGCCGGGCGTACGCGCCGGTGGTGAAGAACGCCGGCAGGTTCTCGCCGAGGGCGGTGTCCTCGACGATCCGCGCCGCCTGCGCGGCGCGGTCCCGGTTGGCGCCCACCCGCCCGTCGCGCAGGGCGGCCAACTCCTCCGCGAGGATCGTCCGGACCAGGTCCTCGGTCACGCAGCCGCCGTCTGCCAGCGGGGTGCCGTGGTGCAGCCACTGCCAGACCTGGCAGCGGGCGATCTCGGCGGTGGCCGCGTCCTCCATCAGGTTCCCCAGCGCCACCGCGCCGGTGCCGCCGAGCCACGCGTCGACGTAGCGCACCGCGACGGCGATGTTGGCCCGCAAGCCGGCGGCGGTGACCTGGCCCGGTGTCTTGTCGACGGCGAGCAGGTCGGCGGCGGTCACGGCGACGTCGTCCCGCAGCCGGTCGAGTTGGTGCGGGCGGTCACCCAGCACCGCGTCGAACTCCTGACGGCAGGTGTCGACCAGGCCCGGGTGAGCCACCCAGGAGCCGTCGAAACCGTCGCCGGCCTCCCGCCGCTTGTCCGCCCGCACCCGGTCGAGGGCCACCTCGTTGACCTGCGGTTCCCGGCTCGGGATGAAGGCGGCCATCCCGCCGATCGCGTGCGCCCCCGCCGGTGGCAGGTCGCCACCAGCAACTCGGTGTACGCGCGCATGAACGGCACCGCCATGGTGACCTCGGACCGGTCCGGCAGGACGAAGTCCGGCCACTGCCCGAAGTTCTTGATCACGCTGAAGATGTAGTCCCACCGGCCGGCGTTCAACCCCGCCGAGTGCTCACGCAGCTCGTAGAGGATCTCCTCCATCTCGAAGGCGGCGGTGATCGTCTCGATCAGCGTGGTGGCCCGGATGGTGCCCCGGGGCAGGCCGAGCCGCTGCTGGGCGAAGACGAAGACGTCGTTCCACAGCCGCGCCTCCCGGTGGCTTTCCAGCTTGGGCAGGTAGAAGTACGGGCCGCCGCCCGCGTCGAGCTGCCGCCGGGCGCAGTGGAACAGGTAGAGCCCGAAGTCGACCAGGCTGGCCGAGATGGGCCGGCCGTCCACCACGATCCCCTTCTCCACCAGGTGCCAGCCGCGCGGCCGGACGACGATGGTGGCCAGTTCCGCGCCGAGGGCGTACCGCTTGCCGCGCGGGTCGGTGAAGTCGATGCGCCGGTCCAGGGCGTCGATCAGGTTGAGCTGGCCCGAGATGACGTTGTGCCAGGTCGGTGCGGTGGCGTCCTCGAAGTCGGCGAGCCACACCCGCGCCCCGGAGTTGAGCGCGTTGACGGTCATCCGGCGGTCGGTCGGTCCGGTGATCTCGACCCGTCGGTCGACCAGCCCGGGTGCGGGCGGGGCCACCCGCCAGTCGGGATCGGCGCGGATCGCGGCGGTCTCCGGCAGGAAGTCGGGGAACTGGCCGGTGGCGTAGCGGTCCCGGCGGGCCCGGCGGGTGTCCAGCAGGGCCACCCGCCGGGCGGCGAACTCACTGTCCAGCGCGACCAGGAACTCCAGCGCCTCGGCGGTGAGGACCTCGTCGAACCGGTCGGCCAGTGGACCGATGATCTCGTACCTCATGCGAACTGCTCCTCTTCGGTGGAGCCGCGCAGGGCGGTGGTCTCGGCGGCCGGGTTGAGCACGGTGCTGATCAGGTCGAAGTAGCCGGTGCCGACCTCACGCTGGTGCTTGACGGCGGTGTAGCCGGCCGGCTCGGCGGCGAACTCCCGCTCCTGCAACTCCACGTAGGCGGACATGCCGTCGGCGGCGTAGCCCCGGGCCAGGTCGAACATCGAGTAGTTGAGGGCGTGGAAGCCGGCCAGGGTGATGAACTGGAACCGGTAGCCCAGGTGGCCGAGCTCCCGCTGGAACTTGGCGATGGTGGCGTCGTCGAGGTGCTTGCGCCAGTTGAACGACGGCGAGCAGTTGTAGGCGAGGAGCTGGTCCGGGTACTCGGACTTGATCGCCTCGGCGAAGCGCCGGGCGACCTCCAGATCGGGGGTGGAGGTCTCCATCCAGAGCAGGTCGGCGTGCGGGGCGTAGGCCAGGCCCCGGGCGATGCACGGGTCGATGCCGTTGCGCACCCGGTAGAAGCCCTCGGCGGTCCGCTCGCCGGTGACGAAGGGCTGGTCCCGCTCGTCCACGTCGGTGGTGAGCAGCGTGGCGGCCTGCGCGTCGGTGCGGGCGATCACCACCGACGGCACCCCCGCCACGTCCGCCGCGAGCCGCGCCGCCTCCAGGGTGCGGACGTGCTGGCCGGTGGGGACGAGCACCTTGCCGCCGAGGTGGCCGCACTTCTTCTCGGCGGCGAGCTGGTCCTCCCAGTGCACGCCCGCCGCACCGGCCCCGATCATCGCGGTCATCAGCTCGTAGGCGTTGAGCGGGCCGCCGAAGCCGGCCTCGGCGTCGGCGACGATCGGCGCCAGCCAGTCGGTACCGCCGCCGTCGCCCTCGGCGGTGGTGATCTGGCCGGCGCGCAGCAGCGCGTTGTTGATCCGGCGCACCACGGCGGGCACCGAGTTGGCGGGGTAGAGGCTCTGGTCGGGGTAGGTGTGCCCGGCGAGGTTGGCGTCGGCGGCCACCTGCCAGCCGGAGAGGTAGATCGCCTTGAGCCCGGCCCGGACCATCTGCACGGCCTGGTTGCCGGTGAGCGCGCCCAGGGCGTGGAGGTAGTCCTCGGTGTGCAGCAGCTCCCACAGCCGCTCCGCCCCGCGCCGGGCCAGGGTGTGCTCCTCCTGGACGGCGCCGCGCAGGCGGACCACGTCCTCGGCGCGGTAGCTGCGACGCACTCCCCGCCAGCGCGGGTCGGTCTCCCACTCGGTACGCAACCGCTCCACGGCGTTCTGCATGATCTCGTCTCCTCGGATGTCGTGACGCCGGCACTGCGTCGTCGACGCGTCGCCCGGCCGGCGTGTCACCCACGGTCACACGGTGTCCCGGGCGGGGTCGAGGGACGGAACGAGCCAAGTTCTGAGAAGTTCGCGCCCGGTTTTGCGAAGTTGTGAACAGGTATATTCGCACTCTGCCAAGGGTGCTGGGCTGCCGAAAGAGCAGCGGGGAGGTGAGTGTGGTGAGCAAGACCTTTGCGGGTGCCCGACTGCGCCGGATGCGCGAGGACCGCGCGCTGAGCCAGTCCCGGCTGGCCCGGCTGCTCAACATCTCACCGAGCTACCTCAACCAGATCGAGCACGACACGCGTCCGCTGACCGTGCCGGTGCTCATGCGCATCACCGAGGTGTTCGGCGTCGATCCCACCGTGTTCGCCCCCCGGGACACCCCACGGCTGGTCGCCGGGCTACGCGAGGCGCTGCCGGGCCGGCCGGGCGTCGCCGACCTCACCGAACTCGCCACCCGGTTGCCCGAGGTCGCGGAGGCCGTGCTCGACCTGCACCGCCGCTACCGGCAGGCCGACGAGCAGCTCGCCGAGCTGCTGGGCGACCGGGAGACGGTCGGGCGCAGCCCGCACGACCGGGTGACCGAGTTCTTCTACCGGCGGCAGAACTACGTGCCGGATCTGGACGAGGCGGCGGAGCGGCTGGCGGCGACGATCGGGATGCGCCGCGGTGAGGTGCGCGCCACGTTGCAGGACCGGCTCGCCCAGCGGCACGGCGTGCAGGTCCGCCGCGACGACGCCACCCTGCTCGGCGACGAGCTGCACCGCTACCGGCCGCAGACCCGCACCCTGCACCTGTCGACGTCGCTGCGGGCCGGGCAGGAGGCCATGCGGATGGCGGCGCAGATCGCCCTGCTGGAGTACGCCGACGTGATCGACGAGATCGTGGAGGAGGAACGGTTCGACGACCCGCAGACCCAGATCCTCACCCGGGTCGGCCTGGCCAACTACTTCGCCGCCGCGCTGATTTTGCCCTACGAGCCGTTCCTGGCGGCCGCCGAGCAGCACCGGTACGACATCGACCTGCTCACCCAGCACTTCACCATGGGCTGGGAAACCGTCTGCCACCGGCTCAGCACGCTGCAACGGCCCCGGGCGCGCGGGGTGCCGTTCTCGTTCGTCCGGGTCGACCGGGCCGGCAACCTGTCCAAACGCCAGTCCGCCACCGGCTTCCCGTTCTCGCTCACCGGCGGCACCTGTCCCCTGTGGAACGTGTACGAGGCGTTCAGCGCGCCCGGCCGGGTGGTGGTGCAGGTCGCCGCGATGCCCGACGGGCAGCGCTACCTGTGGATCGCCCGCACCATCACCCGGCACCACGGCGGCTACAACCAACCCGGCAAGGTCTATGCGATCGGGCTCGGCTGCGAGACCCGGCACGCCGACCGGCTGGTATACTCCACCGGGATCGACCTGTACGCCGCCGACGCCGTCACGTCGATCGGACCCGGCTGCAAGACCTGTGAGCGGATGACCTGCCCGCAGCGGGCCGCCGCGCCGATCAGCGGCCGGCTCGACCTGGACGAGAACCGCAGCACCTTCATCCCGTACCCGTTGAAGGGCTGACCCCGGCGGACGGGCGTCACGAGGTGGGGCGGGCAGGTTCAGGCTGCCGGTGTAGCCGAGTTCTCTGATCTCTGTCGGAAGCTAGGTCAACCCCGGCGGCAGGTGCTCATGGACGCCATCCCTTTCAGTAGCCGACGGCGAAGTGCGTGCGCGGGTGTCCGCCCCGCTCGGCCTCGTCGAGCACGGCGATGGCGAAGTCTCGGTAGGAGATGCGGCTGGTGCCGTCGGCATCGGTCAGCACGCCGGCGTCGCCCGTGCGGTACGTCCCGGTCCGGTCGCCCTCCGGGTCGAACTCCATCGCCGGCACCACCACCGACCACTCGACCGCCGCCGGCGCCTCCCGCAGCACGTTCAGTGCCGCCGCGTGGGCCTGGGCGAAGTCCTGGAACTGTGCCGGGAACTCGGGGGTGTCCATGACCCGGACGCCGGGCGCGGCGTCGAGGTAGGCCGACAGACCGATGGCGACCAGGCGGCCCCCGCCGGTCTCGGCGACGGCGTCGACGAGCGCGCTCGCGGCGGCGGTGAAGAACGTCCCCATGGTGTCCCCGGCACCGGGGGCGACCGCGTTCACCACCGCGCCCGCGCCCTTGACCAGGGCGGCGACCTGCGACTGCTCGGTGACGTCGCCCGCGACCACCTCGACGCCGGAGCCGGCGAGGTCGGCGTACCTGACGGTGTCGCGGACGACCGCGACGACCTCGTGCCCACGGTTGGCTGCCTCGGCCACGATCGCCCGGCCCGCCCTGCCGCCTGCGCCGAACACTACGATCTTGGTCACTGGTCGTCCCTTCTCACGATGCCGATGTCCCGGTGCCGCCCGCGCGTACGGGCCGTACGCCCGCACCGCAGCACCGGCGTGCCACGGTAACGAGCACCGAGGTTTCCTCCGGGAAACCTCGTTAGGCTGGACCGGTGACGGACCCCACCTCACGCTTCGATCCGGTCTGCCCGTCCGGCATCGCGCCGATCCACATCGGCGACAAGTGGACGGCGATGGTGATCTCCCTACTGGCGGAGCAGCCGACGCGCTACTCCGACATCCGGCACCAGATCGGCCCGGTCACGGCGAAGGTGCTGACGGCGGCGCTACGCGGCCTGGAGCGGGACGGCTTCGTCATCCGGATGGAGCAGCCCGGCCCGCCCCGCAGCGTCCACTATGGCCTCACCGAGCTGGGCCGGACCCTGTTGCCCGCTATCGAGCTGGCCGTGGAGTGGGCGCAGAACCACCTGGCCGAGATGCTCGACGCACAGGAGGCATACGACCGCGCACTCTCCCGACGGGACCGGTCAGCAATGGGTTGACCAGGAACTCTCATATCGCATCACGGTGTCTGCCGCGCAGAGCAACACATCCACTACCGTCGACCCAGGCTGATCACGGGCCGGGTCAGGGTCTCGTCGGCGTACCCGTCGTCGGAGGCGAGCCACCGGCCGAAGTCCCCGTCGCGGTAGGCGGTCGCGAGGGTGAGCCAGCCCAGGAAGAAGCCGCTGCCGCCGCAGGTGGCGACACCGCCGTCGCCGCCGCACACCACCGTCGGCTCGGTCGTCACCTCGTACCGGTAGGAGTCCTGGCCGATCGCCAACCCCCACCGGTTCGGCGTCCGGTGCGCCCCGGTCGAGTGCTCGACCGGGTAGCCGTCGTCGGGGCTGTCGTCGCCCCAGCGGAACAGGGTGGTCGCGCCCGCGCCGCAGGCCCACTCCCACTCGTCCGGGGTGGCGGTCCGCAGGCCGAGATCGGCGAGGGCGGCCATCGCCTCGTGGTGGTCGACCTCCTCGACCACCACGGCCCGGATCACCCGGCCGGTACGGTCGAGCGTGACGGTCAGCCCGTCGGCGGAGCGCACGGTGCTCGCCCCGTCGCCCCGGTGGCCGATCGACGCGACGAGTTCACCGACCCGGGGGTCGTCCGGTGGCACCGGCATCTCGCCGGGGTCGAACGCCGCCACCGCGACCAGCATCGCCGGCAGGTCGACGTCGCGCACCGGCGAGGTCATCGCGTCGACGTGCTCGGTCAGCGGCGGCAGGCCGTACTCCTCGGCGCTGTCGGCGTAGCTGGCCGCCTGGCTTGCGCCGGGGCGGAACCGGGCCGCGTCGTAGCCGAGCGTCGGCCGGCCGCCGGGCACCAGCGCGAACCGCAGCCCGCCCCGGTCGAACAACGCCGTCCGGTGCGGCCGTCCCGCGTAGCCGCTGTCCCGCAGGGCCACCACGGACAGGTCGTGCCGCGCCGCGATCTCCCGGGCCAGCCGACCGGCGGCCTCCTCGGACAGGTCGTTCCACTGGTCGACGCGGAGATCGGCGTACGGCATCGCGCCAGGATAGGGCCGCCCGCGCCGGCACCGGCGGGCGACCTCCCGTCCGCTACCCCGGGGCGGCCTCCTCGTCCGCTGCCCCGGTGCGGTCAGTATCCGATCCGGAAGGTGGCGTCCTGCTTGTCGGCCGTCGGCGACCCACTGGTGACCGGGTCGATGCGCAGCAGGTAGTCGTAGTGGCGCAGGTACCGGTCGGGATAGTTGTACGAGCGGAACGACGTCCACGAGGCGTCCGCGAAGCCGGCCGTCCGGTAGAACGTGGCGTCGGCCCGGAACGCGCTCGTGCCGTCGTTGGCCGCCAACCGGATCGCGTAGTTGTAGTGGCGCAGGTACCGGTCCGGATAGTTCACCGAGCGGAACGACACCCCGGCCGCGTCGGCCAGACCCGGCACCAGGGTCCAGAGCTGGTCCTGGTACGGCTCGAACGGGTACACGTCGATGCGCCCGACGTTATCGCCGTGCCGCACGTAGCGGTCCGGGAAGTTGTACGACTTCAGCCGGTTCCACGCCGGCAGCCCCCACGCGGCGGTGAGCGCGGTCAGCTCCGCCGACGTCACCGGGGCGATCCCCGGATGCTTGGAGTTCAGCGGCTGGGTGTACGACCGGTCGTTGAGCAGGCTCCACGCACCGCCGGCCACGTTGCTGGTCTGCCAGCAGAAGAACCGGCCGTTGGGGCTCCACGTGTCGCCCCACAGGTACCAGGTGTTCGCGGTGTGGGACTTGACGATCTGCGGGGCCTCGACGCCCCGGCCGGGGCTGACGGCGGCGGTGTGGATGCTGAAGCTGCCCGGGTTGAGGGTGGAGGAGCGGGTGCCGAGCAGGGTGCTGTTCGTGTTGTTCTTGAAGTACATGTAGTTGACCCCGTTGACGCTGACGAAGCTGCCGTCGATGGCGTCGTAGCCGGGGTCGAAGAACGTCTGCGGGGCGGAGGCGGTCACGAAGTCGCCGGTGTAGTTCACCATCAGCACGTTGCGGCCGCCGGTGACGGCGGAGTAGACGACCGCGTACTGCCCGCGCCCGGCGTCCCAGTATGCCTCGGGCGCCCAGGCGTGGGTGGCCAGCGAGTGCACCTTCAGCAGCCGGTAGCCGGTGAAGGTGCGCAGGTCGGTGGAGTCCCAGACGTGCAGGTACTGGCTCTGGTAGTTCCAGTCGGTGCCGTTGAGGTCGGTGGCGAGCACCACGAAACCGCCGTTCTGCTTGCGCAGGATGAACGGGTCGCGCAGGCCCCGGCTGCCCAGCGTCGGGGTGGCGACAGGGCGGTTCTGGTGCAGCGGGGTCCAGTTCAGGCCGTCGGTGCTGACGGCGAGGTGAAGGCCGTAGTTGGCGGCGGTCATGCTCGGCGACTCGGTGAAGTACGCCATGACGTAGCCGTCACCGGGGGCGGCAGCGGCGCTGGTGGGGCGGAGCAGGGTCGCTCCGGCGAGGGCGGCACCGGTGGCGGACAGCAGGGCACGACGCTTCAACGGGTCACCTCGGGGGTGGCGGGTGGCAGGGCGGCACTGACCCCCGTACGTTATCGCTAACATCGATGACGTCAAGTGTTAACACGGTCCGCGAATCCGCATCCGCTCGGACCCGGCGTCGCCGGGCCGTCACTGTGGACCTGTGGGTTGTCCCCACCCCGAACCGCCCTACGGGCCGTCCCGGGTGGTGTCGTCGACGCCCGACCGCAGTTGGGCGAAGGCCCGGTCGGCGTCGGCGACGGCCTCGGGGTGGACCTGACGGGCGGTTCGCCCGTCGGCAATCTTCTGCCAGTTGGCCCGGGCGAGCACCCGGTGGACGGCGAGCACCTGGGCCGCCCGCAGTCGCGCCTCGATGCCCGGACCGAGGGCGGCGGCCAGCACCTCCTCGTCCTCGATCAGGTAGCGCGCCAGCCGTCCCGCCAGGCTCGCCGTGGTGAACACCAACCGGTGGAACGCCACCACCTCGGGGTGGTCGTTGAGGCCGGTGACCGGGTCGTGGCGGTCGAGACCGGCCCGGAAGTGCCGGTGCAGCGCGGTCAGCGGCGTCACGCCGGCCGGACGCTCCCGCACGACCCGCGCTGACTCCCCGTGGTGATCCGCGAACCGGTGCAGCACCAGATCCTCTTTGGTGGCGAAGTACCGGAAGAGGGTCGGCTTGGAGACCTCGGCCGCCGCGGCGATGTCGTTGACCGAGACCTGGTCGAAGCCGTGCGCCAGGAACAGCGTGATCGCCACGTCGGCGATCGCGTCGTGGGTCCGCGCCTTCTTGCGGGCCCGCAGGCCGGTCGGTTCTACCACTTGGCCAAGGTAACATCCTTTACCGGGTTGCTTTTTTAACCCAGTAAGGTTTTTATGGAGCCATGTCGCTGACGGATGTCCTCGTGGTGGGTGCCGGTCCGACCGGCCTGACGCTCGCAGTTGATCTCGCCCGGCGCGGCGTCGCCGTCCGCATCGTCGACCGGGCACCGGAGTTCCCCCACGGTTCACGCGGTAAGGGACTGAGCCCGCGCAGTCTGGAGGTGCTGGACGACCTCGCGGTGATCGACCGGGTGCTGACCTCCGGGACCACCCACCTGCCGCATCGCAAATACCACGGCACAGAAGTGATCGCCGAGGTCGACCCCGAGGCCGGACAGGTGCCCACGCCCGACGTCCCGTATCCGACCGGCCTGCTGATCCCGCAGTGGCGGGTGGAGCAGATCCTGCGCGAACGGCTGGCCGACTTCGGTGTCGCCGTCGAACGGGGCACCGAACTGCACGACCTCCACCAACATGCCGACGGCGTGACCGCCAGAATCGGCGGCACCCCACTCCAGGCGCGATACCTGGTCGGCTGCGACGGCGGCCACAGCACCGTCCGTAGCGCACTCGGCCTGCGGCTGCACGGCGAGACGCCGGACCTCCCCCTGATGGCCGTCGGCGACGTCGAGGTCGACGGGCTCGGCCGCGACGCCTGGCACCAGTGGTTCACCGGCACCGGCGGAATCATGCTCTGCCCACTCCCCGGCACCAACGCCTTCCAGGTGCAGGCGTCCCCCGAACTCGACCGGGACGGCGCACCGCTGGCACCGACCCTGGAACGGTTCCAGCGGACCTTCGACCGGTTCGCCGGCGTCCCGGGGGTGCGACTGCACAATCTGGCCTGGAGCTCCACCTACCGGGTCAACGTCCGCATGGTCGACCGGCTCCGGGTGGGCCGCGTGTTCCTCGCCGGAGACGCGGCGCACGTCCACCCGATCGCCGGCGGCCTCGGCATGAACACCGGCATCCAGGACGCCTACAACCTCGGCTGGAAACTGGGCTTCGTACTCGCCGGCAACGCCACCTCACGCCTGCTCGACACGTACGAGGAGGAACGGCTGCCGATTGCGGCCCGGCTACTCGACATCACCTCGCAACGGCTCGCCACCGTCCTCGACGCCATCAGGGAGAAGGGGGGCGGCGTGAACGCCGTCGCCACGCCCGAACTCACCCAACTCTCGCTGCGGTACCCGTGGAGCCGGCTGTCCCCGCAGAGCACCGGCCGACGCACCGGGCCCCGACCGGGCGACCGGGCACCGGACGCACCGCTACACGACGCCACCGGCGCGCCGACGCGCCTCTTCGACCTCTTCCGTGGACCGCACTTCACCCTGCTCGGCCTGGGCGAGCGCGGCACCGGGGCGCTCGCCGACGTCGCGCCCGGCATCGTCCGGTCGTACCCGGTCGGACCGGGCGGCCTCCTGGACCACGACGGGCACGTGACGGCCGGGTACGGCACCGACGCCCTGGTCCTGGTCCGCCCGGACGGCTATCTCGGGCTGGTCACCGACCCCACGGACACGGCAGGAGTGGCCGGGTACCTCCGCTGCCTGTAGGGCCGCCGGCCTCGCTCAGAACGCGGCGCCCAGGTGCAGCCGGTTGCCGTCGGCGTCGGTCAACTCCAGCCGGTCGACGTCGAGGTCGGCGGCCACCGCGCCGTCGAGCACGTCGAAGACGGCGATCTCCAGCCTGATGTCCGCCTCCCGGCACATGCGCTTGGTGAGGCCCAGGCCGGACACCAGGACGGTTCCCTCGTCCACCGCCGCCCCGCCGTCGAGCCAGTTGCAGGCCAGCCCGCCGGTCACCGCGCCACCGTGGAACACCAGGTGCGCGTGCACACCCGCCGGGACCGGTGCCGTCCCCGGCCGGGAGGTCGACTCCACCAGCCAGTACGTCTGCGCCAGCGGCCGGTCGGCTTCCGGTACGGCGGCCAGCCGGATCTGCGTGCCGTCGATCCACAGCAGCAGTTCGTCGCCGGTCCGGGCCCACTGCGGGCCGGCCCCGAGGAACTGCCCCCACCAGGTGTCCTGGGCCCGCTGCTCGGGGCTGTACGACAGGTCGGTGGTGCGTTGGCCGGTGACGACCAGGCGGGCGTCCCCGGTGTCGACCCGGCCGGAGACGAGGTTCCCACCGGCCTGGGCGCGCAGGCTCCCGTCGGTGATCCGCAGCCGGATCACCGTGCCCGGCAGCAGCGGGCGAGGCTGGCCGCCCTGGGTCACCGCCACCGACTGGAACGTGCGGTCCTCCTCGAACCCGGGTTCCGTGCCGGGAAGCACCGCGGTGCCGACCGCCAGCACCGCCAAGACAATGGAATTCGTCAATGTATTCATGACCCCATGATGACTCGGGCCATCCCCTACCGCCGAGTGACGCCGCGACGGCGGCCGCCCGCGGGCGACCCCGACACCCACCCCGACCCGACCGACCCGGTCCGGTCGAGCACCGACGCGGAGAGCGCATTCCGCACGTCGACCGGCGGGGCACCGGCGATCCGGCGCTTCGTGGACATCGCATGTGATACGGATTGCGTTCGTAATCATCGACTAGTGCATCCGGCCTGCCCGTCGATGGAGGCGAGCCAGGAGTCGTCGATCGATGAGTGATGGCACCGACCGGACACGCGGGCTCCACGGGGTCGGGCCGATCCGGTCGACCGGGCCGGTCGGTCTCGCTCCCGTGCCGTGCCCGACCGCTCAGCGGCGCAGGGCGCGACACAGGTTGCCGCCGAACACGTCGGCCGCCTCGGCGGCGGAGAGCCCGTCCAGCCCGACCGGGTGCAGGGTCTGCGCGAACGACACGTGGTCGAGGCTGGGGGCGAAGTCCGAACCCCAGTAGAGCCGCCGCGCGCCGAAGCGGTGCAGCAGCAGGTCGACGAAGGGTCGGGCGGCGGCGTGCGGGTAGCCGTCGGCGGGGTCGCTGACGGCGTACAGGCCGGAGACCTTGACCCCGACGTGCGGCAGCCGGGCCAGGTCGGTCAGCGGGGCGAGCCGATCGGCGGCGACCTGCGGGCCCGGGACGGTCGACTGCCGGCCCGGCAGCCCGAGGTGGCTGAACAGCACCGGGCACCCGTCGAGGGTGGCGAGGGCCCGGCCGAGCCGCCCGGCCGCCTCGGGCGCGGCGTTGAGGCTGAGCACCGTCGCCGCGTCGTTGAGCGCCCCGGCGACCAGCGCCAGCCAGCCGGCGAACGCGTCCGCCGAGGCCGGGTCCGGCAGGTACGCCGCGATGCCGACGAACCCCGCCGCCCGGAACCGGTCCAGTCCGGCCCGGTCGACGCCGGTGACCGGAACGTAGGCCAGCGGGGCGATCCAGTCGTGCGCGGCCGCGAGCCGGGCCAGGTGCCGGTTGTTGCCGGTGAACTCCGGCCCGCCCTCGTAGCCGACCACCAGCGCCCGCGCGATGCCGTGTTCGCGGCGCAACGTCCGGTAGACGGCGAGTTCGTCACCCCCGGCCGGTGACCTTCCGTAACGACCGGGATAACCGTCGGCGAACAGGTGCAGGTGGGCGTCGGCGCGTTCCATGGCCGGACCCTAACCGATTCTGAGCTGCCCATTGACGCGGGAGGACCCCTCGCTTAGGTTCTTGTCTCAATTAGGTCCGGATTATCGGACGTAGGCGAGGAGTGGACCGCGTGGTGCAGGCACACGAGGATGTTGACGATCTGGTACGGCTGCGCCGGCAGCTCCACCAGCACCCCGAGCTGCGGTTCACTGAAGAGCAGACCGCCGCCACCCTTGCCGAACGGCTCACTCCCCTCGCCCGGGTGCGCCCCGGTGTCGCCGGCACCGGCCTGCTCGCGGAGATCGAAGGACGTACCAACGGACCCTCGGTGCTGCTTCGGGCCGATATGGACGCCTATCCGGTGCAGGACGCCAAGCAGGTGCCCTGGGCGTCCGGCAACCCGGGCGTCTGCCACGCCTGCGGACACGACGTGCACATGACCGTGATGGCCGGCGTCGTGGCCCGGCTCGCGGCCGACCCGCCCGCCCGGGGCTCGGTGACCGTGCTGTTCCAGCCGGCCGAGGAGATCCCGTTCGGCGCGGCCTCCGGCGCCGCCGCGGTGCTCGCCGACGAAGCCCTACGCGACCGGCGCTTCGACGCCGTCCTCGGCCTGCACTGCTGGCCCGACCTGCCGGTCGGGACGGTCGGCGTGGACCGGGTGACTGCGATGGCGGCCAAGGACGCCTTCCGGTTCGAGGTGTTCGGCCGGGCCGCGCACGCCGCCACCCCGGCCCTGGGCCGCGACGCCATCCTCGGCCTCGCCGGCATCGTCAACCTGCTGCACGCCGGGGTGGCCCGCTCCCGCAACCCGCACGAGCTGGTGGCCTTCAACATCGGCACGATCGCCGGCGGGGCCAGCCAGAGCCAGGTCGCCGAGCGGGCCGAGGCGACCGGCACGCTGCGCACCCACGACGAGGCCACCCGCGCCCGGCTCAAGGAGGTCATCGAGCGGATCGCCCGGCAACAGGCCGCCGCGCTCGACCTCGGCCTGCGGTTCACCTGGGCCAACGAGATGCCCCCGGTCCGCAACGCGGCAGCCCTGGTGGCGCTCGCCCGCACCGAACTGCCCGGGGTGGTCGAGCTGGCCGACCTGACCGAGCCCCCACTGACCACTGACGACTTCGCGCTGCTCGCCGCGCTGGGCCCCAGCCTGTACGTCAAGCTCGGCGTCACCGGCGAACGGGGCGGCGCACCGCTGCACTCCGGCGCCTTCGACGTCGACGAACGCTGCCTCGGCGTCGGGGTGGCCGCCCTGGAACGGCTCACCCGGGCGGTGCTCGACGGCCGACTGACCGCCCCCGACGGTCACGGGGACGCCGGGGCCGGCCGGCCCGGCACGGGTGACCGGGCCGACGCCGTCGAGGCGGTCGGAGCATGAGCCGCCCGTCGGTCGCCGTGATCGGGGCCGGGGCGTTCGGGGTCCGGCACCTGGCCGCGTACCGGTCGCTCGGCGTGCCGGTGCGCGCCCTGGTCGAGCCGGACGCCGCGACCCGCGCCCGGGTGGCCGCCGAGTACCAGGTGCCGCAGGCGTACGCCGACGTGGCCGACCTGCTCGCCGACGCGACGCCGGACGCCGCCTCGGTCTGCGTGCCCGGCCCGGCGCACCGGGCGGTGGCCGTCGCGCTGCTCGACGCCGGGGTGCCGGTGCTGGTGGAGAAGCCGCTCGCCACCACAGTCGCCGACGCCGCCGCCATCGTCGCCACCGCCGAGCGCACCGGGGTGCTCTGCCAGCCGGGGCACCTCCTGCGGCACAGTCCACCGCACCGGGCCCTGCACGACGCGATCCGCGCCGGACGGCTCGGCGACGTGCTCGCCGTGTCGTCCCGCCGTGACCGGCCCCGCACCCTGAGCCGGCTCTTCCCGCGCGAACACCCCGCGCTGCTCACCGCCGTACACGACATCGACCTGGCCCTCTGGTATGCCGGAGCGCCAGTGGTCGAGGTCCGCGCGGCGGCCCGGACCCGACCCGGATCGGCCACCCCGGTCCTGGTGTGGGCGGAGCTGCGACACGCAAACGACGTGGTGTCGTCGATCCGCAACAGCTATCTGCTTCCCGAGAGCACCCCCCACCACACCTCGGACCTGGTCGAGGTGTACGGCACCGACGGGGTCGCGCACGTCGACCTCGGCCACCCCACGCTGCTCGTCCAGCGCGAGCCGACCGAGGCGCCGGACTGGCTGTTGTCCCCCGCCGACGGCGGCGGCGCGCTCGCCGCCGAACTGCGGCACTTCCTCGGCCGGATCGACGGCACCGCGCCGACGGCGGTCGTCCCGCTCGCCGACGGACTGCACGTGGTGCAGGTCGCCGAGGCCGTGGTCGACAGCGCCGCCACCGGCGGCGCGGTCCGCCGACTCCCCTGAGCCCCCCACTTGTGACAGGAGCTAACCGATGTTTCGACGGAGATTGGCCGGCGTCCTCGCCGCCGGCATGGCCGCCGCCGCCCTACTGACCGCATGCGGTGGCGACGACGCCGCCGACGGCCCGGTCACCCTCAAGGTGCTGACCTGGGAGCCGGGCGGCGTCGAGTACTGGAAGCAGGTCAAGACCAGCTTCGAGGCCGGCCACCAGGGCATCAAGCTGGAGATGCAGTCCGTCCCGTTCGACAAGTACCCCGAGGTGCAGGGCCCGTACATCACCTCGCAGTCGGGGCCGGACGTGATGGCCAACAACGCCGGGCTGGAGCTGTTCGACAGGCGTGGGGCGTACGTCCCGCTGGGCGACAAGGCCGCCGAGATCACCAAGGACCTGGTCACCTACAGCGGGGCCTGTGAGGGCTTCGACACCGGCAAGCCGTGCTACGGGGTGCCCTTCTCCTACCAGGGCAACGTCCTGTACTACAACAAGGCCGTCCTGACCGCCGCCGGGTTGGACCCGGAGCAGCCCCCGGCCACCTGGGACGAGTTCGGGGCCGCCTGCGAGGCGGTGAAGAAGGCCGGCAAGACCTGCCTGGCGCTCGGCCTGTCCGGCACCTTCCCCGCCTACTGGGACTTCCCGGAGATCGCCCGCAACTACCTCAGCGAGGACGACATCCGGGCGCTGCTCGCCGGCACGCTGTCCTGGAAGGACCCGAAGCTGGTGGCGGTGCTGGGCAAGCTGGCCGAGATCACCACCAAGGGCTGGGCCAACAAGAACGCCCCGTCGATCACCATGCTCCCCGACGGCGCGGACATCTTCCAGCGCGGCGACGCCGCGTTCGCCGGCACCATCATCTCCGACGCGGTGAACTGGGAGGCGTTCGGCAAGGCCCTCGGCGACGACAAGCTCGGCGTCACCCGGTGGCCGACGATCAACCCGGCCGCGCCGCTCGCAGGCAAGTTCTCCGGCATCGAGGGCGCGGTCTACGGGGTCACCCAGTGGAGTGAGAAGAAGCAGGCCGGTCTGGAGTTCATCAGCTGGCTCGCCGGCAAGGAGAACGGCGAACTCTGGGTGAAGTACGGCAAGGGCCAGCCGCTGAACAAGACCGTCGACAAGGCGCTGCTGCCGTCGTCGCCGGCCTTCCTCAAGATCCAGGAACTGGTCGCCCAGCCGACCCTGCACGCCGGGGTGATGCTCTCCGGCCCGGAGGCCGACGCCCTGGCCCGGGGTTGGCAGCAGGTCACACTCGGCCAGCTCAGCGTGGACAAGTGGGCCGACCAGATGCAACAGGCGCTGGAGCGCAGTCCCACCAAGAAGCAGGGCAAGTAGCCGCCCCGGGCGGGGCGACGTGACGTCGCCCCGCCCGGCCGACCCGGGGGAGGAACCCTGATGACCATCTCCACCGCGCCGGTGTCGGACCCGGTGGGCACCGACGCCCCGCCCGCGCCGGCCCGCCGGCCGCCCCGCCCCGGGCGGGCCCGGGAGTGGTGGCTCGGTGCCGCGCTGGTGCTCCCCGCCCTGGTCCTGGCCGTGCTGTTCAAGCTGGTGCCGCTGGTACGGGGGGTGCTCACCAGCTTCGAGTCGTCCAGCGGGTTCGGTGGCAGCGAGTTCGCCGGGGCGGACAACTACACCCGGATGTTCGACGACCCGATGGTGCTCACCAGCTTCCGCAACGCGCTGCTGGTGGTGGCCACCCTGCCGGTGTGGATCGTGCTCCCGCTGATCCTGGCGCTGCTGATCCACCAGCGGTCGCCGGGGTGGAAGTTCTTCCGGGCGGTCTACTTCGTGCCGTACACCATCGCGCCGATCGTGGTCGGCATCATGTTCCGGCAGATCCTCGCCCCCGACGGGCCGTTGAACGCCCTGCTGCGCTTCGTCGGGCTGGACCCGTTGGCGCTGGAATGGCTCAATGGCCGCTACAGCGCGTTGTTCTCGCTGGTGGCGGTCGCCCTGTGGAGCTTCTTCGGGCTCGGGGTGATGACCTACCTCGCCGGCCTGGCCACCATCCCGGAGGAGAACCTGGAGGCGGCCTACCTGGACGGGGCCGGGTTCTTCCGGCGGCTGTGGTCGGTGGTCGTGCCGATGCTGCGCCCGACGGTGGCGTACTGGAGCGTGCTCTGCGCCTCCGGCGTGCTGATCTGGCTGTTCCCGCTGATCTACGCGCTGACCCAGGGCGGCCCGGGGGACGCCACCATGCTCCCCGAGTACCTGGTCTTCCTCACCACCTTCCAGTTCCTGGACCGCGGCTACGGCTCGGCCATCGGCATCGCCCTGTTCGTCTTCGTCGCCGTGCTGTCGATCTTCAGCGTCCGGCACATGTTCACCGAGGGGACCCGGAAGCCGCGATGAACCCGCGCCACTTCGCCCGGACCGGGCGCTACCTGTTGACGTTCGCGTTGGTCGTCGTCGCCGTCGCGGCGATCTACCCGCTGCTGTTCACCGTGGTCAGCTCGGTGAAGACCCAGTCCGGTTTCGCCGACGACCCGCTGGGCCTGCCGGCCGGGATCACCCTGGAGAACTACCTGGAGGCGTTCCGCCGGATGGACATGCCCCGGCTGCTGCTCAACTCGCTGATCACCACGCTCGGCGGGCTGGTGCTGTCGGTGCTCGCCGCCCTGCTGGTCGCGTACGCGGTGACCAAGCTGCGGTTCCGGGGCGGGAAGGCCGTCTTCCTGCTGATCATCGTGACGCTGACCATCCCCAGCCAGGCGATCATCTACCCGCTCTACCAGACGGTGCTGGACCTGGGCATGTCCGGCCAGTACCAGGGCCTGATCCTGGCGTACGCGGCGTTCGGGCTGCCGTTGGGCACCTACCAGCTCGCCGGCTACTTCCAGCAGGTGCCCGACGAGCTGATCGAGGCGGCCCGGGTCGACGGCGCGGGGCACCTGACCATCCTGTTCCGGCTGCTCGCTCCGATCGCCACCCCGGCCATCGCGGCGCTGGCCATCTTCAACTTCGTCTGGATGTGGAACGACCTGCTGCTGCCACTGGTCATCATGGGCGGCTCGGACAGCAAGACGCTGATGGTCGGCGTCTCCCTGCTCAGCGGCCAGTACGACGTGTCGGTGCCGCTGGTCAGCGCCGGTCTGATCGTGGCGCTGCTGCCGGTGCTGATCGTCTACCTGGTCTTCCAGCGGCAACTCGTCTCCGGCGCGCTCGCCGGCTCCGGCAAGTGACGACCGGTCGGGCCCCACGGGAGGGTCGGTGAGCGGGGCGGCCGGGCCGGGCGTGCAGGTGTGCCACCTCTACCGGCTGCGCCCCGGCGCGGAGGCCGAGTACGAGCGGCGGCACGCCCGGGTGTGGCCGGAGCTGTCCGTGCTGCTCGACGAGGCGGGCATCTACGACTACCACATCTACCGGCACGACCTGCTGCTGATCTGTGTGCTGCGGACCCGCAGGGGTGTCGCCGACTCCCGCGCGGTCACCGCCGCCTCGCCGGTGCAGGCCCGCTGGACGGCGTCGCTGGCGGGCCTGTTCGCCGAGATCGCCGACGCCGACGGCGAGCCGCTGTGGGCGTACCCGGTGTTCCACCATCCGGGGCAGCCGCCGCCGTGACGGGGGCGACCATGCCGCGACGGCCCGGTGGGGAGGTCCCCACCGGGCCGTCGCGGTGCCCGCCGTCAGACCGCGTACGCCACCGATCCGTCGGCACGCAGCGGGATGCGGGTCACCGGCCGGCCGGTCAGGTCCAGCGGCCGGGTGTCGGTGAGGTCGAGGGTCACGCCCAGGCCCGGCTCCTGCGGCACCGGCAGGAACCCGCCCTCCCGTCGGACGCAGGCCCGCGCCGGGCCGTCGGCGAGCTGGTCGTCCAACGGCGAGTACTCCTGGGTGACGAAGTTCGGGATGACCGTGTCGAGTTGCACCGAGGCCATGGTGAGCAGCGGGCCCAGGCAGTTGTGGGTGACCACGGCCGCGTGGTACGCCTCGGCCAGCGCGGCGATCTTCCGGGCGTGGCTGAGCCCGCCGGCCAGCCCGACGTCGGGCCGGACGTACTGGGCGCCGGCCTGCGCCAGCAGCTCCTTGAACTCCCAGATGGTGTGCAGCCGTTCCCCGTTGGCCATCGGCACCTGCGGCGCCCGCCGCCCCACCTCGGCCTGGCTGCTCACGCTGTCGATCTGGATCGGGTCCTCGACCAGCAGCGGCAGGTGCCGGGCCAGCGCCGGCACCACCGCCTGCGCCTGCAACGGGGTGAGCTTGCGGTGCAGCTCGATCAGCAGGTCGACGTCCGGGCCGACGGCGTCGCGGACGGCGGCCGTGGTGGCCTCCGTCTCGGCCACCAGCCGGGCCTGGGACAGGTCGCCGTGATCCGCCGGCAGCGGGTCGAACTTCACCGCGGTGAAGCCGTCCGCCGCCGCGGCGGCGGCCTGATCGGCGAGGGGCTGGGCACCGGTGCCCGGCAGCAGCAGGTGCAGCCGGATCCGGTCACGCACCCGGCCGCCGAGCAGCTGCCACACCGGCACCCCGAGCCGCTTGCCCAGCAGGTCCCACAGCGCCAGGTCGACGGCCGAGACGGCGGCGGAGAGCACCGAGCCCCGGAAGGGACCCATCCGGTAGAGGTGGTGCCAGTGGTGTTCGATCCGGTTCGGGTCGGCCCCGAGCAGGTACGGCCGGAAGGTCTCCACCACGGCGTGCACCGCGCCGGGGTAGCCCCAGCAGGCGGACTGGCCCACCCCGGTCGACCCGTCGGACGTGCGTAGCTGGACGAAGTGCGCGTCCCCGCGCACGACCGACTCCACCTCGGCGATCTCCATGCCGACTCCCCCAAATTAGAGACCAATAACGGCCACAAACTTGCTTGTGCACTCTTCCATAGCCTTGGACTGCTGGTCTAGGCTCCTCAACCAACGAGCCGGAATAGGGCTCAATTATCTCTGGGGGTGTGATGGGGCAGCTCGACGACTATCGGCTGATGGCCCGGATCCGCCGGTTCGAGGAGCGGCTGACCGCCCTCAAGGACGCTGGCGAGATCCCGGGCTCGATCCACCTGTGCAACGGCCAGGAGGCCGTCCCGGTCGGCGCGTGCCGGGCACTGCGCGACGGCGACCACGTCACCGCCACCTACCGGGGTCACGGCTGGGCGATCGCCCGGGGGGTCGACCTGACCGGCCTGTTCGCCGAGATGATGGGACGCGACTCGGCGCTCTGCGGCGGACGCGCGGCCTCGCCGTACCTGTCCGACCCGGGGCGCTGGTTCGTCGGCGAGAACTCCATCGTGGGCGCCGGGGTGCCGATCGCCACCGGTGCGGCGCTCACCGCACAGCGCACCGGCAGCGGGGCGGTGTCGGTGGTGACCATCGGCGACGGCGCGATGAACCAGGGCAACGTGCACGAGGCGCTCAACCTGGCCGCCGTGCTCGACCTCCCCCTGGTGCTGGTGGTGGAGAACAACGTCTACTCCGAGATGTCCCGGATCTCCGACATGGTGCGCGTGCGGCAACTCGCCGAGCGGGCCGCCGGCTACGGCCTGCCCGGCCGGGTGGTCGACGGCAACGACCCCGACGCCGTCGCCGAGGCGGTCACCGAGGCCGTGGACCGGGCCCGGGAGGGCTCCGGGCCGTCCATCGTGGAGGCGATGACCGAACGGCTCGTCGGCCACTACAGCGGCGACGCGCAGCACTACCGCCCGACCGGCGAGATCGCCGCCGCCCGGGAACGCGAACCGCTGGCCCGCATCCGCCGGGCCGCCGACGCCGACCTGACCGCCCGGCTCGATGCCATCGACGCCGAGGTGTCCGCCGAAATCGAGACCGCCGTCACCGCCGCCCGCGCCGTGCCGTACCCGGACCCGGCGACCGCCGAGGAGCACGTCTATGTCTGAGTCGCTGCGCTACATCCAGGCCGTCAACGCCGCCCTCACCTGGGCCCTGGACAGCCGGACCGACACCATCTACTTCGGCGAGGACGTCGCACTGCCCGGTGGGCCGTTCGGCGCGACCAAGGGGCTGCACAAGCGGTTCGGCTCCGAGCGGATCTTCGACACCCCGATCTCCGAGACCGGCTTCCTCGGCATGGCCCTCGGCGCGGCGATGACCGGGCTGCGGCCGATCGCCGAGATCATGTACGCCGACTTCTCGTTCGTCGCGATGGACCAGATCGTCAACCAGATCGCCACCGTCCACTACTCCAGCGCCGGGCGGTGGAAGGCCCCGCTGGTGATCCGGATGCAGCAGGGCTACTCCCCCGGGGCGTGCGCCCAGCACTCGCACTCGCCGGAGGCGTACTTCGCGCACACCCCCGGGCTGCGGGTCGCGCTGCCGGCCACCCCGGACGACGCGTACCAGATGCTGCGGACCGCCGTGGTCAGCGACGATCCGGTGGTGGTCGCCGAGGCCCGGATGCTCTATCCGACCCGGGGCCCGGTGCGCACCGACGCGCCGGTCGAGCCCGTCGGCGGGGCCCGGGTGGTCCGACCCGGCGCCGACGTCACCGTGGTGGCCTGGTCCCGGATGGTGTCGGCGGCCCTCGACGCCGCCGGCACCCTGGCCGAGGAGGGCGTCGACGTCGAGGTAGTCGATCTGCGCTGGCTCAACCCGCTCGACTTCGACACCGTCGCCGCGTCGATCGCCCGCACCGGCCGGCTGGTCGTCGCGCACGAGGCGAACCTGACCGGCGGGTTCGGCGCGGAGATCGCCGCCCGGGCCGCCGCCGAGTGCTTCGCCGACCTGCGCGCCCCGATCGCCCGGGTGGCCACCCCGGACGTGCCGATGCCCGCCGCACCTGCCCTCCAGGCGGTGGTGGTGCCCGAAGCGGCCACCGTCGCCGAGGCCGTCCGCCGGACGGTCCGGGCGTGAACGACACGGTCCCGCCCACCGGTGCCGGCGACGCAGTCCCGCCCGCCGCTGCCGGCGACGCAGTCCCGCCCACCGGTGCCGGCGGAGGCGACGCAAGCACGCCGGCCGGTGCGGGCCAGCACGGCGGGACCCCGCCGGCCGGCACCGGCGGCGGCGCGCCCGCCGGTCTGCTCGCCGGCCGGCGGGTGGTCGTCGTCGGAGGCGCGTCCGGCATCGGCCGGGCCGCCGTCGCCGCCGCCGCGGCCGCCGGCGCGGCGGTCGCCGTGCTCGACGCCGACACCGCCGGCGCGGACTCCGCCGCCGCCCAGGCCCGCGCCGCCGGGGCGTGGGCCTGGGCCCGGGGCGTGGACGTCACCGTCGAGGCCGAGGTCGCCGGGGCGCTCGACGCCGCCGCCGCCGACCTGGGCGGGATCGACGCGGTGCTGCACGTCGCGGGGGTGATGCGCGGTCAGGGCCTGGACGTGCGGGACGTGCCGGTCGCGCTCTGGGCTCAGGTGATCGCCGTCAACCTCACCGGGCCCTTCCTGGTCGCCAAGCACGCCGCCCGGCACCTGCGCCCCGACGGTGGGGTGCTCGTGCTGGTCGGGTCGAAGGCGGGCGTGCAGACCGGCTCCGGCTCGGTACCCTACGGCGCGAGCAAGGGAGGGTTGCACGGTCTGGCGCTCACCCTGGCCCGCCAGCTCGGTCCACAGGGGATCCGGGTGCACGCGCTCTGCCCCGGCGACATCGACACACCGCTGATGCGACGGTCGCTGGACGAGGCGCGGGCCAACGGCACGGGCGGTGACCGGATCGCCGCCGTCGAGGCCACGCTGGGTCGCCCCGAGGACGTCGCCTCGGTGCTGGTCCTGCTGGCGTCGCCGGCCAGCGCCGGCCTCGCCGGCACGGTCTGGACCGGCTGAGCACCCCACCCACCAGGGCAGCGGCACACCACGTGGAGGCATTGTGATCGGCATCATCGGCCCGGAGGACTCGGTCCGGCTCGTCCGGGAGGTGGCGGCCGGGGAGGGCCGCGCGGAGGCGGTCACCACCCGCGCGTACACCCGCCCGGAGCAGGCTCCCGACCTGGCCCGCGAGCTGGACGAGATGTGCCAGGTGCTGCTGTTCACCGGGCGCATCCCCTACGCCTTCGCCAACGCCACCGGGGAGTTGCGGGCGGAGATCGACTTCGTCCCGCACGCCGGCATCGACCTCTACCGGACGCTGTCGCGGATGCTGCTGGCCACCGGCGGACGGCTGCCCCGGGTCAGCGTCGACACCATCGAGGCGGAGATCGTCCGGGAGACCTACCACGACATCGAGGTCGACCCGCCCACCGAGATCCTGCCCATCGCCGACTCGTCCGGGCTGCTCTTCGCCGGCCTCGACGAGATCACCGCCTACCACCGGGAGCGGTACGCCTCCGGCGCGGTCGAGGCGTGCCTGACCTGTCTCGGCGCGGTGCACCGGGACCTCGCCGACAGCGGGGTGCCGGTGTGGCGTGTCGAGCACACCCGCGCCTCCGTCCGCGACGCGCTGCGTCGGGCCTGGCTCGCCGCCGAGGTACGCCAGTCCCGGGCGACCCAGATCGCGGTCATGATGGTCGACCTGGGTACGCCGACGAACCGGGCGCAGGACCCTTACCAGGCCGAACGGCAGCGGCTCCGGGTCCGCGAGGCGCTGCTGGAACACGCCGAGCGGATGCGCGGCCGGCTGGCCACCGTCGACGACCGGACCATGCTGATCACCACCACCCGGGGCACCGTGGAGAGTGCGCTGGCCCGGCACCGCGACGGGCACGCCTCCCTGCTCACCCTGCGCGGCGTCGATGTCGCGCACGCCGTCGGCTTCGGTGCCGGCACCACCATCGCCGCCGCCGAGGACAACGCCCGCAAGGCCCTGGCGCTGGGCCGGCACAGCGGCGACACCCACGTGGTGTTCCCCGACGGGGAGGTCCACTCCAGCCGGCAGACCGCCGTGCGTCCCCGGCTGCGCGAGACCGACCCGGGGATGCTGCGCGTCTCCGAGCAGCTACGGATCGGGCCGCTGTCCACCCGGCGGCTGCTGGAGGCGCTGCACCAGATGGACCCGGACCAGATCACCGCCCGGGGTCTCGCCGACGCGTACGGGGTGGAGGCCCGCTCGGCCCGCCGGTTGCTCAACGCGTTGCGCGCGGCCGGCTTCGCGGAGGAGGTCGGGGTGCACGTCAGCACCGGCGCGGGCCGCCCGCAGACCGTCTACCGGGTCGCCATGCAGCGACTGCTCGGTGCGATCGGGGTCGACGCGTGACGCCCGCCGGAGCGGCCCGGCCCCACGGGCCCGACGGCGACCCGGGCGGGGAGCTGCGCTTCACCCCGACCTACCTGGTCACCGCCACCCTCGCCGCCGACGCCGCCGACCGGCGGAAACCGCACCGGGCCGCACACCTGGCGCACATGCGCGCCCTGCTCGTCGATGGCGTCGCCCTCGTCGTCGGGGCGCGCGCCGACCTGCGCGCCTCGGTGCTGGTGCTGCGGGCCGCCGACGCGCCCGCCGCCCGCGCCCACCTCGAACAGGATCCCTACTGGCGGCACGGGGTGTGGACCGCGATCGACGTGGTCGACTTCCTCGCCGCCACCGCACCGACCCCCGGGAGGTCATGATGTCGTCACTCCGCCAGATTTCCGGTGTACGGGTGCTCGGGGACACGCACGCCCCGTTCGCCGCCGGCCTGCTCCGCGAGGCGTGGGGCGAGGGTGGCCCCGACGCGGTGCCGGTGCGGTTCACCGTCGACCCGGCGCTGCCCGAGGGCGGCCACCGCGTCGAGGTGCCGGAGCAGGGCGAGATCCGGCTCACCGGCGACCCGTTCGCCGGCCTGGTCTACGCCGCCCGTGCCCTGGTCGCCGCCGCCACCCCCGACGGGCTGCCGGTGGGCACCACGGTGAGCGCCCCCGGGCTGCCGCTGCGCACCCTGTGGACCTGGGACCACTCCACCAACTGGGACACCCGGCAGCTCGGACAGCAGGAGATCGGGGCGCTCAACCCGTACGCGAAGTCCGCCGACGCGTTCGGCGCCGACTACCGCCGGCTGGTCGACTTCTGCAGCCGGGAACGGATCGGCGGCATCGTCGTCTACGGGCTGCTGCGCGACGCCCACGGCGGCATCGAGGCGGCCCGCGACCTGTGCGACTACGCCAACGCGCGCGGGGTGCGGATCATCGCCGGGGTGGGGATCAACGCCTACGGCGGCATCTACTTCGACGGGCGGCACCGGTACAACCTGGCCACCTGGCTGCGGCAACGCCCCGACCTCGCCGCCGAACTGCCGAGGAAGGTCGGCTTCGACATCGACGAGTTCGGTGACCTGCACTTCCCGGCCAGCGAGTACATGATGGCCGCCTGCCCGTCCCAGCCGGACAACCTGGCCTGGCACCGCGACGCCATCGACTGGCTGCTCGACACCCTGCCGGTCGGCGGGATCAACTTCGAGACCGGCGACTACGGCAGTTGCGCCTGCGCCCGGTGCGCCAACCGGACCGGCGGCGAGCGCACCTCCTGGTCGTACGAGGCGATGCGGTCGGTCTATCCGACGCTGCTGGAGACCGCCCGGCGGCCCGGCCCGGCCGGGGTGCCGCTGCGCCACCTCGTCGAGGTGTACTGGGACAACATCTTCGACCTCGACGCCCAGCAGCCCCTGGCCGACCTGCCCGACGACGTGGCCTACCAGTACTGCGTGAACCGCGGCTTCTGGTACGACCAGCGGGACCGGTTGACCGCGGCGCACGTCGAGCGGCTCCCGCACACCACGAACGTGCTGCGCACCCACGCCGGATCGCAGTGGAACCGGCAGCGCCACTCCTGGGTCCCCGAGCTGTACGCCGACCTGGCCACCCGGTCCGGGGCGGCCGGGATGCGGGGCCTGACCATCTTCGCCGAGCCGTCCGATTACCACCCGACCAACGAGATCAGCTACCTGGCGTACGCCCGGTTCTCCTGGGACCCGGAGCTGGCCTGGGCCGACTTCTGGCGCGACGAGGTCGCCCCCCGGTTCGGCGGCGCGGCCGAGGCGGAGGCGTTCCGCGACGGCGCAGCCCTGCTCGACGACCCGGCGGCGACCGGTGCGACGCTCGCCGCCGTGTCCGCCGACTCTCTCGCCATGGTCGCGGCCACCGGCGGCGAGGTGCAGCGCCGGTGGTTGTGGCTCGCCGAGCGGGCCTCGCGCTTCGGCTACGCGGCCGGCTGACGCCGGTCCGGCCCACCGCCGGTGGGCCGGACCGGGCGGCTGTCAGTCCTCGATCCACCCGTGCGAACGGGCGAACTGCGTGAGGTGCTGCCGGATCTGGCTGATCTGGGCGCCGGTGAGCGTCGGCACCTGCTCGACGAGAAGGTCCGTGATGTTGGACCGGAAGGTGAAGGAGGTCAGGACGTCGCACTCCTCGTCGTCGCCCCGGTCGGTCACCGGCAGCCGGGTCACGGTCGTCGCACCGGACACCGCCGGCCGGGACGCGACCGGCGCACCGGGGTTGAGCAGGCGCGCGTAGAGCGCCTTGACCCCGCGGTTGCCCTCCACCGACTCGAACTCCACCCGCATGCCGGGTGCCACCGACGGCCGCTGGTCGCCGAAGTCGTTCGCGTGCACGAAGACGTCCTCACCACCGCCCTCCGGGCTGATGAAGCCGTACCCCTTCACGTCGTCGAAGCTGAGAATCGTACCGACCGCCACCGCGACCACCACCCCACAGAACAGGAACCACCAGAACAGGAGAACGACCGGAACGGACACCGCCGCAAGGGGCACCGCCATCGGCGCGACACCCATGGTAAGCGACGGGCGGACCGGAGCCCCACGGGGCGCGCAGCCGCCCGATGACGCCACCGGTCAGTCGATGACCTCGCAGATGCCGTCCGCCGGCAACACCGCGGTCAGCTGTCGCCCGGCGCGGGCACGGGCACGGGCACGGCCCGATCCGGCAGGTATTCCCGACCCCACGCCCCGAGGGGCTTGAGCGCGTGATTGAGTGCCTGGCCCCGGTCGGTCAGCGAGTATTCCACCCGCATCGGCAGATCCTCGGAGGCCTCCCGGCGGACGATGCCGTCGGCCTCAAGTTCGCGCAGGTGTTGGAACAACACCTTCTCGCTCACTCCGATGAGCCTTCTCAGCTCACCGAACCGTCTGTGGCTGTCGCTGAGGGCCCACAGGATGACGACCTTCCACTTACCGCTGATCACCTCGATCGCGGCGTCCAGACCGCAATGTGTCGGCCGCACCCTGACACTCAGTTCATTCACTCCTGACCGGCCGGCGGCACTCTTCCCGTGAGTTCCGGTATACCGCAGAGCTTAGCGCGCGAGGGTCACGCGGTCGCACTGTGTTGCGGAGGAATTGACAACACGTGACAGCTCCTCCGTACGGTTCACCCTGCCGCACCGCCCAGCAGCGCCTGCTCGTCCTGGCCACGCAGGACGACGCAGCGCACCTTCCGCGCGAGCCGGAGCCGTTCGATGTCGGCGTCGGCGAGGTCGAGGGACGGCTCGAAGCGCAGCGTGTCCGCCGCGCTCGCGGTGGGGAACGTGCGGACCCGGTGCACGTGCAGCAGGTAGCCCGAGATGACGTGGCCCCGCATGCCGTTGGCGGAGACACCGGCGATCCCCGGTGCGGCGGCGTGGGACTGGTCGGTGAACTCCAACCCCAGCATCAGCCCTCGGCCCCGGACCTCGCCGACCGCCCCGGAGAAGCGACGACGCAGGTCGTGGAAGATCTCGGCCAGTTTCTCGCCCTTCTGCTTGCCGTGGAAGGAGCCCTCCCACGCGATGAACACCGGCGGTCGCGCGGCGGCCTCGGCGTTGTCGCGACGCAGTCCGGACAGGACGGTGAGCAGGTCACCGTCGGCCCCGGGGGCGCCGCTACCGTTCCCGCCGCCTGGGCGGACACCTCCGCGATGCCGGCCTCCACCTCCTCCAGCAGGGAGCACACCCGCAACACCCGGTCGAACTACGCGTGCGTGAGCGCCACCTCGATCGACTCGGTACCGCTGTGGGAGAAGATGGCGAAGTACCGCTCGTCGGTGCCGAACTCACGGCTGACGATGTCGTTGAGACGGGCTGCGATCCCGTCGACCGCCGGCTGCCGGCTGCCTGGACGAGCACCGGACGGCGCTCGTCCAGGAAGGCCACGGCGGTGTCGAGGAGCGCCGGATGGTTGTGGCCGAGCACCAGGGCACCGTAGCCGCCGGCATAGTCCACCACCGTCTCCGGCGTGCTGTCGGGGCCGACGTAGTGCAGGGTGTCGCCCTCGGCCCGGGCGTATTCGACATTGATGCCGAGCATGTTAAGAAATTCCTGCATCGCGGGCTCGGCGAGGGTCTGCTCTGGTGTCACGGAATGCATGCCGGTTCCGGTCCTGTCGTCAGTCGGGCACCTGGACGGCTGCCGTTCTCGCAACCGCAAACAGGTTAACGCCACCCGACGGGCCGGCCGTCAATAGGCGGTAACGTGCCGGTAGCCTGCGACCACCCGGTGGCCGGTCTCCGGGATTACCATTCGATGCCCCCGTGCGCCCGGCTGGTTAACGTGAGCCCACAGGCGCGTTGTCCGATCCGCACCGGGTCTGGGGGCGGCCCAGTTCGAGACGCTGCCGCACCGGCCGGGGCCGGCCTCCGGCGCGCCCCTCATTTCGGGCACCCTAGCCTGGCTGGAATGCCGATTGTTCGAGGCGCACGATTCCGGCGACCACACCATCTTCGTCGGTTCGGTGATCGGCGCGGAAATCGGCCACGACGGCGCTGGTCTGCTGTTCTTCGGTGGCGCCTTCCACCGCATCGGCACCGGTTCAGCGGCAGTGTCGACCGCCAACCGGCCACATACTTTGCAGTAAGTACTTGAGGGGTCCACACGCCGGCGTCTAGGCTCCAAAAGTGATTTCGGCGATGGCACGTGCTTTCTGCGTGGCCAGCACCGATAGTCTTTTTGCCTTATCAGGAGCACAGAGGAGAGTGGCACTGGTGTCCGAAGAAAATCGCGTGCCCGTATCGGTGATCGGCCTCGGAATGATGGGGGCGGCACTGGCGGGCGCATATCTCAGGGCCGGCCACCGCACGACGGTGTGGAACCGCTCCGCCGGCAAGGCGGGCGCCCTTGTCGAGCAGGGCGCGAGCCGCGCGGGCACGATCGCCGACGCGGTCGCCGCGAGCGACGTCCTGGTGGCCTGCGTGGTCGACTACCAGACCCTGCACGAGATCCTCGAGCCGGTGAAGGAGTCGCTGAACGGCAAGGTCATCGTCAACCTCACCTCCGGCGTGCCGGAGGACGCCCGGGGCGCCGCGCAGTGGGCGCAGTCCCTGGGTGCGAAGTACCTCGACGGCTACATCATGACGGTGCCGCCAGCCGTCGGGCTCTCCCAGACCCTGCTGTTCTACGGCGGCTCGAAGGAGGTCTTCGACACGTACGAGTCGACCCTGAAGGTCCTCGGCGGCAACAGCATCTTCCTGAGCGAGGACCCGGGCGTCGCCGGCCTGTACGACCTCGCGCTGCTCGGCATCCTGTGGTCGTCGCTGGCCGGCGCGCTGCACGGCTTCGCCATGCTCGCCAGCGAGGGCATCCCGGCGGCGGCGCTGACCCCGTTCGCCGAGTCCTGGATCACCCACGTGGTGCGGCCCAGCATCAAGGGTGCCGCCCAGCAGGTCGACGCGGGCCAGTACGCGACCGACATCTCCACCGTGGGGCTGAACGCGGTCGGTCTGGCCAAGATGGTGGAGGCCAGCAAGGGCCAGGGAATCCGGCCGGACGTCATGATCCCGATCCGGGACATCCTCCAGGAGCGGGCCACCAGCGGGCACGGCGACGAGGCGCTGGCCAGCATGATCGAGGTCATCAAGAAGCCCTGATCCGGGCCGCTGCACGATCGCCACCGATGCGCTGCGCCCCGGGCCGCGGGGACGTTCCACCTGGCCAACCAGAGTGCCGTCACGTTCGGGGACATGGTGGACGAGTCGCGGCCGGCCGGCTGCCGGCTGACCGACCGCGATCCGCCCAGCGGTGACCCGGGCGCGGTTCCGCCGGCACGTCGAGTTCTTCGTCGCTCGCGGGTACCTTCCCGTCGCCCCGGTCGGTGCGCGCCGGGGACGCCGCCGGTAGCCGGGGACGCGCGGTCGCCGGGGCGACCGCGCGTCGGGGCGGCGGCGACGGGCTAGCGGATGGTGAAGGTCAGCGGGTTGGAGATGCCGACACCGCCGTGGGAGTCGTGGACCCGCACGGTGAAGGTGGACGACGTGCCGGCGGACAGCGGCAGCTGGAACTGGTAGCGCTGTCCGCTGTTGGTCGGTGTCACGGCCAGCTTGGTCGCGCCGAGATACAGCTCCACCCGGCTGACAGGGTCCCCCGGGTCGGTGTCGGTGACGTCGGCGACCAGCGTGACCGTCGTGGGTTCGAGGAAGTACGTCTGCCCACCGGGGGTGCTCAGCGCCGCCGCCGGCGGGTGGTTGGTGCCGGTGGACGGTGGGGTGACCACAGTGACCAGCAGCGGCGGGGCACCGCCGGACAGCGATTGGTCGGTGCCGGCCGAGGCGTACAGCAGGTAGGTGGTGCTGGTCCCGGGAGCGCCGGTCGGGGGTGTCCACTGTGCTTCGAACCGGTCGCCGGTCGTCCGCACTCCCTGGGCCAGCGTGACGCCGTCCACCCGGAACGACACCGAGGTGATGTAGTGGCCGCCACCCACGGTCGCGGTCACCGCGAGCGGGACGGGGCCCGGCGCGGTGTACACCGCGCCGACGGCCGGACTGACCCAGTGGACGATCGCCGGGTAGTCGGCGACCGGCGGCGAGGTGGTCGGCCCGGTCGGTGTCCTGCTGGGCAGGACCCCGCCGGTGCAGGCGACGCCGTTGAGCGTGAACGACGCCGGCACGGGGTTGCTGCCGAACCAGGCACCGACGAAACCGATGTTCACGGAGCCGTTGGTGCCCAGGGTCGCGTTCCAGCCCAGGTTGGTCGCGCTGACCTGCTGGCCGGACTGGGCCCAGGTGGCGCTCCAGGTCTGGGCGATCTGCTGGTCGACGGCGGGGAACGCGAACCGCAGCGTCCAGCCGTTGACCGGCTCGCCCACGTTGGTGACCGCGACGTCGGCATGGAAGCCGCCGGTCCACTGGCTGGTGACGACGTAGTCCACCCGGCACCCGGCGGCCGCGTTCGCCGCACTGGCGTGCGAGACCGCGGCCATCATCGCGACCATGGCAACAACGACGGCGAACACCGCCGTCAGCGACTTCCGCATGGCACCCCTCGCCTATAAATCGTTAATCATCGATACGCATGACGACTGTCCTGCCGTTCGGCCTTAGTGTCAAGGCACACCCGGCAGTCCTGCCGCCGGCAGGACATCAGCGCATTCACGCATCAACCGGCTGCGGCGGAAGGGCCGGCGACGACCCCCCGGAGGTAGCGCAGACCGTCCGTGGCGAGACGGTCCTGCGACGGTGCCAACGGACGCCAGATCGCCGCGGCGGTGGCGATGGTCTCGTTCTCCGCCGTGAACGACTCGATGCAGACCGCACCCCGGTAGCCGGTCTGCCCCAGCACGGCGAAGAAACGCGGCCAGTCGAAGTGGTCCGCCCCGGGAGAGCCCCGGTGCGTCCCACTGACCTGGACGTGCTTGATGTGCCGGCCGGCGGCGGCGAGGGCCGCGTACGGATCGGACTCCTCGATGTTCATGTGGTAGGTGTCGATCATGATGCCGACGCTCGACGGCAGTCCGTCGATCAGCTCGACGGTCTGCCCGACGGTGTTGACGACGCTGGTCTCGTAGCGGTTCAACGCCTCGACACCGATGCTCACGCCACACTCACCGGCCTGCTCGGCCACCGGCGTCAGCGCTCGCCGGAACTCCGCGTAGCAGGCCGCCCGCGCCGCCGGCGACATCCGCCAGGTGCGGCCGACCGAGGCGTACACCGGGCCGCCGACACAGGGAGCGCCGACGGCCGCCGCGGCCGCCACGCACCCCCTGAGGTACGCGACGGTCGACTCCACGACGGCCGGGGCGGCGTTCACCAGGTCCCGGCCCGGCGGGGTGACCGCGCAGACGCCGGCCGCGACGAGGCCGTGCGCGGCCAGCAGGTCCCGGGTGCGCACCGGGTCCCAGTCGCCCGGCTGCTCGATCGGCAACTCGACCGCGTCGAAGCCGAACGAGGCGATCCGGGGGATCAGCTCGGCGAGGGCGTCGTCGTCGACCGGCGACGCCCACACCCAGGGGTTCACGCCGATGGCATACACCGGGACTACTTCCAGCGCTGCGGGTAACCGGGCAGGTCGGTGCAGCCGCACATCGCGTAGTGCAGCGGCGGCATGGCCGGGTCGAGGTACCGGTCCAGGTTGTCCTGGGTGATGGTCGGCTGGGGCAGCTTCCACGGGCTGGACACCTGCTGGCCGTCGAGGATCCGCAGCGCCGCGATGATCGGCGTACGCCACTGGTAGGTCGGGTAGGTCGGCGCGATCGCGGTGAGGTTCTTGTCCTTCCAGACCTTCAGGAAGTCGAGCTGGTCCTCGCCGTTGATCGGCGGCACCGGCTTGCCCGCGTCCTGGAACGCCTCGACCGCCGCGACGGCGACCGCGCCGGCGTCCATCCAGACGCCGTCGATGGTGCCGTACCGCTGGATGTAGTCGTCGACGATCTTCTTGGTCTTGGCCGGGTCACCATCGGTGAACTCCACCCCCACCACGTCGACCTTGGCCTTGTCGAACGCCACCTTCGCGGCCGACCAGCGGGTCTCCAGCACGTCGACCCCGGGCAGGATGCGCAGGGCGAGGACCTTGCCGCCGGGCTTCATCTTCTGGCTGACGAACTCGGCGCCGGCGTGACCGAAGCCGTACCCACCGATGGGGTTGATGAAGGTCACCGGGCACTTGGTGTTGACCCCACGGTCGAAGACGACCACCGGCAGCCCGGCCTGGCAGGCCGCCTCGACGGCCGGGGTGAGCGTGGCGGTGGTGTTCGGCGAGACGATCAGCGCGTCACAGCCCTTACCGAGCAGGTCGTTGATGTCCGCGATCTGCTTCTGGTCCTTGCCCTCGGCGTCGACGTGCACGAACTCCTTGATGCGGCTCTTCTGTGCCTCGACCTCGGCCTGCATCGTCTTGAACCCGACCTGCCGCCACGGGTTGTTCAGCGCCGCGTTCGAGAAGCAGATCTTGTGCGGACCGGCCTTCTTGAACTTCGCCGTGTCCACCATGGTGGGGTTGAGCATCTGCTCCCACGGCTTGTCCGCCGGCCCGGTCGGGGTCGCGCCGAGCAACGCCAACTCGGCGTCGTAGTCGGCCTGCACGAAGAACTTCGACTGTTCCCCGGTCCCCGACCCGGCGGCGGAGGAGGAGGAACCGCCCGAGGGGCCCGCGCCCGGTTCGTCGGTGGCGCAGGCGGTGAGGGACAGCAGGGTGACAGCGGCCAGCGCCGCCATGGAACGTCGCACTATGGTTTCCCCTTATCGTGACGAAGAACGGGTTGCCGAGACCGCCACGGCGAGCAGGATGATCGCGCCCTGGACGGTGGACCGGAGGGCGCCGGAGACGCCGTAGAAGTTCATGAGGGCGAACAACAGTTCGAGGGTCAGCGCGCCGAGCATCGCGCCGACGACCGAGCCGCGACCCCCGCCCAGCGCGACGCCGCCGAGGACGACCGCGGTGATCGCCCCGAACTCCAGGCCCGCGCCGGCCTGGAACGACACCCCGCTGTAGCCGCCCAGCAGGATCGCCGCCACCGCCGCCGCGAGCCCGCTGAGGATGAAGGCGACGGTCCGGGTACGCCAGACCCGCACCCCGCTCAGCTGCGCGGTGCGCGGGTTGTCGCCGACGGCGACCAGGGTCCGGCCGAAGTCCGACCGCATCAACACCACCGCGAGCACCGCGACGGCCAGCAGGACCAGCAGCGCGTACGGCACCCGGCCGAGCAGCGGCACGTCCTCGACGGCCCGCCGCCCGAACCGCCGGAACTCCTCGGAGAGCCCACCCTTGGGCGCGCCGTCGGACCACAGGTAGACCGCGCCGACCAGGATCAGGAACATGCCCAGGGTGGTGATGAACGACGGCACCCGCAGACGGGTCGTGATCAGGCCGTTGACCAGCCCGACCAACGCGCCGAAGGCGAGCAGGAGCAGCACCACCGGCCAGGTCCGGGCCGGATCGCTGTCGATCAGCCGGGCCGCGACCACCACCTGCGCGGTGACCAGTGAGCCGACGGACAGGTCGAACTCGCCGGAGACGATCACGAAGTACTGCCCGGCGGCGAGCAGGATGATCGGCGCCGAACGGCCGAGGAAGGACATCAACGACGGCGGGTCGAGGAAACTGGGCTGCCGGATGCCGACGAGCACCAGGAGCACCACGAGGATGGCCAGGATCGGCAGCACCCCGCCGGGACGGAGCCGGACGCGGCGCGGTGGCAGCGGACGACGCTGGACGAGCTGCATGGCTAGGACGCCGCCTTTCGCAGGGTCCGACGGGCGTAGACGGCGACCGCGGCGATGATGATGACGCCCCGGATCACCTGCTTGAAGAAGGCGTCCACCTCGAGCTGGTTGAAGATCGCGTCGATGCTGGCGAGCAGCAGCACTCCCCCGACCGTGCCGACCACGCCGCCACGCCCACCGGCGAGCAGGGTCCCGCCGATCACCACCGCGGCGATCGACTCCAGGTCGTAGAGGCCCTCGGTGCCGACCCGGGGCGCGCCCGAGCCGAGCCGGCTGGCGAGGTAGACCCCGGCGAGTCCGGCACACAGCGAGCACAGCACGTGGGCGGCGACCAGGACCCGGTCGTTGCGGACGCCGGAGAGCCGGGCGACCTCCGGATCACCGCCGACGGCGACCAGGTGGTGGCCGAACCGGGTCCGGGACAGCACGAACCAGGCGGCCCCGGTCACGGCGAGCAGGAGCAGGAACGACAACGGCACCGGACCGACGCGCTGGTAGCCGAGGGACTGCACGAGGCCGGGCGAGGTGACGCCGGCCGGGCCGTCGTAGTTGCTGTCGAGATACCCCTTGAGCAGCAACCCGACGCCGAGGGTGGCGATGAACGCGTTGATCCGGAACTTGGTCACGAGCAGCCCGTTGAGCAACCCCACACCGGCGCTGACCGCGAGCGCCAGGCCGATCGCCGGCAGCAGCGCGCCGTCGCTGCCGTTCATCGTCTCGGCCGCGACGAGGGTGCTGAGACTGATCACGTACGCCACGGAGAGGTCGAGCGAACCACCGAGGATGACCAGGGTCTGACCGACCGCGACGAACCCGAGGCCGGCAGCGACGTGCAGCAGGCTCACCGTCGTGGACTGGTTGAACAGCTGACCGCCGTCGACCAGGACGACCAGCCAGCCGATCGCGAGGGTGATGGCCAGGGCCACGAACACGCCCGGTACGGGACGTCGGGCCGGCAACAGCGACAGAACGCTCACCGGTCGGTCTCCGTTCGCGACTGTGGGGCTCGCAAACCCGGCTCACTCCTCGCGCTCACCGGCACTCTCTCCGTTCGCGACTGCGGGGCTCGCAAACCCGGCTCACTCCTCGCGCTCACCGGTCGGTCTCCGTGACGTGGCCGACGGCCAGGGCTACGACGTCCTCCTCGGTGGCGGCGGCGGGCAGTTCGCCGGCGATCCGGCCGTCGCGCATGACGACGATCCGGTCGCTCATCCCCAGCAGTTCGGGCAGGTCCGACGAGATCATCAACACGGCCGCGCCGTCGCGGGCGAGGCGGCGGACGAGATCGTGGATGGCCGACTTCGCCCCCACGTCGATACCCCGGGTCGGCTCGTCGAAGAGCAGGACCTGCGGGTCGAGCGCGAGCCAGCGGGCCAGCACGACCTTCTGCTGGTTGCCCCCCGACAGGAAGCGGATCTCCTGGTCGTCGCCAGCGGCGCGGACCTCGACGGTGGCGAGCAGTTCCCGCACCCGTCGGGTCCGGGCGGCGCGACCGGAGCGGGCCGCGAAGACGGCACGACTGGCCAGCAGCGCGTTGTCGAGCACCGACTGCCGGGGCACGATCCCCTCGCCCTTGCGGTCCTCGGTGACGTAGGCGATGCCGGCCCGCATCGCGGTACGAGGTGAGCGCAGCCGGACCGGTCTGCCGTCCAGGGTCACGTCGCCGCTGGTGAACGGGGCGACACCGAAGAGCGCACGGGCCAGCGCGGACCGCCCGGAGCCCTGCAGGCCACCGACGCCGAGCACCTCCCCGGCCCGGAGCTGGAGATCGACGCCCCGAAGCTTGCGGTTTCCCGCGTCACGGACGGTGATCCGGACCGGGCCGCGGTCGGCGGGGCCGGCCCGGTCGGGGTAGTAGCTGGACAACTCCCGGCCGACCATGTGCCGGACCAGGTCGTCGGTGCTGGTGTCGGTGGTGTTCACGGTGGTGACCCGGCGGCCGTCCTTGAGGACGGTGATCCGACCGGACAGGTCGAAGACCTCGGTGAGCCGGTGCGAGACGTACAGCAGGCCGATGCCCCGGTGCTGGAGTCGGCGCACCAACCCGTAGAGCAGTTCGACCTCGTGGTCGGCCAGCGCTGCGGTGGGCTCGTCCATGATGAGCACCCGGGCGTCCAGGGCGAGCGCTTTGGCGATCTCGACGACCTGCTGCTGGGCGACGCCGAGCTGTCCCACCCGGGCGTCGGGCGCAAGGGTGGTCTCCCCGATCGAGGCGAGCAACCGGCCGGTGCGCTCGCGCATCGCCCGACGGTCCACCAACCCCCGCCGCACCGGTTCGTGTCCCAGGTGGACGTTCTCCGCGACGGTGCGCTCGGGCAGCAGGTTGAACTCCTGGTGAATGATGCCGATCCCGGCCCGCTGGGCGTCGCGCGGGCTCCGGAAGACCCGTGGTGCGCCGGCGACCTCGACGGTGCCGCCGTCCGGGGCGTAGCCACCCGAGACGATCTTCATGAGGGTGGACTTCCCGGCGCCGTTCTCACCGACGACGGCGTGCACCTCACCCGGCGCGACGTCGAGGTCGACGCCGTCGAGGACGCGCACCCCGAAGAACGACTTGCCGATGCCCCGCAGGGTGAGCAGCGGTGCCGGTGGCGGATCTGGCATTCCGAAAACCCTCACAGAAAGTAGTCATCGATGCGGTACATGCCCCGCGTCCGGCTTGTGCGAGGGGCGCGGCGGGACGACTTTCGCCGCCTACCACAAGTGCTTACGTCTCGACGAAGCAAACTTTCCTTGACATCGACGAAACATCACACGTATGAAGATAGATGTTTCGATGCGTGTCCACAATCCTCCTCTCGACGCAATTCCCAGGCCCACCCCTCCACCCGGCACGGAGGCCGCACCGGGCCTCCCGGGCGACTGCCGCCAGCCCGTCGAAACATCGAACCCACCCGCATCCGTTGACACTCATCGATGACTGAACGATCCTGACCTCGCGGCCACGGCCGAGAACACCACCAAAGTCACTCTCCGTGACGCTTTACGGGGCTGACGGCCGTTACGGCGGACGGCACGACGACCCGAGCAGCACACCCGTGCCCTTCGCGTGCACAGGCACCCCCTGACGCGCCGACGGACCCACGGCCACCACCGGAGTTGCCCGCCGAAAACTAGGAGACGGCATGCGTCGCACCACACTGCTCATCGCCATGATCGCCGGCCTGTTACTGTCACTCGGCCTCGCACCACCCGCCTCGGCGGCCCCGGCCTTCCGCGCCCTGCTGTTCACCAAGACGGTGGGCTACCGGCACGACTCGATCCCCGCCGGGATCAGCATGTTCCAGCAGCAGGCGGCGGCCAACAACTTCGAGTTGGTGCAGACCGAGGACTCCAGCGTCTTCACCCCGGCCAACCTCGCCACCTTCGACGTGATCATCATGTTCCAGACCTCCGGCATGGTCTGGACCTCGGCCGCCCAACGCCAGGCCGTGGAGGGCTACCTGGCCAGCGGCAAGGGCATCGTCGGCATCCACAACGCCCTGGACATGGGCATCGAGGGCGAGTACCCCTGGTGGGACCAGACCCTCAACGGTGGCGCCCACATGCCCGAGCACTCCCCCGGTGTGCTGCCCGGCACCGCCATCGTCGCCGACAAGCAGCACCCGTCGACGACCGGCCTGCCGGACCGCTGGAGCCGCAGCGAGGAGTGGTACAACTTCGACGCCAACCCGCGCGGCAACGTGCACGTGCTGGTGACCGCCGACGAGCGCACCTACAACCCGGGGTCGCGGGCGATGGGCCCGGACCACCCGATCTCCTGGTGCCGCAACGCCGCTGGCGGACGGGTGTGGGCCACCGCGATGGGCCACGCGATCGCCTCCTACAGCGAGACGAACTTCCGTAACCACGTCCTCGGCGGCGTGAAGTGGGCCGCCGGCAACCAGCCCGGCGACTGCGGCGGCACCGTCTGGAGCAACTTCGAGAAGCGCACCCTGGACGACAACACGGTCGACCCGATGGCGCTGGCCGTGCTGCCGGACGGTCGGGTGATGTACGTCCAGCGCGGCGGCCAGGTCAAGATCTTCAAGCCGGCCACCAACAGCACCGTGACCGCCGGCACCCTGAGCGTCTACACCGGCGGCGAGGACGGTCTCACCGGCATGGCGCTGGACCCGAGCTTCGCCACCAACGGGTACGTGTACCTGTACCACTCACCGGCGAGCAGCAGCACCGACGTCAACCGCGTCTCCCGCTACACGCTCTCCGGCGACACCCTCAACCTGTCCACCGAGGCCCGGATCATCGACATCCCGGCGTACCGGGACCGTACCTTCCCCGAACCCGGTCACACCGGTGGCTACATCGACTTCGGCCCGGACGGGAACCTCTACATCGGCACCGGCGACGACACGCCGCCGAACCTCGACCCCAACTGGCAGGGCTACGCCCCGCTGGACTGGCGGTCCGGCAAGTCCAACCTGGACGCCGCCCGCAGCGCCGGCAACACCAACGACCTGCGCGGCAAGCTGCTGCGCATCCGCCCCTCGGCCACCGGCGGCTACACCGTCCCGACGGGCAACCTCTACCCCCAGGGCACGGCGCAGACCCGGCCCGAGATCTACGCGATGGGCTTCCGCAACCCGTTCCGGTTCTCGATCGACCCGGCCAACGGCTGGGTCTACCTGGCCGACTACGGACCGGACCGCAACCCGCCCACCACCAACCGCGGCCCCGAGGGCCTGGTCGAGCTGAACGTGATCAAGCAGCCCGGCAACTACGGGTGGCCGTTCTGCCACGGTGACAACCAGCCCTATGCGCCGTTCAACCCGGACACCGGCGTCGTCGGCGCCAAGTTCAACTGCAACGCCCCGGTCAACAACTCGCCCAACAACACCGGCCTGACCAGCCTGCGACCGGTCGTCGCGCCCAACATGTGGTACGGCTACGGCACCTCGTCGAACTTCCCGGAGCTCGGTTCCGGCGGCTCCGGGCCGATGGGCGGGCCGGTCTACCGGTACGACCCGGCGAACCCGTCCGCCACCAAGTTCCCGGCCTACTACGACGGCGTGCACTTCTTCTACGAGTGGTCGCGCAGCTACATCAAGGAGGTGCACTTCGACTCCGCCACGGCGGTGACCCGCACCAACTCGTTCCTGCCCGGGGGCCGGTTCAACAAGCCGATGGACCTGGAGTTCGGCAAGGACGGCTCGCTCTACGTGCTGGAGTGGGGCACCAACTTCGGTGGTGGCAACAGCGACTCCGGGCTCTACCGCATCGACTACATCCAGGGCGGCCGGTCGCCGATCGCCAAGGCCGTCGGCACGCCCACCAGCGGCCTCGCCCCGCTGAACGTCCAGTTCAGCAGCGCCGGCACCGCCGACCCGGACCCGGGCAACACGCTCAGCTACCAGTGGACGTTCGGTGACGGCACCACCTCCACGGCGGCCAACCCGTCGCACGTCTACACCACCAACGGCAACTACACGGCGCAGTTGAAGGTCACCGACAACACCGGAAAGACGGGCTTCGCCAACGTCCAGATCACCGTCGGCAACTCCGCGCCGGTGGTCACCATCACCACACCGGCCAACGGCGGCATGCTCACCTTCGGCGACAAGGTGTCGTACCAGATCAGCGTCACCGATCCGGACGGCGGCACTGTCGACTGCTCCAAGGTGCTCCTGAACCCGGCGTTGGGTCACGACGACCACGCGCACGAGACCACCGAGTACCCGGGCTGCTCGGGCACCATCTCCACCGACCTGCTCGGTGGGCACCCGGACGGTGCCAACCTGTTCTACGTGTTGAACGCGCGGTACACGGACAGCGGTGGCCCGGGCGGCTCGTCCCCGCTCACCGGCACCGCGCAGGCGATCCTCCAGCCCAAGCACAAGCAGGCCGAGTACTTCAGCAGCCAGTCCGGCATCCGGGTGGTCGACGAGGCCAGCGCGGAGAGCACCAAGCGCGTCGGTGACATCTCCAACAACGACTGGATCGCGTTCAACCCGATGAGTCTGTCGGGTATCTCGACGGTCAGCTACCGGTTGTCGTCGCCGTCCGGTGGTGGCTCGATCGAGCTGCGGGCCGACTCCCCGACCGGCACCCTGCTGGCCACCACCCCGGTGCCCAACACCGGTGGCTGGAACAACTACCAGTCCACCGCGCCGGTGAGCGTGTCCGCGCTGTCCGGGACACACCCGCTCTACCTGGTGTTCAAGGCCAGTGCGAACAACTCGTTCGACCTCGACTCCCACACCTTCGGCGGGAATGGTGTCGGCACGCCCGGCACCGGCACCGGCACCGGTGTGGCCGGGAAGACCTGGACGCTCACCGCCCTGCACAGCGGGAAGCTGATGGACGTCAGCGGTGTCTCCACCGCCGACGGCGCCCAGCTCACCCAGTGGGCGGCCACCGGCGGCAACAACCAGAAGTGGCAGGCCGTGGACGCCGGTAGCGGCGCGGTCTACCTGAAGGCGGTGCACAGCAACAAGTGCGCCGAGGTGATCGGCGGCTCCACCACGGCGGGCGCGTTCCTCCAGCAGGCCACCTGCAACAACAGCAACCAGCAGAAGTTCACCGCGACGGCGACCACGACCACCGGGGTCTACACGGTGCGCAACGTGCAGAGCGGGCTCTGCCTGGACGTCAACGGTGGCGCCACCACCGACGGCGCCCGGCTGCTGCAGTGGACCTGCCACAGCGCCACCAACCAGCAGTGGCGGTTCACCCTGGCGTGACGCACCACCCGCCGCCCTGACGGTGGGCTGAGGGGGCCGGCTCCGACACCCGGGGCCGGCCCCCGCTGGCTGTGCTGACGGCCCCGGCCGGGGCGGCGGGTGGCGGACGCCACCGGGTGGCTCCACCTGCTGGTCGACCCCGCGGCGTCCGGATCTGGCCGATGGGCGGGCGTCGAGCTGACGTGATCGACGTAGCGATGCGCCACCCCCGCCGTTTGTCTCGGGTGCCCGACCCAACTGTGCGGTTAGGCGTATACGCCTATAGACTGTTCGGGTGCCTTCGAACGCGACACAGAACAGCCTGGTGTTGCCGATGCTCGGGCTCCTCGTCGAGGAGCCGGCGCATGGTTACGACATCACGACACGCCTACGCCAGCGGTACGGGCACCTCTCGGTCACCCGCAGCACGGTCACGTCCCTGCTGAAGACGCTCGAGAAGGCATGCCTGATCTCCTCCCGGCTCCCCGAACGAGTGGGCAACCGGCCACCGCGTACGGCCTACGAGTTGACCTCGGCGGGCCTCGCCGACTTCCGCCACAGGGTCGAGGCCGGGGTGCGCGACACCGTAGCCGCGTCCGTGGACTTCGTCATGGCGGTCGCCTACGTGGGAGTTCTCCCGATCGACCAGGCGGCGTCCATCCTGGATGGTCGCGCCGACCGGCTCGACCAGGAACTGGCTGCCCTTTCGGGGCTGCCCGACGGTGACGTACTCGAAGTGCACATGCTCGAAGTCGCCTACTGGCGCACCATCGTCGCCGCCGAAGCCGCCTGGATCAGGAACCTGGTACGGCGGATCCGGTCACACGAGATCAGCTGGCCAGCCCAGCAAACCGACCAGCATCGGAGTGCGGAGGCGTGAAGTTCGGTATCTATCCGGGCGGGCGGGCCGGCACGGTCTGCTCCCACCCACCCGATGTCGCCGCGATCCGCCACCTCGTCGACGACATCGCGGGCGGTCGCCCCTTCGTCGTCCGCGAGTACGTGCACTTCTTCGGCGACGCGACACCGCCGGACGTGATCACCTCACTCGGAGCCGAACACGAACTTGCGCACCTCACGATGCCCGACGGATGGTACGTCGAGGGAAACCGCGAACTGGACCTCGTGCTCAGCTACCTCCCCCGGGCCGCCGACCTCGCCGGATGGCTGGCCTTCCTCGACACTGTCATCGACCGCTACGGTCACCTGACGCGGTACCTCCAGGTGACGCTTGAGCCAAACTTCCCCATCCCACTCATCGACGGAAGCGCACCCGGCGTGCTCGAAGCCCTGACCCTCGGCGTCCCGCACGCCCGCACCGCACTGGACCGGCGGGGTCTCCAGCACGTGCGGATCGGCTTCTCCGTCGCCGAACCACCGGAATGGTTGGGCGGCGACGACCAGTTCTGGTCATCCCTGTCCTCGGTGCCATACCAGGACTTCGCGGCCCACGTCGACTACGTCGGCCTGGGCCTGTACCCCGACGCCTTCTCGCCCGTCGCGCCGCGGGGCAACCCGGGAGACACCGCATCCCTCACCGCCCACGCCCTGCACCACTTGCGGGGCAGGTCGCTGCCCCGCGCGCACATCCCGCCCACCACTCCCCTCCACATCGTCGAGAACGGCACCCCGAGCGGGTCACCCCGCACCGAGCAGGCACAGCGCGACTCACTGTCGGACATGCTCGGCGTCATCCTCACCGAACAGGAGTCTCTGAACATCACCCACTACGAACTGTTCAGCCTCAGGGACGCCGACAGCAGTTCCACGGAACCCATCGGGACACTGGGCATCGTCACCGACACCTACCGGCCCAAGCCCGCTCTCGCCGTCTACCGCGACATCGTCCGCAGCGCCGGCCAGCCGCCTGCTACCCCACACCCCTGAGCGGCGAACCGAGACGCAGCGAGCACTCGCCCGCGCCAGACCCGAACGAGCATGCAACCCTGCCAGAACGTCCACGCCGCCGTGCCGAGAACGGAAGGTCGAGTAGTCGCCTCAGATGCAACTCGGCCTGATTGGCACAGGGATCGGCAGGGCCCGCACAGCGGGCCCTGCCGACCGGTGGTGCAGGTGCTGTTCAATTGATCGCTCTGGGCGACCTACGTCGGGTCACCCCGGAGGTCGGGAACCTCCGTGGCCCGCCGACGGTCCGTCAGCGCTGCCGCGTCAACAGCCCCGGCCGGTACGGCAGCAGGCCGTAGTCGACGCCGCTGGAGCTGGGGGAACGGCCCTGGTAGAGCAGTTGCAGGTTGCACGGGTCGATGGTCATGGTCTGGTCGGCGCTGGTCCGCAGCAGCTCGCCGTGGCTGATGTCGTTGGTCCAGGTCGCGCCGCTGTTGGCCTTGCCCGCAAACGGGTTGTTGTAGGTCGTCGCGTTCGGCGTCCAGGTGCCGCTCAGGCTGGTCGCCGTGAACGAGCGGAAGTAGCGCTCCCAGGAGCTGGTCCTGGCCTCGACGATCATCAGGTACTGGTTCTGGCCCTGCACCTTGTAGACCTGCGGCGCCTCGAACAGGTTCTCCGAGGTGTCGCTCATGATGGTCGTGTAGCTGGAGCCGAAGTTGCCGGGGAAGTTCCCGATCGGCATGCTGGCCCGGTAGATCTTGCCGTTGTCGCCGGCGAAGAACAGGTACATGTTCTGGCCGTCACCGATCACCGTCTGGTCGATCGGGCCGGTGCCCGAGCCGGTGATGCTCCCGGTGAACATGGCCTGCGCCGCCGACCACCCGTTCGGGTTCGTCGGGTCGTTCGACGTCCGGTAGAAGAAGGCGGCGCCCGCACCCCACTGGTACGTCAACACCCAGATGTTCTTCGGCGCGAAGTAGAACAACGACGGCGCGACAGTGCCGGAGTTCATCCCGTTCTGCGACGCCGACGCCATCTCCGACCAGTTCGTGAAGAGGCCGAAGTTCATCGAGCCCCAGGTATTGCCGAAGTCGTGCGTCGTGGCGTAGACGAGCTGCTTGCCGTTGTACGGCGCGACGGTGAAGTCCTTCAGCGACACCCACCCCGACTTCGGGTTGGCCAACGGACCCGTCGACGACCACCGGTACGACGACGGCAACGTGCAGTTGCCACCCGGCGGCGGGGTCGTCGTGGGCGGCGGGGTGGTGGTGCCACCGACCCGGACGAGCTGCCACTGCTGGTTGGTGCCGTTCCAGTCGGCGTACTGGACGATGTTGGCCCCGTCGGTGGTGGCCGCGCCCTGCACCTCGATGGCCTTGCCGCTGTTGCGGTTGATCAGCTGAATGTAGCCGTCGATGTCCTGGATGCTGAACTGCTGGTTGGTGCCGTTGTTGTCAGTCCACTGCACGATCGCCCCGCCGTCGGCGGTCGACTTGCCGGAGACGTCGAGGACCTTGCCGGACAGCCTCGACTTCAGCCGGTAGTAGCCGCCGCCGGAGTCGACGAACTGCCACTGCTGCTGGCTGCCGTCGTTGCGGGTCCACTGGGTGATCCGGGCCCCGTCGGTGGTGGCCAGGTTGTACACGTCGAGGGCCTTGCCGCTGTTGCGGTTGACCAGCACGTACGAGGCGCCGGTGTCGATCGTGGCGGCGGCGGCCTCGGTCGTGCTGGTCGCGACGACGATCCCGCCGCTCAGGGCGGTCAGGATCGCGGTGGCCGCCGGTAGCAACCATCGCCGACGCCGCAGGCCGGCACGGCGCGATGCCGGACCGGATTGGTCAGCCTGGAGATGCATGGAGGGTGCTCCTTCATGAGGACGGGTGGAGCTTCGGGGTCCCTGCGCGGTGGCCTGCGGTGACACGGTCGCCGAGGCCGGGGTGGTGTGGTCGACCCGCGCTCGTCGGGCACTCCTTCGTCGAGACAGGAACCGACCGGGCAATGTGAACGCTCACATCGACAGGTATTCGACGATTACTGCGTGGGCGGGCAGGTGGGGACGAATGAGCCGGCCGGGACCCATTCAGATCCGGCGATGTTACCAGAACATTTCGGGCGACTCAAGGACCGCTCAGCAGGCCTGCCCACGCCGGCCACCACCCCGCTGACCGGCGCAACCAGGGTGATCTCGAGCGGAATGTTAACGTTCACGCATGTGCTGCGGACGGCCACCGACCTCGGCCCCCGACCACGGGCCCCGCCATCCGGGAGGAGACCCCGATCCCTTCCGATCCGATGGGTGATGTGTCATCTTCGATGGATGTGGGTCGGTGGCCGCGCGGGCGGACGAGGGCTCGTCCGGGCACGCAGGCACGGGGCGGAAGCACTGTGTCGTTGACCGGCGGGGTGCAGCGGTCCACCGGCGCCCGACCCCGCACGGGGCTTGCCGTCGGTCTGCTGGCCGTCGCCCTGCTGGCACTGGTCGGGGGCCTCGCGTACGCCGCCCTGCTGCACGTCCAGGGGGCGAAGATCCGCCATGAGCTGGACTGGGCGATGGTGCACGGCCGCCCGGCCGACCCGTCCGGCTGCACCTGGATCTTCGGGGGCGCGAGCGACACCGGGCACGCCGGTGCGCCGCCGGCCGGTTTCCCGCAGCACGCGGCCATCCATGCCGTGGCCCGCACCGGCCGCCCGCAGGTCGACCAGGTGGCCCGCAACGGCACCGTCTACCACGTCCGCACGCAGCTGCGCGGCGACGAGGTGGTCCAGGTGGTCTTCGACGCCCGTTTCCAGCTCGCCGAGCGGCAATACCTGCTCTGGGGGGTGTCGGCTGCCGCGGTGGCGGTCCTGGTCGCGGCCACCGCGACCGACCTTCGGCTGCGTCGGCGGTCGGTGCAGCCGCTGACCGAGGCGCTCGACCGGCAACGTCGCTTCGTCGCCGACGCCAGCCACGAACTGCGCGCCCCGATCACCCGGGTGCACACGGCGGCGCAGTTGCTGGCGCAGCGGTCGACCTGCACCGACACCGCAGCCGACCGGCAGGACCTGGACCGGCTGCTGCGCACCACCCGGCTGCTCGGGGAGATCGTCGACGAGCTGCTCCTGTCGGCCCGGCTGGCCGACCCGTCGGCGGTGACCCGGCCGTCGGCTCCGGTCGACCTGGCCGCGCTCGTCGTCGACGCGGTCGAGGCCGACGCGCCGCGCGCCGCCGCACACGGCGTGACGCTCACCGTTGCCGGCGCGGACGCCCCGGTCCCGGTCCACGGCGTCGGGCCCGCGCTGCGCCGGGTGGTGACGGAGCTGCTGACGAACGCCCTGCACCACACCCCGGCCGGTGGTCGGGTCGAGGTGCGGTTGCGTCCGGCGTCCGCGGGCCACGTCGAGCTGGTGGTCAGCGACTCGGGCCGGGGGCTCGACCCCCGGCACACCGAACGGATCTTCGACCGGTTCCACCGGGGTCCCGGGGCCGGGGACCGCCGGGTCGGGCTCGGGCTGGCCCTGATCCGCGAGGTGGTCACCGCGCACGGCGGCACGATCAGCGCCGCCGGCCGGCCGGGGACGGGAGCCACCTTCACCGTACGGCTGCCGGTGCGCGGCGGGGGGCGGGCCGGGTCGCCGCCACCGGACGTCGACCCCGGCGCGGCCCGGTGGCCCTTCTGCTGGTGGGGGGCCCACCGCGACCGGTCGGCGCAGGAACACGAGTGGAGCAGATTCTGACCGGCGAAATATTCCACCGGTCAACCTTCGCCCGATTGGGTGCGACCATGAACGGATGACCGACCCGCCGGCCCCGGCGCACGGCCCGCTGCTGCTCGTCGAGGACGACGCGGAACTCGCCGACATGCTGGTCGAGCTGTTCCGTCAGGCGGGGTACCGGATCGATCTGGCCCGGGACGGCCAACGGGGCCTGCACCTGGCCCTGCGCGGTCCGTACCAGGTGATCATGTTGGACCGTCGGCTGCCGGCGATCGACGGCGTCGACCTGCTCATCCGGCTGCGGCGCTGCGCGGTCGCCGCCCGGGTGCTCATGCTCAGCGCCCTGGCCGATCCCGACGAGCGCATCCGGGGCCTGGACGCGGGCGCCGACGACTACCTGCCGAAGCCGTTCGAGGTTCCGGAACTGATGGCCCGGGTCCGGGCGCTGACCCGCCGCCGCTACGACGGGGCCGAGCTGATCCCGATCGGGGCCGGGCAGCTCGACCTGGCCCAGCGGGGGGTACGGCTGCCCGACGGCCGGGAGGTGACACTCAGCGGGCGGGAGTTCGAGCTGATCCGGCTGCTCGCCACCCAGCCCCGGATGGTGCACAGCCGCAGCCAGCTACGCGGGCGGGTCTTCGGTGCCGACCGGACCGAGGCGGTGGTCGACACGTACGTGCACTACCTGCGGCGCAAGCTCGGCGACCGGGTGGTCCGCACGGTGCACGGACTCGGCTACCAGATCGGCGCGCTGTGAGCCGGCGGCCCGGGACCGGGCGGGGTCCCGGACCGCCGGGCGGCTCAGCGACCCGCGAACCGGGCCGGGCGCTTGTCCAGGAAGGCGGCCATGCCCTCCCGCTGGTCCTCGGTGGCGAACAGGGCGTGGAAGGCCCGCCGCTCGAACAGCACCCCGGCGCGCACGCCGACCTCCTCGGCCTGCCGGACCGCCTCCCGGGCCAGCAGCGTCGCCAGCTTCGGGTGCCCGGCGACCACCGCCGCCGCGGCCTGGGCCTCCGCCAGCAGCCGCTGCGTCGGCACCACCCGCGACACCAGGCCGTACCGCTCCGCCTCCGCCGCGTCGAGCTGCCGCCCGGTGAGCACCAGGTCCATCGCCCGGGCCGCGCCGACCAGCCGGGTCAACCGCTGGGTGCCGCCGATGCCGGGCATCACCCCCAGCCGCAGCTCCGGCTGCCCGAACCGGGCGTTCTCCGCCGCGAAGATCAGGTCGCACATCATCGCCAGCTCACACCCGCCGCCGAGGGCGTAGCCGGCCACCGCCGCGATCTTCGGGGTACGCAGCGCGGCGAACGCGTCCCAGCCCGCGAAGTGGTCCTCCAGCGCCACGTCCAGGAAGGACTTGCCCGCCATCTCCCGGATGTCGGCGCCGGCCGCGAAGACCTGCTCCGACCCGGTGATCACGAAACAGCCGACGCCCGGATCGCGGTCCAGCGGTTGCAGCGCCTCGACCAGTTCCGTCAGCAGCGCCGTGTCCAGCGCGTTGCGCACCTCGGGCCGGCACAACCGGACCGTGACCACCCGGTCGTCCTTCTCCACGGTGATCCTCATCGTCGCCTCCATGTCGTCAGGAATCCCAGATGGCGCCGTACGCGGGCACCCCGCGTTCCTCCATGCCCCGCACCACCTGCCAGGTGAGCGGGCGGTTCGAGATGCAGATGACCGCCTCCGCGTCGAACTCGCGGTACGCCTGCCAGGCCAGCCGCAGCATGTCGGGCTTGCCGTCGCGGGCGGTGTCCCACAGCAACGCGTCGGGCTGGTGGGCGAGGATCTCGTCGACCAGGTCGGCACCGAAGGTCTCCCGGTGCCGGCGGGCCACCCAGACCAGGCGGGCCGGCACCTGTTCGGCCAGCAGGTGCGGCAGCACCGGGCCGATCCCGCTGCCGGTCGCCACGTACACCACCCGTCGGAACAGGGTCTCGATGTTGGCCACCCCGGCGGTGCTGATCCCCTTCACCCAGACCCGCTCCGGCGCGTCGTCGATGAACCGCCCGGTCCAGTCGCCCGCCCGGGAGACGGTCAGCCGGAATCCGCTGCGGCCCGGCGTCGGCACGTTGGCGAAGGAGTGCCATTCCCACAGTGGGCTGCGGCTCACCGCGGTGGACGAGCCGGGGAACGGGGTCACCCCGTGGTCGAAGTGGACCAGCGCCACGTGCGCGGAGGGGCGTTCGACCACGACCGGCACCCGGCGCAGCCGCAACCAGGGCAGGACGATGCTGGTGGTCAGCACCGCGAGCACCCCGCCCTGCGGGGAGGCGGCCAGCGCGGCCGGCCCGCCGGCCAGGAAGCCGGCCTGCACCCAGAGCAGCAGCAGGACCGCCCAACCGCCGAGCCGGTGGGTGCGTTCGAACAGGTCGTGCCGGCGGGCCCGCACCGGTGGCAGCGCGGTGCCGACGACCGCCAGCAGCAGGACGGCGACGGCGTACCCGGTGACCAGCGCCCCGGCGGGTCCGTCGCCGACGGTCAGTGCGCCGAGTTGCGCCAGGAACCAGGCGGTCCCGGCCAGTGCCGCGCCGACGTGCAACCCACCGAAGTGGTAGACCTTGCCCAGCGTCGCGCGGACCCGTAGCGGCCAGTGGGTGGGCGCCCGGGTGGCCAGCCAGAAGAGCAGGTTGACCACGTACTGCTGGCGCACCAGCACCGCCAGCGCCACGTTCGCCAGTGCGGCGGAGCCCAGCGCGTCGGGCGCGTCGGGGCCACTCCACCAGCCGGCGGTCAGCCCGTACGCCAGCAACGCGAGGTTGGTCGCGCCGACCGCCGCGACCAAGCGGTGGTGGTGCATGAACCGGGGATGGGCCATGATCCGGCGCAGCGCCGAGACCGGCGGTGGCGGCACGTCGCCGATCGCGGTCGCCGCCACGGTACGCGGGTCCGCGGGCGGGGCCGGCTGCGATCGGAGGGGGGTGGTGGTCACGCCGCCGCCTCCTCGATGTGCGCCCACTGCCACCGCAGGTCGAGGGCGGTCCGGCGCAGCGCGTCCCGGTCGACCTTGCCCCGTCCGGTCATCGGCAGCTCCGCCAGCGGGTGCACGGCCGCCGGCACGCAGTAGTAGGGCAGCGCGGCGGCCACCGTGTCCCGGCACCGCTGCGGGTCCAACTCCGCCGGGGCGACGAAGGAGACCAGGTCCCGGTCGGTCAGCCGGAGCGTGACCGCCAGCCGGCAACCGGGCACCGTCTCCAGCACGGTGGAGACCGCGTCCAGCTCGACCCGGAAGCCCCGGACCTTCACCTGGTCATCGGTGCGGCCCAGGTGTTCCAGTTCCCCGTCGGCACGCCAGCGGCCCCGGTCTCGGGTGCGGAACATCAGCCGGCCGCCACCCAGGAACGGGTCCGGGGCGTACCGCTCGGCGTTGAGCGCGGCGTTGTCCAGGTAGCCGGCGGAGACGCAGCCGCCGCCGGCCCACATCTCGCCGACCTCGCCGATGCGGCAGGGCCGACCGTCGGCGTCGAGGACGTAGACGGTGTTGTTCGGCGTCGGCCGGCCGATGGTGAGCGCCCCGCCGGGCCGGTGCCGGTGCATGGTGTTGACGATGGTGGTCTCGGTCGGCCCGCAGCAGTTGTAGAAGACCCGGCCGGCGGCCCACCGGTCGGCCAGCGGGCGCGGGCAGGGCTCCCCCGCCACGGCGACCACCCGTACCCGGTCGCACCGGTCCAGGTCGATCCGGCCGAGCACCGACGGGGTGGCGATCACCACGTCGGCGCGGGCGGCGGTGGCGGTGAGGTCCCGGTCGCGCACGAGCAGGGTGCCACCGTTGGCGAGGCAGCCCAGGATCTCCCAGGCCGCCATGTCGAAGGCGACGTTGAGCAGCTGGGCGACCCGCCGGCCCGGCCGTATCCCCAGGTTGCCCGGGGCGGTGAGCAGGATGTTGGCCACGTTGCCGTGGGTGACGGTGACGCCGTTCGGGGTGCCCGTGGTGCCGGAGGTGAACAGCACGTAGCAGCCGTCGTCGGCGCGTACCGGCCGGTCCGGGACGGGGGCGGTCAGGTGCCGTCCCGGTGGCAGCGGCTCGGCCATCACCTCGTCGACCGCGAGCCGGGCCACCCCGGGCAGCGCCGGCACCGCGTCCAGGGTGGCCGAGGTGGTCAGCACCACCCGGCACCGGGCGGCCGAGGCGACCTGCCGCAACTGCGCGGTGGGCGCGACCCGGACGTCCTGCGGGACGTAGGCCGCCCCCGCCTTCAGCGTCGCCAGGATCCCCACCAGCATCGGGATGGACCGGCTGGCGAAGACGCCCACGGTGTCCCCGGTCCGTACGCCGAGGGCGGCGAGCCGGGCGGCGAGCCGGTTGGCCTGGCGGTCCAGCTCGCGGTAGCCGATCCGTACCCCGAGGTGCTCGGCCGCGACGGCGTCCGGGGTGGTGGCGGCCCAGTGCGCGAACGCCTGGTGGATGCGCAGGTCCGGCGCGGGTGTCAGCGGGCCCTGGCCGAACCGGTGGAAGAGCCGGCGTTCGCGTGGTGGGAGCTGGTCCAGCAGGGGTCCCCGCCAGCCGTCCGGCGCGGTGGGGAGGGTGCGCGTCGCCGGGTCGTCGATCGTGCGGGGCTGTCGTACGGACATGGGCTGCTCCTGTTCTGACCAGCCGCCCTGCGCGGCGATCAGGATCGATGTTCGCCAATGCAGATGGGAAATCTCTTAGATCCGGGGCGCGGCACGACCGCTGCGGCCGGGGCGGCCCGGCGGCGGAGGGGGCGTGGGGCGGCGCGCGCACCGGCGCGTACCAGAAAAATACGGGCATCGATGTTAGGTTCTTTCCGGCACCGCACGGTCGACGCCCCCGCGCCGCGTCCTCGCGATCGCGCCTGCCGGCGAGGGCCGCCCGGCCGACCCCTCGGCCCGCTGACGGCTGCCGCGAGCCCATTGGTAGGACGTCTGTCCGCCACCCGACCCGGGGAGTCGGGCACACCGCCGGGATATCCCGCACTCGGGATCGACATCCCAGGCATTGACGCTGGACATTGAAAACTCTAACGTCTGATGTCTTGCCACAACGCAGGCGCAGCGCCACCACCCCGCTGTGGACGGTCACCGTCTGATCCGCGCAGCCCCTCCGACGCGGGAGCCGCCACGATCCCCACGGGTTGCGGCGACCCGCTCCGGACACTCCCTGAGGAACGGAGCGAACACGATGAACCACAGACATCTGTTGAGCGCGGGACTGACGGTGCTGCTCGGCGCGACGGCCGCCCTCACCGCCGGCTGCGGTGACCGGTCGGGCGACGCGACCGGATCGGGTGGCGGCAAGCCGCTTATCGGGGTCGACTACCCCCGCTCGGACACCGACTTCTGGAACTCCTACATCAAGTATGTGCCGCAGTCCGCCGACGAGTTGGGGGTCGAACTCAAGACCACCAACTCGCAGAACGACATCGCGAACCTCATCTCCAACGCCCAGACCTTCATGAGCCAGGGCGTCAAGGGGGTGGTGATGGCCCCGCAGGACACCGCCGCCATCGCGCCGACCCTGAGCCAACTGGAAAGCCGCAAGATCCCGGTGGTCACCATCGACACCCGGCCCGACAGCGGCACGGTGTTCATGGTGGTACGCGCCGACAACCGCGCCTACGGCACCAAGGCGTGCCAGTTCCTGGGCACCAAGCTCGGCGGCCGGGGCAAGGTCGTCATGCTCCAGGGCGGCCTGGACTCGATCAACGGTCGGGACCGCACCGAGGCGTTCAACGAGTGCATGGGCAAGGAGTTCCCCGGCATCAAGGTCTTCGGTGAGGCGACCGACTGGAAGGCCGACGTGGCGGCGTCGAAGCTGCAGACCCGCTTCGCGTCCGACCCGGACATCAAGGGCGTCTACATGCAGTCCTCGTTCGCGCTGTCGGGCACCCTGCAGATCCTCAAGCAGCGCGGGCTCCAGGTGCCCCCGACCGATCCGAAGCACGTCTTCGTCGTCTCCAACGACGGCATCCCCGAGGAGCTGAAGAACATCGGCGGCGGGTTGATCGACGCCACCGTCAGCCAGCCCGCCGACCTCTACGCCAGATACGGGCTGGAGTACGCCAAGGCGGCGATCGAGGGGAAGACCTTCCAGCCCGGACCCACCGAGCACGGCAGCACCATCATCCAGGTGCGGGAGGGTCTGCTGGAGGACCAGCTTCCGGCGCCCCTGGTGACCCTGGACGGCGCACCGATCGGGGGGCAGCCCACCGTGAAGTTCGACGACCCGTCGCTGTGGGGCCGCAACGCATGAGTGCCACCCCGCACCGCCCCGGCGGCGGGCCGGTCGGCGAGGACCGGCCCGTCGTCGAGGCGGTCGACATCACCAAACGGTTCGGGTCCACGCTCGCCCTGTCCGGGGCGGGAATCATGGTCCGCCCCGGTGAGACCCACGCCCTGGTGGGGCGCAACGGCGCCGGCAAGTCGACGCTGGTCAGCATCCTCACCGGGTTGCAGGCCGCCGACGGCGGCGCGGTCGCCTTCGACGGGCGTCCCGCCCCGCCGCTGGCGGATCGCGACGCCTGGCGGCAGCGGGTGGCGTGCGTGTACCAGAAGTCGACGATCATTCCCACCCTCACCGTGGCGGAAAACCTGTTCCTCAACCGGCACGCGCGCTCCCGCAGCGGACTGATCCGCTGGTCGAGCCTGCGTCGGGAGGCGGAACAGCTGTTGGCCGCCTGGTCGGTCGAGGTCGACGTCCGCCAGCCGGCCTCGACGCTCTCGGTCGAGCAGCGGCAGTTCGTGGAGATCGCCCGCGCGTTGTCCTTCGGCGCCCGGTTCATCATCCTCGACGAACCGACCGCCCAGCTCGACGCCGCCGGCATCCACCGCCTGTTCACCCGGATCCGCGACCTGCGGGCGCACGGCGTGACGTTCCTGTTCATCAGTCACCACCTCCAGGAGATCTACGAGCTGTGCGACCGGGTCACGGTCTTCCGCGACGCCCGGCACATCGTCACCGCCCCGGTCGCCGAGCTGAGCCGGCAGGCGCTGGTCGCCGCGATGACCGGAGAGGACGTGACGATGCCGGAGGCCGGCCGCCGACCGCTGACGTCCGACGCGCCCGTGCTGCTGTCGGTGCGTGACCTGGTCACCTCGTCCGGCGCCGAGTTGTCGATGGAGGCCCGGGCGGGCGAGGTCGTCGGCATCGCCGGTGGCGGCGGCAGCGGCAAGGTCGAGGTCGCGGAGGCGATGGTGGGCCTCGCCCGCCCGGCGGGCGGGACGGTCACCCTCGCCGGTCGGGTGTTGCGGCCGGGCAGTGTGCCCGACGCCCTCGCCGCCGGTGTGGGGCTGGTGCCGCAGGACCGGCACCGGGAGGGTCTGGTGCCGTCGCTGTCCATCGCGGAGAACGTCACGATGACCGTGCCGGACCGGGTCGGGCGGTACGGCCTCATCTCGCCAGCCCGTCGCGACGCCCTGGCCAGGGACACGATCGCCGACCTGACGATCAAGGCGGCCGGGCCGCAGGTGCCGGTCTCCGAGCTGTCCGGCGGCAACCAGCAGAAGGTCGTCATGGGCCGGGCGCTGGCCAACGACCCGCAGTTGCTGGTGCTCATCACGCCGACCGCCGGGGTCGACGTGCGCTCCAAGCAGACCCTGCTCGGGGTCGTCGAGGACGTGCGTCGGCGGGGCGCCGCCGTGCTGGTGATCTCCGACGAACTCGACGATCTGCGCAACTGCGATCGGGTGCTGGTGATGTTCCAGGGTCGGGTCGTCGGCGAGATGGCCCACGGCTGGAGCGACAACGATCTGGTAGCCGCCATGGAAGGGGTGGACCTCCACCATGTCTGAAACGCTGTCCACCGGGAAGGCGTCGGCTCCGGTGCCACCACCGACCCGCCCGCCGTCGCGGCACCTCGCCCTCGCCCGGCTGCGGGACCTGGCACTGGTGCCGGCGATCATCGCGGTGGCGATCGTCGGGTGGATCATCAGCCCGGTCTTCCTGAGCACCGACAACATCGTCAACGTGCTGCAGAGCATGTCGGAGATCGCCATCCTGGTGCTGGCGCAGACCATCGTGCTGATCACCGGCAAGATGGACCTGTCGCTGGAGTCCACCTTCGGGCTCGCCCCGGGCATCGCCGCCTGGTTGGTCATCGATCCCGCGCTCACCCGGGGTCTGGGGCTCGGCCTGCTGCCGGACGCCTGGGCGGTCCCGGTGGTGCTGCTCGTCGGCGCCCTCGTCGGGGCCTTCAACGGGCTGCTCATCGTCCGGTTCGGTCTCAACGGCTTCATCGTGACGCTGGGCATGCTCATCATCCTGCGGGGACTGCTCACCGGCATCTCCGGCGGACAGACCTTCTTCGCGCTGCCCGGGTCGATGACGTACCTCGGCTCCACCAGCTGGTTCGGGATACCGGCCTCGATCTGGGTGTCGCTGCTGCTGTTCGCCGTCGGGATCGTGGTGCTCGGTCACACCCGCGCCGGCCGGGCGTTGTACGCCATCGGCGGTAACGCCGACGCGGCCCGGGCGGCGGGCATCCGTACCGACCGGGTGCTGTGGATCGCGCTCATCGTGGCCAGCGTGCTCGCCGCCCTCGCCGGGTTGCTGATCAGCGGCCGGCTGGCGGCGGTGCCGGCGGCCCAGGGCGACGGCGCGATCTTCCAGGTGTTCGCGGCGGCGGTGATCGGCGGGGTCAGCCTCAACGGCGGCAAGGGCAGCGTCTTCGGCGCGTTCACCGGCGTCCTGCTGCTCTTCATGATCATTAATGTGCTGACCCTGGCCGGCGTGCCCGCCCAGTGGACGAACTTCCTCAACGGCGCCGTCATCCTGGTCGCCCTGGTGGTCTCCCGCATCACCGGCGGCAAGGCACAGACCTGAACCGGCCCGGTCCGCCGGGACCCCACGAGGTAGGCCCACGAGGCGGGCAGCAGACCGCCGACCGTTCCCATCCCAGGAGTCACCGTGACTGAACGCATCACCTCGGTGGACACGATCGACGTCCGCTTCCCCACCTCCGTGCACCGCGACGGGTCGGACGCGATGAACCCGTTCCCCGACTACTCCGCCGCCTACGTCGTCCTGCGGACCTCGGCGGGCGCCGAGGGGCACGGGCTGATCTTCACCGTGGGACGCGGCACCGAGATCCAGGTCGCCGCCGTGCGCTCGCTCGCCGCGATGGTGATCGACCAGCCGGTCGACGCGCTGGTCGCCGATCCGGGGGCACTGGCCCGCCGGCTCGTCGGCGACAGTCAGATCCGCTGGCTGGGCCCGGCGAAAGGGGTCGTGCACATGGCCGCCGGCGGCCTGGTCAACGCGGTGTGGGACCTCGCCGCCCGCCGGGCGGGCAAGCCACTGTGGAAACTGCTGGCCGACCTCACCCCGGAACAACTCGTCGCGCAGGTCGACTTCCGCTACCTGCGCGACGCCCTCACCGAGGACGAGGCGCTCGCGCTGCTGCGGCGGGCGAACGACGGCCGGGCCGCACGGGAACAGCAGCTGCGGGCCGAGGGGTATCCGGCGTACACCACGACGCCGGGCTGGTTGGGCTACGACGACGAGAAACTGGCCCGGCTCTGCGCCGAGGCGGTGCGCGACGGCTACCAGCTGATCAAACTCAAGGTCGGCGGGGACCTGGCCGACGACGTACGCCGGATGGGCATCGCCCGGCAGGCCGTCGGGCCCCAGATCCGCCTCGCGGTCGACGCCAACCAGATCTGGGGGGTGCCCGAGGCGATCAGGTGGATGCGCGAGCTGGCCGCGTTCGACCCGTACTGGATCGAGGAGCCGACGTCGCCGGACGACGTGCTCGGGCACGCCGCGGTCCGCAAGGCGCTCAGCCCGATCCGGGTGGCCACCGGTGAGCACGTGCACAACGCGGTGGTGTTCAAACAACTGCTCCAGGCCGATGCCGTCGATGTGGTGCAGATCGACGCCTGCCGGGTCGCCGGGGTCAACGAGAACCTGGCGATCCTGCTGCTCGCCGCGCACTTCGGGGTGCCGGTCTGCCCGCACGCCGGCGGGGTCGGGTTGTGTGAACTGGTGCAGCACCTGGCGATGTTCGACTTCGTGGCGGTCAGCGGCAGCACCGACGACCGGGCCATCGAGTACGTCGACCACCTGCACGAGCACTTCGTCGACCCGGTCCGCGTCACCGGCGGGCGGTACCTGGCACCCACCACCCCGGGGATGAGCGCGGAGATCCTGCCGACCTCCCTGGCCGCGTTCCGGTTCCCGGACGGTCCACAGTGGGCCGACACCGGGGCTCCGGCGGAAGCGCCGACGCAATGATCATCGACGCGCACCACCACCTGTGGCGGCCGGAGCGCGGCTACGCCTGGCTCGACGCACCCGAACTCGCGGCCATCCGGCGGCCGTTCACCCCGGCGGACCTGACCATCGAACTCACCGCCGCCGGGGTGACCGGCACCGTGCTGGTGGAGGGCGGTCGCTGCCATCCCGACGAGGCGGCCGAGTTCCTCGGCCACGCCGCCGACACCGCGTCGATCCTCGCGGTGGTGGCCTGGCTGGACGTCGCCGACGACGACGTGCCCGCCACCGTCGAGTGGTACCGCCGGCTGCGGGGCGGTGAGTTCCTGGCCGGGGTGCGCTCGCAGGTGCAGGGGGAGGCGGACCCGGACTATCTCGACCGACCCGACGTGCGGCGGGGGCTCGCCGCGCTCGCCACCGCCGGGCTCGCGTTCGACCTGGTGATCCGGGCCGACCAACTGCCGGCGGCGGCCCGGGCGGCCCGGGCGGTGCCGCAGCTCCGGTTCGTCCTCGACCATCTCGGCAAACCCCGCATCGACGAGGGTACGGCGGGTCTGCGGAGCTGGCGCGGCCCGCTCGCCGCGTTGGCCGCCAACCCCAACGTCACCGCCAAGCTGTCCGGCCTGGTCACCGAGGCCGGACCGGACTGGTCACCGGACGATCTGCGCCCCTTCGTCGAGGTGGCCATCGCGGAGTTCGGTGCCGAGCGTCTGATGTTTGGTTCGGACTGGCCGGTCTGCCTGCTCAGGTCGGACTATCCCGGAGTGCTCCGGGCGTTGACGGCGGCGCTGCCCCCGCTGTCGGCCCGGGAACGGCACGAGATCCTCGCCGGCACCGCCGTGCGCACCTACCGGTTGGCACCCCGGGTCGCGCACCTTGTCCCGGCGCAGCCCGCATGATCCCGACCGGTACGGGGTCACGCACCCGTCGCCTTGGCGGCGAGCACCGTACGCAGCCACGCCTCGGAGGTGTTGACGTGCATCAACGCACTCGCCTGGGCGAGCAGCTGATCGCGCGAGCGCAGCGCGAGGTAGATCGCGTGGTGCTCCTCGATCGTCGTGTGCGCCGAGTTGCTCTCGATCAACCCCCGCCACACCCGGGCCCGCAGCGTACGGCTGGACAACCCGTCCAGCAGCGAGGTGAGGGTCTCGTTGCCGGTGGTCGCGACGACGGTGTGGTGGAAGGCCGTGTCGAACCGGATCAGCTTCTCCGCGTCGTCGGCCGCCGCTCGCATCTCCTCCAGGATGCCGCTGAGGTCGTCGAGTTGGGCGTCGGTCATCCGCAGCGCCGCCAGTCCGGTCGCCATCGGTTCCAGCAGCCGCCGCACCTCCATGACCTCCAGCAGGGTGTCGTCGCGCAGCAACTCCACCGCGACGCCCAGGCCCTCCAGCAGCAGCCGGGGGGCGAGGCTGGTGACGTACGTCCCGTCGCCGCGTCGTACGTCGAGCACCCGGGCCGATTCGAGGACCTTGACCGCCTCCCGGACCCCGCTGCGCGACAACCCCATCTGCTCGGCCAGTTGCGGCTCGGGGGGCAGCCGGGCCCCCGGCGGCAGCTCACCACTCTGGACCATGCTCCGGATCTTCGCGATCGCGTCGTCGGTCAGTGCCATCCACGTCCCCCTCTGGCCGGTGCGGCGGGCGTCGCCACACCGGTCCCCCCGTGGTCGGCGACGACAGCCCACACCAATATAGAGACATCGGATGTTTTTCCTGCTGCGGTCACCCCGGCGCGGGTGCCGCACCGCACCCGGCCGATCGGCCGACCGACACCCCCACCGGAAAGGCATGACGTGCAACGCTACGGCTGGGTGATCCGGCTCCGACCGGATCAACGGGAAACCTATCTCCGACTGCACTCCGCCGTCTGGCCCGACGTCGAGCAGACGCTCCGCGCGGCGAACATCCGCAACTACAGCATCTTCCTGCATCAGGACCTGCTGTTCGGCTACTACGAGTACGTCGGCGAGGACCACGACGCGGACCAGCGCCGCATCGCCGACGACCCGCAGACGCAGGCCTGGTGGACGTTGACCGATCCGTGCCAGGAATCGCTCGCCGAACCCGGCTCCGGGCACTGGTGGGCCCCGATGCACGAGGTCTGGCACCTGACCGGGGAGCCGTCGTGAACCGCAGCGCGCACTACGTCGGCAACAACACCTTCGTCGTCGAGGGGACCGCCGCCGTGCCGCCCGGCCCCGACCAGGTCCGCATCGACGTCGCGTACACCGGCATCTGCGGCACCGACCTGCACATCGCGCACGGGGCGATGGACCAGCGGGTCCGGGTGCCGGCGGTGATCGGCCACGAGATGTCCGGCCGCATCGCCGAGATGGGCCCGGGGGTCGAGGGCCACCGGGTGGGCGATCCGGTGACCGTGATGCCACTGGACTGGTGCGGTGGGTGCGCCGCCTGCCTGGCCGGCCACACCCACATCTGTCACCGGCTCACCTTCATCGGCATCGACTCGCCCGGCGCGATGCAGCGCTCCTGGACGGTGCCCGCGCGGATCCTGGTGCCGCTGCCCGAGGATCTGCCCCTGACCCACGCCGCGCTGATCGAGCCGACCGCGGTCGCCGTGCACGACGTACGGCGTTCCCGGCTCACCGCCGGTGAACACGCGGTGGTCATCGGCGCCGGCCCCGTCGGCCTGCTCATCGGCACGGTCGCCCGGGCCACCGGCGCCGAGGTGACCGTGCTCGAACTCGACCCGCGTCGCCGGGAACTCGCCACCGAACTCGGGCTGCACACCGTCGATCCGGCGACGGTCGACGTCGCGCGACACGTCCACGAGACGACCGGTGGGGCCGGCGCCGCCGTGGTCTTCGAGGTGTCCGGGTCCGCCGCCGGGGTCCGCACCGCGACCGACCTGCTCGCCGCGCGCGGTCGGCTGGTCGTCGTGGCGATCCATCCCACCCCACGGGAGGTGGACCTGCACCGCGTCTTCTGGCGCGAACTGGAGGTGATCGGCGTCCGGGTCTACGAGCGGGCGGACTACACCGAGGCCGTCCGGCTGGTGCACGCCGGGCTGGTGCCCGCCGCGCGGCTCATCACCCGGATCGTGCCGTTGGCCGAGGTGTCCGAGGCGTTCCGGGCACTGGCCGCCGGCGGCGAGGTCAAGATCCTGGTGGACTGCGGGGGCGCGGGGTGAAACCGCGCGACCGGTGCCGGGCGGCACGTCGGGGGAAGTCCGCCGTCACCGCCCACCGGCCGCGGCTCAGGTGGGCGTCGCCCAACTGCTCCCGGTGGTGGCACCGGTAGCCGCTGCCTGGATCGAGCTGGGCCGGCGCGAACAGTCCGATGTCGTCGTAGTGACGCCGGCGGGGGATGGTCGGGCCGGTCGCCGCAGCGAAGTGAGCAGGTCGTCATCGTCCACCCGGTAGGGGCAGTGACCGACCCGGGGGGTGATGCGCCGCCGGGGCCGGCCTGCTCACGTTCTTCGTGGCGGAGCCCGCATCTGCTCCGGAGTTTGCGACAGGTACCTTGCTGTGACAAGGTAGTGATATGCAGACCGATCCCAAGCTCGTGGCGTTGCGACGCGGCCTGCTCGAACCCCTCGTCCTAGCCGCCGTCGAGTCCCGGCAGCGGTACGCGGCGGAGATCCTCGCCGCACTTCAGGAAGCGGACTTCCCCGCCCAGGAGGGCACCCTGTATCCGCTGCTGAGCAGGCTCCGGCGCGACGGGCTCGTGCAGCACGAGTGGCATGAGTCGCCGTCGGGGCCGCCCCGGAAGTACTTCTCCCTCACCAAGGCCGGCAGAGATCAGCTCGCCGCGTTCCGTGAGTACTGGAACGAACTGACCCACATGATCAGCACGATGGGACGATGACCCTTGAACGACCCGACCACCATCCGCCTCACCGGGCACACTGCGGCCTTTCCCGCCACCCACGACGCACGTGCCGCCCTGCGGCGGTACCTCGACGAGGCGCACCGCGGGCTGCGGGGCGACGCGGGCACCGCCGACGAGGATGCCGACGACATCGTCCGAGATCTCGAATCCGCGATCGGCGACCGCCTGAGCACTCTCACCGGCCCGGCCCTCGACCCGGTGACCGGCGCGCAGATGGCAGCGATCCTGACCGAGTTCGGACCGGTGAGCCCGGCAGGTCCCCCACCGCCCTCCGTCACGCCGCGCCCGCGTGGCCGATTCTGGTGCCGAATCGACGAGGGCAAGTGGTTCGGCGGCGTCTGCCTCGGCATCGCGGCGTACGGCGGCTTCCGCGTCGACTGGGTCCGCACCGTCGTGCTGCTGCTCACCCTGGTCACCGGTGGCCTCCTCGGCATCCCGTACCTGGTCCTGCTGCTGGCGCTCCCCGCCGTCCCGACGGTCATCGACTACGAGCGCCGACGGGACGCGCCGCGACCCGCCTGAGCCGACAGCCCAGCGCGTGTTCGGCACGACCGGGCCGATCGGACCCGGGCTGGCCGGGCTGGCCGTGTGATGATCAGAGCGTGCGGGTGGTGCTGGCGACCGACGCGGGACATCCCGGTCGTACCAATGAGGACTTCGCCGGTGCCGTGCCGGCCGGTCTGGTGCTGGTCGACGGCGCCGGTGGCATCGCCGGGGCCGAGAAGGTCTGCCGCCACGGCGTCGCCTGGTATGCCAGCCGGCTCGGTGGCGCCCTGCTGGGCGGGTTGTCGGCGGACCGGAGCCTGCGGGCGGTGCTGGCCGAAGGCATCGCGCAGGTCACCGACATCCACCGGGACACCTGCGACGTCACCCACCCGAGCAGCCCGCACGCGGCCGTGGCGATGCTCCGGTTCTCCGGCGACCTGGTCGAGCACCTGGTCCTCGGGGACGCGGTGGCGGTCGTCGGGCGGGCATCGGGTGCGCCGATCGTCGCCCACGACCCACGCGAGGTGGTGATCGCCCGGTCTTTCGAGCGCCGGCTGGTGGGCATCGACGCGGGCAGCGAGGAGCACCGGCGGTTGCTACGCGAGCTGCGGGGGCACCGCAACAACCCGGGCGGTTTCTGGGTGGCCAAGGACGACCCGCAGGTCGTGGACGAGGCGGTCACCGGCAGTTGCCCGGCACATGGGGTGAACCGGGCCGCGCTGCTGAGCAACGGCGCGAGCCGGCTCGTGGACACCTTCGGGCTCACCGACTGGGCGGGGCTGCTGCGCCTGCTGGACCACGGACCTGCCGAGATCATCCGGCGGGTCCGGGAGGCCGAGGCACGGCACGGCGTCGCCACCGACGACGCGACGGTCATCTGCCGCGGCTGAGCCCGGCGACATCGGGATCCTTGTATACTCTGGGCGGCCGACCTAACAGCCCCTGGCAGAGAAGCAGTGAGCGGACCAGCAGCGAGCGGACCAGCAGCGAGCAAACCCCAGGCGAGTAGCAAATCGGTTGTTCTCGACGCGATCCGGGCGGCCGGCACGATCAGCCGGGTCGGCCTGATCCGGGCCACCGGCTTCACCGCGCCAACCATCTCCACCCTCGTCCGCAAGCTGATCAACGAGGATCTGGTCGTCGAGACCGGGCACGCGAAGTCGACCGGGGGCAAGCGGCAGGTGCTGCTCCAGCTCCACCACGCGTCCCGGTACGCCGTCGGCGTCCACCTGGACCACGGGGTCATCACCTACGCCCTGACCAACCTGGGTGGGACGGTGGTGGCCCGGATCTCCCGCCCCGGCGCGGGCGCCGAGGAGCCGGGGGTGGTGGTCGCCCGGATCGCCACCGAGATCGCCGCGCTGATCGACGGTGTGGGTGTGGAACACACCCGGATCCTCGGCGTCGGCGTGGTGTTCCCCGGCCCGGTCGACGCCACCCGGGGCATCGGCGGCCCACCGGACGTGGGGCTCGCCCCCGCCATGCGGCAGTGGACCGGGTTTCCACTCGGCCCGGCGCTGGAGCAGGCGACGACGCTGCCGGTGGTGCTGGACAACGACTCGACCGCGGCGGCGCTGGGCGAGCACTGGACGGGCGGCTTCGGCACCGCGACCTCGGCCGCCGCCCTCTACATGGGCACCGGCATCGGTGCCGGCCTGGTCATCAACGGCATCACCTACCGGGGGCCGAGCGGCAACGTCGGTGAACTGGGCCATGTCTGCGTGTCGGCCGACGGTCCGCGGTGCTGGTGCGGCGCCCGGGGGTGCGTGGAGGCGCTGGCCGGGCCGGCGGCGGTGGTCGCCGCCGCCCGGTCGGACCCGGCGGCGGCCCGGGCGGTGGGTTTCACGGTCGGCGTCCGGCGGCCCTCGGTGGTCGCCGACTTCGCCGCGATCAGCCGCGCCGCCCGCCGGGGCGAGCCGCACGCGCTGGCGCTGCTGGAGCGGTCGGCCCGGTACGTCGGGACGGCCGCCCGGACCCTGGCGAACCTGATGGACCTCGAAGTGCTCGTGCTGACCGGTCCGAGTCTGGCCGCCGCCGGGTCGGTCTACCTCCCCATCGTCCGGCACGAACTGCGCGCCTCCTTCTCCCGGGGCACGCACACCGTCGACGTACGGCTCTCCCGTTCCGCCGCCACGGCCTCGGCCATCGGCGCCGCCGCCCTGATCCTCGAATCCGAGCTCGTCCCACTGAGCCACGGGTCGCGCCCGCCCGAGCCACGGGCCGAGGAGCGGGCCCGGCTCACCGAATCGGCAAGCTGACTGACCCGGGGGTGCGCAATGGACGACGCGTGGCGGACGAGCGCGGTGGGCCTGGTCCTTGCCCGACCACCCCGGCTGCTCGGCACCGAGCCGTTCTTCATGGAGTTCATCGCGGGCATCGAGGAACGCCTCGCCGCGCACGGCCGGTCGGTGCTGCTGCACGTGGTCGCCCACCACGCCGCCGAGATCGCCGCGTACCGCAGGTGGGCACAGCAGCGGCTGGTCGACGCGATCGTGCTGGTGAACCCGTCGATCGACGACCCCCGGCCGGCGGTGCTGCGGGAGTTGCGGCTGCCCGTCGTGGTCGCGGGTGAGCCGACCCACGACACCCCGGCGGTACGACGGGACGACGTCGGTTCGATGCGGGCGGCCCTGGCGCATCTGGTCGGCCTCGGGCATCACCGGATTGCCCGGATCACCGGACCCGGCACCCTCCTGCACACCCGGACCCGCACCACCGCCATGCTGGCCGCCGCCGTCGACGCCGTCGTCGTGGAGGGGGACTACTCGGCGGAGTCCGGGGCCAGGTTGACCGTCCGGTTGATGACCGAGCCCGAGCCACCCACCGCGATCATCTACGACAACGACCTGATGGCGGTGGCGGGCCTGCACGCGGTCAAGGAGCTGGGCCACCGGGTCCCCCGCGACGTCAGCCTGATCGCCTGGGACGACTCCAGCCTGTGCCGCCTGGCCTCGCCCGCCCTCACCACGATGAGCCTGGACGTGCACTCGTTCGGTGAGTCGGTCGGCGATTCCGTGCTGCGGCTGATCGACGGCGGGTCGGCGCCGGAACGCTGGTGCGCGACCGAGACCGTGGTCGCCCGGGAGACGACCGCCGCGCCGCGATAGGTCGACATGTGCGGCCCACCTGGCAGTTCATCGAAATGCGCATCGATACGCTTGACTTAGTGAGGCTCATAAAGAAAGCTCGCAGACGCGCTCCCATCGACGCTCCCCCGCTATATCTAGGAGAGCTTCATGACACGTCGACATGCCCTGCTGGCGTCGGCAGCAGCCGGCACCCTGGTGGCCGCCAGCCTGACCGCAGCCACCCTTCCCGCGTCGGCCGCGGCCTCTGGCTGCGCGGTCACCTACACCGTGCAGAGCCAGTGGACCGGCGGGTTCAGCGGCAACATCGCCATCACCAACCTCGGCTCCGCGCTCACCAACTGGACCCTGACGTTCGACTTCCCGAATGCCGGCCAACAGGTCACCCAGGGCTGGAGCGCCACCTGGTCGCAGTCCGGCACCCGGGTGTCGGCGGCCAGCCTGAGCTGGAACGGCTCGCTGAGCACCGACGCATCGACCACGATCGGCTTCAACGGGGCGTGGAACGGCGTCAACCCCGTACCCACGTCGTTCGCGCTCAACGGCACGACCTGCACCGGGACGGTCAGCCCCTCCCCGACGACTCCCCCGCCCACGACCACCCCACCGCCCACCACCCCACCGCCGACGACTCCCCCGCCGACGACCCCACCACCGACCACGCCCCCGCCGACGACCGCGCCGCCGACCGGTGCCGCACCGAGCCTGCGGGTCTCCGGTAACCGGCTGGTGACGGCCGCCGGGGAGACCTACCGCCTGCTCGGCGTCAATCGGGCCAGCGGTGAGTTCGCCTGCGTACAGGGCAAGGGCATGTGGGACAGCGGTCCGGTCGACCAGGCCTCGGTCGACGCGATGAAGGCCTGGAACATCCGGGCCGTCCGAATCCCGCTCAACGAGGACTGCTGGCTGGGCCTGTCCGGTTCGCCCAGCGGCGCCACCTACCAGCAGGCGGTGAAGGCGTACGCGAACCTGCTGGTCGCCAACGGCATCAACCCGATCCTCGACCTGCACTGGACCCACGGCGCGTACACCGGCAACATCTCGGCCTGCCCGGACGTGAACGCCACCTGCCAGAAGCCCATGCCGAGCAGGCAGTACACGCCGCAGTTCTGGACCGGGGTGGCCACCGCGTTCAAGGGCAACGACGCGGTGCTGTTCGACCTGTTCAACGAGCCCTACCCGGACGCCGCCAACAACTGGTCGGACATGACGGCCGCCTGGCGCTGCCTGCGCGACGGCGGCACCTGCACCGGCATCGACTACCCGGTGGCCGGCATGCAGAACCTGGTCGACGCGGTACGCGCCACCGGCGCCACCAACGTCCTGCTGGTCCCCGGCCTGACCTGGACCAACGACCTGACCCAGTGGTTGGCCTACAAGCCGACCGACCCGCGCAACAACATCGTGGCCTCGTGGCACTCGTACAACTTCAACGCCTGTGTCACCGAGACCTGCTGGGATACCCAGATCGCGCCGGTGGCCGCGCAGGTGCCGGTACACGCCGGCGAGATCGGCCAGGACACCTGCGCCCACGACTACATCGACCGGTTGACGACCTGGCTGGACCGCAACCGGCTCGGCTACACGGCGTGGACCTGGAACCCGTGGGGTTGCAGCGGTGGCAACGTGCTCATCGAGGACTACAACGGCACCCCGACCAAGAGCTACGGCGAGGGCTACCGGGCCCATCTGCTCTCCGTCACGCCGTAACCGACCCCCGGCCCTCCCCCGCCGGCAGCAACCCGGCGTCGGCGGTCCGTGACGCGATCGACGGAGTAGCGGTGGGGGTGGGTGCGGCGACTTCGCCGCACCCACCCCCGTCCGCCCTGCCACCCCGGGCGGGAGCCTCGTGTGCAGGCTCCCGCCCCGGCGCGTCAGGAGCAGTTCTTGCCCTTGTTGATGCAGGTGGCGATGCGTTGCATGGTCTGGGCCGAGTTGACGTTGACGAAGTCGTTGTGGTCGGAGAACGGGTTGTGGTTCTCCTCGGGGAAGGAGTCGAGCGCGTACTGGCCCTTGACCTGCACGTCGCGGGCGATGTCGTAGCCGATGGTGATCCGCAGCTGCGGGATCGCCTGGAAGCCCTGCGGGCAGGCGCCGGTGGCCTTGTCGGCGAACGCGACGTGGTTGCGGTGGTTGTCGCTGTCGATGTTCTTGCCGTCCCAGCAGCCGGGGAAGTCCTGCACCCGCTGCACCTGGCTGCCGGCGGGGCAGATCGGGTACTTGTCGGAGAGCCGGTCGGCGAAGCCCGAGCAGCTCCAGGTGGCGCGGGCGTTGGCCGGGCCCCGGCTGGTGGGCTTGGCGTCACCGGTGAGGGCACGGAGGAACTTCGGCATCGGCACCACCTTGCTGACGGGGTTGCCGCGGTATTCGATCAGCACCTGCGCCGGGCGGACGATACCGCCGGTGTTGCCGGGCAGCTCGAAGTTGGGACCCTGCGGGTCGGGCAGCGCGGCGGGGGTGGTGGGTGCGGCGGCGGTGGTCGCGGCGGCGGTCGGCGCGTTACTCGGTGCCGCCGAGGCACCCGGGGCCTGGTCAAGGGTGCAGGTGGCGAACGCTTCGAGGCCCTGCGGACGGGCGGCCTGCCGGCTGATCGCGATGGCGATCCGGTCGAGCACGGCGGTCCGCTTGGCCCGCAGCGGGCCGAGGATGGCGTTGTCGACGAAGGCCGGGCCGCCCTGGCCCCGGCTGGTGACGAGGCGCTCGTTGGCCTCGGAGATCTGCCGGTCGAGTTCGTCGAGGTTGCGGTTCACCTCGGCGAGGGCCCCGGCGGGGACGCCGGGCAGCTTGTCCCGCACGGTGGGGCACTGAATGCGCGGGTTCGCGGCCTGGGCCGCCTTGATGCTGGCGCGGTGGGCGCTGCCGGGCATCCGGGCGTGCATGTCGTCGTAGCTGATGTCGCACTCGACCAGGGAGACCAGGCCGGGCTGGTTGCCGCCGGCGGCGGTGACCGTGGTGCTGATCTGCTTGATCATCGCGGCGCGGCGTTCCCGCAGCGAGTCGATGACCTCCCGGTTGAACGCGGCGTCGATGCGTCCCCGGCTGGCCGTCATCCGCTGGTTCGCGGCGGCCTGCTGGCGGTCCAGCTCGGCCAGCATCCGGTCCACGGTGCTGCGGGCCCCGGTGGGGACGGCACGCAGCCGCTTGCCGACCGAGGGGCAGACGACCACCGGCTGGGTCTGGGCGAGGGCCTGCTGAACCTGGTTGTTGCTGCGCACGCTCTTGTCGATGCGCACCACCGGCCAGAAGTACGACGACTTGTCACCGTTGCGGCAGGTGGTGCCGGAGGCGTCCAGATCCGCGTTGGAGGAGTTCGCGGTGATGGCCAGGTTGCCGACGAAGTCGTGGACGTGCTCGGCGCCGTTGCGGATGCCGGGCTGGGCCACCGGGTTGTCCGGGCTGAACTTGCCGTTGCCGTTCGTGCCGCAGTCCACGGTGAACCGGCCGGTCGACCCGCCCGCGGCCGGCTTCAGGTTCTGCACGTTCGGCGACACGTTCTCGATCGGCACGAACTGGTCCAGGCTGGTGGCGGCGTCCGCGGTGCCCTTGCCACCGCTGGAGACGAAGGTGACGGTGAGCGCACCGGTGGCCGCCAGCACGACCGCGGCCAGGGCGAGCCTGACCGGTCGGGTCTGGACCAGTGGGGTCCCGTTCTTTCTGCGGTTCATCGGAATCTCCTCAAAGCCGCGAGCGGCTCCGGTGATGTGCTGTCCCCCACCGGTACGGGCCGGCATCCGGTGAACGATCAATGTTTGCCGGGGCCGTCATGATTCGGTAAGAAGTAGCCCCCCCGGCTCCCGGCCCCACCTTCAGCCAGCCGGATGCGGCGGCCGGTGACAAGGTCACCGGCCGCCGCGTGAGTGGTGTGGCGGCGGTCGCGCCGGTTCTCTACCAGACCGTCAGGAGCAGGTGGTTGATCGTGAGCGCCACCGCCGCCTGCGCGGCCAACCAGCCACGGCGGTCGGCGGGCGGTATCAGGGCCGCCCCGGCCAGGAGCCAGCCGGTGAAGGGCAGCCAGATCCGCTCGACCTCGGCCTTGCTGTAGCCGGACAGGTCCGCCGCGAGGATCGCCACCGTGGCGGCCAGTGGCAGCAGCCAGGTGGCGTGCGCCGCACCCGGCTGCCGGAGGGGGAGAGCCTGCCGGCCGGCCAGCACCGCGCGCCGGAGGATCACCGCCACCACCGGGCCGGCGGCCACGACCACCAACGCCAGGTCGGCCCAGACCCAGTAGCCGTACGCCCGTTCGGAGGCGATGCCCTGGTAGTAGCGCTCGATGACGAGGTGGTAGCCGGTGGGCCACCAGAAGCCGGCGGCGGTGAACGCGGCGGCGACCGGCACCGCCCCGACGAACACCCAGCCCGCGGTGCGCCAGCGCCGGCCGGCCAGCACGACGACCGCCAGTGCGATCGGCGCCATCAGGACCAGCCCGTAGGAGAGGTAGCAGCCGAAGGCCAACAGGGCGCCACCGGCGACCGCGCCCACCGCCCGCCCCCGGATGACGCCGTACGCCAGCAGGGCCACACCGGTGGCGGTCACCCCGGCGAACAGCCCGTCGGCGGACACCCCGGACCAGACCGCCCCGGGGAAGAGCACCACGAACGGCACCACCGCGCGGGCCGCCTCGTCGGTGCCGAGCAGCCGTACGGTGTGCGGCACGGCGACGGCGACGAGTGCCGCCGCCAGGATGCACAGCACCCCGGCCCAACCGCCGCCGGACAGCCCGATCCGGTCGAGCCAGACGAAGACGAGCAGGGCCCCCGGCGGATGACCGGACACGTGGGTGGTCCAGGAGTCCGGTTGGAGGTCCAGGATCCGACCGCTGAAGCCGGCCAGCATGGCGGGGATGTCGGTGACCCCGGGGACCTCGTCCAGGTACTCGAAGGGGGTGGTCAGCCGACCGGCGATGCCGCGCTGCCAGCCGTCGACCAGGGCCAGCGACAGCGTCCAGGCCACGGCGGTGGCGTAGGAGACCGCGAGCAGCGGTCGCCAGGTCAGCCGGGCGGCCAGCGCGGGCCCCCGCCACCAGACCAGCGCCGCCACCAGCAGGGCCAGCGGGGTGCCGGGGCCGACGTGCGGCAGCCACTGCGCGAACAGCGGCGCCGCGCTGGCGTGCACCGGGCGTCCCCACAGGTGGAGCAGGCCGCCGGTGACGGCGGCCACCGCGAACAGGCCGATCGCGGCAGCGGCAGCGATCAGGTCGGCCCGCGCCGGGCGGTGACGCGGGGTGTCACCCGGCGCGCGCGGACGGCCGCCCGGGTGGCTGCCGGCGCGCGCCGGGCCGCGGTGCAGGGTGCCGCCCGCGCCCGGCGGGCTGTCCGCGCCCGGCGGGCGACGGCGCGGCGGGCCGTTCACCCGCGCAGCGGTGCGTGGGCGAACTCCGCGATCCCGTCGACGAGTCCCACCGCGGCCCGGAACCCGAGTTCGGTCTCGGCCCGGGTGGGCGAGGCGACCACGTGCCGCACGTCGGCGAGCCGGAACTCGCCGGTGACCACCGGCGGCGGCCCGCCGGCGGCTCGGGCCAGCTCCGTGGCCAACTGGCCGATGGTGGCCGGGCGGCCGGAAGCCACGTTGTACGCCCGCCAGCCGGTGCCCGTATCGGTCGCGTCCAGGGCGGCGAGGTTGGCCGCCGCCACGTCGCGCACGTGCACGAAGTCGCGGCGCTGGCCGCCGTCCTCGAACACCCGCGGCGCCCGGCCCGCTTCCAGCGACGAGCGGAACATCGCCGCGACCCCGCTGTACGGGGTGTCCCGGGGCATGCCGGGCCCGTAGACGTTGTGGTAACGCAGCGCCACCACCGCGCCCCCGGTCTGCCGGGCCCACGCGGAGGTGAGGTGCTCCTGGGCGACCTTGGTGGCGGCGTACCCGCTGCGCGGATCGAGCGGAGCGTCCTCGGCGACCAGGCCCGGCGTGACGGCGACGCCGCAGCTCGGGCAGGTCGCCTCGAAGCGACCGGCGGCCAGGTCGGCGACCGTACGCGGGGCGGGGCGGACCGGACCGTGCGCGGCACAGTCGTAGGCACCCTCGCCGTAAACCACCATCGAGCTGGCGAGGACCAGCCGGTGCACGCCCGCCCGGGCCATCGCGGCGAGCAGGACGGCGGTGCCGAGGTCGTTGCAGCCGACGTACTCGGGCAGGTCGTCCAGGTCGACGCCGAGACCCACCATGGCCGCCTGGTGCACCACCGCGTCGACACCGGCCAGCACCCCGGTGACGCCCGGCCCGTCGCGCAGGTCGAGCCGGACGACGGGGGCGCCCGCCACGGTGTCCGGCAACGGCATGCGGTGCGCACCGGGATGACCGGAGTCCAGCACGGTCACCCGGTGGCCGGCGTCGTGCAGGGCGGTCACCACGTGGGTGCCGATGAAACCGGCGCCGCCGGTCACGAGTACGTGAGTCACCCGCCGACGGTAGGGCCGGGACGTGTCGTCGTGCCCCGGCCACGGCCGCCCGTCAGCGGTTCGTAAGAACTCCGTCAGCGGTTCGCCGCTGCCCCGGATTCCGTCATCACCAGGTAAGAACTTCCGGCCGGATCGTGTCCTACCGTCCGCAGCATGACCGATGTGGTTCTTCCCTGCCGCAACGAGGCCCCGGCCCTGCCCGACCTGCTGGCCCGGATGCCGGCCGGGTACCGGCCGATCGTGGTGGACAACGGCTCCACCGACGGCTCGGCGGCGGTGGCCCGCGCCTGCGGCGCCGAGGTGATCAGCGTGGCCGAACCCGGGTACGGCGCCGCCGTACACGCCGGGGTCCTGGCGGCCGACCCGGTCGACGGCGTGGTGTGCGTGCTGGACGCCGACGGGTCGTTCGACCCGGCGCAGCTGCCCCGGCTGGCCGATCCGGTCCGGGACGGCGAGGCGGAACTGGGCACCGGTCGACGCCGCCCCACCGCGCGGGGGGTGTGGCCGTTGCACGCCCGGGCGGCGAACGCCCTGCTGGCCCACCGGCTGCGCCGCACCACCGGCCTCGACGTCCACGACATCGGGCCGATCCGGGCCGTCCGCCGGGCCGACCTGCTGGCGCTGGGGCTGCGCGACCGCCGCTTCGGCTACCCGCTGGAGCTGCTCATCTCGGCCGGTCGGGCCGGCTGGCGGGTGGTCGAGGTCGACGTCGACTACCACCCCCGGGCGGCCGGGACCCGGTCGAAGGTGACCGGCACGGTGCTCGGCACCGCCCGCGCCGTACGCGACATGAGCGCGGTGCTGGCCCGGTGAACGCCCCCCGCCAGCCGACCGTCCCCGCGCACCGCGCCCCACAGGTGCTGGTGCTGGCCAAGACGCCGGAACCCGGCCGGGTCAAGACCCGGCTCTGCCCGCCCTGCACTCCCACCCAGGCCGCCCGGGTCGCCGCGGCGGCCCTGGCCGACACCCTCGACACCGTCGCCACGGCCACGGCCGGCACCCGGGTCCTGGTCGTCGACGGCGACCACCCGGCCCCCGAGGGCTGGACGAGACTCGCCCAGCGGGGCGGCCCGCTGGGCGACCGCCTCGCCCACGCGTTCGCCGACACCCGCACGGCGGGCACGGCCACCCTGCTGATCGGCATGGACACCCCGCAGCTCACCGCCGGTCACCTCGACAACGCGCTGGAGCTGCTGTGCCGGCCGGACGGGCCGGACGCAGTGCTCGGGCCGGCGGACGACGGCGGGTGGTGGACGCTGGGGCTGCGCGACCCCGGTCACGCCTCGGTCCTGCGCGCGATCCCCACCTCCGTGGCGAGCACCGGACAGCTCACCCTGGCCGCGTTGCGCCACCGTGGTCTGCGGGTCCACCTGCTGCCCCGGCTGCGGGACGTGGACACCGCCGCCGACGCCCACGCGGTGGCCGCGTCGTGCCCACCGGACAGCCGGTTCGCCGTCGCCGTCGCCACCGACGTCCCCTCCCCCACGGCGGTCGCCCGGTGAACGCGGTGGCCCTCTTCGACGCCGTGTTCGACCGGGCCGCGTCGGGCGTCCCCGCCGCGTTCACCGCCCGGCACCCGAGCGGTGGCGTGCTCCGGTTCGACCCGGCGGTCTGGTGCCGGGACGCCGTCGCCGGGGACGCGACCCTGCTCCAGCGCTGCACCGGCCCCACCCTCGACGTCGGCTGCGGCCCCGGGCGGCTCACCGGTGCGCTGATCGACGCCGGCCGGCCGGCGCTCGGCATCGACGTCAGCGCCACCGCCGTCCGGCTGGCCCGGGAACGCGGTGCCGTCGCGCTGCAACGTGACGTCTTCGGCCCGGTGCCGGGCGCCGGGCGTTGGCCGCACCTGCTGCTGGCCGACGGCAACGTCGGCATCGGCGGTGACCCGTACCGGCTGCTGCGCCGCTGTCGTCGGCTGCTGGCGGCCAACGGCCACCTGCACGCCGAGTTCGCGCCGCCCGGCACGCCGGCCTGGTCCGGCACGGCCATGGTGCAGACCCCGGGTGGCGTCGGCAGCCCGCTGCGGTGGGCCTGCGTACCCCTCGACGATCTTGCCGCGCTGGCCGGGGGAACCGCGATGCGGGTGCGCGACACCTGGACCGAGGCGGGCCGGTGGTTCGCCACCCTCACCCCCCGGTGACCGGTCGGCCGACTGCCCTGCGGCGGCTCGCCCGGCGGTGGTCGGCACCGCTGCCGGCCCCGCCCGGGGCGCTGCGGCGCGGGCCACTGCGGCCCGACGGGTTCCCGTCCCGGTTACGGTCCACCCGGCTGACCAGCCAGCTCGGCGTCGCGCTCGGCGTGGCGTTCGCCGTCTGCTTCCTCACCGGGCTGCTCAGTCACCTGATCCAGCACCCGCCGGGCTGGTTCCGGTGGCCGGCCCGCCCGGTGGGCCTCTACCGCTTCACCCAGGGCCTGCACGTGGCGACCGGCCTGGCCACGGTGCCGCTGCTCGGGGCCAAGCTGTGGTCGGTCTACCACCACCTGTTCCGCTGGCCGCCGATCCGGTCGATCGCCCACGCGGTCGAACGCGCCAGCGTCGCCGTGCTGGTCGCCGCGGCGCTGTTCCAGGTGGTCGGCGGCATCCTGAACATCGCCCGCTGGTACGGGCCGATGCCGTTCTTCTTCACCGCCGGGCACTACTGGGTGGGATGGCTGGCGGTCGGCGCGCTGCTGGTGCACATCGGCGTACAGCTGCCGGCGGTGCGCGGCGCTCTCGGCCGCTCCGTCGTCGAGTCGTCGCAGGAGCGGCTCAGCCGGCGCGGGCTGCTCGGTGGGGTCGCCGCCGCAGCCGGACTGATCACCCTGACCACGGTCGGGCAGACCGTCCGGCCGCTGTCCGGCCTGGCGGTGCTCGCCCCGCGCCGGCCGGACGTGGGGCCACAGGGGCTGCCGGTCAACAAGACCGCACACCGCGCCGGGGTACGCGCCCTGGCGCAGGACCCGGCGTACCGGCTGGTGGTCACCGGCCCCGGCGGGCGCACCGACCTGGATCTCGCCGCCCTGCGCGCCCTGCCGCAGCACACCGCCGAGCTGCCGATCGCCTGTGTGGAGGGGTGGAGCGCCACCGGGCGGTGGACCGGCGTACGGCTGCGGGACCTGGTCGCGCTGGTGGGCGTCGACCCGGACCGGGCGACCGTGCTCGTCGAGTCGCTGGAGACGGCCGGCCGCTACCGCACGTCGACCGTCGGGCCGGCGCACGTCGCCGACCCGCTGACGCTGATCGCGCTGCGGCTGGGTGGGGAACCCCTGCACCCCGACCACGGCTACCCCGCCCGGTTGATCGCCCCGAACCGGCCCGGCGTGTTGCAGACCAAGTGGGTCGGCCGGCTCACCGTACGGGAGTCGTCGTGAGGACCCGGGCGGCGCTCGTCGCGGTCGGCACCCTGCTGATCGGGTACGCCGTCGTGGGCGCGCTCGCCGACCCCGACCTGAGGCCGACCGGGGTGCTGCTCTTCCTGGCCGGGGTGCTGGCCGGTCACGACCTCGTCTGGATGGCCGTGCTGCTGGCCGTCGGCGCCCTGCTCGCCCGGTGGGTCCCGGAACGTCACCGGCCGGTGGTGCGCGTCGGCGTGATCAGCGCCGCCACGGTCACCGTCGTGGCGGTGCCGCTCGTCCTCGGCTTCGGCCGGCCGCCGGACGACCCCTCGGTGCTGCCACTGCCCTACGGCCGCCACCTCGCGATCGTCCTGCTGCTGATCGCCGGTGCGACGCTGCTGACCTGCTGGGCGGCCGACCGGCGACGGTCCCGGCGACCGGCCCCGGCCGCACCGGGCGGGCGACCTCCCCGGTCAGCCCTTCACCGCCCCGGCGGTGAGCCCCTCGGTCAGGAAGCGCTGCCCGAAGGCGTACATGATCACCACGGGGATGCTGACCAGCAGTGACGCGGCGGCGAGCTGTCCCTGCGGCACGACGTCCCCGGTGATCATCGACTGCATCCCCACCGGGAGGGTCTTGTACTCGTCCTTGGTGATGAACACGAAGGCGAAGAGGAACTCGTTCCAGGCGTTGGTCAGGGTGAACAGCGCGACCGCCAGCAGTCCCGGCTTGGCCAGGGGCAGCATCACCCGGAGGAACGCCTGGAAGCGGGTGCAGCCGTCGACCAGCGCGGCCTCCTCCAACTCGACGGGGATCGACGCGAAGTACCCCGCCAGCAGCCAGGTGGCGAACGGCAGCGTGAAGGTCGGGTACGTCACGACCAGCGACCACAGCGAGTCGGTGAGCCGCACCCCGATGAGCAGTTGGTACAGCGGGATGAACAGCAGCGCACCCGGCATCACATAGGTGATCAGCACCGTGACGGTGAAGCCCTGCGCCCCGCGGAACCTCAGCCGGGCCAGGGCGTAGCCCGCCAGGGCGGCACACACCAGTGCCACCACGGTGGACGCCACGGACACCAGCACCGTGTTGAGGTACCAGCGGCCGAACGGCTTGGTGGCGAAGAGGTCGGTGAACTGCTGCAGGCTCCACGGCGTCGGCCACAGGTCGTGGTCGTGCATGACGATCTGACCGTCGGACTTGAAGGCCGTGACGACGATCCAGTACAGCGGGGCCAGGACGAAGACGAGCAACCCGGCCAGGGCCACACCGGAGGCCAGCCCCGACGCCAGCGACGACGCCCGGCGACGCCCCCAGGCCCCGAGCGCCGAGACCACCCGGCCGACCGCCGCCGCGACCAGCAGGAACACCCCGAGGACCGCCGCCGCCTTCCAGAAGATGTGCGGCGACGCCCAGGCCAGCAGCGCGGTGGTCGCCACGGCGACGACCCACGGCAGGGCGGTGCGGACCGAGCGGGTGGTACGGGCCGAGCGGGCCGGCCGGGGCTTGCGGGCCCGTCGGGGCGGTGCCACGCCCGAGTCCCGGCGTAACAGCCGGACCAGCACGAACACCAACCCGCCGATGACCGGCAGCATGACGAGCGTGACCGCCGCTCCCGCGCCGTACTGCAGTTGCAGGATCGCCTTCGAGTACGCGACCAGCACGTACGGTGCCGTCGCGTTGCCCGGTCCGCCCTGGGTCAGCAGCCAGATGAGGTCGAAGTTGTTGAACGTCCAGATTGACGACAGGGTCACCGTCACGGTGATCACGTGGCGCAGTCCGGGCAGCGTCACGTGGAGGAACCGCCGCCACGGCGTGGCGCCGTCGACGGTCGCCGCCTCGTACAGGTCGACGGGGATGGCCTTCAACCCCGCGAGGAACGCGACGGTGAAGAACGGCACCCCCTTCCACACGTTCACCAGGATCACCGACGGCATGGCCAGCGACGGCTCGGACAGCCAGCCTGCCGGCCAACTGTCGACCAGGTGCAACTGCACCAGCAGGGGCCCGATCCCCGACTCGGTGAGCAGCATGTTGACGCTGCCGAAGATCGGGTCGAGCAGCGAGCGCCAACTGAACGCGGTGACCACCGTCGGCACCACCCACGGCAGCAGAAGCAGCCCGGCCAGCACGGCCCGGCCCCGGCGTCGGTGGTGCAGCAGCAGTGCCGCGGACAGCCCCAGCACCGCCTTGAACACCTCGGCGTACGCGGTGAAGACGAACGAGTTCAGCACGCCCGCGTGGAACTGCTCGTCGTCGGCCAGGGCGAGATAGTTGGCCAGGCCGACGAACACACTCTGCTGCCCGTGCCGTTCCGTCGTGCTGGTGACGACCGACCAGGCGATCGGCACGAGCACGAGGCCGCCGACCAGCACGGCGGTGGGTGCCAGGAACAGCGCCGCGAGCCGCCAGTCGCGGCCCAGCCGGCGTCGGGTCGCGATGCGGAAACGGGACTCCGGCGGCGAGGACCCTCCTGACGCCGGGGCGGACGTCGGGCGGACCGACGTCACTGCGGCAGCCCCTGCTGGGTGAAGATCTGCACCATCTTGGCGTGCGCGGCCTGCACGGCCCGCGCGGGCGACGTGCCCTGGATGGCCTGCTGCATCATGTCGGTGAGGACGTAGGCGCCGACGGCGGCCTGCTGTCCCGCGCTGGCCTTCTGCGGGAAGTCCAGACCGTTCTTGGTGGACAGTGGCAGCTGCTGCTGGGTGATCTTGCGCATGATGGGGAACGCCGGGTCGCCGCTGGTGAAGAACGGGTCGGCGTCCCAGACCTTCTCCCAGGCCGGCAGCGCCAGACCGGGCGCCTCCTTCGCCACCCCGACCAACGCGGGCGCGGTGACCAGGTACTGCGTCAGGAGCTTGGCCAGGGCGGGGTTCTTGGCGCCCTTGAAGATGACGAAGCCCTGGGACTGGCCGAGCAGCAGGGACTTGTCGGTGGCCGGCCCGGTGCAGTCGGCGAAGACGTGGGTGTTGTCGTAGACCGGGTTCTTCTTGGTCTTGGAGTCCGCGTAGACGCTGAACTGGTTGCGGGTGTAGCCGAGGATGCCGGCGAGCCAGTTCTCGTTGTTGCTGGAGTCGGTCCAGGCGGCCACCCCCGGCGGCAGCATCGGCTTGTACCGGGGGTTGGTGTAGATGTCGGCGAGGAAGGTCACCGCCTGCACCGTCTCGGGAGAGTCGAACGTGACCTTCCGGCCGTCGTTGGAGGCGATCGCCCCGCCGTAGGAGTTGATCAGCGCCTCGATCATGCCGTTGGCGTCACCGGAGCGGTTCACGGTCATGCCCCAGCCGAACCGCCGCTTGCCGGGGTCGGAGATCGCCAGGCACAGGTCCCGCAGCTCCTCCCAGGTGTAGACGTCCCTGGGGGTGATGCCCTCGTCGCGCATCCAGTCCTTGCGCAGGAACGATCCGATCCCGATGAAGTGGTAGGGGATGGCGAACCACTTACCGTCGAAGACGCAGAAGTTCTTGGACTCCGCGGTGGGTTCGCCGTACGTCGCCGTCAGCGCCTGGACGACGTCCGTCACGTCCTCCAGGTCGCCGAGCGCCTGGAACTGGGCGACGAACCGCGAGTCGGTCATGAACGCGAGGTCACGCGCCACGCCACCCTGGACCTCGGCATGGATCTTGGCGACCACGTCACCGGCGTCGGCCTGGACCAGGCTGTTGCCGATCTTCGTGCCGGTGGTGTCGGCGAACTTCCTGATCGAGGCGTCGAGGGCCGCGTTCGCCGCCTCCGAGTACAGCTTCTGCGACAGCATCCCCAACGAGGAGCCCTTCAACGCCGCCGCGGCGTCGACGAGTGCCTTCGGGACCTCGGCCTGCACCTTGGGCGTCGATGGTGAGGTGTCTCCGCAGGCGGCCAGGCCGGCCGCGCCGAGCAGCCCCACCCCCATTCCCAGAAAGCCGCGCCGGGACCGCAACGCATTGTCACCCATCGACATCTGCCTCCTCCGTCTCGCCTCACCGGAACCCGCCGGGAGAGGCCAGGGAGCGTCACCGTCCCCTGTGGACTTCCGTGCAGGCCGCGTCCGGGGACGGTTGCCTGGTCGGATGGCCTCAGCCCGCTTCCGCCGCGCAGTCATCGAGAAAGTCGCCCCGCCGTCCGGCGGGCCCTCCCCGGCCTGCCCCGAGATGCTCATGCCCCGAGCGGCGGAACGTCTACCGGGGCGGCGCTGCGCTGCGCTCACTCTACACATTTCGGAAAGTCGCGCCTAGGCTTGAACGAAACTCGGGAGATGGCTCCCCCAATTCATTACCACCAATACCACTAACCGGGATCGCGCTCCGGATCTCCGGTCTGCGCCATTGACGCAGGCGAGCGGCGTGCCGACCGTCCGGCGGCCCCGGAGCCTCATGCGGGAAGGCGACGGGCCAGTTCGCGCCGGAGCAGGTCACGGCCGGGGCTCAGACAGGCCAGCGGGACCCGGATCTCGTACGGCCGGCTCTGCCCGTACCCCGCCCACTCCCACCGGGCGAGCGGAGGGCGGGTCCGGTCCGGGTCGGCCGGCTCGATCACCAGGACCGGGTACCACCGTCCGCTGATCTCGGCACGCGCGACGTTCGACCACTCGATGACCAGGGTGCGCTCGCCCGGACCCGCCACCTGGAGGTGGTCCGCGGTGAGCCGCAGGGGCAGCCGCGCCTGGTTACCGGCGGACGGCGGACGGGACATCGGCAGGGACAGGTAGAAGAACAGGAACCACGTCAGCGGCAGCCACAGCCCGTCCCACCACGGGTCGCCGGAGGCCAGGTTGACGACCGCCAGCGCCAGCGCCGCCACAGGGACCGCTGTGGCCAGGAAGCCGACCTGACGACCCAGGGAACGGCGGAACTCGATGACGGGAGGCTCATCGGCGGTGGTCACTGCGGTGTGCTGCCCGGCGGTCCGGAGCGCCAAACCCGCCGACCCGTCATGCGCGCCGTCAGTGCAGCCGGCGCTTCCAGTCCCCCGGCACCCGCCCCTCGGGGCCGGGCGCGGGCTGGTCGAGCGGGCGCGAGTCCGGCCCGGCCAACTCCGGCCCGCCGGCATAGAACTGATCGTCGGAGTAGTCCCAGAACCACGACTCGCCGGGTTCGAAGCTGCGTACCACCGGATGCCCCGTCGCGGCCGCGTGTGCCGTCGCGTGCTGGCCCGGCGACGAGTCGCAGCAGCCGACCTGGCCACAGGCCGCGCACCGGCGCAGGTGGAACCACCACCCACCGGAGGACTCACACTCGACACAACCCGGACCGCTCGGCGGCACCTCCGGGGCGACACCCACCGCAGTCGCGGTGAGGAGCTTGGGCTGATCTGCCACGGCGTGTTCCTCTCGACTCGCCGCTACGGTACCCGGACTCGCCCGTCGGTGCCCTGCCCCGATTCCCCCGGCCGGGTGAGCCGGTCGCCCGACCCACGCCGGGGCGCGCCCGCGGTCCGAGACTGGACCCGACATTCGCTCACCATCCGGAGGTACCCGGCAATGGCCCTCACCACCGCACAGCCCGGCAGGCCGACGGTCGTCCTCGTCCACGGCGCGTTCGCCGAATCGGCGAGCTGGGCCGGGGTGATCGCCATCCTCGCCGACGACGGCTATCCCACGGTGGCCGTGGCCAACCCGCTGCGCAGTGTCCGGCACGACGCCGACTACCTGCGCGCGGTGCTCACCGGGATCGACGGCCGGTCGTCCTGGTCGGCCACTCGTACGGCGGGATGGTGATCTCCAACGTGCCGGAGACCACGGCCTCCCCCGGCCACCGCACTGGCACGATCACGTCGAGCCCGGGAACGGCCCCGGTCGGCGCGGCATGGCTGCGCTCGCCCACCACAGCGAGGCAGCAGCCGCTGTTCCCCGAGGCACATCCCCCGACTTCGCCGGTGCGCCCCCGTTCACCGTCGCCCGGCACCGCCGTGTCGTCGTCGCGGAGACCGGAGTTGTCGGGCTCCCGCCGGGTCCGTCAGAGGTCGGCCAGGATGCGGGCCAGTTCGGCCGGCCGGCTCAGCATCGGCCAGTGCCCGGAGTCGATGTCGACCAGGTCGACCTTCCGGGCCTTGGCGAGTTCGGGCAGGTCACCCGCGTCGAGCATCGCCTGGGCCTGCGCCGGGGTGAACTCGGGGCACACCAGCACGACCGGCACGTCGAACCGCCGCGCGTCGGTCAGCCGGACGGTCCCCCGGGCGACGCCCTCGGGCACCGGGATGGCGGCGGCCAGGAATTCCGCCCGCGTCCGGTCGTCGAGGTCGGCCGCGTCCGCGCCCTCGAAGGGCGCCCAGCCGGGGAAGGGCATCGCCCCGTTCTCGATCGGGAAGAAGTCGGCGTACAGGTCCCCGTCGGCCTGCGGGAACCCGCCGATCAGCACGACCCGGCCCACCGCCGAGGGCCGCGCGTCGGCGATCAACCAGGCCAGGGCGCAGGAGGCCGAGTGCCCCACCACCACCGACCCGGCCGGTGCCGCGTCCACGACGGCCAGCACCGCGGCAACCTGGTCGTCGAGCGTCGCCGACGTGTTCCCGTCCCCCTGACCCGGCAGGTTCACCGCCACCGCGCGTCGCCCCACCCGCGTCAGCTCGGCGACGACGCCGTCCCACGCCGAGGCATCGAGCCACAGGCCGCCGACGAGCACGATCTGTTCATCAGTCATGGCGACAACGTAGCGTCGATTCCGGACGTTCTGCTTCCGGTACCGTCCGGCGGGTGGAGAATGCCGTCAGCCCCACCGCCCGTGCCCTGCGTACGCTCGACATCCTGCGGGACCGCCCCGGCACGACCGCCGGGCAGCTCGCCTCCGATCTCGGCGTGACCGAACGCGCCGCGCGCCGCTACGTCGACATCCTCCGCGAGGCCGGCATCCCGGTCGACTCCGCCCGCGGACCGTACGGCGGCTACCGCCTCGGCCGGGGTGCCCGGCTGCCGGCCGTCGTCTTCACCCAGGAACAGGTCATCGGCCTGGTCATGGCCGTACTCGACGGGCAGCCGGCCGCGATCGACGCCGACGGCCTGGTCGGTTCCGCGCTCAGCAAACTCATCCGGGCGCTGCCCGACAGCGTCGGACGGCAGGCGGCAGCGCTGCGGTCGTACGCGGCGGCCGCTTCCGACCGTCGGTCGGCGCCCGCCGACCCCACCACGACGAGCACGCTGGTGGCGGCCGTGGCCGACCGGCACCAGGTGGCCGTCACCTACGCGACCGAGAGCGGGGAGTCCTGGGAGGCGGTGGTCGACCCGTGGGCGGTGGTGGTGCGCTACGGCCGCTGGTACCTGCTGTGCCACTCGCACCGGGCGGACGCGATCCGCACGTACCGCATCGACCGGATTCGTGCCGTGCGACACCTGCCGCAACGGTTCACCCCACCCGACGACCTCGACCCCGTCGCCACCCTGGAGGCGCACCTGGGCTCCGGGTGGAAGTACCCGACCCGGGTGGTGTTCCACGAGCCCTACGAGCGGGTGGCGCCCTGGGTCCGACCGACGATGGGTCGCCTGGAGCCCGCAGGCGACCGCTGCGTCCTCACCGGCAGCACGACCAACACCCGGATGTACGCCCAGGAGTGGCTGGCCACCATCCCGTTCGGCTTCACCGTCGAGGAGGGTCCCGAACTGCGGGCCGCCGTGGCCGCCGTGGCCGCCCGTTTCACCGCCGCGTTGGACAGCGAACCGCCGGCACCCCGCTGAACAGCAGGTCCGCGCACCGTCGGACCGCGTCCGCCGTCAGTAGACGAACGGCCAGCCGGCGGTGTCGTAGCCGAGCAGGTTGATGCCCAGCAACGAGGCGCCGTTGTTCGCGTAGTAGTGGTAGGCGAGGACCTCGGCGTCGGTGTCGGTGAACACCGCCTGGTGCCCGGGTCCGTGGATGCTGCCGTGTCCGGCGAGCACCTGGGTGCCGCCGCCTGAGGTCATCGCCACCCCGTTGCGGTCGACGTACGGGCCGGTGACCGAGGTCGACCTGCCCACCATGACCCGGTACGTGCTCGCCGCACCCTGGCAGCACCGGTCGAACGACACCCACAGGTAGTAGTAGTTGCCGTGCCGCACGATCACCGGCGCCTCGATCGCGCCTCCGTTACGTCCCGCGATGCTGCGCACCGTCGTATCCGAGCGTTTCCCGGTGGCCGGGTTGAGCGCCACCATCTTGATGCCCGACCAGAACGACCCGAAACTGAGCCA
>NZ_FMCU01000020.1 GCF_900091525.1 Micromonospora matsumotoense
TCGCCCGGCTTCGCGACAGCGGCGCATTCGTCGAGGCTGAGCGCTTGGCGCAGGGCAGTTGCTGGCTGCTGGCGACAAAGACGTGGGACGAGTACGGGCCGGAGCACGCCGACCGGCTTTTCGAGCTGTTCGCGCCGGTTCTCCCACCAGGTAAGCCGCAGCTGCGCGAGTTCAAGAGCATCGTGATGGGAGAGCCGCCGGAGTGGCACGTGCTACCCAACTTTGTTGCTGAGCGCGATCCCCGAGAGTGGCCCTGACGGGGTGTCGGGGTACGAGTCCCAGTACATAGCCGCGTACGCCAGCTATGTACATAGCAGCCAACGGCACCGGCAAGTGCGGTTTGGCGGTCGGCAGTGGAGGCGAGGGCTCGCGCCTGAAGCTCACCGACTCCGCAATGTGACGGTAGGGGCGACCCGGCGGCACGCGGATCTGCCGAGAGTAGTGCACCGGGCGGCATTGTCAGGAACACCTACTTCGGTCCAGGTGGTGAGGTCAGGAATGTTGAAAGCCGCAGAGCATAGCTTGCAGGCCTGGTTCGAAATGGTCGTCCGGTGTGGTCTCGTCGGCTGCCTGAGCCAACAGGTTGTATTGCGGGCTGCCTTTGTCAGGTTTCCTGCTTCGTGACTGTGCGCCCGCTTGAAGGATGGACACGCTGAGCGCGTGCCCGATGGTGAATTCCCGCAGGCATCGGAGGATCCGCAAGGCGGTGGCGGGCGGCAGGCCGGCGTTCTGCAGCTTTGCCACCGCGCGGATACCCATATCGATGGATGCCGATGACCGCACGGGTCGGGTGGCGAACACCGAAACGGCGTTCGGGTGCTGTAGTAGCACGTCGCGCAGGCGGCGGCAGTACTGCGCGGCCAGTTCCGGCCACGGCGCCTGCCATGGCAGTGAGTCGGTGTCCATCTCGACGAACAGCACCTCGGCGATGCCGTCGAACAACGCCTCCTGATCCGCGAAGTGGCGGTAAGCGGCCATCGGGTCAACGCCAAGGACCGCACCGAGGCGACGCATGGAGAACTTGCGCAGCCCTTCGGCGTCGATCAGCGTGAGAGCGGCTGTGGCAAGGTACTCGCGGTTGAGCGTCGGACGCGTCGGGGGCGGCGGCACGGCGGGTGTGCTCACCTGGGGAATCCTTCGAGGATCCTCTCGAGGGCTTCGCTGAACTTGTCTGGCTGTTCGATGTAGACGGTGTGTCCGCCCGGGAACTCCTCGCACGGCACGCCGAGCCGCTCGGCGAGCATGTGCGCCGGCCGGTAGTACGGCTTGCCGACGCTTTCCCGGCCGGTGGCCAGCCGCCAGGGCACGGCGACCTCGCGCAGCGCGGGCAGGTCCGGTTGGTAATCGAGGCCGATGAGCGGCAGTTCCCGCCGCAGCAGCAGGTCGGCATTGCCCAACTGGCGCGTCATCGAGCTGGGCTCGCGGCCGGTGACCCGGCGTACGGCCGCGCCGACCGGCAGAGCGGCCCGGGAGGCGGCTGCGACCAGGACCTGTCCTACAGCCGAGCGGACCGATCATCATGCCGTCGTCGGTGTGGGATCCCCTTTTGTCGCAAGGGATCTGGCCACGGACAGCCAGGCGTGGGCGGCCACCGCGAGGGTGATGTGGGCGTACCAGGCCCGCCAGTCGCGGACCTGATACTCGTCGAGGCCGGCTTCGTTCTTGGCCTGCTGGAAGCACTCCTCGATCGCCCATCGGGTGCCGGCGATGCGGGCGAGGTCGACCAGGCGGGTCCGGCGTGGCCCGTAGCAGACGTAGTAGGCGATCTGCCCGGTGGTGATGCTGCGCCGGGCCAGGAGCCAGTGTCCGCGGCCCGGCTGCCAGCAGATCCGCACCGGCACCCGCGCCCACCAGTACTCCCGTGGCCCGTGCGCGCCAGCGCCGGCCGAGAGCCGGCACCACGCCCGAGCGGGCAGAGCGGCGATCAACTCCTCCGCGCGGGCGGTCCCCATGGTGGTGGTGATCATGTCGTCGTTGCGGCGGGTTGTCGTTGTCCGCGCTCTCGGAGAGTTCTTCCAAGAGCGCGTGTGCATGACCGCCCTCGACCCTCAGACCCTCGTCACGGCCGAGGTGCTCGGGAAGTTGGTCGATTACTTCGCCGCCGACCGGCACGTCACCCGTGTGTACGCCGAGCGGGCTGTGGAGCAGTTCCTGGTCTTCCTCAGGGCGCACGTCGACACCGTGACGAGCGAGGATTTCGGGATGCTGCTGCCCGACGGGTCGATCGGTCGTGTCGTGCCGACCCTCCCGGTCGACGCCGTGTGGCATTCCGTGTTGCAGCACACCGTGCCCTACGCCGCCGCCTGCGAGCAGATCGCCGGGAGCTTCGTGCACCACATCCCCATCCTGACCGAGGGGATGATGGACGGCACCGCCGTCACGTTCACCCTCGCGGCGCTGCACGCCACCGGGTACCGGGTCGACATGGAGTTCTGGCACGGTGAAGCCGAGTGGTGCTGCCCACCCGGAGAACCGGACTTCACCGGCAGGTAACAACGAGAGGTGACCATGCGCAGCGACTGGGCCGCCCTACCCGAGCCCGTGGAGGCGGCGGTCGCCGAACGAGTCGGCGGCATCATCGGCGTGTACCCGGCTCCCAGTGGTGACCACGCGGAGATCGCGTCGACCGTCATCGGCTCCACCGACACCGTCTTCGTCAAGGCCGCCTCTTCGGGCCCGGGCGTCCGGTCACTGCGATACGAACTGGCGGTCACCAAAGCCATTGGCAGGTATCCGCCTACGGTCCTGTGGGACTTCGAGTCCGACGGCTGGTTGGTGGTGGGGGCCGAGCACCTGGACGGCCCCCACCCCGACCTGTCGCCCGGTAGTCCTGATCTCGACACGCTCGCGGTGACCCTCACCGGGCTGCAAGAGACTGCCGCGCCGGACGTGCGGCTGTTCACCCCGGCGGGGCGGATCAGCTTCGCCCATCCGGCGATGGACGGCGATTCGCTCGTGCACTCCGACCTCAACCCGGCGAATCTGATCCTGACAACCGACGGACTTCGGATTGTCGATTGGGCGTACGCGACCAAGGCGGCACCGTGGGTCGAGCTGGCGTTGCTCACTCAGTGGCTGATCGGCAACGGCCACACCCCGGCCCAGGCGGAAGACTGGCTGAGCCAGTTCCCCGCCTGGGCCGGGACCGACCCCGAGGTCCTGGACGACTTCGCGGCGAGGAACGCCTCAAAGTGGGCTAACAAATCACGGCAGAACACCGAGCGTTGGGTGCGTGACCTCGCATGCTGGACCTACGAATGGGCAGGGTACCGGGCGTAGAGTGTCGGCCGTGCAAACGGAAGGGTGCCCAAAAAGGCCGAACTCGTGTCGAAACTCCTGGGCAACGACCCGCTGATCGACTATGCAATCGCCCTGGAGGTGGGGCCGACAAGTCGGTGCCCGCCATGATCGCCGTCGACCTGGTGACCGACGACGACCTTTTCCTGCCCGGTGCGTCCTGCACCCGGCCGTCTCGTCGAGTCTGGCATCTACGACCAGCTCATGGACGCCGGCGGCCGGTACGCGGAGCTGTTCACCCTGCAAGCCGCCGACTACGACACCACCGGGCCCGCCGCGATGGTGCCCCGGCTGACCGCCACCGCCTGACGGAGTTCACCATGTCGATGCCGAACCTGACGAAGCCTTCGCCGCCCACGTTGGTGATCATTCGAGGGAACTCCGGCAGCGGGAAGACCACGACCGCACGCGAGGTACGCCGCCGCTTCGGACGCGGTGCGGCTCTGCTGGAACAGGACTACCTGCGCAGAACCGTGCTCCGGGAACACGACAGCGCCCACATCGACCCGGTCGCCCCGACGTTCATCACCACGACCGTCCGCACCGCCCTCGACCTGGGCTACCACGTCGTCCTCGAAGGCATTCTGCACACCGAACGCTACGCGGTCGTGCTGCACCAGCTCATCGACGACCATCACGGGCCGGTGGCCGTGTTCTACCTGGACGTGTCCTTCGACGAGACCGTCCGCCGTCACCTCAGCCGCGACGAGCCGATTCCCGTCACCCCCGACGAGATGCGCACCTGGTACACCCACCGCGACCTGCTCGACATCCCCGGGGAGACCGTCATCGGCGAGACCAGCACCTTCGGGCAGACGGTTACCACGATCCTGCACGCCAGCGGCCTCACCACCGCCGTACCGCAGACGCCCTGCCCACGACGATGTCCGCACTGCGCCCGCAAAGCCGACCAGACGATCACCGTGACGGAGCCTTCGTGACACCGACTTTGCACCGGAGTTTCGCAGCTCAGGCCCGCCCGTATTCACCGCGATGCGCCCGTCAGGATGTCGGCGTTCTTGTCGCGGTCGCTCATTGGCAGCAGCCGCAGCAGGGCCAGAGCGTTGGTCACACCGAGGTACGCCAGTCGAAACAGCACACCCCTATCGTCATGCGGCACACGACGTCGACCACTGCCGCGCTTCAGCCCGGCCTGCTCCGCGCCAGGGCCGGCCGCTCCAATGCTTGGTGGTCACGTGGCTGTGGCCAGGGTGGATGGGATTTTCGGCATCCACAGCGTGGGTATGGAGCACTGCGCTGATCTGATGCTGGAGCTCGCGTTCCTCAATGGTGTGGGGAGTCGGGTGGTGGGCCGGCGTGCCGGCAAAGGAGGAATCCGGGCGTGGTCCTACCGTGGGCTCGGCCCGTGGTGGCCTGTGCCATTCCGGTTTCGGCTCGCACCCGCCCGACCCGATAGAGTGGGGCCGGTTCGCTACCGAACTTGGGGCCGCCGTATCCGCCGCAGGGTGGTTCGGCCCCGGCATTGGGAAAGGACGGACGATGGCCGGAGCTGCTGCGGCGGTAAAGCCGCAGATCACTTTTGGCAAGTTTCAGAATGTCGATCTCCGGGTGGCACGGGTCCTGTCGGCGCCCATGGCCGAGAACACGCGCTTCCCGTGCCGGGTGATCGAGTTGGATCTCGGTCCGTTGGGCAAACGCGTCTCGGTCGGCCAGTACGCGCTGATCGGCGAGGACGAACTGGTCGGTGCGAACGTGGTGACGTGCGTCAATCTCGGCGAGCGCGAGATGGGCCCGTACGTGTCGCAGGCGCTGGTGCTGGGGGCCCCGCATCCGGCGAGCCCCGAGGGGCAGGCCCAGGCGATCCCGATCGTGGTCGCCGGTGACGCCGTTCCCGGGGACGCCATCTACTGACGCGTCGCCGGCTCCCTGGCGTCCGTGCCGTCGCGGCCGACCACCGCCAGCCCGGCGACGATGGCCGCCATCCCGGTGAGGGTCCAGAGGGTGGCCGCCTCGCCGAGGACGAAGATGCCGAGTGCGCTCGCCATCAACGGTTCGGCGAGGCCGATGGCGGTGGCCGACGACACCGCTGTGGTCCGGAGGCCACGGATCCACAGCAGGTACGGCACCGCTGTCGCGCCGATGCCCAGCCACAGGGTGACGCCGATCCCGTTCCACGCGGTCAGCCACGTGAAGTCGTCACCGGCGGACAGCGCGACGATCGGCAGACAGGCGAAACCGAAGAAGGTGCCGACCACGACCCGCCCGTCGACCCCACGGGAGAGCAGCATCCGTCCGGCCACCGTGTACGTCGAGTACGCGGCGGCGGCGGCCAGCGCATACAGCACCCCGGAGAGCCGGACCAGCGCCGCACCGCCGGGAACGGAGAGTAGCGTCAGTCCGGCGACGGTCATCGCGGTCCCGACCGCCCAGAGGCGGGTGAGCCTTTCCTTGATCGCCAGGCCGAGCAGGCCCGTGATCAACGGCGCGCAGCCGATCGCGATCAGGGTCCCGGTGGCGACGCCCGTACTGCGCACGGCGGAGAAGAACAGCGCCTGGTAGGCGGCGACCGAACCGGTCCCGACCACGGTGAGCGCCCAGGTGGAGCGGGTCCAGCAGGCGGCCATCCCGGCGGTCCCGCCGTGGGCGAGGGCCCACGCCAGCAGGATCAGTCCGCCCGTGCAGAGCCGGGCGGTGCCTATGCCGAGCGCGGACGCCTCGGGCGGCGCGAGTACCTGGGTGGCACCGGTGGTGCCCCACAACACGGCGGCGACCAGTACCAGGAAGGCCGCCTGCCGGCTGGCGTCGGGAACCGGGGTGATCTGCCGGTCCGGACCGGCGTAGGAGGATGCGGTTTGATGATCCATAGCGTGTGCCTGCTGTCTCTTGTACCGGAGCCATTGAACGGATCTTTGACCTGTAGTACTTTCAACTCACCTCACTCTGGGTGTAGGCGATGAATGCGAAAAGTAATCCTCGGTGATGCACCTGTGAGCGACCGATAAGTTTGGAACCGATGTTCGATCTTCGGCGACTCCGCCTGCTTTCTCATTTCGCCTCTCTGGGCACGGTCAGTGCGGTCGGAAAATCGGCGCAGCTGACTCCCTCTGCGGTGTCCCAGCAGCTTGCGACCCTGGAGAAGGAAATTGGCATGCCGTTGCTGGAGCGCAAGGGCCGTCAACTGACCCTGACTGAGGCCGGGCGGGTGCTGGTCAGCAGCGCCGAGCGCATCTTCGCCGAGGTGGAGCAGGCCAAGACCGAGCTCGCGCACCTGCGGGACGGCGTCGAAGGTGCCGTGCAGTTGGCGTCCTTTCCGAGCGTCTCCCGACTGGCGGTCCCGCAGGCCCTCGCGTTCTGCGTGAACGAGGGACGCCCGGTCGAGATCGGCCTGCACGAGATGGAGGCCCACGAGAGCCTGCCGGCGTTGCGTCGTGGAGAGATCGACCTCGCCCTGGTCGACGAGTACGACCCGTTGCCGGCGCTGGTCGAGCCCGGGACCGAGTTCACCCCCTTGTTCAGTGAACAGATGTATCTCGTCCTCCCGACGAAACACCCACTCGCCCAGCGGGCGCTGCCCCTGACCGCGTACGCGGCCGAGCCGTGGCTGACCTGCCAGGTGGGCACCCTGTGCCACGCGGGCATGGTCAGCGCCTGCGCCGACGCCGGGTTCACGCCTGAGATCGCGTACATGAGCAACGACTTCACCGTCCTGCTGGCCATGATCGAGGCCGGCCTGGGCATCGGGTTCGTGCCGGCGATCACCATCGCCCAGACCCGGTACGACGTGCGGTGCCTGATGCTGGCCGAGCGCCCGTTGCGCCGACGGATCTCGGTGGCGGTGCGCAGCGCCGCCCGCAGCCGGCCCACCCTGCGGCGGCTGATCAACGCGTTCACTGCGGTCACCGCCAATCTGGACGACACGTTCAGGCTCGGCACTTACCGGTGCGGGCCCGGCTGACGGTGGACGGGTGACGGCGCTGCACCACTGACCGCCTCGGCGGCGCAGCCGAGCGCCAACTCGTCCAGTACGGTCCGTAGGTGCGTACGGAGGCGACGCACCGACGACTCGTCCAGCCCGTCGGCGGGCGAGGGGGCCCAGCTCAGCCACACGGCGAACTGGTCGTCGAGGACCACGGCCGACACCTCCACCGGGTAGGGCCGCTCGGCACGCGGAGAGCGCGCCTCCCACGGCACGGGCGTGCCGTCGGTCCGGAACCGGTCGCCGGGCGGGCCGAGGTCACCCCGGCCCAGGTAGTTGAAGCAGACCAGAGCTGGCGGGGTCGCCCGGAGTGCCGCCGCCGTCCCCGGGTCGCCGGCGTGACGGTGGAGGACGCCGTAACCGGTACCGCCGTGCGGCACCGCCGCCAACGCGGCCCGCGCGAGGGCCAACTCGGTGGCCAGGTCGGTCGCCGGCGCGCTGGTCCAGGCGACCGGGAAGACGGCGGTGAACCACCCGATCACCCCGTCCAGTTGCGGCCACCGGTGCCGGCCGTGGGTCTCCAGGTCGAACGTCACGGCCTCGTCCGGACGCCAGCGGGCGAGCGCAAGCCCGACAGCCGCCGCCATCACGTCGTGGACGCACATGCCGAGCCGGACCGGAGCCGGACCGAGCAACTGCCGGGTCGTCGCGGTCGGGACCCGGAACGTCAGGAGTCCTCCGGCCTGCTCGGGCTGTGCCGCGCCGCGCGCCGCCAGGCTCGGTGCCGCCCGCCGCAGACGCAGAACGGAGAGCCAGTAGGCCGCCTCGTGGAGGTCCGTGCCGAGTGCCGGCAGGGCTTCGACCCAGCTTTGGAAGGTCTCCGCCTGCGCCGGCAGCGAGGGTTCCTCGTCGCGTTCCAGGGCGTCCAGCGCGACCACCATGTCGTCGAGGAGCACGTGCCAGGAGACGATGTCGACGACGAGGTGGTGGATCGCGACGACGAGATGTGTGGCGTCGTTCTTTCGGTCGTGCACCAGCAGCGCCCGCAGGTGGTCACCGGTGCACGGATCGAGGGACCGGTGCAGTTGGTCGACGGCGGCGTCGCGCTCGGGGGTGTCGGTCACGTCGAGGGTGCGTACCAGCCGGTGGGAGGTGATCCCGTCGGCGGGCACCATCCGCAGGCCGGTCCCGTCGTCGACGAACCGGGCGCGCAGGGCGGGGTGTGCCGCCACGAGGGCCCGAAGCGCGGCCTCCAGGTGCGCCGGGGCCAGCGGCCGGAGCACGCGGAGCCGCACGAACATGTTCCAGTACGTCCGGTCCGTGCGGACCCGTTCGGTGAACCACTCGTGTACCGGCGCCGCAGCCGTCGGGGCCGTGGCCGGGCGGGTGCCGCCGGTCTCCGGCAGCACTGGCCGGGCCGGGGGCCTGCCCAGGTACGCGATCAGGTCCGCCAGCACCGGGTGGGACAGAAACTCGGCCACGGAGACCGGTACGCCGGCCCGACGCAGCCGGGCCACCACCCGCATGGCGAGGAGGGAGTCGCCCCCCTCGTGCAGGAAGTGGCTGTCGTCCGCCGGTGGCGGACAGCCCAGCGCCTCAGTGAAGCACCGGCGGACCAGTTCCGCTGTCGGGGTGTCCTGCCGCAGCGGAGTGACCGGTCGGCCCCCGGGCGACCGGGGCGCGGGGGCCGACGGGTGCAGCCGGGCCAGGGCCAGCCGGTCGGTCTTCCCGTTGGACAGCAGGGGGATCCTCGCCACCGGCACGAGATGGGCGGGGACCATGCGTCCGGGTAACCACGCCGCGAGCGCGGAACGCAGGTCCGTGGTGCTGCGGTGACCCGTCGGGTCGAACTCCACGAAGGCCGACAGTTCGGGCGCCCCGTCCGGGTCACGTTCCCGTACGGTGACCGCCGCCGCGCGGACACCCGGCACACCGAGGATGGCGGATTCCACCTCGCCGAGTTCGATCCGCTGTCCTGCGATCTTGATCTGGTCGTCGGCCCGGCCCAGGTAGAGGAGGTCTCCGCCGGGCAGGCGGCGGACCAGGTCACCGGTGCGGTAGACCCGGTCGGTCCGCCCTCCACCGAGGTCGACGGGGTGGAACCGTTCCCGGGTGCGTTCGTCGTCGTCCAGGTAGCCGTCCGCCAGGCTCTCCCCGCCGATGTGCAGCTCACCGGTCTGACCGTCGGGCACCGGCCGTCCGGCGTCGTCCAGGACGTAGCACCGGACGTTGTCCAGCGGCCGTCCGATCGGGACGGTGGCCTGGTCCGTGAAGGCGGCGGCGTTTTCGGGCACCGCCCGGTAGGCGGTCGCGTACGCGGTCTCGGTCGGGCCGTAGAAGTTGTAGAGCGGTTCCCGGCGGACGCTGTGGAAGGCCCGTTGCAGCGCGACCGGCAGCTTCTCGCCGGTGCTCATCACCGCCCGCAGGGACGTGTTCCGGACGAACGCCCCGGTCTCCGTCAACGCCCGGAGTTGCGCCGGGACGGTGTGCAGGACAGTGACCCGGTAGTTGTCGACGGTCGCCGCGAGCAGGTCGGGATCACCCTCGGCACTGGGGGGCGCGACGACCAGACAGGCCCCGGCGGCCAGGGTGGAGAACATCTCGTACGCGCTCACGTCGAAGGTCAGCGGCGTCTTGAGCACGAGGATGTCGTCGGGCCGCAGGCCGAAGGTGCGCACGCAGGCGCGGACGTTGTTCGCGACCGCACGCTGGCTGAGCCGCACGCCCTTCGGGGTCCCGGTCGAGCCCGAGGTGTAGAGGATGTGTGCGGTGTCGTCGGGGGTGGCGTCGCTCGACGATGGGGCGTCCGTCGTGGACGCCTCGGCCTCCCGGAGCAGGTCGGCGAGGGCGACGTCCTCCCCGGGGCCGGGTGGTGCGGTGTGCCCGCCGGCGGTGACCAGGAGGTGGACGCCGCTGTGCCGGCGGACGTACGCCAGCCGCCTGGCCGGGTGGCCGGGGTCCAGCGGGACGTAGGCCGCACCCCGGCGCAGGACCGCAAGGATGAGTGCCACGCACTCGGCCGACCGGGGCAGCAGCAGTCCGACCCGGGTGCCGGGGCCCACCCCGCGTTCGCGCAGTGCGCCGGCCAGCCGCCCGACCCGTCGGTCCAACTCGGTGTAGGTCCAGCTCTGTCCCTGGCTGCGCATGGCACAGCGGTCGGGATGGGCCTCGACGCTTCTCCGCAGCAGCGTGTCGACCGTCCCGCCGATCGGCGTCTCATTGCCAGGCACGGCCCAACCTCCTGCGTATTCTGGGTGATTCGGCGCGATCATCATCCGTCGTCCGACAATTGTAGGGGGACTTGCCTCATTGATCGACCTGTAATTCTGTGCAGAATCGCTACAAGCTCGATGTAGAAATTCTTAATTGATTTGCGCCATCGATGCAGATAGAAATACTGGGGTCACCTGGCGGTCAGTGTGCCCAGGAAAGCGGGGAGTGGGGGCATCGGCGGCAGTTCGATTCCGCCAATCCAGGCAGCGGGTACCTCGCAGCGCGGCGATCCGGTTGCTGGTTTTGCTCAGTCGGTTGGTTCTGCTCGGACATCCGTTTTGGTTAGGGGAGATCCATGTCATCTACCGACCAGTTCGCCGACACGATCACATATCGCTCGGACTGGTACCGCGAGTACCGCCATCTTCGCGGAGTCGACGAGGTCAAGAAGCGTCTGGAGCGCGACGCCCTGTTCCACGCCCTCGCCGAGCGCGGACAGCTCACCGGTCGAATGCTCGACGTGGGTACCGCCACTGGCCGGTACCCGATGCTGTTCGCCCGCGCCGGATGGCGCAGCGTCGGCCTGGACGTCGCGGACGCGGCGGTCGCCATGGCCCGGGAGGAACTGCGCCGGTCCGACATCACCGACCGGGTGGAGCTGGTCTGCGGGGACATCCGTACCGTCACGTTTCCGGAGCAGAGCTTCGATCTCGCGACCTTCATGATGGGCACGTTCGCGCACATACCGGACGCCGACCGGATCGACGCGCTGGCCACCGTCCACGGTCTCCTCGCCCCCGGCGGGTGTGTGGTGATCTCGAACTGGAACACCTCGTGGCCGGACGGACGGATGCTGTCGCTCTACGGTTCCGCCGACCGCGAATGGCTGCTGCGGGCCACGCCGGCGCCCGAGGAGACCGCGGCGATGCTGACCGCCGCCGGTTTCGGCACGGTCGACGTGCAGCACTTCTGCCCGTTCACCGACGTGCAGATCGACCACTGGATCGGGTCGCACGAGGACTCGCCCGACCGTATCCAGGCATACATGCTGAACAACAACATCTCGCCCCCCGGCCAGATGTATCTCGTCGCGGGGGCCAAGGACGCCGCGGGGACCGGGCAATGACCGCCGATCCGACCCTGGCGTGGGACGACGGAGCCATCGTCACGGTGGATCAGACCGCTCTGCCGCACCGCCGGAACGTTCTGCGCATCACCACGGTCGACGAACTGATCGACGCGATCGCACGACTCGCGATCCGGGGAGCCCCGGCGCTGGGGATCGCGGGCGCCCTGGGCGTCGCGTTGTCCGCGTACCGGCACGGGGCGGACGAGCCGGTACGGAGGGACGCCGCGCGCCTGGTCGCGGCCCGGCCGACGGCGGTCAACCTGGCCTGGGGGGTCGACCGTGCCCTGAGCCGGCTGGCCGAGGGCGCCGACGCGGTACTCGCCGAAGCCACCGCACTCGCCGAGGAGGACGAGCGGGTCAACCGGGCCGCGTCGTCCCGGGCGGCGGATCTCCTCCGGGAACTCTGCCCCCGGCCACGGCTGCGGATCCTGACCCACTGCCACACCGGGCGGCTGGCCACCGGCGGGGTGGGTACGGCGCTGGGTGCCGTACACCACCTCGCTGGGCAGGGCCAGGTCGAGATGGTCTTCGCCACCGAGACCCGACCGCTGCTCCAGGGGGCCCGGCTGACCGTGTGGGAGCTGCGCGACGCCGCCATACCCCATCGGCTCCTGGTGGACTCGGCGGCGGCGAGCGCGCTGGCCGCCGGCCTGGTGGACTGCGTCGTGGTCGGTGCCGACCGGATCGCCGCCAACGGCGACGTCGCCAACAAGATCGGAACGTACCCGTTGGCCGTCGTGGCGGCCCGCCACCGGGTGCCGTTCGTGGTCGTCGCGCCGGAGTCGACCATCGACGAGGCAACGCCCCACGGGGCCGCGATCTCGATCGAGCAGCGGCCGGGCGACGAGGTGACCTCCATCGCCGGTGTCGACACCACCTGCGCCGGCACAGAGGTGTTCAATCCGGCCTTCGACGTCACGCCGAGGGATCTGGTCACCGCGATCGTGACCGAGGACCGCCTCTGGTACCCCGCCGACCCGGGCACCGGTGACCTGGCGGACCGGATCGACCGGCTCGCCACGGTGGTCGAGGACTTTCCCCGGCCCGGGGTGCGGTTCCGTGACCTGGCCGGTGTCTACGCGCAGCCGGCGACGCTCGGGGCGGCGGCCCACGCCCTGGCCACCGCGTACCGGGACGCGTTCAGCCACATCGTCGCGGTCGAGGCACGCGGCTTCATGGTGGGCACCGCGGTCGCGCTGGCGACGGGGAAGCCGCTGGTCCTGGTGAGGAAAGCCGGCAAGCTACCCGGCCCGTTGCGGTCGGTGAAGTACGACCTGGAGTACGGCGAGGACGTGCTGGAGATGCAGGAGTCCGCGGTGCCACCGGACGGGCGGGCGCTGATCGTGGACGACGTGCTGGCCACCGGCGGCACCCTGGCCGCGGTGGCGAAGCTGGTCACCGAGAGCGGCGCCGCGGTGGCCGGGTTCGGCGTGCTGCTGGAGCTGGCCGGGCTGGGCGGAGTCCGTCGACTGCACCCCCACCGGGTGGTCGCGCTCCAGACCGACCGGTCATGACGGCGCACCCCGTGGACGTCGTCTCCACCGCCCCGTACGACGCCGCCGTCGGGCTGAGCGCGACGGCGCGGGCCCTCTACGACCAGGGCTGGATGCCGGGCACCTCGGGCAACGTCTCGGTCCGGTCCGGAGCCGACGCGGTCCTGATCACCGCCAGCGGGCTGGGCAAGGGGCGGCTCACCTCCACCGACACGGTGCTCGTCCGGGCCGACACGGGAGCGCCGGTGCGACCCGGCTCGCCCAAGCCTTCCGCCGAGACCTGCATCCACCTGGCCGTCTACCGGGCCTTCCCGACGGTCGGGGCGGTGGTGCACGCCCATCCGCCGTACGCGACCGCGCTGGCGAGCCGCAGGTCCCGTGCCGGAGGCGGGGCGGTGCGCTTCACCGACCTGGAGTTGATCAAGGGCATGGGTCGGTCGTACCTGGACAGCATCGAGATTCCCCTGTTCGCCAACTGGCGCGAGGTGCCCCGGATCGCGGCGGAGGTCGACGACCACTTCGCCCGCCCGGCGACCGACCCCGCACCCGCGCTGCTCATCGCCCACCACGGCGCGACCACCTGGGGAGCCGACCTGGCCGAGGCGAGCGACCGCCTCGAGTGCCTCGAAGCGCTCTGCCAGCTCGCCCTCCTCATCGGTGACTGACAGACACCATCGGACGGCAGCGACTCAGTGAGGGAGAACACCGTGACACTGCTGCAGATCATGCCCGACGACGACGCCCGGACGGTGCTGGAGCGCACCGATCGGCCCGACGAGATCCGCGAGGCCCTCAGCCCACTCAACGTGCAGTTCGAGCAGTGGGAACTCGGTCGGCAGCTGGCCCCGGACGCCTCGTCCGACCACGTTCTCGCCGCCTACCGGCCGGAGGTGGACCGGATCTGCGCCCAGGGCGGGTTCCGGCTCGTCGACGTCGTACGGATGAAGCCCGACGAGACCGACCCGCAGTGGCCGGACAAGGCCCACGCGGCGCGGACGAAGTTCCTCTCGGAACACTCCCACGACGAAGACGAGGTGCGGTTCTTCGTCGAAGGGTCCGGCTGTTTCTACCTGCACGTGGGCGCGAAGGTGTACGCGGTGGTGTGCGAGGCGGGCGACCTGCTCTGGGTGCCGCAGGGCACGTCGCACTGGTTCGACATGGGTGGCCAGCCGGAGTTCACCGCCATCCGGTTCTTCGAGGAGGAGGACGGCTGGATCGGCAACTTCCTGCCGGACAGCATCGCCAGCGGGTTCCCCAGCCTGGACCAGCTGCGCACGGCCCGGCTGCCGTGAGCCGCGCAGTCGTCCTCGACGTGGAGGGCACCACCAGCTCGATCAGCTACGTGCACGACCAGTTGTTCCCGTACGCGTCCCGGGTGTTGGGGTCCTGGGTGGCGACCCACGGCGGCGAGCCGGCGGTCGCCGACGCGCTGCGGTCCGCGGCCAGGATCGCCGACCGGCCGGACGTCGGCCGGGACGAGATCGTCGACATCCTGCGGGACTGGATCCGGCGGGACGCCAAGGTCGCGCCCCTGAAGACCATCCAGGGGCTGATCTGGCAGGACGCCCTCGCCAGTGGCGCGCTCGTGTCACACGTGTACGACGACGTGCCACGGGCCCTCCGGGCCTGGACGGCGCAGGGGTGGACCGTGCACATCTTCTCGTCCGGGTCGGTGGCCGCGCAGCGGGCGTGGTTCCGGCACAGCCCGCACGGCGACCTGCTGCCGTACCTCACCGGGTTCTTCGACCTGGAGAACGGCGGCGCCAAGCGGGAACCGGACTCGTACCGTTCGATCGCCCGGTCGATCGGCACCGACCCGGCCTCGATCGTGTTCCTGTCTGACGTGGCCGCCGAGCTGGACGCGGCCCGGGTGGCGGGCTGGCGCAGCGTCGCGGTCCAGCGGGACGACACGCCGCCGGTGGGCGGCGACCATCCGGTCGTCACCACCTTCGACCAGGTCGACCTGCGGGGCGACCTGACCGGCGGGCCGCTACCGGTGGGCCACGGCCTGCCGGCCGCGCGGTCCGCTGCCGGGGGGCCGCGATGATCCGGGTACCCGCCTGCCCGACCGGCACCGGCTCGGGCACGACGATCTTCACCGAGGTGACCGCGCTGGCGCAGCGGACCGGGGCGGTCAACCTCGGGCAGGGCTTCCCGGACACCGACGGCCCGCCGGCCATGCTGGAGGCGGCCCGGACCGCCATCGCGGCGGGCGCGAACCAGTACCCGCCGCTGGCCGGGCTCCCCGAACTGCGTGAGGCGATCGTCACCCAGCGGGCCCTGCGCTACGGCACCCACTACGACGTGGACACCGAGGTCCTGGTGACGACGGGAGCAACCGAGGCCCTGGCGGCGGCCTTGCTGGCACACTGCGCGCCGGACGACGAGGTCATTGTCTTCGAGCCGTACTACGACTCGTACGCCGCCAGCATCGCCCTAGCGGGGGGTCGGCGACGGGTCGTACCGATGCGTCCCGACGCCACCGGCCGGTTCGGGTTCGACCCCGACGACCTGTCGGCCGCGGTCTCACACCGCTCCCGGGTACTGCTGCTGAACAGTCCACACAACCCCACCGGCACCGTGTTCGACGCCGAGGAACTGGCCGCCATCGCCGACTGCTGCCGGCGCAACGACCTAGTCGCCGTCACCGACGAGGTCTACGAGTATCTGACCTACGACGGTGCCGTGCACACCCCGCTCGCCACCCTGCCGGGGATGCGGGAACGGACGCTGTCCATCTCGTCGGCGGGGAAGACGTTCAGCGCCACCGGCTGGAAGGTCGGCTGGGTGTGTGGTCCAGCCCATCTGGTCGAGCCGGTGCGGCGGGTCAAGCAGTACCTGACCTTCGCCTCGGGCACCGCCTTCCAGGTCGCGGTGGCGCAGGCACTCGGAACCCAGCAGCCCTGGGTGCGGGCGCAGGCTGCGCGGTTGCAGACCAACCGGGACCGGTTGCGGGCCAGTCTGGTGGCCACCGGTCTGACCCCGTACGTATGCCAGGGAACGTACTTCCTACAGGCCGACATCCGAGCCCTCGGCACGGCGGACGGCATCCGCTTCTGCCGGGAGTTGCCGCACCGGGCCGGGGTCGCCGCGATCCCCAGCGCCGTGTTCTACGACGACCCCGCCGACGGGTTGCCGATCGTCCGCTTCGTGTTCTGCAAGAAGCCGGAGGTATTGGACGAGGCGGCGCGCAGACTGGCCGGCCTCACGACCCCGTACCACCAGGAGGCAGTATGACCACGCAGGCACGACCCGACGTCGGGATCATCGGCGGCACCGGGTTCTACGCGCTGCTCGCGGAGAGCGAACAGATCACGGTCGACACCCCGTTCGGCCCACCGAGCGGTCCGGTGACGGTGGGCGAGGTGGGCGGCAGGACGGTCGCCTTCCTCGCCCGGCACGGCGCCGACCACCGCTTCCCCCCACACACGATCAACTATCGTGCCAACATCTGGGCGCTGCGCGCCGCCGGGGTACGTCAGGTCCTCGCGCCCTGTGCCGTCGGCTCGCTCCTGCCCGAACTGGGGCCGGGCAGCCTGGTGGTGCCGGACCAGATCGTGGACCGTACCTCCGGGCGGCACCGGACCTACTACGACTCGGGGGCGGTACACGTCTCGTTCGCCGATCCGTACTGCCCCGTCGGTCGGGAGACCGTGCTGAAGACCGCCCGTGAGTACGGCAGCCCGGTGACCGACGGAGGGACCACCGTGGTGATCGACGGACCGCGCTTCTCCAGCCGGGCCGAATCGCGGTGGTACGCCCGGCAGGGGTGGTCGCTGGTCAACATGACCGGCCAGCCCGAGGCGACCCTGGCCCGGGAACTCGCCCTGTGCTACACCTCCATCGCCCTGGTGACCGACCTGGACGCCGGCCTCGCCCCCGGTGACGAGGTCCAGCAGCAGAACGTCTTCCAGGTCTTCGCCGAGAACGTCGAACGGTTGCGGGCCCTCCTGCTCCGGGTGGTCGACGCGCTGCCCCGGACGCCCGCCTGCCGCTGCGGTGCGACGCTGGAGGGCATCGATCTCCCGTTCGAGCCGGCCTGAGCGGGGGACCGGTGTCCGACCTGCTGGCCCGTCTGGAACGGCTGCCGTTCTCCCGACCACACCTGACCCTGCTCGCCATGGGGGGCCTCGGGCTCACCTTCGACGGCCTCGACGTCGCCACCGTCGCCTTCGTCCTGCCCTCGATCACCGAGGAGTGGCAGCTCAGCAGCGGCCAGACCGGTCTGGTGGGAAGTTCCACGCTCATCGGCTTCTTCTTCGGTGCCCTCGGCGCCGGCATCATCGCCGACCGGATCGGCCGGCGTCGGGTGATGATGTGGGCGCTGGCCGTGTTCTGCCTGGCCACCCTGGTCGCGGCGGTCTCTCCCAACTGGGAGTTCTTCTTCCTGGCCCGGTTGGTCGCCGGCATCGGCACCGGGGCCGAGTCGGCGATCATCCCGGCTTTCCTCTCCGAGTTCGTCCCCGGACGACTCCGTGGCCGGTTCATCGGTGCGCTCGCCGGCTTCTTCTCCTTCGGGTACGTCGGTGCCGCCCTGCTGGCCCGGTGGATCGTCCCGATGGGGCCGGAGGGATGGCGGGTGCTCCACGTGGTCGCGGCTGTGCCCATCATCCTGTTGCTGTGGTGGCGTCGGTCCGTGCCGGAGTCACCCCGTTTCCTGCTCGCCCAGGGGCGGACCGACGAGGCCCGCGCCGTGGTCGAGGCGATCGAACGGCAGGCAGCGCGGTCGGCCGCCATCCGGCCGCCCTCCCCGGCCGCCCCGACACCCACCGTCGCCCCGGCCGACCCTCCACCGGATACCGCGCCGTCCCGGCGGCTCGGCATCAGCGGGCTGTGGCGGCGGGACCTGGCCGGCCGTACCGCCGTCCTGTGGGTCCTCTGGGTGGTGATCACGTTCTCGTTCTACGGCTTCTTCACCTTCATGCCGACCCTGCTGCACGCGAACGGGCTCACCATCGCGAAGAGCTTCACTTACTCGATCGTGATCTACCTGGCCCAGATCCCCGGCTACTACTCTGCCGCCGCGCTCAATGACCTGCTGGACCGCAAGTGGACGATCGCGCTGTACCTCGGCGGCGGTTCGGTGGCCGCGTACCTGCTGTCCGGGTCGGACATCTCCGCGCAGGTGATGATCTTCGGCGGACTGCTCTCCTTCTTCATGAACGGGGTCTACGCCGCGATCTACGCGTACACCCCCGAGCTGTACCCGACCGAAGTCCGGGCGCGGGGCATGGGCACCGCGTCGGCGGTCGGCCGCATCGGCGGGATCTCCGCGCCGATCCTGATCGGGACGACCTATCCGGTCATCGGCTTCGACGGTGTCTTCCTGATCACCACGGGAGCGCTCGCCGTCGGTGTGGTGGTGGTCCTGGTCTTCGGTGTGTCCACCAGCGGGCGGGCGCTGGAGGAGATCAGCGACGGCCGGTCGGCGACCGTACCCGCGCCGGACGGGCCGGCACCGGTGGTCCCCGGCCCCCAGACCGTGACCGGTGCACCCGGCCCCGTCCCTGTCGCTGTCGGCAAAGAAGGAAGGAGTCCACGTGTCGGCCCGAGATGACCGCAAGACCTGGCTGTTGGTCAACGCGACCGTGCTGGACCCGGTCGCCGGCACCCTGACACCGGACCGTCGCGTCCTGGTCGTCGACGGACTGATCACCGAGGTGGGCGGCGCCGAGGTGCGGCACGGGAAGGCGCCGGTGGTGGACCTGGAGGGGGCCACCCTGATGCCCGGACTCATCGACGGCCACGTGCACGTCACGGCGGCCACGGCCGACCTGTCCGCGCTGCCGGACCTGTCGCACTACTACGTGGGGGCCCACGCGTCCCGGGCGCTGCACGACATGCTGATGCGCGGCTTCACGACGGTCCGTGACTGCGGCGGCGCGGACCATGGCCTCGCTGACGCCATCGCCGACGGCCTCGTCACCGGGCCCCGGCTGTTCTTCGCCGGTAAGGCGCTCTCCCAGACCGGGGGCCACGGCGACGTACGACGCCCCGGCCGCAACGTCGGGACCGTCCCGTACTGCTGCCCCGACTTCGGTCGGGTGTGCGACGGCGTCGCGGAGTGCCGCCGCGCGGCCCGCGACGAACTCCGCAAGGGGGCGCACCACATCAAGATCATGCTGGGTGGCGGGGTCACCTCGCCGACCGACCGGATCGAGGCCACCCAGTTCGCACTGGACGAGATCACCGCCATTGTGGCCGAGGCCAGCGCGGCGGGGCGGTACGTCGCCGGCCACGCGTACACGGCGGAGGCGATCAACCGAGGGCTGGAGTGCGGGGTACGGAGCATCGAACACGGCAACCTGCTCGACGACAGCAGCGTCGTGCTGTTCCGTGCTACCGGCGCCTATCTGGTCCCCACCCTGGTCACCTACCAGGCCATCGCCCGGGACGGCCGGGCCGCCGGCATACCGGAGCACGTCCACCGCAAGGTGTACGACGTGCTCGACGCGGGCCTGGGGGCGTTGGAGACCGCGCACCGGGGTGGCGTCAACATCGTCTTCGGCACCGACCTGCTGGGTGGGATGCAGCGCCACCAGCTCGACGAGTTCCAGTTGCGGCGGGAGGTGTTGACGCCGCTCGACATCATCCGCTCGGCCACCTCCACCGCCGCCGCGATGCTCGGCGCGGAGGGCACCCTGGGGGTGATCGCCCCGGGTGCATACGCCGACCTGATCGCGACGGACGGCAATCCGCTGGAGCACCTGGGGGTGCTCGCCGAGCCGGCCAAGTACCGCCGGTTGCTCATGGCGGCGGGGCGGTTGCTGGCCGGACCACAGGCCCGCTGAGTAGGGCGGCACTCCACAAGTGACCGAACGGCCGGCAACCATGGCGGGAGCACCCTCAGTCAGCCTCGCGCAAGGGTCGATCGCCTCTTGAACCGCGGCCAGCGCCCCTGACAGATCTGATCGGTGTTCACACAGGCCCACGCCTACCTACCCCACATCGACGTCGCGAGGTGGGGTAGGTGGAAGCGGCGCACGTGCGGCGACGGCGCCAAAGGGCCGCGATTCTACGACTGGGCCGTGGCCTCCCTGCCCGGCACGGTCGACGGATACGGCCATCGGCTGCTGATCCGCCGCAGCATGACCGACCCCACGGACCTGGCCTACTACGCCACCAGATCCAGCGGAGATCATGTGACGACTGAATTGCTCTGGGGCGGTCGCCCGAAACCGACCCGCGGCCCCAAGCCGACCCTGAGCCTCGATCGCATCGCCGACAGCGCGATCACGATCGCCGACGCTGAAGGGCTCGGGTCGGTCACCATGCAGCGGGTCGCCGCCGATCTTGGCTTCACCAAGATGGCCCTCTGTCGATATGTCGCGTGCAGAGCCGAACTCGTGGCTCTCATGGTCGAACGCGCCATCGGTGAGTCGCCCGCCATCGACGCCATCGACTGGCGAGCCGGGCTGAAGCAGTGGTCCCACCAACTGCTCGCGGCGTACCTGCGACACGCGTGGGCGTTGGCGGTTACCGTCGGCCCCCGGCCACTCGGTCCCAACGAACTGGGTTGGATGGAGTGCGCGCTGAGTACCCCGGGCTGACCGGCAGCGAACGCCTTGATCTGATCGCGGTGCTCGCCGGACATGTCCGCTCGATCGCCCAGCAGGCCATGGTAGGTCGGCAACCCGAGGCGGACATCACGGCGCTGATCGGTGAGCAGATCCGCCGTCATGGCGACCGCTTCCCCGCACTGGCGGCGACGATGGCCGCAGCAGCCGTTGACGGCCGCCAAGATCAGGTGTTCGAGTTCGGTCTGGACCGGATCCTCGACGGCCTCGACATCCTGATCAGGCAACGCGGCGGCTGAGCGGCCTTATGTCGGGTGTCTGCTCCGCTCGCGTCTACACCTTCGTAAAGGTCGAGCAACCGGTCAGGTCAGGCAAAGCGGGCCGGAAACACTCGTGCCGGTATCCGAGCGGACCTCGAGGACACGGCAGGTCCGGGACTCCGTCGCGGGTTGCTCCCCCTGCCACGACGGTCCATGCGGGGGAGGTGTTGACGAAGCGCCACGCGGGTGCGACGACGTTCGTCCGGAGGCAACGGGTTCGAGACGCCGGTCAATGGCAGGTTCTGTGCCTTGCCGGCCGGCAGCCGGGCCTGCGCGGTGGTCACCCAGGTGTCGGTGGCGGTCATCGTCTTGGCGAACGTGCAGGCCACGTCCGGGTTCTTGGCGCCCTTGGGGATCACCCATGCCTGACCGTTGACCATCGTCAGCGGCCTGCCCTGGCGGTCGGTGAACGACTTCACGACGAACGGGACGTTCCGGTGAGTTCTTCGCGATCCGGCTGAGGAACCAGTCTTCGAGCGGCCAGACCCCGATCTGGTGCTGCGCGATCGGGTTCCTGGCACCGCACAGGTCGGTGCCAGCGAGGTTGCGACCTTCGAGATGCACCTGACCGCACTGGTGGGCGCACTGCCCGTGCGCTCCCATGCCCCCGGCTGGATTGCCCGAGGCCTCGGCGAGTAGGTATCGGCGACTGGCAGCCCTTCGTTCGTCACAGTGGGCCGGATGCTCGACGGGGTTGTTCGGCCTGGATCAGGGCAGCTCAAACGGCCCGACCTCACGAAGATCGTGCGGCCTCGGCGGTACGTTCAATGCTGCGGTTTCTCTCGCCAGCGACGGACCAGTCGCCTGTCGGTAGCCGGCAAGGTGTGGTGATCTCAGCTCGGCGCCTCGCAATCCGTTGGACAGTCGATGCGCGGGCATTCATGGAGGCTTGCGTATGTGTCTCGGGTCACACCGCTTGGGCTATCCGCCGGGCGGTCGGTGCCGTCCTACTGAGCGTGGGTGATCAGGAAGCGGTGACCGAGGTGCAGCTGGTTCGCCGCTGCGCACGCGGTGAGCATGCCGCTTTCGACGAGTTGTACCGGCGTACGGCGCCGTGGCTGGCGACCCGGTTGCGGCGCCGGTGTTCCGACGACGAGATCGTGGCCGAGGTTCTGCAGGAGACCTTCATGGCGGTGTGGCGGTCGGCGGGGTCGTTCACCGGTTCGGCGCAGAGTGGTGCGACGGGCTGGATCTGGACGATTGCGGCACGCCGGCTGGTGGACGCCTTCCGGCACCGTGCCCGCGCGGCGGAACTTCCGCTTGCGATAGCCGCGGCGCCGGCGCCCGCCGCCGAGGACGAGGTGCTGGCTGGCCGGGTCGATGCGGATCTGCTGCGGGCCTTGCACACCTTGGCTCCGGAGGTCCGGCGTGTGCTGCAGGCGATGGTTCTGGACGGGCTCTCGGTACGCGACACCTCGGCTCTGCTCGGAGTGCCGGAGAGCACAGTGAAGTTGCGCGCCAGAATGGCCCGCATCCGCCTTCGGGAGGCGCTGTCATGAATTCGCACATCGACGACGACCTGCTGGCGCGCTATGCCGGGATCAGTGAGAGCCTGCCGGATGCCGCGGTGTGGGGCGTGGAGGTGCACCTGGACTCCTGTTCCGGCTGCCGTAGTCGGCTCGGCGAGGTCGTTCACCCCGGCACGGCGGCGATGGTCGCCCGCGTCGGTGGAGAGCTCACCGGGTCGTTGCCCGCGATGGTGCCGTACCGGCGGTTCGGGGTGGTGCGCCGGTGGTCGACGTGGTCGTTGCTTCCGCGGTTGATGGTCAGCGTCGGCGCGCTGGTGGCGGCGCTGCTGCTGGAGGTGGTCAATCCGCACTATCCGTCGCCGGTGCTGCTGATTGCCCCGGTCGTGCCGTTGTTCGGTGTCGCGGCGGCGTGCTCACGCCGCGACGATCCGGCGTGGGAGTTGGTCGCCGCCTCCCCTCGGGGAGGTGCTCTGATGGTGCTGCGCCGCACCGTCACGGTGCTTGCGGCGCTTCTGCCGGTTCTCGCGGTGGTCGGCTGGGCCGTCGGGACGTCGGTGGCGTTGTGGCTGCTGCCCTGCCTGACCGTTACCTCGGCCACGATCGCGCTGGGCAGTCTGCTCGGCGTACGAAGGGCTGCCGGTGTCGTCGCCGCTGCCTGGGTCGCCGTGGTGACGGCACCGGCGATGCTGACCCATCAGCTGCCCGACGTGCTGGACGCCGACAAGGCCCCGGTCTGGGCAATGACCGGGCTGGTACTGGCCGCTCTGGCCTGGACCCGCGCTGAGGCATTCCAACGGCTCGCCAGTCGTAACTGATCAACGACCCACCCACTGTTTCCCGCTGCCTGCCAGCGGCTGATGATCCCTGTCCAAGGAGCGATGATGGTACGAAGTTTGTCCGAGTCCGAGTTGAGGCCGACCACGTGGGAACACGCGGTGCAGGCGCACGGCTTGCAGGTCCGGGCGGGCCGGCATCTGGCGGTGACCGGCCTCGACCTGCGCATCGGTGTAGGCGTCCACGGCCTGCTGGGTCCCAACGGCGCCGGGAAGACCACGCTGATGCGCGCGCTGGCCACCGTGCTCAGGCCGGCCGCCGGCAGCCTGAACCTTCTGGGTCGGCCGGCGCACGAGCGTCGAGCCGATCTGCGGCCGATCCGGCGCATGATGGGCTACCTGCCGCAGGAGTTCGGCTACTACCCGAAGTTCACCGTCCACGAGTTCGTCGAGTACACGGCCTGGCTCAAAGAGGTCCCCACGGCCGACATCACCGTGGCCGCCGAACGGGCGATCGCCCGGGTCGGGCTCACCGAGCGGGCCGGCAGCAAGTTGAAACAGTTGTCCGGTGGGATGCTGCGTCGTGCCGGTGTGGCCCAGGCCATCGTCAACGACCCGGCGTTGCTACTGCTTGACGAGCCCACCGTGGGTCTCGACCCGGAGCAGCGGTTGACCTTCCGCGAGCTGCTCCGTGACCTCGGCGCCGACACGTGCGTGCTGGTCTCTACCCACCTGGTCGAGGACGTGGTGGCCTCGTGCACCGATGTGGTCATCGTGCATGCCGGCCGGGTGGTGTGGCAGGGCACGCCTGCGGAACTGGCCGAACGCGGCGGCACCGGTGACCCTGGTGACAGTGCCGCTGAACGCGGCTACGCCGCGGTGATCCGCCAGGCCCGGCGGGAGGCCGGCGCATGATCCGCGCGCTCGCCATCGACCTGCGCCGTAGCGCTGCGGTCGGCGCCGGCCTGATCGTGCTCCTACTCGGCCTCGCCGCGATGTATCTGCTCTTCGGGCCCGATGCGTGGAGCAGCCGATGGTCCCCGCTGGCAACTACGCTACGCACAGCGCTGGCCTTCACCTGGCCGCTCACCCTGGCCGCCGGGGCGTGGCTGACCGACCGCGACCGCCGCGGACGCGTCGGCGAGTTGTTCACCAGCACTGCCCGGCCCGCCTGGCAACGCGCCGCGTCGCCGGCCCTCGCGCTGAGTCTGACCGTCACCGTCGCCTACCTGCTGACCGTGGCTGCATGCCTGCCGCTGGTAGCCGGCTCGGCAACCTACTTCAACCCCGCCGCGATCGCCGTCATCGCCACCGGGCTGCCGCTGCTACTCGCCGCCGGGCTGCTCGGCATGGGCCTGGGCGCCGTCGTACCGTCGCGGTTCACCGCGCCAACTCTGGCCATGGCCGGACTGATCCTGTCCAGCGCCCCCGGCCTGCTGTCCGCCTACTACGTCGCTGGCCGTATCCAGCAGAGCGTTGCTCTGCTGTCGCCGGTGCTCGGCCAGAGCGGCGACTTCCTCATCGTGCCGGCCCGGCTGAGTCTGGCCCAGTCCATCTGGGCGCTCGCCCTGGCCACCACCGGATTCCTGCTGCTGTCGGCCACCCACGTCCGCGCCCGCACGGCTGCCGCTCTACCAGCCGTCTTCGGTGCCGTCACCGCGCTGCTTCTGCTGGCGTCGGCCGGCCCGGCCAACAGCATGGACGCCGTCGACGCCGGTGCCCGAGAACTGGTCTGCGCCGACGGAACACCCCGCGTCTGCGTCCGCCGGGTACACGCCGCCGTCCTCCCCGACACCGTCGCACCGGCCCGCGACGCTCTGCACCGCCTCAGCCGCCTACCGAATCCCCCCACCGCCGTCGAAGAAGGGATCCGAGACATCAGCGGTAACCCCGACGAACAGGACACCCCGTCAGGGCAGACCGTCACCTTCTACCTCGACAGCGGACGGGCCACGGACATCGACGCCGAACAGGTCACGCTGCAACTACTGACCGGTGCGGGGGTCATCAGCTGTGGAGACACCAGCAACTGGGAGACGTACGGCGCCGCCCGGCTCGTCGCCGCGTACTGGCTGCTCGAAACACCGCCACCGGACACCAAACAGAAAGCAGTCGAGGCGTGGCAACGGCTGACCTCACTGCCCGCAGCCGAACAACTGGCACGCATCGCCGCGCTCCGCGACGCTGGCCTCGCCTGCAACGCCGACGCCCAGTGGGACATCCTGATGGATGGCCCCCGATGAAGGGGCTTGCTCACCACCTCCGAGCGCGCCGGATACCCGCTGCCATGATCGGCGCCGCGGCGGTGGTCTGGGGCCTCTGGGCGATCTGGACCGCAATCTCGCCACCCGACATCCTGCCGGCTCCCCTGTCCATGGCCGCCACCGGCTTCGCCGCCATCGCCGCCGGCACCACTCTCACCGGTCCCGACCCCGACCTGGACCGCACCGCCGCACTGCCCTGGCCGACTCGGCGGGCACTGCACCTGACCCTCGCCGCTCTGGTCGTCCTCGGTCTGCTGCTGTCGGTAGCTGGCACGACGCACGGATACGGCGAGCCGGCCGCCCTCGCGCGCAACTGCGCCGGCGCGCTCGGTCTGATCAGTCTCGGCGCCGCCACCCTCGGTAGCGCACGCTCATGGTTCTATCTGGTCCCCTTCATCACCATTCCGCCGTTCGTGCCGATCAGCCGCACCACCGGCGACGGCGTCCTCGGCCAGATTCTCAGCTGGCCCCTGCAGCCAGCCGAATCCACCACAGCCGGCACTACCGCAGCCGTACTACTCGTCCTCGGCGCAGCCGGCTACATCCTGCGAGGATCACGACTGAACACATCAGCACGGACCGCCGGCTGATCTAATCTTGATCTTCAACCTCGGCCGCTATCCGTCGGTGCAGTCCTGTGTGGATTTCGGCGTGCCGTGCTCGACGTGGGACGGCCACCGCTTGATGATCTTCCGGCTCCTGGCAGAACACGAAGATCGAAGGCGGTAGCCGTGGCCACTTTTCCGTCCCTGGTGCCCGGTGGGTGCTCGTGCGACGAGCGTCCCTCACGTCCGGGCCTGTCCGGTGGTATCCCGGTGGGTGCGAGGGCGTTCTGGCGGTAGTGCTTGCGGTGGCCGCAGCGGCCGGATGTGGGGACGGTGGATTCTTGGCTTGGTCGATGCTCGTCCGCCGCGTTGATGTCGGTTACGGTGACTTCGCTCTGCGTCGATTGGTCTCGATCAAGGCGGTCATGCCGCCCGCGCCAATATTGATCGGCGTGGCCGGCATAAGGTTGCGACGAGGACGACATCGGGATGGGGTGTGGATGCGATTCGTCGCCCGGCAGTCGGAGTTGCGCGAGCTCGGCGCGCTCGCGGCGGCCGCGGCGGGCGGGCGCGGAGGTGCGACGCTTATCGTCGGCGAGGCGGGCATCGGCAAGTCGACTCTTGTCCAGGCCGCGGTCGAGTCGCTCGACGGCTGGCGGGTGCTGCGCGCGAGCGGCGTCGAGTTCGAAAGTGAGCTGCCCTACGCGGCGCTGCACCACCTCTGTGCTCCGGTACTGGAATACCGCCGCGAGCTCCCGGCGCCTCAACGGCTCGCACTGGAGACGGTGTTCGGGCTCGGCGCAGGTGCCGCACCGAATCCCATGCTGGTCGGCCTGGCTGTACTGAGCCTTCTGGGCGCTGCGGCGCAGGACGTTGCGGTGTGGTGCGTGCTCGATGACGCGCAGTGGAGTGATGAAGCGTCGCGGCAGGCGCTGGCGTTCGTCGCGCGCCGTGTCGGTGCCGATCGGATCGTGATGGTGTTCGCCGCGCGGGACGTCGCTTCTGTCCCGGAGCTCGATCGTCTTCCTCGGCTCGCCGTTGCCGGGCTTGCGGCCAGCGAAGCCCTTGACCTGCTGCGATTGTCAGCGCTATCCAATCTTGACGGCCCGGTACTGGAACGGATTGTCGCCGAGGCGGGAAGCAATCCGCTCGCGCTGGTGGAGTTCGCTCGGGACGCGGATCCGTTGGGTCTGCCGAACGTGGTGACCGGTGGCGTGCAAGGCGCGTTGGAGGCGCAGTTCACACGTCGGGTCCTGCGGTTGCCGGCGCGGACCCGGTTGGCCTTGGTGCTCGCCGCGGCGGAGCCCTTGGGCGACATCATGCTGCTACGCCGCGCCATGACGGTTCTCGGGCTGGACGCTGCCGATCTCACTCCGGTTGTGGAGGAGGGCCTGGTGGTCGCCGGTCCCCGCTTGTACTTCCGGCATCCATTGGCTCGTTCCGCGGTGTACCGGTCGGCGGATGCCCGGACCCGCCGGCAGGTACACGCGGCGCTGGCCGCGGCGACCAGTGCCGATACGGATGCGGACCGCCGCACGTGGCACCGCGCCAACGCGGTCGCCGTTCCTGACGAGTCGATTGCGGCGGAGTTGGAGCGGTCGGCTGTGCGGGCGCACGCCCGTGGGGGCTTTGCCGCGGCCTCGGCGTTCTTGGAACGCTCCGCTCAGCTGACGCCGGACGCTTCGCGGCGGGCAGGTCGGTTGTTGTCGGCCGCTCGAGCGCGGTTGCAGTCCGGGGCGCCCGAAGCCGCACGGGAACTGGTGAATCAGGCGCGACTCGGCCGGCCAGGAACGGCTGACCGCGCTGAGCTGTGCCTCCTGGATGCGATGATCGACTACCACGTGTCCCGCAGTATCCCGGCGACGCTCGCACTTGCCGACGCGGCCGAGGGTCTCGATCCCGATCGAGCCCGCGAAATCTACCTGGAGGCGTTCGCCTCCCTGATGTTCAGCATCGATGAGCCTGGCCGGCTGCGCCGTCTCGCCCTACGCATCCAGGAGCGGGTACCGCGACGGCGTCCGCCCCGCGCCGTTGATCTTCTACTTGACGCCCTGCTTGCCCAGAACCTGCTGCCCGTCGACGAGGCGGCGCCCGCGATGCGCCGCGCGGTCGAGGCGTTTCTGGATCAGACCCGGGGGGCCGATGCGAATCCGTGGTGGATGGAGCGCGCCTGCGTGCTGAGCGCCGACCTCTGCGACGAGGTCGCGATGGAGCAGTTGACCGACCGTCAGGTCGAACTTGCCCGGGCACAGGGAGCCTATGCGATTCTGCCGCATGCGCTGCGTTTTCAGGCGGCCGCCAGGGTCATGGTCGGCCGGATCGATGATGCGGCCGCCAGCATCATCGAGGCACGCGCGGTCGACGAGGCGGCGGGCACGACCAATCTCCTCGGCTCGGACCTGACACTCGCCGCCTGGCGTGGTGACACTGGACGGTTCCGCGAGGTTCGGGAGGCGCTGCGCGACTGGGCCGGTGTGGAGTTCACCGCCGTCTTCTACGCGACCGGCGTGCTGCACAACGGGCTCGGCGGCTACGAGGACGCGCTCGACGCGTTGCTGGTCGCGCGAGACCGGCAGCAGCAGGGTTCGTACGTCGTCTCCGCGTTTCACAGTGAACTGGTCGAGGCCGCCGTGCGTGCCCGTCGGCCGGAGGAGGGCAAGCTCTCCGCCGCGTGGCTTGAGGATCTCGCGCGCGCCAGCCCCACCTCGTGGGCGGTCGGCGCGCACCTGCTCGCGCGGGCGCTGCTCGAACCGGGCCTGGGCGCTCACGAGCTGTACGTTGGCGCGATCGGCCGGTTCGCCCACACCCGGGTGCGTGGGCACTACGCGCGGGCTCGCCTGCTGCACGGGGAGTGGCTACGCAGTGTGGGCCGTCGTGCCGAGGCGCGGGTGGAGCTGCGTGCCGCGCACGAGTTGCTGAAGACGGTCGGCGCGCGGGCCTTCGCCGACCGGGCCGTGCGGGAGCTGGCGGCCATCGGCGAGCATCCGGGTGTGGGCGAGACCGACCCGCTCAACGCACTGACGGAGCGGGAGCTGCTTGTCGCTCGCAGGGTCGCGTCCGGGGCGGGCACCAAGGAGGTGGCCGCGCTGCTGTTCGTCAGTCCTCGCACGGTCGATGCCCACCTGCGCAACATCTATCGAAAGCTGGGGATAACGTCGCGACGCCAGCTCCGGGAGCTTCAGCTGTAGCGGAGACGGCTGGCCCCGCGACCGGGGGTCGGTGGCGGGGCATCGGGGGCTTTCAGCGTTGTCAGCGGCGGTGCCGGTCGCAGTCTCGTTCAGCCGTGGCCTTCAGGTCTCGTAGCCACACCTCGAGACCTGCCCCGAGCGCGGCGGTGGCGAATCCGACGTCCGCTTCGACCTGGCGACCGCGCCAGGTTTCCTCGGTACGCACGAGAACCCGGCCTCCGACCTCGGTGAAGGTCCAGACGTGGACTCCCTCGTCGATACGCAGTCCTTCGCCGACCGCTGGACCGCTCCACCGCACGCACGTCTGCCGCTGAAGCTGGTGGACGGTGGAGGTGACCACGAGAGTGGTGGCGGGGTTGAGGTGCGTCTCCTGCACCGGAGTCGTCCACTGGAACGACGATCCGGCACGAAGCGGACCGGAGTCGAGACGCCTGCTGGTCAGGACCGGCTGTTGCCAGGACGGCCAACGCGCGACATCGGTCTGCAGCTTCCAGATCGTCCGGAGCGGTGCGTCGATGACGGCTTCGGTGCGGTAGCGGATCTTGGCGTTCGGGTCGACGCTCTCCCCCGCGCAACGCGGTGCTCCGGAGTCGGCGTCGCTGCTCCGAGCGGAGGCGTGCGCCGACGTGGCCAGGACCCCCAGAGTGGTGGTCATGGCGAGCGAGGCCGCCAGCATGCGCTTGATGCCCGGCCAAGATGTAGGGATGACGGTCACAGTTGTTCCTCTCACGAGGTTCGTCGCGCGTGAAGGGTTGTCGCTATCCGGCGGCGTCCGTTTCGGCGGTGTCCTTGAGCCGTTGCAGCCAGGTGACCAGACTCTCGTCCAGAGCTGCCTGGATGGATCCAGGATCGGCGTCGACCGGCGGACCCGCGAAGGACTCCTCGGTGGACACGATCAGCCCGTCGTCGCCGGGAGCTAGGTTCCAGACGTGGACGCCCAGGATGCCGTCCGGTCCGTTGGCGTGTCCGGACCAGACCAGTCGCTCGTACGGCCGTACCTCGGCGATGGTCGAGATGATGTCCAGCCCAGACGCGGACCACCGGAACACCGATCCCGACCCGAGCGGCCCCGGGGTTTCCACCCGCGCGTACGGAAGCTCCGGCAGCCACGTCGTCCACGCGTCAATGTCGGTGAGAACGCGCCACACGATCTCCGCCGACGCCTGCACCGTGACGCTGTGTCGACTGATCACCGGTGCCGTCTCGTCGATCCTCAAACCTTCGTTCGCCGCGCCGGTGGCCTGCCCGTTCCCCATCGTGCTACCTCTCTACGGTGAGCGGCGGCCCGCTGGCGGCCACCGTTTCGCGGGGCTGACCCCGCACAACGGAGACGATCCTGCCAAGGCACCCGCCTCGCCCGCATCGGCGAGGATTACCTACTCCTTGTGGCCCCTCTCCACCCGGCGTGGTGGCCAGCTTTCGCCGCAGCCGCGACAGCGGACGAACTCGCGGCCGGAGCATGCCCCGGCGTGCCAGGTTAATCGGAGCGAAGAGCCATTTCCTGGACACCGATAGTGGCCAACAGGTCCAGTTTGCTTCGGGCGTCAGTGCCCGGTCGCGCCGTCAGCACCACGACCCGCAGATCGCTGTCCTGGGTCGGAAGAATGTTGGCGTCCAAGGCGATCTCACCAATCTCCGGATGGACAGCAGTCTTGTGCGCGCTTTCGTGAGCCGCGACGGTCGGACTCGCCCACAGTTCGCGGAACCGCGCAGTGCGGTTCAGCCGATCGATCAACGATGCGACATCGGGATCGTTCGGGTATCGGCCGGTGGTGGTCCGCAGGTCCGCGACGAGGGACTGCTCGAACCACACCCGTTCTGCCGCGGTCTGTCGGACCCGGGCGTTCCGCCGTTCGAACTGGGTGATCATGGCGTTCCGGTCCTCAACGCTGGCTCGGCACGGGTCACCCCAGGTCGCCGCGAACAACGGGTTCCAGTGCAGCAACTGCCAGGCGGCGTCGTACACGGCCAGAGGGCTGGCGCTGAGCTGGTCGGCAACCCGGCGCACACTGATCGGGATCAACCTGGGAATGCGATCCGGGTTGGCGGTATGCCCAGCCAGACGCAGCAGGTGGGCCTGCTCCTCGTCGTTCAACTGCAACGCGCGAGCCAACGCCGAGCACACCTGAGCCGACGGGGTCTTCGCTCGGCCCTGCTCGAGCTGCGCGACGTACTCGGCCGAGACACCCGCCAGCATCGCCAGCTCACCGCGGCGCAGTCCGACGACCCGCCGCGGTGCGTGGTAGACCAGCCCGACGGTGGCCGGCTCCAGTCGATCTCGCCAGGCGCGGAGCGCGGCACCAAGGTGGTTCATCCTCTTCATGATCCCGCATCCGGTTGCCCGTGTCCTGGTACCAGCAGTACGAGGAAGATCTCTGACTCCCTCGGAACGTATCGCTGTAGGAGCATCGATGGATGCTCAAAGTGACGCGAATGCACCACATCGGCGTGCCCGTCAGCGACCTCGACCGGTCGGTGCGGTGGTACGAAGATGTTCTCGGGGTCGCCGCGAACGGCGTGACCATCTCGGCCGACAACGCCGCGCTCGGCGCCGTGGTGGAAGTGGAGAACCCCGCGATGCGAGCGGTGTTCTCGCTCGCCGGAGACAACGTCCTGCTGGAACTGATCCAGTACGACCGGCCGGTGCCGAAGCCGTTCGAGGGCCGCAACTGCGACGTCGGGGTGATGCATCTCTGCTTCGAGGTCGACGACATGGACACGGCGGTACGCCACCTGAGGGAGCGCGGCGTCCACCTCAACGCTGACCCGGTGATATTGGCCAGCGGGGACGGAATCCACGCTGGCGAACTCGCCGGCACCAAGATCCTGTACCTGCGTGACCCGGACGGCATCCAGTTGGAGCTCTTCGAACTCCCTCGGTGACCACCCGGCACGCTACTCAGCCCCTCCACGTCTCGGTGGGAGAGGTTGAACCGCAGGTGTCAGCGGACCGCCAGGACGATCACTTCGGGTGGGAACCGGAACCCGACGAATGCCGACGGCGGTGGGGACCAGGACCGGATTCGAGACAGCAACCTCACCGGCTCAGCGGACCACCCGGCCCAGCTGGAGTCGACCATGCTTCCGCTCGACGCAACAGGCCCAGCTCAGGCGCTTGGCTGGACGAGGCCGTTGTCGTACGCGAAGATCACTGCTTGGATCCGATCCCGTGCCCCGATCTTGGCCAGTACCCGCCCGACGTGCTTCTTCACGGTTGACTCGGTCAGGGTGAAGCGTTCGGCGATCTCGGTGTTCGTGGCGCCCTGGCCGATCGCCTCAAGGACTTCGCGTTCTCGCTCGCTGAGTGCGGCCAGCCGGTGGTCCTGCTTGGCGTCGGGTGCCGCGTGCTGAAGGTAGGCGGTCATGAGTTTACGGGTCAGGCTGGGCGCCACCACCGATTCTCCGCTCGCGACGGCCCGGATGCCGGCGATGAGTTCCTCGGGACGGGCGTCCTTGAGGAGAAAGCCGCTCGCGCCGGCCCGCAGTCCGGCGTAGACGTATTCGTCCAGGTCGAAGGTGGTCAGGATCAGTACCTGGGTGCGCGAGCCGGCGGCGGTGATGCGGCGGGTGGCCTCGATGCCGTCCATGCCGGGCATGCGTACGTCCATCAGCACGACGTCGGGTCTCATCTGCTCCACCGAGCGCACTGCCTCGGTGCCGGTGGAGGCCTCGCCGACCACTGTCATGCCGGGGGTGCCGTCCAGCAGCATCTTGAAACCCATCCGTTGCAACGGCTGGTCGTCGACGATCAGTACGGTCGTCATGCGGGCTCCTTGAGGACGACGTCGATCAGCCAGCCACTGTCGGCCGGGCCGGCGGTCATCACCCCGCCGTACATGGTGGCGCGTTCGCGCATGCCGAGCAGGCCGTGACTCGGGGCGGCGGGTCTGCCGTGACCGCTGTCGCGGACGCGGACGCGTACCTCCCCGTCGGAGGTGGTGAGAGTGACGTTCGCGGCCGCACCGCGCCCGGCGTGTTTGAGGGTGTTGGTGAGCGCTTCCTGCACGATGCGATAGACCGCGAGCTGTACGCCTCGGCTGAGTTTGTCCAGCTCGCCCGTCGTGGAGTAGGTGACCGGCAGTCCGGCGGCCCGCACACTGGGCAGCAGCCGGTCGAGGTCCTCGATGCCGGGCTGCGGGCTCAGCTGTGGATCGGCGTCCTCTCCGCGCAGCACGCCCAGCACCCGGCGCAGCTCGGCGAGCGCCTGCCGGCCGGTCACCCCGATCAGGCGCAGCGGTTCGGCGGTCTGCTCGTCGCGCGATCTGGCGAGCGCGGCCCCGCCGTCGGCCAGGCCCACGATCACCGACACGTGGTGGCCGACGAGGTCGTGCATCTCGCGGGCCACCCGGGCCCGCTCGTGGGCGACGGCGAGGCGGGCACGCTGGTGCTGTTCGACCTCCAGGCGCGCGGCGCGGTCCTCGAGAGCGATGAGGTACGCCCGGCGGGTACGCACCGCGACGCCGGACGCGACCGCGGCCATCGACGTGCCGAGCACCAGGAACAACGTGACGGTGCGGTTTTCGAGCACTTCCTCGAACAGGTAGATCTCGGCGACCAGCAACGTGACCGTGACACCGCAGGCCCAGGCCAGCGCCCGCCAGGAACCGCGGGAGGCCACGCCGAACAGCATTACCAGCAGGACCACCCCGGCGCCGACCTCGACGCCCAGCCAGCCCTGGGCCAGTACGCTGGCCGCGGTCACCAGGAACGCCGGGAACGGCTGCTGCCGCCGCCAGTACAGCGGCGGCAGCAGGGTCAGCGTCGCGATGGTGGCCCGCAGGGGCGCCTCGACCAGGCTCGAGATGCTGAACAGCACGATCGCGACGGCCACGACGGTGTCCATGACCCACGGCCGGCGACGATGGAAAGCCCGTACCCCGGCCTGCCAGTCCACCAGCCATTCCTGGGTGCTCATCAGGCGATTGTCCCCTTACGCGTCGGTCTTCTTGAGCCGATACGCCGCGGCGGCGAGGGCGATGACGACATACCCGGCGAAGACGGCGAGACCCGTCCAGGGCGCCAGAGTGCTGTCTCCCGGGGTCAGCGCCATCACCGCGCTGCCCGCATTGCTCGGCAGATACGGGGTGACCGCCTCGGAGATCGAGCGCGGCAGCAGCAGGGCCAGACCCGGCACGATCAGCAGCAGGCCGGCGAGGATGGCGATCGCGCCGGCGCTGGCGCGGACGAGCATGCCGAGCGCGACGCCCAGCACGGCGATCAGGCCCAGGTAGAGACCGGCCCCGAACAGAGCGCGCAGCACACCGTCGTCGCCGAGGCTCAGGCCGCCGACGTCGTCGTTGAGAACGGCCGACCCCAGAGCGAAGGCGGCAAACGCGCCGGCGGTCATCGCGACGAGCCCGGCCAGCCCGGCGACGAGGCTCTTCGACCACAGCACCGGCAACCGGCGTGGCACCGCGGCCAGGGTCGCCCGGATCATGCCGGTGGTGTATTCGCTGGCCCCCAACAGCACGCCGAGTACTCCGACGGCGAGGGCCGCCAGGGTGCTGCCGGACAGGGCCAGGTCGACCGCTGACATGCCGTCGCCTGAGGAGGACGCCGAGGCGATCATGCCGAACGCGATCAGGACGACGACGGAGGTGCCGGTCGTGATCCAGGTGGAGCGCAGCGAGGAGAACTTGGTCCATTCGGCGGCGACGACGCCACCAGGGGTGATCTTCATCGGGCGGCCTCGTATTCGACGGCGTCACGGGTCAGGTCCATGAACGCCTCTTCCAGCGAGGCGTTCTGCGGGGTCAGTTCGAACAGCGGGATTCCACGCCTCGCCGCCGCCAGCCCGATCTGCCGGGCGGATGTGCCGGAGACGAGCAGTTCCTCGGCACCGGTCGAGGTGACCGTTACGCCCGGTCCGCTGATCACCGTGCGTAGCGCATCGGGGTCGGCGGTGACCACCCGGACGCCCTCCGCGGTCACCAGCTCGGCCACGGTGGTGTCGGCGAGCAGCTTGCCCCGCCCGATGATGATCAAGTGGTCGGCGATCAGCGAGACCTCGCTCATCAGATGGGAGGACAACATCACGGTGCGGCCCTCGGCGGCGAGGCCGGCGAGCAGGTTGCGCACCCAGAGGACACCCTCCGGATCGAGGCCGTTGACCGGCTCGTCGAGCATCACCACGGCCGGATCGCCGAGCAGCGCGGCGGCGATGCCGAGCCGCTGGCCCATGCCGAGGGAGAAGGCACCGACCCGCTTGTTGGCGACGGCCGAGAGGCCGGCCATGCCGAGGACCTCGTCGACGCGCGAGCGCGGGATGCCGTGCGTGCGGGCCAGGGCGAGAAGATGGCTGACCGCGGTGCGCCCGGGGTGCACGGCCTTGGCATCGAGCAACCCGCCAAGCTCGTGGAGCGGGGCTTTCGACGAAACGTACGGTTTGCCGTTGATCAGCACGTCGCCGGAGGTCGGGGCGTCGAGGCCGATGATCATCCGCATGGTGGTCGACTTGCCCGCGCCGTTGGGCCCGAGGAAGCCGGTGACCTGGCCCGGCTTGGCGCTGAACGACAGCCGGTCGACGACTGTCTTCGCACCGTACCGCTTGGTTACTTCGCGTATCTGAATCATGCTCACCACGCTAGGAGCGCGTAGCGCCAGGATCGTGGTACCGCGGTCGGCACTTCCGCGCCTTCGGTGGTACCGCGGTACCACCCCCGCCGAGGGTCGTGTCACGTGGTCGGAGATTCGACTTCCGCAGACCCGGCACGTCCTGCGCCGGCTGTTGCCGGCCCCTGCTGGTGCTGGCGACGGACCTGGTCGGCCCGTAGGCGTTCGGCAGGTATGGGCGGAATGGTCCGGTGGACGTCACGGGCTGCGCCTGAAGGTCAGGTCCGGTCACTCGCCGGGGTGGTCAGGATGACGTCGATGCCCCGTACGAACAGGTCCTCGTCGACCCACTGGCTCTCGTCGAGGTGCCCCGAGGCGGCGAGCGTGGGATATCTGGCCGGGTTGCTCGTGATGTGCCGCCGTGCCCCGGCCCGCGCCCCCGGGTCGTCGATCTGCCGCCAGGTGGCATCGGTCAGCGCCGCACCGATCACGAAGTTGGCGAGCAGCCGGGTGACCACTGCCAGCCGGACGCCGGTCAGCCCGCCACGGACGAGCGTCGACTGCAGAAATTCGGTGCAGGACAGCACGTTGGGCCCCAGCATCGGTCGCCCGATGAGGTTCGCGGCCCAGGGGTGGCGGAGCATTTCCGTACGCCATGCGGAGGTCAGCATCCGGATGTCGTCCCGCCACTCGCCCCGGGAGGTGGGGAGCGGCACCTCGCCGAAGATCTGATCGAGGGCCAGGTCGAGGACGTCGTCCTTCGTCTTGACGTGCCAGTAGAGCGCGGTCGGCGTGACCACGAGGCGCTCAGCGAGGCGTCGCATCGTCAGGCCGCCGATGCCGTGCGCGTCGAGCAGGGCCACCGCCGCCTCGACGATGCGCTCCCGGGTCAGGGGAGCCGCCCGGCGCGTACGTTCCGGGTCCTCCCTGAGCCAGACCGCTCCGGCGCCGCCGCCCCGCCGGTCGGCCGGCCGCGCCGGCGTTTCGTCTGGTCCGATCGTCGCCACGCTCACCACCCTAGTACGGTTCCCCGACAAGTTAACGATGGTAAGTTGACTTTCCAATGTTCAGGAGGCGCGTGGTGGCAGCAGGTCGACACTGGTGGGTCCTCGCCACGGCGGGACTGGCCCAACTGATGGTGGTGCTGGATTCGACGGTGGTGACCATCGCGTTGCCCTCGGTCCAGCAGGAACTCGGCATGAGCGACTCGTCCCGCAGTGGGGTGGTGTCGGCCTACGCCCTGGCATTCGGGGGCCTGCTGCTGCTCGGCGGTCGCCTCAGCGACACACTGGGCCCGAAACGCGCATTCGGGTACGGTCTGCTCGGCTTCGCGCTGGCGTCCGCGCTCGCTGGCCTGACCCCCACCGCAGAGCTGCTGTTCGCCGGTCGGGTCGCGCAGGGTGTGTTCGCCGCCCTGCTCGCGCCCGCCGCCCTGGCGATCATCACGGGAACGTTCACCACGCCTCGGGAACGGGGTATCGCCTTCGGCGTCTACGGCGCGCTCACCGGGGCGGGGGCGGTGCTGGGACTATTACTGGGTGGGGCGCTCACCCAGTACCTGACCTGGCGCTGGTGCCTGTTGATCAACGTGCCCATCGCCGTGCTCGCCCTGATCGGGGTCCGGACCGTGATCGACGGTCGGCCCGCCCGCCGGGTACGACTCGATCTCCTGGGGGTGGGCACCAGCGTGGCGGGCATGACCTCCCTGGTGTTCGCGTTCGCCCTGGTCGCCGGCCGCGGCTGGAGTGACCCGGTCGTGATCACGCTGCTGGCCGTGGGGGTGCTGATGCTGCTGCTGTTCACGGTCGCCCAACGAACCGTGGCGCAGCCCCTGCTGCCGCTCGGGGTGCTCCTCGACCGCACCCGGGGAGGGGGTCTGCTCGCGATCGGTCTGCCGCAGCTGGCGCTGTTCGGGTTCTTCCTCGTCCTGACGTACTGGTTCCAACAGATCCTCGACTACCCGCCGATCGGCGCCGCTCTGGCGTTCCTGCCCCTGGCGCTGGCGATCGCCGTCGGGTCGACGCTGATCGCCGGCCTGCTCGCGCCCCGGCTCGCGGCGCGAAGCCTGATCGTTCCCGCGCTCCTGGTGATGGCTGCGGGGATGGCGTTGCTGATCGGGCTCGAACCGGGCGTCCCGGGGCTCTACCTCACCCGCTTCCTGCCCGCGGAGATCCTGATCGGGTTGGGCCTCGGCTGCGCGATCACCCCCGCGGTCTCCGCCGCGACCAGCGGGGTGAGCGGCGACGACACCGGTGCGGCGTCGGCCGCCGTGAACGCCGTGACGCAGCTCGGCGGATCGATCGGCACCGCGCTGCTCAACACCGTCGCCGCCACCGCCACCGCCGCTGCACTCCGCGCGGCCCCGGGCGGGGCGGCCACGGACGCCGTCGTCGCGGGGTTCGACGCCGCTCTGGTGACCGCTGTGGCGCTGCTCGTACTGGCGGCCGTGGCCGTCGCCCTGGTGATGCCCCGCCGGCCCGGGCCACGATCGGCCTCGGCCGGGCGGCAGACGCCCGTCGTTCCCCTGGTTCGGGAATGACAGAGGTCCGCCGTGGTGCTCGTCGTGCAAGGGTGCTGACGAACCCGGATTCGCGTCGGTCAGCACCTCGATGGAGGAGCTGTCGGGCCGCAACGGCTTCCCGACGCGGTACGACGAGCACGTCGGTGACCTGCCCGTCCTGGTCGACGGACCACAGACCCTGCCGGGAAGACGCGTCGCCGTATCGCGGGCGTATCGGAAAACGCATACGCGACCGCAACGTGCGTGCGTCTTGACTACGGGAATGGACCAGAGCGCAGCACCGTCAGCGCACGATTCATCGACCGGGCAGGGAGCGTGATCATGCATTCGGATGCCGCACGTGGGATCGACCGGCGGCGGTTGGTCACCCGGGGTGCGATGGCCGCCGCCGGAATGGTGGCGGCGGCCTCGCCGCTGTCGGGTGCCGGGATCGGCCACGCTGGGCCGGCCCGCACCGGCTCGTCCGAGCGTGACCGGGTCCTGCCGGACACCCGGCCTGGCGGGGCCTACGACCGGTACGTGGCGCGGCTGGCCGCCGAGGGCAGGTTCTCCGGCGTGGTGCTGCTGTCCCACCGGGGGCGGACGGTGTTGTCGCGCAGCTACGGCATGGCCGACCGGGAGCGGGGGATCCGCAATCACGAGGGCACCGCGTTCCACCTCTCCTCGGGCAGCCAGCCCTTCCTGTCGGTGGCCATCCTGCAGTTGGTGCAGCAGGGCAGGGTGACGCTGTCCGACACGGTGGGCACCCATCTGGCGGGGTTCGCCAGCGAGATCGCCGAGCGGGTGACCGTCCACCATCTGCTCACCAACACCTCCGGGCTGGACGCTCCGATGCCGGACTGGCAACGCGTCTTCCACAGCCGGGACGAGGTGCACGCGTACCACGAGCAGTGGGCCCGGCAGGCGACGCTGGTGGGGGTCCCCGGCGCCGGGTCCAACGGTCACCTTCCCGGCGGCGGCGTCGGCCTGGCCATGGCCGCGCAGATCGTGGAGGCCGTGTCCGGCATGACGTTCTGGGACTACGTGCACGCGCACATCTTCGGGCGCTGCGGTATGAGCAGCTCGGCGTTCTACACGAGGGAGCAGTGGCTCACCGACGGGCACATCGCGCACCCGTACCTGCAGCAGGCCGACGGCAGCCTGGTGGACGCCGTCCGTAACCTGGACAAGGGCAGTCTGGATGCGAACATCCGGGGCAGGAATCCGGGCCGCGGCTTCATCGGCCACGCCTCGGGCGACGGCTTCGCCACCGCCCCGGACCTGGTCCGGTTCGCCGAGGCGCTGCGTGACGGCACGGTGCTCGACCGGCCCCACGCCGACCTGTTCGCCGGGGCCAGGCTCCCCGGCCCGGCACCCACCTCGTACGAGGCGTACACGATGCCGGTCAGCATCATCAACGGTCAGTGGGTGATCGGGCGCGGCGGCGGGGCCGGCGGTATCGGTGCCAACTGGAGCATTTATCCGGACACCGGCTGGGTCGGCGTCATCCTCAGCAACAGCGACGGCGTACCCATGCTGGACATCTGCCTGCGGGAGGCCGAGGCCGTCACCGGCGGCCCGGTCGACCCACCCGGCGGCGGGGGTGGTGGTGGCTGAGCTTTCCGACCGGATCATGCACCAGGCCGCAGGCGCTGGTCGCCGGCATCGGTGTATCGCGGACGTATGGAGAATCGCATACGCCACCGCAACGGACCGCCGGCTTCGATGGGGGCATGGACCACAGTGCATCCCCGTCCCCACCGTCCCGTCTCGTCCGCCGGATCCTGCCCGCCAGCCTGGCTCTTCTCGGGCTGGCGGGCGCGGCGTTCGCGGTACGGCGGCCGCTCATGATGTCCGCTCCGAGGTGTCTGGCCGGGCGGTGGCACGGCTGCTACGACACGTTCAACGGGGTGGTGCTGATGATGTTGGTGGGCCTGCCGTTGGCGGCCCTGGCGGTGTGGGCGCTGGCGCGCTGCCGGCGTGCTGCCGGCGTCGCCCCGGTGTGGCGGCTGTCGCTGGCCGAGGTGGGCATGGTCTACGGGACGGTGCCGTTGGTGTGGATGACCCTGATGCCGGGGGCGGCGGCGGGCCTCGGCCCCGGCCGGGTGAGTCTGGTCCCGCTGCGGGACCTGGTCACGATGGGGCCGGTCGGGATCGGCGGCAACCTGCTGATCTTTGCGGCGCTGGGGTTCTTCGCCCCGGTGCGGTTCGCGGCGCTCGCCTCGATGCCGCGGATCCTGGCGCTCGGCGCGGGCTGCTCGATCCTGGTGGAAACCGCCCAGTACGTCCTGTGGCTGGACCGGGTGTCGTCGGTGGATGACGTACTGGTCAACGCCACCGGTGCCGTGCTGGCCGCGCTGGCGTCCCGCCACTGGTGGCGTACCCCGGCGGAGGTGCCGTCGCAGCGGCCGTGTCCCGCGCCGGTAGCGGCCGGCTGAGGCACGCGTCCGGAATGTGTACGTCGGTACCACCTTTCGGTGCTCCTAGGCTGCGCGTATGCGCGTACTGATCGTGGAGGACGAGCCCTACCTGGCTGAAGCCGTCCGGGACGGCCTGCGGCTGGAGGCGATCGCCGCCGACATCGCTCCCGACGGCGACTCCGCCCTGGAGTTGCTCGGCGTAAACCACTACGACCTCGCGATCCTCGACCGTGACATCCCCGGCCCGTCCGGCGACGAGGTCGCCCGCCGTGTCGTCGCCTCCGGTAGCGGCCTGCCGATCCTCATGCTCACCGCTGCCGACCGGATCGACGACAAGGCGTCCGGATTCCAGCTGGGCGCCGACGACTACCTCACCAAACCGTTCGAACTCCGGGAACTCGTGCTCCGGCTCAGGGCACTCGACCGCAGGCGCGGGTACGCCCGGCCGCCGGTCCGCGAGATCGCGGGCCTACGGGTCGACCCGTTCCGCCGGGAGGTCTTCCGCGACGGACGCCATGTCGCGCTCACCCGCAAGCAGTTCGCCGTGCTGGAGGTCCTCGTCGCCGCCGAGGGTGGGGTCGTCAGCGCCGAGGATCTGCTGGAACGGGCCTGGGACCTCAACGCCAACCCCTTTACCAACGCCGTACGGATCACCGTCTCCGCGCTGCGCAAACGGCTCGGCGAACCATGGATCATCGCCACGGTGCCCGGCGTCGGCTACCGCATCGACACCGCTCCCGGCACCGGGCGTGCGGGAGTGGACCGTGGATAGGGAGCCGGGTCTGAGCGTCCGCCTCAAGCTGACCCTCAGCTATGCCGGGTTCGGCATGCTGGCGGGTGGCCTGCTCCTGGTCACCGTGTGGGTGTTCCTGCTGCGCTACGTACCCGAGGTGATCGACGCCGGGTCGCCCGCCCCGGCACCCGACGGCTCCCGCCTCCCCGCCCCCGTCATGTTCGTACCGGACCGCTTCGACCTGCTCCATGCCTTCGTTCCGAGAGCAGTCGCGGTGCTGGGCCTGCTGCTGTTCTTCGGCCTGCTGGGCGGATGGGCCCTCGCCGGCCGGATGCTCGCGCCGCTGACCCGCATCACCGATGCCACCCGCGTGGCCGCGGGCGGAGCACTGTCCCACCGGATTCGGCTGGAGGGTCGCCGGGACGAGTTCCGGGAACTCTCCGACGCGTTCGACTCGATGCTCGAACAGCTCGAATCCCACGTCGCGGAGCAGCAGAGGTTCGCCGCCAACGCCTCCCACGAACTGCGTACCCCGCTCGCGATCTCCCGGGCGCTCCTCGACGTCGCCCGCAGGGAGCCGGCTGCTGGGCGCGGCGACCTCATCGAACGACTGCACACCGTCAACCAGCGGGCGATCGACCTCACCGAGGCCCTCCTGCTGCTCAGCCGCGGCGACCGCGGCACCTTCACCCGCGAAGTCGTCGACCTCTCCCTCGTCGCCGAGGAGGCCGCCGAGACGCTGCTTCCCCTCGCCGAACGGCGTCGGATCACGCTGGACGTCTCCGGCGGGGCGGCCCGCACCAGCGGCTCCGCCGAACTCCTGCTCCGGATGGTGACGAACCTCGTGCAGAACGCCATCGTGCACAACCTTCCCGCCGGCGGCACCGTGACGGTCCACACCGAGGCGCACGGCGACACGAGCCTGCTGCGGATCGGGAACACGGGCCGCCGGCTCCCACCCGCACTGGTGTCGACCTTCACCGAACCCTTCCAGCGCGGAATGGAACGCGTACGCACCGACGAACACGTGGGTGTCGGCCTCGGTCTCGCCATCGTGCACAGCATCGTCCGGGCCCACGGCGGGACCCTCGACCTGGCCCCCAACCCGTACGGAGGTCTCCTCGTCACGGTCCGGCTCCCCGGCCCCCCGTAGGGTCGACGACCGGTTTCCGTTCGACGTGCTGCCACCCCGTCGGGGCCGGGCCGTGGAGCCCGCCGGAGGCGACGGTCCCGCGTCAGCTCAGGCGGGGCGTCCGGGACCGACGAGCGGTACGGTACGGCGCGCAGGCGCGTCGATGTCTGTACGGTGTGGACGGACGATCGACGGAACCGGTGTCCGCCATCGGCCTGCGGACGATCTCGGTGTGGTGCGGCAGCAGGAAATGTCGGCCTATAGTGGCGACAGTCACGTCACGGTGGTGGTGGGAAGGGCGACGATGGAACGGCCGGATTGGGCGCCAGCAGATGTTGATCTCAGCCGGCCGAGCGTCGCGCGAGCCTACGACTACTGGCTCGGCGGCTCGCACAACTTCGAGGTCGACCGGGAGTTCGCCCGCCAGGCACTGGCGGCGGTGCCAGATCTTCGCCTGGTCGCGCGGGCGAACCGCGAGTTCCTGCATCGCGCGGTGCGATTCATGCTCGACGAAGGGATTCGGCAGTTCCTGGACATCGGGTCCGGCATTCCGACGGTGGGCAACGTGCATGAGATCGCCCAGCAGGTGGATCCGGACTCCCGCGTGGTCTATGTGGACATCGATCCGGTGGCGGTGACGCACAGCACACACATCCTGGCCGGCCAGCCGAACGCGGTCGCGCTGCTGGAGGACCTGCGCCATCCGGAGGCCGTCCTGGACCATCCGGAGGTTCGTCGGCTGCTGGATCTCGACCGGCCGGTCGGTCTGCTGCTCGTCTCGGTCGTGCACGCGGTCCCCGACCAGGACGACCCGTACGGGCTGATCCGGCGGCTGTGGACGGCGCTGGCTCCGGGCAGTTGCGTGGCGATCAGCCACGTCACCACCGACAGCCGGCCGGACGAGATGGGCGAGGGCGCCCGGCTCAGTGGCCGGACGAACACCCCGGTCACCGCCCGCACCCGCACGCAGGTGGAAGACTTCTTCGCCGGCCTCGACCTGGTGGAACCCGGCGTGGTGTGGTCACCGCTGTGGCGCCCCGAGTCGTCGGCCGATGTCGGGGAGCACCCGGAGCGGATGAGCTTCTACGTCGGAGTCGGACGCCGCAGGTGAGCGATCGGCCCGCCGCCGACGGGCTCGACGACCGGAGCCGTCCGGGCGTCGAGGAGTTCGTCACGGCGTGGGCCACGGCCCTGCACCGGGCCCACTATGTGCCGATCAGCGCCGAGCAGCGCCGTCGCATCGTGGCCGGACTGGCGGACCGCCTGGTCACCGCGGTTCTCGCCGAGCCGGGCGAGCCCGGAGGCGGCCGGCGGATCGGCACCGATCTGGTGGCGGCCGGCTTCGGGTCGCCGGAGGCGCTCGGTGGCACGATCGCCGTCATCGGCTCGCGGTTCCTCGGCGAGCTGGGCATCACCGCCGACCCCACCATTGCCGCTCGGCTGAACCGCCTGCTGGCGGACCTCGCGGCGGGCTTCACGTCGGCCGCGCACGATCTCAGCCTGCGAGCCCAGGACACGGTCCGGCTGGCCGCGCTCGCCGCTCGCACCCAGGCCGAGGAGGCGTTACGGGTCAGCGAGGCCAGGTTCCGCCGCTTCGCCACCCACGACCAGTTGACCGGGCTGCCCAACCTGACGTTGCTCACCGAGCAGTTGGGACGGCTGTCCGCCGCCCAGCTGCCGATCGACCGGGTCGGAGTCTGCTGCCTCGACGTCGACGACTTCGCGGCGGTCAACGACGTACTCGGCTATCAGGTGGGTGACCTGCTGCTCCGCGAGATCGCCGACCGGGTCGGCGCGCTCACCGACCGGCGGATCGACCTGGTGGCGCGGCTGGACAGCGACCGGTTCGCGATCCTGGTCCGCGACACCACCTGCGCCGGCGACGCCGTCAAGATCGCCGATCAGGCGCTCGCCGCGCTCGCCGCCCCCTTCCGCGTCAACGGCACCGAGGTGCCCCTGACGGTGAGCGCGGGAGTGGCCGAGGGCACCGTGGCCGACGGTGGCGCCGCGACCCTGATGCGCGCCAGTGAGATCGCGCTGCACTGGGCCAAGGCGGACGGCAAGGCCACCCTGCGCCAGTTCGACCAGGACCGCAGCAACGCCGACGCCGAGCGTTACCGGCTGTCGGCAGCCATGCCGGCGGCGCTGCGGCGGGGCGAGTTCACCGCCGCCTACCAACCCATCGTCGCTCTCCGGTCCGGGCAGTTGACCGGGGTGGAAGCCCTGGCCCGCTGGCAGCATCCTCAGCTCGGCCTGCTGAGCGCCGCCCGGTTCATCGAGCTCGCCGAACGCACCGGCCTCGTGGTGCCGCTCGGCCGCCAACTGCTGGAGCAGGCGTGCCGGCAGGCCAGCCGGTGGCAGCGGGTCCAACCCGGCCTGTACGTGAGCGTCAACGTGTCGGTGCGCCAGCTTCGTCGCAACGGGTTTGCCGGAGCGGTGGCGCAGATCCTCGACCGGACAGGCCTGCCGCCGCACCTGCTCCAGCTGGAAGTCACCGAGCAGGCGGTGATCGATCTGACCGGCATCGTGACGGAGACGCTGGCGGCACTGATGAAACTCGGCGTCCGGATCGTCATCGACGACTTCGGCATCGGCTATGCGAATCTGGCCAATCTCCGCTCCCTTCCCCTGCACGGCCTCAAACTCGACGCCAGCCTGACCCGTTCGTCGGCGCAGCCGGCCAGGCGGCCGGGGGCCCGCCGCCCCGGCACGGATGACGACTTCCTCAGCACCGTCGTGTCGCTCGGGCACAAGCTCGGCCTCGTGGTGACCGCCGAGGGCATCGAAACCGCGCAGCAGGCCCGCCGGCTGACCGCGACCGGTTGCGACAACGGGCAGGGCTGGCACTTCGGCCGTCCGGTGCCGCCCCACGAGATCACTGCCCGCATCGTCGCCCAGCAGCACCACGACGCCGTGTCACCGGGCACCGAACTGCCGGCGTTACCGATCCAGCAGCGCTGAAGCACCCTAGGGACCGGTGTGGATCAGCGCCGCCCACAGCTCCGGACGGTCCGGGTGCTCACGCCTCACCCGGTCGATGGCCTTGTCCAACGCGACGGCCGCATCGTCCGCGTCAAGACGCTCTCCGGCCTTCAAACCGGCGTAGACGTCGTCGGCGACCTGGGCCGCGACCCGGTCGGAGACCGCCCACTGGCTGCCGATGACGTGCCGGAAGCCGGCCATCTGCAGTGCCGCGGTGAGATGGATGGCCTCGTCGGGCAGGTCACGGCCGCCCGCTGCGGTGCGGCAGGCGGAGAGGTAGGCGAGGTCGGCGCCGCCGGACGACCGGCTGCCGGCGGCGAGACGGCCGGCCAGGTCCAGGACGCTGAGCCTGCCGTCGACCAGGCGGAGGGCGGCGGCACTGGGCCGCTTGAAGTCCTGGTCGCCATGGCAGGCGAAGTGCGCCCAGCTGTGCTGTTCGAGCGCGGTCAGCACGCCCTCGACGGTGGCACTGCGGCCGGAGAGCACCCGTAGGCCGGGCACGTGCGAGCTGACCGCGCGCAGCTCGTCGCTGACCGCCGGCAGCGACGCCTGGCCGGGCAGGGTGCCGAGACCCACGGCGAAAGCCCGCGGCGGTCCGGGTGGTGCCGGGGTGGCCCGGGCGCGCAGCAACGCGGACAGGCTCGGGATGTAGGACGACACGCAGCGGGCGGCGACCGAGATCCGGCGCTTCGCGGCAAGCGGCGCGCTCGCGCCGAATCGACCGGCGGCGTGCAGCGGCAGCATCGTCAGTGGCCCGGTCGGGCACCACCAGACGCGGTGCCGCCGATCCGTCGCGCCACCGAGGATGTCGTCGAGGGCCGCGCAGACGGATTCTCCGACGGTGTCCCAGAGCCATCGTTGCAGCGACACCAGCGTCTGGTGCAGCGCGACCCGCTCGGCCGGCCCGCCACCCCCTTCCACCGCCCGCTGCACCTCAAGGAACGCGGCGGCACGTTGGTGCGCCGTGTCGTGGGACAGCCACGGGAGCGGCACTGCCCGTACCCCGTCGGCGGTGACGATGATCGCGTCGCTGCGCCACCGCGAGGTGTTGACCAGCACCGCCGCACCGCCGGTGGTCGCGGGCTGCAGGGCGGCGAACGACGGCGGGTGCAGGAAGTTCTCGAAGCCCGGCTGGCGGCGGGCCTCGGCCGCGAGCTTCTCCCAGCGTTCCGCCAACCGGCGGCGGTGACCGGCGTCCTCGGTCTCCGCGCGATGCGGTCCACGCAGCGCGCTGGTCAGCAGGTGATGGCCCATCTCCCCACCAGGGCGGGCCGGCAGCTCGATGATCGGGGACGCCTCCGCCCCGTCCAGTTCCCGGCGCGTCCGGTCGAGCTCCTGGGCGAGTGCGGGCGCGACCACGGCCAGCTCGGACAGGTCGCTGCGGGTCTGCAGGGCCTGGGACCACAGCACCTGACGGCCCTGCTCCAGGAGTTCCACCGCGCGTTCCGGCTGCCCGGCGGCGATGGCCCAGGCAGCCGCGTCGCCGGCCAGGCCGGACACCGTCGTCAGCCGCTTCTCCTGCACCGTGCGGTCCAGGCCACGCCACGCCAGCAGCGGCAGCAGGCCCACGGCGGTGCCGTACGCCTCCAGGGCCAACTCTGCGTCGCCGGCTTCGGCGGCGGTCTGCGCCCAGGTGCGGGCCGCGGTCATCCGGATCTCGATCGCACCCGCCCGGGAAGCCGACGACGACCGCCACATGCCGACTGCGGCGTCGAGGTCGGCCGGGTCGTGATCGATCAGGTAGCGAATCCGCAACGCCGTGCCGAGCACGTTGAGGGCCCGCGCCCGGTCCGGGTGGCCGGGGGAGAACCCGGCCAGGGCGGCCATGCCGGTCTCGACGGCGTCGCTGACCCCTTTCGGGTCGCTGCTCATCCGGGCCCGGATGAGCAGCGAGTGGGCCAGGCTGACCAGGTGGCCGGCCCGTTGCGTGCCGGCCGTCGGCGATTCGACGGCCTCCCGGGCGCTACGGATCGCCTCGTCCAGGTGCAGCGACGAGTTGCTGCTGAGGCCGTGTATGACCAGCAGGACCCCGTGGGTGGACAGCAGTTGCGCGCGGACCGTGTCGATGTTCGGCAGGTCGGCGACGACCTGCCGGCTGACCTGGACCGCCTCGCGCAGGTCGGCGTCGTCGGCACCGTCGAGACTCACCCAGCGCTGCACCAGCGCGATCACCAGCACGCCGTTGAGGGGGGCCCGGTCGACGTGCCGCCCGGACATGGCGGCCAGGCCGTCGCGACAGTGCGCGATCGCCTCGTCGATGTCACCCTGGCCGCCGGTGCGGACGAAACGCATGACCAGGCAGAGCGCCAGCAGTTGACGGGCGGTGAGCGCGTGGTCCGGGTCGGTGGACCGTTGGACCTCCCGGCTGAGGCGGACGGCGGTGTCGATGTCCGCCAGCTGACCGAACCTCTCGAAACTGAGCCGGTACACGTTCACACAGCGGACCAGCACATCCGTCCGGGTGGGGTCGCTCTCGCCGGCGGCGGCCACGGCGACGTCCGCGTGCCGTTTCGCCATGGACAGGTCCGACACCGCGCGCCGCTGTTCGAACCGAAAGCCGACGACCAGGGCGAGTTGGGCATTGACGTACGGCCACCACGGATCATCGGCCGCGGTCAGCGTCACTGCCTTCTCGGCGGTGGCCACCGCGGCGTCGAGGTACTTCGGGTCCGAAGTCCGGCCCCGCAACATCAGGACGGTGGACAGCGCGGCGAGCACATCCACCCGGGACGGATCGGCGGCGAGGAGACCCCGTGCCAGGCCCTCGGCCCGGACCAGCAGAGATTCGTCACCGCTGTCGTTGTACGCGACGATCAGCGGGTCCACCGAGTCGATGGACCCCTCTGCGGATGGCACCGGTTCAGTAGATTCGACAGCAGCTGAGGCGTCAACCGACGGGAGTGTCGTGTATGGAGCAGCGTCGTCTGCTGGCATCGTTGTGCGCCGCCGTGCCGACCCTGCGCGAACGTGCCGAGGCCGGGCTGTGGAGCGACCTGCTCGACGAACTCCTCGACGACCTGGCCGCCGGTAGACCCGTGGTGGAGGTCTGTCAGCAACTCGGCTGGCGGGTCGAGACCGAGACCGAGACCGAGCGCAGCGGCACCGGCCCGTCGTTCACCGACTATGCCGAGGGCGCCCAACTGGAGGGTCTCGCGCCGGTGGTGCTGAACGGCGACTACCGCTGCCCGCGCCACCGCTGCTCGCGTCGGGCCCACCGCGACGACCGGGGTCGGGTGCCGCACTGCGCGCTCGCCGGGACGCCGATGACATACCGGGCCGAGCCATGATCGAGGTGTTGCTGGGCGAGGTCGGACGGCGCATCAACGACCGCTGGCTGACCCGTGCGCTCGGCCCCGGACTGTTGTGGTGCGCGGTGGCCGCCTTCGCCGTACTGCCGGGTCGCAAGGCCGTCTTCGACGTCCACGGCGCGGCGCTCGCCGCGGCCGACGCGCTCGATCATCTGAAGGACCGGGTCAGCCTGGCCGTGGTGGTCGGGTCGCTCGTCGTGGCGGCCGCTGCGGCGGCGGCGGTCTGCGCCCAGGCGGCCGGCAGGGTCGCCCGCCACGTCTGGCTGGGCTCCTGGCCGGGCCCGGCGGGCCGGGTCGCGGTGGCGGTGACCGCGCGTCGGCGTGCCGCCGCCGTGCGTCGGATCGCCGCGCAACGCCGGGTGGTGCCGGCGGTCTACCTGCCGGCCCGCCCGACGTGGATCGGTGACCGGATCCGGCTCGCCGACGACCGGGTGGCCGCGCAGTACGGTCTCCGCCTGGGCCTGATCTGGCCGCGGCTGTGGCTGCTGCTCGGTGCCGACGGCCGGACCGACGTGATGCAGGCGCGCGACCGGCTCGACCGGGCCGTCACCTCGGCCGGCTGGGCGGTGCTCCACCTCGCGCTGACCCCGTGGTGGTGGCCGGCGGCGCTGCTCGGCGCGACCCTCGGTGCCGTCTCCTGGTGGCGGGCCCGGTCTGCGGCGGGCCTGTTCGCCGACATCGTGGAGGCGTCCGTCGACCTGCGTCACCGCAACCTGGTCGCCGAGCTGGGTTTCCCGGTCGAAGAGGGCCGTCCGGTGCCGCCGTCCACCGCCGCCGCCGTCAACGATCTGCTGCACAAGGGTGCCAGCGGTCACGGGCACGAGGCCCGGACCGGTGCGGAGAGCGAGCCGACGTCATAGCCGTCACCGTCCTTGACGAGCGACAGCCGGGAGCGCCAGCAACCGGCTGACGAGCCGGCACCACTCGGCGCGAACACCACGTTGACCTGCGGGTTGCCGCTGGCCGCAGTGCGGATTCCGATGATCGTCGCGACCCGGAACGGGCCTTTCCCCGTCAATGTGCCGGCGCGGGCGATCTGGGTCTTGCTGCGGTCCACCAGCCGCGGCGCGTCGATGTTGAGCCCGCAGAGGAAGCTGCCGACGGTGACGACTGCGGCTTTCGTCCGGGCGGACGACCGGTTCAGGCCGGGTCCCACCGTGACGTCGCTGAGGATGCAGGCCCTGGTCAGGGGGAGGAGCTTTTCGAGGTCGAAACGGGTCGGCAGAGGCAGGCCGGGGTATCGGGGCACCCCTGCCGAGCTGCCGGCGGGCAGGAGCGGATCCGGATTCCTCATCGGCAATCCGGGGTAGGAAGGCGGCGGGGCGGTCCAGCGGAACCCCGTCGGCAGGGTCGTCCGGGAGGTCGTGCCCGACGAGTCGCTGTTGGCGCTGATCAGGCCGGCCAGCACCGCGATCGCGACCATCGCCCCCACGAGCAGACCCCACCCCCGGCCGGCCGGTTGCGGGCTGACCACCCGGGGCTTCGGGATGATCCGGCGTACGGGGTCTGGACGTGCGGCGTTCCGGTGGGGCGGCTCCTGTTCCGTCGGGGGAGCAACCGGTTCCACCGGCGTCGGAGGTGTGCGGTGGATGCTCCGGTCCAGGGTGGGCAACCACTGCTCCGGAGCAGGCCGGCGTTGCGGGTCGGGGTCGAGACTCCGGCCGGCGAGGGTGAGCAGTTGCCGGTCGAGCCGCCGCCGGGCCCCGTCCGGATCGCGGGTCTGCTGGTCACCCGCGAACAGGCGCACCGCGAGCAGCCCGAACTTGAACGCGTCGGTGGCCGGCGTGGCCAGTTCCTCGGCGTCCGCATCCGGCACGTGCCACTCCGGGGTCTCGGCCTGTGCCAGCACCGAGTCGCCGTCGAGGCGCATCGCGTCGCAGTCGATGAAGTAGCACCGGGGCCGGGCGTCGAGGCTGAACAGCAGGTTGTTCGGCGACAGGTCGCCGACGCAGACGCCGAGCCGGTGCAGCAGGGTCAGCGCCTCGCCGGTGTCACGCAGCAGTTCGAGGCGCATCCGGTTGTCGATGTGCAGTCCACGGTCGCGCAGGTAGTCGTCGCTGTTCAGCAGGTACTGCACCTGTGCCAGGACGGTGTCCGCCCCCCGCGGCAGTTGGATCCGGACGCGGAACCGGTCGGGTACCCGTGGCATCAGGAACCCACGGACCACACCCTCCTTGCGGACGATCGCGGTGGGCCAGGCGGCGAGACCGAGCAGCGCGTCCGCATCCGGTCCGGCGTCGGCGGCGAGCCGGACGAAGCGGTGCAACGTGGTGACGTCGACGTCGTCGACGAACCGGGTCGCGTACTCCTTGTAGACCCACCGGGGATCCTCGGTGAGGGCGTACACCGTGCCCTGACCGCCGGCCCCGATACGGGTACGCGGACCGAGGGCGGACAGGCTCACCTCGGGCGGCAGCGGGCCGGTCATGACAGCTCGGGCGACACCGGCCAGACGGCCAGCACCGTGCGGTCGTCGTCCCACGACCCGCCGGCGAAGTCGAGCATCCAGGCGAGCCGGGTCATCGCCGGAGGCGTGGCCAGCCCGTCGCCGAACAGCCGCCCGAGGTCCCCGGTGCCGTGGCCGAGCGGCTCGGCGAAGCCGTCGGTAGCCAGCACCAACACGTTGCCCTCCACGATCGCCACCTCCACCGGTTCGACCTCGGCGGGCACCCGGGGCAGGGCGGCGACGCCGTCCGGGAGCAGCTCGTCCTGCGGGTCGGTCAGGGCGGCGAACAGCGGCTCCCAGGTGCCGTCGCGCAACCGCCAGGCGGTCGAGTCGCCGACCCGGACCAGCTGGGCGACGGCCCGACCGGGGCCGTCGGGCCGGACGAGGGCGACGACCACGGTGCTGGCCAGCAGGGTCTCGGCCTGCTGCGGATCGCTGTCACCCAGCTGCCGCCCGGCGTACTCCACCAGCGCCCAGCCCGCGCAGCGCAGCAGGTCGTGCCAGTCGACCGTGCCGTCGGCGCGCAGCAGGTAGTCGACGACCGTCCGGCACACCATGGTGGCGCCCAGGTGGGACAGGGGGGCGTTGGAGACCCCGTCGGCCACCACCGCGATCACCGAACCGCCCACCGTGGCCAGGGCGAAATCATCCTGCCGGGGTACGCCGGACGCCCGGTGGCCGGGCCCGCGCACCGAGGCCGCCCGCACCTCGAAACCGCCCGCCGCCCAGCCGTCGATCACCGTGTCCGACCGGTACGGCTGCGTCTGTGGGGCGCGGGCCGACAACTGCGGGCCCGTGGCCCCGATCAACGGAGGCGCCCAGTCGAAGCTCACACCACGTCCACGGCCATCCGGAAGCTGTCCGGCCGCTCCACGACCAGTTCCGCCGTGTCCCCGCCGACGGCCTGCCCCGACCGGATGACGCTGCGGGTCAGGGCGGTGCAGAACTCGGCGATCGCGAACCCCACCTCGACCCCTGGCGTCGCCACGAACGCGAACTCCGGCCGGGTCGCCACATGCAGGATCGTCTCGGCCCGCGCGTCACCGATGCCACACGCGATGATGTTCGGCGCGGTCGGCGTGCGCTCCCGGTCGATCAATTCGGCATAGACCGGCTCCCACTCGCCGGGATCAGTCGGTTGCCCGTCGCTGAGGAAGAACACCGCCGGCCGGTGCACCGCGAAGCCCTCCCGCTTGAGGGCCCGCACATCGGCCGGAATCCGATCGATCAGCAGGCTGAACGCGACGCCGTAGGCGGTGCCGGAGCGCACCGAAAGCTGCGGCAGCGCAGTCTCGTTGCGCAGGTCGGACAGGGCGGAGTGAACGACCACGTCCTCGGAGAACCCGATGATCGAAAAGCGGACCTTGGCCGCGGCGAGGGGTTCACGCAGCAGGGCGTCGTGCAGCGACTGCAGCCCCGCGTTCAGTTCGTCCACCACCGGTGTCATGGAGACGGACTCGTCCGCCACCAGATAGACCGGCAGCACCCGTCCGGCAGTCTCCGCCATGCGCACCCCCAACCGTCGCCAGTGGACAGGCCCAACGTAGCACCGGCTGTCTATCTGAGGGTCGCGCTCGGTGTCGCCCTCGCCCGCGCCGGCGGGTGGTCCCGGCGGACAGGGAGGTCGCTCATCAGTGCCGCTGCGTCGCGCTGACCGCCATCGCGGCCAGCTGACGCCGGCCGTGGGGCGTCGCACCGCTCGACTCCAACGCGGTGGGACCGGTCCCGGGCGAGGGTGGAGCCGCCCACCGGTTGGTGCAATTCGTTGACAACCATCGATGTCATGTCGCACCGTTGACCCATGGCAGGCATGCGCTCGTCCTCCCTGCGCCGCCGCGTGCGGCCCGGCCTGCTGGCCGCCGTCGTCTCGTCGATCGCGGTGCTCGGCGTCGGGCTGATCGCCGTACCGGCCGCCGGTGCCGGCACCGCGACGCCCGCCGGGCCGGTCGCCGGCAGCCACCCCGAGGTCGCCCCCATGCCCGCCGGTGCGGCGGGATCCCTCCCGGGGTCGGCCACGACACCCCCGTCCACGCCGACCCCGGCACCCACGGCGCCACCCACGACGCCGGACACCTCGCCCTTCCCGCCGAGCGCGCCCACGAACGTCACCGCCAGCCAGGTCCGGGCGGGGTCGGTCACCCTCACCTGGACGGCCGCGACGCCCGGCTGCTGCGCCATCGCCGGCTACGACATCATCTACTACATGGCCTTCGACGACGTCGTCGTGTCGGCCAGCGTCGGCAACGTCACCACCACCACGATCAGCAACTACATCCGCGCGGGCCAGCAGTACTCGTTCCGGGTCTCCGCCCGGGACGTCGTCGGCCACCGCTCCGCCTCGTCGAACACGGTGACCGTGGTGACCCCGGTGGCCGACACCGGCCCGGACACCACCCCACCGAGCGCTCCGCAGGACCTGACCCTGGGCGACGTGACCGACTCCACCGCCACGCTCTCCTGGTCACCGTCGACGGACGACGTCGGGGTGAGCGGCTACAACGTCTACCGCTTCGACGGCTGGTACACCTCGGTCCTGGTCGCCAGGGTGCCGGTGACGACGTACACCATCGCGCTCCCGACGTCGACGCCGCTGCGCAACCTGTTCTACGTGCGGGCCCGGGACGCGGCGGGCAACGTGTCGATCGCCTCCAACACGGTCACCGCGCCGACGGTGCCCACCCCGCCGACCACGCCGCCGCCGACCACCCAGCCGCCGTCCACCTGTCGGGTGACCTACCAGAACCAGTCCGAGTGGCAGGACGGGTTCGTCACCGTCGTGACGGTCCAGAACACCGCGACCGCTCCGGTCGACGGCTGGACGCTCACCTTCAGCTTCCGGGGCGACCAGCAGATCACCTCCGCGTGGAACGCCACGACCAGCCAGAACGGCGCCACGGTGACGGCCCGCAACGTCGACTGGAACCGCGTCCTCGCGGCGAACGGCTCCGCGAGCTTCGGCATCCAGGGGAGATGGGACGCCAGCAACGCGCCGCCGACCAGCTTCGTGCTCAACGGCGTCCCCTGCACCCTCGGGTGAGAGCACACCGTCGAGACGCCCTCCGCATCCGGGCCCGGACCCGGGGGTCACGTCCGGGTGGGCTGCCGGGTACGCGGGTCGCCCTGCTGCACCGCCTCGACGGCGGCGAAGACGACGCCGATGACGCTCAGGAGCAGCAGTGAGACGACGGATGGCAGCGCGACGGTCAACGGCGCCAGTACGGTGACCACCCCCGCGCCGATGAGCCGGTGACGGCTGGTGGTCCGGAAGATCCGCAGCCAGAACATCTGATTGCTGAACAGGTACAACGCCACGCCGAGGAACAGCGTGTAGTGGCCCAGGAGGGCGCTGTCGCGGTCCTGGGACGCGGCAAGGGTCTGGTGCAGGCCGTAGGCGACCAGGACGATGCCCGCCACCATCGGCAGGTGCAGATAGGTGTAGGCGTCCCGCGCGGCACGCACCCGGCGGTCCCCCTCGTAGGCCGCCAGCGCAATTCTGGCCGCGTCGATGGCGGTGAAGTAGCTCCACCAGATGGTGCCGAGGGTCACCGCGGAGGCGACGACGACGACGAGGGTGGGCGCTGAGATCGGTTCGTCGTTGATGGCGACGCCGACGGAGAGGACCGCTTCGCCGAAGGCGATCAACATGACCAGGGCGTGGCGGTCCGCCCAGTGACGGACCAGCCTGATCCGCCACAGCTGGTTGCCGGCCCAGTAACCGGCGACGTACTGCACGAGCAGCGCGACGACCCAGAGCAGCGTCATGGCAGGGTGGCGGGCCACCCTGTCGGGGGCGACCACCTCGACACCGGCGATCACCATCAGGATCACGATGGTGATCGCCGTGCCGGCGAAACGACTGCCGGCTACCCGCAGGTCGGAGTTCTCGCGGACGATCTGCCGGAAGATCAATCCCTGCATCAGCTGGATGAAGATGTAACACCCGATGACCAGCAGTGGTCCGGGCAGGCTGTCGGGCAGGGGCACGAAGGCCTGCGGGATCGCCAGCCCGATCAGCAGCACCGCCGTCATGATGCCCGCCGTGCTCAGCCGCACCACCGTGCTGTCCTGCCGGACCGCGTTGGTGAGCCAGGTGTACGACGTCCAGGCCCACCAGAGCAGGGCCAGCAGGATCATGCCCTGGGCCAGCCCGAGCAGGGTCGGGAAGCGGTTCATCAGCGCGGTGACCTCGATGAAGGCGTACACGAACACGAGGTCGACAAAGAGCCCCCGGGGGTCGACCGCCCCGACGTCGGTGCCCTCTCCCTCGACCGACTCGTGGAGTTGGCGGTGCCGCTGCCGGAAGACGGTGTTGTCCAGCGCCACCATCGTGCAGGTGGCGACGACCAGCACCACCAGCGCCTGCACCTCGGAGATCCGACCGACCACCGTCAGCAGCGCCAGCAGCAGCGCCACCGCCGTCAGCGGACCCCGGCCCAGCAGCCGGACCGCCCGCCACTCCACCGCGACGAGCGCTCCCAGATAGAGCAGCACGCCGCCGTACAGGATGGTGGTGCCGGCCGAGGGCCACGGGTGCGCGATCTCCTGGGTGGCGTGCGTGTTGAGGTGCTTGAGCCCCAGCGCGAAGAAGATCAACCCGCCGATCATGGGCAGGTGCAGCCCGCTGTAGACGTCGCGCCCGACCCTGGTGCGGTCTGTCCCGGCGCTGGCGTTCAGCGCACGTTCGATGATCACCTTGGCCAGGTCGAAGTAGCTCCACCACAGCGTGAAGACCACGGTGATGCCCAGCATGGCCCCGACGGCCAACTGGGGCGTCACCGGGCGGTCCACCCCGAGCCCTTCGCTGGCGCCGATCGAGATGATCGTCTCGCCGAGCGCGATGAGCACGATCAGGGCGTGCCGCTCGGCCAGGTGCCACGGCGAGACGACCTGCCAGCCGCCCTTGCTGGCCACCACGAGGATGAGAGAGTCGATCAGGAGAGCGACCGCGAACAGCGCCACCTGCACCAGTGCGGCGTCGACGGTCGCCGGCAGCAGGGGCGGCACCAGGGCGGAGGCGAGCAGCACCAGCCCGCCGGCGATGAAGATCAACCATGCGGCGACCGCCGACCGCCGACCACCCTCGCCCCGATGACGGACGAACGTGAGGATGACCATGGCGGTCGCCCGGATCAGCAGATACCCACAGATCAGTACCAGCGGGCCGGGCAGCCCGCCCTGCCGGTCGGTGAACGCCTCGGGTATCGCGACCCCGATCACCAGCAGGGCGGCGGCGATGCCGAGCATGATCGGGGGCATGACCCCCCGGTCGAGGTGCACCACGTTGCCGAGCCAGACACACGGCGTCCAGCAGTGCCAGATGAGTAGGATCACGAGCACGCCCTGCACCAGCCCGAGGGGGCTGAAATGCTCGCCCATCAGCGTGGTGACGGCCAGGAACGCGAACACGAAGAGCAGATCGACGAAGAGTTCGACCCAGCTCACATCGCCGACGGCCCCGGGGTCACGGGCCACCAGCCGCCGCCCCCCGGCCGTCGGATGGGGCGCGGGATCATCCCTCCGCACCGGCTAAGCCTCGCAAACCGGACACAGCTTGTCCCGCCAACCTCGATTAGCAGAGCAAACGGCCGAAGCTGAGAAGAAGTCACCAACGGGCGTACGGCACCGGGCCGGGCCGGTGCCCTCCCGCACGGGAGAGCACCGGCCCGGGCCCGGTGGAAACGGTGGACGTACCCGGTGGGTCAGGGGCCTGCCCGCCGGGTCGGTTCGGGCGGTCAGGCGAGGGGCGTGAGGGTGAACCGCTGGTTGGTCTGTCCGTGGCAGTCGTAGAGCTGGACCTGCGCCCCGTTGGCCGTGCTGTAGACGTCCAGGCACCGCCCGGACTGCGCACTGCTGATGGTGCCGTTGGAGTTGAGGTTCCACTGCTGGTTGGTCTGACTGTGGCAGCCGTAGATCTGGACCGCCGCGCCGTTGCCGGAACCCGCCGCGTCCAGACACATGTCGCCGTACACCCGTAGTTGCTTGTTCGAGGTGTACGTCCACGACTGGTTGGCCTGCCGGTTGCAGTCCCAGAGCTGCACCCGGGTGCCGTTGGCGCGGGAGGCGTTGGGCACGTCGAGGCACCGGTTGGACTGCGCGCCGACGATCAGGCTGGCGGTGCCGGGCGGGTTGCTGGTCGGCGACGTGGTCGGGGTCGGCGGCGGGGTGTCCGACGGCGTCGGCGGCGGGGTGGTCGGTACCGGGGGCAGCAGCGGGCACGTGCTGCGGTAGCTGACCACGCCGCTGTTGTCCGCCAGCGGGCAGAGGAACTGGCTGTACCGGGCGTCGTTGTCGACGAACATCTTGAGGAACGGCAGCATGGTCCGGATCAGCACCGGGTTCGACCGGCCGACCATGAACCCGTGGTCGGCGCCCGCGACCTCCAGGTAGGCGCTCTCGGTCGTGGCCGGGAGGCTGTTGTAGAGGCCGGTGGCGTAGGACGGGGTGACCACCGTGTCCGCCTGCCCGGCGAAGACCATCGTGGGCACCCGGTCGTTGGCCAGGTTCGACGACGGCGAGTACGGCGCGATGCCGACCGTCGCCTTCAACGACGAGCGCCGGATGGCCGCGCTCAGCGCCCCACCGCCACCCATCGAGTGACCGGAGACGGCCAGCCGGTTGGGGTCGACCCGGTCGCGTACCGGGCTCTGCTGGACCAGGTAGTCCAGCGCGGCGAGCAGCTGGGTGCCCCGGGCCGTGTCGAAGTCGTTACGGCTGTTGGTCTCGATGCCGATCACGACGAAGCCGTGGGAGGCCAGCCACGGCCCCATCCAGGCCAGCTCGACCGAGAACAGCGCGGTGTAGCCGGGCGAGATCGCGATCGCGCCGAAGGTGCCCTGGCTGGTGTCGGTCGGGTAGTAGATCCGGCCGCCGTTGAAGCCGTACCCGGTCGGGACGGCGACCGAGGTGTTGGCGAAGGGGCCGTTCACGGCCGCGACGCTGCTCCGGGTGGGGTCGGGCCCCCGCTGGTACGGGTTGTCGGCGGCCGACGCCGAACCGGTCGCCACCGTCATGGTGAACAACCCGACGACGGCGGCGGCGATCCCGGCCGCGACGAGCGTGAACAGTTTTCCCCGACGGCGGGGGGACACCCGGCCGGGGTGGGTGTGCTCCGGGGGCGGGGAGTGTGGTGCGTGTCCTCGCACTATCGGTACCTCCTGGTGGTGGGTGGTGGGTGGGCGGCCCGGTCGGGTGCCCGACCGGGCCGGCGTCCATCCGGCAGGGCAGTTGGTACCGCCCCTGTTAACGTTCACGGTTATCGATGGGTTTCAGGTTGGCAGGTAATCCCGGGGTTTTCAACCGGTAGTTTCGAGCAGGTGACCCGATAGTTTCGGGACGTCGCCTGGACCGGGTGGTAGCGAAGGGGCCCTCCCCGGACGCGACGGGCGCATCCGGAGAGGGCCGGTGGATCACGGTGGACCTGACGGCCGCCCGTCGGTCAGCTCGCGGTGCAGGACCGGATCTGCGGCCTGGCGCCGCTGTTGCCGTTCATCATCGTGGTGAAGCCGAAGGTGTTGCCGCTTCCGTTGGACCGCATCGTCATCACATAGCCGGAGCTGTCCCAACTGGCGGTGCCGTTCCAGGTGGTGGTGATCTTCTGCGGCGCGGTCACCGCCACCACCACGGTCCAGTTGCCGGCCCCCTGGACCGTCACCGACGTGTTGTACCGGTCGCCCCAGACGTTGGGGTACGTGGCTGTCGCGGTGCACCCGCCGCCAGTCGGCGGGGTGGTCGGGGTGCCGGTCGGCGGGGTGGTCGGGGTGCCGTCCGGGGCCACCGCCCGGCCGGTGCTCGGCGAGATCATGCCCGGGCAGAGGCTGCGGCTGTTCAGGTTGGCCATGATCTGTGGGATCGCGTCGCGGGTGTTCTGGATGCCGTCGTGCATCAGGATCACCTGACCGGCCTGGAGGCGGCCGGCGTTGGAGACGATCTGGCTGACGCTGGCACCGTTCCAGTCCTGGGAGTCGACGTCCCAGATCACCTGGCGCAGGCCGAGCGACGAGGCGACCGACTGGAGGGTCGAGTTGGTCTCTCCGTAGGGCGGGCGGAACAACTGCGGCCGGACGCCGGTCGCCGACTGGATCGCCGAGTTGGTCTGGGAGAGGTCCGACTGCATCTGGCTCTGGCTCATCGAGGTCATGTGGGAGTGGTTCCAACTGTGGTTGGCGACCCACATGCCGGCGTCGACCTGGGCCCGGGCGGCGGACTGGTTGCCCTGCACGTTCTGCCCGACGTTGAACATGGTCGCCCGGACGTTGTTGGCGCGCAGCACGGACAGCAGCGCGCCGGTGTTGCCGGTCGGCCCGTCGTCGAAGGTGAGGCCGACGTAACCGTTGCAGGCGGCGGCGCTGGACGGGGTGGCCGAGACCGCCACACCGACGGCGCCCAGGGCCACGGTGGTGGCGAGCACCGCCAGCCGGACGGTGAACCGTGCTGTTCGGGGGGTGGGCGGGCGGCCGGAGCCACCGAAACTGGCGATCATGCGCAGGTCCTCCCTGGGACGGTGACACCTGACAGCGCGGCAGATATATCGAGATGTGTTGATGTCACTGTGGATCGGAGTATTGCAGCGGGGTTTCGAACGCGTCAACAACTTTCGGAAACTTTCGGAAAAGCGCGCATGGGGGACATCACGCCCACGACCGGCGTACCGGATCGCGGCGGTGTTCCTCCCTGCGGACAGTGGGAGCCATGGACACCGTCGCGGAGTTGACCATCGTCCGGCACGGGCAGAGCGTCGCCAACGTCGCGTTCGCCGAGGCTCACGCGCAGGGTGTCGCCGCACACGGTCTCACCGGCCGCGACGCCGACATCCCGCTGTCGCCGCTTGGCTGGCGGCAGGCCACCCGACTGGGCCGCTGGCTCGCGACGCAACCCGCCGACCAACGTCCCGACCACGTCGTCTGCTCGCCCTACCGGCGGGCCCGCCAGACCTGGAATCGCGTCGCGGACACCGTCGCCGCCCTCGGCGTCACCCCCGCGCGGGCCGACCTCGACGAGCGGCTGGTCGACCGGCTCATGGGCGACCTGGAACTGCTGACGCCCCTCATGATCGCCGAGCGGTTCCCCGCCGAGGCGGCCCGGCTCGCCGCCGACGGCCTCTACGCCTACCGACCACCAGGTGGTGAGACGTTCGACGACGTGACCGCCCGCGTCCGCGCCGCCCTGGTCGACCTCCACCGCCACCACGCCGGCCGCCGGGTGTGGGTGGTGGCCCACGACGCCGTGGTCGTCGCCGTACGCCACGTTCTCGAAGACCTGTCGTTCACCGAACTCGACGCGATCCTCGCCACCACGCCGATCGCCAACACCTCACTCACCCGCTACGCCCACACCCGGGGTCGTCTCGACCTGGTCGGGTTCGCCGTCGTCCCGCCCTCCCCGTGACCGGGCGGGGCCGGCGACGGCCGGCGCGGGGGTCGGACGGGCAGGAGTCTGCCGCAACGGGTCAGGACACCCGGTCGGGCCACGACCGGAGGGCATCGGGTACGCCGGCCAGCCGGACGAACGGCCCACCGGCGGCCAGCAGCGCCCCGGGCGGTCCGCTCTCCACCAGCCGGCCCCGGTCGAGCACCAGCGCCAACCTCTCCCCGGTGGTCGGGTCGGCGTTCCCGACGTCCTCGGGTGGGCCGGCGCTGACCGAGGCCGAGGCCCGGGTGGCCACCACGATCGCCAACAGGCTCAGCAACCGGGAGGCGACCCAACGGCTCTTCCTCTCGGTGAAGACGATCGAGTTCCACCTGGGCAACATTTTCCGCAAACTCGGGGTCCGCAACCGTACCGAGCTGGCCGCCCGGCGGGCCCATTCCGGCTGAGCGCGCTGCCGCTGGGTGGTCGGGCCGTGGCGGAGGGTGCAGGCCCGCCCCGGACGCCCCGGAACCGGTCGCAGATCGAATGCATTCGATATAACATCACCGCAGGGCAGCGTCACCCCGCACGGGCGTACGACGCGGAGTGTTCGCGATCCACCGGGTGGACCGGGCAGCCACCGGTGGTCACTGACGAGGACGCGGTCGGGGTTGACTTCCGGCTCGGCGTCCCCTGTGGCGTGCTGGTCCAGCGGCGCGCGGTGCTCGGGTCATCGATCCACCACGATCGGCCGGCTCAGTGCCTCGTGCTGCCACGGACCAGACAGAACACCGAGAGGAAGCGCACAGATGAACGACGTACCCGCTCCATCGAAACGCCGTACCCGCAGTGGCGCCAGGCTGCTGCTGGGCGGGGCCTGCGCCCTGGCGATCACCGTGTCGTCGATGGCCGTCGCCACCCTCGCCCACGCCGACCTCAGCGGACCGCCCGGGACCACGCTGAAGGCCGCCGCCGAGCGCAGCGGCCGGTACTTCGGCACCGCCATGGGGGCGGACCGGCTCAACGACTCGGGCTTCCTGAACATCGCCAACCGCGAGTTCGACATGATGACGGCCGTCAACGAGATGAAGCCGGACGCGACCGAGCCCAACCCCGGCCAGTTCGACTTCCGTAGAGGCGACGCGATCTACGACTGGGCCACCCAGCACGGCATGCGGTTCCGGGGCCACACCCTGGCCTGGCACGCCCAGCAGCCGAAGTTCTGGGCAGGTCTCAGTGGCAGTGCCCTGCGGTCCGCGATGATCAGCCACATCAACGGCGTGATGGCGCACTACAAGGGCAAGTTCGCCTACTGGGACGTGGTGAACGAGGCGTACGCCGAGAACGGCAGCCGGCGGTCGTCGAACCTCCAGTCCACCGGCAACGACTGGATCGAGGTGGCGTTCCGGACCGCGCGGGCCGCCGACCCGAGCGTGAAGCTGTGCTACAACGACTACAACATCGAGAACTGGACGTACGGCAAGACACAGGGCGTCTACAACCTGATCAAGGACTTCAAGGCCCGGGGCGTACCGGTCGACTGCGTCGGCCTGCAGACCCACTTCACCGGTGGCAGCTCGCTGCCCGGCAACTTCCAGCAGACGCTGTCGAGCTTCGCCGCCCTCGGGGTGGACGTGGCGTTGACCGAGGCCGACGTCACCAACGCCTCGACCAGCCAGTACCAGGGTCTGACCCAGGCCTGCATGAACGTCCCCCGCTGCGTCGGCATCACGACGTGGGGCATCCGGGACAGCGACTCCTGGCGTGGCAACGAGAACCCGCTGCTGTTCGACCGCAACAGCAACCCGAAGCCGGCGTACACCTCGGTTCTCAACGCCCTCAACGCCGCCTCCACCACGGTGCCGGGGACGACGACCCCGCCGCCCACCACCCCACCCACCACGCCGCCGACCACCCCACCCACCACGCCGCCGACCACCCCGCCCACCACGCCCCCGACCACCCCGCCGACCACGCCGCCGCCCACCGGGCAGCCGGGTGGCTGCACCGCGGCGTACCGCATGGTCAGCATGTGGAACGGCGGCTTCCAGGGTGAGCTCACCGTGACCAACGGCACCACCGCCATCAGCGGCTGGACAGTGCAGCTGACGCTGGCCGGCGGGCAGACCATCGCCAACGTCTGGAACGGCAGCAACACCGGCAACAGCGGCGCGGTCAGCATCCGCAACGCCGCGTACAACGGCGCCCTCGGCGCGAACGCCTCGACCACCCTCGGCTTCCTGGTCAACGGCAGCAGCAACACGGCACCCAGCAACATCTCCTGCACCCCCGCCTGACGGCGGGCACACCACCCCCGCCGGCCGGGGCCGGAGCCACCAGCTCCGGGCCCGGCCGGCGTCCCGGGCCGGTCCGCGGTGACCGGGGGCGTCGTGGTCGACCGGGGTGTGGTCGTCGCCACGGTCGTAGCCGATTCTTGCCGGTGCTTCTGCATGGTCCCGGAGCGTCAGGATCACTTGACTCTTGGTCATGACGCAAACCTGGAAAGCGGCCCCCCGCTCGGTGGTCGCCGGCGTGCTGCTCGGCACCACGGTGCTGGTCGGTCCGCTGTCGGCGCCCTCGCACGCCGCGCCCAGCCAGCCGTTCGGCACGTCGGCGACGGCGCCGACGCCCGAGAACGGCCGTACCCTCCTCGACCTGATCCCGGCGCAGACCCGGGACAGGATGCTCGCCCAGACCCCGCTCGTCGACGCCGCCAACGTCGTCCGCACCGCCATCGACGCCGGCGCGCCGCGCGGCTACGCCGGCATCGGGCTGGTGGACGACCACGTCACGCTCTGGTGGAAGGGCACCCTGCCCAGCGACGTCGCGACGGCGGTGACGACCGCCCGGCGCACCGCCCCGGTCGAGGTCGTCGGGGCCACCTACTCCCGCACCGAGTTGAAGAAGGCGGCGGCGAAGCTCGCCCCCGTCGTCGACGCCGACCCGAACGACGCCGCCCACGCCGTCCGGCTGCGGACCGACGGCTCCGGGATCGAGATCGCCGTCGACCCGAAGGCCGGCGCGAAGCAGCCGACGCTGCCGACGACCGGCGTCAACACCCGGACCGTGGTCCGGGAGCGGATGGTCGAGCGGTCCCGGTACAACGACTCCGCGCCGTACGACGGCGGGATCGGCATCGGCCTGACCACGTACGCCTGCACCGCCGGCTTCGGCGTCCGCAACCAGACGACCAACGTGGGCTACCTGCTCACCGCGGAACACTGCGGCCCGATCGGTCAGCCCTGGCACGTCGGCTGGAACACGAACACCAACACCGGCACGTTGATCGGCTACTCGGTCGCCAGCAACGACGACCACGACACCATGCTGGTCTCGACCTCCTCCCCGGGCGGCCACATCTATGTCGGTGGGCAGAACGACGAGGTTCGCGCGCAGGTGACCGGCTGGACCCAGGTCTTCCCCGGCCAGCTGCTCTGCCAGTCGGGATACACCTCGGCCGGTGAGATCGGCGGCCCGGTCTGCAACCTGCGGGTCGACTTCCACTACGACGACATCGAGGACCTGGTCGAGGCCACCCAGCTCGACGGCAACGAATCAGCCCGGGGCGGCGACAGCGGCGGGCCGGTCTACTCGGTCAACGCCAACGGCACCGTCCTCGCGGCCGGCACCACCACCCGGTCGGCCGGTCCCGGCTTCGGCTTCCAGGACTTCGCCACCGCCCGGGACGACTACGGCGACATCCGGCCGGCCACCACCCTCGCGAGCACCTGCCGGGTGTCGTACGTGGTGACCAACTCCTGGAACACCGGCTTCAACGTCAGCGTCACCGTCTACAACGACGGCCCGGCCGTCAACGGTTGGTCGCTCGGCTGGACCTTCCCCGGCAGTCAGCTGGTCCAGGGCCACTGGAGCGGCGTCTTCCAGCAGACCGGCGCGGTGGTCACGGTGGGTAACGAGAGCCACAACGCCAGCATCCCGACCAACGGGGCGGTCAGCTTCGGCTTCACCGCCAGCGGGTCCCCCACCGTCCCGGCGCCCTTCAAGCTCAACGGCACCACCTGCAACTGACCTGTCCTCGCCGTACCACGGCGGGCGGCACCGCACCACCCGGTCATCCGGCACGATCGCGATGACCACCGCAACGGCCCCGCCGGACACCCCGGCGGGGCCCTTCGGCGCGTGGGCCGACCCGTCCCGCCTGCGGACGGCAGCGAAGATGCCGGGTGGGCGGGCGATAGGCTGCGGGCGGTCTCCGAACGAACTGAGGGGTACGCGTGATTGGCGCAACGGCTCGCGGGCTGGTCGTGGTCTGCGGGCAGCCGACGTGAACGACGGGCTGCGCCCCGGCGACCCTGCCCGACTCGGCGGGTTCGAGCTGCTCAACCGGCTCGGCGAGGGTGGCATGGGCAGCGTCTTCCTGGCCCGGTCGCCGCAGGGCCGCCAGGTGGCGGTCAAGGTCGTCCGCGCCGAGCTCTCACACGACGACGAGTTCCGTGGTCGGTTCCGCAGCGAGGTGAACCGTGCCCGCCAGGTTCCGCCGTTCTGCACCGCCGAGGTGCTGGACGCCGACCCGGACCACGACCCGCCCTACCTCGTGGTGGAGTACGTCGAGGGGCCCAGCCTGGCCCAGGTCATCCGGGACCGGGGGCCGCTGGGCGCGGCGCAGCTGCACAGCATCGCGGTCGGGGTGGCCACCGCGCTCACCGCCATCCACGGTGCCGGGGTGATACACCGGGACCTGAAACCGGCGAACGTGCTGGTGGCGCCCGGTGGGATCAAGGTCATCGACTTCGGTATCGCCCGCGCGCTCGAGGCGACCAGCCAGCACACCCGGACCCACCAGATGGTCGGGACCGTCTCGTACATGGCTCCGGAGCGGTTCGACACCGCGTCCGGTCGGGCGGTGGGCCCGGCGGCGGACATCTTCGCCTGGGGTGCCGTGGTCGCCTATGCCGCGACCGGCCGCAACCCGTTCGGGGGTGACTCCGCCACCGCCACCGCGATGCGGATCCTGACCCAACCGCCGGACCTGACCGGACTGACGGGGCCGTTGCGGGAGCTGGTCTCCCGGGCGTTGGAGAAGGACCCCGACGACCGGCCCACCGCGCGGGAACTGCTCGACGGGCTGTTGACGGTCGCGGCCCCGGTGGGCGACCCGGCCCCCGTCGCCGCGATGTCCCCGGCCGGTGCCGCCGGTGCCGACCAGCCATCGGGCGGATCGTTGGGGCCGGTTACGCCGCCCGCCGCCGCCGGCGATGGCCAGGGCGAACCGTCGACGTCGTCGGCGGCGGGGACGGGCCCGGCCGGCCGGCGGAGCCCGCTGCGGCGGCGTTGGCTCACCGGTGTGGGCGCGGCCGTCGCGGTGATCGCGGTGCTGGTGCCCGTCACCCTGTTCGGCCCGCGACTGTTCGACAGCCGGTCGACCCCGGACCCGAGCGGCTCGGCGGGGGCCGGGCCGGCAGCGGGTGGCCCGGCGACCACCGCCTCCGCAGCGGGTACGCCGACCCCGTCGCCGTCCGCCGCGCCGTCCACCTCGGTGGACCGTACCCAGGCGATCCTGGCCGGGCAGCGACAGATCCTGCTGCACGTGGTGGAGATCGACCGCGACCTCTCGCTGCCGTTCGACGGTGAGGTCCGGGTCAGCGACGGCACCAAACCGGACGCCCGCTTCGTGCTCGACCCGGTCGGCGTCGACTTCATGATCAAATCCCTGAACCCGGAGATCGCGCACCGGCCCTGCCTCGGCGTCAAGATCGACGAGGAGGGGTACGCCTCGCTGGTGGGCACCGAATGCAACCCCGGCGGGGCGACCCTCTTCGGAGTCTCCAGGGAGGGCAAGGACGACAAGGGGCGACTCTCCTACGCCATCGTCAGCGAGAAGTACGGCGTGGTGCAGTGGAGCCCGAGCCAGAAGAAGATCTACGTGGAGGTTCTCGGCGACGCCCCGGTGGGCACCACGTTCAGCCTGGTCGACCGGGGCGCGGTCTGATCCGCGAGGATCCGCCCGGGGCAACGGGGCGCGGCTGAGCGGTCCGCCGGTGCCGGCCGGGATCGGGACGCCGGAGCGGTCAGGGGCTGACCGGACCCAGGCGCGCTGATGAACGTCGATGTTGCCTGAGTGGATGCGGTCGTGCTGAAATGGCTCAGATCGCCGCAGCACGGGGGCAACCGCGCTGGCAACGGTGAGCACGGGAGCATCGCAGTGCCGGCACCGCGCCAGTTTCGGCAGCCGTGGGTGCCGCATCGCCGGGCCAGCGCCACGACGACGGGCAGGTGTCCCGCCGTACGTGTCACTGCCACGCCTTCCCGCGACAGCCGGGACCGCTGCACCTCTGACCGCCGGAGGCGTTCGACGCGCCACGTCGATGCGCCCGGGATGAGGTCGGCAGCGCTCGCGCCGGCCGGGATTTCCTGCTGAGCCCTGCCTGAGCGGCGGGGCCAGCCGTCATGGAGGATGACCATGCGCAGTTTCCTCGCGGTGTTCACCGCCGCCCTGATCCTCGGCACCGCCGCCGGCAGCGTCCCGGCCGGCCCGTCGGAGGCCTCTGAGCGCTCGTGCCCCCGTGGCCTGCTGTTCTGTGAGGACTTCGAGCGACTGCCCCTGGGGGGTCCCCGCACGGTGAACTGGGGCGTCGACACCCGCCACGGCACGCTCACCGTCGAGCGCGCCCGGCGTGGCAACCAGGTGCTGCGCCTCTACACGGTCGACAACGGACGGGCCTTCCTGCGGGTCGACGACTTCGCCGCGCCGGGCAACCGCTTCTATGGTCGGATGCGCCTGCGTGTCGACGCCTTCCCCACCGCCCCGGACTGGGCGCACTTCACGCTGGTCGAGGCGACCGGCTCCGGCAGTTCCGAGGTCGTCCGCCCGATCGGCGGCCAGTACGCCCCGACCGTCCCCGGCACCTTCTGGGGGGTGGGTGCCGACGGCGGCCCGACCGGCGACTGGACCAACTGGCGGGAGTCCGCCCCGGTCGCCGAGGACACCTGGCAGTGCTTCGAGTGGCAGCTCGACCAGACGGACAACCGGGTCACCGTCTGGATCGACGGGAAGGCGAATCCGGAACTGACCGCCTCCACGACCGAACACGGTGGCAACGACGTCCCCTTCGTCCTGCCCAAGGTCGACACGGTGAAGATCGGTTGGCAGCTCTACCAGGGCGGCACGACGCCGGGCGAGTTCGACCTGTGGATCGACGACATCGCCCTCTCCACCAAGCGGCTCGGCTGCTGACACCGGGCTGGGTCGGTCGTCGAGGTCGGGCGGCGCGGCGGCCGATGCGGTCGCTGCTGCCGGCAGCGCTGCTGCTGGCGTGTGGCCGGTCAGCCGCTGCTGCCGGCGGCGCGGCTGCTGACGTCTGGCTGGTCGGTCGCCGACGTCGGGCGACGTGGCTGCCGACGGCACGTCCGGGTGGGGCCGACCCGCTGACGTGGCCCGAAGGACAGGACGGCGACGCATCGCCGTCCTGTCCGGACGGAGGTCGAACCGGTCCGGGACCGGCGGGTCGCCGAGACGGAGAGCAGGCGTCTGGGCAGGCGCGGGTTTCCCGACCGGGCGGTGCGGGGTAGAGACCGCACCGCCCGTCAACCAGCCTCCCGAGGGGACTGTCATGTCGATCCAGGCGTTTCTCTATATCGTCGCGGTCATCCTGCTCGTGCTCGCCGCGCTGCCCATCCCCAGCCGGGGGTTCTCCCTCGCCCTGCTCGGCGCGGCGTGCGCCCTGCTGGCCTACGCCTGGCCGGTGATCACCGGCTAGGCGCCGCCGGTCGACCCGGAGTCGGGTGGTGCGGGCCGAGGTGGCTGCGCTCACCCTCGTGGTCGAGGATGCAGAGGATCTCGGCCGGGCCGTCGTGCGCGCCGAACGCGTGCGGGACCAGGGTGGAGAACTCTGCGGCCTCGTTCGTGCCGACGAGGATCGTCCGTTCACCGAGACGTAGCGCGATGGTGCCGGCGAGCACGGTGAACCAGTCCCGTCCGGGGTGCACCCGTAGCTCGGCCGGCACCTCCCGGGTGATCCGCATCTTGGCGACGGTCTGGTTGCTGTCCCGGGAGAGCAGCCAGGTCGTGACCCCCCGGTCCTCGTCGCAGTGCGGACGGATCACGACGTCGTCGTCGGCGTCGGACTCGACCAGCCGGTCGAGCGTGATGCCCAGCACCCGAGCGATCGTGGCGACCTGGTCCAGGGCGACCCGCCGGTGCCCGGTCTCGATCCGGCTGAGCGTGGAGGGACTGATCAGGCAGCGCTGGGCCAACTCGTCCAGCGACCAGCCGCGCGCCACCCGGAGGCTGCGGATGCGCTGGCGGACCAGGGTCTCCAGATCCTTGTCTTGCTTCATGGGCAAGATGCTATGCCGCTGAGGCATGGCAGGGCTACCGTTCCCCCATGGCACACGACCACCTGATCGAGCTGCTCGACCTCGACGCGGAGGTGCTCCACGAGTACTTCCGTGACGTGATCGGCTGGGTCGGCCGCGAGGCCGCCGAGCGACCCCACGTCGTCGACCTCGGGGCCGGCAGCGGCACCGGTTCCCTCGCCCTCGCCCGGGAGTTGCCCGACTCCACGATCACCGCGGTCGACCTCTCCCCGGAGATGCTGGCCCACCTGCGGGGCCGGGCCGACGCCGCCGGGTTGGGCGACCGGATCCGCACCGTCGAGGCCGACCTCGACCAGCCCTGGCCCGACCTCGGGCCGGTCGAGGTGATCTGGGCGGCCGCATCAATGCACCACATGGCCGATCCGGCGACCGCGGTCGCCTCGGCGTGCGGCGCGCTGCGGCCGGGCGGGCTGCTGGTGATCGCCGAGTTGGACTCGTTCCCCCACTTTCTCACCGGCACCGCCGACGAGGAGGTGGAGCGGCGTGGTCACGCCGAGGCGGCGAAGCGCCGGCACGAGGCGGGCCTGCACATGCACGAGAACTGGGGCGAGCGGATGAGGCAGGCCGGCTTCACCTCGGTCACCGAGCGGCACTTCGACATCGACCTGCGTCCCCCGCTGCCGGCCGCCACCACCCGCTACGCGCACGCCTCGCTGAGCCGGATGCGCCACGGACTGGAGGAGCGGCTCTCCGCCCGGGACCTCGCCGCCCTGGAGCAGGTCGTGGCGGGTCTGGCGACCCGTGCCGACCTCAGCGTCCGCACCGGTCGAACGGTCTGGTTGGCCCGCCGCTGAGCGTCCGCCATCCGCCGACGGTGTTGCCGGTCGGGTCGGTGACGACCTGCCCGTAGCGGCGGGTGCCGTACAGCGTCGACTCGTTGGGCGCGGTGTACATGCCCGCGTAGTCCCAGACGACGGTGAACTCCCACCGCCGACGTGCTCGGGACGTCCGCCGCGCAGGCCCGCAGCGCCGTGCTGGAGGAGCTGATCCGGAAGGACCCGGGGCGGTTCCGGGTGCTGACCGGTGACCGTCCCACCGGTCGCCTGCACCTCGGTCACTTCTTCGGCACACTGCACAACCGGGTCCGGCTCCAGGATCTCGGGGTGGAGTTGTTCGTGGTCATCGCGGACTACCAGGTGCTGACCGACCGCGACGTGGCGGACGATCTGATCCGGCACGTCGAGGAGTTGGTCCTGGACTACCTGGCGATCGGGGTGGACCCGGCACGCAGCACGACGGACGGCACCAAGATGAGCAAGAGCCGGAACAACGCGATCACGCTGGCCGCCGACGTCGACGAGACCGCCTGGCTGATCAAGGGCGCCAAGACCGACTCCGAGCGGCACATCTCCTACGACCCGGCGACCCGCCCCGAGGTGTCCTCGCTGCTGCTGCTGGCGGCCCTGTGCCAGGGCCGTACCCCGGAGCAGGTGGCGGCGGACATCGGCTCGGCGGGCGCTGCCGCGCTCAAGAAGGTGGTGACCGAGTCGGTCAACGAGTACCTGGCCCCGATCAGGGCCCGCCGGGCCGAGTACGGGCAGGACCGCGCCCACCTGCGCGACGTGCTGCGCGCGGGCAACGAGCGCGCGCGGGCGGTCGCCGACGCCACCCTGGCCGAGGTACGGGCTGCCATGAACACCTGTTACTGACCCCGGACGCCCCGGCGGCCGGCGAGTCGGCCCTCGCGGACCCCGCCGCCGGCCACGCCGGGTCTGGGGCATCGAGGGGCACCGGCACCGAGGGGCACCGGCGACGACCCGGGCCGGGCGGCAGCGCCCGCACCCGGGCCGGCCGGCGGGAGCGCCCGCGAGGGCTCAGGCCTTGCGGGCCACCCCGCCGACGATGGTGTGGTAGGTCGCGGTCTGCCGGGTGTCCTCCTCGCCGTCCGGGTGCCACTCGGCCAGCGGGACCAACCCGGGCGGGAGCAACTCCAGGTCGCCGAAGAAGCTCAGGATCTCGTCACGGGTACGCCACCGGCCGGTGCCCAGCGTCTCGTTGAAGACCTTCTCCACCGCCCGCGCCTTCTCGGACAACTCCGGCTGGGCCGCGCCCGGGTCATAGAAGTGCGAGATGGCCAGGTAGCTGCCGGAGGGGAGGGCGTCGATCAGCCGCCGGGCGACGGCGGTGGGGTCGTCGTCGTCGTGGAGGTGGTGCAGGATCGCCAGGAGCAGCAGCCCGACCGGCTGGTCGAAGTCGATCAGCTTGCGCTCGCGTAGTTCGGCCAGCAACTCCTCCGGCTGCCGGACGTCGGCGCCGACCACGGTGGTGGTCCGGGCGTCCGCGAGCAGGGCCCGGCCGTGCGCGAGGGCCATCGGGTCGTTGTCCACGTAGACGACCCGGGCGTCCGGGTCGACCTGGTGGGCGATCTCGTGCACGTTGCCCCGGGTGGGCAGCCCGGAGCCGAGGTCGAGGAACTGGCGGATGCCGGCTTCGGCGGCCAGGTAGCGGACCGATCGGCGCAGGAAGGCCCGGCAGGCCCGCCCCGCCTCCGGACCGTCCGGGGTGACCTGCATCGCCATCTGGGCGGCGTGCCGGTCGACCGCGAAGTTGTCCTTGCCGCCGAGGTAGTAGTCGTACACCCGGGCGATGCTGGGCCGGGTGGTGTCGACGCCCGGCGGCGCCACCTTGTCGCTCGTCAACGCTTCGATCCCTCCGAACAGGGCCATGGTCGGTCACATTCGGCGGGGAGACCGCGACACTCATGGCTGCCGAACCGATACCGGCCCACGACAGTGGGACGGATGTGTCCTGAGGGTAGATGAGCGCGCTCCCAAACGTCGATTCCGTGGGTGTCGGCTACGCGGCAGGGCGGGTGCGAACCGGGACCGTCGGTGCGTTTCGTGGCCCGGCCGGCCTCCACAATCGAGTCTTTCACGGTGGCCCGGGGAGAAGCGTCGACACTGCGGCGACGACGGGTGATGCCGGAGCGGCCGGATGGACGTGTGGGTTCCATCGACCGACTCCGATCAACATGTGGACCGTTCCGGCGGTGGGTGTCCGGGGCTGGCCGGTAATCCGACCACATTGACCAGCATCTTAGTGAGAAATCCGGATCATTGCCGGGATCGGTGGATCGCCACCCATGCGGTGCGGTGGTTCCTAAATTATGCTGCCCATGATGCATCGATGCCGGTAGATCAGTGCCGGTGCCACCCCGCGACCGCCGACGACGGCGGGTCCGCTCGCCGATCGGAGTTCCCGATGGTCCTGCAACCGGCCGCCACCGTGCTGGCCAGCCTCCTGCTCGCCCTGCCCGCCGCCGTCCCGGCGGGCCCCGACACCGCACCCGCACCGTCCCTGCGGGCCGCGCAGTCGTCCCCCGGGCAGCCCACCGCCCTGGCCGGCCCGCCCGGTGCCCCGCCCGGCGTCTGCCCCACCGGCACCGGGTACGGCCCGCCGCTGCCGTCGACCTCGGTCGTGGCCACGAAGATCCGCGGCGGGTTCTCGTTCCTGGAGGGGCCCGTCTGGGTCGCCGACCGGGGCGTCCTGCTCTTCTCCGACATGGGCGCGGCCACCGGGTCGGAGTACGTCCAGCCGTCGACGATCCGGCGGTTCACGCCGCCGGCCACCTTCGACACGTTCCTCCCCAACGCGGGCAGCAACGGGCTCGCGCTCACCCCCGACGGGCAGCAACTCGTCGCCGCGACGCACGACCAGCGCAGCGTCTCGACCTACCGGCTCGACAACCTGGCCCGGGGCGTCGTCGCCGGCAACTACCAGGGGCGGGCGTTCAACTCGCCGAACGACGTCGCGGTCCGCTCGGACGGCGTCGTCTACTTCACCGACCCGAACTTCCAGCGCGGCAACCGCCCCGACCAGATGAGCGGGCGGACCAGCGTGTTCCGGGTCTCCGGCGGCCAGGTGTCACTGGTCGACGACGCGCTGCGCCAGCCCAACGGCATCTCGCTCTCCCCGGACGGCGGCACCCTCTACGTGGGCGCCTACGGCGAGAACAAGATCTACAAGTACGCCGTCCAGCCCGACGGCAGCACCGGCCCCCGCAGCGTGTTCGTCAACTACGTCGGCGGCCCGGACGGCGGCACGATCGACTGCGCCGGAAACGTGTACTGGACGTCGGGCGGCGACGGGCTGGTGCACGTCTACTCGCCCACCGGCAACCAGCTCGGCACGATCCGGTCCGGCTCCAGCGGCACCACCAACGTGGCGTTCGGCGGGTCCGACCGGCGGACCCTCTACGTCACCTCGGGCCGCACGAACGACTCCGGCCTGTACAGCGTGCGGCTCAACGTGCCCGGCTACCCGTACTGATCTCCAGGTTCCCCAGAAAGGGACGTACCGCGTGCGAATCAGTCCTCGTCATGCCACCCTTGCCCTGCTGACCAGCGCCTGCACGGTCCTGGCCGGCGCGCCGGTCAGCGCCGGACCGCCGACGACGCCGGCCACCACGGTCGCCACCGGCCGGGCCACGTTCGCCGCCGACACCCGGCCGCCCACCGCGCCGAGCTACCTGCGCAGCAGCAGGCTCACCTGTCAGTCCGTCACGCTGACCTGGGCCGCGTCCCGGGACGACGTCGGCGTCGCCTACTACGACATCTACCACGACGGCCAGCTGGTCACCTCGGTCGCCGGCAGCACCCTGACCGCCACGCTCACCGTCGCGCAGGGCGTCACCTGGGGGTGGTACGTCAACGCCCGGGACGCCGCCGGCAACGTGTCGCAGGCCAGTGCCACGCTCTCCGTGACGCCGCCGTTCTGCCAGTCCGACACCCAGCGGCCCACCACACCGACCAACCTCGCCGGCACCGCCAACGGCACCGACGTCACCCTGACCTGGACGGCGTCCACCGACAACGTCGCGGTCACCCGGTACGACATCCTGCGCAACGGGGTGACGGTCGGCTCCGTCACCGGCACGGCCGCCAACCCACCCGCGACCTCGTTCACCGACACCGGGCTGGCCGCCACCACCGACTACCGCTACACGGTCGTCGCCCGGGACGCCCAGGGCAACGTCTCGACGGCGAGCAGCGCGGTGACCGTCCGCACCGGGTCGGCCTGCACCAGCGCCGTCTGCGGCACGACGGTGGTCACCACCGAGCGGGACCTGCCGTGGGGGTTGGTGCAACTGCCCGACGGCACCGTGCTCTACGGCCGGCGTGACCTGTTCGACGTCGTCGCCATGAACCCGGACGGCACCAACAAGCGCAGCATCGGCACGGTGCCCAACGTCGCCGGCACCAACGGCGAGGGCGGGGTGCTCGGCCTGGCCGTGTCGTCGAGCTTCGCCACCGACCGGTGGCTGTACATCTACCACACCACCACGACCGACAACCGGATCATCCGCATCCGGTACGACGGGACGTTGCAGACCGGCAGCTCGCAGGTGCTGGTGACCGGCATCCCGCGCAACAAGTACCACAATGGCGGGCGGCTGCGCTTCGGCCCGGACGGGATGCTCTACGCCGCCACCGGTGACGGGCAGAGCCCGGACCGCGCCCAGGACGTCAACGACCTGGGCGGCAAGGTGCTGCGGGTACGCCCCGACGGCACCGTGCCGTCCGACAACCCGTTCGGCAACGCGGTCTGGAGCTACGGGCACCGCAACCCGCAGGGGCTGGCGTTCGACTCCCGGGGCCGGCTCTTCGCACAGGAGTTCGGCAACAACGTCATGGACGAAACCAACATCATCGTCCGGGGTGGCAACTACGGGTGGCCGGCCTGCGAGGGCACTGTGGGTTCCTGCACCAACCCGAGCTTCGTCGCCCCCATCCGCACCTATCCGGTGGCCGAGGCCTCGTGCAGTGGCCTGGCCATCGTCCGGGATGTGCTGTATCTCGGCTGCCTGCGGGGCAACCGGATGTACCGGGCGGTGATCAGCGGAAACACCCTCACCGACGTGCAGCAGTTCTTCGTCGGCACGTACACCCGGCTGCGGACCGTCGAGCCGACCCTCGACGGGAACCTCTGGCTGACCACGAGCACCGGTGGCGACAAGGACAGCATCCCGAACAACAGCAACGAGCGGATCCTCAAGGTGACCCTGGGTAGGTAGCCCGGGTCGACGGCGTACCGGCGCGGTGTCCCGGCTGCCGGGATGACACGCCACCGGGCCGCCACCGCCCACCACCTGCGGTGCGGTCGCCGACCATCCGGTCGGCGACCGCACCGCACCCGTCCCGACCGAAGGCGGCCCGTGAGAGCGGCCAACTGGGCGCGGTGGCGGCCGGTACGGACCCGAATCCGACCGTGGTCGTGTCCACAATGGCGACAGCGGGCGGCGTAGCCTGAATCGGACGTGGTTTCCGTCCCACGCGACGAGATCGTCGCGTGCCGTCGACCTGTGGTGAAAGAGGCGAACCCGGCTGTGTCGACCCACCAGACCTCGCAGGACAATCCGCTCGCGGATTTCGGTCCCAACGAGTGGATCGTCGACGACATGTACCAGCGCTATCTGGCCGATCCGACGAGCGTCGACCATGCCTGGCACGACTTCTTCGCCGACTACCGACCGGGGGCGGGCCCGACCGTCTCGCCGGACGACACCACCGCCCCGGGCACGGTGAAGACCGCAGGCGACCGCGAGGAGGCGGCGACCGTGGCCGGCACGCCGACCCCGCCGGCCGTCCAGGCGGGGAAGCCCGCCGCGACCGGCGGCACCGCACCCGCCGCGAAGTCGGCGGTCCCGGCAGCCACGGCGCCCGCCCCGAAGGCGGCGTCGTCCCCGTCCGCCGGGAAGTCCTCCGCGTCCGGCGCGAAGGCTCCGGTGGCGGCCACGACTGCTCCCGCGTCCGGCGTCGAGGTGTCCGGTGGGCGAGCCGGCGGGACCGGGGCGGCCGGTAGGGCGACGTCCGGCAGCGGTGCAGCGGGTGACCCGGCCACCGCCGCGCGTACGGTCCCGCTGCGGGGCGTCGCGGCCCGCATCGTGCAGAACATGAACAGCTCGCTCGACGTGCCGACCGCCACCAGTGTCCGCGCCGTGCCGGCCAAGCTGCTGGTCGACAACCGCATCGTGATCAACAACCATCTCGCCCGGGGGCGGGGTGGCAAGGTCAGCTTCACCCACCTGATCGGCTGGGCGTTGGTCCGCGCGGTCGTCGCACACCCTGAGATGAACAACTCGTACGCCGAGGTGGACGGCCGGCCGGCACTGGTGCAGCCGGAGCACGTCAATCTCGGTATCGCCATCGACCTGGCCCGGCCGGACGGCACCCGCACCCTGGTCGTGCCGTCGGTCAAGAAGTGCGAAAGCATGGACTTCCGGCAGTTCTGGCAGGCGTACGAGGACCTGGTGCGGCGGGCCCGTCGGGGCGAGCTGACCATGGAGGACCACGCCGGCACCACCCTGTCGCTGACCAACCCGGGTGGCATCGGCACCGTGCACTCGGTGCCCCGGCTGATGCCCGGCCAGAGCGCGATCATCGGCGTCGGCGCGATGGAGTACCCGGCGCCGTACTCGGGCATGTCCGACGAGACCCTGGCCGACCACGGCATCAGCAAGGTCGCCACGTTGACCAGCACCTACGACCACCGGGTGATCCAGGGCGCGCAGTCCGGCGAGTTCCTCAAGACGGTGCACGAGCTGCTGCTCGGCGAGCACGGCCTGTACGACGACATCTTCACCTCGCTGCGGATCCCGTACGAGCCGGTGCGCTGGATGCGGGACGTGGCCCGGACCTCCGAGGGGCAGATCGACAAGGCCGCCCGGGTGGTCGAGCTGATCCACGCCTACCGGGTGCGCGGGCACCTGATGGCCGACACCGACCCGCTCGAATTCGAGATCCGTCGGCACCCCGACCTGGACGTCCTGCAACACGGCCTGACCCTGTGGGACCTGGACCGGACGTTTCCGGTCGGCGGCTTCGCCGGCCGGCAGAAGATGCGGCTGCGCGACGTGCTGGGCGTCCTGCGGGACACCTACTGCCGCCGGGTCGGCATCGAGTACATGCACATCCAGGAGCCGGAGGAGCGTCGCTGGATCCAGGAGCGCATCGAGATCAGATACACCAAACCGGACCCGGTGGAGCAGCAGTACCTGCTCAACCGGCTCAACGCCGCCGAGGCGTTCGAGACCTTCCTGCAGACCAAGTACGTCGGTCAGCGGCGCTTCTCGCTGGAGGGCGGCGAGTCGCTGATCCCGCTGCTCGACGAGGTGCTCCAGGCCTGCGCCGAGGGCGGCTTCCCCGAGCTGGTCATCGGGATGGCCCACCGGGGGCGCCTCAACGTGCTCGCCAACATCGTCGGCAAGCCGTACGAGAAGATCTTCAACGAGTTCGAGGGTCAGATGGACCCGGATTCGGCGCACGGCTCCGGCGACGTCAAGTACCACCTCGGGCAGACCGGCAGATACACCACCCCGGACGGTCAGCACTCCACCACCGTGAGCGTGGTCGCCAACCCGTCGCACCTGGAGGCCGTCGACCCGGTGCTGGAGGGGATCGTCCGGGCCAAGCAGGACCGGCTCGACCTGGGGCTGGAGGGCTACACCGTGCTGCCGGTGCTGGTCCACGGCGACGCCGCGTTCGCCGGGCAGGGGGTGGTCGCCGAGACGCTCAACCTGTCCCAGCTGCGCGGTTACCGCACCGGTGGGACCGTGCACGTGGTGGTCAACAACCAGGTCGGTTTCACCACCGCCCCGGAATACAGCCGCTCGTCGCTCTACTCCACCGACGTGGCCCGGATGATCCAGGCGCCGATCTTCCACGTCAACGGCGACGACCCGGAGGCGGTCATCCGGGTCGCCCGGCTGGCCTTCGAGTACCGCCAGGCGTTCCACAAGGACGTCGTGATCGACCTGGTCTGCTACCGCCGCCGCGGGCACAACGAGGGCGACGACCCGTCGATGACCAACCCCCGGATGTACGAGATCATCGACGCCAAGCGCAGCGTCCGGAAGCTCTACACCGAGGAGCTGATCGGCCGGGGCGACATCACCGTCGACGCCGCCCAGCAGCAGCTCCGCGAATACCAGGCGGAGCTGGAGCGGGTCTTCGCGGCCAGCCGGGACGCGGCCGGCGCGCCGCCCCGCGCGCGGCGCCCCGGGGGCGCGCAGCCCGACCCGCAGGTCGAGACCGCCGTCGACGCCGCCGTGGTACGCGCGGTCGGCGAGGCCCACCTGCAGCTCCCGGCGGGCTTCACCCCGCACAAGCGGGTCCAGCAGGTGTTGCAGCGGCGGGCCCGGATGGCCGTCGAGGGCGACATCGACTGGGGCTTCGGCGAGCTGGTCGCGTTCGGGTCGCTGCTGGCCCAGGGCGTCACCGTCCGGCTGGCCGGCCAGGACTCCCGGCGCGGCACGTTCACCTCCCGGCACGCCGCGATCGTCGACTCGAAGGCCGGCCAGGACGACGTGCCGCTGTCCCGCCTGGCCACCGGCGACGCCCGGTTCTTCGTGCACGACTCGCTGCTCTCCGAGTACGCCGCCATGGGCTTCGAGTACGGCTACTCGGTGGAGAACCCCGAGGCGTTGGTGCTCTGGGAAGCGCAGTTCGGTGACTTCGCCAACGGCGCGCAGTCCATCATCGACGAGTTCCTGTCCTCCGGTGAGCTCAAGTGGGGTCAGCGGTCGGCACTGGTGTTGCTGCTGCCGCACGGGCAGGAGGGGCAGGGCCCCGACCACTCGTCCGGGCGGCCGGAGCGCTTCCTGCAGCTGTGCGCGCAGGACAACATGCGGGTCGCCATCCCCAGCACCCCGGCCAACTACTTCCACCTGCTGCGCCGGCAGGCCCTGTCGACCAGGCGCAAGCCGCTGGTGGTCTTCTCGCCGAAGTCGTTGCTGCGGCACAAGCTCTGCGTCTCGGACGTGGCCGACTTCACCACGGGCGGGTTCCAGCCGGTGTTGGCCGACGGCGGGCCGGGTGCGGCGTCGCTGCCCGCCGAGGCGGTCAAGCGGGTGCTGCTCTGCTCCGGCAAGGTCTACTACGACCTGCTGCAGGCGCGCGCCGATCGCGGCATCGGCGACACCGCCATCGTCCGGGTGGAGCAGCTCTATCCGTTGCCGGTAGCGGAACTCAAGGCGGTGCTCGACCAGTATCCGAACGCGGAGGACGTCGCCTGGGTGCAGGAGGAGCCGGCCAACCAGGGCGCCTGGTCGTTCGTGGCGCTCAACCTGTTGGAGCACCTGGACGGGGTGCGGCTGCGCCGTATCTCCCGCCCGGCCGCCGCCGCCCCGGCGGTCGGCTCCGCCAAGCAGCACGAGATCGAGCAGGCCGCGATCATCGACGCGGCGCTGCCGCAGCCGTGAGAACGGACGGGACAGCCCGCCGGTGTGGCGCAGCCGCCCCGTCCGTCAGGGGTGCCGGGTGGGCCGGTCAGCTGGTGGCTTCGGTTGCGGCGTGCATCTCGCGGATGGTGCGGTAGGCCCGCTCCCGCGACTCGGCAGCCAACGGCTTGAACTGCGCGAGCTTTCGGCATCGGCTCGGCCAACGTCATCTCGGCGGGCACCTAGGTGATGTCGGTGAGCCCGACCTGGCCCGGTGCGGCGGTGATCCGGGGCCCCTCAGCACCGCCGACCTGATCGACGGCATCCACCCCCACCGCTGGCGGCTACGACAAGATCGCCGCCCACGGCACCTCCCCACCGGGGAGAAAAGTACGCTTTTGCGGTCATGATGACGTTTGAAACCTTATTGTCCGTGTGTGTCGGTCGCATGCCTGCGCCAGCACCACAGTGATCCGAGAGACGTGAGGTGGAATTCGTGCGTACTACCAGAATCTCCCTGGTCGGGGCAGCTGCCGTTGCCGCGATGGTGGGCTTCGCCGCCGCGCCCGCCGCAGCTGCCCCGACGGACACCACGACGGTCACCTTCGAGGTGCTCGCCGGCACCCTGGACATCGATGCCCCCGCCACGGCGGACCTTGGCACCGGCTCGCCGGGGGGCACGATCACCGGCCAGCTGGGTTCGGTCACCGTCACCGACGGCCGGGCCTCCGCCGACGCCTCATGGGTGGCGACGGTGGTCTCGACGGACTTCCAGACCGGCGGTGGCACCGCGTCCGAAACCGTCCTCGCCAGTGAGATCAACTACTGGTCCGGTGCGGCCACCGCCACCACGGGCACCGGCACCTTCACCCCGGGTCAGCCGACCACAGGGGACCAGGAGCCGCTGGACAACACGGCTCCGCTGACCGCCTTCTCCCACGTCGGCGGTACGGGTAACAACACGGCGGTCTGGAACCCGACCCTGGTGGTCAACGTTCCGCTGGACTCCCAGGCCGGCATCTACACCGGAACGGTGACGCATTCGGTGGCGTGAGCAGTGGGTCCGATCGGCCGTACGGGTCGTGCCGGTGCTGCTGTGCTTCGTTGGTCTGGGCCCCGTCGCCCAGGCCAGCGAGGCCGTGCCCGACCCGGACGAGGGCAGCATCGGGATCCAACTGCTGGAGGCGCCCGTCAGCCGGCGGGCGGACCCCCGGGCCCTTCGTTACATCGTCGACCATCTGGCCCCCGGGACAGTGATCAAGCGGCAACTGCAGGTGAGGAACACGTCCGATGCGCAGCAACGGATCGACCTGTATCCGTCCGCCGCGACGGTCGAGGGAGACCGGTTCATCTTCGGTGAGGGCCGTACGCCCAACGAGCTGACCTCCTGGATCTCGCTCGATCGCCACCAGCTCACCCTCGATCCGGGCGATTCGGCCCGGTTCACCGGCACGATCGCGGTCCCGGCGAACGCGTCGTCCGGTGAGCGGTATGCCGTCGTCTGGGCGTCAGCGACCTCGAAGCCGACGGCTTCCGGCAACGTCACCCAGGTCCACCGGGTTGGTGTCCGGGTCTACCTGAGCGTCGGCGCGGGCGGCGAACCGCCATCCGACTTCCGCATCGGTGAGTTCGTCCCGGCCCGGGACCCGGACGGCGTGCCCTCGGTCGCCATCGGGGTCGACAACACCGGCCAGCGGGCGTTGGACCTGACCGGGAAGGTCAACCTCACCGAGGGCCCCGGCGGCATGGAGGCGGGGCCGTTCGACATCGTCGAGGGAACCACCCTGTCACCTGGCGACTCGGGTGGGGTCGTGGTCCGGCTGCCCAAGGAACTGCCGAACGGGCCGTGGAAGATCGTGGCCGACCTGGAAAGCGGGATGGTGAAGCGAAGCGTGACGAGGAGCATCGAGTTCCCGGACCGCGGGAAGGTGGGTAAGCCCGGCACGATCCTGTCCGGCTGGATGCCGCTCTGGTCGATCGCTGGTGCGCTGGTGGTCGTGCTGCTGATCCTCGCGGCACTGATCATGAAGCGTCGGTCCCGGCAACCGGCGGCTGTGGGATGAGCCCGCCGAGTCGGCGGGGATCGCCGGTCGGCGCGGCCGGTCCTTTCTTCCGGGTCCGGTCCTTCTCCCAGGTCAATGGCGTCTGGCGGTCGGCCGAACTGCCGCATCATTCCGGTCGGCGGTTCCGCATCAAGAGGTAACCACCGAGCAGTAGGGCGGAACCGCCCAAGGCGAGGAAGAGGCCGATGGTGTCCGGGCTGGTCTGCGGAAGCTCCCCGCCGGGCGGCGGGGAAGCCGGTTGGTCGGGCCCACCAGCCGGTTGGCTCGGGCTCGCCGTGGGCTGGGTCGGGCCAGGCGTCGGCTGGGTCGGGCTCGCCGTGGGCTGGGCCGGTACCACTTCGAACATCACCCCGGTGCTTGCCGCCGGCTCCGCTAAGGCCGCGGCATCCGACCGCTCGGGCTGGGCCGCCACGGCTGGGACGGTGAGCAGGGCGGAGAACACGAGGACCGCGATCCGCACCGACCAGGGCGCGGACCTGCCGGGCTGAACTTCATGGCGGATCATTGCCTCACCCCCGTCTTGACGTCGTCCCGAACAGCAACGTACCGCCATTTTGAGAACATTGCTCAAAGATTGGCGCATCGCCTGATTCGCCCAGATCGGCGTAGCTGATCGGTCTGGTGTCAGCGACGGTGAGCCTGAGTTTCGGAGGAGGACCTGTGACAAGGCTCAGGCTGGCGGTCGCCCGCCGCTGGCGCACCACCGTGGGGCGGGCGGCTCTGGCGCTGCTCCTGACCTGCGCGACCACGCTGCTGGTCGATGTGATCGCACCGGTGAGCGCGAGAGCGGAGACCGTACCGGTGCCGCTCGGCTCCGCCGCCGACTTCGCGGTCCTCGCCGGGACGACCGTGACGAACACCGGGGCCTCCGCAGTCACCGGTGACCTCGGAGTGAGCCCGGGTACTGCCGTGACCGGCTTTCCACCCGGCCAAATCAACGGTGCGATTCACTCCAACGACGGTCCCGCCGTGCAGGCGCAGGCCGACCTGGCTGTCGCGTACGACAACGCCCTGACGCGGACCACCACAGACACCATCTCGGACGGCCTCGGCGGAACCACCAGGACCACCGGCGTCTACAACTCTGCCGGCGGCACCTTCGGGATCGCCGGCACGCTGACCCTCGATGCCGAGGGCGACCCGAACGCGGTCTTCATCTTCAAGGCCACTTCCACGCTCATCACCGCCGCCGACAGCGCGGTTGAGCTGATCAACGGCGCTCAGGCGTGCAATGTCTTCTGGCAGGTCGGCAGTTCGGCCACCCTCGGCGCCAATTCCACCCTGCGGGGCGACATCCTCGCCTTTACGTCGATCACCGTCGGTGCCGGGCTGGTGGTCGACGGCCGGACGATGGCGATCAACGGCGCGGTCACCCTGGACACCAGCACGATCACCCGGTCGAGCTGCGCCGTGCCGGGTGAGCTGTCGATCACTGCGCCGGAGACGGCCGACCTGGGTGGCGGTGCTCCCGGCAGTGCCGTCTCCGCCAACCTGGGGTCGGTGACGGTGACCGACGATCGTCTGCTCTCGGTCGCTGCCTGGACGGCGACGGTCGTCGCGACGGACTTCGTCACCACCGGCAGCCCGGTGCAGACCATCGCGAACGTCAACGTGTCCTACTGGTCGGGGCCGGCCACGTCGACCACCGGTATCGGTACCTTCACCTCGGGTCAACCCACCCCGCAGGACGCGCAGACCCTCGATGTGGAACGCACCGCCTTCACCCTCACCGGCGGGCGGGGATCCAACTCCGCCACCTGGGATCCCGTCGTCTCCGTCCAGCTACCTCTCGCGGCCGTGGTCGGCAGCTACACCGGCACCGTGACCTTCTCTGTGGCCTGAGACGCCTTCCGGCAGGTGAGTGGTCGGCTCGGCTGCCACGGCCTACCGGCCGGTCGGCCATGCCACCGCGCCGACCACCCGCCGGTGAGGGTTGACGGGTGCTGAATCAGCGACAAAAATTTACAAGTATCGTTGTTATCGTTAACACTCGGGGCGTTGCCGGCATCGGTTCGACCATTCATGGGAGAAAGCTATGCGAACAAGGGCAAGATGGCTCGCGGCGATCGCCGCACTCGGCGTCATGATCGCCGGGGTGGTGACACCGACCGGCCCCGCTCAGGCCGAGTCCAACGGCGGGGTACGCGTGATGCCCCTCGGCGACTCCATCACCGAGGGCACCCAGGTGCCGGGCGGATACCGCATCGGGCTCTGGCAGCGTCTCGCCAGCGGCCGCTACACGATCGACTTCGTCGGCTCGCAGTTCAACGGGCCAGCCAGCCTGGGTGACCACGACCACCAGGGGCATCCCGGCTGGCGCATCGACCAGATCGACGCGAACATCGTCGGCTGGCTGAACACCCAACGGCCGCAGACCGTCCTGCTGCACATCGGCACCAACGACATTCTGCAGAACTACAACGTGAGCACCGCGCCGAACCGGCTCTCCACCCTGATCGACCGGATCACCGCCACCGTACCCACCGCCGAGGTGTTCGTGGCGCAGCTCATCCCGCTGTCCAACAGCAACCAGGAAGCGGCCGTCCGCACCTTCAACGCGGCGATCCCCGGCATCGTGTCGAGCAAGGTGAGCGCCGGCAAGCGGGTGCGCCTGGTCGACATGCACAGCGCCGTCACCACCGCCGACCTGATCGACGGCATCCACCCCACCGCCGGCGGCTACGACAAGATGGCCGCCCGCTGGTACAGCGCCCTGCAGTCGGTGCCCGGCAGCATCGGCAACCCGGGGAACAGTGGCGGGCAGACCGCCGCGATCGTGGGCACCCCGTCGGGTCGGTGCGTCGACGTGCCCGGTTCCGCCGCCACCAACGGGCTCCAGGTGCAGCTCTGGGACTGCCACGGCGGCGCCAACCAGCAGTGGACCTACACCTCCGGCCGGGCGCTGACCGTCCTGGGCACCAAGTGCCTGGACGCGGCGGGCTACGGCACCACCCCGGGCACCCAGGTCACCACCTACGACTGCCACGGCGGCGCCAACCAGCAGTGGAACGTCAACGCCAACGGCACCATCACCGGCGTGCAGTCCGGCCTCTGCCTGGACGCCGCCAGCCAGGGCACCGCCAACGGCACCAAGCTCGTCCTCTGGACCTGCTCCGGGCAGGCCAACCAGCAGTGGAGCCGACGGTGACCCGCGCCGGCCCGCCCGAGGCAAGGAGGAACCAGAGGTGAAGCTGCCAACAGCGCAGAACCCGGCCCCGGGGGCCGGACGCCGCACACCGTCCGTACGCCGGAGCCGGGCCGTCCGCTGGCTGACCGCCGGGCTCGCGGTGGTCCTCGGCCTGGCGGTGTCGGCCACGCCCCGGGACGCGGCGGCGGCGGACAACCCGTACCAGCGGGGTCCCGACCCGACCCCGGCCAGCGTCGCCGCCACCCGGGGACCGTTCGCCACGACGCAGGCGACCGTGCCGGCGGGCAACGGCTTCAACGGCGGGTTCGTCTACTACCCCACCGACACCAGCCTGGGCACCTGGGGCGCGGTGGCGATCGTCCCCGGTTACTCCGCGCTGTTCGCCAACGAAGAGGCATGGATGGGCCCCTGGCTGGCGTCCTTCGGATTCGTGGTGCTCGGGATCGAGACCAACAGCCGTACCGACGGTGCCGACGCCCGCGCCACCCAGTTGCTCGCGGCGCTGGACTACCTCACCCGGACCAGCCCGGTGCGCAACCGGGTGGATCCCCACCGGCTCAGCGTGATGGGCCACTCCGCAGGCGGGGCCGGCACCCTCCTGGCGGCGTTGCGGCGGCCGTCGCTGAAGACCGCGGTCGGCCTCGCTCCCGGTACGCCGGGAAACAACCTGAACATGTCCACCACCCAGGTCCCCACCCTGCTCCTGTCGGGTCAGAACGACGGCACCGTCACGCCCTCGTACGTGCAGGGCATCTACAACACGCTGCCTGCCGGGGTGGAGCACGCCTGGGCGGAGTTGGCCGGCAACGACCACCTGTCGTTCACCCGGTCGAACCCGACCGAGATGCGGCTCCTGATCCCCTGGCTCAAGATCTTCCTGGACAACGACACCCGCTACACCCAGTTCCTCTGCCCGTTGGCGGACAGCACCGGCGTGTCCCGGTACAGCTCCACCTGCCCCCTGGTGCCCCCGGGCGGGCCGACGACCCCGCCCCCCACCACTCCGCCGCCCACGACCCCGCCCCCGACCACTCCGCCGCCGACCACTCCGCCCCCGACCACTCCGCCGCCCACGACCCCGCCGCCTGCCGGCACCGCCTGCACCGCGACCTACCGCACCGTCAACTCGTGGTCCGGTGGCTTCCAGGCCGAGGTCACGGTGACCGCCGGCAGCGCCGCCGTCAATGGCTGGACCGCCCGCTGGGAGCTGGGTGGCGGCCAGGGCATCAGCCAGGTCTGGAACGGCACGCTGAGCACCAGCGGCGCGACCGCGACCGTCCGCAACGCCGCCTACAACGGTGCGCTCGCACCGGGCACCTCGACGACCTTCGGCTTCCTCGGCACCGGCACGCCGACCAGCCCGTCGCCGACCTGCACCAGCCCCTGAGCGCGGCGGCCGCCCACCCACCGGCACGACGGGTGGGCGGCCGCCGGCACGCCGCGCACGGCGTGCCGGAAGCCGGACCCGGACCGGGGCGATCGATGAGACACCGACGCGTGCCGCCAGCCGTCGGCGACAGGTTATTCACCGCTGATCCACAGCCGACTGCGAGGCCATTCTCCACAATGTCCCGTACGAATAGTGCGTGATCTCCCCGATGCCCAGGGTGCTCGTCGTGGACGATGATCCCCATCTCCGAGTGCTGCTCTCGGCAACGCTGGGAATGCACGACTTCGAGGTCCGGGTGGCCTGCGGTGGCCGGGAGGCGCTGGTCGTGGCGGAGGACTTCGATCCGCACCTGGTGGTGCTCGACGTGATGCTGCCGGATCTGGACGGTTTCCAGGTGGTGCGGAGCCTGCGTGCCGGTCCCGGCCCGGCCGTGCCGGTGCTGTTCCTCACCGCCCGCGACGAGGTGGAGGACCGCATCGCCGGGCTCACCGCCGGGGCCGACGACTACGTCACCAAGCCGTTCAGCCTGGAGGAGCTGGTGCTCCGGGTGCGGGCGGTCCTGCGGCGCTGCCAGGTGGATCAGGGCGCGCAGGACGGCGGGCGGCTGCGTTACGCCGACCTGGAACTGGACGAGGAGGCCCACGAGGTACGCCGGGGCGGGCACCTGGTGCCGCTGTCGCCCACCGAGTTCAACCTGCTGCGGTTCCTGCTCGCCAACGCGGGCCGGGTGGTCAGCAAGGCGCAGATCCTCGACGGGGTGTGGAACTACCGGTTCGGTGGCGACGGCCGGATCGTCGAGTCGTACGTCTACTGCCTGCGGAGGAAGATCGACCGCTGGGACCCGCCCCTGATTCACACCGTCCGGGGCGTCGGGTACGCGTTACGGCTGCCCCCGCAGCTGCCGGAGGCGACCCCGGGGTCACCTCCGGCACCGCCTCGGTGAGACGCCCCCGGTTCCGCGTCCCGGCAAGCGTGGGATGTGGGGTGGAAGTGTCGTCGCAGGGTGCGTCGCCAGCGCCCGGCGGGCAGTTCGGGGTCGAGCGCGGCCAGCCCGGTCGCGTACTTGGAGATGGCCACCGGGCGGTGACCCTGCCGCCAGAGCAGTCGGTCGACGTGTGAGGCGGTGGAACCGGTCTTCGTCTCGATGATGGCCAGTTCCGGCAGCGCCAATCGACGACCCCGGTGGTCCTCCCAGCGCAGCGCAACGTCGATGGTCGCCCGGCTCGCGGTAGCCGGTAGATAGAGCGTGCTGCGCAGGTAGCTGGTGGTGAGGGTAGGCGAGAAGGTCAGGGCGGGGCCGCTGCTGAGCGCCGCGAGCACCCCGTCGACGAACGGCAGCCCGGGGGTGAGGGTGCCGCTGTCGTCGAGGCGGTAGGGCAGCCGCTCCTTGACCGTGCCGCCACGGGTGCCCTCCGTCTTCACCTCCAGCCAGCAGAGGCCGGAGTCGAGGTAGGTCCGCGTCCTGATCTTGAACCGGCGGCGGCGTCGGCGGGCGGTGAGCCGGAAGCTGACCAGATCGGCGGTGTCGAAATAGATCGACTCGTAGCGGAAGGCCCGCCTGCCGTCGATCTCCAGCACCTGGTCGGTGCGGTCGAGCCCGGCGAGCAGGTGCGGTATCTCGGCGACCGGCAGGAGGTACTTGCGGTCGAACCGGGTCTGTAGCGCGGCGCGTTCGGTCAGCTCCGTGAGCCCGATCGGCGTGAGCGGGGCCAGCGCCGTGGTGGGCGGGTCGAGGGTGGTCATCGTGCGGCACCCGCGTCCACCGGCCGTCGTCCGCCGGTGGCGGGCACCCGGGGCCGCGAGTAGCGGACGTCGACGACCGTCGTGTCGTTGACCAGGTCGACCCGCTCGACGTTGACGTTGTGCACCCGTGCGCCGAGCAACTGTTCCAGGTGCGCGGTGAGGGCGACCGAGTCGGTGACCGCGCTGTCCAGCACGATGACGTGCCGTCGGTAGCGGCGGAGCAGCCGGGGGTGGTCCCCGACGAACATCACCGCGAGGATCAGCGCGGTCAGGGCGCCGACCATCCAGACCGAGGTGCCGGAGAGCGGGCCGAGGATGCCGAGCGCGAGCGCCGAGAAGTAGTACGCCACCTCGTGCTGGTCGAGTTCCGTGGAGCGTAGCCGAATGATCGACAGCACCCCGAAGAGCCCCAGTCCGAGCCCGGCGCCGACGGTGCTGCTGCTGAGTGAGCTGGCCACGGCGAAGACGCCGACGTTGACGCCGAGGTAGGCCACCACCAGATCCCGCCGTCGGTGGCGCGGGAAGTAGAGCGCGAAGACCAGCAGGACCACGGCGACCAGGTCCATTCCGGCCAGGACCAAGCGCGACATATTTGCTCCTTGGGGTGTCCGCCAGCCGTCTTCCAGTGCACGGCGTCCGGCGGATGGGCATCAGATCTGGCAGTGGTGCACCCGCGAGCCCGACGTCGACGGCGGACGCCTTCGACGTCGGGGTTCGCTCAGCGTCCGCGCGGCGCACCTGGGCGGGCCGGCGGGTCCCGGGGTGGACGGCCCGAACCGCCGCTCCGGGGTCCCGGTCCGGGCCCGACCGGGCCCGGACCGGAGAACCTGCGGGCTCAGAACCGCCCGTACTTGCCGGCGGTGACGCCGGTCAGCACCCGGGTGGCGCCGGTGATGCTGCCGCCGGTGTAGAGACCGCCGACGTTGGTGCCGGTCACGCTGCCGCCGGTGTAGATGTCGTACCGCTGGCCGTTGGTGATCCGCTGGGACGAGAAGACGACCTCCCGGACGGTGGCCGAGGTCCGGTACGAGCCCAGCACCGTGCTGCCGGAGACGACGTGCACGATGGTGTTGGTGGCCAGGTTGGCGTTGAACCGGGGGGCCACCCAGCCCTGGCCGGTGTTCGGCACCGCCTGGAACACGGCCAGCGAGGTCAGCGCGGCGCCCACCACCGTGCCGCCGGTGAAGGCGATCGTCCCGTCGGCGTCGATCGCGCCCTCGCCGCCGCCCCGGGTGCTGGAGCCCCGGGCCACCACGGTTCCACCGGCGAAGGTGAGCGACCCGTTGGAGTCGAAGCCGTCCGTGCCGCCGGTGGCCACCACCGTGCCGCCGGTGACCTTGATGAACGCGATCGCGGACGGCTCCATGTGACCGAGGCCCTCCTCGGCGGCGTTGACCGCGTCGTCGCTGGCCACGACGGTGATGTTGCCGCCGCTGATGGTGGTCCGGAGCCCCTCCAACGCCTCGTAGGACCGGGTGACGTTGATGGTGCCGCCGGAGATGTTCAGCACGTTCTCACCCTTGATGGCGTCGTCGGCGACCGAGGCCGTGATCGTGCCGTTGGTGATGGTGAGCACGCCCTTGCCGGCCTCGGTGTCGTTGGACTTGAGCCCGTCGCCGCCGGACGAGGTCACGGTGATCTTGCCGCCGTTGACGGTGAGCGAGTCCTTGCCCCGGATCGCGTCGTCCACCGCGTTCACGGTGATGGTGCCGGACTGGATGACCAGGTCGTCCTTGCTGACGATGCCGTCGGCGTAGTTGGCGCGCACGGTCAACGAGCCGGTGCCGCCGATGGTCAGGTCCGCGGCGCTGAACAGGGCGGAGTCCGGCTCGCCGGTGTTGGTGTACGTCGCCGCGTCGGTGAGGTTGTTGCTCGTGCCCGCGGCCAGCGTGACGGTGACCGCGCTGGCGTTGGTCACGTACAGCGGTGAGGAGGTGGAGTTGGTGATCGAGGCGCCGGCGAGGATGAGTTCCACGGTGCCGGTGACGGCGGTGTCGACCTTGACGGAGCCGTTGTTCAGCGTGCCCCTGATCTCGTAGGAGCCCGGCGCGGTGATGGTGACGGCGCTGCCGGCGACGGTGACGTTGCTGCCGGTGACGCTCGCGCTGGAGCCGTTGAGGGTGATCGTGGCGGTCGCGGCGGCGGCGGCGGCCACGGCGAGCGGGCCGGCCAGCAGGGTGGCGGTGAGTCCGGCCAGGACGGCGGTGCGGCGTGCGGTGGCTTTCATGGGGGTCCTGTTCCTCGGTGGGCAGGGTGGGGGTGCGCTGGGCCCGGGCGCGGTGCGGGTGCCTCGAAGCTTGGCCGTCGGCAAGGTGAACGGCGGATGAACGAGGCTTAGCATCGACGATGGTAAATGAGATTCACCTCTCGCCGACAGTGCTGAGGCAGGAAATCGAAGCGCTTCCACCATTGCCAGCTGATTGACAGGTGATATTGACGAAACTCTGAGCCGGGGGCGCTTGACCGAGGAATCGGGAGCCCGGCGGGATCGGCCGGGCCGATCACGGGGATGCCGGGCCGGTCAGACGGTGATGACCACCTTCGCGCGGGCGTGTTCGCCTTCGAGATAGCCGATGGCCCGGGGCACCTCGGACAACGGATAGGTCCGGTCGATGACCGGCGTGAGGCGGCCGGCCTCGGCGTGGGCGCGGAGCGTGTCGAGGTGCTCCCGGCCCGGGGTCGCCGTCAGGCTGACGATGCGCTGCCGGACGAAGGGGGCCAGCAGCCGCCCCCGGGCGAGGAGCCGGACCGGCCCGAGGAGGCTGCCGCCCCGGTACACGCCGCCGCCGGAGAGCACCAGCGTCCCGGTCGGGGTCAGGGCCCGTCGCAGCGCGGTGAGGGAACGGTTGCCGACCAGGTCGAACAGCACGTCGTGGCGGACGCCGTGGGTGAAGTCCTCCCGGGTGTAGTCGACCACGTGATCGGCGCCGAGCGAGCGGACCAGGTCGACGTTGCGGGTGCTGCACACCCCGGTCACGGTCGCGCCGAGCGCCCTGGCGAGTTGGACGGCCAGGGTGCCGACGCCGCCGGAGGCGCCGTTGACGAGCACGCGCTGGCCCGGCCCGACCCGTCCCGCGTCGCGCAGCCCCTGGAGCGCGGTCACGCCGGCCAACGGCAGGGCTGCCGCCTGCGGTGCGGTCAGGTTCACCGGCATCGGCGCGACCAGGCCGGCGGGGACGCACACATATTCGGCGAACGCCCCGTTGGCGTCTCCGAGGTCGCCGAACACGCTGTCACCCGGACGCGGTTGCCGCACGTCGACGCCGACGGCCTCGACCCGGCCGGCGAAGTCGCGACCCCGGATGCGGGCCCGGGGCCGCGTCGGGCCCAGGGTCAACCGCGCCATCCGGGGATCGCCCCGCATCACGTGCCAGTCGTACGCGTTGAGCGCGGCGGCCTCGACCCGCACGAGCACCTCGTCGGCGGCGGGCACCGGCACGTCCACGTCCGTGAGGGTCAACGTCTCCGGTGGGCCGTACCGGTCCTGGACGATCGCCTTCATCTAATCCTCCGCAGAGTGTACGCCGTACACCAGATGTCACCCACGGTAGGTGTACGCCGTACACCTGTCAATGCGGTTATCGTTCTTCTCGCCGACCGAGGACAGGGACCGAGATGGCCGAGCAGGCTGAGAAGCTGCGCCGGACGCCGCTGAGCAGGGACCGCATCCTGCGCGCCGCCGTCGCCCTGGCCGACGGCGCCGGGATCGAGTCGCTCAGCATGCGTAACCTCGCGCAGGAGTTGGACGTCGTACCGATGGCCCTCTACAAGCACGTGGCCAACAAGGACGAACTGCTCGACGGCATGATCGACGTGGTCGTCGGCGAGATCGATCCGTTGACCTCGGGCGAGGGCTGGCAGCCCGCGATCCGTCGGCGCGTCCTCTCGGCGCGGCAGATGCTGCGCCGGCACCCCTGGGCGTCGCTCGCCATCGAGTCGCGGAACATGGCGACGCCCGCCGTCCTCGGCTACCTCGACTCGATGATCGGGGCGCTGCGGGCCGGTGGACTCTCCACCGACCTCACCCACCACGTGATGCACGCGCTCGGCAGCCGCATCCTCGGCTTCAGCCAGGAACTGTTCGACGCCGCCCGACAGGCCGGCCGGTCCGGCCCCATCGCACCGCAACCGCCCGCGCCGCTACCGCCGGAGGTCGCGCTCCGGTTCCCGCACGTCGCCGAGATCGCCGCGGCGGCCTCGCACGACGACGGCTCTGTGGTGGGGCAGGGCTGCGACGACCAGTTCGAGTTCGAGTTCGCCCTGGACCTGCTGCTGGACGGCATCGAACGACTGCGTGAGCAGGGCTGGACGGCACCGCGCTGATCGGCTGAGCCCGTCGCGCCGGTCACGGCGTGTCGCGTCGCACCGCGCCCGGATCGACCCGACAGGTGACCCGACAGGTGACCCGACAAAGGCGTTCTCGCGGGTCGCCTTCGCTATTTCCGGCGCGCACTATTTCTTGCCTCCCTCAACATATAGCGGACGGGGGGACTTGCCGCAAGACCCGGGTCACCCCGCAGAATCGTCAGCCGAGGTCGCCACCTGGGGAAATGCATCGCGATGGTGCGTCGGCGACCGAATCACCAGCGGAAGGCGAAACGATGTCCACGTACCCGACGACATATTCGAGGCCGCTTGCCCGCCCGGTCGCCGCGATCCGACGATGCCCGCCTGCCCGGGCGGTGTCCCGATGAGCGGGCGGTACGTGCGGGGACTGCGTGAGGTGGACCCGACGCAGCGGACGGTGGTCGGCGGCAAGGGCGCACACCTCGCGGGCCTGACCCGGATCGACGGTGTCCGGGTGCCGGAGGGCTTCTGCGTCACGACGGACGCCTTCCGGCGGGTCACCGCGCTGGCGCCGGCACTCGACGGGCAACTCGACCGACTGGCCCGCCTGACGCCCACCGACCGGGAGACGATCGGCACCCTCAGCGCACAGCTCCGCCGGACCATCGAAGAGGTCACCGTCCCCGACGACGTGGCGACGGAGATCACCCGCGCCCTGGCCCTGCTCGGCGGGCACGTCGGGTACGCCGTCCGGTCCAGCGCGACGGCGGAGGACCTGCCGACCGCCTCGTTCGCGGGGCAGCAGGACAGCTACCTCAACGTGCTCGGTCCGACCGCGATCCTCCGGCAGATCAGCCGGTGCTGGGCCTCCCTGTTCACCGAGCGGGCCGTCACCTACCGCCAGCGCAACGGCATCGACCACCGCCGGGTCGCGATGGCGGTGGTCGTCCAGCGGATGGTCCCCGCCGGATCGGCGGGCGTCCTGTTCACCGCCGACCCCGTCACCGGCAACCGCCGGGTCGCCTTCGTGGAGGCCGGCTTCGGCCTCGGCGAGGCCCTGGTCTCCGGGCTGGTCGACGCGGACGTCTTCCGGATACGCGACGACCGCGTCGTCGCCCGGACCATCGCCGCCAAGCACCACGCCGTGCGGGCCTCGACGACCGGTGGGACGCGGGTGGTGGCGATCGACCCGCAGCGGCAGCGGCAACCGGCGCTGACCGACCCGCAGGTCGTCCGGCTGGTGCGGCTGGGCCGGCGGATCGAGGCGCACTTCGGCCGCCCGCAGGACATCGAGTGGTGCCTCGTCGACGACGACTTCCAGATCGTCCAGAGTCGACCGGTCACCACGCTGTTCCCCGTACCGGTGGCCGACGACACCGACAATCGCGTCTACGTCTCCGTGGGCCACCAGCAGATGATGACCGACCCGATGAAGCCCCTCGGGTTCTCGATGTTCCAGCTGATCGCGGCCCGGCCCATGTACGAGGCCGCCGGCAGGTTGTTCGCCGACGTGACCCCCGAGCTGGCGTCGCCGGCCGGCCGCGCCGGTCTGCTGGCGGCCCTGGGCAGATCCGATCCGCTGATCGGGGACGCGTTGCGGACCGTCGTCGAGCGCGGCGACTTCGTCAGGGAGGTGCCGGACCAGGCCCCCGCCGGGCCGCCGCCCGGGCCGGCGGCACCTCCCGTCGAGACCGATCCCGCGCTGGTCGCCGAGCTGATCAGGCAGATCGACGACACCAACGCCGCCCTCCACCGCGACATCCGGACGAAGTCCGGGCCGGCACTGCTCGACTTCATCCGGACCGACTTCCCCCGGCTGACCCGGATGATGATCGATCCGAGGAGCATCCCGGTCATCATGGCCGGGATGGAGGCGGTCTGGTGGCTCAACGAGCATCTTCAGGAGTGGCTCGGCGAGCGGAACGCCGCCGACGCGCTCACCCAGTCCGTCCCGCACAACATCACCTCGGAGATGGGACTGGCGCTGCTGGACGTCGCGGACGCGATCCGGCCGTACCCGGAGGTGGTGTCCTTCCTGCACCGCGTGGCGGACGACGGCGGGACCAACGGGGCCCGTGAAGAGCGCGGTGGGCCCGGCGGACCGGCCGACCTCCTGGCCGGGATGGACCCGCTCGCCGGTGGCCGGGAAGCCCGGGCGGCCATCGAGTCCTGGCTCGACAGGTACGGCATGCGGGGGGTCGGCGAGATCGACATCACCCGGCCCCGGTGGCGCGAACGCCCCGCCATGCTGGTCCCGGTGATCCTGGGCAACATCAGGAACTTCGCCCCGGGGGCCGCCGAGCGGCACTTCGCGCAGGGCCTGCGGACGGCGCGGAACAGGGAGCGCGAACTGCTGGAGCGCCTGCGGGCACTGCCCGACGACGGCGCGGGGAAGGCCGAGCAGACCAAACGGATGATCGACCGGGCCCGGACGTTCGTCGGCTACCGCGAATATCCGAAGTACGGCATGGTCAACCGCACCTTCGCGTACAAGCAGGCGCTGCTGGCCGAGGCCGACCGTCTGGTGGCGAACGGCGTGCTCCGGGACCGGGAGGACATCTGGTACCTCACCTTCCCCGAACTCGACGAGGTCGTCCGCACCGGGCACGTCGATGACCGGCTCATCCGTCGACGGATGGAGGAGCACCGGTCCTACCACGCGCTCACCCCGCCCCGGGTGCTCACCTCCGAGGGCGAGATCGTCGCCGGGGCGTACCGGCGCGACGACGTGCCGGTGGGTGCGCTGATCGGCCTGGCGGTCTCCGCCGGGACCGTCGAAGGCCGGGCCCGCGTCGTGCGGGACGTGGCGCGGGCCGATCTCGAACCGGGTGACATCCTCGTCACGCCGTACACCGATCCCAGCTGGACGCCCCTGTTCGTCGCCGTCGCCGGCCTGGTGACGGAGGTCGGCGGCCTGATGACCCACGGCGCGGTGATCGCCCGGGAGTACGGTCTGCCAGCCGTCGTCGGTGTGGTGGACGCCACCCGGCTCATCCCGGACGGGCAGCGGATCCGCGTGCACGGCACCGACGGGTACATCGAACTCCTGCCCTGATCGACCGCCGGCCGGGTGCCCGGGTCACGGGGCTGGGCACCCGGCCCGCGCGGTCGGGTGGACGGGGCAGACGTCCACCCGCCCACGGCGTCAGTCGAACCGGATCGCGTCCGTCGGGCAGAGGTCGACGGCCCGTTGGACGCGTTCCCGCAGCGCATCGCGCGGTGCGGGGTCGCGCAGCAGCACCAGGCCGTCGGCGTCGTCCTGGTCGAAGACCTCCGGGGCGGTCAGGACGCAGTTGCCCGCCCCGCAGCAGCGATCCCGATCGACGACCACCCGCAGCGTCGTCTCCACGCTCAGCGGTCGTGGTGCGGGCGTCACCAGGTCACCGGGAGACGGTCGAGGCCGAACACGATCGAATGGTCCCGGGTGGTCAGCTCCTGCGGTTCGGCCGTCACCCGCAGACCGGGGAAGCGGCGGGCCAACTCCACCATCGCGATGCGCAGTTCGGCGCGGGCGAGGGGTTGCCCGATGCACTGGTGCACCCCGAACCCGAAGGCGAGGTGCTGGTGGGCTTCCCGGTACGGGTCGAACCCGTCGGGGTCGTCGAAGACCTCGGCGTCCCGGTTGGCCAGGGCGATCAGGGCGATCACCCCCTCGCCGGCCCGGATCGACCGGCCGCCGATCTCGACGTCCTCGGTGGCCACCCGGAACAGCCCGGTCCGGACGATGCTGAGGTAGCGCAGCAACTCGTCCACCATCCCCGGCGCGAGATCGGGCCGGTCGCGCAGGAGCGCGTACCGCCCGGGGTGGCGGGTCAGCAGCAGGACGCTCAGGCCGAGCATGTTGGCGGTGGTCTCGTGCCCGGCGATGAGCAGCAGCAGGGCCATCCCGACCAACTCGTCGACGACGAGCTCACCCGGCTCGACCCGTTCCCGGATCAACCGGCTGAGCAGGTCCTCCCCGTCGTCGGGCCGGGCCCGCTTGGTGTCGATCAGCGAGCGGAGGTATGCCCGTAGCTCCTGGGCCGCCTGCTGGAGCTGCTCCGGGGGCACCCGACGATCGAGCAGGCGGCGGCTGCGGGACTGGAAGAAGTCGTGGTCGGCGTAGGGGACGCCGAGCAGGTGGCAGATCACCTTGGACGGCACGGGCAGCGCGACCGTCGACACCAGGTCGGCCGGGGGGCCGGCGGCGGCCAGGTCGGTCAGGGCCTCGTCGATGGTCCGGTGGATCAGCGGCTCGATCCGGCGGACGTTCTTGATCATGAACTCGGCGGTGAGCATCCGCCGCAGCCGGGTGTGCGCCGCACCGTCCATCTGGAGGAACGCGCCCCGGAGGTCCCTCGTCGCCTCGGGCGGCAGCGGGCGGAGCAGCGGAAAGCCTGGCCGGGTGAGATCGGAGCTGAACGCCGGGTGGCGCAGCAGTTGACGTACCTCGGTGTGCCGGCTGACCAGCCAGGCGGTAATGCCGGTGGGCAGCAGCACCCGGGTCACCGGGCCGAAGTACCGCTGTCGTTCGGCGTCGTCGAGGGGGGTGAACGGGCCGCGGGCGGAGTTGACCGGCGGCCAGAGGGGCAGTGTGGTCTCCGTGGACTGTGTCATGTGGAACATCTCCTGCCATGACTCTGAGTAGTCACATCAGTACGTGACGCTACTCATCGGTGGAGGTCGACACAACCCTCCGCCGTCGCCCGGTCCAGCCCGATCCCGTGGGTACCGACGCCGCCGGCCCGCGACCCGTACCGGTTCGTCGGCACGGGTCGCGGGGCCGGCAGGAGACGGCCCGTCGCTCAGGTCGCGCAGACCGCGTACGCGCGCACCTTCCAGTTCCCGCTGAAGCCGTTCTCGTCCTCGGCGGCGCGGACGGTCGCCGTGGTCGACGAGGTGGGCCGCATCTCGGTCAGCCGCACCTGGCCCTCGCCGCCGACGATCTCGCCGCCGACCCCGTGCAGGCGCTTGCCGGCCGGGCAGGTGGCGGTGACCGCACGGCTGGCCGTCGAGTTGTCGGCGCTGTCCACGATCACCCGCTGCTCACCGGCGAGCGGGTCGACACAGATCACCGAGGCGTCCACCGACCAGTTGCCCGCGAAGGCGTTGCCGGCCTCGACACCCGCCACCGTCACGCTGCTCTGGTTGATCCGCAGGTCCTCCAGCAGCACGTCACTCGCTCCCGAGCCGAGGGCCAGGGCAGCGCCACCGCCGCCGATCGCCCGCTTGCCCGCCGGGCAGAACAACTCCAGGAACTTCGGGTTGACCGAACTGGTCGCCGAGTGGCCGGTCACCACCTCCAGACCCGAGGGTGCCGGGGCACAGATCGCGCTGGCGGTGAGCGCCCAGTTCCCGGCGACTCCGTTCGGGTCCTCGCGCCCGGTCACCGAGTAGAGGCCGGCGTCGGCCAGCGGCTGCACGATGTCCATGCCCACCTGGCCGAGGCCCGACCCGGTGACCGCCCCGCCGCCGCCGATGACCGTGGTGCCGGTCGGGCAGACCGCGTTCTGCGACTTGGCGACGCTGTTGCTCGGCCCGACCGTCGTGCGGATCAGCAGGCCGGGCACCGCCGCCACCGGCCCGCTGAGCGCGACCTGACCGAGCACCACCGCGCTCAGCAGGGCACCACCCAGGGCGACCGTCCGCCGCGTCCACTCTTGTCTGCGCATGATGTGCTCTCCTCGTGTCGTGCGGTCCCGGAACCGGTCGGTCCCGGGCGGCGTTCGGATGGGGAAACGGACCGTCAGGGGGTGACCCGCCGGATCCGGACCGGCACGGAGTCCGTGCCGACCAGTCCCGTCGCGTCGAAGACCTCCAGCCACACCGACCAGGTGGTGGTGTCGGTCCCGCTGGCCAGCTGGGCCAGCGCCGCGGTGAAGGACGCACAGTTCTTCGGCGTGCCCTTGTCGTCGACCGGCTCGCCGGTGGGCACCCCGCTGCCCTGGCACAGCACCTGCTTGACGCCGCCGTCGCCGTACGCGGTCCACCGGAACCGGGTCCCGGCGACCACGCCGTCCTCGGCGTCGAACCCGGTCCCGACGAACGCGACCGACTTCGGCCCGGACTCGATCGTGGTCAGCTCCAGGGCCGGTGCCGGCAGGGTGATCGTGGCGATCGGCCGGGACTGCCCGGCCGGTGCCGAGGTGACCGAGAAGGCACGCTGCACGCTGGCGCCACCCGCCGCGAACGTCACGGTGTACGTCCCCGGCGTGACCGCGTTCGCCGGCAGCAGCGCCTGGTGGCCGGTCTTCTCCAGGACCACCGTGTTGCCGCGCCGGACCGTCCAGGACACCTTCGCGTCCGGGAGCTGCCCGAAGAGGTCCGGGTCGTTCGAGGTGCCGAGCAGCCCGACCGACTGCCCCGCCGGGAGGGTCGACCCCGCCGGTGGCGAGATGATCCCCACCGTCGTCGGGCTGTCCACCACCGTGACGGTCACCGCCGCCGAGCCGGTACGCCCGAGGCTGTCGGTGGCGCTGGCGGTGATCACGTGGCTGCCGGCGGAGAGCGACGGCACGAACGTCTGCGACCCGGTGGCCAGTGCACCGTCGATGCTGCTGGTCCAGCTGAGCGGGATCTCCTTGCCCAGGAAGTCGGTGGCCGTGCCCCACAGGTCCACCGACTGGTTCACCCCGAACTTCTGCTTGGTCTTCGGGGTGCTGATGTTCACCGTGGGCTTGCCGACGGTGACGCCCAACGCCTCGGCGACGGCGGCCAGCGCGTCGATCCGACGCTGGCTGCCGGTCACCTTGGCGCCCAGCCCGCCGACGTGGGCGGTGTCGTTGAGAATGGTCCGGACCTGCTCGGAGGTCAGCGTCGGGTCGGCGGCCATCACCAGGGCGGCGACGCCGCCCACGAACGGCGAGGCGACACTGGTGCCGCAGGTGGTCTTCGTGGTGTTGACCGCCGGCGTGCCCGGATCGGTCAGGCCCGCCACACACATCGGACCGTAGATCTCCACCGACGTGGTGAGGTTCTTGGTGCCCCAGTTCGACCCGCCCGCCACGGTCGCGTTCGTGTTCATCCCGCCGACGCACATGACGTGGGTGCTCTCGCAGGGCACCCAGAGGGTGTCGCCGTCGACGTTCGTGCCGTTGTTGCCGGCGGCGGCGACGATCAGCGCACCGGTGTCCCGGACGTGCTTCATCCGCCGGTCGGTCCAGGTACGGGCATGGCTGACGCCGAGGTTCACGTCCCGGGTGAAGCTGAGGTTGACCACGTCCGGGTGGGTCGCCTCGGCGGCCTTCTCCAGCCGGCGCAGGACCGTCCAGTAGTCGATGCCGTTGCGGACGCCCACCAGTTCCTTGACCACCGGCCCGGCGGGACCGGCGGTGCCGTAGTCGTTGTCGACCCGGCCCATCCCGGCGAGCACCACGTCGGTGGCGTGCCACGGGCAGGCCGAGCCGCCGGTGCAGTCGTTGGTGTTGGTCTCGCCCCACTCCGCGGTGTGCAGGGAGACCTTGCTCGGGAAGTCGGCGTTGGACTGGAACCCGCCGTCCTGCACCAGGTACTTCACCTGCTTGGTCAGCCGGCCCTTGCTCTCCAGCAGTTGCCAGGCCGGCGCCACCCCGATGTCCAGCGCGCCACCGGCCCGCATGAACGTCCAGTCGAAGACGTTCTTGCCGATGTCGGGGGCCTCGAACACCTGGCCGTCGGCGATGCCGGACGGCTCCACCAGCCAGTCGAGGACCAGTTCGGTGCCCGTGCGCCACTCGGCGGCGGCCAGCGCGAGCAGCCGCAGCGCCCGCTCGTCGCCGACCCGGTACCCGCCGGCCTGACGCGGCTCGGCGGCGAGCAGGTCGGCGACCAGCCCCGCCGGGTCGGCCCGGTTGGCGTCCACCCGGACCAGATGGTCCTGCCCCTGGTCGTCGGGCGTGAACGAGTCGAGCACCTGGCCACCCCAACGGGCCAGGAAGGCGTCCAGTGCGGCCTGGTCGGCGACCCGCACCATGACCTCGTCGAGCACCAGGCCGGCGGGCTTTCCGTCCGGCCCGGCCACCACCCCGACCTCCCGACCGGTGCCGAGCCGGCCGACCGGGTCGAGCGACAGTCGGGGTGCGGACAGGCCCGGGTCGACCCGGAAGGCCAGCGGCTCGGCGCTGGTGGCGCCCGGCACCCCGGTCGGGCCGCCCGGGGCGGTGGCCGCGGTGGCGTCCACCGAGGTGGTCGCGACGAGTCCGGCGGCGAGTGTCGCCACCACTACGGTGGCCAGATAACGGCGTCTGCCGACGCCCGGTCGGTGGGTCGCGGAACGTGTCGTGCTCATGGGTGTCTCCCGGGGTCGGCGGTGCGATGACACCGGTGGGAGCACCGGGGGGTCGGCATGCCAACAGAAAGTTCCCGGGATTTCTTTTCTTCGCTCTACTGGACGGGTGGACGAGCGGTGGGGGCACGGATGGATGTGACGGCGCAGGACGACCGGGCGCTGGTCGAGGCGCTGCGACGGGGCGACCGGGTCGGCCTGGAGGGCATCTACCGGCGGTACGCCGACCGGCTCTACACGTACGCCCGGATGATGCTGCGCGAGCCGGAGGCGGCGGCGGACGCCGTCCACGACGCGTTCCTCCTCGCCGGTCAGCGCATCGACCAGCTGCGCGACCCGGACCGGCTGCGGTCCTGGCTGTACGCGATCGTGCGGACCGAATGCCTGCGGCAGTTGCGGGAGCGGTCGCGTTCCGCGCCCCTGACGGAGGCGGCTGAGCCGGTGGCCGACACCGCCGACCCGGCCGCCGCCGTCAACGCCGACCAGGTACGCGACCTCGTGCACCTGGCGGTCGCCGCGCTCAACCCCGGTGACCGCGAGGTGGTGCACCTGGCGATCCGCCACGACCTGTCCTCCGTGGACATCGGTGCGGCGCTCGGGGTGCCCGCCAACCATGCGCACGCCCGGCTGTCCCGGGCCCGGTCACAGCTCGAACGGGCGCTCGGCGCGCTGCTCGTCGCCCGGGGCGGGGCCCGGGACTGCCCGGCCCTGGCCGACCTGCTCGACGACTGGCGGGGCCGGCTCACCCCGACCCTGCGCAAGCGGGTCGCCCGGCACATCGACGACTGCGCCCGGTGCGGGCTGCTCCGGCGCGAGCAGTGCAACCCGGCGGCGCTGCTGACCGCGTACACGGCACCGGGGTTCCTCGTGGTCGCCGACACGGTGTGGCCGCGACTCGCCGACACGGACCCCACCGCCCCCCAGGCCGCCGCCACCGATCCGGCCGCCGCGGGCCCCGATGCCACCGCCCCGGGGGAGGGCACCGCTCCGGCCGATGCGGGCGGGGTCTCCCACGGCCGCGCCGAGGTGTCGTCGTCCGACACCTCGGCGTCCGCCGACCCGCCGCCGGCCGCCGATGCCGTCGTCGCGGGGAACGCCCCGGACGCCGCCGGCCCCGGGAGGGTCGTCCACGCGGTGTCGGCCGCCGGGCCCGCAGCGGCGGCGACCTCGGGTGACGCGGCGGGCACCGCCTCCCGCCCGGTCCGGACGACCGCGACGTCCGCCGCCACGTCGGCCCGGGACCGGAAGCGGCGGCGTCGGCTCGCCGGCCTGCTGCTGCTGTTGCTGCTCGTCGCGGCGGGCACCTGGGCGCTCTCGCCCGGCCGGCCGGCCGGCGAGCAGGCGGCGGTGACCACCGGCGACCTGTCCGGTGGGGTGGCGTCGGCGGCCGGCCCGACGACCGGGGGTTCCCCGGAGCGGACGGCGTCGACCTCGGACCCGGCCGGTGCGGGGGTGCCGGCCACGACCGTCACGCCACCGCCGACCGCCGTGCCGCCGACCGGCGCCGCGCCGCCGGTCCCCGCGCCGACCGGATCACCGGCCGTGCCCCGTCCACCGGCGGCGTTGCCGCTGGCCGCGCCCTTCACGGTGGCGGCGGACGCGCACGTACGCTGCGGCGCGGACACCTGGAGCCTGGTCGTCCGGGCCACCGGCAGTGCCACCCTCGGGGCTGCGCAGGTGCGGTGGACACCCGCCGGGGGGCGCTCGGCGAGCCGGGCGATGACCGTGGACGGGCCGTCCGCCCGGGTGACCGTGGGCCAGCTCCGCGCCTCCGCCGTGACCTGGACGGTGCGGGTCACCGCCACTGACGGCCGTACGGCGGACAGCCCGTCGTCCACGACCGTCGACCCGTGTGTCCGGCCCGGCTAGTCGGCCGGTCGTGCCGCCCCGGTGGGGTCCGGTGCGCGGAGGCCGGCGAGCAGCACGGTCAGGTACAGCTCGACGCGTCGGTCCGGCGCGTCGGCGAGCCGGGCGGCGAACGCGGTGCCGCAGACCAGGTGTTGCAGGTCGTCCAGCGTGAGCCCGGGGCGCAACCGGCCGGCCCGGGTCGCCCGCGCCAGCACGATCGCGGCCAGCGCGCCCAACTCCTCGCGGCCGGCGGTGGTCTGCGCGATGGCGTCCTCCTCCGCACTGGTCGAGAGCACCTCGGCGAGGGCCGGATCGTCGAGTTGACCGCGTAGGAAGGCCCGTAGCAGCAGCTCCACGCCGTCCCAGGGGTCGTCCCCGCGGGTCGCCGCCCGCGCCTGGTCGAGCAGTGTGGCGAAGGCGTCGGCGGCGAGCGCCTCCAGCAGCGCCCGCCGGGTCGGGAAGTGCCGGTAGACCGTGCCGACGCCGACGCCGGCCCGCCGCGCGATCTCGTTGAGCGGTAACGACAGGTCACCTTCCGCCGCCACGGCGCGGGCGGTGGCCAGCACCCGTTCGCGGTTGCGGGCGGCGTCCGCGCGCAGTGTCGTCGTCACCGCGCCAGCCTAACCCGGCGGATGACCCATCCGATCGGATTGACAATCCGTTTAGCCGGAGGTTCAATCGGATACGTAATCCACTTCATTCGTCCGTCGGAAGGCACCCCATGGACAGCGCACCCGGTTGGACCGTCGCCGATCTCACCGACCAGTCCGGCCGGACGTTCATCGTCACCGGGGCCAGCAGCGGGCTCGGGGTGGCGATCACCCGCCACTTGGCCGCCCGCCACGGCCGGGTGGTGATGGCCGTCCGGGACACCGCCAAGGGCGCCCGGGTCCGGGCCGAACTCCTGCGCGACCAGCCCCGGGCCGATCTCGTCGTGCGTCGACTGGACCTGCTCGACCTGGACTCGGTCCACGCGTTCGCCGACGACCTGGGGCGCGAGGTCGACCTCGTGGACGCGCTGGTCAACAACGCCGGCATCGGCACCGTCCCCCGGCGGCTGAGCCCGCAGGGGGTGGAGAGTCAACTCGCCACCAACCACCTGGGCCACTTCGCCCTCACCGGGCGACTGCTGCCCGCGCTGACCGTCGGCCGGGAGCCGGTCGTGGTCACCGTCGCCTCGGGTCTCTACCCGCTCGGTCGGCTCGACCTGACCGATCTGGCCGCCGAACGCCGCTACTCCGCCGCCGGTGCGTACGCCACCTCGAAGCTGGCCAACGTGCTGTTCGGGTGGGAACTCGACCGCCGGCTGCGGGCCGTGGGCTCGCCGGTGCGCAGTCTGCTCACCCACCCCGGGATGACCAGGACCGACCTCTCCCGGGACCTCCCCTCCTTCGCCCGCCGGGTCGAGACCGTCGTCATGGGGCCGCTGCGCCGTCCCCTCGACGAGGCCGCGGCGCCCATGCTCTTCGCGGCCACCGTCCCGACCGCGCCCACCGGCCGGCACATCGGCCCCGGCCGGCTGTTCCGCCGTGCGGAGCCCACCTTCGCGCCGCTGCGCGGCACCGCCACCGACCGGCAGCTCGCGGCCGACCTCTGGGCCCGCTCCGAAGAACTCACCGGGGTACGCCCACTGCCGGCCCCGCTGCGCTGACGGGGCACGCCGACAAACCCGTCTCCTGGTGGCCGCCGGCTCCGACGCCCCGGTGGTCGCCGGCCCCGAGCCGAAGGTTGAGTTCGGGGACTACTACCCGGCGATGAAGCCGTACTTCGAGGAGCTGCGCGGTCGGGCCGGCTGACGCCCCGGGCCGCCCCGCGCGCCGCGGCGCGGCCCGGGTCCACCGGCCGGCGGTGGGGGTCCGCTCACATCCGTTCGACCGTACGGATGCCGAGCAGGTGCAGCCCCTGCCGCAGGGTCCGGCCGGTCAGGTCGGTCAGCAGCAGCCGGCTGGCCCGCAGCTCCCCGTCCGCCCGCAGCACCGGGCAGCGCTCATAGAACGCGCTGAACCGGGTGGCCAGCCGGTGCAGGTAGCCGGCGAGCTGGTGGAACTCCGCCGTCCGGGCCACCTCGTGGACGACGGTGGCGAACCCGAGCAACTCGAACGCCAAGGCCCGCTCGGCCGGCGCGGTGAGCACGATCCGGGCGTCCGGCCCGACCTTCGTGCCGGCCCGCCGCGACACCGACCTGGTCCGGGCGTACGCGTACTGCAGGTAGGGGGCGGTGTTGCCGTCGAGGGCGAGCATCCGTTCCCAGTCCAGCACGTAGTCGCGGGTCCGGTCGGTGGCCAGGTCGGCGTACTTGATCGCGCCGATGCCGACGGCCCGGCCGATCTCGGCCGCGTCCGCCTCGTCCAGCGCGGGGTTCTTGGTCCGGGCCAGCGCGGTCGCCCGGGCGACCGCCTCCGTCAGCAGGTCGACCAGCTTCACCGACCCACCGGCCCGACTGCGCAGCATCCGCCCGTCCGGGCCGAGCACCGAGCCGAAACCGAGGTGCTCGGCGCGGGCCGGTGGACGCAACCAGCCGGCCTGCCCGGCCACCGCGAACACCATCGCGAAGTGCTGCCGCTGCGGCAGGCCGACCACGTAGAGCAGCCGGGTCGCGCCCAGCTCGCCGGTGCGCAGCCGCAGCGCGGCCAGGTCCGTCGCCGGATAGCCGTACCCGCCGTCGCCCTTGCGCACGATCAACGGCAGCGGTGCGCCGTCCCGTCCGGTGAACCCGGGTGGAAAGGCACAGGTCGCCCCCGCGCTGTCGGTCAGCAGCCCGAGCCGGTCGAGGTCGCCCACCACCGCGCCGAGCCGGTCGTTGTACGCGCTCTCACCCCGGAAGTCGTCCTCGGTCAGGGTCACGTCGAGCAGTCGGTACACGGTCAGGAAGTACCGCTGGGACTGCTCGACCAGCAGCCGCCACAGCCGCCGGGTCTCCGGGTCGCCGCCCTGCAACGCGACCACCCGCTGCCGCGCGCGGACCTGGAAGGCCGGGTCGGCGTCGAACTTCGACCGGGCGGCCCGGTAGAACCCGTCGAGGTCGCCGATGGACAGCTCCTGCGCCGCCTCCGCCTCACCGAGGTCCACCAGGTGCGCGATCAGCATTCCGAACGGGGTGCCCCAGTCGCCGAGGTGGTTGACCCGGACGACCCGGTGCCCGAGCCAGCCCAGCAGCCGTACCGCCGCGTCGCCGATGACCGTGGAGCGCAGGTGCCCGACGTGCATCTCCTTCGCCACGTTGGGCCCCGAGTAGTCGACCACCACGGTCTCCGGGTCGGCGGTCACCGGCACCCCGAGCCGGTCGTCGGCGGCCAGCGCGGCGACCATGCCGGCCAGCGCCCCGTCGTCGATCGTCAGGTTGACGAAGCCCGGCCCGGAGACCTCCGCCGCCGCGCAGACGTCGTCGAGGACCGCGCGGTCCAGCACCGCCTGGGCGATCTCGCGCGGCGGCCGGCCGAGCCGCCGGGCCAGCGCCAACGCCGCGTCGGACTGGAAGTCCGCGCGCGGCGAGCGCCGCACCACGGGGTCGACCGGGCCGCCGGCCACGGCGGTGAACGCCGGCGTCAGCCGGTCGGTGAGCAACCTTTCAAGATCCATGGGTACGCCGATCTGCTCGGATCCGTCAACGCAACGGATCTCCGGGGACGGGAGAGCCTGCGGACGGACGAGGACAGCGGCGGTGACCGGCGGCTCGATCCGCCGGTCGCAGGGAATGGGTCAGCGCGGGCGGGCGACGGATCGCCGGCGTCGCTCCGCACCGACCTGGACGTCGAACGACGTTCCGGGGTGCTGGGCGGGCGCGCTGGTCATACCCGCCACGGTAGCGGGCCGACCGACGGTGGGTACATCCGGTTCCCCGTCCGTCCCGGCTGTCCGGCTCAGGCCAGCCGGGACCTGGCTGGCGCGGACCGGTTGGCCCGGACGACGGACCTTGCGGGTGGGTCGGGTCGTCGCCGTGCTCCGCCGGATCGGGAAGGAAGCCGAGCGTCCGCGTCGGTCCCGACGGCGAACCTTGCGGAAACGCGACCGCCGGGAGGCTGTCTGGGTGAGCGCATCTCCGCCCTGCCGGGTGGGGCCGGGGGCGCTGGAATACTTGGCGACCATGGTGCTGTCGCGGGGCTGGTCGTTGTTCCTCATCGGGGTCGGGGTGTGGACCTGGGCGATCTGGCCGAGGTTCGGGCTCGCCATCTGGAACGACGCGCGGGCCTGGGCCGGTGGGGTGGTCGGCGAGGGCGCACCGACCGGCTTCTTCTGGATACACCTGCTGCTGATCGCCGCCTCGCTGGTCATCGGCACCACCGTGGGAGTGCTCGGCGTCCGGGGATGGCGGGCAGCGCGCCGGGCTGTACGGCGATGACCTGCGGATTTGACGATCAAACCCGAAACCGCGTAACTTTCTCTCTGCCAGCGCGGAACGGGCAAACGGGACGAAAGCCCCGGGAGTCAGCTTCCAGGTTTGGCACCGGGTCGTGGGGGGCACTAGTCCACTACGGCACGGACCGGGTGGGGCTCACCGAAACGCCGCAGGGCGGATTTGGGCGGGCGGAACCGACCGGGTAGTGTTGTCGATCGGCGGAGCACCGGGCGAGCCTGCGGGAGACCGTAGCGGCCGGTTCTGCCAAATCCGATGATCAACCGCAGCGCTGGCCGCTGCGTGCGCTCAGCGGGCGATGCCGTACGAAGCGTGACACACCGGGACACACCGGTTGACACGGCGAAGACGGTAAGGTAACGTAGTAAAAGTGCCCGGCGCGGAAGCGCGGGGTGTAGGGAGTGAGATACCCCAGGTCGGGGGTCCTGTTGGTCGGGGCTTTCGGGTGGTGTGTGGTTGTTCTTTGAGAACTCAACAGGGTGCTTGATAAGCCAGTGCCAATTATGATTTATACCCCGCACTGGGCAGACTTTCGGGTTTGTTTGGTGGGGATTCCTTTGGCAACATTTGTTTGTTGCCGGGATGGATTGTTCAACAGGTTTTTGTTGGAGAGTTTGATCCTGGCTCAGGACGAACGCTGGCGGCGTGCTTAACACATGCAAGTCGAGCGGAAAGGCCCTTCGGGGTACTCGAGCGGCGAACGGGTGAGTAACACGTGAGCAACCTGCCCTAG
>NZ_FMCU01000043.1 GCF_900091525.1 Micromonospora matsumotoense
CACCACCTGGAACAACGGATGACGCGCCATCGACCGCACCGGCGCGATTTCCTCCACCAACCGCTCGAACGGCACATCCTGATGCGCCGCACCCGCCAACGCCGCCTCCCGCACCCGCACCAACACCTGCGCAAACGACGGATCCCCCGACAGATCCGCCCGCAACACCACCGTATTCACAAACAACCCCACAAGATCATCCAACGTTTCATCAACCCGACCCGCATGCGCCGAACCAATCGGAATATCCACCCCCGCACCCCACCGCGACAACAACACCGCCAACGACGCCTGCCACACCATGAACACCGTCACCCCACACGCCCGCGCCACCTCCACCAACCGCGCATGCAACCCCGCCGACACCTCCACCGGCGCCTGAAAACCCCGATGACTCGCCACCAACGGACGCCCCCGATCAAACGGCAACGCCAACTCCTGCGGCACCCCCGCCAACACACCCCGCCAATAACCCAACTGCCGCGACAACCTACTCTCCGGATCCGACTCATCCCCCAACAACCGCCGCTGCCACAACGCAAAATCCGCATACTGCACCGGCAACGGCAACCACCCCGGCACCCCACCCCCACACCGCGCCGCATACGCCACCGACACATCCCGCGCCAACGGACCCATCGACCACCCATCACCCGCAATGTGATGCACCACCACCACCAAAACCCCACCATTCACCAACACCGCCCGCAACGGCACCTCCACCGACACATCAAAAGGCCGCCCCACCACCTCCGCCACCACCGCATCCACATCCACCGACTCCACACACTCCAACCGCCAATCCAACTCCGCCACACCCAACACCCGCTGAAACGGCTCCCCATCCACCACCGGAAACACCGTCCGCAACACCTCATGCCGACCCACCACATCCCGCAACGCCCACTCCAACGCATCCACATCAACCGCGCCGGACAAACGCGTCACCACCGGCATGTTGTAAGCCGAACCGGCCCCCTCCAACTGATTGATGAACCACAACCGACGCTGCCCGAACGACAACGGCAAACGCTCCGGCCGCTCCCCCGCCACCAACACCGGCCGGGCAGAACCACCCTCACCCAACCGCCCCGCGAAGGCCCTCGGCGTCGGCGCCTCGAACAACACCCGCAACGACAAATCCACCCCCCAAACCGACCGCAACCGACTCAACAACCGCACCGCCAACAACGAATGCCCACCGAGAGCGAAGAAGTCGTCCTGGACACCGACCCGGGGCAGACCCAACACATCCGCGAACATGCTGGCGACCAATTCCCCCCGGGCGTCCAACGAGGTCCGCGCGCCGCCGATGGCGAAGGCCGACGCCGGCAGCGCCCGACGGTCCAACTTTCCGTTCACGGTCACCGGCAACGCGTCAAGGACCACCACCGCCGCCGGGACCATGTACTCCGGCAACCGCTGCGCCGCGAACTCCCGCACCCCACTGCCGTCCCCACCGACGACGTAGGCGACCAACCGGTCGTCCCGCACGATCACCGCTGCCTGGGTCACGTCCGGATAAGCGGCGACGGCGGCCTGCACCTCGCCCAGCTCGATCCGGAAGCCCCGCAACTTCACCTGCTCGTCGACCCGACCCAGGTACTCCACTCGTCCGTCGACGGCCCAGCGCACCACGTCACCGGTGCGGTACATCCGCTCCCCCGGCCCGCCGTACGGGCACGCCACGAAACGCCCGGCGGTCAGGCCTGGCCGGCGCAGGTACCCCCGCGTCATGCCGGCCCCCGCCAGGTACAGCTCACCGGGCACCCCGGTCGGTACCGGACGCAGCCGGGAGTCCAGCACGTAGGCCCGGGTGTTCGCGACCGGCCGGTGGCCGATGGCCTGGCGTCGGTCCGCGCCGTCGGCCCAGAGCGCATCGACGGTGAACTCGGTGGGCCCGTACATGTCGACGGTTGACCGGACGTCGGAGCGGCGCAGCAGCTGCCACAGCTCGTCACCAACGCCCTCGCCGCCGAGCATGAGAACCGACAGCGGGGTGGACAGCAGACCATCGGCGACCAACTGCTCGGCGTACGTCGGCGTGAGGTCCAGCACGCCGATGCCTTCGTCCGCGATGTAGCGCACCAGAGCGGCCGTGTCCCGCCGCAGCTCGTCACCGATGAGGTGCAGCTCGTGGCCGCCCACCATCCACAGCAGGCCCTCCCAGGAGGTGTCGAACGACAGCGACGCCGTCAATGCGACCCGCAGCCGCTCGTTCGCCGATGCCATCACGCCCGACCGGTGGAAGGCATACAGGTTCTGCAACCCACCGTGGGTCGCCAGCACGCCCTTCGGCCGACCGGTCGACCCCGACGTGTAGATCACGTATGCGGCCTGTCCCGCCGCGATCGGCACCTGGGGCGCCTCGGCGGGCAGGCCCGCGAGTTCGGCGGCGACCTGGGCGTCGTCCAGCAGCACCGTCGGCATGTCCAACGCGGCGCGAGCAGCGGCTCGACTCGACGTCAGCACCACTACTGGCGCCGCGTCCGCGATGATGAAGCCGATCCGCTCCGCCGGATACTCGGGGTCGATCGGCAGGTACGCGCCGCCGGCCTTGAGCACTGCCAGGAGTGCGACGACCACCTCCGGGCCCCGCTCCAGCAGCAGACCGACAACTGATTCCGGCCCCACCCCGCGGGCGGCGAGCAGCCGGGCCAGTCGGTTCGACCGCTCGTCCAGTTCGGCGTACGTGAACGTCGAGCCCTCGCACACCAGCGCCGTCGCGTCCGGCGTCGCCGCGGCCTGCGCTGCGAACACCTCCGGCAGTAGCGGCGCCCCCACGGCGCTCTGGGTGCCGTTCCACTCCACCAGTAGCCGGTGCTGCTCGTCCCCGTCGAGCGAATCGACGGCGGCGAGTGCGGGGGGCTGCGCGGCTTCCAGGGCCGCGGTCAGGTTGCCGGTGGTGGTGGCCAGCAGCCGGGCCACCGCCTGCGGATCGATCGGGGCGACGGCGTCGACGGTGATCCCAAGGCTCTCGCCGTCGTCGTCCACCGAGACGGAGAGCGGGTAGTTGTCGTACTCACGGGCGTACACCACGGCTATTCCGTCCAGCCCGGTGTCCACCGGCTCGGCGTGCCCCGGTCCGGTCTCGCGGGAGGAGTTGTGCCGGTAGTTGAGGATCGAGGTGAACAACGGCGCTTCGCCCTCGACGGCACTGGCCCGCTGCGCGGCGGCCAGTGATGCGTGTTCGTGTTCCAACAGGCCGGCGAGTTGGTCGCGCATGACGCTGACGGCGTCACGGGCGTCGACGCGGTCGGTGCGCAGCCGGACCGGCAGTGTGTTGATGAACGGTCCGGGTACCCGGCCGGCGCCGGCGTCCATCCGGCCGAACAGGACGGTGCCGAAGACCACGTCGGCCCGGCCGGACAGCACCGCGACGGTGCGCGCCCAGGCGACGTGCAGCAGCGTGGCCGGGCTGGTGCCGAGCGAACGGGCCACGATCCGCAGGCGGTCCGTCACCGCGGCGTCCAGCCTCTGCCGGACGGTGGACTGGCTGGTGCCGTCGCCGCGCACGTCCAGGACCCCGTACGGGGCGGTCGGCTCGTCAACGTCGCCGAGCAACTCGGAGAAGTACCGCTCATGTTCCTGAGCGCTGACAGCGGTCCGGGTTCGCGCCACGAACTCCCGGAACGGCACCACCGGCGGCAGCGCGTCATCGCGCCCGGCCAGCACCGCGCCGACTTCGGAGATGAGCAGGTCCAGGCCCATGTGGTCCTGCACCATGTGGTGCACCCGCACCAGCCCCAACCACTCGTCACCACCCTGCAACGCCGCCGTGTGCACCTCGATCAACGGTGCCCTGCCCAGGTCCAGCACCGAGCCGGTGGCCTCCACCAACTCCGCCACCGGGTCGGGCCCGCCGACCGGCGTCTCGGTGACGGGCAGCGTGACCTGCCGCCACACCACCTGCACCGGCGAGTCCAACCCCTGCCACACGATCGACGTCCGGAAGATGTCATGCCTGTCGATCACCCGTTGCAGCGCGCCGAGGAACGCGTCGAGCAGCTCCCGCGTGTCGAAACGCAGCACCGTCGGCAGCGAGTACGCGTCCTGACCGTCCTCGGCCAACAGGTGATGGAACAGCAGCCCTTCCTGCAGCGGCGCGAGCGGATAGACGTCGGCGACGTTCGCCGCGCCACCGTCGACCGTCGCCACCACCCGATCGACCTGCCCCTGGGTGAGTTCCACCAGCGGCAGCATCTCCGGCGTGATCGCCGTGACATCCGCGGGAATGGCGTTGTCCGGCACCACCACCTCGACACGACCGGCCACTACCGCGGCCAACCCCGCTGCTGTCGGTGTCTGGAACAACGCCCGCACCGGCACCGACAGCCCTCGCTGCCGCAACCAGTCCACCAACCGCACCACAAGCAGCGAATGCCCACCCAGAGCGAAGAAGTCGTCGTCCACGCCCACCGCCGGCAACCCGAGCACCTCGGCGAATCCCGCGCAGAACAATTCCTCCCGCGCGTTAGCCGGACCCCGTCCCACACCCACACCCGCCGCGAAGTCCGGCGCCGGCAGCGCCAGGCGGTCCAGCTTTCCTACCGCCGACAACGGCAACGTCTCCAGGACCAGCACCGCCGCCGGGACCATGTACTCCGGCAGCAGGGTGGCCGCGTGCGCGCGGACCCGCGCCGGCAGCCGATCCCCCTCGACGCCGGCCGCCGGTACGACGTAGGCGACGAGACGTTTCTCGCCGGTGGTGTCCTCGCGGGCGAGCACGGCGGTCCGGACCACGTCTGGATGCCCGGCGACCACGGCCTCGACCTCGCCGAGCTCGATCCGGAACCCACGAATCTTCACTTGATCGTCGGTGCGGCCAAGGTAGTGGAGTTCCCCGTCGGCGTCCCAACGCACCAGGTCGCCGGTGCGGTACATCCGCTCCCCGGGGGTGAACGGATTCGCGACGAACCGCTCGCCGGTCAACGCCGCCCGCCCCAGGTAGCCCCGCGCCAGGCCGGTGCCCGCCAGGTAGAACTCGCCCGCCACCCCGACCGGCGCGGGCGACAGCCCGCCGTCCAGCACGTACACCCGGGCGTTCGTCACCGGTCGGCCGATCGGCGGGGTGCCCTGCACCGGGCCGGTGGAATACCACTCGGTGGCGTAGACGGTCGCCTCGGTCGGGCCGTATATGTTCGCCACCCGCGCCCCGGGCAAAGCCGTACGCACCTCTGCCACCGTCCGCGCCGTCAACGCCTCACCCGCCAACACCACAGTGCCCACCCGCGCCCGCACCCCGTCGCCGAGCACGCGCGCCAACGCCGACGGCACCGCACTTACCAGACTCAGATCCCAGGTCCGGTCCCGTTCGGCCAACGCCAACAGGTCCGCCACGATCTCCACGCTGCCGCCACACACCAACGGGCCGAACAGCTCGAACACCGACACGTCGAAACTCAACGACGTCGACGCCAGCACCCGCGCGAAGTCCGCCTCACCGAACCGGTCGGCCGCCCAACCGACCAGATTCGCCAAGGATCGATGCTCGACCACCACACCCTTGGGTTGGCCCGTCGACCCCGACGTGTAAATCACGTAGGCCGGGTGAGCTCCCCGCACCACCGACCGCGCCGACCTCGCCGCGCCGCCAGGCAGATCCCCGAGGAGCAGTCGCGCGACCCCCGGCGGCAACACGTCCTGCACCGCGGGCGACGTCACCACCGCCACGGGCGCCGCGTCCGCCACCACGAACGCCACCCGCTCCACCGGATAGCCGGGATCGATCGGCAGGTACGCCCCGCCCGCCTTCCACACCCCAAGCACCGCGACCAGCAGATCCATCCCGCGCGGAAGGCACACGCCCACCACCGACTCCGGCTTCACCCCGCGCGCCAGCAACACCCGCGCCAGCCGCTCCGCCCGCGCGTTCAACTCGGCGTACGTCAGCGACTCGTCACCGGACACGGCCGCCACCGCGTCCGGCGTCCGGGCCACCTGCGCCGCGAACAACTCCGGCACGGTCGCACCCACGGACCCCACCGCCGTGCCGTTCCACTCCACCAACACCCGGGACCGCTCGGCCTCACCGACCACGTCCACCGTGCCCAGCAGTGCCTTCGGATCAGCAGCTACCGCCCCCAGCACCCGCACGAACCGGTCGACCAGGAGTCGTGCGGACGCCTGGTCGAACAAGTCGGCGGCGACGATGACGTTGCCGCGCAGCCCGGCCGGGGCACCGTCGGCGTCGAGCACCTCCTCCAGCGCGAACTCCACGTCGAACTTGGCCGCCACCGAACCCGGTCTGCCCCAATCCACCCGCAGGCCGGCCAGGGCGGGCGCCTCGCTCCGCGGGCCAGCACCGAGAGTGACGTTGTTGACGGTCAGGAGAACCTGAAAGAGCGGGTGGCGGGACAGCGAACGAGGCGGCGCCAGCTCCTCCACCAGCCGGTCGAACGGCACGTCCTGGTGCTCGAACGCCTCCCAGCTGGACCGACGGACCCGAGCCAGTAGCTCGGTGAACGTGGGGTCACCGGACAGGTCGGTACGCATCACCAGGGTGTTGACGAAGAAGCCGACGAGATCGTTGAGAGCCTCGTCGGTCCGTCCGGCGAAAGCCGTACCGATCGGGATGTCCGTGCCCGCGCCCAGCCGGGACAGCAGCACCGCCAGCGACGCCTGCAGTGCCATGAAGACAGTGACGCCCTCGGTCCGCGCCAGTCGCGTCAGAGCCGCGTGCGTCTCGGCGGGCACCTGCACCGCCAGGCGGTGACCACGGTCGCTGAGAATCGCCGGCCGGGCCCGGTCGAACGGCAGGTTCAGCTCCTCCGGCACCCCGGCCAGGGTTCTGCGCCAGTACGCGACCTGACGGCACAGGAGGCTGGTCGGGTCCTGCCCGTCACCGAGGAGCTCACGCTGCCACAGCGCATAGTCGGCGTACTGCACCGGCAGCGGCGCCCAGTCCGGGGCACGCCCGACCAGCCGCGCCTCGTACGCCTGTGACACGTCCCGGAGCAGCGGCCCGACCGACCAGCCGTCCGACGCGATGTGATGCAACACGAGGGTCAGCACGTGCTCGTCCGGCGCCAGGGCGAACAACCAGGCCCGGATCGGCGCCTCGCCGGCCAGGTCGAACACGTGAGAGGTGGCCGCCAGCACCGCCGCATCCAGCCCCTGATCCGTGGCCGGGACGACGTCGAGATCCCAGCCCAGCTCGTCCAGGCCCAGAATGCGTTGGTACGGCTCACCGTCACTGACGGTCAGGACGGTCCGTAGCACCTCGTGCCGGTCGAGGGTGTCGCGCAGCGCCTGGCGCAGCGCGGCCGGGTCCAGTTCGCCGTGCAGGCGCAGCACCAACGGAGGAAGGTTGTAGAGGGTACTGGGCCCTTCGAGTTGTTCGATGAACCAGAGTCGACGCTGGGCGAACGACAACGGAATCATCCGTCTCCTCCTAGCGATGCAGCGGCCGCCGGGTCGGCACGGCTGATCAGGCTCGATGACGTACGCCGGAAGTTCCTTGACCTGTGGCGGACGCCAACGCCCGGGCCGTGGCACAGACCGCGCCGCACCGGCGCGTTCACGAGCCGGTGCCACGCAGGGCGGCGCTGCCCACTATGGCCCACCCGGCATATTTGATCCATCAATCGGGCTGGGAAGCGAAGACACCGCGGTGGGACGTCACGGGCTGCCGCCCAACCGGCCGAGGCCGTTCAACTGCCGCAACACCACGGTTGAACGCCGCACCCGTCAGCGGTGCGGACACCGCGGGCGATCACCCGGGGTGTTGTCCTTTCCGGCGGCAGACCCGCAGGATTGTCGTGCGCGCGTACCCCCGCACCTTTCACTGTCGTCCCGGCACAGCCCGCGTCGCCCGAGCACGATCAGGGTCGCTCGGATTGGGGTTCCCGCGCGTCTCCGCCCAGCCTCTATACGGCGGTCGCCGGTTCGAGTCAAGAGCAAGGGAGCCCGATGGCCGACGCAATGACGCCCCTCTCTTTCGCGCAACTGTCGTTGTGGGAACGGGCGGCGCCGAACCGACGCGCCTCGGATCTGACGGTGCCGCTGGTGCTCCGACTCACCGGCGAGCTTGATCCGGCCGACCTCGCCGCGCGCCTAGGTCGAGTGATCGACCACCACGAGGCGCTGCGGGTACGCATCGTCGACGACGCCGAGCCGGCACAGACCGTCACCGACGGGTGGACCGTACCGGTGCAGGACCGTCTCTCCGGTGAGAGCCTCGACGCGACGGTCGACCGGGTGCTGCGCGAAGAGACCGCCCGCACCTTCGACCTGACCGCCGGTCCGCTGTTCGCACCCCGGATCGTCCGGCTGGCGCCCAAGGATCATCTGCTGGTCCTGACGGCGCACCAACTGGCCGCCGACCCGGGCTCGATGCGACTGATCGCGGCCGCGCTCACGGCAGATCCGATGGGTCCGACGGTCTCGTTCCTCGAGACGCTCATGGCGTACCGCGAGGGGCTGCGCAGCGACGGCGTCACCGCGCATCGTCAGTACTGGAAGAGTGTGCTGGCGACCGCGCCGCACCTGCTGGAGCTGCCGCTGGACCGGGTCCGGCCGGCGGTGGGCCGCGCCGTGACGTCCCAGGTGGCGTACCGGTTCTTCGGCCGGTCCGAGCTGAGCCGGCTCGCCGAGTCTTGCTCGGCCGATCTGTTCGCCGTGCTCAGCACCGGCGTACAGAGCCTGCTCGCGCGGGTGTCCGGCATGGACGACTTCGTGCTGGGCACGCTCCCCGCCGCTCCCGACGTCGTCGGCCGGCTCGTTGAGCCGGTTCCGCTGCGCTGCGACCTGACCGGTGACCCGACGGTCGCCGAGGCCGTCGCCGACGCTCACCGGGTGCATCGCGACGCGGTGGCGCATGCCCACATCCCGTTCGCCGAGATCGTCGAGCTGGCCGGGGTCGGTTCCGGCGGTGGCCAACACCCCCTGTTGCAGACGATGGTGACGCTGCACGAGCCCATCGCAGCGGCCTTCGCTCTGCCCGGGGTCGCCGTGTCGCGACTGTTCAGCAATCCGCCACGCTCGGCCTTCGACCTCACATTCGACTTCACGGTGGAGGACGCGGCCGTGGAACTGTGTCTCGGCTACTCGCCCGACCTCTGGAACCGCACCACCGTCGAACAGCTGGCCCGTTACCTGGCGACGCTGCTCAGGGGCATGGCTGCCGAGCCCGATCGGCCGCTGGGCGCGGTGCCGATGGTGTCGCCGGGCCAGGCCGGCGTGGTCGGCACCGTCCAGGTGAACGGGGACGATCCCACCCTGCTGCACGAGCTCGTTCTGGCACAGGCCTCCGCGACGCCGGACGCGGTGGCCGTCGAGTTCGGCGACCGGTCCGTGTCGTACCGGCAGCTGGTCACATGGGCGGATCTGCTGTCCCAGCGGCTCACCGAGGCCGGCGTGGGGCCCGAGTCCCGCGTCGGCGTCTGTCTGGAGCGGTCAGTGGAGCTGGTGGTGGGCCTGCTCGGCGTGCTGATGGCCGGTGGGGCCTATGTGCCACTCGATCCGCTGTACCCGGCTGAGCGGCTGGCCTTCATGGCTCGCGACGCCGAACTGACCGCGGTCCTCACCACCGGGGAACTGCGGGCGCTGGTAGTCGGGAACGACGTAGCGACGCTCGAGGTGACCACACCCGAGGTCCCACCGGCGGCCGCGCTGCCGACTGCGCGGGCGGGTGTCTCGCCTGAGAACGTTGCGTACCTCATCTACACCTCGGGCTCCACCGGCGTGCCCAAGGGTGTGGCGGTGACCCACCGTAACCTGGTCAACCACATGCACTGGATCACCAGCCGGTTCGGTATCCGGTCGGACGAGCGGGTGCTGCAACGCACGTCGTTCAGTTTCGACGGCTCGGTCTGGGAGTTCTGGATGCCGCTGATGATGGGCGGCACCCTTGTGGTCCTCGAACCGGATCGGCACGCCGACCTCGGCTACCTGGTCGATCACATGGAACGGCACCGGGTCACCACCGCGCAGCTCGCCCCGCATCTGCTCTCGCTCTTCCTCGATCAGGACCTCCGAGGCCGGACCCCGACATTGCGGAACATCTTCACCGGTGGCGAGCAGCTGGCCGCCGACGTGCCGCCCCGGGCGGCGGCGTTCGGTCCCCTGCTGCACAACCTGTACGGCCCGACCGAGGTCACGATGAACGCGGCCGCGTGGACCGTCCGGCGCCATGAGATGCCACCGGTGCCGATCGGCGTACCTGTCGACAACGCGTTCCTCTGTGTGGTCGACAGGTACGGCGCGCTGGTGCCCACCGGGGTCGTCGGTGAGCTGTTGGTCGGTGGTGCCGGCGTCTCGCGGGGCTATCTGGGCCGAGCAGCGCTGACCGCCTCCCGGTTCGTCGCGGACCCGTTCTCCGGGCTGCCCGGCCAGCGGCTCTACCGCACCGGCGACCGGGTCCGGCGCCGGCCAACCGGTGAGTTCGAATTCCTCGGCCGGGTGGACGACCAGGTGAAGGTTCGAGGTTTCCGGGTCGAGCTGGGTGAGATCGAGTCCGTCATCCGGGCCAGTCCGGACGTTGCCGAGGCAGTCGTCGTCGCGGTGGGTGAAAGGGAGGCCGCCCGGCTGGTGGCCTACGTCGTACCGGCTCGCTGAGCCACACCCGCGTCCCCCCGATGGCCTCCGCCCGATGGCGGGGGCCATCGGTCCGTCCGGGCCGGTTGCCTCGTCCACGTGCTGCGACCCCGGGACACCGTCGCGGCGGTCGTCGATCCGGCGGCGGGATAGCCTACCTGCGTGCCTCGGAAGCGCGTGACCGGAGGGGTCGATGCTGAGATGACGGTAGGGCGGCCGATGCCGACGCAGGACGAGGTGCTCGGGTACTTCGACACGCTGTCGAACTGGGGGCGGTGGGGCGACGACGACGAGCGCGGGACGCTGAACCACATCACCGACGACGTTCGGCTGGCGGCGGCGCGGGCCGTACGGCACGGCAGGAGTGTGTCGTGTGCGTGGGAGGTTGCCGTACCGGCAGAGCTGGAGCGGTCGACGACGGCGTGCCCGTGCGCCGCCGACATGCCAGGTGCCGAGAACATGCCGGAACACTTCCACGCCGACCGGCGCTGGGGCTTCTCGTCCGAGCGGCTCGGCATCTCGTTCCACGGCAACACCATCACCCACCTTGACGCGCCGTGTCACATCTTCTGGGACGGCGCGATGTACAACGGGCGGTCGCACTCGTTCGTCGACGCCGCGACGGGCTCGGCGTGGGCGGCCGTCACGGCGGCCGCGGACGGGATCGTCACGCGTGGCGTTCTGCTGGATGTCGCGGCGGCCCGTGACGTGTCGTGGTTGGAACCGGGGCAGGCGGTGTTTCCCGACGACCTCGAGGAAGCCGAGCGTCGCCAGGGTGTGCAGGTGCGACCCGGTGACGCGGTGCTCCTGCGGACCGGCTATGGCCGCTTCCGGCATGAGAACGGGGCGGCCAGCGGTTTCCGGCAGGCCGGTTGGCACGCGTCGTGCCTGCCGTGGCTGCATGAACGGGGGGTGGCGCTGATCGGCGCTGACACCCCCCAGGACGCTCAGCCGTCGGGGTACGACGACGTGTTGATGCCGGTCCACGCCGTGGGTCTCGTCGCGATGGGTCTGTGGATTCTCGACAACTGCGACCTGGAGGCCTGCGTGACGACTGCCGCCGAACTCGACCAGTGGGATTTCCAGCTCGCAGTGGCTCCGGTCCGCTTCGCTGGTACGTCCGGTAGCCCGGTCAACCCGATCGTCACGTTCTGACCGCGGTTCACGAGGGCTCGGCCTGGACGGTGCTCTGCGCGCCGTCCGCCTCGCTGCTGGCCATCGACTGAGGCCGGCGGGGAGCCGGAGATCGGCCGTCGGGCACGGTCCGCATGCTCTCCGGGGGCCCCGCCTCGTGGTGGGGGCCACCGGTTCGTCTGGGCCCGTTGGCCGCCGCCGGCCTGGGCGCTGTCCGGCGCGCCCAGGCCGAGCTGTCAGGTGTGGGGGCCGCGGCGCATCGGACGCAGGGCCGCGCGGCTGGACGGCGTGTCGCCAAGCCTGCCGGCCAGTTCGGCGACGGTCGGCGCGTCGAGGAGAACGGGCAGCGCCAGGTCGACGTTCAGCTCAACCCGGACCCGGCTGACCAGCCGCACAGCCAGCAGCGAGTGCCCACCCAACGCGAAGAAGTCGTCCTCGACGCCGACGTGGTCCAGGCCCAGGACGTCCGCGAAGAGAGCGCACAGCTTTTCCTCTCGCGCGTTCGCCGCAGGCCGGCTGGACCCGACAGCCCCGGCGAAGTCCGGCGCCGGGAGCGCCCGACGATCAAGTTTTCCGCTGCTGGTCAACGGCAACGCGTCGAGGACGACCACTGCGGCGGGGACCATGTACTGCGGCAGCCGCTGCCCCACGAACTCCCGCACCCCAGCACCATCACCCACGACGTACGCCACCAACCGGTCATCCCGCACGACCACCGCCGCCTGCACCACCTGCGGATGCGCCGCCACCGCCGCCTGCACCTCACCCAACTCGATCCGCACACCACGAACCTTCACCTGATCATCCGTACGACCCAGGTAATCGAGCTC
>NZ_FMCU01000017.1 GCF_900091525.1 Micromonospora matsumotoense
GGGTGGAGGGGCGGTTGCGGGTGGAGTTGGCGGGTGTTCGTCCGCGGTCTTGTGGGGTGGCGTTTTATTCGTCGGTGACTGGTGGGTGGTTGGATACTGGGGGGTTGGATGCGGATTATTGGTATAGGAATTTGCGGCAGACGGTGTTGTTTTCGGATGCGGTGGGGGCGGCGGTGGGTGCGGGGGGTGTGGCGTTTGTTGAGGTGAGTGCGCATCCGGTGTTGGTGCCGGCGTTGCAGGAGATTGTGGATGGTGTGGGTGGGGAGTTTGTGGTGGTGGGGTCGTTGCGGCGGGGTGATGGTGGGGTGGATCGGTTGGTGCGTTCGGCGGCTGAGGCGTTTGTGTGTGGTGTGGAGGTGGATTGGGGTCGGGTGTTGCCTGCGGGGCGTGTGGTGGGGTTGCCGACGTATCCCTTCCAACACCAGCGCTACTGGGCATCAGCGACGAACCCCCGGGTTGCCGACGCGGCTCCCCGGTCCCGGCCCGCCGACGTCGCCGAGGAGTTCTGGGGCGCGGTGGAGCGGGGCGACGCGGACGCGCTGGGCGTCGCGCTGGGCGTTGGCGCGGACACCCCCCTGCGTGAGCTGGTGCCGGCGCTGTCGGCCTGGCGCCGGCGTCGCGACCAGGAAGCGGTGATCGACCGGTGGTGCTACCAGGTGACCTGGCGCGCTCTGCCGTCCCGGCAGGGCAGGGCTGCGCCGGGGCGTTGGATGGTGGTCGTGCCCAAGGGGGTCGCCACGGCACAGCAGATCGCCGACCGGATCGCCGACGTCCTGACCGGCGGCGGGGATCGCGCGCGGGTGCTGGAACTTGACGCCGCGGCTCCCGACCGACCCGGGTGGACGATGCTGCTGAGCAGTTGTATCGACGGCGACACCACCGGAGTCGTCTCGCTGCTCGCCATGAACGACGAGGGCGTGGCCGGAGCGGGAGTCAGGGTCGGGGTCGGGGTGATGGCGACGGCGGTGCTGATGCAGGCCGTGCTGGACACCGGCCGCGCGCTGCGGGTCTGGGCGTTGACGCAGGGGGCGGTCGGTACCGGCGTCGGCGATCCGGTGCAGGACCCGATACAGGCCCAGACGTGGGGGGCGGGGCGGGCGATGGCACTGGAACTCCCCTCCCTGTGGGGCGGACTGATCGACCTCCCGATGGACGCCACGGACAGGGTGATCACGCATGACCTCGCCGCTCTGCTCGACGGCAACCACGGTGAGGACCAGATCGCGCTGCGCAGCGACGGCGCGTACGGACGCCGCCTGGTACGCGCCCGCCGTAGCGGAACCGCCGGGGAGCCGGGTGCCTGGCGTCCTTCCGGGACGGTCCTGATCACCGGCGGTACGGGCGGCCTGGGCGCGCACGTCGCACGCTGGCTGGCCGCGCACGGCGCCGAGCACCTTGTGCTGGTCAGCCGCCGCGGCCCGGACGCTGCCGGGGTGGACCGGTTGACGGCCGAACTCGAACAGCTGGGTGCCCGTGTGACGATCGCCGGCTGCGACATCGCCGACCGTACGGCACTGGCCGGACTCCTGACCGGGCTGCGTACCTCGGGCGAGGTGATCCGCACCGTCGTCCATGCCGCCGGGGTGGCCTCCTACAACCTGGTCAAGGACCTTGATCCGGGCGAGCACACGCAGGTGATGGCCGCGAAGGTCGAGGGTGCCGTCCTGTTGGACGAGCTGCTCGCCGACACGCCGCTCGACGCGTTTGTGCTCTTTTCCTCCAATGCGGGCGTATGGGGCAGCGCGACCCTGTCGCTCTATGCGGCAGGGAACGCCTTCCTCGACGGCTTCGCCGAGTGGCGTCGAGCACGGGGCAGGCCGGCCACCTCCGTTGCCTGGGGAGCCTGGGCCGGTGCCGGGATGGTAGAGGAGACGGGCACCGGTGAACTGCTCCAGCGGCAGGGCGTGCGGGAGATGGATCCGGACCTGGCCATTGCCGCCCTGGTCCGCGCGATCGAGCACGACGAGCAGTTCCTGGCTGTCGCCGACATCGACTGGGAGTCCTTCGCGCCGATCTTCACCACCCACCGGCAGAGCCCGCTGCTCGGTGAGATCGAGGACGCGCGTGAGGCGATCGAGTCACTTCTCACGGCGGGAGCCGCCGGTAAGGAGACGACGGAGTTCGGTGACGGTCTGCGCTCCTCGGATCCGGAGGAACTCTTCCGCGCCGTGTCGGGGCTGGTTCGGGAGAGCGTGGCGGCGGTCCTGGGCTTCGGCTCGCCGGACGGCCCCGAGGCCGAACGGAACTTCCGGGAGTTGGGATTCGACTCGTTGACGGCCGTGCAGCTGCGGAATCGCCTGAACACAGCGACGGGCCTGCGGTTGCCGGCGGGGGTGGTCTTCGATCACTCGAACGCGGCGGCCCTGGCGCGGTTCGTCTGCGCCGCGCTGGCCGAGCGCGTGCCCGCGCCGTAGCGGTAGCCGGACTCGTACCTGCTCACCAGCGGTGCCGTGCCCGTTCGGCGGGTGGCACATCGGGCTCGGCCGTCCCGATGAGCGGCATCGCATCGTCGCGCCTCGTGGCCGCCCGGAGGGTCGGAAACTGGTCTCCGTCGCGCCCCGCCCGGTCCATCGGCTGGTGCCACCGGACCGGACGGGGCGGCCGGGTCAACGGGGCGTACGCCGCGTCTTCGGTAGGTCGTACTGGTCGGCGGCCTTGCAGTCCTTCTGCCCGCCGATCGCCCGTGGACCCAGCCGGTCGAGTTCCGCGCGGGCCCGGGCGCGGCCCAGGTTCCAGGCGTACCACGGGTCCGGCTCGGCGAGGTCGTCGTCGATCCAGCTCAGCGTGCAGCGGCGGACCCGGTCCGGCAGGTTGGCCAGGGCGGGCGTGGCGTCGGCGGAGAGCGCCCGCAGGTACCAGGCGTCGATCTTGCCGGTCTCCTCGTAGCGGGTGATGTTGCGGCGGGCCGCGTAGTCCTCCGGGTTCAGCACGGCCAGGCTGAGCAGCATCACCACGGCCAGGCCGACGGTGGCGCCGGGGATCCAGCGACCCCGCCACCGCACCCCCGCCACCAGGATCATCAGGAAGACCGCGCCGAGCAGCAGCTCGAAGGCCATCACGAAGATCCGCTCACCGGTGAAGCTGTAGACCTTCTGGTAGGTGTACATCCGGGACAGCGCCGACACCACGATCACCACGCTGAGCGCGCTGAGCAGCCCGAGCAGGACCCGCAGCAGGACCCGTTCGACGCGGGTCTCCCGGCGTGCCCACCGGCTGACCCCGCCCAGCACCGCCACGGTCAGCAGCGTCACCACGGTCAGCTGCCAGAACCCGCTGCGGGCGTACTCGGCGTAGCTCAGGCCGGCGGTGCGCAGGACGTGCCGCTGGCCGCCGAAGAGCACGGTGAACTGCACCGCGACGAAGCCGACGAAGAGCAACGTCAGGGCGGCGATGGCCGGGGCCCACTCCAGCGTCCCCCACCGGCGTCGGCCCTCCCGGTCGACCGTCGACAGGTCCGGCGGGGCGGCCAGGGCGTAGGTGGCGGCGACCGCGATCAGCCCACCCACCGCGGCCAGGAAGAGCCACCGGATCACCGTGCCGACGTTGATCTCGGGCACGATCGCGCCGAGGACCTGGTTGAAGGCGGCGTCGGCGGAGGAGAGCAGCAGCCCGAAGACGAGCAGCACCACGGCGGTGGCGACGATCGAGCCGACGACCCGGGGCACCAACTGGCCGGAGCCGGTGGTGCTCACGTGCCGACGTACCCAGGGCAGCCCGCGCAGTGCCGCGAGCGGGGCCGCGACCAGGCTGAACAGGATCGAGCGGACCTGTCTGCCGCCTATGATGGCCAGCGTCGCGCAGCCCAGCGCCCCGAGCACGCAGAAGGTCACCAGCCACCAGGCGTTGCGGAAGGCCAGTACGGCCAGCAAGGCCAGCGCGCCCACCGCCCAGCCGCCCCGGATCAGGCGGTCGGTGCGGGTCAGCGCCCCGGCGCTGCGGCCGACCGCGGCGACCACCCCGACGGTCAGGATCAGCCAGCCGAGGAACCAGCCGATGCCGGTACGGCTCAGTGGCACGAAGAACGCCACGCCCAGCGCGCCGGCCAGGACCGCTGCCGGCACCGCCCAGCCGGTGGCGGGCCGGGGACCGGGCCACCGGGTGGTGAGGAACGACGGCGGGGGTGGGGTCGGGCGCCAGTCCACCGGCGGGCCACCCCAGTGTGGTGCCGGTTGCCCACCGGTCGCGGGTCGCCCGGGACCGGGCGTCGCCGGCTGGCCGGTGCCGGGAGTCGCGGGTTGGCCGGTGCCGGGTAGTGCCGTTTGGCCGGTGCGGGGTGTTGCCGTTTGGTCGGTGCCGGGCGTTGCCGGCCGGCCGGCGTCGGCAGCCGGGGGTTGGTCGGAGCCGGGCGCTGCCGCGGTCGGTGGGGTCGAGGGGCCACCGGTCGTGGCTGCGGCGCTGCGCGGTGCCGGGACGGTCGCCGGTCGACCGGGTCCGCCGACCGCCGACCCGCCGACCGCCGTCGCCGACGGGGCAGCGGAGGCCGGCCCGGCCGGGTTGTCGCCGGTCGGCACGGTGGGGTCGCCGTCATCGCGACCGGCCGGCGCGACGGCGGGCGGGCCTGCGGGGGCCGGGTCGGCGCTGCCCGCCGGGGTGGCTGCGGCGGCCGGGGTGGCTGCGGCGGCCGGCACCAGGGGCAGGAAGATGGCGTACCCGACGGTGCCGTCGGGGATCTGGACCGGGATGGCCCACCCGGGCTCACCCTCCCGACCGGGCCACCTGATGGCCGGCGGCACCCCCTCCAGGGCAGGCATGGTCAGCAGGTACGGCATCCCGTCGGCGGGCGGGGACCCGGGCGGCGGTGGGCTGCCCTCCGGGGAGTCTGACGTCGGCTCCGGCTCGGACACGGTGTGCTCCTTGATACGGGAAGTGCGGTCACTGTAGAGCGAACCGGTCCCCGCTGTGGCCCCGTCACCGGCACGGCGCGCCGGATCGTCGAACCTTTGCCGGCCCGCATCCGTACCAAGGGCGGGAGGTCGACCAGATGACCGTACGCCGAACGTTCGCCGCGCTCGCGGTCGTGGCGGTGACCGTGCTGCTCGATGCGGCTCCTGCCGCCGCGCACGGCGCACCGACCAGCCCGCTGAGCCGTTCGGCGGCCTGTGGCCCGGAGGGGCCGCACGTCTCGACGCCGGCCTGCCTGTCCGCGGTGTCGGCGGGCGCGGCGCTGCGCGAGTGGGACAACATCCGGGTGTACGGCGTCGCCGGCCGGGACCGGGAACGCATCCCCGACGGCGAGCTGTGCAGCGGCGGGCTCTCCGCCTACCGGGGGCTGGACCTGGCGCGGGCCGACTGGCCGGCGACGGAGCTGACCGCCGGGGCGAAGTACACGTTCCGCTACCGGGGCACCATCCCGCACAAGGGCACGTTCCGGCTGTACACCACCCGCTCCGGTTACGACCCGCGGACCCCGCTGCGCTGGGCCGACCTCGACACGATCCCGTTCCTGTCGGTGACCGACCCGCCGCTGCGCGACGGGTCGTACCAGATGCCGGGGCGGTTGCCCGCCGGGTTGACCGGTCGGCACCTGATCTACACGGTGTGGCAGAACTCCGACACCCCGGACACCTACTACTCCTGCTCCGACGTGCTGTTCCGGGCGGCGGGCAGCGTGCTGGCGGCCACCCCGACGGACACCGCCCCGACCCCGTCGTCGACCGTGGCGAGCGACGCCCCGGCCGACCCGGCCCCGGCGGCCTCCGCCGACGCCACCTCGGACGTCGGCGGGTCCGTCGGCGCGGGGGAGGAGGCCGGCGTGCCGGTGGCGTCCGTGACCCAGGTCGGGGGCGGCAACATGCGGCTGGTGGTGGGGGCGGCGGCGGTGGTGACCGTGCTGCTGGTGGCGCTGGTGGCGACCCGGCTGCGCCGACCGGCACCCGTTCCGCCCGGCCGCCCGTGTGGTGTCCGCAACCACCGCGCCGGCCGCCGCCGCATCTGGTGAGGCCCACCCGGCTCGCATGATCCACACAGTTTCGCCGAAGTTGCGGTATCCCGGCGCGCGGATACCGCAACTTCGGCCCACAAGCGCGGCCCCCCGCGGCGCGGGAGAGTGGGCGGTCAGGCGAGGAGGCGATCGATCTCGGTCAGCTCGTCGGGGGTGAAGTCGAGGTGGCGTACGGCGGCGACGTTGCCCTCCAACTGGGCCACGCTGCTCGCCCCGATGATCAGGCTGGTCATCCGGGGGTCGCGCAGCGCCCAGGCGAGGGCGAGCTGGGCCAGCGTCTGCCCGCGCCGCTCGGCGATCCCGGCGAGGCCCCGGATGGTGGCCAGCTTCTCCCCGGTCACGTCGTTCTCGTTGAGGAAGACGCTGGTGCGCGCCCGGGAGTCCGCGGGGATGCCGTCGAGGTAGCGGTCGGTGAGCAGCCCCTGGGCCAGCGGACTGTAGGCGATGCAGCCCGCGCCGACCTCGGCCAGCGTGTCGAGCAACCCGTCGGCCTCGGTCCACCGGTTGAACATCGAGTACGACGGCTGGTTGATCAGCAGCGGCGTACCCAGGTCACGCAGGATCGCGGCGGCCCGCGCGGTCTGCTCCGAGTCGTAGTTGGAGACGCCGACGTAGAGCGCCCGGCCGGACCGGACGATGGCGTCCAGCGCACCCATCGTCTCCTCCAGCGGGGTGTCCGGGTCGAAGCGGTGGGAGTAGAAGATGTCGACGTAGTCCAGACCCATCCGCCGCAGCGACTGGTCCAGCGACGAGATCAGGTTCTTCCGGGAGCCCCACTCGCCGTACGGGCCGGGCCACATCAGGTAGCCGGCCTTGCTGGACACCACCAGCTCGTCCCGGTACGGCCTGAGGTCGGTGGCGAGCAGTCGGCCGAACGCCTCCTCCGCCGCGCCGGGCGGCGGACCGTAGTTGTTGGCCAGGTCGAAGTGGGTGACGCCGAGGTCGAACGCCCGGCGGACGATGTCCCGCTGGCGCGCGAACGGGCGGTCCGGCCCGAAGTTGTGCCACAGCCCGAGCGAGATGGCGGGCAGCCGCAGGCCACTGCGCCCACTGCGGCGGTAGGTCAACTGGTCGTAGCGGTCGTCCGCGGCGAGGTAGGTCACGCCGTCGACCCTAACCCCGCCCCCGACCGGACGTTCTCCCTGGTCGGGGCGACGGGGTGCCGGCGAACCCGGTCGGCCGCCGGCCGCACCGCGGGCCCACCCGCCGTCCCGCCGCCCCGGAGCGCCGGGGCGGACCCGCCCGCACGTAAGCGGGTCATGGTGGCGGTCGGGACGCCACCCGGGTCCGGGCCGGCATGTCGGAAGGGCGATCCCGGTGCCGGCGGCGTAGGGGGCCCGACCGCGCTAGCGTGGGACGGGTGACTGCGCCCAACCAGGCTCTCCCGGTCCCGCCCGCCGACCTGCCGGGCACCCTCGGCGCGTTGCGCGCCGCCGGACACCGGTACCAGACCGTCAAGCAGGAACTCCGCCACAACCTGCTCGCCCGGATGCGTTCCGGCGAGGACCGTTTCCCCGGCATCGTCGGCTACGACGACAGCGTGCTGCCCGAGGTCGAGCGGGCGTTGCTCGCCGGCCACGACATGGTGCTGCTCGGCGAGCGCGGCCAGGGCAAGACCCGACTGATCCGGGCGCTGGTGACGCTGCTCGACGAGTGGACCCCGGTGCTCCCCGGCTCGGTGCTCAACGAGCATCCCCTGCACCCGCTCACCCCGGCGTCCCGTGCGCTGGTCGCCGAGGCCGGCGACGACCTGCCGATCGGCTGGCTGCACCGTTCGATGCGGTACGGCGAGAAGCTGGCCACCCCGGACACCAGCGTGGGTGACCTGATCGGTGACGTCGACCCGATCCGGATCGCCCAGGGTCGTACCCTCGGTGACCCGGAGACCATCCACTTCGGATTGGTGCCGCGCACCAACCGGGGCATCTTCGCCGTCAACGAGCTGCCCGACCTGGCCGAGCGGATCCAGGTGGCGCTGCTCAACGTGCTGGAGGAGCGGGACATCCAGGTCCGCGGCTACCAGCTGCGGCTGCCGCTGGACCTGTTCCTGGTGGCCAGCGCCAACCCGGAGGACTACACCAACCGGGGCCGGATCATCACCCCGCTCAAGGACCGGTTCGGCGCGGAGGTCCGTACCCACTACCCGGTCGACCTGGAGCTGGAGCTGGCGCTGATCCGGCAGGAGGCCGACCTGGTCGCCGAGGTGCCGGAGCACGTGCTGGAGGTGCTGGCCCGGTTCGCCCGCGCGGTGCGCGAGTCGCCGTCGGTGGACCCGCGCTCCGGGGTCTCCGCCCGGTTCGCCATCGCCGCCGCCGAGACGGTCGCCGCCGCCGCGTTGCGCCGCGCCGGCCTGCTCGCCGGCCCCGCCGGTTCCCCGGCTGCCGGCTCCGCGTCGGCTGCCGGCGACGCCACGGTACGGCCCGAGTCGCCGGTCGCCCGGGTCGGCGACGCGGTGTCGGTGACCTCGACGCTGCGCGGCAAGGTCGAGTTCGAGAGCGGTGAGGAGGGGCGGGAGATCGAGGTGCTGGCCCACCTGCTGCGGGCCGCCACCGCCGAGACCTTCCGGGCCCGGCTGGCCGGGCTGGACCTCTCCGGCTTCACCGCGCTGGTCGCCGAGGGGGCGATGATCGAGACCGGCGAGCTGGTCTCCTCGGCGGAGCTGCTGCATCAGGTCGGCACGGTGCCGGGGCTGGCCAAGGCGCTGGACCGGCTGGGGTTGGGCGACGCGCCCACCCCGGAGCAGGCCGCCGCCGGGGTCGAGTTCGTGCTGGAGGGGCTGCACCTGACCCGCCGGCTCGGCAAGGACGTCACCGACTCCGGTCGTACCGTCTACGGCGGTCGGAGCTGAGCATGGCCGGCAACCGGTTCCGGTACGGCCAGTGGCAGGGCGGCCCCGACCCGCTCGCCCCGCCGTACGACGTGCGCGCCGCGGTGGACGCGGTCGGCGCGGAGGTGCTGGCCGGCGGCAGCCTCCGGGACGCGCTGCGTGACCTGCTGCGCCGTGGCCCGAACAACCGGGGCGGCCTGGACGAGCTGGCGGCGCGCGCCCGGCGGTTGCGTCGTGAGGCGTTGCGCCGGGGCGACCTGGACGGCGCGGTGACCCGCTCCCGGGCGCTGCTCGACCAGGCGCTCGCGGCGGAGCGGGACGCGCTGCGTGAGCGGACCGACGACGACGCCCGGTTCGCCGAGACGGTGCTGGACAACCTGCCCCGGTCGACCGCCCGCGCGGTGCAGGAGTTGGCCGGGTACCGGTGGACCAGCGACGAGGCCCGGCAGACCTACCAGCGGATTCTGGACGGGCTGCGCGGGGAGGTGCTGGAGCAGCGGTTCAGCGGGCTGCGCGACGCGGCGCGGGCCGCCGGTGACCCGGCAGTGCAGGCGCAGCTCGCCGAGATGATGCGTGACCTCAACGACCTGCTGGCCCGGCACGCCCGCGCGGAGGACACCACCGACGCGTTCGCCGAGTTCATGCGCCGGCACGGCGAGTTCTTCCCGGAACAGCCGGGCACCGTCGACGAGCTGGTCGACGTGCTGGCCCGCCGGTCGGCCGCCGGTGAGCGGCTGATGCGGTCGCTGTCGGACCGGCAGCGCGAGGAGCTGGCCGGGCTGATGCGGCAGTCCCTCGGTGACCGGCTCGCCGGTGAGCTGTCCGCGCTCGACGCCCACCTGCGCGCCCTGCGTCCCGACCTCAATTGGCAGCGCGGCGAGCGGGTCCGTGGCGACCAGCCGCTCGGCTACGGCGAGGCGACGGGGGCGCTGGACGAGATCGCCGAGCTGGACGAGCTGCTGGACTCCCTGGACCAGCAGCAGCCGGGGGCCACCCTGGACGACGTGGACGTCGACGCGGTCGCCCGGACGCTGGGCCGCGACGCCGCCGACGACGTCCGCCGGTTGCGGGAGCTGGAGCGGGAGCTGCGCCGGCAGGGCTGGGTGAGCCGGGATGCCGACGGGTTGACGCTCAGCCCGAAGGCGCTGCGCCGACTCGCCGGCACCGCGCTGCGCCGGGTCTTCGCCGACCTCACCGCCGGCCCGCGCGGCCAGCACGACCTGCGTACGGCCGGGGCGGCCGGCGAGGTCAGCGGCGCCTCCCGGCAGTGGGAGTACGGCGACGAGCAGCCGTTGGACGTGGTGCGCACGCTCACCCGGGCGGTGCGTCGGGCCGGTCCCACCGTGCCGCTGCAACTCGCCGTCGAGGACTTCGAGGTGGTGGAGACGGAGCGGCGGGCGTCGGCGGCGGTGGCGCTCTGCGTGGACCTGTCGTACTCGATGGTGTCGCAGGGGCGGTGGGGGCCGATGAAGCAGACGGCGCTGGCCCTGTCGCACCTGATGGTGAGCCGGTTCCCGCAGGACGCTCTGCAGATCGTCGGTTTCGGCCGGGAGGCGATGCCGTTGACCCAGCAGGAGTTGGCGGCGGTGGAGCCGGACATGCAGCAGGGCACCAACCTCCAGCACGCGTTGCGGCTGGCCGGACGGCACCTGCGCCGCCATCCGGGGGCCGAGCCGGTGGTGTTGGTGGTGACCGACGGCGAGCCGACCGCGCATCTCGACCCGGACGACGGTGAAGCATATTTCCATTGGCCGCCGCTGCCCGAGACGATAGAGGCGACCATCCGCGAGGTGGACCGGTTGACCCGTGCCGGGGCGACGCTCAACCTGTTCATGCTCGGTGACGACCCGGGTCTGCACCGGTTCATGGCGGCGGTGGCCCGCCGTTCCCGGGGTCGTCTGTTCACCCCCGACCTGGGCGACCTCGGCGAGTACGTAGTGTCCGACTATCTCCGCGCCCGTCACGGGCGGCGCTGACCGGCGCGGTCAGCGGGTGCGGCGGAAGGTGCGGCGGTAGACCGACGGGGAGACGCCGATCCGCGCGTGCAGGTGTTGACGCAGGGCGGCGGTGCTGCCGAAGCCGCAGCGGTGGGCCACCTGGTCGACCGTCAGGTCGGTGGTCTCCAGCAGCAGGCGGGCGTGGTCGGTGCGCTGCTGGAGCAGCCATTGTGCCGGGCTGAGCCCGGTTTCGGAGCGGAAGTGCCGGGTGAAGGTGCGTACGCTCATCCGGGCGTGCGCGGCCAAGTCCCGCAGGGCCACCGGCTCGTGCAGGCGTCGTCGGGCCCAGTCCCGGGTGGCGGCGGTGTCGCTGACCGGGGCGCGGGGCACCGGTCGTTCGATGTACTGGGCCTGGCCGCCGTCGCGCCACGGCGGCACCACGCAGCGGCGGGCCGCCCGGTTGGCCACATCGCTGCCGTGGTCGATGCGGATGACGTGCAGGCACAGGTCGATGCCGGCGGCCACTCCGGCCGAGGTGAGGACCCGTCCGGTGTCGATGAAGAGCACGTCCGGGTCGAGGTCGATACCCGGGTGCAGCCGGCGGAACCGGTCCGCGTACGCCCAGTGGGTGGTGGCCGGGTGGCCGTCGAGCAGCCCGGCGGCGGCCAGCACGAACGCGCCCGTGCAGATCGACATGACCCGGGCGCCGCGCCGGTGCGCGCCCCGCAGCGCCTCGGCCACCGCCGGGTCGATGGTGCCGTCGGTCATCGGCGGGCCACTGCGCATGCCGGGCACCACCACCGTGTCGGCGGTGACCAGCAGGTCGAGGCCGTGGTCGGGCAACACCTGGAACCCGGCGGTGCTGCGTACCGCACGGCCACCGGGGGTACAGGTGGCGACGTCGTAGAGCGGCCGCCGGTCGTCGGTGCGGGCGGCACCGAAGAGCTGTGCCGGGGTGCCCAGGTCGAGGCCCACCACATCGTTGAGGGCGAGCACGGCGATCCGGTGCACGGTGGAGGTCATGGCCCGATTATTGCGTACGATGGATTTCCGGCCACTCGTGTTTTGCGCGTTCCGCGTATCCAAGGCCAGGACCGTGATCCGAGTCCGCACCCCCTGCGGGGGTGGGCCGGGAGCGGGGCCCCGGTCCGGTCCGCGACCACGCATCGGCGGTGGTGTGGCCGGGCGACGCCGGTCACCCGGTGGTGGAGCCACCAGGGTCGACCGGTCGACCAGGGGTGGCGCTCGGCGGCACCGTCAGCCGAGGGCCCACTGCTGGCCGGCGGCGCCGGTGCAGGTGGCCTGCACCAACTCGGCACCGGCTCCGGTACCGCCGTCGCGTACCTGCGCGCACTTGCCCGACTGCACGCCGACCAGCAGCACCGGGCCGGTACCCAGCGGGGTCAGCCGCCACTGTTGGTTGGCCTGCCCGTGGCAGCCGAACTGCTGGAGCCTCGCGCCGTCGTCGCCGCTGCCGCCCTCGACGTCCAGGCAGCGGTCGTACGCGGCGTTGGTGAGCGTGACCACGTCCGGCGCGACCGGGTTGGCCACCCACTGCTGCTCCGGCCCGCCGGTGCAGGCGGCCAGTTCGGCCGCGGTCTTCTCGCCGGCGCCGTCGGTGCCGAGGCAGAGTCCGGAGGTCACGGCGCGGAATGCCGTCGGCCCGGTGACGGCGGTGGGGGTGGTGACTGCCGGGGTCGGTGACGGCGGTGCGGTCGTCGGGGCCGGCTCGCTGCTCGTCGGCGCCGGCGCGTCCGCCGTGGTGGGGGCGGGGGCGGCCGCCGCAGGTACCACCGGCTGCGTCCGCCCTTCGCCGCCGAGCACACCGGTGGCGAAGAAGACCCCCAGCAGTACGCCGGCCAACCCGGCGGCCAGCGCGAACCGCATCAGCGGATCACGGGGCAGCCCGGGGCGGGCGGCCCGCCTGGCGCCGTACACGGTGCCGGACGGGTCGCGGTGCGGATCGGGGACGGCCATGCTGGCATGGTGACCCACCGGGCGGGCCGACGGCTAGTCGGCCCGCGACGGGGTGACTCAGTCGACGACCCGGACGTCCTTCCAGAACGCCACCCGGTCGCGGATCTGCTCCGCCTCCGGCTTCGGGTCGGGGTAGTACCAGACCGCGTCGGGACTGGTCCGGTCGCCGTCGGTGAGGGAGTAGTAGGAGGCGGTGCCCTTCCACGGGCAGACCGTCCGGGTCGTCGACTCGGTGATCAGGTCGTCGCGCAGGGTGTTGCGGGGGAAGTAGTGGTTGCCCTCCACCAGGACGGTGTCGTCGCTCTCGGCCACGACCTGGTCGTTCCACACGGCTTTCGGCATGCCACCACGCTACGCCCCGCCCGGGTTACCCCTCCCGGACCCCTCGCGGCCACCGGTTTCGACCGGCGCCGCGCCGGGGCCGGGGGCCCCGGCCGGACCTGCGGCAGGGGTGTTTCCGGGCGGCCGGCTGATCCGAAACGGCCGGCGGTGGGGTCCCCCAGAACGGCGCTTCGCGCGTAAAGTGATCTCATGCGCGCGCAGCGTGATCATGAACTGGCGGTGGACGCGTTGCGGCGGTCGTACGCCGCCGTGCCTCCCGGACAACCCATACGACTGGCCAAACGCACCTCCAACCTGTTCCGACCCCGGTCGGCCACCGGTGTGCCCGGCCTCGACGTCAGCGGCCTGGACGGCGTCCTGTCGGTCGACCCGGTCGCCCGTACCGCCGAGGTGCAGGGCATGTGCACCTACGAGGATCTGGTCGACGCGACCCTCCCGCACGGCCTGATGCCCCTGGTCGTGCCCCAGTTGCGCACGATCACCCTGGGCGGTGCGGTGACCGGGCTGGGCATCGAGTCGACGTCGTTCCGCAACGGGCTCCCGCACGAGTCGGTCCTCGAGTTGGACATCCTCACCGGGGCGGGGGAGGTCGTCACCGCCCGGCGGGACGGCCCGCACGCCGACCTGTTCGCCGCGTTCCCCAACTCGCTGGGCAGCCTGGGATACGCCACCCGGCTGCGCATCGAACTCCAGCCGGTGGGGCGGGCGGTGGCCCTGCGCAACCTCCGGTTCACCCGGCTGGAGGAGTTGACCGACGCGATCGCCGAGGTGACCGCCAAGGGCGAGTGGGAGGGGCAGCCGGTCGACGCGATGGACGGCGTCATGTTCAGTCCCGGCGAGTCCTATCTGGTGCTCGGCTCCTTCACCGACGACCCGGAGCCGCTCAGCGACTACACCGACCAGGACATCTACTACCGCTCGCTGCGTCGTCGGGTGCGGGACACCCTGAGCGGCCACGACTACCTGTGGCGCTGGGACACCGACTGGTTCTGGTGCTCGGCCGCGTTCGGGGCGCAGCATCCGGTGGTGCGTCGGCTCTGGCCGGGCCGCTGGCGGCGCAGCGACGTCTACCACCGGCTGGTCCGGCTGGAACACCGGCACCAGGTGGCCGCCCGGGTGGACCGGTGGCGGGGCCGGCCGGCCCGGGAACGCGTCGTGCAGGACGTCGAGATCTCGCTGGAGGGCGCGGCCGACTTCCTGCGGTGGTTCGACCGGAACGTGGGGATGACCCCGGTGTGGCTCTGCCCGTTGCGGCTACGTGAGCCCGCCGGCCCCGGCTCGGCCCGGGCCTGGCCGCTCTATCCGCTCCGCCCCGGTCGGACGTATCTCAACATCGGCTTCTGGGGCACCGTGCCGATCGTGGACGGTGCCGTTGACGGCGACGTGAATCGCTCCATCGAGCGGGCGGTGTCGGAGTTCGGCGGCCACAAGTCGCTCTACTCCGACGCGTACTACGACCGGGCGGTCTTCGACCAGCTCTACGGCGGGGAGACCTGGCGTGCGGTGAAGGACCGCTATGACCCGGACCATCGGCTCACCGGACTCTACGAGAAGGCGGTTGCCCGAAAATGAGCCTGACCGACCGAGAACAGGGGGCGGCGAGCGCCCCGGCCAGCCCGCCGGCGGGAAGTCGGCCCGGCCCGACTGTCGCCGACATCGTCCGCGCGGTCACCACGCGGGACCTGCCGGTCCGCATCACCGGCTACGACGGCAGCGCGATCGGCCCGGCCGACGCCGGGATCACCCTCGACATCCGCTCCGAGCGGGGGCTGTCCTACCTGCTCACCGCCCCGGGCGACCTGGGCATGGTGCGGGCCTACGTCAGCGGTGATCTCGGGCTGGGCGGGGTGCACCCCGGCGACCCGTACGAGGCCCTGCGGGTGCTCACCGACCTGCGGTTGCGGGTCCCCCCGGTGGCCGAGGGGCTGGCCCTGGTGCGCGGGCTCGGCTGGGAGCGGCTGCGGCCCCCACCGACACCGCCGCAGGAGGCGCTGCCCCGCTGGCGGCGGGTGCTGGGTGGGCTGCGGCACTCCCGGGGCCGCGACAGCACGGCCATCTCGCACCACTACGACGTGTCGAACGCCTTCTACGAGAAGGTGCTCGGCGATTCCATGACGTACACCTGCGCGGTGTACCGCAGCCCGACCGACACCCTGGAGCAGGCCCAGGCGGCCAAGTACGACCTGGTCGCCGGCAAGCTGGGCCTTCAGCAGGGGATGCGCCTGCTGGACGTGGGCTGCGGCTGGGGCGGCATGGTCCGGCACGCGGCCCGCGAGTACGGCGTGCGGGCGATCGGGGTGACCCTGTCCAGGGCGCAGGCGCAGTGGGCGCAGGCGGCCATCGCGCGGGAGGGGCTCACCGGCCTGGCCGAGGTGCGTCACCTCGACTACCGCGACGCGCCCCGGGAACAGTTCGACGCGATCTCCTCGATCGGGCTGACCGAACACATCGGGGTGCGCAACTACCCGGCCTACTTCCGGGCGCTGCGGGACCGGCTGCGTCCCGGCGGCCGGTTGCTCAACCACTGCATCACCCGGGCCGACAACCGGGCGCCGCACCGCTCCGGCGCGTTCATCGACCGGTACGTCTTCCCCGACGGCGAGCTGGCCGGGCCGGGTCGCCTGATCAGCGAGGTGCACGATGCCGGCTTCGAGGTGCACCACGAGGAGAACCTGCGGCAGCACTACGCGCTGACCCTGGCCGCCTGGTGCCGCAATCTCGTGGCGAACTGGGATTCCTGCGTCGACGAGGTGGGCCTGGGCACGGCCCGGGTCTGGGGTCTCTACATGGCCGGGTCGCGGCTGGCCTTCGAGCGCAACGGCATCCAACTGCACCAGGTGCTGGCGACCCGCAACGCCCCGCAGGGCGTGAACGGCTACCCGCTGCGCCCGAACTGGACGCCCTGACCAGCCTGCGCGGCACGCCCTGACCGTACGCGCCGATCGCCCTGACGAAAGCCGCGCCACCTCGGCGCGGCTTTCGTCGATCCAATTGACAAGGAGAATTTTTACGTACAGGATTGTTTTTGAGATGAGAGACGTCCTGTACCTGGAGCAGATCGAGCAGGCCGAGACCCTGCTCAAGCCGCAGCGCGTGGACGTGCTGCGGCAGTTGGCCGAGCCCCGCACCTGCACCGAGGTGGCGGCCCGACTGGAGCAGACCCCGCAGCGGGTCTACTACCACGTCAAGCAGCTCGCTGCGGCCGGCCTGGTCGAGCAGGTGGCCAGCCGGAAGGTGCGCGGCATCAGCGAGGGCATCTGGCAGGCCGTCGCCCGGTCGTACTGGCTCTCGCCCCGGCTGGTCGGCCGGATCGGCGGGGCCCGCCGGGTCTCCGACGAGCTGAGCCTGGGCCACCTGCTCGACCTGATGGAGGAGGTCCAGGCCGACGTCGCCGCGCTCGACCGGAACGCGCCGGAACTGCCCTCGATCGGGGTCTCCGGCGAGATCCGGGTGCCGGCCGAGCATCGGCAGGAGTTCCTGCACGACCTGCAGTCGACGTTGCAGGACCTGTTCACCCGCTACGGCGGCGTCGAGGGGGACGCCTTCAAGCTCGCCGTGGCCTGTTACCCCAAGGGGGAAGACCGTGACTGAACCACTCACGCTGGGCGCCCGGCTCGCCGCTCCGGTGGAGGCCGTGTGGCGGGCGCTCACCGACCCGACCGAGCTGCGCGTCTGGCTGACCGAGCACGCCGAGGTCGACCTGCCCAGCCGGTACGAGTTCTGGGGCCGGCACACGCCCGAGGGCGACGCACCCCACCAACGGCTGCGGCACGCCGACCCGTACACGCTGCGTTTCGACTGGCTGCTCGACGGGGTCGAGACGACCAGCGAGCTGTGCCTGACGGCGCAGGGGCCGGACGCCACGCTGCTGACCCTCAGCCAGAGCCACTTCGACTTCGCCGAGGCGATGGACGGCAGCAGCATCCGTGGCGTCCTGCAGACCTGGTGGTCGCTGTCGATCGCCAACCTGGCCGCGCACCTGGAGGGTCGCCCGCTGCTGCCGAAGACCGACTTCACCTCCGCCGACCTGCGCGGTGAGCTGACCATCGCCGCGCCGATCGACCGGGTCTGGACCTCGCTGACCGACTCCGGGCAGGCCAGCGCCTGGTTCGGCTATCCCATCGGCATCGAGCCCTGGGTCGGCGGCCGGTACGCCATGGGTGGCTTCGACAGCGGGTACACGGCGAAGGTGATCGACCTGGAGCCCGGCCGGAAGATGTCGGTGGACTGGGGGCCGGTCGGCGTCACCACCTGGGAGCTGGCCGAGTCCGGCGGAAAGACGAGGCTCACCTTCGTGCAGAGCGGCTTCGACGAGGGCAACCCGCCGTACGCGGCGTGGAGCGGGTCGGTGGCCGGCCTGTCCGAGCTGCGCCGCTTCCACGAGATGGCCGACTGGCAGCCGATCTGGGCGGCCGAGGAGATCCACACCGGCGCTCCCGGCACCTGAACCACCACCACCGCACCCGTGCCCGGGCCGGTTCTCAAGGTCCGGGTGCGGGTGGTGGCCTGTCCTGGGCCGGAGTCGCCCTGGGCCGGATCGCCCGGCAGCAGCACCATGGAGGCGACCCCTGTAGAGCTGATGACGTTGACGATTCACAGGTGGCAGGGGTGGACGGGCACACCACCGGCCCCCGGCTGTGTGCGACCTGCGGGGCCCCGGCCGTGTGCGACCTGCGGGGCCCCGGCCGTGTGCGACCTGCGGGGCCTCGGCCGTGTGCGACCTGCGGGGCCCCGGCCGTGTGCGACCTGCGGGGCCCCGGCCGTGTGCGACCTGCGGAGGCACGGTTCCGGACAACAGCGGGCAGGATTTTCTCGCCGGTGGTTCCCGGGGCGTCGGGCGGGGTACTGCCGGGCGATGTTCTTCATCTTCGGACTCCGTACCAAGGTCACCCGGTCGGGGGTGATGACCGCCGTCTGCCGGCACTGCGGCAACCAGGCCGCGCAGGTGATCAGCCGCCGGTCGACGAAGTTCACCCTGTTCTTCGTCCCGCTGATCCCTATCCGGACGAAGTACGTGCAGCAGTGCTCGTTCTGCGGCGTCGAGTACGCCGTCGACGCCGACGAGGCCCGCCGCCTCCCGGTCGGCTGACCGTGGCCCGTTTCCTCTGCTGGTTGATCGGCCGCCCACCGGGCTCGCCGACCGCGCCGGTGCACACCGCCTCCCGGCCACCCTGCACCCCCGCCCGTCGCCCGTCGCGCCGCCACCGGCCGGCCGCCGGTGCCCGCTCGCCCCGTTCGCCCTGGAACCGGTCCGCCGGCCGCTGACCCGCCCGCGCCACCCCGCACCGTCGACCGCCGGTCCGCACGCTCCGCGCTGCCGCGACCGGGCCGTCGCGACCGCGCTGCCGCGACCGGGCCGTCGCGACCGCGCTGCCGCGACCGGGCCGTCGCGACCGCGCTGCCGCAACCGGGCCGGCCGGGAACGGGCGTCGGCTGCCGGCCGGGGTCGGTCGGGGCGGCTATCGTGGCCTGTCGTGACGAGCACCGCACAGCGCCTGGCCGCGATCCGGGGCGACGCGCCCCCGAAACGGCACAACGCCCGGACGATCGCCGCGCTCACCGGAAACCCCGGCTGCTCCCGGCGGGCCGTGCTGGACGGGGCCGGGGTGGACAAGTCGGCGCTCGCCGAGCGGGTCGGCTTCCCGGCCCGGTTCGGCCAGTCCCGGTTCGCCATCACCCGGGGCAACGCGTTCGAGGCGCAGGTCAAGGCGGACGGTGGTGCGGAGCTGCTGCGACTGGTCGCGCAGCGGTTGGGCGTACCGGTGCCGGAGCGGGCCAGCTGGACGGACCTGGGCGGCGCGGACGACCTGCCGGACCGGCGGGAACGGTCCCGGGCCGCGTTGACCGCCAGCGGGTCGGAGGCGGCGCTGTTCGACCATCCGCTGCTGGGCCTGCAGGTGGCGGGCCAGCGGGTGCACCTGGAACCGGACCTGGTCGCCGCCCGGCTCGGTGGCCGGTTCCACGTCGTGGAGATCAAGTCGTTCCCCGTGATCGACGGCCAGGCCGACCCGGCGAAGGTGGCCGCCGCCGCCGTCCAGTCGGCCGTCTATGTGCTGGCGCTGCGGGACCTGTTCGCCGCCGAGGGGCGGGACCCGGAGTCGGTGTCGCACGACGTGGTGCTGGTCTGCCCGCGTGACTTCGCCAACCAGCCGGTGGCCAGCCTGATCGACGTGCGCAAGCAACTGCTGGTGCTGCGCCGCCAGCTGGACCGGATGGCCCGGCTGGACGATCTGCTCACCGTCGTGCCGACCGGCTTCACCGCCGACCCGGCCGCCGAGCCGGCGACGCTGGCCGCCGCGCTGCGTACCGTGCCGGCCCGATACGCGCCGGACTGCCTGGCCGGCTGCGAACTGGCGTACTTCTGTCGGAACGAGGCGCGCGGGCAGACCGGCGCGTTGGGTCGGCCGGTGCGGGAGGCGCTCGGCGGGATCGCCGAGGTGACCGAGGTGCTGGCCCTGGCGACCGGCGAGCGGGCCGCCGATCCGGAGCGGGAGGAGGCCGCCGCGCTGCTGCGGGCCGCCGCCCGGCTGCGCGCCGACGCCCTCGCCGGCCACCCCGCATGAGTACGCTGCGCGCGCTGGCACGGGCCCAGGCCGTCGCCGCCGGGGTGGCCCAGCCGGTCGCCACGGTCCGGCACCTGCACCTGGCCACCCGTCCACTGGTGCTGGTGCCGCTGGCGATGGCCGGTGAGGCGCACGCCCCGCTCGCCGCGTTGGTCGGCACCGCCCCCGACGACGCGCGGTTGCTGATCGTGCCGCAGCCCCGCAACCGGGACCAGCGGTTCCGCTTCGTCACCGAACTGGCCGGGATCGTGCTGCCGTGGCTGGACGGCTTCCGGGGTGTCTCGGAGGCGGTGGCCGTGGACCGGGGGCGCGACGTCCGCTACCGCTACGTGGATGCCCCGCAGCTCTGGGTGCCGAACCCGGCCGGGATCACCTTCCTGCGGCTGCTGGGCCGGTCCACCCGGTTCCGCCGTCCGGACGGCGACTATCCGGTGCACCCGGCGGTGCCGCTGCTCGGCCGCTGGCTGACCTTCTTCGCCGAACGGGCCGAGCAGCCCGGCTCGTCGGCGCTGCTGGCGATGACCGACGCGCTCACCCTGCACTGGGCGACCGGGCAGAGCGCGGTGGAGGACCTGCACCTGCCGGCGCTGCTCGGCTGGATCGATCCGCCGGCCGGCTGGACCGGTGTCGCGGCCGCCGCCCGGGCGGAGGACCCGGGGGTGTGCCCGCCGGCCGGGCCGGCCACCGACCCGGAATTCGACAACGCGGCGCTCGCCCCGGCGATGGCCGCGTGGGCGGCGGCCGACGACGACCCGGCCGCCCGCGACGAGGCGTACGCGGAGCTGGTGCGGTTGCTGCGCGGGCAGCTCGCGCCCACCTGGGAGCTGATGTGGCGCGGCCTGGGTCTGCTCGGCGCGCTGCCGCCCGGGGCCCGGGTGGCCGGGCGGTGGGCCGGCGACCGGGACGCCTTCACCGGGTACGCCGAGCATCTCGACGCCGACGGTGGACCGCAGCCCCGGCGCGACGGCGCGGTCGCGGCGGCGGTACGACTGCACCGGCTGGAACGCGCGGCGACCACGTACGCGGTCCAGCGCGCCTATGACGACCCGCTGGTGATGGCCGAGCACCGGCTGACCGGGGAGGCGTTCGTGGGTGACGTGACCCTGGCCGACCCGGCGCGGGTGGACGACAGCGGCAAACGGCCGGTGCTGCGGCCGAGGATCCAGGTGGTGACCACCGAGCCGGTCCGGGTGCCGGTCGGGGCGACCCTGTGGTCGACCGCACGGCCGGGGCAGAAGGCGAAGGTGGTCTTCGTGACCCCGGCGGCGGACGGCCGGACCGAGGTGGTGCTGGAGCTGTCCGGCGGGATGGGCCGGGGGTTGACCGCGCCGCCGGGCAGCGTGCCACAGGTGGGGGAGCGGCTCTGCCTGACCACCCTGTCGGAGGCGTTCCTGCCCGCCGGCACGTTCCCGACGGCGGAGGAGACTCCGTGGACGCACGGCGGGCCACCGGTTGCCGACGTGTCGACCAGGTCGTCCGCCGGGCTGTCCTCAGTGGTCGGATAACCGACCTGTCAGGTGTGGCGGCGGCTCGTACGGCTGGCTAGGCTTCGAGGGTTCGCCGTCCGTGGCTGGTCCGCACGGTCGAGGTGCGCGTTGGACAGAGAGCCGGAGCGATCACCGTGCTACCCCAGGACGCCGTCTCCGGCGCGCCGATCCGACCGTTGACCCTTCCCCGGGTGGGTGCGATCGTCGCCTCGGTGGTCGTGGTGCTGGAGCTGGGCTGGCTGCTCGCCGCGCTGCCCGGGGCGGCCCTGGCCAGCGACGTGACCGCCACGGCGCTGGCGAGCTGGGCCAGTTACGCCTGCACCCGGACGATGCGCCGGCACCCCGCCCCGCTGCGCCGGTTCTGGGCGCTGCTCGCGCTCACCATGGGGTTGGCCGCCGCCGGCCGGCTGCTGTGGACGGTGGACCGGCTGCGCGCCGACGAACTGCCGCACACCCCGCTGATCGGCGCGGTCTTCACCGCCGGCATCGTCACCGGCACGGCCGCGTTGCTGGCCGCGCTGACCGCCCCGCGCAGCATGGTCGGCCGGGCGCGTGCGGTGCTGGACGGGGTGATCGTCGGGCTGGCCCTGATCCCGATCGGCTGGGTGGTGGTGTTCCGCGACATCGCCGCCGCCGACCTCGACGATCCCCTGCGGACCATCGGCCTGCTCTACCCGATGATCGATCTGATGCAGTTGACCATCCTGGTGGCGGTGGCCGGCTCGGCCCGCCCGGTGTGGCCGCCGTTGACCCTGATCGGGGCGAGCCTGGTCACCCGGGCCGGCGCGGACGCCGTCTACGTCTCGCTGGTCGCGCACGGCAGTTACGCCCCGGGGCACCCGATCGACGTCTGCTGGCCGCTGAGCTACCTGCTGATCGGCATCGCCACCACCCGACCACCGCCGCCGACCTGCGACGGCGCCGAGGAGGTCGGCGAGTCCCCGCTCCCGTCGTGGTGGCGGGTGGCGCTGCCCTACCTGCCGGTCGGCGGGGCGATCATCGCGGTGGTGCTGGCCCGCCGACCCACCGGGCAGACCCCACCTCTGGTCTTCGTCGGCATGATGGCGCTGCTCGGGGTGCTCGCCCTGCGGCAGGGGCTGGCGGCCAACGAGAACCTGCGACTGGTGGCCCGGCTGCGCAGGCTCGCCTACGCCGACCAGCTCACCGGCCTGCCCAACCGGCTGATGTTCAACCGGCGGTTGCGCCAGGCGTTGCGCGAGGGCCCCCCGGTGGCCGTCCTGCTCCTCGACCTGGACGGCTTCAAGCAGGTGAACGACCGGTTCGGGCACGCCACCGGTGACACCCTGCTGTCCAGCATCGCGGTCCGGATGCGGACCGCCGTCGGTGGCGACGGCACGATCGCCCGGCTGGGCGGCGACGAGTTCGCCGTGCTGGTCGACGGTGACCGCCCGGTCGCCCCGGAACGGCTCGCCGAGCGGCTGCTCGCCGCCCTGCAACCGTCGGCAGGCGAGGAGGACGTCGGGGTCCACCCGTCGGCCAGCATCGGCATCGCCGAGTTCGGCCCGCAGCACGCCTCCCACACCGACCTGCTGCGCGACGCCGACATCGCGATGTACGCGGCGAAGGCCGCCGGGAAGTCCGCGTACCGCACCTGCACGCCCGCGCTGCGGGAGTCGGCGGTGGGCCGGGCCGAGTTGATCGCCGACCTGCGGCGGGCCGTCGCCGAGCGGCAACTGCACCTGGAGTACCAGCCGATCGTCGACCTGGCCACCGGCGCGGTCCGCAGCGCGGAGGCCCTGGTCCGCTGGCGGCACCCCCGGCTCGGCCTGCTCGCCCCGGCGGCGTTCCTGCCGTTGGCGGAGGAGACCGGGTTGATCGTGCCGATCGACCGGTGGGTGATCCACGAGGCGTGCCGGGCGGCGGCGACCTGGCGGGCCCTGGTGCCCGAGGCGACCGTGGCGGTCAACATCGCCGCCGCGCACCTGCGCCGCCCCGACCTGATCGCCACCGTCACGGCGGCCACCGCCACCGCCGGCCTGGCGCCCCGTGCGCTCACCCTGGAGCTGACCGAGTCGGCGTTGATCGACGGCAGCGAGGCGGTGTTGGAACGGCTCGCCCAGCTCCGGGAGCTGGGCATCCGGATCGCCATCGACGACTTCGGCACCGGTTACTCGTCGTTGAGCTACCTGCACCGGATCCCGGCCACCGAGCTCAAGATCGACCGATCGTTCGTGGCCCGGCTCGATACCGACGCGCGGGCGTACGCCACGGTGGAGATGGTCACCCGGTTGGCCGGGGCGTTCGACCTGGCGGTGGTGGCCGAGGGGGTGGAGACCGAGGGGCAGCACGCGGCGGTCACCGCGATCGGCTGCGTCCACGGTCAGGGCTACCGGTACGGCCGTCCCGGCCGGCTGGCCGCCCTGCACACCCCGCGCTGACCTGCCCGCCCTTCCCCCCGCCCTCCTCCGGCCCGGCCCGGCCCGGCCCGGCCCTATCCGGCTCGCCCTGACCCGGTTCTGCCCTGCCCGAGCCTTTCCGGCCCGGCCCGGCCCGCCCCGACCTGGTGCGGTGGGGCGCGCCGGGGGAACCGCGGGACTGGCGCAGAATCGGGCTTGACCCTCACGTCGCGGCAGGCCGGAGGCTTGGTGCCGGAAGGGGGGAAACCATGGCGTACACGGTGGGTCAGGTGGCGAAGGTGGCCCGGGTGACGGTCCGGACGCTGCACCACTACGACGAGATCAAGCTGCTCTCGCCGAGCGGCCGGACGGCGGCCGGCTACCGCCGCTACGACGACGCGGACCTGGAGCGGTTGCAGCACATCCGCTTCTACCGGGAGCTGGGGTTTCCGCTGGAGGAGATCGCGGCGATCCTCGACGACCCGACCGCCGACCCGGCGGCGCACCTGCGCCGGCAGCACGACCTGCTGACCGGGCGGATCGGGAAACTCCAGGAGATGGTCGCGGCGATCGAGATCGCGATGGAGGCGAGACGGATGGAACTCAATCTGACCCCGGAAGAGCGGTTCGAGGTCTTCGGTGACGTCGACCCGGACGAGCACGCCGAGGAGGCGCGGGAGCGCTGGGGTGACACCGAGGCGTACCGGGTGTCGACCCGACGGGCGGCCGGCTACTCGAAGGAGGACTGGCTGCGCCACAAGGCGGAGCAGGACGACTGGAACCGGCGCATCGTCGCGGCGTTGACCAGCGGCAGGCCGGCCGACTCGGCGGAGGCGAAGGCGCTGGCCGAGGAGCACCGGCAGCTCATTGTCCGCTGGTTCTACGACTGCTCGTACGAGGTGCACACCGGGCTGGCCGACATGTACCTGGCCGACCCGCGGTTCACCGCCTACTACGAGACGATCGCGCCGGGGCTGGCCGAGTACCTGGCGGAGGCGATCCACGCCAACGCGATCAGCCGGGCCTGAGCGGGACGACGGGGGCATCACCTCCGGTAGGTCAGGATGGGGGACGTTCCGCCCGCCTACCGGAGGTCGCCCGTGTTCATCGTCGCCGGAAGTCTCTACGTCGAACCCGCGGAGCGGGACGCCTACCTGGAGTCCTGCCTGGAGGTCGTCCGGCAGGCCCGTGCGACGCCCGGCTGCGTGGACTTCGCGATCGGTCCCGACCTGGTCGAGCCGGGTCGGATCAACGTTTACGAACGGTGGGAGTCCGACGACCAGTTGCTGGCGTTCCGGGGGTCCGGCCCGACCCAGGAGCAGGAGACCGCGATCCTCGGGGCGGAGGTGCACCGCTACCGCATCTCCGCCGTCGAGGCTCCCTGACCCGGACGCCGACGGGCGCGGGGACCGTGACGCCTCACGGCTGGCCCGCACCGGGCCGAACACGCTGATCGAACGGCATCGGCGTGTGCCCGGGTCCGAGCTGTGTCGTCCCCCGGGGCGTGCGCCCGGGCTGGCTGTCGCTGTCGGGGAGAGGGCCGGGCAGGGGTGGCCGGTCGGCGGCGGGCGGTCGGGCTAGGCTGGCGCGACCGCTCTGTCACCAGCGTCGATCGGCTCGGCCGGCGGGCGCATCGCCCGGGGAGACCGTCGTGAAGCACCCGAAGCTGGCCGCCGCCACCGCCGCCCTCGTCGTGCTGGTGACGGCCGCCGGCTGCACCTCGGACGGCGGTGCCGGGTCGACACCGACCGCCGGGCCGTCCGCCAGCGGGCCGGCACCGACCGCGCCGACCGCCGTGCTGGCCGCCGCCGCGCAGCGGGTCGACCAGCAGTCCTACCGGCTGAGCCTCGGTGACGGCGCGGGCGGGGACGGCACCACCCTGGTCTGGGACCCCCGGGCTCGGCGCGGGCTGGAGACGACGACGCTGGCCGTGGCGAACGGCAAGGTGGTCATCGAACGGCTCGCCACCGGCACCGACGTCTATGTGAAGGTGACCGCCCCGGACCGGCGGGTGCCGGTCTGGGACGGGCGCACCTGGTGGCACCTGGGCACCGCCGAGGCGGCCGCCGCGAAGCGGACCGGGCTGGACAACACCCGGCTGGCGAGCACGCTCGGCGCGGCCACCGAGGTACGCGCCACCGGCGACCGGGCCTACGCCGGCACCCTGGACCTGCGACGCAACACCGAGGTGCTCGGCGACGGGCTGGGCGGGGTGCTCGGGGAACGGGCCGCCGCGGTGCCGTTCACCGCGACCGTGGACGCGCAGGGGCGGCTGGTCCGCTACCGGATCGAGCTGTCCGGTGAGCCGGGCAAGACCTCGGCGCTCGACCTGACGTACGCGGACTTCGGCCTGCCGGTGTCGGCGGAGAAGCCGGCGGCGGGCCTGATCGGCGAGGACCCGCCCGGCAACATCCCCGGCGCCTGACCCACCACGCCCCCGCGCCCTCCCCACCCGCCTGCCCGCCCGGCGTCGGCTCGCCCGGCGTCGGCTCGCCCGGCGTCGGCTCGCCCGGCGTCGGCTCGCCCGGCGTCGGCTCGCCACATCGCCGCAACAGCGGTATCCGCGCGCTCCGATACCGCTGTTACGGCGACATTGAGTTGATCAACGCCCGACCGGTGCGGCCGGCGAGGTCCGGTCCGGCGGCCCGGGAGCCTCACAGGACCAGGTCGAGCAGCAGTACGCCGGCGAAGCCGACCACCGAGATGATCGTCTCCAGCACCGACCAGCTCTTGATGGTCTGTCCCACGGTCAGCCCGAAGTACTCCTTGACCAGCCAGAAGCCGGCGTCGTTGACGTGCGAGAAGAACAGCGACCCGCAGCCGACGGCCAGTGCCAGCAGCGCCACCTCCGGCCGGTCCAGGGTGGCCGCCAGCGGGGCGACGATGCCGGCGGCGGTGATCGTGGCGACCGTCGCGGAGCCGGTGGCGACCCGGATGCCGACGGCGACCAGCCAGCCCAGCAGCAACGGGGAGAGGTTGGCGTCCTTGGCCGCGTCGGCGACCAGGTTGCCCACCCCGGCGTCCACCAGCACCTGCTTGAAGCCACCACCGGCGGCGACGATCAGCAGGATGCCGGCGATCGGCGGCAGCGAGCCGCCGAGCACCGAGGAGACCTGACTGCGGCTGAAGCCGGCCTGGTAGCCGAGGGTGAACATGGCGACGATCACGCCGGCCAGCAGCGCCACGATCGGGGTGCCGACGAGGTCGAGGGCCTGCCGGGCGAAGGTCCCCTCGGCCAGGGCCAGTTCGCCGACCGCGCGCAGCAGCATCAGCACCACCGGCAGCAGCACGGTGAGCACCGCCGGCCAGAACCTCGGGGCACGCCGGGCGGTCTCGGTGCCGCTGTCGTCGACCGGCGCGCCCGGCCGACCGGTGCCCGGGTTCACCAGGTCGTCGTCGGTGAGCAGGTCGCCGTCGACGTCGTCGCCGGCCCGTCCGCGCCCGGCGTCCGAACCGTCGGGTGTGCGGTCGCGGCGGGCGTCGGGGCTGCCGGGTCCCCGCCGGCCGCCACCGCTGGTGGCCGGCTGCCGGGTGGGCAGCAGTGCGGCAGGCGCGGTGGCCGGTACGTACCGGGCGATGAAGTTGCCGAACACCGGGCCGGCGATGATCACGGTGGGGATGGCGATGATCAGGCCAAGGCCGAGGGTGAGCCCCAGGTCGGCGTTGAGCGAGGAGATCGCCACCAGGGGGCCGGGGTGCGGCGGGACGAGGCCGTGCAGTACCGACAGGCCGGCCAGCGCCGGGATGCCGATCTTCATCAGCGGCACGTCGGTGCGCAGCGAGACCAGCAGCACGATCGGCACCAGCAGCACCACGCCGACCTCGAAGAAGAGCGGCAGGCCGATCAGCGCGGCGACCCCGGCCATCGCCCAGGGCAGGGCGGTGCCGGAGACCCGCCCGACGACCCGGTTGACGATGCCGTCGGCCCCACCGGACTCGGCGAGCAGGCCACCGATCATCGCGCCGAGCGCGATCAGCAGCCCCACCCCGCCGACGGTGGAGCCGACCCCGGCGCTGAACGACGTGATCATCTTGTCGGGGGCCATGGTGGCGACCACGCCCAGCACCGCCGCGCCGAGGATCAGTGACAGGAAGGGGTGCACCTTGCCCCAGGCGATGAGCAGCACCACCGCGGCGATGCCCAGCAGGGCGGCCACGACGAGCTGGGCGTCACCGGCGCTGGTGGCCGGTTCCGCCGGTGCGGCGAGGAGAGTGAGCACGGTAATCACGACCTTCGGACGGTGTCCGACCCGGTGCGGGGCGGGCGATCACATGGGTGCGGGGGTGGGTGGCGGCTCCGCCGGCAGGCTGGGGGCCAGCCGGCGCAGCGACGCGAAGGTGGGCAGCAGCGCGTCGTACAGCTCGGAGTGCAGGGGGAGCAGGGCGGCGTAGGTGGCGGCGGCGGCCGGCTCGGGGCGTACCGTCTCGTCGATGCGCACCAGGTCGGCGGCGACGTCGATGGAGTCGATCAGGCCGAGCGCCTGCATGCCGAGCAGCGCCGCGCCGAAGCTGGAGCCCTCGTGGCCGGCGGGGAACCGCACCGGCATGCCGAGCGCGTCGGCGAGCATCTGCCGCCACAACGGGCTGCGGGCGAACCCGCCGCTGGCGCGGACCTCGCGGACCTCGTTGCCGGCCGCCCGGACCGACGCCAAAACCAGGGCGAGCTGCTGGCAGACCCCCTCCAACGCGGCCCGGACGAGGTGTTCGCGGCGGTGCCCGTGGGTCAGCCCGACGTACGCCCCGCGCGGCAGCGCGCTCCAGTGCGGGGCCCGCTCGCTGAGCAGGTACGGCAGCATGATCAGCCCGCCGGAGCCGACCGGGGCGGTGGCGGCCAACGCCAGCAGCTCCTCCTCGCCGTGCTCGCCGAACTCGGGGGCGAGCGCGTCGCCGGCCCACTGGAGCACGATCCCGCCGTTGTTGATCGCCCCGCCGACCACCCAGCGGTCCTCGGTGAGCGCATAGCAGAACACCCCGCCGAGCGGGTCGACGGCGGGGCGTTCGACGGCCACCCGCATCGCCCCGGAGGTGCCGATGGAGCAGGCGACGACGCCGGGGCGTACCGCGCCGAGACCCAGGTTGGCCAGCGGGCCGTCACCCGCGCCGACGACGAGCGGGGTGTCGGCGGGCAGGCCGGTGGCGATGGCGGCGCGGGCGGTGAGCCCCGGCAGCACGGTGGTGGTGGGGACGAGTTGGGGTAGCTGCTCCTCGGTGATCCCGGCGATCCGCAGCGCCTGGGCGTCCCAGCCGAGCCGGTGGATGTCCATCAGGCCGGTGGCCGAGGCGACCGAGTGGTCGGTGACCAGCGCGTCGGCCAGCCGCAGCAGCACGTAGTCCTTGATGCCGACCCAGTGGGCGACCCGTTCGTGCAGTTTCGGCTCCTGCTCGGCGTACCAGAGGAGTTTGGACAGCGGGGCCATCGGGTGCACGGGGGTGCCGGTGCGCCGGTGCAGGGCCAGCCCCCAGGGCGCCGCGCGCAGCCGCTCGGCCTGGCTGCTGGCCCGGGAGTCTGCCCAGGTCACCGACGGGGTGAGCGGTACGCCGTCCGGGTCGAGGCCGATCAGGCTGTGCATCGCGGTGCTGAACGACAGGCCGGCGATGCCGGCGCCCAACTCGGTGACGACGGTGCGGATGGTCTCCACCACCGCGTCGAAGATGAGCTGGGGGTCCTGCTCGGCGTAGCCGGGGTGCGGCTCGTCGAGGGGGTAGCCGACCGAGTGGCTGGCGAGTTGATGGCCGTCGACGTCGTACGCCACGGTCTTGGTGCTGGTGGTGCCGATGTCGACGCCGAGCACCACGCGGTGGCGCTGGTCCGGGCCGGTCACGGGTCCCCCTTCGCGTCGGCGGTGCGGGCGCTGCGGCCCGGCTGCGGCTGACGTTACCCACGCCGGCCCCACCCCGCACGGCGTCGGACCGGAACGTGGGTCACCGTGCGATGCGCCACTCTGGGAGGAAATTCATCCCCCGATCGGGTGGTAAACCCGCAATGTCGGGTCCGTCGGGCTTGTCTCCGCCGTTGAGCCGGGTGAACACCCCGGTTGGTGGCTCGCGCGGCGGAGGGATCGGCGTGGCGATGACTGATTCGACGGGTTCCACCTGGCGTTACACCTGGGCACGCCAGCAGAATGAACGACGACGGCGGGCCTTCCGTACCGTGGAGCGGGCCTGGCGACGCCGCGACGACGAACTGCGTCGGCTGCGTGCCCTCGCCGTCGGCCTGCGGGGCACGGCGTCGGCCGGTGTCGGCCTGCCGCTGGCGTTGAGTCCCGGCGAGGCCGTCCTCTGGACGATGCCCGGCGCCCAACTGGTCGAACTCCGGCACACCGCCGTGCTGCCCGCCCCCGACCTGGTCGTCGAGGCGGACCCGGGGCGGCTGCGCCACCGGCTGCCCGACGGGGTGCGGGTCACGGACGCCGGCATCGCGGTGGTCACCAACCGTCGACTGGTCCTGGTCGGCGGGCGCGGCCGGCGCGACTGGGCGTACGGGAAGATGACCGGGCTGCTGCACGACCCGGCGGCCCCGGTCACCCTGATCCAGGTCCTGGACCGGCGGCAGACCTCCGGCCTGCTGCTGCCGCCGGGCGCGGCGGCCGAGTTCCGGTTCGTGCTCACCCTGGCCTTCGCCGACGCCATCGAGCACCGGGCCGCCGTCCTCGCCCAACTCGACGAGCTGATCGCCACGCACGCCGAGACCACGCCGTTCCGGCCGGCGATCGCCACCCCCGCGCAGGCCCGGATCAGCGCCCGTATCCCGGGCGGTCGACGTACCGTCGCGGTGGCCGCCATGCTGACCCTGGTGGTGCCGGCGGTGCTGGTCGAGTCCGACCCGCCGGTCACCCCGGAGGTGGCGGCGGCGGCCACCGCCGCGCCTGCCCCGCCCCGCACCCGCCCCCCGTCGCCCGCCCCGTCACCGTCCGTGGTGCGGGAGCGGCGTTGCGGGGCGCCGGCCAACCCGATGGGGTACGACTACTGCGGCGGCGACCGGGTCCGCGAGCCCGACCACCGGGTCTGCGACTGGTTCGACTGCGTGCCGCAGTTCTGGGCCGGGCACGGTTACCTGGTGTTGTGCCGCGACGGCGCGGTCAGCCTGACCGGCGGTCGGCCGAAGCCCTGCGCCGGCCACGACGGGGTACGCCGTACCGTCGACCGCTGACCGGTCGACCCGCCCCGTCGGCCCGGCTTCTTCGGTGGTTCCGGCTCTGCTGTCGGCCCAGCCCGTCCGCCGCTCCTGCTCTGCTGCCGTAGCCGGCCCGTCTGCTGCTTGCGGCTCTGCTGTCAGCCCAGCGGAGCCCCGCTCACGGTCAGGACGGTGGGGTCAGGTCCGGCACGGTGAGGCTGCCGTCCTCGGCGAGCGGGAAGCCCGGGTTCCAGGCGATCTCCCACAGGTGACCGTCCGGGTCGGTGAAGCAGCCGGCGTACCCGCCGTAGAAGGTCTCCGCCGCCGGCCGGGTGATCCGGGCCCCGGCGTGTGCGGCGACGGTCAGGATGTCGTCCACCTCGGCCCGGGAGTGGACGTTGTGCGCCAGTGACGCCGCCCCCGGGCCGGCGTCGGCCACCCCGGCGTCGGCGGCCAGCGCGGCCCGCCCCCAGAGCACCACGGCCAGCCCGCCGGCCTGGAAGAAGACCGTTTCCTGCACCTCCTGGCCGCGCCAGCCGAGCCGCTCGTAGAAGGCGCGGGCCCGGGGCAGGTCGGCGACCCCGAGCGTGACCAGACTGATCCGCTGCTCCATCCCCGGACCGTACCCCCGGACGGATCGAGGGATGTCGGCCGGCCCGGGCGGGCCGAGGGGTGCCTCGTCGCCGGAGGGTCGAGGTAGTGGCCGCTACCTCGCCCACGGGAGCACCGCCGGGGCGGCAAGCGCGTGCCGGGGCAGGGTGGGCTGGTCGGACAGCGCCCGGCCGCCGGCCTTCCGTCGTGGTGGCGCGGCCGTCGCATCATGTACGGCGTGATCCATTTCAAGCGCAAGCAGCGCAAGAAGAAGCGCGACTGGTGCGACGCCGACTGCGACGTCTGCGACTGCGACGGCCTGCCCTGCTGTGACTTCGGGCTGTTCTCGTTCCTGCTCACCCTCGGCGCGACCACGGCCCGGGTGAGCCGGGCGCCGGTGGTCGACCGGGCGGGCCGGGCCGCGATCCTCGGTTACCGTCGCTGGTTGTCGCACCGCTGGCCGGGCCAGTGCCGCTACACCCCGACGTGCAGCGCCTACGGCCTGACCGCCGTCGAGCGGTACGGCCTGGCCGTCGGCGGGCGGATGGCGGCGGACCGGCTGCGCCGCTGCCGGCCGGGTGTCCCACGCGGCACCCACGACCCGGTCCACTGACAACCCACGGGCCCGGCTGCCGGCACGTGCGTCTGCGGCGTCGACGGCCGCCCGTGGCCGACGGCCGCCCGGTGCTCGCCCCGACCAGGGGAACACCGTGTGCGGGCGGCCGTCACGACGTCACGTCCCGGTAGACCTCGACGTCGTAGATGAGCCGGACGGGCTCGCCGTTGGTGACGCCGACGAAGACGGGCTCTGCGGCGGGGGTGCGCCCCCGCCGCCAGACCTCGGCGCGGGCGGCGTCGCGGGACTCGCGGTGGGTCTTTCCGGCCCGGTGCAGCTCCACCACCCGGCGCGCGGTGAGCCGGTCGCTGTCCAGTTGTATCCGCATCAGCGGCACGGTCACCACCGTCCTTCCGGGAGAGCCACACCGCTCACCGGGGGTGCGGCCGGCGGCATGCCCGAGTCTAATCTAACAGCGTTAAATTAAGTGGCCACGGTACTAGGATGCTGCAGGTGGACGCGACCGAATTGAGCGGGCGACCGGCCGGGCGGCACGAAGGCCGGGCCGACGGCAGGGCCGGCACGGTCTGGCTGCGCGAGGAGCCGGTCCGCAACCGCCGGACCACCCCGCTGACCCGGGAGCGGATCGTGGCGGCGGCCGTGGCCCTGCTCGACCGGCACGGCGTGGACGGGTTGACCATGCGCCGGTTGGCGGAGCGCCTCACGGTCACCCCGACGGCCCTCTACTGGCACGTGACCACCAAGGAGGACGTCCTCGACCTGGCCGTCGACGAGATCTTCGGCGAGGTGCCGCTGCCCGCTGCCGACGCCGACTGGCGGGCCGACGTACGCACGCTGGCCTCCGGGTGGCGGGCGGCGATGCTCCGCCACCCCTGGGCGCCCAGCCTGATCGGCCGACCGATGCTCGGCCCGCACGTCCTCGCCCGCACGGAGTTCCTGCAGGCGGCGTTGGTCCGCGCCGGGTTCACCGGCGTCCACCTGGCCGTGGTGACCCGGCTCGTGGCCAACTACGTGATCGGCGCGGCGCTCACCGAGGCCACCTGGCGGCGGACCGACGATCCCGAGGTACGCGCCGACGCCCGTCGACACCTCGTGGCGAACGCCGACGCCTACCCCACCCTCATCGCCGCCGGCCACCTCGACGACGGACAGTGGAGCGACGAGGACCTCTTCGTCCGGGGCCTCGACGCCATCCTCGCCACCCACCCGGGCAGCTGACCGCCACCCACCCGGGCTGACCGCTGCCGGACGGAGCCCCGGCGATATTCGGCTCGCCTGTCGGGCGGGTCGTCGCTACCGTCCGGGGCATGTCCCGCACCATCCGACTCGTCCTCGTCGATACCACCGGCCGAACGCTGGGCGCGCTGCCCGACTTCGACGTGCCGGTGCCCTGGTGGCAGGACACGGTGGCGGTCGTCGCCGGGGCCCGTGCGGCGTACGGCGTCGAGGTGACCGTGCTGCGGGTGCTCGCCGGGCAGCGCGGCCGGCCACCCGGGGGTCACGTCAGCTACCTGGCCGAGGCGGCCGGGCCGGTGGGCGTACCGCTGCTGCCGGCGGAGGCGGTGGAGCCGGCGGCGCATCCGCTGCGGGTGCCCTACGCGCAGCCGGGCGGGCCGGCGGCGAGCCTGGCCTGGGCCGCCGCGCAGCTCGACCGGTTGGGCCGGCCGGCGACGGCGGTCACCCAGGAGCGCACCTGGAACCTGTCGGCGATCTGGCGGCTCGACGGGCCGCACGGCATCGCCTGGCTCAAGCAGGTGCCGGTGTTCTTCCGGCACGAGGCGGCGGTGCTGCGGCTGCTGGCCGACGACCCGGCCACGCCGACGCTGCTCGCCGCCGCCGACGAGGGGCGGATGCTGCTCGACCACGTGCCGGGGGAGGATCGTTACGGCGCCGACGCCGCCGAACGCGCCGCGATCGCCGCCGCACACCATGCCCTCCAGGTACGCACGACGCCCACCCTCGACCGGCTGATCGCCGCCGGGGTGCCGGACCAGCGCGGCGTCGCCCTGGCCCGGTGGCTACGCGCGACGCTCGCCCCACATCCCGCCGCCGACCCGCTCCTCGCCGGACTGGAGGCGCGGCTCGACGAGGTGGCCCGGTGCGGGCTGCCGGACACCGTCGTGCACGGCGACCTGCACCCCGGCAACGTCCGCGCCGACGGGTCGCGGCACACCATCATCGACTGGGGTGACTCGTTCGTCGGGCACCCGGCCTTCGACATCCTCCGGCTGACCGAACAGTTGCCCGCCGAGCCGGCCGCCGCCCTGGTGGCCGACTGGTGCGCGCGTTGGCGGGCCGACGTGCCCGGCTGCCGGCCGGAGCGGGCGGTGACGCTGCTGCGGTCGGTGGCCTGGCTGCGGATGGCGGCCGTGTACGCGATGTTCCTCGCCGGCATCGAGCCGAGCGAACGGATCTATCACGTCAAGGACGTGCCGGAGAACCTGGCGCGGGCGGCGGCCGAGCCGGTCTGACCGCCCCGGCGGGCGGCAGCCGAGATGTGCCGACCCCACCGCGTCAGGCAGCCGAGATGTGCAGGTGGGGGTCCAGGCTCTCCGTCGCGAACCGGGGTGCCGCCGCCCGCCGCCCCACCGGGTCGGGAAGCCGTGGTGGCCGGGCGGACCGGGCGGCGGACCGTCACTCCGGCCGGTGGCAGACCGCCTCGACGTTGTTGCCGTCCGGGTCGCGGACGAACGCGCCGAAGTAGGTCGGGTGGTATTCCGGCCACACCTTCGGGGCGTGCAGCACCTCGGCGCCGGCCGCCACCGCTGCGTCGTGGAACGCCCGGACGGCGGCCCGGTCGGCGGCGGTGAAGGCGATGTGCGCCTCGTGGGCCGGGCCGGACACCGTGGTCGGGCTGAGCCAGAAGTCGGGCCGTTCGACGCCGTAGCCGACCACGTCGCCGTATTCCAACATCCGGCGGGCGCCCAGCGGGGCGAGGACGGCGTCGTAGAAGGCGAGGCTGGCGGGGATGTCGCGGGCCTGGATGCCCAGGTGGTCGAGCACGATGGTCTCCCTCGATGTGGTTGCCGGCCCAGGCTAGAACGGACCTACGACACGGTCGCGGTCAAGAATGCCGCCCGGAGGCCCCGTCCGGGAGGAATTCGCCGGTAGGGTGCCGGGGACCGCCACAGCCAGCAAAGGTGCCGCATGCTCCCCCGCGCCACGCCCGACACTGAAACGCCCGCGCTGATCCTGGAGCGCACCACCGCGCTGGTCGACTATCTGATGGCGGTCCGCGCCCAGCTGGAGAAGCCGGCCCGGACGGTGCCCACCACCGACGCGTTCTGGCAGCACGACCTGCCCGAGCACCCCGACTGCCAGCTGGGCGTCTCGGCCGACGGGGTCAGCTGGTTGCAGGTCGGGTTGCCGGCGACGCCCCGGCGGCTCAAGACCCCCGTCGAGTTCGTGGCGCACCTCGCCGACACCCCGCCCTACCCGGCCGAGCCGAGGCTGACCGGCGACGAGGAGACGATCGCGCGCCTGCGCCCCCGCTTCGACCAGTGGCGGGAGCAGGACTGGCGGCCCTGGGCCGAGCAGGCCGCCCGCACCGACCGGGTACGCCAGCTGCACCGCGCCCTGTTCGACCTGATGCACCGGGTCGACATGACCGCCGCCAGTCACGAACTGGTCTGGGGGCACGGCGTCATCCGCGCCGAGGTCGCCGGCCACCGGGTGCAGTACCCGCTGGTGGTGACCCCGGTCGCCGTCGAGTTCGACGTGGACCGGTCGGTCGTCCGGGTCGTACCGCAGGGGCCGGCCCGGTTGCAGACCGACCCGCTGACCGGCCTCGACGAGCGTTACCTGCGTCAACTGCTGGCCCTGGCCGGGGCCGGCGGGCAGCTCGACCTGGACGTCTGGGCGCAGGAGGACCGGCGGGAGTTCTTCGCGCGGGCGTTGCGCCGGCTCGGCCACGACCCGGTGCTGCGCGACGCCGACGCCCCCGCCCCCACCGGCGCGTACGTGCACGACACCGGGGTGCTGTTCGTCCGGCCCCGGCAGCGGATGCTGCGCCGGTTCCTGGAGGAGCTGCGGGAGCGGCTGCTGGCCGGCGACACCACCGGCATCGGGGCGTTGGCCGCCATCCTCGCCCACGAACCGAGCCGGCTGGAGATGCCGCAGGACCAGCCGCAGCGGTGGCAGCCGCTGGGTGAGCGGCTGCTCATGCCGTTGCCCACCAACGAGGCGCAGGAGTCCATCGCCCGACGGCTGGCCCAGCACCGCAACGTCGCCGTGCAGGGGCCGCCCGGCACCGGCAAGACGCACACCATCCGCAACCTGATCTGCCACCTGATGGCGCACGGCAAGCGGGTGCTCGTCGTCGCCCAGAAGGAGGACCCGCTGCGGGTGCTGCGCGACGGCCTGCCACCGGAGATCCAACCGCTCTGCCTGGCGGTGCTCGGCCGCTCCACCGACCAGCTCGTGCAGCTCCAGCTCGCCGCCCGGGAACTCTCCGACCGGGGCGCCACCCTGGACCGTCGCGCCGAGCAGCAGAAGGTCGACCGGCTGCGCCGGCAGCTGGAGGAGGCCGAGCGGGACCTCGGGCTCGCCCTGGCCGGCCTGCGGGCGATGGCGGAGCACGAGTCCGCCCGGTACGACATCGACGGCATCCGGCTGTCCCCCGGCGACATCGGCGTCTGGCTGCGGGAACGGGCCGACCGCTACGGCGACATCCCCGACCCGCTCGCCCCCGCCCTCGACGCCCCGCTGACCGGCGAGGAGTTCAGCGAACTGCTCGACATCGCCCGGCGTACCCGGCGACAGGACCGGGCCCAGGCGCTGCGTCGGCTGCCGACGGCTGCCGACCTGCCGACCGCCGAGGCGATCCGGGCCGACCGCCACGAGCTGGCCACGACCCGGCGCGAACTGGACCGGCTCGCCGACGCCGGGGTGCTGGTCGCCGAGGTGCGCGCCGTCGGGCAGCCCGCCCTGGAACACCTCGGCGGGCAGCTGCGGGAGGCGCTGACCCTGCTCACCGAGCGGGAGGGGGCGTGGACCGACCGCCTCGGCACCCTGTTGCAGGCCGACGCCAACTGGCGGATCCGGTGGGAGGACCACGTCGCCGCCAGCCAGCAGGCGCTCGCCGACCTGGCCGCCGCCGCCCGGGTCATCGCCGGGCACGAGGTCACCGTCGCCGAGGTCCACCTGACCGAGCCGCGCCGGTTGCTGGCCCTGCTCGACGAGCTGCGGCAGCGGTTCGCCGCCGGCAAGGGCGTCAGCAAGCTCTTCCAGGGCACCCTGGCCCGGATCGCCACCGAATGCCGGATCGACGGCGAGGTGTTGCGGAGCGCCGACGACGTCGACATCGTCGTCGCGTACGTCACCCGGCGTCGGCTGCGGCAGGCGTTGACCACCCGGTGGGCGGAGTGGCGGGCGTCGCTCGGGCTGCCGGTCGAGGTCGGCGACGAGCCGGAGTACTGGACCGGCCAGCTGCTCACCGCCGCCGCCACCGCGTTGGACTGGGACCGGCGGCGCTGGCCGGCCCTGCTGGGCGTCGTCCGCCGGTTGCTGCCGCGCGCCGAGCACACCATCGACGTACGCCGGCTGACCGCGCTGATCGCCCTGCTCGGCCGGGCCACGGCGGTGTTCGCCCACGACGAGCTGGTCGCCGAGGAGCACCGGCTCGACGCGCTGCTGCAGCACGGCATGTCCGGCGCCGACGCCAGCGACCTGTGGCGGCTGCTCGACCACAGCTACCAGGGCGACCTCGACGGCTGGGACGCCCTGCTCGACGAGGTGCGCCGGCTCGCCGCCCTGCGCCCCGAGGCGCAACGCCTCGCCCAGCTCGCCGACCGGCTGCGACCCGTCGCCCCCGACTGGACCGCCCAACTGGAGGCCGGCACCGCCGCCGCCCTGCACGGCACCGGCGCGGACTGCCTCGACCGGTGGCGGTGGCGGCGCGCGCAGACCTGGTTCGACCAGGTCGTCGGCAGCGTCGACCCGGTCGCCCTGGGCCGGCGTGTCGACCGCACCCGGGAACGCATCCGGCAGCTCACCAGGGAACTGGTCGTGGCCTCCGCCTGGTTGGAGGTGTCGCTGGCGTTGGACGACCGGCGGCGGGCCGCCCTCGCCGACTGGACCACCGCGCTACGCAAGATCGGCAAGGGGACCGGGAAGAACGCCGCCCAGTGGCAGGCCCACGCGCAGAAGGCGATGGCCGCCGCCGTGGACGCCGTGCCGGTCTGGGTGATGTCCGTCGACCGGGCCATCGAACAGTTCGCCGGGGGCGCGCGCTTCGACGTCGTCATCGTCGACGAGGCGTCCCAGGCGGACCTGTTCGCGCTGCCGATCCTCAGCCTCGCCGAACGGGCCGTGGTGGTCGGCGACGACCAGCAGATCGGGCCGCAGCTCTCCTTCGTCGGCAGCGTCACCGGCCTGATCAACTCGCACCTGGTCGATGTGCCGTCGGCCGAGCACTTCGACCCGGAGAGCAGCCTCTACGACCACGCGGTCCGCCGCTCGCCCGAGCGGATCCTGCTCACCGAGCACTTCCGGTCCGTGCCGGCGATCATCGGGTTCTCCAGCGACACCTACTACGGCGGCGAGATCGAACCGCTGCGCACCGACCGGCCCGCCGGCATCGGCGACCCGGTCGTCGCCGTGCACGTGCCCGAGGGCATCCGCCAGGACCTGCCCGGCTACGGCAACGTCAACGTGGCCGAGGCCGAGGCCCTCGTCGCGCGGGTCGCCACGATCGTCGCCGACCCGGCGTACGCGGGCCGCAGCGTCGGCGTGGTCAGCCTGCTCAGCACCAGCGGGCAGGCCCTCTATCTGCTGGCCCGGCTGCGGGAGCAGATCGGCGAGGAGGAGATGGAACGCCGCCGGCTGCGCGTCGGCGACTCCTACACCTTCCAGGGCGACGAACGCGACGTGGTGCTGGTGTCGACGGTCGTCTCCCCGCACCAGGGACCGGTCGCCGCCTTCACCAAACGCGACCACCACCGCCGGGTCAACGTCGCCGCCTCCCGGGCCCGCGACCAGCTCTGGGTGTTCCACTCCGTGCAACCCGACGACCTGCGCGCCGACGACGCCCGGGGGCTGCTGCTGCGCTACTGCCAGAACGTCAACACCGCCGAGGAGTCCTACGACGACCTGGAGAAGCGCTGCGACAGCGACTTCGAACGCGAGGTGCTGCGGCGGATGCTGCGCCGGGGGTTCCGGCCGCTGCCGCAGTTCCGGATCGGCTCGTACCGGATCGATTTCGTGCTGCCCGCCCCGGACGGGCGGCGGCTGGCGATCGAGTGTGACGGGGACGCCTACCACGGGCCGGAGCAGTGGGAGAGCGACATGCGTCGGCAGGCGGTGCTGGAACGGGTCGGCAACTGCGTCTTCGTACGGATCAGGGGGAGCGTGTTCAGCCGCGATCCGGAGGCGGCGTTGGCACCGCTGTGGCAGCGCATCGATGAGCTGGGCATCGAGGGCCATTGGGTGGTCGAGGAGCACTCGTCCTGAACGGTCGCTGCCGGCTGATACCGCTCTCAGCCCGTGCCCCGAGCTTGATGTGTAACCCGACACGCGAGTGGCGCTAACGATGAGTGACTCCCTCAAAGTTATAGCATCGACGCTATGGCCTGGGGTAGCGTGGAGCTGGAACCAGAAGTCCGAGACTGGTTGGAGGAACTGCCGAGCACCGATTTCGCGCGAGCGGCGTTCTATATCGACCTCCTTGCCAATCAAGGCGTTCTTCTCAGCGAACCTCATACCAGGCAGCTCGACGGCAAACTCAGAGAACTGCGCTTCTACCTGGAGCACAGCGCGGTACGCGTGACGTACTGGATAGCTTCCGAGCGGAGGATCATCCTGTTGACGGTGTTCCGGAAGACGCGGATGCGGGAGGACCGGGAGATCCAGCGGGCTCGCCGGGCGCTTGAGCGGTGCATGGCGGAGCGGCACACCGTGAACGAGGGGGCAGAACGATGAGTGATCGCGTCGACTGGAACGACCTGCGTGACCGCCGGCTGGCCGAACCTGGAGCAGCCGAGGCGTACGAGGCGACCCGAATCGCCTACGAGCTGGGCCAGGAGGTTCGCCACCTGCGCGAGCGCAGTGGCTGGAGCCAGAGTCAGTTGGCGCGAGCTGCCGGGATGACGCAGTCCGCCGTGGCGCGGTTCGAGGCTGGCGGGACGATACCCACTCTGCCCGTCCTGGAGCGGCTGGCCGGCGCCCTCGATATGCGGCTCGATGTCAGGTTCACGCCGAACGCCGATGCGGCCTGAGTGATCCCGGGGGTGCTCGGTCAGGCGGCGATGGTGCGGGCCGCCGCGTACAGGTCGGCGGGTAGCGGGGTCGCCAGCTCCCACACGATCCGCATCGGCCGTTCCCCGCTGTGCTGCTGGTAGGTCATCGGGCCGGCGTACAGGTAGGCCGGTGCGCCGAGGTCCCGGTCCGGCACCCGGGTCTCCCGCACGAACAGGTGCACCGTCGAACCCCGTGCCACGTGGTGGATGTAGCGCTGTCCGGTGGTCGAGCCGGCCGACGTGGTGCTCTGCGACTCCCACTGGAACAGCCGCTCGGTGATCGCCCGGTCGGCGTACATGGTGGTGGGGGAGTAGTGCTGCTCCGACTTGACCAGGGTGACGAAGAACAGGTCCGCCTGCTCGGCTGGCAGCCACTTCACGCCTTCCCGCAGCGACCCGGGATTCGGCATCCCGAACGCCGCGCACGCCTCGTTGCGGCTGTAGCGGGCGTGCACCCGTAGCACCCCGCCGGGCGCGGTGACCCGGTGGATGCCGTCGCGTAACACCTCGACGAGCTGACGCAGTTCGGCGCACCGCGCCGGCTCCGCCCACAACCGTTTGAGTCGATCCTCCCGGGCGGCAAGCGGCACCTGCGGCCCCCACAGGTCGAAGTGCAGCATGTTCCATAGCCGCCCGTCCGGTGGCGGGTCACCGGCGGCGACCCGGGCCAGCAGGTCGAGCCGGTCGACGTCGTCCAGGTGCAGCATCCTGCCGATGGCCCGGCCCAACTCCCGGTCGGCCGGGCCGGGTGCGGAGGGGTCCAGGCCGCCGAGCCGCCGCAGCCCGGCCCACCCGCCGACCGACGCCGACCGGTAGACGTCGGCCACCTCAAGGCCGGTCTCCCGCAGGAACTCGGCGAGGCTGACGTCACCGAGCTGCCGCAGCTCGGCCACCAGACCCTTCTTGGACGTGGGCAGCGCGGTGCGCAGGTTGTCGAGCACGATCTCCTTGGCGACCCGGTCGAGCTGCACGTGGCAGCCGCTGGGTAGCGACGGAAAGTCCTGCTCGACGGCGGCTTTGACGGCCCGGCGGTTGACCCCGGTCAGCGCCCGCCACCGCAGGTCGAATCGGAAGTTGGCGTGCTGCCCACCGATGAAGTCGAGCACGGTCAGGCACGGCTTGTCGTCGTCGAGGCGCAGCCCACGGCCGAGCTGTTGCAGGAAGATGGTGGCGCTCTCGGTGGGCCGCAGCATCAGAATCGTGTCGACCATCGGCAGGTCGACACCCTCGTTGAACAGGTCGACGGTGAACAGCACCCGCAGCTTCCCGGCCCGGAACTCCCGCAGCAGCCCGTCCCGGTCCGCCCGGTCGACCCGTGAGGTCACCGCCGCCGACGGTACGCCGTGCCGGGTGAACCAGTCGGCCATGAACTCGGCGTGCCCGATACCCACGCAGAACCCGAGCGCCCGCATTCGGCCGGTGTCCACAGTGTCCCGGACGGCCCGGAGGATGATCCGCGCCCGCGCGTCGTCACCGGTGTAGACGCCGTCAAGGTCGGCCAGGTCGTACCCCTGGCCGCGCCGCCAGCGCAGGTGCGACAGATCCGTGTCGTCATGTACCCCGAAATACTGGAACGGTGCGAGCAGTTGCCGCTCCAGCGCCTCCCACAGATGCAGCTCCACGGCCGCCCGGCCGTCGAACCACCGCCGCACGTCGCCGCCGTCGGCCCGGTCGGGCGTCGCCGTCAGCCCCAGCAGTACGCGCGGCGCAAGCCGCGCCAACAACCGGGCGTACGTCGGCGCTTCCGCGTGATGGAACTCGTCGACGATCACCATGTCGTAGGCATGTGGGTCGATCTCCCGCCGGTGCAGCGACTGGATCGAGGCGAAGACGTGCGTCCAGCGCGTCGGCACCTGGCCGGCCACCAGCGTCTCGCCGAAGCTGCCGTCCCCCATGACCTGCCGGAACGTCGACAGGCTCTGCCGCAGGATCTGCTCCTGATGCGCGACGAAGAGCAGCGAGTCGACCTGCCCGGCGCGGTGCAGGCGTCGGTAGTCCAGGGCGGCGACGACCGTCTTGCCGGTGCCCGTCGCCATCACCACCAGGTTGCGGTGCCGTCCGTGTACCTGCCGCTCCGCGTCCAGGTCGGCCAGGATCTCCGCCTGGTACGGGTACGGCCGCACATCCAGGTTGGCGATCTGCGTCGGCGAGTCCTCGCGCCGTTCCCCGCTGAGGGCGCGGCGCAGACGCTCGGCGTCCCGCCCGGCGTCGTAGGTCTCGAAGGCCGGATCGTTCCAGTAGTCCTCGAAGGTGGCGGTGAACGTGTCGATGACGTGTGGCTGCTCGACGTTCGAGATCCGGACGTTCCACTCCACCCCGTCGACCAGCGCGGCCTTCGACAGGTTGCTCGACCCGACGTACGCGGTGGTCAGCCCGTGGTGGCGGCGGAACAGCCACGCCTTGGCGTGTAGTCGGGTGGTCCTGGTCTCGTAGGAGACCTTGATGTCGGCACCGAGTTCGGCGAGCAGGTCGAGGGCGCGTTGGTCGGTCGCGCCCAGGTAGGTGGTGGTGATGACGCGTAGCTTGCCGCCGCGCTGGATCAGCTCACGGATGGCGGGTTCGACGATGCGCAGGCCGTGCCACTTGATGAACGCGCAGAGCAGGTCGACCCGTTCCGCCGACGCCATCTCGTGGTTGACCTCGTGGCCGATGCGGGGCTGGTGGCGGCCGTTGACCAGCAGCGCGCCGGTGGAGAGCGGGGTGGTGGGGCGCTGCGGGAAGGTCGGCTGCGCCGGGGGCGTGGGTGGGGCGGCGATGGCGTGCAGGAGGTTTTTGGCGTCGGCGATCTGGTCGTGCTGGTCGGTCGCGGCAGGGCTGAGGGTGGCGACGGCCTCGGCGATCCGGTTGGTCAGCTCGACCTGGTGGCGGAGCTTGTCCTCGCCGTTGGGGACAGCTTGCAGGGCCCGGCTGATCAGGGCGGCGAGGTGCCGGGTAAGGGGGTGATGGGCGTCAGCAGGGTCCAGGGGATGGTGCTGGACCTGGGCGGGAACGAAGTGACGGAGGCGTGCAGCGAGCTGGTCAGTGATCAGGTGCTCGTAGCTGCCCGGCTCAAGATCCGTCACTCAGGCACGGTAGCTGCCGATGCCGCATCTCTGGGTCAGCTGTCGGTTCTACGACAGTCCGAGATCTTATACATCGAAAAATCGCCATTCCTCAACTGGTAAGCGGTGGCATCGTAGTGGCGGTTGAACAGGGGAAACTATGGTTGTGGCGCTAGCGCAAGACTCTGTGTTTCGCCTGTGGGGCGCTCATCGCTAAGCCTGTTCCTCGTGGCGCGGTTAATAGGATTCGATTTCGGGCCCTGGTCGTCGGTCCCGTGCCTGTAAAGTTCCTGGAGCGCTTACGTCGACAAGGCGCAAAGCGCGAGCATAGGGTGACGCTGCGGTGTTCCGAAAACTCAGACTTATTGTGCACGTTGCCCTGTTGTTGATCGGCAATTTTCCGATTGATGGTGCTGCCGAATACGGCCAGATCCGTACGCAGCCCAGTTTAGTATGAATCCGCAAGGTTGAAGAGGACGGAGTAAGGCGCTGATGTTTTTCGCTGAGATGGGTCTGACTCAGCATGATTCCTTGACTGCTGCCCAGCAGGCCGCGAGTGAGGCGGCCTCAGCGTCTGGTGGCCGTTCTTTCACCTGTGTCGTATTTCAGCAAGGTGGGCGCCTCATGCTCACCACCGCCTTCTCGAATGCTTTTCTCATCAATCATGTTGTGGCTGAACCTGCCGCCAAAGGTGGCAATCCCCGTATGGCAACGAATCGCCCCATGGATACGACGCACGTTCGGGCTATCAGTAAGTACCTTGTTGAGAATGAGCGGAACTACATCCTTCCGCCGGTGACCCTGAATGTTCGTTCGGTACCTGCGATTCACGTGCCGCGCGGCAATTTCGCCACGACGGTCGGATTTGTTGTCATTGGCGATGAAACGAGGTTCTCAGTCACTGATGGGCAGCATCGTCTTGCTGCGATTAGCAGGGCGGGGGGTTTGCTCAGTGATCCTGATTCGACGTTTATGAGCGACAGTGTTTCTGTGGTCATCGTTGTTGAGCCGGACCTTGCCCGGATCCATCAGGATTTTGCCGATGCGGCGCAGACGAAGCAAATCCCAGCCAGTCTTCTGGCGGCATTTAATACTAGAGAGCCGCTTAACCGGGTGCTCACTAAGATCGTAGATGGTTCCACCTTGTTCCACTCTCGTATTGATGAGACCTCGAAGAGTCTGTCGAAGAATTCGCCAGCGGTTTTCTTGCTCAACCAGGTTCGCGGTATGGTCAAGGAGTTGCTGTTCCGGGACTATGCGCTTAGCGAGTCTAGTATCCCTGCGCGGAGTAACCAGGTGATCGGCACGACGGAGCAGCAGGATGCCTTCGTTGAACGGACGCTCTCGATGATGGAGATGCTGACGACGCACATGACGCCGTGGCAGGCCATCGCAGAACTACCTACCTCCGGTGGGCCTGCTAATCAGGTTGTTGACTATCGGAAGCACTACATCAACATGACCGCCACCGGGCTCGTGATTATCGGCCATGTCGCATATGAGATCGAGAAGAACCCAGATCCGGGTTGGCGTACTGATCAATACCTCCGGCTTGCCACGAAGATCGACTGGCGGCGCGACGCCGAAATTTGGCAAGGCGCGATTATTTCAGGTGACAAGATCAGCACCACTCGGGCGCCAGGGCGTTTGGCGGCGAAAAGAGTCATGGCTGCTATTGGGTTGCCGGCTGCCGACGTCGTCGAGGGTGCGCCACAAGGGGCGGAGCCACTCCTGCGCGTTGAGATGTGAAGTCGACTACCAGTTCGATGCTCCGTTGGGGTGGCTAATAGTCCACCTCAACGGACTCCGGGGTTCTTAACCCAAGCTCCTAGCCGCAGCCCTCGTTTGAACGAGGGCTGCGGCTGCCTGGCTTGGCCAGGTCAGCGAAGGGCTTCCAGTGTTTCCTATGGTTGCTCTCTCGAATAGATCGGAGACGGTCATCGAATTCGGCAGAGATCTCTTCTGAGGTTGCCAGAAAAGGTGCAGCGGCCACGATCATCTTCAACTCGCGTGCCTCTCGCAGCAACGGCCACGAAGGGTCAGAGGTCACGTCCTGGCCGTAGGTAGCTGCCAATGACTCCTGTGCTCCCGTGCGTCCGAACCGCTGCTGGCCCACCGCGACGGCTGCCAGATCAACCTGCCGAGGGCCCACGCAGGTGGCGTCGAAATCGCACATAAATACCCGGTCCGATGGCTCTCGGAGCAGGTTGCTGACGTGGGCGTCCCCGTGGATGAGCCCCTGTTGCGTGCGCTGGTTCAGAGCGTCGATCTGCGGCTCCAAGCGGTCGCACCACTGCGTCAGATAGCCACGGTCACTCTCACCAATGCCGTCGGCGTCGGCCAGTCGTTTGCGCGCGTCAGCTACCGGCTCCCAGGCGGGGAGCGGAAACGGTGGCAGGCCGAGAGAGTGGAACTCCCGCAGGACAAGGCCGAGGTCCTCCACCGTCGGGGTGGGTGATCCGGCTGGGAGGTATTCCCAAACGGATGCGGCCAGGGTGCCGACCTCGACCGGCTGCTCGACCCCCGGTGCCAGGCGGATGGTCGGCGCGTCGATGTCGGCGAACCAGCGCGCGAGGCGGACGACCTTGGCCACTCGGTCACGCAGTCGGTGAGTACGTGCGATCCGAATGACGATGCCGGACGTCGGCAGGGCGAAGACAGCGTTATTAGTCAACCGCAGCAACTGCGCGTCCTCCGAGGAAACGCCCAGACTGGCCGCGACTTCTCGCATCGCCGCTGTCATCGCCTCTTCGGAGAACCGCCCGCTCATACAGTTGCCGCAGCACGGGCGGTGAGGGCACGCTCGAACGCGGCCACCTCCGGGAGTTCTCGATGGTGCACCAGGTCGCGGCGTAGGTTGACGACCCGATCGAGCACCCGTCGGGAACTGATCCCGCGCGACTGTTCCATCACCCGGACACCCACGGCGAGGGCTCGCTCCGGCTCGTCGGCCAGGAACAACGCACTGCACAGGCCGACCTCGTTCAGCACCGTGCTGCGTACATTTGCCGTGCCGAAGGACGCGATGGCGGCCTCGACCCAGCGCACCGCCGCGGGCGCATGTCTGCCGTCCTGCCGCGCCCTGTCCCGATAGACACGGCCGTACTGGGCGAGCAGTTCGCCCCGGTCGTAAAACCCCATAGAGTCCGGCTCGCGCTCCTGGCTGATGCGGTCGAATTGATCGCTCGCCTTGCCCAAGGTCGTCACTGCGGTCCGGTGGTCGCCGAGAGCGGCGGCCGAGGCGGCTTCCGCGCCCCAGAGGAGGGCCTTGACCGCCGGGGTGGCCTGCGATCCGAGTTGGGCGTGCGCGAGTTGGAGCGTCGCCAGGGCATCCCGGTTGTGCCGCAGGTGTTGAAGCTGCTTGGCCTGCGCATAGCGGATCATCGCTGTCAGTGGTGCATCGCCAGCGGTGAGCGCGGCCCTTTCACCAGCGACGAAGTGCCGTTGGGCGTCGTCGTGTCTGCCCGCATCGAGGGCCGTCCAGCCGGCCAACTGGCGAGCTGCCGCGACCGCAGCCACCAGACGCGGGGTGAGCCCGGCCGGATGGGTCCAGTCGAGCATGCGGTAGACCGACTCGGCGAAGCGGGCCACCTCCCGGTACAGCAGGCCGCCTCCGCTCTCACGATCCACCGATCGGTAGAGGGTCAGCACGGCGTTCAGGCGTGTGACATCCGCTGCTCCGATGCGCCGGGGCGGGACGAGGTTCGTGCTCCCGATCAAGCCGGCTCCCGCAGCTACGGCGGCGATGGCAGCCAACAGTGCTCGCCGGCCCTCGTCCGGCCCCGGGGATGGTGGCTCGGGTGTCACGGCAACACCCGTCATGTGGTTCCGGCCAATCGGGGTGAACCACAGGGAGGCCCCGGGGATACCGAATAGCCGCGCCCAGTGGGCCAGCCGGTCCAGGTGCACCAGTGGCGGGCCGTTCTCCACTCGGCTCAACTGCGCCTGGGTGATCCCCATCCACCCTGCCACCACGGTCTGGGGCAACGGGTGCCGTCCGTGGTACGGGTGGCACCGGTACGCCCTGATCACCTGCCCGAGGTGCCGTTCGGCCAGCGCCTGTCGTACCGGCTGGTGCTCCCAGAACGAGGCTGGCACCTCGGGCGGCGCGCTGAGCCGGTAGCGTTCGGCGGCCTGGCAGGGGGCGCAGCGTCCGCTGTCGTTGTCGCGGGCGAGCCGGCCGCCACAGCGTGGGCAGTTCACAGATGTCACCGGCAACCTCGCCAATCGCGGGCGGCTGAGTCCGAAGTCGAGCGTATCCATTCAACTCGCTCCGTGCGGGAGCGGTATACGCAGCGCGCATATCGAGGACGTTCCCGCCTCTCAGCCCGCCGGGTGCCTCGCGTGCCGAAAAGGACTAGACCTCGGGCGCTCAGCGGTCGGGCGTCATCTCGTCGCCTGGACACTGGAAATCGTTGGCTCGGCCGGACTGAGTAGTCGGCTGGATGCCGAGGGCGCATGGTGCTCACGATCATCAGGGCATACCAGGACCGCTGGTCAAGAGCGATGGTCGACTGCATGGCCCGGGGCGGGTGCTGGGCTCCGGGGCGTGCCGACCCGAACGACGCGACCTCGTCCCCGCCCGCCCCGGTGCCCGTTCACCCTTCCGCCGAGAAACAGGGGCCGCAGACACCATGAACACCGCCGCAACAGACCTCCCCGTCCCCGCCGCCGACGAGAAGGTGACCGGGCCGCAGGCAGCGCCGCGCCCCAGCGAACACACTCCGTACCCGGGTCGGCTGTCCGATCGTGCGCCGGTCACGCCCGAGGGCGGTGAGCAGTCATGACCCCGGAGGAGATCGTCCATCGCTGGTTGCGGCTGGTGACGGCGGACGCGGAGCTGTCGCCGTACCTCATCGGGGTGGATCGGGTTCGGCTGGCCGCGCACCTGACGGCGAGCGTGACCGCCGCGCTCGCCGGGGAGCCGGCGGACGCCTGGGGTGGGCTCGGCCTGTCCGAGGAGCAGCATCGGCGCGTCGGTGACTACCTGGTCGGGGTGTGCTGGGCGGCCGACCTGCCCGACGGGCGGATCGCCCAGGTGCGGCGGGCGGTGGCCCGGTGAGGGAGGCCGACGAGCTGCGGGTGGCGCTGCCGGGTCGGCTCGCCGCCCACGATGCCGAGCTGCTGATCGCCACGCTCCGCCGGGTCACCACCGACCCGGAGCCGGCGGCGCAGGCGGTGACGCTGACCGTGCTGGGTCATGCCTTCCGCCGGTTTGCGTTGCTGCCGCACGCGGAGCTGATCTGTGCGCTGGCCGGCGCCGACGTGCCGGTGGAGCGGCTGCGGCGGGCGGCGGCGCGGGCCGACGACGATCCGCCGTGGCGGCCCGCCCAGGTGGTCGCCCGCGACAACCCCGGCGACCACATCGCCGTCCTGACGGTACGGCCCTGGCGGCCGCTGCCCTACCGGCCGGGCCAGGTCGTCGCCGTCAGCACGGCGCGCAATCCCGGCCGGTGGCGCTGGTATTCCCCCGCCAACGCGCCCCGCCCCGAGGGCACCGTCGAGCTGCACGTTCGCGCCGTCCCCGCCGGCAGCGTCTCGGTCAGCCTCGCCTACGAGGTGAACCCCGGCGACGTGGTCTGGCTCGGCCCGCCCCGCGACACCGGCCAGCACCTGCGCGACGGCGACCTGTTGCTGGTGGCCGGCGGCACCGGCCTGGCCCCGCTGCGCGCCCTGGTCGAGCAGGTCGCCGCCGCCCCCGACGGCCGCCGGGTCACCCTGGTCGTCGGCACCCGCACCTTCTTCGACCTCTACGACCCGATCGCCCTCGACAAGCTCCAGTGTGCCCACGACTGGCTGACCATCGTGCCCGTCTTCTCCGACGACCCCGAGGCACACTCGGCCGAGCAGGGCGACGCGCTCACCACCGCCCTACGCCACCACCAACCCCACCAACAGGTGTACGTCTGCGGCCCACCCGCGATGCTCGCCGACGCCCGCCGCTGGCTACCCCTCGCCGGGGTGCCCGCCGAACGTCTTCACCTGCCCGATTTGTCGAGCCGCTGATGGGGGCCTACCGCAGCGCACACGCCCTGGCCGGCCCGCTCACCCCCGAACAGGTTCACGCCCTGGCGATGCCGCTCACCCCACGCTGCCGACGCGGCTACCGCACTGAGGACGTCGACGCTTTGCTGCATCGCCTCGCCTACGAGTTGCACCGCCGTATCCGCGAACGCGACGAGGCGCTCGCCGAGAATCGGCGCATCAAGAACGCCCTGCGCGACTGGCGGTCGGCTCGCACCACCCAACGCCAGGGCCACGACTTGCCGCGCGAACCAACCGACGAAGCCCGATCCGCGACCGGTCTGCCCGTTCGGGCATGAAGCCGGTCAGGCCGACGACGCGGCCAGGCGGGGCAGCAGACTGGCGGACTGCAAGCGCTCGTATGCGGTGGTGACGTGCGCCGGCGTGAACAGGCGTGCCTTCCGCCCGCTCCACGCCTGAACACGTTCGATCAACTCGTCGAGGTCGCTGGTCGGAGGCTCTACCTCACCGGCGAAGTGCACTGTGGCGAGCAGTTCGAGGCTGTACGGAGACTCGAACCCGTCCACCAGCGCAGCGATGCGGTCGAGCGCCTCCGGCAACCGGTGACCGGCAGCGAACCATGCGGAAACGGCCTCGCTGGTTCCGTCGGTGAGGTGGATGGGACGCAACTCCTCGACCCGAGAGGTTCGGTCGCCGAAGCCGATCAGGTAGTGGCCTTCGAGGCGATCGAGAACGTGGTTGAGGTTGTCCGCGTACGGCCCGTAGCGGCCGCGGGTGAAGGACAGGCGCAGCGGCTCCCCGAAGACCTGGAGAAAGTAGGCGATCTTCTGGATCTCCAGGTTGGTGATGCCGTCCCGGGGTTCCAACGCGCGTGCGCGGTCGAGATAGCGTTCGATGGCCCGCAGCAGCGTGGCGCGTCCGGCGGTCAGGGCTGGCTTACGGGTCGCGACCGGCATGTCCGCCGGCTCCGGAGCGCCCTCCGGGGGGAACAGCAGCACCTTGACGTCGGGCAGCTCGGCGAACGCCTGCTCGATCATTGGTTGGACCACGCCCCAGTCGAGCCCACCGTTGCCGCAGCCGAGGGCCGGCAGCGCCACCGAGCGGATCTGCTGTTCCCGGACGACCCGGACGAGATCAGTGAGACCGGACTGGATGTCGGACAACTTCGAGCTGGCCTTCCAATGACCCTTGGTCGGGAAATTGATCACGAAGCGGCGGGAACCGAGAAGACCGGAGTCGAACACGAACATTCGGCCCAGCTGGACATCTTTCGCCGCACAGGCGGCCCGGTAGGCCGTGTAGTTGGCGGGGAAGGCGCGCTTGAACTGGAGGGCGATCCCCTTGCCCATCACGCCCACGGTGTTCACGGTGTTGACCAGGGCCTCGGCGTCGGCGGTGAGCAGGTTGCCGTGGCTGACGACGATCATTCGCGCACCTCCCTCCGGGTATAGCCGTAGTACCAGTCCGGTCTGACAACGACGTACGGGTTGATGATGCCAGCAGAACGGAGGAGCCGCCTCAGCTGTGTCTCCCGTGCCGTCGTCCGTACGGCGTAACCGATGACCAGCTCCAACGGAAACTCCCGGTGCACCAGCAACTCGGCCGCCCGTCGCCGCATCCGGTCCCGGTTCTCCGGAGTGTCGTTCCAGACCTTTTCCCGCATCAACATCCAGTCCACCAGATGGACCAGATCTTCCAGTCTTCCTGAGAACCGGGTGATCGTGGCGGCGCAGTTGCCGTCGCTGGCGACCCAGGCCAGGCCGGCCTCCTGAAGGCGATCAACCGAGCTCACGAGGTAGACGAGGGGATCGTCTCCACCCGGGTAAAGATCCGGCTTGCCCGACTCGTGATCCTTTGCAATCCGGTACATCATCGGGGAACGGGGCGCGAAGTAGAAGGGCACATAATCGGCGACGAATCCGCCGGGTGGGCAGGGCACCGGTTTGGTCCGGCGGTTGGCCTTGATGGGCGTCGAACCCACGTTGGTCACCAGGCGTTCGCCCACGACGCTGTCTGCCACGAGCCTTCGCGCTGCCAGGATCGCCGGCAGGTTGTCGACGTGGGTGAAGTGCATGATCAGCGCTCGTTCGGGTGGACGCGGCTGGTCCATGTTCAGTCCAGATCGTTCGGGTCGATCCGGGCGGTCACCCCCGCGTGTTCGCCGAGCAGGTAGAGCAGGTTGGAGCCGTCGATCAACTCCAGCGGCTTGCCCGAGGCGAACTCGTACGAGGCTGGCCCGTAGCCGCTGGTGGTGACGAGAATGCCTTTCGACGCGCCCTCGTTTTGGAGGGTGCCGAAGAGGTCCCGCACGGCGGACACGTCGACGATGTTGCGGTAGCGCTTGGCCTGGATGACGACCTTGCCGCCGAAGATGGGGCGCGGGTCGAAGGCGACGCAGTCCACGCCGCCGTCTCGGGACGGACGGGTCTGCTTGGTGTCCAGGCCCATCGTGGCGAAGAGGTTCTGGATCAGGCTCTCGAACTCGTTCGGGGTCAGCCTGAGCAGGTTGGGTCGCTGGTCCAGGTCGGCCAGCACGTCGACCTCGTCGACGAACCGCTTGTCGACCATGTCGAACTCCAGCACCGGCCGGACCGGTGCCAGTTCGGCGGGCCGCTTCGACACCGACGCGTTGAGGTGCGCCAGGCAGGCGAGCGGCTCCACGAGGCGAAGGTTGAGCCCGGTGAAGGTCTCCCGGGTGGTCCGCAACGTCACCAGGCACGGCTGGACGGACGCGCCCGTCCGAGGGTCGATGGTGTCGACGATGCCGTTGAACACCACCGTCTCGACGAGCGTGGACCGGTCGGCCTCGAACAGTTCGTGCACGGTCCGCAAGGTGACCTGCGCGACGATGGTGGCGTACCGCTCCTTGATTTCCTTGCTGGGCCGCGCGGCGGTGGTGATTTCGTCGCGGGCCTTGACGTAGCGGTATTCGCGTACGGCAGGGATCACATCCAGCGTCGGCAGGTGGTATTCCACCACCAGTTGGCGGGATTCGGGGACGTATGCGAGTCGGTAGTGCTGGGGGAAGTCGTCCGGGTAGACGGAGTTGCCCAGCACCAGCCCGAAGTAGTCGACCACGGCGGCCGGTTCGGCGGCGGCGACGGCTGCCGCGAAGCGGTCGATCTCCGTGTTGTGTGCGTTGACCTCGGCATCGACCTTGGCGCACTTCTGGAGGTAACGCTGGTGGGCGGCAGCCAGTCGTCGCTGCCGGTCGGCCTCCGCTGCGGCATGCTGCGCCTGGGCCTGCCCGAATGCCTGTTGGGCTGCGGCGGTCTGCTGCTGGTACCTGGCCTGGCCGCCGAACATCTTGCCCAGCACGCCGGGTGGGGTGGGCTCGTACCGTCTCCAGTCGGGTGGTGCCAGTGGAGTCGCGAGGTTGCCCGGCTTGAACGGGGCGTGCTCCGCCGACTTGCGGAGTCGGCGGAAGTCGATGTGATCATCGATAGCGAGGGTCGCGGCCAGGATGTTGCCCAGGTCCTCAAGATGCGCCTGAAGACCGGAGTTGTCGGCAGCGACCTCGGCCATCCGCGCCTCGACGTACAACCTCCTGCGCTCGCGCTCGTTGGCGACGGCCGTCCGCTGCGCGGCCTTCAGGGCGCGCTCAGCCTCCTTGCGTAGTTGCTGGTGGTGCCGGTGTGCGGCAGCTTGAGCCTGCTTCTGGGCGTGCACCTGTCGTGCGTGCGCCCGTTGCATCTCTTGAAGGATGCCCACGTCAGTCCTATGTGTTGCGAGGGATGCGGAGCCGACACCATAGCCAGCAAGCGATCGCTCGGACACCCTGCGTACCCGTAGTTCGTTGCGTAGGGGCATCAGATGACTGCTTTTCACCTGGTTTGGCGGCTCTTGCAGTCCGATGACCGACAGGTTTCACCCGGGCGTGTGGTGATGGTGCGGATGTCCTTCCACGGCAGAGCCGACCAGGCCGCAGGGCCGGCGGGGTCACCCCGCCGGCCCCGGCGGAACCGCGGTCAGCCCTTGTCCATCTCCCGGTACTCGTCGACCGGGTCCGGTCCGCTGCCCGCCGTTGCCGCATCGAGCTGCGCGTTGAGCCGCTCGGTCAGCGCAGTCTGTTCCGCGCTGAGCACCTCGGGTCGGTGCCGGTCGAGCAGGTCCTGCGTCACCCGTAGCGTCTCCAGCCGCAGCGACGGACCGGTCAGCCCCGCGAACAGGGTGCGGGCCGACGCGTCGGTGTCCCCGGAGGTGACGAAACCGGGGGCGACCATGCCGGTGAGCCCGTGCCGGGCCCGTCCCTCGGCGATCTCGGTCCAGGCGTCGGTGACGTGCCGCCAGACGCCGGTCACCGCGTCCTCCACCGCCAGGTGCAGTTCCTGCCAGGCTTTCTCGTGCCCGGCCAACTGCGCCTGCGACTCGGCCTTGAGCCGGTCGTACCGTCGCGTGACGTCCCGCCGTCGCCGGCCTGCCCGCCTCGCCCGGTCGGCGACGGGGTTGTGCGCGCCGGCCTTGAACGCGATGGCCGACACGGTGAGCAGCAGCAGCAGGCCCACCAGCGGCCACTGCAGATCGGACATCAGCAGGCGGCCGCCGCGCAGCCAGGCCCATCCCGCCAGCACCCCGACCACCAGCACGGCGAAGCTCACCGGCAGCACCCAGCTCGGCCAGGGCAGCTCGCCCGGCTGACGCTCCTCGTCCTCCGGGCGCCACAGCACGAAGACCCGGCGGAGCAGGATCCGCCACCCCAGCCGTCGCCGCCAGCGCCGTCGTTCGGCCCTGGCCCGGTGTCGGAACAGCGGCACCCCCAGCCAGTAGCCGGCCAGGGTCAGCGCCATGAAGATCCCGAAGCCCGGCAGGAACGACACCCAGTACTCCACGGACCGCACGTCGTCGACGGCGTCGATGGCGTCCCGGAACGACCCGGCGAAGAAGACCGTGTCGTAGACCGCGCTGATCAGGATCACCGCCCACACGAGCACCGGATGTTGCCAGCCCGGACGGTGACGTCGGTCCTCGACGCCGTCGGTGGCGTGCTCCCGCTCCACCTGCTGTTCCCGACGGGCCGCCGCACCGAGTTCCCGCTCGGCGAGCAGCACCTCCAGCCGGTGCAATCCCACCCTCGCCCGGTGCCAGGCATCGACCATCCGGTCGCCCGCCGTCTTCAACCGACTGTGGTACGCGGTCAGCGCCTCCTCCGCGTCGGCCTTGGCCTGGACCAGCCGGGCCGACTCGGTGTGCGACAACTGGTCCGGCCGGTACGGCTCCGGTGTGGCGACCGGCTCGGCGAGCCGGGTCGCGCCGAGGGTCAGCAGCGGGGGGCACTGCACTGACTGGTAGCGGCGGCCGTTGCCGCCGTCGTCGTGGTGTACGTGATTGTCGGTCATCGCTCATCCGCTCTCTGTGCTGATCACGATTTCGACCCTGCGGTTGCGTTGCAGGCACCCCTCGTCCCAGGTGCCGTCCGGCCGCTGTTCGGCCAGGCAGATCCGCCCGGTCTCCCCGGCGCCCCGGGTGACCGGCGTCGGCAGTCCCAGTTGGCGCAGGGCCGCACCGACCGCGGCGGCCCGGCGTTCGGAGAGGCCCTGGTTGTAGCGGTCGCTGCCGCGCGAGTCGGTGTAGCCGATGACCTCGACCCGGGTGACCCGGTCCCCGCCGATCTCCTTCCGGATCTGCCCGAGCCGGGCGATCCCGGCCTGACCCACCTCGTCGGAGTCGGTGGCGAACAGCGCGGCGGAGGGCACCGGCCAGACCTTGCCCTCAGGCTCCGGCGGTGGCGGTCCCACCTCGGGGCGGAAACTGACCGGCGGGTCAGCGGGCAGCTGTCCCGCCCCGCCGCCCGTCCCACCGGCCCGGACGGTCACCGGCGCGGTGGAGACCTCGCAGGAAGCGGCCTGTGCCACCGCGCAGAGCCGTCGCCAGTACTGCCGGAGCCAGGCCAGGTGCCCGGTCTCGGGAAGCGGCTGGCCCTCGGCGGGATGCCCCACCCCGAGCATCACCAGGTGGTTCCCGGCCAGCTCGGTGGGCCATCCGGTGCGGGTCGGGCAGTCGCGGACGGCGGCTTCGATGAGCGCCGCCCCACCGGCCGGGGCCCGGCTGAGGTCGGTGCAGCCGACGGTGCCCAACCCGTCCGTGGCGATCACCACCGTCCGGCGTGCCTCGCCTGCGGCAGAGGTCTGTCCACCGGCGACGCCCAGCGCGCCCAACAGGTCCGTGCCGGTGGTACGAGCCGGCATCCGCGCCGCCTCCCTCGCCCAGCCGCGCAGGCAGGACTTCGTCCCTTCGCGTTCCAGCCGCTGGTTGTTGCTCCGTTTGCTGGTGGGCGCGGTTACCCGGTCGCGTACCGCCCAGGTGACGGTGGACGCCGAGCCGTCGAATGCGCCGATGGAGACCACGTCACCACGGTCGACGGCGGCAGCCACCGGGGCGTCCACCTCCGCCGCCCAGTCCGGTGCCGGGCCGGCCCCGCGGGTGGACGCCGAGACGTCCAGCAGCACGGCCGTGCGGCCCACCCCCGTCGGTGCCGGTCCCGGGACGGCCGTGCACGCGTCCTGGCTGTTGTCGCCGCCGCCGCAGTTGGCGCCGGTGCCGAGCGTCGTCACGGTGACCGCCGCCAGCGCGATCCGGCGGAGCCCCGTGCCCCGGCTGAGCATCCTGACGCGGCCGGGCCTCATGACCCGGCCCCCGACTCGACCGCCGCGATCGGGAAGCCGCCCTCGTCGAGGTGCATCTGCCGGCGCAACGTCTGCAGGGCCGCGTCGTAGGCGCTGGCGAACTCGTAGAGGCCGACGTTCTCGTGGTCCTTGCTGGCCTGACGCAGCACGTCGACCAGTTGCACCGCGCTCGCCCGCCGGTGGTTGACCAGGCTGGTGACCACGGCCGAGACGGTCGGGTCGGCGAGCTGCGCCGCGTACGCCACCATCGCGTCGTGGCCGAGGGTGTCGAAGAGCTGCTGCCAGCGTCGCGCCACCTGCTCGAACCGGTCGGCCCGCAGCAGGGCCAGCGTGGTGTTCGCCTCGACGTCGAGCTTCCGCTGCTCGAACGGCAGCAGGTGATCACGGACCCGGGGGTCGGGCAGCACCCGGACCTTCGCCCGGCACCGCACCATGCCGGCGGCGCCCCGGTAGCACCACTGCGGGGTGAGCGCCTCCTGGATCGCCTGCTCCGCCTCCACCGACTGGTACGCCGAGAAGTGCCGCGCCACCTCCCAGATCCGCTCCCGGACGGTGTCCCGGGCGCTGGCGGTGAACTCGTCCGCCTCGGCGACGAGGTCGTGGTAGGGCAGGAAGGCGGACCAGACCAGGGTGGTGTGCACCTGGAACTCGTAGACGTCTCCCTGGCAGAGCGCGGTGAGCAGGGTGCTGTCGTCGGTCGGCTGGTAGGTGATCTCCTCGTCCCTGGTCACCGGTCCCGGCGGCAGCGGGGTGCCACGGAACCAGTCGACCAGCCGACGCCACAGACTGCGCCGGGCGACGGTACGGCCGGTAGTCGGGATGCTCACGGGTTACCTCCAGGGGTGGGCTGTGACGGAACGTCCGCCCCGTTCCCGGCGGCGTTGCCGGGCGGGGTGAGCAGGCGGCGGGCGGTGGCCGACTGCCGGGACCAGTCGCGCAGGTAGAAGCGGCTGCGCCCGACCAGCCGGCCGACGAGCACCTCGGAGAACAGGGCGACCATCCGGTCGGCCAGCACCGGCTCCTCGTCGCCCAGTTGCAGCCAGGCGTGCAGCAGCTTCCAGGCCCGGGGAGCGGTGGTGGGGTCGCCGAGCGCGCCCTGCCAGAGCCCGGCCAGTTCACCCGGCTCCGGGGTGAAGCACTCGACGGCGGTGAGCAGCAGCGGCCAACCGTCGTGGGGGGCCCGGCCGGCGAGCCGTCCCAGCAGGGTCATGCCCCGCGCGGCGTGGACCCGGAGCCGGTGCAGGTCGTCGCCGTTCCAGGCGACCAGGGTGCGCCAGGTCTCCTCGGGGGCGACGGGGTAGAGGTCCATCAGCGCCCGCGCCACCGAGGCGCTGCCGTTGAGGTCGTCCCGGCTGGCCAGGGTACGCAGCTCCCGCAGCGTGTCGGTGGGAGCGAGACGGCCGATCCGGGTGCTGTAGACGCGGGCGGCGGTGTCGTGCAGCAGCGGGTTGGCGCTGCGTACCCAACCGAGCACCCGACCCTGGATGCGCCCGACGAGCCGGTCGTCGTACGCTGCGACGTCCAGCGCCCAGGCGGCGGCCTGCCGCCCGGTGCCCCGTTCGTCCGCCGCCCACTGCCGGAGCATCCCGTTGCAGACCTCGTCGAAGTCGTAGGTGGCGAGCCAGCCGGTGATCTGTGCAGCCCGTCGCCGGACCTCGTCGCGGCGGGTGAAGACAAGCTCCTCCAACCAGACCAGCAGCGGCAGCCGGACGCCGTCGAAGTCGTGCCACACCACGTCGAGCACGTCGAACAGCAGTCGGGGGTCGGCGAGCCGGGCCCGGCGGGGCTGCTCGCCGGTCTCGGCCGCCGCGAGGGGGGACTCGCCGCCCCAGGCGTGCAGCATCTGGTCGACGCCACCGTCGAACACCACCCGGGGAAGTCGTTCGGTGCCGCTCTCCACCGCCTGAAGGATTCCCAGCAACAACTCGCTGGCGTCGAAGACGTCGGCCAGCGGGAGGTTGTGCAGGGCCGCGTAGGCGATCTGGAACGCCTGCCGGCGTGGGGCCGCCTGCGGGTCCTCCAGGGTCTTCTCCGCGCTGTCCTGCTTCAGCAGGCGGGCGACCAGGTCACGGCGACGGCGACGCAGCCCGCCCAGGGCGGCCTCCAACTCCTCGTCGATGCCGCTCCAGCTGGCCAGCGACTGGGCGAGTTCCACGGTCTGCCGGGGGCGGGGGTGCGCGGACAGCTCGGCGGCGATCCGGTCGTGCGACACGCACCGCTCGACGAACGCCGCCCAGCAGTCGCCGACGCACGGGGCACAGCCGCCCGTGCAGCGCTGCTGTCGCCGCAGCAACCGCAGCAGGTGCCGGCGGAGCACGTTCTCCGGCGGAGGTGGCGTGTGGTCGACGGTGTACCGGGCGAGGGTCGGATCGGCGGTGTCGCCGTGACCGTCGAGGATCACCACGTAGGCCGCGACGTTGCGGGCGAGCGACTCGAAGGCCCGCAGCGTGCCGATCGTCACCGCCTCGCTGGCCGGCAGCTCCAGCACCGTGCCGTGGCCCTTGAGCAGCAGCCCCTCCTGCCGCGCCAGCTGGGTGAGGGTCACCTCGGGGTCCTCGACGCCGACCACCCGGTCGATGCCGACGACCCGCCACAGCATCAGCTCAGCGGTGGTGCGCCGGCCGGTGCCGACGCCGCCCCGCAGGACGACGACGTGCTTGTCCTTGAGGCGTTGGACGGCGTCGTCGAAGCCGTCCACGGTCACCGAGGTGTTCTCCGACTCGCGCAGCTCGGCCGGGGTGCGCTGGGACCGCAGGATGGTGACCCGACGCCCGTCGGGAAGCTGGATGTTGACGAGCACGGCGTGGTCGCCGTAGGCGGTCTGCCCGACGTTGGAGAACACCGGGTCGGGTCCGGCGTCGCCCCGCGGTGGGTCGTCGGCGTGCCGCCAGCTCTCGTCCTTGCCCCCGGAGTCACCGGGGGTCGGCTTCCCGCCGGCCGCGCGGAGCTGGTCCATCCGGCCGAGGGCGTCGCCCCGCCCGGGGGCGGGCGGGTCCGGCGGAGCGGGGCGGTCGACTCCGGGCTGCTCGGCGGAGGTCTGCGGGGCGGCCCCACCGGTGTCGGGCGGGGACTTCTCCTCCGCCACGTGGGTGTCCTGCCTGCCGTCGCCCGGCGGCACGGTTTCCTCACCGTCGGTGGCCGGCGTGTCGGTGGTCATGCCGATCCTCCTCCCTTGCTGATCGGGCCGTAGTTGGTCAAGGTCGCGTGGTCGCCGTAGGCGGTCTGTCCGACGTTGTCGCCCTGGTGGCGGCCGTCGTGGACGCGGTGGGCGTCGGCGGCGCGTCGGGCAAGGTCGGCCACGCGCCGCGGGTCGCCGGCCGAGGGGGACGCGGGTCGGTCGTCGGCCGGGGTGGACGCGGGTCGGTCGTCGGCCCGCGGTGGTGCGGGCTCGTCGATCGACGCGCTGACCGCCGGCGGCTGGTGGGCCGGTAGGTGGAGCCAGGCGTGTGCCTGGAACGTCTTGTCGGGCACCACCGCGCGGACGGGCCGGAACATCCACGGCTCCATGCCGAGGGCGTTGGCCGGGACGACCCGGCGGTAGACCGCATCGGAGACGACCGCCACCACCGGCGCGCCCGGCACCGCGAACGCCGCCTCCCGGCTGGCGCCGCAGTCGCGCAGCCGGGTCGCGTCGACGATCGCGTCACCGCCCCGGGGCACGCCCGCGACATCGACGCTCACGTCCCCCGCGTCGACGCCGACGCGCAGTCGGAGCCGGTGGTCGGGGTGCTTGTTGCGGTTGTGGTCGAGGATCTCCTGCCGGAGTTGAGGCAGGAGGTCGGCGAGCACCCAGGCGATCGGGACGTCGGCCGAAATGAGGACGAGTTCCCCGTCGCCGCGTTCCCGACGGATCCACCGGCCCGGGTAGGGGCACCGGTGTTCGATCCTGCCGATTATCTGCTCCACGGCGGTCGCCAGATCGGACTGCCGGGGGTATCCGCCCGCGCTGGAATTGACGATGTCGGACGAGACGACGGTCCAGGGTCGTGGAAGTTCCATGGCGATTGTTCGTCCTTTTCTTCTGAGGGGTGGGTCGGTTTCGACTCTGCGGCGGGAATTGCGGACCCGGCTAGTTGATCTACATCAGGTGATGGATTCGGCCGGTGATCCGGCGATCCGTCCCAGCCCGACCTCATCGACGATCACGATCGAGCCGTGCCGGGTCGCCACCAGGCCCAGGTGTGCCAGTCGGCGCAGGGCCCGGTGCACCGATATCTGCGACGCGTCGACCAGTTGCGCCAGCTCGCGTTGGGTGGTGTGCGCGACCAACTCGTCGTCCGTCAGAACCGTCAGGTCGGCCAGCACGGCGGCGACCCGGGTGGTCGTGTCGTAGGACGCGGTGACGGTCCGCCTGTCGGCGGCCCGCAGGCGGTCGGCCAGCAGCCGGGCGAAGGGCCGATGTGCCGCCGGATGATGCCGAAGGTACTGGTCGAACGCCTCGGCCGGGATGTGACGGACCACCACCGGCCCTACGGCAACCACCGAGGCGGACCGGGGCCCGTCGTCGAGATAGGACAACTCACCGACCAGGTCACCGGCGTACCGCAGCGCGATGCCCTGTGGGCCCCGCCGGCTGCCCTCGACCATGATCCGGGCCTGCCCGGTGGTCAGCAACAACAGGTGCCGGCCCCGGTCGCCCTGCCGTATCAGCGGATGGGTGGACGGGAACTCCTGCCGGCCGCCGATGCGTAGCAGGGATGCCCGGTCGGCATCCGACAGCCGGCCGGCGAAACTCGCCCTGGACCACCAGGCGGGCATCCTGTTCGCGTCCTCGGTACGGGAAGACATCGGGTCTCTCCTCTCCACGGTTCGGTCGGGCCTTGCTGTGCCTCGGTCAGAGCAGCGCCAGCGCGACCAGGGCGGCGGCGAGCGAGATGAGCACCGTGCCGGCCCGGACCCAGCGGTACTTGGTCATCACCAGGCGGCTGAGCCAGCAGAGCTGCGAGATCAGGCCGGGCATGGTGTCCTGCGCGGCCCGCTCGACGTACCGGCGGACCAGTGCGGGGTCACGCAGCCGGTACACGTGCCCGAAGTAGGCGACCTGCCGCGCCTCGGCGCCGCCCGCCGTTCTCGGCAGCAGCGCCATGGCCAGCGTGAACAGGGCCACTGCCGCGCAGGCGCAGCCGGACCACCAGGCCCAGACCGCCGCGCCGGTCAACTGCCCTGGTGACCAGCGGGTGCCGGTGAGGACGGTCAGCATCGCCAGCACCGCGCCGCCCGAGGTGGTCAGCCACTGCGACGCCTTCGCGTCGGCCCGCCGCAACTCGTCGCGGGCCTCGGCGATCAGCCGCTCCGCCAGCCGCAGCGCCGCCTGCTGGTCCGTCTCCGACCGGCTTTCCCGGTCGGCCACCCTGCCGGCTGCGCCGACGACGGGACGTGCCCGTCGGCGCACGACGCGGTCGTTCGGGACACGGGCTGCTCGGTACATGGAACTCCTCAGGGAACCGCAGGACTGCCGTCCTGATGAGGGTCCCGGGATCCGGCCTTCCGCTCGATGTCGAGCCCTACGGCTCGGGTGTCGACATCGACACAGAACCGGCCAACGACCGGAGCAGCTCCGGCTGCACCACCACGATCCGTCGGCGTCGGGTGAGCAGCACCTGTCGGTGCCGAAGCACCCGCAACGTCCGGGCCACCACCTCCCGGGACACCCCGACGGACGCGGCGAGATCCTGCTGGGTCAGCGGCAGGTCGAGCGCGATCCCCTCCGGGGTCGGCACACCGTGCCTGTCCAGCAGTTCCACCAGCAGGACGACCAGCCGGTGGTCACCGTTGCTGGATCCGTACTCCACCCGTCGGCCGTCGGCCTCCCGCAGGCTGGAGGCCAGGTGACGGAGCAGCGACAGGGCGACCTCGGGGTTGTCGGCCAGACAGCGGTGCAACCGTTCGGCGGTCAGCACCACGGTCCGGATCGGCGAGAGCCCGGTGACGGTGGCCAGCCGGGGACGTCCGTCCACGGCAGACAGTTCGCCGAGGATGTCGCCCGGCCCCCGGATGGCCAGCAGGGCCTCCCAGCCCTGCCGCGAGGTGGAGGTGACCTTGACCCAACCCTGCTCGATCAGCACCACGTGACGGGACGGGTCGCCCTGGTGGAACAGGGTGGCGCCGGCGGGATAGTCGTGCCTGGTGCCGGCGTGGGTCAGGGCCGTCCGCGCCCGGGCCGAGAGACCGCCGAGAAAGCTGCCGGACGGTGGGGAATCGGCGGGGACGGCGGCCGGGTCGCCGAGGGCAGAGTCGTTCCCAGAATGAGATGTCATGTGGAACGTGCTCCTCTCCGTGAATTGCTTCGCTTCGCCCGTCGACGCTGAACCGGGCAGTCCCGTGCACAGGACGTTGAGTGAGGGTCAGGTCCGTGGACGGAGGAACAGGAAGGCGTTCTTTCTATCGTTGCCGTCAATAGCGCGTGATCCGCCGAATGGGTAAGCGGAAGTGAGAGGCGACCGCCGGTGGCATCTTTTCGGGCGCAGGTCGCACCGTTCGTGCCGCCGGCCCCGACGCCGGTCGTCACCTCGGCGTCGCCCGGTGGGCGGAACCGTGCCATGGCGACATCCCCGGTAGATCTGTCGACGTCGCTGCCATTGGTGGCGAATGTGCCGGTCAGCCGGCCGGGATCGATCCCGTGAGGGTGCGGGTTGCGCTCCGGCCGGAGTCCGGACCGGCCGCGTCGCCGCCGCCCGCGCCCCGGGGACGCGACGTCGCCGTGCCGGCCTCTTCGACCCGGTGTCAGATCCCGGACAAACCCACCGTGTCCGACAGACCCGTCCAACTCCATGGGACGACGCGGAGGCGGCATGCCGATCACCACGGCGCGGGCCGGGGCGGCCGGCTCCCGGTCTCGCCTGCCGGTCACCGCCGGCATCTGCGCCGCGGGCGGCCCGCCGGCGTATCGCCCCGCCGGCGTATCGCCCCGCCGGCGGGCCGGCTACCCGGGCCGCTGCCGGTAGGGTCCCAGGGTCACCAGGCAGGAGGGGAGCCGATGCTCGGGCTTGAGGTGCCGCCGGCCGTCGAGGCGGAACGGGTGATCGCGGCCGTCCTGGCCGACCTGCGCGCCGGCGACCACCGGGGCGTCGTGGTCGACTCCCCACCCGGGGCCGGCAAGTCGACCCTCGTCGTGCGGGCCGCCGTGGAGCTGGCCGCCGCCGGTGAGCCGCTGATCATCGTGGCGCAGACCAACGAGCAGGTCGACGACCTCATCGACCGGCTCGCCACCAAGGCCCCCGAGCTGCGCATCGGCCGGCTGTCCGCGACCGACTACCGGCCGTCGGAGCGGGTCCGGGGCCACGACACGGTCCGGGTGGCGTCCAAGGTCGCCGACCTGGGCGACCCGGCCGTCACCATCGGTACGGCGGCCAAGTGGGCCACGGTCACCGAGGGGCGGTGGCCGTGGGCGATTGTCGACGAGGCGTACCAGATGCGCTCGGATGCGCTGCTGCGGGTGGCCGGGCGGTTCGAGCGGGCGCTGTTCGTGGGTGATCCCGGGCAGCTCGACCCGTTCTCCACCGTCGAGACCCTGCGCTGGACGGGCCTGAGCTGGGACCCGATGCAGGCGGCGGTGGCGGTGCTGCTGCGCCACAACCCGGAGCTGCCGGTGCACCGGCTGCCGGTGTCCTGGCGGCTGCCGGCGTCGGCGGCCCCGGTGGTCGCGGCGGCGTTCTACCCGTTCACCGGCTTCCGGGCCGGCACCGGCCCGGCCGACCGGGCATTGACGCTCACCGGGCCGGGGTCGGGCGACGCGCTGGACGCGGCGGTGGAGCTGGCCGTCGCGACGGGCTGGGCGTTGCACGAGCTGCCGGCCCGGCACACCCTGCGTACCGACGCGGAGGCCGCCTCGGCGTGCGCCGCGCTCGCCCTGCGGGTGCTGGCCCGGGGTGCGGTCGCGGTCTCCGAGCACGCGCCGGCCGGCGCGCCGGTCACCGCCGACCGGATCGCCGTCGGTGCGGCGCACCGCGACCAGGTCGCCGCGATCCGCGCCCAGCTCGGCGCGGCCGGGGCGGGCATCACCGTGGACACCGCCAACCGGCTCCAGGGCCGCGAGTACGACGTGACGATCGTGCTGCACCCGCTCTCCGGCCGGCGGGACGCGACGAACTTCCACCTGGAGTCGGGACGGCTGTGCGTGCTGGCCTCCCGGCACCGGCACGCCTGCATCGTGGTGGCCCGCGCCGGCATCGGTGAGCTGCTGGACGCCCACCCGTCGACGGAGTCGGTGTACCTGGACGTGCCGGTGAAGTTCCCCGACGGCTGGGCCGCCAACCAGACGATGCTCACGCACCTCGGAGCGCGGTAGCAGCCCCGGACCCCCCACTGGTGCGCGAATTGCATTCTGCCGGATGCAATTCGATTGGTGTCGCTGGAAGTTTCATGGTTCTCTCGACTTGTGCCCGCCGGCTGGCCTTCTGACGCTTTGGCGACAAAAACTGGGCGCGTACGGACTGGTGATCTGGGAGGGACCTTCCTACGCTGATCACAGGCGGAGAAGTGAATCAATTTCTCCCGGCTCTCTTCGGCGAACACGCCGGAGACTTCCCCCGTTCTGCGCGCTCACACCGCGAGGTGCCGAATGGCTCTCTACCGCCCTGTCCGTGCCGTAGCCAACGTCGTGTTCGGCGTACTGCTGCTGGTGTCCCTGGTCCCGGGACCTGTTCTGGCAGCCCCGGTCGACCGCGCCGCCCTCAACCCTCAGATGGCTGCCTACCTGGCCGTCCATCCCGGCGGGACGGTGCTCAACGACAACGAGGTCAGCTACAGCGGCGGCACCCTCGTCGTGACCCTGCGGGCGCCCGTGGGCACCCATGCCGTGGCGGACTGCCCGCTGGGCTGGTACTGCTTCTATGATCGGCCCGACTTCGGTTACCCCCGGGGCAAGCTCTCCTCGTGCGGCCGGCAGAACCTGGCGACCTGGGACTGGCAGTTCCGAATCGAATCGGCCCACTACAACATGGGCAGCGGCTCGGTCACCTTTTACTACGACAGCAGTCCACTGTTCAGCGTCGGGGCAGGCAACCGCGTCCGGACGGACGCCTCGCCCTACCGGAACTGGGCCAACTACGTCAGCCGCACCTGCTACTGACCGTAGGGGGAATGGAAGGCGGCACACGGGATGTGCGTCGTTGTCTCGGTCCAGGTGGCATCGAGAAACAGATAGTAGCCAAGCATCGTCTCGTTCGACCCGGTCGTCTCACGACTGAGCAGCCGACCGGTGTCAGGATCGAAGATCAGCGTTTCCCGCCGTCCGTCGACGCCGTCGGCGCTGACCGCGTACCCGGGGCGGTTCGCCCGGTCCGGGTAACTGCCCCGGTAGCGGACGCCGGGCATCTCGATCACCAACTGGAGCAGGGCGGCGCGCTGCCGGGGCGTGAGCGGCCAGAACCGATAAAACCAGTCGACCAGCCCGAGCGTGCCGGCCGCATCGTCCAGCTCCCGGGGAAGACTGCGGTGCAGCGCGACGAACTGCTCACGCAACACGGCCAACTCCTCCGCTGGCTCGGGGGGAACGTCGGTGAGGCCGCCGACGCCGTACGGGGTGACGTCCGGCGTCCCGGTCCGCTGGCCGCCCTCGAATCTGGTCACGGAGCGGCGGCCGGACCGTTGCGAGGTCCACCACAGCTGCTCCTCCTGGTAACGCCCCGGGTCGTCGGAGCCGGCGTCCAGATCGTTGGGCGACCACACCCGCAGGCAGACGTATGCGTAGGGGCCCTGCGTCGCCGGCACCGGCAGGTCGCGGAGGGCCTCGGCGAGGCGGCGGAGCGTGGTCATCGCGGCGTCGTCGCGGCGTGGGGACACCTCGCGTGGCGTTCCGCGACCACCTCGGCCGGGCTCCTCCCCGGGCCACCGGTTGGCCGCCCCGAACTGCTCCGGTCCGACCGTGTCGCCGGCCAGTAGGAGGACCAGGCTGGTGCTGAGCGCGGCGACCATGAATCTGGTCAGCCGCACCCGCAACGTCGAGCCGACCCCTACGGTCGGGGGAAACCGCCGGATGTTCCGCCACCGGTCCGGCCGGCCGGTCCGGGTGGCCGGCGAGGAGTTACCCGGCCGGCCCGACGCCCCGGTAACGGGTGCGGTGGCGCGTCCGGGTGCGGTCGACTGGCAGGCGATCGGCGCGCCACCGTTTCGTCGTGGGAACGGCACCGGGCCCCGCGAGCCCGCGGCCTTCCTCGCCCGCTGCCGCCCCGGCTGCGTCGATGGGACGAACCTCGACGCGTCCGGTGGCCCGTCCGACCCGGCGTGCCGGTGCGAGGACATGCTCACGACGCCGTACGGCCAGGCCAAGTCGGTCTGCTCCTGCCATGTTGGCGTGGCCGGACCGTTCTGCTGCTGGTGCCGCCCCTGGGCAACTGAGCCCGTGGTGGCCTGCCGTGGCGGACCGGCAATCGGCCTGGGCTGTGGTGGGAATGGCGGCGGCGGTGTCGACGCCGAGTGTTGTGCCCGGCGGTGCGCCCGGCGGTATGCCTCCGTTGCGTGGGCGGCCAACCGGAAGCACCAACGACGACCGGCGTCGTCGATGTTGTCAAAGGTCATGCAGGTGAGGGCCTGGCTGATCAGGGAGAGCGTGGCCTGATTACGCCACTCCGGCAGCCAGTCCTTTTCGGCGTAGGTCAGGCCGGCCTTGTTGACGGCCTTTACCAGGTTGGTCAACACGGGCAGCAGTCGGCTCGACGGCGGGGCGTTCGGTGTGACGAGGTGGTGCAGGAGCGCGTCAGCCTGGTCGGCCGGCAGCCCCGGACGACTTGCACCGTCATCCCCGGGCGGTGGCGCGACCCAGAGCAGGGCTGTCGTCACCAGCAGGCAGTACAAGTCACGGCTCAGTGGCGCGTCCTCCTCGAAGGAGCTGAGGTCGATCAGCCGGAACTGGTTCGGCCGCCGGGTATTGGTGCTGGAGAGGGGGATCAGAACGTTGCCCCCGTGCAGGTCACCGTGGGCGAAGCCGAACAGGTAGTCGACCATGTGGGTGGCGAGGGTCGAGTCCTCATCAGCCAGCCGTAGGGGATTCGGCAGCACCTGGCCGTCGAGGTGCACCCAGTCGTCGCCGGGCTGGGCCAAACCCAGCCGGGCTGCCTCCGCGCGGGCCACCGGCAGGGCCTGTGTCACGGCCAGTTCGCGGCTGAGGTACCGGTCAACGCGGGTGCGGTCGACGGAGGGGCCCGGTCCGGCCCGGCGCTTACCGTCGCCGTTCAGGTCGGTGGACAGGCTCGTCACCACAGCCCGGACGGCTCCGACGATGGACTTGTCGTCGTCGGCCAGTTCAGTGAGGGTCAGGACCGGGTCGCCGCCGTTGGCGACGCTCTGGAACATCAGGTGACGGCCGTCGCCCACCGGATACCAGTGGTACCGCTGCTGCACCAGGCGGCGTTCGGCGAAGCCGGGGGCGGACGACCAGGCCAACTCGTGCCGCCCCGGCTCCTTGGTGTGCGGCCAGGCGGGCAGCACCTTGACGAGGAGCTTCTCGCTACCGGTCCGGCCCGGTCCGCGGGGGCGGGGGCGGTCGAGCGTGATGGTGAAGAGGAACGCCTCGGTGTAGCCACGCGCCCGGCGTGATTGGGCGGGCATGCGGACGGTGCCGCCGAAGCCGTCGGCCCAACTACGCAGCGCGGATGTCACCTTGCTGTCATGAACGTAATCGTTCAGGTCGGCGTTGAGACCCTGGTCCATCGTCGTCGTTGAACCTTCTGCTACGAGGGGTGAAGCTGGCGCTGGCGACCCCGGGTGCGCCGCCTGGGAGCAGGCACGGGACGCGCGGTCTGAATCTACGGCAAGTCGCCGCGAAGCGGTTACTAATCCGTGTGTCAGCGAAAATCATGACTTAGTGATAGATGGCGATCACTGTACGTCTCCTTGGGGGTGCTTGTCGTTACCTATGGCGGACTGGAACTAGACTCAGTCACCGAATGGGGAGGTGGCCGTGGCAGAGCGTACTGATTCCCTGCTCAGGCGGCAGAACGAGCCGGAGATGATGGCATTGCTCCGGGCCATGGCGGTCTGTCACTCCCGTGCCCAACGGCTCGATGGCCTGCGGATGTGGATCTCCGTGGGGGTCGGGGCGGCAGGTGCGGTGGTCGCCCTCACCGGCGTGTCGGGAACGGCGGTCACCGCCGTCGGTGCTCTCTGGGCGGTGGCCAACGCCGTCGGTCTCGGTTCCTGGTCCAACGGCCAGATCCGCCGGGCGGCCACCCTTCAGGAGATGTTCGACGTGGAGCTGTTCGGCCTGCCGTGGAACACCGTGGCGGTCGGCGAGCGGATCGGCGCACACGAGGTGAGCCGCCTCGACCGCGCCTTCCGGGGCGGCGAACGCTATCTACACGACTACTACGAGGTGCCGCCGCTGCCCGTGCCGTGGGACGTGCTGGCCTGTCAGCAGCAGAACCTCGGCTGGGGTGCCCGGCTCCGCCGTCGCTATGCCCATGCCGTCCTCGCCGGAGTGGCCGGCTGGGTGCTGGTCGGGATGACCTTCGGCGTGGTGGCCGGTCTGACCGTGTCGCAGTTGTTGCTCCAGTGGTTCGTGCCCTCCCTGGGGGCACTGCTGCTCGGCGTGGAGATCTACCGGGGGCAGCGGGACGTCGCTGCCGACCGGGACCGGGCCATGGCGATCCTCCAGGGCCACATCACCTCGGCTGTGCGCCGCCGCGACCACCCGGCCACCACCACGGAACTGCTGACCGTGGCCCGACAGATCCAGGACGTGATCTTTCACAGCCGGCGTGGTCATCCACGGGTGCCCAACTGGTTCTTCCGCCGCTTCCACGCCGCCGACCGGCTCGACTTCCAGTCGACGATGGACAGCCTCGCCGAACTACTCAAGGTGCCTGCCCCGGTTGCCCGCCTCGACGGCTGAACACCGTTGGTGGGCGGCCGACAGCCGCGTGGAGCCAGCTGAACTGGTGACGTTCGATCGGCCGTACTGCTGGATGTGCGGACGACGGAGTTGGTCACCTGCCCCCGGAACGCGTTCGACTGGCTTGGCCCGGCTGGTGTGCGGGCAGTGGTGATCCGCTGGCTGCGCCTGGTCGCGGCGGACGCCGAGCTGGCCCCGTACCTGATCGGGCTGGACCGGCCACGGCTGGCAGGCAGGCTGACCGCTCAGTTGGCTACGGCCCTCGGTGGCCCCGGCTCCGGCGTTGGCCCTGGGTCGGGAGGCGGCATGGGCTCCGGGGGCGGTGGACGGGCGGCTGGCGGGGCGTGGCGGCGGCTCGGGCTCACCGACGAGCAGCACTGGCGGGTGCTGGACTACCTGGCCGCCGTGCTGTGCGGCCTCGGCCTGCCGGTCGACACGATCGTCGCGGCCCAGCGCGCCGTCGCCGGCGAAGCCCGCGCGTGACGTCGGTCAGCCCCAGTTGTCCCCGTACTCACGGACCCCGTTGACGTCGAGGGTGATCCGGCTGTTGGCGGTCCACGCGCCGGTGGCCGGCTGCCAGCTCGGGTCGTCGCGTTCGTCGATCGCCGTCCAGTTCGGCCGGTGCAGCCGGAGCTGGATCGCCCCGGAGGAGGCGCCGGGGGCGAGGACGCCGGTGGTGAAGGTTAGCTCCACCCAGCCGGGGAAGGGGGTTCCGGGCACCGGGTAGACGGTCGGGGTCGGGCTGGGACCGGGCGGCGGCGCGGGCGGCGGGAAGTACTGGAGGGTACGCCGGATGTGGTCGCAGCCCAGCGTCGCCCAGTCGCACTCGGTGGTCAGCGCGGCGTTGCCGTTCTCGAAGCGCAGGTGGTAGCGGACCCGCACGGTGGTCAGGTCCAGCGGCGCGGTGCCGGTGTTGGTGACGGCGAGCCGGAACTGGGCCTGGTTGTCGGTGGGCGCCCAGTCGAGGTTGAGGTAGTCGACCTTCGCCCGCCCGTACGCGGTGCGCACCTCGGTGACCGGCGAGGTGTCGGAGTAACCGCCGATCGCGTACGCCTGGAGGGCGATCCGGTAGTCGGTGCCGGGGGCCAGGTTGGTCAGGGTGATGCCGGCGGTCTCCGTGCTGCCCAGACCCCGGTAGGCGTTCGGCCCGAGCGGCGAGAGCACATCGTAGGTGATCGGGCCGCCCGGCTCGCCCTTCCAGGTCGACGGGGTCCAGCTCAGGGTGAGCCGGTGCGGGTCGTTGCTCACCACCACCGGGGCGCCGGGGGTGGTGAGCGCCGGGGTGTCGTCGGCGCGGGCGGCGGTGACCGCGCCCAGGCTCACGAGCGCGGCGACGGTGGCGGTGGCGGTGGCGGTGATGCGAGCGGCACGCATGCCGGGGATGCTACGGACCTCGATGTGCATCTATCAATGACCGATGTGGTGGCTGATTCGTTTACGTCATCAGCCCGACAGCATGGTGACCCACCACCGGCTCCCGGCGGCTCGGCGGTGACGAGCCGCCGGGAACCGTCCGGTTGTCGGTGCCGACTGCTTCAATGGGTGCCACCGACACGGACGGGGCAGCCGGATGACCGGGGTACGCATCGCGCGGTGGCAGGCCGAAGACCTGGAACTGCTGCGTCGGCTCAACGTGCCGGAGGTTCGCGACCACACCGGCGGCCCGGAGACCGACGAGCAGGTGGTCGCCCGGCACGAACGGTACGTACGCGGCCACGGCCCGCGCAGTGGCCAGATGTTCACGGTGGTGCTGCCCGACGGGCGCAAGGTCGGCAGCGTCGGCTACGGGGAACGGGTCTGGCACGACGTCCCGGTCTACGAGCTGGGCTGGGCGATCCTCCCCGATCACCAGGGCCGGGGGCTGGCCACCGCCGCCACGCTGGCGGCCCTCGCCGACGCCCGCGCCCGGGGCCGGGGCCGGCACCGATGGGCGCACGCCTACCCGTCGGTCGGCAACGCGGCCTCCAACGCGGTCTGCCGCAAGGCCGGCTTCACCCTGCTCGGCCCCACCGACTTCGAGTACCCGCCGGGCCGGCTGATGCGCTCCAACGACTGGCGGCTCGACTTGGCCGACCCGGCCTGAGCCGACCGGTCGGCCGCCGCCCACCAGGGCAGCACTCCCGCCGACATGCGCCACGGGCGGGACCCGCGCGCGGGTCCCGCCCGTGGCGCATGTCGTGCTCAGGCGGGGATGTAGTCGAAGACGTCCGGGTTGGGGCCCGTCCGGCCCGTCTCGCCCTTGTCCAGCCCGCTGATCCGTTCCATGGCCGTGTCGTCCAGGGTGAAGTCGAAGATCCGGAAGTTCTCCTCGATCCGCTTCGGGGTGGTCGACTTCGGGAAGACGATGTCGCCGCGCTGCACGTGCCAACGCAGCACCACCTGGGCGGAGGTGCGCCCCACCTGCTCGGCGATGTCGACGATCGTCGGGTCGTCGAGCACCCTGCCCTGGGCGATCGGCGACCACGCCTCGGTGAGGATGTTGTGGGCGTCGCCGTACGCGCGCACCTGCTCATTGGTGAGGTACGGGTGCACCTCGATCTGGTTGACCGCCGGCACCACGTCCGCCTCGGCGGCCAGCCGCTCCAGGTGCGGCACCTGGAAGTTCGACACCCCGATCGAGCGGGCCCGGCCGTCGCGCCGGAACTCCTCCAGCGCCTTCCAGGTGGAGACGAAATCGCCGTCGTAACGGGTCGGCAGCGGCCAGTGGATGAGGAACAGGTCGATGTGGTCCATCTTCAGCGCGGACAGCGTCGACTCGAACGCCTTGCGGGCGTCCTCGGGGCGGTGGAAGCCGTTGTTCAGCTTGCTGGTCACGAAGACCTCGCCCCGGTCCAGCCCGGAGGTGCGGATCGCCGCGCCGACCTCCGCCTCGTTGCCGTACATCTCGGCGGTGTCGATGTGCCGGTAGCCGATCTCCAGCGCCCGGCTGACGGCCGCGGCGGTGTCCTTCGGCTCGATCTGGTAGACCCCGAAGCCGAGCTGCGGGATGGTGTTGCCGTCGTTGAGGCTGATGTCGGGAACGGTGTGTGCCATGCCGGGGGTTTACCCGGTCAGGCCGCGTCCTCACGGCCCGACCGGGGTGATCTGTGACAACCGGACCGTTCAGCCCCAGATCGCGGTGGCCCACTCCGGGTGGTCGACGAACGGGTTGCGGTTGCCCTGCCAGCGCTCGTAGATGCGCTGGTTGCGGCGCTGCTCGAAGGCGTCCGGCGGGTCCTGCCGGTGCCACTGGAGCAGCACCGGCAGCCGGCCCAGGTAGGGCGCGCTGCCGTTGCTGACGGAGTTGTTCATCTCCAGGTTCGGCCAGCCGTCGTCACCCTCGTACCGGATCGCCATATACATGATCATGCGGGCGACGTCGCCCTTGACCGCGTTGCGGGGCTCGAACGAGTCGGCGTCCGTGTAGCTGCCGGCGGCCTCGGCGACCGCGCTGCCGCCGGTGTCGAAGTCCTTGTTGCCGCGTGCGGAGTTGACCGTCACGTCCTCCGGGCGCAGGTGGTGCACGTCGGTGCCCGGCCCGGTGGCGGTGCCGAAGTCACCGTGCGACTTGGCCCAGACGTGCTCCCGGTTCCAGTCGTTGGACCCGCCGCCGTTGCTGCTCTTGCTCTGCGACCGTCCGCTGTAGAGCAGGATGACGTTGTTGGCGTTCGCCGGGTCCTGGTCGGTGTCCTTCAACGCGTCCCACACCTGGTCGTAGCTGAGCTTCGTCTGGGTCCTGATGATGGTGTGCAGCGAGCTGCGCAGCGCGCTGCCGCTCTTGCCGACCGCGTTCGCGTAGTACGTCGAGTCGTACGGCCCGGTGGAGCCGGTGGGCGCGGGGGTGGGGGCGGCGGTCGCGGTGGGCGTCGGCGTGCTGCCGCCGCCGAGGCTCATCGCGCTCGGGCTCTTCAACCCACCGTGACTGAAGTACGCGGTCAGCGTCCCGGTCGCGGTGACCTGCCGGCCGCGCAGCGTCGGGTTGGTCAACAGCCCGAACGTGCTGCGGTAGTCGGCGGTGATCTGGACGTAGAGCATCCGGCTGGTGCCGGTCTCGGTGGCGGTGTCGGCCAGGGCGATGGCGGTGTCGGCGGTGTAGCCGGAGGTGAGCACCGTGCTGGCGCCGGTCGGCTGGCCGATCACGTAACCGGTGACCGTGGCGGTCCGACCGTCCTGGGCGGCGAGGGCCTGCGCCACGGTCGACGTGGCCGCCGCGGACGCCGAGGTCGCGGTCACCGCCACCGGGACCGCCAGGGTGACGGCGGCGGCGAGCGCGGCGATCAGCCGCCCGGGTCGCGGGCGGGTGCTGCTCTTCATATCCATGCCCGGCGATGTTATCGGCCGGAACCCGACCGGCGGGAGGTCGACGAGGTGAATTCCCGCCCACCGCCAACCGCTGCGCGCCGAGGTCCCACCCACCCGGCGACGCCCCCCGGGACCGGGACCGCTGCGGGGTGGGGCCGGGACCGGTCGGCCCCGGCCTCACCGGCTCACTTGGCGAGCGGCTGGCCCTGCTTGTCGCGGAACGCGCCGACCAGGATCATGATCAGATCGATGAAGGCCCAGATGCCCAATCCGCCGATGGTGATCAGCTGGAGCACGCCGGTGCCGACCTTGCCGGTATAGAACCGGTGCGCGCCGAGCACACCGACAAAGAAGCAGAGCAGCAGGGCGACGACCCAGGACTTCTGGGTGGTGACAGGAGAGGTCACTGCGGTCCTTTCTCAGGTGGAGACAGTCGCGGGAGCGTATCCACCGGCCCGGTGTCGCACAAGATCGAAAGTGTCGGCTCCGACCGGACGGACGAGCAGGTCCGGGCCGTGCGACCGGCCCCCGACCGCGAGCCGGCCACGGACCCCGCCGCCGGTCGGATCGGGCCGGTCGGATGGACACGGATCGGGCCGGTCGGATGGACGCCGGTCGGGTCGGTGCCGGGTCGGTCGGATCGATTGCGGGTCGGTGCGGAGCCGTAGCCGGCTCAGCGGGCGCGGACGGCGGCGGATGCGACGCGGAACCCGATCGTCCGGTCGACCAGCCGTTCCACCAGTTCCGCCTTGCGCAGGCCGCCCACCCCGCGCAACCCGAGCCGGGCGGCCAGCGCCCGCAGGTCCCGGATCGACCAGGGCGTCAGGTACGCCGTACCGTCCCGGCGGTGCGCCATGGTGGCCAGCGTGGCCGATGCGGCGTCCAGGTCGACGCCCGACGGGGTGGGCTGCACCGGCGCGGCCGGCAGGAGAGTCGCCGGCGTCGGGGCGGCCGGCCGGTCGGCGGCGTCACCGGCCGGTGCCACCGGGACGACGACCAGCCGGGCCCGGCCCTGCGCCAGCGCGGCGACGTCGGCGGCCGACAGCCCGGACAGCAACTCACCCACCCGGGCCAGCACCCCGGCCGCGAGGTCCCCGCCGGGCGGCGTCCCGGTCACACCACCACCTCGCGCGGTTGCAGGTGGGCGATGAACTCGGAGGTGATCTGCCGCAACTCCTCCTGCACCACCGGCGAGGTGACCCGGTGACGCAGCACCACCGGCACCCCGCGCGGGGTGTTCCCGGCGAACAGGGTGATGTTCTCCCGCAGGGCGGTGGGAAAGACCGGCAGCCCGAGGGCGCGGACCTGGTCCAGGTAGCCCTGGTGGGCGGCGATGGGCCGCTGCGCGGTCAGCTGGATCATGGTGAAGACCACCCCGGCGATGTCCGGGGCCACCTTGTGGTGCCGGCGGCTGGTGGCGAACCGGCGGGCGTCGGCGTTGTAGCGGTCGACGAGTTCGCGGACACTGCCGCAGAGGTGGTCGATGCCGAGGGTGGACAGGTAGTCCGCCTTCGCCGGGATCAGCAGGTGGTCGCTGGCGATGACGGCGGACTGGGTGACCACGTTGAAGTTCGGCGGGCAGTCGATCAGCACCAGGTCGTAGCCGTCGAGCGCCGCGTCGTGCAGCCCCTCGGCCAGCGCCCCGCGGACCCGGAACAGCTCCCGGTCGTAGTCCTCCCCGTCGGCCACGCCCCGGGCCAGCGCCAGGTCGATGTCGGCCAGGCCGAGGTGCGAGGCGATCAGGTCGAGCCGCCCGGCCCCGGACAGGTGCGCGTTGGCCGGGCCGGGGGAGACCACCAGCTCACCCAGGGTCACCGCCGGGGTGTCCCCGCGCAGGCCGTCGTACCAGCGTTTCACGGTGCGGCCGTCGCGCAGCCGTTCCCGCCAGTCGTCCGGGTCGTAGAAGCTGAACGTCAGGCTGGTCTGCGGATCGAGGTCGATCAGCAGCACCTTCATCCCCCGGTTTGCCAGTTCGGCCCCGAGGTTGGCGGTCACGGTGGTCTTACCCACCCCGCCCTTGTAGTTGATCACGGACACCACGTACACCGACGGCACCTCCCCAGAGGGGGAACCGTAACCGCCAGGATGGCGTCTGACCATCCATGATGTCCTCCCCGGCCGGTCACGCTCCGCGATCGGCCGGCCGGCTCGTCGCCGTCGGTGCCGGGTTCGCCGCCCTGGCCGTGCTGCTCTGGGCGGTCGGCATGACCGCGTGGCAACCGCTCACCGAGCCGGTCGGCCCGTGGTCGGAGCGGCTCCCCGACGCGCACACCTACTGGGCCCGTGACCTGCGTTTCCTGGCGCTGATGGCGGTCGTGTCCGGGCTGGTGCTGGCCGGTGGCGGCCGGCGACCCTGGACCCTGCGGGCCGTGCTGCTCGGCGGTGGCGCGCTGGCCGCCGACGTCGCCGTCGACCGGGCCGACCCCACCGGCCCCGGCGCGACCGTGTCGCTCGTCGTCCTCGGCTGGCTGGCCGTCGCCCTCACCGCTGCCTCCGCCGTACGCCGGGACGCAGCGCCCGGGCGGGACCGGGCCGTGCTGGCCGGACTCTCCGTCGTCGCGGCGGTGTTGGCGCTGGTCGCCGTGCTGACCCGGGCACCGACCGACCGGGAAGCCGAACTGGGTCCGGCCGCCCTGATGACCGGCCTGCTCCTGCTGGCGTTGACCGTGGCGGCTGCGCTGGCCGCCGCACCCGGGCGGGGGCGGGCCCGGATCGCGGTGGCGGTGGCCGTCGTCGGCGGGGTCGGCCTGCCGGTGGTCCGGCTCGTCGGGCCGGCCGACCGGCTGCCCCCGGCGGCGGTGCTCGGCGCGGTGCTGCTGGTAGGGGTGACGGTGCTGACCCGGCCCTGGTCGGGCGGCCGACCGGCATGGCGGCGGTACGCGCTGCTCGTCCCGGTCACCCTGGTCGTCCCGCTGGCGCTGCTGTCCGGCGCGCTGCTGGTCAGCGCGGTTCTCGGGCTCGGTGCCCCGTTGACCGCGCTGGCCGGCAACAGCCCGATCGCCGGCTCCGATGCGCTCCCGTCGCTGGCCGGGCTGCTCGCCGGTCTGGGCACCGCGTTGCTGCACGCCGGGGTCACTCGACGACCGGCAGCACCACCTCGTTGTGTCGCAGGAACCACGGCTTCCACGGCGGGTCGTACCGGGCGTACCGGATCGCCCCCGACGGGGTCAGGCCGGCGTCGGTGACGGCCCGGCCCAGTGCGGTGGCCCGCTGCTCGAAGGCCCGGTCGGTCCACCGCCCGGCGAACCGGACCGCCGCGGCGAGTTGCTCCGGGATCTCCCGGACGGTGATCCGGGGGTCCTCCGGCTCGGGCACGGTGGCCGGGCTGAGCCGCGCCGGCAGCACGAACCACACCAACCAGTTCCCGGGTCGGTCGCCCTCCTCCTGGACCACCGGCGCGGTCATCGCGATCTGCTCGGAGCCGGTCGCCTCCTGGACCACCGGCCCGCTCGCCCCCATCCGCCGTCGGGACCGGTTGGCCCCGGACAGGTACGCGGCCAGCGGCCGGAACGCGGCGGTGCCGGCGGCGGCGAACCCACCGTCGATCCGTAGCTCGGCGACCAGATGGGCCGGGTACCGGCGCAGCTCGAAGCCGGGGTGCCGGCCCAGCACCCGGTACGGCTGCTGCTCGGTCATGGGGCACGCTCCCGGTTCCGGAGATCTCCTCCACCGCAACGCTACCGCCCGTCGGGGTTTTCCTCCCGGGGAAGCGGAACGGTCCGCCAGTACTGCCGGCTGCCCTCGTCCCGGACGACCACCCCGAGCCGGGCCAGCTCACCGCGCAGTTCCCGGGCGTCGCGCTGCCGGCCGGCCTCGACGGCCCGCTGCCGCACGCGCAGCAGCGGGTCGGCCCCCGGCGGCAGGTCGGGCAGCCCCGCCACCCATCGGCGGAAGGCGTCCCGGTGCGGGTCGGCGTCCTGCCACGGCCAACCGTGCTCACGGAAGGCGTCGCGCAGTCGACGCGGGCTGAGGTCGGACCGTTCCCGGGCCAGTTCCGCACCGGCGGGGTCGAGCAGCACCAGCTCCTTGCGGTCGGCGAAGACGGCGGTGACGGTCCGGCGGGCCAGATCGCGGTCGACGCCGTCGCGGCGCAGCCGTGCCCCGGTCCGGTCCACGGTGACGATCAGCCGTTCCCGGGTCCCGACAAAGGCGACGAACAGGCCGGCCAGCACGCCGAGCGCCACGCCCCCGGCCAGCGCCCGTCGGTACGGCAACCCGGCGACCAGCTCGAACCAGCCCTGCACCGGGGCCCAGGGCAGCCCGGCCACCCAGTCGGCGACCAGCGGCAGCAGCCCGCCCACGGCGGCGCCCAGCAGCGGGAAGCCAACCCACATCACCACCAGTTCCCCGACGTCACCCCCGACCGTGGTCGGTGCGCCCGGCTCCCCCGCCCGCATGGTCAGTGCACCTCCCGCCGCATCGTGCGCACCAGCCCGGCGGCGAGCGGCGCGGCCACCCAGACCAGCAGGGACACCCCGAGCCGGCCCCACTGCCCGGCGGTCACGTCCGGGCCGAGCAGCGGCTCCATGGTGATCGAGGTGTCCAGCCAGCGGGCCGGGTCGTGCAGCGCCGAGATCATCGCGGAGAGGATGCCCCACACCGTCGGCAGCAGCAGCGAGGTGACGATCGCCAGCGGGGTGTTGAGCAGCAGCAACCCGAACCCCGCGCCGATCAGCACGTTGATGGCCTGGAACACGGCGGCGTGCCCGGCCACCGTCCAGTCGAAGTCCCAGCTGCCCGCCCCGCCGGTGACCCCGGCCAGCAGGGTGCCGGCGGCGGCGACGGTCAGGCTGACCAGCACCGACGCCAGCGCGGCGAGCAGCACGGCGGCGAGCTTGGCGACCACCACCCGCTCCCGGCGTGGCACCAGGGCGAACGTGGTCAGGGCGGTGCGCTGGGACCACTCGGCGGTGATCGACAGGATGCCCAGCACCGGCAGCAGCAGCGCCACCGGCGCCAGTGACGCGGTGAAGAAATTGGTGAAGGTCTGTGCGGCGTCGTCGACGAAGCGCAGTTGCAGCGCGACGATCGCGGCGGCGATCAGCCCGATCGAGGCCAGCAGCCAGCGGCCGGCCCGGGTGTCGCCGAGCTTGCGCAGCTCCACCCCGATCAGCCGGGCCAGGGACGGTCCGGGGACCGCTTCCCGGACGGGGACGGGGGGTGTGGTCGTCACGGTGGTCACTTCACGGCCTCCTTGGTGCTCGCGCCGGCGGTCAGGGTGAGGAAGAGCTGTTCCAGGCCACCGCCACCGGCCGGGCGCAGCTCGGTCAGGACCAGCCCGGCGTCGGCGGCGGCCTGCCCGACGGCGTCGGGCTCGGCGCGGACCACACACCCGCCGTCGGCGCTGCCGGTGGCGTCCAGCCCGGCCCGGTCGAGGGTGAGCCGCAGGGCGTGCGGGTCGCGGGCCCGGACCAGCGTGCCGGCGCCGGCCAGCAGTTCGTCCTTGCCGCCCTGGGCGACCACCCGGCCACCGCCGATCACCACCAGCCGGTCGGCGACCGCCTCCACCTCCCGCAGCAGGTGGGAGGAGAGCAGCACGGTGCCGCCCCGGTCGGCGAAGTCGCGCAGCAACCCGCGCATCCAGAAGATCCCCTCCGGGTCCAGGCCGTTGGCCGGCTCGTCGAGGACCAGCACCCGGGGTTCGCCGAGCAGCGCCAGCGCCAGGCCGAGCCGCTGCCGCATGCCCAGCGAGTACGCCCCGACCCGCCGCTTCGCCGCCACCGGGTTCAGGCCCACCCGGTCGAGGACGGCGGCCACCCGCCCGGCGTCCACGCCCATGGTCCGGGCGGCCAGGGTCAGCGTCTCCCGCCCGCTGCGCCCGACGTGCTGCGCCGAGGCGTCCAGCAGCACGCCCACCTCCCGCCCCGGGTTGGGCAGCTCCCGGTAGGGGCGGCCGGCGACGGCAGCGGCGCCGGAGGTCGGGCGGGTCAGCCCGCAGAGCATCCGCATGGTGGTGGACTTGCCGGCGCCGTTCGGGCCGAGGAAACCGGTCACCGTGCCGGGTTCGCACCGGAAGGAGACGTCGTCGACGGCGGCGTGCGGGCCGTACCGCTTGGTGAGGTGGTCAGCTGTAATCATGCCGTCGAGCCTGTCGGAGCCACCCGGCCGGGCGCTGCGGCCGGCGGTCGAGCGTCACCCCTACCTAGGTCTACCGGCAGACCTCGACTTTGGTTGGTGTCCGGGAGGCCGGCCGGGTTTCTAGCATGGGTGGGTGAGTGCTGCCGTCGTACCCGATCATCCCTGGCTGCTGCCGGGGGCGCTGACGCCCGAGGCGAGGGCGCCCCGGCGTACGCCCCGGGACTGGCTGGTCGACGTGGTGGCCTTCCTGCTCGCCCTCGGCTGGGCGCTGGTGGCGTTCGGTGACGCGGTGTCACCGAACCCGCAGTTCGCCCACAACGCGGGCCCGTCCTGGCTGGTCGGGGTCGACCTGCTGGCGGGTCTCGCCTGCTGCGCGGCCCTCTGGCTGCGCCGGCGCTGGCCGGTCGGGCTGGCCGTGGTCGGACTGCCGCTGGCCCTGTTCTCGGTGACCGCCGGGGTGGCGCTGCTGATCGTGGTGTTCACCGTGCTGGTCCACCGTCCGCTGCCGGTCGGCGCGGCGCTGGTCGGCTTCCACCTGCTGACGGTCCCGCTCTACACCGCCGTCCGCCCCGATCCGTCGCTGCCCTACTGGGGGACGGTGGCCTGGACGGTGATGTTCATCGGCGTGGTGGTGGCCTGGGCGATGTTCGTCCGGGCCCGCCGGCAGCTGGTGCTGTCGCTGCGCGACCGCGCCCACCGGGCGGAGGCCGAGCAGCAGCTCCGCGTCGACCAGGCCCGCCAGCTGGAACGCACCCGGATCGCCCGGGAGATGCACGACGTGCTGGCGCACCGGATCTCGCTGCTCAGCCTGCACGCCGGGGCGCTGGAATTCCGCCCGGACGCGTCACCGCAGGAGGTGGCGCGGGCGGCCGGGGTGATCCGGGGCAGCGCCCACGCCGCCCTGCAGGACCTGCGCGAGGTGATCGGGGTGCTCCGCGCCGACACCGCCGGCGGCGACACCGGCCCGGAACGCCCCCAGCCCACCCTCGCGGACGTGCCCGCGCTGATCGCCGAGTCCCGGGCCGCCGGGGTGCGGGTCACCCTGGTCGACGAGGTCGCCGACCCGGCGGACGTGCCGACGGCGGTGGGGCGCGGCGCGTACCGGATCGTGCAGGAGGGGCTGACCAACGCGCGCAAGCACGCCCCCGGTGCGGCGGTCGCCGTCCGGCTGGCCGGCGCACCGGGACGGGAGTTGAGCGTCGAGATCCGTAACCCGTGGCCGGTGGGCCCACCCGGGCCGGTGCTGCCGGGCGCCGGGACCGGGCTGGTCGGCATCGCCGAGCGGGTCACCCTGACCGGTGGCCGGCTGACGCACGGTCGGGACGACGCGACCGGCGACTTCCGGTTGGCCGCCCGACTGCCGTGGCGGGCATGAACCGCCCGGCCGGGACCGCCGCCCGGTTGCCCGGTGGTACCCGGTGACCGGCACGACGGACGGCGGCGACGCCCCGGTGCGGGTGTTGATCGTCGACGACGACGCGCTGGTCCGCGCCGGGCTGTCGATGATCCTCGGCGGCGTGCCGGACCTGCGGGTGGTGGGCGAGGCGGCCGACGGCGACGAGGTGCCCGCCGCCGTCGCCGGGTGCGCGCCCGACGTGGTCCTGATGGACATCCGGATGCCCCGGGTGGACGGGTTGGCCGCCACCGAGGCGCTGCGGGCGCTGCCGCACCCGCCGGAGGTGCTGGTGCTGACCACCTTCGACGCCGACGAGCAGGTGCTGCGGGCGTTGCGGGCCGGCGCGGGCGGCTTCCTGCTCAAGGACACCCCACCCGCCGAGATCGTCCGGGCGGTGCGCCGGGTGGCGGCCGGCGAGGCGACCCTGTCGCCGACGGTGACCCGGCAGCTGATCAGCCACCTGACCGACGGGCCGACGCCGGGCCCGGACCCGCGTCGGGACCGGGCGCTGCGGCTGTTGGTCGGGCTCACCGAACGGGAACGGGAGGTGGCGGTGGCGCTCGGCCACGGCCGGAGCAACGCGGAGATCTCGGCGGAGCTGTTCATGAGCGTGGCGACGGTGAAGGCGTACGTGTCGCGGCTGCTGACCAAGCTGGCGCTGAACAACCGGGTCCAGGTGGCGCTGCTGGTCCACGACGCGGGCCTGGTCTGACAGCGCCAAACCCTCAGAGTCGATACCCTCATCTTTGGTGGTATCACCGATGAGGGTATTGGAGCTGAGCGTGGACGGCTTTGTGGGACGTGACCGGGAACTCGGCCTTCTCGACGGCATCCTGGCCAAGGTCAGCCGGGGTGGGCGGGCCGGACGCCCCGGCCGGGCGCTGTTGATGCGTGGGCGTCGTCGGGTCGGCAAGTCCCGGTTGGTCGAGGAGTTCGTCGACCGGGCCGGGGTCCCCTACCTGTTCTTCACCGCATCCGCCCAGCCCACCGTGGCTGCCGATCTCGCCCTGTTCGTCGAGGCCGTGGTCGGGTCCAGCCTGCCCGGTGCGCAACTCTTCGCCGCCCAACGCCCGAGCACCTGGGACGCCGCGCTCACCCTGCTGGCCGCCGCCCTGCCGACAGACCGGCCGGCCGTGGTGGTGCTCGACGAGTTGCCCTACCTGATCGCCACGGACCCCGGACTGGAGGGCACCCTGCAGAAGGTGTTCGACCGGGAGTTGTCACGGCTGCCGGTCCTGTTGGTCTGCATCGGCTCCGACCTGGCGATGATGGAGGCGCTGAACGACTACGGGCGGCCGTTCCACCAGCGGGCGACGGAGCTGGTGGTGCCGCCGCTGAGCCCCACCGACGTCCGGGACATGCTCGGTGCGGCACCGGCCGACGCCTTCGACGCCTATCTGGTCTCCGGCGGCCTGCCGCTGATCCTCGACGAGTGGCCCGCCGGGGCCGGCCTCGGCGACTACCTCGCCGAGGCGGTCACCGACCCGACCTCCGCCCTGCTGGTCAGTGCGGAACGGGCGCTGGCCGCCGAGTTCCCGACCCAGTCGCAGGCCGGTCTGGTGCTGCGGGCCATCGGTTCCGGTGAACGCACCTTCTCCCTGATCGCGCGAGCGGCCGGTGACCTGCCCCAGGCATCGCTCAGCCGGGCACTGCGGTTGCTGGCCGACAAGCGCATCGTCGAGGTCGCCACCCCGCTGTCCACCCGCCCCTCCCGGGAGACCCGTTACACCGTCGCCGACCCGTACCTGCGCTTCTGGCTGACCTTCCTCGGCCCGTACCTGCCCGAGATCGAGCGCGGACGGGGCGATCTCACCCTCGCCAGGATCCGCACCTCCTGGACGTCCTGGCGGGGCCGGGCGATCGAGCCGGTGGTACGGGAGGCGCTGCGGCGACTGCCGGCCGGCCACCTGCCCGACGACACCGCCGTGGTGGGCGGCTACTGGACCCGGACCAACGACCCGGAGATCGACCTGGTCGGGGCGGACCGTGGGCCGGTCGCCCGGCGGATCACCTTCGTCGGCTCGGTGAAGTGGCTGGAGAACCGACCCTTCGACGGGCACGACCTGGGTCGGCTCACCCTGCACCGGTCCCGGCTGCCCGGTGCCGACGAACAGGTGGCGCTGCTGGCGGTCGCCCGGGCCGGTGCGGTGGTGGACGGTGTGCGGGTGTTGACGCCGGAGGATCTGCTCACCGCCTGGGGGGATTGAACCGCCGCCGGTCACCGCCCGTACCACTGCGCGAGGATGCGTTGCGGCGATTCAGCCGCAACTGCTGCCGAACTGCGGGAGGCCTGCCGTGCGAGTTGGTGAGCAGTCGACGGACCCCATCGATCAGGTTCTGGGTGAGGTGCCGGTGCCCGCCTCGTTGACACCCGAGGACGTCCGGCTCGCGGTGCGGGCGGTGGTGGTGCACGCCGCCGAGGAATGGCCCAACGGGCCGCTGTGCCGCAACGACGGTGCGTCCTACCCGTGCCGGTTGCACCGCTGGGGACGGCGGGTGCTGGAGAACCACGGATTGAACGAGCGTCAGATCGACGCGCTGATCCGGCACGGAAACCCGTTCGTGCACGTGCCCTTCCCGTTTACGTACACCACGCCCCGGCCCGGCACGGCCCCGGCGCGGACCGCCCCGGCGGCCGGCTACCCGGCCCGTGACCAGGTCGGCCGACCCGGCACACCCGGGGCGCGGCCCACCACGTCGGGGCTGCGGCCCGGGGTGCGCTCCGGCGTGCCGGGACGGCCGGTGGCGCCCCCCGCCACCGCGCCGCGCTGGCCCCGGGCGAGCTGAGCGGGCAGGCCCGTCCGACGCCCCTGGTGCCCCGACGCCGGCCCGGCCCCGATGATCCCGTGGGGCCGGACCGGCGTCGGCCAGTGTGCCGGTCAGCGGCTGACGCCGCAGTCGGGAGCCGCCCAGCTGGTGCGGTTCGTCGACGTGTCGCGGTTGTTCTCCCGCCGGGAGTCCACGTGGACGTGGTCGTCGTGGCCGGCGTACCCGGGGCCGTAGATGCCGCTGAACCCGTGGTCGCGGGAGGCGCGGGCGATCTCGCAGAGTGACCTGCTGCCCGAGGTCAGGTCGGCGGCGTTGCCGTAGAGGTGCTGGCTGTCCGACGCCCCGCCGACCTGCTTGTTGCAGTTGGAGTCGCGGAAGCCGCTGGTGACGTTGAGCGGCTTGTCGCCCAGGCCGCGCCGCAGCGCCTCCAGTTTCCACATGGTGCGCACGGCGGTGGCCTTGGTGTCGGTGGCGGAGACCGGACCGCCGCTCCACCCGCCCTCGCCGCAGCCGTCGTCCAGTTCGCGGTAGCTGAAGTGGGCCGGCGTGCAGTCGTTGTCCTGCAACTGGTAGAGCTTGGTGAAGGTCTGCCGGCCGGCGACGCCGTCGCTGCGCAGCCCGTACGCGGTCTGGAAGCGCTTGACCGCGGCGGTGGTCTCGGGGCCGAAGTCCCCGTCGATCCGGACGATTCCCCCGCGGCCCGCCCAACCGGCGACCCGGATCTGCAACTGGCGGACGTCATCGCCGGAGCGCCCCTGGTAGAGGTCGCGTTTCCAGGTGTAGCAGCCGTCGGCGTGGGCCGCTGGCGCGGCGACCACCGTGGCGATCGCGGCTCCCGGCAGAGCCAGGGCGAACGCGACGAGTGCCCGCTTCACAGTGTTCTGGCGCACAGAAGTCCTCCCGATTGGCAGTGATTGGGGTGGTGAACAGGGCATCGCCCGGGACGTCCTGCGACTTCCACCCTGACAGCTGGCCGGCTGATTCGCGGTGATAAAGGGGAATTGTCCTCACAGTTGGTGATAGCTGGGTGTCACCTGTGAATTGCGGTGAATTGCAATTCGGTCAGGTCGTACCGGCGCGGGACGGATTTCCCCATAGCGGCGGAGTATCCCGAAACGGATCAGTCGGGCACCCAGGGTGATGTGGGTTCGTGACCGGGACCCGGTAACGTCGTCCGCGCCGGCGAGGTCGGGGAGGTGCAGGTGGCGCGGGGCGGGGTCTTCTGTGTCGAGGGGCAGTGGCACCGTGACCTCAACGAACGCGGGTCCGTGTTGCCCACCCTCGACCTGCTCGAACGGCTCGGCCGCATCCGCTACATCCACAAGGACGCCGCCACCCGCGACGAGCTGTTCTACTTCCTCGACCGCTGGCTGCTCAAGCAGTACGCCGACCACCGGGTCGGCTTCTTCGCCATGCACGGCGAGCCCAGCCGGCTCTGCCTCACCGACTGGGACTCCGTCGAGCTGGCCGACGTCGCCGAGCGGATGGCCGGCCGGGCCGAGGGCCGGCGGCTCTACTTCGGCAGCTGCTCGGTGCTGCGCGCCTCCGACGCCACGCTGCGCGACTTCCTCGACGTCACCGGCGCGGCCCTGATCTGCGGTTTCACCCGCGAGGTCGACTGGGTCGAGTCGGCCGCCTTCGAGACGGTGCTGCTCGACGTGCTCGCCAACGGCCAGCGGCACAATGCCGCCGAGCTGCGGATGGGCTCGGCGCACTGGGCGCCGCTCGCGGCGTACCTCGGGTTCCGGGTGATCTACGCCAACGGCCGCGCCTGGCGGCCCACGGCCCGGCCCCGGGTCCCCGCCCAGCCCGCGCCGGGCCGGGTCGGCGGCCGGTCCGGTTGACGCCCGCCGAGTCGCCGGCCGACGGGCCTGGTAGAACCGGGGGATGGCACGCAGCGTCGCAACCAACACCCGGGTCGACCGGGACGCCCTGATCGAGTTCGTCCGCCCCCGGCACCGGGTGCTGCTGATGACCACCCGGGCCGACGGCCGTCCGCAGTCCTCCCCGGTCGCCTGCGGTGTGGACGGCGTCGGACGGTTGATGATCTCCAGCTACCCGGAACGGGCCAAGATCGCCAACATCCGCCGTGACCCCCGGGTCTCCGCCTGTGTGCTCTCCGACGACTGGGACGGCCCATGGGTGCAGGTCGACGGGGTGGCCGAGGTGCTCGACCTGCCCGACGCGCTGGAGCCGCTGGTGGACTACTTCCGCAGCATCTCCGGGGAACACCCGGACTGGGACGAGTACCGGGCGGCCATGGTGGCGCAGGGCAAGTCGCTGATCAGGATCACCGTCGAGAGCTGGGGGCCGATCGCCACCGGCGGTTTTCCGGCCCGGCTCGCCGACTGACCCCGCCGGCACCGCCGCTGCCGGCCGGGGCGGCCCCGCCGCCGGCAGGCCCGGCTCAGCCGACCAGGGCCGCGTAGACGAGTTGGCGGAGCTGGGAGCGCAGCGGGTAGGTGCTCGACGGCATCAGCTGGGTGAACAGCAGCGCGGTGATCTCCTCGGCCGGGTCGACCCAGAACGCGGTGCTGGCCAACCCGCCCCAGTAGTATTCGCCGACGCTGCTCGGCACCTTGGCCGGCACCGGGTCCTGCACCACGGCGAAGCCCAGCCCGAAGCCGATGCCGTCCAGCACCGTCTCGGCGAACCCCTGCGGCTGCAACGACGCCAGGTCGCCGCCGCCGGGCAGGTGGTTGCGGGTCATGTAGCGCACCGTCCGGGGCCCGAGCAGTCGTACGCCGTCCAGCTCGCCGCCGCGCAGCAGCAGCTGGGTGAACCGGTGGTAGTCGGCGGCCGTGGAGACCAACCCGCCCCCGCCGGACAGGCACTGCGGCGGGGCCAGCGCGGCGGCACCGAGCTGATCGGCGCGGACCGCCCGACCGGTGCCGGGGTGCGGGGTGTAGAGGGCGGCGAGCCGCTTGGCATCCGCCTGGTCGACCCAGAACCCGGTGTCGGTCATGCCCAGCGGGACGAGGATGCGGGTGGTGAGGAAATCGGCCAGGCTCTGCCCGGAGAGCACCTCGACGAGCCGGCCGAGCACGTCGGTGGAGACGCCGTAGTTCCAACCGGTGCCGGGCTGGAACAGCAGCGGCAGCTTCGCCATCCCGGCGCTGGCCCCGGCCAGGTCCAGCCCCGGCGGGACGCCGAGGTCGTAGCCGGCGGCCCGGTAGAGCGCGTCGACCACCGAGGTCTGCGCGAACCCGTAGGTCAGCCCGGCGGTGTGGGTGAGCAGGTGCCAGACCCGGATCGGCTCGACCGCCGGCACGGTGTACGCCTTGAGCGCCGAGCCCTTGTCGAAGACCCGGACGTCGGCGAACTCCGGCAGCCAGCGGCTGATCGGGTCGGTCAGCTCGAACCGGCCCTCCTCCCACAGCATCATCGCCGCGACCGAGGTGATCGGCTTGGTCATCGAGTAGATCCGCCAGATGGTGTCGGGCTCGACCGGGGTGCCCGCCTCCAGGTCGCGCAGCCCGTGGACCGAGGAGTGCGCGACCTCGCCGCGCCGGGTGACCACGATCTGCCAGCCGGCCAGCCGCCCGTCGTCGACGTACCGGCCGAAGTGGTCGTCGATCCGGGCCAGCCGGCCCGGGTCGAAGCCGATGCGGTCCGGGTCGGTGCTGCGTGCCACGTTCACGTCACCGAACGTACTAGCCGGTGCGCGCCGGGCGGTAGGTGCGCCGACGGTGTCGGTGCTCGCACCTATGGTGGAGCGATGCCGCAGGCCGCCGAGGACGAGACGTTCCGCCACACCGACTGGTACGCCGAGGAGTTGGTCGACCGGCACTTCGTCCGCTGCGTCTTCTCCGACGTCGACCTGACCGAGGCGGTCAGCCGGGGCGCCTCGTTCACCGAGTGCTCCTTCGGCGGGGTGTCGTTCAACTCCTCCCGGCACACCGACTCGGCCTTCGTCCGCTGCGTGTTCCGCCGGTGCAACCTGTTCGAGGCCGAGTTCACCGGCTGCAAGCTGGTCGGCAGCACGTTCGACCAGTGCGAGCTGCGTCCGTTGCGGGTGTCGGGTGGGGACTGGTCGTTCGTCGCGCTACCGGGGGCCGACCTGCGCGGCGCGCAGCTCAGCGACGTACGGATGCGTGAGGCCGATCTGACCGGGGCGAATCTGACCGGCGCGACCCTGGCCCGGGTGGACCTCTCGGCCGCCCAACTGCACGCGGTGCGGTTCACCGGGGCCGATCTGCGGGGCAGCGACCTCACCGCGCTGGACCCGACGGCGGTCGAGCGGGCCGGCGCGGTGATCGACCCGGAGCAGGCGATGGTGCTCGCCCAGTCGTTGGGTTTCGAGATCCGCTGACGGCCACCTATTGTTGATCTCCGCGCCATCATGAGGTTGAGCTGGGCTTTCATCCTTGGCAGGTAACTTTCCATCGCTCGCACTTGGTAACAAACTGGAAACGCCCACCCGCTGGCATATGGCGCATCCCGGCCCTGGAATGACAACGTGAGAACGCTCACGGCGCGACCGCACCCCCTCCCCGACCGGTCGCGGGCGTCGGGCTGGGGAGTGGGACACACGTGAACGACCAAGAAACCTGGCGGATCGGGCCGGGCCCGACGACGCGTATCGCGCAGCGTCGGGAGGCCCGACGTCGGCAACGTCGCCGCTGGGCGATCGAGGCGGTGGCCGGCCTGGCCTGCCTCGCGGTGCTGGTGACCTATCTGGGTCCGGATTCGGACCCGCCGGAGTCCGACCTGGTGCTGCCGGCCGGCGCGCCGACCCCGGCCGGATACCCGACCGGGGCGGCGGGGGTGGGCGTTTCGGCCGAGGCCGGGATCGTCACGCCCGGGTTGCAGCCCCGGGAACGCACCCCGCCACCGAGCGAGCCACCGACTCCGACCGCCACCCCGGTGGCGTCCCCGGCCGCGCCGACGCTGAGCGTCTCCCGGGCCGACGTGCCCGCCGAGGTGGACCTGACCGCGCTGGGCACCCGGGACTGGGTGCACTGGGGGCTCAACCGGCCGGAGACTCTGGTCCGCAGGGGCGGCGGCAGCGACGAGATCCGGGACGAGGGCGGTCGGGGCGCACGCGACCGGTACGACACCAACCCCGAGCTGTTCGGCTGGCGCGACGGCGCTCCGGTGCCGGCCGTCTCCGCCACCGGCACCGGCGTGTTCGTCTGCGGTGTCGGTAACGGGTTCGCGCTGGCCGTGGCGGGTGACGGGGAACCGCGTACGGTGCACCTCTTCGCCGGGGTCTGGATGGCCCAGGGGCGGCTGGACGCGCGGCTGTCCACCGGTGGGGCGACCCGCACGCTGCGGCTGGAGGACCCGCACACCACCCACACCGCCCAGTTCGTCATCCGGTACCAGGTGCCCCGGGGTGAGAAGCTGCTGATCCGCTGGACCGTCGAGAAGACCTTCAACAGCAGCTGCGGCAACGTGAACCTCCAGGCGGCAGCGGTGCGTTGAGTCGTTAGCCCTCCTTTGGGCTTTATGTCGGGATAGCGTGGCCGGGTCGATGCCCACGAGCTACCCGGAGGCCCAGATGTCGACCGACGAGCAGGTGCTGGACAGCCCCGAGGGCTGGGTCGCCGATCACATCCGGCGGTACGTCGCGACCGGCGGCGTCGAGGGGCACGAGTGGCAGCCGGGCGTCTTCACGCTGCTGCTGACCACCCGGGGCCGGCGCAGTGGCAAGTTGCGCCGCACCGCGCTCATCTACGGCCGGGACGGCGACGACTACCTGGTCGTCGCCTCCCAGGGCGGTGCGCCCCAGCACCCCTCCTGGTATCTCAACCTGCGCGACGAACCCGAGGCGCAGGTGCAGGTCGGTGCGGAGGCGTTCACCGTCCGGGCGCGTACCGCCGAGCCGGCGGAGCGGGCCCGGATGTGGCCGACGATGACCGCCATCTGGCCGGCGTACAACGAGTACCAGAGCAAGACCGACCGGGAGATCCCGGTGGTGGTGTTGCAGCGGCGCTGACCCATCGGGCGCGCTCAGCAGACGATCGGCTTGACCCAGGAACACTCCCGGCCCTCGGGCACCCGTGGTGACTCCGGGGCCACCGGCGGCGTCGCGCGCGTCGACCTGCCGTCCGCCTCCCGGTAGGAGGCCAGCGCGATGGCGATCTGGTCCTCCAACGCCTTGACCGACGAGGTGAGGTAGTTGTTGAACACCACCGAGAAGGCCAGCACCCGCCCGTCGCCGTCGGTGGCGTAGCCGGACAGGGCGGACACCCCCGTAAGGCTGCCGGACTTGGCGTGCACGTTGTCCGCCGCCGCCGTGCCGCGCATCCGGCTGCGCAGGGTGCCACCGACGAGGCGCTCGGCGTTTCCGGCGATCGGCAGCGCCGCGTACCAGGTGTCGAACCAGGGTTCCCGGCGGACGGCGGAGAGCAGGGCGACGAACTCGTCGGCCGGGATCAGGTTGCGCCGGGACAACCCGGAGCCGTCGAGTTGGCGCAGGGTGCCGGTGTCCATTCCGGTGTCGGCGACGTACTCGCTGATCGCGGTCAACCCCGCCGGCCAACTGCCGGAACCGGAGATGACCCGGCCGATCTCCTTGGTCAGCACCTCGGCGTGCCCGTTGTTGGACAACTTGAGAAAGGGCACCAGCAACTCGGCCAGGGCCATCGAGTCGTGCCGGGCCACCGGCGTGGCATCCGCCGGGGTGGCCCGGCCGGGCACGGTCCGACCGAGCACCCGGACCCCGTGCCGGCGCAGCGCGTCCCGGAAGACGGCGGCGGCGTAGCCGGTGGGTTCCCAGACGGTCATCCAGTCGCTGGTCGCCGCCGCGCCGACCGCGATCCGGCCGGTGACCACGATGGTGTTGCCGCCGTGCGTCCGCTCGAACGACAGCGTCGTCTCGCCGTCGGCGACCGTCTCGGCCCGGTTGTCGATCCGCAGGTAACCGTTTGGCGGGCTCAGGGTCACCACCGGTTTCGCCCCGGCCGCGCCCGCCGGGGCGGCCCGCACGATGACGGTGCCCGCGTCGTAGTCGGTGTCCGGCGCCACGGTCAGCGCGGAGACCTGCGCGGCGTAGTAGTAGGACTCGTCGTCCCAGGCCCACTCCGCACCGAGCCGGGCGGCGTCGTAGCGGGTGTCGTCGGCGACCAGGTGCCCGGTCACCATCCGTACCCCGTCGGCGGCGACCTGGGCGGCCAGCGCGTCGTAGTCGGCGGTCAGCATCGTCGGGTCGCCGCCGCCCCGCAGGTAGAGGTTGCCGGCGACGAGCCCGGCCCGACGCCGGCCGTCGGTGAGCACGTCGGTGCTGAACCGGTGCCCGGGGCCGAGCAGCGCCAGGGCTGCCGTCGACGTCAGCAGCTTGGTGTTGGAGGCGGGCACCAGTTGGCGGTCGCCGTTGCGGTCGTAGAGGGTCCGGCCGGTGGCCGTGTCCACCACGACCACCCCGGCCTGCGCCCCGGCGAGCCGGGGGTCGGCGAGGACGGCGTCGATGGTGGCGTGCAGCCGGGTGGCCGCCGGGCCGGGTGACTCGGCGGTGGCCGGAAGCGCACCGGCGGCGGCCACGGTGGCGACCAGTGCCACCAGCGCCAGCGTCCGGGGAAAGAGACGACGATGCATGCACTGACGCTGTCACGAAGATTTCCGTCAAGCAAGCCGCGACACCGTAGATTTTCTTCCCAGGGTGATGGTCCCGGGCCGGTGGTCCGCCGGTGGTGGTCAGGTCGGGTCCGGCGCGGCCGGATCGGGCGCGTCGGGCTCGGCGCGGAAGTGCCGGCTCGGCTCCACCAGCAGCGGGGCGGCCAGTGCGGCCAGCGCCCCGCCGAGCAGCGGGAAGACGATGAACACCCACAGATGCCGCAGCGCCGCACCGCCTTCGAACACGGCCGGACCGAACGACCGGGCCGGATTGATCGAGGTGCCGTCCAGGGTGATCCCCACCAGCAGCACCGCTACCAAGGTCAGGCCGATCGCCAGGCCGGCGAAGCCGGCGTGCTCGACCCGACTCGTCACCACCAGCACCACCAGCACGAACAGGAACGTCAGGACGACCTCCAGCACCGCCGTGCCTCCCCGGTTGATGTGCACCCCGTAGCCGTTGGTGCCCAACGCCCCGGTCTGGTCCGCCACGCCTCCCCAGCGCACCAGCCCCCAGATGACGAAGCTGGCCACCGTGGCCCCCACGAACTGCGCGATCCAGTACGCGACCGCGCCGACCACGGAGATCTTGCCGGAGAGCAGCACCCCCATCGTCACTGCGGGATTGAGGTGCGCGCCGGAGAGCGGGCCGATCGCGTACACCAGCCCCACCAGGACGAACCCGAAGGCCAGCGCCACGACGACCACTCCGCCCTGCATCTGGGCGAAGACTGCGGTGCCCACTCCGACGAAGACCAGCAGCAGGGTGCCGAGCAGTTCGGCGGCGTACCTTCTGGCAGCGTCCATGCGCTCAGGGTAGGAAGGATCAGGGCGCTGAGGAGCGGAAACGGGGATGTTCGGCGGGGCCTTCGACAGACCCCGCTCTATTTGACGAACCCCCGGGCAGCGGGCACGGTGGGTGGGAGGGCCGCGCGAAGGCGCCCCGAATCACCCGGCGGGCACCGGCCCGCCGCAGGGAGCGCGCAACTGTCGTCGCGCGACGTCCGATCCCGAAGATCCCGAAGATCCCGAGGAGTCCCGCCATGCTCACCATGACCGACAACGCCGTGCTCGTGATCCGTGACCTCACGGCCCAGCAGGACGTCGCCCAGGACGGTGGGCTGCGGATCGCCGCCGACACCGAGGCCGGCGCGCTGACCATCGAACTGGTGCCCGTGCCGGCGCAGGGCGATCAGGTCGTCGACACCGAGGGGGCCCGCATCTTCCTCGACCCCGATGCCGCCGAACTGCTCAACGACACCTCCGTGGACGCCTCCGTCGACGACGAGGGCGTGGTCCAGTTCGGCTTCACCGAGCAGGAGTGACCCGATCAGCGGGCCCGCCAGTGCTCTCCGCCGCGATGCGGCCGGGTGAACCCGTCCCGGTCCTCGGTGCTCGTCGGCGGGGCCCGACGACGCCCGTCGACCGGACCGGTCAACTCCGTCAGCACGTGCGCCAGATGGTGCGAGGTGCTCCACGCCGTCCAGTTGGCCGGTGAGCCGGCCCCGGTCGCCCGGCGGGCCCGCCGCAGCAACTCGTGGTCACCCCAGGAGAAGCTTGCCCCGGCGGGCGGCCAGTGTGCGGCGGTGACCAGTGTGCGGCACAGGTCGGCGAACCTCTCGTCGCCCCGGCCACCCCGCCGCGACCAGCGGTAGATCCACCACCCGTCCTCGGTGGTGTACCGCACCGTGGGCAGCCGGTCGCCCGGCTCCACGTCGCCCGGCGGGGCGGCGACCACCCCGTAGTCGCCGTACCCCACGCCCAGGTCGGCCAGCCGACGCCAGAACAGCAGGTCCCAGCGGTCCACCCGGACCGGTTCGTCGGTGCGCAGCCGGGACAGCGACGGCGGCATCCCGCCGGCCGCCACGGTCACCGTGCGCCAGGCGTGCCGGCAGGCCCAGTCCACCATCCACCGCACCCGGGGCTCGGCGGCCCGAAGATCGGCGAGGCAGCACACGTCACCGGCGTCGACCAGCAGGTCGCACTGCTCCGGGACCAGCCCGGTCCGCCGCCACACCCGCTCCACCGCCGTCGTGGCGGCATCCGGGCCGGCCCGGTCCCGGCCGACCCGCAACCGCACCACCGCACCCCGGGCGTACGCGCGACAGGCCGCGCCGTGCGCCGCCAACCGCCGGTCGCCGCACGCCAACCCGACCACCGGGAGCACCGGTACGTCCCACCGGGCCAGCTCGCCACCCGGCCCTTCGGGCAGCGCGCAGACGTCGACGGCCGGCACCAACCCGGCGGGCAGCCGGCGCAGCAGCTCGGGCAGGCCGGTGTCGGTCGTGGACACGTTGAGGAGCGGGGCGACCAGGGGAGCCGAGGCGCTGTCCAGATGACCCAGCGCCTCCAGCTCACCCCGTCTGCTGGTGAGGATGGGTCGGTAGACGGGTTCCGCCACCCGACCCCCGGGGGCGGGCACCATACCTCAATCTACCGGGCCGACCGCCCCCGTCACAGGGGTTGCCCGGCAATCGTGGTGACGGATCGGCGTCGTACCCGGGCCCTCCACATCGGGCATTGACAGTGGTCGGTGCCGGTGGTGGCATGGGTGGGCGGCACGCCGGGCGTGGAAGGGCATCCGAACACCATGTCCCCGCTCCATCCTGCCCGGAAGGCGTACCCCCATGACATCGTCGCGTCATCGTGCCGGCCTGCTCGCGGCGTTGACCGCCGCCGCGCTGCTGCTGGCCGTCCCGCTGCCCGCCCGGGCGCTCGCGGTGCCCGAGCCGAGCACCCCGGTCACCGGCAACGCCACCCACTTCGACGGCCTCGGCGCCCCGTACGGCGGCTGCGGCCTGCCCCAGTCGGAGCTGGACTCGCCGGACTTCGTCGCGCTCAACGCCTACGACCTGCCCGGTGACTACTCGTCGTACCCGATCCGGCCGATCCCGGCCAGCCAGGCGGCGAAGATCGGCCTGTGGAACAACGGCCTGAACTGTGGTCGCTTCGTCCGGGTCACCGTCGGCGACTACTGCACCGGCGTCAACGACGGCGCACCCGGGCAGCCGTTCTGCCGCAACGGCTCGTGGACCACGGACGCCTACAACGGGGCGACGTTGACCATGGTGGTGGCGGACAGTTGCGGCGACGGCAACGCCTGGTGCCGCGACGATCCCTACCACCTGGACCTCTCCACCGCCTCGCTCAACCGGTTCGTCCGGAACGGGACGCCGGTGGGGGACATGAACCCCACCCACTGGAACAACCGGCACGTCTCCTGGTCGTTCGTGCCCGCGCCGAACTACTCCGGTGACATCCGGATCGGCTTCATGAAGGGCGCCCAGCGGTACTGGCCGGCGATCGCCGTCTCGCACCTGGCCAACGGCATCCACGGGGTGGAGTACCTGGCCGGTGGGGTGTGGACGGCCGCCACCATGAACAGCGACATGGGACAGTCGTACGTGATCGGGGCGACCGCCTCCGGCGGCACCGACTTCCAGATCCGGGTCCGCGACGCGGCCGGCACGCTGGTCAACAACGGTCGGGTCTACCGCTTCGCGCTGCCCGCCTCCTGCGGCGGAACGTGCGCGGCGGCGTACACCCCGGCCGACTACACCACCTCGGACGGGCCCACCCCGACCCCCACTCCCACCGCCACCCCGACCGCGACCCCCACTCCCACCGCGACGCCGACGGCCACCCCGACCGCGACCCCCACCGGGACGCCGGCGCCGGTGACCGGTTGCTCGGCCGGCTACCGGGTGACCGGCTCCTGGTCGGGTGGTTTCCAGGCCGAGGTGACGGTCCGCAACATCGGCGGTGCCGCCAGCACCGGCTGGAGCACCGCGCTCACCTTCGCGGGCACCCAGCAGATCGCCTCGTCCTGGAGCGCCACGGTCAGCCAGTCCGGCCGGCAGGTCACCGCGACCAACGCCAACTACAACGGGAACCTGAGCCCCGGCGCGACCACCACCTGGGGGCTCGTCGTCACCGGCGACAACCAACCCCCGACGGTGCTGACCTGCGCCGCCCGCTGACCCACGGCCGAGCCGGTGCCCGACCCCGGTGCACCGGTGCGGTCGTCGCCCCGCCCGGGGGACGTGCCGAAGGGGCGACCGGCAGAGCCGGCCGTCTCACCCGTCCGTCCCGGGCGGGGCGAGCCGTACCCCGACCCCTCGGACGGTGTGCAGGTAACGCGGCTGCTGGGCGCTCTCCCCGAGCTTGCGGCGCAGCCAGGACAGGTGCACGTCGACGGTCTTGTCCGCCCCGCCGTAGGGAATCCGCCAGACCTCGGTGAGCAGCTCCCGTTTGGTCACCACCGCGCCGGGTCGGCCAGCGAGGTGGTGCAGCAGGTCGAACTCGCGCGGGGTCAGCTCCACCGGCACGTCGTTAAGGGTGACCTGCCGGGCGCGCGGGTCGATGCGCAGCCCGCCGACCACCAGCGTGGCTTCCTCGTCGGGCCGGTCGGGGCCGCCCCGGCGCAGCACGGCCCGCACCCGGGCGTCGAGCTGGACGGCGGTGAACGGCTTGACCACGTAGTCGTCCGCCCCGGCGTCGAGCAGCCGGACGATCTCCCGCTCGTCGTCGCGGGCGGTGGCCACGATCACCGGTACGGCGCTGACCGCGCGCAACATCCGCAGCAGCTCGCCGCCGTCCAGGTCGGGCAGGCCGAGGTCGAGCACGACGAGGTCGGGTCGGTCGTCGAGGGTGTGCCGTAGCCCCTCCATCGCGGTCGACGCGGCGGCCACCGCGTGCCCCCGGTCGCGCAGCGCCCGGACCAGCGGGGTGCGGATGGTCAGGTCGTCCTCGACGAGCAGCAGTCGGGCCACCCCAGCAGGCTAGCCCCGGCCGGCAGCCGGGCCGGCGGCCGGGCGCACGACGGCCGGCGTACGGAGTTTCGACAGCTCGGCAGGCGGATACGGGCGCACGGCGCCGTACGGCCCATCGGCCGTCCGTCGCCGCGCTCCGACCGTCTCCCACCACCGCAGCCATCCGGCGGTACGCCAGCGGGGACCTGGTTCGACCGGTGCGTTCGCTGCGCCGGTCGGAGTGCTCGTTGCCCGATTCGACGACCGGCAAACCTTCCCAGGGTGGGGAATTCCATCATCTGCACAGCCCGGCGTGATTCGTTGCCGTTGCGGGTATGAGCGGGACATGGAGCATTTCACGATCGCGACGGTCGCCCAGAAGAGCCCGGACTTCCGCCGGGTGCTCTGGACCGGCGAGAAGACCCAGTTGGTGATCATGACCATCCCGCCGGGCGGTGAGATCGGCGAGGAGGTCCACGACGGGATCGACCAGATCCTGACCTTCGTCAGCGGCACCGGCGAGGCCCGGGTCGGCGGGGAGACCCGGGAGGTCGCCCAGGGTGACCTGGTGGTGGTGCCGGCCGGGACGAAGCACAACTTCGTCAACACCGGCCCCAACCCGCTGGTCCTCTACACCGTGTACGGCCCGCCGGAGCACGCCGACCAGGTGGTGCACCGGACCAAGGAGGAGGCCGACGCGGCGGAGGCCGCCGGTGAGGACGAGCCGCCGACCTCCTGACCCGGCCCCGCCGAGGACCGTCGCAGGGCCCCCGACCCGCGCCGATGCGCGCCGGGGGCCCTGCGCGTGCCGGGTTCCCGCACATTCCTGGGGCGCCGCGCGGGCCGGGTTCCTGCGCGGGCCGGTCCCCTCCGCCACGGAGGGGACCGGCGGGACAGGGGACGCCGGCCGGCCTCGGCCCGAGGTCAGCGCACGGGTACGCCGGAGACGTCCACCGTTTCCGGGTACTTCAGCCCCGAGCCCGTGTTCAGCACCACCACCCGCTCGTCGGCCCGGATCCAGCCGCCGGCCCGCAGGTGCCGGGCGGCGGTCAGGCAGGCCGCCCCCTCCGGGCAGAGCAGCAGCCCCTCCCGGGCGGCGAAGTCCCGCAGGTCGACGAGGATCTCCGCATCGTCGACGGCGACCGCCGTGCCGCTGCTCTCCCGCAGCGCGGTCAGGATCAGCTCGTCGCCCAGCGGGGCCGGCACGGTGATCCCGAACGCCACCGTGTGCGCGTCGACCCAGGGCCGGGCCCGGTCCTCACCGGCGGCGAACGCCCGGACGATCGGCGCGCAGCCGGTGGACTGCACGGCCACCAACCGGGGCAGCTTGTCGCCCACCCAGCCCAGCTCCCGCAGCTCGTGCAGGGCCTTGTGGATGCCGATCAGGCCGACCCCGCCACCGGTCGGGTAGATGATCACGTCGGGCACCTGCCAGCCGAGCTGCTCGACGATCTCGTACCCCATCGTCTTCTTGCCCTCCAACCGGTACGGCTCGCGCAGTGTGCCGGCGTCGAAGATCGCCCCGTCCGCGTCGGCCACCAGCTCGGCCACCCAGCGTCCGGCGTCGCCGATCAACCCGTCCACCAGGCGCAGGTCGGCCCCGGCGGCCACGCACTCCCGGCGGCAGATGGCCGGGGCGTCCAGCGGCATCACGATGGTCGCCGCCATCCCGGCCCGTGCCGCGTACGTCGCCCAGGCCGCTCCGGCGTTGCCGTTGGTGGGCATGGCCAACCGCCGTACGCCCAGTTCCCGGGCCCGGCTCACCCCGACGGCCGCTCCGCGGGCCTTGAACGACCCGGTCGGGGTGAGCCCCTCGTCCTTGACGATCAGGTCGTCGATGCCGATCTCGTGGCCGTACGCGGGGGCGCGCAACAGCGGCGTCCACCCCTCGCCCAGCGTGGTGACGTGCCGCTCGTCGGCCACCGGCAGCAGTTCCCGGTAGCGCCACAGGTCGGCCGGGCGCAACCCGAACCGCTCCGGGGTCACCGTGGCGGCCACCGCGGCCAGGTCGTAGCGGGCCAGCAGCGGTGAGCCGCACGTGCAGAGGTTGGTGAGCCGGCCGGGGTCGTCCTCCCGGCCGCAGCGGGGACACTCCAGGTGGGTCAGGTACACGATGCTCCTCGCCGTCGGCCCGGGTCGATGCGCGGCACACCGGCATTCTCCGGCAATCCGTCCCGGTTCGCCGGGTGCCCGGCATGTCCGGTGCGATGTCGGGTAGAACGTTGGGCATGGACCTCGACCAACCCACCGTCCTGCTCCCCGGCGACGTACGGATGCCGCTGCTCGGTTTCGGCACCTGGCAGGCCACCGGCGAGGCCGGCTACGACGCCGTGCTGTCCGCGTTGGACGCCGGCTACCGGCACATCGACACCGCCACCATGTACGGCAACGAGGAGGAGGTGGGTCGGGCGGTCAGGGAGAGTGGACTGCGCCGGGAGGACGTCTTCATCACCACCAAGCTGCCGCCGGACCGGGTCGGCCGGGAACGCGAGACGATCGAGGCGAGCCTGCGGGCGCTGGGCACCGACCACGTCGACCTCTGGCTGATCCACTGGCCGCCGTCGTCGCCGGCGGACAGCATCCCGGTCTGGCGCGAGCTGCTGGCCGCCCGGGACGAGAACCTGACCCGGGCGGTGGGGGTGAGCAACTACGCCACCGCCCAGCTCGACGAGCTGATCCAGGCCACCGAGGAGAACCCGGCGGTCAACCAGATCCGGTGGAGCCCGTCGCTGTACGACCGGCAGCGGCACGCCGAGCACCGGGACCGGGGGATCGTGCTGGAGGGCTACAGCCCGTTCAAGGCCAGCGACCTGGCCGATCCGGTGTTGACCCGGATCGCCGCCGCGCACGACGTCTCCCCGGCGCAGGTGGTGCTGCGGTGGCACATCGACCACGAGACCGTGGTGATCCCGAAGTCGGTCACCCCGGAACGCATCCGGGCCAACGCCGCCATCTGGGACTTCTCCCTGACCGCCGAGGAGATGCGCGACATCGACGCGCTGGGCGGCTGAGCTGTCGCCAGGTAGGCCGGCCTGATGCGGGTGATCACCGGGCGTCGGGCCGGCCCGTGCGACGTCCAGGGTTCGACCTGGCCTCGTGGGCCGCAGGGGTGCGGGGGGCGTGACCTGTCGGTCACGGCCCCCCGCGTGGTGGTGGGTGGTGTGGGTCAGGCGCGGGCGCAGGCGACGCCGTTGAGCGAGAAGCTGGTCGGCGCCGAGTACGTCCCGTTGAGCGAGCCCTGGTAGCCGAAGGTCGCGCTGCCACCGGGGGAGAGGGTGCCGTTGTGGCTGGCGTTGCGGGCGGTCACCGTGGACCCGCTCTGCGTCACGCTGGCGTTCCAGGAGCTGGTGACCTGCTGCCCGCTGGGCAGGTTGTAGCTCAGGGTCCAACCGTTGATGGCGCTGGAACCCCGGTTGGTGACGGTCACGTCGGCGGTGAAGCCGTTGTTCCACGAGTTCGACGTGTACTTCACCGCGCAGCCGCCGCCGTTGCCCGGGGGCGTGGTCGGCGGGGCGGTGGTGGGCGGCGGGTTGCCACCGGTGTTGACGGTCTGGGAGAAGTTGGTGACGGCCAGCCCGGCACCGCCCTGCCACGGCTCGAAACCGGCCTGGATGCTGGTCAGGTACCAGTCGTTGGTGATCGCCCCACGGTTGCGGGTGTCGGCGATGAAGTCCAGCACGTTGAAGCTCATGCCCTGGATCGCCGACGGCGCGACGTACGAGATGACGTTGTTGCCGCCGTTGTTGCCGCGCCACACCTGCCAGCTGCGGCCCGCGATGTTCGCGTTGCCCACCGGCGAGCCGATCGGCTGGATGCTGCCCTGCCGGTTGAACCAGATCATGATCTCCATCGCGTTGACCCCGTCCCGCTTGGGCGACGGGTCGAGCCAGATGTCGTAGGCGGCGTCGTAGATCGCGCCGCCCACGTAGTTGAAGGAGATGCTGCCCGGGGCGCTGCTGATCGACTTGACCTGGGCCGGCAGGTTGGTCCCCGGCGAGCAGTTGGTGTAGTGGCAGCCGACGAAGATCGACGGGTACGACACGGGTGCGCCGTTGGTCGGCGCGGAGCCCTGCTGGCTGGTGATGTTGAAGCCGCTGCCGGTGACGTTGATGCACTGCTGGGCGGTGGTGCCCCAACGGTTGTTCTGGACCACGTACCGGCCGCCGATGACGGTCGAGCCGTACTGCTCGCAGATCTGGGTGTCGGCGGAGGCGGTGCCGCCGAAGGCGACGGCGACGATCGAACCGACGGCCAGGAGGCCGGCGGCGGCGAGGGCCCGCAATGGACGCTTCATGATGCTCCTTGGCTGCGGCGCGGGGGCGCCGGACCTTGTCTCGGATGTGACCGGGAGCGCTCCCATGGTCCTGAACACATTTACATACTTGAAACTATGACGCAACTGAACCGGTTAAGTTGACAACTGTTCACGTCCCTATACGGGAACCTCGTTCTACCGATGGGGCGCGAGCAGGGCGCGGGCGGTCCGCGCCTGGGCCGCCGCCTCCCGCAACACCGCCGCCAGCCGGGTCCGTGCCTCCGGCCCCAGCCGGTCCACCGGTGCGGCCACCGCGATCGCGTCCACCGCCGCCTCCTGCAGCGGCACGGCCACCGCCACCGCCGCCAGTCCCGGGCTGCACTCCTCCCACTCCTCGGCCCAGCCGCGCCGCCGGACGGCGGCCAGCTCGGCGCGCAGCGCCTCCGGAGTGGTGACCGTCCGACCGGTGACCGCCGGCAGCGGCCACTGGAGCAGCCGGTCGACCTCCTCGTCGGTCCGGGCGGCGAGCAGTGCCTTGCCGGCCGCGGTGGCGTGCGCGGGCAGCCGCCGCCCCACCGCGCAGACCGGCCGGACGATGTGCGCCGAGTCCCGCCGGGCGAGGAGCACCACCGAACCGCGGTCGAGGCGGTAGAGCTGCACCGTCTCGCCGGAGCACTCGGCCAGCCGGTCCAGGGTCACGTCGTAGAGGGCGGCGGCGTCCGCGCCGGCGAGGAACGCCGCGCCGACCTCCAGCGCCCGTAACCCCACTGAGAACCGGGTGCCGGTCGGGTCGGCGGCCACCCACTCGCGGTCCAGCAGGGTCCGCAGGATGGCGTGCAGGCTGCTCTTCGGGATGCCCAGCGCCCGGCTCAGCTCCACCGGCGAGCGGGGGCCGGCGGGGGCGGCCAGCGCCTCCAGCACGTCCAGTGCCCGACCCGCCGACTTGACCGAGCGGTATGACTCGTCCGTCGTCACGCCGTCACTCTAGTGAGACGAGCGACATCCAGCCCATGGGTATTCTTCGATCGAACGGCGTTCAGCTGGCGGAACGACTTTCTGTCCAGTCCGGAGTGGTTCGGTGGGGCTCACCGGCTCTGGTGTGCGCCGATCGCGCGGAGTAGTGTCTTGCCTTCACCGCGTACCGATCCCCTCCGGAGGCGTACACCACCATGCGTGGCTCCCCCCTGCGCATCCTCGTCGTCGGCGCGGGCATCGCCGGTCTGGCCGTCGCCCGGGCCCTGCGGTTGGCCGGCTTCCGGCCGGACGTCACCGAGAGACTTCCGCCCAACGAACTCGCCGACACCGGTCTCTACCTGCCCGGCAACGCCGCCCGCGCGCTGCGTCGACTGGACCTCGACGGCCCGGTCCGCCCCCTCGGGCAGGTGATCCACCGCCAGCGCTTCCTCGACGCCGCGGGCGACCCGCTCTGCGAGGTGGACCTCGACGCGCTCTGGGCCGAGGTGGGCGAGTGCCGGGCGCTGCCCCGCCGCGACCTCTACCAGGTGCTGCTCAGCGGGGCCGGGGGCGCGGTCCGGCACGGCGCCGAGGTGAGCGCCGTCGAGCTGCTGCCCGACGGGGTCGCGGTCACCTTCACCGACGGCACCGGCGGCGAGTACGACCTGGTGATCGGCGCGGACGGCCCCCGCTCGGCGGTGCGCGCACTGGCCGCGCTCGGCGGCCCGCCCCGGCCCGCGGGTCAGGTGGTCTACCGGGGCGTGGTGCGCGACGGCCCGGACGTCGCCGACTGGACGGCGCTGCTCGGCCGCCGGGCCGGGTTCCTGGTGGTGCCGCTCGGTGCCGGCCGGCTGTACTGCTACGCCGACGAGGCCGGCACCGTCGCGCCGGCCGACCCGGTCGCCCGGCTGCACGAACTCTTCGGCGACTACGGCGGGCCGGTCCCCGCGGTGCTGGCCGCCTGGCACGACGTCCAGGTCGGGCTCACCGACGAGGTCGAGCTGGGCCGCTGGCACCGGGGGCGGGTGCTGCTGGTCGGCGACGCCGCGCACGCCACCGCGCCGACCCTGTCCCAGGGGATAGCGATGGCACTGGAGGACGCGGTGGTGCTCGCCGAGTCGCTGCGGGCCGCCGGCAGCGTCGAGGCGGCCCTGGTGGCGTACGAGAGCCGCCGTCGTCCGCGTACCCGATGGGTGCGCGACCGGACCCGGGACCGCAACCGCACCCGCGACGTGCCGCCGGCGCTGCGCGACCCGTTGCTGCGTGGGCGGGGCGGGCGGATCTTCGGTGAGCACTACCGGCTCCTGGTCGGCCCGCTGTAGGCGCGATGGTCGGCCGGACATGGTGCCAGAGCACCCCGAGCGGTGCTGCGACCTACCGGGGACTAACATCCTTTCGGATGACGGCTCGCAGCTGACAGCGCGTGCCGAGCGGGACAACCGAGAACCGGAGGCCATTCGTGACCACCGTCGCACCCAAGCCGGTCGTGACCCGGCCATGGCCGGTCCGAGAGCCGGTCAAGGGGTCGGCCATCGCGCGGCTGCTGCGCACCACGGACGCGAAGCAGATCGGGATCATGTACATGGTCACCGCGTTCGTGTTCTTCATGATCGGCGGCCTGATGGCCCTGATCATGCGAGCCGAGCTGGCGCGACCGGGCCTGCAGTTCCTGTCGCCGGAGCAGTACAACCAGCTGTTCACCATGCACGGCACGATCATGCTGCTGTTCTTTGCGACGCCGATCGTGTTCGCGTTCGCCAACTACGTCGTGCCGCTGCAGATCGGCGCCCCCGACGTCTCGTTCCCCCGGCTGAACGCCTTCGCCTACTGGCTGTACCTGTTCGGCGGCACCATGGCCACCGCCGGCTTCCTCACCCCGGGTGGCGCCGCGGACTTCGGCTGGACCGCCTACACCCCGCTGAGCACCATGGAGCACTCGCCTGGTGTCGGCGCGAACATGTGGGTGGTCGGCCTGGCCATCTCCGGTCTGGGCACCATCCTCGGCGCGGTCAACCTGATCACCACGATCCTGACCCTGCGCGCGCCCGGCATGACCATGTTCCGGATGCCGATCTTCACGTGGAACATGCTGGTCACCAGCCTGCTGGCGATCCTGGTCTTCCCGCTGCTGGCCGCCGCGCTCTTCGCGCTCGCCGCCGACCGCCTGCTCGGTGCCCACGTGTACGACCCGGCCACCGGCGGCCCGATGCTGTGGCAGCACCTCTTCTGGTTCTTCGGCCACCCCGAGGTCTACATCATCGCGCTGCCGTTCTTCGGCATCATCACCGAGGTCATCCCGGTCTTCTCCCGTAAGCCGATCTTCGGTTACAAGGGCCTGGTGGCCGCGACGATCGCGATCGCCGCGCTGTCGATGAGCGTCTGGGCGCACCACATGTTCGCCAGCGGCCAGGTGCTGCTGCCGTTCTTCAGCTTCCTGAGCTATCTGATCGCCGTGCCGACCGGGATGAAGTTCTTCAACTGGATCGGCACGATGTGGCGCGGCCAGATCACCTTCGAGACGCCGATGCTCTTCGCGCTCGGCTTCCTGGTCACCTTCCTCTTCGGTGGTCTCACCGGGGTGATCCTGGCCAGCCCGCCGCTGGACTTCCACGTGCACGATTCCTACTTCGTGGTGGCGCACTTCCACTACGTGCTCTTCGGCACCATCGTGTTCGCCGTCTTCGCCGGCATCTACTTCTGGTTCCCGAAGATGTTCGGCCGGATGCTCGACGAGCGGCTGGGAAAGATCCACTTCTGGCTCACCATGATCGGCTTCCACACCACGTTCCTGGTGCAGCACTGGCTCGGCGCGGAGGGCATGCCCCGCCGGTACGCCGACTACCTGCCCAGCGACGGCTTCACCACGCTCAACATGATCTCCACGATCGGGGCGTTCATCACCGGTATCTCGACCCTGCCGTTCATCTGGAACTGCTGGAAGTCGTACAAGACCGGGCCGGTCGTCGAGGTGGACGACCCGTGGGGCCACGGCAACTCGCTGGAGTGGGCGACCAGTTGCCCGCCGCCGCTGCGCAACTTCGACCGGATGCCCCGGATCCGTTCGGAGCGCCCGGCATTCGACGCGAAGTTCCCCGAGCTGGCCGCCGGCCAGAGCCTCGCCGGCCCGCCGGAGGGTGGTGCCAAGCCGCTGACCAGCGCGGTCAACGGTGGCGCCAGCTACCAGGAGGACACGTCCGGGAACCTCGACCAGCGCTGACGCCCGACCCAGACCACCGAAGGGCACCGCACCCCACCTGGGGCACGGTGCCCTTCGCCGTTTCCGGATGCCACGGGGCAGGTCCGGTCGCTGTTCTGTGCCTGCCGGAATCCGCGTTTGCGCAGCGCCCGGGTTCCGCTGGTGCAGGGCTTCCCGGCCGTTGCGCTGGTGCGCGGCTTCCTGCCCGCTGTGCTGGTGCGCGCCGCCCTGTCCCGGGCCGGCACCCAGCGGGACCGCAACGCCGCCCGCAGCGACGTCGCGAGCCTCGCTGAGGACCCGCAGCGACGTCGCAAGCCTCGCTGAGGAGCTGAGGAACTGATGAACTGAGCGAGATCGTCGCGAAGTGGGGCGACGAGCGGTGTAACGGCCGTCCCTCGCCTCGCCGGGCCTCCCGCTGGATTGTGGAACCCGTCGGGTGACACATTCTCGGCGCGGCTCTATGCCCCAGAAGCATAATTCTGACGCTGAGGCATATGGCTCATCAGCAGACGTGTGGGGTCACGGCGCAGGGTGTCGACGTGGAGTTGGCCGGCGAGGTGGTCGGTTTCGCGACGGCGGGTCGGTTCGTGACGACCCGCGCACCATCGGGAACGGCGGTGTCTCCCGGGTGGAGAATCTCGATGCCGAGCGCACCCATGGGGGTTGGCCTCGATGATCGCGGCAATCTCCTTGTCGTGGCAGCGTATCGCCGACCACGGCCCACCGCCGCCCTGACGCGGCCCGGCCGCGGTGGGCGGTGGTGGCTCACGCGGTCGGTGCCGGTGCGGGTGTGGACATGTCGGGTGCCGGGGTGGCGGGCGAGCGGCGGTGCCGCAGTTCCAGCGGGAGGACCACGAGGGTCACCAGCAACCCCACCGCCCCGGTGACCGCGAAGCCCCAGAGCGGCACCGAGGCGTCGATCACCGCGCCGGCCAGGGGAGCGCCGAGCGCGATGCCGACCGTGGTGGCGGAGCCGTGTAGACCCATCGCCTCACCGCGTACACCGGCGGGAGCGAGCCGGCTGACCGCGTCGGCGGTGGCGGCGATGGTGGGGGCGCAGAGCGCACCGGCGGGGAGCAGGGCCAGGCAGAGCAGCCACCAGTGACCGCCGCCCAACCCGACCGGGATGGTGCAGAGGCTGAGCAGGGCGGCCAGGGCCAACGGAGAAAAGGACCGGCGGACCGCGCCGTACGCGAAGCCGCCGATCAGCGACGCGACCGCCCAGACGGTGAGCACCGCACCGGTCCAGCCGACCTCGCCACCCGCCCGCAGCACGGCCACCACCGCCACGTCGGTGCCGCCGAGCACCAGCGTGGCGGCGGCGCTCACCGCGAACACGGCGAGCAGGCGGCTGGTCAACCACTGCCGCCGGGGCACCCGGGGCTGCGGGCCGGCCGGCTCCTCGGCGCCGCGGGTCGGCGGGTTGAGCAGCCAGAGGGCGATGCCGGCGCCGACGATGCCCGCGCCGACCGCCCAGAGGGTGACCCGGGGGGAGACGGCGGTGGCCAGCGCCACGGCCAGCGCCGGCCCGATCATGAAGGACAGCTCCATCGACATCGAGTCCAGCGCGTATGCGGGGCGTCGGCGGGACGCCGGCACCAGCGCGGCGATCGACTGCCGGATGACCGAGAAGACCGGCAGCGCGAACAACCCGGCCACGAACGCGGCGGGCAGCAGCAGCGGCAGGCTCAACGTCGGGGCGCTCGCCCAGAAGACCGCCTCGACGGCGGTGGTCACCGCGACCACCGGACGCAGGCCGCGCCGGTCCACCAACCGGCCGAGCAGGGGTGAACCGATGGCCGCGCCGGCGACCGACGCGGCACCGACCAGGCCGGCGGCACCGTAACCCCGGCCCAGCTCCAGCACCACGAAGAAGGTGAGCGTCACCCCCGTCGCGGTGAGCGGGATGCGGGCCAGCACCGCCACCAGCAGCAGGGCCCGCAGACCGGGCTGGGCCAGGGCCTGCCGGTAAGGCGTCAACGTCATGATGCTCCGTACCTCCGGCGGTCATCCTCGACCGGGGGTACGACATCGGCAAGTGATTACCGGCTCATGCGGCGTTGATCACCGGCGCACCGTGCATGGTGACCCCGGCACCGTCCATCGCCCGCAGCGCCACGTCCAGCGTCGCCGGCGCGACCGCCGCCGTCAGGTCGAGCAGCACGGTGGTGGCGAAGCCCTCCCGCGCGGCGTCCAGGGCGGTGGCCCGCACGCAGTGGTCGGTGGCGATGCCGACCACGTCGACCCGGTCCACGTCGTGCCGGCGCAGCCAGTCGGCCAGGCACTCACCGTCGCCGGCGTGCCCCTCGAACCCGGAGTACGCGGCGGCGTGCTCGCCCTTGTGGAAGATCGCCTCGACCCGGTCGGTCGCCAGGCCGGGGTGGAACTCGCTGCCCGAGGTGCCGACCACGCAATGCCGGGGCCACGACTCGACGTAGTCCGGCGGATCACCGAAGTGCGCCCCCGGGTCGACGTGGTAGTCCTTCGTGGCGACCACGTGGTCCCACCGCTGCGGCTCGTCCGCCAACAGTCCGGAGATGCCGGCGGCGACCCCCGCACCCCCGGCGACGGCGAGTGACCCGCCCTCGCAGAAATCGTTCTGCACGTCCACGATGATCAGCGCGTTGGCCATCGGTGTCCCCTTCCTCCCCGCTCGCCAGCACGATTCAGCCGGCTGGTACGCCCCAGCCTGCCAGGAATACTCAACCTGCCGGTACGACGGTGACCGGGATCGCCGGATCGCCCGCGGAGAGCTTCAACCCCTCCCACGGGATGGAGATCAGGCACTGGCGCAGGTGTTCGCGGGACTCGGCGATGCTCGGCAGGGCGACCGGTTCACCGTCGACCACGAACGAGTGCTGGAGCAGCCGGTCGTTGGCCTGCCGGTCCGGCACCCCCTGCGAGACGACGACCTCCTCGGTCGCGGTGCCGGTGGGCTTGTGCCGGCGCACCGCGACCTTCCGGCCGCCGATGGTGCCCTTGTTCTCGGACCGCTTGACCACCGGCCGCCCGTCCACCTCGACCAGCTTGTAGACCAGGCTGGCGGTGGGTGCGCCGGAGCCGGTGACCACGGCCGTGCCCGCGCCGTACATGTCGACCGGTTCGGCGGCGAGCGCGGCGATGGCGTACTCGTCGAGGTCACCCGACACGATGATCTTGGTCTCGGTGGCGCCGAGCGAGTCGAGCAGCTCCCGGGACTGCTGGGCGATGACCGCGAGGTCGCCGGAGTCGATCCGGACCGCCCGCAGTTGCGGCCCGGCCACCTCGATGGCGGTCCGGATGCCCTGGCTGATGTCGTACGTGTCGACCAGCAGCGTGGTGTCCCGGCCCAACGTGGCGACCTGCGAGGCGAACGCCGTCCGCTCGTCGTCGTGCAGCAGGGTGAACGCGTGGGCGGCGGTACCGGCGGTGGGGATGCCGTAGCGCTGGCCGGCCGCCAGGTTGGAGGTGAACCGGAACCCGGCCAGGTACGCCGCCCGCGCGGCGGCCACCGCCGCCTCCTCGTGGGCCCGCCGGGAACCCATTTCGATCAGCGCCCGGCCCCGGGCTGCGGTGACCATCCGGGCGGCTGCCGCAGCCACCGCGCAGTCGTGGTTGAGCACCGACAGCACCAGCGTCTCCAGGACCACACACTCGGCGAACCCCCCGGAGACGGTGAGGATCGGCGAGCCCGGGAAGAACAGTTCGCCCTCGGCGTACCCGTCGATATCGCCGGTGAAGCGGTAGTCGGCCAGCCACCGGGCGGCCGGCTCGTCCACCACCCCGGTCCGGAGCAGGAACTCGACCTCCTCCGGGGTGAACCGGAAATCCTTGATCACGTCGATCAGCCGGCCGGTCCCCGCGACCACCCCGTACCGGCGTCCGGTGGGCAGCCGCCGGCTGAACACCTCGAAGGTGCACCGGCGGTCGGCGGTGCCGTCCCGCAGGGCGGCACTGACCATGGTCAGCTCGTAGTGGTCGGTCAGCAGGGCGGGGCGAAGGTGGCTCACCAGCCCAGCCTAGAGTTCATCGGGTCCGGCCGCCGTCGTGGCCCGGGATCGACCGCAACGCCGCGCCCAGCTCACCGCGACCGGTGATGCCGAGCTTGCTGTAGACCCGCTGGAGATGGTTCTCCACCGTCCGGGGCGACAGGAACAGTTGACCCGCGATGGCCCGGCTGGTCACCCCGGCGGCGGCGAGACCGGCGATCTCCAACTCCCGGTCGCTCAGTGTGGGGCGTAGCCCGTCCAGCGCCGGGGTGCGGATCTGGTCGCAGCGGGTGAGCAGGGCGGCGAGCCGTTCGTGCGCGGCGGCGGCGGACGTCGACCGGTCCCGCCGCCACCCACGCAGCGCCATCGCCGTGGCGTCCACCGCCCAGACCGTCAGGTCGAGTTTCGCGAATTCGTCGGCCACCTCCAGCAGGGCCGCCCCGTCCCGCTCGGCCGCTGCTCGCGCATGCCGGGCGAGCAGCGGCGTCAGCACCCCGTCGACGGTCTCGGAGAGTTCCGCCAGCCGCTGCGCCACCGTACGCCGGTTGCCGTCGGTGCAGGTCGGCCCGACCGGGGCGGCGGCCTGGCCGAGCCGGACCAGGTCGTGCAGGACCAGCACCTCGTGCCCGGCGAAGCCGTCGGCGCGCAGCCGGTCGGCCAACTCGCAGAGGTGCCTCGTCGCCCCGGGCAGGTCGCCCCCGGCCACCAGCACCGCGCCCCGGGCCTGCTCCAGCCAGGGTTGGAGCACCGCCATCCCGGGGGTCTGGGTCCGATCGGCCTCGGCCATCGCCGCCACCGCGGTCGCCACGTCACCGCGCAACACCGCCGCCTGGGCCCGCTCGGCGTGGGCCAGGCCCGCGAAGACCCGGCTGGTGGCGAGCACGGCGCAGGCGTCGAGGCTGGCCTTGAGCGCGTCGTCGCCACGACCGCGCAGCCGCGCCGCGTACGCCTGGAGGATGGACAGGTAGCCGGTGCCGAGCCGGAAGTCCCCGGCGCCGGCCTGGTCGGCGAATTCGTCGGCCGCGATGGCGTCGATGCCGGCCAGGTCTCCGGAGAGCGCCAGCCGGGTGCCCCGGGCCAGCTCCATGGCCAGTTGCAGGTACGGCATGTCGACCCGCCAGTTTGCCGCCTCCGCCTGCACCCGGTCGATCGCCGTGGCGCTGGCCCGGAACCGGCCGCGCACCGCGTCGGCATGGGCGATCGTGGACCGGGCGAGTTCCCGGGCCGCGACGCTGGCTGCCGGCCGGTCCAGCACCGACCGGCCGAGTCGCAGCGCGGCGTCGACGTCCAGGCCGTGCAACCGCATGATCGCCTCGAAGGCGCGGACCCGGGCCTGGTGCCCGGGATCGCTCAGGGACTGCCCGGCCGCCGCGATCGTGTCCACCGTGGACTCGTCGCTCAGCCCCCAGTAGCTGACCATCCCGCGTACGGTCAGCCACCGGCTGCGGCGCTGCTCGCAGGCGATGTCACCGGCCACCGCGTCGAGCACCCCGATCGCCTCCGCCGGCCGGTCGCCGAACATCAGGATGGTGGCGAGAAGTTCGGCGGCGTCGTAACCGCCGTCGGCGTCGAGGGCCGCGCGGGCCAGTCGGGTGGCCAGCGGCACGTCGTACCGGGTGAACGCCTGGACGGCCGCGTGCAGCAGTAGGGCCGGGTCCTGGGCGGTGCCGGAGTCCAGCCGCCACACCGCGACCCGCAGCAGGTCGCCCCGGCGGCGGGTGCCGACCAGTTCCAACCGTTCGGCGAGCTGGGCCTTGAGGCGGCGGGTCCGGCTGACCGGGCAGCGTCGGCGGATCACCTCGCCGTAGAGCGGGTGGGCGAGTCGGACGTCGACCCGCCGGTCGTCCGGCACGACGGTGATCAGGCCGCGTTCCTCGGCGACCTCCACGTCGGCCTGGTCGGCGGCCTGGTCGAGCAGCCGCAGGCCGAGCGGTTCGCCGAAGGCGACCAGCTCCACCACCGCCCGGACGCCGGGTTCCAACTGCCCGATCCGGGTGTCGATGAGGTCGGTGAGGCTGGGGGCCAGCTCCAGCCGCCCGGTCCACCGCCACACCCCGTAGGTGCGGACCAGTTCGCCGCCGGTGGCAGCGGCCAGCACCAGCTCCCGCAACAGCAGCGGATTGCCGGCGGAGAGCCGGAACAGCCGTTCGGCGGAACCGGCGTCGACCGGCCCGGCCAGGATGGCGGCGAGCAGACCGGTGGTCTCGCGCGGGCCGAGCGGGGCCAGTTCGGCGTGCGCGACCAGATCGTCGGTCCACAGTGCGCGGATGGGCAGCGGGATCTGCTCGCCGCTGCGCAGCGTCCCCAGCACCGTGGTGTTCTCGGCGCGGGCGAGCAGGTGGACCAGCGCCGCCGAGGGCGGATCGAGCAGGTGGGCGTCGTCGATGGCGAGCACGATGCGCCGCCCGGCCGCCTGCTCCTGGAGCACCTCGACCCCCCAGCGGAGCACGCCGGCGGGGGAGAGGCCCGGCGGTTGCTCGGCCGGCAGCACCGGGGCGAGCCCGCCGAAGGGCAGTGCCGCGGTGGCGGTGCTGGCCGCGACGAACGACAGCGCGTACCGGTCGGTGGGCAGTGCGGCCACTCCCTCGCGCAGCAACCGGCTCTTGCCGATGCCCGCGCTGCCGCTGAGGAAGAGCCCGTGCCCCTGGCCCTCGTGCACCGCTGCCAACAGACGGGTGAGTTCATCCGTTCGGCCGACGAAACTCCACCGACTCATCCGAGCAGCATATCGATGTAAATCGGTCCGGAGGTACCTGGTCACGCTGTGAAGTTGAGTAATGTCGCAGTTGCCGCTGAGTATCCGAGATGTTCCGGCGGAACCGGGTGCGCCCCGTAACCTTCCGTCAGCCAAACGTCACCGATCTGACGTCCTACGCGGGTGCAGACCGTCGCCTGCGTCAAGCGGAGGCCGCATGAAGCCCGGACCACTCCCCGGGGTCGACATGACCGACGACCCGTCCGACGATTCCGGTACCGCCGGGCCGCCCCGTCGGGGCCCGTTCCCGCACCACCTCCGGGCCGCCGAAGTCCACCCCGACGAACCGCTCACCGTGGTCGCCGCAGGCCCCGCCGGAGCGGCCCGCCGCGAGGTGCTCGCCGCGCTGCTCGCCATTCCCTCCGGGATGCTCGTCGTGCCGGCGGGCAGTTGCCTGCTGGTCCGGCACGCCCGGGTCGCCACCCGGGCGGCGTACGTGCCCGGCTACCGCCAGCCCCATTCCTACGGCGCAGACCAGGCGGCGGCCGGTCCGGCGCTGGCCCGGGCACCGCGCCGGGTGGAGTTGAGCCTGCCGGAGCCGCTGCTGCGGCACTTCGCCGTGCTCGACACGCCGGACACCGACACCCTGGGCGTGGCCGGCGGGCGGGTCCTGCTGGACGCGGTGGTCCGGTCCGGCGCGCTGCTCTTCGTGATCGGCGCCGACCAGACCCTCACCGCCGCCGAGCTGCACCTGCTCGCCGAGGTGGCCCGCGCGTCGGTGCGGGTCCTCTTCGTGGTCACCCCCGGAGCGGGCGGCTGGGAGGCATCGGAGGCGGTGGCGACGGACGGCACGGGGGTGTCCGTCCCGCCGCCCCCGGTCAGGCCCGCCGTCGGCCCGCCGGTCGACCCGGTGGCGGTGACCGTCGCGGCGCACCGGGCCACGCTGCTGGCCACGGTGCCGGCGCTGGCCGGGGCCGACTGGTTTCCGGTGCACCGGGGCGAGCACCCGGCGCTGCGCCGGGCGCTGGTCGGCTGGGCCGCCGCCGAGGGGCTGCGCCGGGCGAGTTCCCGGTCGCCCGAGCCACCCGGCACGCACGGGCGGGTGCCGGTGGTCGCCGACCCGCCCGGCGACGACTGGGCCGACCGGTTGGAGCGGCAGACCCGGGCCTGCGCCCGTGCTGTCGGTCAGCACCTCGCCCTCGAACTGGCCGCCATCCACCTGCGCGCCGTTCAGGAGATCGTCTTCGGGGTGGGCTGCGCGGGCCTGCCGCAACTGCTCGACCGGGAGCTGGAGGCGCTTTCCCTGCTCGCCACCGACCAGCAGGACCGGGCCGCCCGGGAGATCATCGAGGGTGCCGCCGCCCAGGTCTTCGGCGCACCGCTGCCCGAGGGGGTGCGCCACCGGATCGGCGCCGCCGTCCGGTGGGGGCTGGCCGACCATCCGTCCGGTCGGGAGCTGGACCGGGTGCTCCTGGTCACCAGAACCGCCGGGGTGGCGCTGCTGCCCGGGGCAGGCGCGTTGGACGCGTTGCCCGGTCATCCCGGCGCGTTGCGTGCCGAGGTGCTGCCGCCGATCGGGATCGCCCTCTCCGGCGGGTGCTGGCAGCACTGGCGCAGCCCCGGCAACGACGATTCGAACGCCGCCCGGTCCTGGGCGCAACGGGCGCTGCGGGAGGTCGAGTTGGAGGTGTCCCGTGAGGTGACCCGGCGGTTCGAGGCGCTGCGGCTCTCGCTCGACGGGGTCCTCTCCGACGCCCTCGACCACGGCATCCTGCTCGCCTGAGCCGCCGAGGGTCCCCGTGCGTATTCCCGCCGTGTCCGTACCCTGCCCGGTTTCCGCAGCTCGGGAGGGTGATCCACGCCGCCCCGGCGTTCCGGTTCATCGGATCGCCACTTCCGGTGGCACGATGGGGGGCATGGCGGCTCCACAGGTTGCACCGGTCGAGACGCCGGACACCGACGAGGTGCCGGTCGCGGACCGGCAGTGGGTGACGATCGTCTGGGACGATCCGGTCAACCTCATGACGTACGTGACCTGGGTCTTCCAGAAGCTGTTCGGTTACAGCCGGGAGAAGGCCGAGAAGTTGATGCTGGACGTGCACCACAAGGGTCGGGCCGTGGTGTCCAGCGGCGCCCGGGAGCGGATGGAGCACGACGCGTCGCAGTTGCACGCGTACGGCCTCTGGGCAACGGTGGACCGGTCGTGAGCGCGAGGAGTGAGCCGGTGTTGCGAGCCCCGCAGTCGCGAACGGAGGCGAAACGGTGAGCATGTTCCGTCGCCAGGGCGGCCGTTACGTGGCGACCTTCGCCGTGGACGAGGTCCGGGTGCTGCGCAAGGTCGCCAGTGAGGTGGTCGGTCTGCTCACCGACGGCTTCGACCACACCGACCCGGTCGTCGGCCGGCTCTTCCCCGACGCCTACCCGGACGATCCGGCCGGTACGGCGGAGTTCCGCCGTTACACCGAGGGCGACCTGAAGACCGCCAAGATCGACCAGGCCGGCGCGGTGCTGGCCGCGCTGCCCGACTCCGCGGGGGGCGAGGTGCGGCTGGACGCCGAGGCGGCCGAGGCGTGGTTGCGGGCGCTCAACGACGCCCGGCTCGCGATGGGCGTCCGGTTGGAGATCAAGGACGGCACCGACCTGGGCGAGGAGCTCGACGACGCGGTCGCTGAGGACCCGACCTCGTCCCGGGTGTTCCAACTGTCGGTCTACGCCTATCTGGGTTATCTCCAGGAATCCCTGCTCAACGCCTTGATCGACTGAACTGTGACGGTCACCGCCTCGCCGGTTCCGGCAGACGGGGGCTAGGCTGGTCGACGTGCTGAGCATCGACCGGTCGATCGTCGAGGCGATCGTCGCCCACGCGCGCCGGGACCACCCGGACGAGGCGTGTGGGGTGGTCGCCGGACCCGTCGGCGGCGACACCCCGACCCGGCACATCCCGATGGACAACGCGGCCCGCTCGATGACGTTCTACGAGTTCGACTCGATGGAGCAGTTGCGGGTGTGGCGGGAGATGGACGACCGCGACGAGGAACCGGTCGTCATCTACCACTCGCACACGGCCACCGAGGCGTACCCGTCCCGGACGGACGTCGCCTTCGCCGGTGAGCCGGGCGCGCACTACGTGCTGGTCTCCACCCGCGAGCCGGACACCGAGGAGATCCGGTCCTTCCGGATCGTCGACGGCGTGGTGACCGAGGAGCCGGTGCGGATCGTGGACGCCGGGGTGGACCCGCACGCGGTCCAGTCCTACATGTTCGGGCAGAGCCCGGCGACGGTCGACTACGAGTGTTCCGGTAGCTGACCTTCAGCTCCGCGCACCCTTCCCGTCCGGCACCGAGGCACACCCGATCAAGGAGTACGTCATGGCCATCGAGGTTCGCATCCCCACCATCCTGCGCAGCTACACCGGCGGCGCGAAGGTCGTCGAGGGCGCCGGGGACACCCTGAACGACCTGCTCACCGACCTGGACTCCCGGCACGCCGGCCTGAAGGCCCGGCTGGTCACCGACGCCGGTGCGCTGCACCGTTTCGTCAACGTCTACGTCAACGACGAGGACGTCCGGTTCCTGGGCGCGCTGGACGCCAAGCTCAGCGACGGCGACAGCGTGACCGTGCTGCCGGCAGTCGCCGGTGGGGCGTTCGGCTTCGCCGCCGCTGCGGCGATCAGCCAGCACCGTGCCGCCACCGCGGCGTTCAGCCAGCGCCGAGCGACCGCCGCGTCGGTGGCGGCTCGGCGCGCGGCCGTCGCCCCCCGCTGAGGGCGGGCGTCATGGCGCGGTACGACAGCCTGCTCGACGCCTGCGGCGGCACCCCCCTGGTGGGGTTGCCCCGGCTCTCGCCGACGGTGCCCGACGGGGCGCCGCCGGTGCGGCTCTGGGCGAAGCTGGAGGACCGGAACCCGACCGGCAGCATCAAGGACCGCGCGGCCCTGTTCATGGTCCGCGCGGCGGAGCAGGCCGGCCGCCTCCGCCCGGGGGACACCATCCTGGAGCCGACCAGCGGCAACACCGGTATCTCGCTGGCCATGGTGGCCAAGCTGCGCGGCTACCGGCTGGTCTGCGTGATGCCGGAGAACGTCTCCACCGAGCGGATTCAGCTGCTCCGGATGTACGGTGCGGAGATCATCTTCTCGCCGGCGGCGGGTGGCTCGAACCAGGCGGTCGCCACCGCGAAGCAGATCTCGGCCGATCATCCGGACTGGGTGATGCTCTACCAGTACGGCAACGAGGCCAACGCGCGGGCGCACTACGAGACCACCGGGCCTGAGCTGCTGCACGACCTGCCCACCATCACGCACTTCGTGGCGGGCCTGGGCACCACCGGCACCCTGATGGGCACCGGGCGGTTCCTGCGGGAAAAGGTCGAGGGCATCCAGGTGGTGGCGGCCGAGCCGCGCTACGGCGAGCTGGTCTACGGCCTGCGCAACATCGACGAGGGTTACGTCCCCGAGTTGTACGACGCGACGGTGCTCAACCGCCGCTTCTCCGTCGGCACCAGGGACGCGGTGCTGCGTACCCGGCAGTTGGTGGAGGTGGAGGGGATCTTCGCCGGCTTCTCCACCGGGGCGATCCTGCACGCCGCCCTGGCCGTGGCGCACGAGGCGGTGCGGGACGGTCGACGGGCCGACGTCGCCTTCGTGGTCTGCGACGGCGGTTGGAAGTACCTCTCCACCGGGGCGTACGGCGGCACCCTCGCCGACGCCGAGGGCGCCCTGGAGGGGCAGCTCTGGGCCTGACCCCACCGGGTGGGCCGGCCGACGGACCGTCGGCCGGCCCCGTGGGTGTCGCGTTGATGACAACTTCCAGAAGATGATTCTTGCCCTGCCGTAGCTGCGCGTAGGCTGCGCAGCGTGGCGTACGCGTCGGTTGAGATCATCAGCGCTGCTGACCCCGGCGTGTCGACTACTCACAGTAATCGTGGGGCGACCGGATGCGGCTGACCGTCCTGGGCTGCGCGGGGAGCTTCCCCGGTCCCGAGTCCCCCTGCTCCGCCTACCTCGTCGAGGCACAGGGTTTCCGCCTGCTGGTCGACTTCGGGCCGGGCTCGCTGTCCACCCTGCAGCGCTACGCCGGCCTGCACGCCCCCGACGCCATCCTCCTGAGCCACCTGCACTGCGACCACATCCTCGACGCCGCGTCGTACGTGGTGGTCCGGCGGTACGCCCCGGACGGCCCGTACCCGCCGCTTCCGGTATACGCGCCGCCGGGTGCCCCGGACCGGCTCGCCACCGCCTACGGCCAGGACGACAGCAGCGTCGAGGACGTCTACCAGTTCTACGGCCTCCGACCGGGGACCTTCCCGATCGGCCCGTTCACCGTCACCGTCGACCGGGTGAACCATCCCGTCGAGACCTACGGGGTGCGGTTGGAGCACGAGGGCCGGGTGCTCTGCTACTCCTCGGACACCGCCCCCTGCGACGCGCTGCTGCGACTCGCCCAGGACGCCGACGTCTTCCTGTGTGAGGCCAGCTACCTCGACGGGGTGGACAACCCGCCGGACCTGCACCTCACCGGCCGGGAGGCCGGCGAGACAGCCACCAAGGCCGGGGTGGGCCGGCTGCTGCTGACCCACCTGGTGGTGGCCTGGGGCAGCGAGGCGCACACCCTCGCCTCGGCGGCCGGGGCGTTCACCGGGCCGCTGGAAGTCGTCCGGGCCGGCGCCACCTACGACATCTGAGCACACCGGGCACCCGGGCATGCGCCGATCATGCGACCGCATAGGGTGCAGGGATGGCACGACCTGACGGGCGGCGACCCGACCAACTCCGACCGGTGACGTTGACCCGGGGCTGGAGCACCCACCCGGAGGGCTCGGTGCTCGTCGAGTTCGGGGGCACCCGGGTGCTCTGCACCGCCAGCGTCACCGAGGGTGTGCCCCGTTGGCGCAAGGGCTCCGGGCTCGGCTGGGTGACCGCCGAGTACGCGATGCTGCCCCGGGCGACCAACACCCGCTCCGACCGGGAGAGCGTCCGCGGCAAGATCGGTGGGCGGACCCACGAGATCTCCCGGCTGATCGGCCGCAGCCTGCGCGCCTGCGTCGACCTGAAGGCGCTCGGAGAGAACTCGATCGTGCTCGACTGCGACGTGCTCCAGGCCGACGGCGGCACCCGTACCGCCTCGATCACCGGCGCGTACGTCGCCCTGTACGACGCGGTGAGCTGGCTGGCCGCCCGCAAGTCGCTGGCCGGCAAGCCGGAGAAGGTGATGCACCGGTCGGTGGCCGCGGTCAGCGTCGGGATCGTCGCCGGTGAGCCGCTGCTGGACCTCTGCTACGTCGAGGACGTGGCGGCCGAGGTGGACATGAACGTCGTCTGCACCGGCGACGGCGACTTCGTCGAGGTGCAGGGCACGGGCGAGGACGGGGTCTTCTCCCGGGCGCAGCTCGACGCGTTGCTGGACGTCGCGTCGTTGGGCTGTCTGGAACTGGCCGAGGCCCAGCGGAAGGCGCTCGCATCATGAACAAGGTCCTGCTCGCCACCCGTAACCGTAAGAAGCTGGTGGAGCTCCAGCGCATCCTCGACGGCGCGCTCGGCGCGCACCGGATCGCCCTGCTGGGGCTGGACGACGTCGAGGAGTACCCGGAGCTGCCGGAGACCGGCCTCACCTTCGGTGAGAACGCCCTGATCAAGGCGCGGGAGGGGTGCCGGCGGACCGGCCTGCCCACCATCGCCGACGACTCCGGCATCGCGGTCGACGCGCTCAACGGCATGCCGGGGGTGTTCAGTGCCCGCTGGGCCGGGCGGCACGGCGACGACCGGGCCAACCTCCAGTTGGTGCTGGACCAGATCGCCGACCTGCCCGACGCGCACCGGGGCGCGGCCTTCGTCTGCACCGTCGCGTTGGTGCTGCCCGGCGGCAAGGAGCACCTGGTCGACGGCCGTCAGCCCGGCCGGCTGCTGCGCGCCCCGCGCGGCGACGGCGGCTTCGGGTACGACCCGATCTTCCTCGGTGACGGCCAGGACCGCACCAACGCGGAGCTGACCCCGCAGGAGAAGGACGCGATCAGCCACCGGGGCAAGGCGTTGCGCGAGCTGGCGAAGCTGGCCGCCAAGGTGCTCCCCGCCAGCTGAGCCAGCCGTCGACCGACCCGTCGCCCTGCGGGCGTATGCGACGACGCCCGGCCGTCGACCGACTCATCGTCGCCGGGATACGCGACGACGCCCGGCCGTCGAGTAAGGAACGGCGCCGTGACCAGTCACCGAAAGTAGTCTCGGTTAGGCCCCCACATCTCCACCCGACATCCTTTGCTCTGCTGCTCCCCAGGCGACAGACACACGGAGTGTTCGCCGGAATTACTGTCCTTGGAATTTGCGTATGGGTTGTTGCTGTTCAAGCGACTGTCGCGTCAGTGGCAGCAGAGCAAAGGGTCTGCACCGGGGTGGTGGCTCTCGGGAGTTTGCTCACGCTCGGTAGCCTGTCGCGGCGAGTCGGCCTTGACTACTGAACGCTACGGTCCCGTCAGTGTCAGCTCAGCGGCCCGATCTGCCGTTCGATGGCGGCGCGCAGGTCCGGGCCGGCCAGCACCGACCGGGCCGCCGCCAGCACCGGGGCGAGGAAGACGTCCGGGCCGGGCGTGCCGGCCGCCGGGCCGAGCGCGTCCAGTGCTGCCCGTCCCGCCGGCGACGGCGTCAGCGGCGCGCGCAGTTGCAGGCCCCGGACGGCCGACAGCAGCTCCACGGCGAGCAGGCTGGTCAGGTTGTCCAGCACGGTGCGCAGCTTCTTGGCCCCCGCCCAGCCCATCGAGACGTGGTCCTCCTGCATGCCACTGGTCGGCAGCGAGTCGACCGAGGCGGGCGCGGCCAGCCGACGGTTCTCCGCGACGATCCCGGCGGCCGTGTACTGGGCGATCATCAGCCCGGAGTTCACCCCGGCGTCGGGGGACAGGAATGCCGGCAGGTCCCGGTTACGGGTCACGTCGAGCAGCCGGTCCACCCGGCGTTCGGCGATCGCCCCCACCTCGGCGGCGGCGATGGCCAGGTAGTCGGCGGCGAAGCCGAGCGGGGCGCCGTGGAAGTTGCCGGTCGACTCGACCCGGCCGTCCGGCAGCACCACCGGGTTGTCCACCACCGAGACCAGCTCCCGGCCGGCCACCGTCTCGACGAAGTCGAGGGTGTCCCGGGCCGCGCCGGCCACCTGCGGGGCGCACCGCATCGAGTACGCGTCCTGCACGGCGTGCGCCAGGTCGTCGCGGTGCGAGTCCATCACCCGTGAGTCCTGGAGCAGCCGGTGGATGTTCGCCGCCGAGGCGGCCTGCCCCGGGTGCGGCCGGATGGCGTGCAGCTCGGGCAGGAACGGCCGTTCCGAGCCGAGCATCGCCTCGATGGCCAGCGCGGCGGTCACGTCGGCCATGGCGAACAGGTGCCGGGCGTCCGCGACGGCCAGCAGCAGCATGCCGAGCATGCCGTCGGTGCCGTTGATCAGCGCCAGCCCCTCCTTGGCGGCCAGCGCGATCGGAGCCAGCCCGGCTGCCCGCAACGCGTCGGCGGCGTCGACCTGCTCGCCGGCCGGGCCGCGTACCCACCCCTCGCCGAGCAGCACCAGCGCGCAGTGCGCCAGCGGGGCCAGGTCACCGGACGCGCCGAGCGAGCCGTGCTCCGGCACCCACGGGGTGACGTCGGCGTTGAGCAGGTCGACCAGCGCCTGGGCGACCAGCGGCCGGACCCCGGAGCGGCCCAGCGCCAGCGAGCGGACCCGCAGCAGCATCATCGCCCGGACCACCTCGCGGGGCATCGGCGCACCGATCCCGGCGGCGTGCGAGCGGATCAGCGCGTGCTGCAACTCGGCCCGGCGCTGCGGGGCGACGAACGTGTTCGCCAGCGCCCCGAACCCGGTGGAGACGCCGTACACCGGGCGGCCGTCGGCCTCGATGCCGTCCACGATGGACCGGCTGGTGATCATCGCCTCGACGGCGGCCGGGGCGAGCACGACGTGGGCGTCGCCGCGTGCCACGGCGAGCACGTCGGCGGGGGTGATACCGGTGGGCTGGACGGTCACAGTCGACATTGCGGCACTCCGTTGTGCAGGACCTGGCGGACCAGTGGGACACCCGGCCGGTAGGCCAGGTGCAGGTGGGACGGGGCGTCGAGGATCATCAGGTCGGCGCGTACGCCGGGGCGCAGCACCCCGACGTCGGTGCGGCGCAACGCCCGTGCGCCGCCGGCCGTCGCCGCCCAGACCGCCTCCGCCGGGGTCATCCGCATCTCGCGGACGGCCAGCGCGACGCAGAACGGCATCGACGAGGTGTACGACGACCCGGGGTTGCAGTCGGTGGCCAGCGCCACGGTCACCCCCGCGTCGAGCAGCCGCCGGGCGTCCGGGTACGGCGACCGGGTGGAGAACTCCGCCCCCGGCAGCAGGGTCGCCACGGTGCCTGCCTGCCTGTCCCCGGAGGTCGAGCCGTCCCCGGCGGTCGACCCGTCGGCGGTGGCCGAGTCGGCGAGCGCGTTGACGTCGGCGTCGGACAGGTGGGTGCAGTGGTCGACGCTGGCCGCGCCCAGCTCGACTCCGAGCCGCACCCCCGGCCCCGGGCCGAGCTGGTTGGCGTGCAGCCGCAGGCCCAGCCCGGCGGACTGCCCGACGGTGAGGATGGCCCGCGCGTGGTCGGCGTCGAAGGCGCCCCGCTCGCAGAAGACGTCCACCCAGCGGGCGTACGGCGCGGCGGCGGTGAGCATCGGCCCGCAGACCAGCCCCACGTAGTCGTCGGGCCGGCCCGCGTACTCGGCGGGGACGACGTGCGCGCCGAGAAAGGTGGTCTCGGCGGTCACCTCGGCGGCGATCCGCAGCGAGCGGGCCTCGTCGACGACGGTCAGGCCGTACCCACTCTTGATCTCCATGGTGGTGGTGCCCTGCCGCATGGCCTCGTCGCGCAGCCGGTGCACGGTGTCCCGCAGGTCGTCGTCGGAGGCGGCCCGGGTCGCGCCGACCGTGGTCCGGATGCCACCCCCGGTGTACGGCTCGCCGGCCATCCGGGCCGCGAACTCGGCCGCCCGGTCCCCGGCGAAGACCAGGTGGGCGTGGCTGTCCACGAAGCCGGGCAGCACCGCGCCACCCTCGGCGTCGATCCGCCGGTCGGCGGCCGGCGCATAGCGGGCCGGCCCGATCCAGACGACCCGACCCGCCTCCACCAGCAGGGCGACCCCGCGCCGCAGGCCCAGCGGCCCGTCGCCGCCGGCCGCCGGCACGTTGGTGACCAGCTCGCCGATGTTGTCGACCAACAGGCTGCTCACGCCGCCCCTCCCGCCGCCGGCCGCTGCGCCCCGCGCGCCGGGCGTGGGGTCCCGCACGTCGGCCGTCGGGTACTGCACGCCGGGCGTCGCGTTCCGCGCGTCGCCGGACTGGTACGGCTAGGCACCGGTCACCGCCACGATCGCGGCGCGCAGCTCCACCGGCACGTCCACGGTCAGGTGCCGCCCGTCGCGCACCACCTGCCGCCCGTCCACCACCACCTGGTCGACGTCGGCGGCGGTGGCCGCGAAGAACACCCCCACCGGCGGCACCCCGGCGGTACGCGGGCTGTCCAGTCGGACCGTGACCAGGTCGGCGCGTTCGCCGACGGCGATCCGCCCGGCGTCGGCCCAGCCCAGCGCGGCGTGCCCGGTGACGGTGGCCGCGTCGCGCAGCGCGGCGGCGGTGAAGTGCCCGCGTCGCCGGGTACGCAGCCGCTCGTCCAGCTCCACCGCGCGGGCCTCCTCGAACAGGTCGACCACGGCGTGGCTGTCGCTGCCCAGGCTCAGCGGGATGCCGGCGTCGGCCATCAGCCGGGCCGGCCCGATCCCGTCGGCCAGGTCCCGTTCGGTGGTGGGGCAGAGACACACCCCGGTCCGGTGCTCCGCCAGCAGGGCCAGATCGGCGCTGGTCGGGTGGGTGGCGTGCACGGCGGTGACGTCCGGGCCGAGCACCCCACGGTCGGCGAGCAGCCCGGTCGGCGTACGCCCGTGCACCGTCCGGCAGGCGTCGTTCTCGGCGGGCTGCTCCGACAGGTGCACGTGCAGCGGGGCGCCCTGCCGGTACGCCCACCCGGCGACGGTGGCGAGCTGGTCCGCCGGCACCGCGCGCACCGAGTGGATCGCCGCTCCGCGCAGCGCGTGCGCCCCGGCCGGCCGGAACCCGTCGACCCGGTCCGCCCAGCGCAGCGCGTCCCCGTCGCCGAAGCGCCGCTGCGTCCCGGCCAACGGCTCACCGGCCACCGAGGCGGTCAGGTAACAGGCGTCCAGCAGGGTGATCCGGATGCCGGCCTGCGCCGCCGCCTCGACCAGCGCCGCGCCCATCGCGTTCGGATCGTCGTACGGGTGGCCGTCGGGGCCGTGGTGCAGGTAGTGGAACTCACCGACGCAGGTGACCCCGGACAACGCCATCTCGGCGTACGCGGCGCGGGCCAGGGCCAGGTAGGAGTCGGGATCGAGCCGGCCGGCGACGTCGTACATCACGTCCCGCCAGCTCCAGAAGTCACCCCGGCCGCCGTGGGTACGCCCGCGCAGCGCCCGGTGGAAGGCGTGCGAGTGGGCGTTGGCCAGGCCGGGGAGGGTGAGCCCGGGCAGCCGTACCGCCTCGGCGAGCACCTCGACCCCGGTGTGCGGCGACGCGCCCCGGGCGAGCGGGGTGACGGCGGTGAACCGGCCGTCCTCGGCCTCGATCAGCACGTCCGGGGTCGGCGCGGCATGATCGGGCAGCCACGCCTGCTCGGCCAGCCAACGGGTCAGTGGCATGCCAGCTCCTCCAGCACCCGGGCCAGCGCGACCACCCCGGCCGTACAGTCGTCGTCGGTGGCCGACTCGGCGGGGGAGTGCGACACCCCGGTCGGGTTGCGTACGAACAGCATCGCGGTGGGCAGGTGCGCGGCCAGCACCCCGGCGTCGTGGCCGGCCCCGGTGGGCAGCACCGGCGCGGCCAGCAGCGCCGCCAACCGCCCGGCCAGCCCACCGTCGAAGGCGACCAACTGCGTGGTCGACTCCGGGGTCACGGTCAGCGCGGTGCCGTCGCGCCGGGCCCGCTCGGCGGCCTTGGCCTGCACCGCCTCGACCAGGTCGTGCAGGGTCTCCGGTTCGGCGGCCCGGGCGTCGAGCCAGCCGGTCACCTTCGACGGGATCGCGTTGGTGGCGTTCGGTTCCACCGCCACCCGACCGACGGTGGCGTGCGCGCCGCGCAACCGGGCCTCCTTGTTCGCCGCCAGCACGGTGAACGCGAACGTGAGCATCGGGTCGCGGCGGTCGGCCATCCGGGTCGTACCGGCGTGGTTGCCCTCGCCGCGCAGCTCGAAGCGCCACCGCCCGTGCGGCCAGATGGCGCTCGCCACCGCGACCGGCGCGTCGGCGTCGACCAGCGCCCGGCCCTGCTCGACGTGCAGCTCCACGAAGGCGGCGAACCGGCCCAGCAGCGCCGGGTCGGCCCCCGCCGGCCGGTGGCCCAGCGCCTCGGCGAAGCTCACCCCGGCCGCGTCGCGCAGCCCGGCCGCGCGGTCGACGTCGATCTCGCCGGTGAGCAGCCGGGACCCCAGACACGGTACGCCGAACCGGGCCCCCTCCTCCTCGACGAACGCGGCCACCACCACCGGCCGGACCGGGGTGGCCCCGGCGGCCCGCAGCTCGTCCACGGCGAGGAACGCGCTGACGATGCCGAGCGGCCCGTCGTACGCCCCGCCGTGCGGCACCGAGTCGAAGTGGCTGCCGGTGAGCACCGCCCCGCCCCTGGTCGGCCCGTCGCGGTCCTGCGTGCTGCTGTCCCGGGTGCCGGTGGCGTGTGCGTCGTTGGCCTGGGTGCCGGTGGGCGGGTCGCCCCACCAGGCGAACAGGTTGCCGTTGCCGTCCTCGCTGACCGGCATGCCCCGGTGGTCGGCCTGCGCCCGGAACCACTCCCGCAGCCGCAGCTCCGGCGCGGTCAGCGCGTACCGCAGATAGCCGCCGCTGTCGGCGTCCCGGCCGACGGGCGCGATCCCGTCCCACAACTCCCGGAACCGGCCGGCGAGGTCGCTCACGCGGTGCCCTCCGCCATGGGGATGCGGACGTCGGTGCGCTCGGCGACCTCGCGGGCGGTGTCGTAGCCGGCGTCGACGTGCCGGATGACGCCCATCGCCGGGTCGTTGCTGAGCACCCGTTCGATCTTCTGCCCGGCCAGCGCGGTGCCGTCGGCGACGCAGACCTGACCGGCGTGGATGGACCGGCCGATGCCCACTCCGCCGCCGTGGTGGATGGACACCCAGGACGCCCCGCTGGCGGTGTTGACCAGCGCGTTGAGCAGCGGCCAGTCGGCGATCGCGTCGGACCCGTCGGCCATCGCCTCGGTCTCCCGGTAGGGGCTGGCGACGCTGCCGCAGTCCAGGTGGTCCCGGCCGATCACGACCGGTGCGGACAGCTCACCGGAGGCGACCATGTCGTTGAACCGCACCCCGGCGACGTCCCGCTCGCCGTAGCCCAGCCAGCAGATCCGGGCCGGCAGTCCCTGGAAGGCGACCCGGTCGGCGGCCATCCGCATCCACCGGGCCAGCGACTCGTTCTCCGGGAACAGGTCGAGCACGGCCCGGTCGGTGGCGGCGATGTCGGCCGGGTCACCGGAGAGCGCCGCCCAGCGGAACGGCCCCCTGCCCTCGCAGAACAGCGGCCGGATGTACGCCGGCACGAAGCCGGGGAAGTCGAACGCCCGCGCGTACCCGCCCGACTGCGCCTCGCCCCGGATCGAGTTGCCGTAGTCGAACACCTCCGCACCCGCGTCGAGGAAGCCGACCATCGCCTCGACGTGCCTGGCCATCGACGCCCGTGCCCGGTCGGTGTACTCGGCCGGCTTCGCCGCCGCGTAGTCCCGCGCGTCGGCCAGCTCCACCCCCTCCGGCAGGTACGACAGCGGGTCGTGCGCGCTGGTCTGGTCGGTCACCACGTCGATGGCGACGCCCCGGCGGAGCAGTTCGGGGAAGACCGTGGCGGCGTTGCCGACCACGCCGACGCTCAGCGCCCGCCGGTCCCGCTTCGCGGCCAGCACCCGGGCGACGGCGTCGTCCAGGTCGTCGGCGACCTCGTCGAGGTAGCGGTCGTGCACCCGCCGGTCGAGCCGGGTCCGGTCCACGTCCACGATCAGGCAGACCCCGTCGTTCATGGTGACCGCGAGGGGTTGCGCCCCGCCCATCCCACCGCAGCCGGCGGTGAGGGTCAGCGTCCCGGCGAGACTGCCGCCGAAGCACTTCGCGGCGACCGCGGCGAACGTCTCGTAGGTGCCCTGGAGGATGCCCTGGGTGCCGATGTAGATCCACGAACCGGCGGTCATCTGCCCGTACATGGTCAGGCCGAGCGACTCCAACCGGCGGAACTCCGGCCAGGTGGCCCAGTCGCCGACCAGGTTGGAGTTGGCCAGCAGCACCCGGGGGGCCCACTCGTGGGTCCGCATGACCCCGACGGGGCGGCCCGACTGCACCAGCATCGTCTCGTCGTCGCGCAGTTCGGTGAGGGTGCGCACCAGCGCGTGGTACGACGGCCAGTCCCGGGCCGCCTTCCCGGTGCCGCCGTAGACCACCAGGTCGTCGGGGCGTTCGGCCACCTCCGGGTCGAGGTTGTTCATCAGCATCCGCAGGGCGGCCTCCTGCGGCCACCCCTTCGCGGTACGGGTGGTGCCGCGGGCGGCGCGGACGGGCTGGTGCATGGCGTACTCCTCTCAGCCGAGGAACAACTGACGACGGGCGGCGGACGACTCGAACGCCTCCAGGCGGCGCTGGGTCTGGAGCGGTGCGGCGTCGCAGATGGCCTGGAGCACCACCATCGCCAGGGTCATCGGGGCGGTGTGCAGGTCGAAGACGAGGTCGGTGCCGACGGCGGCGGGGAGCACCAGTGCGGCGTACTCGGTGGCGGGGCTGACCGGGGAGTCGGTGATCGCGACGACGGTGAGGCCGGCGTCGCGGGCGGCGCGCAGCGCGTCGAGGGTCTCCCGGGGGTAGCGGGGCAGCACGAAGGCCAGCAGCGCGTCCGCCCCGGCCGAGGCGGCCTGTTCGAGCCGGTCGGTGAGCAGGCTGCCGCCGTCGTCGAGGACCCGGACGTCGGGGAGCACCTTGGCGGCGAAGTAGGCGAAGTAGGCGGCCAGCGGCGCGGCGGCGCGCAGGCCGAGCACCGGCAGTGGGCGGCTCGCCGCGAGCAGCCGGCCGGCGGTGGCGATCTTGTCCCGGTCGGCCAACTCGCCGGCCAGCCGTTCCAGGTTCGCCATCTCGGCGCGTACCGCGAGTTGCAGTTCGTTGCCGTCGTCGGGGCGACCGTCGGGGTCGGCGGCGGTCAGCTCGCGCAGCCGGCGGCGCAGCGCCGGGTAGCCGTCGTGACCGAGCGCCACGGCGAACCGGGTCACCGACGGCTGGCTGACCCCGGCCAGCTCCGCCACCTCGGCGGCCGACAGGTAGGCCACGGTGCCCGCGTGCTGCACCAGGCAGTGCGCGATGCGCCGCTGGGTGGGGGTGAGCCGGACCCCGTGGAACAGGTCGAGCAGCCGGTCCGGCGACGCGACGACGGCTCCGTCATTCATGCCGCGACTCTATGCATGAAATATTTCAGGAGCAAGGCGTTCCGGCAGCACACCTGCCGGAATGCGGGGCGGCCTGCCGGACGGGAGTTGCGCGCATGCACCGCCCCAGCGGCACGCGCCCGGCGGCGGGTCAGCGGGCGGCGCGGACGATCTCGGCGGTGGCGTCCCGGCGGACCGCGTCGTAGAACTCCCGCGACTTCTGCGCGTCGGCGAAGACCACGCTCTCGGTGCCCACCCGACCGGTGCCCCGCGACGGGCTGGTGACGAAGGTCAGGTTGCCGCCCCGCAGGCCGCGCAGCTCGGTCGCCAGGTCCAGCAGCGACATCTCCCGGTCGACGGAGACCGACGACGAGGCGGCCCGGACGAAGTCGTTGAGCTTCCCCGGGCTGGTCAGGATGCCGCCGGTGGCCGCCTTGTCGAGGATCGCCCGGATCACCTGCTGCTGGTGCCGGATCCGGGCGAAGTCGCCGTCGGGGAACTGCTTGCGCTGCCGGGAGTAGTCCAGCGCCGTCGCGCCGTCCATCGTCTGCCGGCCGGCCGAAAAGGTGCGCAGCGGCGGATGGATCGAGGTGAACCGGTGGTCGACGGTGATGTCCACCCCGCCCAGGGCATCGATGATCTCCTGGAAACCGGCGAAGTCGACCACCGCCACGTGGTCGACGTGCACCCGGGTGAACTCCTCGACGGTCTGCACCATCAGCGGAATCCCACCCCAGGCGTACGCCGCGTTGATCTTCGCGGTCCGGCCGCCGTGCCGGCCGTCGGTCGACCGGGGCACCCGGACCCAGGTGTCGCGGGGGATCGAGACGAGCTGGGCGCTCTTCCGGTCCTTCGGCAGGTGAGCCAGGATGATCGTGTCGGTGCGGGACCCCTCGGTTCGTTCCGGGTCCCGGGAGTCGCTGCCCAGGATCATGATGTTCGTGGCGTCCCGGGCCACCACCGGCGGCCGGCTCTCCGCCGGCACCCCGGTGAAGGCGTCCACCCGTTCGACGTCCTTGTCCACCGAGCGCAGATAGAGCGCGCCCGCACCGACGCCGCCCGCCCCGAGCAGGACCAGCGCCAGCATCACCACGAGGGCGATCCGCCAGCCCCGCCGTCGCTTCGGTGGTGGACCGGGGCTCTCGGGGGACGCGACGGGGACGGAATCCGAGAGATGTTCGCCTGCGGCCATGGCCGCATGTTACTGAGCCGTCACGCAGTCGGGCAGCCCGCGTACGCCCGACGGGCCGAGGGCCGAAAAGCTGCCGTACGCTGGACGTTCAGTCGCTGGTCACCTGCGGCTGGTAGAACCTCGCCGTGGATGCGACGAAACTGCGCCGGGCCATCGCCCGTACCCCGCTGGCACCGGTGGCCGCCTTCCCCGGCCGACTCGCCCGGGTCGCCCGCTACGACGCGAAGGTGCTCCGCGCCTCGGCCCGGTGGCTCGCCACCTCCCGGGAACACCACAACTACACCTACGAGCTGACCCAGCTCAGCCGGCAGCACCTGACCTGGTTCGTCAGCGTGGTCTGCGACGTCCCGGTGGCCCAGGTCCGGGGATACCTCGCCGAGATCACCGGCGACGCGGCGCTGCGCCGGCACATCGAACAGGCCACCGCCCGGTCCGCCCGGCGCGGCCTGGCCGACCGTCGGGTCCGCTACGCGCGCCGGGTCGGCTGGTACGCGATCGTCCGGGCCACCCGGCCCGCCCACGTCGTCGAGACCGGCACCGACAAGGGGCTGGGCAGCTGCGTGCTCGCCGCCGCCCTGCTGCGCAACGCCGCCGAGGGGCACCCCGGCCGGCTCACCTCGCTGGACGTCAACCCGGAGGCCGGCTACCTGGCCCGCAGCGCGCCCTGGTCCGACGTGATCGACCTGGTGGTCGGCGACTCGGTCACCGCGATCGCCGCCCTGGACCGGCCGGTCGACCTGTTCCTGCACGACAGCGACCACAGCCACGACCACGAACGCCGCGAGTGCGACGCCGTCGAGCCGAAGCTGGCCCCCGGCGCGATCCTGCTCACCGACAACGTCACCACCACCGGCGTCCTGGCCGAGCACGCCGAGCGCACCGGCCGTCGGTTCCTCGCCTACCGGGAGACCCCGCTCGACCACTGGTATCCCGGCGACGGCATCGGTGTCGCCTGGTGAGGTCCGGCCGACGGTGCACCGGGCCTGGCCGGCGGGACCGGGCGGTGGGCGGCACACCGAGGCAGGGGCGGTGCCGGACGGTCGAGGCGTCCTCCGCCGGCCGGGGGTTGCCCCAGGGGCGGTCACGGATCGATGATGGCCGAATCGCCACCACCGTCGACGAAGGAGTCGAGATGCAGGTTCTCCACCAGCCCCGCGTGGCCTGGGACATGGCCCGGCTGATCGTCTCGGCCGTCCCCGACGACCGGCTCTTCGACTGGTTGTGCGCCGAAGTCGGCGCGCTGCTCGGCCCCGACCACGCGCGGTCCCTGCGGGACACCCAGCAGCGGCTGCGGCCGTGGGCCCGGACCACCCCCGACGCCGCCGCCGTCGAAGCCGGCCGTTGGCGGGTCCGCCTGGAGGATCTGCTGCGCACCCGACCGGAGGTCGCCGAGCCGCTGCGGTCGCTCACCGTGATCGCGTCCGGGCACTACCGCAACCAGATCGGCTGACCGGCTTAGCTTTCGCTTAGCCGGCTTGTCCCGGGTCGCCCGCTCCGGCAGCATCGGTCGGCGTGACCGATGGCAGCGTGTCCGAGGAATCCACCGGCGATCCCGGGCCGGCCCCCGACGGGTCCGTCGGGCGTCCCGGGCCGGGGCGTCGCCGTGCCCGGGGTGGCGGACGTCGCCGCTGGCTGGCCGCCGGGGGCGTGGCCGCGCTCGCCACAGTGCTCGGGCTGAGCCTGGCGCTGCGCTCCGGTGCCGCCCCCGCCTGCGCCGCCGCGCCGGCCGGGCTTGCCGCGCCGGCCGGTGTCGCCCTGGCCGCCGGGCAGATGCCGCTGGCGGCTCCGCCCATCGGCGGTGCGGTCCACAAGGGTAAGGCCACCTTCTACGACTCGAAGGGGGCCGGTGGGAACTGCTCGTATCCGTCCGCCCCGGCCAACCGGCTCTACGTGGCGCTCGGCCCCACCGAGTACAGCGCCGGTGCTGCCTGTGGTGGCTACCTCGACGTCACCGGTCCCCGGGGCACCGTCCGGGTCCTGATCATGGACCAGTGCCCGGAGTGCGCCCCCGGGCACGTCGACCTCTCCCGCGAGGCGTTCGCCCGGATCGCCGACCCGGTGCAGGGCATCGTCGGCGTCAGCTACCGCGCGGCGGTCGACCCGGCGCTGTCCGGCCCGCTCACCTTCCGGATCAAGGAGGGTGCGTCGCAGTACTGGTTCGCCGCGCTGGTCGCCGAGCACGGCAACCCGCTACGCGCCGTCGAGGTACGACAGGGCTCCGGTGCCTGGCGCACCGCCGCCCGGCAGGACTACAACTACTGGCTGATCGACTCCGGGGCCGGCCCCGGCCCGTACGCCGTCCGGGTCACCGACGTGTACGGCCACCGCGTCACCGCCACCGGCGTCACCATGTCCCCCGGCCGCGTCCAGCGCAGCACCGTGAAGATGTACGGCGGCAGCGCCCCGGCCGCGCGGACCGCCCCGTCCACCCGGCCGCCCTCGCCCCGCCCCAGCGCCACCCCGAGCCGGACCCCCGCCAGCCCGTCGGCGGTCGCCTCCGCCGCCCCACCCGCCCCGCAGGACGGGACCGGCCCACCCGCGCTCGCCGCATCGTCGGCGTCGGACGTCAGCCGGCCGGTCGACTGCGCCGCGCGGAGCTGACCGCCCGCCGGCCTACCACCTCGTGCTGCCCGTCCCTCGCGCTGTCCCGGCTCGCGGGGTTGGGCCGGCCCGCGTCACCACCTCGGGGAGGTCGCGGTAGCGGAGCCACCGATACCGCCGCGTCGCCGGACCTGAGTCGATCGAGCGGTGGTCGCGGGGTGGTCAGGCCGGGGTGTCCAGGTCGCGCCACATCAGGATCTCGTCGCGGTCGTCGCCGGGCGCCACCCGCAGCGCGCCCGGCAGCCGGCCCACCTCGCGGTAACCGAGCCGGTCGTAGAACTTCTCCAGGCCCAGCCCGCCGCGCACCGTCACGTGCAGCGCCTGCCAACCCAGCTCGGGCGCGCGCCGGGCGGCCTCCCGCATCAGCGCCTGCCCGTGCCCGCGTCCCTGGGCGTCCGGGTGGACCATCACCCGCTTGAGGGTGCCCCAGTGGGCCTTCAGCCGGAACCGGTTGTCGGCGAGGAACAGCACCGCGACCGGTCGGTCGCCCTCGTAGCCGACCAGCAGCCGGTCCGGTCCGTGGGTGACGGCGGCGAAGGTCGCCTCGGCGACGGGGCGTACGTCGGTGGTGGTGACGGGGGCGACGAAGCCGACCGCGCCACCGGCGTTGGTGACGTCGACCCAGAGGTCGATGACGCGTTCCCGCAGCTCGGGGGTGAGGTCGGGGTCGAGGACGAAGCGCAGGCTCACGCCGCCAATCCTGCTGCCCCGACCCGTCGCGGACCCGCGATCGTGACGTTGCCGACAGGACGTTGTGGTGCGGGAGGGGGGACTTGAACCCCCACGCCCTTTCGGACAATAGGACCTAAACCTATCGCGTCTGCCATTCCGCCACTCCCGCTCGGGTCAGAGTTTAGAACGTCGCGCGGAAACGGTGGAGAGCCCGGTCCGATGCAGAATGTTCGAGACCGACCCGTGACTGAGGGCGCAGGTGCCGTCCGTCGCCTGCCGGATGAACTCGGCCGGTTTTCGAGGACCCGGCTCGGGACGGGCCAGCGCATACCCGACCACGGTCTGATGGTGCGGGGAAGCGCGGTTGAGGCGAACGCCGAGCAGCCTCAGCACACCGGCGACGGAGTGGGCGGCGGTGGCTGCCTCGGCGAGCACCGGGGGTGGGTATCGGTATCGGACCAGCTACCGACCGTAGTGGCCGGGTGCGACGGGCTCAGGCGAGGCCGAGGTCGCGGCGCAGCTTGGCGACGTGGCCGGTGGCCTTGACGTTGTAGAACGCGTGCTCGACCTTTCCGTCCGGGTCGATGACGAAGGTGGACCGGATCACCCCGGTCACCGTACGGCCGTAGAGCTGCTTCTCGCCGAAGGCGCCGTACGCGGTGAGCACCGCCTTGTCGACGTCGGCGACCAGCGGGAAGGTGATCGCGTCGCGCTCGCGGAACTTCGCCAGCTTGGCGGGCTTGTCGGGGGAGATGCCGACCACCTCGTAACCGGCGGCCTGCAACGAGGCGAGCGAGTCGCGGAAGTCGCAGGCCTGCTTGGTGCAGCCGGGAGTCATCGCGGCCGGGTAGGCGTACAGGATGACCCGGCGACCGCGCAGCGCGGCCAGGGCGAGCGTCTCCCCGGTGTCGGTGGGGAGGGTGAAGTCGGGAGCGGGGTCGCCGGGGGCGAGCCGGTCGGGCGCGGTCATGGCGACGACCCTACCGCCGGGCGGTGACGGGCCGGCCGATCCCCGCCGGGACACCCGGGGCGTTCCGGCGGGCCAGGGCGTCGCCCGTGCGGGAGCGTTCGGGGCCCGGCGTTCCCGGCAACGCGGGCGGGACCCAGGCCGGTTGGTGACCCGGCGCTGGCCCGCCGGTGAACCACACATGGCTTGTTGCCGCACCTTGGCAACAACGGACCACGGGAAATAGGCTGAGCCCGCCGGCCGACTGGAGGTCATGTGGAAACCCTGGCGATGCACATCTCGAACGGGATCATCAACGGTCCCGTCGCGGGCGTCTTCGCGGCCGTCGCGCTGGCCGCCCTGACCTTCTGCGTGCTGCGCGGCCGGCGTGACCTGGACGACCGGTTGGCGCCGATGGCCGGCCTGGTCGCCGCGTTCATCTTCGCCGTGCAGATGCTCAACTTCCCGATCTTCACGGCCGGGGTCTCCGGTCACCTGCTCGGCGGCGCGCTCGCCGCGCTGCTGGTCGGCCCGTGGGTCGGCGCGCTCTGCGTGTCGGTGGTGCTGATCGTGCAGGCCCTGGTCTTCGGTGACGGCGGCGTCGCCATGCTCGGCCTGAACATCACCAACATGGCGCTGCTCGGCACCGCGGCGGCGTACCTGCTGATCGCCGGCCTGCTGCGGGTGCTGCCCCGCACCCCCACCGGTCTGGCCGTGACCGCGTTCGTCTCGGCGCTGGTCAGCGTGGTGGTCGCGTCCCAGGGGTTCGTCGTGCAGTACTGGCTCGGCGGCACCACCGACCTGGGCGGCAACCTGGCCGGCCTGGCCGGCACGATGGCCGGCGTGCACCTGCTGATCGGCATCGGCGAGGGGCTGATCACCGCGACCACGGTCGCCACCGTCGCCAAGGTCCGACCCGATCTGGTGTACGCGTTGCGCGCGCTGAAGCCGGCGACCGCGCCGGCCCCCGTCCCGGCTGTCGGAGGTGTCCGGTGAGGAAGCGTTCCTGGGGTTTCGTGGCGGCCGGCCTGCTGGTCGCCCTGCTGCTGGCCGGCGTGGTCAGCAACTACGCCTCGTCGCACCCGGACGGCCTGGACTCGTCGCTGCTCAAAGGCTGCACGGTGAACGCCGACGACGAGATCACCGGCGGCTCCTGCCCGGCCCAGCGGGCCAGGGACCACGAGTTGGCCGACAGCCCGCTCGCCGACTACGGCATCCGGGGCGTGGACAACGGTTTCCTCTCCACCGGCCTGTCCGGGGTGGTCGGGGTGCTGCTCACCTTCGCCGTCGGCGGCGGCCTGTTCTGGCTGCTGCGCCGTCGCCCGGCCGACACCCCCGGCCCCGACGGGCGGCCCGCCGGCCACGACGACGACCGGCAGCCCGCCGGCACCGTCGGCTGACCAGGCGGTACGACATGGGCGCCGGACACGCGCACGTGCTCTACCGGGACATCCCCTCCCCGGTGCACCGGCTGGCGCCCGAGGTGAAGATCGCCGCGATGGTGCTGTTCACCGTCGCCGTGGTGGCCACCCCGCGCGAGGCGTTCTGGGCCTTCGGCGGGTACGCCGTGCTGGTCGCCGTCGTCGCCGCGCTGGCCCGGGTCGGTCCGCGCTGGCTGTTGCTGCGCGCCACGATCGAGCTGCCGTTCGTGCTCTTCGCCGTCGCCCTGCCGTTCCTCGGCGCCGGTGCGCGTACCGATGTCGCCGGGTTGAGCCTGTCGGTGGACGGCCTGCACGGGGCGTGGAACATCGTCGCCAAGGGCACCCTCGGGGTGCTCGCGTCGCTGCTGCTGGCCGCGACCACCACCACCCGGGACCTGATCGTCGGCCTGGACCGGCTGCGTTGCCCGCAGATCATCACCCAGATCGCCACGTTCATGCTGCGCTACCTCGACGTGCTGGTCGGTGAGGCCCGCCGGATGCGGGTGGCCCGGATCTCCCGGGGCGACGACCCGCGTTTCCTGTGGCAGCTGCGCGGCTTCGCCGCCGGGGTGGGCGCGCTGTTCCTGCGCGCCTTCGAACGCGGTGAGCGGGTCTATCTGGCGATGCTCTCCCGGGGCTACACCGGGCGGATGCCGGCGGTCTGGCAGGGGTCCGACGCGGCGACCGCCGGCCAGTGGGCGGCGGCGGCGACCGTGCCCTTCGTGGCGGTGACCATCGCCGCGACGGCCGTCGCCCTGACATGATCGGGTACGTGCAGACCGCTGTCTCCCTGGACGTCCGTGGCGTCCGGTACGCGTACCCGGACGGTCATGTCGCCCTGGCCGGGGTGGACCTGGCCGTGCCGCGCGGTGGCCGGGTGGCCCTGCTCGGCCCGAACGGCGCCGGCAAGACCACGCTGGTGCTGCACCTCAACGGCATCCTCACCCCGACCGAGGGGGTGGTGAGCGTGGGCGGGCTGACGGTGTCCCGGGACCGGGACACCCTGGCCGAGATCCGTCGCCGGGTGGGCATCGTCTTCCAGGACCCGGACGACCAGCTCTTCCTGCCCACGGTGGCCGAGGACGTGGCGTTCGGCCCGGCCAACCTGGGGCTGCGCGGCGCCGAGCTGGCCGCCCGGGTGGACGAGGCGCTGACCGCGGTGGGGATGGCCGAGCACCGGGACCGGGCCCCGCACCACCTGTCGTTCGGGCAGCGTCGCCGGGTGGCGGTGGCCACCGTGCTGGCGATGCGCCCGGAGATCCTGGTCCTCGACGAGCCGTCGTCCAACCTGGACCCGGCGGCCCGCCGGGAGCTGGCCGAGATCCTGCGCGCCCTGCCGGTGACCCTGCTGATGGTCACCCACGACCTGCCCTACGCGGCGGAGCTGTGCGAACGGGCGGTCATCCTGGACGCCGGCCGGATCGTCGCGGACGCCCCCACCGCCGATCTGCTCGCCGACTCGGCCCTGCTCTCCCGCCACCGCCTGGAACTGCCCTACGGCTTCCACCCCCGACCGATCGGCTGATCGCCGCGGGCCTGCCCCGGCAGCACCCCGCGATTGCCGGAGCCGCGCGGGTGGTGGGTCGGGCCGGGACGGCCCCGGGAGCACCCCGCGATGCCGGCAACCGGCCCCGGCCCTCACCGGCTGCCTCAGGAAGCCCGCATCCCGGTGCCCGGGGGCATGGTCGCCACGCCGGGGCCGGCAGGCGCGGTCACGTCCGGGCCGGGTCAGGTCCGGGCCGGGTCAGGTCCGGGCCGGGTCGGCGGCGGTCCGGGGAGCGGCGGCGCGGGCGGCGGCGTGCAGCCGGAGGAGGCCGGCGCCGACCGCGCCCACCCCGGCGATCAGCACCCCGGTCAGCAGCACCCGCGCGGTGCCGCCGGACCAGGGCACCGGGGCGACCGCGCGGGACAGCACGGTCAGGTTGGCGACGCCGACGAAGAGGGTCAGGCACGCGCCGGCCAGGGCGAGCACGAAGTCGGCGGCGGGCCGTCGGGTCAGCGCCCAGCCGCCGGCCGCCAGCGCGCCCAGCCCGGTCAGCAGCGGCCAGAGCTGCCCGGCGGCCAGCCCGAGCAGCACCCCGCCGACGCCCTGCGCCCCGGCGTCCAGCTCCCGCCCCAGCACCAGGGCGACGGCGGCGACACCACCGAGGGCGAGCACCGCGCCGACGCCGCGCAGCGCCCGGCTCCCCGCGCCGGTGCCGGCCGGCAGCAGCCCCGCCGCGGCGACCAGCAGGGCACCGAGGGTGGCGGCCACCCACCACGGGTACGGGTCCGGCGGCGGGACCCAGTCGAGGGTGCCGCGCAGCTCCACCGGTTCGACGCCGTCGCGCAACGGCACCGTCCAGTCGCGGACCCGATGCTCCCGGTCCGGGTCGGCGGCCACCGGGGCGGGCACCCCGGACTCCCGCCACAGGACCCGCTGGTCGTGCCAGCGGACCCGCCGGTCGTCGCCGATCCTGCGCCACTGCGGCGCGGCGGCCGGGTCGGCGGTGGCAGGCAGCGCGGTGTCGCCGGCCAGGGTGCGGTTGAGGTACGTGGCGGGGGAGCGGCTGTTCTCGTACACCCCGCCCGGCCCGACCCGCAGGTACGGCTCCCCGGAGTAGCCGATCACCTCGACGTCCCGGCCGGTGTGGTTGACCAGTTCCAGCCGGGCGCCCGCCTCGACGGCCCGGACGGTCAGCCCCGGTCGGGCCGGGGTGATCCCGGTCACCGCCGTGCGGTAGTCGGTGCCGTCGGGGGCGTCCGCCCCGTGCGCGTACGCCGGTGCGGCGGAGCCGAGCAGTCCGAGCAGTGCGGCGGTGAGCAGCAGGACGGCCCGGCGCAGGGGTGCCGGAGTCACTTGCCGGCCGCCTCCACCGCTGCGGTGATGCCGGCCGGGCTGCGGTCCTCCACGGCGGTGCCGTTCACCTTGATGGTCGGGGTGCCGGTGACCCCGGCCTTGCTGGCGTCGTCGGTGACGTGTTCGGTCCACGCCGTGTACGTCCCGTCCCTGACGCAGGAACCGAAGTCGTCCCTGTCCAGCCCCACCCCCGCGCCGATGTCGATCAGCTGGTCGTTGCTCAGCCCGGCGCTGCCCTCGGCGGGCTGCTGGGCGAAGAGCGCGTCGGTGAACTCCTTGAACTTGCCGCCCTTGGCGGCGCAGCCGGACGCGGCCGAGGACCGGGTGGAGTATTCGGTGGTGGAGAACCGGTTGAGGTAGGCGACCGGGTGGAAGACCACCTTGGCCTTGCCGGAGGAGACCAACTGGTTGACGGTCTCGCCGCTGGCCTGCTGGAACTGCTTGCAGGCCGGGCAGAGGTAGTCCTCGTAGAGGTCGATGGTGACCGGCCCGGTGCCGAGCACGACGCCGGTACCGGCGTCGTTGGCCCCCGGCGGGGCGGTGAAGGTGTCCGACTTCTGGCTGGAGTAGACGCTCCACCCGATCAGCCCGGCGATCACCAGCACCACCACCGCGCCGACGGACGTCCAGAGCGTCCGCTTGCGCCGCTTCTCCCGGGCGAGCTGTTCGCGGACCACCCGCGCGGCCTCGTTGCGTCCCTTGCGACTACTCATCGTCGTCCTCCACGGGTGGGTCGCCCGCGAGCCAGCCGTCCACCGAGAACGGGGTGCGGGGCCAGATCAGCAGGAATCCGGCCAGCGCCAGGAATCCCAGGTCCCGGAGAATCTCCGGGAGGTAGCTCGGGGCCTGGCCGGCGGCGAGCTGCCCGCCGCTGCCGAAGCACCCGCAGTCGATGGCCAGGCCACGGGCCCAGGCCGAGGCGATGCCGGCGATGAAGACCAGCAGCAGCGCGGCGGAGATCCCGGCGCTCAGCCGGGTGGCCAGCCCGGCGAGCAGCAGCAGGCCCAGCGCCAGCTCCACGAAGGGCAGTGCCGCGCCGATCGCCGTCGCCACCTCGTACGGCATCACCTGGTACGCGTTGACGGCCCGCCCGGAGGCGGCCAGGTCACCCACCTTGGCGCCGCCGGCGAACAGCCAGACGGCGGCGAGGCCGAGCCGGGCGGCGAGGCCGAACCAGGGCCGGACGACCGGCCAACGGCCGGCGGCGGTGCGTGCTGTGGTCACGCCCATTGGTCGTACCGCCCGGTCGCCGGGTTCCCCCGGGTGCCCGGTCGCCGGGTCGTCGGACGGGCCACCGGTGGCCGGTCAGGGCCGGCCAGCGGGCCGTTACAGGCGGTGGCGGTGGGGTCGCGGTGAGCGGGGATCACGACAAGCCAGGCTACGCGGCGTGGCGGGGAGGGGCAGGGTCCTTCGGCCCTTTGAATGGTCCCGCTCACGCCGGGAACTTATCCCCGCTGCCGGACGACTACCTGCTCATGACGTCCCACCACCTCCGGCAGGCACCCCGGCCGCCGTGGCCGCGCCGTGCCGCCGTGGGGTGGCCGGGTGGGCGTTCCGGCCTCCGGTCAGCGAGCATGGCGGGATGAACGCCGTCGATCGTCGCTGGCTGGCCCGCGTGGGTGCCGCTGCCGGCCTACTGATCACCCTCGTCGCCCTGCTGCTCGCCCCGGCCGGGTCGGCCAGCGCCCACGCCGTGCTGTCCAGCAGCAGCCCGGTGGCCTCGGCAGTGGTGCCGAGCGCCCCGTCAGAGGTGGTGCTGACGTTCAGCGAGTCGGTCCGCAAGGTGCCCGACAAGGTGCGGGTCATCGCGCCGGACGGCTCCCGGGCCGACCGGGGCGAGCCCCGTTTCGAGGGCTCGGTGGTGACGATCGGGGTGGACCCGGCCGGCCCACAGGGCACCTACCTGGTCAGCTACCGGGTGATCTCCGCCGACAGCCACCCGGTCTCCGGGGCGTTCACCTACTCGGTGGGGGCGCCGTCGACGCCGCCGACCGACGCCGGGTCGGACAGCCGGGCCGACCCGGTGGTCGGCGTGGGCGTGAAGGTGACGAAGTACCTGGGGTACGCGGGTCTGCTGCTGGTGGTCGGCCCGGCGCTGGTACTGGCCGCGCTCTGGCCGCTGCGGCTGCCCCGGCGGGGGCCCGCCCGGCTGCTCTGGTCCGGCGCGGGGCTGCTTGCCGTCGCGACGGCGGCCGAGGTGTGGATGCAGGTGCCGTACACCGCCGGTGGGGGGTTGTTCGACGTCACCGGTGAGGGCCTGTCCGAGGTGCTGGGCAGCGGGTACGGCACCGCCCACCTGATCCGGTTGGGCCTGCTCGCGGCGGCGGTGTTCCTGCTCCGGCCGTTGACCCGGGGGCCGGTGGGTCGAACCGACGGGATCATCCTGACCGGGCTGGGGGTGGCCGGGCTGTTCACCTGGCCACTGGCCGGGCACCCGGCGGCCTCCCCGGCGCCGGCGGTGTCGGTCCTCGTCGACGCGGTGCACCTGGGCAGCATGGCGGTCTGGTTGGGCGGTCTGGTGATGCTGGCCGGGTTCCTGCTGCGCCAGGCCGACGAGCGGGAGCTGAGGGCGATCCTGCCGATCTGGTCCCGCTGGGCGGCGCTGGCGGTGGCGGCGCTGCTGCTGGCCGGCGTCGTGCAGGGGCTGATCGAGGTGGCCACCCTCCAGGCCCTCACCGGCACCACGTACGGTCGGCTGCTGCTCGCCAAGATCGGGCTGTTCGCGCTGGTGGTGGGGGTGGCCGCGTACTCCCGGCAGTTGGTGCGACGGCGGACCGCGGCGGCCCGGCCGGTGCCGGTGCGGCGCGCGGTCTGGGTGGAGTTGGCGATCACCGCGGTGATCCTCGGCGTCACGGCGACCCTGGTGCAGACCCCACCGGCCCGGACCGCCGTCGACGGCGGCTCCGGCGCGGACGCCGGCTACTACTCGACCACGCTGACCAGCCCGATCCTGTCGCTCCAGGTGGAGCTGGACCCGGCCGAGCGGGGCAACAACTCGATGCACCTGTACGCGTACACGCCGGACAACCGGCCGCAGCCGGTGGTGGAGTGGAAGGCCACCGCCGCGCTGCCCTCGGCCGGGGTGGAGCCGATCGACATTCCGTTGCTCAAGCTCACCGACAACCACGCGACGGGGGAGTTCAGCTTCCCGTCGGCGGGGGAGTGGCAACTGCGCTTCACGGTCCGCACGTCCGACATCGACCAGGCCACGGTGACCGCCACCGTGCCGATCAAGTAAGAAGGGCCCGTCCCAGATGATCCGTCTCCGGCGTTCCGCATCCGCCGCCGCGCTCACCCTCACCGCCGTCGCCGCCACGGTGCTCGGCTTCGCCGGGCCCGCCGCGGCGCACGTCACGGTCAACCCGAAGGAGGCGACCCAGGGCAGCTACGGTCGGTTCGCCCTGCGGGTGCCCAACGAGAGCGACACCGCCTCCACCGTCAAGATCGAGGTGAACCTGCCGGAGAACGCCCCGGTCGGTTCGGTCTCCACGATGCCGGTGCCGGGGTGGACGGTCGCGGTGGAGAAGCGCAAGGTGGACCCGCCGATCGAGGTGCACGGCAGCCAGCTCACCGAGGCGGTGTCCAAGCTGACCTGGACGGCCGCCGCCGGTGGGGGTGTCAAGCCGGGCGAGTTCCAGGAGTTCCCGATCTCGTTGGGTCCGCTGCCGCAGGTGGACAAGATGGTCCTCAAGACGCTCCAGACCTACTCCGACGGCAACGTGTCGCGCTGGATCGAGGAGCCCACGCCGGGTGCCGAGGAGCCGGAGAACCCGGCGCCGGTGCTGGCCCTGGCGGCGGCGGCCGCGTCTCCCTCGGCCGCCCCGGCGTCGGCCGCGACGGCGGCGAAGGACGACGATGATGACGACGACTCGGGTTCGACGGTGACCGTGCTGGGTGTCGTCGGTCTGCTGGCCGGGCTCGGCGGGCTCGCCCTGGGCGGGCTGGCCTTCGCCCGGACCCGGCGGGAGCCGACGCCGAAGTCCTGACCCTTACCGCCCCACCGGCCCGTCGGATCCGTCCGGCGGGCCGGACACGGTGACGGCCCTCCGCGCTGCCGACGCGGAGGGCCGTCTTCACCGGGGGATCGGTGCGCTGCGGGCCGTGACCGGCTGACACCAGATTAGCGCCAAAAGCCGGATAAGGGAATATCTGTCCGTTTAAGCGGTCGACCGGGCGGTCGGCAGCGGGTCCCGCCGGATCGGAAGCAGCGCCAGCAGCAACAGCGCCAGCAGCACGTACGCGTTGCGGAGCAGGAACTCCCAGGGGTTGTCCGTGCGGGCCGGCGCCACCCCCCAGTCATAGAACGAGACCACCCCGTAGACGATCACCAGGCCGGTGCCGGTGGCCAGGGTGAGCAGCCGCCGACGGCGTCGCGCCCCCGCCTCGGTCTCCCGGTCGGCGTCGAGCGCGACGTCCACCAGCACCACCACCGCCGGAATGAACCAGTAGATGTGGTGGGTCCAGGTGATCGGGCTGACCAGCCCACCGACCAGCCCGGTGAGGGTGAGGCCGGTCAACCAGTCGCCGGCTGCGGCGGCGCGGGCCGCCCGCCACAACCCGTACCCGAGGATCGCCACGACCAGGACGAGCCAGAGCAGCCGGTTCGGCTCCTGCGGCGCGTCGATCCGGCTGAGCAGCCCGAACAGCGACTGGTTGCCGGTGTAGTCGGTGCGCCCGACCCGGTCGGTGGCCCACAGCTCGTGGGTCCAGAACCGCCACGAGTCGCCGGGTGCCACCGCGGCGGCCAACAGCGTCGCCGCCGCCGCCGTGACACTCGCCACCACGGCCGCCCGCCACCGCCGGGTCACCAGCAGGTAGACGATGAAGATGCCCGGAAAGAGCTTGAGCGCCGTGGCCAGCCCGACGCCCACCCCGGCCCACCGCCGCGCCCCCGGTACGGCGAAGAGCAGATCGGCCAGAATCAGCACCACCAGCAGCATGTTGATCTGGCCGAAGGTGATCGTCTCCCGGGTGCTCTCCACCGCGAGGACCAGCAGCACCGCCACGGTGAGCGCGAACGTCCGGTGCAGACCGTGCCGGGCGATCACCGGTAGCACCAGCCACCGGGTGGTGACCACGACGGCGACGCAGGTCAGCGCCGTGAAGATGACGATGGTCAGGCCCAGCGGCAGCATCCCGAACGGCCGCAGCAGCAGGGCGCTGAACGGCGGGTACGTAAAGTACAGCTCACCCTGCACCCGGTCGGGCTGCACATAGTCGTAGAGCGGATGCCCGGACGCCCACCAGTCCATCGCCCGCATGTAGATCTTCAGGTCGAAGAAGTCGTGCACCAGGCCCGGCAGGTAGAGCGCCGGCAGCACGGCCGCCAGCGCCAACACCGTGACGACCCGGCGGGCCGTACGGCTTCGCTGGTCCTCCGGGGCGCTGACGGGGGAAGCGACGGATTCGGCGGGCACGGGGAAACCCTAGCGGTCCCACCCCGCGACAGTGCCGAGGCGCGGGGACCTGGGCTGCGCGTAGGCTGTCCCGGTGGCTGACCTTCTCGTCTGGATCGACTGTGAGATGACCGGGCTCGACCTCGGCAGCGACAAGCTGATCGAGGTGGCCGCACTGGTCACCGACCCCGACCTCAACGTGCTGGGTGAGGGTGTGGACGTGGTCATCCACGCCGACGAGGCGGCCCTGGAGGCGATGCCGGAGGTCGTCCGCACCATGCACGCCAAGTCCGGCCTGACCGAGGAGGTGCGCCGCTCCACGGTCACCCTCGCCGAGGCCGAGGACCTGGTCCTGGAGTACGTCACCAGCCACGTCAAGGACCCGCGTACCGCGCCGCTGTGCGGCAACTCGATCGCCACCGACCGGGGCTTCATCGCCCGGGACATGACCCGGCTCGACGCCCACCTGCACTACCGCATGATCGACGTGTCGTCGATCAAGGAGCTGTGCCGGCGCTGGTACCCCCGGGTGTACTTCGGTCAGCCGCGTAAGGGGCTGGCGCACCGGGCCCTGGCCGACATCCAGGAGAGCATCCGGGAGTTGGAGTACTACCGGCGCACCCTGTTCGTGCCGCTGCCCGGCCCGGACGTGGAGACGGCGAAGGCGATCGCCGCGCAGCTCTAGGCCGGTGCCCGTCGACGGATGGAACCCGCTGGACGGCCCCCGCCCGGGTGTGGCTATTATTAGTCCGCACCCGCCCGGGAAACCGGCGCGGACGGCATGGTGGCTGTAGCTCAGTTGGCAGAGCACCGGGTTGTGGTCCCGGTTGTCGTGGGTTCAATTCCCATCAGTCACCCGGTTGGTGGATCTGTTCCACCGCGACGCAAGCCCCCTCACCCGAGGGGGCTTGCGTCGTTTCCGGGGTCGGACAGGGGTCGACCCCCCGCACGGCCGCCCCGGACGCACACCGGCCCCCGCCGCCAGGCGGGGGCCGGTCCGTGGTCTGCCGGAGGGGTCAGGGCGTCGGCTCGGCGCTCGGCGTCCCGGTGGTGTCGTCCGGGGAGGCGGCGGCGTCCGGCTGCCCGGCGTCCGGGTCGTACGGCAGGGCGCTGCCCTTGACGTACTGGTCCCAGCTCATGTTCCAGTCGGTCCAGCCGTTGCCGTTCTGGAGCTTGCGTTCGGTGCCCTTGACCGTGATCGGGTCGCCGATCTTCGTGTTGGCGAACAGCCAGGCGCCGTCCTTCATCGACACGTTCACGCAGCCGTGCGAGACGTTGGTGCTGCCCTGCTGCCCCTCCGACCAGGGGGCGGCGTGGATGAACTCGCCACCCCAGGTCAGCCGCTGGGCATAGTCGATCTTGGTGCGGTAGCCCTCCTCCGGGCCCAGCTCCGCCATCGTGTCGAAGACCGTCTTGCGGAGCTTCTCGATCACCACCATCGTGCCGCTGGACGACGGGGTGCTCTTCTTGCCGAGGCTGACCAGGATCGTCTTGACGACCCTGCCGTCCTTGCTGACGGTCATCCGCTTGTTCTTGTTGTCGACCTGCATCACCACCGACGGGCCGATCTTGACGTCCACGGTCAGGTCGGACCGGCCGTACCAGCCGTCGCCCATCGGCAGCCCGCCGGCCTGCACCCGGTACGAGACCGTGGTGCCCGGCTGCCAGAACTCCTTCGGCCGGTAGCGGACCTCGGTGGGGCTGACCCAGTGCCAGACGCCCTCCTGGGCCGGGGTGCTGGTGACCGTCATCCGGCGCTGCACGTCGTCGCGGTAGTCCTCCGGGACGGCCCGACCGAACTTCACGATCAACGGCATGCCCACGCCGACCACCTGGTTGTCGCCGAGGAAGCTGGTGACCCGCACCTGCTTGTCCGGCTTGGCCATCACGGTGAAGGCGCTGGTCGCCGTCGCCGGCTTGCCGTCCTCCCCGGTCGCCGTCACGGTGGCGGTGTACTTCTCCCCGTACTCCAGGGTGCCGCTGGGGAGCCAACTCGCGCCGTCCGCGGCGAGCTTGCCCTCGACGGCCTTGCCGGCCGCGTCGGTGAGCGCGACGGTGGTGTCCTTGGCGTCCTTGGCGGTGAAGACGATGCCGGTGGAGGCCGGGACGTCGGTGGCGTCGGCCTTCGGTTCGGTGATCGTCGCGGTGGCCTTCGGCGTGCTCTCCTCGCCGCCGCCCTGCCAGCTCGACGGCTTGTCGCCGCCCGAGCCGGTGCAAGCGGAGGTGAGGGCCAGCGCCGCGGCGAGGACCCCCGCCGCGAGCACCCGGCGGCGACCGGTACGCCCGGTCAGGTGGTCCTGGACAACTCGCATGATTCCCTCACAGTCGTGTTCCCCGATGTCCCATCGTCCCTCACAGACGCGGCGGCACGCCCGTCGGTTGCGAAGGGTGAACTGAAACACGCCGCCGAGCGGGGTGCGATGACGATGGGTCACCGGCCCGTGCCGGTCCGGGGCGGCGACCAGCGCCGCCCCGGACCGGTGGTCAGACCAGCGGACCCGAGCCGCCCTGCGGAACCGGCAGCGCACTGCCCTTGACGAACTCGTCCCAGGTCAGGCTCCACGCCGTCCAACCGTTACCCGGTTCGAGCTTGCGCGGGGTGCCCTTGACCGTGATCGGGTCCCCCACCTTCGTCTGGGCGAAGAGCCAACGGCCCATGGCCATCGACACGTTGACGCAGCCGTGCGAGACGTTCCGCCGGCCCTGCACCCCCTCGGACCACGGTGCCGCGTGGATGTACTCGCCGCCCCAGGTCAGCCGCTGGGCGAAGTCGATCTCGGTGCGGTACTGGTTGGCCGGGTCCGGCTCGTCCATGGTGTCGAAGACGGTCTTCTCCTTCTTCTCCATCACCACCATGGTGCCGCTGGAGGAGGGAGTGCTCTTCTTGCCCAGGCTGACCGGCAGCGTCTTGATCAACTGGCCGTCCTGGAAGACCTCCATCTGCTTGGTGGTGTTGTCCACCTTCATCTCGAAGGACCGCCCGATCTTGGCGGTCGCCGACCGGTCGATGTTGCCGTACCGGCCGTTGCTCAGCGGAATCCCGGCCAGCGCGATGCGGACGCTCAGCGTCGTCCCCGGCTGCCAGTACTCCGGCCCCCGGTAGTACGCCTGGGTGCCGCTGGACACCCAGTGCCAGGCGCCCGGCTGCGGCGGATCGGTCTTGACGAACATCCGCTTCTGGACGGCCGCCCGGTCCTTCTTCGGGATGCCCGGACTGAACTCGGCCACCACCGGCATGGCCACGCCGTAGGTCCGGTCGTCGAAGAGGTAGAGACCGGAGCCGATCATCGAGTTCGGTTTGGCCATCGTGGTGAACGTGCTCACCCCCTGCCGGGGCTGGCCGTCGGCGCCGGCGCCGGTCACCGTGGCCTTGTACTTGGTGCCGTACTTCAGGGCCGACGACGGCACCCAGGAGCTACCGTCCACTCGCAGCTTGCCGTCGACCTGCTTGCCGTCACCCGTGGTGAGGATGACCGAGGAGACCTTCCCGCCGCCCGGGAGGCCGACGCTGATCTCGGTGCTGACCGGTTTGCTCTTCGCCCCGTCGGCCGGACTGACCGTCAGGCCGCCCGCCACCGGCGCCGACGGCGACGCCCCGTCGGACTGCGCCGGGGTCACCGCCTCGGTACTGGGCGAAGCCCCGGTGCCGCTGACGAACTCGGCTTCCTTCTTCTGGTCGCCGCCGCAGCCGGCTAGAGCCAGCGACGCCGCCAGGACGAGAGCGCCCGCCATCGCCCCGCCCCGCGTGAACCTGCCCATCCCCACCTCTGTTCTCGCGTACCTGGCGGACATCGTGCCCCATGCTGACCACCGGCTCGATCCCGGACGGCCTCCATCAGGGGGATCTGAAGCCTTTTGCCCGTTAAGCTCGCCCGAAGAGTGGAGCCGGGTATCGGATTGGAACCCCGCTCACGGCCCGTGCTATGTTTTCTCCGTTGCCAACGAGCGCCGCTAGCTCAACTGGCAGAGCAGCGGACTCTTAATCCGCGGGTTCGGGGTTCGAGTCCCTGGCGGCGCACCACCAAAAAGGCTCTGACCTGGGGTTTCTCCCTGGGTCGGAGCCTTTTGGTGTTTCTGCCGGTGGTTCGGTGTCTCGGTGGGTGCTCGGGAGCCGTTGGACCGCTACGGCTGTCGGTGGACGACCGGCATGTGGGTGGACGTCGGAGCCGCCCAGCCTGGCCTATGCGTTCTTCCGGCCGTCGTCTGATGATCTTGCTGCATGCCCGGGTGGTGTGGGTACCGGGCCGTCGGTCGACGGATGTGATCGGGGTTGACACCGGGCTGCTTATTTCCGCGGCTGTTTCTCCTCAGCGAGTGCGGCGGCTGCGTGGAACGCCGTGGTCCAGGGGAATGCGAGCCTGCGGTCGTTGCCGGTGCCGGGTGGGTGTGGTTCCCAGTCGTGGTCGGGTCCGAGGAGGATGTGTATGCCTTCGTCGCGGAGGCTGGTGACGGCGCGGCGGTAGGGGTGTCGGGTGGCGAGGGCGGTGTTGACGAAGGGGACGATGACGGTGGGTATGTGTCGTCCGATGAGTTCGGCGATGGTGGTCATGGCGTAGTTGTCGGCGAGGCCGAGGGCGATCTTGTTGATCGAGTTGTAGGTCGCGGGTGCGATGACCAGTGCGTCGGCGGTGGGTAGCGAGCGGCGGACGCCCGGCGATGTCTGGTAGTCGGATCGCACGGGTGCCCCGGTCAGTTCTTCGATGGCTGGGATGTCGATGAAGTCCATCGCGTGGGGTGTGGCGGTGACCGCGGTGGTCCAGGACTGTTGGTGTGCGGTGTTGATCAGGATGGTGACGTCGGGTGCGGGGCTGGCGGCGCAGACGACGATCTGGAGGTGCCCTGCGGTCACCGGGGGATCCCGGCGGTCCGGGCGAAGTCGACGACGGCGGCGCGTACCGGGCCGGTGGCGAGGTGGGCGAGGTCGTTGGTGAGGCGGTGGACCGCTGGGCGGCAGCGGATCTCTTCGGGTGCCACCTCGTACGCGGTGCGGAGGGCGTTGAGGCCCTGTTCGTGGCGTCCCCACTGGGTGTAGGCGCGGGCCACGTCGACGTAGAGGGCGGCTTTGCGTTCGGCGAGGGTCACCTTGCCGAGAGGGATGGTGCGGGCGATGGTGATGGCGGTACCGGCGTCGCCGAGGGTGAGGGCGATGTTCACTCGGTGCAGCAGGACGTTGGTGGCACCGAAGCCGGTCCACCGGTCGTTGCCGTCGTAGCCGAGTCGGGTCGCGGCGCGGGTCGCCTCGTCGAGCATGGTGTGTGCGGTGTCCCGGTCGTCGCGGCGGGCTGCGGCGACGGCACCGCGTAGGACGAGGGCGCCGTACACGGCGACCGCGTCGGTCGACGCGAGGCCCGTATCCCGGTCGAGTACGCCGGCGGCGTCTGCGGCGAGGGTCACGGCCTGCTCGTCGTGGTTGTTGCTCATCAGGGCGTGGGCCATGATCCGTGCGCTCGCGGCGACGGCCACCGGGTCCTGGCTCGTCGCGGCGGCGCGGGTGCTCCGCTCTGCGGCGACCAGGGCCATTGCACGGTCGCCCAGCTTGAGCAGGACGCTACCGACGACGTGGTACAGCTCGGCGGCCAGGACGTCGACCTGCCGTTGCTGCGTGCCCTCCGCGTCCGTCCTGGCGGGTTCGAGAGCGGGTAACAGCGTGCCGAGCCGGTCGAGGACCCGTTCGTATCGGCATGCCTGGTAGTCGCGTTTGACGGCGGCCACCTTGCCGGAGAGCTGCTGCACGGACAACACCGTGGCGGGCTGTTGTTGGGGCGAGACGAGCGCGTCGAGCACCGGCCCGACGCCGGGGGCAGCAGCGACGCTGACCGCAGCGCTGCGCAGGAAGTCTCGCCGTTGCACGTCACCATCCGAGTCCGGGCTGTGGTGGCTGTCCTCACCAGTATCGGCATCTGGGCCGGGGTGTGGTGGCGTGGTGCTCGCGGCTGCACCGTTGGTGCCCGTCGCCCGCAGGGCTGCGAAGCGTTCGCGGACCTCGGGTGTGGCTCGGGTCAGCACGGTGTCCAGCGCGGCTTGCATGTCGGCGCGGGGGATGACGTTGTCGCCCTGGCTGCTCCACTTGGCCACCGTCCGGCGGGCCGCGCCCAGGTGCTCGGCGAAGGCGGTGACGCTCATCCGCGCTGCTTGGCGTAGGGCGGTGGCGTCCCGGCCGGTCCAGGTCGTGATCGGAGTCATCGCACGTCCTCCCGACGGACCGTCTCCTGCCTGGTGATCGTAGCGGCACATGGGGTTACCGCAGGTGCACCGGCGGTGCACCGACAGGACATTCCGCGCATGCCCTGCCCCGGGCGAGGGTGGGTGTACCGGGCCGCCTTCCCAGGGCGCGCCGGTAGGTCAGCGGCAGTCTCAGAGCAGGGAGCTTCGGATGGATGTGCCGAGCGGTGACAGGCCGGAACGCGACCCGACGCCTCCGCAACTGCTGTCACCGGCCAGTCCGCCGGCAGCACTGGTGACTCCTCGTCCGCGTACCGCCAGAAGGGCTGCGTGGGCGGGTGGCGGTCACCTCGCTCCCGAGCCGCCGGCCGGCAGCGGTGGGTCCACCGGGCCTTGGTGGACCCACCGCTGCGAAGGACGTGTCGTGACGGGGGAGCGGGTATGACCGTGTACGTCTCCCGCTATGCGAGGGGCCAGCAGGAGCGGCCCGGTCCACCGGCGTCGACAGGACCTGTGCTGGCGGGAACGGCGGATCCGCCGCTGTTGACCTACGTGTGGCGTCGGTTCTTCGCGCAGCGGGCCCGAGGGGAGATCCGCCGGTGAGCATCAACCAGAGTCCTCCGGCGACTGCGGCGGGCTGTTGCGGCCGGATGGGCCATGAGCATGTGCCGTCGCGTCCGCACTGGGGCTGTCGCGCCTGCGGCCATTCATGGCCCTGCGACGGGGCCAGGAATGTGCTCCTGACGGAGTACGCGGGCAATCGGATCGGCCTGTTCCTCTATCTGGCCGGATGTCTGCACGAGGCCATCGACGACCTGAGCCAGGCCGACGCCAGCGGGACGAGTGACTGTGAGGACCTGTTCGACCCCTTCGTCGACTGGGCCAGGCGACGCGCCGGCTCTCCCGGGGCGACGACCGACGCACCAGTGTCTTCGAGGGAGGCGCGATGGTGAGCGGCATCGGTGTGATCACCGCTGTAGGGCGGTCGGCGATCGCTGAGGTGTTTCACACCCTGGTCGTGCAGCCGACGAGCTTCTGCAACCTCGACTGCGCCTACTGCTACCTGCCTGACCGCCGGTCCCGCCGTCTCATGACCGTGGAGGTGGCGCGGGCCTGTGCCACCTCGATCGAGCAGCAGGGCAGCGAGCATCCCGTCAGCGTCGTCTGGCACGGAGGTGAGCCCACCGCCACGCCGATCGGCCACTTCCGGAACCTGCTCACCGCCTTCGAGCCGCTACGGCGAACGGGGCGGGTGCGTCACGAGATCCAGACCAACGCCACCCTGATCGACCAGCGGTGGTGTGACCTGTTTGCCGCTTACCGATTCGAGATCGGTGTCAGCGTGGACGGCCCTGGCACCCTGAACCGTAACCGGGTCGACCGCGCCGGTAGGCCGACGGTCGACCGCACGATGCGCGGCGTTCAGGTGCTCGCTGACGCGGGTCTGGAGTACTCGGTGATCTGTGTCGTCACCCCGGAGACCATCGACCACGCCGACGACCTCGTTGAGTTCTTCACCGGTCTGCCCGGGTGCCGGTCGGTGGGCTTCAACATCGAGGAGCAGGAAGGCGCAGCCCGGCTGCCCGTGTCGGAGGGCTCCGCGTACCGGTTCTGGCGGCAGCTCGTGCGGCGCCGCGTCGACGGTAGCCGTTTGCGTATCCGCGATCTGGACCGTTTGGCGGACTACCTCGCCGCCGCCCGCGCCGGACAGGTCGAACACACGCCGTACGAACCGATCCCCACGGTCTCCTGCGACGGCCAAGTCGTACTCCTGTCGCCGGAACTGCTCGGCATCACCGACCCGGAGTATGGGGACTTCATCGCCGGCAACGTGGTGGCCGAGCCGATCAGCGCGATGCTCGCCCGGGCCGGTGGCCTGCGCTACATCACCGAGTTCGTCAGCGCGCTCAACGACTGCGCCGACCGGTGCGAGTTCTACGACTTCTGCCGAGGTGCGCAGGCCGGCAACCGCTACTTCGAGCACCACACCTTCACCGCCCGCGAGACCCTCTACTGCCGTACCACCCGCCAGGCTCTCGTCCGCGCCACCGCCGACCACCTCACCCCCCACGGAGGAAGAGCATGACCAACGCCCTTGCCGCCCTGGTCAACGCTGCGCCGGAGCACCTCGTCCGCCTCGGATTGGACCCAGAACAGACGGTAACGTCAATCGACGCGGCCAAGTTCGACAACCGGCCCAGCTGGGACAACCGCGGCAAGTTCGACAGCCGTCCGGGCTGGGATAACTGGAACAAGAAGACGAAGTGACCCGCTGATTCGGCAGACCCTCCCGCCACGTGGTGCGACCTCCCGCGTGGCCGTCCAACAGGTAGAGGACCCATGCGAACCACCGCAGTCGGCGACGTGACGATCCTGCTTCCCGATCTCGACCCCGACGATCTCGACAGCACCACCGAGCCCGATGTTGATCTCACCGACCTCCATGTCGACAACGCCTCCTGGCGGGGTGTCGCCCTCGACGAGGTCCGTGTTCGGGGTAGCCGGATCACCGGCTCGGACCTCAGCGAGAGCACCTGGGAAGGGGGAACGGTCTTCGGCTGCGAGATCGTCCGCACCGACTTCTCCGGCGCCAACCTGTCCGGGCTCAGCATCGAACGCAGCGTCATCACAGGGTCGCGGTTCACCGGTGCGCGGCTCACCGACGTCCGTCTCAAGGATGTCCTGTTCGACGGCTGCCGCTTCGACTACGCCACCTTCAGCCGGGTCGCCGCTGGCGGGGCGGTGGCGTTCGTCGACTGCATTCTCACCGACGCCACCTGGTCCTCCTGCCGGCTCCCCAAGGTCGTCCTGAGATCGTGCCAGCTGGCTCGCCTCGAACTGGCGTCGAGTCAGCTCCAGGGTGCCGACCTACGGGGTAACTCGCTGCGTGGCCTGAAGACCGCTCTCGCGAACCTGTACGGGGTCACGCTCACCGAGGAGCAGTTGCCTGACCTGACCCACCTGGCTGTCGGTGAACTCCACCTCGCGGTGCGGGCTCAATGATCTTCGGATGGGGAGTGCCCGTCGGACGGCTTGTGACCGCGCTCGTCGGGTCTGTTGGTTTCGCAGTGGCACGGTGGAATGTCAGTCGTGGGCTACCGGCCGCAGCCGCGGGGGCGGCGGCGTTGCCGGTGAGGTTGGACGTCGATACGACCGCGTTCGCGGTGGGGCGCTCCGACGGTGCTGATGCCCAGGCCTTTGTCCTGGGTGGGCAGCTCGGTGCGCGTATCTGGCCGTTCACCGCCGTAGCGGACGACTCTGTACTTCTGCCGGTTGGTTCTCTTGCCGTGACTGGTTGGTCCCTCGGGTATCGGTTCGTGGGCCGGTGGGGGCGTCGATGACCGTGGGTGTGCAGTCGACTCGACGGGGTGGGGGAGTGGGGTCTACGCCGGTACTGCCGAGAGGGTTCGACTCGGTGGACGGGATCACCTCGGGGCTGGTGGCCGAGCAACGTAAGGATCTTGGCCGGCAGCTGGCCGGATGGCGTGCCGCTGCCGGGATGACGCAGGCGCAACTGGCCAAGCGGATCTGCTACTCGCGCAGCACGCTGGCCAACGCTGAGACTGGTCGGGACATGAGCATCCGGGGTTTCTGGTGCGACGCCGACGACGTGGTCGGTGCCAACGGGGCGCTGTTGGCCGCCTTCGACCAGGTCGCCGCGTTGGTGCGGGACTTCCACGAGCAGCGGGCATCGGCACGTGACCGCGAGCGTCGGCAACGCGCTGCCCGCCTCATCGCTCCCACCATTCAGGCGCAGCCGAGCGCACCGGCGGAGCCGAGAAGGTGCCAGTGTGAGACGGTGGTCGTCGGTCGGTGGACCGAGCGGGAGGTCCGCGCGTTGCGGGAGGCGCTACGGATGACCGTCCACGGCTTCGCTCAACGGCTGGGAGTGAGCGACGCGGCCGTCTTCGGCTGGGAACACCGACGTACGCCCAGGCCACCGAAGATGGCCGCGCAGGCGGTGTTGGACCAGACGCTCGCACTCGCCGACACCGACACCAAAGCCCGGTTCCTGCTGATCCTCAACACCCCCGACCAGCACGGGTAGAACAGAGCGAGAGTGAGGTAGGCACACCGACAGGGTCGCTCGCCGTAGCCGAGCGCCGACGGCACCCGCCGACAACCGTGGGTTCTGCTGGTGAGCGAACCTCCTGTCTCGCCGGAGATGGACAACTGATGCACCCTCTCATGCCGATGAGCGGACGCGTTGATGTCCGTCCGTGCCTGTTGCGCGAGTATCACAACTGGTTCAATCGGAAAGTTGCTTGGCTGCAGGCGGTCAGCGCACTGATCTCCACACAAGTTGTCGAACGCAGGTGCCCGCGGTCACGCGACTGCAGGGGGTACTATGCACGCCTGGCTCGGAAGCAGGGCTGCAGAGCGCGAGATAAAGCCAGGAGGAAGTCATGGCGATGTCGCATCAACGGATCGCGCAGAACGCCGAAGCCCTCAAGAAAAATTTAGAATACGGCACTGAGCTCATCGCATGGCTTGATCAACAAAAAGTTGAGTATGCATACGTCGGTCCGGGCGAGCATAATGTGTGGAACATTCGAATCCATCTTCCAAAGGATTTGCGCCAGGTCTTCGGCGTCGAACGTGAAGTTCTTGTGGTAGCAACTAAGTTCGAGAATGTTCAACCACGACTGCTCAATCATGTCGCCGATGGACTTAAGCCGCCGAGCGTCGAATCTGACATGTGCATCCTCGTCGGAAACAATCTGAACCCGGACCAATGGGCCGACGAAGAAAAGGGACTCGGATTCAACCTAATCCCAGTCAACAGATCGGAATTGCAGTCCGGAACGGCTCCTGGCATGGCTGCAGTTCTTGCTGGCCATTTAGCTCGAGTTGATCATTTCGCTTTTGTTCGCCCCCTCAACAACAAGGCGGCCTTCTTCGGCAGGTCCCAGGACATCCAACGCATTAAGGCCTTATTGACGCAAGGTCAGCACGTTGGGGTCTTCGGCCTCAAGAAGGCTGGCAAGAGTTCACTAGTCAATCGAATTGCGCTTGAGTTGCGTGAGGCTGGATGGTCAATAATTCAAATTGACCTCCAACGCGAAGGGACAGCGGCGGACAACCTCCGTCGACTATTGTTGCAGCGGACGCTTGACGAGGCCGACCGAGCTCGCTTCGTGGGCAGTCGAATAGCAGGTAGTCAAGCAGTTGACGCTGTTTCGCAAAGCCGCAGCGCTTGGGTCGACCAACTCGATTATGCCCTAGCGCTCCACAGGAACGCAGAGGGCGTCCTCATAGTTATCGACGAGATCGATCTACTGCTTCCCGGACGTACCTTCGAGGCTGCCACGACGAGTGAGGCGCAGTTGGCAACGATCGGTGTGCTTCAACAACTGCGCGGCCTGACGGACGACCTGCACAACAATCGCGCACGCAAGTCCCCCGTCCTTCTCACAGCGGGCACTGACGCAGATCTTTTTGGCAGCTCCTTCATTGAGGAGCGTCCAAACCCTCTCTGGGCTATGGTCGACTTCCATTATCTCGGCCCGTTGGACCTTGCAGAGACTAGCGACATGGTACGGACCCTCGGGCGGCGATCGGGGTTGAACTTTACAGAAGGTTCCGTTATTCACCAGCTATTCGATGATTACGGCGGACACCCGCTCGTTACGAGAACGGCTTGTTCTAGTATCCACAGAAGGGTGAAGGCGGAGCAGGTTCCGTACTCCGTCTCCACCCAGGATGTAGTGCGTGTTGCCAAGCGGCCAGGACCCAAAACGGCGCCGCAGCTAGCGCGCGACATACCTCAGCAGTTCATGGCTTTATTCCCAGATGAGGCACCACTCCTTCGACCCCTCCTTGAAGGAGGCACCGAATTGATCAATCCCGACGATGCGCCGTATGCCGTCGAGTACGGAGTCCTCACCGAAGATGGGCGACTTAGGCTCGGCATCCTAAGAAGGGGCTAATTAGTGTACGACTTTCCTTCTTGGACGGAACTGCGACGGGCGATCCACTCGAAAATGTTGCAGAGCCGCATTATCAACCTCATAGGACTGTCGGACTCTGGACGAACATCCTTACTGGCCTTAATTGTGCGCGACTGGAGGTCCGCTGGGTTTGTGGCGATCGTTATCGATGGCACATCGACGCCCGAGACCTTTCGCGTTGACGCGCAGGAGCAGTTGACTGGAACGGACCCCTGGCTAGTAGCTGTAGACGACTTCGACACTCTACTGAATGGACCTTCGGGAGGTCAGTGGAACGACGTCCTGAACGGGCATTGCGTGAATGTGAAGCTCGGAGAAAAGTCGCCTGCGGTGATCTTAGTCAGCGATTCTCGTTTTAGCCTGCTGGACCTTGCGCGCAGATCGCTAATCGCCGACGCAATCAGCGATACTGTGGCGCCCCCGCAGATCTCTGTTGGCGATCTAGTTGCTGTCGGATGGAAAAGCAGCAGCGAGGCACGCCAAGCACTTGATCAATATGGCTCATTTCCAAGACTGCTTACGAAATCCAGGGCCGGCTGCGTTGAGGCAGGTATTGCAGATTCGATCCTCCTATCAGTTGTACCTGGGGTGACCGGCGCCCTCGCGCAAAGGCTGCGCCAACTGACACGCCGAAATGGTGTTAAGTCGCAGCCACACGCTATGGATGTCCACCTCTCTCCGCTACTTTCGCGAGATGGTGGTCAGGTTATGTGCGCCGCCCATTTTGTCCATGCTGGATGCGCGCAACTGATTGAAGGTGCTAGTCAATTCTGGCCGCGAAGTCTACAGGACTCGGCGAGACGATTCGCGTCGCGGCTCTTCTTGTCCGAAGAGGCAATTTGGTTGGATCGTTATATCGGGTCTACGCCCCGCCAGCTCGTAAAATTTCTTGACCTAGTTGCCGGGGTTCGTGGAAAGTTCAAGCTCCGGATCCTCAGTGAGCTGTCCTCTGTCAATGTCATCGCTGGTGCCAACAAGCAATTCGTAAAGACAGAGTTCGCAAGACTTACTGAAGGCGGCTTCGATGTGCGATGGCAGACATTGCATCCGAACGACGTGCGAACCGTCCATGCCCGGCAGCTAATATTCCCCAATGTTCCCGGAATTTATCACCTACCGCCAGTCGATCGACTCCTCGATACAGCGGCAGTTGGCAACGAGGTCGACGCATTTATTTCTAAATTTGGTGATTGGGAAGCAGGTGAGCGCCTCTGGTCCCAGTCCTCGAACTGGCTTTGATCAGTGCCAGGCTAATTCAGAGGCCAAGGAGCAGGTCGTGGCACACTCATTTGCCGCGATCCGCGTGCTTTACCGGGATCATCGTGCGTCGAGCCTGCCCGGGCGTACGGAGCCGGACAGGAGGGACGAAGTTCAGCCGATGATGGCGGCGAGAGTGGGGTTCGCAGCTCGCGTCGTGGTCGACGGCTGCGGTGAGCAGTCTGGCGGTTGCTGAAGAAGCTGGGACTGCAGTTTCACCTGCCAGTTCGTCGGGAGCCGGGTCGCCGACCTCCACCCGCAGACCCGGAACTGCGGCGTCGGGTCGGCTGATCAGCCGGTCCGTCGACGGCACCAGGGCTGGAGAACGACACCGAAGGCGCTGCAGGACGGGAAGACCTCGCTGGCGGCCATTGCGACGCCGCGATCTGGGCCCCGGTGACCGGCAGGGTGGGCGAGACCTG
>NZ_FMCU01000053.1 GCF_900091525.1 Micromonospora matsumotoense
TCACCCCACCCGCCAACGCCATCGAACACTCACCCGCCCGCAACGACTGCACCGCCAAATGCAACGCCACCAACGACGACGAACACGCCGTATCCACCGTCACCGCCGGCCCCTCCAACCCCAGGCAATACGCCACCCGACCCGACACCACACTCAAAGTGTTCCCAGTCAACAGATACCCCTGAAGATCCTCCTGCGACCCCGATCTCAGCGAGGCATACTCCTGGGAAATAACACCGCTATACACACCCACCTGCTCACCACGCAGCGACAACGGATCAATCCCCGCGTCCTCCACCGCCTCCCACGAAACCTCCAGAAACAACCGCTGCTGCGGATCCATCGCCAACGCCTCACGCGGCGAAATCCCAAAGAACCCCGCATCAAAACCCGCCACATCCCCCAAAAAACCCCCCGACCGCACATAAGACGTACCCGCCCTATCCGGATCCGGATCATAAAGACCATCCAAATCCCAACCCCGATCCAACGGAAAACCACCAATCGCATCCCCCCCACCCACCACCAACTCCCACAACTCCTCCGGCGACGACACCCCACCCGGAAAACGACACCCCATCCCCACAATCACGATCGGCTCCGCTGCCGCCGCACGCGTCGACTCCAGTTGCTGACGCGTCTCCCGCAGATCTGCGGTGACGAGCTGCAGATAATCGCGGAGCTTCTGTTCTGTCGCGGCCATGAAACTACCCCCACATCGGGACGGGAAAGCGAGAGGAAAGGCTCAGCCGATTCCCAGTTCGCGGTCGAGCATCGCAAACATCTCGGTGTCTGAATCCGAGACGCCCGCACCGTCCTCGTCGACGGAATCGAGTCGTAGCAGGGCCCGCCGCAATCGTTGCGACAACTGCTGGCGGAGTTCGTCCGGCAACTCGGCGTCCGACCAGGACGACTCCCAGTGGCCGAACTGCGTCATGAGATCGACCTCGTCCGCCTCGGCGTCCCCCGCCGTTTCCCCGATTAGCTCCCCCGCCAGGTGGGCGGCGAGAGCAGCCGGGGTCGGATATCGGAAGACGAGCGTGGGCGGCAGCGAGAGGCCGGTCGCACCCGCGAGACGATTGCGCAGCTCGACCGAGGTGAGGGAGTCGAAGCCGAGATCCTTGAAGGGTCTCTGGGAGTTGACGGTGGTGGTGTGGCCGAGGACGGTGGCGGCCTCGGTCGTGACCAGGTTGAGCAACAGAGCCTGCTGTTCTGCCGGGGTCAGCGCCGTCAGCCGTCCCCGCAGGCTGGTCTCGTCGCCCCGGCCGGCGGCTGCGGCGGCCGGACGCTGCTGCCGGACGCGGATCAGGTCACGCAGCAACGACGGCACCGGGGCACCCACCGCCGGGACGGGCCTGGGCAGCGGCAGGACGTGCGGCAGAGGTGCCGCCAGCGCCTGGTCGAGCAGGGCCAACGCCTGATCGGTGGTCAGCGGGCGCAGGCCGGACCGCGCCATCCGGGTCCGGTCGGCGTCGGTCATGCCCCCGGTCATCTCACTGGCCTGCTCCCACAGGCCCCAGCCGAGCGACACCGTGGGCAGTCCCCGCAGGTGACGCTGCTGTGCCAGCGCGTCCAGGATCGCGTTCGCCGCCGCGTAGTTTCCCTGACCCGCGTTGCCAAACGTGGCCACCGCAGACGAGAACAGGAGAAAGCCCGCCAGGTCCATGTCCTGGGTGAGTTCGTGCAGATGCCACGCGGCGACCGACTTCGCCGCCAGTACCCGTCGCACCTGCGCGTCGCTCAACGTCATGAGCAGACCGTCGTCAAGCACTCCGGCGGCGTGCACCACCGCGGTCACGGGATGCTCGGTCGCGACCCCGTCCAGCGCCGCGGCCAGCGCCGTCCGGTCTGCCACGTCGCACGACACCACGTCGACGTGGGCACCCAGGGCCGTCAAATCGGCCACCAGCCGCCGGGCGCCGGGCGCGTCCACACCACGGCGGCCAAGCAGCAGGAGGTGCCGCACCCCGTACTCGGCGACCAGGTGGCGGGACAGGATCGCGCCCAGCGTCCCGGTGCCCCCCGTCAGCACCACCGTTCCCTCGGGGTTCATCGGGCGAGGCATCCGCAGCACGACCTTGCCCACATGCCGGGCCTGGCTGACGTACCGCAACGCCTCCGGCGTCCGCCTGGCGTCCCACACGGTGATCGGCAGCGGCGACAGCAGACCCTGGTCGAACAGGTCGACCAGCCGGGTCAGCATCTCCCGCAGCAACTCCGGGTCCAACGCCAGCAGATCGAAGGCCCGGTACCAGACGCCCGGGTACGAGGCCGCGACCTGGTCGGGGTCGCGGAGATCGGTCTTGCCCAGTTCGACGAACCGGCCACCGCTCCCGGCGGCGGCCAGCCGTAGCGACGCGTCCGCGAACGGGCCGGTCAGCGAATTCAGCACGACGTCCACGCCGCGCCCCTGCGTCGCGGCCAACCCTCCCTGCGCGAAGTCCAGGGTCCGCGACGAGAACACGTCGCCGTCGGCGACCCCAGCTTCCCGCACCACCTCCCACTTGCCTTCACTCGCGGTCCCCAGCACGCGCGCCCCGAGCCGGTGCGCGATCTGCACCGCCGCCAGCCCGACCCCGCCGGCGGCTGCGTGGACCAGTACCGTCTCGCCGGCCCGCACCCGGCCCAGCTCCACCAGCGCATACCAGGCGGTCAGAAACACGACCGGCACTCCGGCCGCCGTCTCCCACGACCACCCGTTCGGCATCGGCACCACCAGGCGGGCATCCGTCACCACGACCGAGCCGGCGCCGCCCGCAACGATCCCCATCACCCGGTCGCCCACGCTCAGGCCCGGGACATCCGGACCGACCTCGATCACCTCTCCCGACATCTCGATGCCCACGCCCTCAAGGTGCGGCACCAGGCCGAGGGAGACCACCACGTCCCGGAAGTTGATCCCCACGGCCCGCGTGCGCACCCGGATCTGCCCCGGCATGAGGCGGTCGTCGGTGCCGGGGTGGGCGGCGAGGGTGAGACCGTCCAGCGTTCCCCGCTCGGACGCCTCCAGCCGCCACTCGCCTTCCGTCGGCAGCTTGAGCGCCTGATCGGCCGGGGCGAGTCGGGCGGCACGCACGGTGTGCCGCCGCAGAGCCAGTTGCGGTTCCCCGGCCACCGAGGCCGCCGCAGGAAGCAGACCCAGGGAACAGCTGTCGCTGTCCACCAGCAGAATGCGGTCGCTCGCGTCCTCCTGCTGGGCCGAACGCAGCAGGCCCCAGGCCCCGGCGGTGTCGGGATTCTCGACGACGTCACCGGCGTCCACGGCGATCGCACCGCGGGTGAGGACGAGCAGTCGTCCCGTCGCCCAACAGGTGCGGTGGAGCCACTCCCGCACCGCATCCCGCACATCCTGCACGAAACCGACCCCGTCGGGTCCGGGGGCCGTCGGCAACGCCAGCACGGTCACCGCAGGGGCGGGGGTCAGCCCGGAGGTGACGGCATCGGCCAGTTCCGCGACCGAGTTCCAGGACCGCAGCGCCGCTTTGCCGCCCACCACGGCGGGGTCCAGGCCACCGACGACGGCCCACTCCCCGGCGAGAAGCGCGGTGGGCAGGGCGATCTCCGGCCACTGCAGGCGGTACAGGTCGGCCCCGGCAGGCGACGTGCCGCTGGGCAGGCTGTCGGTGCGGATCGGACGCAGCACCAGGGCGTCCACGCTCAGCACCGGCCCCCCGACGAGATCCGTCACCTGCAGACACACCGCGTCCTCACCGACGAGGGTGATCCGGGCCCGGACCTCGCGCGCCCCGGTAGCGTGCAGGCGCACCCCCGACCACACGAACGGCAGCCGCGGTACGTCGTCGGGGAACCAGCCACCCGCGCCTATCGCGTGCAACACGGCGTCCAGCACCGCCGGATGGATGCCGAACCCGTCGCCGCTGACCGGTTGCTCGGGTAGTCCGACCTCCACCAGCACCGTGTCTCCCGTGCGCCAGATCCCTCGTACGCCCCGGAACGCCGGCCCGTACTCGTACCCCGCAGATGCCCGCTGCTCGTAGAAGGACGCCACGTCGGCACCGTCCACGAGCTGCTCCGCGCCGGCCGTGGACCAGACCGGGGACGGTTCGGCGGCGACCTGGCCCTCGGCGGCGAGGATGCCGGTGGCGTGCAGGGTCCATTCCTGTTCCGGCGTGGTGTCCGGGCGGGCGTGCACACTGACGCGGTGCTCGCCCCGCTCATCGGCACCCGCGACCGAGACCTGTACGACCATCGCACCCTGCTCGGGCAGCAGCAGCGGACTCTGCAGGGTCAGCTCCCGCAGCACGTCGCACCCCAACTGGTCACCGGCGCACACTGCCAGATCAACGAAGGCCGTACCCGGCAGCAGGACCGAGCCCAGCACCGCGTGGTCGGCGAGCCACCCGTGGGATCGCAGCGACAGCCGTGCGGTGAAGACGACGCCACCCGGGCCCGCCAGCTCCATGCCCAGACCCAGCAGTGGATGAGACGACGTCAGCGCTCCCCAGCGCGACGCGTCGCCGGTCCGGCTGGTGTTCGCCGGCCAGTAGCGCTGGTGTTGGAAGGGATACGTCGGCAACCCCACCACACGCCCCGCAGGCAACACCCGACCCCAATCCACCTCCACACCACACACAAACGCCTCAGCCGCCGAACGCACCAACCGATCCACCCCACCATCACCCCGCCGCAACGACCCCACCACCACAAACTCCCCACCCACACCATCCACAATCTCCTGCAACGCCGGCACCAACACCGGATGCGCACTCACCTCAACAAACGCCACACCCCCCGCACCCACCGCCGCCCCCACCGCATCCGAAAACAACACCGTCTGCCGCAAATTCCTATACCAATAATCCGCATCCAACCCCCCAGTATCCAACCACCCACCAGTCACCGACGAATAAAACGCCACCCCACAAGACCGCGGACGAACACCCGCCAACTCCACCCGCAACCGCCCCTCCACCC
>NZ_FMCU01000018.1 GCF_900091525.1 Micromonospora matsumotoense
CATCGCCCCACCGGCGGGCAACGCCTGCATCAACCCACCCCTGGCCGCCACCACCCGACACGCATCTTCAAGCGACCACACCCCCGCCACATGCGCCGCAGCCAACTCACCGATCGAGTGACCCGCCACGAAATCCGGCTTCAAACCCCACGACTGCGCGAGGCGGAACAACGCCACCTCCACCGCGAACAACGCCGGCTGCGTCCACCCCGTCTGGTCGAGAACCCCGTCCGGATCGGCGAACACCACCTCCCGCAGATCACCACCGAGCAACGGCCCGAACGCGGCACACACCTCGTCCAACGCCGACGCGAACACCGGGAACGCCGCCGCCAACTCACGACCCATCCCCACCCGCTGCGCACCCTGACCGGTGAACAACACCGCCGTCCGACCGGTGGTGACCCGACCCGACACACCCGACCCGGCGGCCAGTGCCACCAGGCCGGCGGCGAGGTCAGCCGTCTCCCGACCGACCGCCACGCCCCGGAACTCCAACCCGGCCCGGCCCGCACCCAACGAGAACCCGACATCCACCGGACGCGCGTCGGTCAGGAACCCGCCCAGCCGGGTAGCCTGCCCGGCCAACGCGTCCGCCGACCTGGCCGACAGCGGCCAGAGCAGCACCGGCGGCGCGGGGACCTCGACCGGCTCGGCGGACTCGACCGGTGGGGCCTGCTCCAGCACCACGTGCGAATTGGTGCCGCTGAGCCCGAACGACGACACGGCCGCCCGGCGGGGTCGCCCGGTTTCCGGCCAGGCGACCGCGTCGGTGAGCAACCGGACGTCGCCGGCCGTCCAGTCGACGTGCGGGGTGGGCCGGTCGATGTGCAGGGTGCGGGGCAGCACGCCGTGCTGCATCGCCAGCACCATCTTGATCACCCCGGCGGCCCCGGCGGCGGCCTGGGTGTGCCCGATGTTCGACTTCACCGAACCCAGCCAGAGCGGCTGCTCCCGCTCCCGGCCGTAGGTGGCGAGGATCGCCTGGGCCTCGATCGGGTCACCGAGTCGGGTGCCGGTGCCGTGTGCCTCGACGACGTCCACCTGGTCGGCGGTGAGCCGCGCGTTGGCCAGGGCGTCGGCGATGACCCGGCGTTGCGACGGACCATTGGGGGCGGTGAGGCCGCTGCTCGCGCCGTCCTGGTTGACCGCGGAGCCGCGTACCACGGCCAGCACCCGGTGGCCGAGGCGTTGGGCGTCGCTGAGCCGCTCGACCAGGAGCACCCCGACGCCCTCGGCCCAGCCGGTGCCGTCGGCGGCGGCGGCGAACGGCTTGCACCGGCCGTCGACGGCCAGCCCCCGCTGGCGGCTGAAGTCGACGAAGGTCTCCGGGGTGGCCATCACCGTCACACCGCCGGCCAACGCCATGGTGCACTCCTCGCGGCGCAGCGCCTGAATCGCCAGGTGCAGCGCGACCAGCGACGACGAGCAGGCGGTGTCCACGGTGATCGCCGGGCCTTCGAGGCCCAGCACGTAGGCGACCCGGCCGGTGAAGATGCTGCCGGTGTTGCCGTTGCCGATGAAGCCCTCCAGCTCGGCGGGCACCACCGGCAGCCGGCTCGAATAGTCGAGGTACATCAGCCCGGCGAACACCCCGGTACGACTGCCGCGCACCGACGTCGGGTCGATGCCGGCCGATTCGAACGCCTCCCAGGACGCCTCCAGCAACAGCCGTTGCTGCGGGTCCATGGCGATCGCCTCGCGCGGGGAAATGCCGAAGAAGTCGGGATCGAAAAGTGCGGCGTCGGAAAGGAACCCGCCGGTCCTCGCGTACGTCTTGCCGGCCTTGGAATCGTCGGGGTCGTAGATGTCCTCGACGTTCCAGCCCCGGTCGTCGGGGAAGTCGGAGACCGCGTCGGTCCCGTCGGCGAGGAGTTGCCACAGCGCCGCCGGATTGTCCACCCCACCGGGGAAACGGCAGCTCATACCGACGATGGCGATCGGGTCGTACTCCCGACGCTCGGCCTGGCGCAGCTGCCGGCGGGCCTCCCGCAGATCGGTGGTGGCCCGCTTCAGATACCCGAGAAGCTTCTCTTCGTTCTCCATCTACGCCTCCCGCCACTAGCCCAGCCGGGCAGACCCGGGCCAATATCGACGCACGGGTCAGCACGGTGGCAATTGTCGAAACAGAGAGCTTCTTCAGGCATTGTTGGTTGTTCGCGATGACCCTACGGCCGCCTGGCGCACCCTTAACCCCCTACCGCCCCCAGAGCGCCCCCTAGCCCGCGACCGTCCGACCTCGACCGTGGGCAGCCACTCCCCGGCTCCCCCCGGCGGCGGCTGGGGTGAGCCGTCGGGGTGGCTCCGGCTTCCCGCCGTCGCGGCGGACGTGAGTCCGGACATGACGGATGGCTTCTCGGCGCGCGCCGAGAAGCCATCCGTCATGTTTCGCCGCGCCCCCCTCACGGGATGCACCACCCACACGGCACGGTGCGTCCGCATCAGTGCGGTGCCGGACATGACACCCGGCGGGCCTGACACACCATCGAGCCGTATGACGGCGCGGCATGAATATGCCGCGCCGTCATACCCTCACCCGGGGATGCTGTCCTCCGGGCGACACCACCAGCGGACGTCGCCGCAGAGGGTCGCGCGGGGGCCCCGGCCGGCAGATCGGGACGAGGTCGGCTCAGGTCAGAAGCGGGACCACTTCTGGCTGCTCACCCCGAGGCAGTCCCACAGATGCAGTTTGCCGCCGTTGTTGGGGTTCTGGTCGCGGACGTCGACGCACCGGTTGGCGCTGATGTTGACCAGGTCCCCGGCACCGCTCAGGGTGAACCGTTGGGCCGGGTTGCCGTTGCAGGTGACCAGGTTGACCTCGGTGCCGTTGGCGGTGCCGGCCCAGGCCGGATCCATGCACTTGCCCATCGCCCGGACGGTGCCGTCACTGGCGAAGGTCCATGCCTGGGCGGCACTGGTGTTGCAGTCCCAGATCTGGAGCTTGGCGCCGTCCACCGGGTTGGCGCTCGGGATGTCGATGCACCGGCCGCTCTGCGCGCCCCGGAGTCGGGTGGTGCCGGACGGCGGGTTGCCCCCACCGGGCACGTAGCCGGAGACCCGGACGTAGTCCACGAGCATCTGCTGGGGGAACTGGGTGGAGCCGTCGGGGTAGCCGGGCCAGTTGCCGCCCACCGCCACGTTGAGGATCATGAAGAACGGGTGGTCGTAGACCCAGCGGTTGCCGCCGAGCCGGGCCGGGTCGACGCGGTGGTACTCGACGCCGTCGAGGTACCAGACGATCAGGTTCGGCTCCCAGTCCACCCGGTAGGTGTGGAAGGTGTCGGCGAGGGGCTGGCCGATGGTGCGGCTGCCGGTGATGCCGCCTCCGCCGGAGTAACCGGGGCCGTGCACGGTGCCGTAGACGGTGTTCGGCTCCCGGCCGATGTTCTCCATGATGTCGATCTCACCGGCGGCGGGCCAGCCGGCGCTGCCCATGTCGTTGCCGAGCATCCAGAACGCCGGCCAGATGCCCTGACCACGCGGGATCTTGATGCGCGCCTCGAACCGGCCGTACGCCTGGGTGAAGGTGGCGGCGGTGAGCAGCCGGGCGGAGGTGTACTCGCACCGGCCATAGTGGCACTGGTAGTTGGCCGGGTTCTCCTTGCGGGCGGTGATCACCAGGTTGCCCTGTCCGTCGTGGACGGCGTTGCTGGTGCTGTTGGTGTAGTACTGCCGCTCGTTGTTGCCCCAGCCACCACCGCCGGTGTCGAAGCGCCACCTGTTCTGGTCGACGGGGGTGCCGGCGGAGGAGTTGAACTCGTCCTGCCAGGTGATGCCGCCGATGGCGGCCGAGGCGGGCTCGGCCTGGGCCGGCAGGACGAGGGCGGCGGCGAGGGTGACCAGGGCGACCGCCGCGCGTACGAGGGATCGTGGGACGGGTCGGGTGGTGAGCACGAGATGCTCCTTGGGACGACATCGGGGGCGGGTGGGCTGCACGCGCCGAGGGAGAGCGCTCTCCACGAAGGATGTCGATACACCACGCTTCTGTCAAGAATGTTGCCAATTGAACTCGGGTGCCCATGGGCAGCTCAGGGCACCCTGGTAACGGAAAATTCACTCTCCGTAATCAGGATTGTTGTGCGGTAGCTCCGCCGCGGCGGGCCTCCCCGAAGGGGGCGCTCAACCGGAGGCGGACGCGGGGGCCGATGACCTTCGACCGGGCCCGGGACGCTCCCACCGGGGGCCGGATGCGGGCGGGACGCGGTGCGGACCGCCCGCCGGCCGGCTCGGCCGATCAGTGATGCAGCCCGCGCCAGGAGGGGTTGCTGCCACGCCAGGCGTCGGCGAGGATTACCGCCGCCGCCCGGCTCGGGCACTGCTGCACGCGGGAGCGACCCGACGCCCCGCCGATCTGCGCCTGGACCTCCCAGGCCTCCCCGTCGGTACGGATGTACACGTCCCGCCGCCCGCGCGGGCTCGGGTCACCGTTCCACCAGTGCTCCTCGACCATCATTTGCCGACCGTATAGCAAATCGGCCTCAGGACGTGAGTCACGAATTCGTGGAGGTCCCCCACCGGCCCGGCCCGGTCACCCCTGCCGGGGGGTGAGCAGGTAGTCGTCGGCGTCCGCGCTCCAGGCCAACGCGACCTCGTTCGCGGTGGCGGCAGCCTTGCAGAACTGGAGGAAACTGCGGTAGCCGAGCTTCTTCTCACTGAACTCGGGGCGGGCCCGGCGGAGCTGGTTCTTGAGGCCGGAGAGCGCCACCGGGCCGCCGGACCCGGCCAGGTCCGCCACCACGCTGCGGAGCAACGCGAAGGCCACCTCCTGGTCGCCGTGCTCGGGCAGGGACACCTCGGGGTCACCCTTGGCCGGCCCCTCCGCCAACTCGACGACGTTGAGCCCGGCGAGGTGGCGCAGCAGCTCGCCGAAGGTGCGGAAACCATAGTCGGACTCACTGAAGGTCGGGTCCTTGCGCAGCAGGGTGCGCTTGAGCCGGGAGGCGGTCACCTCGCCGTCGGAGCTACCCTGGAGGCCGGCCACGGTCTGTGCGACCAGCACGGCAAGGGCGTCGGCGTCGCGTACCGGCTCCTCGGCCGCTGGCGGGCGCTCCGGCTCCACCTGCTCCTGCTCCACCGCTTCCGCCTGCTGCGGCTCCGCCGCCCGGGCCGGGCGACCCCGCCGACCCCGGACGGGCAGGACGTCCACGCCCTCCAGCCGGTCGTAGTAGAGGAACTCGTCACAGGCGGGCGGGAGCAGCGCCGAGGTGGACTTCTCCACTCCGACCCCGATGACCCGTTTGTTGAGTTCACGAAGTTTGTGCACCAGGGGGGTGAAGTCGCTGTCCCCCGTGCAGATCACGAAGGTGGAGATGTAGCCGCGCTCGAAGGCCAACTCCACCGCGTCGACCGCCATCTTGATGTCGGCGGCGTTCTTGCGGGACGCGCCCATCCGCTGTGGAATCTCGATCAACTCGACGTGCGAGCGGGTGAGCATCCGGCGGTCCTCGTCGAAGTACGACCAGTCGGCGTACGCCCGCCGCACCACCACCCGACCCCGCTCCGCCAGGGCGTCGGCGATCGGACGGAAGTCGAAAGCCCGCCCACCATGGTGGTCCCGTGCACCCAGCGCCAGGTTCTCGTAGTCGAGAAACAGCGCGATCCGATCCTCTTGATCCACCCCACCACCCTAATCCCGCCCCCTCCCCCCACCACCCCGCCACGTCGCAGCACCCCGATTACCGTCCGGTGATCAAGAGAAAAAGGTCACCCGCGGAACGGATCCTGACGCATTTCTCTTGATCACCGGGCTTCTCCCGGAGGGGAGGGGAGGGTGGGGGGTGGGGTGGGGTTAGGGGGTTCGGTTTTCGGCCAGGGCCTTGATGCCGTCGAGGACGGACTCGATGTGGGAGCGGAGCTGGCCGAGGCGGGACTCGACGATCTGCTCCTCGTGCTCGGGAGCCTGGTCGATCACGAGGCTGAGCCCGGACCGGCCCGGACCGACCCGCACGGTCTGCCGCAGCCGCGTGCCGTTCTCCTCCGGCTCCAGTTCGAACCGCCAGGTGGCGGCCGGCGAGGCGACGTCGGCCCGTCCGGCGCCGTCGGGGCCGGCGAATGCGCCGTCCACGTCGGTGACGACCCACCCGAAGACCCGTTGCTGGTCCAGCTCGGTGACGTACGACGCGGTCCGCCAGTCACCGATGCGCGGGTGGCTGTTGTACCCGAGGAAGCCGGCCCCCTTGGTCAGTTCGTCGGTGCCGTCGAGCCACTCCACCCGCTGCAACTCAGGGCTCAGCCGGGCCGGCAGGTGGATGTCGGTCACCAGTTCCCAGACCCGGGACGGATTCGCCTCGACGTAGACCTCGTAGGTCACGCCCGGTCCATCGGCATAACGCAAAACGGCCACCTTCACACTCAGACCCGGCTCGCCGGATCACCCCACAATATGATCGACGATAATGCATATCAGCAATAGGCGGCAGGGTCGCCCGACGCTGAAGCGATCACCGCCGACAGGGTCGCCCGATGCGCAGGCGATCACCGCCGACAGGGTCGCCCGATGCTCGGCCGGTCACGGACGGCCGGGTCGCCGGCTCCGGACGACCGGACCGCCCCGGTATCAGCCGGGCCGGTCCGGCGGGGTGAACCGGGCCCGGTCCGGCGGGGTCACCGGTCCGGGCCGGCGGCCGGTGGCGTGGCCATCTTGTGGTTCTGCCCCGGGACACGGAAGTGGTGGAAACTGACCGTGGCGCTGACCTCCAACGCCTCCACCCAGTGCCACCAGCCCACCGGGACGAACAACAGCTGACCCGGCTCCAGGACGGTGTCGAGCACCGTCGCCTCGGCGTACCGGGGGTGCCGGGTCAGATCCGGGCTCGCCGCGTCGACCGCGCTGAACGTGCCGCCGCGCGGATAGACCAGGTGCCGCTCGTACGACGGGACCAGCCGGACGCGTTTGCGGCCCAGCACCTGGCCGAGCAGCACCGAGCTGTTGTCGACGTGCAGCGGGGTCACCGTGCCGGCCGGCCCGAGCAGCAGGTGCCCGAGCCCCGACGGGTCCACGATGCCCTCCGGCGTACGGATGTCGGCGGCGAGCGGGCGCAGCGCGCCGGACCAGTTCTCGTTGCGCGGCACCATGTAGTAGTCGTTGGTACGGGTGCCCGAGCCCAGCAGCGCCAGGTAGTCGCGGAACGTCATGCTGGTGCGGTGCCGGTCGTACTGCCAGGCGTGGTCCGGGTTGGCGTTCCGCCCGGTCATCACCTCGACCACGGCGTCGCCGCAGGCCGCGGCCAAGCCGTCCAGCGTCCAGCCGAGGGCGGGCCAGTCGGCCATCAGGCCGTCCAGCACGACCGGCCGGTTGCCGAAGTAGTAGCGGGAGAAGAACTCGTCGGGCGTGAGGTCCGCGCGCCGCTCCAGGGTCCGACCGCCGTCGCTGTTGCGCAGCATCCGGTACGTGTCGAGCACCGACTCCAGCCAGTCGTAGCGCAACGCGAGCCGGCGGCACACCGCGAGGTACGGATGGTCGGCCAGTTCCCGCAGCTCGGCGTCGACGGCGGCCGGGTCGGCGGACCCGGCGACGGCGGCGTCCCGCGCCTCGGCAACCGACGCGCCCATGGCGAGGTTCTCGACGAGCCACTCCCGCCAGGCGGGGTCGAGTCGGGGCGGGGCGAGTGTGGTCATGCCAGGGCCGCCGGTACGACGGTGAGCCGGGCCGGTCGCGCCGCCTCCTGGCAGGTCGGGTACGAGTTCTTCACGTGCTCGGGGAGGTGCCCGGCGGCCGGCGGCGGGGTGAGCCGCACCTCGCGGGCGTACTCCTGGCAGTTGACGTAGGAGTTCTTGACGTGGGCCGGGATGTGGTCCGGCGGCGGGGTGAGCCGCACTTCGCGGGCGTACTCCTCGCAGTTGACGTAGGAGCCCTTGACGTGGGCGGGGAAGTGGTCCGGAAGGTTGGTCATGGGCCCAGTCAACGGGCTGCCACGTCCCGCCCACCAGGGACCGGCGTCCCGGCCGCCCGGGACGTTCCCGCAGGTCATGGGTAGACTTCCCGCCGAAACGATCATCGGAAGGGCCATGACGAAGAGCTACGAACTGCCGCTGCTGGTGCTGACCGCGGCGACCGGCGCAGTCGACGGCGTCAGCTACCTCGCCCTGGACCGGGTCTTCACCGGCAACATGACCGGCAACGTGCTCTTCATCGGCTTCGGGCTGGCCGGGGTGTCCGGCCTGCCGGTGCTCAACAACCTGGTGGCGCTGCTGGCGTTCATGCTCGGTGCGGTGCTCGCCGCCCGGTTGACCCGGGATGCGTCGGGGCCGGCGAAGCTGCCCGCCGCCGGCCTGGCCATCCTGGTCGGCGGCAGTGTGCTGTCGCTCGTCCTGGCCGGGATCTGGCTCGCCACCGGCCCGCCCGCGCACGGCACGATGCTGGTCGTCACCGGGCTACTCGCCCTGGTGCTCGGCGCGCAGGCCGCGGCGGTCAAGCACATCGGCATCCGGGACCTGTCCACGGTGGTGGTGACGATGACCATGGTGAACCTCTCCACCGACAGCCGGGCCGCCGGTGGTCCCGGCACGGCGTGGCTCCGACGGTTCGCGGCGATCATCGCGATGGGGCTGGGCGCGTTCGTCTCGGCGGTGCTGACGTTGCGGGTGAACGGGGCGGTGGCGTTGGTCGTGGCCGGTGTGCTGTTGACGGTCGGCACGGCGTTGATCGCGGTGATCCGCCACCGCGAGGTCGCCGCAGCGTCGATGCCGGGCGGGGCGGCCCCCACCGGTCCCTGACCCCGGCACCCACCACGCGCCGGCCCGCCACCACGCGCTGACGGCCCGCACCCGGCCACCGGCCCGCCCCGACATGTACTGGCCCACCACCACACGCGCCGGCCCGCCGCCTCCACGCGCGCCGGCCCGGCCCACCGCGGTCGGGGTTCAGGCCGGCGGGCTGAGTCCCGCCACGGCCATCCGGAACAGCCGGTTCGCCCGCGCGGCGGGGTCGGGATGGTGCTCGGTGGCCAGGACGATGCCGACGATCAGCGTGATCAGATCCCCGACCGTGACGTCCGCCGCGATCGCGCCGTCGCGGACGGCCCGGCGCAGCAGTGGACCGGCCGCCTCCTCCATCGTCGCCGAGCAGCTGTTCTCGTGCACCGGGTCGGCCGGGGCGCCGTCGTAGGCCAACGCGGCGGCCAGCCCCCGGGCGGCGATGGAGTAGCTGAGCACGCCGTCGAGCCATTCCAGGAGCGCCGTCCGGCTGTCCCCCTGACCGCTCAACTCCTCGGCGCGGACCCGCAGGGCCTCGACCCGTTCCCGGGAGACCGCCTCCAACAGGGCCCGACGGGTGGGGAAGTGGCGGCGCACGGTCGCCGAGCCGACTCCTGCGGTACGGGCGATCTGTTCCAGGGACGCGCCGGCGCCGTGCACCGCGACCTCCCGCTCGGCCACGGTGAGGATGCGCGCGTAGTTGCGCCGGGCGTCGGCGCGCTGGCCTTCGGGCATGGCGTCCCCTCCGAGCTTGATAAGTGGCGGGCCCCGCCGTATCGTACCCCGACAGTAAACGGCGGGCCCCGCCGTTTAACCGAAGGAGTGCCATGTCCACGATCCCCGCCCCCGTCCTGGTCACCGGTGCCACCGGCCGCCAGGGTGGCGCCACCGTCCGCGCCCTGCGTGCGGCCGGTGTTCCCGTCCGCGCCCTGGTCCGCGACCCGGCCACCGACCGGGCCCGGGCCGTCGCCGCGCTCGGCGTCGAGCTGGTCACCGGCGATCTGGGCGACCGCGATTCGGTGGTCCGGGCCGCCGAGGGCGTCCGCGCCGTCTTCTCCGTGCAGATGCCCCCGCTGGGCCCGGCGGGCTTCGACTTCGCCGGCGAGGTGACCCAGGGCGTCAACCTGGTGGAGGGGGCGCGGGCCGCCGGGGTGCCGCAGTTCGTGCACACCTCCGTCACCGGTGCCGGACAGCACGTCGAGGCGCCCGGTTGGGCCGACGGGCGGTGGGCGTCGATCGCGCCCACCCTGAACGCCAAGAGCGCGATCCAGGACCGGGTACGGGCGGCCGGCTTCCCGCACTGGACGCTGCTCAAGCCGGGCTTCTTCATGGAGAACCTCCTGCCCTCCATGGCGTTCCTGTTCCCGCGCGGCGTCGAGGGCGGCCTGGTCAGCGTCCTGCGCCCGGAGACCCGGTTGTCGCTGGTCGCGGTGGAGGACATCGGCCGGGCCGCCGCTGCCGCCATCGCCGACCCGCAGCGGTTCGACCGGATCGAGCTGGAGCTGGCGAGCGACCACCTGTCGATGGCCGAGATCGCCGAGGTGCTCTCCCGGGCGCTGGGCGTCCGGCTGTCCGCGCCGCAGATGACCGAGCGGGAGGCCCTCGCCGCCGGCATGCCGGCGATGGGCGCCCACCACGAGTGGCTCAACGCGGTGCCCCAACCGGGCCGCCCACGGTACGCGCGGGAACTCGGCCTCCCACTCACCAGCTTCGACACCTGGGCGCAGGAGCACATGCGGGCGGACGCCTGACCCCTCAACCTGGAGCGGGTGGCGTGGAGCCGGCCACCCCGGGCGGGGAGGACCAAAAACTCTTGTGGGGTTCCTACAACGGTCACCGCTCAGGGTTCGGTGATTACGACATGGCGCTACCGGCCGGCACCCGGAAGGGTGATCGCTGTCGGGGGTCGATGCCTTGCGGCGCGTACTCGTGGATCTACCGGAGGAGTCGGTCGGGTGTTCAGCCGTGTCGCCATCGTCAACCGGGGTGAGGCCGCGATGCGCCTCATTCACGCGGTCCGAGAGTTGGCCGCGCAGACCGACACCCGGATCGAAACCGTGGCCCTCTATACCGACGTCGATCGCACCGCGACGTTCGTCCGCGAGGCCGACATCGCCTACGACCTCGGTCCCGCCTCCGCCCGACCGTACCTCGACCTGAAGAAGCTGGAGCACGCCCTGGTCGAGACCGGGGCCGACGCCGCGTGGGTCGGGTGGGGCTTCGTCGCCGAGGACCCGGCCTTCGCGGAGCTGTGCGAGAAGATCGGGGTCACCTTCGTCGGGCCGAGCCCGGACGCGATGCGCAAACTCGGTGACAAGATCGGCGCGAAGCTGATCGCCGAGGAGGTCGGCGTGCCGGTCGCGCCGTGGAGCCGGGGCGCGGTGGAGACCCTGGAGGCCGCGATCGCCGCCGCCGCCGAGATCGGCTACCCGCTGATGCTCAAGGCGACCGCGGGCGGCGGTGGGCGGGGCATCCGCGTCGTCACCAGCGACGCCGAACTGGCCGACGCCTACCAGCGCACCAGCCAGGAGGCGGCCCGCGCCTTCGGCAGCGGAATCGTCTTCCTGGAACGACTGGTCACCGGTGCCCGGCACGTCGAGGTCCAGGTGATCGCGGACGGTCAGGGCACCGCCTGGGCGCTCGGCGTACGGGACTGCTCGGTGCAGCGGCGCAACCAGAAGGTCATCGAGGAGTCCGCATCGCCGGTGCTCGGCCCGGAGCAGACCGCCGAGCTCAAGTCGTCGGCCGAGCGGCTGGCCGTCGCGGTCGGCTACTGCGGCGCGGCGACCGTCGAGTTCCTCTACCACCCCGGCGATCGGCTGTTCGCCTTCCTGGAGGTCAACACCCGACTCCAGGTGGAGCACCCGATCACCGAGCTGACCACCGGGTTCGACCTGGTCAAGGCCCAACTGCACGTCGCGTCGGGCGGCCGGCTCGACGGCGTGCCGCCGCTGGAGCGCGGGCACGCCATCGAGGCCCGGCTCAACGCCGAGGACCCCGACCGCGACTTCGCACCCGCCCCCGGCCGGATCGCCCGGCTGGACCTGCCGGCCGGGCCGGGCATCCGGGTGGACACCGGGGTGAGCCAGGGCGACACCATCCCGGCCGACTTCGACTCGATGATCGCGAAGATCATCGCCTACGGTCGGGACCGTGACGAGGCGCTCGGCCGACTGCGCCGGGCGATGGCCAACACCACGGTGATCATCGAGGGCGGCGCGACGAACAAGAGCTTCGTGCTCGACCTGCTCGACCAGCCCGAGGTGATCGACGCCAGTGCCGACACCGGCTGGATCGACCGGGTACGCGGCGAGGGCCGGCTCGTCTCGCACCGGCACTCCGCCGTCGCGCTCGCCGCCGCCGCGATCGAGGCGTACGAGGAGGAGGAGCGCGCCGAGCAGCAGCGGCTGCTGTCGACGGCGTTCGGCGGGCGTCCGCAGGTGCAGCACGCCAGCGGCCGGCCGTTGGACCTCAAGCTGCGCGGCGTGGGCTACCGGATGCGGGTGGCCCGGGTCGGCGCGCACCGCTTCCGGGTCGGCATCGAGGTCGGCGGCGACGTCCGCACCGCCGACGTGGAGTTGGACCGCTTCGACCGGCACACCGGGCAGATCGCCGTCAACGGCGCGCGGTACCGGCTGCTCACCGGGACCCACGGGGCGATCCACCTGGTCGAGGTGGACGGCGTCACGCACCGGGTCGGCCGCGACGAGGGTGGCGTGGTCCGCTCGCCGATGCCCGCGCTGGTCGTCGCGACGCCCGTCGAGGTGGGCGCCGAGGTCGAGGCGGGCGCACCGGTGCTGGTGCTGGAGGCGATGAAGATGGAGACGGTGCTGCGGGCACCGTTCCGGGCCCGGCTCAAGGAGTGCGACGTCTCCGTCGGCAGCCAGGTGGAGGCCGGCGCGGCGCTGCTGCGGCTGGAGCCGCTCGCCGACGACACCGACGAGCCCACGGACGCCCCCGCCACCGCACCGGTCACCCTGGACCTGCCCGTCGCGCCCGACCTGGCCCCGGCGGTCGAGCGGTCCCGGCGCGGCCAGGAGGATCTCCGTGGCCTGCTGCTGGGCTTCGACGTGGACCCGCACGACGACGGCCGGGTGCTCGACGAGTACCTCGCCGCGCGGCGGGCCGCCATCGAGGACGGTCACCGGCCGCTGGCCGAGGAGATCGACCTCGTCGACATCTTCGCCGACCTCGCGGAGCTTTCCCGCAACCGGCTGACCGGTGAGGACGGCACCGGCGACCGGCACGTCCCCAGCGCCCGCGAGTACTTCCACACCTACCTGCAGAGCCTCGACGTCGAGCGGGCCGGGCTGCCGGCGCCCTTCCAGGCCAAACTGGCCAAGACGCTCGGGCACTACGGCGTCACCGACCTGGAGCGCTCCCCCGGGCTCGAGGCGGCCGTGTTCCGCATCTTCCTGGCCCAGCAGCGGGCCACCGCCGACGCCACGGTCGTCGCGACGCTGCTGCGCGCCTGGCTGCGGGAGCCGCCGCCGGACGCGGTGCTGCGCGAGCCCGCCGGTCTCGCGTTGGAGCGGCTGGTGGCGGCGACGCAGGTCCGCTTCCCGGTCGTCGCGGACCTGGCACGCGGCGTGGTGTTCGCCTGGTTCGCCCAGCCGCTGCTGCTGCGCAACCGCGCCCGGCTGTACGCCTCGGTCCGCCGCCACCTGCGCCACCTGGACGCGCAACCGGACGCGGCGGACCGCGCCGAGCGGGTCGCCGAGATGGTCCGCAGCACCGAGCCACTGGTGCGGGTGCTCGGCCAGCGGCTCGTCCGGGACCACCTCGACAACGCGGTGATGCTGGAGGTGCTGACCCGGCGGTACTACGGCAACAAGGGCCTCGCCGACGTACGCACCCGCCAGGTCGCCGACTGCACGTTCGTGGTCGCCGAACGGGCCGACTCCAGCCTGCTCTCCGCAGCCGTACGGTTCGACGCCCTGGGCGACGCGCTGCGCGGGCTCGGCGAGCTGGCCGGTGACGGGTCCGCCGTCGACGCCGACATCTACCTCGGCTGGGAGAACCAGCCGGAGGACTTCGAGGCGATGGCCGCCGCCCTGCTGGAGGTCATCAACGCGCACCCGCTGCCGGCCCAGGTCCGTCGGCTCACCACCACCGTCGCCGGGCGCGGCGGCGCGGTGATGCACCACCACTTCACGTTCCGCCCGTCGAGCACGGGGATGAGCGAGGAGCGGCTGATCCGGGGCCTGCACCCGTACATCGCGCAGCGGATGCAGTTGGAGCGGCTGCGCAAGTTCGACCTGACCCGGCTGCCGTCGTCGGACGAGGAGGTCTACCTCTTCCAGGCCGTGGCGCGGGAGAACCCGTCGGACGAGCGGCTCGTCGCGTTCGCGCAGGTGCGTGACCTGACCGCGCTGCGCGAGCAGGACGGACGGCTGGTCGCCCTGCCGACGGCCGAGGACATCGTCGCCACCTGCCTGGACTCGATCCGCCGGGCGCAGACCCGCCGCCCGTCCAAGACCCGCTTCCACACCAACCGGATCGTGATCTACGTCTGGCCGCCGAGCGACCTGACCCGCGAGGAGATGGAGATGATCGCCGGGCGGGTCCGCCCGACGACCGTGGGCGCCGGGCTGGAGGAGATCCTGTTCATCGCGCGGCAGCGCGACCGCCGCACCGGCGAGCTGACCAAGGTCGCGGTGCGGATCTCCTTCGACGCCACCGGCGGGGCCGAACTGACCATGGGCGAGCCGCCGGTCGACCCGGTCGAGCCGCTCGACGACTACCGGCTGAAGGTGCTGCGCGCGAGCAGCCGCAACACGGTCTACCCGTACGAGCTGACCGGGTTGCTCGGCCAGTTCGTCGAGCACGACCTCGACGGCGACCACGCGCTGGTGCCGGTGGACCGGCCCCGGGGGCGCAACACGGCGGCGATCGTCGCGGGGGTGGTCACCACGCCGACCCCGAGGCACCCGCAGGGCGTCACCCGGGTGGTGCTGCTCGGCGACCCGACCAAGTCGCTCGGCGCGCTCTCCGAGGCCGAGTGCCGGCGGGTGATCGCCGCCCTGGACCTGGCCGAGCGGCTCCAGGTGCCGCTGGAGTGGTACGCCCTGTCGGCCGGCGCGCGGATCTCGATGAGTTCCGGCACCGAGAACATGGACTGGGTGGCGGCGGCGCTCAAGCGGATCGTCGAGTTCACCCAGGACGGCGGCGAGATCAACATCGTCGTCGCGGGGATCAACGTGGGCGCCCAGCCGTACTGGAACGCCGAGGCGACGATGCTCATGCACACCCGGGGCATCCTGGTGATGACGCCGGAGTCCGCGATGGTGCTCACCGGCAAGCAGTCGCTCGACTTCTCCGGTGGGGTCTCCGCCGAGGACAACTTCGGCATCGGCGGCTACGACCGGGTGATGGGCCCGAACGGGCAGGCGCAGTACTGGGCGCCCAACCTGACGGCCGCGCGGGACGTGCTGATGTCGTACTACGACCACACGTACGTCGCGCCCGGAGAGGACGCGCCGCGCCGGGCGACCACCGCCGACCCGGCCGACCGGGACGTCTCCACCTTCCCGCACACCGTGGCCGGCAGCGACTTCACCACCGTCGGCGAGATCTTCTCGGCCACGGCGAACCCGGACCGCAAGAAGCCGTTCGACATCCGTACGGTGATGCGGGCGCTCGCCGACCAGGACCACCCGGTGCTGGAGCGGTGGGCGGGCATGGCCGACGCGGAGACCGCGGTGGTGCAGGACGTCCACCTCGGCGGCCTCCCGGTCTGCCTGCTCGGCATCGAGTCGCGGTCGGTTCCCCGGCGGGGCTTCCCGCCCACCGACGGCCCGGACACCTACACCGCGGGCACGCTGTTCCCCCGCTCCTCCAAGAAGGCCGCGCGGGCGATCAACGCGTCCAGCGGCAACCGGCCGCTGGTGGTGCTGGCCAACCTGTCGGGCTTCGACGGCTCGCCCGAGTCGATGCGCAAGCTGCAACTGGAGTACGGCGCCGAGATCGGCCGGGCGATCGTCAACTTCCGTGGGCCCATCGTGTTCTGCGTGATCTCCCGGTACCACGGCGGGGCGTTCGTGGTCTTCTCCAAGGCGTTGAACCCGAACATGACCGTGCTGGCGCTGGAGGGCTCGTTCGCCTCGGTGCTCGGCGGCGCCCCGGCGGCGGCGGTGGTGTTCTCCGGTGACGTCAACGCCCGTACCGCTGCCGACCTTCGGGTGCGTGGCCTGGAGGCCCGGGTGGCGGCGGCCACCGGCACCGAGCGGGCCGCGTTGACCGCGGAACTCGACGAGATCCGCTCGGCGGTACGCGCGGAGAAGCTCGGCGAGGTGGCAGCGGAGTTCGACCGGGTGCACAACATCCAGCGGGCGGTGGAGGTCGGCTCGGTCGACGCGGTGATCCGGGCCGCCGAACTCCGCCCCCGCATCATCGAGGCGATCGAGTCCCGACTGCGGTGACGCCGGCCGGCGGGGTCCGGTAGGCCCCGCCGGTCGACTGACCCGCCGGGACGACCGGCTGACCGGTCGGCCGACCCGGCGGGGTGACGGTCGCTGACCGACCCGCCCGGGTGACGTCGCCAGTCCGGTATGGCTGTCGCTGGTCGACCCGGCGGGGTGACGGTCGCCAGTCCGGCGGGCCTACCGACGGGCCGCAACTGCGGCCCGAACTGCCGGAGCCGACCGGCCTGGGAGTGGTTGTCGTGGACAGCGTTATGCCGCACCGTCATATTCATGACGCTGCGGCATAACGCTGTCTGCGCATCCTGACGTCGGGTCGGGTCGGGTCGGCACGGGACGGCCGCCGCAGTGAGGAGCGGCAGGCAGCAGAGCAGCCGGCTGCCGGGGACACCTGGCGCCGGAGGCAGCGCCCGGACCGGCCGCCGGAGCGCCGGCACCCAGACAGCCCGCCGGGACCGGTCGGAGCGCAGCCCGGCAGAACCGATCAGGGCGCAGCCGGCCGCCGAGCGACCGGTGCGCAGCCGTCAGCCCGTCGCGGACGCCCCGGCGTCGGCCAGCAGCCGCTGGCGCATCAGGAACTTGCGGACCTTGCCCGTCGGACCCATCACCACGCCGTCGTCGGGCACCGTGACCACCCGCCGGAGCGTCCCGCCGACCACCGGTCCGAGCGCGGCGCGGACCTGGTCGGCGCGGTCGAGCGCCGGATCGGCGTCCCCGGCGAGCAGGAGCAGCACCTCGGTCACGGTGCCCTCGTCGGCCTCCTGAACCGCGATGACGGTGCAGTCACGCACGTCCGGGCAGTGCTTCAGGATGCGCTCCTCGGACAGCGCCGTGTAAAGCCAGTTGCCGTCACCCAGGTCGACCGCGTCGCTGGCCCGGTCGACATGGTGGTAGTTGCCCTCCGGGTCGCGGTACATCAGGTCGCCGGTCAGGTAGTAGCCGTTGAGCCGGGTGCGGTAGGTGTTGACCGAGTCGTTCCAGTACCCGATCGCCAGCGTCGGTGACTTGAGCCCGACGTGGCCCACCTCCCCCTCGGCGACCTCCTGGCCCGTCGTCACGTCGAGCAGGGCGATCTGCGCGAACGGGTACGGCTTGCCGACGCAGCGGTCGTAGCGGTCGCTGCCGAGGCGGTGGCTGATCCGGAACGCGCCGTGGCCCATCTCGGTGGAGCCGAGCATGTCGACGAACTTGGAACCGGGCACGTCGACCATGCCGTCCCGGGTGTACGCCGGGTGACTGCCGACGGCGACCAGCCGCCGGACATGTGACTCGTGGGCGCAGTCCCCGGTGTTGAACCAGTTGCGCACCGAGCTCAGGTCACGGGTGGTCAGGTCGTACCGGGCCAGCTCCGACCAGGTCACCGCGAAGCCGAAGACGCCGGTCGGCCGCCAACGTTCGATGGCGTCGATGATCGTCTCGGCGCTGCGTGCGAACGGGCCACCCTGCGCAGACAGGTAGAGCAGCTGGTAACCGTTGCAGAGCGCCTGGTTGACGGTGATGATGCCGGCGGTGTGCGCGGCCGGCAGGACGGAGAGTTCCCGCACCTCGCCGTACGGGCGGGACTCGGTGAGCCGGACCGCCCGGATGGCGGCGAACAGCCCGTGGTGCGAGTGGGCGATCGCGGCCGGCACCCGGGTGGTGCCCGACGAGTGGGTGATGGCGACCGGGTCCTCGGGGTGGTGGCGGTAGTGCGGTGGGGCCTGGTCGGGATCGCCGGTGCCGGTCTCCGCGGCGTCGCCCAGGATCGGCACCCCGAGGTCGTGCTCGCGCAGCGCGGCGTGGTCGGCGTCGATGACGACCCCGACGCCGCGCAGCCGTCGGATGAACTCGGCCGCCAACTCGATCGGCATGTTGCCGTTCATCAGGGCCGGGATCGCACCGAGCCAGTTGAGGGCCAGGAAGTTGAGGAACACGTCGGGCGCGGACGTCACATAGACCGCGACCGGGTCGCGCCGGCCGATGCCCCGTCGCCGGAACCAGTCCGCCCGGGCGGCCACCCGGGCGGTCAGGGTGGCCAGTGACAACGGCGTCCAGGCCGGAATCCCGTCCACGTCGACGTCGAAGGTCACCCGCGGCATGTCCGGGTCGGCACCGTGCTCGGCCAGCCGGAGCAGGACGTTGCCGGCCCCCAGCTCCATGTCGGCCGCCAGCGTCGCCCGGAAGTTGTCGGCACCCAACGAGTTGTCTCCTCACCTGACACGCTCACGGTCGCCGCACCCCGGCGCGACGGCCGATCTGGGACACGCTCAGGCTAGAGCGCGGACCACCGGCAGACAATGGCCAACATCAATCCTGGGTACGCCGGCCCGGTATCCGCCCGTCGCAGGCCACGATCCGCCCCGGCAGGGCCGCGAACCGCAGCCGTCGGATCGCGAACCGAAGCCGTCAGATCGCGAACCGCAGCCATCGGACCGCGAACCGCAGCCGTCAGTTCGCGATCCGCAGGCGTCGGACCGCGAACCGCAGCCGTCAGGAGACCTCGCGGTTGAACAGGTGCGACGACCAGACCAGACTGACCGCCGCCAGCCCGATCATGATGAGCGCGCCCTGCCACACCACGGGTTGGCCGATCTGACCGTTGAACAGCGCCCGCATGCCGTTTGTCGCCCAGGCGAACGGATTCCAGAACGCGACCTGCTGGATCCACAGTGGTGCCAGCACGAGCGGGATGAGCACCCCGGCGAGCAGCGAGATCGGCTGACCGACGGTGTTGACCAGCACGCCGAGGCTGTTCTCGTTGCGCACCAACAGCGCGATGTCGTACGAGATCGAGGTGCTCAGCAGCACCATCACCGACAGCAGGGCATACGAGATGAGCAGGTTGCCCAGGTGCACCCGCAGCCCGAACGGCAGCGCCACCAGCGTGATGATCACCGCCTGCACCACGTTCAGGCAGACGTGCATCAGGGCCCGGCCCAGCAGCAGCGCGGTACGGCTGACCGGGGTCACCCGGCACCGGTCGATGATGCCGGCGCGCAGGGCGCTCAGCAGCCCGTAACCGGCGAACAGCCCACCGAACAGGCCCATCGCCACGAACAGTCCGGGCACGTAGATGCGGTAGGCGTCCGCGTACGAGGAGGCGCCCTGGTCGACCATCACCACCTTGAGGAACGGGGCGAACAGGACCAGGTAGGTGATCGGCTGGGCCAGACTGAACGCCACCATCACCGGGTTGCGCACCATCAGGCCGACCTCCTGCTGGAAGATCAGCCAGGTGTCGCGGACCAGTTTCACTGCGGCTCCTCTCGCACCGGCGGTCACTCCTCGAGCGAGCGGCCGGTCTTGGCCAGGAAGACGTCGTCGAGGCTGGGGCGGCGGGCCTCGATCGCCCCGGGCTCGATCCCCCGGCCCAACAGGGTGCGCATGATCTGCGGGATGGCCGTCGCGGCACTGTCCACATAGAGCCGCAGGGTCCCGTCGACGGCCTCCGACGAGCGCACGTACGGCTGCTCGGCCAGCAGCTTCGTGGCCACCGGGAGATCGGTGTCGACGGCGTCGTCCACGACGTCGGCCCGGGTGAGGTCGACCGCCACCACGTCCCCGGAGATCTCCCGCTTGAGATCCGACGGGGTGCCCTCGGCGACGATCAGGCCACCGTCGATGATGGACACCCGGTCACACAGGGTGTCGGCCTCGTCGAGGTAGTGCGTGGTGAGGAAGACGGTCATCCCCTCCGCACGCAACCGCCGGACCTCCTGCCACATCCGGACCCGGCTCGGCGGGTCCAGCCCGGCGGTCGGCTCGTCGAGGAAGATGACCTGGGGTGAGTGGATGACCCCGAGCGCGACGTCGAGCCGCCGCCGCTGCCCACCGGAGTACGTCCTGATCCGGCGGTCGGCGAAGTCGTCGAGCTGGAACGCTCCGATCGCCGCCTCGGCCCGGCGCTGCGCCTCGGCCTTGCCGAAGCCGTACAACCGGGCCTGGAGCACCAGGTCACGGCGGGCGGTCGAGTCCTCGTAGGTGCCGCTGGCCTGGGCCACGAAGCCGATCTGCCGGCGGACCTGGGCGGGGGTCCGCAACAGGTCGACACCCGCGATCGTGGCCCGGCCCCCGTCGGGCCGGATCAGCGTGGCCAGCATCCTCATGGTGGTGGACTTGCCCGCGCCGTTGGGCCCGAGGAAGCCGACGATCTCGCCGCGCCCCACCGCGAAGTCGACCCCCCGCACCGCCTCGACGGTGCTGGCGCTGCGACCACGCCCGACCCGGTAGGACTTACGGAGGCCGGTGGCCTCGATCATCGAGCCTCCTCGTGCGGCGACGACGCCGGGCCACGTCGGTGTCGTCCATGGACGGCGACCCCCGCGCGGGTGCGTCAGGTCAGGCTAGTGTGGCCGTACCCGTAGGACAATGGTCGATGTGTCCACCGGCCAGGGCGGCGAGGTGCCGGGCCGCCGCGACCGCACCGCCGGCGGCGGCGAACGACTCGCCGACCCGACGGGCCTGCGCCCGGTGGCCCGGTTCGTCGAGCACGGCGGTGAGCGCGGCGGTGAGCTCCGCCGGGGTGGCCGACCCGAACGAGACCTCGATGCCGGCGCCCGCGTCGGTCACCTGCCGGGCCACCATCGGGTGGTCGTGCCGGATCGGCGCGACGACCACCGGGACGCCGTGGGCCAGCGCCTCGGTCACCGTCCCCAGCCCGCCGTGGGAGACCACCGCGTCGAGGTGGGGCATCAGCTCCAGCACCGGCACCCGGGGGGCGACCAGCACGTGCGCGGGCGGGTCGGGCAGCACGTCGGCCGAGGCGGTGAGCACCACCTGCACCCGGTCGGCGAGCGGCGCCGTGGCCGCAAGTATCCGCTGGAAGAAGTCCCGCGCCAGGTGCTCGGCCATCGTCCCGACGGTCACCAGGACGTGCCGGCGGGCCGGGTCCCAGGCGTCCCAGGCGAAGGCCGGCGCGTCGGGACGGTGGCCCAGGGCCGGGCCGGTCAGCACGCACCGCGCCGGCAGCGGCGTCGTGCCGGTCAACGCCGTGCTGGTCAGGCCGATCACCAGGTACGGCGAGAAGCGCAGGTCGATCGTCTCGTCGACCGGCAGGTCGGTCAGCGCCCAGACCCGGGTGAGCTGGCTGCGTACCCACTCGTCGAACTCGGGTAGTTCCCGGGCCGGCGGGGTGAGTTCCAGGGTGCCGACGCAGAAGGTGGCCCACGGCACCCCGTGCCGGTGCGCGGCCAGCGCACCGGCCATCGCGTACTGGTCGACGACGGCGACGTCCGGCCGGTAGTGCGCGACGGCCTGGTCGGCGGCGTCGCGGATGAACCGGTTGACCGGCAGCACGTGCCCCTCCCAGAGGCTGCGCACCGAGGCCATGCCGGTGTCACCGCCGTTGCGGAAGTACCGCTTGCCGGTCGGGTAGAGCGTCGCGTCGGGGCCGATCAGCGGCCGTAGGTCGCTGCGGGGCCCGCACCAGGCCACCTCGTGCCCGGCGGCCTGGAGCGCCTGGCCGATGGCGAGCGGCGCGTTGAGGTGGGACGCCACCGGCAGCACGACGATCAGGAAGCGGGCCACGTCGATATTGTGGCACGTACGCGTTGACACCGGCGGATGCCGCTGATGGGATTCAGCGCGTGGCGGTCGACGACGGACGAATGCGGGTGACACCGTCCACTGTGGGTGGGGTCCGGTCGACGCCGGCCCCACCCGGATGACGGCGCTCGACGCGGTCTCGGTCCACCTTCCCCAACGCCGGGTCCCGATCGAGAGTCTGGCCGGCCCGCTGGAACTGACCGACATGCAGGTCCGGCTGTTCCGCCGGTTCCACGGTCTGGACCAGGTGCGCCGCGATCCCGACCTGTCGCTGCACGACCTGCTGCGGCACGCCGCGACCGGGCTCACCGCCCTGCACGGGCAGGAGCACCGGGTCCGGTTCGTCCTGTACGGGCGGGCGTTCCCCGTCGTCACGCCGTACCCGGTCAACCCGCTGCACGACGTCTGCCGCGCGCTGGGGCTCGGTCATGCGGTCGCCTTCACCCTGACCCAGCAGTCCTGTGCCAGCGCGTTGCTCGCGATCGAGATGGCCGGCCGGCTCCTGGCCGCCGAACCACCCGGGCGGCACGGGCCGGACGACGGTCCGTTGGCGCTGGTCCTCACCGGGGAGAAGGCGTTCACCCGGGACGCCCAGTTCATCCCGGAGACCTCGGTCTTCAGCGAGGGGGCGTCCGCGTGCCTGGTCAGCGCCGACGGGCCCCGGGACCGGCTGCTCGGCTACGCGTGCGCGCAACGGGGCGAGTTCGACGTCGCCGGTGGCGCGTCCGGCGCCCAGTTCCAGCGCGAGTACCGGCCGGCGCTGGCCGAGGTGATCGCGCGGGCCCTGACCGTGGCCGGGGTGGCCCTCGACGACATCCGGCTGGTCCTGCCGCACAACGTCAACGTCGTGACCTGGCACCGGCTGTGTCGGCTGATCGGGCTCCCCCGCGACCGGGTGCTGCTGGACAACGTCCGGGAGACCGGCCACGTCTTCTGCGCGGACGCGTTCGCCAACTACCTGACGGCACGCGAGCGCGGCCTGCTGAACCCGGGTGACCGCTACCTGGTCGCCGCCGTCGGGGCCGGCGACGGCGCGACCTTCGCCGCGATGGTCTTCGCCCACTGACCACGTGCCGCAGGGACCCGGTCGGTGCGCGCCGACCGGTGTGAGGAAGGAGAGCCGTGCCGGCAGCCCCGTCGACCGACCTGCACCTGATCCGGGCCGCCCGGCGGCCCTTCACCGGACCGGCCGCGCTGCTGCACGACCCGGTCCACCGGGACCAGTCCCGGCGCTACCTGACGGACCTGGCCCGGCAGGACGGGCGGGAGGTGCCGGCCGGCCTGTTCGACACGGCGTCCGAGTCGCTGGGTCAGTCCTACGCGGAGATGGCCGAGGCGTTGATCGGGGCGCTCCTCGCGCCGGACGAACCGGTGGACCTGCTCGTCCTGGCGTTCTCCCGACACGACATGCTGCCCGGCCGGGCCACCGCCACCTACCTGAGCCACGTCTGCCCGGGGACCCCGCTGTCGTTCGCCCTCTGCGACCAGGGCCCGGCGGCGGCCTTCAGCGCGCTGCGGCTGGCACACGCGTACGCGGCGTCCGGCGGTTGCCGGCGGTTCCTGCTGATCGTCGTCGAGCAGACCGTCCTGCCCTACGCCACGTCGACCCCCGGCCCGGCCCGGCACCAGGGAGTCGCCCTGCTGTTCCGCACCACCGGGCAGGACACTGCCGCACCGGGCGCGCACCCGGTGCCGCCCGACGCTGCCACCGCAGCGGAGCCGGCGGGCCTCCCGGTGGGGCAGGGCACCGACTCCGCCGGTCCGGCGGGGTCCACCGGGGACGTCGTGGGCGCTTCGGCCCGGGTGGGCGTCGTCCGCCAGCACCCGGACGTGGCGGCTGACGAGGTCGCCGCGCTGGCCGCGTCCGAACTGGCCGCGCTGGCGGCCGGGCGTCCCGACGTCCGGGTGGTGCTGAGCGCCGACCTCGCCGCGGCCTGGCCGGCGCACCCCGTCGAGGGGGTGACCGTCACGCCGCCGGGACAGCCGACCACCGGCCTGTGGTGGACCCTGCTGGGCCGGCTGACCGACCAGCCGGGCCGGTCCCGGCCGGTGGTGGCCGCCGACTACGACCCCGACCTGCGCTACCTCTGCCTGGTCACCTGGGAGGACGCCGCCACCGCGGACGACGGGTGACGACTCCGGCCCGACAGGCGACGGGCGACCCGACCGGTGACGACTCCGGCCCGACAGGCGACGGGCGACCCGACCGGTGACCACCCCGCGCCGGCTGGTCAGAGCCCGGCGGCCAGGGCGGTCCGGACGAAGGCACACAGCCGGGCGTTCGCCTCGCCCGTGCCGACGGTGATCCGCACCCCCGCGCCGGGGATCGCCATCACCAGGATGCCGGCCTCGCGGGCCCGGTCGGCGAACGGCGTCGCCCGCTCCCCCAGCGGCAGCCAGACGAAGTTCGCCTCGCTGGGGGCCACGGTGAGGCCGAGGCCGCGCAGGTCGTCGATCAGCCGGCTACGCGACACCGCCAGCTCGGCGCAGCGCCGGGTCAGCTCGGGGGTGACCGCCTCGTCCAGGCTCGCCACCGCCGCCGCCTGGGCCAGGCTGTTCGGGAAGAACACCGCGCCCGTCATCGCGGCCAGCGGCGTCACCCGGGGTGGCACCACCGCGTACCCGACGCGCAGCGCGGCCAGCCCGTACGCCTTGGAGAAGGTCCGCAGGACGCAGACGTTACCGTGGGCGCGGTAGAGGTCCATCCCGTCGGGCACCTGCGGATCGGTGACGAACTCCCGGTACGCCTCGTCGATGATGACCGGCACGTCGGCCGGGACCCGGGCCAGGAAGTCCTCGATCTCGTCGCGGTGCAGCACCGCCCCGGTCGGGTTGTTGGGGTTGCACAGCAGCACACACCGGGTCTGGTCGGTCACGGCGGCGGCCATCGCGGGCAGGTCGTGGCGGTAGCCGTCCATCGGCACGGGCACGCCCCGGGCCCCGACGTTGCGGATGATCAGCGGGTAGCCCTCGAAGGACAGCGCCGGGTGGACCACCTCCGGTTTCGGCCCGAGGGCCTGCACGAGGTGCTGGCACAGCCCGGCCGAGCCGGGCCCGACGAGGATCGCCTCCGGCCCCACGCCCAGCCGCGCCGACAACGCGCCCACCAGGGCCGACGAGGTACGGTCCGGATACCGCTGGAGCGCGCCGGCCCCGTTCTCGACGATCCGCCGGATGCTCGGCAGCGGCGGGTAGGGCGTCTCGTTCATCGACAGGTCGGCCGGCGGCTGGGTGCCGACCGTGGTCGCAGTGCTCATCGTCGCTCACTTCGTTGCGGGGCCGGGACGGGCGAATGGGCGTGCCGGTCGGCGAGCACGCCGAGCTGGTACATCCGGTCGACCAGGGACAGCGGCCGGACGTTCGTGCCGGACAGGTTGCCGGCGGTCAGCCCGAGCAGCCGGGGGTTCGCCGCGGTGCGCCGCATCATCCGCGCCCCGAGCAGCCGGGGCAGCCCCGACACGCTGGTGATCATGCGGGCGGCGTTGTGGCTGACCGTGGCGACGTGGTCGAGGTGGGGGCGGCGGGCGGTGTCGAAGTCCCGCAGCGCCCGGTCCACCCCGGCGTCGTCCGGGCGGTCACCGGTGGCGGTGAGGGTGGCTGCCAGGGTCTCGGCATCGGTGAGGGAGCTGTTGACGCCCTGGGCCGCCATCGGGTGCACCGCGTGGGCGGCCTCGCCGACGAGGGCGAGCCCCGGTACGGTCAACCGCGCCGCCCGCAGCCGGTAGACCGCGAGGAGCTGCCGCCGGTGCAGGTTGGCCCGCAGCGCCGTCCCCAGCGGCCGGATCGCGGGCACCTCGGCGAGCAGCCGGTCACACCAGTCGGCCAGGTCGGCCGCGCTGCGGCCCCGGAACTCGTCCGGGGTCACCTGGACATAGAGCCGGCAACGCCCACGGGGCAGCGGATAGACCAGGCAGAGCCCCCGGTCGGTGCGGTAGGCCGACACCTCGTCGGCCACCTCCACCCCGGTCACGTCGAAGGCCACCAGGCCGTGCGGGTACTCCCGCCGCTCGACGTCGATGCCGACGGCCCTTCGCAGCGGCGAGGACATCCCGTCGGCGGCGACCACCAGCGCCGCCCGGATCTCCTGCTCGCCGTCGCGGCCGGTGACCCGGACCCCGGTGACCCGGCCGTCGGCGGCGCGCAGCGGGCCGGTGACCCGTTGCCCCCAACGGATCTCGACGGCGGCGGGCAGCCCGTCGGCGAGCACGCCGCGCAGGTCGCCGTAGTCGGCGCAGAGGATCTGCCGGTGCCGCCCCGGCAGGGTGCGGTAGTCGAGGGCGAGCAACGGGCTGCCGTGCGGGTCGCGGATGGCCAGTTGGTCGACCGGGCACGCGCCGGTGGCCCGCAGGGCGTCGAGCACGCCCCAGCCGTCGAGGATGCGTACCGTCTCGGGTTGGAGGATCTCGCCCTTCGCGATCGACGCGGGGGTGCGTTGCCGGTCGAGCACGAGCACCCGCAGCCCGCGTGCGCCGAGCGCCCGGGCGGCGGCCAGGCCACCGGCTCCGGCCCCCACCACGACGACGTCGGCGCTCATCGGGCGACCGCGCCGGGCGCGACGCCGGCCCGCCCGGCGATGGCACGCCGGTATTCACCGAGCGCCCGCAGCGCGACCGCCTGGGTGATCACCGCGTTGGGGTAGCGCAGGTGGTGACGGATGTAGTTGCAGACCCGGGTGGGTGGCCAGCCGCCGTCCGGCCCGACCGAGGCCAGCAGCCAGCCGACTCCCCGGTCGACCGCGTCGGCGTGCCCGGGGTCACCGGTGGCCAACAACCCCTGGACGGCCCAGCCGGTCTCCTCGACCGACCCGGCGGTGCCGTCGCCCGGCCCCCACGACCCGTCCGGCAGTTGGGTGTCGCGCAGCCAGCCGGCCGCCCGACGGACCACGTCGTGCCGGGCGTGCCCGACCCGGGACAGCGCCGCCACCACCACGGCCGTGCCCGAGGTGTGGTCGCGGTACCAGAGGTTCTCGAACGTGCCGTCGGGCCGCTGGGCGGTCAGCAGCCAGGCCGCGGCGGACGCCACCGCCGGGTCGTCGTCGGGGCGGCCGGCCTCGTGCAGGGCGAGCACGGCCTGGCTGGTGATGGCGGGGCAGGGCCCGTCGTTGGCGAGCTTGGTGTCGCGCACCCACAGGCTCCACGAGCCCCGGGTGTCCTGCCGGCCGACGAGCCAGGCCAGGCCGCTGCGCAGCACCGGGTCGGCGGCGGCGTCGGGGTAGCCGGCGAGCGCCGCGAGGATCTCGGCGGACTCCAGGGTCACCGGCCAGCCGCCCACGTTGGAGTAGCTCCACCCGCCCGGCGGCACGTCCAGCACCGTGAACGCGGCCGGCTTCCGGGTGGCGTGGAAGAATTCCCGGGTCGGGCCCAGCCGGGGGTCGGCGGCGTAGCCGGCGGCGATCAGCCCGGTCACCGCATACCCGGAGCGGGTCAGGTCCAGGTTGGTCACCGCGTCCCAGGCGCCGTCGGGGCGGACCGCGCGACGCAGCCAGCCGACGACGGCCGCCGCGATGTCCGGGGCCTCGCCCGAGCGGGCCAGGCCGAGCAGCACCAGGGCGGCGGGCCACGGGTCCTCGCTCAACGCGCCGGTACGGCCCTCGTGGTCGTAGATCGCGCGCAGCAGCCGCAGCGCCGCCGGGCGGGCCCGACGCAGGGTGGCCCGGCGCAGCCGGCCGGTGGGCAGTAGGTCCGCCTGCATCAGGGCCAGCCCGATGAACGGCGCGGTACGGAACGACAGGCGCTGCCGGCGGACCCGGTCGAACAGCACGATCTCCAACGGCAGCCGACGCAGCGGACCGGCCTCGGCGGTCATCCCGGCCAGGGTGAGCAGTTGGCGGCAGAGCAGCGAGATGGCCGGGTCGGTCACCGTGTCGACGCCACCCATCGCGGCCAGCCGGGCCCGGCCGGCGGCGATCGCCTCGGCGCTGGCCTCCGGCGCGGTCAGGGCCAGTGCCGCAACCGCGACGGCGGTGGCGACGACCTCGCTGTCGGCCCCCACCACGCCACCCCAGCCGCCGTCGTCGTGCTGCTGCCGGCGCAGCCATCCGGTGCCGGCGTCGACGAGGTCGGCGCTGCCCACCGGGTCGGCGGCGTGCAGGGCGGCGACCGTGCCCGCGGTGCCCAGCACCGAGGCCGGCGGGTCGTCGCCGAAGACCCCGTCGGGGCGCTGCCGGCGCAGCAGTGCCTCGGCGCCGTTGCTGATGGCCCCGTCGAGGGCCTCGGTGGACACAGTGGTCATGACACGTCCTCCAGGGCGGCGCGACGGGGGGTGGCCAGGGCCAGCGCCGGTCGCCCGGTGCCGAGTTCGTGCCGGGCGCGCATCAGGTGCTGGGCCCACCAGGTCAACCCGACCATCGGCAGCACCAGCAGCAGTTGCATGCCGATGCCGAGCCGCAGCCCGACCAGGGCCGAGGCCAGCACCACCCGCTCGACGACCAGGACGGAGTGCGCCCGCAACGCCACCACGACGGGCATGTCCGCGCGGTGCGCCACGAGCGGCGTCAACGCGACGACCCCCAGGACCAGGACGACCAGCAGCGTGGCCAGGTAGCCGACCCGGCCGTCCGGCCCGGCCAGCAGCCCGGCGGTGAGCGCGGCGACGACGGTCACGGCGTAGAGCGCCAGCACCGTGCGGACCGCGAACGGCGCACCCCGGCGTACCGGCAGCGTGCGGTAGCCACCGGCCCGGTCCCCGTCGATGTCGCGCAGCGCACCGACCAGGTTGGACATCGTGTCGTGCGACCAGAACGCGACCATCGCCGCGAGCAGCACCGGCACCGTCGACCCGGGGTCCGCGGAGAGCCCGACGGTCAGCGCCCCGTAGAGCAGGGCGATCGCGCCGAGCGCGCCCCGGACCAGGTTCCCGGCGATACCGCGCGCCTTGCACCAGCGGCTGTAGGCGACGATGCCGAACGCGGCGAGCACCGCGGCCGAGGTGGTGCCCCACCCGCCGAGCACCGCCAGCAGCGCGAGGACCGCGAAGCAGATGCCGCCGCACCACGACGCCGTGCGGGCGCCCAGCCGGCCGGACGGGATCGGCCGGTGCGGCTTGCTGCCGGCGTCGAGTTCCCGGTCGAAGTAGTCGCCGAGGTAGTGGCCGCCGAGCCAGCCGGCGGTCGGAGCGGCCCAGGCCGACGCGAGCAACCAGGGGTGGTGCGGGCCGTCGGCCAGGGCCGCTCCGGCGAGCCCGACCAGCCCGACATACCAGAGGGTGTACGGCCGCCAGGTCTCGACGTGGGCCCGCAGCGCGCGTACGGCGCCGGCTGTGCTCACGCCGTCTCGCTCGTCATCCAGTGCGCGATGCCGGTGAGCACGTCGGCGCTGGCGGAGGGGGCGAGCGCGGTCAGCTCCGCCAGGGCCCGCTCGGCGTGCCCCGCCATCTGCCGCCGGGCGCCCTGCACCGCGTCGACCTCGTCGAGCAGGCCGGCGACCCACTCGACGTCCCCCGGGCCGGCGCCGCGCCGGTGCAGCACCGCCATCAGCTCCACTCTGGAGGTGTCGGTGGCCGCGTCGTAGGCGAGCAGCAGCGGCAGGGTCGGTCGGCCGTTGTTGAGGTCGCTGGTCGCCGGCTTGCCGGTCTGTTCCGGAGTGGCCACGTAGGACAGCAGGTCGTCGCGGATCTGGAAGGCGATGCCGAGGTGTTCGCCGTAGCGGGCCAGGCCGGCGGCGAGCTGCGGGTCGGCGCCGCCGAGCAGCGCGCCGACGTGGCACACGGCGCGGAACAGCGCGCCGGTCTTCAACCGGATCATCTCCCGGTAGTGCCGGGCGCCCGCGTCCAGGTCGCCGACCAGTTGCGTTTCGAGCATCTGGCCCCGGCACAGGTCCCGGCCCGCCTCGGCCAGGGCCGCGACGGCGGCGGCGACGTGTCCGGGGGGCACCGCCGCACCGCATTCCACAATGGACTGAAAGGCCGTGAAGATGAGGTGGTCGCCCACCACGATGGCACTGGGGATACCGAAGGCGACCGGCACCGCCGGGCGGCCCCGCCGCAGCGTGTCGGCGTCGATGATGTCGTCGTGCACGAGCGTCGCGACGTGGAGGTACTCCATCCCCAGCGCGGCGGGCAGGACGTCGGACGGCGACCCGCCCACCGCCTCCGCCGCGTGCAGCGTCATCATCGGACGGAGCAGCTTGCCCGCCGGCAGCAGGGCGTACCGGGCGATCCCGACCAACTGGTCGGCCGTCTCCGGCCACCGACGCGCGAACTCCGCGTGCAGCAGCCGCCCCGATTCACTACGGGCAAGGTCGTCGATAAAGGGCGGAAATCGAGTAAAGCCAGTAACCGTCATAGCGTGTCGACCCTTTCGCAAAGGCTCGGCCCAGCCGCCACGCGAGACGTTACCTGCCGGTCCCGCCCTGAACAACCATCGGAAAACCGCCCTGCCGATGGAGAAACACGAATGTCACGAATCAATTCACCATCAAATCGGTTGATGCCCAGAGAAATCCGCTGACCTGCTCACCGTGCGTCACACCGATCGACGGGATTCGGTACGAACGTCGGATCACCGGCCGCCGGATCAGGCGTCCGCCGCGAACTCCAACAGGGTCAGTCCGTCGGTGCCGCGATAGGTCCCGACCGGTGCCAGACCCGCCGCCGAGGCCAGCGCCACATGGTCGGCCACACCCCGCTCCCGGCCACCCACCAGCACCAGCATCTGCAGGTCGTACGGGGACCGGTGCGGCACGTACGGGTCGGTCGGCAGCACCTCCACCACCAGCACCCGACCGGTCTTCCCGGCCGCCTCGGCACACCGGCGCAGGATCGCCGTCGCGTGGGTGTCGCTCCAGTCGGTCAACGCCCGGGACACCACGTAGACGTCGGCGCCGGCCGGCAGCTCGGCGAAGAAGTCCCCGACGACGGTGTCGACCCGGTCGGTCAGCCCGTGCGCGGCGAACGTCCGGGCCGCCGTCGCCACCGGCTCGCTCCGGTCGACCAGGGTGCCCCGCAGGTGCGGGTGGGTGCCGAGCAGCTCCCGCAGCAACCCGCCGGCGCCCCCGGCGACGTCGACGACGTGACCCACCTGGTCCCACGGATAGAGCGCCGCCACCTGGGGTGCGGTGAACCGCTGCTGACTGAGCATCAGCGCGTCGAAGTAGGCCCGGTAGGACGGGTGTGCGTCCAGGTCCGCCCAGAAGTCCCGCCCGTGCACCGCCTGGTAGCCCGGCCCGCCGGTGCGGATCGCGTGCGGCAGCCCGGTGTAGGCGAGGTCCATCCGCGCGCCGAGACCGTCGAGGTCCAGGTAGCCGCCGTGCCCGCCGCCGTCACGGTCGCGGAGCAGTTCACCGACGTCGGTCAGCGCGAACTCGCCCGGCGACGGCTCGACGAACACGCCCCGGTGCACCAGGTAGCGCAGCAACCGACCCAGGGCGTCCGGGTCGGCGTCGCACCCGGCGGCCAGCTCGGCGAGGCGGGTGGTGCCGGCCGCGATCCGCTCCGGCACCCGCAGGGTCACCGCCGTGCGCACCGCGAACGGGGTCGCCAGGTCCGTCAGCCGGCCGAGCCGTGCCGCCGCGTCGTCATCGGTCGAGGTCTCGATCGTCACCCGGACAGCCTCCCCGTCACGCCACGCGTCCACGATGGCCGTGGCCGTCGTCCGGCGGCCCCGAATGTTCTCAAGGGCGGTGCGACGGAGTCAACATCGACGGTGGAGAACCCATTCACGCCCGTGGAAGAATGCGCCGACGGGCCCCCACGCCCAAGACCGGAGGAAGCACCGATGACCACTTCCCTCGTGCCGGAGGTACGGCTCGTCGCGGGCGCCCTGGGCGCCGAGGTCCACGGCATCGACCTGAACACCCTGACCGACGAGGGGTTCGCCCACCTGCACCGGCTGCTGCTCGCGCACCAGGTGGTCTTCGTCGCCGGCCAGACCGGGTTGACGCCGCAGGCGCACATCGCCTTCGGCCGGCGCTTCGGCGAGGTCGAGCTGCACCCGTACCTGCCCCGGTTGGAGGGGCACCCGGAGATCGTCCTGATCGACTCCGAGCACGGTGGCAAGGTCGACGTCTGGCACACCGACATGACCTTCCACCAGAGCCCGCCGATCGCCTCCATCCTGCACCTGGTCCAGCTGCCGGAGACCGGCGGCGACACCATGTGGACCAACCAGTGCCGGGTCTACGAGGCCCTCTCCGCGCCGCTGCGCGACCTGCTCGACGGGTTGACCGCCGTCCACGTCATCCGGATCGGCACCGAGTTCACCAGCCGGGCCGAGCACCCGGTGGTCCGGGTGCACCCCGAGACCGGCCGCCGCTCGTTGTACGTCAACCGGCTGTTCACCTCGCACATCCCGCAGTTGAGCCGCAACGAGAGCGACGCGCTGCTGGAGTACCTGTTCGCGTTCTCCGAGGGCCCGCAGTTCACCTGCCGTTACCGCTGGCGGGTCGGCGACGTGGCGATCTGGGACAACCGGGTCACCCAGCACTACGCGATCAACGACTACGACGGCCTGCGGCGCGGGCAGCGGATCACCGTGCTCGGCGACCACCCGACCGGTGACGCGCCCCGGTGGGACCACTACGTCGCCGCGCCCGGCCAGCGCTACTGGCCGGACCGGGTCAACGCGGTGGACAACTACTGACCGCCCGGTCCGGCTCACCGACCGCCGGGTGGGTGTCGGTCCCGGTCACCAGGTGACCGGGAACGACGCGATGCCGCCGTTCATCCGGTCGTGCCGCCACGGGATCTCCTCGATCGGCACCGCGGGTGTCAGCCCCGGCAACCGTCGCAGCAGCTCGCCGATCGACAGCTCCACCTGCATCCGGCCCAGCGCGGTGCCCAGGCAGAAGTGCGGCCCGAAGCCGAAGGTGAGGTGCGGGGTGGTCGACGCCCGGTCGATGTCGAAGACGTTGGGGTCGGGGAAGACGCGCGGGTCACGGTTGCCCGCCCACGGGATCGCCATCACGCAGTCCCCGGCACGCATCGCCACCCCGCCGAGGGTCAGGTCCTCCTGCACCACCTGGACCCGAAACATGCTGCTCACCGACGTGTAGCGCAGGATCTCGTCGGTCGCCGAGGAGAGCTTGTCCGGGTGGGCCCGCAGCTTCGCCAGCTGCTCGGGGTGCTGGAACAGCGCGCGGACCCCGGCGCTGGTGGAGTTGATCTCCAGCCCGCCGAGCAGCACCCCCATCGCCAGCTCCACCAGCTCGGCGTCGACCAGCTCGTGCGCGTCCCGGCCGAGCACCCAGGCCGAGAGCAGGTCGTCGCCGGGGCTCACCCGCTTGTCGGCCAACTGCCCGGCCAGGTAGGCCCGTAGCTCCGCCTGCGCGGTGGCGGCGTCGGCCGAGCCGTACGCGGTGACCGAGTTGAGGCCCTCGATCCACCCGTAGAACCGGGGCCGGTCGGCGACCGGCACCCCCAGCACGTCGCAGACCACGTACACGGGCAGCGGCGCCACCAGCGCGGCCACCAGGTCGGCGGGGCGGGGGCCGGCGAGCAGGTCGTCGATCAGCGCGTCCACCAGCCGGCGCACCCGGGGGCGGAAGGTGTCGATGCGGCGGGCGGTGAACGCCCGGCTGGCCACCCGGCGGACCACCGCGTGCGCCGGACCGTCCATGTTCAGCTCGCGCGGGCCGACCCCGCCGGGGGTCGCGGTCGCACCCGGCGGAAGCCGGGAGAACCGGGGATCGGCCAGGACCGTGCAGCAGTCCTGGTAGCCGAGCACCAGCCAGGCCGGCCGGCCGTCGGGCAGCCGTACCCGGCTGACCGGGTCGGACACCACCATGTCGAGCAACTCGGCCGGCAGGTCACCGGTGAACGGCGCGAACGGATAGTCCCGCAGCTCGGAGACGACGGTCATGACGAGCTACCCACCTGTCGGTCGGCGGTCCACATCGGGCACCGGTAAGACTCGGCCATCGGTGCGGCCGGCGTCAATATCCATTGGTACGCCCGGCGATCTTCCGGGTACCGACATCCATCGCCTAGCATCTGTGCACCAGGACAGCCCGGTGACGCGCGCGGATGGGTCGGACTTGACTGCGGCTTTGCGGATTCTGATGTCGACGTGGGGCTGGCGGTCGCACTTCTACGGCCTCGTCCCCCTCGGTTGGGCCCTCCAGGCGGCCGGCCACGAGGTACGGGTGGCCAGCCATCCCGCGCTGGTGCCGGCGATCACCGCGGCCGGCCTGGCGGCGGTGCCGCTGGGTGCGGATCTCGACTTCGCCGAGGCGTTCGCGGGCCGGATCGGTGCGGTGGGCGCCCTGGACGGGGCCATCCGCGCCGCCGAGCCGGTCGACGCGGTGGAGCCGGCGATCACCGCCGACGGCGGTGTGGTCCGGTTCGCCGACGCCCTCCTCGACGACCTGGTCGCCTTCGGTCGGGCCTGGCAGCCGGACCTGATGGTCTGGGAGCCGTTCAACCTCGCCGCCGCGGTGGCCGCAGCCGCGCTGGACGTGCCCGGCGTGCAGCACCTGTGGGGGCCGGACTCCTCGGTCACCCTCCGGCTCGACCCGGAGGAGGTGCTCGGCCCGCTCGCCGGCCGGTTCGGGCTCGCCGCCACCGATGTGGACCTCACCGGCGTGCTGACGCTCGATCCGGTGCCACCACCGATGCAGGTGCCGGCGACCCGCCCGGGACAACCGATCCGGTACGTGCCGTACAACGGCCCGGCCGTGCTGCCGTCCTGGCTGCACCGTCCGCCGCAGCGGCCCCGGGTCTGCGTCACCGCGGGCACCATGATGGCCGGTGCCGGGCTCAGCGACCGGCTGGACCTCCCCCGGGTCATCCGGGCGGTGGCCGGGCTGGACGTCGAGGTCGTCGTGCTTGTCGAACGGGCCCAGCAGGCCGGGTGGGGCGGGTTGCCGGGCAACGTCCGGCTGGTCGACGGCCCGCTGGCCCTGCGGCTGGTGCTGCCGACCTGTGCCGCGCTGGTGCAGCAGGGCGGCGCGGGGACCACGATGACGGCACTCGGCCTCGGGGTGCCCCAGCTGATCCTGCCGCAGGTCAGCGACCAGCACTTCAACGGCGAGCGGTTGGCGCTCACCGGCGCCGGGACCTGGTTGCCCACCGCGCGGGTCGACGACGACACGCTCCGCGGGCTGGTCGGCCAACTGGTCGGTGACGGCCCCTGGCGCGGGTCCGCGGCGTTGATGCGCGACCGGGTCCGCGCGATGCCCACCCCCGCCGAGGTGGTGCCGGCGCTGGTGTCTCTCGCCGCGTGCCCCCGCAGCTGAACCACCGGCCTGTCGGACCACCCTAGGAGTCGTCGATGACGCAAGAGCCCATTCCGTACCCGCTCGCTCCGGCTCCCACCATCTATCACCCGTCGCCGGACTACACCCGGCTGCGGGAGACCTGCCCGGTGGCGCCCATCGCGCTGCCCGACGGGGCGTCGGCCTATCTGGCCACCCGGCACGCGGACGTCCGCCGGGTCTTCACCGACCACCGGTTCAGCCGGGCCGCCGCGGCCGGGCCCGACCGCCCGACCCGGGAGCTGGGTTCGCTCGCCGAGGACTCGCTGATCGGGATGGACCCACCCCGGCACACCAAGATGCGGCGGGCGGTGTCGCACGCGTTCACCGTCCGCCGGGTGGAGGCGCTGCGCCCGACGGTGGCCGCGCTCGTCGACCGGGGGATCGATGCCATGGTGGCGGCGGGTCCGCCGGCCGACCTGATCCCCCACCTGTCCGCGCCGCTGCCGATCTACGTGATCAGCAAGCTGTTCGGCATCCCGGAGCAGGACCAGGAGCGGGTACGGCAGTGGTCCGACGCGCTCGTCGGTGACTGGGACGCCGACCCGGCGGCCCCGCAGGCCGCCCTGGACGCGTTCGGCGAGATGATCGTCGAGCGTCGTCGCGAGCCCGGCGACGACCTGATGAGCGCCCTGATCAACGCCTGGGACGCCCACGACGACCTCACCGAACGGGAACTCGTCTCGGTCACCGCCGGCATCTTCGTCGGCGGCCACGAGACCACCACCAACCAGCTCAACCTGTTCCTGCTGGTGCTGGCCCGGCACCCCGAGCAGTTGGCCGGGCTGCGCGGCGACGACCCGGTCGCGGTGGCCCGCGCGGTCGAGGAGCTGTCCCGCTTCATCCAGCTCGGGGACAACGGGGTGCTGCTGCCCCGGGTGACCACCGAGGAGGTGGAGCTCGGCGGGGTGTGTCTGCCGGCGGGCACCCCGGTGCTCCCGGCGATCGCCTCGGCCAACCGGGACGCGTCGGTGTTCGCCGGGGCGGACACCCTCGACCTGACCCGGGTCGACAATCCGCACCTGGCGTTCGGCGCCGGCCCGCACCACTGCCTCGGCGCGGCGCTGGCCCGGATGGAGTTGCAGGAGGCGCTGGGCGCGTTGTTGCGCCGGCTGCCCGGCCTGCGCCTGGCCGTGCCCGAGGAGGAGCTGCGCTTCAAGCCCGGCCTGGTGGTACGCAGCCTGGAGGAGCTTCCGGTGACCTGGGACCGGGTCGACCGGTGACCTGCCCCCGAACCGTCAGCCGCTGAACGCCGCCCGGACCGTCCGCCGCTGACCGCACGCGGGCGGTCGGCCGCTGACCGCCACGCGGGCGGGTCACCGGCGGTCGTCGCGCGGGCGGTCAGCCGGCGATCCGGGTCGGGGCCGCCGGGTCGAAGGCCGCCTCGACGGCCACCTCCTCCACCCCGCGCAGCAGCGCCTCCGCCTGGGCCTCGGTGAAACAGCCCAGGTCGAAGATCACCTGGAGGAAGATCGTCTCCGGCTGGTCCTCGACGGTGATGAACGCCTGCTCGGGCAGGTGGTCGAGGGTGCCGTCCCAGACCAGGAACGTCTCGGCCGCCTTCCGCCGGATCTGCTCCGGGGTCACCTCCTCGGCCCGCGCGCCGTCCTCCGCCGCCTGCCGGGTCACCACCCGACGGTCGTTGATCCGGCAGGTGACCCGGGCCGGATAACCGCGCTCGTCGTCGAGTCGGGCGCTGGCCTCGGCGAGCTGCACCGGGTCGTAGTAGGCGTACATCCCGGCGGCGACGGAGGCCCGCCGGGCCCGGACGACCACTTCGTCCACAGTGGTGTCGGTGGCGTCCACGGTGAGCACGCCGTTCTGGCTCAGCGGGGCGATGGCCTCGGCGAAACCCGGCCGGAACCGGTTGCCCACGATGAGCTTCGCGGTCAACGGGCTGGCCCCGGTGGCCCGGCCGACCGCCACGGCGATGACCGCGAGCAGCACCCGGGAGGTGTCCGTCCTGGTCCGTCGGGCGATGGCCTGCACCGCCAGGTAGGCGGCGGGTGAACTGAACCGGCCGTGCCAGAACCGCCGGCCGTGTCGCCCGGCCGGGTTGGTGACCTCGCCGAAGGTCGTCGGCGCGATGGTGCGCAGGTGCGCCTCCCAGTGCCGGACCGCCCGGTCACTCACCCGGCGCAGCGGCGGCGTGCGCTCCCGCCGGCCGAGGTCGAGCAGCTGCACGGTACGCGGATCGGGCGCGCGCCGGGCCGCCAGGTCGACCAGCCCCAGATCGGCCATCAGCAGGGCGGTCGCGGTGCCGTCGACCACCAGGTGGTCGAGGGTCAGCACCCGGTGCACCAGGACACCGCGGTGCCGGATCACCGCCATCCGCACCGACCAGTCCCGGTAGAGGTCGTAGGGGGCGAGCAGCCGGGCGTGGCCCAGCTCGTAGGCGAACTTCGCCACGTCGGCCGGGTCGGCGTCGTCCGGGACGTCCAGCACGTCGAGGGCGACCTCCCCGGCGGCGGACACCACCTGACAGGGTTCGCCGTGCTCGTCGGTGCCCAGCCGCATCCGCAACGCCGGGTGCCGGCTCATCAGGTCGCCGAGCTGCGCCGCCACCTCCGCCACGGTGACCCCGGCCGGAACCGGGTGCGCGCCGCTGACGTTGTGCGTCCACCCGGTCTCCCGCATGTCCTGCATGATCGCCAGTTGACCCCAGGTCAGCGGCGCGGTGCCGGCCCCCGGACCGGCGAACGGGACGAGCACCTGCGCCTCGGCGGTCTGCGGGAACATCGGTCCATCAGAGCAACGGGGATCGGCACGTGTCAACGTCACAAATCGCCGCCCGCCGGTCGGGCCGGCAACGGCGTGACGGTGACGAGAAGGCGGTGACGGCGTGACGGTGACGAGGTCGCGGCGACGAGGTCGGCGGTGACGATGTGGCGGCGACGACGAGAGGGCGGTGACGGCGGACCAGGGCGACCACGGCGCGGCCACCGGACGACGAGAGCGCGACGACGCCTGCGGGCCACGACGGCGTTAGGGTACGGCCCATGCGCGACGCCGTCCGGATCTGGATCGTGTCGACCCGGGTGGGCCCGGACGAGCTGGCCCGGCACCACGCGCTGCTCGACGCGGACGAGCGGGCCCGCGCGGCGGCGCTCACCCAGCCGGCCACCCGGGACCGGTTCACGGTGGCGCACGGCGCACTGCGCCTGCTGGTGGGTCGGGCCCTGGACGTGCCACCCGAGCGGCTGAGCTGGCGTCGGGGCCGGCACGGCAAGCCGACGCTGACCCGTCCCCGGGGCGGGCCGCAGACGAGCCTGTCCTACTCCGACGACCTCGTCGCGGTGGCCGTGGGCGGCGACCGGGCGGTCGGGGTGGACATCCAGCATCCGACGCCGGGGCTGGACCCGGTGGCCCTGGCCGACCGGTTCTTCGCCGCCGAGGAGGCGCGGCAGGTCGCCTCGGGGGCCGACGCCGCCACCCGGGCCGACCGGTTCGCCCGGCTGTGGGCCCGCAAGGAGGCGGTGGTCAAGGCCGCCGGGGGCCGGCTCTGGCCCCACCTGGCGCTGCCGGTGCACCGGGACGACGTGGTGCGGTGCGGCGACCCGGCGGGCGTGCACCGGGTCACCGACGTCGCCACCCCGGGCGGGTACCGGGTCGCGGTGGCGCTCGCCGGCGACGCGCCGTACGACGTCGCGACGGCGCACGGTCTCACCGGGTGAACCGGGGTAAACCGGACCGGTGTCGCGGCACCCCGGCTGAAGATCGTCGCACCCGTTGACACCCGCCGATCACGTTTGCTCTGATGACTCCATGGTGGAACGCAGGGTCCAGTGACAGAGCCCGACACGGCCATTGCGCCGCAGCTGCGCGCGCAGGTCGTCGACAGCATGACCACGCTGCTGACCCGGATGCTCAGGCCACCGGTGCCGGTCACCGAACGGACCCAGCTGATGGACGAGCTGGGCCTCAGCTCCTCCCTCGCGTTGGAGCTGCTGCTCGAGATCGAGGACGAGCTGGAGATCCAGATCGACGTGGAGGATCTGGACGAGGACCAGATGACCACGGTCAGCGATCTGGCCGACTACATCACCGCGCACTGCACCCCCCGCTGACGGCCGCGACGGGGGCCTGGCCGGCGTTTTCGAAGGAGTCCCATGCCGACCATGGACCAGCCCCGGCTGAGCGTGGTGATCCCCGCCCACAACAACGGTGCGGCGCTCGACACGACGCTGGCGTCACTGACCCGGCAGACCCTGCCGCCGGCCGAGTTCGAGGTCATCGTCGGCGACGACGGCTCGGCCGTGCCGCTCACCACCGTCGCGCAGCGCTTTGCCGACCGGCTGCGGATCGACTGCGTACGCAGCGAAGCCAACCGGGGGCGCAGCGCCAACCGCAACGCGGCGGCGGCCCGTGCCCGGGCCGACACCCTGCTGTTCCTGGACGCCGACACGGTGGCGCACCCCACCCTGCTGGCCCGGCACCGGGCCCACCACGACGCACTCGACGGCCGGCCCGGGGTCCTGCTGGGTCAGCGGTACGACCTCGACTGGGCCGGTGCGGACGCGCTGCGCCGGGGCGAGCCGATCGGGGCGGAGATGCTGGACGCCGAGCGTGGCGACCCCCGGCTGGAGGACATCTCCCATCCGCAACGGATCCGGGACTTCCCCAGCGCGCCCTGGGTGCTCGGGTTGACCCACAACGCGTCGGTGGACCGGAAGTCGTTCCTGCGGGTGGGTGGTTTCGACGAGACGATGGTCAAGTGGGGGTTCGAGGATCTGGAGTTCTTCTACCGGATCTTCCACCTGCACGGGGCCCGGCCCGACCTGTTCGAGCTGGACGTCGAGGCGCTGTCCTACCATCTGCCGCACTTCCGCAAGACGTCCAACGGGCTCGCCTCGATGGACAACATGAAATACCTGCTCCGCAAGCACCTGCGCTACGACGTCGAGGTGCTGTACTCGATCAACACGTTCGGGCGGCACCTGGGCCGGATCCGGCTCTACGGCCAGGCCATCGACGCGTACCGGCGGGAGGGGTTGGGGCGGCCGGCGGCGCTGCCCGCCGCGCTGCGCGCGGAGCTGGCCACCCGCGCGGCGCTGGTCGTCGGCAACGGGGTGTCCACGATGGACCTTGGCCCCGACTCGCAGACCTTCGACCACGACGCGCCGCCCGGCCCGACCAACTCGCATCTGCTCGGCACCGTGCTCCAGCAGTTCAAGGCCGGTGCACTGGATCTGATCGTCAACATCGACCTGTGGCGGTGCTTCCTCCCCGAGGACCTGCCGGCCTTCCTGACCCGGGGGCTACTCAAGGCCGACCGGATCGAGCTGGTCGCCACCCACGCCGCGCCGGACCAGCGGGCGATGCTGCCGGTGCCCCTCGTGGCCGACCTCGACTACCTGACCGACATGCTGCACCAGCACTTCGACGTCACGGTCGGCGTGCACGACACCGCGACGGTGCTCACGATCCGCTGAACCGCCCGGTGCGGGACCGCCCGGCAGGGCCAGCAGGTCGGGCGGCCCCGGGCGGTCATCCTGCGGCGGGGCCGAACACCAGGCTCACGTTGTGGCCACCGAACCCGAACGAGTTGGACATGACGGTGCGCACCGGGACGGTCCGTGGTTGCTTACGGATGTGGTCGACCTCGTCGGCCGGGTCCGGGTCGTCGAGGTTGTGGGTCGGCGGCAGCAGACCGCGTCGCAGCGCCTCGATGCCGATGGCCGCCTCGATCACCCCGGAGACGCCGAGCAGGTGCCCGGTGACCCCCTTGGTGGAACTCACCGGCGGGGTGGCCGTGCCGTAGACGTCGCGCAGGGCGGCGATCTCGGCCGCGTCACCGGCCTTGGTGCTGGTGCCGTGGGCGTTGAGGTAGCCGATGTCGTCGGCGTGCAGACCGGCGTCGCGCAGCGCGGCCCGCATGCAGTGCGCGGCACCGGACCCGTCGGGGCGCGGGGTGGTGGGATGGTAGGCGTCGTTGTTCGCCCCCCACCCGAGCAGGTCGGCGTGCCGTCGGGCAGCGCGCGCCGCCGCGTGCGCGGTGCGCTCCAGGACGAACACCCCGGCCCCCTCGCCGAGGACGAGACCGTTGCGCCGCCGGTCGAACGGGCGGCTCGCGGCCGTCGGGTCGGACCAGCCGTGGGCGAGCGCGCGGGCGTTGCCGAACGCGTCGGCGAAGGCCGGGAAGAGCGGCGCCTCGCTGGACCCGCAGACCACCATGTCGGCCTCGTCGGCGCGCAGGACCCGCAGCGCCTCACCGAGGGACTGGGCACCGGACGCGCAGGCCGTGCCGATCGACGAGGTGTAGCCCCGGATGCCGAACCGGATGGCGATCCGCGCCGCGCCCATGTTCGGCAGCGTCCCGGGCAGCAGGTACGGGCTGACCCCGAACCGGCCCCGCTCGGCCCGCGCGAGCACCTGGCTCGCCAGGGTCGACAGGCCGCCGACGCCGGAGACGATGACGGCGACGCGGTACGGGTCGACGTCCCGGCCCACCTCGACCCCGGCGTCGGCCAACGCGCCCTCGGCCGCCCGCAGGGCCATCACGATCGAGCGGTCCACCACCCGGGACTCGGGGCCGGGCAGCACACTGGCCGGGTCGATGTCCGGGCTGAACGCCGCGACGTCGACGACCCCGTCGACCGGGTGCCCCTCGGGTGGCCTGCGCAGGCCGGAGCGGCCCTCGCAGACCGCGTCGAACACCTCGGCGGCGGAGCTGCCGACCGGGCTGACCAACCCGATCCCGGTCACCGTCACGCCCTCACGCACGCGCGTCCCTCCCGCCCGGCCCCGGCGACGCTCCGGCCGCACCGACGACAACTCCGGGCCCGACAGCACCGGCCCGGCCAGCCGACCGGTCGACGAGCCGCCTGACGGGTGGCGCGGCGGGCACGGTCAGTGCGCCGAGGCGGGCTGGATACGCCGGGACACCGCGCGGCAGAACTCACCGACGGTCATCATCGCCAACGCCTCGGCCTCGTCGTCGTCGAACGCCACCCCGAACCGGTCCTCCACCCGGACCGCCAGCTCGGCGAGGCCGAGCGAGTCCACGTCGAGGCCGGCCGGACCGAACACGGTGTCGTCGTCGGCGCCCTCGATGTCGTACTTCATCTCGGTCAGCGCGGCGAAGAGGAACTCGCGGATCTCGTCGGTCATGGCCGTTGTTTCCTTTCCGGAGGTCGGCGTCGGCGGGCCCGGCAGCCGGTGGGGACGCGGGAAGCGTGACAGGTGGCCGGGGACGCGGCCGGGAACCAGGTACGACGTCTGCGTGACCGTCGCCGTTCTGGTCACCGGAGCAGCCGCTCCGTTTGGATCGACCTTACTCAATCAAGTCGGTTTCGCAAGGTCCACCCGGACCGTGCCGGCGGACCGATCGGTGTCCGGATCGGCGAGCCGCACCGGGAGCCGGTCGTGGCCCCGCAGCATGAAATGACGCCGCTCGCCGGGCTCCGCCGCGAGCGCCAGCGCCGGGAACCGGTCCAGCAGCCGGGGCAGCACGAGCCGCCCCTCCGCCCGGCCGAGCGCTGCGCCGACGCAGTAGTGCGGCCCGGCGCTGAACGCCAGGTGCCGGTTGTCCGGGCGGGAGGGGTCGAAGGAGTCCGGATCGGTGAACCGCCGGGGGTCGCGGTTGGCCGCGCCGGTCAGCACCAGCACCGACCGTCCACGAGGGATGGACAGTCCGGCGATCTCGGTGTCCTGCGCGGCGTACCGCACCGCGAAGTGCACCGGCGGCTCGTACCGCAGGATCTCCTCGACGTAGGCCGGGGCGAGGCGAGGGTCGGCGCGCAGCGCGGCCAACGCGTCGGGGCGGGCCAGGAGCAGGGTCAGCCCGTTGCCGAACAGGTTCGCGGTGGTCCGGAACCCCGCGTTGTACATGACGATCAGGTTGGCCAGCAGCTCGGTCTCCGACAACTGGTCGGGGCGCTCGTCCCGGATGCCCGCGAGGGCCGAGACGAGGTCGTCGCGGGGCTCCGCCCGGCGTACGGCCAGCAGGTCGGTGAAGTAGGCGGTCAGCTCCTCGGCGGCGACGTTGGCGGCCCGGATCTCCCGGAACGAGCGCGGCCCGATCTCCAGCACCGCGTCGAACGCCCGCACCCGGGACGGGAACCACCCCCGGTCCCGCTCGGGCACCCCCAGCAGCTCGCCGACGACGTCGCTGGGCAGCGGCAACGCGAACTCGGCCATGAAGTCCACCGGTCGACCGTCCGCGCCCGCGTCGGCGAGCCCGTCGAGGAGCCGGTCGGCGATGCGCAGGATCGCCGGCTCCAGCGCGGTGACCCGGCGGGCGGTCAGCGCCTGGCCGAACAACTGGCGGACCCGGGCGTGGTCGTCGGGCGGGGCGTTGAACATGCTGGCCTGTAGGGTCCGGATCACCGCGTGGTCGCGCCAGCGTAGGCCGGCCCGGTCCAGGTGGTCCGCGTCAAGCACCCGGAACACCGGATCACGCAGGACCCGGTGGGCGGCGTCGTACCCGTGCACCACCGCGGCGTACGGGGCCGTCGGGGCGAGCGCGACCGCCTCCCCCAGCTCGTGCAGCCGGGCGTAGTACGGGTACGGATCGCGGCGCACCTCGTCGCCGAGCAGGTCGTCGAGGGATACGGAGAAACCCATGGCGCTCCTCGGACGACGTGCAAGGGCGGAGGATGCGGTGACCATAGACGCATCGACGGTGACGTGTCCACGACCGGGCCGGCCGACGGCACCGGGCCAGTTGTCGTCGCCGTGACGAATCGGCCGGTCAGCCGTCCCGCCGGGTGGCACGGCGGAATCCGGTGTGACAGTTGTGGTGGAGGCGGACAGGTAGGGGGTGTGACGGCGATCGAGAGGCAGACATGAGCAGTGGTGACGACGGTGCCCGGGAGCGGCGGTTCCGTGGCGTGCACGCCGCGACGTACCCGGACCTGCTGCGGTTCGTACAGCGGCGGGTCCCGCCCAGCGAGGCCGAGGACATCGTGTCGACGGTCTTCCTCACCGCCTGGCGTCGACTCGACGACGTGCCCGAGGACGCCCGGCCCTGGTTGTTCGCGGTGGCCCGCCGGACGATGGCGAACCAGACGCGCAGCTGGCTGCGTCGGCAGGCGCTGGACGTACGGCTGGTGGCCCAGGACGAGCCCGCGTACGGCGACGGCACGGTCGACGCCGCTGCCCGGATCGACCTCGATCGGGCCTGGCGGAGTCTGCGGCCCGACGACCGGGAGGTGCTGGCGCTGGTGGCGTTCGACGGGCTGACCGCCGGGCAGGCTGCCACCGTGCTGGGGTGTCGCCGCTCGACGTTCGTCATGCGGCTGAGTCGGGCCCGGGAACGTCTCCGCGCCGCGCTCGAACCCGCCGCCGTTCGCCCGCATGCCCTCGCCGTACTCAAGGAGCAGCAGTCATGAAGGATCTGGAACAGCTCGCCGCGCTCGACCCGGCCGGTGGACACGAGCCGACTCCGGCCGAGTGGGCCCGGGCGAACGCGCTCGTCGATCGGATCGTCGAGGGCGGGGCGACCGCCCACGCCGCGCCGGCCCGCCGGCCGGCGACCCGGCGCTGGGCGGTCGGCCTGGTCGCCGCCGGGGCGGCTGCGGTGGTCGGGGCGGTCACGGTCCCGTCGCTGCTGCCGGGGTCCATGGACCGGGCCCTCGCCTCCTGGACCCCGGTGCCCGGTTCGCTCACCGGCGAGCAGGTCATGCCGCAGGCCCGTCGGTGCGCCGAGAGCGGGGTGGGCAGCGACCCGGCGGCGCCGGTCAGCCCGTCCGACGTGCTCCTGGCCGAACAGCGGGGGGCGGCCACCCTGCTGATCCAGCAGCGTGGCGCGGGCGTGATCGAGTGCATGAGCGTGGACGGGGGTCGGCCCGCCGCGCTGGCGTTGGCGGACGGTCCCCTGCCGCCGCCCGCCGCCGGCACCGTCAACGTGGAGACGCGCAGCTCGGTCGGTGACGGTGATGACCAGTACTCGAACGTCGTGGGCCTGGTCGGCCCGTCGGTCACCGGCGTCGACCTGGTCCTCGCCGACGGCAGGACCGTCCAGACCAGCACCAGGGGTGGCTGGTGGGCCGCGTGGTGGCCGGGCCCGGAGGGTGGGGAGATCGGCAGCATCACGGTGCTGGTGCACCACACCGCCGGCACGTCCACCCACCGGATCGAGGACCTGTGACCGGCCGGCCCCGGCCGGTCAGGAATCGAGAAGCCACCGCCGTCACCTGGTCATAGCCTCTATCCAGGTGGCCGGCAGGACGCCGCGCCTCGTCCACCCAGTGAGGGAGCCCGCGTGTCCACGAAGAAACCGACCACCGCGTCCGGCGGCGACAGCGCCGGGGAGGCCGCCGGGTCCGATGCCGGCGGGTTCAGCGCCGAGGAGCGCGCCGCGATGCAGGAACGCGCCGCCGAGGTGCGCGCCGAGGGGAAGAAGGGCGCCAAGAAGGCCGACGGGATGCAGGCGGTGCTGGACCGGATCGCCCAGATGGCCCCGGCGGACCGGGCGCTCGCCGAGCGCGTGCACCTGACGGTGGTCACGGCGGCTCCGCAGCTGTCCCCGAAGACCTGGTACGGGATGCCCGCGTACGCGAACGAGGACGGCAAGATCGTCGTCTTCTTCCAGGACGCCGGCAAGTTCAACTACCGGTACTCGACCCTGGGCTTCCAGGAGGCGGCGCACCTCGACGACGGTGACCTCTGGCCGGTGTCGTACGCGCTGCGGACCTGGAGCCCCACGGTGGAGAAGCGGGTCCGGGAACTGGTGACGGCGGCGATCTCCTGACCCGTGCCGGGGCGGCCCTCCGTCGGCCCGCCCCGGCACGGCGGCACCGGCGGGTGTCATCGCCACGCCGGCGGGTACCCGGCGAGGATGACGCCGACCAGCAGAGCCCTGATCGCCGGCGCGGCGGGTGCGTCCGCCCTCAACGCCGTCACCTACCTCGACATGGCGATCCGGGCCCGACCGGCCAGCAGCGCCGCCGAGGACAGCGCCGGCCGGCTGGCCGAACTGGCCCACGTCGACCTCGGTGACCAGCGGACCGCCCCGAACCGGCGGTCCGGGCTCGGGCCGCTGCTCGGCTACGTCACCTCGGTGGCCGCCGCCGCCGGCTACGCCGCGGCGGGCGGTCGTCGGCTGCCCACCGTCGGGTCCGTCCTGGCGCTGACCGGCCTGGCGATGATCGGGTCCAACGGCCCGCTGACCGTCCTGCGGGTCACCGATCCACGCACCTGGTCGGCCACCGACTGGATCACCGACCTGGTCCCGCACCTGGCGTACGGCGCGGTCACCGCCGTCACCCTGCGCGCCCTGCGCTGAGCCACGCGACCGCCTCGCGCCGCGCCACGCGGCCGCCGTGCGCCGAGGCGCACGACACGGCGACGGCGACTGGGTCCGACGGTGGAAACCTCGGGTGACATCGGCGCGTTTTGCGGGGGGATGCCCGGGTAGGGGAAGAACACCCGTTCCCCGCTCCGCAAAGAGGTGCCACCCAGATGGAATCCCGCAAGCCGACCGAGGTCGTCAAGGACGTGGTGGACGCCGCGGCCGAGAAGGTGTCCCACCTGATGACCCCCGAGGTGCCCGGCGCGCCGGGCAGCGCCCCGCCGACCGTCGAGGAGCCCACCACCCCGCACGGTCCGCTGCCGCCCAGGAAGGAGCAGGGCGCACCGCAGACCCGTACCCCGACCGGCGCGGCCACCGGCGCGCCGACCGGCGCCAACGGCCAGCAGGGCGAGTTCCTGACCACCTCGCAGGGGGCCAGGCTGCGCGACACCGACCACTCCCTGAAGGCCGGCTCGCGCGGCCCGACGCTGCTCCAGGACCACCACTTCCGCGAGAAGATCACCCACTTCGACCACGAGCGCATCCCCGAGCGGGTGGTGCACGCCCGGGGCGCGGGCGCGCACGGCGTCTTCACCGGGTACGGCGCCGAGGAGGTCACCCGGGCCGGCTTCCTGCGCAAGGGCAAGGAGACCCCGGTCTTCGTCCGGTTCTCCACCGTCCTGGGGTCCCGGGGCTCGGCCGACACCGTCCGGGACACCCGGGGGTTCGCCACCAAGTTCTACACCGACGAGGGCACCTTCGACCTGGTCGGCAACAACATGCCGGTCTTCTTCATCCAGGACGCGATCAAGTTCCCCGACATCATCCACGCCGGCAAGCCGCACCCGGACCGGGAGATCCCGCAGGCGCAGAGCGCGCACGACACCTTCTGGGACTTCGTCTCGCTGCACACCGAGGCGCAGCACCACACCATGTGGAACATGTCCGACCGGGGCATCCCGCGCTCCTACCGGACGATGGAGGGTTTCGGGGTGCACACCTTCCGCCTGGTCGACGAGGCCGGGGCGACGGTGCTGGCGAAGTTCCACTGGAAGCCGAAGCTGGGCGTGCACTCCCTGGACTGGGAGGAGGCGCAACTGCTCAGCGGCATCGACCCCGACTTCCACCGCCGTGACCTCTACGACGCCATCGAGGCGGGCGCGTACCCGGAGTGGGAACTCGGCCTCCAGGTCTTCCCGGACACCCCGGAGGAGACCTTCGCCGGCATCGACCTGCTCGACCCCACCAAGATCGTCCCCGAGGAGCTGGCACCGGTGCAGCCGGTCGGGCGGTTGGTGCTCAACCGGACGCCGACGAACTTCTTCGCCGAGACCGAGCAGGTCGCCTTCCACCTCGGCCACCTGGTCCCCGGCATCGACGTCACCAACGACCCGCTGCTGCAGGGGCGGCTCTTCTCGTACGTCGACACGCAGCTCACCCGGTTGGGCGGGCCCAACTTCTCGCAGCTCCCGATCAACCGGCCGCACGCGCCGGTCAACGACATGCTCCGCGACGGATTCCACCAGCACGCCGTGCACGCCGGGGTGGCGCCCTACCGACCGAACTCCCTCGACGGGGGCAACCCGTTCCCGGCCGGGGACGCCGAGAACGCGTTCGTCGACGTGCCGGTCACGGTGGCCGAGGCCCCCAAGGTCCGGGCCAACCCGGCCTCCTTCGACGACCACTTCAGCCAGACCCGGCTGTTCTGGCGGAGCATGTCGCCGGTGGAGCGGGAGCACATCATCCGGGCCTACACCTTCGAGCTGGGCAAGTGCTACCACCAGGCGATCCGGGAACGGCAGTTGCAGTGCCTGGCCAACATCGACCCGGTGCTCTGCGCGGAGGTGGCCACCGGCCTGGGCCTGCCGACGCCTGCGCCGACCGTGCCGCTCGCCGACGTCACGCCCAGCCCGGCCCTGTCCCAGCTCGGCCGCACCTGGCCGGCCGACGGCCGGACGGTCGGCATCGTGGTCGATGCGGACACCGACCCCGACGGCGTCGAGCAGGTACGCCGGGAGGTGTCCGCCGCCGGCATGGTGCCGCTGGTGATCGCCGCGCACGGCGGCACGGTGGGCGGCCTGACGGTGCAGCGGACCTTCGCCACCGGCCGGTCGGTCGAGTTGGACGCGCTGTTGCTGGCCGGGGCACCCGCGCCGGCCCCCGACGCGTTGCCGGCGCGGGACGCCAAGGCGGGCGCGGCGGACGCCACCGTGGTGGACCCCCGGGTGCTGCTGCTGGTGCAGGAGTGTTGGCGGCACGCCAAGGTGATCGGCGGCTGGGGCGCGGGCGTACGGGTGCTGGAGCTGGCCGGGGTGGCCGGCGCTCCCGGCGTGGTGACCGGGGACTCCGGGGCCGGGGTGCTCGCCGACGCGCAGCGCCTGATGGCCGCGCACCGGGTCTGGGAGCGGTTCCCCGCCTCGGTCTCCTGACCGCAGGCTCGTCGACGGGGGTGTCCGCACCGGACGCCCCCGTCGATGTCTGCGCGCCTCCCCGCCGGCCGGAGGATGCGTCGGTGACCGGGGTTGCCGGTGGCCCGTACCGTCGGTGCGGTGGCCACCGAGGCGGACATCTCCACCCGCGGTTTCCTGATCACGATCTTCGGCGTCGCCGCGCTGCTCTGCTGCGGCGTGCCGGCCAGCGGCTTCTACCTCTACCGCAAGGACAGCAGGGACGAGCCCGCCATGCGCGCGGCCGGCGACGCCTACCTGTCCGCCGTGGTCCGGCGTGACTTCGGCGGCGCGTACGACCTGTTGTGCGCGGCGGACCGGCGGCGGCAGTCGCGGGCGGCCTGGGTGGACCGCGCGACGCCCGGGTCCGGGCCGACCGGGTTCCGGATCACCGACGTGACCATCGAGCGTCCGAGCGAGACGCCGACCCTGCGTACGGTGGTCGCCGAGGTCGACTACCCGGACCGGGCGCCCCGGACGGTGCACCTGTCCGTCGCGCGGCAGGACGGCGTCTGGAAGGTGTGCAGCCCCGAGGTGCCGTGACCCCCCGCTTCCGGCGACGACAGCGCGCCACGTTCCCGCCCCTCCGGCCCCGGCCGCGCGGACCGGCCGGGTCGCCCGTCACGTGTTGACGCGATATGTCAGACGAATTACGTTGGCAATCGTCGATGCATTTTGGCCCGTAGCCTGCACCCCGGCGAGGAGCGTGCACATGTTCAGACGAAAAGTCGCCCTGCTGTCCCCCGTACTGCTGGCGGCGACCCTCGGGACGGCGGTGGTCACCGGCACGGTGGTGCTCGGCACCGCCCCGCCCGCGCAGGCGTTGGAGAACGGCCTGGCCCGGACCCCGCAGATGGGCTGGAACGACTGGAACTCGTTCGGGTGCAACATCAACGAGACGCTCATCCGGCAGACCGCCGACACCCTGGTCTCCAGCGGCATGGCGGCGGCCGGCTACGAGTACGTCAACATCGACGACTGCTGGTCGACCAGGCAGCGCAACGCCAGCGGCGACCTGGTCGCCGACCCGGCGAAGTTCCCCAGCGGCATGAAGGCGCTCGCCGACTACGTCCACGGCAAGGGTCTCAAGCTGGGCATCTACTCCTCGGCCGGGACCACCACCTGTGCCGGTTACCCGGCCAGCATCAACTACGAGCAACGCGACGCCAACCTCTGGGCGTCCTGGGGCGTCGACTACCTCAAGTACGACAACTGCGGCGACCACCTCGGTCGCAGCGGGCAGCAGCGCTACACCGCGATGCGGGACGCGCTGGCGGCCACCGGCCGCAACATCCTCTACAGCCTGTGCAACTGGGGCCAGGACAGCGTCTGGACCTGGGGCGCGGCGGTGGGCAACTCCTGGCGCAACACCGGTGACATCGGTGGCAACTGGAACTCCATCATGGGCATCCTCGACCAGCAGGTCGGCAAGGAGTCGTACGCCCGCCCCGGCGCCTGGAACGACCCGGACATGCTGGAGGTCGGCAACGGCCCCACCGAGACCGAGTCGCGGGCCCACTTCAGCCTCTGGGCGCTGCTGAACGCCCCGCTGCTGGCCGGCAACGACCTGCGCACCATGTCGGCGGCCACCCGGACGATCCTGACCAACACCGAGGTCATCGCGGTCAACCAGGACTGGGGCGGCCGGCAGGGCTACAAGATCAGCGACAGCGGGGACCTGGAGGTCTGGCGCAAGCCGATGTCCTCCGGCGGGGTGGCCACGGTGCTGCTCAACCGGGGCGGCGGCACGGCCACGGTCTCCACCACGGCCAGCGCGCTCGGCCTCGGCAGCGCGTCGTCCTACGCGGTGCGGGACCTGTGGGCGCACAGCAACTCGACGTCGACCGGCACGATCAGCGCCTCGGTGCCGGCGCACGGCGCGGCGATGTTCCTGGTCACCGGCGGTGGCACGCCCCCGACCACCACCCCGCCCCCGACGACGCCGCCCCCGACCACCCCACCGCCGACCACCCCCCCACCGACGACGCCCCCGCCGGGCACGACCTCGGCCGTGCGCAGCGTCTCCGCCGGCCGGTGCCTGGACGTCAACGGCGCGGCGCAGACCAACGGCGCGACCGCCATCGTCTGGGACTGTCACGGCCAGACCAACCAGTCGTGGACGTCGACCAGCAGCCAGGAGCTGCGGGTCTATGGCACGAAGTGTCTGGACGTCAACAACGCCGGCACCGCCAACGGCACCTCCGTGATCATCTGGGACTGCAACGGCCAGTCCAACCAGAAGTGGCGCTTCAACGCCGACGGCACCGTCACCGCGGTCGGCTCGGGCCGCTGCCTGGACCTGGTGGGCAACGGCACCGCCAACGGCACGCGTACCCAGATCTGGGACTGCAACGGTGCCGCCAGCCAACGGTGGAGCCGCAGCTGACCCGTCCCGCCCGACGACCGGCACAGCGGGTCTCGGCGACGCGCCGCTGCGGGCACGACCCGCGCGGCGCGTCGCCGCTGCGGTCCGGGTCGGCACCGGAGGTGGGGCCGGGCCCGCCGACCCGACCAGCGGCGTCACCCGCGTCCGGCGATCTCCACCGTGGTGCGGGCGAGCGTCCTGCCCGTCCCGTCCAGAACGGTCAGCCGGACGTGCTGATCGGCGACGTCGACGGCGGTGGCGGCGACCAGGAACTGCTGGGCGTGGACGTCCGCCCGGACACCCGGTGACGACCCGACCAGGACCGTCCGCGCATCCTGAAGGGGCTGGTAGCCCACCAGGCCACCCAGGATCTCGCTGACCGCGTACTCCGGGCCGCCGCCGCTGACGCCGACCGCCGCCGCGGAACGACCGGCGACGAGACTCTCCACGTAGTAACCCGACGATCCCGTCCAGAGCCGCAGCGTACGACCGTTGTCCAGGGTGACCGTGGCGGCATCGACATAGCCGGAGGGTGGCTGCCAGACACCGGAGGGCTCGGACGGCAGGTCCGGAGCGACGCCGATGACCGCCGCGATCATCAGGGACACCGCCGCGAGCCCGACGGGACTGCGCAGTGACGAACGGGGCGGGGCGACGGTCACGGGTGGGTTCCGCCGACCGCCGACGCCGGTGCGGTGAAGGTGTCGCGCAGCGCCGGGTCCAGCGACCGGCCGGTGGTCGGGGTGAGGAACAACTCGGCGAGCAGGAGGTCGGCGAAGTGGGTGGGGTTGATCCCGGCCTCCCGGCCCGCGAGACCGTGCAGCAGACCGCCGCAGCGCAGCGAGGCCCGGACGGCTGCGGCGGGCAGACGACCGACCCGACGGGGGCGGCCGACCGCCTCGGCGATACGGGTCATCATCTCCACCCAGCTCAGGTTCTCGTCGGCGACCGGGATGTCGCCGCCACGCGCCTGTTCGAGCGCGTCGGCCGCGATGTCGGCCACGCTGTGCGCCGAGACGGTGGCGGTCCCGCCGGCGGGGACGACCAGGGGTGCCCGGGACCGTGCCCACCGGTCCAGCGGACCGGCCCAGTTGGGCAGCCGGTCGCCGACCCGACCGAAGACGAACGGCAACTCCAGCACGGCGACCGGCAGATCCGGACCGGCGGCGGCCCGTCCCTCCCGGGCCTGTTCCCACCGACACCGGATGTACGAGTGGCGGGCGGCGAGACCCCACTGGGGATGCGACCGGTCGAAGTGGGTGTAGTAGGAGCCCATGACGACCCCCCGGGTGAGCCCCTCCTGGCGGGCGGCGGTGAACAGGCGCACCACCGGCTCGACGAGTTCCCGGCGCAGAAGCGGGTGGGCCGGCCGGCGCAACACCCGCTGCTCGTCCGCCCGGGTGGCGAGGACGACCCCGTCGTGGCCGGCGAGCAACGGCCGGAGGTCGTCGATCGCGGCGGACTCCAGATCGAGCAGGTGGTCGACGCCCGGCTGGGCGGTACGGGCCACCGTGGTCACCGGGTGGCCCCGCCCGCGCAGCACCCCGACCACATGGGTGCCGATCAGGCCGCTGCCGCCCACCACAAGAATTCTCACGTCCCATCGTCCACTCCGGACGGGGCAGCTTGTCAAGCCGGCGCTGCCGCAGGGCGCTGTCAGGTACCGGCGTCGAACGGCACGTACCGGTCACCGAGGACATGTCGGAGGCCGTACAGCAGGATGCTCGCCACGATCGACGCCGCCCCGTCTGTCGACGGCGGCACCCCCGCCGGCCGTGCCGCCGCCTGCGCCGACGACGGCGGGGGCACGGCGACCGTCGAGATGAGCAACCGCCCCAGCAGTACACGGGCAGCGCGGACCATGAACGTCTCCCCTGTTCCGGGTGGTCAGTACCGGTAGTAGTGCGCGTCCTTGCGGCCACCGGAGGCGGTCGTGCCCTCGGCGGCGATGCCGATCCCGGTGACGCCGTTGTAGACCGTCTCGTACTTCCGGTTCGGGCCGATCACCGCGAAGGTGTCGGTGCTGGTGTTGAAGTGCCCGACGACCGAGATCAGGGTGGTCTCGCTGCCGGTCGGCACCGGCCCCCACCAGCAGTCGGCACCCGGGTCGAGGACCGGGCCCAGGGGCAGAGCTGCACCCACCCGGCACGGATGGTGGAGGCCGAGGCGGGCGTCGTCGGCGCCACGACCGACGCGACGGCCGCCGCCGGCACCCGCCGAAACTCGAAACGCTTCGATGTCCTGCCAGGCAGGGTAGGTCGCCCCAGTGGACAGGTAGTGGATCCCCGGTTCAGTACGCCCCGGGGAGCGTCCGACGGGCACCGGCGGGCCAGAGGACCGAGATCGGGATGCCCCGACGCCGGGCCCGGTCGATGGTCCGGTCCGTCGACGCCGCGTGGCAGCCCGGCTCGCCGTCCCAGACCGCCACGAGCCGCTGCACCCGTCGGACCAGTTCCCGGTTGGCGGCGACGAAGGCGGCGGTGCCCGACCGGTCGTGACCGGTGTGCACGACCGCCACCGCCCGGTCGAGCAACTCGTCGAAGCTCGCCCGCTGCCCCGGGGCGATGACCGCCTCCCGGTAGTCCCGGGCCGGCAGGATCACCTCGTACGTGCCGCCCAGGTCCAGGACCGTACGCGCGAAGATCTGATCCGTGCCACCGGCCAGGCAGGTGACGCCACGCACCGGTTGGTCGCCGATGCGGTGCAGCTCGGCACGGAGCGCGGCGGCGACGAGCACCTCGGTGTCGTGGGTCAGGTGGATGTGCCCGGTCACGCCGATACGTTCCAGCACGGCATCAGTTGACATCCGCCGGTCCTCTCCGCGGTGCGGGCACCCCGGTCACCAGCCGGATCAGCTCGAAGCCGCTGTCGGACAGCACCTCGGGCAGCGCCCGGATCTCCTCGCGGTTGCGTTCCTGGACCTCGGCGGGGAGTTCGTCCCACGGTCGCAGGACGGGATGCCGCTGCTGGAGGTCGTCGCGGGACTCGCCGTACGTCCAGCCCTCCCCCCGCCGTTCCCGGCACCACCGTTCGTGCTCGAGCCGGGCGAGCACCTCGATCCGGTCGTCGATGGCCTCCCCGGCGGAGACGTCACCGGTGCCGCCACGCCGAGGCGCGACCACGCACCCGAGGTTCAGCAGCTTGGCGGCGATGTCCTGGACGTGGGCCCGGTTGGCCCGCCGCAGCGACTCGGGCAGTCGCGACCAGTCGACCATCGCCGGAGTGTCGCCGAGACGCAGCCCGGCTCGTTGCTGCGCGTCGAGGTAGCGCTCGTGGATCAGGCGGGCCAGCCGCTCGGTGAGGTCGTCGCCGATCAGCCGGGCGTCACAGGCGCGGGTCAGCACCGGATACAGGCGGAGCTTGCCGTGCACCTCGTCGAGCAGGTCATGGCGGGAGTCACCGTGGAAGGCCGCGGCCAACGCCGCCTGCCGGTAGACCGGCACGAACACGCAGCTCTCGACGCCCTGCCAGAGACCGGGCGAGTCCAGCACGAACTGCAAGCCGCTGATCTCCTCCGGTGCACAGACGTAGATCCGATCGTAACGGCCGGAGCCGAGCCGGCCGAGCGCGACGCCGTCGAGGTCCCCGTCGTACGCGGTCAGCTCACAGACGGTGCCCATGAACGGGTAGCGGGACGTCACGACCTCCAGTTCCGCGCTGGCGTCGGGGGCCACGAGGTCCACCCGCAGCGGTGGGAGGACGACACCGGCAGGTGCCTGCGCCCGGCACGCCCGCCAGTGCCGGGCGGTCTCGGTCAGCAGGGCGCGGCGGAAGCCGCCGGTGCCGGCGATGAGCAGCCGGGTGGGTCGGTCGGCCACGCCGGCCAGGGGATGGTGCCGGTACAGCGCGCGGGCGGCGACGTCGTCGACGTGGAAGTAGTCCAGCCGCAGCCGGCTGGAGCCGGCCGCGCCGAGCCGCCGCGCCTGTAGGGACAGGCACATCTCGGAGTCGTTGACCAGTACGTAGACCCGTGGTGGTTGCCGTCCACCCCGGACGAGCCGGCTGGCGGTGTTGGCGATGGCGTGGTTGCGGTCGTCGTCCTCGGCACAGGCGTAGATGGTGTGCGCCCGGGGCAGACCGGCGCCGCGCAGCACCTCCGCGCTGGTCGGATCACCGATGACGCCGAGATACCGGCGGCGGCGGTACTCCAACGGGCCGAACGGGGTGGAACGCACCACGATCACCCGTTCTCCGTCGGCGAAGAGCCGATCGGCGAGCATGTGGGCGAACTGGGAATCACCGCAGACGAGGACATGGTCATGGGCTCGTCGGGCACGCAGGCGGCGGCTCTCGGCGGCCAGCAGCAACCGGCTGGCCTCGGCCACGGCGAGGAGGGTGAACAACGGGGCGGCGAACCGGGCGACCTGCAACTGCCACGGATAGGGGCCGGGGTTCTGGAACGGTTCGGCACCGAACACGAAGAGCTGCAGATCGTAGTAGAGCACGTCGAACCGGTCGTGTACGGTCTCCGGCCGGGTCCGCAGCAGGCTCTCGAAGCCGACGTAACCGAGAATCAGCGCAGCCACGCCGATGACACCGAACAGCCCTCGCAGCCACCAGCCAGCCCGGCGGGGCGAGCCGACGACCGGGTCCGTCATGGGGCCCATGGTATTTGACGAGGTCGATCAGAAGCCGTCGCGAAGCGCCGCCCATGGGCCGGTCACAGGAAGTCGTCGGGCCTGGTTGCGGGCAGGGTGGCCAGCAGCTGACCGGCCAGCCGGCGGGTGCTGTCGTCCTCCCCCCGGCGGGTGAGCCGCACGAGCAACTCCCGGGTCCGTGGGTCCCGCCAGTGATGCCGGGTCAACGCGAGCAGCACGGTCCGGCGGATCTCCCAGTCGTCGTCGTCCACCAGGCGCAGCAGCAGTTCCGGCACCTCCACCCGGCCGGCCAGGCTCGCACCCAGCTGTTCGGCCGCCCGACGCCGGACCTCGAGGGACGGGTCGTCGCGGACGAGACCGACCAGCAGCACCTGCACCTCGGGGTCGGCGCCGAAGTGCTCGCCGAGCGCGGCGGCCACCCGGGCGCGGATCGCCGGATCCGGGTCCGCCAGACGACGCATGAGCCGCAGCGTCACCGCCATGGACGTCGGGCTCTGCCCGGTCAGGCAGCACACCGCCGCGTCGAACACGGCCGGGTCGGTGTCCAGGTCGATGCACTCCAACAGCACGTCGGTCACCGCGTCGGAGCCGCCGTACCGACCGAGCATCTGCACGGCGGCCAGCCGGATGCCGCCGTAGCTGTCCCGCCGCGCCCGCCGGCACAGCGTCTCCAGCAGGCCGTCGGAGCCGTCGTGCCGGGCGAGCGGCTCGGCCGCCGCGCGCAGCACCGTCGGATCGGGGTCCCTGTTGACCTGTTCGGCCAGGCACTCCCGCACCGCCGGCTCGGGCGGGTCGGCGAGGCCGGCCAGGCTCCGGGTGACCCGCAACCGGACGAGCGCGTCCCGCTCCTCGGAGGCCCGGCCGATCAGCAGGGTACGGGTGGCGAGGCCGATCGGCAGCCGCCCGGTGAGCAGGTCGACGGCGGCCAGTCGGACACTCGCCGTCGGGTCGCGGCGGGCGCTTTCCAGCAGCAGTTCCCCGGTGCGGTGGTCCGGGTACGCGTCGACCAGGGCACGCACCGCCGCCAGGCGTACCGTCGCGTCCTCGTCCTCCCGGGCCGCCTTCGCCACCACGGTCCGCCCGGTCTCCTCGGCCCGGTCCCGGTCAATCAGCGCGGTCACGGCGGCAGCCCGCACGGACGGCTCCTCGTCCTGTCCGATCAGTTCGACCAGCCGGGACCGGCACCGCCCCTCCGGATCAGGTCCGGAGGCCAGCAGCCGCACCGCCGCCGTGCGCAGTCGCGCGGAGCTGTCCGAGCCGACCAGCTTCAGCAGCAGGTCCATGTCGTCCGGGCCCGGTGGACCCGGCAGCAGGGTGGTCAACAGACAGCGCCGTACCTCGTCCGGGGCATCCCCGTCCACCCGCAGCAGCGCGCGGGCGCGGGCTGCTGCGGCCTGTTCGGGCAGGGCCAGCAGGCCCTCCAGCGCCCGCTGCGCCACCCCCGGGTCGGGGTCGGTGTCGAGCAGTCGCCGGAGCGCCCCGGCGGCGTCCGGCACCTCGGTCAGGCGCGCGGTGAGCACTCCGACGGCGGCCCGGCGGACCGTGGCGGCGGGGTCCATGGTGGCCCGGACCACCATCTGGCGGACGTCGTCGGACAGTCCGGTGCGACCGCCGAGGGATTGTACGGCCAGCGCGCGTACCGCGAGGTCGGCGGAGTCGACGAGTTCACGCAGCACGTCCGGCAGGTCGGGGTCGGCACCGAAGTGGGTGACCAGGGCCCGCACCGCGGCCTGGCGCACCGCGGTGGAGACCTCGGCCCGGGCATGGGCGAGCAGGAGGTCCCGGTACCGGCGGCGACCGGTGGAGTCCATCCGGGCGGCGGCGGCCTCGGCGAGCCCGGCGACCAGGGTGAGGTGGGCGTGCCGCTCGGTGCCCTGACCCAGCTCCACGAGGAGGAGGTCCTCCAGCCGTTCGTCGGCGGTGGAGAGCGCGGCGGCGATCCGGGTGGCGAACGCGGAGCCGGTGCGCCAACTGGTACGAATCCCACGGCGGCGGTACCAGTGCAGGAAGGTCGTCCGGCCGGGCCAGTCCGGCCCCAGCGCCCGGATCGAGGAGAGCAGCTCCTGCTCGGTGAGCTCCACCAGCTGGGGATCGTCGGCGGAGATGCCGTGTTCGACCAGCAGCACGACCTGGCGCAGCACGGCCTCACCCGCCTCGGCCAGGTCCGCAGGTTGCGGGGCCTCCGCCACACACTGCGCCGCGAGCACCAGGTTCCAGGGCGGACCGGCCAGGTTCAGCGGTGGCCAGGGTCGGGTTCCCTCGGTGGCGAGCCGGACGATCAGGTCGTTGGCGGTCGGGACGGGCAGTGCGCCGGCCACCAGTCGGAGCACCTCCCGCCAGGACGGGTCGGCCCAGTGGTCGCGGAACAGCGAACGCAACCGGTCGGGGCCCCAGGAGCCCGGATCGTGCTCGATTCCGTCCACGATCTCCTCGGCGCAGAAGAACTCCAGGAACGCCCGGTGCACGAACCCGAACAGCCGCAGCCCGTAGCGCTCCAGGATGAAACTCCGCTGGCGCAATTTGTCGATCATCGATTGGGCCATGGCCAGTGCCCGCTCGTTGCCGAAACTGTAGAACGTGACGAGGTGGTCCCGGAAGATGAGTGCCAGCTCGTCGGATTCAATACAGTTCCCGGCCAGCCCCGACTCCCGGAACTGCATCCGGAATGCCAGTTGGCGCAGCAGCCGGTGCTTTGCTCTCAGATCCAGCGCCGACACCTCGCCGTGGCTTTCCCGCAGTTGCTTGGTGACGTCCCACTCGGAGATCAGGACGTCGGTGACGTGTGCGTACAGTCGTCGTCGGTTGCGGGGCAGCGGGTGGCCCCGGCCGACGATGGCCATGAGTATCAGCAGCAGCGGGTTGCCGGCGATCTCGTGCATCGCCCGGGAGTTGCGCACCACGTCGAGAAGCTGTCGCCGTTGCCGTTCCGCCTCCGCCTCGGTGGGCATGACGTAGCGGTACCAGTTGCCGAGGAAGCGGGCGATCTGCTCGTCGTCGAGATCCTCGATCGTGAAGTGGTCGAAACCGGCGTTGGCGAAGGTCTGCCGCAGGTATCCCGCCGCCCGTGAGGTGACCACCGTCAGCACCCCCGGGTACTCGTTGGTGAAGGTGGCGATCTGCGCGGCCACCTCCTCCCGGTGCGCCGAGTCGACCACCTCGTCGAGGCCGTCGAACAGGAACAGCGCCCGGCCGCCCCGGCGCAGATACGACTCCAGCACCTTCTGGTCGAGTCCGGGCAGGCCCATCTGCTGGCTGTGGCCCACGTAGTCCAGCAGGCCGTCGCACCGCCCGTCCCCCCGGTGCGTGGCGTACGACCGCAGTTCGATCAGCACGGGCAGGTGGCCGTCCAGCGCCGCCAACCGGGGCTCGGCGCAGACCCCGGCCAGCACCAGCGCCAGGTAGCGGGCGACCGCCGACTTTCCGGATCCGGGGTCGCCGAGCAGCACGGTCATCCGCCGGGCGGGATCGCACACCACGTCGAACAGCAACAGCGCGTCCTTGGCCGCGTACTCCTCCCGCAGCCGCTCCACCTCCTCGGGGTCCACCACCCCGGGCAGCCCCGCGTCGTCGGCGTCCGGGGTGGCCCCGGCCGGGCGCCACCAGGCCAGTGGCATCTCCGGGCGGGCTTCCTCGTGCACGCGGGGCTCCACGAACACCTTCGGCAGCCCGACGGTCAGGTATCCGATGGTGGGGCGGGGTGAGACGGCATCGACCGGGACCGTCTCGTACATCAGGGCCAGGTTCCGGTGGTAGCGGGCCCGCATCTCCGCTGGGAGGTGGGTGCCCGGATCGGCCGGCCCGCGGACCGGGGACCGCCCGCTGAGCACGTCGGTCAGTGCCGCCATCACCTTGGCGGTCAGGTCGTCCACACTGGAGAAGAAGTCGCACAGGTGGTGCTCCTTGAGTTCCCGGCGCAGTTCGAGGATCCGGTCGCCGTCGGCACCCCGGTCCATCATGTCGCCCGGCCAGCGCGCGTCTTCGGCGAGCAGGAAGACCAGACACGGCTTTCCGGCCGCGAGCGCGGCGCGGTACTCCAGCTCGGTGATGGACGACGTCTGGCCGGGCGGCCGGAATCCGTACCGCCAGGCGAAGAGGCCCAGGTAGAGGTCACAGTCCCGGACGTCGCTCAAACAGCGCTCCAGCGGCGGCTTGACGTCGGCGCCGTACGCCTCCATGGCGACGTCCTCGATCTTCAGCCGACGGGCCACCGCGTGTACGGCCAAGCGGTATTTCAGCAGGTCCTTTTGGGTGGCCGAAATGTAGACCTTCATGAACGGCAAACTCCAGGGGGAGACTGGTGACCGTTGCTTTGAAAGTACCAGCCGTCGTCACCTGCTCATGTTCGACGGACACTCGACGCGTGTTACTGCGCGTGGGATTCCCGCGGAGGGGGCCTATGATGTCGACAGCACGGATTCAGGTCCGAGCGGGCCGAATCTCGTTTTCCCGAGATCTCCTTTCGTCCGGCCCGCATCTGGGTCGGCACGGATCACGGCGGCGCACGTCAATCACCAGGGACGCATTCCGCGAGCCGGCGCGGACGGATGCGGTGATGCGGAGGAAGTCATGCTCGCACTCGGTGAGGTGCACACCAACCTGCTGCAGCACAGCACCGCGCTGGCCCAGGAGCAGAGTTCCGAGGTGCTGCACCTGGTCGAGGGCGAGGCGGTGCTGACCTCCCGCCGCCCGTCGCTCTACGCGGTCTCCCCCGACGTCCGCACCGGGGTGGACTGTTGGCTGCCCAGCGCCCGACGCCGTCAGCTACGCGGGGTCGGTGCGGTGGTCACTAGGGCGATCGTCACCGGCGGTCGGATCGTGCAGGCGTCCTCGGTCATCCGGGTGACGGGCGGCCAACGACGCCGGCCATGGTCGCACTACCTGGCCAACCCGGGCGTCCTGGAGACGGTCGGCAAACTGGACGCCGTAGATCTGACCGCGGGATTCCTGCGCGGCGACGACGCGGACGTGCTGAACCTGGAGGCGATCACCGGCCGGGTCCTCGACGATGTGCAGACATCCGACCTGCTGGACCGGCGTCCGCCGCTGCGCGCGGCGCGTACCCGGCTGCGCTGGGCCGCGCAGGTCTCGCCGCGGCCGGAAAGGGCGGTCTCGGCGGTGGTCACCGTGGACTCCCCCACGCTGCGTACGGTCGAGCTGGTGCTGGATCCCCAGGACATGCCGGACGCCGTGGCCGGCCTCTGCGAGGACCTCGCCCTGCACGACTGGCTGTTGACCACGCTGTCGTCCCTCGTGGAGGCCGCCGTCGCCCGCTCGGCCTCCGGTCAGGAACACATCGAGCGGCTGCGGCCGGTGCTGGAGCACCTGCTTCACCTGTGGCTGCCCGGAGCCCGGGTCAGCCCCCGGCTGCGGCCGATCTGGGACCGGCTCGAACAGGTGCCGGGGTTCAGCCGGCAGTGGAACTCATCGGTCACCTGGATCCGGGACCAGATCGCCGTGGCCAACCTGACCCTGCTGCGTGACCTGGCCGGCCAGCCGTGCAGCAGCGCCATGACCGCTCACCCGCCGATGAACACGTAACTCAACCGGTCGACCAGTTCGCCGGGCAACCGCAGGCCCTCGCCGCCCGCCCTGCTGGTGATCTGCTGCGCGATCGCCGGGGGCACCGCCACCTGGCCGAGAATCGTCCGCACCGCCATCTCCACCGGCAGGTACTGGGTGTCCATCAGCGTCAGCGTGCGGTACGCGCAGAACGGCGCGGCAACCGGATTCAGCTGGACGACCGCCGGTAGCGCATCCCACGAGTCGGGCAGCTCGCCGGTGAGCCGGTGCGGCTGCATCAGCGTCTCGCCGCGATGACGCAACACACCCAGCCGGGCCATCTGCCATACCGAGGCGAGCAGAGCGCACGCCCACACCCGGCTGCCCGGCTCACCGGACCACAGCTCGACGTCGACGAAGATGGAGTGCCGGGGATCACCGGACTGCACCGGTGGGGACCACGGCCGGGGCAGCGTCATCGCCGGCGCGTCGACATGACCGGGTGAGCGCATGCCGTTCGACAGCCACCCCGACTCGCTCAACGGGGGGCGGCTACCGGTGGTGTTCCGGGGCGGCTCCACCACCAGGGCGTCGACGACCATCTGGGCCACCTCGACGCCGTCGTGGCGGGCGAAGCTGGACTCCCGGGCGACGTAGTCGAGCACCAGCCCCTGCGCCGCCGCCGCGCTCTGCACCTGCTCGATCACCTCGCGAGGGCTGCCGAACCGGTGGAAGTAGTCGTCCACCATGAAGCAGGTGCTGATCCGGGGCTGGCGGCCCGCCGTCAGCCCCCGGTTCGCCAGCACCGGGATCATCGCCGACCACTCGGCGATCCGTGCGAACCTGTCCCGCAGCTCCTGACATCCCGCGCCGAAGTCCTCGGCGTAGAAGTGCCCCAACTCCACCGACAGGTGCGCGTACGCCACGCTCTCCGTACGACCCACCGCAGCTGCCTCCTGGAACCTGACGTCCACGTCGATCACGCGGTTTCCCATGCGATCTCGTCGAAGAGCTTCGCGGTCAGCTCCACGAAGGCGTCCACCGTCCTCACATTCGCGATCTTGGTCTGCACGTCGTGATCCGAGATGAGCTGTTCCCGCCACTGCAACAGCGGGTCCAGCGGCACCGAGCCGAGCTGGGTGGTACGGCCGACACCCTTACGCCGAGCCAGCTCCAACAGCTCGTCGTCGCACTTGAGCAGGAATGCCTGTTGGGCGAGGTCGAGATGGCCGACCTCGGGGCCGCGGGCGTCGATCAGCGCGGTGCGGACGAACCGCAGCGACTCCCGCAGCCGTTCCGGCTCATGGCCGTACTCCTCGCCGATGGCCAGAATCCCGCCCGCCTCGAAGGCCAGGTCAGCCGCCGCCGTGACGTGTTGCGGGGTCCACCGATGGAAGACCAACCAGCGGGCGGTGACCTTGCCCAGGGACGGGGTGGCGGTCGCGGCCAGGGCGATGTGACTGGCGTACGACCGGCCGGCGCTGAGGTCCACCAGGGTCAGGTCGAACTCCTCCTCCAGGCGGAGGAAGAGCTCGGCGCAGCGCCTGGCGATGTCGCTGGTGAAGCCGAACTCGCTGCCGTTGCGCTGACCGGGCAGGAGCACCAGGGACCCCGAGCCGACGGGCCGCTGGCGCAGGCTGGCCCGCTCGGAACTGCCCCAGACGTCCAACCGCTCGGGCGAGGGAATCTCCCCACGCAGGTACCGGTGCAGGCCGCCGCGGCTGGGCCCCGAGCCCTCCACCCCGTTGACGGCCTGCGGGATCTGGAACGTGATCCCCGCCGTCGGCGAGCCGAAGTCGTAGTCCAGGTAGCAGGTCGACTTGCCGGACAGGGCGCTGCGGTAGGCGATGTTCGCCGCGGTCACCGAACGACCGGTGCCACCCTTGTGTGACGTGACGAAGACCAGCATCAGATTCCCTCGCTGGCCTTCTGCTGACCGGTGGTGACGTCGTTGAGCTTCAACAACACCGTGTTCGCCAGGGCGGCCGCCGTGCCCGGACGCTCGTCCACCAGCAGTTGGGCGCGGCGCAGGCTGGCCCGGATGCTGCGCATGCTGCGTTGCATCGCCACACCGGAGAACGTGCCGCGCATCAGCTCCCGGTCGAACAGGTATTCGGCCTCGTCGACGAGATCCTGGGCGTACGCCGCGAGCCCGCCGGCCCGGGGGAAGGGCCGTTCCGAGAGCAGCTGACTGGCGTTGACCATCGCGTGCACCGCCCGCTCGGTCAGGTACCAGGAGGGTGCCTCGGGCATCGGCGCCAGCCCCGGGAACGCACCGCCGGCATGGTCCCACAACCCCCGGTGCCTACCGTCCGGGATGCGCCGCAGCAGCAGGTGGTCCCACACCTCGTCCGCCAACTCGAGCAGTTCGCTGCGCCGGCGGGCGTTGTTCAGCAGGCCGGCGACGGTTACCGCCCGCTGGAGCAGCACCGTGGAGAACTCGTTCACGTTCCACGTCATGATCGGCTTCGACGTCTCGTCGTTGAGGATCACCTGTTTGCCGGGCGCGTGCACGAGCAGAGCCGGCTCGCCGGGTGACGCGCGCCGGGTGATGCGCGCCCGCTGCGCCAACTCCACCAGCACCGAGGCGATCCGGCCGAGTTCCTCGTCGCCGCCGCGCCCCACGGCGAGCAGGCCCTTGACCGCCAGCGACGTCGTCTGCAGGGTGTAGTAGTCGGTCCGGTCACCGTCGGTCGTCCGCCACGGGATGTCCTCGATGGGCCAGCGTCGCCGGTTGCCGAAGGTCGCCACCGTCGCCCAGTAGGTCCGGGTCAGCTCCCAGCGCAGTTGCAGCGCCCGAGACAGTCGCTGCTGTTCCTCGTTGAGCAGGCCGAGCAGGCGGGTGCGTTCGGAGTTCAGGTCCTCGATGGCGTCCATCGCGATGACCGTGAAGTAGAGGTAGGGGGCGTTCTCCGCGGACCCGGGGCGCTGCGGGCCGATCGGTTCGGTGGTCGAGACCTCCTCGGTCCCGGCGATGATTCCCCAGGACCAGCCGCATTCGAAGAGCATCTCGCCGTTGTCGAGGTCCTCGGTCACCCGACCCGACCCGAGGAGCACGCTGCGCAGGCTGGCCATCGTGTCCCGCAACTGATCGCGTAGCGCGTCAACGACTTCCCGGCGCGGTAACTCGTCCTGGTTGACCATGTCGCACAGCCGGCGGCCGTACTGGTCGGTGGAGGTGAAGACGAAGGTGCTGAAGCTGCGGAGCAGACCGACCATGGCCGCGGTCAGCCGTACGTTGGCCATCGCCTCCAACTCGTCCAACTGGACGAGCAGATCACGCCGCTGGGTGGCCTTCCGGTAGACCTTGACGAAGCCGATCGTCGCCAACGTGAGCGTGACGGACACCGCGAACGAGTCGACGATGTCCAGCGAGCGCTCCTCCTCGGTGAGCGGTGGGCCGCCCTCCGTCGGGGTGAGGTAGCTGCCACCGGCGAAGATCGGCGTGCCGGCCTCGTCGGTGTAGCGGCGGAAATAGTCGACCATCACGCCGACCAGCTGACGGGGAATCTTGACCGCGTCGCCGAGCGAACCGAGTGCCTCGATCACCTCGCTGTCGACCCGGTTCGGATCGTCGAGCGACAGCTCGGCAACCTTGGCCGCGGGGAGCAGCAGGGTCAGCAACTGCTCCGCGTCACTGATCGAGTTGCTGCCGCTCCGGCCGCCCCAGCGCCATTCACCATTGTCCCAACAACTGCGCACCGTGGCCCGCCAGATGTCGAGGATCTCCTGGCGCGGCTGTATCCGCATGATCCACCGCCGTCTGTTGTAGTCGCCGACTCAGAACCGCTGTTGTTGCCGTGCGCGCAAAGATCCACGATGACCGACAATGAGGTGCACCGTCATGGTAGCGGGCCGGCCGAGCACCGTCCGAAGCGCTTTGTCTGCGAGGTGTCGGCAAGCCGACCATCAGGCTCGGGCCGGCTTGCACAACGGGCCGCCGACGGCGCCGTCCAGGCTCGGGCGTTTCCGCTATCCGCGGGTACGGCCCGTGGTCAGCAACATACTCGCGTACCCGTCGCGCAACGGCGGTCGGGGCCGTTCTTCGTGGACCTCCACGTCGTAGGCACCGGCGGCGATACCGGCGACCACCTCGGCGCGCGCGAGAGCCACGGCCGGGAACGAATGTTCGCCGACACGGTACCCGGCGGAGCCGAGCATGACTGCCACGGCAAAGGGCGAGCCGGGCCGCAGCGCCCGGAGGAACCGGGCGATGGCATGGGCGGACTCCGCCCGGTCGGCCGATATGGAGCACGCCACGAAGAACATCGTGCCGGCGTCCCAGGCGTGCCTCGGCAGGTCGAAGACGCTGGTCTGCGACACTCGGGCCACCCGCGCCAGACGCCGCCGCGGATCGGTCAGGGCAGCGTACGCCGGATGCTCAGCACACACCTGCCAGTACGGATCCCACATCGGGTCGTAGGAGTCGACCTGCTGACGCAGCCAACACACATTCGCTGCCGACCATTCACACAGATCGACGGTGTGGGCGAACGGCAGGAGCGACAGCGTCGGATAGAGATTCGCTCCCGACCCCACGTCGACGCAGCGCGCCTCGGAGAGTTTCGCCCCGGCGAAGAAGTCCCTGGTCCGGCGGAGAAACTCCCGATCATCGGCCCGCAGGTCCGCATAGTTGTGTCGGACATATGTCTGCGGGTCGAACCCGTCCCACTGGACCTCGGCATTGACCGGACCCGGTGTCTGAAATGGCATGGGCGACGTCGACGACTCGCCACCACCAGCCGCCGGGGTCAACGCCATGGCTGCGCCTCCATCGATGTCGGCGGGTCACCTTCGGTGGGCTCGCGGGCGCGCTCGGTGCACCGCCCATTGTGTATCGGAAGTGCTGCCGACCCGCAAGTGGCACTCCCTCACCACCGACGGCAACGACCACCCCGACGATGACCGCTCGATGTGTCACGAGCGGACGCGTCGCCGATGTGCGGTGTCGAGAATCCTGCACATCCTCGGACATCGGTTGTTCGTACCACCGGCCGGCGACCGCGTCCCCCACCACCCGATCTCCACGAGTGGGGCAGTCCCGTCAGGATTCCTCTCCGCCGCCGACCTGTCGCTGCGCCCGTCCGCCGGCTTCATCCGCGACCTTGCCCATCATCGATCTGGCCCGGCCGAGAGCGCCGGCACCGAAGCGGCTGGCAGCACCGATACCCCCCGCCCCGGTCTCCAGCACCTTGTCCTTGACCTCCGCGCCGGTGTCGAGGACCTTGTCACGCACTCCGGTCCCCGATTCGAGGACCTTGTCACGCACCTCCACAGCCGCGTCCCGCCAGCGTCTCGGACTCCATGACCGATGATCACGGTCGATGCCGAGCCGTCCGTGGAATTCGACGACGGCGGTCCCGACGTGGTTGGTCGAATGCACGACGGAGCGAGAGGTGGTCGGGTTGAGCAACACCTTCGCGTTAGCCGTACCGGCAGCCGCGTCCATCCGGGCCAGTAGGCGCTCGGTGCTGCGGGAAATGAGATCGAGGCGATTGCGTCGGGCGACCCTGATGGCGACCCGGTGTTCCTCCAGATCCTGCGGAGACGCATCCAGCACCCGGTCGAGTTCGAGCACGGCGACCGCGTCCTGGAGTTGGAAGCAGCGGGCCAGCACAGCGAGCCACTCCTGAACCTTGATCTCGGCTTCCCTGGACGTCCTGGCCAGGTCACCAACCTTGGTCTGGGTCTCCAGCTTCTCGGCGATGGCATCGAGCTGCCGCAGCGCGTACGCCTGGGTCCGGGCCAACGGCACCGGCGTGGCCTGCACCTTCGACCAGGTGACCTCGGAAACCCTGCCCACCTGCTCGCGGATAGTCAGCGCCTCGTCGATGACGAGTTCCACCCCGATCATGTCCGCCACCACCGCATCGGTCTGGGCGCGGAGCACTGCGTCGACCTTGGCGTCGATCACGGCGAGGTACTCGGTGATCTCGTCCATGGCCTGTTGCATCGCGAGTTGCGTCATCAGTCCGGCGGCACCGGTCAGGATCGCCGGATTGGTCAGCAGTGTGCCCGGGTTCTTGTGCACTATCTCCAACAGGCCGGTGATCTTGCCATGGTCGGTCAGCACGGCGCGGCTCACGCCGTCCCCCGAACCCTTCATCAGGTTGTATTTCTTCATCGCCTGCGCCGATCCCGCAGTCAACTGGACCCAGCGACCGGAGTGTTCCACGATCTCGGAGCCGCCCTTGGCGATCGCCGCTCCGGTACGCAGGGTGGGGCTGAGCCGTTTGAGCCCGAGGTCTTTCGACGGCAGCCGCTCTGTCGTGAGGAAACGATCGACAGCCGTCGGATGCCCGATGACCGCCAGGCCATCGCCGTCACTGATCAGCTGGATCTCGTTTTCCAACGTCTGCTCCTCGCGGCCCTGGCACGAATTCGCCTCACGCTACCGGCGACGTCGCCGTCCTCACCATGGGCCGCTCGTCCCAATGATCTCGGGGTGGGTGGATGCGGTGCAGTAGGTGGAACCGGTGGCCGGGCGGCTCATTCCGTTCGTGGCCTCGTGAACGATCCGGTGAACAGCGCATTGACCGGGAACAGCGGGAACACGGTCGGCGGTTTCACCCGGCGGCGTCGGTCGCAGGTTACGACTCCCTACCCGAGACTCAGGTCGTGCCGTTCCAGTGCGTTCTGGATGATCCCGAGCGCCTTCGGTCCCAGGCCGTGCAGCTTGGCCAACTCGGCGCGCGGCACTCCCACGAGGTCACGCAGCGTCGGATAGCCGGCGTCACGCAGGGCCCGAGAGGCGGGCGCACCGATCTTCGGCAGGGTGTCGAGGGCGGCGCTCACAGCACTGATCGTAAGCACACCCGGGCAGCGGCGCGGTCCCGCGTACCCCGGGCCTCATCCGCCGCGGGCGATCTGGTCGATCAGCATCCTGAGCAGCTCGTCGCCGGTCACCTGCCACTTCTCGGCGGTGAGGTGTCCGCTGTTCTCCATCACGGAGATGCCCTGCAGGCTCGTCACCAGCAACGCGCCGGCCGGTCCGGCCCGCCGCCGGTCGCCGACGACGTCGGCGACGATGGCGAGGAACCGATCGTGGACGCGGGACACGGCGGCGACCGCGTCCGGGTGCGCCTCCGTCGGCGCGGAGAACCTGGATCGACGGCTCACGCGCGGCACGCAAGACCAACAGCGCCCACCGCCTCGCCGATGCCGCCCTCACCGCTGGCAGAGCCACCAGGCACCAGGTGCATCGGGCACGCGGCGGGCACGGCTGGCTGAACGCCTAGGCTGAAGCCCGTGGAAGGCATCGAAGCTGGGGCCGTGTTCCTGTGTGGCGCGCTGAGTTGCCTATTCGTCTGCCTCATGCTGTGCGCCGTCGCTGCGACATGGGCCACTCGGCCCGAAGGTAGGCGCTGACCCTACAGCTCGACCTCTACGTCCCGAAGGGGCAATCAAGCGCTCGACGGCTGGGGGCGAGGTGCCAAGCTGCTGGAACGGGTCCACCGGCGTCCGTCTGGGGCATGGTGAGGCCTCGGTCTGAACTGTGCGGACCTCGACCTCGACGGTGGAGAGCTGACCAACGGCCAGCAACTGCAACGCGTACGCGGGCAACTCCTGCGCCGCGACACCAAGACCCCGACGTCCGACGCCACCCTGCCCCTGCCCGACAGTTGCGTGGCCGCCCTCAGACTGCGCAAGCACCCACGCGACGAGTCCGCGCAGCCGCCGGTAAGGCGTGGCACCACAGCGACCTCGTGTTCACCACCCGCTACGGCGCCCCCGTCGAGCCACGCAACTTCCCACGCTCCTGGCAGACGGGGTGCCAGAGAGCCACCGTCAGGCCGGTCACCATCCACGATGCTCGGCGGACCTGCGCCACCCTCCTGGCCGACCTCGACCCGCATCGACGGGTCGCCATGCGGGTCCTCCGGCACGGCCGCTTCGCGGTGACGATGGAGACCTGCACCCAGGTCTCGTCCACCGCGATCCGGGACGCCCTCAAGCGCCTCGGCGAATCGCTCACCCATGGCCGGGCTGCCGTACTTCGCTGCGGTACGACAGCAGAAAGGCCACCTCCCGAACCCGGGAAGCGGCCTCTGACCTGCGGAACTGAGAGTGGGCGATGCTGGTATCGAACCAGCGACCTCTTCGGTGTGAACGAAGCGCTCTCCCACTGAGCTAATCGCCCTCAGCGCTGTTGACTCTACCCGATCGTGCGGCGGAGCCAAAAACCCGGGGGGCCGGTCAGTTCGTGGCAAGGTAGCGCAGCAGTTGGGCGACCAGGTCGATGCCGAGGCTGTACTTGAGCGAGAGCCAGAGCACCACGGCGACGAAGACCAGGCCGACGGAGCCGAGCAGGAACCGCACCGCGAGGGACCGGGTGGTGGCCCACCGGGTCCAGGCGTGGACGTGTCGGCGGGTGAAGCCGAGCAGCCGGCGGGCCCAGTGGAACTCGACGGCCCAGATGGCGAGCCCGGCGATGACGATCAGCCAGCCGGGGCCGGGCAGCGGGATGAGGGCGATGCCGACGGTCACCACGAGCGCCCCGGCGACGGCGATGAAGATCTTGAGGGCGACCCGGCCGGTGGGGTTGGCCCGGATCAGGTCGAGGGTGGTGCGCAGCCGCCACCGCCAACCGGTGGGCCGGGCGGCCAGGACGGTACGGCCCGACCGGCCCGCACCACCTCGGGCGCGCCCGTTGGTGGCCGGCCGGGGCCGACCCCGGGCGGCGCGGGCGGCGCCTGCGGCGCGGCCGGCGTCGGAGGTCGTCCGACCGTCTCGGTCCGATGGCTTGATCGGCACCCTGTCACCCCGCCTTTTGGCTGCTCGGGCCCCTACTTTCGGTGACTCGGCCGCACTCACCGCATCCATTGAGGAACGCTTCGTGGCCATTTCACCCCCCAGTGTCGTCCTGGCCCGTCACTTGCGCAGACCACTGGACGTTACCGGAGTAAGTCGACGACTGAACCACCCGTCTTCGGACGGGCTCCCGACTGGGCAGAACCGGAAATCCTACAAGAATTCTCACATTCTCGCGGCGATTCGGACCCCCTTCCCACCACTGGGTGAAGTCAGCGTATGGCGGAGCGTAGCCAGCAGTAGCACCTGAGTATGGGAAAAGCGGGACACGCGCGTTCCGCAGCGGTGCCGGGGGGAGAACGTCCATGAGTGTCATCCGACCGACGACCGTAGAGGTCGAGACGTCGCTAAGGCTCGTCGCGCCTGACGCCACCGCCTTGCCGGTGCGTGCCAGCCTGCGTTACGACCCTGCTGACCCGTACGCGGTCCATGTCCTGTTCCACGCCGAATCGGCCGGTGGCGAGGCGGTGAGCTGGTCCTTCGCCCGCGAACTGCTGGTCACCGGCCTCGACGAACCGGCCGGCATCGGCGACGTGCGGGTCTGGCCCTGGGCCACCCCGCGCGGCGACTTCGTCGCACTGGCCCTGTCGTCGCCCGACGGCAACGCCCTGTTCGAGGTCCCGCGCAGCGTGCTGGTGCGCTTCCTGCGCCGGACCTACGTCGTCGTCCCGCGCGGCCGGGAGGCCGAGCACCTGGACGTCGACACGGCGGTGACCCGGCTACTCGCCGGTCGCTGACCAGCCTGCACCGGAGCCGCGCGGATCTGCCGAGTCCGCGCGGTTCCGGCCGTCACCACCGGGTCCGACCCATGCCGACCGCCCACCCGCCGGTACGCCGCCCGGCCGTCCCCCCGTCGGCCACGCGGGACCGGCCACCCCACCGCCGGGCACGCGGGACCCGGCCGTCCCCGTCGGCCACGCGGGACCCGGCCACCCCACCCGTCGGTACGCAGAACGACAGTCGGGTACGCCGGTCAGCCGTGCGTGGTGATGCCGCCGTCGACCGGGATCACCGCGCCGGTCAGGTAGGCCCCGGCCCGCGACGACAGGTAGATCGCCGCGCCGGCCATGTCCTCCGGCCGGCCGATCCGGCCGAGCGGCACCTGCTGCGCGATCGCCGCCCGGGACGTCGGGTCGCCCAGGGCGAAGGCCATCATCTTGCTCTCGAACGGGCCGGGGGCGATTGCGTTGACCGTGATCCGCTCGGCGGCGAGTTGGTGGGCGAGGCTGCGGGTCAGCATGTGCACCGCCGCCTTCGTCGCGGAGTACGCGTACACCTCCATCGTCGGCACCCGGAGGCCGTCGATCGAGCCGATGTTGATCACGCGGGCCGGATCGTCGTCGCTGGCCGCGGCGCGTAGCACCGGCAGCAGTGCGGTGGTGAGCCGGAACACCGCCTTCACGTTGACCGCCCACAGCTTGTCGAACGCCGCACCCGGGTACGACTCCAGCGGCGCACCCCAGGTCGCGCCCGCGTTGTTGACCAGCACGTCGAGCCGGTCGTACCGCTCACGGACGGCGGCGGCGAGGGCCTCGGCACCCGCGTCGTCACTCAGGTCGGCGGGAATCGCCTCGCAGCGCCCCTCGGCGGACAGCTCCTTGGCCACCGCCGCGCACACGTCGGCCTTGCGGGACGAGATGATCACGGTGGCCCCGGCCCGGACGAAGCCCCGGGCGATCATCAACCCGATCCCCCGGGAGCCCCCGGTGACCAGGACCGTCTTGCCGTCGACCGAGAACAGATCCGTCATGAGCACCTCATCGCACGTCGCGGTCCTTACCGATCGGTAACGTAGCCCGGCCCCGCCGACCGGACAACCCCACGACATTCGACCCGCCGGCCCGCGCCACCCCGGCCGCGCGACCACCGCCGCCGCTACCACGCCCCGGGACACTGCCCGCACCACCCCGGCCCGCGACCGCCGCTGCCACGCCCCGGGACACTGCCCGCACCACCCGGGCCCATTCACCAACGGGTGCGCCGGGGACGCGCCGCGAGCCGGGAGCGCGACAGCGTCCCGTCGCCGGGATGCGACCGGAGCCGTCCCCGGTTACGGTCGAAGACGATGGTCCCTTCCGGTCAGCTCCCCCCGGCAACCCGTCCCGACCTGCCCCGCCCCGAGATCGACATCCTGGAGCTGGGCGACCTCACCCCCGGCACCGGCCCATCCCGGCCGGTCCTGCTCGACAGCGATCTGCTCGTCCTGGTCAGCGGCGGGCACGGCACCGTCGAGCTGGATTTCCGCGCGCTGCCCTGCCGACCCGGCACCCTGCTGCGGGCCGAGCCCGGCCAGGTGCTGCGCTGCCCCGCGCGGCTCGACGCGAGCGTGCTCCGCTGGCACGCCGACGCGCTGCACGGTCTGGACGTCGACCCCGACGCGGTGCCGCAGCACTACCAGCTGACCGGTGAGGACGAGGACGCCGTCATCAACGAGGTATCCCAGCTCGTGGTGGACCACCGCCGGCACCGGGACGACCCGGCCGCCCGCGCCCTGCTCCGGCACCAGCTCGCCGTGCTGCTCATCCGGCTGGCCCTGCTGCCCGGCGCCCGCGACGCCGGTCGGGCACCCGACGACACCGATCCGCAGCGGACCGAGGTGGTCACGTTCCACCGCTTCTGCCGGGAGGTGGAGGCGGGTTACCCGGACACCCGCCGGGTGGAGGACTATGCGGCCCGGTTGGGCTGCTCGGTGCGTACCCTGACCAGGGCCTGTCTGGCGGTGACCGGGCGCAGCGCCAAGCAGGTGGTCGACGAGCGGGTCGCGCTCCAGGCCCGCCGGCTGCTCGCCGCCACCGACGAGCCGGTGGCCCGGATCGGTCGCCAGCTCGGCTTCCCCGAGCCGACCAACTTCGGCCGGTTCTTCACCCGGGAGGTGGGGGTGAGCCCGGGTGCGTTCCGGGCCGCCCGGGGCCGGTCAGTGCAACGGATTGTCCGGCCAGGTCGACCCGGCGACCCCTCGATCCCCGCCGGGCAGGCATGATGGCAGTGTGCAGATCTCCGCGCGCGGCGACTATGCGGTCCGAGCGGCCCTGAGCCTGGCCACCGCCTACCCCTCCCTGCTCTCCACCCAGGCGATCGCCAGCGAGCAGGACATGCCGCGCAAGTTCCTCGAAGCTGTCCTGGCCGACCTGCGTCGGGCCGGCGTGGTCCGGGCGCAGCGCGGCGCGGAGGGTGGTTACACCCTGGCCCGGTCACCGCGCGAGGTGACCGTCGGGGCGATCCTGCGCGCCGTCGAGGGTCCGTTGGCCGGGGTACGCGGGCTGCGCCCCGAGGAGACCCGCTACGAGGGCTCGGCGGAGAACCTTCCCCGGCTCTGGGTGGCCGTCCGCGCCGCCGTCCGGCAGGTGCTGGACGAGGTGAGCCTCGCCGAGGTGGTCAGCGGCCGGCTCCCGATGCACGTGCGGCGGCTGACCACCCTGCCCGACGCGTGGGAGCCGCGCTGAGTCACACCGTCCGGATCACCTCCTCGGCGGTGAGCCGGGGCAGCCGGTCCTGCCAGGCGTCCGGCCCGGGACGGCCGATGTTCACCAGCAGCAGCGCCTCGTCTCGCCCCTCGGGGAAGAACTCCCGCTGCACCCCGGCCGTGTCGAAACCGGCCATCGGCCCGGCGGCCAGCCCGGCGGCGCGTACCCCGATCAGGAAGTAGCCGATCTGGAGGGTGGCGTTGAACCGGGCCTGCGCGACCCGGTCCGCCCGGTCGGCCAGCCACTCCCGCGCCTGCGGCCGGTGCGGGAACAACTCCGGCAGCCGCTCGTGGAAGTCGACGTCGGCGGTGAGCACCGCCACCAGGGGCGCGTCGGCCGTCTTGGCCCGGTTGCCGCCCGACACGTACGGCAGCAGCCGGTTCCGGGACGCCGCCGAGCGCAGCAGCAACACCCGCAGCGGCTGACCGTTGAGCGCGGTCGGGCCGTACCGGATCAGGTCGTGGATGGCGGTGACCTGCGCGTCGTCGACCGGTTCGGCGGTGAACGTGTTGGCCGTGCGGGCCGCCCGGAACAGCAGGTCCTGGGCGGCCGGGTCGAGGACGAGCGGGGACCCGACGGCGTCCGAGCCGGCCGTGGCACCGCCCTCCCCACCACCAGCACGAGCCTCCCCACCAGCGGGACCGCCCTGCACGCCAGCGGCACGAACCTCCCGGCGAGCGGGACCGCCGGTCACGCCAGCGGCACGCGTCGCCCGGCCGGCGGGACCGCCGGTCACGCCGGCACCTGCGGCCCGGGGGTGGTGTAGCCGCCCCGGTGGTGGACCAGCGGATCGCCGTCGACGCCCGGACCGAGCGCCACCGGTGCGGCGATGACCAGGGTGTGGTCGCCGGCCGGGACCCGCTGCACCACCCGGCACAGCAGCCGGGCCAGCACCCCGTCGAGCAGCGGCACCCCGAACGGCCCGGTCGTCCAGGCCCCGTGCGCGGCGAACCGGTCGATGCCGCTGCTGGCGAAGATCCGGGCCACCTCGGTCTGGTCGGCGGCGAGCAGGTGCACCGCGACGTGCCGGGCGCGGGCCAGCACCGGCCAGCTCGACGAGGCGACGCCGAGGCAGAACGACACCAGCGGCGGGTCCAGCGACACCGACGTGAACGAGGTGGCGGTGAAGCCGGCCCGGATCGGCGCGACGTCCCGGCCGGGTCGGGCCGGGTGGGGACGGCGGGCGACGGCGGTGACCACGGTGACCGTGCTGGCCTGCCGACGCAGCAGGCCACGGAACAGGTCGGCGTCGACGGGCAGCAGGTCGCCGGAGTGTTCCGTCAGCTCGGAACCGAACAGGTCGGGGTCGACGGGCAACCGGTCGACGGGGTGTTCCCGCAGGTCGGAGTCGTACCGGAGCGGGTCGACCGGGCGGTCCACGGTGGTCATGCGGTCACCAGCTCCCGGTCGGCGGCATAGCGGGAGACCGACCGGGGCAGTCCGTAGTGCTCGCGCAGCGTCCGGCCGGTGTACTCGTGGCGGAACAGGCCCCGGGCGCGCAGCAACGGCACCACGTGGTCGACGAAGTCGTCCAGGCCGCTGGGCAGCAGCGGCGGCATCACGTTGAAGCCGTCGGCGGCGCCCTCGGTGAACCACAGTGCGATCTGGTCGGCGACCTGTTCGGGGGTGCCGGCCACCACCCGGTGGCCGCGTCCGCCGCCGAGCCGGCCGATCAACTGCCGGATGGTCAGCCGCTCCCGCCGGGCCAGGTCGACGACGAGCTGGTAGCGGCTCTGGTGCGACTGCACGGTGGTCGCGTCGGGCAGCTCCGGCAGCGGGCCGTCCAACGGCAGGCCGGTGAGGTCGACGCCGGTCATGCCGGACAACTGGGCGAGGGCGTGCTCGGGGACGATCAGCGCCTCCAACTCGGCGGCGAGCGCCCGCGCCTCGGCCTCGGTGCCGCCGAGCACCGGGGCGATCCCCGGCAGCACCTTCACCAGCTCCGGGTCACGGCCGGCGGCCGCCGCGGCCTGCTTCAGGGTGGCATAGAAACGCTGTCCGTCGGCGAGGGTCTGCTGGGCGGTGAAGACCGCCTCGGCGTACCGGCCGGCGAAGTCGACGCCGTCCGGGGAGGAGCCGGCCTGCACCAGCAGGGGCCGGCCCTGGGGCGGGCGCGGGGTGTTCAGCGGGCCGCGCACCCGGAACCGTTCACCGGTGTGGCCGATCTCGTGCACCCGGTCGGTGTCGGCGAAGATCCCGGCGGCCGGGTCGACGACCAGTGCGTCGTCCTCCCAGCTGTCCCAGAGCTTCAGCGTCACATCGACGAACTCGGCGGCCCGCCGGTACCGGTCGGCGTGCGCCGGGTGGTCGTCTAGGTGGAAGTTCCAGGCCTCCCGTGCCTGGGCGGAGGTGACGATGTTCCAACCGGCCCGGCCGCCGCTGAGGTGGTCCAGCGAGGCGAACGCGCGGGCGGTGTGGAACGGCTCGTGGTAGCTGGTGGACACGGTGGCGATCAGACCGACGTGGTCGGTGACGGTGGCCAGCGCGGCGAGCAGGGTCAGCGGCTCGAAGACGGCCTGGATGTTGTGCCGGACGGCCGGGCCGACGGCCAGCGAGTCGGCGAGGAAGACCGAGTCGAGGGTGCCCCGCTCGGCGGTACGGGCCAACTCCTGGAAGTGCCGCAGGTCGGTGACCCGACGCGGGTCGGTACGCGGATGCCGCCAGGCCGCCTCGTGGTGGCCGACGCCCATCAGGAAGGCGTTGAGGTGCAGGGTACGAGTCATGGGGAGCTGTCCTATCCGGCGGTGACGTCGACGCGCCAGGTGGAGAAGCGGCGTTCGACGACGACGAGGAGCTGGTTGACGACCAGCCCGATGGCGGAGATGGTGATGATTCCGGCGTACATGTCGGGGATGGCGAAGTTGTACTGGGCGTAGTTGATGAGGTAGCCCAACCCGGCCTTGGCGCCGACCATCTCGGCGGCGACGAGCACCAGGATCGAGTAGGCCCCGGCGAGCCGGATGCCGGTGAAGACGGTCGGCACCGCCGCCGGCAGGATCACCTTCTGGAACAGCCGCAGGTGGTTCAGGCCCATCGACCGGGCCGAGCGCACCAGCAGCGGGTCGACGCCCTTCACCCCGGCGATGGTGTTCAGCAGGATCGGCCAGGAGCAGGCGTAGACCACCAGGGCGATCTTGGAGGTCTCCCCCAACCCGAGGATCAGCACGAAGACCGGCAGCAGGGCCAACGCGGCGGTGTTGCGGAACACCTCCAGCAGCGGGCTGAGCAGTTCCGCCAGCGGCCGGTACCAGCCGATCAGCAGCCCGAGCGGGATGGCGGCGAGCACCGCCAGGCCGAGCCCGGTCAGCGACCGGGTGAGGCTGGCCCCGACGTGGTCGGCGAGTTGACCGCTGGTCAACAGCGCCCACCAGGCGACGAGCACCTCCGACAGGGGCGGCAGGAAGACCCGGTCGACCAGCCCGGCCCGGGGTGCGGTCTCCCAGATCGCGGCCAGCGCCAGCAGCGCGGCGGTGCGGTGCAGCACCCGCCCGCCGAGGCCGGCGAGCCGGGCGGGCAGCCCCGGCGCGACAGCCGCCGCGAGGGGCACGGCGGGCGGCGCGGCCAGCCGGGCGGGACGTTCGGCGATGTCAACCAACGCGGGCCTCCTCGGTGTGCACGGCCGCCGGCGCGGCCCGGTCCGCGCCCCCGGCCACCTCGGGGGTACGACCACCGTCAGCTCCGGTGCCGGCGGTGCGCGCCCCGGTCGGGGCGGCGGATCGACCGAGCCACCGGCGGCGGGCGGGGCGGTCGGGGCGGTCGGCCCGACGTTCGGTGGACTGGGCGGCGCGGACCTCGTCGCGCAGCAACGTCCAGATCTCGTGCCGGTGGTGCCGGAAGGCGTCGGAGGAGCGCACGTCGTCAACCGCGCCCCGGTCGCCCAGCTCGATCTCGATGACCTGCTTGATCCGCCCCGGGCGGGAGGTCATCACGGCGACCCGTCGGCCGAGGTGGACGGCCTCGTCGATGCCGTGGGTGATGAACACGATGGTCTTGCCGGTGGCCTGCCAGATCCGCACCAGCTCGTCCTGGAGCGAGTCGCGGGTCTGTGCGTCCAGCGCGGCGAACGGCTCGTCCATCAGCAGGATGTCCGGGTCGTACGCCAGGCTGCGGGCGATCGCCACCCGCTGTTTCATGCCCCCGGACAGCTCGTGCGGGTAGTGCGCGGCGAACCCGCTCAGCCCGACCAGTTCCAGGTGGTGGGCGACCAGGTCGTCGCGTTCGGCGCGGGGTACCCCCTTGGCCTCCAGTCCGAAGGCGACGTTGCCGGCGGCGGTGCGCCAGGGCAGCAGGGCGTACTGCTGGAAGACGATGCCCCGATCCAGGCCGGGGCCGGTGACCGGGCGGCCGTCGACGAGCACCTGACCGGAGGTGGGTCGGGACAGGCCGCCGAGCAGGTCGAGCAGGGTGGACTTGCCGCAGCCGCTGGGGCCGACGACGACCAGGAACTCGCCGGGGCGTACCCCGAGGGTGAGCTGGTCCAGGGCGGTGACCGCGCCGGTGGGCGCACGCCGCCCGGCGCGGACGTCGAAGGTCTTGGTGACCCGGTCGAAGAGGACCTTGTCGGTGCTCACGCGGCACCCCCACCGGAGGCGAACGGGTTGTAGTCGTTGGTGTAGATGTCCCCGGGCTTCGGCCGTTCGCCCTTGAGTTCACCGGCGTCGGCGAGCCAGTCGATCCAGGTGGTGAACTCCCGGTCGGTGATCAGGCCGCCCTTGCCGGCGACACCGCTGCTCTTCCAGTAGCGCACCAGGGACGGGTCCTCGTTGCGGCCCCGCTTGGCGATGATCTGCTCCAGCCGGGCCACCACGGTCTCCCGGGGCTGGGCCCGGGCCCACTCGATGGCCTGCCCGACCCCGCCGACGAAGGCCCGGACGGTCTCCGGGTTACGCCTGACGAAGTCGTCGCGGAACACGTATGCGCCGGCGCTGAACGCGCCGAGCAGTTCGTGGTCGGTGAAGACGGTACGGACCCCGCCGTTGGCGACGGCCTTGTCGCGGATGACGCCACCGAGCACCGCGACGTCGATCTGTCGGGCGCGCAGCGACTGTTCGGTGTTGACCGGGGGCAGCGCGACCAGCTCGACCCTGCCGATCTCGGCCGGGGTCAGTCCCCCCTGGACCAGCCAGGTCTTGAGCACCGCCTCGGCATGCGCGCCGAGGGTGTTCATGCCGACCTTGCGTCCGATCAGGTCACGCGGGCCCCTGATCGGGCTGTCCTGGCGCACGTAGTAGCCCTGGAAGGTCTGCGCGTCGGAGCCGTAGTAGCTGACCACGGCGGTGATCGGGGCCCCGGCGGCGGCGAGCTTGACGATCGCGCCGTTGAACGCGCCGCCGAAGTCGCTCTGCCCGGTGGCGGTGGCCTGGATGTCGGCCGGACCACCGGTGACGTTGCCGATCCAGTCGAGCTTCACGTCGCCGAGGTAGCCGAGGTCGGCGGCGAGTTCGGGGAGGGTGACCTGGCCGACGGAGCCCTGGTAGCGCAGGGTCGTGGTCTGTCCGGCCGCCTCGGCGTCGGTGCCGCAGGCGGCGGCGGTGAGGGTGAGCAGGGCCGCGGCGGCGGCCAGGGTACGACGGAGTGGGGACATGGATGTCTCCTGATCTGGTGCACGGAAGGGGCCGCGCGGCGCGCGGAGGTGCGCCGCAGCACCCGGCGTCGGGCCGTCGTGGGCCGGGCCGGTCGGTACGGCGGTGCGGGTGAACGGCGGTGCGAGGGAGGAGGTGACGGGACGCGGACGGGCGTCAGCTCAACAGAGCGCGCTCGCGTGCCGGACCAGGTCGACGTGCACGCGAGCGGTGAGGTGGAGCTCGTCCCGCTGCGACATGCGCTCATGCTGCCGGCCCCGGCCCGACCAGGTCAACGATCTTCCACAACATGAGACATCCATCGCCCGCGTTGTTTCATACCGCCTCCACCTGCGTTTACCGCTCCGCAACACCTACCGGTTGAATAGAGATTGCCGACACCGTCCAGCTCGGACCGGAGCAGGTTTCAGATTTCGTGGATGCGGGCATCTATCAGGCCGAGACGGCAGCGACGACAGGGAACGCGAAGGGAGCGCCACGATGGGTCTGATGTTCCGTAAGCGCAAGAAGTACGGGCCGATCATCCTGAACTTCACCGAGAACGGCTTCTCGTCGTGGAGCATCAAGATCGGTCGCTGGTCCTGGAACTCCCGCGCCAAGGCGCACCGCGTCGACCTGCCGGGTCCGCTGTCCTGGAAGCAGGACAAGTCCCGGGCGTGACGCCCTTCGTCGAGCGGGGCACCGGTGTTCACCGGTGCCCCGCTCGACGTCTGCGCATCCCGGCCCGGCACCGGGCGGGTTCGGCATTCGCCGGATCGGCACCGCCGCCACGGCGCAGAATCGCCGCATGGCGGGCGACGACGGCAACTACGCGCGGGCACGGTGGCACACCCTGGCGGCCTGCGTGCTGCTGCTGGTCAGCTACTTCCTGATTCCGTTGGAGCCCGATCCGAACGGCCTGCGGCTGACCCTGCGCGTGGTGGGCACCCTGCTGCTGATCAGCATGGTCACCTTCCTGGTCACCCGCCAGGTGACCCGGCAACTCGGTGCCCGCGCCCCGGTCGGCGAGGACGAGGTCCGGTCGTTGAGCAAGCTGGTGGTGGCGCTGGTCGCCGGGCTGCTCGCCTTCGCGGTGGCCGACTACGTGGTGGCCGGCAGCGGACCGGACCAGTTCTCCGGGCTGCACACCCGGTTGGACGCGCTCTACTTCGCCCTGACCACCCTCACCACGGTCGGCTACGGCGACGTGCACCCCCAGGGGCAGCTCGCCAAGGCGATCGTCTGCGTGCAGATGGTGTTCAGCATCGGAGTGATCGCCACCGGGGCGTCCATCGTGGTCAGGCAGTTGACCGGGCGTCCGGGCCGGGGACCGCGCTGATCAGCACGTCACCGCCGAGCCGCCCGTGTTCCGGGTCCCGGGCGACCGCGCCGGTGTCGAGCAGCTCGGTGAGCGCGCGGCCGGCGTCCACGGCCCGGTACGCCGTCGCGGTCAGCGCGTGCCGCCGCAGCTCGGTCACCGTATGCGGACCGTGGCGGCTCAGCTCGGCCAGCAGTTCGTCCCGCAGTGGGCCGGCCGCCGGTGGGCCGGCGACGTCGAGCAGCCCGCCGGCCGGGTCGCGGTAGCGGATCGCGCCGGACCCGTCGGCCGGCACGTCACCGGACCCGTCGGCGGACCCGTTGACGGCCCAGAGCGCGTCCTTGAACGCCTCCAGGCTCTTGTCCAGCCCGGTGCCGAAGGCGACCCGCCGGGCCGGCGACCCGTCGACGGGCACCAGCTCGACCTCGGCGACCAGGGGAAACCCGGCGGCGGTCAGCGCCGGTCGCAGGGCGACGGTCGCGGCGGCGGTGAGCAACACCTCGGCCGGTCGACCGGTGGTGGTGGCGGCCAACAGCGCCGGGTCCGGTGCCCCGCCGTCGACCAGGGTGAGCAGCGGTGCGCCCGCCGCACCGGCCGCCTTGAGCACCACCGGCAGCCGGGCCGGGTCGCCGGGCACCACGTGCACCGCGACGTCGGCCGGGAGGGTGGCCTCGACGGCGCCGAGCCGGGCGGGCACTTCGGGTCCACCCCCGGCGAGCACCAGCACGGTGAGCCGGCGGCCCCGAAGCCGGTCGGCGAAGCCGGCCACCACCCGCAGGGCCGCCTCGGCGGTGCCGGGATCACCGGCGTACGACAGCGCGAGGGTGGCCCGGCGGGAGCGGTGCAGCGCCCCCGGCAGCCAGTGGTCGAGCTGGCGGACGAGCAGCTCCCGCAGGACGGCGTCGATCGACATCCTGTCGTTCTACCGTACGACGGTTCAGGCCGGGACGGAGATCCCCACCCCGCCCCGGGTCTGGCCGCCGTAGCGGGCCCGCTCGCGGTCGAGGTCGAGCCGGCCGATCCGTTTGCGGGCGGCGAGGGCGTCCTCGTCGAGCTGGTCGGCCGGGACGATCCAGACGATCTCGAACTCCAGCCCGTCGGGGTCGCGGCCGTAGAGACTCTTGGTGGTGCCGTGGTCGGAGGTGCCGACCAGGGCGTCGGCGGCGGCCAGCCGCTGCGCGGTGACGGCCAGTTCGTCGAGGGTGTCCAGCTCCCAGGCCAGGTGGTAGAGGCCGACGGTGGCCCGGCCGGCCTGCGAGCGGCCGGCGTTCGCACCGATCTCGAACAGCCCGAGGTCGTGGTCGTTCGTCGAGTCGGGAGCCTGGAGGAAGGCCGCGCCCCGGAACCCGTCCGGGGTCATCGGCACCGGGCGGAAGCCCAGCACGTCGCGATAGAAGTCGATGCTGCGACGCAGGTCGGAGACGTAGAGCACGGCATGGTTGAGGCGGTGGATTCCCATGCCACCCACGGTAGCGCGATTTGGTTGAGCGTTCAACCATTCCGGCTATGATGACGGTCATGACCCGCTGGCTGGACCACGACGAGCAGCAGACCTGGCGCGCCTTCCTGGCCGCCTCCCGGGCGCTCACCGACACCCTCGACCGCGAACTGCAACGCGACGCCGGGATGCCGCACGCCTATTACGAGATCCTGGTCCGGCTCTCCGAGGTGCCCGGCCGGCGGCTGCGGATGAGCGAGCTGGCGGACCTCACCGGCTCGTCGCGCAGCCGCCTCTCGCACGCCGTAGCCCGGCTGGAGACCGTCGGCTGGGTCCGCCGCGAGGAGTGCCCCACCGACCGACGCGGCCAGATCGCCGTCCTCACCGAGGCCGGTTTCGCGGCCCTCGCCGCCGCCGCGCCCGGCCACGTCGAGGGGGTACGCCGGCACCTGTTCGACGCGCTCAGCCCGGCCCAGGTCGACCAGCTACGCCGGATCAGCGAGACGCTGGTCGCCCACCTGACCGGTTCTTGACCAAGTTGCCGACCGGCAAGGGTTGTACTAACCGTCGCCGGCCAAGCACGATGGGGCGTGTCTTCCGGCTTCGGTGAACTGACCCTCCAGGCGCAGCACCTGGTGTCCGCCGGCGACCTGGCCGGCGCCCAGCGACTGCTCGCCGACGCGCTGACCGACGCGGACCCCCGCCCCGACCACGCCTCCCCCGAGCTGGCCGAGGCCGCCGGGCTCCAGGCCCGACTGCTGGTCACCCTCGGCGAACCGCACTCGGCGCGCGGCTGGGCCGCCTTCGCGTACGCGGCGTCGAGCCGCCTGTACGGCATCTCCGACCAGCGGACCATCTCGACGGCGGCCACCCTGGCGGCGGTGCTGCACCGGGTCGGCAGCGACGCCCGCGCCGCCCGGCTCTATTCCGAGGTGATCCTGGAGCTGACCGCCCACGACGGCCCCGAGTCGCTGCGGGTGCTCGCCGCGCACGCCGATCTGGCCACCGTGGAGTACGCCCGTGGTCAGTGCGCCCAGGCCCGCGAACGCCTCCAGGACGCCTGGGAGCTGCACCGCGAGGTCTATGGCGACGGGCACGCCAGCGGGATCAAGATGCTCGCCCGGCTCGGCGCGATGCAACGCGACTGCGGCCGGTTCGACGAGGCGCACGACAACCTCGCCCTCGCCCGCGAGCTGGCCCGCCAGCACCTGGCCGCCGACGACCCGCTGGCCCGGCAGGTCGCCGCGCTGGCCCGCGCCGCCGCCGACCCGGATCACGTCTGCGACGACGAGCCCACCCCGCAGCGCGAGACACCGGTCGTCCCGGCCGCCCGCACCCCACCGCCCGCCGAGGGTCCACCGGACCTGCCGGCCTGGTCGGCCGGGACGGTGCCACCCGACGAGGCGTACCCGCCGACGGTGCCCGGCCAGCGGCTCCCCCCCGAGGACACCGGCTACCCGCACGACGCCGGCCGGTCGGCCCCCTTCGACCATCCGACCACCACCGGCTACCCCACCCACGACGGCACCGGCAGCGGCTACTCCACCGACGACGGCTATCCCGCGGACAGCGGCTACCCCGCCGACAGCGGTTACTTCCCGCAGGGTGCTCGATCTGCCGGGGCCGGTTACCCGGCCGGGGCCGACCGTCCCGACGGCACCGGCTATTCCGACGGCGGCGGCTATCCCGACGGCGGCGGCTATCCGCTGGGCTCGGGCCAGTCGGCCGCATCGGGCTATCCGGCCGGCTCGGGCCGACTCGGGGACGACGGACGCTGGCCGCCCGAGCCAGGTGGTTCCGGGCCGGCTAGCGGCCGGCGGGAATCCCCGTACGCCCCGCCGGCGCAGGGACACCCCGGGCAGGAGGCCGCCGGGGTACGCCGGGTCGCGCCGCCGAATCCGCCGGTGGACCCGTCCCGGCTGCTGCCCGTGCTGGTGCCGCGCCGGCATGCCCCACCCCCGCGCCGCCCGGGTGCCGTACCGCTGGTGGCGGCCGGGGTCGCGGTGGTGCTGCTGGGTGCCGTGGCGGTGATCGCCGGGGTGTCCCAGGTGGGCAGCTCCGACGAAACGCCACCCGCCGCGTCGAGCAGCCCCGGGGCCACCCCGACCGCCGGTACGCCGAACGCCGCACCACCCGCCTCGCCGGGCACCCCACCGGGGCGGGTGACACTGCGCGACCGCCCCGACGGCATTACCCTGACCTGGACGTACCCGGCCGGGGGCGAGGGTCCGGTGATCCTCTCCGCCGCCCAGGCCGGGCAGGACCCGCGGCCGTTCCAGACCCTGCCGCCCGGCACCGACAACTTCGTCGTGCACGGCCTGGACCGGACCACCAACTACTGCTTCACCGTCGCCGTGGTCTGGTCCACCGACCTGGTCGCACCAGCGAAACGGGTCTGCACCACCCGCCGCTGACCCACCCCACCCCCACCCCTACCCTGCCCCCTGCTCCCCCCACCTGCTCCTCCCCCCTCGCCCAGCCCAGCCGCCCGCTGCCCCGCCCCCGCCTCACTCTGCCCCGCCCCTGCCCGCCCGCCCACCTCCGTTGATCAAGAGGTTTACGTCATCTGGAGCGGGTGGGGTGCCGTAAACCTCTTGATCACCTACCAAGTGGAGTGGGATGAGTCGGTGATCAAGAGGTTTACGGCAGGAATCGCGTTGTGGGTGACCTAAACCTCTTGATCAACACGGACAGCGCGGGCCTGCGGGGCCGGGCGGGGCGGGGTGGCGCCGCTGGTCCGCCCGCACGTCCGGCTGCGGGGTCCAGCGGGCGTGCGGTGGGGGGTGGGCGGGTGGGTGGGGCGCGGCTTGGGTGGCGTGGTGATGGTTCAGTCGGGGTCGGGCAGGATGGGTAGGCGCAGCCGGACCACCACGCCGGGCTCCGCGTCGGCGAGGTCGACCGTGCCACCGCCCCGACGGACCAGCTCCCGGACGATGGCCAGGCCGAGCCCGGCACCGCCCGCGTCCCGGGCCCGGCCCTCGTCCAGCCGGGTGAACCGGCGGAACACCCGGTCCCGGTCCGCCACCGGGATGCCCGGCCCGTCGTCGGTCACCGTCACCAGGTGGTACGCCCCGTCCACCGCCGGTTCGACCGCCAGCACGACCCGGCTGCGCGCGTGCCGGACGGCGTTGTCGACCAGGTTTCCCAGCACCCGCCGCAACTCGTCGGGAACACCGACCGTCCACGCCGGCCCCGACGCCGCCGCAACGAACACGACCGGTGGCGCGGACGAACCGTCAACGCCCGGCGGCACGGACGGGCTGCCCACGCCGAGTGGCTCCGCCCCCGCAGTGGTGACGGCCGGTGGGCCCGGGCGGCGGGCGGCCAGCTCGGTGAGCAGCCCGCCCAGTTCCACCGGTCCCGCCTCATCCGGAAGGCCGCCGCGCGAGGTCGGCTGCTCGTCGAGCCGGGCGAGCAGCAGCAGGTCGTCGACGAGCCGACCCAGTCGTTCGGTGTCGGCGAGCAGGTCGGCGGCGACAGCCGGCCAGTCGGAACGGTCACCGAGGCGCTGGGCCACCTCCAGCTCGGTACGCATGTTCGTCAACGGGCTGCGCAGCTCGTGCGCCGCGTCGGCGAGGAACGACCGTTGCCGGGCACGGGTCGCCTCCAACCGGTCCAGCATGTCGTTCAGGGTGACCGCCAGCCGGTGGATCTCGTCCTGGGAGGCGGGCACCGGCAGCCGGTCGTCCGCGTCCCGGCCGGTGATCTCGGCCGCCCCGCTGCGCAGCGCCTCGACCGGCCGCAGGGTCGCCCCGACCACCCGCCAGGCGACCACCGCGAGCAGCCCCACCAGCAGCGGGAAGGCGACCAGCAACATGGTACGGGCGGCCTGGGTGGCGTGCCGGATGTCCACGGTGGAGCGGCCCACCAGGACGGTCAACGGCTCCCCCGCCGACTGGGCGGGCACCGCCACCACCCGCACCGGCCCCTCCCAGCCGAGCCGTTGGCCGGGCACCACCGTGCGTTGCCGACCGTTGCCGGTGAGCTGGTCGGGGCGGACCATCGGCACCAGTCGGTCGGCGTCGATGGAGGCGGCCCGGATCCGCCCGGCGGAGTCGACCACCTGCACCCGGAGTTGGCCGCCGGCCACCGGCAGCGGGTCGGGCAGGGCGTCCTCGCCGGCCAGCCGGGCGACCGCGTCGGCGGTGCGGAACGCCTCCTCGTCGACGGTGCGTTGCAGCGTCCAGCCCAACGCCACCAGCAGCACCACTCCGCCCAGGGCCAGCCCCACCGAGAGCCCGGCCACGCCGAGCACCATCAGCCGGGCGCGCAGGCCGAGCACCGGCCAGCGGGGGCGTCTCACGGGATCAGCCGGTAGCCGGCGCCCCGGACGGTCTCCAACCGGTCCCGGCCGATCTTGCGGCGCAGGTAGCCGACGTACACCTCGACCGCGTTGGGTGCGGTCCGCAGGCTGGCGTCCCAGACGTGGTCCAGCAACTCGGTCTTGGAGATCACCTCGCCGGGTCGGCGGATCAGGTACTCCAACAGCGCGAACTCCCGGGCGGTGAGCACCACCTCGGCGTCGGCCCGGGTGACCCGCCGCCGGGCCGGGTCCAGTCGCAGGTCCCCGACGGTGAGCACGGTCGGCCGTTCCGGGGCGCCCCGACGCAGCAGCGCCCGCAGCCGGGCCAGCAGCACCACGTACGAGAAGGGTTTGGTCAGGTAGTCGTCCGCCCCGCAGTCCAACCCGTCGGCCTGGTCGTACTCGCCGTCCTTGGCGGAGAGCATCAGCACCGGCAGCCAGCACTCGTCGGCGCGCAGCCGGCGGACCACCTCGTAGCCGGACAGGCCGGGGAGCATCACGTCGAGGATCATCGCGTCGTAACCGCCGTGCCGGGCGGCGTCCAGCCCGGTCGGCCCGGTGCCCGCGGTGTCCACCACGAACCCCTCGGCGGTCAGGCCACGCTGCAACGCCGCCGCCAGCCGCGCCTCGTCCTCCACCACCAGCACCCGCATGACCCCAGCGTGCCACCTGGCCGCGACCCACCGGGACGCCGTCCTCAGCCGGTTCACAGCACCCAACCGGCAGGATGGCCCCAGGAGGTGCCCCATGTCCGTACTGAAGAACCGTTCCACCCTGCGGTGGCTGGTGCCACTGGCCGCCGCGGTCACCGTCGTGGGCGGAGGTGCCGCGATCGGCACGTTCGCCGCGAACGCCGAACCCGCCCTGCCGCCGCGCAGCGCCGCCCAACTGCTCGTCGACCTGCAGACCGCCCGGTTGGACGGGCTATCCGGCACGGTGGTGCAGCGCGCCGATCTCGGGCTGCCGAAACTGGTCGGCCTGGCCGGTGGGGACGCCGCGCTGCTCAGCGGCACGCACACCCTGCGGGTCTGGTACTCGGGACCGGACCGGCAGCGGGTCGCGCTGCTCGACACCCTCGGCGAGCGGGACGTCATCCGTTCCGGCCGGGACGTGTGGACCTGGGACAGCAAGGCCAACACCGCGACGCACCGCACCCTGCCGGAGTCGACCGGGCGGGCGGCGGAGGGCGCGTTGCCGGTCACCCCGCAGGAGGCCGCCGAGCGGGCCCTGGCCGCCGTCGACCCGAGCACGCTGGTCACCACCGGCCGGTCGGCCACCGTCGCCGGTCGGGACGCGTACGAACTGGTGCTCACCCCGCGTGACGAGGCGTCCCTGGTGCACCAGGTACGGATCGCCATCGACGCGACCGAGCACGTGCCGCTGCGGTTCGAGGTGCTCGCCGACGGCGCCGACCAGCCGGCCTTCGAGATGGCCTTCACCCAGGTCGACTACCGCCGGCCGGACGCCGACCAGTTCACCTTCAACCCGCCGCCCGGGGTGAAGGTGACCGAGGCGACCGGCGACCTCCCGGGCGCGAAGGCCGGGGCCGGGTCGAAGGTCGGCGCGCACCCGGAGGCCAGAGCCGGTTCGAAGCCCGGTGCGGGCGACGACGCCGGTCTACGTACCGTCGGAACGGGCTGGGCCACCGTGCTGGTGGTGCGGACGGACGAGGCGGACGAGGCGGGTAAGCCGGCGGGTGGTGCGGCGAAGCCCGGACCGGCCGACGGCCCCGGCGCGGCGCAGGCCCTCGACCTGCTCAACGGGCTGCCCAAGGTCAGCGGGGACTGGGGCAGCGGCCGGCTGTTCGCCGGGAAGCTGTTCAGCGTGCTGCTCACCGACGACGGGCGGGTGCTCGCCGGGGCGGTGACCCCGGAGCGGCTGTACCAGGCCGCGCGGGGCTGATCCCGCACACCACGACCCTCGGGGGTCCGGGCCGGCGCAAGCCGGTGCGGGCCCCCGTCGGCATGTCCGGGCCCGGCCGACAGCCATGACCCAGGCCGGTGGGAGCCGGAGCGGGAGCGACCGCGCGGGGCCAGCGACCCGAACGGGGCCGGGCCGGGGTTGCCGGTCGGGCGAAGGCTTGGTGGGGGGCCGCCGCAGGCGGTATCTTGAACAGTTCCCGAAATGCAAAGTGGAATGGCCGCAGAGCCATTCCATGCGTGATTCTAATCTATGAGGAGACGGCTTGTCAACGCACCCGGACGAGCTGCGGCAACCCGACGACGAGATCGGCCGCGAGCAGGAGTACGTGTCGATGCTCTACGGCCGGCTGGACGACCTGCGCGAGCAGGCCGGCCGGCGGCTCACCGACGAGCTGCGCGCCGGTGGCGGCGGCACCCAGCAGGACCGCTCCCAACGCGACAGCGCCGTCCGGATGTACGCCGACCAGGTCGAGCAGTTCTCGGCGGTCGAACAGGGGCTGGCCTTCGGCCGGCTCGACGGGGCCGACGGCAGCCGGCACTACGTCGGCCGGATCGGCATCTTCGACACCGACGGCGACTACGACCCGCTGCTGATGGACTGGCGTGCCCCCGCCGCCCGGCCGTTCTACCTCGCCACCGCCGCCAACCCGCAGGGCATCCGGTTGCGGCGGCACCTGCGCACCCGGGAACGGAAGGTCACCGGCCTCAACGACGAGGTGCTGGACATCGAGGCGGCCTCCCCCACCGGCCACGAGGAGCTGACCGGCGAGGCGTCCCTGCTCGCCGCGCTCAGCGCCGGCCGGACCGGCCGGATGCGGGACATCGTCGAGACCATCCAGGTCGAGCAGGACCGGATCATCCGGGCCGACCTGCCCGGGGTGCTGGTGGTGCAGGGCGGCCCCGGCACCGGCAAGACGGCCGTCGCGTTGCACCGCGCCGCGTACCTGCTCTACACCCACCGGCAGCAGCTCTCCACCCGGGGCGTGCTGCTGGTCGGGCCGAACGCCACCTTCCTGCGCTACATCTCGCAGGTGCTGCCGGCACTGGCCGAGACGGGGGTGCTGCTCAGCACCCCCGGCGACCTCTTTCCCGGGGTCAGCGCCCATCGTGCCGAGCCGGCCCGGACCGCCGCCCTCAAGGGGCGGGCGGTGCTGGCCGAGGTGCTCGCCGCCGCCGTCCGGGACCGGCAGTGGGTGCCCGACGACCCGCTGGAGATCGAGTTGCCCCAGCGGGAGATGCTGCGGCTGGACCCGGAGACGGTACGCCAGGCCCGCGACCGGGTCCGGCGCACCGATCGCCCGCACAACCTGGCCCGCGCGCTGTTCGACATCGAGATCGTGCACGCCCTCGCCGACCAGGTCGCCGAGCGGATCGGCGCCGATCCGCTCGGCGGGGAGAACCTGCTGGAGGAGGCGGACCGCGCCGAGATCCGCCGGGAGCTGCGCGAGGAACCGGAGGTCACCGCCGCGCTGGACCGGCTCTGGCCGGTGCTCACCCCGCAACGGCTGCTCGCCGACCTGTACGCCGCGCCGGAGCGGATCGCCGCCGCCGCGCCGATGCTCACCGACGACGAGCGCGCCCTGCTGCACCGCCCGGCGGGCGACGGCTGGACGCCGGCCGACGTGCCGCTGCTGGACGAAGCCGCCGAGCTGCTCGGCGAGGACGAGCGGGCCGCCGCCGCCCGCCGGGAACGCATCCGCTCCTTCCAACGCGAGTACGCCGAGGGTGTGCTGGAGATCGCCCGGGGCTCCCGCTCGATCGACGTGGAGGACGAGGCCGAAGGCGGTGAGATCCTCGGTGTCACCGACCTGATCGACGCCGACCGGCTGCTGGAACGGCAGGAGGAGAGCGACCGGCTGACCACCGCGCAGCGGGCCGCCGCCGACCGGCGTTGGGCGTTCGGGCACGTCATCGTGGACGAGGCGCAGGAGTTGACCCCGATGGCCTGGCGGCTGCTGATGCGTCGTTGCCCGAGCCGGTCGATGACCATCGTCGGGGACGTGGCGCAGACCGGCGCGCTGGCCGGCACCCCGTCCTGGGCCGAGGCGCTGGAGCCGTACGTGGCGCGGCGGTGGCGGCTGGAGGAGCTGACCGTCAGCTACCGCACTCCGGCCGAGATCATGGCGGTCGCCGCCGAGGTGCTCGCCGGGATCGACCCGGAGCTGCGCCCACCCCGCTCGGTACGCCACAGCGGGGTGCCGCCGTGGGACCGGACGGTCGCACCGGACCGGCTCGGCGCGGAGCTGGTCGAGGCGGCCCGCCGGGAGGCCGCCGGGCTGGACGGCGGCGGCACGGACTCCCGCCCGGGTGACCGGGAGGGGCGGCTCGGGGTGATCGTGCCGGCCGGGCGGGCCGACGAGTTGGCGGGCGTCCTGCTGGCCGCACTGCCCGAGGCGGCGGTCGGCGAGCAGCCCGAGTTGGAGAGCCGGGTGGTGCTGCTCACCGTGGGCCAGGCCAAGGGGCTGGAGTTCGACTCGGTGCTGGTGGTCGACCCGGACGGGATCGTCGCCGAGTCCCCCCGGGGCCGCAGCGACCTCTATGTCGCGCTGACCCGCGCCACCCAACGCCTGGGGGTGCTCCGCCCCGCCGCCTGACCCACCGCCTGGTCCGGACCACCCGCGAGATCGGGCGTGAGACGCGGATGTCGTGGCCTCCCCGGCGGAAGGCCACGACATCCGTGGTCGCGGGTCGTCGGGGCGATCGGCCCGGTGACCGGGGCGGGCCCGGCCGCACCGGGCCGGGCGACCCACCCCACCTCCGATGGTGTCAGTCGTCGGAGAAGTCACCGATCTCGACGGCACTGGCGGACTGGTCGCTGACGGGGCCGCCGGTCGGGGTGCTCAGGCCACCGGTGGTGGCGTCGCCGGTGGTGGTCGGGGCGACCTTGCCCGGGTGCCGCCCGGGCTGCCGGGCCACCCGCCGCACGCTGGCCGGGCCGGCGGTGCCGCCGGTGGTGGTCACCGCCCCCTGGCCCCGGGTCGGGCCACCGTCGCGCAGCACCTCCGGGTCGATCGGCACGTCGGCCACGTCGTCCGGGTCGTCCTCCTGGATGGCTCTGGTCACGTCGACCTGGGGCACGGTCACCTCGTCGAGCGCCCCGGGGCCGTACACCCCGGCGGTGAGCCGTTCCTCGGCCGCACGGGTGGAGTTCCGCATCACGTCGTCGTCGCGCACGTCCATCACCTCGCAGAGTCTCGGCGGAACCCGCTGCGTGCCCGGGGTCCGGACGACCAAACACCGCCCCCCGCCGCCGGAAACCAGGTTGGCACCCAACGGTCGAGGTGCCGGTCCGCACCCCGGCGGCGCGCGGGCCGCACCCACCCCGGTCCGCGCACGGCCCGCACCCCACCCCGGCCGTGCGCGGACCGGGCCTGCGTCGGCGAGGCGTCGCCGCGTACCACGGTCTGGGCACCGGAGGGCGGGCCCGGCGGCGGCGGATTTTCGGCCGGAAGCCGGTGTTACCTGCTCACCGTCGGGGGGTAGACCCAGGGTGCCCCCGCCACAGCAGGCGAACCGTGCCGTGGCCGACCGCGGTAGCGGGGCGAGGGAAGCGCAGGTACTCATCAAATCCTGAGGAGGACCAGATGAGCACGCAGGCCGCATCCACCAGGCCCATGAACCGGCCGATGCAGGACACCGCCCAGCGCAACGCCATGATGAACGAGCAGACCCGGCAGATGCCGGCGATGCACGACGGGCACCGGGAGCCGATGCCGTCGCCGGGTACGGAGACCAAGCAGTCGTTCCTGACGACCGAGTTCTGGGTGTACGCCGCCGCAGTCGCGGTCGTGGTGATCTCCGCCTTCTGGCGTGGTACCGCCACGAACGGGCTGAACATCAACAACCCGACGCAGGCGTGGTGGTTCCTGACCGCCCTGACCGGCGCCTACCTGGTGAGCCGGGGCCTGGCGAAGGCGGGTTCGGCGCGGCGTTCCGGCGCGGAGCGCAAGGGTCGTCGCTGACCGTAGCTGACCCGAGCAGCGCAAGCTGCTGAGGACGATGGCCCCCGGGATTCCTCCCGGGGGCCATCGCTGGTCCACGTGACCGCCGAGCGCGGTCCAGCCGTCACGACGTCTCCACACCGGACCGGCGACCCGCCCGACGAGGGTCCGCCGGACCTGACCTCAGTTCACTCGTCGCCGCCGAAGTCGCCGCCGTCGTCACCCTCGAAGGCGTCCTCGATCAGTTCGCCGGCGACCAGGCCACCGGCGACACCGAGGGCCGCGCCGGCCACCACGCCGCCCATCCCCGGGCCCCGGCCGTGGTGGCCGTGACCCTTGCCGTGCACCGGGTAGCCGTGGGTGGGGGCGCCGTACCCGGAGGAGGCCCGCAGGTTGCCGTACGTGGAGGTGGTCTCCCGCAGCCAGCCGTCCACGACCTGGACCCAGTCGACCCGGTCGACGTCGGCGTGCGAGACGGTGTAGCGGCCGAACACGTCGTGCCCGGAGCTGAGGAAGCCACCCCGCTTGTCGCACTCCAGCACCACCTCGACCCCGTGCGGGCTGGTCACGAAGGTCAGCTCCAGCTCGGTGATGGCCTGCGCGTACTGAGGTGCGGCGAAGAACTCGATCTCCTGGTAGAACGGCAGCGTCTGCTGGGAGCCCCGGATGTGGCCCCGCTCCAGGTCGGCGTGCTTGAACCGGAAACCGAGCTGCTGGAACGCGCCCAGGATCTGCTCGTGCACCGGCAGCGGGTGCACGTTGACCTGGTCGAGGTCGCTCTTGTCGACCGCGCGGGCGATCGCCAGCTCGGTACGCAGCCCCATGGTCATGCCGTGCAGGCGCTGGCCGTAGACGTCGGTGATCGGGGTCTCCCACGGCACCGGCAGCTGGAACGGGATGGCGAGCTGCTGCTTCGGGGCGAGCTGGAGCGGGCCGCTGACCACCATCCGGTGGAACTCCATGACGCCGGCGTACTCGCTGTCACCGCCCTCGATCTCGACCCGGGTGACCAGCCCGATGACGACCTGCTCGATGTTGGCGGGGGCGTCCCCGCCGACCAGGTTCACGTTGCCGTCGAGGGTCAGGCCGGGCCGGGTGTTCGGGTTGGCCAGGACGGTGTCGACGCTGGGCCCACCCACGCCGAACGCGCTCAGCATCTTCTTGAAGACCATCGGAACTCCCGCTTCACGGTCGGCGCGTACTCCACCGTGGAGCACGCACGGTTACCCGGCGCACCCTAACTGCTAGGGCTGTGAAGTGACTGAGAAGCCACGCCGGGGCCGGGCCAGCACCAGCAGCACCCCGGACGCCGCCACGAAGAAGACCGCCATGGCCGCCGCCAACGGCAGCAGGCTCGCGTACCCGAGGAGACCGGTCAGCGGCGTGACCAGCGCGCCGGCCAGGAAGCCCAGACCACCCTGGAGCGCGGCGGCGGTGCCGGCGGAATGCCGGCCGGCCTCCTGTGCCAGCGCGGTGGTCGCCGGCAGCGTGAGGCCCATCCCGGTCACCACGACGGCGAGCAACGCCCACGGCACGGCCAACGGCGGCGCGGTCTGCCGGTCGACGAGGGCCACGACGAGCAGGGCGAGGGTCGCCACCGTGGACGCCCCCACCCCGGCGGCCCGCAGCGGGCCGGCCCCGAGCCGCGTCACCAGCACCCGGAAGAGCAGCCCGGCCCCGGCCATGCCGGCGGCGTTGGTGGCGAAGATGAGCGTGTAGCGGGCCTCGTCCATCCGGTAGACCGTCTGGAAGACGAACGACGACCCACCGATGTAGGTGAAGAAGCCGGCGATCGCGAGGCACAGCACGGTGAGGTGGGTGAGGAACCCCCGGTCGCGCAGCAGCCCGGCCATCCGCCCGACCGCCTCGCGCGGGCCGCCCGCCTGCCGGCGGTGCGCGGGCAGCGTCTCCGGCAGCCCGACCAGCGCGGCCACCGCCATCGCCGCGCCCAGCCCGGTGAGGGCGAGGAACACGGTACGCCAGTCCCCGTGGTCGAGGATCACTCCGCCGACGGCGGGCGCCAGCACCGGGCCGAGGAAGGTCACCGAGGCGATGCTGCCGAACCGGGCGGCGGCCTGTGTGCCCTGCCAGGCGTCGGTCACCATCGCCCGGCCCAGCGCCACTCCGGTGCCGGCGGCGATCCCCTGGCCGAGTCGGGCCAGCACCAGCACCCCGCCGCTGGAGGCGACCACGCAGAGCAGCGACAGCAGCGTGAAGCTCAGCGTGCTCACCAGGACGATGCCGCGTCGGCCCCGGACGTCACTGACCGGGCCGAGCAGGAGCTGACCGGCGGCCATCCCGATGATGAACGCGGTCAGGGTCAACTGGGCCACGGTCGCGCTGGTGTCCAGGGAGCGCCGCAGCTCGGGCAGGGCGGCGAGGTACGCGTCGGTGGCGAACGGCCCGACCCCGGTCAGCAGCACCAGCGCCACCATGGACGGCGTGCCCGCCGGCCGACGGGGCCGGTGCGGCGTGGACGGCTTCTTGACCTGCGGCTGTGTCACCCGTCGGACCCTAGTCGCGGGATCGGTCCGGCGCGGGGTCCCGTGGTGGCCGGTGTCTCCGATCCAGTCCGCCCCCCGGCGGCGGTGATCGGCACGCCTCGGCTCCCCGTTCGCTTGACAGGAGCTGGCCATACTGGGGCGGTGGAGTTACCGGACCACTACGGAATGGAATTTCCTTCGATGGACGGAGGCCGACATGCGTTGGCTCATGATCCTGATCCTCGTGGTGGGAGCTGCCGCCGCCGTCTGGCTGTGGCGTCGCGCCCGACAGGCGTCGATCGACCCCGACCGGCGGATTCTCGACCAGCAGGCGTCGGCCGAGGCCCGGACCCGGCTCGACGAACACCGCAACCGCACTGACGGCAGCGGCACCGGCAGCGGTGGGGTCGGCGGCTGGAGCCAGTAGGGACCGTCTGCCCCGCCTATCCGGCGTCGTCGGTGAGCAGTCCGCGCAGGACGCTGCGTACCGTCGTCTCGAAGAGGTCGCGGGGCGCGGACGGTGACGGATCGGTGATGGCGGCGACCAGGTTCGGGTACGCCGCCAGGTCGATGCCGGCGAAGCCGACCCGCGGGGCGGCGGACTCCTGGCGGGCGAACAGCGACGTCACCCCGGTCATCATGGCGATCGCCTCGAACTTGGTGGTGGTCGCCGCCGGAACCGGCCGCAGGACGGCCAGGCAGTGGTCGAACCAGCGTGCACGACCACGATGCCCGGCCCGCTGCCGATGGAGTGGAGCACGATCTCGCGGTGGCGTCACCATCGAGGTCTACCGCCGGCTGGCAGCGCGGTTGGCCGACCGGTTCACCGTGCACCTCTACAACCGTCGCGGCCGGGCCGACGCGGCGGCCCGCGCCGAGCCCTACGACGGCGACCAGGACGTCGACGACCTCGCCACGCTGCTGACCGCCACCGGGGTCCGCAACGTGCTCGGCCACAGCGGCGGCGGCTTCGTGGCCCTGCGCGCCGCCGCCCGTGGGTTGCCGATCGACCGGCTCGCCCTCTATGACGCGGCGGTCCAGGTCAACGGCCTGTTCCCCCTCGACTGGGTGCCCGCCGCCCGCGAGGCGTCACACGCGGGCGACATCGCCCGCGCCCTGGCGCTCACCGGGGCCGGCCTCAACACCCACTCGGCCGCGCCGCGCCTGCCACTGGCCGTGCGGATCGCCATCTGCCGGTTGTTCCTGCGTACGACGATCGGGCGCACCATGGGCGAGTTGCTGCCGACCACCCTGGACGAGAGCATGTTGATCCCGCAGCACGACAGCTCGCCGCAGCGGTGGGCCGGCATCACCGCCGAGGTGCTGCCGGCCTACGGCAGCAGCGGGCCGCCCTACTACCGGCCGACCAACGAGGCGCTGGCCCGGGTCATGCCGCACGCCGCACGTTGGCGGTGCCCCGCGCCGGCCACGACGCGCTCAACCGCGCCCCGCGACACCTGCTCGATGCGCTCGCCGACTTTCTTCACCACCCCGGCGCCGCGCAGCGGACCCGCTCGTGACCAGCCGACAGCATCCGCACGCTGCCCCGGAGACGGTTCCCGGCACGCGGGAGCCACCAGGGCGGGGGCCAGCGGGTCGCCGGGGCGGGAGCCGGGGACGGCCGGCCACCGCCACGAGCGGGTCAGGCGTGCGGCCCGCCTGCTGCCGGTCGGCCGCCGAGGAAGCCCTCCAGGGCTTCGGTGAACCGGGCCGGCTGCTCCTCGGCGGCGTAGTGGCCGCAGTCGTCGATGATCACCTCGGTGACGTCGTCGGCCGCCAGTCGCATCGTCTGGGCGACCAGTGCGCCACTGTAGAGCGCGCCGCCGATGGCGAGCACCGGCAGCGTCAGCCGGGTCTTCGCGCGCTGCGCGTTCTGCGCGATCGTCTCGTCCAGCGCCCGGTAGTACCCGAAGCTCGCCCGCAGCCCGCGCGGGTCCGCGACGATCGCCTCGACGTAGACGTCGACCGCATACCCGGGGATAGCGGTCGGGGTGGCGGCCTTCTTGGCGAACTGGTAGCCGAAGAAAAGCCGTTCCCGCCCCCGGACCAGCTCCTCGTTGAGATCGTCGAGCCGGTTGAAACCGAAGTGCCAGAGCCGCTGGCTGACTGCGGCCGGGCTGAAGACCGACGGGGTCGGCGTGAGCCCGGGGATGATCGCGTCGACGACGGCGAGCCGGCCCACCCGCCCGGGGTGGTCGGCGGCGAGGGCGTACCCGGTCCACATGCCGATGTCGTGGCCGACCACGTCGAACCGGTCGTGGCCCAGCGCGGCCATCAGGGCGACCAGGTCGGCGGCCAGCGTGCCGGCGTCGTACCCGGCGTCGGGCTTGTCGGAGAGCCCGGACCCGCGCGGGTCGACGGCGACGACGGTGTGCGTACGGGCGAGGGCGGGCATCACCTTGCGCCAGGCGTACCAGGTCTGCGGCCACCCGCCGACCAGCAGCAGCGGCGGGCCGTCCCCGCCGGTGACCGCGTGCAGCCGCAGCCCGTCCAGCTCGACGAGCCGGCTGGTGAAGACGTCGGTGAACCCGGCGGGCAGCCGCAGCGAACTCAAGGTTGTCATGCCGGCGACCATACCCATCTTGGAACGATCAGTACAAGACCCTTGGAACGATCGGTACAAGATGGGTATGCTGACGACCATGGCAGGTCGCAAGCAGTTCGACGTGGACGAGGCGCTACGACGGGCGATGCACGTCTTCTGGCGCTGGGGCTACTCGGAGGCCTCGATCGACCGCCTCACCGAGGGCACCGGCCTGGGCCGCAGCTCGCTCTACGGCACCTTCGGCGACAAGAGCGCCCTCTTCCGCAAGAGCCTCCAGCTCTACACGCAGACCTACCACCCGCTGTTCGACCAGGCGCTACGCGGCCCCCACCCCAGCCCGAACGCCGTGGTGGCCGCCTTCCTCCGGGTCACCCTGAACCGCATCGCCGACCCGACCGTCCCGGACGGCTGCCTGGTCACCGTGTCGGCAGCGCAGTTCCCGGCCCTCGATGCGGAGGGCCAGGCGATGGTCCGCGCCGTGATCGACGGCCTGCGGGCGATGCTGGAACAGGCGTTGCTGGCGGCGGGGGCCGGTGAGCAGGAGGCGGCCGAGTGGGCGTTGTGCACGCTGGCGACGAACAAGTCCCTGGCGGTGCTGAGCCGCGCCGGCTTCTCCGGCGAAGACCTGGCGACCGTGGCCGCAGTCGCCGCCCGCCCCCGGGACTGACGGTGCCGGTGACGCCGACCCCGCCCGCCCCGGGAGCGGTCAATGCGTCCAGAAGGTCGCCGGGAGGGCTCGACGTCGGTCGCGGACCGTTCGAGGAGTGCGGCGATGGGCAACAGTGCGGTCGCCGCGGCGTCCCCGGCGCGGGCCAACTGACGGATCACGTCCGCCTACGGATCGCGTCAGATTATGCGGATCCTGACGAGGTCTTCGAGTCCTGCGAGGTCGTCGGCGTTGCGGGTATAGACGGCGGCGTCGTGGGCATGTGCGGTTGCGGCGATGAGGAGGTCCATCACCCTGGCTCGCGGCTGACGGCCGGTCTCGACGACGCGGGCAGCCAGTCGTGCGTAGCTGTCGGCGATCACGTCGTCGATGGGCAGCGGATCAAATCGGCGCTGGATGGCACTCAACCGCGCCAACCGGAGCGCCCTCGCCTCGGCGGTTTTCGCGACCAGGACACCGAACTGGAGTTCGGCGAGGCTGGCGACGCTGATGGCCAGTTCACCCGGAATCGGGGTTACGTCGTTGGCGATGAGGATGCTGGTGTCGAGGATGCCGCGGCTCACCGCTCAGCCCATGGATCGGTGACGGTGCCGTCCAAGAGATCACGGTCGCCTGCCCACGCGGCGTCGGTGGGTTGGTCGAACACACCGGCAAGGTCGTCCCACTCGCGCCAGGTTCGCGGGCTGACCGGGCCGAGCACGGCTGCCGGGCGGCCGGCGACGGTGATCGTCAAGCGTTCACCTGCCTGCGCCCGACGTACCAGGTCGCTGGCGTTCTGGCGCATCTCCCGAAGCCCCACCTCATGCATGCGCCAAACGTAGCACATGTGCTACGTGCAGTCGGCGATCGCCGGCCGCGGCCCGGGCCGACTACTCAGATTCGGCCGCCGTCACGCAGGCAGGTACGGGTGCCCTGGGCCGTACTCAGATCCAGGTGGTGGCCAGCCAGGCCGTGACGGCGGCGGTCACCAGCAGGACGATGTTGAGTCCGATCTGGCGGGCCTCACCCCGGGACAGGTGCACCGCGATGCCGCCGACCTGGATCAGGACGAGGCCGACGGCCGCCGCGACGGCGAGCCAGGGCGCGATCCCGGTCAGCGGTGGCAGGAGCAGGCCGGCCGCGCCGAGAATCTCCAGCACCCCGATGGTCCGGACCAACGGCATGGGTACGCGGTCGACCCAGCCCATCATCGGCTGGAGCTGCTCCCGGCTCTGCGTGGCCTTCTTGCCCCCGGCGTACAGGTAGAACACGGCCAGCAGGGCGGCGACGATCCAGTAGGCAAGTGTCATGACGGGCCCCTTCGATAATGAGCACGATGGTTACGAGAAGGAAGTAGCCACATCATGTGTCAGTATCGGAGGGCTTACAAAAGGCACACGGGTGTGCGTGAGGCACAGGGGATGGTCATGTCGCAGTACGAACACACCTGCCTGATCCGGGGCGACGGCGGCCGGACGATCCGGGCGATCCTGGATCGGATCTGCAACAAGTGGACACTGCTGATCGTGGCGACCCTCGACCGGGGCGCACTGCGCTTCACCGAGCTGCACCAGCAGATACCCGGCATCTCCCAACGCATGCTGACGCTGACCCTGCGCCACCTGGAGCGCGACGGCCTGGTCGCGCGGACGGCGTACGCGGAGGTCCCACCCCGGGTGGAGTACGCGCTGACCCCCACCGGCAAGAGCCTCATCCCGCCCGCGCTGGCCCTCGCCGGCTGGGCCATCGAGCACGTCCCCCACATCGAAGCCAGTCGGGCGCTGCACCAGAACCGGCCCGGATGACATCGCAGGGCCGGGTGGTGGACCTCGATCAACGCGTCCAGAAGGCGGCCGGCAGGGCCTCGACGTCAGTCGCGGACCGTTCGAGGAGTTCCGCGATGGGCAGCAGCGCGATGGCTGCGGCGTCCCCGGCGTGGGCCAGGTGGCGGATCACGTCGGCCTGCCGCCGGGCCCGCTGCGGCACTGCGACGGCGAACCCACTCCGGTCACCCTCGTAGCCGTACGCGTCGAGCAGAAGACGCAACCGACGGGCCCGCTCGCGTACGTCGTCGTCGCTCAACGGCCTGCCGTCGCGCGGCGACGCGAGCGGCACCCAGGTCAGCGCGGAGAACGCCAGGTCCCAGTCCCGGGACGACGGGCCGGCGGTGTCCCAGTCGCAGAACCCGACCAGCCGGTCACCGTCCACCACCGCGTTGTAGGGCGACGCATCCTGGTGCCCGACGACCAGCCCGGGGCCCATCGTGCGGCCGACGAACCAGCACTCGTCCTGCGGCGGCACGAAGCCGGCGGTCAGGTCGTGGACCCGGCGCAGCCATTGGCCGACCTGGACCAGCATCGAGTCGGCCGACGCCCAGCCGGGCCACGGCTCCCGGCCGCCGATCGTCTCCCCCGGCAGAAAACTGAGCATCTCGCGCCCCTGGTCGTCGAAGCCGAGCGCGCGGGGAGCGGCGTCGAACCCGGCATCCTCCAGATGTCGCAGCACCGCGTGCACGGTGGCGGTCCACCGCGACGCCCGCTTGTGTACGACACCACCGATCAACACGGCACCGGTGGTGTTACCGCCGGGCAGCAGTTCCTCGCGCATCTGCCGGGTATACCGGGCTCCGCCACGCCAGCGACACCGAGTTTCGCAAGCCCTCGGCGTCCCACCTGGCCTCTCGACCGGTAGAGGGTCCACACCGGTCGGCCATCCGACACCGCACACCGACTCGCTCCGAACGTGGGCCCGCCGGTGGCCGGGGTGATTCTCGCTGTTGAGATGCGCGGCGTTACGCCTGGCTGAGGAGGTGGCGTGACGGAATGTAGTCGATCTTCGTGTCGGCGTAGACACCGAGCGTGCCATCGTTGAGACACCTCAGGCCGACGCTGATCCAGCGCACCTCTCCGTCGTCGAAGAGCGCGTAGCCGACCGCGACGGCGAACTCCTCACCTCCACAGGGGCAGGCGCAGGACTCGTGGTCGGTCCCGGCCCAGTGTTCGGCGCTGTCGCCGATGAAGGCGACCGCGCCGCAGGTGAGACAGGTCCGCTGCGTCGCCTCCTCCTCGTCGATGGTGACGCGAAAGGTACGGCCGTCGCACTCGCCGCAGCGGGACTCCAGCACCGTGGCCACCGGGTAACCTCCCGCCGCGAAATGGCGGAGGTACTCGGCGAGGTCGTCGACATTCTCCCCACGCCACAGCTTCCCGGACTTGTCGAGTGCCATCTCCGCATTGTGCCTGGCACCGGCGGTGCGCCCGCGAGCGGATCACTAGACTGGCTGGATGCGGCAGGCACTGAGAGACCTCACCTTCTCCGACCACTCCGAGTGGTTCGGCCTGGGCCCGCTGCTGCTCGCCGTCCTGGCCGGCATCCGCGCGTTCATGGCCGACGAGCCCTTCGCCCGCTGGGGCTGGACCGTCGTCGCCGTCCTCATGCTGATCATCTGCGCCGTCTACGCGATCTGGGCGAGGAAGAAGCACTCCTGAGACCTATCCGGAAGGCAGCTACAGCCACTCGTTGACTGCGACGGCCTTCGACCCCTGCTCGGACGCCAGGCGCACCTTCGAGGTCAGGCATGTGGCCGGCCCGCTGGTCGGCGGGTTCCTGACCGACCACGCCGGGTAGCGGTGGATCTTCCTCGTCAACCTGCCGATCGGGGATCCGGATGGCCGCGCGGGCAACAGCCGTGCCGCATAATCCGTTCATGACCTCCACCGGCTTGTCACGGCTGTCGTTGTGGTCCACCGACTCGTTGTTGTCCATCGGATCCCGAGGCTCGGTGCTGTCCATCGGCAGTGTCGGCTCGATCGCCTCCGTCGGCAGCATCGGCTCCGCCGGATCGGTCCTGTCCGTCGGGTCCGCGCTCTCGGTCGGGTCGGCCCTGTCGTGGCGGTCCTCCTGGTCATTGCTGGCTGACCATTCCTTCGGAGCCGCGATGGGCTCCCGCGAGCGAGCCCGCGCACTCATCGGGCCGTCCGCGGCGTTGGCCGCCGTGGCGCTGACCGCCTATGCCGGCTACCTCCTGGCGCGCAGCCGCCGGCCGGACGAAGGTCACTGAGGGCCGCAACGGGACAGCAGACGGGCGGCACCTGCCCCGTCGAGACGCGGTCTGTCCGCACGCCCCGGAGACGCACACTCCGCAGCGGGTGAGTGCACCTCAGGCTGCGAAACGGTCGATGTCTCTTGCGAGGTCGTCCCCAGTCAGCGGCTGCTGCATGTCGCTGAGGACTCTTGCCAGGGCGGGGAGCGCGTGCTGCTGGTTGGCGAGGAGGACACTCACGTAGTCCTGGTCGGGAACCAGTAGCATCGCGGTCCGGTATCCGGGCAGGCGCCCGTTGAGGTACATCTGGCCCGAAGGGCCGAGCGCCCATCCGAGGCCGTACGCCAGGGGGTCGTCCGGCGTGGTGCGCGGTCGGCGGATGTCCTCCAGCAGGGCCCGATCAGCGAGCAGCCCCTCACCAAGTGCCAGGACGTCCGAAACCGACGACCACAAGCCTCCGCTGGGGCGGCGCGCGTGTGGGTAGTCGCTTCGGGGGAGTTCGGTCGGACCGTCCCAGCCGGTGACCGAGTCGCGCGGTGCGTCGAAACCTGTTCGAGAGAGACGCCAGGGTTCGAGCAGCTTCTCCGTCAATGCCGTCTCGTACGACGCGCCGTGGAGGGCCGCGAGGATCGCGCCGGCCAGGAAGTAGTTGCCGTTGTAGTAGGACCAGTGCGCCCCGGGCTCGTGTGCGTTTCCGGCGCGTACCACGAGCCGGGCTGCCTCATCGAGCGCGGGAGGCCCGTGGCCCAGGGCGGCCACGGCGGTCGAGTCCACGGACTCGCGCAGCCCCGAGACCTGCCCGAGGATCTGCTCGACGGTAACGCCCGTATCGGCTCGCCAGTCAGGCGCGAGGTCTGGCAGCAGTTCGATGGCGGGGCTGCCCAGCGGGACGTCGTGCTCCCGCAGTGTCATCACGAGCGCGGTGGAGGTGAATGCCTTCGTCAACGACGCGATTCGGAAGCACGAATCCGGGGTCACCTGAACCGCCCCGCGAGTAGCCGCACTTCTTGCCCCCGCGACGGAGACCCCAGCCACCACTGCCGGGACGCCGCGGAGAGCGACCTGCGCGTCGAGCACATCCTGGAGATCCACGGTACGAATACTCCCAGCCGTGCCAAGGCGTCGCAGGGAGGCTTGAGCGCTCCCCACAAAACGTGAGCGCTCCTCAGTGCGCTGGCGACGATGCGGGCACGGAATTGTTCGGCGCGACGCGCCGCATCCGCGCGCAACGCAGGAGCCTCAGCACGCTTCATAGGCACCGGTGAGACCGGCGAAGATCACCGCTGCCTCCCCATTGCGGTGACCAGCAGGAGAGGAAGGAACAGCAAGGACGGTACGCGGGTTGCGGCACATGGGCGCGGCACCCCCCTTCGATGGTGGTCACTCGTAGCCGAGATTCTCCTCGGAGTGCAGGTGCCACCCGTCGTGCCGCTTGACCAGGACGAAGGCGGTGCGCTCAAAGACGTCGTAGAATCCGGAATCCGGATCGTGGCCATACGTGTACCAGAGCGCATCGATCCGCGCCGTGTCCGGGGCCTCGCTGACGACAGTCACCGAGTCCACACTCGACTCTCCGCCGAATCCATCAACTTTGCCGTTGCTGTGCGCTTCGGCGTACCTGGCGCAAAAATCAGCAGGGCTCTGATAGAGCATCTGAACCTCCCCTTGGCCCTGCCTCCGGCGGGCAGTTGGCGGGCGCCGTCGCGTCGGGCATGTTGTCCACCGTAGGGCTCGGCACAAACGCGTAGGACCGCAGGAGCACCGTCACGAACGGCAGCAGATCAGCAGCACGTGATCACCCGTCCGTTCCCAGGCGGAGCCTGAGCACACCCCGACAAGATCAGCTGCGCGCTCATCGACAGCAGCGGGTGTTGCGCGGCTCAGCCGATGCGCTCGGCCAGCGAGACGATGATCCCTTCGGGCCCCCGGACGTAGGCCATCCGCCATGCACCCTCGTACTCGCCGATGCCACCGACCAGCCCGTAGCCCTCCCTCGCCGCCCAGTCGACGGCGGCCCGCAGATCGTTGACCTCGAAGGACACGTTGCGTAGTCCCCGCTCGTTGGCCATGGCCGCCGGTGAGCCCGGCACGGACTCCGGCCGCCCGAACCTGGCAAGCTCCAGGCGGGTGCCACCGCCGGGCGAGGTCAGCATGACGATCTCGGTGCGGGAGTCGGGAATGCCACAGACCACCGATGGCGTAACAGCTCGTCATGTCCACGGCACCACCCCTATGCGACCTCAAGCCGCTTGAGATGCAAGCCCCTCGTTCTGCGTCAGCCGCCGGTGAAGTCGAACTCGCCGTCCTTGACGCCGCCGACGAAGGCCGCCCACTCGTCGGCGGTGTAGACGATCGTCGCCGCGTCACGTGCCTTGCTGTGCCGCACCGCCACCCGGCCCGAGCCGTCGAGCAACGGCCCCGCCTCGACGCAGTTGCCCCCGTTGTCCGGACTCCTGGTACTGATGTGCCACGCCACCTCAGGCACGATCTCGCTCATGACAGCTCCTCTGCGAGTGCTGCGATCAGCTTCGCCGACTCGCTCACACTGAGTGCGGACTCCCGGAGGCGATCGTACGCGTGGACGTACCGGCGGGCCTTGTCCGATTCCATGAACAACCGCCCGCCCAGAGTTTCGGCGTGCGCCACGTCGGAATACGGGGATGGCATCTTGAACAGCCAGAAGGTTCCATCGAGACCGGCGTGGAGCCCCAGCGAGGCCGGCAGCACCCTCACCTCGATCGTCGGCCTGGTCAACATCTGCCCCAGGTGGACGAACTGCGCGGCCATCACTCCACGGCTCATCACCGGACGACGGAGCGCGGACTCTTCGATGATCACCGCGAGGTTGGTCGCGGAAGGCCCGTCAAGAAGGCGTTGCCTGTCGATTCGCAGTTGCACCCACTTGCGGATCTGACTCTCACTCGTAGAGCTTGGCTCCGCGTTCCTAATGACGGCTTCGGCATAGTCCCTGGTCTGGAGCAGGCCAGGGATCAGCAGCGATGCGTAGGTGCAGACCTGGTTCGCCCTCGACTCCAGCCAGGGGAAGTCGATGAAGGATGTGTCGTAGATCGTCCGATCGAAGCTGTTGTCCCAGCGGTCCACGCGCCAGGCATCCTGGGCAAGCTGAATCAGCCGATCGCGCTCGCGCTCGTCGTAGACGCCATAAAGATCGAGTAGCTCCACCACGAGATCACGCCGGAACGGCCACTCGGCACGCTCGTACCGGGCCAGCGACGAGTAGTCCCGTTCCAGGAACTTCGCGACGTACTTGAGGGTCAGGCCGCGTTGCTCCCGCAGCTCGCGCATCTGCTGACCGAGCCACTGCGCGCGCAAGGTGTGGACGAACGCTTCTCTCTTTGCGGCCATGCTCACCTCTCCGGGTTCCGACGAGAAGAAATCCGTTGGTGTCGTTGCACCAACACGGAGGCCACTGGAAATGTGGCCTTCGGGTGAGGGTGATCACCGGCCCCCGGGGACGCCCGGTGCAAGCGCAGTAACCGCGGCTGTGCCAACAGCCGAGAAGGTGACGAGAGACGGCGTCGCGGGTGGCAGCCGCATACCGGATCTCGTCGGGTCTCCACATGAAGCCGAATTCCCGGCTCCGACCGACTTGCTGAATACCTATCACGGCGGCGGGTGTCCCCGCGACCCCGCACCACCAGGAGGCGACCGATGATCCGCGACGCCCGCGACGACGGCACCCTGCCGGCCCGGCTGCATCCGGTCCTGGTCCGCGACCACCAGTTCCCCACCGTCGGCTTCGGCCGTCGTGGCCTCGACCCCCGGGAGGTACGCCGGTTCCTGCTCCGGGTCGCCCTGGAGTTGGCCAGCCTGCATCAGGAGGTGACCCGACTGACCGAGGAGAACACCAGGCTCAAACGGCTGCTGCGGGACCGCCGCAGCGCCCAGGCCAACAGGTCCCCGTGGTGAGCCACGGCCCGGCACCCGGCCGGGACGACGGCCCCCGCTACGTGGTACACCTGCCCGTCACGGCCACGACTGAGGATCAGGCGCTGCGTTTCGCGTACACGCTGGCGCGTTCGCTGGCGTTGGTGCCGGGGGTCGAGGTCGCCGGAACCACCGTCTCCGCCGAGGACGCCCAGCACGTACGACAGTGGGTGTTCTGTGACCGGATCATGCCGGACCGCCGGCGCTGCCTGGCGCGGGCCGAGCACGACGGACCGTGCGATCCGGGGCGGTGAGCGGGGCGGCAGGTCTCAGTCGACCTCGACGACGACCAGCTCGCCGACCTGTTCGCCGATCTGCTGCCGGCCGTCCGTCGGCAGCCCGGCGTCGGTGATCAGCAGGTCGGCCTCGGCCAGCGGGGCGATGGTGGCGATGCCGATGGTCTCCCACTTGGTGTGGTCGGCCAGCACCACGAGGTGCCGGGCCGCGCCGATCAGCCGCCGGTTGACCGCCGCCTCCAGCAGGTTGGGGGTGGTGAACCCGGTGCGCGGGCTCATCCCGTGCACGCCGAGAAAGAGCAGATCCACATTCAGGGTACGGATCGCCGCCTCGGCCACCGGCCCGGTCAGCGCGTCCGACGGGGTACGCATGCCGCCGGTCAGCACCACCGTCTGGTCGACGCGCGGGTTCTGGTAGAGCGCGTCGGCGACCGGGATCGAGTTGGTCACCACGGTCAGCCCGGGTACGTCGCCGAGCAGGGTGGCCAGCGCGGCGGTGGTGGTGCCGGCGGAGAGCGCGACGGCCATCCCGGGCTCGACCATCCGGGCGGCCCGGCCGGCGATGGCCCGCTTCTCGTCCTGCTGGCGGATCGACTTCGCGGCGAAGCCGGGTTCCTCGGCCGACCCGGGGCCGGCCAGGGTCGCCCCGCCGTGCACCTTGTCGACCAGCCCCCGCTCGGCGAGCACCTCCAGGTCACGGCGGATCGTCATGTCGGAGACGCCGAACCGGCTGACCAGGTGGCTGACCCGCACCCCGCCGCGCTGCCGGATCAGCTCCAGGATGGCGTTCTGCCGTTGCTGAGCGAGCATCGGACCTCCCAACCGCGCGGACGAGGGAACGGTACGCAGGTCAGGCCGCTGCGGCCGGGGACGGCTCAACCGCTGGGACCGCCTGTGTCGCCGCCTGCTCCTCCCGGACCACGGCCACCTCCCCGGCGGGCACCCTCAGCGTCCCGCCGCAGGGCTGACCGGTGAGCAGGTCGGTGCCGGTCGCGTCGAGGGTCGCCTCGGCGTCGGTGTGGTTGACCACGAACAGCCAGGACCGGTCGTCGGCGCGGCGGCGGACCACCTCGACGCCGGGCGGGGCGGCGACCGGCGGGCGGACCCCGGCCTCGGTGAGCAGCCGACCCACCAGGGCGTCGGTGGCCGCCTCGTCGAGCCGGGTGGCCAGGTACCAGGCCGTGCCGTCGCCGACCCGGTGCCGGGTCAGCGCGGGCACGCCGGGCAGCGGACCGTCCTGATAGGACGCCACCACCTGCGCGCCGGCCGGGTGCAGCCACTCGGTCCACACGTCGGCCGTGGACCCGTCGTCGAGGGTGACCTGCTCGCCGGCCAGCAGCGGGAAGAACTCCTCGGTGCGCACCCCGAGCAGCTCCCGGAACGCGCCCGGGTAGCCGCCGAGCCGGATGTGGTCGTGCTCGTCGACGATCCCGCTGAAGTACGTCACCAGCGCCGTCCCGCCCCCGGCGACATAGCGGCGTAGCGCCTCGGCGTCGGCGTCGCGGACCAGGTAGAGGGTGGGGACGAGGACCAGCCGGTAGCCGGACAGGTCGGTCGACGGGTGCACCACGTCGGCGGTGACCCCGGCCCGCCACAGCGCGTCATAGAGCGCCCGCATCCGGTCGGCGTAGGTGACGTCGACGCTGGGGTGGGAGTCCAGCTCGACGCCCCACCACGCCTCCCAGTCGAACAGGATGGCCACCTCGGCGTCGACCCGGCTGCCGCGTACCTCGGCCAGGGCCTTGAGGTCGGCGCCGAGCCGGCAGACCTCGTCGAAGACCTTGGTCTCCGGGCCGGCGTGCGGGACCAGGGCGGAGTGGAACTTCTCCGCGCCGGCCCGGGAGGCCCGCCACTGGAAGAAGAGCACCCCGTCGGCGCCGCGCGCCACGTGGGTGAGGCTGTTGCGGCGCAGCTGGCCGGGGATCTTGGCGACGTTGCGGGGCTGCCAGTTGACCGCGCTGGTGGAGTGCTCCATGAGCAGCCACGGGTCACCACCGGCGACGCCACGGGTGTGGTCGGCGGCGAACGCCAGGCCGAGGTGGGCGTTCGGGTCGGTGACGGTCAGGTAGTGGTCGTTGGCGACCAGGTCCACGTCGGACGCCCACGAGTGGTAGTCCATGTGCTTGATGCCCATGCCGATCATGAAGTTGGTGGTGACCGGCTGGCGGACGCGCCGCTTGAGCACCTCACGCTCGGCGCGCAACTGGGCCCGCTGCTCGTCGGAGGAGAAGCGCAGGAAGTCGAGCTGCTGGGTGGGGTTGGCGAAGGTGAGCGCGGCGCGCGGCGGGTTGATCTCGGCCCAGTCGTGGTAGCGCTGGCTCCAGAAGGTGGTGCCCCAGGCGTCGTTGAGCCGGTCGAGGTCGCCGTAGCGCTCCCGCAGCCAGCCCCGGAACGCCTCGGCGCTGACGTCGCAGTAGCAGTGCACGTTGTGGCAGCCCAGCTCGTTGGAGACGTGCCACATCACCACGGCGGGGTGGTCGGCGTAGCGGTCGGCGACCGTCTCGACCAGGGCCAGCGAGCGCTCCCGGAAGATCGGCGAGCTGGGACAGTAGCCCTGCCGGCCGCCGGGCCACAGCACGGTGCCGTCGGCGGTCCGCGGCAGCGTCTCGGGGTGCCGGTGTGCCAGCCACGGGGGCGGGCTGGCGGTGGCGGTGGCCAGGTCGACGTGGATGCCACCGGCGTGCAGGACGTCGAGGGCCCGGTCGAGCCAGCCGAACTCGTACCGGCCGGGGGACGGTTCGAGCAGCGCCCAGGAGAAGATCCCGACGGAGACCAGGTCGACCCCGGCCTGCCGCATGAGCGCGACGTCCTCGGCCCAGACCTGCTCGGGCCACTGCTCGGGGTTGTAGTCGGCGCCGAAGTAGATCCCGTCGCCCTGCCAGCTGCCGTGTTGCCGCATGAGAGCAGAGCGTGCCCCTAGCGGACGATCAAGTCAACACTTTCCAACATCGGCCATCTTTCCAACGTTTACCACCGGGATCGCCCGCCAACCCTGCGATATCGATCCGGATCAGCCCTCTTGACAGGGCCCCACGGAGGGGTAGCTTCAAGCGCCACCGGGAGTTTGTGTTTGTCAATGTTCGTTCTCGGTGGATCCATGTTGGCATTTCCGAACTGCCGTTCCCCCACCACTGACGGCCCTCGGGCGCAGCGCACCTCTTCATCCGCAGGAGGCACCATGTCCCGTCCCCGCACCGAAGCCGAGTATCTCGCCCGGCTCGTACCGTCCTCCGTCGCCGGCATCGGGCGACGCTCCCTGATCACCGGGGTCGGCGCGGGCGCGCTGCTCGGCACCGGGCTGCTCGCCGGTTGCGGCTCCGACTCCGGCTCGGGCAGCGACAGCAAGGAGGTGTCGGTCGGCTCCAACCAGTCCGACCCGAAGCCCAAGGCCGTCATCGCCAAGGTGATGGACGGGTTCAAGACCTCGTCCGGCATCACCACCAAGATCAACACGGTGGACCACAACACCTACCAGGAGAACATCAACAACTATCTCCAGGGCAAGCCGGACGACGTGTTCATGTGGTTCGCCGGCTACCGGATGCGCTTCTTCGCCGCCAAGGGCCTGACCGGCGACCTCAGCGACGTGTGGGGCAAGCTCTCCGGCTACTCCGACGCGTTCAAGAAGGCATCCACCGGGGACGACGGCAAGCAGTACTTCGTGCCGTCGTCGTACTACCCCTGGGCGATGTTCTACCGCAAGTCGGTCTGGAAGCAGCACGGCTACCAGGTGCCGACCACGCTCGACCAGCTCACCGCCCTCAGCGCGCAGATGAAGAGGGACGGCCTCACCCCGATCGCCTTCGCCGACAAGGACGGCTGGCCGGCGATGGGCACCTTCGACATCCTCAACCTGCGGATCAACGGCTACCAGTTCCACATCGACCTGATGGCGGGCAAGGAGGCGTGGACCTCCGACAAGGTCAAGAAGGTCTTCGACACCTGGGCCGGGCTGCTGCCGGTGCACCAGCCGGACAGCCTGGGCCGCACCTGGCAGGAGGCCGCCCAGTCGTTGCAGCAGAAGAAGAGCGGCATGTACCTGCTCGGCCTCTTCGTCGCCCAGCAGTTCGGCAACGACGAGCAGGACGACATCGACTTCTTCACCTTCCCCGAGATCGACCCGGCCATCGGGGCCAAGGCGCTGGACGCGCCGATCGACGGCTACATGCTGGCCCGCAAGCCCAAGGCCGAGGCCAACGCCAAGAAGCTGCTGGAGTACGTCGGCTCGAAGGAGGCCGCCGACATCACGGTGAAGAACGACCCGACCACCCTGGTCGCCAACAGCGGCGCGGACACCAGCGGCTACACCGCCCTGCAGAAAAAGGCCGCCGAGCTGGTCGGCTCGGCCACCGAGATCGCCCAGTTCCTCGACCGGGACACCCGGCCGGACTTCGCCTCCACCGTGATCATCCCGGCGCTCCAGCAGTTCATCAAGAACCCCAAGGACATCGACGGGCTGGTCAACAGCATCGAGAACCAGAAGAAGTCGATCTTCACCAGCTGACGGCGAGAGGGGGAGGACCATCGTGTCCGACCTGCCCCTGATCCACGTGGATCACGCCGTACCGGCACCGGCCACGGCCACCCCCTCCCGGGGTGGTCGCGGCCGGCGGCTACGGCTCCTGTCCCGCACCGACCGCGTGGTGATCACGCTGATGGTGCTCGTACCGCTGCTGCTGGTGGTCGCCCTGGTCTGGCTGCCCGCACTGGCCACCGTGGCGCTCTCCGGCACCGACTGGGACGGCATCGGCCCGATCAGCGAGATCGACTGGGTCGGCGGCCGGAACTACTCCGACGTGGTCAACATCTATCCGCCGTTCGTGCCGGCGATGCAGAACAACCTGCTCTGGCTGGCCGCGCTGTTCGTGGTCGCCACCCCGTTCGGGATGTTCCTCGCCGTGCTGCTCGACAAGGAGATCCGGGGCAGCCGGTTCTACCAGACCGCGCTCTATCTGCCGGTGGTGCTCTCGCTGGCGCTGATCGGCTTCGTCTGGCAGCTCATCTACTCCCGCGACCAGGGGCTGCTCAACGCCGTCCTGGGCAGCCAGACCGACTGGTACGGCGACCCGGACGTCAACATCTGGGCGGTGCTGGTCGCGGCCGGCTGGCGGCACGTCGGCTACATCATGCTGCTCTACCTGGCCGGGCTCAAGGGCGTCGACCCGTCACTGCGGGAGGCCGCCTCGGTCGACGGGGCCTCGGAGACCAGCACCTTCTTCCGGGTCATCTTCCCGGTGCTGCGACCCATCAACATCATCGTGCTGGTGGTGACGGTGATCGAGTCGCTGCGCGCGTTCGACCTGGTCTGGGTGATCAACAAGGGCCGCAACGGCCTGGAGCTGATCTCCGCCCTGGTCACCCAGAACGTGGTCGGCGAGGCGAGCCGGATCGGCTTCGGCTCCGCCCTGGCGACCATCATGCTGGCCGTCTCGCTGGTCTTCATCACCGTCTACCTGGCCGTCGTCATGAGGGAGAACCGGCGATGAGCGCGTCGACCATGACCCGTCCGCCGGCCTCCGAACCGGCGTCGGAGCCGGCCCCGCGCCGCCGGCCGCTGCGTCCCGCCCGGGTGGTGCTGCACCTGTTCCTCGGCGCGGTCGCGGTCGGCTGGCTCTTCCCGATCCTCTGGGCGGTGCTGACCTCCCTGCGCTCGTACGAGTACACCGCGACCAACGGGTACGTCTCGCTCGGCGGCTGGACACTCGACAACTACGTCACCGCCTGGCGGACCGCCGAGTTCGGCCAGCACTTCCTCAACTCGGTCTACATCACCGTCCCGGCCGTGCTGCTCACCCTCTTCCTCGCCTCGTGCGTGGCGTTCGTGATCGCCCGGTTCAGCTGGAAGCTCAACATCGTCCTGCTCGGCCTCTTCACCGCCGCCAACCTGCTGCCCCAGCAGGCGCTGCTGATCCCGCTGTTCCGGATCTTCACCGAGGTGCCGCTGCCGGAGTTCATGAGCGACTCGGAGTTGCTCTACGACAGCTACTGGGGGCTGATCCTGGTCAACGTGGCCTTCCAGTGCGGCTTCTGCGTCTTCGTGCTGAGCAACTACATGAAGGCGCTGCCCCGCGACCTCTACGAGGCGGCCATGGTGGACGGGGCGAGCATCTGGCGGCAGTACTGGCAGGTGACCATGCCGCTGTGCCGGCCGGCGCTGGCGGCGCTGGCCACCCTGGAGGTGACCTGGATCTACAACGAGTTCTTCTGGGCCACCGTGCTGATGCGCACCGGCGACAAGTTCCCGGTGACCAGCTCGCTGAACAACCTGCGTGGCGAGTTCTTCACCGACAACAACCTGGTGTCGGCCGGCTCGGTGCTGGTCGCCATCCCCACCCTGGTGATCTTCTTCCTGTTGCAGAAGCAGTTCGTCAAGGGCCTGACCCTGGGAGCGTCTAAAGGCTGAGGCCCCCACCCACACCTGCGCGAGCTGAAGATCTCGGTGGCCCCCCACCGCCCCCACCCGCACATGCGCGCGAGAGCGGTATTCCTGGCAGGCATGAACATGACCCACAGGCATACCGCTCTCGCGCGGTACTGACACCCGGCGACCTCACCCACCGTGACGGACGCCGGGGTGCCCGCACCGGAGATGAGCGCCATGACCGATCCGACCGTGATCCACCTGCGCCGGGGCCGCACCAGCCTGGTGCTCGACGCGCGCGGCCCGGGGCTGCCCCGGGTCGTCCACTGGGGGGCCGACCTCGGCCCGGTGCCCGCCGACGACCTGCCGGCCCTGGTCGACGCCACCGTGCCGCCGGTGGTGCCGAGCAGCTTCGACGCGCCGACCGTGCTGTCCCTGCTGCCCGAGGCGAGCGCCGGCTGGAGCGGCCGGCCCGGACTCGCCGGCCACCGCGCCGGCCGGGACTGGACCACCGCCTTCCACCTCGACAGCCTCGACGTCGACGACGTGGGCGGGCACAGCGGAAACGATGGGAGCCCGGCCGGGCACAGCGGGGACCCGGGTGGCGAAGGGCGTGGTCGGCGGGGCGACGCCGGGCGGGGGCGTGGCGACGCCGGGGCCCCGGTGCGCGTACCTCATGGGGAGCAGGAGCACGACGGGGATGGGGCGGCGCGGGTGACCGTGCGGGCGACGGACCCGGGCGCGGGGTTGACCCTGACCGTCGAGATCACCCTCGACCCGGTCGGGCTGCTGACCCTGCGGCACCGGCTGCGCAACGACGCCGACCAACCCTACGAGGTACGCAAGCTGACGCCGGTGCTGCCCGTGCCGCCGGTCGCCACCGAACTGCTCGACCTGACCGGGCGCTGGTGCCGCGAACGCGCGCCGCAACGGCACCCGTGGCCGCAGGGCGCCTGGGTCCGCGAGGGCCGACACGGCCGCACCGGGCACGACGCCACCCTGCTGCTGGTCGCCGGCACCGCCGGATTCGGTTTCGGCCACGGCGAGGTGTGGGCGGTGCACACCGCGTGGAGCGGCGACCACGTGACCGCCGCCGAGCGCCGCCCGACCGGCGAGTCCACCCTGAGCGGCGGGGAACTGCTCGCCCCGGGTGAGATCGTCCTCGGCCCCGGCGACGAGTACGCCACCCCGCTGCTCTGCGCGGTGCACTCCACCGCCGGGCTGGACGGGCTCAGCGACGTGCTGCACACCCACCTGCGGGCCCGGCCAGAGCACCCCCGCACCCCGCGCCCGGTCACCCTCAACGTGTGGGAGGCGGTCTACTTCGACCACGACCTGGACCGGCTGCGGACCCTCGCCGACCGGGCCGCCGAGGTGGGGGTCGAACGGTTCGTCCTCGACGACGGCTGGTTCACCGGCCGCCGGCACGACCGGGCGGGCCTGGGCGACTGGCAGGTCGACGCCGACGTCTGGCCGGCCGGCCTGGGACCGCTCATCGACCACGTCCGTGGGCACGGCATGCAGTTCGGGCTCTGGGTCGAACCGGAGATGGTCAACCCCGACTCCGACCTGTTCCGCGCCCACCCCGACTGGGTGCTCACCGCGCCCGGCCGGCTCCCCCTGCCGTGGCGGCACCAGCAGGTGCTGGACCTGGCCCACCCGGCGGCGTACGCACACCTGCTCGGCCGGCTCGACGCGCTGCTGACCGGACACCCCGGGATCGGCTACCTCAAGTGGGACCACAACCGGGACCTCACCGAGGCCGGGCACGCCGGTCGGCCCGGGGTGCACGCGCAGACCCTGGCGGCCTACCGGCTCTTCGACGAGCTGCGCGCCCGGCACCCGCACCTGGAGATCGAGAGCTGCTCGTCCGGCGGGGCCCGGGTCGACCTGGAGATCCTGCGACGCACCGACCGGGTCTGGGCCAGCGACTGCAACGACGCCCTGGAACGGCTGTCGATCCAACGCTGGACCGGCCTGCTGCTGCCCCCGGAACTGGTCGGCACGCACATCGGCCCGGAGCGCTCGCACACCACCGGCCGGGTGCACACCCTGGGCTTCCGGGCGGTCACCGCGCTCTTCGGCCACCACGGCATCGAGTGGGACATCGTCGCGATCAGCGCCGAGGAGCGGGCCGAGCTGACCGCCTGGGTGGCCCTGCACAAACGGCTCCGGCCGCTGCTGCACACCGGCCGGGTGATCAGGATCGACCACCCGGACCCGGCCGTCCAGGCGCACGGCGTGGTCGCCCACGACCACTCCCGGGCGGTGTACGCGGTGTCCCGGCTGGCCACCTCCGGCACGCAGACCCCCGGCCCGGTCCGCCTGCCCGGCCTCGACCCGACCCGCCGGTACGCCGTCCGCCCGGCCGAGGGGGTGCCGGAGCCGGCGGCGATGCAGATCACCGCACCCCGCTGGCTGCCCACCGTGACGCTGAGCGGATCGGTGCTGGCGACGGTGGGCCTGCAACTGCCGGCCCTGCACCCGGAACAGGCCCTGCTCCTGGAGGTCGACGCGGCCGACTAGACGAACATGGCCACACCGCACAGCCCGGCTCGGGCGCAGTGCCCCGGTCGGCCCACGGCACGGCCGGCACAGGCAGCACGGCCGGACCGCTCGGCGCGCTCAAGCGGCCCCCGAGGCGCTTGATCCACTCAATGGGGGCGATGTGGTGGTATCCGAGACAGGTCGATACCGCCACATCGCCCCCGTTGCGGCGACCACGAACGCACCCGGCGGCACGGACCGAGGCGGGCCGGCGGGGCGGGAACGGGCGGGGGCCGGGGCCCGCGGGGACCCGGCCACCGGTGGAGCGGTTGTGCTCAGCTCGCGGTGCAGGTCACCGTGGGCGTCGGGTTCACGCTGTTCCCGCTGCCGAGGAAGCCGAAGGCGGCGCTGGCCCCGGCCCCGAGCCGGCCGTTGTAGTCGACGTTGCGGGCGGTCACCGTGCTACCGCTGCTGCTCAGCGTCGCGTTCCACGACTGGCTGACGGTCTGGCCGTTGGCGAAGGTCCACTTCGTCGTCCAGCCGTTGATGGCCGCGCTGCCGGCGGTCACCCTGACCTCGCCCTGGAAGCCGCCCTGCCACGAACCGATGGTCGTGTAGGTCGCGGTACACCCACCGGTCGCGGGCGGGGTCGTGGTCGGCGGGGTGGTGGGAGGCGTGGTGGGTGGGGTGGTCGGTGGGGTGGTGGGTGGGGTGGTCGGTGGGGTCGTCGGGGTGGTGCCGGAGTAGACCGACGCCTCCTTCGAGGTCGACTTGATGCCGTTGACGCCGTTGAAGATCCGCTGGCCCCAGGTGGTCAGGGCGGCCGGGTTGAAGTTGGTGGTCATGTCGAGGTATTCGACGCCGCCACCGTTGCCGCTCCACGACCAGCCGAGGTAGCCGATCCCGTTGGCCTGGGTGTACGACAGGATGGTGTCCTCGTCGGGGTTGCCGTCGGAGTGGTCGAAGCCGAACTCGCCGACCACGATGGGCAGCTTGGCGGTGCGGAACCGGCCCAGGTAGTCGCTGATCTCGGCGGCGGTGTCGAAGACGCCGTACATGTGGATCGAGAAGACGGTGTTCTTCTGCGGGTCGGCGGCGAACACCCCGGCCGCGTTGTCGCGCATGGTGAACGACCAGTCCTGACCCCAGTTCGGCGCGTCCACCATGATCGTGTGGGCGAGCCCGCCGGCCCGCAGCCGCTTGATCGCGTTGGCGTTGTCGGTGGCCCAGGTGGCGTAACCCTGGTTGCCGTACGGCTCGTTGCCGATGTTGACGATGACGTACCGCTCCTGGCCCTGCAGGGCGCTGGCGATGCTCAGCCAGTAGTCGACCGCCCGGTCCAGGGTGATCGCCCCGGCCTGCTCGCCGTAGCCGGTGGTGTCGTGCACCTCCAGCACGCAGATCAGCTTGTTGGCCTTGCAGAGCGAGATGACGTTGCTGACGTCGGCGGCGGTGTTCTTGGTCCAACGGTCACCACTGGCCAGCACCACCCGCACGGTGTTCGCGCCGAGCGCCTTGATGTCGGCGAAGGAGGTGGTCTGCTGCGGATACCAGGTGTGGGCGTGGTTGACGCCCCGCATGATGAACTCGGTGCCGTTGGCGTCGTAGAGCTTGCCACCGGAGACCGAGAAGCCGGCGGCGGCCTGAGCCGGCTGCCCGAAGGCGAAGACGGCGGCGAGGACGGTGAGCAGGGCGACGCCGGCGACGGAAAGTCGCTTCTTCATGGGTTTCCTCAGGAAGGGTCGACCCCGTTGCCCTGGCGGGGTGCCGATGCTGGTGACGGTGGCGCTCGGCTGCAGCCCGACAGCCGCCGCCGGAACTCCCTGGCCGCGTGCGGATCAGCGTATGCCGATGGGGTCGGGAAGGCAACCGGTTAAGTTACTCAGCCGTTTTCCACCGACCCTGTGGCGACCCACACCGACCATGGGCCGCCACAGGGGGCGGTCATCCCCACCACAGGATGTGACACCACCAGCCTGAACCGGTTAAGCCGGACCTTAGACGCCCCTCGCGGGACCGTCAAGAGGCACCCCGTCGGGCGGGCCGGCCGCACATCCGAGGTTGACCGGCACCGGGCAGGGGTATCCGGTGACGATCGTCGCCCGGAAGGAGAAACCAGGATGGTCCGCGTCGGCTACACCCTGATGTGCGAACAGACCGGCCCGAAGCAGTTGGTCGACCACGCGGTACGGGCGGAGGCAGCCGGCTTCGACCAGCTGGTCATGTCCGACCACTACTACCCGTGGCTCGACGCGCAGGGCCACTCCCCGTACGCCTGGTCGGTGCTGGGCGCGGTCGCCCACGCCACCAGCCGGGCCGAGCTGATGTCCTTCGTGACCTGCCCGATCCGCCGCTACCACCCGGCGGTGGTGGCGCAGAAGGCCAGCACGATCGGGGTGCTCTCCGACGGGCGGTTCACCCTCGGCCTCGGCGCCGGGGAGAACCTCAACGAACACGTGGTCGGCGGCTGGCCGCACGTGCAGCAGCGGCACGAGATGTTCTCCGAGGCGCTCCAGATCATCCGTCCGCTGCTCAACGGCGAGACACTGACCTTCTCCGGCAACCACTTCGACGTCCCCGACGCCTACGTCTGGGACCGTCCGGAACGCCCCGTGCCGATGGCCGTCGCCGCGTCCGGGCCGTCCTCGGCCGCGCTGGCCGCCGAGTACGCCGACGGCATCGTCGCCACCGAACCCGACTCCCGGATCATCCAGCTCTATGACGACGCGGGCGGCGTCGGACAGCCCCGCTACGGCCAGGTGGCCATCTGCTACGGCCCCGACGAGGCCGAGTGCCGCAAGATCGTGCACGACCAGTTCCGCTGGTTCGGCAACGGTTGGAAGGTCAACGCCGACCTGCCCGACCCGGACGCCTTCGCCGCCGCCACCCAGTTCGTCCGGGAGGAGGACGTCGCCGACGGCATCCCCTGCGGCCCGGACGTCGAGCGGCACGTCGAGGCGTTCCGCGCCTTCGTCGACGCCGGCTTCACGCACGTGGCGGTCCTGCAGGTCGGCGGGGACAGCCAGCCGATGTTCCTCGACTGGGCGCAGGAGAAGTTGCTGCCCCGGCTCCGCGAACTGTGACCTCCGTGGCGGGTCGGAACGGGTCGCGCACCCGTCCCGACCCGCACCCGACCGGCGCCGGCCCCGGCGCATTGCGGCGCGCCCTCGCCGCGCCGCGCCCGACGGCCGGCCTCGGTGGGCACTCGTTCGGCGCGGAGGCGGCCGCCGCGCTCGCCGTGGCCCGCCCCAGGGTGGTCCGGGCACTGGTGCTGGCCGGTCCGACCAGCGATCCGACCGCCCGCTCCCGCCGGGGGCTGGTCGGGCGGTGGCTGGTGGACACCCTGCGGGAGTCGCCCTGGCAGGTGCCGATCCTGTGCCGCGACGTCCTCGACGCCCGGCCGTGGCGGGTCGCCACCACCGTCTCGCACTCGGTACGCCACGCGGTGGAGGCGGACCTGGCCTGGATCACCGCGCCCACCCTCGTGCTCGCCGGGGAACGGGACCCGATCGTGCCGCCCCGGTGGCGTGCCCAGGTCACCCGGTTGGTGCCGGACGCCCGGCTGGTCACCGTGCCCGACGTCGCCCACAACGTGCTCACCACCGCCCCCGGGCCGGTGGCCGAGGCGATCCGCGACCTGCTCGACCCGAACCCGAGAGGGTGAGCCATGCGCTTCGGTAACACCCAGATCCGACCCCTCGGCGGCGGCTTCGGCTGCCTCCTGATGATCCTCTTTTCGGTGCTCGCCTCGATCGCCCTGACCGTCCTGGTCAACCTGCTCCTCTGACGACGGCGGAACCGGATCTGGTGCCGCACCCGACGTCGTGCCCCACCGAGCCGGACGGCAGGAGGACCCCCGAGCAGCGGCTGCCGCACACGCAGCATGGTGGGTACCACTTGCCCGGAGTAGACATGCCTGCTTGTCATATTCATGCCCCGGCGGCATAAGGACGTGCCGAGGTGGTGACTCCGCTCCCCCACCGGACAGAGTGCCCCGCAGGGTGCACCGCGTCGCCGACCGGGGCGGGCCACCCAGGCGCAAAGGCACCAGGATGAGCCCGGCTCGGTGCGATGACCAGCCCGGCTCGGTGCGATGACCGGTGCGGCGGCGTGCGGCCGGCAGGCACTCGCGACGAGCCCGTCAGGCCGGGTCGAGGTCCAGCTCGGCGACGACCGGGTAGTGGTCGGAGGCGTACTCGGTGTCGCCGCCGCGTACCACGTGGAAGTCCCGCAGCCGGGCGGCGAGCGCCGGGGTGCCGAGCAGGTAGTCCAGCCGCATGCCGGAGAACTCGACGCCGCCGCCGTGCCGCGTCGGCGCGGTCAGCCCGGCCTCGACCGGCTCGCCGGCGTGGGTCGGGTCGACCGCCCCGCCGGCACGGGTCGGGTCAGCCAGCCCGGCGGCGCGGGTCCAGAGGTCGACCAGGCCGGCGGCGAGCAGCCGGGCCACCGCCCTGGTCTCCACGGTCCGCCCGTCGCGGCGCAGGTGCCGTCGCCGGTACGCCGCCGGCAGCCGGGCCACCCGGTCGGCGTGCTCGGTGCCCGGGTCGAGGGTGTTCAGGTCACCGGCGACCAGCGCCAGCCCCCCGGGCGCGCGGCGCACCGCCCCGGCGAGCCAGCCGGCCTCGACCCGCCGCCGCAGCCCGGTGTACGGGTCGAGATGCGTGCTGAGCACGATGAGCGGGCCGGCGGCGGTGGCCAGTTCGACCCGCTGCGCCGCGTGGTGGAACGGCCGGCGGACCGGCCCGGCGGAGCGGGTCCGCCAGGGCGGGCGGACCAGCACCGCCACCGGCTGACCGAAGCAGGTGCGGGCCAGGTACGGACGCATCCCCACCCGGTCGGCGAACCCGGCCAGCACCCCCGGCCGGTCGAAACCGCGTAGCTCCTGCACCGCCAGCACGTCGGGGGCCTGCGCGGCGACGACCCGGCACACCAGGTCCCGGCGGTCGGGGCCGGTCCGGTCCCGACCGCCGGTCCTGATGTTCCAGCTCATCATCCGCAGCACGGGCGACGACTCACTCCGGCCGGCCGGCCTTGGCCAGTTCGTCGTCCAACTCGTCGACCTGTTCCGACTCGATCTCGGGTCGGTTGCCCTGGTAGACGTCGGCGTTGGGTCGGATAACCCAGTAGAGCAGGCCGATCCAGAGGCCGCTGAGGATGAGCGCGCCCATGAAGTCGGTCGGGTGGTGCATCCCCCGGTACATCCGGGAGACCGCCACCCCGACCGGCATGATCACGGCCAGCGCCACGAAGAGCCACCGCCACCAGCGGTCGGTGCGGACGAACACGATGATCGCGATGACGAGCCAGAGGCAGGCGGTCGCCGCGATGTGCCCGGACGGGAAGGACGAGGTGGGCATCTGCCCGTCCAGGTTCTCCACCGCCGGGCGGGGCCGGTCCACCACCCGGGCGGAGGCGAGGAAGAGGCTCAGCTCGCCGAAGAGCGCCAGCGCCACGAAGAGCACCGGCCGCCACCGCTTCCAGATGGCCAGCACCAGCGGGCAGAAGACCAGCGAGACGATCAGGATGGCGTGGGTGTCGCCGAACTTGCTCCACCACCAGCTCAGCTCGGTGAGGACGTCGGTGTGCCGGGCGGCGAACCAGCGCGGCACGTCGGTGTCCAGGGTGTCGAAGATGGTGCCCTTGGCGTGGTAGCTGACGTAGGTGCCGAAGCCGTACAGCGCGCCGAAGACGATCACCCAGCCGACCAGCAGCTCGGCGACGGCGGAGCGGGGGTGCTCCAGCACGTGCTCCTCGGCCGGGGCGGGGGTGATCTTGTCAGCGGCCTCCGGCTCCAACCCCTCGCTCAGCGGTGGCACCGGCCGGCCACGCTCACGCCGCCACAGCCGGAAGGCGTACGCGGTGACGCCGAGCCAGGCCGCGCCGAGCAGCCAGCCGCCGAGCACGTCGGAGACGAAGTGCACGCCCAGGGCGATCCGGGTCAACCCGACCAGCGCCACCAGCACGGCGGCGATGGCGATCGCCGGCTTGCGCCACCGGGGCGCCATGGCCGGCAGGAAGACCAGCAGCAACGCCCCGTACGCGACGAACGAGCCGAGCGCGTGTCCGCTGGGGAAGCTGTTGCCCGGGGCGCTGGCGACCGGCACGTCGACCACCGGGCGGAGCCGGCCGACCAGTGCCTTCAACGACGGGTCGAGGATCAGCCCGCCCATCCCGGTCACGATCAGATAGACCGCCAGCCGGGACTGGCGACGGATCAGCAGGGTGACCACCGCGATGGTGACCAGCCAGATCAGCACCGGCCGGCCGCCCAGGTCGGTGACCGCCTGGAGCACGGTGACCAGCGCGTGGTGCGGCGCGACAAGCCCGTTGAACCACTCGGCCGCCTCGTGGTCGGCGTGGTACATCGGGCTCCACTTGAACCGGACGAGCATCAGCAGCAGCCCGAAAGCCACGCCCACGCCGGCAACGGCCAACAGGCCGACGACGCTCCGTTCGGCGAAGTGGCCGAGCGGCCGTCGGGCCGTCGTCTCCTTGACCGCGGTCAACCCGCACCTCCCTGCGTCAACGTGGCGAGGCGCGCTGTACCCGATTCCGCCACCTCGTACACGCCCGTCCGGTGTGGCGGGGTCAGAGTGCGGTCATGTCACCGGTGTCGAGCAGTTCCTGCCGCTCGGCCTCGGGCTCCCACAGGTCCGGCTGGGCCGGCTCCGGAGACCCGATCCGCATCGCCTCCAACTGGGCGGCGAAGGACAACCCGCCGAACAGCGCCATGCCGGTGAGGTTCGCCCACAACAGCAACGCCATCATCCCGGTCAACGCCCCGTACGTCTGGCCGAAGCCGCCGCCGACCTTGACGTACGCGGCGAGCAGCAGGCTGGCCAGCCACCACAGCGCGGTGGCGATGCCGGCGCCGAAGAAGAGCCAGGACAGGCCGGGCTGCTTGCGCCGGGGCGCGTGCCGGAAGATCACCGCCACCGCGACCACGGTCAGCACGAGGCTCAACGGCCACCGCACCACCTCCCAGAGGCCGGCGGCGAGATCACCCCACTCGTAGTGGCGCTGCACCGACTCGCCCATCTCCCCGCCGCCGACCAGGATCAGGAACCCGGCCAACGCGGGCAGGCCGGCGACCACGGCGAGCGCGGCCGCCCGCAGGTACTTCCACAGCGCGGGGCGGTCCCGTTCCACGCCGTAGATCCGGTTCGCGCCGCGCTCGATCTGGGCCATCGTGGTGGTCAACGCCACCAGGCCGGTGAGCAGACCGAGGGTCAGCGCCAACTCGCCGGTGCTCTCGGTGCGGTCGCCGTCTCCGAGGAGATCCTGCACCATCTGCTCACTCTGCCCGGGAGTCAACGCCAGCACGGTGTCGGCGACCACCCGGCCACCCTCCTCGACCCCCAGGTCGCTGATCAGGCCGGTGAGCGCGATCAGGAACGGCACCACGGCGAGGCAGAGTTGCAGGGCGAAGGCCCGGGAGTGGCTGAACCCGTCGCCGTAGCGGAACCGGATGAACGCGTCCCGCAGCAACTGCCAGCCACCGAGTCGGCGCAGCGTCCGCCAGGCGTCGTCGGCGGAGAGTTCGTCCGCCGCCATCAACCGGGTCTCGGGGACGAGCTTGGTGCTACTCACGGCGGGCTTCCTCGACCAGCTTCTCGCCGCGCTGCGCCGCCGCGTCGGCGTCGTACGCCAGGTCGGGGTCATGGGCCGGGCGCGGCACGCAGAGCCAGAGCGACTCGGGTTTGATCTCCGCGGTCAGGGTGCGGCCCGGCGCGATCAGGTCGCCGTCGAGCTGCCGGGGCTGGGCTCGGTTGCTGGTGATGACGACCTTCCTGGCCCGGTGGACCTCCATCCGGGGGACGCTGCCCTGCCGGCGGACCAGCGCCCAGCCCAGGGCGAGCCAGTGCCGCAGGGTACGCGGGGTGAGCACGGCCACGTCGAGCCAGCCGTCGTCGGGCTCGGCCTCGGTGAGCAGGCGGACCCCACCCTGGAGCCGCCCGACGTTGGCGACCAGCACGGAGCGGGCCCGACGGCGCATGGCCGGCCGGCCGTCGATGCGGATGGTGACCCGCATCGGCCGGTCCCGCAGGTGCTTCGCCGCCCCCATCACGTAGGCGGGCCAGCCGATCCGGGCCTTGGTCGTCTCGGAGGTGTCGGCCAGCATCTGCGCGTCGAAGCCCATCCCGGCCATCACCGCGAAGCACCGGTCGTCGACGACGCCGACGTCCAGCCGGCGTCGTCCGCGCTCGACGGCCACCTCCAGGCCGGCGGCCAGGTCGTTGGAGAGCCCCAGGTTGGCGGCGAGCAGGTTGCCGGTGCCCTGCGGCAGCACGGCGAGTTCGACGTCGGTGCCGGCCAGCGCGGTCACGCAGGCCATCACGGTGCCGTCGCCGCCGCAGGCGAAGACCAGTTCGGCGCCCGCCTCGACGGCCTGCGTGGTCTGCCCCCGGCCCGGGTCCTCGGCGGTGGTCTCGTACCAGGTCGGGGCCGGCCAACCGGCGGCGGCGAGCGACTCGTCCACGGTCCGGCGGAACTCGTCGAGATCAGTCACCTTCGTCGGGTTGACCACGACCGCCGAGCGGGGGGCGCGGTCGTCGCCGGTCACCGTACGCTTCTGCTCTGCACCGTCCACGGCGTCAGTGTGCAGCACCCCGGCCGGGTCAGCGACCCGACGACGACCGACGTTGCGTTGACCGCAAACAGGTTTGATCCGGGTCGGGACCGACCCGACCGGTCAGGCCGCCGTCCGCAGCGCCAACTCGACACGTCGGCGCAGATCGTCGAGGTCCACGCCCGCCTCGGTCAGCACCACCGCACCCAGGCCGCCACCCTCGCGGAGCACGCCGAGCAGGAGGTGTTCGGTGCCGATGTGCCGGTGCCGCAGCCGGAGCGCCTCGCGCAGCGCCAACTCCAGCACCTTGCGGGAACGGGGCGAGAAGGGCCCGCCGACCGGCCGGCGCAGCCGCCACCGTCGACGTGGGGCCGGGACCGCCTCGCGCAGGGCGTCCGGGCCGAAGTTGTCCTCGATCCGGGCGACGATGGCCGCGAGGTCGATGCCGATCTCGCGCAGCGCGGCCGCGTCCGCCTCGCCGAGCCCGATCCCGCCGGCACCGACGTGCCGCCGGATCCGGGCGCGCAGGTCGTCGGCGTCGACGCCGGCGGAGGTGAGCACCCGGCTGGCGAGCGCATCGGTGTCGGCCAGGACGGCGAGCAGCAGGTGTTCGGTGCCGACGGGACGTCGCCCGTCGCGCTGGGCCTGTTCGACCGCGCTCCGGACGACGGCGCGGGCCCGATCGGTGAACCGCTCGAACATCATTCCTCCCAGGTTCCTCGGACCGCCGGTCGCCCGGCGTGCTTCTTGTGGACCGCCTGCCGGCTCACCTCGAGCGCGTCGGCGATCTCCTGCCAGGACCAGCCCTGCCGTCGGGCGTTGTCCACCTGGACCACCTCCAGCCGTTCGAGGAGCCGGCGCAGGGCGAGCACCGCGCGCAGGCCGACCCGGGGGTCGGTGCTGCCGGCGGCTGCCGCGAGTTCCGTAGCCTGACTCATGCTGTCAACTTACGTTGACAATCCCGCCCTGTCAACCTCAGTTGACGCAATCGACCTGCGCCGACACGACGCCGGACGCCCCGGTCCGGGCCCGCGACGGTGCTACCGTCCGCTGGTGTTCCGTCGCCGCACCGCCGACCAGCCCGTCGAGGCGGCCCGCCGGCTGCCCGTCGGCCGGATCGAGTGGGAGGTCGCCGGCGGCACCGTGGCCGGCCACCGCTACTCGGCCAACTTCGACGCCCTGCACGTCGACCCGGAGCTGCCGTTCGCGGTGGTCGTCGACGGCATGGGCGAGGGCGAGGGCAGCCGGGTCGCCGGCAGCACCGCGCGGGACACGCTGTGCGAACTGGTCCGCGCCGGCTGGCCCGCCGTCGGCCCCCGCCAACTGCGCGCCGCGATCACCGAGGCCCAGATCCGGGTACGCCGGGCCGGTGCCGCCATCGACGAGCTGGCCGGTTGCACGCTGACCGCGCTGCTCGCCGAGCCCGACGGCGAGCTGGCCTGGATCGTCCAGCTCGGCGACTCCCGGGCCTACCGGCTGCGCGACGGGTTGCTGGAGCTGGTGACCGTGGACCACACGATGGCCTGGCTCGGGGTGCTGCACGGCTGGTGGCCGGCGGACTCCCGGGAGGCCGCCCGGGCCCGCTACCAACTGCTGCGCTATCTCGGCCACCCCGACCGGCCGGACCCGGACCTGCTCGGGGTGCCGCTGCGCCCCGGCGACACCTGGCTGCTCTGCACCGACGGGGTCAGTGACCAGCTCGACTACCACCGCCTACGGGAGCTGCTCGCCGAGCCGGACCCGACCCGGGCGGTACGCGCCCTGCTCGCCGCGACCCTCGCCGAGGGTGGCAGCGACAACGCCACCGCCGTCGTGCTGCGCGTACACCCGGCGACCGGAGGGCGTCCGTCCGACTGATCCGGCTCCACCCGCCGGCCGACGCGACTAGCGTCGGTGGGGACGGCGTGGCCGTGCCGCGCGGGACGCCCGGGAGGTGAACCGGATGACCGGGTCCACGGACGCTCCGGTGGTGGTCGGCGTCGGACCGACGCCGGCGGACCTCGCGGTGGTCCGGCTGGCCGCCCGGGAGGCCGCCGCGCACGGGCGGGAGCTGACCCTGCTGCACGCCTTCAACTGGGAGGCCGCGTTGGCCGGCCCGACGGTGGCCGGCACCCGCGACGCCGCCGAGGAACTGGTCGCCCGCGCCGCCACGGCCGTGAACGAGGTCGCACCAGGGCTGCCGGTCAGCGGTGAGATCGTCGAGGGGGCACCGGTCGGGGTCCTGGTCCGCCGCTCCGGGACGGCGTTCCTGGTGGCCATCGGGGACGGCGGGATGGCCGGCTGCGGCGGCTGCGTACCCGCCGACGCGCCCGCCGTGCAGCTCGCCGCCCGCGCCGGCTGCCCGGTGCTGGTGGTCCGCCCCGAACCACCACCGCCGGGGCCGGTGCTGGTCGGCGTGGACGGCTCACCCAGCTCCCGGGCCGCGCTCGTCTTCGCCTTCGGCTGTGCCGCCCGCCGCCGGGCCCGGGTCATCGCGGTGCGGGTGGTCGAGCCGGGACGACCCGACGACTGCGACGACGTGCTCGACGCGCTGGTCGCCCAGGCCCGCCGGCACCATCCGGACGTGCCGGCGGAGTGCCACACCGTACGCGGCGATCCCGGGGCCGTCCTGGTGGAGCAGTCCCGGTCGGCGCAGCTGGCGCTGGTCGGCGCCCGCGGTGACGAGCCGGGGCGGGGGATGCTGGGCGAGGTGAGCCAGACCCTGCTCTACCACTCGCCGGCACCGGTCATCGTCGTCCGTGGACTGGTTTCCGCCGTTCCGGGCGGGGCATGACGTCCCCAAGGGCCGGGACCAACGGCCCTGATCGATGACCCCGGGAACGCGAAGACTGGGTCTGCCCGGGGCGAAACGACGCTTCCGGGTGCAGAACTCCCCGACCCGCGAGAGGCTTTGGCAGCATGGACACCGCTCTCGACCTGCACAGCCCCCTGACCGACGACGAGCTGCGCCGGCTGGACGCCTACTGGCGGGCGGCGAACTATCTGACCGTCGGGCAGATCTACCTGCTGGACAACCCGCTGCTGCGCGAGCCGCTGGCCCCCGAACACGTCAAGCCCCGGCTGCTCGGCCACTGGGGCACCAGCCCTGGCCTCAACCTGCTCTATGCGCACCTCAACCGGGTCATCGTCAACCGTGACCTGTCGGCCATCTTCGTCACCGGCCCCGGGCACGGCGGCCCCGCGCTGGTCGCCAACACCTGGCTGGAGGGCACCTACAGCGAGCTCTACCACTCGGTAAGCCGCGACGAGACCGGCATGCAGCGGCTGTTCCGCCAGTTCTCCTTCCCCGGCGGCATCCCGAGCCACGTGGCGCCGGAGGTGCCGGGCTCGATCCACGAGGGCGGCGAGCTGGGGTACGCCCTGAGCCACGCCTACGGCGCCGCCTTCGACAACCCGGACCTGCTGGTCGCCTGCGTCATCGGCGACGGTGAGGCCGAGACCGGCCCGTTGGCGGGCAGCTGGCAGTCGTCCGTCTTCCTCAACCCGGCCCGCGACGGCGCGGTGCTGCCCATCCTGCACCTCAACGGTTACAAGATCGCCAACCCGACGGTGCTGGACCGGATCCCCACCGAGGACCTGCTCAACCAGATGCGCGGCCACGGCTACCAGCCGTACCTGGTCGCCGGGGACGACCCGACGCAGGTGCACCAGCTCCTCGCGGCCGCCCTGGACCGGGCCTGCGACGAGATCGCCGAGATCCAGCGGGTGGCCCGCTCCGGCGGCACCGTCGAGCGTCCCCGCTGGCCGATGATCATCCTGCGCACCCCGAAGGGCTGGACCGGCCCGGCTCAGGTCGACGGCAAGCAGGTCGAGGGGACCTTCCGCGCCCACCAGGTGCCGATCGCCGAGGTGCGCGACAACCCGGAGCACCGGGCCGAGCTGGAGCGCTGGCTGCGCAGCTACCGTCCGGAGGAACTCTTCGACGCCACCGGCGCCCCGGTCGCCGAGCTGACCGCACTGCCGCCCCAGGGTGAGCACCGGATGAGCGCCAACCCGGTCACCAACGGCGGGCGGGTGCTGCGGGACCTGACCCTGCCGGACTTCCGCGACTACGCGGTCGACGTCCCCAAGCCGGGCGAGCCGGTGGTCGGCGCAGCCGGGGTGCTCGGCACCTGGGTCCGCGACGTGATCACCGCCAACCCGCAGACCTTCCGGCTGTTCGGCCCGGACGAGGTCGCCTCCAACCGGCTCGGTGCCGCCTTCGAGGTCACCGACCGGGCCTTCGACGGCCGGATCGAGCCCACCGACGACCACCTCTCCCCCGACGGCCGGGTGATGGAGGTGCTCTCCGAGCACCTCTGCGAGGGCTGGCTGGAGGGCTACCTGCTGACCGGTCGGCACGGCATCTTCACCAGCTACGAGGCGTTCATCCACATCGTCGACTCGATGGTCAACCAGCACGCCAAGTGGTTGAAGGTGACCCGGGGCATCCCCTGGCGGGAGCCGATCGCCTCGCTGAACTACCTGCTCTCCAGCCACGTCTGGCGGCAGGACCACAACGGCTTCTCGCACCAGGACCCGGGCTTCATCGACCACGTGGTCAACAAGAAGGCCGAGGTCGTCCGGGTCTATCTGCCGCCGGACGCCAACACCCTGCTCTCCACGATGGACCACTGCCTGCGCAGCCGGCACTACATCAACGTGGTGGTGGCCGGCAAGCAGCCCGCGCCGAACTGGCTGACCATGGACGAGGCGGTCCAGCACTGCCGGCGCGGCCTGGGCATCTGGGACTGGGCCAGCACCGACGAGGGCCAGGAACCGGACGTGGTGCTCGCCTGCGCCGGTGACGTGCCGACCCTGGAGACCCTCGCCGCCGCCGACCTGCTCCACCAGCACCTGCCCGAGCTGAAGGTGCGGGTCGTCAACGTGGTCGACCTGATGCGGCTCCAGCCGTCGTCGGAGCACCCGCACGGCCTGCCGGACAACGAGTTCGACACCATCTTCACCCGCGACAAGCCGATCATCTTCGCCTACCACGGCTACCCGTGGCTGATCCACCGGCTCACCTACCGCCGGGCCAACCACGACAACCTGCACGTGCGCGGCTACAAGGAGGAGGGCACCACCACCACGCCGTTCGACATGGTGATGCTCAACGACCTGGACCGCTTCCACCTGGTCATCGACGTCATCGACCGGGTGCCCGGCCTGGCCGTCCGCGCCGCCCACCTGCGTCAGGAGATGGTCGACACCCGGCAGGCCTGCCGCGACTACACCCGCCGCCACGGCGAGGACGACCCCCGGGTCGCCGAGTGGCGCTGGATCCGGGAGACCCAGCCAGCCCAGTTGGACGGTCAGTGACGCCTTCCGACGCCCGACGTGGACCGGCCGGTGGACCCCGGCCGGTCCCCCACCCGTGACCACCCACCCCCTGATCAGCACCGCATGACCGGCATCCAGGAAAGGACGAGACGATGAACACCGACGAGATCCTGGTCGGCTATGACGGGTCCCCCGACGCGGGCGTCGCCGTGGACTGGGCGCTGGCCGAGGCGCGGCGCAGCGGCCGCCCGGTCCGCCTGGCGTACGTCTTCGAGTGGCTGACCGTCGCCGGTTGGGTCGGCCCCGGGGTGGCCCCCGGGATCTGGCCGGACGACAACGCCCGGCGGCAGGTCGAGGAGCTGGTGCACAAGGCCGCCTCGGACACCACCGCCGCGTGGCCCGGCGTCACCGTGCACGGTGAGGTCTTCGACGGCCCGCCCGCCCTGGTGCTGGAGGAACGCTCCGCCGAGGCCGGTCTGCTGGTGCTCGGCAGCCGGGGCCACGGCGGCTTCACCGGCCTGCTCGCCGGCTCCACGGCGGTGTCGGTGGCCGCCCACGGGCACTGCCCGGTGGTGGTGGTCCGGGAGGCGCAGGCCAAGGCCGAAGGCCCGGTGGTGGTCGGCTTCGACGGCTCCGCGCAGGCCGGCACGGCGCTCGGATTCGCCGTCGAACGGGCCGCCCAGCGGGACGCCCCGCTGCGGGTGCTGCGGGCCTTCGAACCGCCGGACGACCGCTGGCGGCCCTCCGACCCCGACGCCGAGGCCAGACTCGCGGCGGACCGGGCCGAGATCGAGGAAGCCCTCGCCGGATGGCGGGAGACCTTCCCCGAGGTCCCGGTCACGGTGGAGATCGCACCGGCCCGACCGGCCGCCGCGCTGGTCGAGGCGAGCCGGGACGCGCAACTGGTGGTGGTCGGCAGCCGGGGCCGGGGCGGCCTGCGCGGGATGCTCCTCGGCTCCGTCGGCCAGCAGCTCATCCAGCACGCGCACTGCCCGGTCGCCGTCGTCCGCGAACGCTGACCACCCCAACCCCAACCCCGGCCCCACCCGCCCGGCCGACAGGCCGCCCGGCCGACAGGCCGACATGCCGCCCGGCCGACAGGCCGACAGGCCGACAGGCCGACAGGCCGACGGGTCCACGGGTCCACGGGTCCACGGGTCCATTGGTCCACGGGTCCACGGGTCCATTGGTCCACGGGTCCACGGGTCCACGGGTCCACGGGTCCACGGGTCCACGGGTCCACGGGTCCACGGGTCCACGGGAGCATGATCGACTCGATTGGGCCGATGTTGCGGTGACCTGGCGACCTGATACCGCAACATCGACCCAAGCGAGTGGATCAAGGCCGGGATGGGGCCAGGCGGAGTGGCGTCGCAGCGTAGTGTCGACGGCCGGCGGGGCCAGGGGCCAGCGGGGTCGGCAGGTCGGGCCGGGATCGGACGGGGGATCGCGGCGGCCACCGGCGGCTCGGAGCGGGCGGCTCGGAGCGGGCGGCTCAGAGCGGGGCAGCTCAGAGCAGGGCAGCTCAGAGCAGGGCAGCTCAGAGCAGGGCAGCTCAGGCCGGTGCGTCGGGCGGGGCGGATAGGGCGGGGCGGATAGGGCGGGGCGCGCCGGCCAACGCCAGCACGGCGATCACGTCCACCCCGAACCGCTGCCGCCACAGCTGGCGCAGCACCGCCCAGACCGCCGGCACCAACGCCACCAGGGTCACCAGCGCCCAGACCCCGTCGGCCGGGCCACGTCAGCCGGGCCACGTCAGCCGGGCCACGTCGACCGGCGCCCACAGTGCCGCCCCGACCAGCACCGCCCCGGCGAGCAGGGTCAGCGGCGTCCACTCGCGCCAGCGCACCCGGTGCCGGCCGACCGGCCGCTCCGGAACGCACCTCCGCTGTTCCGCGCCCATCTGCGGATCGTCCCTACGGCACTGCGCCGGCGACATCGAACAGGGAAACCACGGGCCGAAATGCCCGTCCGGGCGGGACCTGCCGCCCGTGCCCGGGACGGGGTGGGCGGGGCAGGATGGGACGGTATCCCCGCCCGCGGACCGACCGGGTGGGGCACGATGGGAGAAACGGAAAGGTCGTACCGATGAGCCACCAGACGCCCGCGACGGACCGCCCGCTGACCACCGCGCTCGCGGAGGCAGCCGCGACGGCCGGCCACGCCCCGTCGGTGCACAACACCCAGCCGTGGCGCTGGCGGGTCCTGCCGGACGCGCTCGAACTGCGGGTGGTCCGGGACCGGCAGCTCACCGCCGCCGACCCGGAGGGACGCCTGCTGGCGCTGAGCTGCGGCGCGGCCCTGCACCACGTCCGGGTGGCGTTGGCCGCCGAGGGCTGGACGGCGGTGGTCGAGCGGCTGTCCGACCCGCAGCAGCCGGACCTGCTGGCCCGGTTGACCGGCCTGGACCGTTCCGGGGCCGACCCGGACGCGATGCGCCTGGTGCAGTGCATGCAGGTGCGGCACACCGATCGTCGACCGGTCAGCGACGAGCCGGTGCCCGCCGAGGCGATCGACGACATCACCCGCGCGGCGGACGACGAGGGTTCCCGGTTGCAGATCCTCGACGCCGACCAGGTGATGGAGTTGGCCGCCACCGCCTCGCACGCCGGCACGGTGGAGGCGGAGGACCCGCAGACCCGCGAGGAGTTGCAGTACTGGACCCACCGGGCCGGCACCGGCACCGGCCTGCCGCCGGAGGTGCTGCCCCAGGACCAGCCGCAGACCACCGTCCCGGCCCGCGACTTCGGCAGCCCCGGCAACCTGCCGGTGGGCCCGGGGCACGACAAGGCCGCCGTCTACGGGCTGCTCTACGGCGACGAGGACGAACCGGACAGCTGGCTGCGGGCCGGCGAGGCGCTCTCCGCGCTCTGGCTGACCGCCACCCGGCACGGGGCGTCGGTGGTGCCGCTGTCCGGCGTGGTCGAGGTGCCCGGCACCCGGCAGAAGCTGCGGCAACTGCTCAGTGGGCTCGGTTACCCGTACCTGGTGCTGCGGATCGGGCTCACGGACCCGGCACACGCCGGCCCGCCGCACACCCCGCGGTTGCCCGCCGCGCAGGTGGTGGACACCTCCGCGGTCCGCGACCAGCGGGCCTGACGATCTCGTGTCGTGCGGTCACCGGGCGGTAACATCGCCCGCGTGGCCGCCAGCACCCCGACTCCCCGCAACGAACATCCGACCCCGTCGTTGGGGCTGAGCCCGTTGTCCCGGGTCCGCCTGGACGAGTTACTCCAGGAGATGCTGGACCGGGTCGGCGACGTGGTGACCAGCCGGGAGCGGCTGCGGGCCCTGCTCGACGCGGTGGTCGGCATCGGCACCGACCTCGACCTGCGCAGCACCCTGCAACGGATCGTGCAGGCGGCCTGCGAGCTGGTCGGGGCCCGCTACGGCGCGCTCGGCGTGATCGGGCCCGACCGGCTGCTGCACGACTTCATCACCCACGGCATCGACGCCGAGCTGCACGCCAGGATCGGTGACCTGCCGCACGGGCGGGGGGTGCTCGGCCTGTTGATCGACGAGCCCCGCCCGGTCCGCATGCCGGACATCACCCAGCACCCCCAGTCGTACGGCTTCCCGCCGCACCACCCGCCGATGCACAGCTTCCTCGGCGTGCCGGTACGCATCCGCGACCAGGTCTTCGGCAACCTCTACCTGGCCGAGAAGCAGGGCGCAGCGGAGTTCACCGAGGACGACGAGGAGATCGTCGTGGCGCTGGCCGCAGCCGCCGGGGTGGCCATCGAGAACGCCCGGCTCTACGCACTGGCCCACCGCCGGGAACGCTGGCTGGCCGCCACCGCCGAGATCACCTCGGTGCTGCTCGGCGAGGTGCGTCGTACCGACGCGTTGACCCTGGTGGCCCGGCGGGCCCGGGAGGTCGCCGAGGCGGAGCTGGCGCTGGTGCTGCTCTATGACGAGGACGCCGGCCAGTTCACCGTCGAGGTGGTCGACTCCGCCGACGGTGACGCCGAGGGACTGGTCGGCGCGGTACTGCCGGCCGCCGAGACCAGCTTCGCCGGCTCGGTGACCGAGCGTCGCCGCGAACTGCTCGACAACCTGGCCGAGGCGGCGCCCTGGCCGGTGCCGGTGGTCGCCGGCCCGGCCGTGGTCTCCCCGCTCGCCGCCGCCGACACCCTGCACGGGGTGCTGGTGGTCGCCCACCCGCCCGACTCCGGCCGGGCCGCCGACGCCGACGTCACCCTGCTGGCCAGCTTCGCCGGTCAGGCGGCCCTGGCCATGGAACGGGCCCGGGGCCAGGAGGAACGGGAGCTGCTGGTGGTCCTGGAGGACCGCGAGCGGATCGCCCGGGACCTGCACGACGTGGTGATCCAGCGGCTGTTCGCCACCGGCCTGCAACTACAGAGCGGCGCGATGCACGCCCGGCCCGACGTCGCCAAGCGGATCAACGCGGCCGTCGACGACCTCGACGCCACCATCCGGGACATCCGCCGCACCATCTTCGAGCTGCGTACCCCGATGAGCGCGGCGCTGCGCACCGAGATCCGGGAGGCGATCGACGTGGCCGCCGGGTCGCTCGGCTTCCGCCCCGCCGTGGAGCTGGACGGCCCGCTCGACAGCGCCGTGCCGGAACCGGTCCGCCCCGACCTCACCGCCGTGCTCCGCGAGGCGCTGTCCAACGCGGTACGCCATGCCGAGGCCGACCGGGTCACCGTCGCCGTCCGGGTGGACGCCGGCCGGGTCACCGTGACGGTCACCGACGACGGGGTGGGCTGTGACCCGGCCGCCGCCCGGGGCGGCCTGGTGAACCTGCGGGAGCGCGCCGAGCGCCACGGCGGCGAGTTCGAGGTGCGCCGGGTCCACCCGCACGGCACCCAGCTCTGCTGGTCGGTCCCGCTGCGCGACTGAGCTGGAATCTGGCTGCTCCTGGGCGGCCCGGCGGTTCGCCTGCCGTCGCCCGGCAGCCGGTGGGGCCGGCAGGCCGGTGGGGCCGGCAGGCCGGTGGGGCCGGCAGGCCGGTGGGGCCGGCAGGCCGGTGGGGCCGGCAGGCCGGTGGCCGGTGAGCCGGGTCGCCTCGGGCCACGCCCGGAGGGTCGCTTCCGGCCGTGGCGGCGGCCGATAACGTCGGCCGGTGGGTCAGTGGCGCTGGCCGAGCAGGCGGGTGGCGAGGACGGCGGCCTGGGTGCGGCGTTCCAGGCCCAGCTTGGCCAGCACGCTGGAGACGTAGTTCTTCACCGTCTTCTCGGCCAGGAACATCTTGCCGGCGATCTCCCGGTTGGTCAGCCCCTCCGCCACGTACTCCAGGATGCGGCGCTCCTGCTCGGTGAGACTCTTCAGCTCGCGGGGCTGCTCGACGCCGCTGCGGATGCGCTCCAGCACCCGGGTGGTGATCGCCGGGTCGAGCAGCGACTGCCCGGCCGCGACCCGACGGACCGCGTCCACCAGGTCGGTGCCCCGGATCTGCTTGAGCACGTAACCCGCCGCACCCGCCATGATCGCGGCGAAGAGCGCCTCGTCGTCCTCGTACGAGGTGAGGATCAGCCCTTTGATCGACGAGTCGACCGCCCGGACGTCCCGGCACACGTCGATGCCGTTGCCGTCGGGCAACCGGGCGTCGAGGATCGCCACGTCGGGCCGGAGGGCGGGAATCCGCCGGGCCGCCTCCTGCGCGGAGCCGGACTCGCCGACCACTTCGATGTCGCCGCTGCTCTGCAACAGGTCGGCAAGGCCACGGCGGACGACTTCGTGGTCGTCGAGGAGGAACACCCGGATCATCCCTCGTTTCTACCCGCCCGGACCGGCCCGTGCACGGGCCGAAGGTCCCTAACCTGGGGTATCGCCCCGGGGAGGGCGTCCCGACGGGTCGGGACGTCCGGCCCTGCCCGGCCCACCCTCGGGTGACGGACCGTGGAGGGGAACCACCACCGGGAACCGGGTCGGCGTCGGCCGGCCGGGGCGACGCGTTCCCCGCTCGGGGTGGAGCGGCACGAACCGCCACGGAAGGAGCATGACCATGGGCACCGGGTACACCGAGACGCAACTGCGGGCCGCCGTCGCGGACGCCGTCCGCGCGCCCTCCCTGCACAACACCCAGCCGTGGCGGTTCCGACTGCGTGACGGCGGGATCGAACTGTCGGTCGACCCGGCCCGCCGGTTGCCGGCCACCGACCCGAGCGGTTGGGGCACCCGGATCGCCGGTGGCGCGGCTCTGTTCAACCTGCGGCTGTCCCTGGCCGTGGCGGGCACCCCGGCGACCGTACGGCTGCGACCGTACCCGGCCGACCCGGACGTGCTGGCCCGGCTGGTCCCGGAGCTGCCGCGCCGCCCCACCCCGACCGAGCAGAGCCTGTACGCGGCCATCCCGCGCCGCTTCAGCAACCGGGCGCCGTTCTGGCCCGACCCGGTGCCCGCCGACGCCCGTTGGCGGCTCGGTGAGGCCGCCCGTGCCGAGCAGTGCTGGCTGGAACTGGTGATCGGGGTGAGCGCCGTCAACGCTTTCGCCGAGGTCGCCCGCAGCGCCCACCGGGTGCTCGAACGCGACCCCGCCTACCGGGCCGAACGCGCCGACTGGATCCGCACCGAGCCCGCCCCCGACGGGGTGCCGGCCCGCGCCGGAGGACCGCAGAACGAGCCGCAGGACCTGCTGCCGTCGCGGGGCTTCGGCGGCCTGGACCGGGCCCCCGGCCGCGACTTCGAGCCGGAACCGCTGGTGGCGGTGCTGGGCGCGACCGGCAACACGGTCGTCGACCAGGTGCTCGCCGGGCAGGCATTGCAGCGGGTCCTGCTGACCGCCACCGACGCGGGGCTCGCGGTGTCGCTGCTGTCGCAGCCGATCGAGGTGTCGGGGGCGCGGGAGGCGCTACGGCTGTCGCTGGGGCGTTTCGGCACGCCGCAGATGGTGATGCGCATCGGGTACGGCCAGCCGGGGGTGGCCACGCCGAGGCGGGGCGTGGACGAGGTGCTGGACGTGGCGGTGACCCAGCGCTGACGACCGCTCTCGTCGACCAGTCCGACTGCTCTCCACGGGACGACGGCTTCGGGGGCCCAAGCGGTGATCCTGCGGTTTCACGCTATCCGAGGTATGGGGTGTCGCGTTGCTGGGTGTGGTGGCTCAGGCGGAGACGAACAGTGTCGTGGATCGGGAGGTGGTCGAACTCGGCGGGGTGGACGAAGCGAACCTCCGTGGATTCGTCGCTCAGCGTGATGGTGCCACCGGCGGCATGAGCGAGGTAGACGATGGTGAACTCTTGGCGGATCTCACCATCGGGGTAGGCGATGACGTGGTGGGGGTCGGTGTAGATGCCGAGCAGGCCGGTGATCTCGATGTCGAGGCCGGTCTCTTCCTTGACCTCACGGACGGCGCACTGTTGCAGGGTTTCGCCGATGTCCATGGCACCCCCGGGCAGCGACCAGTTGCCGGAGTCGGTACGCCGTTGCAACAGGACCCGGCCACGCTCGTCGGTGACGAGGGCGGCGGCAGCGGGGACGAGGCTGGTGGCAACAGGCGCGGCGGGGTCGTGGTAGTAGTCGCGCCGGCTGGTCACCGGTTTTCCTTCGGGTAGCGGGTCGTGGTCTGCCAGATCTGTTCGAACTGATCGGCGTGCACGGCGAAGATGCCATGCGGGGACAGTTCGCGCAGATGCAGGGCGGGGTGTTGGTAGCCACGAGACCGATAGAGGTGAGGCGTGACGATCATCTGGTGGTCGAAGCGGAACACCGAGTTGTAGAGATGCACGGTGTGCAACCCGATCTCGACGCCGGCGACATCGTGGAGGGGTTCGCAGAAGTTGAGGGCATTGCGGATTCGGCCCGGTAGCGTGCCGCCGATCTGTTCGAGCGCATCGCGTTCGGCGACGTGAGGACAGTCGGGCTCCGCGAACGCGAGCCGCACCCGGGCACCATCGGTTGCCTTGTCGGCGATGATCTGCATGGTGTTGGGAAGCAGTTCCAGAAGGAACGGGTACGCGTAGCCGAGCAGATCGATCTGCTTCGTGGCACCGGTGAGTAGGGCGGCCCAGACGTGGTGCGGAACGTCGGCGCGATGGGCGTACGCGGCGACGATCTCGGCGGTGGCCTCAGCGCCGGGCGCCTGGTCAGGACGGGTCTGAGGCCACAGGTCGGCTTCAGTTTCCCCGAGGGCATCGGCGATGGCAAGGCGGGTGCGTTGGTGGGGGATGCGGCCGGAGAGCCATCGGGTAACCGTCTTGACGTCGACACCGACGGCGGTGGCGAGGGCGGCCGGGTCAAGGTGAGCGCGGAGCATTGCCGCGCGGAGGCGATGGCTCATCACCCCACGGTAGCGGACATATCAGGACGCACAACGTCCATAGAAGTGTCCAGGCTGATGCCGATCGGGACGTTGGGATGCCCGAGGCTGGCTCGTAGGTTCAGCGGCGGGGCCTCGCCGGCGTGCTTGCGACCAATCGCCGGGCCGGTGGGTGTCAGGGGAAGGGCGCTGGTCCCGACGCGGACGACCGAGGGCGGCACCCTTCCCCTTCCAACAAGTGGGAGAGGTGGTGGGGTGTTTTGTCAGCACATCAACCAACGCGGCCACAATGGAGTTGTGCGGCATGCGGGGTGGCATGGCCGTGTCGAACCCGCAAACGACAGTTCATGGCGGAGTTCACCGGTGCGCGGGTCTCACTGATGCTGCACCTGTCGGCATACCTGATGCAGGCGTGCGAGGACCTGCCCCACACCCCATCGGGGGTGCTGTATGCACGGTTTCTCGCCTGGCCCCGTTCGGCGGCGCAGCGCGCAAAGTAGCGGCACCCCAGCAAAGCCGTTGGTGCAGACATGTCGAACCGGGCGGACCGCCCGGCTCAGGCCCACGATCCCCTAAGGTCGAAGACCTTGGGCTTTTTATCACGTGACAGCAACCGGATGGGCACCGCCAGGACCGTCGGCGCACAACTTGGCGGCACGACCACGCTCCAGGCTGGCGCACAGATGGACGTCGAACCTGTATAGAATTCAACAATGAGCGCCGATTTCGCTAGGGTTCTTCGTGGCTTTATGCAGAACCGTCGACTATCAGCCAGAGCCGTCAGCCGAGCTTCCGGCCGGGCCGAGTCGACCGTCAATCAACTACTTGCGAGCAAACTTCAACCAACGCACGATGTCCTTCGGGACCTCGCGCCTGTATTGCAGCTAGACGCAGCCGACCTATTTGTCATTGCGAACCTTTCCGTAGATTCTGAAATGGCCGCGCGTGAGCCATACCCTGCAACCATAGAAATAGGTCAACTCGTTGCCGCCGCCAGCTTCTTGACCCCCTCAGAGGTTAAGCTATTAGTCCAATCCGCCAAGGCCCTCAGAGGCGAGAACCAAGAGCATCGCGAGGGCACCCCTTAAGGTGCAGCAATCCGCTATCCCAACTCATGGGCGCTAGCGTCATAGCCTGCGGGATCACCAATGCACCGATTTGGATGCATTGGCGATCCCGCAGGCATCTAGTCAGAAATAATCACATTAGCGCCTAGTTGAATTTGAACGGATCCCATCGCGCATTGTTAAGGTTGAAGCCGTTCCGATTCAAGGCGCTGCGTATAACGCTTTCGGTAGACGCACTTGGCCGATAGTGACCCGAGAAGTTGTCGAATCGATTGATCACTCCACCCGGACCCACGTCGAAAGTGCCAGCAGCCAGCACACCCTTTCCCCGCGAGAGGCTTGTGTGACCAGCGCCCGGCGCGATCCCCCAGATGCTTTCATGGAAAGTCCGAACTGACTTATCTGACATGACCACAAAGTGATGGTTTCCCTCCGCCAGATTCGCACCACTCCTCGTCCATGAACTCATCGGAATCCAGTCTTGAGGACTATCATCCGCGCCATTTCTACCAGGATGCAGGAGGCCGCCACCGCAGTTGTGTACGAGTACCGGCGTGGTGCCGGCGAGTACATAGTACGTGTGGATGTCGGCGACGGTCAGGTCGTGCATGACCTTCGTGGCCGTGTACGAGCGCGAGGCCCGCAGCGTCACCCGCTTACCGTCGAGCGACCGCAGCCGCTCCCCCACCCGCAGGTCCTTGGCGTCGATCCAGTCGTGGCGGGTCTCGCTCCAGAACGGGTGGTGCTGGGTAGTCTCGATGGTGGTCTGCTTGCCGGCCGCCGCGACCCGCAGGTCGGTCAACTCGGTGTCCTCGTGACGGTGGGTCCGGGTGACCTCCCGGTCTTCCGTCCGGCCCGTCTCGGGGTCCGTGGCGACGACCTCGTCGCCTTCCTTCAACTCACCGATGGCCTTGGTGCCGCCGGCGGCCATCACCACCTTGGTCGAAGGAACGAAGCTGTGCCGCTTTATCTGACACGAGGCCTGCTCGATGACGTCATCGGCCCACTTCGTCTCATCGGACCACTTGATAAGGGCTTTGGCGGCCCGGCCGATCAGCTTGACTGCCGAACCGGCCTTGCGGGCTAGTTGGATGGCCTTGCCGATCGGCAGCATGCCGACGAGCGACCAGGCACATGCCGCCAGGTCACCGTGGATGCAGTCCAGGATGTCTTTGACGCCAAAGAAATCGAGTAGAAGCTCGCCACCGGCCTTGATGATGATCGAGACCGCGTTCTGCTTCTTGATCTCGTTGGCCCGTTTGATCTGCTCGTTGGTGGGAGCACCGTTTTTGCCGCCGCCCTTTCCGCCCCCACCGCCGTTGCCCCCACCGGCATTGTTGGCCGCCTGGGCCTCAGCCCAGTCGTCGTCACCACACTTGCCGTTACAACCGTCGTTGTTCGCCGCGCCGTCGTGGAAGTTGCCGAACATGTCCTCGAAGTCGCCGCTGTGGCAGGCATCGTCGGCACACGCCTTGAGGCCGGTGGGGTCGGAGAACGTGATCGGGCTGTTGTTGCTGTAGGCGTAGGCGTTCCACTGCTGCGGGTCGGCCAGGTCCTGCACCGGGTCGACCGAGACGAACCGACCGAGGCCGGCGTCGTACTGTCGGGCCCCGATGTGGGTCAGGCCGGTGGGGTCCTTGTCGCCGCCGACGAAGCCCTTGCTGTTGGTCCAGAGCGGCGGGTTGCCACGGGGGTCGCCGTACGGGGTCTGCCGGCGGATCGTCACCGCCTGGGTGGCGGCGTTGACGGCCGTCTGCTGGGTGCCCTGGTGATCGGAGAAGAGCCAGGTCAACGCGGTCGGCGTACGGTTGCCGACCAGCTTGCCGGCGAAGCTGTAGTAGCGGGTGCCGGTGACGATGGAGCTGTTGTCCCGCCGGATCTCCTGGCCGGGCAGGTAGAGGGTGGTGCCGGTGGTGTCCCGCCGGACCAGCCGGGCACCGTCGGCGTCGTAGATGTTGGTCTCGACGGTCTGCCCGCCGACGCTCACCGAGGCGAGCCTGCCCTCGGCGTTCCAGTTCAGGGTCTGGGAGTTCGCGCCGGTCGTGCAGTTGTTCGCGGCACCGCTGACGGGCCGGCAGCGCATGTTGCCGACGTTGTCGTAGCTGTAGTTGGTGGTGACGTCGGCCTGGCCGGGCACCTCGGTCAGGACCGAGGTGACGGCGTGCGGACGGACGACGTTGGTGCCGCCGGTGGGCGTGGTGTACGTCCGGACGGTGTCGCCGGCCGCCGTGTGCACCTTCTCGGTGCTCCGGTTGCCGACCTCGTCGAGGGTCCACTCGTGCCAGTACTGGGCCGGGCCACCGAGGTCGGCGACCGTCGGGTCGGCGGCGCAGTCGACACCGGCCTTGGGGGTCCAGGCATGCCGCATCCGGCGCAGCTCGTCGTAGCGGAAACACTGCGTGTCGGCCACCCCGACCTGGGGCGTGTCGGCGATCGACAGGATGTTGCCCGCAGCGTCGTATTCGTAGTTGGTGTCGCTGACCCGGCCGGTGGCCGTCTCCGGCTTGACCGTCGTGCGGGTCACCCGGCGGGTCACCGCGTCGTAGTAGGTGTCGTCCTGGACGTAGACCCCGCCGTCGGTCTTGCGGGTGGTCAGCGTGGGCTCGCCGTAGCGGGTGTAGTCCTGCCCGATCACGTAGCGGCCGACGTTGGTCAGGTTGGAGGACAGTTGGGTCGGCAGGCCGGTCGTCGCGTCGTACCCGGTCTGCACCGTCTCGGCGGTCAGGCCCCCGGCGGCCGGATAGGTGATGCTGGTGGGGCTGCCGTCGTACGACGAGTAACCGTAACTGTAGATCCAGGTGCCGCCCAGCCCACTGCCCTCGCTGGCGGGGATGACGTAGTTCGCGCCGGTCGGTTGGTAGCGGGTGTTGAAGGTCCGCGCCTGCCACTTGTAGGCGTTGGTGGAGCCAGCCGACTCGTAGCGGATGCTCTCGGTCAGCTGGCCGCGCAGCGTCTGCCCGGTGTAGAGCTTGTCGTACTTCCACTCGGCCAACTTGTTCGCCGCGGCGACGCTGCCGGTGTAGAGCGCCTTGCGCCGACCCATCCCGTCGTACTCGTTGACCAGCACGGTGTTGTTGAGGTCGGTGGTCGTCTCCACCTCGTCGTACACCGTGTAGGTCGTCTGGGTGGTGCCCTTGTCCGGGTCCTTCGCGGTGATCTGCCGGCCCTTGACGTCGTAGGTGTTCACCCACTCGTTGCCGTCGGTGTCGGTGACCTTGGCGAGCTGACCCTTGCGGTTGTAGGCGTACGTCGTGACGAGGTCGGGGGTGGCCTGGGCGTCGTCGGTCTGCTGACGCAGCTCGATGGTCCGGCCTTCGATGTCGGTCTTCGTGGTGGTGACCGTGCCGCCCTCCGGCGGGGTCACCTTGACCGAGTCACCCAGGTACTTCGTCGTGGTGCGCCACTTCTCCACCAGGTTGGTGACGCCGTCGGTGCCGAAGAGGATCTGGTCGGTGGCGCGGGAGGCGTTGTCGTGCAGCGTCCTGGTGACCGTCGGCACGGACCACTCCGGCTCCCACCAGAGCGCGCCCTCGGGCGTGCCCGGCTCGGCGTGCGCCTGGTAGCTGGTGACCGCGCGGCCGGTGGCGTCGTACAGGGTGTCGGTGACCACCCGGTCGCCGCCCACCCCGGCGGTCTGCGTCTGCCGGGGACGCAGGAAGGCGTCCTTGATCTCGTACGAGGTGAGATAGCCGCCGCCCGCGTGCAGCTTGCGGGTCTCCGTGTACGGGTAGGCGTCCCGGTTCGGCGCGTACGAGTAGGTGTGCTCGACCGACGGGGTCGTCGGATGGTCCACCTTCGCCCAGCCGACCTCCCAGCCCTTGGCGAGTCGACCCATCGGGTCGTACTCCAGGTCGGCGAGACGGCCGTTGTAGTCGGTGGTGCGGACGGGCTGACCCCAGTAGGGCCGGGTGTCGATGGTGTTGACCCAGTCGGCGGTGCCACCGTTCGGGTCCGGCGTCCTGGTGGTCACCGTGGTCACCGGCCCGCCGGTGGCCGGGGTGTACTCGGTGGTCACCGTCCGACCGCGGTTGTCGGTGGCGGTCAGCGGCCGGCCGTACGCGTCGAAGGTGGCCTGGCTGGTGGTCTGCCAGACGGTGCCGCCCGCGGACGACCAGTCCTTGAGCTTGTCGATCCGGGTGACCTCACCCCGGGTCGGCGCGGTGTCGACGCTGCTCGCGCCGTCGTAGAACTTCTGCTCGTCGGCGACGATGTCGGCCTGGGTTGCCGGCGCGGTCGCGCAGGGCACCGCCTTGACGGTGATCTGCTTGACGGTCTGCAGGATGTTGGCGGTGGCGTTCCGGTTGTAGAGGTAGGTGGTGCACTTCTCGTCGCCGGTGCTGGCGACGTCCCCGTCGGCCTGGATGGTGTCGGTGGTGCCGTACGTGTCGTTGAAGGTCGACACGGTCCGCGCGGTCCGCCAGCCCCCGGCCCCGTCGACGCCCAGCGCGGTGGCGTTGTAGGCGACCCGGGTGTTGGTGTACCGGGCGGTGACCTCGTCGTCGTTGATGGTGCGGGTCGCGGTGGCCGGTGAACGCCACGGCACGTTGACCGTCTTGGAGACCGGCTTGGTGTCGACGCCGTTGTAGACGACCTGTTCCCGGACCATGCCGGCGAACTGGTCCTCGTCGTACACCGTCTCGGTGCCCAGGCTGGCGGCCACGGTGACGGTGCGCTTGGCGTTGCCCGACCTGCTCACCCGGTCGCCGTGCATGCCGCGCAGGAAGGTGGTCCGGGTCAGGGTCTGCGCCGGGGCGTCGCCCTTGCGCACCTCCACCTGGGCGTAGCCACGGAACTGGTTCCACGTCTTGCGCTTCGGCTTGACCAGGCCGTTGTCGTCGGCGAAGTGCCAGGCCGGGGTGCCGAGGTAGCTGTAGTAGGTGTTCTGCACCGGCTGGCCGTGGTCGGTGCTGCCGACCATCACCTTGATGTCGGACTCGGAGACCTGCGTGACGACGTACTTGTGCCAGTACTCGGTGAGTTCGACGTCGGCGTCGGACGGGTCCGGGCCGACCACGGGATAGCAGCGGCGGGTGTTGGTCTCCGGCGCGGACGGCAGACTGGTGGAGGTGCAGTCGCGCTGGCTGTAGCTGACCTGGATCTTGCCGCCGGTCTCGGTGAGGATGTTGCCGATCCGCATCCGGTTGTTGCTGGTGTTGTTCTTGGTGAGCACCCGGTTGGGCATCGACACCGGCTCGAACGTCACCGGTGGCATGGTCGCGGTGCCGCCGACCAGACCCTGGTGCACGAGCGAGGTGAGCCACATGCCGGCGTGGTCACTGCCGTCACCGACCGCCGGATAGGTGTGTCCCAGGGTCCACGAGTCGACCGGCTGCCAGGCGGGTGTGGTCTTCGTGGTGTCCCAGACCTGGGTGGTGACCTTCGACAGCCGCTTCGTGGTCCAGAACGTCGGGCCGTAGTTCTCCCCGCAGTTCGCCGCCCCCGAGGCGCAGTCCTGGTCCCACGGGACGTCCTTCCAGTGTGCGGCGTCGTGGGTCTGGCAGTCCGCCGCGCACCGGTCCTGTGTCTCCAGCAGCACCTGTGCCAGCGGGGTCACCGACCGGTCACTGGTGCCACGGTCCCAGGTGCCGTAGTCGATCCGCTTGAGCACGCCGCCGCGCACGTACTCGGCCTTGTTGGTCGAGGTGGCGTTCTTGGCGTACCGGTTCAGCTCCTTGTCGTACCAGTACGACACCGTGTTGCCGCGGGGGTCGACGACGTAGTCGAGGTTCCACCGCCACGCCTGGTCGCAGAAGGACGACGCGAACGACGACACGTTGCAGGGCTCGTTCGTGTGGTTGCCGGCCACCGGCACGGTCCAGGCGGAGTTCGTCGCGGTGCTCTGCCCCGGGAGGTTGTTGCGGCCGAAGAAGTACTGCACACCGTCCGGCGTGGTCACCTTCCAGTGCTCGCCGTCGTTGTCGCCGTTGGTCGCCCCACCAATCTTCTCGATCTTGGAGCCGTCCTCGTTGCGGCTGTGCCAGCCCTTGCCCGCCTCGTAGACCAACTCGCCGCCCCGCCCGTTGAGCGACATGGTGGCGTTGTCCGATCGCCAGCACTGGTCACCGGTGCGGTTGGTGCTGTTGTTGCCGCCGGACATGTCGTCGGCACACGGCACGTAGCTGCGCTCGATGTAACCCGACCAGAGGTCGAAACCCTCACCGACCCAGGACGGCTGGCTGTTGGACGCGTCCGACTGCCCGTCCACCTTGTCGGAGGTGTAGGAAAGCCCGAGGCTGGGCGCGGGGCCGCCGATCGTCGGCGGCATCCGCATCGGGTACGACCAGGAGAAGCCACCCGTCGAGGTGCCGGCCGACCAGGTCGCGCTCGCCGACATCGGGGTGGCCGCGAAGTCGCCCTCGGGACCCGACGCGCCTGCGGCCAGCGCGACCAGCGACGGAGCCGTAGTCCCGGCCCGACCGGCAACATCCGCACCGAGGGGCACCTCGGCGCTCACCGACGAGCCGTCGTTGCGCGAGGGCAACGGCTGCGCCGCGCATCCGGCCCGGTCCGGGGTCCGCAACGCGCACTCCGGCACCTGCCACAGCCGCAGCCGGGACGACCAGTTGCCGCCGAAGGCGTTCCGGAAGGCCCGGTAGTCGACCGAGACGGTCACCGCGCTCGATCGCTCCGCGGCGGTCGCGCGGTCGGCACCGCTGCCCTCGGCGGTCCCGTCGAGCCGCAGCAGCAGGCCGTTGCGCCAGCGTTCCGGTGCGGCGGCCCGGTCCAGTATCTCCACCGAGACCGCTGGCGTGTCGGCTCCCGCCGCGCCGGGTGCCCGGCTCACCGTGACCGGCAGCTTTCCCGCCTTCACCCGGGCCGGTGCTGCCCGGCGCTCGTCGTCGACGGCCGGTAGGGTCACCGACGCCCGGCCTGGAGCGGGCCACACCGGCGGGCTCAGCTTCGCGCTGGTGGCTGGGCTGGTGGGATTAGCCCTCCCCTGGGCGGTCTGCCCGTCCCGGTCGAGCTTCTCCCGCTGTCGGCTGAGGGTGACCGACCCCGGGGACGCCTGGGCGGGCACCGTCATGCCGGAGACGACCAGTACGGAGGTCAGCACCGCCGCGACCACCTGGGTGAAGCGGCGCCTGGGGGCAGCACGTCCTACAGAGGTTTTCACCAGACTCCCAGCGGGGATCGCGTACGCGGCTGACGGGGGTGTGCGCGTGGTGCTCGGCGAGCCGTCAGCCGGTGACATCGGCTTCCCTGACGGCTTCGGTCTCGTTGATCTCACGGACGTCGTTGTCACTCAGCGCACCCTGGTAGAGACCCACGTCGTCGATGTCGCCGTGCCAACGGTCGACCAGCTGGGTGGCGGCCCCGAGCGGGGTGAAGCGGGCGGCGCCCACGTACAGCGGGCCGGTCGCGTCGAACGCCCCGGTGAAGGAGCCGGTGCCGAACGGGGTCGTCGCCACGGGTTTGCCGTCCACATAGAGCCGGACCTCGCGCAGGGAAGCGTCATAGACGCCGACCAGGTGTGTCCAGTGGGACAGGTCCGCCTCCTCGGTCATGTTCCGGGACGTCATGAACGCGTCGGCGAACCGACCACCCAGGGAATCACTGTCGATGCCGAAGATGCTGAACGACCACCAGTTGACGGGGTTCCCGCTGACGACCTTGGTGCGTTGGCCGAGATAGAACGAGGACTGCTTGGTGCCGATCTGTGAGACGGCGGTCTGGATGCCGAGCGACCTCGGCTGGACCCAGGCGGAGACCGAGAAGGACTGGTCGGTACGGAGCACCCGTCCGTCCTGCCAGTTCGGATTCTGCGGATTGCCGATCACGTCATCCTGGCTCCGGCCGTACTCGACGGTCGTTTGGGTGGGGTCGTCGATGGCCTGGGAGTCGAAGGAGAGGAAGCTGGCGCGGCTGCCGTCGCCGACGTCGACGCCCTTGGTGAAGGCGATCCGACGGCCGAAGGAGGTGTTCTCCGGACTCATGCACAGCGTCCAGTCGGAGGGATTCTCCTCGTAGCAGCCGACGGCCCCGTCGAAGGTCCACTGGCCCACCCGGACGGGCTTCAGCATGCCCGGTTCGTCGAAGCCGCCGGAGCCTTCCTCGTCCCGGCGTTGTCCGGTGAAGTCGTGAGGCACCAGTGCCCGGTTGTACACCTGCATCTGGGCGACAGAGCCCTGGAAGAAGTTGTTCGTGAGACCACCGGCGGCGTTGCGTCCCACCTGGAACCCGTTGCTGGCGCTCCAGGCGGTGGTCCACGGTTCAGCGGCGACGGGCACCCCGTCAACGAACAGCGTGATCAGCTTCGCCTCCTCGTCGTAGGAGAAGGCCACGTGCTGCCAGCGCCCGACGTCCGCACTCGTGATCGCGGTGTTCTCCGGGCTCACGTTGGTGTAGGTGGCCGACGCCGCGCAGTCGTTGCTTCGGGTGGTGACGTCCCACCTCGGTACGCCGTCCGAGACGTAGACCCCGAAGAAGAAGCCGTACATGCAATCGCCAGCCTGCGTGGCTATTGCCATGTTCTGGGTGGGCAGCGCGGACAGCCGTACCCATGCCGCGACGCCGTACGACTTCGAGGTGTCGACCACCGGCCCCGTCGTGTGCAGGTGCGACGAGGTGCCGTTGAAGGTGCTGGTCGCGCCCTTGATGATCCGCACGTCCGGGGCCCACGCGACGTTGCTGGCCGTCAGCGGGGTGTCGCCGCCCAGCGCCGGCTGGGCGTCCGCCAGCGCCGCGCTCGTACCGACGCCGGGCAGAGTCTCCAGGCCCCACCGCGCGATCGCCGGCGACGGCCGGCCGGCGATGAACTCGGCGGAGGCGTCCCCTGGATTGCCCGCACCGTCGTACGCCCGGACGTGCAGCGTGTTCTGGCCGTACTTCGGCACGGACAGCGACACCGAGCCGATCCGGTAGCAGATGTTGGTGCCCGTCGGCACGTGGTAGCTACAGGCGGAGGTCGCCGGGACCTCGATGGTGCCGGGGAAGGTCCAGCCGTACCGGAACTTCGTCACGCTGGTGTCGGTGGAGGAGAAGCCGAAGGTGACCTTCTCACCGGGCAGGGGCTCGTCGGGGCCGCTACGGGTCACCACCACGGGCGGGATGCTGGTGTCGATCCGGAACTCGCACCAGGCCGACCAGGCACTGGTCTTGCTGTACGGCGCCGGGTCGGTGGCCCGGGCCCGAAACGCGTACACCTGCCCCTCGGTCAGTGCGGGCAACGATGCTGTCGTGGAGCGCCCCCCGGCCGGTACGGACGCACCCAACGGGGCGGGCTTGCGCGGAGTCGAGTCGCCATAGGTGCCGGTGCTGGGGACCTGCAGCCACTCGTAGGCGGTCGTCAACGCCTGGGTCTTGTCGGCGTCCGGGAAGATGCCCGAGAAGGTGGGCGTGAGCGTGCCGATGCTGATCCGCTGTCCGGGAGCGCAGGCCACCCCGGACGTCTGGAGGCTGTACGGCGCTCCGGGCACCGAGTCGTAGTCGACGACGAGCTTCGCGCTGTTGGGCCAGAACTTCTTCCACCGGTCGGTGGTGGACTCACCCGAGCCGTCCGTGCCACTACAGGCGCAGAACCCCACGGTCACGTTGGAGTAGTTGTTCGTGGCATGGGTCTGGATGAGCGACGTCACGGCCGACCCGGTGAAGTTGACAGTCATGTCCGGCTGGGGAGAGTCCGAGCAGCCGAAGCCCTCGTTGGCGTGGGACTGTGCGGTCGACTTCTGGCTGTGCAGCTTGGGTGCCCACGTGGTGCGCGGTGTCGAGGCGATGCCGTTGGAGTGGTACAGGTACGTCGGCGTGTCGGTGCAGGACCAGGAGTGGTCCAGCTTCATCTGCACGTACGCGGACTCGATGTGCTTGCCCCTGATGGCGGACAGCGGGAAGTCGAAGTACGAACGGTAGATCTTCCCCGAGTCAGGGTCCTTACCGACCCGGGCGATGGTGGTATCCGTGTTGTTGGAGTTGTTCTGTGTGGCGTAGGCCCACCGGGACTTCGCCGTCGACCAGGCCGGATCGATGAACACCGGGAAGGTGGCCTTCCCCCCGGTCAGCAGCTGCGGGTCGGGGCGGAGGACCAGCTGCCCGTCGGAGACCTCGGCGCGGACGGCCGCCGTCCTGGCCCGGTCACCGGGTGCGGCGGCCGTGGAGCTGGTCGAGGGACCCGACCTGGTCACCGTCCCGCCGGACGCCCTGCCCGCCAGACCGGCGTCGCCCGACCCCGTGGTCGAATCCCACATCACCGCCGACTCGGCCGATGCGATCTCCTGGCCGTCCACGACGGCGGACAGCCGCCCGCCCGCGCCCTGCCTGACCTGCGCCTCGCCCCCGAGGTCGAAGCGCAACTCCCGTAGGCGCGCGTTCGCTGCGGCCTGTGGTGTCCGTACCACGAAGACGTGGGTGAAGCCCGTGTGCGTCGCGCGCAACACCAGATCGGTGCCGGGAAGCACCTCCGCGTACGTGGCCGCCTCGCCGGACACCGTCGGCTTCGGCAATCCGTCCGGCCACGACAACGACAACGTCCTGCCGGCGCGCGACAGCACCACCGCCGGGCCGCGTCCACCGTCGGAGAACCGCACCTGCGCCGCCGAGGCCTTCGGCGCCCAGCCGTCCGCCGACCGCCGCAGCGACAGGTCGATGTTCACCCAGGACCCGTCGTCGCGTTTCACCCGCTGTGGCATCACCGCCGCCTCGGCGGTGAATCCGCCAGACGGATTGGCGAACAGTTGGGTCAACTCGGTGCGGGCGGATCCCACCTCGACCCGGTGACCCGACCGCCTCGCGGCGGTCACCGCCGAGGCCGCATCCGGTGCCACCGAGACATCGCCCACCGCCCGCGCAGGGGACCCCGGCGTCGCCTGCGCCGCCCCGGCTCCCGTCGCCACCGAACCGGCCAGCAGTCCGGCCAGGGCGACGAGTGCGGTCACCCGACGCCCGGCTGTCGGTCCGCCAAGGCGTGTGGGGTCGGTAGGAGCGGGTGTCACGATGCCTCCACGGGCGTAGTCAACGGCAGAATGTGCAGACGGGATGAGTAGGGCGACCGGCTCCCGAGTTCGCGCGGGGGCGGCGGCGCCGGGCGGAGGAGGGCCCTGGACGCGTGGACGCTGTCCACCGGACGCACCACCACGAGGGCCCGGCGACGAATCGCGCCAACCCCGTACCCAGGCAGCAGCTAGCCACCGTTCACCATGGAATCCCCCGTGCAGATGAGCACCAGCGGTCGAACCCTAGGGCCGGTTAACGCTGGTTGTCTACATTGATTACCTTGCGTAGACAACAAAAGGAACTAATGGCGATATTTAGATCGCCCGATGTGCTGGGCGTCCGCCCTCCGGAGCGGGCAGCACCCGCCCGAAGCGACCGAGGATGCGTGGTCAGGCTGGATGGTGGGTGGCGAGCAGTGCGGCCTCCCGGGCCGGGTCGAGGCCGACGGTCGACCGCACCGGCCGCCCCGCCCGGGGCGGGACCGCCCCCACCCGGCTTAGCCAGCGCCAGGTGTCACCGACCGTCTCGGCCACCGGGCGGCAGGCCAGTCCCGCCGCGTACGCCTTCTCGACGCCACGCTCCTGCAACCAGCGGTACTCGTGGCCCGGCGGAATCCAGATCGGCAGGTCGTTCCACGGTGCGATCCCGGCGGCGAGGATCACCTCGGGGGCGGTCCAACGCAGCCGGACATCGCCGCCGGTCGCCGCCACCGCCTCGGCCAGCAGCCCGCCCATGGTGGTGTGCCCCGGACGGCTGATCACGTTGAAGGCACCACCGACGCCCTCGGCGGCCAGGTCGAGCGTGAAGGCCGCCAGGTCCCGGACGTCGACGTACTGCACGGGCAGGTCGGCCGGCCCCGGGGCGAGAACGTCACCGCCCCGGGCCACCCGGCGCAGCCACCACGGCAGCCGGCCGATGTCCTCCCCCGGCCCGAGGATCAGCCCGGCCCGCACCAGCAGTGCGCGTTCCCCGAACACCTCGGTCGCGGCCAGTTCACCGCCCGCCTTGCAGCGGGCGTAGTCGTCGTCGCGGATGTCGTCGGCCGACGCCACCACCACCGGCGATTCCTCGCCGATCCCGGGGAGCACGGGCGGGGCGTAGACGGAGCCGCTGGAGACGTAGGCGTAGTGCCCGGCGGAGCGCAGCAGCGTGGCGGCGTCGCGTACCGCGTGGGGTGCGCCGTCCCAGGTGTCGACCACCACGTCCCACCCGCCGCCGGCCAGTGCAGCCAACCCGCCCGGCACGGTCCGGTCACCCCGCAACCGGTGTACGCCCGGCGGGGTGTCCCCGTGTATCCCCCGGTTGACCATCGTCACCGTCCAGCCCCGGCGTACCCCCTCGGCCACGATGGCGGCTCCGACGAACCCGGTGCCACCCAGCATCAGCAGTCTCATGCGTCCCAATCTGCCGCCTGAGGACACCGACGCGGCACCCTGTTCACCGGCAGCGGATCTGCCGTCGGCAGAACCCCCGCACCACCCCCGACCCCGCTGGGTTCCCAGCGCACGTGGTGGGGATCGGGCCAGGATGGGTGGTTTCCTCAGAAACGCTCATGCCGCTGGGGCATGTTTGTGACGCGCAGGCATGAAGGTCTCTGCGCGACATGAACCACCCGACCGGGTTGCCGGGAGCAGGGCCACCCCCAGCCGCACGACGCCTTGGCCTCCGGCGGAATGACCGGGCACCCACGGTCGTTACATCTCCCGTACGACCGCAGCAGCACCCGGCCAGTCCGCATGCATGCGGGAATGGTCCCGGGACCCCGGTCGTTACACCTGACCCCGGCACGAGCGGCCACCGCCCCACGCGGCAAGCCCCACCGGAACCCCCGCAAGCACTTCCCCCGTATGAGCGCCCCCGACGTGGTGCCCACGCCCCCTTCCGCAGCCCGTCCCCACGGGCGCGTCCGGCCTACGGGCTGGTCGGGGCGTCTACCCCCGAAGGAGCTTCCCCATGAACACCACCATCATGAACACCACCATTCTGCGTAAGAGTGTTCTCGGTATCGCCGGTCTGGCCGTCGCCGGTGGTCTGGCCGCCGGCCCGCTGAACCACGGCACCCCCGACACCACCACCCTCGACGCCCGTCCCGTCGCCGCCACCGTCCAGGCCGACAAGCCGGCCGTGGACAAGGGCAAGCTGATCCCGCACGGCGTGCAGGGCGACCAGTCCCGCATCGACCTGAACGACGAGCAGACCGGCAACGTCAAGGCGATCATCGCCGCGACCAAGAAGTCGGGCCTGGACGAGCGGGCCGCCGTGGTCTCCATCGCCACCGCGTTGCAGGAGTCGAAGC
>NZ_FMCU01000025.1 GCF_900091525.1 Micromonospora matsumotoense
GGCGGCCGGGGTGCGTCGGGTGACGGATCGGGCGGGTGGTCTGGAGGGTGGGATCACGACGGGTGAGCCGGTGCGGGTGCGGGCGGCGATGAAGCCGATCTCGTCGCTGAACCGGGCCCTGGCCACGGTGGATGTGACCACGGGGGAGCCGGCGACCGCGATCAACCAGCGGTCGGATGTGTGTGCGGTTCCTGCTGCGGCGGTGGTCGCGGAGGCGATGGTGGCGTTGGTCCTCGCCGAGGCCGCGGTGGAGAAGTTCGGTGGTGACTCGGTGGCCGAGATCCGCCGCAACCTCGCCGGCTACCTCGACGCGCTGATCATCCGGTGAGCGCCGGCAGCCAAGAAAGGCTGGCTCCGGTGAGGGCGAGGAGTGCAGCGCAGCGGAGCCCCGCAGTCGCGAACGAAAGGCTGGCTCCGGTGAGGGCGAGGAGTGCAGCGCAGCGGAGCCCCGCAGTCGCGAACGAAAGGCTGGCCCAGTGACGAAGCCTGTCTGCGTGCTGGTCGGTGCGCCCGGTTCCGGCAAGAGCACCGTCGGCGCGGAGTTGGCCACCCTGCTCGGGGTGACGTTCCGGGACACCGACACCGACATCGAGGAGATGGCCGGCAAGCCGATCCCGGAGATCTTCATCGACGAGGGTGAAGCGCACTTCCGGGCCCTGGAACGGGCGGCGGTGCTGGCGGCGCTGACGTCGCACGCCGGGGTGCTCGCCCTCGGCGGTGGGGCGATCCTCGCCGAGGAGAACCGGGCCGCCCTGGTCGGGCACACCGTGGTCCACCTGTCCGTGGAGCTTCCCGACGCGGTGAAACGGGTCGGGCTCGGTGCCGGCCGGCCGCTGCTGTCGGTCAATCCGCGCGCCACCCTCAAGTACCTGATGGATCAGCGTCGACCGCTCTACACGGAGGTCGCGACGGCGACGGTGGTCACCGACGGCCGGGCGCCGGAGGAACTCGCCGCCGAGATCGTCGCCCTGCTCAAGCCCTGACCACGTCCATCCGGTGGCGGTCCGGGCCGGCCGACGCCGACCGGTCCCGGCGGGGTGCGGGCCGCCAGGTCACCAGCAGGGCCAGGGCGAGCAGGATCTCGGCCAGGTCGCCGACGTAGTACATCAGGGTCGCCGCCGTCCGTAGCTGATCGGCGGGGACGGCGGCGTCGACCAGGCCGGCGTACATCAGCTGGGCCAGGGTGGCGTGGGCGGCGACGGACAGGCCCAGCACCACCAGGCGCACCGGCACGCCGGGGCGGTGCGGTCCCGGGTCGGGGCCGGCGATCGCCCAGGTGAAGACGTACCCGCTGACCAGGAAGTGCAGCAGGAGCAGCGGGTGCAGGCCGGGGTGGGTCAGGGTGGCCCGGTACAGCGGCGTCAGGTGCAGCAGGTAGAGACCCCCGGTGGCGAGCAGCAGGCCGGTGACCGGGTGGGTGGCCACCGTCAGGGCGGGCCGCCGCAGCAGCCGCAGCGCAGCCCGGCCGGTCCGGGGCCGTACCGTCCGCAGGGCCAGCGTGCCGGGTGCGCCGAGCACCAGCCCGAGCGGCGTCAGCATGCCGACCAGCAGGTGCTGCCACACGTGCCCGACCAGGTCGTGGGCGGGCAGCAGCAGGGCCACCGCCAGCAGCGCCGTGCCCGCGCCGAAGCTGGCCGTCCGCCAGTGGCTCCAGCCGGCCCGGCCCGGGTCGCGCTGGCGCAGGGCGGCGGCCAGATAACCCCAGAACACCACCGCCGGTACGAGCAGCAGCGGCCCGACCCCGCCGCCGTGCGCCCCGGTCATCGCCGCTCGGCGCAGGTGTCCACGGCGGCGGCACGACGCTGGATCGCCCAGCCGAGGGCCACCAGCGCCGCCCCGAGCAGCAGGAAGCCGATGTCCCAGGCGGTCTGGTGCGGGCCACCGTGGACGTGGTGGATGCCGAGCAGGTGGTGGTCGATCACCCCCTCGACCAGGTTGAACAGCCCCCACCCGACCAGCGCCCAGCCCCAGAGCATCCCGGAGCGCCACAGCCGGCCCCGGGACCGGGTGACCCGGGAGTAGAGCAGGGCCAACCCGGTGAGCACCGCCACCCAGGTCACCACGTGGAACAGTCCGTCCCACAGGGTGTTCATCTGCAACCCGGACACGGTGTCCACCGGGTACGCCCTGATCCCGACGTTGTCGCTGCCGGTGCTGCTGAGCATGTGGTGCCACTGGAGCACCTGGTGCAGGACGATGCCGTCGACGAACCCGCCGAGGCCGACGCCGAGGATGACGGCCGGTAGCCGGATGTCCGCGCCGTCGATGGTGGTGCTGGCCATGGGTTCCTCCGCGTTCGGGTCGATCCCGTCCCCGGTGCCCGGGTCCCGTCCGGCTAAACGCCGACCCCGCCGTCCCGGTCACGCGGCGGGGGTCCGGCACCCGGCCGGGGTCCGGCACCCGGCGGAGGTCCGGCGTCCGGTCGGGGTCCGGTCACCCGGCTGACGGCCCGGTCGGCCACCCCGTCCCGGTGCCGCCATCAGGTGGACAGTCGCCGTGTCGGGGTCGACGCTCGACTAGGCTCCCGGCGATGGACGAGGTGACCCGGATTCCGGTCGGCGGCGAGCGGCCGTACGACGTACTGGTCGGGCGGGGCCTGCTGGCCGAACTGCCCGCGTTGCTGCCCGAGGCGACCCGGGTGGCGGTGCTGCACGCGCCACCGCTCAGGGAGTTGGCCGAGGCGCTCGGCGAGCGGCTGGCCGCCGCCGGGGTGACGCCACTGGCGATCGAGGTGCCCGACGCCGAGGCGGGCAAGCGGGTCGAGGTGGCCGCCGACTGCTGGGAGCAGCTCGGTGCGGCCGGCTTCACCCGTACCGACGCGGTGGTCGGGGTGGGCGGCGGTGCGGTGACCGATCTGGCCGGCTTCGTCGCGGCCTGCTGGTTGCGCGGGGTGCGCTGGGTGCCGGTGGCGACGTCGCTGCTCGGCATGGTCGACGCCGCCGTCGGCGGCAAGACCGGCGTCAACACCGGGGCCGGCAAGAACCTGGTGGGCGCCTTCCACCCGCCGGTCGGGGTGCTGGCCGACCTGGGCACCCTGGACAGCCTCCCGCCGGCCGACCTGGCCGCCGGGCTGGCCGAGGTGGTCAAGTGCGGCTTCATCGCCGACCCGGCGATCCTGGACCTGGTCGAGGCGGACCCGGCCGCCGCCACCGATCCGACCGGCCCGGTGGCCCGGGAGCTGATCGAGCGGGCGATCCGGGTCAAGGCCGACGTGGTCTCCGGTGACCTGCGGGAGTCGGGCGTCCGGGAGGTGCTCAACTACGGGCACACGCTGGCGCACGCGATCGAGAAGGTCGAGCGGTACCGCTGGCGGCACGGGCACGCGGTCTCGGTCGGCACCGTCTATGCCGGCACCCTGGCCCGGTTGGCCGGGCGGCTCGACGCGGCGACCGCCGAGCGGCACCGCAGCGTGCTGTCCGCGCTGGACCTGCCGACCAGCTACCCGGCGGATGCCTGGCCCGACCTGCTGGCGGCGATGCGGGTGGACAAGAAGACCCGGGGCAGCCGACTGCGGTTCGTGGTGCTGGACGGCCTGGCCCGGCCGGCGATCCTGGAGGGTCCGGACGACGCGCTGCTGCACGCCGCCTTCCGGGAGGTCAGCCGGTGACCGGGCCCGCCACCCCCCGGGTGTACGTGCTCAACGGGCCGAACCTGGGCCGGTTGGGCACCCGCCAGGTCGACGTGTACGGCCTGACCAGCTATGCGGATCTGGTGACGCTCTGCGTCGAGACGGGCCGCGAACTGGGGCTGGACGTGGTGGTCCGGCAGACCGACGCCGAGCACGAGATGTTGGGCTGGCTGCACGGCGCGGCGGACGAGGGCGCGGCGGTGGTGCTCAACCCGGCGGCCTGGTCGCACTACTCGATCGCCGTGCGGGACGCCTGTGCGTTGCTGCGCGGGCCCCTGGTCGAGGTGCACATCTCCAACATCCATGCCCGGGAGGAGTTCCGGCACCACTCGGTGGTCTCGGCGGTGGCCACCGGCGTCATCTGCGGGCTCGGCGTGGACGGCTACCTGCTGGCCCTGCGGCACCTCGCCACCCGGCTGGCGGCCGACCTTCATCGTCGCTCTGAGTGACAATCGGGGCGGTACGGTCGGTCGGGCCGGTACCCCGGCCGCCGGAACCGCCGCCGATTAGACGCAGCTAGTAGACTTGCCTGGTCTGTCCGCCAATTGATGATCAAGGCAGGAAATGGCATCCACCAACGACCTCAAGAACGGCCTGGTACTCAACCTCGACGGGGAGCTCTGGGCCGTCGTCGAGTTCCAGCACGTCAAGCCTGGTAAGGGTGGGGCGTTCGTCCGCACCACGCTGAAGAACGTGCTGTCCGGCAAGGTCGTCGACAAGACCTTCAACGCGGGCACCAAGGTCGAGACCGCCACCGTCGACAAGCGCACCATGCAATACCTCTACGCCGACGGCGAGGACTACGTCTTCATGGATCTGGAGACGTTCGACCAGATCACCGTCCCCGGTGGCACCGTCGGCGAGGCCGCCAACTACCTCCTCCCCGAGGCCGAGGCGACCGTCGCCACCCATGAGGGCGTGCCGCTCTACATCGAGCTGCCGACCAGCGTGGTGCTCCAGGTCACCTACACCGAGCCGGGTCTGCAGGGCGACCGGTCGACCGGCGGCAACAAGCCGGCCACCGTCGAGACCGGCGCGACCGTGCAGGTGCCGCTCTTCATCACCACCGACGAGAAGATCAAGGTCGACACCCGCGACGGCCGTTACCTCGGCCGAGCCTGATGGCCGAGGGCCCCAAGCAGCAGATGCCGTCGCGCCGCAAGGCGCGTAAGCGGGCGCTGGACGTGCTCTTCGAGGCGGACCTGCGGGACCGGCCCCCGGTCGAGGTGCTCGCCGGCTACGTCGAGCGGATCGAGAAGCCGCGTCCCGAGCACCTGGACTACGCGGTCGGCCTGGTCGAGGGGGTCGCCGCGCACCTCGACCGGATCGACGAGGTGATCGCCAGCTACGCCGAGGGCTGGACCCTGGACCGGATGCCGGCGGTCGACCGCAACCTGGCCCGGATCGCCGTCTACGAGCTGCTCTACGTCGACGAGATCGACGACGCGGTGGCGATCAGCGAGGCGGTGGAGCTGGCCCGGCAGATGTCGACCGACGATTCGCCGCGCTTCCTCAACGGCATCCTCGGCCGGATCGCCGAGTACGCCACCCGCTGACCGGGTCGCGCGCGTGCCGCCCCACCAGGGCCGGTCGTTCGGGGCGCCAGGGGCGGGAGACGGTGTGACAGAAGGGCCCGTGCCGGACGGCACGGGCCCTTCTCGTTGTCAACGACCGCGGATCAGGAGGCGAAGAACGCCCGCGGGTCGGCGACCAGCACACCGTGCTCGGTGAGCCGCTCGATCAGCCCGGACGGCGAGGCGTCGTAGACGATCGCCAGGGCGCGCAGGTCGTCGGCGCGGATGGAGAGCACCCGGCCGTTGTAGTCGCCACGTTGCTGCTGGATCGCCCGGGCGTAGCGGGCGACGTACGCGAGGTCCTCGGAGGCCTCGTCGTAGAGCCGCTCCAGGTCCAGGACGATCTTGCTGGTGGGCTCGTGCCGTACACCGCTGCCGTCGGGCAGCAGCTCCGAGACGGGAACGCGGTAGAAGTCGGCCAGCTCCGCCAGCCGGGACACGGTGACGGCCCGGTCGCCGCGCTCGTACGAGCCGACCACCACCGCCTTCCAGCGTCCGTTTGACTTCTCCTCCACCCCCTGCAGGGACAGGCCCTGCTGCTGGCGGATGGAGCGCAGGCGGGCGCCCAGCGACTTGGCGTATTCAGAGGGCATTCGGACACTCCCAGTGCTGTGCTTTGGGGTTCTCCCAGCGATCGCTACGGAGCGTGACGGTACGGGGATTGCGACACGTGGTCAAGTGCTCGTGACATTCCCATCGGAGATAGTGGGGGAGTTGTCCCCATTTCACCGTCCTGATCCGGGGATCAGTGGGTCGCGGCGAACGGCCAGGTGACCGCTGGTAACGTGGCCGTCAGCCCCGGTCGGGCCGTCCGCGACCTGACCGGACACCCCCGACATCCTTTAACGACCCGTCCCGTGAGGCGGGGAAGGAGGTCCGCCGTGGCCTGCCCACCGGCTGCCCACCCGTCGCCCGAGCGACAACCCTCGGTGAAGGTGATCCTCGCCAGCGCCGACGTCCAGCGCGTGGTCGACCGGATCGCCCACCAGATCCTGGAGAAGACCCAGGGCGCCGCCGACACCGTCCTGCTGGGCATCCCCACCCGGGGCGCCCCGCTCGCCCGGCGGCTCGCCGCCCGGATCAGCACCTTCGAGGACGTCGACGTCCCGGTCGGGGTGCTCGACATCACCCTCTACCGCGACGACCTGCGTCGGCACGCCACCCGCGCGGTCGGCCCGACCCAACTGCCCCCCGGTGGCATCGACGGCAAGCGGGTCGTCCTCGTCGACGACGTGCTCTTCTCCGGCCGTACCGTCCGGGCCGCCCTCGACGCCCTGAACGACGTCGGCCGACCCGCCTCGGTGCAGCTCGCCGTGCTGGTCGACCGGGGCCACCGGGAACTGCCGATCCGCGCCGACTACGTCGGCAAGAACATCCCGACCGCGCTCGCCGAGAGCGTCAAGGTCACCCTCGTCGAGACCGACGGCGCCGACGAGGTCCGGCTCTGCGGGGGTACCCGGTGAGCGCGACACGACGGCATCCCGCAGGCGCGAACGAGAGGCGGCCCCGCTCATGATCAGACACCTGCTCTCCGGGGCCGACCTGGACGCTGACACCGCCACCCAGATCCTCGACACCGCCGCCGAGATGGCCACCGTCGCCGGCCGCGAGGTCAAGAAGCTGCCGGCGCTGCGCGGCCGGACCGTGGTGAACCTCTTCTACGAGGACTCCACCCGGACCCGGATCTCGTTCGAGGCCGCCGCCAAGCGACTCAGCGCCGATGTGATCAACTTTTCCGCCAAGGGTTCCAGCGTCACCAAGGGCGAGAGCCTGAAGGACACCGCGCTGACCCTCCAGGCGATGGGGGCCGACGCGGTGGTCGTCCGGCACCCCGCCTCCGGCGCCCCGCACCGGCTGGCCAACTGGGTGGACGGGTCGGTGGTCAACGCCGGCGACGGCACCCACGAGCACCCGACCCAGGCGCTGCTCGACGCGTACACCATGCGGGCCCGGCTCGGACGGCTCGCCGGCCTGCACGTGGCGATCGTCGGGGACGTCCTGCACTCCCGGGTGGCCCGCTCCAACGTGCTGCTGCTGAGCACCCTCGGCGCCAAGGTCACCCTGGTCGGCCCGCCGACGCTGATCCCGGTCGACTGGGCCGCCCGCGCGGGTGCCGCGCCGGCGGTCACCGACGCCGGCCCGGCCGCCGGGTCCCACCCCGGCACCGACGTCTGCTACGACCTCGACGCCGTGCTGCCCGGGGTGGACGTGGTGATGATGCTGCGGGTGCAGCGGGAGCGGATGAACGACTCCTACTTCCCGTCCGCCCGTGAGTACGCCCGCCGCTACGGGCTGGACGGCCCACGCATGCGCCGGCTGCCCGAACACGCGATCGTCATGCACCCCGGGCCGATGAACCGGGGGATGGAGATCACCCCCGAGGTCGCCGACTCACCCCGCTCCACCATCGTCGAACAGGTCGCCAACGGGGTCTCCGTGCGGATGGCCGTGCTCTACCTGCTGCTCGGAGGAAACAACCGGTGACCGCGTACCTGATCAAGAACGTGAGCGTCGTCGGCGGTGCGCCGACCGACCTGCTGATCCGCGACGGCGTCGTCGCCGCGACCGGGTCCGGGCTGACCGCCCCGGACGCCGCCGTCATCGACGGCACCGGGCTGGTCGCCCTGCCCGGCCTGGTCGACCTGCACACCCACCTGCGCGAACCCGGCCGGGAGGACGCCGAGACCGTGGAGTCCGGCTCCCGGGCGGCGGCGCTCGGCGGCTACACCGCGGTCTGCGCGATGGCGAACACCTCGCCGGTCGCCGACACCGCCGGCGTGGTCGAGCAGGTCTGGCGGCTCGGCCGGCAGGCCGGGCTGGTCGACGTGCAGCCGATCGGCGCGGTCACCGTCGGGCTGGCCGGCGAGCGGCTCGCCGAACTCGGCGCGATGGCCGACTCGGCGGCCCGGGTGCGGATCTTCTCCGACGACGGGCACTGCGTCGCCGACCCCAAGCTGATGCGCCGGGCCCTGGAGTACGTCAAGGCGTTCGACGGGATCATCGCCCAGCACGCCGAGGAGCCCCGGCTCACCGAGGGCGCGCAGATGCACGAGGGCGAGGTCTCCACCCGGCTCGGGCTGACCGGCTGGCCGGCGGTCGCCGAGGAGGCGATCATCGCTCGCGACGTGCTGCTCGCCGAGCACGTCGGCAGCCGGCTGCACGTCTGCCACGTCTCCACCGCCGGCAGCGTCGAGGTGCTGCGCCAGGCCAAGGCCCGGGGGGTACGGGTCACCGCCGAGGTCACCCCGCACCACCTGCTGCTCACCGACGAGGTGGTGGGCGGCCGGGGTGAGCTGGCGAGCCCCGCGCTCTCGCCCGACTGGAGCCCGACGGCCAGCTACGACCCGGTCTTCAAGGTCAATCCGCCGTTGCGGACCGGCACCGACGTCGCCGCGCTGCGCGCCGCGCTCGCCGAGGGCGTCATCGACATCGTCGCCACCGACCACGCCCCGCACGCGGTGGAGGACAAGGAGTGCGAGTGGGCGTACGCCCGGCCGGGCATGCTCGGTCTGGAGACGGCGCTGTCCATCGCCCTCGACGTGCTCGGCCCGCAGTGGGACCTGATCGCCGACCGGATGTCGCGGACCCCGGCCCGGATCGCCGGACTCGACGGCCACGGCCTCGACCCGGCACCCGGGGCACCGGCCAACCTGACCCTGGTCGACCCGGCCGCCCGTCGGGTGATCGAGCCCACGGAGCTGGCCAGCCGCAGTCGCAACACCCCGTACGCCCGCATGACGCTGCCGGGTCGCATCGTGGCGACCTTCCTGCGCGGCGAGCCGACGGTCCTGGACGGAAAGGCTGTCAAGTGATTCGAGCGAGGAACGCAGCGAAGCGGAGTCCCGCAGTCCGGATCGGGGGAGGGCGCGTGATTCGAGCGAGGAACGCAGCGAAGCGGAGTCCCGCAGTCCGGATCGGAGGTGACGTGTGATGGCGAAGCGCAGATCGGCGATCCTGGTCCTGGAGGACGGGCGGACCTTCCACGGTGAGGCGTACGGCAGTGTCGGGGAGACCTTCGGCGAGGCGGTCTTCAACACCGGGATGACCGGCTACCAGGAGACCCTGACCGACCCGTCCTACCACCGGCAGGTGGTGGTGCAGACCGCGCCGCACATCGGCAACACCGGCGTCAACGGCGAGGACGACGAGTCCGACCGGATCTGGGTCGCCGGGTACGTGGTCCGCGACCCGGCCCGGATCGGCTCCAACTGGCGGTCCACCGGTGGCCTGGAGGACCGGCTCGGCGTCGAGGGCGTCGTCGGCATCGCCGGGGTGGACACCCGGGCGCTCACCCGGCACCTGCGCGAACGCGGCGCGATGCGGGTCGGCATCTCCAGCGTCGAGGACGATCCGCGCGCCCTGCTGGAGCGGGTCCGGCAGTCCCCGCAGATGGTCGGCGCGGACCTCTCCGCCGAGGTGACCACCGCCACCCCGTACGTGGTCGAGGCGGAGGGCGTGCACCGCTACACCGTCGCCGCGGTGGACCTGGGCATCAAGCGCAACGTGCCGCGGCGGTTGGCCGCCCGGGGGGTCACCACCCACGTGCTGCCCGCCGGTTCCACCATCGACGACCTGCTCGCCACCGGCGCGGACGCGGTCTTCTTCTCGCCCGGCCCGGGTGACCCGGCCACCGCCGACGGGCCGGTGACGCTGGCCCGGGAGGTGCTGAGCCGGCGGATTCCGCTGTTCGGCATCTGCTTCGGCAGCCAGATCCTCGGCCGGGCGCTCGGCTTCGGCACCTACAAGCTGGGCTACGGCCACCGGGGCATCAACCAGCCGGTGCTCGACCGGGTCACCGGCAAGGTCGAGGTGACCAGCCACAACCACGGCTTCGCGGTGGCCTGGCCGGGTCGCGAGCCCGGGACGGCGGCCGGCCCGGTCGTTCCCGACGAGGTCATCGAGACCGAGTTCGGTGGCGTGCAGGTGTCGCACGTCTGCCTCAACGACAACGTCGTCGAGGGGCTGCGGGCCGTGGACGTGCCCGCCTTCACCGTCCAGTACCACCCGGAGGCGGCAGCCGGCCCGCACGACGCCGACTACCTCTTCGACCGCTTCGCCGAGCTGATCGAGGGCCGTGGCCCCGACGGGCAGCCCGGCGCGGGCCGGAACCACAGCGAGGGGCGCACGAATGCCTAAGCGCGACGATCTCAAGCACATCCTGGTGATCGGCTCCGGGCCGATCGTGATCGGGCAGGCCTGCGAGTTCGACTACTCCGGCACCCAGGCCTGCCGGGTGCTGCGCAGCGAGGGGATCCGGGTCAGCCTGGTCAACTCCAACCCGGCGACCATCATGACCGACCCGGAGTTCGCCGACGCCACCTACGTCGAGCCGATCACCCCGGAGTTCGTCGAGCTGGTCATCGCCAAGGAGCGCCCCGACGCGCTGCTGGCCACCCTGGGCGGGCAGACCGCGCTGAACACCGCGGTCGCCCTGCACGCCGCGGGCGTGCTCGACAAGTACGGCGTCGAGCTGATCGGCGCGAACATCGAGGCGATCAACCGGGGTGAGGACCGCCAGCTGTTCAAGGAGATCGTCGCCAAGGCCGGCGTACGGCTGGGGCTGGCCGATCCGGACGGCCTGGTGCCCCGGTCCCGGGTCTGTCACTCGATGGACGAGGTCCGCGAGACCGTCGCGGAGCTGGGCCTGCCGGTGGTGATCCGGCCGTCGTTCACGATGGGCGGCCTGGGTTCCGGCATGGCGCACACCGACGAGGACCTGACCCGGATCGCCGGCTCGGGCCTGGCCGCCAGCCCGGTGCACGAGGTGCTCATCGAGGAGAGTGTGCTCGGCTGGAAGGAGTACGAGCTGGAGCTGATGCGCGACCGGCACGACAACGTGGTGGTGGTCTGCTCGATCGAGAACATCGACCCGATGGGCGTGCACACCGGCGACAGCGTCACCGTCGCCCCGGCGATGACGCTCACCGACCGGGAGTACCAGAACCTGCGCGACCTGGGCATCGCGGTGCTGCGCGAGGTCGGGGTGGACACCGGCGGCTGCAACATCCAGTTCGCGGTCAACCCGGCCGACGGCCGGATCGTGGTGATCGAGATGAACCCCCGGGTGTCCCGCTCGTCGGCGCTGGCGTCGAAGGCCACCGGCTTCCCGATCGCCAAGATCGCCGCGAAGCTGGCCATCGGCTACACCCTCGACGAGATTCCCAACGACATCACCCGCAAGACCCCGGCGGCGTTCGAGCCGGCCCTGGACTACGTGGTGGTCAAGATCCCGCGGTTCGCGTTCGAGAAGTTCCCCGGCGCCGACCCGGAGTTGACCACCACGATGAAGTCGGTCGGTGAGGCGATGAGCCTCGGCCGCAACTTCACCGAGGCGCTCAACAAGGCGATGCGCTCGATGGAAACCACGTCGTCGGGTTTCTGGACCACCCCGGACCCGGAGGGGGCGACGCGGGAGAGCACCCTCGCCGCGCTGGGGATGCCGCACGACGGCCGGCTCTACACCGTCGAGCGGGCGCTGCGGCTGGGCGCGTCGATCGCCGAGGTCACGGCGGCGTCCGGCGGAATCGACCCGTGGTTCCTGGACCAGATCGCCAGCCTGGTCGAGCTGCGGACCGAGATCGTGGCCGCCCCGGTGCTCGACGCCGACCTGCTGCGCCGGGCCAAGCGGGCCGGGCTGTCCGACCGGCAGCTCGCCGCGCTCCGCCCGGAGCTGGCCGCCGAGGACGGCGTCCGCATCCTGCGGCACCGGCTCGACGTACGCCCGGTCTACAAGACGGTGGACACCTGCGCCGCCGAGTTCGAGGCGACCACCCCTTACCACTACTCGACGTACGACGAGGAGACCGAGGTCGCCCCGTCGGACCGGCCCAAGGTGCTGATCCTGGGCTCCGGCCCGAACCGGATCGGGCAGGGCATCGAGTTCGACTACTCCTGTGTGCACGCCGTCCAGGCGCTGCGCGCCGCCCCGCTCGGCGCGGCGGGTTCCGCCGCCACGGACGCGGCCGGGTCGGGTGCTGTCGGCTACGAGACCGTCATGGTCAACTGCAACCCGGAGACGGTCTCCACCGACTACGACACCGCGGACCGGCTCTACTTCGAGCCGCTGACCTTCGAGGACGTGCTGGAGGTCTGGCACGCCGAGGACTCCTCCGGGAAGGCGGCCGGCGGCCCCGGCGTGGTCGGGGTGATCGTGCAGCTGGGCGGGCAGACCCCGCTGGGGCTGGCGCAGCGGCTCAAGGACGCCGGGGTGCCGGTGGTCGGCACCTCCCCGGAGTCGATCCACCTGGCCGAGGAGCGCGGCGCGTTCGGCCTGGTGCTGGCCCGGGCCGGCCTGCGCGCCCCGGCACACGGCATGGCCACCTCGTACGACGAGGCGAAGGCGATCGCCGACGAGATCGGCTACCCGGTGCTGGTCCGGCCGTCGTACGTGCTCGGTGGGCGGGGCATGGAGATCGTCTACGACGACGCCACGCTGCGCGACTACATCGGGCGGGCCACCGAGATCTCCCCGGACCACCCGGTGCTGGTCGACCGGTTCCTCGACGACGCCATCGAGATCGACGTGGACGCGCTCTGCGACGCCGACGGTGAGGTCTATCTGGGTGGCGTGATGGAGCACATCGAGGAGGCCGGCATCCACTCCGGCGACTCCTCGTGCGCGCTGCCGCCGATCACGCTGGCCGGGTCGCACCTGACCGAGGTGCGCCGCTACACCGAGGCGATCGCCCGGGGGGTGGGGGTGCGCGGCCTGCTCAACGTCCAGTACGCCCTCAAGGACGACATGCTCTACGTGCTGGAGGCGAACCCGCGGGCCTCCCGTACCGTGCCGTTCGTCTCGAAGGCCACCGCCGTGCCGCTGGCCAAGGCGGCGGCCCGGATCGCCCTCGGCGCGACCATCGCCGAGCTGCGCGCCGAGGGGCTGCTCCCGGCGACCGGCGACGGCGGGGTGCTGCCGCCCGACGCCCCGATCGCGGTCAAGGAGGCGGTGCTGCCGTTCAAGCGGTTCCGCACCCCGGCCGGCAAGGGGGTCGACTCGCTGCTCGGCCCGGAGATGAAGTCCACCGGCGAGGTGATGGGCATCGACACCAGCTTCGGGCACGCCTTCGCCAAGAGCCAGTCCGCCGCGTACGGCTCGCTGCCGACCGCCGGGAAGATCTTCGTCTCGGTGGCCAACCGGGACAAGCGTGGCATGATCTTCCCGATCAAGCGGCTCGCCGACCTGGGCTTCGAGATCGTCGCCACCACCGGCACCGCGGAGGTGCTGCGTCGGCACGGCATCGCCTGCGAGCAGATCCGTAAGCACTACCAGACGGGCGAGGGCGCGGACGCGGTCTCGATGATCCTCGCCGGTGACGTGGCACTGGTGGTGAACACCCCGCAGGGCTCCGGCGCGAGCGCCCGCTCGGACGGTTACGAGATCCGTAGCGCCGCCGTCACGGCCGACATCCCCTGCATCACCACCGTGCCGGGCGCGGCGGCGGCGGTCATGGGCATCGAGGCCCGCATCCGGGGCGACATGCGCGTGCGCCCCCTCCAGGAACTCCACGCCGCCCTCCGAGCCGCCCAATGACCCCCCACCCCCCGCGCGCCCCCCGCGCCCCCCGCCCCCCGCTCGGTCCGGTGATCAAGAGGTTTCGGTCACCGGACGGCGGGTGGGGTGACGCAAACCTCTTGATCACCGACGAGAGTGTCGAGCGGGAGGTCGGGGCGTGGTGATGTTCGAGAAGGGGGTTCGGGAGGTTCTGTTCCGGATCGGGGGTGGGGACGCCGAGGCGGCGCACGAGTGGACGCTGCGGCGGTTGGCGAGTGTGTCGCGGCGGCCGGCGGCGCTGGCGTTGCTGCGGGCCCGCAATCTGCACCGGGCACCTCGGACGGTGTTCGGGGTGGAATTCCCCAACCCGGTGGGACTGGCGGCGGGGATGGACAAGAACGGGGTGGCCCTGCCGGCCTGGCCGGCGCTGGGGTTCGGCTTCGTCGAGGTGGGCACCGTCACCGCGCACGCCCAGCCGGGCAACCCACGGCCCCGGCTGTTCCGGCTGCCCGACAGCGCGGCCGTGATCAACCGGATGGGCTTCAACAACGCCGGTGCGCAGGCCCTCGCCGACCGGCTGGCCGCCCTGCCCCGCCCGCTCGGGGTGCCGCTGGGCATCTCGCTCGGCAAGTCCAAGGTGACCCCGCTGGACGAGGCGGTCGAGGACTACCTCACCTCGTACCAGGCGTTGCGTGGGCACGGTGACTACTTCGCGGTCAACGTCTCCTCCCCGAACACCCCCGGGCTGCGGTCGTTGCAGGACAAGGCGCACCTGGACGCCCTGCTGACCGCCCTGGTGGGGGAGAAGCCCGTCCTGGTGAAGATCGCCCCTGACCTCACCGAGCCGGCCGTGGCCGAACTGTTGGAGGTCTGCCTGGCCCGTGGGGCGGCCGGGGTGATCGCCACCAACACCACCCTGGCCCGCGACGGCCTCGCGTCCGCCGACGGGGAACGTGGCGCGCAGGCGGGCGGTCTGTCCGGTCGCCCGCTGACCGGGCGGGCCCGGGAGATGGTCGCCTTCGTCCACCGGGAGACCGGCGGCCGGCTCCCGGTGATCGGCGTCGGCGGCATCCTCGACCCGGACGACGCGGCCCGGATGTTCGACGCCGGAGCCAGCCTGGTCCAGCTCTACACCGGCTTCATCTACCGGGGCCCGGCCCTGGTCCGGGCCGCCGCCCGCGTCTCCACCGGGGCCGGGGTGTCGGCCGGCGATCCGGCGGTGAGCGGCCGGTGAACCGGCGGGCACGTCCGGCGGACCCGGTCGTGCCCGCCGTGGCGCGGCCGGGAACACGACACTCCCCGGCCGCCCCCAGGACTCCCGCTGCCGCTGCTCGCGCTCGGGCACGAGGAAGGGTGGCCACAGCGCGCGCCACCGCCGGAGTCACCGCGGCGGCGGCGCGCGCCCGCTCCGGGCTGGCCATGGCAGCAGTACGCGCCGACGCTGCCGCCGCCACAGCGGCAGCGTCCGCCCACCCCGGCCCGGCCGGGTGCGCCCGCTCCGGGCTCACCCCGGTGACGGTCGCTGCCGAAGCGGGGCGACCGGGCCGGCAGCGTGTTCCTGCTCCAGGGCGACCGGCTCGGCAGCGGGCACCGGACTCGGGGCGACCGGTCCGCCGCACCTCCCCACGGCCGCGGCGCACCGCCTCCTCTCGCCTCACCGTCACCGGCGCCGCGCAGGCGGATCGGCGCACCGCCCTCGCCGTCGTGATCGCCGGACGGGCGGGCCGGAGCGCAGTGGTAGCCGTGCGGGCGGGCCGGAGCGCATTGGCCGCCATGGGAGCGGGCCACGGCACCGCTGTCCCCGTCGCGGTCGCCGTGCGGCCGGTCCAGACCGACCGCTGTCGCCGTCAGGGCAGCAGAGCAGGGCCGGCCGCCGGTGGTGCGGCGGCCGACGAGGGTACGGAGGAACGCGCGTGACGCCCGAGGAGATCCTGGCCGTCGACCGGGCCCGTGTCTGGCATCCGTACGCGGCGCTGCCGCCGGCACACCCGCCGTACGTGGTGCACAGCGCGCAGGGTGTCCGGTTGCGCCTGGCCGACGGCCGGGAACTGGTCGACGGGATGTCGTCCTGGTGGGCGGCGATCCACGGTTACCGGCATCCGGTGCTGGACGCGGCGGTCACCGACCAGCTCGGCCGGATGAGTCACGTGATGTTCGGCGGGCTCACCCACGAGCCGGCGGTCCGGCTGGCCGAGACCCTGGTCGAGTTGGCCCCGGACGGGTTGGCGCACGTCTTCCTGGCCGACTCGGGCTCGGTGTCGGTCGAGGTGGCGATCAAGATGTGCCTGCAGTACCAGCGGGCCGTCGGCCGGCCGCAGCGCCGTCGGCTGGCCACCTGGCGGGGCGGTTACCACGGTGACACCTTCCACCCGATGAGCGTCTGCGATCCCGAGGGCGGGATGCACCACCTCTGGGGGGACGTGCTGCCCCGGCAGGTCTTCGCCCCGGTGCCGCCCGGCGGCTTCACCGACCCGCCCGACCCGGCGTACGTGACGGCGCTCACCGACGCGGTCGCCCGGCACGCCGACGAGTTGGCCGCGGTGATCGTCGAGCCGGTGGTGCAGGGCGCCGGCGGGATGCGCTTCCACCATCCGGGTTACCTGCGGGTACTGCGCGAGGTGACCCGGGCGCACGGGGTGCTGCTGATCTTCGACGAGATCGCCACCGGGTTCGGTCGGACCGGGCGGATGTTCGCCGCGGAGTACGCCGGGGTGACCCCGGACGTGCTCTGCGTCGGCAAGGCGCTCACCGGTGGCTACCTCACCCTGGCGGCGGCGCTGTGCACCCCGGAGGTGGCCCGGGGGATCTCCGCCGACGGGGTGCTGGCACACGGCCCGACGTTCATGGGCAACCCGTTGGCGTGTGCGGTGGCCAACGCCTCTCTGGGGCTGTTGCGGGCCGGCGACTGGGCCGCCGAGGTGGCGCGGGTGGGTGCGGGGCTGCGGACCGGCCTGGAGCCGCTGCGGGGGGCGTCGGGGGTGGTGGACGTCCGGGTGCTGGGCGCGATCGGTGTGGTGCAGCTGGACCACGAGGTGGACGTGGCGGCGGCGACGGCCGCTGCGGTGGCCCGGGGCGTGTGGCTGCGCCCCTTCCGCGATCTGGTGTACACCATGCCGCCGTACCTGACCGGGGATGACGACGTGGCCCGGATCGCCGCCGGGATCGCCGCCGCGGTGGCGGCCGGCTGACCGGGCCGCAGGAGGACTGAGGCCGGGGTGGCGACCGCCGCTGCCGGCGCGCAGTAGGAGACGAGAGGAGCATCGATGGAGACCTTCGGAACCCGGTTGCACCGGGCGGTGGCGGAGCGTGGGCCGCTCTGCGTGGGCATCGACCCGCATCCCGGGCTGTTGGCCCGCTGGGGTCTGCCGGACGACGTGGACGGGTTGGCGCGGTTCGCCCGGACCGTCGCGGAAGCGCTTGGTGACCGGGTTGCGGTGATCAAGCCTCAGTCGGCCTTCTTCGAGCGATTCGGGAGCCGCGGAGTGGCGATTCTTGAGTCAACTATCCGACAGTTGCGCGAAGCTGGCTCGCTCGTTCTGCTCGACGTCAAGCGCGGCGACATCGGTTCGACCGTCGCGGCGTACGCCTCCGCGTACCTTGATCCATCCAGCCCGCTGTATGTCGACGCGGTCACCGCGAGCCCCTACCTGGGAGTAGGTTCGCTGGCCCCGATGTTCGAGTCGGCCGCCGCGCACGGCGGTGGGGTGTTCGTGTTAGCGCTCACCTCGAACCCGGAGGGGGCGCAGGTGCAGCGCGCCGTCACCTCCGGTGGGCGGACGGTCGCGCAGCTTGTTATCGATGAGATTTCCCAGCTCAACAGGGGTGCGGAGCCGCTCGGCAGCATCGGTCTGGTGGTCGGCGCGACCATCGGCGACACCGGTCACGACCTGTCCCGGGTCAACGGTCCACTGCTGGCTCCGGGCCTCGGCGCGCAGGGCGCGACGGCTGCCGACCTACCGACCGTGTTCGGTTCGAGCCTGTCCGCAGTGCTGCCGTCGTACTCCCGGGAGGTGCTCAACGCGGGCCCGGACGCCGACGCGTTGCGGGCCGCCGCGGACCGTGCGGTGGCCGACTGCCGACACATTCTGGCTGCGCGTCACTGACTGACGGCTCGGTCACTTTACGTTGATCATCGCGCGTCCACGTTGCCGAAAGCTCCGCCGAACGCTAGTTTTCCCCGCGCTGGGAACCACGGACCCCTTTGGTTTTCAGCGACACCACGTTTCACAGAGCGGCGGTGCGTACCGCCCGTCGCGATAGGGACCTGAGGAGAACTGGTGCCGCTCCCGTCACTGACCCCCGAGCAGCGCGCTGCCGCGCTGGAAAAGGCCGCGGAGATCCGCAAGGCCCGTGCTGAGCTGAAGGAGCAGCTCAAGCAGGGCAAGACCACCCTGGCCGCAGTCCTTGCGCGAGCCGAGTCCGACGATGTCGTCGGCAAGCTCAAGGTGTCGGCCGTGCTTCAGGCGATGCCGGGTATCGGCAAGATCCGGGCCACCCAGATCATGGAGAAGCTCAAGATCGCCGACAGCCGCCGCCTGCGTGGCCTGGGCGAGCAGCAGCGTAAGGCGCTGCTTGGAGAGTTCGCCGCCAACTGAACGCCGCAGCAGGTAGAAACAAGCGGTGAGCACGGATGACGAGGCGTGCCCGGCGGCACGACTCACCGTCCTGACCGGACCTTCGGGTGCCGGTCGGGGCGGTGTGGTCGAGGCGGTCCGGGCACGTTCTCCATCCGTGTGGGTGCCGGTTCCGGTGACCACCCGGGCACGTCGCCCCGGCGAGTCCGACGGCGTCGACCGGCTCTTCCGGGAGCCGGCCGAGTTCGATCGGATGATCGCCGCGGGCGGATTGCTGGAGTGGTCCCGGGCCGGGCCGTACCGCCGGGGCACGCCGCGTGCCCCGCTGATCGACCGACTGGGGCGGGGACGGCCGGTGCTGCTTCCGCTGGACCCGCCCGGGGCGCTCGCCGTGACCGCGGCTGTGCCATCGGCCCGGCTGGTGCTGCTGCTCCCGCCCGGACACCGCGCGGACCCGGCCCTGGCGGCCCTCGCCGCGCACACCGTCCACCACGACCGCACCGAGCGCGCCGCCGCTGAGCTGGTAGGCTTGCTCGGTTCGTCCTAATCTGGCTCCCGTCCGACCGCAGACCGTGTTCGAGCGACCGCCTTGTTCGAGCGACCGCCTTGTTCGAGCGACCGCCTTGTTCGAGCGACCAGCCGGGATCGAGCGCCCAGCCGCGTCCGCGCGGCCCGAGCGACCAGCTGCGCTCGCGCGGACACCTTTCAGACGCAGAGGTATTTCGTGGGATCCATCGCCAACCCCGAGGGCATCACCAACCCGCCGATCGACGAGCTGCTCGAGAAGACCACCTCGAAGTACGCGCTGGTGATCTTCGCTGCCAAGCGTGCGCGTCAGGTCAACGCCTACTACAGCCAGCTCGGTGAGGGCCTGCTGGAGTACGTCGGCCCGCTCGTGGAGACCACCCCGCAGGAGAAGCCGCTCTCCATCGCCATGCGCGAGATCAACGCGGGCCTGCTCACCGCCGAGCCGACCGACCAGCCGTAACCCCCGTAGCCCCGATGTCCGCCGAGATCGTGCTCGGAGTCGGCGGCGGCATCGCCGCCTACAAGGCGTGTGAGCTGCTGCGACTCTTCACCGAATCGGGTCACCGGGTCCGGGTCGTGCCGACCGCGTCGGCGCTCCGCTTCGTCGGGGCGCCGACCTGGGCGGCGCTGTCCGGCCAGCCGGTCGCCGACGACGTCTGGTCCGAGGTGCACGAGGTCCCGCACGTCCGGCTCGGCCAGCGGGCCGACCTGGTGGTGGTCGCGCCGGCCACGGCGGACCTGCTCGCCCGCGCCGCCCACGGCCTCGCCGACGACCTGCTCACCAACACCCTGCTCACCGCCCGCTGCCCGGTGGTGCTCGCCCCGGCGATGCACACCGAGATGTGGGAGCACCCGGCCACCGTCGCTAACGTGGCCACCCTGCGGGCCCGCGGCGTCCGGGTGATCGAGCCCGCTGTGGGCCGGCTCACCGGCGCCGACAGCGGCAAGGGGCGGCTGCCCGACCCGGCCGAGATCTTCGCGGTCGCCCGCCGGGCCCTCGCCCGGGGTGTCGACGCCCCCGCCGATCTGGCCGGCCGGCACCTGGTGGTCACCGCCGGCGGCACCCGGGAACCCCTCGACCCGGTCCGGTTCCTCGGCAACCGCTCCTCCGGCAAGCAGGGTTACGCGTTCGCCCGCGCGGCCGTCGCCCGGGGCGCCCGGGTCACCCTGATCGCCGCCAACGTGTCGTTGGCCGACCCGGCCGGGGTCGACCTGGTCCGGGTGGGCACCACCGAGGAGTTGCGCACGGCGACCCTGACCGCCGCCGCCGGTGCCGACGCGGTGGTGATGGCGGCGGCACCGGCGGACTTCCGACCGGCGACCTACGCGACTGGCAAGATCAAGAAGCCGGACGACGGCAGCGCGCCGACCATCGCCCTCGTCACCAACCCGGACATCGCCGCCGAGTTGGGCCGCCGCCGTCGTCCGGAGCAGGTGCTGGTGGTGTTCGCCGCCGAGACCGGCGACGCCGAGGCCAACGGCCGGGCCAAACTCGCCCGGAAACGGGCCGACCTCGTCGTCGTCAACGAGGTCGGCGTCGACAAGGTCTTCGGGGCCGAGACCAACGCGGCCACCGTGATCGGCGCCGACGGCGCCGTGCACCGCCTGCCCGAGCAGGACAAGGAGGACCTGGCCGACCGTGTCTGGGACCTCGTGCTCGCCCGGTGGGCGACCCGGTCCTGAACAGTGGATGCCGACTCGCCCAGTCGTGAGCGGTACGCGAGGGTGACTAGACTGCTGCGGAACGATTATCTAAAGAGCTTAGGAGTGCCGTGACACGCCGCCTCTTCACGTCCGAATCGGTCACGGAAGGCCACCCGGACAAGATCGCCGACCAGATCAGCGACGGAATCCTCGACGCCCTGCTCACCCAGGACCCGCACAGTCGGGTGGCGGTCGAGACCCTGATCACCACCGGTCAGGTCCATGTCGCCGGTGAGGTGACCACCAAGGCGTACGCCGACATCCCGACAATCGTCCGCGAGACGATCCTCGGCATCGGGTACGACTCGTCGAAGAAGGGCTTCGACGGCGCGTCCTGCGGCGTCAGTGTCTCCATCGGCGCCCAGTCGCCGGACATCGCACAGGGTGTCGACAACGCCTTCGAGCTGCGGACCGGGGCGTCGGAGAGCGCGCTGGACGCGCAGGGCGCCGGCGACCAGGGCATGATGTTCGGCTTCGCCTGCTCCGAGACGCCGGAGCTGATGCCGCTGCCGATCGCGCTCGCGCACCGGCTGGCCCAGCGGCTGTCCGCGGTGCGCAAGGACGGGACCATCCCGTACCTGCGGCCGGACGGCAAGACGCAGGTCACCATCGAGTACGAGGGGCTGCGCCCGGTCCGGCTGAACACCGTCGTGGTGTCCAGCCAGCACGCCGCGGACATCTCGCTGGACTCGCTGCTCACCCCGGACGTGCGCGACCACGTCATCGCGCCGGAGCTGGAGAGCCTGGGCCTGGACATCGACGGCTACCGGCTGCTGGTCAACCCGACCGGCCGGTTCGAGATCGGTGGCCCGATGGGCGACGCCGGGCTGACCGGTCGGAAGATCATCGTCGACACCTACGGCGGGTACTCCCGGCACGGTGGCGGCGCGTTCTCCGGCAAGGACCCGTCCAAGGTGGACCGCTCCGCCGCGTACGCGATGCGCTGGGTGGCCAAGAACGTGGTCGCCGCCGGCCTGGCCGAGCGCTGCGAGGCGCAGGTCGCGTACGCGATCGGCAAGGCCCACCCGGTCAGCCTCTTCATCGAGACCTTCGGCACCGAGACGGTGCCGGTGGCCGCGATCGAGAAGGCGGTCGGTGAGGTCTTCGACCTGCGACCGGCGGCCATCATCCGGGATCTCAACCTGCTCCGCCCGATCTACCAGCAGACTGCGGCCTACGGCCACTTCGGCCGGGAGTTGCCGGAGCTGAGCTGGGAGAGCACCGACCGGGCGGCCGACCTGAAGTCGGTAGCGGGCGCCTGACCGGCACCACGCCCAGCGACCGGCGACCCGCAGACGGGTCGCCGGTCGCTCGGGTTTGCGTGGATGTCCCGTTGCCGCACCTCGACCGTCCCTTCGACTATCTGGTCCCCGCAGGTCTGGCCGACGTCGCGGTGCCCGGGGTCCGGGTCAAGGTCCGTTTCGCCGGCCAACTGGTCGACGGTTGGCTGCTGGAACGTGTCGACGCCTCGGCGCACGGCGGCAGGTTGGCATACCTGGAGAAGGTGGTCTCCCCGGAGCCGGTGCTGGCCGCCGAGGTGGCCGGGCTGGCCCGGGCGGTCGCCGACCGCTACGCCGGCAACCTCGCCGACGTGCTCCGGCTGGCCGTCCCGCCCCGGCACGCCCGGGTCGAGAAGGAACCCCGCACCGTCCCCGAGCCGGCTGGCACCGATTCGGCCGGCATTGAGCCGGCTGGCACCGGTCCGGCCGGCATTGAGCAGGCTGGCACCGGTCCGGGCGGCGGAGCGGCGGTGGCACCGCGTCGGACCGTGCCCGACCCGCGCGGGTGGCGGGACTATCCGGCCGGCCCGGCATACCTGACGGCGCTCGCCGACGGGCGGGCGCCCCGGGCCGTCTGGTCGGCGCTGGCCGGGGAGGACTGGGCGGCCCGCTACGCCGACACGGTCGCCGCCACCCTCGCCGGAGGGCGGGGCGCGCTGGTGGTGGTGGCCGACGCCCGGGACCTCGACCGGCTCGACGCGGCGTTGACCGCGTTGCTCGGCCCCGGACAGCACGTGACCCTCTCGGCGGCGCTCGGCCCGGCCCGTCGCTACCGGGCGTTCCTGGCCGTCCGGCGGGGCGACGTGCCGGTGGTGATCGGCACCCGGGCCGCCATGTTCGCCCCGGTGGCGCGGCTCGGCCTGGTGGCGATCTGGGACGACGGGGACGACCTGCACGCCGAGCCGCGCGCGCCCTACCCGCACGCGCGGGAGGTGCTGCTCACCCGGGCCCGGCTCGGCGAGGCCGCCGCGTTGGTCGGCGGCTGGACCCGGACCGCCGAGGGGCAGTTGCTGGTGGAGACCGGCTGGGCCCGTGAGGTGGTCGCGGACCGGGCGACCCTGCGGGCGCGTACCCCGGCCATCGCCCCGACCGGCGACGACCCGCAGTTGGCCCGCGACCCGGGGGCCGCGACGGCCCGGCTGCCCAGCCTGGCCTGGACCACCGCCCGGGACACCCTGCGCGCCGACGCGCCGGTGCTGGTCCAGGTGCCCCGCCGGGGCTACCTGCCGTCGGTCTCCTGCGCCGACTGCCGGACCCCGGCCCGCTGCCCGCACTGCGCCGGCCCGCTGGCGTTGCCCGCCGCCGACGCCCCACCGGCCTGCCGTTGGTGCGGCCGGGTCGCTGCCGCGTACGCCTGCCCGCAGTGCGGTGGGCGGCGGCTTCGGGCGGCGGTCACCGGTGCCCGGCGAACCGCCGAGGAGTTGGGTCGGGCCTTTCCCGGGGTGCCGGTGCGCACCTCGGGCCGCGACGAGGTGCTGACCGACGTCCCGGCCGGCGCTGGACTGGTCGTCGCCACCCCCGGCGCCGAGCCGGTGGCCGAGGGGGGGTACGGCGCGGTCCTGCTGCTGGACTCCTGGGCCCTGCTCACCCGGGCCGATCTGCGGGCCGGCGAGGAGACCCTGCGCCGGTGGCTGTCCGCCGCGGCCCTGGCCCGACCCGCTCCGGCCGGTGGGAAGGTGGTGGTGGTCGCCGACGGCGCGCTCGCCCCGGTGCAGGCGTTGCTGCGCTGGGACCCCGGCTGGTTCGCCGCCCGGGAGTTGGCCGAGCGCCGGGAGTTGGGTTTCCCCCCGGCGGTGAAGATGGCCAGCGTCACCGGCGGCGCGGACGCGGTGGCCGACCTGCTGGCTCAGGCCCGGCTGCCTGACGGGGCGGAGGTGCTCGGCCCGGTCCCTGCCGATCAGGACCGGGAACGGATGCTGGTCCGGGTGCCCCGGTCCCGGGCCGCCGCGCTGGCCGAGGCGCTGCACACCGCGGCCGGGGCACGCAGCGCCCGCCGGGCTGCCGATCCGGTCCGCCTCCAAGTCGATCCGCTCAGCCTCTTCTGAGTCACCAGTCAGTGTCGGGAAGCGCCTGGCCAGTCGTCCGTCGCACACCGCGTGCGGCGGGAGGCGACAGGCCGCGTGATAGCATCGCCCGTCATACCCGGGCGCACGATGGCGCGACGAAGGCGGAAGCGCGTCGGATCTACGCCGGATCGATGAAGTCAAGCAGCCGGTGAGCAGGGGTGGACCAGTGGTGACCGTTCGTCAGTCGATCGTCTTCAACGGTGACCTCGGCAGCGGCAAGAGCACCGTCTCCGTCGAGATCGCCCAGCGGTTGGGCCTGCGCCGAGTCAGCGTCGGCGATCTCTACCGGCAGATGGCGCAGGAGCGGCAGATGACCGCCCTCCAGCTCAACCTGCACGCCGAGCTGGACCAGGCCGTCGACGGCTACGTCGACCAACTCCAGCGCAACATCGCCGCCTCCGGCGAGTCGCTGGTGATGGACTCCCGGCTGGCCTGGCACTTCTTCACCGACGCGCTCAAGGTGCACATGATCACCGAGCCGGCCGAGGCGGCCCGACGGGTGCTGCTGCGTCCGTCCGGCCCCGCCGAGAGCTACACCTCGCTGGACGAGGCGGAAGCCAAGCTGCGCGAACGCAGCGAGAGCGAGCGGAACCGGTTCATCCTCCGCTACGGCGTCGACAAGGCCCGGCTGCGCAACTACGACCTGGTCTGCGACACCACCCGGGCCTCCGCCGAGGAGGTCATCACGCACATCATCGACGCGTACGAGGGCCGGCTCGGTGCCGACGTGCTGCGCGACGCCCCGCCGCTGCTGCTGCTGGACCCGGCCCGGGTCTACCCGACCGAGGACGTCACCACCCTGCGCGGGCTCGACGGGTCCGAGTTCGTCGGAGACCTGGCGGCAGCCGGCGACGAGACCCTCGAACCGCTGCGGATCGGCTTCACCGGCGAGTACTTCTTCGTGGTCGACGGGCACCGCCGGCTCAGCGCCGCCCTGCGCAACGGCTTCCCGCTGGTGCCGGCGCACCTGGTCGCCGAGGTGGACGAACCGGTCGTCGGCGGGACGAGTGCGGTCGACTACTTCGCCAGCCAGGTCCGCCCGAGCCTGGTCCACGACTGGGAGGCCGCCCACGGCACCCGGCTCCCGCTGCCCGCGCACGCCCTGCTCGGCGGGGACGCCGTGCTCGCCGGCGAACCGGGCACCAGCGCCTGAGCCGGCGTCACGGCCCGATCCCGACCCGTCGCGGTACGCCGGCCGGCACCCCCTCGGCACTCCGTAGACTGGTACGGCACCACGCCGTCCAACGAAGGAGCCACCCCGCGTGACCGTCCAGCCCATCCGTCTGTTCGGGGACCCGGTGCTGCGCACGCCGGCCGATCCGGTCGTCGACTTCGACGTCGAGCTACGTAAGCTCATCGCCGACCTCACCGACACGATGCGCGACCGTGGCGGCGCCGGGCTGGCCGCGCCCCAGCTCGGGGTGAGCCTGCGGGCCTTCACCTTCGAGGTGGACGACGTGCTCGGCCACCTGGTCAACCCGGTGCTGGAGTTCCCCGACACCGAGGAGCAGGACGGCCCGGAGGGCTGTCTGTCGATTCCCGGGCTCTACTTCGACACCAAGCGCCGGCAGAACGTGATCGCCAAGGGCTTCAACGGCTACGGCGACCCGATGCAGATCGTCGGCACCGGGCTGATGGCGCGCTGTGTCCAGCACGAGACCGACCACCTCGACGGGGTGCTCTTCCTCGACCGGTTGGACCCGGCCGGCCGCAAGGAGGCGATGAAGGCGATCCGCCAGGCCGACTGGTACGACGCCGCCGCCCCGCCCACGGTCAAGGTCAGCCCGCACGCCGCCGGCGGCCCCTTCGGTCTGGGTCGGTGACCCGCCGATGCGTCTGATCTTCGCCGGTACCCCGGCCGTCGCCGTCCCCGCCCTGGCCGCGGTGCACGCCTCCGGGCACGACCTGGTGGCCGTGGTGACCCGCCCCGACGCGCCCGCCGGCCGGGGCCGGGGTGTGCTCCGCTCGCCCGTCGGCGCCTGGGCCGACGAGCACGGCGTCGAGGTGCTCACCCCGGCCCGGCCCCGGGAGCCCGAGTTCCTCGACCGGCTCGGCGCGCTGGCACCCGACTGCGTGCCGGTCGTCGCGTACGGCGCGCTGGTGCCCCCGACGGCGCTGGAGATCCCCCGGTTCGGCTGGATCAACCTGCACTTCTCGCTGCTGCCCGCGTGGCGTGGCGCGGCGCCCGTGCAGCACGCGGTGCTGCATGGCGACGAGCTGACCGGGGCCAGCGTCTTCCAGTTGGAGCAGGGGCTGGACACCGGCCCGGTCTACGGCACGCTCACCGACGAGGTCCGCCCCACCGACACCTCCGGCGACCTGCTGGAGCGGCTCGCCCACTCCGGTGCGGGGCTGCTGGTGGCCGTCCTGGACGCGATCGAGGCGGGCACCGCGCGGGCCGAGCCGCAGCCCGCCGACGGGGTCTCGCTGGCCCCGAAGCTGACCGTGGACGACGCCCGGGTGCGCTGGACCGACCCCGCCTTCGCGGTGGACCGGCGGGTCCGCGCGTGCACCCCGGCACCCGGCCCGTGGACGACCTTCCGGGGCGACCGGGTCAAGCTCGGCACGGTGACACCGGTCGGCAACGGCCCCGATCTGAAACCTGGAGAACTGCTGGTGGAGAAATCCCGCGTGTGGGCCGGCACGGCGACCGTGCCCGTGCAACTCGGTGAGGTACGCGCGGCGGGCAAGCGGGCCATGCCGGCGACCGACTGGGCGCGTGGCGTACGGGTCGGTGCCGGGGAGGAGTTCGCGTGACCGGGCCGACGCACCGACCCGAGCGTCCCGTCGACGGCGCGCGGCGCGAGCAGCGCGGCGACGACCGGCGGCCCGAGCGGTCGGCCGGCGGCTTCCGGGGGGACCGCACCGCCCGCACCGGCGGGTGGGGTGACCGGGGTGGCGCCGACCGGTGGGGCGGGCGACCCGGCCGGCCGGTCCGCCCGGCGGTGGACCTGCCCCGCTACGCGGCGTACCAGGCGGTCGCGGCGGTGCACCGCGACGACGCGTACGCCAATCTGGTGCTGCCGGCGATCCTGCGCGAGCAGGGGCTGACCGGGCGGGATGCCGCCTTCGCCACCGAGCTGACCTATGGCACGCTGCGTCAGCTCGGGACCCTGGACACGATCCTCACCGCCGCGGCCGGCCGGGACGTGGAGCGGATCGACCCGCCGGTGCGCGACGCGCTGCGGCTCGGGGCCTACCAACTGCTGCACACCCGGGTGCCGGCGCACGCGGCCGTGTCGTCCACGGTCGACCTGGTCCGCACGGTGGGGGAGGGCGCCACCGGGTTCGCCAATGCGGTGCTGCGCGAGGTGGCCGGCCAGGACCTCGACGCCTGGGTGACCAAGCTCGCCCCGTCCCCGGCGGCCGACCCGATCGGCCACCTGGCCGTGACCTACAGCCACCCGCAGTGGATCGTGCGGGCCTTCGCCGACGCCCTCGGCGGTGACCTGGGCGAGGTCACCCGGCTGCTGATCGAGGACAACGAGCGCCCGCCGGTGCACCTGTGCGTCCGTCCCGGCCGGGCCGACGCGGTGGAGTTGGCCGACGAGGTCGGCGGCGCCCCGGGCGCGTTCTCCCCGTATGCGGTCTATCTGTCCGGTGGTGCCCCCGGTGACCTGCCGGCGCTGACCGACGGTCGGGCGCACGTGCAGGACGAGGGCTCCCAGTTGGTGGCGAACGCGCTGGCGACGGCCCCCCTCGACGGCCCCGACGGCCGCTGGCTGGACCTGTGCGCCGGTCCCGGCGGCAAGGCCGGCCTGCTCGGCGCGCTCGCCGCGCAACGGGGTGCCCGGGTGACCGCGGTCGAGGTCTCCGAGCACCGCGCCCGGCTGGTCGAGCAGGCCACCCGGGGTCTGCCGGTGAACGTGCTGCACACCGACGGCCGTACCGTCGGGGCGGACCCGAACCTGCCGGAGGGGCACTTCGACCGGGTGCTGGTCGACGCCCCGTGCACCGGGCTGGGTTCGCTGCGTCGCCGCCCCGAGTCGCGCTGGCGGCGGCAGCCGTCGGACCTGCCACCGTTGACCCGGTTGCAGCGGGAACTGCTCGCCGCCGCGCTGCGGGCGACCCGCCCGGGTGGTCTGGTCGCCTATGTGACCTGTTCCCCGCACACCGTGGAGACGCACGTGACGGTCACCGAGGCCGCCCGCCGTGCCGGTGTGGCGGCGGACTTCGTCGACGCCCGCACCCTGCTCCCGCCCGGCATGCCCGGCCTGGGCGACGGGCCCACCGTCCAACTCTGGCCGCACCGCCACGGCACCGACGCCATGTTCCTGGCCGTCCTCCGCCGCGACTAACCCCCTGCTCTTCTCCCTCCCCCCGCCCACCCCCGCCCGACCTCGGTGATCAAGAGGTTTACGTCAGGATCGCGCTGGCGGATGACGCAAACCTCTTGATCAACCCGCTTGGGTGGGTGGGGCGGCGGGGGCGTGGGGGAGCGGGGGTGGGTGGGTGGGGTTAGCGGAGGGGGAGGGAGTGGGGGCCGGCGTTCTTGAGGGTGCGGGTGAGGGTGCGGTCGGAGAGCCAGAGGAAGCACTGGACCCCGTGGTTGCCGCTGCGCCACTCGCGCTCGACGGGGTGGTAGTAGATCGAGCCGGCCCGGAGCTTCAGGTCGCCGTTGTCCGGCACTCCGGTGTGCCGGGCGATCAGGCCGAGGCAGCCCCGGTGGGTCCGGTCGGCGGTGCGGCGGAACTCGGCATAGCTGACGTCGGGGGCCTGCCACACGCCGACGAACTCCGCGTGGTGCGGGGCGGTGCAGGAGACCGCCTTCATCGCCCGCACGTCGTCCCGGGTGACCTTCGGGTTGAAGCAACCGAGCCCCAGGCCGGTGTCGTCGGCCAGGGCGCCCCGCAGGCTCCCGGTGCGGGGGCGGATTCCCGGCTCGTCGATGCTGCTGATCTCGCCGAGGTCGCAGCGGAACCAGCGGGCCCCGCCGGTCCAGCCCTGCGCCGAGGGCAGGACGACGGTCAGGCCGAGCCGACCGGCCCGCCAGTCCGCGCCGATCTCCCGGCGTACCTCCCGGTCGCACTCGGCGCGGACCGCCCGGACGGCGGGTGAGCCGGTCGCCGGGGGAGCGGTCAGCCCGGCCGGTGCCCCGGTCAGGATGCCCACGTGCATCGTCTCGGTGTGGTGGGTGCCGGCACAGTCGACCGGGTTCCCGCCGCTGAGGTAACCGACGTCCTGCACCCCGGTGTGGCAGACGCCCTCGGTGGGGACGAAGACCTGCGGCACGGCCAGCGCCGGCCACTCGTCGGTCAGGTCACGGTCGACCCCGGCCGGGGTGACGCAGCCCGCCAGCGCCAGCGCCGCCGCGGCGACCGTCGCGACCGCTGTCCCGCACCGTCGCATGGCATCCGCCCCCGTTCGTCACCGGCATGGCGTCGGTCCGTCGCGACGACGTCACGGTGCGGCAGCTTACGGCACCGGGGCTCAGATCGCGGGTAGTCCCTTGGGGCCGGCGCCGCGCATCGAGCGGGTCAGCTTCCGGTCGTCGCTCCACAGGAAGCAGCGGATCCCCCGGTCGCCCTCATCCCACTCCCGCTGCGACGGTGGATAGAAGATCGACCCGGCCCGGTACGGCAGGTCGCTGTTGTTGGGCACCTCGGCGAACCCGGCGATCAGCGCCATGCACCGCCGGTGCACCCGCTGGTTGGCGCGACTGAAGTCGGCCCAGCTCAGGTCGCTGCGTTCCAGATAGACGCCGACGAACTCGGCGCGGTGCGGCTCGGAGCAGAGCACCGGCGCCATGTAGTTGAGGTTGTTGCCGATCAGCTTGGGATCGAAGCAGCGGTGGCTGAGTGGATTGTCACCGACCATCGCCCCCCGCAGGCTGCCGATGCGGTTGACCGGCCGGGTGTTGTCGATGCTGTCGGTCTCGCTGAGGTCGCAACGGAACCAGCGGGCACCGCTGTTCCAGGCCGAGTTGGACGGCAGCGCGATGTTCATGGTGAGCCGGGCCGAGTGCCAGTCACCGCCGAGCACGTCCCGGGCCCGTTGGTCGCACTCGGTGCGGGCGGGGCGCAGCGCGGCGGACCCGGGCTCGGGCCGTTCACCCCGGACCACCGCGCCGGTGAAGGTGCCGACGTGGATGGCTTCGGCCAGGTGGCTGCGCGCACAGTCCACCGTCTCGTAGGTGCCGGCCTGCACCACGGGGGTTATCCGGGGCAGGCAGGCGTCGGTGGCGGGCACGAACGACTGGGCCACCGGCAGCACCGGCCAGTCGTCGAGCAGGTCACCGTCGGCATTGTGCTGCGGTACGCAGCCGCTGAGCGCCACCGTCACCGTGCCGGCCAGCGCCAGCGCTACGAGCCACCGTCGCATCGTTCGCCCTTCCCGGGGAATGACGGTCCGTCGCTGCGCCCGCGTGGCGTTGCCCGCCGCCGGGCGAGCAGCATACGTGACCATCCTTGATGGAGTGTTGCGGTTTCGGAGCCGTTCGGCCAGTCGGCACTGGCTCTTCGTCCCCCACTCCCGCCGAGGGGAGCTGATGTTGCACCATGGGTCACGCCTGGATCACAGGACGTCGCACATGGTGCCGCGCTGTCCGCAGCGGGTGGCCGCGTTCGTACACTTGCCCTGTGACCGTACCGCCGTCGATCATCGCGCCCAGCATCCTCGCCGCCGATTTCGCCCGCCTCGCCGATGAAGTCCGCGCCGTCGAGGGCGCTGCGGACTGGCTGCACGTCGACGTGATGGACAACCACTTCGTCCCCAACCTGACCATCGGCCTGCCGGTGGTACAGAGCCTGCGGGCGGTGACCCGGCTCCCGTTCGACGTGCATCTCATGATCACCGACCCGCGGCGGTGGGCACCCGGGTACGCCGATGCCGGCGCGTACAACGTCACGTTCCACGCGGAGGCGTGTGACGACCCGGTCGCCCTGGCCAAGGATCTCCGCTCGGCCGGCGCGAAGGCCGGGTTGGCGATCGACCGGGACACCCCGATCGAGCCGTACCTCGACCTGCTGCCCAGCTTCGACACCCTGCTGATCATGACGATCAAGGCCGGGTTCGGCGGGCAGCGGTTCATCCCGCAACTGCTGGACAAGGTGCGGGCGGCCCGGCGGCACGTCGACAGCGGCCATCTGGAGTTGCGGATCGAGGTCGACGGCGGGATCGCCGCCGACACCATCGAGCAGGCCTCGGCGGCCGGCGCGGACGCCTTCGTCGCCGGCACCGCCGTGTACGGGGCGGCCGACCCGGCCGAGGCGGTCCGCCGTCTGCGTGGGCTCGCGGAGCGCGCGGCCTCCGGCGCCTGAGGTGGAACCGGCAGGTGACCGTCCCGACGTGATCCTGGTCGTCGACGACGACGAGGACATCGCCCGCTTCGTCGAGTTCAACCTGCGGCTGCACGGCTTCGAGGTGCTGCACGCCGGTGACGGCCAGGAGGCCCTCGACATGATCGAGCAGCACCGGCCGGACCTGGCCGTGGTGGACCTGATGATGCCGCGCATCGACGGCCTGGAGCTGACCCGCCGGCTGCGGGCCAACCCGATCACCTCGGCGCTGCCGGTGATCATGCTGACCGCCAAGGGAATGACCGTGGACAAGGTGCACGGGCTCAGCGCCGGTGCCGACGACTACCTGGTCAAGCCGTTCGACACCGCCGAGTTGGTGGCCCGGGTCAGCTCCACGCTGCGCCGCAACAAGGAATTCCGCGAGGTCTCCCCGCTGACCGGCCTGCCCGGCAACAGCCGCATCCGCCGGGAGATCAGCGACCGGGTACGCAGCGGCGTCGACTACGCCGTCGGTTACATCGACATCGACCGGTTCAAGAGCGTCAACGACCGGTACGGCTTCGTCCGGGGCGACGAGTTCATCTCCGCGCTGGCCCGCAGCCTGCACCGGGCGGTGGTGGCGATCGGGCTGCCGCCGGCCTTCCTCGGCCACGTCGGCGGCGACGACTTCGTGATCGTCTGCGCCCCCGAGCAGATCCGGCCGCTGACCTCCCGGTCGGTGGTCGACTTCGAGAAGTCCGCCGACACCCTCTACGACCCGACCGACCGGGAGCGCGGCTTCGTCGAGCTGAAGGACCGCCGGGGCAACATCCGGCGGGCAGCCCTGGTCACGCTGTCGATCGGCGTCTCGCTCTCGGACGCCCGGAAGCGCTTCACCGACCCCCTGGACGCGATCGCCGTGGCCAGCGAGATGAAAACGGTCGCCAAGAGCCAACCGGGGTCATACGTCGCGGTGGACCGCCGACGCGCCGACGGGGTGTGAAGTAGCACGCTGGAGGTGGCGGACCTCCCGGGGGAACGTGTAAGACTTCGCATGTACCCACCACGCGCTGGCGGGGCTCGGTGAAATTCCGAACCGGCGGTGATCCACGGTCAACGTGGTAAGCCCGCGACCCGGACGGCTCTGCCGCCCGGTGGACCTGGTGAGAATCCGGGGCCGACGGTGGGGGAGCGGTTCGTCCGCACCCCCGACAGTCCGGATGGGAGACAGCGCGCGGGCGGGGCGGCCCTGCGCGGGCGTCATCCGGCTGCGCGTGGGCTCCCCGGGGGCGGCCCTGCCGTTCCCGGTTCCGCCGCCGCCTGCCCGCTCCTCCCGTACCGCCCGCGCACGGACCGGCGAGGGAGAGGGCAGGGCATGGGCGGCGTCTCCGTGGACGAGGCGATGCGTCGTGCCATCGAGCTGGGCGCCCGGGGCCTCGGCACCACCAGCCCCAACCCGGTGGTCGGGTGCGTGCTGCTCGACCCCGACGGCACCGTCGTCGGGGAGGGCTTCCACGCCTACACCGGTGGGCCGCACGCCGAGATCGTCGCGCTCGCCCAGGCCGGCGAGCGGGCCCGGGGCGGCACCGCCGTGGTCACCCTGGAGCCCTGCGACCACACCGGTCGCACCGGCCCGTGCAGTCACGCGCTGATCCGCGCCGGGATCGCCCGGGTCGTCGTCGCCGTGCCCGACCCCAACCCGGTCGCCTCGGGCGGTGCCGCCACCCTGCGCGCCGCCGGGGTGCGGGTGGAGTTCGGGGTACGCGCCGACGAGGCCGAGGCCGGCAACGTCGCCTGGCTGACCTCGATGCGGCGGGGCTGGCCGTACCTGATCTGGAAGTACGCCGCCACCCTCGACGGGCGGTCGGCGGCGGTCGACGGCAGCAGCATGTGGATCACCTCCGAGGCCGCCCGGATGGACGTGCACGCGCTGCGCGGCACGGTGGACGCGGTCATCGCCGGGGTGGGCACCGTGCTCACCGACGACCCCCGGCTCACCGCCCGCAACCTGCGCGACGGCACCCTGGCCATCCGGCAGCCGCTGCGGGTGGTGGTGGACAGCGCGGGGCGTACCCCGGCCGACGCCCGGGTCCGCGACGGCGCCGCCCGGACCTGGATCGCCACCGTCGCGGAGGTCGGCGCCGGCCCGGACGGCCGGGTCGACCTGCCGGCCCTGCTGGCCGAACTGCACCACCGGGGGGTACGCGCCGCGCTGCTGGAGGGCGGCCCCCGGCTGGCCGGGGCGTTCCTCGCCGCCGGGCTGGTCGACCGGGTCGTCGGCTATGTCGCGCCGAAGCTGCTCGGGGGCGGCCCCACCGCATTGATCGACGCCGGTGTGACGACCATCGCCGACGCCATCGATCTGGAACTCACCGACGTTACCCGGGTCGGGTCCGACCTGCGGATCACCGCGCTGCCCCGGAAGAGGGAGGCCTGAGATGTTCACCGGCATCGTCGAGGAGTTGGGCGAGGTCGTCCGGATCGCCGACACCGGGGGTGACTCGGCGCTGGTCGCGATCCGCGGCCCGCTGGTCACCTCGGACGCCCGGCACGGCGACTCCATCGCGGTCAACGGGGTCTGTCTGACCGTGGTCGAGGTCGACGGCGGGGTGTTCACCGCCGACGTGATGGGGGAGACCCTGCGCCGCTCGGCGCTCGGCGGGTTGCGCCCCGGCGACCCGGTCAACCTGGAGCGGGCCGCCGCGCTGAACAGCCGGCTCGGCGGGCACCTGGTGCAGGGCCACGTCGACGGGGTCGGCGAGGTGCTCTCCCGGGAGCCGGCCGCGCAGTGGGAGACGCTGCGGTTCCGGCTCCCCACCACCCTGGCCCGGTACGTGGTGGAGAAGGGTTCGATCACCGTCGACGGGGTGTCGTTGACCGTGGCGGCGGTGGGCGACGACTGGTTCACCGTCGGGTTGATCCCCACCACCCTCGGCCTCACCACGCTCGGCGCCCGGGGCGTCGGCGCCCCGGTCAACCTGGAGGTGGACGTGCTGGCCAAGTACGTCGAACGCCTCCTCGACGCCCGGCTGGCCGGTGGCGGCCCGCCGCCACCCGCCGCCCCCCACGGCCTGGTGGCCGAGAACGCCGGTGGCCCGGTGGTGGCCGGGGGCGCCGGTGGCCCGGTGGTGGCCGGGGGCGCCGGTGGCCCGGTGGTGGCCGGGGGCGCCGGTGGCCCGGTGGTTCCGCCGGTCGGCGGGGGTGCGCGGTGACCGGCCCGATAGGTTGGCTGCTCGACGCCCAGGTGCAGGTCGTCGGTTCCCCGGTGCTGGTCCGGGAGATCGTCGGCAACGGCTTCGGGCTGGTCTCGGCGCTGCTCGGGCTGCGCCGACTGGTCTGGGCCTGGCCGGTCGGCATGATCGGCAACGGGTTGCTGTTCACCGTCTTCCTCGGCGGGGTGTTCGCCACCCCGCAGGCGCACGACCTCTACGGCCAGGCCGGCCGGCAGGTCTTCTTCTTCGCGGTCAGCGTCTACGGCTGGTGGCGGTGGTCGCGCAACCGCCGCCACGGCGGGGCCGGCGCGGCGGTCAGCCCCCGCTGGGCCACCGGCCGGGAACGGCTGGGCCTGCTGGTCGCCGCCGTCGTCGGCACCGCGCTCGGCTATCCGCTGCTCGCCGCGCTCGGCTCGTGGGGGCCGTTGCCGGACGCCTGGATCCTCACCGGCAGCCTGCTGGCCACCTACGGCATGGCCCGGGGGTGGGTGGAGTTCTGGCTGGTCTGGATCGCCGTGGACGCGGTCGGCGTACCGCTGCTGCTGCGGGGTGGTTTCTATCCCTCGGCGGCCATGTACCTGGTCTACGGCGCCCTCTGCGTCTGGGGCTTCGCCGCCTGGTGGCGCAGCTCGCGGGCCACCCGCCCGGCGTCCGCACCGATCCCGCCCACCTACTCGGAGGTCGTGGCATGAGCACGCGCGCGGTCACCTTTGCCCGCATCGAGGAGGCGGTGGCGGACATCGCCGCCGGCCGGCCCGTCGTGGTGGTCGACGACGAGCACCGGGAGAACGAGGGCGACCTTATCTTCGCCGCCGAGCTGGCCACCCCGGAGCTGCTCGCCTTCATGGTCCGCTTTACCTCTGGTTACGTCTGCGTCCCGCTGACCGAGTCGGAGTGCGACCGGCTGGACCTGCCGCCGATGCACCACACCAACCAGGACCGGCGCGGCACCGCGTACACGGTGACCGTGGACGCCCGGGAGGGGGTCAGCACCGGCATCTCCGCCGCGGACCGGGCGCACACCATCAGGCTGCTCGCCGACCCCGGCACCGACCCGACGGACCTGGCCCGTCCCGGTCACGTGGTGCCGCTGCGGGCCCGCGAGGGCGGGGTGCTGCGTCGACCCGGGCACACCGAGGCGGCGGTCGACCTGACCCGGCTGGCGGGACTGCGGCCCGCCGGGGTGCTCTGCGAGCTGGTCAACGACGACGGCACCATGATGCGCCTGCCGGATCTGGAGAAGTTCTGCGTCGAGCACGCGCTCACCCTGGTCACCATCGCCGACCTGGTCGCCTACCGGCGGCGGCACGAGAAGCAGGTGGAGCAGGTCGCCGAGGCCCGGATGCCCACCCCGTACGGGGTGTTCCGGGCGCTGGGCTACCGGGCCGAACACGACCCGGCCGAACACGTCGCGCTGGTCTTCGGCGAGCTGGGCGAGGGCGACGACGTGCTGGTCCGGGTGCACTCCGAGTGCCTCACCGGGGATGTCTTCGGCTCGTTGCGCTGTGACTGCGGGCCGCAGCTGCAGGCGTCGCTGGCCCGGGTCGCCCGGGAGGGGCGGGGGGTGGTCCTCTACGTGCGCGGGCACGAGGGGCGCGGCATCGGGCTGCTGCACAAGCTCCAGGCGTACCAGCTCCAGGACCAGGGCCGCGACACCGTGGACGCGAACCTCGACCTGGGGTTGCCCGCCGACGCCCGGGACTACGGCACCGGCGCGCAGATCCTCTACGACCTGGGTGTGCGGTCGATGCGGCTGCTCACCAACAACCCGGCCAAGCGCGCCGGCCTGGAGGGGTACGGGCTGACCATCACCGGCCGGGAGGGGCTGCCGGTCCGGCCGCACCCGGAGAACGTGCGCTACCTGCGGACCAAGCGGGACCGGATGGGCCACCTGTTGGACGAGCTGGACGAGGTGACGGAGGCCCCGATGGGTCGTCCCGTCCCCGGCGACGAGATCGGAGCATGACCATGGCGGGTTTCGGTGAACCCGGAGTGACCCCGGTGGACGCCGCCGGGCTGACCGTCGGGGTGGTGGCGGCGCGCTGGCACGGCGAGCTGACCGACCACATGCTCGACCGGGCGGTGGCCGCCGCGCAGGCGTGCGGGGCGCGGGTCGTGACGGCCCGGGTGGCCGGCTCGGTGGAGCTGCCGGTGGTGGCGCAGGCCCTGGCGCGGCGTTGCGACGTGGTGGTGGCGCTGGGCGTGGTGGTGCGGGGCGCGACCGCCCACTTCGACTACGTCTGCCGGTCGGTGACCGACGGGCTGACCCGGGTCGCCCTGGACGAGGGCAAGCCGGTGGCGCACGGGGTGCTGACCGTGGAGACCCTCGACCAGGCCCGCGACCGGGCCGGGCTGCCCGGCTCGGCCGAGGACAAGGGCTGGTCGGCGACGGTGGCCGCGCTGGACGCCGCGCTGGCGGTCCGCGACGTCACCACCGCCAACGGCCACCGCGTCGGCTTCGCCGGCTGACCGCCCCCGACCCGGCCGCCCCCGATCCGGCCGGGCTCGTGGGCTGGGGGCGCGCCTGTCGAGGCAATGTTGCGGTGTCCGGTGGACGTGGACACCGCAACTCGCCCCACCGGAGTCGATCTTGCGCTGCGGTCTGAGGCGGGCCCTACAAACGGCCGGCGTCGATGATCCGCTTGAGGAACTGGCGGGTACGCGGCTGGGTCGGCTCGCCCAGCACCTGGGCGGGCGGCCCGGCCTCGACCACCCGACCGGCGTCGAGGAAACAGACCTGGTCGGCGACCTCCCGGGCGAAGCCCATCTCGTGGGTGGCCAGCACCATGGTCATCCCGTCCGCCTTCAGGTCCCGGATCATCGCCAGCACCTCCCCGACCAGCTCCGGGTCGAGTGCCGAAGTGACCTCGTCCAGCAGCATCAGCCGGGGCGAGTTGGCCAGCGCCCGGACGATCGCCACCCGCTGCTGCTGGCCGCCGGAGAGCCGGTCCGGGTAGGCGTCCGCCTTTGCGCCCAACCCCACCCGGTCGAGTAGGTCCCGGGCCTGCGCCTCGGCCTCGGCCCGCTCCCGCCGGTGCACCCGGCGCGGGGCGAGGGTGACGTTGTCCAGCACGCTCAGGTGCGGAAACAGGTTGTACGACTGGAAGACCATGCCGATGCGGCGGCGGACCCGGTCGGGGTCGACGCGGGGGTCGGAGATCTCCTCGCCGTCCAGCGTGATGGTCCCGTCGTCCAGCTCCTCCAGCAGGTTGACGCAGCGCAGCAGGGTCGACTTGCCCGACCCGGACGCGCCGATCAGGGCGACCACCCGGTGTTCCTCGACGGTCAAGTCGAGCCCGTCGAGCACCACCTGGCCGGCGAACTCCTTGCGCAGCCCCCGGCAGGTCAGCACGGCCATCTCGACCTCCGACGGGTCGGCACCGTCATCTCTCAGCTTCCGCTCTGGCGTCGGGCCGAGCGCAGTGTCACCCAGTCGGTGACCGCGATCAGCGGAATGGCGAGCAGCACGAACAGCACCCCGGCCAGGATGTACGGGGTGTAGTTGAAGGTCTGCGCGGTGGCGATCTGGGCGGCCCGGACCGCGTCGATCGGGCCGGCCAGGGAGACCAGGCCGACGTCCTTCTGCAACGCCACCACGTCGTTGAGCAGCGGCGGCGCGACCCGCCGGACGGCCTGCGGCAGCACCACGTGCCGCATGGTCTGCCGGTAGGTCAGCCCCAGCGAGCGGGCCGCCGCGAGCTGGCTCGGATGGATCGACTCGATACCGGCCCGGAACACCTCCGCCAGGTAACCGCCGTAGGTGAGCACCAGCGCCAGCCCGCCGAGCACCAGCACCGGGGGCATGCCCTGCAACCGCAGGCCGGGCACGCCGAGGGTCAGCACGTACAGCACGATGATCAGCGGCAGGCCCCGGAAGGTGTACGTGTAGCCCGCCGCGAGCGCGCGGACCGGGAAGAAGACCGGGCCCCGCAGGGTGCGCAGCAGCGCGATCAGCAGGCCGAGCAGCAGCGCCCCGACGGCGCAGCAGACCAGCAGCCGGACGTTGAGCCACAGCCCGGCGAGCACCTCCGGCAGGGCGTCCCGGGCGATCTCCGGGTCCAGGAACGACCGGCGGACCCGGTCCCAGCCGGGTGCGCCGGTGACCGCGACGACCAGCAGCGTGCCGAGCGCCGCCGTGGAGGCGGCGGCGACCAGCACGCTGCGGGTCGTCTGCCGACGCCGGTACGCGGCCCGCCGCCGCTGGGCCGCCGAGGGGGTGCGCTGCCGGAGCGCGGCCGGGCTGTCGTGGTGGGGTGCTGGTGCCCGGGTCACTGGAGTTCGGTCGCCCCCGCCACCTGGGTGAGCCACTTCTGCTCCAGCTGCTTGAGCGTGCCGTCCCCGGAGAGCTCGCCGACCGTCTTGCTGACGCAGAGGGTGAGCGGGGAGTCCTTGTCCAGCAGCAGCCCGAACGCCTCCGGGGCACCCACCTGCGGCAGTTGGCCGACGATGGTGGCCTCGGGGAGTTCCGACCCGGTGATGTAGAACGCGGTCGGCAGGTCGACCACCAGGCCGTCGAGCTGACCGTTCTGCAGGGCCTTCTTGGCGTCGTCGTTGCTGTTGTAGACCTGCGGCTTCACCGTCGGCTGGATCAGCGCGGTGATCGCCTGGTAACTGGTGGTGCCCACCTGGGCGCCGAGCTTGGCGTTCTTGAGGTCCGCCACCGACTTCTTCCCGGCGATCTTCGACGACTTGAGCGCGATGACCGTCTGCCGCACCAGGTAGTACGGGGCGGAGAAGTCGGCCGCCTGCTTGCGTTCCTCGGTGATGGAGAACTGGTTGATGTCGAAGTCGAAGGTCTTCGGGCCGGGGGCGATGGCGGTGTCGAACTTGACCCGGGTCCAGGTGACGTCCCCTGGGGTGTACCCGAGCTTCCCGGCCACCGCGTACGCGACGGCGGCCTCGAAGCCCTCGCCGCTGTCCGGCTTGTTGCCCTTGAACCACGGCTCGTACGCGGGCTCGTCGGTGGCGACGGTGAGCTTGCCCGGCGTCCGGGTCTTCAGGCTGTCCTTGGCGCAGGTGGCCGCCGTGGGGACGGCGTCGGGGGTGGGGGTGACTTCCTGGGGTGCGCATCCGGCCACGGCGACGAGGAGAACGGCGGCGGTGGCGGCGGCGCGGGTACGTGAGCTGCTGCTGACCATGGCCGCCAGGATAGAGAAGAGCGCCGATCCCTCGAAGGGTGTCCCATCAGGTAGATGAGAGATCGATGTCCAAACGTGTCCGGCCCGTTGCCGGCGTACCGTCCGGTGGCCCCGGCTGGGGTGTCGTGCCGCCGGGCGGCCGGGCGTGTCCCAGCCTGCGGGAACCCGGCGGTGGGCAGCGCGACTCGCCCGGACCCCGGAGCGCACGGCGTCGGTGGGTGGCTGGAAGAATCCGGTCCCGTGAAGACGTTCGAGGAGTTGTTCGCCGAGCTCCAGGCCAAGGCCGCCGCCGGCACGCCGGGCTCGGGCACGGTCGACGCCCTGGCCAAGGGGGTGCACTTCGTCGGCAAGAAGGTCGTCGAGGAGGCGGCCGAGTCGTGGATGGCCGCCGAGCACGAGGGACCGGAGCGTACCGCCGAGGAGATCTCCCAACTGCTGTACCAGGTGCAGGTGCTGATGCTGGCCAGCGGTCTGGAGTTGGAGGACGTCTACCGACATCTGTGAGTGCGCCCGCGTCGTTGATCTGATCCGATCGAAGGAGCACTCCGTCATGTTGCGTGTCGCCGTACCCAACAAGGGCGCCCTGGCCGAGAAGGCCGCCCAGATGCTGCGCGAGGCGGGCTACCGCCAGCGCACCGACCCCAAGGACCTGGTCTGCCCGGACGAGGCCAACGACATCGAGTTCTTCTACCTGCGGCCCAAGGACATCGCCACCTACGTCGGCTCGGGTGACCTGGACGTCGGGATCACCGGCCGGGACCTGCTGATCGACTCGGGCGCCCCCGCCGAGGAGGTGGTCGACCTGGCGTTCGGCCGGGCCACCTTCCGCTTCGCCGCCCGCCCGGAGGACGTCGGCGACGTCCAGGAGCTGGGCGGGCACCGGATCGCCACCGCGTACCCGGGGCTGGTCGAGCGGTACCTCGCCGACCTGGGGGTCAAGGCCGACGTGATCCGGCTCGACGGCGCGGTGGAGAACGCCATCCGGCTCGGGGTCGCCGACGTCGTCGCCGACGTGGTGGAGACCGGCGCGACGTTGCGCCAGGCCGGGCTGGTGGTCTTCGGGGACCCGCTGCTGCGCTCCTCGGCGGTGCTGGTGCGGCGGGCCGGTGCGCCGGGGCACCCGCAGGCGGAGCAGTTGCTGCGCCGGCTGCACGGGGTGCTGGTGGCCCGCCGCTACGTGATGCTCGCCTACGACGTGCCGGCCGGTCTGCTCGACCGGGCCAGCGCGCTCACCCCGGGCATCGAGTCGCCGACGGTCTCCCCGCTGCACCGGGAGGGCTGGGTCGCCGTGCAGGCGATGGTGCTCCGCGACGACGTGCACCGGATCATGGACGAGCTGTACGAGTTGGGTGCCCGCGCCATCCTGGTCACCAACATCCACGCCTGTCGGCTCTGATCCGGCCACTGCCCGCGCTCCGCCACCGCCCGGCCCGTCCGGTCGCCGCGCCATGATCCACTCAACCGGGCCGACGGGGCGGTGTCGACACCACGCTGACACCGCCCCGTCGGCCCGGTGGCGAACGTCCCCCGGCACGGCCCCGCCCAGGTCGGTCGGGTGGCGGCGCGGGGGTGGGCTGCGGCGGGTGGCAGACTGGACCGGTGAGCGACACCGAGTTGATCCGCCTCAAACCGCGCCGCATCCGGGTCGTCTGCTGGGCCTCGGCGGTCGCCCTGCTGGTGGTGTTGAGCCTGGTGGCGACGTCGCTGACCGGGGCGACCGGCGAGGGCTACGGCACCTTCCAGCGCGGTGACCAGTTCGCCATGGTCGGTCTCGGGGTGCTCGGCGCGCTCGGCCTCCTGCTGTTCACCCGGCCCCGGGTCGAGGCGGACGCCCGGGGGGTCCGGGTGCGCAACGTGATCGGCGCGTACGAGCTGCCCTGGGAGGTGGTCCGGGGGGTGCGCTTCGACCGGGGTGCGCCGTGGGCCAGCCTGGAGCTGCACGACGACGACCTGCTGCCGATGGTGGCCCTCCAGGCGGCCGACAAGGAGATCGCGGTCGACGGGGTGCGGGCGCTGCGCCGGCTGCACCAGGCCCATCTGGCCCGCCTCGGTGGCGCATCGACCCCGGGCTGAGGGTTTCCCACCCCCACTGACCTGCGGGCCCGGTTTGGGGATGGCTGGGGCCGGGGTGTAGTGTTGCCGAGTCGACCAGACTGCCTCCGCCTTTGGCGGCCCGGCGGTCCCGAAGCGGAGCGCCTGCTCCCACCCGAGTTGCCCCAGTCGGTGGCCGGGTCCGGTCACCGGTTCCGGGCATGTCCCGGTCCCGGATGCGCGATCATATGATCGTGCCGACCGGTCGAGCGGGCCCTGGCATGTGCCGGGGCCTTCTGCTTTCCGAGTCGTCCCCACCCGGGGGCCGCGCGGAGTCGGCCACACAGCAGACTCGACTCGAGGAGGCCCCATCAGCGTCGAACCACGCGTGAACGAGCAGATCCGGGCACGTGAGGTCCGACTGGTCGGCCCTGAGGGTGAGCAGGTGGGCATCGTCCCGCTGGAGCGCGCCCTGCAGCTGGCCGCGGACGTCGACCTGGACCTGGTCGAGGTTGCGCCGATGGCGCGCCCGCCGGTGTGCAAGCTCATGGACTTCGGCAAGTTCAAGTACGAGAGCGCACTCAAGGCGCGCGAAGCGCGGCGTAACCAGCAGCAGACCGTCATCAAGGAGATGAAGCTCCGGCCGAAGATCGACCCGCACGACTACGAGACCAAGAAGGGTCACGTGGTGCGGTTCCTCAAGGCGGGTGACAAGGTCAAGGTGACGATCATGTTCCGCGGTCGCGAGCAGAGCCGCCCGGAGCTGGGTTACCGGCTCCTGCGCCGGCTCGAGTCCGAGATCACGGACCTGGGATACGTCGAGGCCGCTCCGAAGCAGGACGGTCGAAACATGATCATGGTCCTCGCTCCGCACCGGGCCGTCAAGGCCTCCGCGGTCGCCGCCACGGCGTCCCGCACCGGTCCCCGGGACCGGACCGGGGACGAGTCCGCGCCGTCGGCAGACGGCGAGACCCCGGTGGTCGGCGAGACCGCAGCAGCCGGCGAGACCGGCCCGACCGCTGACACCAGCGGCCAGTAACAGGGAGAAGACGTTCCACATGCCGAAGATGAAGAGCCACACGGGTATGGGCAAGCGGGTCAAGGTGACCGGCAAGGGCAAGATCGTTGCCCAGCAGGCCGGCCTTCGCCACAACCTGGAGAAGAAGCCGTCCACCCAGACCCGGCGGCTGACCGGCACGGTCGAGCTGGCCAAGGCCGACGTCAAGCGCATCAAGAAGCTGCTCGGCCGCTGACGCGCGCCACCTTTACCTAACAAGGAGTTGAGATGGCACGCGTCAAGCGGGCTGTGAACGCCCAGAAGAAGCGTCGTACCCTGCTGGAGTCCGCGAGCGGTTACCGCGGTCAGCGCTCCCGGCTGTACCGCAAGGCCAAGGAGCAGGTGCTGCACTCGATGCAGTACGCCTACCGGGACCGTCGCGACCGCAAGGGCGACTTCCGGCAGCTCTGGATCCAGCGCATCAACGCTGGCGCCCGGGCCAACGGCATGACCTACAACCGGCTCATCCAGGGCCTGCGCCTGGCCGGCATCGAGGTCGACCGCAAGATCCTGGCCGACCTGGCCGTCCACGACGCCGCGGCGTTCGCCGCGATCGTCGAGCTGGCCCGGGCCGCCGTGACGGCCGAGGGCACCGGTGGCGCCGCGGCCCAGGCCGCCTGACCCGTCCCGGCAGCAGATCGAGGCGTCTCCCATGCAGTCACCAGCGCACGGGAGACGCCTCGACGCCGTCACCGGCCCGTTCACCCCGCGTACCCCCAGGGTGGTCGCCGCCCGCCGGCTGCACCGGCGTCGGGACCGCGACACGGCCGGCCGGTTCCTCGCCGAGGGCCCGCAGGCGGTCCGCGAGGCCCTCGACCGCACCGACACGGTGGTGGAACTCTTCGGCACCCCGACCGCCCTGGACCGGCACGCCGACCTGGCGGCCCGCGCCGCCCGCGCCGACCTGCCGGTCTCCGAGATCACCGACGAGGCCCTGGCCGCGTTGACCGAGACCGTCGCCCCGCAGGGGCTGGTCGCCGTCTGCCGGCACCTCGACGTGCCGTTGCGGACCGCCCTGGCGCGCGGACCGCGCCTGGTCGCGGTGCTCGCCGGCATCCGTGACCCGGGCAACGCCGGCACCGTGCTGCGCACCGCCGACGCGGCCGGCGCGGGCGTGGTGGTCTTCGCCGGTGACACCGTCGACCCCTACAACGGCAAGTGCGTGCGGGCCTCCGCCGGCAGCCTCTTCCACGTCGACGTGGTCCGCGCCGCCGACCCCGGCGCGGCGGTCGCCGGGCTCCGCGCCGCCGGGCTCACGATTCTCGCCACCACCGGGTACGGCGACAGCGACCTCGACGACCTCGTCGACCACGGCCGGCTCGCCGCCCCCACCGCCTGGCTGTTCGGGGCCGAGGCGCACGGCCTGCCCGAGGAGTTGACCGCGGTCGCCGACGCCCGGGTCCGGGTGCCGCTGCACGGGCGGGCCGAGAGCCTGAACCTGGCTGCGGCTGCCGCCGTCTGCCTGTACGCTTCAGCCCGAGCACTGCGCTGACCCCGGTCAGGCGCACACCCAGCAGGGGAGTCGGTCACGTGAGGAACGCGCCACGGCGTTCGTTTAGCCAGCCCGCCGGTGTCGGCGGGCGGCGGGCCTGACCCTTTCCCCGCGCGCAACTCCCACCGGCGGGCTGCGGCGAAGCCGCGCGTCCGTAGACTCGCCTAGCCGCCCGGGAGGGCCGGCGCCGCCGTGAGGGAGTGCCCGTACGCCATGAGCTACCGCAACGATCCGTACGACCCGAAGCAGGTCGCCCTGCTCGACCCGGCCGCCCTGGCCGAGGCGGTGGCCACCGCCGAGCAGGCGTTCGCCGCCGCCGCCGACCCCGACGCGCTGACCGCGCTGCGCCCCGCGCACCTCGGCGACCGGTCCCCGGTGTCGCTGGCCCGCCGGGAGATCGGCGCGCTGCCGCCGGCCGCGAAATCCGACTCCGGCAAGCGGGTCAACGAGGCCCGCCGGGCGATCGACGCCGCGTACGCCGCCCGCGCCGAGGTGCTCGACCGGGAGCAGGCCGCCCGGGTGCTGGTCGAGGAGCGGGTCGACGTGACCCTGCCGTACGACCGGCGGCCCCGGGGCGCACGGCACCCGCTGTCGACCCTGATGGAGCAGATCAGCGACCTGTTCGTCGGGATGGGCTACGAGGTGGCCGAGGGCCCCGAGGTCGAGTTGGAGTGGACCAACTTCGACGCGTTGAACATCCCCGCCGACCATCCGGCGCGCGGGTTGATGGACACCTTCCACATCGCACCACCGGCCGGCGCGGAGACCTCCGGCCTGGTGCTGCGCACCCACACCTCGCCCGTGCAGGCGCGCACCATGCTCACCCGCAAGCCCCCCATCTACGTGGTGGTGCCCGGCCGGGTCTACCGCACCGACGAGCTGGACGCCACCCATGCGCCCGTCTTCCACCAGGTCGAGGGCCTGGTGGTGGACCGGGGCATCACGATGGCGCACCTGCGCGGCACTCTGGACCACTTCGCGCGGGCCATGTTCGGCGCGGGGGCGAAGACCCGCTGGCGGCCGCACTACTTCCCGTTCACCGAGCCGTCGGGGGAGTTCGACGTGTGGTTCCCCGAGCACCGCGACGGCCCGCGCTGGGTCGAGTGGGGCGGCTGCGGCATGGTCAACCCGAGGGTGCTGCGGGCCTGCGGCATCGATCCGGAGGTCTACTCCGGGTTCGCGTTCGGCATGGGCATCGACCGGACGGTGATGTTCCGGCACGGGGTCAGCGACATGCGGGACATGGCCGAGGGCGACGTGCGGTTCACCCGCGCGTTCGGGGCCGGGGCGTAGGGCGATGCGGGTACGAGTCACGGAGACGGTGGTCTGAGTCATGCGAGTTTCTGTCAGTTGGCTGCGGGAGTACGTCGATCTCCCCGTCGACCTGCCCACCGAGGATCTGGAACAGGCCCTGGTGGACCTCGGCATCGAGGTCGAGTCCGTGGTGGACCTGCGCCGGACGGTCACCGGTCCGCTGGTCGTCGGTGAGGTCCGCGAGATCGAGGAGCTGACCGGTTTCAAGAAGCCGATCCGGCACTGCCTGGTCGACGTCGGCGCCGCCAACGGCACCGGCGAGCCGCAGGAGATCGTCTGCGGGGCGCGCAACTTCGCCCCCGGCGACCGGGTGGTGGTGATCCTGCCCGGCGGGGTGCTGCCCGGGAACTTCGCCATCGGCGCGCGCAAGACGTACGGGCGCACCTCGGCCGGCATGATCTGCTCCGCGCAGGAGCTGGGCCTGGGTGACGACCACTCCGGCATCATCGTGCTGCCGCCGGACACCGCCGCCCGACCCGGCGACGACGCCCGGCCGGTGGTGGGCCTCGACGACGTCGTGGTCGAGCTGGAGATCACCCCCGACCGGGGGTACGCGCTGAGCGTGCGCGGCATCGCCCGGGAGTTGGCGTACGCCCTGGGGTTGTCCTTCCGCGACCCGGGTCGGCAGCCCGCGTCGGCCGGGACGGCCGAGCCGGCGTACCCGGTGCAGCTGCGCGACACCGTCGGCTGCGACCGGTTCACCGCCCGGATGGTCCGGGGCGTCGACCCGACGGCGGCCACGCCCGGCTGGATGCGGCAGCGGCTGACCGTGGCCGGCATCCGCAGCATCTCGCTGGCGGTCGACATCACCAACTACGTGATGCTCGAACTGGGCCAGCCGATGCACGCCTTCGACGCCGACCGGATCACCGGCCCGCTGGTGGTGCGCCGGGCCGAGGCGGGCGAGAAGGTGACCACCCTGGACGGTGTGGTCCGCGCGCTCACCGCCGAGGACATGGTGATCTGCGACGACACCGGCCCGATCTCGCTGGCCGCGGTGATGGGCGGCGAGACCAGCGAGGTGGTCGGCGGCACCACCAATGTGCTGTTGGAGGCCGCCCACTGGGACCCGGTGATGGTGGGCCGCACCGCCCGCCGGCACAAGCTGTTCAGCGAGGCGGCCAAGCGGTGGGAGCGGGGGGTCGATCCGGCCCTGCCGCTGGTGGCCCTCCAGCGTGCCGTCGAGCTGCTCACCGCGCACGGCGGTGGCGAGACCGGCGCGGAGGTCCTCGACCTCGACCACGTCCGGCCGATGCGTCCGGTCGTCCTCCCGGCCGACCTGCCGTCGCGTCGGGTCGGGGTGGCCTACTCCCCGCAGCGGGTGGTCGACCTGCTGGAGCAGGTGGGCTGCACGGTGATCCGGGGCAGCGACCAGCTGGGTGCGGACCCGGGGACGGTCGGGACGGCCGCCGGTGTCGGCGACGTGCTCACCGTCACCCCGCCGACCTGGCGACCCGACCTCACCGACCCGGCCGACCTGGTCGAGGAGGTGGTCCGCCTCGACGGGTACGACCGGGTGCCGTCGGTGCTGCCCACCGCGCCGCCCGGCCGGGGTCTGACCTGGCAGCAGCGCCGCCGCCGGGCGGTGGCCCGCTCGCTGGCCGAACGTGGGTACGTCGAGGTGCTGGCCCTGCCGTTCGTCGCCCCGGAGCTGGCCGACCAGCTCGGGCTGCCCGCCGACGACCCGCGTCGGCCGGCGGTGCGGTTGGCCAACCCGCTGTCGGAGGAGGAGCCGCTGCTGCGCACCACGCTGCTCGGCCCGCTGCTCGGCATCCTCAAGCGCAACCTGGGCCGGGGCCACCGTGACCTCGCGCTCTATGAGATCGGCACGGTGTTCCACCCACGTCCCGGCGCGGGCGCGCCGCCGGTCATGGGGGTGGACCGACGTCCCACCGACGCCGAGTTCGCCGCCGCCGACGCGGTGGTGCCGGCCCAGCCCCGGCACGTCGCGGTGGTGCTCACCGGTGACGTGGAGCCGGCCGGCTGGTGGGGCGCGGGCCGGGCCGCCGGTTGGGCCGACGCCGTGGAGGCCGGCCGGGCGGTGCTCGCCGCCGCCGACCTGCCGGCCGACCGGATCGAGGTACGGGCCGCCGAACACGCCCCCTGGCACCCCGGTCGCTGTGCCGCGCTGGTGGTCGACGGGGTGGTGGTCGGCCACGCCGGTGAGCTGCACCCGACGGTGCTGGCGGCGCTGGAGCTGCCCCGCCGCACCAGCGCCATGGAGTTGGACCTGGACGCCCTGCCGGCCGCGCCGGTGGTGTCCGCGCCGGCCGTGTCCGGGTTCCCCCCGGCGTTGATCGACGTGGCGTTGGTGCTGGACGAGTCGGTGCCGGCGGCCGATGTCCGGGCCGCGCTGGTCGAGGGGGCCGGTGCGCTGTTGGAGCACGTCCGCCTCTTCGACGTGTACGCCTCGGAGGCGCTCGGCGCGGGTCGCCGGTCGCTGGCGTACAAGCTCACCTTCCGGGCCCCGGACCGGACCCTGACGGTGGAGGAGGCGGTGGCCGCCCGGGACGCCGCCGTCGCCGTGGCCGCCCAGCGGTTCGGGGCGACGCTGCGCGGCGCGTAGCCGTACCGGCCCGTCGACGGCCCCGACCCGGTCACCGGGTCGGGGCCGTCACGCGTCGTCCGCGATCTGCCCGCACCGGTGCAGGGTGGCCAGGTCCCGCACCGTGATCCGCCGGTAGTCGGTCTCCACCAGCCCTTCGGTGCGCAGTTCCCGCAGCGCCTTCTGGATCGAGGTCTCGGCCGCCCCGCAGATGGTGGCGAGTTCCGGCTGGGTGAGCCGGACGTCGATGACCACCGCGTCGCGCTCCTGCCGGCCGTGGGAGCGGCACAGATCCGCCACCACCCGGGCCACCCGGATCTTCACCGGGTACGAGGAGAAGTCGATCCGTCGGCGGTTGGACCAGCGCAGCCGGTCGGAGACCATGGCGGCCAGTTCGAGGGCGGCGTTCGGGTGGTCCCGCAGGAAGGTCTTGAACTGCTCGGGCTGGATGACGCTGTAGGTGGTCGGGCCGCAGGTGGTCACCGTCGCCGACCGGGGTCGGTCGTTGAGCGCCGACATCTCGCCCACCAGGTCACCGCCGACCCGCAACGCCAACAGGGCGGTCCGTCCGTCGGGCAGGGACGCGGTGACCTTCGTCAGACCGTCCTCCAGCAGCACCAGGTGGGCCTCCCGGTGACCCTCGTGGATGAGGATCTGCCCGGCCTGCACCTGCCGCCGGACCCCGGACGCCAGCAACGCGGCCCGTACGGGATCGTCGAGCCGTTGCAGAAAGGTCCCGTACGGCCAGTCGCCGTCGGACCGGACGTGTGGTTGCCGCATCAGCATCAGCACCCTCCTCAGCGGATGAGAGGTGTCGAAGCGTATCCGTGTCGACACGCGTCGCACCGCCCCGCTGCGGACCGCGAGGGTCTCGACGACCACCAGGGTGAGGATCGCGGCGGGGGACAGCCCGAGCGCCAGGAGCAGTTCGGTCAGGTTCGTCCACATGCTCCCAGCAGACCCGGCGTCGTCTAGCACGACATCTGTCCATGGTGGGATGACCGGATGCCGACAGTCCCGGCGATGCCGTACTTCTGAGGGGTCTGCGACCGCCGGGGCGGTTTCGATGTGCGCGGTGGTGCCCGCTCGCCGAGCGGGCTGGCGACGAAGGGTCTGCCCGATGCGACATCCCGAACGACGGCTGCTGATCTCCGTGGACATGGAGCGGTACAGCCGGCGCAGCAACCTTCAGCAGTACGAGGCACAGCAGAACTTCCACACCCTGCTGCGCGCGGCGGCGGCCGACGTGGGCCTGGACCGGGTCGCCTGGAGCACCCAGCAGGCCGGCGACGGTGAGTTGGCGATCCTGCCCCGTGACGTGTCGGAGTCGCGGGTCATCGGCCGGTTCGTGCCGGAGCTGAACCGGCAGCTACGCGCGTTCAACAGCAGCCGGACCGCAGCGGGACAGGTCCGGTTGCGGGTGGCCGTGCACCAGGGATTGGTGCACCTGGACGGGGCGAACGGCTTCCCCGGCCATGCCGTCGTGCACGTCTGCCGGCTCTGCGACGCCGCGCCGGTGCGACAGGCGTTGGCCGCTTTTCCCGAGGCGGGTGTCGCGCTGGTCGTCTCGACGGAGATGTACCGCGACGTGGTCCGCGAGTATCCGGAGGAACTGCGACCGGAACGGTTCCGCCGGATCGAGGTCGAGCATCCGGAGAAGGAGTTCCGGGAGCCGGCCTGGCTCTGCGTGATCGACGAGGACATGTCGTCCTGGTCACCACCGGACCAGACCTCGGCTCCCACCGGCGGGCCGCCGCCTGCCGAGCCGGACACCGGGGGCCGGGCCGGCGCGGCCGGGACGGGCATCCGGACCGGCGACATCCGGGTCCAGGGGCAGAACGCGATCGGGCCGCACGCGACCGCCATCGGCTCGGTCGGGCGCGATGCCGTGTTCGGCGGCGAAGGCAGCAGCCGGTGAGTGGGTCGTCGGGGGTGTGGGAGCCGCCGGAGCCGGACGGCGTCGGAGGGTCACGACCACCGGCCGACGCCACGGCGGACCTCCCCCGCGACGACGAGCGGCGGTCGGCCGAGACGGTGGCCGAATGGTCCGCGGCGACCGACGTACCCCCGCAGGGACCCTCTCCCGATGATGATCCGGTGGACGAGCCGGAGGAGACGCCGGACCCGGCGGACGTCCTCGCCCGCCTCACCGCACTGCTCGGCGTGCCGTCGAGCATCGGGGTCGGTGACGTGCGGGTCCGGGGTCAGAACGCGACCGGCCCGGGGGCGACGGCGATCGGCACCGTGAACATCACCACGGCGACCGTGGGGACGGGCGGCCGGACCTGGTCCGAGACGCTCAGCGGCACCTGGGTCCGGCAACTGGCGGACGGTTATGCGCCCGCGCCCAGCGACCAGCGGCTCGACCGGCAGCTCAAGGTGCGCCACCTGGTCTGCCTGACCGGCGCCGACGGTACGGGTCGGCACACCGCCGCCTGCCTGGCCTCGGCCCGCCGCCACGGCTACGACCGGGTCGGCGTGCTCGACACGGAGCACCTGTCGGACCTGCTGCGTGCCGACCCGCCCGTGCGGCGCGGCCACGGTTACACGTTGGCGCTCGGCGACGAGGCGGTCCGGGACCTGGACGGTATGACCCTGGTGGGTCTCGCGGCGAGGATGGAGAGCACCGGGAGCACCCTGGTGCTGGTCGGTGACTTCGATCGCCGGGATCAGGAGTTCGCCGGGCACCTGGTGCCGCACCGCCCCGCGGCGGCGGTGGAGGTGCTCCGGGCACAGCTGCGCCGGCTGTTGCGTGGGCAGTGCGTCGGATGGTGCGCCGACGGCTGCACCGGTGACTGCCTGGACGTGTACGTCGAGGAGGAGTGCGTCTCACATCCGCTTCTCGCGGCCCACCTGGCCGCCGGCCCGCGCGCCGGTGAGGTGGTCCGGCTGGCGGAGCTGATCGCCCAGGCGCCCCCGCGTGGCGTGGACCTCACCGAGCGGTTGGAGCGGATGCTGCCCCGGCAGTTGCGGGACCGGGCCCGGCGGGTGCTCTCCGGCGAGGACGACGGTGTCGACGGGTCGTCCCGGTGGGACGTCGACCAGCGCCGGGCGTTCCGACTGTCGTGCGCGGTGCTGGCCGGGCAGTCCGTGGTCGAGGTCCAGGCGGCGGCCGGACGGCTGGTGGTGGGGCCGACGCCGGGCACGGACGGCGCGGCCACGGTGCCGGTGGGGTTCCTGGGCGGGGTGGTCGACCTGCTGCTCGGCCAGGTGTTGCGGCAGGCCGTCGTCCTGGTCGACGACGACCGGCTCGGCGGCGGGCGGCGCATCGAGTTCTCGCCCGGCAACGACCAGCTGCGGACGAGCCTGTTGGAGGTCGCCTGGTCGGACTGGTGGCTGCCGGAGCAACTCCTCGGCTGGCTCGCCGAGCTGGTGCGGACGGGCAGGCCAGGTGTCCGGGAGGCCGCCGCGGGTGCGGTCGGGTGGTCGGCCCGGCACGGGGTGGGTGTCGCGCTGGAGACCGTGGACCAGTTGGCCCGGGAGCGTCGCGCCGGTGTCCGGCAGGCCGCCGCCATCGCCCTGGTGGCCATGGCCATGCAACCGGAGCTACGGCAACGCGTGCGTACGGAGTTGGACCGGTGGGCGTCTGCGGGGCCGGCCCACCTGCGGGACACGGTGGCCCGCGCCTATGCGCTGGGGCTCGCCCGGCTCTGGCCCGACACCGCCCTGCTGCATCTGCGCCAGATCGCCCAGGCGCGCATGCAGCGGTGGCACCACTCGGTGGTGCGTGGCCTGGTCGAGGTGCACACTGCCGGTCACCAGGCGACCGTGCTGCCGGCCCTCGCCCAGTGGACCCGGTCGGAGGAGCCGGAGGTGTGGTTGCACGCCGGACGGGCCTTGCGACTACTCGCCGACCGGTGGGCGCCGGCCCCTCGGGAACACTGGCCGGAACTGCTCGACCTGGTGCGGGTCGGCACCGTGTCGGTGACCGACCTGGCCAGTTGCTGGGTGAACGCGCTCAGCCTGCCCACGACCGCCTACCGCTCGTGGCGCACGCTCGGCTTCTGGCTCAACCGGGCCGACGGCCACCCCGAGGTCGCCGCCCACTGTCTGGAGTTGCTCGGTCTGGTGGTGGCGGGCCGGGCACCCCTGCGGCATCGACTGGACCACCAGCTGTGCCACGTCTGGGGACCCCTGATGCCCCGCAACACCCTGCTTGCCGACGTACGCCGACTCACCCTCGAGGACCGCCGATGAACCCGCATCCCAGCACCACCTCCGGCGCCCAGATTCCGGTGCCGCAGCGCCGCCACTGGTGGCAGAGCATGTTCGGCACGCCGGCTCCCCTCGCGCCGGTGCCGCCGCTGCCACCGCCGCCGCCCGTCACGGTGTCGTTCCGGCAGGACGTCGGGCACCCGCTGCTGGTGCCGGCGAAGGGGGACGCCTTCGATTTCCGGGTGCACCCCGTGTATCTCTGGACCGGCCGGCGCATGACGTTCGACGAGCTGAAGTTCCGCGCCGAGCGGTATCTCGACTGGGCCGGCGGGATCGTCCGGGAGCGGATCGTCGACGTGTCGCGGGAGTTCGAGCCGCATCGCGCACATGAGCTGGAGCGGGTGCTCAACGAGCGGCTCGCCGGCCAGCGGTGGCCGGCGAACGAGTCGTTGCCGCAGTTCACCGCCCACGTGCGGGTCAGCCCCGACGAGCGGGTACGCGATCGGCTGCGGCCGTACTGGGAGGAGCGGATCAGGCTGGAGTGCGACCACGAGTTGCAGAAGATCCGGGCCCGGCACGTCGACGACCTGACCCGCCGGTGGTGTGCCGTTCTCCAGGCGTTGGAGGCCGATCCGGTGACCGCGCACGCGGCGCGGCTGACCGGGGAGCAGTTCGCCGACGTCTTCCGCCGCTATGTCGACGAGCGCCGGGGGACGGTGCCGGAGCTGGTGACCCTGCTCCGGGAGGCGGTCCGGGGGCATCACGATCTCAACCTGGGCCCGTCGGAGTACACCGAGGCGTGGGACGTGGCGCTACGGACCTACCAACGACAGCACGGGTTGGCCGAGCGGGCCGGTTGAGCCGGTGGTCGGGCCTTGGGTCGGCAAACCGGGGCCCGGCCACCTTGTCGGCCGGTGGACACGGGACGACGCGGGAGGTTCGCGAAGGGTGGTCGGAGCGTCACGTGACGCTTATGATGTCATTTACATGCGGGCAGATGTATGAAGTTGCATCTGGCCCAGGTGCGGACTAGCCTTCTCTGCATAGTCATGCGGAGGTAGGAATGGGTATCCGAGTTGGGGTCGCCGGAGCGAGCGGTTACGCCGGAGGTGAGCTGCTGCGCCTGATCGCCGGTCATCCCGAGTTCGACCTGGTCGCCGCCACCGCCCACCGCCAGGCCGGTGCGCCGGTCACCGCCGTACACCCGCAGCTCGTGGGGTGGGATCTGGTGTTCGCGGCGACCGATGCGGCCACGCTGGCCGACGCCGACCTGGTCTTCCTGGCCCTGCCGCACGGCGAGTCGGCGGCGCTGGCCGCCGAGCTGCCGGAGTCGGTCCGGGTGGTCGACCTCGGTGCCGACCACCGGCTCCGCGACGCCGACGCCTGGTCCCGCTACTACGGCGGCCCGCACGCCGGGGCCTGGACGTACGGCCTGCCGGAGCTGCCCGGCCAGCGGGCCGCGATCGCCGGGGCCACCCGGGTGGCCAACACCGGCTGTTACGCCGTCGCCATCACGTTGGCTCTGGCGCCGCTGATCGCCGCCGGCGCGGTCTCGCCGGCCGACGTGGTCGTGGTCGCCGCCTCCGGCACCTCCGGGGCCGGGCGGGCCGCCAAGACACACCTGCTCGGCAGCGAGGTGATGGGGGACCTGTCGCCCTACAAGGTCGGCGCCCACCAGCACGTGCCGGAGATCAAGCAGGCCACCGGCGCGACCGGGCTGTCGCTGACCCCGGTGCTCGCGCCCATGCCGCGCGGCATCCTCGCCACCGTCACCGCCGTGCCCACCGGCGACGCCGACCCGCGCGCGGTGCTGGCCGCCGCGTACGCCGACACGCCGTTCGTGCACCTGCTGCCCGAGGGGGCGTGGCCGCACACCGCCGCCACCGCCGGGGCGAACTCCTGCCACCTCCAGGCCACCGTCGACGTCGACTCCGGCCGGGTGATCGTGGTCAGCGCCATCGACAACCTCGGCAAGGGCGCCGCCGGCCAGGCGGTGCAGAACGCCAACCTGATGCTCGGCCTGCCCGAGACCACCGGCCTGTCCACCTTCGGAGTTGCACCGTGAGCGCGAGGAGCGCAGCGCAGCGGAGCCCCGCAGTCGCGAACGAAAGGTCAGCATCGGTGAGCGCGAGGAGCGCAGCGCAGCGGAGCCCCGCAGTCGCGAACGAAAGGCCTGCACCATGAGTGTCACCGCCCCTCGGGGGTTTCGTGCGGCCGGTGTCGCGGCCGGGTTGAAGAGCGGCGGGGCCACCGATGTGGCCCTGGTCGTCAACGACGGCCCGGACGCGGGGGTGGCCGGCGTCTTCACCACCAACCGGGTCAGGGCCGCGCCGGTGCGGTGGACCCAGCAGGTCGTCCGGGGCGGCGTGGTCCGTGCGGTGGTGCTCAACTCCGGCGGGGCGAACGCCTGCACCGGCCCGGCCGGCTTCCAGGACACCCACGCCACCGCCGAGCACACCGCCGCCGCGCTCACCGCGTCCAGCCCCCGGCTGCGGCTCGGCGCCGGTGACGTGGCGGTCTGCTCGACCGGCCTGATCGGCGAGCGGCTGCCGATGGACCGGCTGCTGCCCGGGGTGCGTACCGCGATCCGGGCGCTGGCCCGCGACGGCGGCCCGGCCGCCGCAGTGGCGATCATGACCACGGACACCCGGCCGAAGACCACCGTCGTCCGGGGGGCCGGCTGGACCGTGGGCGGGATGGCCAAGGGCGCCGGGATGCTCGCCCCCGGCATGGCCACCATGCTCTGCGTGCTGACCACCGACGCGGTGGCCGGGCCGGAGTTGCTCGACGCCGCGCTGCGGGCCGCCACCCGGGTCACCTTCGACCGGGTCGACTCCGACGGGTGCATGTCCACCAACGACACGGTGCTGCTGCTGTCCAGCGGGGCGTCCGGGGTGGAGCCCACCGAGGCCGAGCTGGCCGCCGCCGTCACCGCCGCCTGCCACGACCTGGCCCAGCAACTGGTCGCCGACGCCGAGGGGGCCACCAAGCAGGTCGCCATCGACGTGGTCGGTGCCGCCGACGAGGACGACGCGGTCGAGGTGGGCCGCTCGGTGGCCCGCAACAACCTGGTCAAGACCGCGCTGTTCGGCAACGACCCGAACTGGGGTCGGATCCTCGCCGCGGTCGGCACCACCGCCGCCGCGTTCGATCCGGACGCCGTGGACGTCGCGGTCAACGGGATCTGGGTGTGCCGCTCCGGGGCCGCCGCCGAGGACCGCGCCAAGGTCGACCTGACCGGTCGGAACGTCACCATCCGGATCGACCTGCACGCCGGTGCGGCGGCGGCCACCATCTGGACCAACGACCTGTCGCACGCGTACGTGCACGAGAACTCGGCGTACTCGACATGAGCCTCTCCGCGGACCTCACCCGGGCCCAGGTGAAGGCCGAGACGCTGATCGAGGCGCTGCCCTGGCTGGCCCGTTTCTCCGGGGCCACCGTGGTGGTCAAGTACGGCGGCAACGCGATGGTCGACCCGACCCTGCAACGGGCCTTCGCCGCCGACATGATCTTCCTGCGGTACGCCGGCCTCAAGCCGGTCGTGGTGCATGGCGGCGGACCGCAGATCTCCGCGATGCTCGGTCGGCTCGGCATCGCCAGCGAGTTCAAGGGCGGCCTGCGGGTCACCACCCCCGAGGCGATGGACGTCGTCCGGATGGTGCTGGTCGGCCAGGTCGGCCGGGAGCTGGTCGGCCTGATCAACGCGCACGGCCCGTACGCCGTCGGCCTCTCCGGCGAGGACGCCGGCCTGTTCACCGCCGTACGCCGGCCCGCCTGGGTCGACGGCCAGGCGGTCGACATCGGGCAGGTCGGTGACGTGGAGTCGGTGGACGTCTCGGCGGTGACCGACCTGATCGCGGCCGGCCGGATACCGGTCATCTCCACCGTCGCGCCGGACGTCGACGGGGTGTTGCACAACCTCAACGCCGACACCGCCGCCGCCGCGCTGGCGATCGCCCTGCACGCCCGCAAGCTGGTCGTCCTCACCGACGTCGCCGGCCTGTACGCCGACTGGCCGGACACCGCCAGCCTGGTCAGCGAGATCGACGCCGAGGCGTTGGCGACGCTGCTGCCGTCCCTGGAATCGGGGATGGTGCCCAAGATGGAGGCCTGCCTGCGGGCGGTGCGCGGGGGAGTGCCCGCCGCGCACGTCGTCGACGGCCGGGTCGCCCACTCCACTCTGCTGGAGGTCTTCACCTCGGAGGGGTTCGGCACGATGGTCGTCGATACCCCGCCCGGGTCCACCCACGAGGAAGGCACGGTCGGCGCATGAGCACGCTGGTGGCACGCTGGGGCGAGTCCATGATGGACAACTACGGCACCCCGCCGTTGGCGCTGGTCTCCGGCTCCGGCTCGGTCGTCGTCGACGAGGCCGGCCGGGAGTACGTCGACCTGCTCGGCGGCATCGCGGTCAACGCCCTCGGGCACGCCCACCCCGCCGTGGTGGCCGCCGTCTCCAAACAGATCGCCACCCTCGGCCACGTCTCCAACCTGTTCGTCGCGGAGCCCCCGGTGGCGTTGGCCGAACTGCTGTTGGCGTTGGCCGGTCGGCCCGGCCGGGTGTTCTTCGCCAACTCCGGCGCGGAGGTCAACGAGGCCGCGTTCAAGCTGTCCCGGCTCACCGGTCGGTCCCACGTCGTGGCCACCGCCGGTGGCTTCCACGGTCGCACCATGGGCGCGCTCGCCCTCACCGGCCAGCCGGCGAAGGCCGACCCGTTCCGCCCGCTGCCCGGCGACGTCGAGCACGTGCCCTTCGGGGACGTCGAGGCGCTGGCGGCGGCCGTCACCGACGCCACCGCGATGGTGATCCTGGAGCCGATCCAGGGCGAGAACGGGGTGGTCGTCCCACCGTCCGGCTACCTGGCCGAGGCCCGGCGGATCACCGCCCGGCACGGCGCCCTGCTGGTGCTCGACGAGGTGCAGACCGGGGTCGGGCGGACCGGGTACTGGTTCGCCCACCAGGCCGACGGGGTGGAGCCGGACGTCATCACCCTGGCCAAGGGGCTCGGCGGTGGGTTGCCCATCGGTGCCTGCCTGGCCTTCGGCCGGGCCGCCGAGCTGCTCCGCGCCGGTTCGCACGGCACCACCTTCGGGGGCAACCCGGTCAGCTGCGCCGCCGCCCTCGCGGTGGTCTCCACCATCGCCGGCGAGGGGCTGCTCGACCACGTCAAGCGCACCGGTGAGCGGCTGCGTCGGGGCGTCGAGGCGCTGGGCCATCCGCTCGTCGCCGAGGTACGCGGCGCCGGGCTGCTGCTCGGCATCGTGCTCGCCGCGCCGGTCGCCGGCCCGGTGGCCGCCGCACTGCGCACGGCGGGGTTCCTGGTCAACCCGGTCCAGCCGGGGGTGATCCGGCTGGCCCCGCCGCTGATCCTCACCGCCGCGCAGGTCGACGCGTTCCTGGCCGCCCTCCCCGCCGCCCTCGACACCGCCGTCGACCTTCCGGCCGCCCACGGCACGCCGGCCGCGCCGGGGGCGCAGACCCGTGCCGTGCCGCCGCCCACCCCGACCCCGACGGAGACCCGCGCATGATCCGGCACCTGCTGGCCGACGACGACCTCACCCCGGCCGAGCAGTCGGCGGTGCTCGACCTGGCCGGCCGGATGAAGGCCGACCGGTTCGGGTTCACCCCGTTGGCCGGGCCGCGTTCGGTGGCGGTGCTCTTCGACAAGCAGAGCCTGCGGACCCGGATCTCCTTCGACGCCGGCATCGCCGAACTCGGCGGCCACCCCCTCGTGGTGGACACCCAGGTCACCCACTTCGGCCGGGGCGAGACGCTCGCCGACGCCGGCCGGGTGCTGTCCCGCTACGTCGCCGCGATCGTGCTGCGCACCCACGGCGACGACCGGATCGCCGAGGTCGCCTCGCACGCCACCGTGCCGGTGATCAACGCGCTCACCGACGGCTACCACCCCTGCCAGCTCCTGGCCGACCTGCTCACCGTCCGCGAGCACTGCGGCGGCACCGCCGGGCGGACCCTGGCGTACGTCGGTGACGGGGCCAACAACCTGGCCCACTCGTACCTGCTGGCCGGGGCGACCGCCGGGATGCACGTCCGGGTCGCCGGGCCGGCCGGGTTCCAGCCCGATCCCGGGGTGCTGGGCCGGGCCGGGAAGATCGCCGCCGGCACCGGTGGATCGGTGCGGGCGCTCGTCGACCCCGTCGAGGCGGTCCGGGACGCCGACGTGGTGGCCACCGACACCTGGACCTCGATGGGCCAGGAGGACGACGGGCTGGACCGGATCACCCCGTTCCTGCCCTACCAGGTCAACGCCGCGTTGCTCGGTCACGCCCGGCCGGACGTGAAGGTGCTGCACTGCCTGCCCGCCCACCGGGACGAGGAGATCACCAGCGAGGTGCTCGACGGCCCGCACAGCGTCGTGTTCGACCAGGCGGAGAATCGGCTGCACGCCCAGAAGGCGCTGCTGACCTTTCTCCTGGAGGCATCCTCATCATGACCGCCCCGACCCGCGCCGCCCGGCACGCCCGCATCGTCGAGTTGATCCGGGCCAGGGCGATCCGTTCCCAGACCGAGCTGGCCGACCTGCTCGCCGCCGACGGGGTGCAGGTCACCCAGGCCACCCTCTCCCGGGACCTGGAGGAGTTGGGCGCGGTGAAGGCCCGGGGCGGTGACGGGCGGGCCGGCTACCTGATCCCCGAGGACGGCCACCGGCCGCTGCGCGACGCCGAGGCGGCCCCCGCCCGGCTGATCCGGCTGCTGCGGGAACTGCTCAACGGGGTCGACTCCAGCGGCAACATCGCCGTGCTGCGTACCCCGCCGGGCGCGGCACACTATCTGGCCAGCGCCGTGGACCGGGCGGGCCTGACCGAGGTCGTCGGCACCATCGCCGGTGACGACACCATCCTGGTGGTGGCCCGTGAGGCCGACGGTGGCGCGGCGCTCGGCGACAAGCTCGCCGGGTGGGCCCGCCGGGATGAGGGTGGGGACGGAAGCACCCCGTGACCGGGTCGGTCACGGTTACCCGTACGACAGACGAGCCGGCACGGGGAGTGAACCCCGCAGTCGGGAAGCGAAAGGTGAGCACTGCCAGAATGAGCGGCGTGGACGACAAGAGCCTGACCGAGAACAGCGCCGCGACGAACCGGACGAGCCTGTGGGGTGGCCGGTTCGCCGGTGGCCCCGCCGAGGCCCTGGCGCGGCTGTCGGTGAGCGTCCAGTTCGACTGGCGTCTCGCCCCGTACGACATCGCGGGCTCCCGGGCGCATGCCCGGGTGCTGGCGGGCGCGGGGCTGCTCGACCCCGACGAGCTGGGGCGCATCCTGGCGGCGTTGGACGACCTGGAGGCGGCCTGCGCCTCCGGGCAGTTCCGCCCGACCATCGACGACGAGGACGTGCACACCGCGCTGGAGCGGGGCCTGCTGGAGCGGCTCGGCAGCCTCGGCGGCAAGCTGCGGGCCGGCCGGTCCCGCAACGACCAGGTCGCCACCGACCTGCGGCTCTACCTGCGCGACCACGCGCGGGGGGTGGCCGCCCGGCTGGTGGAGCTGGCCGAGGCCCTGGTCGAGCAGGCGGAACGGCACATCGACACCGCAGCGCCCGGGATGACCCACCTCCAGCACGCCCAGCCGGTCACCTTCGGGCACTGGCTGCTGGCCCACGTCCAGCCGCTGCTGCGCGACCTGGAACGGCTGCGCGACTGGGACCACCGTACGGCGATCAGCCCGCTCGGTGCGGGCGCGCTGGCCGGCTCCGGCCTGCCGCTGGACCCGGTGGCCGTCTCCAAGGAGCTGGGCTTCCGGACCTCCTTCGCCAACTCGATGGACGCGGTCGCCGACCGGGACTTCGTCGCCGAGTTCCTCTTCGTCACCGCGCTGGTCGGGGTGCACCTGTCCCGCCTCGGTGAGGAGGTGGTGCTCTGGACGTCGCACGAGTTCGGCTGGGTCGAGCTGGACGACGCCTTCGCCACCGGCTCGTCGATCATGCCGCAGAAGAAGAACGCGGACATCGCCGAGCTGGCCCGGGGCAAGTCCGGCCGGTTGGTCGGCGGGTTGATGAGCGTGCTCACCATGCTCAAGGGCCTGCCGCTGGCCTACGACCGGGACATGCAGGAGGACAAGGAGCCGGCGTTCGACGCGGTCGACACCCTGGAGCTGCTGCTCCCGGCGCTGGCCGGGATGATCTCCACGATGACCGTCCGGGTGGACCGCCTGGTCGCCGCCGCACCGGTGGGCTTCTCGCTCGCCACCGAGGTTGCCGACTGGCTGGTCCGGCGCAACGTGCCGTTCCGCGACGCGCACGAGATCACCGGCAAACTGGTGGCGCTCTGCGCGGCCCGCGACTGCGCCCTCGACGAGGTCTCCGACGCGGACCTGGCGGCGGTCAGCGAGCACCTCGACCCGTCGGTGCGTGACGTGCTGTCGGTCCGTTCGGCGCTGGCGGCCCGGATCACCCCCGGCTCCACCGGCCCCGGCCCGGTCGCCGACCAGCTCGCCGCCGCGGCGGACCAGCTCACCGGCTGGCGGGAGTGGGCCGCCGAGCGGGTCGTGCCCCGCTGACCTGACACGCGCCGGTCGTCCGTCGTCCCGCCCTGCGGGGCACGGGCGACCAGGCGCGGTCCGTGCCGGCCTGCCGTGCGGACGCCCCCGCCGTGGGGTTGGCCTCCGGGTGCGGAGCCCACACCGGGACGGTCGTCCGGGTGGCCGGTGGTCAGGTGGGGCGCTCGCGCCGGGGCAGCTTCGCCACCACCGCCTCGTACGAGCCGTCCACCGCCTCGACCAGGTCGTCGTCGGGGATGCCGCCGCCCAGGTCGAGTGAGTTCCAGCCGGATCGACCGACGTAGGGCATCGGCCGGGCGTCGGCGGGGAACCGGTGCAGCCACTCGTCGGCGACCTCGCGGCTCGGGCCGCACTTCACCCCGACCCGGTCGGTGCCGTCGGGTGCGCCGAGGAACGCGAAGATCCGACTGCCGACCTTCACCACCTCGTCGTCCTCCCAGGGCCGGTCCAGCCAGGCGCCCGGCTTGCCGAGGCAGTACGCCAGCATCTCCTCGCGCGTCATCGCGTCCTCCCGGTGCAGTGTCGTCGGCCCAGTCTCGCCGAACCGGCCCGCTCCGGCTGGTCGGCCGAAGTGCGACCTGCCGGTGCTGCGGCCTGGCCGGCATGAGCGAAGCCGATGGCGCTCCCGGCGCCGGGGGCCGGTCGTTGCCGTCGGGCTCCCCGTCGCGGGCGGGCCGCCCCATCGCCGGGCTCGCCTTCGCGGCGGCTGTAGCCGTCGTGCCTTGCCTTCGTCGTGCTCGTCGGTTGCGGTGCGTGAGCGAGCACCCTCCGCTACGGAGAGCAACGTCTCTCCCGCAGGCATCTCGACACCTTCTCCTCCTTTGCTCTGCTGCCCGTTCCGCACCACGTCGCTGGCCAGGTGAATTGTGGGAGCCCTCGATGACGACTCGGCACAGTGATGGTGACGCTAAGTGCCTGTCGCGTCGAGGTCAGCAGAGCAAAGTGGCGGCAGGGGGGTGATGGGTGGTCGCACGTTGACTACTCTCAGTTCTGAACGGCGCGGGTGCGGACCCGCGTACCCACCGGGTCAGGCGGTCTCAGCGGGTGAGGCGGTGCGGGCGGCCAGGCGTTCGTGGCGCTGCTTGGCCGCCTGGGCGCTGCCCAGGCCGAGCCCGAACGCAATCGCCTGCCAGGTCAGTCCGCGGGCACGGGCCATCGTCAGCAGCCCCACCTCCAGCGCGTCGAGTTCGGCGCGCAGGTGCGGCAACAGGGTCAGCGCGGCGGTGAGGTCCGCGTCGTCGACGGGCTCCTCGTCGGTCTCCCGCATCGCCCCGCCGGCGGCAAGCGCGGTGACCACGGAGACGGCCTCCCACGGGTCGGCCAGGTACGGGTTGGTGTGCCGTCGTCGTCGTGCGTCGGTGTCGGCGTGCCGCGTGCTGATCCGGTGTAGCGCGGCGTAGGTCCGCTCGGCTCGCGCGCGTGCCGCGTCAGGTGCGCTGAAGGTGTCGGTCATGGCACCCATTTCAAGCTGAAAACGATCCGTTGTCAACATTTCGTTTAAGAAACTCTGCAGGCGTGCCCGCCGTGACGACCGGCCGGCAGGATGGCGCGTGCCTGCAGCGGATCGCGGCGGGAACGCGGTCCTCGGTTTGCCGATCTTCCCCAGGTGCCGTTACCTGGAGCGGTGGACTACCCGTGGCTGCACGCCCCCGCCGCCGAGGTGGCCGAGACGGCGCGCACGCTGCTCGGCTGGGAACTCGCCGCCGGTGGCGTCCGGATCAGGCTGACCGAGGTCGAGGCGTACGCGGGCACCGGCGAGGACCCGGCATCGCACGCCCACCGGGGCCCCACCCCCCGGACCCGGGTGATGTTCGGGCCAGCCGGGCACGCCTACACGTACTTCGTGTTCGGCATGCACTGGTGTCTCAACATCGTCTGCGGTGGCGAGGGGGAGGCAGCGGCCGTCCTGCTGCGGGCCGGTGTGGTGGTCGACGGGCTGCCGGCGGCCCGCGCGCGCCGGGGGGACGTTGCCGACCGGGACCTGGCCCGGGGGCCGGCCCGGCTGACCGTCGCGCTCGGCGTCACCGCGTCGGCGAACGGCACCTGCGTGCTCGACGGGAGTGGTCCCCTGCTGCTGAGCCCGCCGACCCGCCCGGTCACCCGCCTGGAGGTCTCCGCCGGCCCCCGGGTCGGGGTGGCCGCCGCCCACGACGTGCCGTGGCGTTTCTGGATCACCGGCGACCCGACGGTCAGCCCCTACCGCCGGCATGTGCCCCGACGGCGCACCTGACCCGGGCCTGTGGGTTCGACGTGGTTCTCCGCTGCCGTGGCGTAGGACGCCGTGTGGGGCGTCCGTCCCGGGCGAAATTGGTTAGCATTCGCGCTTGTTGCGAGGGTGGAGGTAACGGAGATGGACGCACATGATGCCGGCGCGTTGGTCGGTCGGCTGGCCTGCGTGGCCATTCCGCTGGTGGTGATGCTGGTGCTGGCGGCGGTCGTCGTGACGGCGGTGCAGCTCAGCCGCCGTCGTCCGACCCCGCCCCCGAACCGGCCGTGGCCTCCCGCCGACCCGGCCCGGTACGGCCCGCCGCACCCCGGCCCGCCGCACCCCGGCCCGCCGCACCCCGGTCCGCCGTCGGCGGCTCCGTCCCACGAGGGCCCGCCGACCGCAACGTCCGACGACGGTCCGCCACCGACCGCCACGTCCCACGACGGCACGTCCCAGGCTGGCCCGTCCCAGGCTGGCCCGTCCCACGAAGGCCCGCCGCCTGCCGCACCGGACCAGGCGGGTTCCGGAGTGCCGAAGGAGGGCGAGGGGCCGGTGGGCCCGACACCGCCGGGGTGACCGAAGCCACCCCGGTCCGGGCGGCGGCGGAATAGTTGACTCAGCAACTATGTTGTGCGCGACGTCCGGGTACCACGAAAGGCCCGGTATCTCAGACGCGAGGAGCTGGTCATGCAGTTCGGAGTCTTCACCGTAGGCGATGTCACGGTCGACCCGACCACCGGACGGGAGCCGACCGAGCACGAGCGGATCAAGGCGATGGTGGCGATCGCCCTCAAGGCCGAAGAGGTCGGTCTGGACGTCTTCGCCACCGGTGAGCACCACAACCGCCCGTTCGTCCCCTCCTCGCCCACGACGATGCTGGGGCACATCGCCGCCCGCACCGAGCGGCTGCTGCTGTCCACCGCGACCACGCTGATCACCACCAACGACCCGGTGAAGATCGCCGAGGACTACGCCATGCTCCAGCACCTGGCCGACGGCCGGGTGGACCTGATGATGGGGCGCGGCAACACCGGGCCGGTCTACCCGTGGTTCGGGCAGGACATCCGCAACGGCATCCGGCTGGCCGTCGAGAACTACGAGCTGCTGCACCGGCTCTGGCGCGAGGACGTGGTCGACTGGCAGGGCAAGTTCCGCACCCCGTTGCAGTCGTTCACCTCGACCCCGCGCCCGCTCGACGACGTCCCGCCGTTCGTCTGGCACGGCTCGATCCGCAGCCCGGAGATCGCCGAGCAGGCCGCGTACTACGGTGACGGTTTCTTCGCCAACCACATCTTCTGGCCCAAGGAGCACACCCAGCGGATGGTCGGCCTCTACCGGCAGCGCTTCGCCCACTACGGCCACGGCTCGCCCGAGCAGGCCATCGTGGGGCTCGGCGGTCAGGTGTTCATGCGGCGCAACTCGCAGGACGCCGTGCGCGAGTTCCGGCCGTACTTCGACAACGCGCCGGTCTACGGGCACGGGCCGTCGATGGAGGAGTTCACCCGGGAGACCCCGTTGACCGTGGGCAGCCCGCAGCAGGTCATCGACCGGACCCTCGGTTTCCGGGAGTACGTCGGTGACTACCAGCGCCAGCTGTTCCTGCTCGACCACGCGGGGCTGCCCCTGAAGACGGTGCTGGAGCAGCTCGACCTGCTCGGCGAGGAGGTCGTACCCGTGCTGCGCAAGGAGTTCGCCGCGCTGCGCCCGGCGCACGTGCCGGTCGCGCCCACCCACGCCTCGCTGGTCGCCGCCCGCGACGCCGCCGACCGGGCGGCCGCCGACCCGGCCGGCACCGGTGACCTGGGCGGTGCCGGGGCGGAGGGGGTCCGATGACCCGGCGCACCCTGGCCGTGGTGTCGGCGGGGCTGAGTCAGCCGTCGTCCACCCGGCTGCTCGCCGACCAGCTCGCCGCGGCCGCCCGCGACGAGCTGGTCCGGCGCGGCGACGAGGTGGAGTTGCGGGTGGTGGAGCTGCGCGACCGCGCCCACGACGTGGTGAACAACCTGCTCACCGGTTTCCCGTCGCCGGAGCTGCGGGCCGCCCTCGACGCGGTGACCGGCGCCGACGGCATCGTCGCCGTCACGCCGATCTTCAACGCGTCGTACAACGGGCTGTTCAAGTCCTTCTTCGACGTGGTGGACGCCCAGGCGCTGGTCGACCGGCCGGTGCTGATCGGCGCGACCGGCGGCACCGCCCGGCACTCCCTCGCCCTGGAGCACGCCGTCCGGCCGATGTTCGGCTACCTGCGCGCGGTGGTGCTGCCGACGTCGGTCTTCGCCGCCCCGGAGGACTGGTCCGGCGGCACCGCCGAGGGGGCGTTGCGGGCCCGCATCGACCGCGCCGGCCGGGAGTTGGCCGACCAGGTCGACCGGCGGCCACCGGCCACCGGCCCGGCCGACCCGTTCGCCCTCACCACCGACTTCGCCCAGCTCCTGGGCAGCCGGGAGGGCTGACCGCACCGGCAGTCGGGGCGGGCCGTCCGCATCAGCGACCGTCGGGCTGGCCTGCGCCGGCGCGGCGGTCCTGCGGCGGCTGTCCGGGTGACCTCACCGGTACGGGTGGGCCACCAGCACCGGGCAGTGGGCGTGCTGCACGACCGCCTGGCTGACCGAGCCCAGCAACAGGCCGGTGAAACCGCCCCGCCCCCGGGTGCCGACGGCCAGCAGCGACGCCGTGCCGCTCGCCTCGACCAGGCCCTGCGTCACCCCGACCGCCCGGACCGGATGCTCCCGCAGCACCACGTCCGGGTGGTCGGCGCGGACGGCGGCGGACGCCTCGGCGAGCAGCCGGACCGCGTGCGCCTGGTACGCCGCCTCGGACTCCGCCACCTCGTCGGGCACCTCCCGGTCCTGCGGGGCGGGGCCGACGTGCACCAGCACCAGCGGCACCTCCCGCCGGACCGCCTCGGCGGCGGCCTGCTCGGCGGCCACCCCGGCGGCCGGCGAGCCGTCCACCCCCACCAGCACCGGCCCGTCCACGCCGATCGGCAACGTCTCCGGGCGGACCACCAGCACCGGGCAGTGCGCGTGCGCGGCGACCTGCGCGCCGACCGAGCCGAGCAGCAACCCGGTGAAACCGCCCAGGCCCCGGCTGCCCACCACCACCAGATCGGCCCGGCGGGACTCCTCGACCAGCGTCGCGCCCGCCCCACCGGCGACCTGACGCACCTGCACCGTCAGCCCCGACCACCGGTCGGCCAGTTCGGCGGCGGTCCGCTCCAACATCCGCTGCGCCTCCTCCGAGGGTGCCGGCACCCCCAGGTCGTACGGGTTCAGCGGCACGCCGTAGCCGAGCGGGTGCAGGTAGCCGTGCACCAGGTGCAGCGGCGCGGAGCGCAGCACCGCCGCGTGCGCGGCCTGCTCCACGGCGGCCAGGCTGGTCGGCGATCCGTCCACCCCCACCACTACCGGTCGGTTCATCAGCCCTCCCAGGATCGGTTCAGCCCATTGTCGACGTACCGGACCGCACCCGCCGGCAGGCGACCCGGCCGGGCGTGCCGCTGTCCGCTGGCACCCCGGTCTCCGTCTGGAGGAACGTCACCGTGGAGTTCACCGCCGAGGGGGTACGCCGGCTGATGGCGGCCGACGACGCCCTGGGCCGGCAGCTCACCACCCGGTTCATGAGCGTGGTGGTGGACCGGCTCCAGGCCTCCCGGGGCCGCCTGCTCGACCTGTACGGCTACCCGACCTCGGCGGCGAGCTGACCCGGACCGGCGGCGACATCCCCGTCGGGGGCGACGTTCCCGACGGCGTCGGCCGGGACCGTCGCGGTGGTGGTGGCGCGTCGCGTCGGTGGATGACCAGTCCGGCGGGTTGGACGAAGATCGACCGTCGGGTCACCGCGTCGCCCTTGGCGTCGAGCCGGTAACCGTCGAGCCAGACCCAGCCGTCGTAGGTCGGCCAGTCGAGCACGCGGATCACCCGGAACCGGATCGGCCTGATGAACTGGATGCTGGCCGCGCGGGTGACTTCGATCAGGTCACCCGCCTTCGGCAGGGGCGCGGTCACCGCCTACCGAACACGGTGCGGTACCTGCGCCAGGTCCTGATCCGGGTGCGGGCGGCCTCCACCGCCGGGCAGAAGCCGGTCCCGGTGCACTTCTCGCACCGCGCGTTGCGGTGGTGGTCCAGGCAGCGCCAGGACAGTTCCACCAGGTACGGCACCTCGCGGTGTCCGCGCATTTCGCCTCCCGGGGGTGTCGGGGTCTTCGCGGCACCCCGCCCCACCGAGCCCAGCTCCACCAGGGCGGGGGCACCGCGTCACCGATTCCACACCGTCGGTCACCCCGTGTCAACGTTGGCGCGTCAACAAGGTTGCGTCGCTATAGACGTGCTCCGCTCGTCGTGGTCCCATTAGCGTGCAAGAGTGGTCGTGTCAACTACGGCACGCGCGCACTGTTCTACCTTGCTGGCATGACTGATGAGGTGCCGGGGCCACTCGTCGCCGCAGGCGAAATCCTGAAGATGTTGAATGTCAGCCGGTCGCGCTTCCGCGCCATCGCGCTGCATCCGAACTTCCCGAGCCCATTCCAGACGCTGTCGGTCGGCTCGGTGTGGCTGCGGTCCGACGTGGAGGCGTACATCCGGGAGCACCGCCGCCCCAAGCCGTCAGCGGACGAGGACGAGCAGGGCTGACCGTCCCCGACCGGGACGGCGGCGGGGTTGGTCAGGTGACGGTCAGGCCGCGCGCGGCGAACTGGCCCCGGACCCGGGCCACCAGCTCAGGGGTGGGAGGTTCCGTCCGCGCCAGCGGGAAGGCGAGCCCCAACTCGGCGTACTTGTGCGCGCCGAGCCGGTGGAACGGCAGCACCTCGACCCGCTGCACGGTGTCCAGCCCGGCGGCGAAGTCTGCGATCCCGGCCACGTTCTCCTCGGCGTCGGTGAGACCGGGCACCAGCACGAACCGTACCCAGATCGGGATGCCCCGCTCGGCGAGCCGCCGGCCGAAGCGCAGCGTCGGGGCGACGGACCCGGTGCGGGTGACCCGCCGGTAGGTCGCCGGGTCCCACGACTTGACGTCCAGCAGCACCAGGTCGGTGGCGTCGAGCAGGGCGTCGTCGGCGCGGACCCCGAGGAAACCGGAGGTGTCCAGCGCGGTGTGCAGGCCCAGGTCGTGGCAGCGGCGCAGCACCTCGCCGGTGAACCGGGGCTGCATCAACGGCTCACCGCCGCTGAGCGTCACCCCGCCACCGGCCACCGAGATGAACCGCCGGTACGGCTCGATCTCCGCCAGCAGTTCGTCCACCGTGCGGTGCCGGCCGCTGCGCCGGTACCAGGTGTCCGGGCTGTGGCAGTACCGGCAGCGCAGCGGGCAGCCGGCGAGGAAGGCCACGAACCGGGTCCCCGGCCCGTCCACCCCGACCGACACGTCCCACGAGTGCACCGCCCCGGTCGGCACGCCGTCGCCCCGCCCGGCGGTGGCGACGGCGTCGTCGGGCCGGACGTTCACAGCGACCCGTGGGACGGGGTGGCCGCGTCGATGTCGTACACGCCGCGCTGGCGCTCCTGCACGAACATCGACCGCAGCGTCCCCCAGACCTCCAGGGTGCGGCAGGTCGGCCCGGTGAGGAACGACGCGTCCCCGGTGTACGGCTCGTGGTTGTCCCGGACGAAGGCGGCCACGTCGACGGTGTCGCGCCAGGCGTCGCCGGTGAAGCCACGCCACGGGTGCAGAGGTGCGGTGCCGGTCATGATCGGTCCTTCCGCGGTGGTCGGGTCCGGCGGCCTGGGTCGCCGGGGTGTTTCGCCTGCGCCATCAGCCTCGTCGGGCCGGGACGCCCCGGGCAGAGGCGCAGGGCCGCACCGGCCCGGGACCAAAGACCCGTGGGGGCGTCAGCGCTGCACGACCAGTCGGCGGGCCCGCAGCAGCCGCGCCCACCACGGCCGGGGCGACGCCGGGCGCAGCGTGGGCACCCGCGCGCCGCGCAGGCTGACCCAGCCGCCGGGCCCCATGGTCACCGTGCCGATCGCCGGTGGCCGACGTCGTGCCACCACCGCCACCCCTGCGGTGACCAGGGCGACGACGGCAGCGCCGGCTGCGGCGGCGAGCACCCGGTCCGGGTCGGGCAGCGCCCGGTACCGGACCCGGCCGTCGGTGAGCACGAACGCGCCGACCGCCCGGCCGTCGCGGGTCACCGGCACCAGCGCGGCGGCCGGCGTGCCGGGCAGGGTCAGCACCGGCCCCACCGGCCCGACCGCCGTCGGCCCGGTCACCTCCACCGGGGTACGGGGTCCCGGCGGCGGCCCCAGCGGGGCCGGTCCGGTCGGGTTGAGGATCGCGGTCATGGGGTGCCTCCTGTCGCCGGCCGGAGTTGTCACCTCCTTGGTAGCAACGGGCGGGGGACCGCCGACAGGGCCGGACGGTACGCCGACCGGGCCACAGGTCCCGAGGTTGTCGGTGCCGGTGCGTATCCTCCGGCGATGACCGACGAGCTGTCCCTGCGGCCCGTGTGCGACGACGACCTCCCGCACTTCTTCGCCCACGAGCAGGACCCGGAGGCGGCCTGGATGGCGGCGTTCGGCCCGGCCGACCCGACCGACCGGGCGGTGTTCGACGCGCACTGGGCCCGCATCCGGGCCGACCCCCGGGTCGTCAACCGCACGGTGGTCGTCGACCGGGCGGTGGTCGGGCACGTCGCGGCCTTCCCGGTGGGCGAGCACACCGAGGTCAGCTACTGGATCGACCCGCGCCGCTGGGGGCGCGGCCACGCCACCGCCGCGCTGTCCGCCCTGCTGCGCGAGGTGCCGCACCGGCCGGTGCGGGCCCGCGCCGCGAAGGACAACCGGGCTTCCCTGGCGGTGCTGCGCAAGTGTGGCTTCGTGGTCGTCGGCGAGGACTCCGGATTCGCCGACGGCCGGGGTGTCGAGGTCGAGGAATGGCTGCTGGAGCTGCCCGCCGTCCCCGCTGACCAGGGCGGGCACTAGTCTCGCGGGGTGAACTGGCTCGAACTCGTCGGCTGGGCCGGCTCCGCGCTGCTGGTCTGGTCCCTGCTGCAGACCCGCATCCTGCGGCTACGCGCCCTCAATCTGGTCGGCTGCCTGATCCTGATCGGTTACAACGCCGCCGTGCAGGTCTGGCCGATGGTCGGCCTCAACGTGGTGCTCACCGCGATCAACGTGTGGTACCTCCGCGCGATGCTGGCCACCCGGCACGACGCGCAGACCTACCAGGTGGTCGAGGTGGGCGTGGGCGACCAGTTCCTGGCCCACACGCTGCGGGTGCACGCGGCCGACATCGCCCGGTTCAACCCCGACTTCCGGCCGCCCCCGGCCGACGCCGACCGGTCGGCGTTCCTGGTGGTCCGCGCCGACGAGGTGGTCGGGGTGGTGCTGTCACATGCCGAGGCGGACGGGATCGCCCAGATCGACCTGGACTACGTCACCCGGCGGTTCCGTGACTTCACCCCGGGCGAGTTTGTCTACCGCCGCAGCAGCCTGTTCACCGACCGGGGCTTCCGTCGGGTGGTCAGCCCGCCCGGCATGGTCGCCCCCTACTACCACCGGCTCGGCTTCCGCCCCGAGGGCGACGCGTACGTGCTCGACCTGCCGCCGGCCGCGGGGCGCGGCTGACCGCCGACCGCCGACCGCCGGGCGCGGGGGAGGGTGACCTCCGGCCGCCCCCGCCGGGCCGGCGGCCGGCCGGGAGCGCGATCGGTGCCGGGCCGCCGGAGGCGGGTTCACGCCCGGTCACCGATCATGGCCGCGCGGAGGGTTCGCGGACCGCGTGGTGGGGCACAGACTGGGCTACGCCGGGCGGGTCCTCCGCCCGGCGGCGTCGGCCCGTCGCCGGCGTTCACCGGCTGAGGGAGAGTGCCGGGCGTGCAGAGCTACTGGAGCCAGTTGGCCCTGGTCGGAGTCCTGGTGGTGCTCAACGCGATCTTCGCGGGCAGCGAGATGGCCCTGGTGTCGCTGCGGGACAGCCAGGTGCAGCGGTTGGAGCGCACCAGTCGGGCCGGCCGGGTGCTCGCCCGGCTCGCCAAGGACCCGAACCGCTTCCTCGCCACCATCCAGATCGGTATCACCCTGGCCGGGTTCCTGGCCTCGGCTGCCGCGGCCGTCTCGCTGGCCAAGCCGCTGGTGCCGCTGCTCGGCTTCCTCGGCGGCGCCGCCGAGACGGCGGCCATCGTGTTGGTGACCCTGGCGCTGACCTTCGTCACCCTGGTCTTCGGTGAGCTGGCCCCCAAGCGGATCGCGATGCAGCGCGCCGAACGGTGGGCGCTGCTGGTGGCCCGCCCGCTGGACATCCTGTCCAGCTTCACCCGGCCGGCGGTGTGGCTGCTCGGCGCGACCAGCGACCTGGTGGTCCGCTTCGCCGGGGTGGACCCCAAGCAGCAGCCCGACGAGATCGGCCCGGACGAGCTGCGCGACATCGTCGCCGGCAACCACGGCTTCACCAAGGAACAGCGGACGATCATCGCCGGCGCGGTGGAGATCGCCGACCGGCAGCTGCGCGCGGTGCTCGTACCCCGGTTGCAGGTCTTCACGCTCGACAGCGGGACCACCGCGGAGGCCGCCCGGCTGGTGCTGGCCGCCACCGGCCACTCCCGGGCGCCGGTGGTGCGGCACGGCGGCCTGGACGACGCGGTCGGGGTGATCCACCTGCGGGACCTGGTCGGGGTGCCGGACGACCGGCCGGTCGACGAGTGCGCCCGGCCGCCGATGCTGCTGCCCGACTCGCTGCCGGTGGTCGACGCGCTGCGTCAGTTCAAGGCGGAGCGGCAGCACATCGCCCTGGTGGTGGACGAGCGGGGCGCGGTCGACGGGATCGTCACCCTGGAAGACATCCTGGAGGAGATCGTCGGGGAGATCTACGACGAAACCGACCGGGACGTCCGCGCGGTGCGCACCGAGGCGGACGGGTCGCTGGTGATGCCCGGCACCTTCCCCGTGCACGACCTGACCGACATCGGCGTCGAGGTGCCCAACCGGCCGGCCGGTGACTACACCACCGTCGCCGGGATGGTGCTCTCCTGCCTCGGGCACATCCCCACGGTCGCGGGGGAGAGCGTCACCATCGACGGGTGGGAGATGACCGTCACCGGCGTCGACCGGCGCGCCATCTCCCAGATCCGGCTGCACCACGCCCCGACCACGTCCCCCACCGACGAGCAGGAACCCGTCCGCGACGAAGCCCACGCCTGACCTGCCGGCCGGCGGAGGGCAGCGCCTCCGGTCCCCGGCCGCGCGGCCCCGGGCCGGCGTCCGCGCGCTCAGTCCGGCGGGGACGGATCCCCGAACGGGAAGCCCGGGACCGGGGGGAGCAGTTGGATCTGGTCGGCGGGGAACTGGCGGGTGTCCCGGCTCAACGCCCGCGCGATCACCCGGATCAGCCAGGGGCCGGACGGGTGCCGTTGCGCCCCGATCAGCCGGCCCCACATCCGGCTCCACCAGTGGCCGGTCACCAGCACGTCGGTGAGCCGGAGCCGGCCGTCCGGGAAACCACCCCGCACCACCACGTCCACCACCCGCCCCAACCGCCGCCCGTGCAGGTCGTACGCGGTGCGGCCGAGCAGTTCACCCGCTCGCACGGTCGGCGCCCGGTATCCGGTCGATCAGGTGCCGCCGCAGCCAGGTCTCCACCGGCGGGCCGGGCAGCTCGTCGGCGCGGGCCCGCAGCCGGACCGCGCTGTCGATCCGGGCGACCTGGTCGACCGGGATGCGCAGCGGCGTCGACGCCCCCTCGGTGAACCGGTCGGCCAGCGCCACCAGCAACCGCCCCACCCGCCCGCCGATCCGCTGCCCGAGCGCCCCCTGCCCGGTCAGCAGGTACGCCACGTAGGGCACGCCCTGCGCGTCGAATGCGAACCCGACGTCGTCGACCTTGCCCAGCAGCAGCCCGTCGGCGTCGACGATCTGCCGGTCGAGCAGTTGCCGGGCGAGCTGGACCCTCACCGTCCCATCCCCGTCCCGACGGCCAACGGGATCGCGGCCACCGATGCCGCCACGATCACCAGCAGGAACACCGCACCGAGCAGGTTGAGCCACGGCCCGTTCACGTCGTCCCCCAGGTAGGTCCGGTCGTTGGCGACGATCAGGATCGGCAGGTACGTCAACGGCAGCACCACCGCGCTGGCGACCAGCATGTACTCGGTCAGCCGCACCGGGTCGACGGTGGTGAACAGCAGCAGCATCGCGGCCAGCACGCTGACCAGCAGCACGCTGTGGAACCGGGCGGCCTCCCGGGGGCTGACCCGTTTGCCCCACTGCCAACCGAAGTATTGCGCCGCCGCGTACGCCGCCGACAGCCCGGTCTCCAGCGCGGCCCCGAAGGTCACCGCGAAGAACGCCAGCGCGGCGACCGCCAGCCCCACCCCGCCGAACGCCAGCACCACCGGCCGGGCGACCTCGTCGAGGGTCGACAGCGACACCCCGCCCGGGTGGAAGACCACGGCGGCCGTGGCGACCAGCGACAACGCCAGCAGCCCGCCGACCGGGAAGCCGATCAGCACGCTCGACCGGGCATCGGCCAGATCGGCGGCGCTCCAGTTCTCCTCCACCCCGCCGGAGGAGAAGAAGAACACCTCGTACGGGCTGACGGTGGAGGCGAACAACGCCACCGCCACGAACCAGTACGCCCCCCAGCCCTGGCCGGCCGTGCCCGGGTGCAGGGCGCCGTGGCCGAGCGCCGCCCAGTCGGTCGGCAACCAGAACAGCGCCAGGGCGAAGACCAGCAGGGTCAGCCCGGCCAGCCCGAACACCCGCTCCATCAGCTGGAAGCGCATCCGCCACAGCACCAGCCACCCGGCGAACGCCGCGACCGGCACCCACAGCAGGTAGCTCACCCGGGAGGCCAGTTGCAGGGCCAACGCCACCCCGCCCAGCTCGGCGGCCAGGGTCAGCACCGTGACCAGGTAGGACGCCGCCAGGTTGAGCAGCGCGACGCGGGGACCCAGCCGTTCGCGGACCAGGTCGAACACCGCCCGGCCGCTGACCGCCGCGATCCGTCCGGCCATCTCCGCGTACGCGCAGATGCCGACCACCCCGAGCAGCAGCACCCAGGCGTGGGCCATGCCGAACCGGGCCCCCGCCTGGCTCGCCGCCACCAGGTCGCCGATGTCGACGAAGCCGCCGATGGCCGACAGCACCCCGAGGGTGGCGGCGAGGAGCTTCCCTCGGGCCGGCCGACGCCGGGACGCGGCTGTGCCACCCGGGAGTGCCCTCACGGGGGGACGGGATCGGCGGCGGTCATCGAGGCGACGATATCGGCGCAGGGAGCACCGTATCCGGCAAACCGGTCAGGCTTCTCGGGCCGCCGGGCCCGATGCTCCGCTGGTCGCCCTGCTCACCCCGCCGGGCCCGGACGTCCCGCTGGTCGCCCGGGGCGGAGTCAGTCCCGGGTGAGGTTCTGCAACCGGACCTGGCCCCGGGAGACCAACCGGCCCTCGGCGTCGGTGATCTCCACCTGCCAGAGCTGCTGGCTGCGTCCCCGGTGCACCGGGGTGCCGACCGCGACCAGCTCACCCTCGCGTACCGCACGCAGGAAGTCCGTCTGGTTGGACACCCCGACCACGCTGCCCCGGTCGCCGAGCCACAGCGTGCCGCCCACACTGCCGACGGTCTCCACCACCGTGCAGTAGACGCCGCCGTGCAGGATGCCGGCCGGCTGGTGCAGCTCCGGCCGGACCTTCCAGCGGATCACCACCCGGTCGCCGCTGGCCTCGTCGAACGTCAGCCCCAGCAGGCCGACCAGACCATCCGTCATCTCCGGGATCTCCACGGCTGTTCCTCCTCGTTGCACCGGCCCGGCCAGCCTAGCCGCGTCGCCGGCCGGCAAACCCGGTACGGCCCCAGGTCGGCAATGGGGGAGAATCGGTGACCGTGACCGACAGCAACCTCCCGCACGGGCGGGACTCCCTGACCGACGACCTGCGGTGGCGCGGCCTGATCCAGGACTCCACCGGCCCCGACGAACTGCGTGCGCTGCTCGACGACGGGGCGGCCACCTTCTATGTGGGCTTCGATCCGACCGCGCCCAGTCTGCACGTCGGCCACCTGATGCAGGTCACCACCGCCCGCCGGCTCCAGCTCGCGGGGCACCGTCCGCTGCTGCTGGTGGGCGGCGCCACCGGCCAGATCGGCGACCCGAAGGAGAGCGCCGAGCGCACCCTCAACCCGCCCGAGGTGGTGGCCGGTTGGGTGCAGCGCATCCGTGACCAGCTCGCGCCCTTCGTGTCGTACACCGGGGAGAACGCGGCGCAACTGGTCAACAACCTGGAGTGGACCGGCGAGATGTCGGTGGTCGAGTTCCTGCGCGACGTCGGCAAGCACTTCCCGGTCAACAAGATGCTGGCCCGCGAGGTGGTACGGGCCCGGCTGGAGACCGGCATCAGCTTCACCGAGTTCAGCTACCAGCTCCTCCAGGCCAACGACTTCTTCGAGCTGCACCGCCGGCACGGCTGCCAGCTCCAGTACGGCGGCTCGGACCAGTGGGGCAACATCACCGCCGGTGTCGACTACGTCCGTCGTCGGGGTGCCGGCCCGGTGCAGGCCTTCACCACCCCGCTGGTCACCCGGTCCGACGGCACGAAGTTCGGCAAGACCGAGGGCGGCGCGGTCTGGCTCGACCCCGAGATGACCAGCCCGTACGCCTTCTACCAGTTCTGGGTCAACGCCGACGACCGGGACGTCACCCGCTACCTGCGGTACTTCAGCTTCCGCTCCCGTGCGGAGCTGGAGGCGCTGGAGAAGGAGACGGCGGAACGGCCGGCGGCCCGCAGCGCCCAACGTGCCCTCGCCGAGGAACTCACCACCCTGGTCCACGGCGCGGAGGAGACCCGGCAGGCCGTCGCCGCCAGCCAGGCGCTCTTCGGCCGGGGCTCGCTGGACGACCTCGCCCCGGAGACGCTGCGTGCGGCGCTGAGCGAGGCCGGCCTGGTGCAGCTCACCGGCGAGTTGCCCGACGTGGCCGGGCTGCTGCGCGACTCGGGGCTGGTCGGTGGGCTCAAGGAGGCCCGTCGGGTGATCACCGAGGGCGGCGCGTACGTCAACAACCACCGGGTCACCGACGTCGACGCCACCGTCGACCCGGCGGACCTGTTGCACGGCCGCTACCTGGTGCTGCGTCGGGGCAAGCGCTCCTTCGCGGGGGTCGAGCTGCGCGGCTGACCCCGCCGTCCGACCTCCCGGCGGGATCGCACCCCGCCGGGAGGGACGGGCCGTTCGCGGGAGTGTGACGGGGGACGCATCCGTCGGATTTGACGATCAACTCGGCGGACGCGTAACTTTCTCTCTGCCAGCGCGGAACGGACGAACCAGGGCGAAAGCCCTGAAGGCCGGAGCGCGGCGTGAGGTGCCGACTGCGCGGAGTTGTCCGCCGCGGAGTACGGGCCGGGCGGTGCCCGGATCGGCCCAGGGCCGATTTGGTGGGGCGAAGCCGACCGGGTAACGTAGGACGCCGGCAGGGAACCGGGCGAGCGTGCGGGAGACCGCAGCGGCCGGCCTGGCGGAAATCGCGAGGGATTCCGGTGTGAGTCGGGGTGCTTTGTGGTGGGTGGGAAATGTGGTGGAAGTGGTGTGGATCGCTGCAGAGTGGTTTGACACGGCGGATATCACCGAGTAACGTAGTAAAAGTGCCTGGCGCGGAAGCGCGGGGTGCGGTGAGTGAGATACCCCAGGTCGGGGGTCCTGTTGGTCGGGGCTTTCGGGTGGTGTGTGGTTGTTCTTTGAGAACTCAACAGGGTGCTTGATAAGCCAGTGCCAATTATGATTTATACCCCGCACTGGGCAGACTTTCGGGTTTGTTTGGTGGGGATTCCTTTGGCAACATTTGTTTGTTGCCGGGATGGATTGTTCAACAGGTTTTTGTTGGAGAGTTTGATCCTGGCTCA
>NZ_FMCU01000022.1 GCF_900091525.1 Micromonospora matsumotoense
GGGTGGGGTCGGTGGGGTGGGTCAGGGTGGGGGTGGGGGTGGGGTGAAGAGGCGGCGGATGACGGTGCGGGCGGCGGCGCGGGGGTCGGCTTCGACGTCGGGCGGCAGCGCGCCGGAGAGCCAGAGGGTGGCGAAGCCGTGCACGATCGACCAGGCGGCCAGCGCGTCCGTCCGCGCCTCGCCCGGGGCGGCCCGGCCCACCGGCAGCGCCGCCACGCCGAGGCGCAGTGCCGCGCCCGCGCGCTCCCGGGCTGCCCGCACCTCGGGGGCGTCGGCCCGGTAGAGGTCGGGGCGGAACATCACCTCGAAGTGCGCCCGGTGGCGGACGGCGAAGTCCACGTATGCCACCCCCACGTCGAGCAGGTCGTCACCGGCCGCGGTCAGGGCGGCGGCCAGCAGGTCGAACCCCTCGACGGCGAGGGCGGTGAGCAGCCCGGCCTTGTCGCCGAAGTGGTGGGTCGGGGCGGCGTGAGAGACGCCCGCGCGGCGGGCGAGGTCGCGCAGGCTGAGCGCCGCCGGGCCGGACTCCCCGATCGCCGTCACCGCCGCTGCGAGCAGGGCGCGTGGCAGGTCGCCGTGGTGGTAGGCGCGGGCGTCGGTCATGACACCAGCATATCTTTACGTTGACAAGACGGTCGTTCGGGTGGCTATCTTGTCAGTATAAAGATTTGCACCCGAGGAGGCCCGCATGGTTCCGTTGATCGCCCTGCTCGTCGGCACCGCCGTCGCGCGCCTGGCCGGGCTGGCCGGCGTGGCCGCGCTCGACGGCTGGCACCCCGCGCTCCGCGTCGGGCTGGCACTGCTGTTCGTGCTGACCGGCTTCGCCCACTTCACCTCACCCCGCCGGGAGGGCCTGATCGCCATGGTCCCGCCGCGCCTACCCCACCCGGGCACCCTGGTCACCGCCACCGGGGTGCTGGAGTTGGCCGGGGCCGCGGCGTTGTTGATCCCGACCACCGCCCGTCCGGCCGCCGCCGCGCTGGCACTGCTGATGGTGGCGATGTTCCCCGCGAACGTCTCGGCGGCCCGGCGCGGCCTGACCCTCGCCGGTCGACCCGTCACCCCCCTCGGCCCGCGCACGGCGCTGCAGATCCTGTACGTCGGAGTGGCCCTGACCATTTCGTTTGGCCCCTGATGATCCGGGAGCTAACATACTCACCGTGCAGATGGAACCACTGCCTGTCTATCCCGACGTGCTCCACAGCGTGCCGCTCGGCCGGCTGCTGTCGGTCGCCGGGCACCTCGCCGACCAGCACTGGGGGCGCTACCTGGCCGAGCACCACGGCCTGACCCCGGCCGGGATGCGGGTGTTGTTCACCCTCACCCACCTCGACGACGCCACCCACCGGGACGTCGCCGACCGCTGTTTCGTCCGGCCCGCCACCCTCACCGGGATCATCGACACCCTCGAACGGGACGGCTTCGTCGAGCGCCGCCGCGACGACGCCGACCGGCGCAGCGTCCGACTGGCGCTGACCGACAAGGGGCGCGAGCACACCCGGGCCCTGGTCGACCGGATGCACACCACCACCCCGCTCACCTCCGTCGACGCCGATCCGGCCCGACACGCGGTGATCCGGGATTTCCTGATCGAGGTCATCACGACCATGTCCGACGGGGAGGACAAGAGGTTGACAACACAGCACCAGGAAACGACCGACGACCCGAGGCCCGGGAGCCATCCGTGCTGATCAGTCTGCTGCGCCGCTACCTGCGGCCCTACCACCGGCCGCTGGGCGCGGTGGTGCTGCTCCAGTTCGTCGGCACGATGGCCTCGCTCTACCTGCCGAGCCTCAACGCCGACATCATCGACCTCGGGGTGGCCCGGGGCGACACCGACTACATCATCCGTACCGGCGGCTGGATGCTGCTGGTCAGCCTGGTGCAGATCGCCTGCTCGGTGGCGGCCGTCTACTTCGGCGCGCGCACCGCGATGGCCTTCGGCCGGGACGTCCGCGCGGCGATCTTCGGGCAGGTCAACCGCTTCTCCGCCCGCGAGGTCGCCCGCTTCGGCGCACCCTCGTTGATCACCCGCAACACCAACGACGTGCAACAGGTGCAGATGCTCGTCCTGATGAGCTGCACCATGCTGGTCGCCGCGCCGATCATGAGCGTCGGCGGGGTGGTGATGGCGCTGCGGGAGGACATCGGCCTGTCCTGGCTGATGCTGGTCAGCGTGCCGGTGCTCGCCGTCGCGCTGGGCCTGGTCATCCGCCGGATGGTCCCCGGTTTCCGGCTCATGCAGACCCGGATCGACACCGTCAACCGGGTGCTCCGGGAGCAGATCACCGGCATCCGGGTGGTCCGGGCGTTCGTCCGCGAGCCGTACGAGACACAGCGGTTCGGCGTGGCGAACGCGGACCTGACCGCCACCGCCCTGCGGGTCGGCCGGCTGATGGCGCTGATCTTCCCGGTGGTGATGCTGGTGCTCAACGTCTCCAGCGTCGCCGTGCTGTGGTTCGGGGCGCAGCGGGTCGACTCCGGGCAGATCCAGATCGGCGCGCTGACCGCCTTCCTGGCGTACCTGATGCAGATCCTGATGGCCGTCATGATGGCCACCTTCATGCTGATGATGGTGCCGCGCGCGGCGGTCTGCGCCGAACGCGTCACCGAGGTGCTGGACACCGAGTCCTCGGTGGTCCCGGCGGCCAACCCGGTCACCCGGGTCGACGGCCACGGTGAACTGGAGCTGCGCAGCGTGGCCTTCCAGTACCCGGGGGCCAGCGCACCGGTGCTGCACGACATCTCGTTCCGGGCCACCCCGGGCCGGACCACCGCCGTGATCGGGTCGACCGGCGCCGGCAAGACGACCCTGCTGACCCTGATCCCCCGGCTGGTCGACCCGACCGCCGGTGCGGTGCTGGTCGACGGGGTCGACGTACGGGAGCTGGCCCCGGAGGAGCTGTGGCGGCGGATCGGCCTGGTGCCGCAGAAGCCGTACCTGTTCACCGGCACGGTGGCGAGCAACCTGCGGTACGGCAACCCGGACGCCACCGACGACGAACTGTGGACGGCGTTGGAGATCGCCCAGGCCCGGGACTTCGTGGCCCAGATGACCGGCGGCCTGGAAGCCCCGATCGCGCAGGGCGGGACGAACGTCTCCGGCGGCCAGCGGCAACGGCTCGCCATCGCACGGGCGCTGGTCCGCAAGCCGGAGATCTACCTGTTCGACGACTCGTTCTCGGCGCTCGACCTGGGCACCGACGCCCGGCTGCGGGCCGCGCTGCGCCCGGTCACCGCCGACGCCGCGGTGGTGATCGTGGCGCAACGGGTCTCCACGATCATCGACGCCGACCAGATCATCGTGTTGGAGGACGGGGGCGTGGTCGGGATGGGCCGACACGACGAACTGCTCGAGGACTGTCCGACGTACGCCGAGATCGTGGCGTCCCAGCAGACGACGGGGGTGCCCGCGTGACCGCCGTACCCGAGCAGAAGAAGGCCCCGGAGGCGACCACGCCGGAGCGGCTCCCGGCCGCCGGCCGGCGCACCGGCGGCCCGCCGTGGATGAACGCCGGCATGCCGGCGGAGAAGTCGATGAACTTCGGCCCGTCGGCCCGTCGGCTGCTCGGCCGGCTGCGACCGCACCGGGCGTCGCTGACCGGCATCATCGCCCTGGCGGTGACCAGCGTCGGGTTCAGCGTGATCGGGCCGAAGATCCTCGGCCACGCCACCGACATCATCTTCGCCGGGGTGATCGGCCGGCAGTTGCCTGCGGGCAGCACCGTCGACCAGGCGGTCGCCGGGATGCGGGCCGCCGGCAACGACAACTTCGCCGACATGGTCGCCCGGATGGACGTGGTCCCCGGGGCCGGCATCGACTTCGACGCCCTGGGCCGGACGCTGCTGTTCGCGCTCGGTCTCTATGTCGCCGCCAGCCTGCTGATGTGGTGGCAGGGCTGGCTGCTCAACGGGGTGGTGCAGGCCACCGTGCTGCGGCTGCGCGCCGAGGTGGAGGAGAAGCTCAACCGGCTGCCGCTGCCCTACTTCGACCGGCAACCCCGGGGTGAGCTGCTCAGCCGGGTCACCAACGACATCGACAACATCTCGCAGACCCTGTCGCAGACGATGAGCCAACTGCTCACCTCGCTGCTGACCGTGGTGGGCGTGCTGGCGATGATGTTCTGGATCTCGCCGCTGCTGGCGCTGGTCGCGCTGGTCGCGGTGCCGCTGTCGGTGATCGTGACGCAGCAGATCGCCAAGCGGTCGCAGCAGAAGTTCATCGCCCAGTGGACCCACACCGGGGAGCTGAACGGCCAGATCGAGGAGGCCTTCACCGGCCACGAGCTGGTCAAGGTCTTCGGTCGCTCCCCGGAGGTGGAGGCCACCTTCCACGCCAAGAACGAGGAGTTGTTCCGGGCCAGCTTCGGCGCCCAGTTCATCTCCGGGATCATCATGCCGGCGATGATGTTCGTCGGGAACCTCAGCTATGTGGCGATCGCCGTGGTCGGTGGGCTGCGGGTGGCCTCCGGGTCGATGAGCCTCGGTGACGTGCAGGCCTTCATCCAGTACTCGCGGCAGTTCACCCAGCCGCTCACCCAGCTCGCCTCGATGGCGAACCTGCTCCAGTCCGGGGTGGCCTCGGCCGAACGGGTGTTCGCCGTGCTCGACGCCGACGAGCAGAGCCCCGACCCGGTGACCCCGGCCCGGGTCGCCGAACCGCACGGCCGGGTCGAGTTCGAGAACATCTCCTTCCGGTACGACCCGGACAAGCCGCTGATCGACGACCTGTCCCTGGTCGCCGAGCCCGGCCACACCGTGGCCATCGTCGGCCCCACCGGCGCCGGGAAGACCACCCTGGTCAACCTGGTGATGCGCTTCTATGAACTGGACGCCGGGCGGATCACCCTGGACGGGGTGGACATCACCACGCTGCGCCGCGACGACCTGCGCGGCCGGATCGGCATGGTGCTCCAGGACACCTGGCTCTTCGGCGGCACCATCCGGGACAACATCGCCTACGGCCGCCCGGACGCCACCGAGGAGGAGATCCTCACCGCCGCACGGGCCACCTTCGTGGACCGGTTCGTACGCAGCCTCCCCGACGGGTACGACACCGTGATCGACGAGGAGGGCAGCAACGTCAGCGCCGGCGAGAAGCAGCTCATCACCATCGCGCGGGCGTTCCTCGCGGAGCCGTCGCTGCTGATCCTGGACGAGGCGACCAGCTCGGTGGACACCCGCACCGAGGTGCTGCTGCAACGGGCGATGGCGGCGCTGCGCTCCGACCGGACCAGCTTCGTCATCGCGCACCGGCTCTCCACCATCCGCGACGCCCACCTGATCCTGATGATGGAGAACGGCCGGATCGTCGAGCAGGGCACCCACCAGCAACTGCTCGCCGCGCGGGGGGCGTACCACCGGCTCTATCAGGCGCAGTTCGCCGCCGCGACGGTCGACGACGGGGCCGCGCCGGCACCGGTCGGGGGCTGAGCGACGCACCGGTGCGGGGGCCGGGGGGCGTCGTCCCCCGGCCCCCACGCCGTCAGCGGGGCGGGAGCAGTTCCGCCGAGCGGGCCGCGACCACCGCGCCGACCAGTCCCACCGCGTCCGCCGCCGGCATCGGGTCCAGCGCCCGGCCGTCGCGCAGGCGCAGGGCGACCGCGTCGACGGCCGCCTCCCGGGCACCGACCACCCCGACGTACGGCACCCGGCGGCGCGACGCGTCCCGGACCCGGGCGCCCAGCGAGCCGGCGGCGTCCACCTCGACCCGTAGCCCCGCGTCGACCGCCCGACGGGCCAACCGGGCCACCGCGTCGGCCTGCCCGGCGTCGACCGGCAGGAGCAGCAGTTGGACCGGGGCGTACCAGGGTGGGAACGCGCCCTGGTGCACCTCGATCAGGTAGGCGAAGAGCCGTTCCATGCTCCCCACCAGGCTGCGGTGCACCAGCACCGGCCGCCGCCGGGCACCGGACGGGTCGGTGTAGGACAGGTCGAACTTCTCCGGCTTGTCGAAGTCGAGTTGCACGGTGGAGAGGGTCGACTCCCGACCGGCCGCATCGACGATCTGGATGTCGATCTTCGGGCCGTAGAAGGCGGCCTCGCCGGGTGCCTCCTCGTGCTCCACCCCGTCGAGCGCGGCGCGCAGCAGCTCCTCGGCGCGGGCCCAGGACGCGTCGTCCCCGACGTACTTCGCCCCCGACCCGCGCAGCGACAGCCGGAACCCGGCCGGGCGGACGCCGAGCGCGGCGTGCGCCTCCCGGATCAACCGCAGGATCTCCCGGACCTCGTCGCCGACCTGCTCCAGGGTGCAGAAGTTGTGCGCGTCGTTGAGCGAGATGGCCCGCACCCGGGACAGCCCGCCGAGCACCCCGGACCGCTCCGCCCGGTACATCCCGCCCAGCTCGCCGACGCGCAGCGGCAACTCCCGGTAGGAGCGCCCACGGGCCCGGTAGACCAGCGCGTGGTGCGGGCAGAGCGCCGGCCGGAGCACGAACTCGTCGTCGGCGCTCAGCCGCATCGGTGGGAACATCTCGTCGGCGAAGTAGCCGAGGTGCCCGGACAGCGCGAACAACTCCCGTTTGCCCAGCGGCGGGGAGTAGACGTGCTGGTAGCCCGCCCGGCGCTCCAACTCGCGGACGTACTCCTCGACGGCGTGCCGGGCCGCCGCGCCGGCCGGCAGCCAGATCGGCAGCCCGGCCCCGGCCAGCGGATCGGAGACGAACAGGTCCAGCTCCCGGCCGAGCCTACGGTGGTCGATCATGTCGCGCTCCTTGATCGGGTACGACCCGGAGGCGACCTCCCCCGAAACGCCGCGAGGCCCCGGGCGGATCGCCCGGGGCCTCGTCGACGGTGAACGTCAGTGCGGCACGTCGGGATCTCCCGACGTCGTGGTCACCACCGCACTGCGCATACCGGCACCGTACGACCCCGGCGACGCCCGGCGCGAGCGCTTTTCCGGCCGGCGGCCGATCGGCACCCCTCCGACCTGCGCTCTTCCGGACGACGGCGACCGGTCAGCGCTTCTCGCAGGCGACCTTGTCCTTGTCCCGGTCCAGGTGGGTGTTCTTCGCATAGACCGAGTCCGACACGGTGAAGTTCGTGACCGGCTTGGTGCTGCCCCGGACCTTGTCCTTCGCGCCCTTCTTGCCCACCCCGTGCTTGTACTTCTTGTTCAACGCGGTGCAGTTCTTGTACTTCGTCGCCGCCGCCTCGGCCGGGCCGGTCACGACGACGAGGGTGCTGCCGAGCGCCAGGGTCACGACGAGCGCGCCCCGCAGCAGGGTGGAAACCATCTACGAGCCTCCGAAAGGGATATCGGTTGAGCCCGGGACGCTATCCGAGCGATGCTGGCGAGCGGGGCGTGCTGTCCCCGGGCCGACAGCCGATGTGCCCGAACGACGATCACCCCTCGGCCGGTGGCGGCACGACGCCGCTCCGACGGCGGCAGGCGTCGTACGACCCGTGCCGCCGACCACCGGGAAGGGGGAGACTGCCCGGCTCGTCCGTGGGGCGGGTGGCCGGTGGGGCTGGGGCGGACGGCCCCGGTTCGACCCGCCGAACCGGTCGTCGCCCGCGCGGCTGGGGTCAATGACCGGGTCTGCGCCGGTGGCGGCGATACGGTAGGCCACAGTTGCCATCGTCAGAATCGACAGAAGTCATGATCGACAATTGTCATCCGGGGCCGGCGGAGAACCGATGCCCTCCCATGGAGCGTTTCCGCTGGTCGGAGCAGAAATCCGGGCGGAGATTAGGAGGGTCGCCGGCACGGGACCTGCCGGCGACCCACGGCGGCCCGCTCGTCAGGAACGGGGGACCCGACGGGGATGGGGCCGCGTACCCAACGGTACGCCGACGATCCCCGATCCGCCGACCCCCTCCGGGCGGCGAGCGGCGAGCGGCAGACGGCGAGCGGCAGACGGCAGGTGGCCCTGCACCCCGCTACCGGTGGCACACGGCACGCAGTCGCGCTGTCGTCCCCGGTGGTGTCCGTGGTCACCACCGGGTGGTCCGGTCGTCGGTGCCGGGGCAGCCACCGGGAGGCTCGGTGCCTGGAATCGGCCCTGACCGGCGAGGTGGCAGTCGTGCCCGAGCTTCTCACTGATGTCGCATCGCCCCTGCTGGCGTACCTGTTGCTGATGGGTCTGCTCATCGCGGACGCCTTCGTGCCGGTCATCCCGACCCAGGCCGTCATGATCACCGGGGGCGCGCTCACCGTGGTGGGCGGGCTGAGCCTGCCGCTGACCATCGGCGTCGGGGCGCTCGGCGTCTTCGTCGGCGACCTGGCCTGCTACCTGCTCGGCCGCAGCGCACCGGACCGGCGGCGGGCCCGGCACGTGGACCCGGGTCGGGCCCGCCGGGTCGCCGGGCTTGTCACCCGGGGACTGCGCCGCCCCGGGCCGCTGACCATCCTGCTCTGCCGATTCGTGCCCGGGGGCCGGATGGCGGCCTGCTTCTCCGCCGGCCGCAGCCGCTACCCGTACCGGCTGTTCCTCTGTTACGAGGCGCTGGCGGCCGTCGGCTGGGCCAGCTACGGGGCCCTGGTCGGCCACCTCGGCGGCACCGCGCTCACCGGATCGGCCTGGCGGTTGGGGCTGGTCGCGGCAGCGGCGGCGGCCGGGTTCGGGGCGGCCGGCTGGACGATGACCCTGCTCAGCGCCCGCGCCGCCAGCAGAGAAACCCCCACCGACCTGAGCGCGTCCACACCCCCGCCGGTATAAGGTTTGCTTATATTGAAGGGGTGTGGGACATCAGACTGCATCCTGAGGTGGAGGCGTGGTTTCTCAAGCTGTGTCGCGTCGATCCCACAAGCGCGGATCTGGTCAGCGAAGCCATCGATCTTCTTGCCGAACATGGCCCTGCACTGGGACGTCCGTTGGTGGACCGTCTCAAGGGTAGTTCGTTTCACCACATGAAGGAACTACGGCCGGGGTCGAGCGGTACCACGGAGATCAGGATGGTCTTCGCCTTCGATCCGCAACGCGAGGCGGTCTTTCTGGTCGCTGGCGACAAGTCGGGACAGTGGCAGAGTTGGTACCAGAAGGCCGTCCCGCTCGCCGACGCCAGATTCGGGGAGCATCTGATCGCACTGAAGGAAGCGCAACGATGAGCAACGGATCCGACTGGCGTGAGGTCAAGGCCAAGGCCCGCGAGCTCGACCCCTCCTGGGAAGACCCCGAGCGGATCGCCCGGCGCGGCCGGTTCCGCGAAAAGATGCTCGCCTCGGTGAGCGGCGCGCAACTGGCCGAGATCCGCCGGCAGCTCGGCATGACCCAGCAGCAACTCGCCGAGGCATCCGGCCTGTCCCAGGCCAGGATCAGCCAGATCGAGACCGGCGAACACACCAGCCTGGAGACCCTTCGCGCGTACGTCACCGGACTTGGCGGTCAGGTGGACGTGGTCGCTCGCATCGGGAACATCCAACTCAACGTGGCCTGAGATTCCACCGCCGGTCGGCTTGTCGGTCGACCGGCACCGCACGTCAACCTCCGATCCGGCTGACATCGCACGGTCGGGCGTCGGTCAACTGCTCGACCGACGCCCGCCGGGTCACCGGGTCATTCGAGTTCGTGGAGCATGAGCTGGCGGGCCGCCTCGGTGATCGAACCGGACAGGCTCGGGTAGATGGTGATGGTCTGGGCCAGCTCGTTGACGGTGAGGTTGTTCTCGATCGCCATGGTGATCGGCAGGATCAGCTCGCTGGCCTTGGGGGCCACCACCACCCCGCCGACCACCTGGCCGGTGGACGGGCGGCAGAACAGCTTGACGAAGCCGTCCGCCAGGTCGTCCATCTTCGCCCGGGCGTTGCCGGTCAGCGGCAGCATCACCTGGCGGGCCAGGGTACGACCGGAGTCCGCCTCGTCCTGGGAGACGCCGACGGTGGCCAGCTCCGGGTCGGTGAAGACGTTCGCGGCGACGGTCCGCAGCCGCAGCGGCCGGACCGCCTCGCCGAGGGCGTGCCACATCGCGATCCGGCCCTGCATGGCGGCGACACTGGCCAGCGGCAGGACGCCGGTGCAGTCGCCGGCGGCGTAGATGCCGGGGACGTTGGTACGCGACACCCGGTCGACCGTGACGTAGCCGCCCTTGGCCAGCTCGACGCCGTACTCGGCCAGGCCCAGTCCGGCGGTGTTCGGGATCGAGCCGACGGCGATCAGGGCGTGCGAACCGGCCACCACCCGCCCGTCGGAGAGCACCACCTCGACGCCGTCGCCGACCCGCCGGACCGCGTCCGCCCGGGAGTTGTTGAGGATGCTCATGCCCCGGCTGCGGAAGACCTGCTCGATGGCCATCGCCGCGTCGGCGTCCTCGTGCGGCATCACCCGGTCCCGGCTGGAGACCAGGGTCACCTCGACCCCCATCGCCTGGTAGGCGCTGGCGAACTCGGCGCCGGTGACGCCGGAACCCACCACGATCAGGTGCGCGGGCAGCTCGGGCAGGTCGTACACCTGCCGCCAGGTGAGGATGCGCTCCCCGTCGGGCAGCGCGGTGGGCAACTGGCGCGGGGTGGCGCCGGTGGCGACCAGCACGGTGGACGCGGCGATCGAGTATTCCTCACCGCCGTCGGCCGGGGTGACGACGACCCGGTGGGTGTGACCGAGGGTGTCCTCGCCGAGTCGGGCGGTGCCCGCGACGAAGGTCACCCCGGCCTTGAGCAGCTTGGCGTGGATGTCGGCGGACTGGGCCAGGGCGAGCCGCTTCACCCGCCCGTGCACGGCCCGGGCGTCGACCGTGACCGCCTCCAGACCGTCGGAGTGGATGCCGAACTCCTCGGTGTCCCGGTAGCCGGTCACCACCTCCGAGCTGGCGATGAAGGTCTTCGACGGGACGCAGTCGGAGAGCACGCAGGCACCCCCGGCGCCGTCGGCCTCCACCACGGTGACGTCGGCGTCCAGCTGGGCGGCGACCAGTGCCGCCTCGTAGCCGGCCGGCCCCCCGCCGATGATCACGATGTGGCTCACAGCCCTCGCCCTTCCTCGGTGCTCACAGTGACTTTCTTCTCCCGAACCCGTGCGACACGCACCGTCGTATTCTCCCCCACCCGTCCGCCGGGCTATCGTCATCGCCGTGCGTCACTACGCGGCCTACGGCTCAAACCTGGACCCCGCCCGGATGCGGGCCTACTGCCCGCATTCGCCGATGGTGGGCATCGGCTGGCTGGAGGGGTGGCGGCTGACCTTCGCCGGCGAGGACGTGATCGGCTGGGAGGGTTCCGTCAGCACCGTGGTCGAGTCCCCGGGCGACCGGGTCTTCGTGGCGCTGTACGACATCGACCCCTACGACGCCGCCCAGCTCGACGAGTTGGAGGGCGTCACCGCCGGCACGTACCGCAGGCTCACCGTGCGGGTCTCGACGTTGGACGGTGACGTGACCGCCTGGGTGTACGTCTTCGACGGCTACGAGGGTGGTCTGCCGACCGCCTGGTACCTGTCGGAGATCGCGAACGCCGCCGAGAAGGCGGGCGCACCCGACGACTACGTCTCCGAGCTGCGGTCCCGCCCCACCGGCACCGCCTCGGCGTAACGCGTGTCGCACCCGTCCAGTGTGCTACCGGCGTCGGCGACGTCCGACAGCGACCCCGGCGGGCGTCACGCGGCGCACACCGGGCGCCCGGTCAGGCGGCGGCGGGCACGCTCCGCTCGTACAGGTCGATCCAGCGGGTGTCGCGTAGGCCCACGGAGCGGTAGAGGGTGACCGGGGCGGTCGGGTTGGCCAGGTCGACGCCGAGCCCGGCGTGGCCCCGGCCCTTGGCCGCGTAGACCGCGAACGCCCGTCGCAGCAGCGCCGCCCCCACCCCGCGCCGCCGGTACGCGGGCAGCACCGACAGGGTGCGTACCCAGCCCATGTCCTGCTCCACCGCCTGGTCGGACGAGTTCAGCGCGCCGGCCGGCGCACCGTCGACCTCGGCGAGGAACCACTCGTCCCAGACCCGCCCGCCGTCGGTGAGCCGGTCCCGCCAGCCCTCGAAGCCGACCGGCTCGTAGTCCGGGGTGTCCCGGAAGGCGGTGTCGTGGATCCGGTGGAACAGCCGCAGGTCGACCTCGTCGTCGGGGCGCAGCGACCGGACGGTCACCCCGGGCGGGGGTGGCGGCTCGGCGGGCAGGTCGGCCAGCGACCGGCCCATCCGCACGTACCGTTTGACCCGGGTGAAGCCGGCGGCGGTCAGCTCGCCCGCCCAACGGGTCTCCGGCGCGCAGACGGACGCGCGGGCGGTCAACGCGGGCCGGCCCCGTTCGGCGGCCCGTTCGGCGACCCGGCGCAGCATCCGGTCGAGCAGCACGGCCCGCAGCGCCATCGCGCGCTCCGGATCGACGAAGACGTCCAGGTATTCGCGGCCCACCCCGGTCGGGTTGTCCACCAGCGTCCAGCCGACGACCTGCTGATCAGGATCGGTCAGCAGCCAGGAGTCGCGTTGCGGGTCGAAGAACGGCGCGGTCAGCGCCGCCCGGACGTCGTCGGCGTCGAAGTCGGGATGGCCGATGGCGAACGTGTCGGCGGCGTGCACCACGGCGAGCAGCGCGGGCACGTCGTCCAGGGTGGGGCGGCGGGCGGTCCAGCCGGCGGGGAGCGTCACGCCGCAGATCCTGGCAGCCCGCCGGCGGGACCGCCGCCGATTTTCGCCGCCGCCCGCCCCGGACCGACCGCCGCAACGCCCGCCCGTCGGCCGGCCGGCCGGCCGTGCAACGAGCGGCCGGTGGGTCCCGGTGGTGCGGCCGCCGGCCAGGGAGCGGTCGGCGCAGAGCCGACGGCCGGGCCCCGCTAGCTGGCCGCGCCGGCCCGCAGCCGCGCACGGACGTCGGTGAGCAGCTCGATCAACTCCCGGCCCTCGGCCGGGCGGAGCGCGCCGAATCCGGCCGAGGTCAACCGGTCGGTCACCGCCTCGGCCCAGAGCCGCCGCCGCACCAACGGCCCGACCGGCGGGTAGGGCGGGGACCACCCGCACGCCGCCGCCCCGGCCTCCCCCTCCGGCCCGGCCAGCACCGCCTCCAGCGGTGTCATCCCGGCCGCCCGCACCGCCAGCAGGTACGCCCCGGCGAAGTGCTCCCGCAGCAGCATCAGCGCCACGGCCGCGCGGGCGCCCTCGGCATGCTCGGACAGCGGCATGGCCCGCCAGGCCGCGAAGAGCGGCATGCCGGTCGCGTCGGCGGCGGCCACCACCCGTTCCAGCAGGGCGGTCAGCCGGGGCGTGCCGGGCAGGTCGTCGAGGTGCTGGGCGCCCCACCGGCAGCACTCGGTCAGGTTCGCGGTGGCCACCTCCAGGGGCCGGACCACCCGGACGGCGGTGTCCCACCCGTCGGCGACGGCTTCCGGGGCGAGGAAGCCGAGCGCCGCCGCCACCGTCTCGGCGCGGATGTCCCCCAACGCGCCGGCCCGCCCGGTGACATAGAACGCCCAGCCGGGAATGCCCATCATCCTGGCCCGTCGCAGGGTCCCCGGGCAGCGGCTGAACAGCTCTCCCAGCTCCAGCACGGCGGGTTTGCTGCCGGCGGCGACCTGTTCCGGCGTCATTCCGACCGCCCGATGCACGCATTCATCGTGCTCAGTCTGCCTCGCCACCGCCAGCCGTGGCATCCCCCTCTTCGGCGTCCGCCGCCTCGATCACCCCCTCGACCTCCCCGGTGCGGCGGCGGGCGGCGGTGAGGGTCCGCTCGGCCGCCCGGCGGGCCAGTTTGGCCCGGCTCAGCTCCTGTTCGGCGCCGGCCCGACGACGTTCCAGTTCGGCCAGTTCCCGCTCGATGCGGTCGAGCGCGTCGACGCCCTCCCGCTCGGCCGTCGCCGCGCCGTCCAGCTCCCGTTCCGCCTGCCGCTGGGCGGCCCGCGCCGCCACCAGCTCCCGGTCCAGGGCCCGGCGGCGCTTCGCCCGTTCGGCCCGGGCGGCCCGCGCCGCCGCCCGCTCGCCACGGTCCCGTCGCCCACCGCCCCGGTCCACGTCCCGCTCCGGTACGGAGGCCACCTCCGCCCCGCCGCCGGTGGCCTCCCCGGCGGCACCGCCGGGGACCAGCCGTAGCTGGGGGCGGGGCACCTCACCGAACCCGGAGTGGTGCACCGCCCGCAGCAGCCGCCCGGAACGGACCTGCCCGGCCACCTCGGTGTCGGCGAGCGCGGCGTGCAGGGTGGCCTCGACCTCGGCCAGCGGCAACCGGGCGGCGGGCGGTGCGTCGGGAATGTCGGCGGCGATCCGGCGTACCTCGGCGACCAGCGCGGCGACCAGCCCCCGCCGTTGGGCGGACAACTCCCGCAGCCGGCCCCCCTTGAGGTCGCGCTGGGCGGTGCGCAGCGCCTCGGCCAGCGGCCCGAGGTCGGCGACCAGTTCGGGCCGGTCCAGGGCGAGCAGGTTCACCAGCCAGGCCGCCACGGTGGGCCGTTTGCACCGGGCGAGCACCCGGGCGGTGGCGACGTCCCCGGCCCGGCGGGCCTCGGCGACGGCGGCGTCCCGGGCGGCGACGAACCGGTCGGGCGGGGTGCGGTAGAGCTGCCGGGTCAGCGCGGATTCGTCGGCGGCCACGGCTCAGGCGTCGATCCGGCTGCCCGGCTCCAGCCGCTGGTAGTCGGTCCGGGACAGCGCGGTGTACTGCCGGTCCAGCACGCCGTACCCGTTGTCGTTGAGCAGCGCGTCGTGCAGCGCGTACGCCCGGCGGGGGGCGACCGCCCGGATGAAGTCGACCACCTCGGAGAACTTCGACCACGGGGCGTGGATCGGGGCGAAGAGCGTGTCCACCTCGACGCCCTCGGGGACGTGCAGCGCGTCGCCGGGGTGGTAGACCGTGCCGTCGACCAGGTAGCCGATGTTGTCCACCACCGGGATGTCGGGGTGGATGACGGCGTGCCGGCCGCCGACGGCGCGTACCGGGATGCCGGCGGCGGTGAACGTGTCGCCGGGGGTGACCGGGGTCAGTGCCGTCGCCGCGTCGCCGAGGACGGCACCGAGCGCGGCCGGCCCGTACACCGGGATCGGTTCCCGGTCCAGCCGGCGGGTGAGCGCGGCCACGTCGAGGTGGTCGGGGTGCTCGTGGGTGACCAGCACCGCGTCCGCCCCGTCCAGCGCCGCCGACTCGCTGAACACGCCCGGGTCGACGACCAGCACCGCCCCGTCGCGTTCGATCCGTAGACAGGAGTGCGAATACTTGGTGAGCCGCATCGTGACTCCTCGCTTATCGAATCGTGATGTCCTCAGCGCAGTCTGCCGGAACCGGGGCGGCAGCGCGCCGCGTCCGAGTTATCGCCGGCGAAACCGGCGTACGGACGACGACGGGAGCGGGGATGACATTGAGGACAGCGGCCGGTGGGGCGCGGGCCCTGGCGGCGATCGGGTTGGCGGCACTGCTGCTGGCCGGGTGCGGGGCCGCCGACCGGAGCAGCGAATCGGCCGACTCCGGTGGGGCGGCACCGGCCGAGAAGGCACCGGCGCGGGGAGCCCCGGGCGGGGCGGCGCCGGACCGCGACGCGGCGGCGGGGCAGGCCGGTACGGGTGCCCCGGACCTGCGGGTCGACCAGCGGGCGATCATCTACACCGGAACGATGCGGGTGCAGGTGGACGACGTGGAGGCGGCGGCCCGGCGGGCGGTGGACGCGGTCACCGCCACCGGGGGATTCGTCGGCGGGGACCAGCGCCGCAGCGTCGACGCGTCCGCCCAGGCGGAGCTGGAACTGCGGGTGCCGGCGGCGAAGTTCTCCCCGCTCGTCGAGGAGCTGGCCACCTACGGGCGGCAGCAACGCCGCGAGATCCGTACCCAGGACGTCACCGAGGAGACCGTCGACCTGGACGCCCGGATCATCACCCAGCGGGCCCGGGTGGACAGCGCCCGCCGGTTGCTGGCCCGGGCCAACACCGTGCCGGAGCTGGTCTCGTTGGAGAACGAGGTGACCCGCCGGGAGGCGGACCTGGCCTCGCTGGAGGCGAAGAAGCGTCGGCTGGCCGACCTGACCGCCCTCTCCACGATCACGGTGACCTTCGTCGGCCGGGACGCCTCGACGGCCGACGAGGAAGAGGAGGACCGGACCGGGTTCATGGTGGGTCTGCGGGGTGGCTGGACGGTCTTCCTCGCCTCGATGGGCGTGCTGCTCACCGTGCTCGGGGCGCTGCTGCCCTGGTTGCTGCTCATCGGGGTGCCCGTGACGGCGGCCGTGGTGCTGCTGCGTCGGCGACGCCAACGGCGGCGGCCCGCGCCACCGGTGGGACCGGTGGGCGGGGGCCGTCCGCCGACTCCTACCGGACCGCCGCCAGTGCCCGCAACGCGGTCTGCACCATGACGCGCACCCCGACCGGGATGGCCCGCTCGTCGACGTCGAAGGACGCCCGGTGCAGGTCCACGGTGGGGCCGCCGGCGCGGCCCACGCCGAGCCGGGCCAGCGCCCCGGGGACGTGTTCGAGATACCAGGAGAAGTCCTCACCGCCCATGCTCTGCGGCGTCTCCGCGATCCCCTCGGGGCCGAGCGCGGCGGCGGTGGCGGCGGTGAGCACGCCGATGGCGCGGGCGTCGTTGCTGACCGGCGGCCGACCCCGCAGGTATTCCAGGTCGACCGTCGCGCCGGTGGGCGCGATGACGTCCCGGACGACCTGAGCGACGATCTCGGGGGCCCGCTCCCAGGTGTCGCGGTCCATCACCCGCAGGGTGCCGGCCGCGCACGCCTCGGACGGGATGACGTTGTAACGGGTGCCGGCCGAGGCGTGGCCGAACACCAGCAGCAGCCCGCTGTTGGCCGGCACCCGGCGGTTGACCAGGGCCGGAACCTCGGTGACCAGCCGGCCGAGCGCATCGACCAGGTCGACGGTCAGGTGCGGGCGGGCGGTGTGGCCGCCCGGCCCGGTCAGCTTCACGGTGACGTTGTCGGCCGCCGCGGTGATCGGGCCGACCCGCAGCCCCACCCTGCCCACCGGCTGGTTGGGGTCGCAGTGCAGCGCGAAGATCTGCACCACGTCCTCCAGGCCACCGGCCTCGATGACCTCCAGCGAGCCGCAGGGCAGGATCTCCTCCGCGGGCTGGAAGATCAGCCGGACCCGGCCGTCGAGCTGGCCGGCGTCGGCGAGTTGGGCCAGCAGCATGCCGACGCCGAGCAGCACGGCCGTGTGCACGTCGTGGCCGCAGGCGTGGCATACCCCGTCCACCGTGGACCGGTAGGGGACGTCCTTCACGTCGGTCAGCGGCAACGCGTCGATGTCGGCACGGAGCGCGACGACCGGGCCGTCGGGCCGCCCGTCGACGTCGCAGATCACCCCGTTGCCCTTGGGTAGCAGTCGGGGGTGCAGCCCGGCGAGGGTGAGCTCCCGGGCGATCAGCGCCGCCGTCTCGAACTCCTCGCCGGAGAGTTCCGGGTGGGAGTGGAGGTGGCGGCGGGTAGCGATCAGGCCGGGTACCCGCAGGGCGAGCAGGTGATCCAGATCGTGGGGCAGGGGCTGGGACCCGGACGGTGCCTCCGCCCAGGACGACGCCAGCTGGCTGCCGTTGGGCAGCGTCAACGCACTCGTCACGTCGAATTCTCGATCACTAGGAATGGATGGATCATCGGGGAGGACAGCAGACAGCCTAGACCTCCGACGGTGACGCTGCGCAACCTCGTTACGGTAGCGATCAGAGCGCACAGCGTCACGTAAGCCCTGGTAGGAGGGCTCGAATATCTGCGGGACAGCAGGTAGATCGCGGTCGGACGCCGTCATCTGCCCCCCACCTCCTACAACGCGTAACCGATTGGGCGGTCGCGAAATCGGCGTCGATCCGGGGCCGTCGTACCCGAATTGTCGCATTGGTCGCCCGGATCGACTGCCGGTCGGACAATTAGCCGACGACCCCGGGTGGGCGGTCGATTCCAGACCGTGACACGACGTCCCCGGACGCGCCCGGACATGCTGTCCGTCCCGTTCACCACTCAGGTTTACCCAGGAAGCCCGCAGGCACACGCGTCGCCCCGGAGAGCCGCCACGCACCCGGGCGGCCCAGCACCGGCACACCGCGCGCTGTCACCGACGGTAGCCCCGCACCCCTCGCCTGGCGACCCCTACCGGTCCCGGCACGACGACGACGGCGACCCCTGCCGGCGTCGGTACGCGCCGGCAGGGAGTCGCCGTGAAGTCACCCACCGTGTCCCGCCCGCCCGGCGGGGTGAGGGTCAGAAGCGGTCGCTCGGGCGGTACGTCCCCCAGACCTGGCGCAGCAGCCCGCAGACCTCGCCCACCGTGGCCCTGGCCCGCAGCGCCTCCTTCATCGGGTAGAGCACGTTCTCGTCACCCTCGGCGGCGGCCCGCAACTCGGCGAGGGCCCGGTCGACCGCGTCGGCGTCCCGCTCGGCCCGCAGCTTGGCCAGCCGCTCCGCCTGGGTCGCCTCGATCGTCGGGTCCACCCGCAGCGGCTCGTACGGCTCCTCGGTGTCGATCTGGAACCGGTTCAGCCCGACCACCACCCGCTCACCCGCGTCGATCTGCTGGGCGAACCGGTAGGCCGACTGCTCGATCTCCCGCTTCTGGAACCCGGCCTCGATCGCGTCCACCGCCGAACCGTGGTCGAAGACCCGGTCCATCAGGTCGTTCGCCGCCGCCTCGATCTCGGCGGTCATCGCCTCCACCACGTACGACCCGGCGAACGGGTCGACGGTGGCGGTCAGGTCCGTCTCGTACGCCAGCACCTGCTGGGTGCGCAGCGCCAGCCGGGCGGCCTTCTCGGTGGGCAGCGCGATCGCCTCGACGAAGCTGTTGGTGTGCAGCGACTGGGTGCCGCCGAGCACCGCGCCGAGCCCCTGGATGGCGACCCGGACCAGGTTCACCTCGGGTTGCTGGGCGGTGAGCTGCACCCCGGCCGTCTGGGTGTGGAAGCGCAGCATCATCGACTTCGGGTCCTTCGCGCCGAAGTCGTCACGCAGCAGCCGGGCCCAGATCCGCCGGGCGGCGCGGAACTTCGCGACCTCCTCCAGCAGGGTCGTGCGGGCGACGAAGAAGAACGACAGCCGGGGGGCGAAGTCGTCCACCGCCAGCCCGGCGGCCAGCGCCGCCCGGACGTACTCCACCCCGTTGGCCAGGGTGAACGCGATCTCCTGCGCGGGCGTCGCGCCGGCCTCCGCCATGTGGTAACCGGAAATGGAGATGGTGTTCCACTTCGGCACCTCCTTGCGGCAGTACGCGAAGGTGTCGGCGACCAGCCGCAGCGACGGCTTCGGCGGGAAGATGTACGTCCCCCGGGCGATGTACTCCTTGAGGATGTCGTTCTGGATGGTGCCGTTGAGCGCCGAGCCGGACAGGCCGTTCTCCTCGGCGACGAGCTGGTAGAGCAGCAGCAGCACCGAGCCGGGGGCGTTGATGGTCATCGAGGTGGAGACCTTGTCCAGCGGGATGCCGGCGAAGAGCAGCCGCATGTCCTCGATGGAGTCGATCGCCACCCCGACCTTGCCCACCTCGCCGCTCGCGATGGCGTCGTCGGAGTCGTAACCCATCTGGGTGGGCAGGTCGAAGGCGACCGAGAGGCCCATGGTGCCGGCCCGCAGCAGCTGGTGGTAGCGCGCGTTGGACTCGGTCGCGGTGCCGAAGCCGGCGTACTGCCGCATCGTCCACGGCCGGGAGGTGTACATCGTCGGGTAGACCCCCCGAGCGTACGGGAACTGGCCCGGCTCACCGAGCCGGGAATCCAGCTCCGGGGGGAGGTCCGCAGCCGTGTAGACACCCTTGATGGGGAACCCCGACTCGCTCGCCCGCGCTTCGCTCATCCACGGATGGTAGGACGCGAGGGGGCACCGGTGGGGTGAGGGATGGCGCACATCTCGGTTCGGCATCGGTCGACGGCAGGTGAACGGCCGGGTACACACCGTTCGACTTGGCGGTCGGTACCGTCGGGTAGGACAAAGGTCCGCCGCGTCGGGTTTCGCATCGGGCGTCGGAACCAGCAAGATAGAGGCGTTGTGTCCCAGCCCCCTCGACTTTCCCGGTGGCTTTTCTGTGACTCAGATCCCGACGTGGAGCGGCGGACCAGTGAGTCCCCCCAACGGACGCGCGGCGCCCGGCACCACCATCGGTGGCCGGTACTCGCTGCGCTCCTCGGTGGGCAACGGCGGCATGGGCACGGTCTGGCGCGCGACAGACACCCTGCTGCGGCGCGACGTGGCGGTCAAGGAGGTCGTCCTGCCGCCCGGGTTGGCCCCCAGCGACCGGGACGCGATGTATGAACGCACCCTGCGCGAGGCCCGCGCCGCCGCCGCGATCCAGCACCCGGCCGTGGTCCAGGTGTACGACGTGGTCACCGAGGGTGGCCGCCCGTGGATCGTGATGGAGCTGCTGGACGCCCGCAGCCTCGCCGACATGGTGATCGAGGACGGCCCGGTGGCCGGGCGGGCGGTCGCCAAGATCGGCATCGCGCTGCTCGGCGCGCTGGAGGTAGCGCACGCCAACGGGGTGCTGCACCGCGACGTCAAGCCGGCGAACGTGCTGATCTGCACCGACGGCCGCTGCGTGCTGACCGACTTCGGGGTGGCCCGGATGCCCACCGACGTCCAGCTCACCACCCCCGGGATGGTGCTCGGCTCGCCGCACTTCATCTCCCCCGAGCGCGCCATGGGGCAGGATTTCGGCCCACCCAGCGACCTGTTCTCCCTCGGCGTGACGCTCTACACGGCCGTCGAGGGGCGTCCCCCGTTCGACAAGGGCGACCCGATCGAGACCATGCACGCGGTGGTCGAGGACCCACCGGCCACCCCCCAGCGCAGCGGCCCGCTGACCCGGGTGCTGATGGGTCTGCTGGAGAAGGACCCGGCCCGCCGGCTGGACGTACACACTGCCCGGGCGATGCTGCGCGAACTGCTCGCCGGCCCGCTGACCAGCACGGCGACCGCGGTCAACTCGGTCACCGACCCGTACGCGGTGGTGCCGGCGCAGCGCCCGTCGGCACCACCGGCCATCGCCGCGCCGCCGGCCGAGCCGAAGCCGAGCGGGCAGATCGGCGGCCGGGCGATGCTGGCCGCCGGCGAGTCGCTGACCGACCGGCTGGCGAAGCTGCGTCGGGGTGAACGCCCCAAGCCGGTGGTGACCTCTGCCGCCGCCCTCGACGACACCAGTGCCGACGCGCTCGCCGGCCCGCTGCACACCCCGACCGGCGCGATGTCGGCGCCGGGCGGGCCCACCGCCGGTGCGCTGCCGACCGGCCCGACCGCCGGGACGTACGGCAGGACCGAGGCCACCCAGCGGATCACCCCGGGTGCCGCCCCGGAGGCCACCCAGCGCATCGGTGGCGGCACCGCCGACGCCACCCAACGCATCGGTGGGCACCCGGACGCCACCCAGCGGATCGGCGGGGGCACCGAGACCGGCCGGGCCGGTTACGGGGCCGCGGAGCCCACCCAGGCCATCTACGGCGGCGGGAGCCCCGAGCCGACCCAGGCGGTGTACGGCGGGCAGTGGTCCATCCCCGGCACCGGCCAGTCCTGGACCTCGCCGCCCCCGCCGCCGGGCGGGGGTGAGGGTGGCGCGCTCGGCCGGGCGAAGGGTGCCGGCGGTCGACTCGTCGGCACGGTCAAGGGCTGGCCGCGCAAGCTCCAGCTCGCGGCGGCCGGCGGGCTCGCGGTGGTGCTGCTGATCGGCGCGGTGGCGCTGTTCGGCGGCGGCGACCCGGAGCCGACCCCTCCCCCACAGGCCGGCCCGAGCGCACCGGCTGCCGGTGGCGGCGAGCTGCCGCCGATGCAGGAGCACAGCGCCCGGGGCATCCGGGTGAACGTGCCGAAGGGCTGGCAGAAAGCGACCGGCGGGGTCTACATCGACTACGTCGACCCGCAGGACAAGGGGCGCAAGGTGCGCATCCTCACCGAGAAGTTCAGTGGCTCCTCGAGCCGTTGGGCCGAGGTGGCGGAGAACGGTCTGCAAAACCGGACGAGTTCCTGCGCCAAGCCCTACGAGCAGTTGGCGATGGGCGAGAAGAACCTGGCCGGCAAGTCGGCCGCCGAGTTCGAGTACACCTGCGGCGACGGCGGCGACAAGCGGCACGGGGTGTGGCGCGGGGTGGTGCACGAGGGAAAGGTCTACTCGTTCTATCTGACCGCCAACGATGCCAAGTTCACCGAGAGCAAGCCGATCTTCGACGAGATGGTCAAGTCGTTCCAGCTCACCGGGGCCAGCTGAGCCGGATCGTGCGGCGGACCGGGCCGGGTCGCACCACGAGGTGATCCGGGTCGACCGGACGCGGTGATCCGCCGCCGTGCTATCAAGAGGCATGGCGGCGGAAAGCACTGACCTCGACCGGATTCGCGACCAGGCTCGACGCTGGCTCGACGACGACCCCGACCCCGCCAGCCGGGACGAGCTGCGGGCCGTGCTCGACCGGCTACCGGCCAGCGCGCCGGAGCTGGCCGACCGGTTCGCCGGCCCGCTGACCTTCGGCACGGCCGGGCTGCGCGGCCCGCTGCGCGCCGGGCCGAACGGCATGAACCTCGCGGTGGTCACCCAGGCGGCGGCCGGGCTGGTCGGCTGGCTCGCCGCCGAGGGTGGCGAAGGTCCGCTGGTCATCGGGTACGACGCCCGGCACGGTTCCCGGGAGTTCGCCGAGCGCACCGCCCAGGTCGCCACCGGTGCGGGCCGGCCGGCGCTGCTGCTGCCCCGGCCGCTACCCACCCCCGTGCTGGCGTACGCGGTGCGCAAACTGGGCGGGGTGGCCGGGGTGATGGTGACGGCCAGCCACAACCCGCCGCAGGACAACGGCTACAAGGTCTACCTGGGTGCCCAGCTCGGTGGGGCGCTCGGCGCGGGCGCGCAGATCGTGCCGCCCGCCGACGCCGGCATCGAGGCGGCCATCCGGGCGGTAGGCCCGCTGGCGCAGGTGCCGCTGGGCCCACCCGGCCAGTTGCTCGGTGACGACCTGGTCGCCGCGTACGTGGAGCGGGCCGTCGCGGTGATCGCCCCGGGCGGACCGCGTGACCTGCGGGTGGCGTACACCCCGTTGCACGGGGTGGGTGCGGCGGTGCTGACCGCGACCTTCGCCCGGGCGGGTTTCCCGACCCCCGGGGTGGTGCCCGACCAGGCGGAGCCGGACCCGGCCTTCCCCACCGTCAGCTTCCCCAACCCGGAGGAACCCGGCGCGGTGGACCGGTTGGTGGCCCTCGCCGACGCCACCGACGCCGACCTGGCGATCGCCAACGACCCGGACGCCGACCGCTGCGCGGTGGTGGTCCGCCAGCCGTCGGCCCCGCAGGAGCCCGCGCCCTCGGCGGCTCCGGTGCCGGCCGGCGGCCCGGAGTCGGCGGGCAGCGCGGGATCGGCAGGCGGGGCGGGATCGGCGGGCGGGGCGGGATCGGCGGACGGCGCGGGATCGGCGGGCAGCGCGGGATCGGCGGGCAGCGCGGCGTCGGCGGGCGGGGCGGGGTGGCGGATGTTGCGCGGGGACGAGGTGGGGGTGCTGCTCGCCGACCACCTGATGCGGCGCGGCGTCGACGGCCTGTACGCCACCACGATCGTGTCGTCGTCCCTGCTCCGGGCGATGTGCGCGGCCCGGGGCCGGGCCTACGGCGAGACGTTGACCGGGTTCAAGTGGATCGTCCGGGCCGGGGGTGGGACGCCTCCCCTGGCGTACGGCTACGAGGAGGCGCTGGGCTACTGCGTGGCCCCCGAGCACGTGCGGGACAAGGACGGCATCACCGCCGCGCTGACCGTCGCCGAGCTGGCCGCCGGCCTGAAGGCGCAGGGGCGCACCCTGACCGACCGGTTGGACGAGCTGGCCGCCGAGTTCGGCGTGCACCACACCGACCAGTTGTCGATCCGGGTGGACGACCTGCGGATCATCGCCGACGCGATGGCCCGGGTCCGGGCGGCCACCCCGACCACGCTGCTCGGTGCGCCGGTCACCGAGGCGCAGGATCTGCTGCCCGCCGCCGACGTGGTGATCCTGCGTACCGCCGCCGCCCGGGTGGTGATCCGCCCCTCGGGCACCGAGCCGAAGCTCAAGGCGTACCTGGAGGTGGTGGAGCCGGTCGGCGACGGTGACGTGCCGGCGGCCCGCACCCGCGCAGCGGCGGCGCTCACCACGCTGCGCGCCGAGGTCGCCACCGCCCTCGGCATCTGACACCGCCCCGCCGCGTCTCCAGCCGTACGCCCTGCCGCGTGTTCAGCCGCGCGCTTCGCCGCGTGTCCAGCGCATGATCAACTCATTGTGGCCGATTTGGCGGTATCCGAGCGGGGTGGATACCGCTAAATCGGCGATATTGTGCGGCCTCACCCACCGAATCGGCCGACCGCGATATGCGCTCTCGGCCGGGATGCGGCGCACCCTGCCGCACGATCAACTCAATGTCGCCCATATAGCGGTATCCGAGCCTTGGGATACCGCTATATGGGCGACATGGCGCAACTCTGCCCCCGATTTCCGCGCGCGACCCGAGGCGGGGTGATGGGGGCTCGATTCGGCCCGGCCCGCCGACCCGGGAACCAGAAACGCGATCCACCTCGGGTTCGGTGGGCAGCCAGCGGGGGCCGGCGGGGCGATCATGCTCGGGAACGGCAACCGGTCGCCCGGGACCGGCACCAATCTCACCCCGTGTCATCTCTTGCCCACAGAGCGCTCGCGCGATTAGCATCAGCGCATCGCTCTCGCCATTTACCTGACGTCACCGGTATGCATTCCCACTGATGTTGCATCGGCGGCGGCCCGTTGTTTCATTCAGGACGGAAAGGTGTTGCACGGTGCGTGAAACACACAGTTCGACGGTGCCCCGACGGCAACTCGGCAGACTGCTCACCCAACTCCGGGAGGACGCCCACCTCAGCATCGACGCGGCGGCTGGCGAGCTGGACTGCTCCCGGCAGAAGCTCTGGCGGATCGAGCGGGGCCTGACCTCGGCCAAGACACCGGACGTCCGGGTGCTCTGCGAGCTGTATCAGGCCACCCCCGACCAGGCGAGCGTGCTGCTCGGGCTCGCCGAGGTGAGCCGGGCCGAGGGGTGGTGGCACGCGCACGGCAGCGCCGTGCCGTCCTGGTTCTCGCCCTACGTCGGGCTGGAGAACGTCGCCAGCAGCATTCGTCACTACAACGCCGAGCTGGTGCCGGGGCTGTTGCAGACCCCCGGCTACGCCACCGCGCTCTTCCAGCACAACCGGCCCGAGCTGGGCGAGGAGGAGCGGAAAAGGGCAGTGAGCTTCCGGATCCAGCGGCAGGGGCTGCTGGCCCGGCGACTGCCGCCGGCCCCCGCGCTGACGGTGGTCCTCAGCGAGGCGGTGTTGCGCCGTCCGGTGCCGGGCCGGTCGGTGATGGCCGACCAGCTCCGGCACCTGCTGGCCGTCGGCGAGCGGCACAACATCACCGTCCGGGTGCTACCGCTGGCCGCCGGGCCGCCGCTGGCCGCCGAGGCCGGCACCTTCGTGCTGCTCGACTTCCCGCCCTCGGTGCTCGGCAGCCCGTCCGAGCCGCCGACCGTCTATGTCGAAGGGCTCACCGGCGCGCTCTACCTCGACCAGCCAGCCGAGATCGCCGCCTACGAGCGCGTCTGGCAGGGGCTGGATTCCCTCGCCCTCGACGCGCAACAATCGACGGAGCTGATCGACGCGATCCGGGGAGAGTGCCATGAGTGACCTGACCGACGCCCGCTGGCGCACCAGCACCCGCAGCGGCACCAACGGCGGCGACTGCGTCGAGGTGGCCGACAACCTCGCCGGCATCGTCGGCATCCGGGACAGCAAGGACCCGACCGGGCCGGCCCTCACCGTCGCACCCACCGCCTGGTCCGCCTTCGTCACCGACGTCAAGGCCCACCGACTCACCCGCTGACCGGGCGACAATCGACCGCCTGCCGGCCCGACCCCGTCAGACCGGCAGCACGAGCGGACCGCAGCACGAGCGGACCGGCAGCACGAGCGGACCGACGACACGAGCAGACCGGCAGCACGCCCGGCGACGCCTCAGACGCGCTTGCCGAGCGCGTGGTCGACGGCCTGGCCCAGGGCGGTGACGACCAGTGCCACCGAGGGCCGGACCACCGACTCCTCCAGGCTGATCGTGCCGGAGAAACCGGCCCCACCGGCGATCTCCTCCATCCGGCGGCGGGCATCCTGCGCGGCGGTGCCGTCCAGGCCGAGCGCCGGCTCCATCCGCAGCACCGCCACCAGCGTGGCCAGCGCCGCCGTCCGCTCGTCGGGGAGCTGCTCGCCGGCCAGCGCCTCGGCCAGTCGCCGCCGACTGTCCTGCTCCACCGACGGGTCAGTGGTCGGGTAGCGGTGCACCACGATGAAGCCCAGCTCGGTCTCTTCCACATCGCGCACCACGCCCCGCTCGACCAGGTCGCCGAGGATGCGGTCGCGCAGGCCGTGCCGCAGCCGCTGCACCCAGGAGGACGGGCTGTGCGGGGTGTCGGCGGCCATCCGGCCCAGCACACCGTCCAGGATCGGCTCGCCGACCGGCGTCGGGTCGGTCACCGCCAGGTTCCCATCGACGTACGCGATCCGGCCGGCAAGGGCCAGCTCGACCAGGACGGCGGCGGCCATCCCCAGGTCGAGGCTGATCCGGGGCATGGTCGCCTTGCCGGACTCATCGTCATACGCGAGGAGCAACAACTCCTCGGCCACCGCAACACCAGTCATGGCCCGAGACGGTAGCGCCTGAACGCACCCCGCGCTCCCCGACTCGCTCTCCGTGGGAAGCCAACCCCGACGGTCGGTGCGACCGCTCCCCGCGACGGGCCCGCCACCCACCTGCTCACGGCGGCCCCGCCGCCCCGACCACCCGCTGCGCACCGGTTTCCGGGGCACCCCGGCCTAACGGGTCGCACCGGCGGTGGGCGGGTCAGAAACGGGGCATGCCGCCGAACTGGCGGTCACCGGCGTCACCGAGGCCCGGCACGATGAACATGTTGTCGTTCAGCCCCTCGTCGATCGACGCGGTGACCAGTCGCAGCGGGAGCCCCGACCGCTCCAGCCGGGCGATGCCGACCGGCGCGGCGAGCACGCAGAGCACGGTGATGTCGGTGCAGCCCCGGTCGGCGAGCAGCCGGCAGCAGTGCTCCAGCGAACCGCCGGTGGCCAGCATCGGGTCCAGCACCAGCACCGGCAGCCCGGACAACTCCCGGGGCAGCGACTCCATGTAGGCGCGCGGCTCGTACGTCTCCTCGTCGCGGGCCAGGCCGACGAAGCCCATCGACGACTCCGGCAGCAGCCCGAGCGCCGCGTCGGCCATCCCGAGGCCGGCCCGCAGCACCGGCACCAGCAGCGGCGGGTTCGCCAACCGGGTGCCCTCGGCCCCGGTGACCGGGGTCTGCACCGGGTACTTCTCGACCGGGAAGGTGCGCGCGGCCTCGTACACCAGCATGGTGGTGAGTTCGTGCAGCGCGGCCCGGAACGACGACGAGTCGGTCCGGGTGTCCCGCATGGCGGTCAGCCGGGACTGGGCGAGCGGGTGGTCAATGACGTGTACGTCCACGATCGCTCAACCTACCGGTCCGGGCCCGCCGGCAGTACGGGTGCGCGGCGGGCGGCGACGCGGCTCACCCGCGCCCCGTCGCGCCGGACCGCCCCGCCCGCAGCCGGCCGTGGCGTCCCCGCCCACCCACGCCCACCGAGCCGGCGGCGACGCCCGGACGGACGGCCGACCCCCGACCTGGGGCGCTGTGACCAGGATCACCCGACGCGCGGCTGCGTAGTATTCGGGGCATGACGGCGACAACGACGTCGGCCCGGTCGGACCTGTCCGAGCTGGGGCGATCCGAGACCGCGTTGCGGACCTTCCTGCACGGCCTGCCCGGGGTGGACCAGGTCGGCGCGGAGCAGCGGGCGGCACAGCTCGGCACCCGCTCGATCAAGACCACCGCCAAGGCCGAGGCGATCGACCTGGCCATCCGGATGGTCGACCTGACCACCCTGGAGGGGGCCGACACCCCGGGCAAGGTACGCGCCCTGGCCGCCAAGGCGCTGCGCCCGGACCCGGCCGACCCGACCTGCCCGCACGTCGGCGCGGTCTGCGTCTACCCGGCGATGGTGCCGCACGTGGCCGAGGTGCTGCGCGGCAGCGCCGTGCACCTGGCCAGCGTGGCGACCGCGTTCCCGTCCGGGCAGGCGCCGCTGGACGTCAAGCTCGCCGACACCCGGGCGGCCGTCGCCGCCGGGGCCGACGAGATCGACATGGTGATCAATCGGGGCGCGTTCCTGGCCGGGCGGTACACCGAGGTCTACGACGAGATCGTGGCGACCAAGGAGGCCTGCGGGGACGCCCACCTCAAGGTGATCCTGGAGACCGGCGAGCTGGCCACCTACGACAACGTCCGGCGGGCCTCCTGGCTGGGGATGCTGGCCGGCGGCGACTTCATCAAGACCTCCACCGGCAAGGTCCCGGTCGCCGCGACCCTGCCGGTGACCCTGGTGATGCTGGAGGCGGTCCGCGACTTCCGGGCCGCCACCGGGCGGCAGGTCGGCGTCAAGCCGGCCGGCGGGATCAAGAACACCAAGGACGCGATCAAGTACCTGGTGCTGGTCAACGAGACCGTCGGCGCCGACTGGCTGAGCCCGGACTGGTTCCGGTTCGGCGCGTCCAGCCTGCTCAACGACCTGCTCATGCAGCGCACCAAGCTGACGACCGGCATCTACTCCGGTCCCGACTACTTCACCCTGGACTGAGCATGATGTTCGAATACGCCCCTGCGCCCGAGTCGCGCGCGATCGTCGACATCAGGTCGTCCTACGGTCTGTTCATCGACGGCAAGTTCGTCGACGGCGAGAATCTCGACAAGACGGTCAACCCGGCCACCGAAGAGGTGCTCGCCGAGGTCACCTGGGCCGGCACACAGGACGTCGACCGGGCGGTCCGCGCCGCCCGCAAGGCGTACGACAAGGTCTGGGGTCCGATGCCGGGCCGGGACCGGGCCAAGTACCTGTACCGGATCGCCCGGCTCGTCCAGGAACGCTCCCGCGAGCTGGCGGTGCTGGAGTCGCTGGACAACGGCAAGCCGATCCGGGAGTCCCGGGACGTCGACCTGCCGCTGGTCGCCGCGCACTTCTTCTACTACGCCGGCTGGGCCGACAAGCTCCCGTACGCGGGCTTCGGCGCGGACCCGCAGCCGCTCGGGGTGGCCGCCCAGGTCATCCCGTGGAACTTCCCGCTGCTCATGCTCGCCTGGAAGGTCGCCCCGGCGCTCGCCGCCGGCAACACGGTGGTGCTCAAACCCGCCGAGACCACGCCGCTGACCGCGCTGCTGTTCGCCGAGATCTGCCAGCAGGCCGACCTGCCGGCCGGCGTGGTCAACATCGTCACCGGCGCGGGCGACACCGGCCGGGCGCTGGTGGAGCACCCGGGCGTGGACAAGGTCGCGTTCACCGGCTCCACCGGGGTCGGCAAGGCCATCGCCCGGTCGGTGGCCGGCACCCGCAAGAAGGTCACCCTGGAGCTGGGCGGCAAGGCCGCCAACATCGTCTATGACGACGCGCCGATCGACCAGGCCGTCGAGGGGATCGTCAACGGCATCTTCTTCAACCAGGGCCACGTCTGCTGCGCCGGCTCCCGGCTGCTGGTCCAGGAGAACGTCGCCGAGCAGGTGCTCGACGCGCTCAAGCGGCGGATGGCGTTGCTGCGGGTCGGCGACCCGCTGGACAAGAACACCGACGTCGGGGCGATCAACTCGGCCGCCCAGCTGGCCCGCATCCGGGAGCTGTCCGACGCCGGGGCGGCCGAGGGCGCGCAGCGCTGGTCGCCGCCGTGCGAGCTGCCCGAGCGGGGGTTCTGGTTCGCGCCGACGATCTTCACCGGGGTCACCCAGGCGCACCGGGTCGCCCGCGAGGAGATCTTCGGCCCGGTGCTGTCGGTGCTGACCTTCCGCACCCCGGCCGAGGCCGTGGAGAAGGCCAACAACACGCCGTACGGGCTGTCGGCGGGGATCTGGACCGACAAGGGCTCGCGCATCCTGTGGACCGCCGACCGGCTGCGCGCCGGGGTGGTCTGGGCCAACACGTTCAACAAGTTCGACCCGACCTCGCCGTTCGGCGGCTACAAGGAGTCGGGCTACGGCCGCGAGGGTGGCCGGCACGGGCTGGAGGGGTACCTCAATGTCTGAGCGGGTGGCGGTACGCAAGACGTACAAGCTCTTCATCGGCGGGAAGTTCCCGCGCAGCGAGTCGGGACGGTCGTATCTCGTGCAGGACTCCAACGTGTCGTTGGCATCGCGCAAGGACGCGCGGGACGCCGTGGTCGCCGCGCGGGCCGCCGTCAAGGGGTGGGCCGGGGCGACCGCGTACAACCGGGGTCAGATCCTCTACCGGGTCGCGGAGATGCTGGAGGGCCGCCGCGACCAGTTCGTCGGGCTCGGCATCCCGGCCGACGAGGTGGACACGGCGATCGACCGCTGGGTCTGGTACGCCGGCTGGGCCGACAAACTCCCCCAGGTGTACGGCGGCGCGAACCCGGTCGCCGGGCCGTACTTCAACCTGTCCACGCCCGAGCCGACCGGGGTGGTGGCCGTGGTGGCCCCCGAGTCCCCGGCGCTGCTCGGCCTGGTCAGCGTGGTCGCCCCGGCCATCGTCACCGGCAGCACGGTGGTGGTGGCGGCCTCCCCGTCGGCCCCGCTGGCGGCGGTGACCCTGGCCGAGGTGCTGGCCACCTCGGATCTGCCCGGCGGGGTGGTCAACCTGCTCACCGGCCGGATCACCGAGACCGTGCCGACGCTGGCCGCGCACCTGGACGTCAATGCGATCGACCTGGCCGGAGTGGTCGACACCGACCTGGCGGCCGATCTGGAGGGCCGGGCGGCGGAGAACCTCAAGCGGGTGCTCCGACCGCTGCCGGCCGACCACGACTGGGCGGGTGACCCGGGCCTGGCCCGGATGACCGCGCTGCTGGAGACCAAGACGGTCTGGCACCCCAAGGGGGTGTGACCGGCTCCGGCCCACCGCTGACCGCCGGCATCCCCGCGCCGACGGTCAGCGGTCCGGTCCGATCGTCAGCGGCCCACCGCCACCGCGACGACGACGCGGTCGGACGTGATCGGGGTGGGCGTCGCGCCGTTGGCCGCATTGATCCGGTAGACGGTGCGGGAAGACCCACCCGACTGGCACCCGAGATAGAAGAACGATGCGCTGTCGCGGGCCCAGGCGACCGGGTATCCGGTGCAGTAGTTGGCCGGCGTCAGGCTCCACAGCCGGCCACCGGCCGGCGAGTAGCCGTACACCCTGCCGAAGTCCGTCCCGACGGCGATCGTCGCGCCGTCCGGCGACCACGCGGCCGGGGTGAGGCCCTCGTCGCGGCCTGCGGTATAGAGGGTCTTCTTCCCGCTGCCGTTGGTGGCGCTCGTGTAGAGCGTCGCGGGCTGGGTGCGCGTGGTCATCGCCCACCGGTCGGTCGAGGGGTTCCAGGACGGCGGCCCGTCCCACCGGTTCGTGCTGACCCGGGTCGGGGTGCCACCACCGGCGGCGACGACGTAGATGCCGTCCGACGGGCAGGTGTAGTTACCGAAGCTGCTGCTGCGCGAGAAGCTGATGGTGGCGCCGTTCGGGGACCACACCGGGAACGTGTCGAAGGTGTCGACGCTGCACTTCGTGTCCTGGGAAGTGAGCTGACGGTCCTGTCCGGTCGCCACGTTGCGGACGAAAAGCGGCTTGCCCCGCCCGGAGGTGGTCCGTTGGATGACGACCTCGGTGCCGGCCGGGTTGACCGCCAGTCCCGTCACCCCGCCGGAGAAGGTGCCGCCGATCTGGCGTTTCGCCCCGCCCCGGTCGTCGGTCTGCACCAGTCGCAGCGTGGTGTAGCAGTCGCTGCTCATGCACTCGACGGCATAGAGGTGCTGCGGCAGCGGAGCCTGCGCGAGCGTCCGGCGGTAGCGCAGGATCGACGGGTTGCTCTGGTCGAAGCCGAGCGAGGGCAGGGCGATGCCGGCACCGGCGTCCAGGCCGCCGGTGAGCGTCCACCACGGTTCGGCAGCCGGGTTGGCCGACAGGCCGACGTTGACGTCCGCCGTCAGGTACGGGCCGGCCACCCCGTACAGGAACAGCTCGAGCCGGGGACCCACCCGGGCCGACAGTGACGCGCCACCGGACAGGGTGGGTGCCGCGTAGCTGAAGCTGCTGCCGGTCTGGGCGATCGGGCGCAGACCCGCACCGGCCGACCACGACAGCCCCAGCGTGCCTTCGGCGTGCTGGGTGGCACCGGCGGTGACCTGGGCACTGACCGTGCCGTCGGCAGAGAGGTAGAACTGCAACTGCGGGGTGACCACCACCGGCACCGGCCCGACGGTGAACGTGATCGGCGTGAACCGGATCGGCGTGGGCAACAGCGGCACCGGGCCGAGGTGGCAGCCGCTCGCCGCCTGCGCGGTGGCGGTCAGCGAGGCGTCCTGGGAGAGGGTGCCGGTGAAGGTCACCGACTGCACCGAGAACCAGCCCCACTCGACCGAGAGGTTGACCGACGGGCTGACGCTGATGCTTCCCACCACCTTGACCGACCCGCCGCCGGAGCAGCTCACCGTCCGGTCGATGCCCTGTCCCACCGGGCTGGTCGCCTCCCGGCCGGCGAGGCGTCGACGCAGCCGGTCCGGGGTCAGGGCGGGCGGTTCCGCTGCGGGTGACCGGTCGGCGGTGACGACGTCGTCGGCGGACAGCGGCGCGGACACCGCGAAGTGCCCGGCCCCGAACGCCTCCTGCAACGTCGCCGGTTCGGTGCTCAGCACCCGGTTGCCCTGGGCGTCGGTGGCCGTGTCGACGACCCTGACCAGCAGCCCGTCGGGCGTCGTCGGCCCGGTGCCGGCGGAGAGCACCTCGCCGGGTTGCGGGTTCACCGCCGTCGGGGCCAGCACCACCTGGCGGTCACCGCCGGGCGGGCCGGTCACCGCCCGGACGTCACCGGCGCGGACCGGACGGGTGCTGCTGGGCACCGCCGTGTCGCCGAGGAAGTAGCCGACCACGTCGACGACGACGTGGGTGGCCCCGGCCGAGTTGTGCACCAGCATGCCGCCATCGACACCGAGCGGGGCGACGGAGAGATTGGGCACGACGCCGCCGGGGGTGAAGTTGAGATCCGACGCGGTGGGTCGGGCGGTGACGGACGGGTAGACGGTGAGGAACCCGGCGCTCGTCGGCTGGACCGCCGTGACATTGGCGACCAACCCGGTGGGCGGCAGCGCTGCGGTGGCCGCCGGCAGACCGGCACGTCCCGCCACGGCGACCGGCAGCGAACTGCCGCCGGCCACCGGCCCCTTCGCGGCACCCAGCCCGGTGCGGGTGTCCACGATCCGGGTCGGCGGGACGCTGGCCAGGTAGGCCCCACCGACGGCGGGGTCCGAGCCGTCGCTGAACCAGCCGGTGACGTCGATGACGAGCGGGGTCGACCCGGCCCGGTTGTAGAAACTCACCTTGCCGTCGGTGCCGACGGGCACGATCACCCGGTTGGCGAGGACCTGTTTCGCCACGAAGTTCAGCGTCGAGGCGGTCGGCCTGGGCTGCCCCGCCGGATAGGCGGTCACGTAACCGGCGGCGTCGGCACCGGCCACCGTGGTGTTGAGCACCACCGCGGACACCCCGGCGGCCGGCACCCCGCCGGCCCCGGTGACCTGGACGTCGAGCCGACCGTCCGGGCCGGGGGTGGTGCCACCGGAGCCGGTGCGGGTGTCCACCAGCCGGGTGGGGCTCAGACCGTGGAACAGACCGGCGGCGGGTGAGGCGGTGCGCGCCGTGGAGAACCAGCCTGCGGCGTCGGCCACCAGGTGGGCCGCGGCGGACGAGTAGAGCACGACGGTGCCGTCCACGCCGACCGGCACCACGACCAGGTTGGCCACCGTCTGCCCCCGGGCGTAGTTCACGTTCGAGGCCGTCGGCCGGGCCGTCCCGCCCGGGTACACCGTGACGAAGCCACCCCCGGTCGGCGCGGTGACCGTGACGTTCACCGCCACCGCCGCCGCTCCCGTGGCGGGGATGCCACCTCGGCCGGCCACGGCCAGGGTCACCTGTCGGGTCGCCCCGGCCGGTGCGCCCAGTCCGGAGCGGGTGTCCAGCAACCGGGCCGGTGGCACGGCGACCAGTGAACCGCCCGGGGCGGTCAGGGTGACGGCGTTGCCGGCCCGGGTGGGTGCCGACTGCTCCGCCCCGGCCAGGGCCGTCACCTGGGCGACGTAGCCGGTGTTCGGGCGCACCCCGGCGAGCACCGCGTGGTCCGCGTCGGCGGGGAGGTCGAGGGAGAGCCCGGCGGGGACCGTGCTCACCCGGTAGCCGGTGATACCGGTGCGGTCCGTGGGGGGCGTCCAGTCCACCCGCAGGGCCAGCCCGTCGGCCTCGGCCATGACGGACACGGGGCCGGACGGCACCCCGGCGGCGGACGCCGGCACGGCCGGGAACGCCCCGAGAACCGTCGCGGCGACGATGACGGCCAGCCGACGGACGTGTGCCTTCATGGGTGCCTCCTTCACAGACTGGAGATCGTTTACCAGTCGGGTCGGGCCGCCGACAGGGGACGGTCCGGCAACGGACAGCGCGGTGCCCGATCAGGTCCGAACGGCCCCGGTCGGCGTCGATCGACCAGCGCCGCCGCCGGCCGGACGGATCACCCGACCCCACCCGACGGCCGATGGCCCGGTCGGCCCGGTCGGCCCGGTCGGTCGAGCCGGCAGCCCAGCGGGCGGTCCGACGGCCGGTCGTACTACCGGGGGTAGGATTACCGGGTGACTCGGTTGGGTGATCTTGAGCGGGCGGTGATGGACGTGCTGTGGGACGTGGTCCCGGGCACGTCGGACGGGGTGACCGTGCGCGAGGTCGCCGAGGCGCTGGACGGGCGCGAGTTGGCGTACACGACGGTGATGACCGTGCTGGACCGGCTCGCCGGCAAGGGCATGGTGCAGCGGGAACGCGAGGGGCGGGCCTGGCGCTACCGGGCCGCCGCCAGCCGGGAGGCGCACATCGCCCGGCTCATGCTCGACGCCCTCGACCTCGGCGGCAGCCGGGACGCCGCGCTGGTGCGCTTCGCCCGTTCGGTGACCGGCACCGAGGCCGAGGTGCTGCGGGCCGCGCTCGGCGCGGAGGCGGGGCTGACCGGCCCCGCACCGGCCGGGCCCGACGCCGGTGCGACCGGCTCCGGACCGGCGGGGCAGGACGCCCGGCCGACCGGCCGGCACGAGGCCGGGCTGACCGACCGGGTCGGGGACCCCCGCGCCGGCCGGGCCAGGGCCGCCGACGAGGCGACGGACCGGTAGGGCGGCCACCGTGGCGTACGCCGTGCACTTCGCCGGGGCGATCCTGGCCTGCTGGCTGACCGCACAGGTGCTGGCCGGCTCCACCTGGACGTGGCGGGCCCCCCGGGTCGCGATCGTCTGCTGGCAGGCGGTCGGGCTGGCTCTCGGCCTGTCCGCGATGGGCCTGCCGATGGCGCTCGGGCTGACCGCCTACGGTCGGCCGACCGGCGGGGCGCTGCTGGCCCTCGCCGGAGACCTGGCCCACGGCACCCTCCCGGCCGGGGTGACCGCCGTCCACCTGGGCCTGGTCGGGATCGGCTTCGGCATCGGCGCGGTGCTGCTCGGCACCACCGTACGCAGCGTGCACTCCGCCGTACGGGCCCAGCGTCGGCACCGGGACCTGCTCACCCTGGTCGCCCGCCGGGACCCGACGATTCCCGGCGCGCTGGTCCTCGACCACCCCGGCGCCGCCGCGTACTGCCTGCCCGGGGTGCGCCCCCGGGTGGTGGTCAGCGCCGGCACGCTCAGCCTGCTGGACCGGGCCGAGTTGGCGGCGGTGCTCGCCCACGAGCGGGCGCACGCCCAGGAGCGCCACGACCTGGTGCTGTTGCCGTTCACGGCACTGTGCCGGGCGCTGCCGTGGTTCCGGTGGGTCCGCGCCGCCCACGAGCGGGTGGCCCTGCTGGTCGAGATGCGGGCCGACGACAAGGCCCGTGAGCTGCACGCCGATGCCCCGCTGGCGGGCGCGCTGCGCCGGTTCGCCGCTGCCGGGCACCGGGTCACCCCGGCCGGCGCGCTCGGCATCGGCGACCGCGACCTCGACGTCCGGGTGCAGCGACTGCTGGTCGCCGACCGGCCGCCCCGGCTGCTCGGGGCCGCCGCGCTGGCGGTGACGACCACCCTGGCCGCCCTGCCGATCTCCCTGTTCCTGCGCTGACCGCCGCCGGTCGGACCGACCGCGCACTGCCGGACCGCCGCGCGCTGCCGGACCACGGCCACCCGGCTGGATCGACTGCGCCCTGCCCCGCCGATCGCGCCATGCCGGCCTGATCCGTCCCGTCCGCCGGAGCTGGCGGCGATGCCGGGCGGGTGGATAGGTAGCAATGCTACGTGTAGCCTGCCTACGACAAGCGGGACTACGTTTAGAGAGCGATCATGGACACCCTGCTCCTCGCGCGCCTCCAGTTCGCCACCACCACCTCGATCCACTTCCTCTTCGTGGCGGTCACCCTCGGTCTGGTCACCCTGCTGGTCGGCATGCAGACCGCCTGGTTCGTCACCGGCAATCCGCAGTGGGAACGGCTGACCCGGTTCTGGGGCCAGCTCTACGTGATCAACTATGTGCTCGGCATCGCCACCGGCATCGTGCTGGAGTTCCAGTTCGGGCTGAACTGGAGCGGGTTGTCGCGCTACGTCGGCAACGTCTTCGGGGCCCCGCTGGCGATCGAGACGCTGGTGGCGTTCTTCCTGGAGTCGACGTTCCTCGGCATGTGGATCTTCGGCTGGCACCGGCTGCGGCGCGGCGTGCACCTGGCGCTGCTCTGGGGGGTCGCGCTCACCGCGTACGCCTCGGCGTTCTGGATCATGGTGGCGAACGCCTGGCTCCAGCACCCGGTCGGCTATGAGCTGCGCGACGGCGTCGCCCAGCTCACCGACTTCGGGGCGCTGCTCACCAATCCCACCCTCGGGATGGCCCTCGGTCACGTCATCGCCGCCAGCCTGCTCACCGGCGGCATGCTGATGGCCTCGGTCAGCGCCTGGCACCTGCTGCGGCGTACCACCGATTTCGCCCTGCACCGCACCTCGCTGCGGATCGGGCTGGTCACCGCCGCCCTGGCGGTCACCATGGTGCAGGGCTTCGGCTTCGCCCAGTTCGGCCCGGTCGGCGAGTTCCAACCCACCAAGTTCGGCGGCGGCCCGACCGCCGACGCCGCGGTCGCCGAGTGGACCAGCCGGTTCGGCCCGGGTGACTACACCCCACCGGCGCTGTCCAGCGTCGGGCTCGGCTTCATGATCCTGATCGGCTTCACCCTGGGCTGCGTCTGGTTGCTGCTGCCGCTGCTCTGGCGGGACCTGGTGATCCGGCTGCGCTTCCCGCTCTGGCTGACCCTGTGCGCCCTGCCGCTGCCCTTCGTCGCGGTGCTCCTCGGCTGGCTCGCCCGGGAGGTCGGCCGGCAGCCCTGGGCCGCGTACGGGTTACTCCCCACCGACCGGGCCGTCTCCGACGTCGACCCGAGCCTGATGCTCGCCTCGCTGATCGGTTTCAGCCTGCTGCTCGGCACCCTCGCCGTCACCAACTGGACGCTGCTCGCCCGGCACGCCGCCCGGGGCGCCACCGACCCGGCGCTCGGCCGCCCGCCCGGCGTCCAGGACGACGAGCCCCGGCCCACCCCCGCCTTCGCCTGAGAGGACCCCCGATGGCACTCGTCTGGTACGCCCTGCTCGGCCTCTTCGTCGCCGGCTACCTCGTCCTCGCCGGCTACGACTACGGCGTGGGGCTGCTGCTCGCCCGGCGGGGCACCCCGGCCACCCGCCGCGCCGGGCTCACCGCGCTCGGCCCGTTCTTCCTCGGCAACGAGGTCTGGTTGGTGGCCGCCGTCGGCATCCTCTTCGGCGTCTTCCCCACCCTGGAGGGCGAACTCCTCTCCGGCTACTACCCCGCCGTGGCCGGGGCACTGGTGGGGGTGATCCTGGTCACCGCCGGGGTGCAGCAGCGCAGTCGCCCGACCGGGCCGGCCGCCCGCCGGGGCTGGGACCGGGTGATCGTGGTCGGCAGCGCGCTGGCCGCGTTCGGCTGGGGTGCCCTGCTCGCCGGGCTGCTCCAGGGCCTGCCGATCGACGCCGACGGGCACGTCGCCGGACAGGCCCACCTGGCGACCCCGTTCGTCGCCGCCACCGGGCTCGCCCTGCTCACCCTGGTCGCCGCGCACGGTGCGACCTTCCTCACCCTGCGACTGCCGGCCGCCGACCTCCCGGCGACCGCCCGGCTGGCCCGCCGGCTGCTCGTCGGGGCGCTCGCCGCGGTCGCCACGGCCGCCGCGCTGGGCCTGCTCTCCGACCGGGTACGCGCGGCGACCCGCCAGCCGCTGCCCGCCGTACTGCTGCTGGTGGCGCTGGTCGGGGCGCTGGTGGCGGCCCGCGCGGCGCTGCGCCGGGGTCGGCCGGGGGTGGCCCTGGCCGCCACCAGCGCGGCCCTCGCCCTGCCGGTGGCCCTGGTCGGCGCGGCGCTCTGGCCGGCCGTGCTGGTCTCCACGGTCGACCCGGCGGCCACCGTGGGCGTCACCGACGCGGCGGCCAGCGGACCGACGTTGCGGCTGCTGGGCTGGCTGCTGCTGCCCCTCCTGCCGGCCCTACTAGGCTTCCAGGCAATGTGCTGGTGGGTGTTCCGGGGACGGACCGACGGCAGGGCACCGGTGTACTGGTGAACCGCCGTCCCTTCGACCCGCGTCTGCTGCGCCGGGTCCCTGCGGCCCGGCGCGACCTCGCCGTGCTCGCCGCCCTCGGCGGGCTCACCGCACTGCTGGTCGTCGCGCAGGCCACCGCCCTGGCCACGGTGCTCGCGACCGCCATCCACGGCCGGCTGGACACCGCCGCGCTGGCCGGCTTCGTCGCCGCCGTCGGCGGCCGGGCCCTGGTCTCCTGGGGACAGGGCACCGTCGCCGCGCGGGCCGCCGCCACCGTGAAGGCCACCCTCCGCGCCGACCTGCTGTCCGCCGTCGGCCGGCACGGGCCCGGATGGGTCGCCGGCCAGCGGGCCGGCCAGCTCGCCACCCTCACCGGGCGCGGACTCGACGCCCTGGACGCCTACTTCACCGGCTACCTCCCGCAACTCGTGCTCAGCGTCACCGTGCCGGCCGCCGTGCTGGCCCGGCTGGTCTTCGCCGACTGGAGCTCGGCCCTGATCATCGTGCTCACCATCCCGCTGATCCCGGTCTTCGGCGCGCTGCTCGGCTGGCAGGCCCAGGCCGCCACCGAACGGCAGTGGCGTCGGCTGTCGATGCTCGGCGGGCACTTCCTCGACATGGTCGCCGGGCTGCCCACGCTGCGCGCGTTCGGCCGGGCCCGGGCGCAGACCGAGGTGGTCCGCCGGATGGCCGACGGGCACCGGGTCGCCACCATGAAGACCCTGCGGATCGCCTTCCTCTCCGCGCTGGTGCTGGAACTGGTCGCCACCCTGTCGGTGGCGCTGGTCGCGGTGCCGGTCGGCATCCGGCTGCTGGACGGCGGGATCACCCTGGCCACCGCCCTGCTGGTGCTGCTGCTCACCCCGGAGGCGTACCTGCCGTTGCGGACCGCCGGCAGCCGGTTCCACGCCAGCATGGAGGGGCTCACCGCGCTGGACGAGGCGCTGACCGTCTCCGCCGTCACCACCGGCCCGACCGCCGGGGTGTCGGCCGGGCCTGCCACGGTCGGTACGCCGTCCGGGGCGGACGAGATCGTCTTCACCGACGTCACCGTCGCGTACGAGCGGACCACCGCGTTGCGGGACGTCACGCTCACCATCCGGCCCGGCGAGCGGATCGCCGTCGTCGGGCCGAGCGGTGCCGGCAAGAGCACCCTGCTCGGCCTGCTGCTCGGCTTCGTCACGCCCACCGCCGGCCGGATCACCGTCGCCGGGGTCGACCTGGCCGACGTCGACCCCGACGACTGGCGGCGGCAGATCGCCTGGGTGCCGCAGCGGGCCCATCTGTTCGCCGCCACGCTGGCCGACAACATCCGGCTCGGCGCCCCCGACACCCCGGACGTCGCCCTGGCCGGCGCGGTCACCGACGCCGCCCTGGACGAGGTCGTCAACGCCCTGCCCGACGGGCTGGGCACCCTGCTCGGCGAGCGCGGCCACGGGCTGTCCAGCGGTCAGCGACAGCGGGTCGCCCTGGCCCGCGCCTTCCTCCGGGACGCCCCGCTGGTGCTGCTCGACGAGCCGACCGCCCGGCTGGACACGGCGAGCGAGTCGACCGTCCTGGCGGCCACCCGGCGGCTGGTGGCCGGCCGGACCGCCCTGCTGGTGGCACACCGGCCGGCACTGCTGGCAGACGCCGACCGGGTCCTGCACGTCGCCGCCGGCCGGGTGACCGAGCTGACCCCGGCACCGGCCGGGGAGGCCCGCCGATGAGCACCGGACCGACCCCCGCCAGGCTGCCCGCACCGACCCGTTCCCCAGCCGGGGAGGCCCGCCGATGAGCACCGGTTCCGCCCCTGCCGGCCGGCCCGAGCGGGTGGTGCTGCGACTGGCCCGGCCGTACCTGGGTCGGCTGCTGGGGGCCGGGCTGCTCGCCTCGGCCACCGAACTCGCCGGACTGGCCCTGATGGCCACCGCCACCTGGCTGCTGATGAGCGCCGCCGGCCAGCCACCGCTGGATCGGCTCACCGTCGCCATCGTCGCCGTCCGGGCGCTGGCCGTCAGCCGGGGCGTGCTGCGCTACACCGAACGGCTCGCCGGGCACGATGCCGTGCTGCGCCTGATCACCGACGTCCGTGCCCGGGTCTTCGCCACCCTCGCCGCCCGGCCCACCCCGGCCGGCCAGCGCACCGGGGACGCCCTCAGCCGACTGGTCTCCGACGTCGAGGCGGTTCAGGACCTCCTGCTCCGGGTGCTCGTACCCGGGGCGGCAGCCGCCCTGGTCGGGGTGCTCGCCGTCGGTGGGGCCGCGCTGATCTCGCTGCCCTCGGCCGGGGTGCTCGCGGTCGGCCTGCTGGTCGCCGGGGTGGCGCTGCCGGTGCTGGCGACCGCGCTGACCCGACGGGCCGCCGACGAGGTGGCGCCGCTGCGCGGGGCGCTCGCCACCGACGCCGTCGACCTCACCCACGGTGCCGCCGACCTGGCCGCCTTCGGGGCCACCGGCCAGGCGCTGCGGGCCGCGACCCGCCGTGCCGACCGGTTGGCCCGACTGGAACGCCGGCTCGCCGCGACCGGCTTCGCGGTGGACGCGGCCGGGGTGCTGGTGGCCGGGCTGACCGCGGCCGGGGTGGTGCTCACCGCGCTCCGCGCCGACGTGGCCGGGGTGCTGGTGGGCGTGCTCGCCGTCGGCACCCTCGCTGCGGTGGAGATCGCGTTGGCGCTGGTCGGCGCGGCGCGGCAACGGACCCAGCTCCGCGCCGGCCTGTCCCGGGTCGCCGCCCTGCTCGACGAACCCACTCCCGAGACCAGCCCGGTGCAGGCCGCTGGCCCGGTGGTGAGCGGTGGCCCGGTGGACGGTGGTCGCCCGGCGCGGAGCGGTGGCCCGGGGAGCGCGGGGGCGGTGGCGCGCGACGTGCGGTTCGACGGGGTCGTCGTCCGGTACCGCGAGGGTGCCGCACCCGCACTGGCCGGATTCGACCTCGACCTGCCCGCCGGACGTCGGATCGCGGTCGTCGGACCGAGTGGCGCCGGCAAGAGCACCCTGGCCGCGGTGCTGACCGGGGCGGTACGCCCCGACGCCGGCCGGGTGACCCTCGCGGACCGGGACGTGTCGGCGTACCCGCCCGAGGAACTGCCCCGGGCGATCGGTGGCCTGCTCGCCGAGGCGTACGTCTTCCATGCCTCGGTGCGGGAGAACCTGCTGCTCGGCCGGCCGGACGCGGACGAGGCGGAGCTGTCCGCCGCGATGCGCGCCGCCGGCCTGCTGGAGTGGGTACGGGAGCAGCCGGACGGCTGGGACACCCTGGTCGGCGAGGAGGGCGGTCAGCTCTCCGGTGGACAGCGGCAGCGGCTCGCGCTGGCCCGGGCGCTGCTCGCCGCCCCCGGCGTACTGGTGCTGGACGAGCCGACCGAGGGCCTCGACCCGGTCGCCGCCGACACGGTGCTCGCCGGGGTGCTGGCAGCGACTCCCGCCGGGCGTTCGGTGCTGCTGATCAGCCACCGGCTCAGCGGCCTGGCCGGGATGGACGAGGTCGTGGTCCTGGACGCCGGCCGGATCGTCCAGCGGGGGCGGCACACCGATCTGGTCACCGCCCCCGGCTGGTACCGGGACCAGTGGGTGCTCCAGGAGGCGGCCGAGCGCGGATACCTGGCACTGACTCCCTGACGCCGGGTCCCGCCCCGGCGGCCGGGGCCTGGATCGCGGTCGGGCCCCCGATCCACACCGGGGCCCGGGTCCGGGAATCTCCCCGACGCGCGGGCACGTCGGGCCGTGGCAGGGTGGTGCCATGCGCGCCTGCGACGAGGTAGGGATCGACGAGCGGCTGCGGGAGCTGGAGTCCCGGCTGCGCGGCCCGGCCCGGCTCAGGACCGAACTGATCCGCGAGGTACGGGACTCGCTGGACGACGCCACCGAGGCGTACCGGGAAGCCGGCCTGCCGGCGCGGGACGCCGAGCGGCGGGCCGTGGCCGACTTCGGTACGCCGGCGGAGCTGGCTCCGGCGTACCAGGCGGAGTTGGCCGCCGGAGCGCTGCGCGGGCTGTCCCGGCGGGCACTGGTGATCGCCGTCCTGCTGACGGCCGGCGGTGACCTGACCTGGCGGGGGTCGAGCTGGAGCGGCGGGCCGCCACCACCGGCCGGTTATCAGCTGCTCGCCGGATCGATGAACGGCATCTGGCTGGTCGTGGCCGGGATGGCGCTGGCCGCCCTGTCGTTCGGGGCCTGGGCGGCCCGTCGGGGCCGGGCTGCCACGACGGTGGGCCGGCTGCTCGGCTGGGGACTGACCGGGGCACTGGTCGTCGGTGCGGTGGCCGGGGTGGCGCTCTTCGCCTGGTCGGTCGCGCTGTGGGACGCCGCCCTGACCTGGCCCCCGATGATCATCGGGGCGGTGCTGGCCGGCGCCGCCCACTTCGCGCTCTTCCGGGCCTCCCGCTCGTGGCTGGTCGCCGCCCGCTGACGCACACCGGTGACGCGGGGTCAGGCGGGCGCGGCGGGCGGGCCAGCGGGGTCGAGGAACCGGCCGACGGTGGCGCTGAACTCGCGCCAGCCGGCCCGCTCGCCGGCCAGCGAGGCCCGCCCGGATTCGGTGAGCCGGTACGTACGCCGCTCCCGACCGTTGACCGTGCTCCAGGAGCTGGCCACGTGACCGGCCCGCTCCAGCCGACGCAACGCCGGGTAGATGGTGCCGGTGGGCAGATCCAGCTGGCCCGAGCTGCGGGCGCGCAGCGCCTCGATGACCGCGTAGCCGTGCAGTTCCCCCTGCTCGAGCACGGCCAGCAGCAGGGCGTCGAGGTGGCCGTGCAGCGCCTGAGCCTTCATGCGTAGCTACGCTACTTGTCTGCCGCCCGGACCACCAGTGGGCACGGGTTCCGGCCGCCGTCGGGGTGCGGGGTCGGCCCATGCCCGGCCGCCCATTAGGGTATGTGCCCAGAGTCACTCGGCGACCGCAGTGCCGCCGAGTGGGTAACCCGACGCACACGGAGGTCAGCGTGGCCCGCCAGTCGCCCCAACGGCCCGACGCCGACGAACCCGCGCTCGGCGACACCGACGGGCCGGCCGGGCCCGACGTGGAGCCCGGCCCGGCCGACCGCTCGCTCTGGGACGAGCTGAGCATCGATCCGGTCGAGATCGCCCTGCCCGCCGGCACCGGTTTCACGCTTCGGGCGTACCGGGCGGCGCGCGAGCTGACCCCGACGGACGTCGCCGAGCGCGACGAGGACGACCCCTTCCTGGCCCGACGTCAGGTCGCCGAGACCGAGGACGACGAGGAGGTGGTGATCCTCGACGAGGAGTTCGCCGCGCTCTCGGCCGAGGACGAGACCGAGGACGACGCCGACCGGAAGGGCGGGACCGACGGCAAGCGCGCCGGCGGCAAGGGCAGCGCCGACACCGACACGCCCGACGCCGACGCCGATGCCGATGCCGATGCCGACGAGGACGCCGCGGACGACGACGAGGACGCCGACGGCGACGAGGAGGTGCCGGTCTTCCTGACCCACAAGGGCCGGCTGCTGCTGTTCAAGACGCCCGAGTCGCTGGTCAGTTTCATCCGCTCCGGGGCACCCAACGACCTGTCTCAACTGGACGGTTGGAATGAACTGTCCGAACGGGTGGAGCCGACCGACATCGCCCCGCGCGACGAGGACACCTACGAGCTCGACCTGGTCGTGGAGAACCTGCGCGGTGGGCACGACACGTGGGACCCCACCCTGCTGATCGAGGCCGGCGAGGTCGCCCGTGACCTGTCGTACGCGCTGCGGCTACCGGCCGTGCTGGACATGCTCTCGGCCGGATCCAGCCTGGACGATCTCGACGAGGCGCTGCGCGCTTCTGTCAACGGCGGAGTCGGTGGATTTCTCGGCCGTAGGCGGCTGAAGAAAATCGGTGCCCAGACCGCAAGCTTGGGATGGCGCACCATTGTCGGCAAGATCTCTGCCGTCGTGGACTGGCGCGACTGACCCCGAACGGGGAGCATCAGTGGCTGGCAGAGAATAGACCTGTGTCCCGGAGGGAGGACGACGCCGTGGCGCTCGTGCGCGTGTACTGCGGTCTGGCCTCGGCAGATCCGGCCGACCGACCGACCTCGGCCGGATCGACGTTGACGTCCGCCGTGGTCGACGACGCAGGCCGTCTGCTGCACGTCTACGAGATCAGTGACGACGCAGCGGGCTACGCCCAGCTCGTCACGCTGCTCGTGGAACGGTCGGGCGGGCCGAGCGGCGCGGCGATCGCGGCCGACAGCGACGACCACACGGTCACCTCGCTGCTGAGTGCGGCCGGCCGTCCACTGGCGATCGCCGACGACGACTCGGTCGACGACTTCGCCGAGCGGTTCGCCGACGACGACTCCCTGGAGGAGATGCAGTCCGCGCCGGCTGAACGGCGGGCGGTGGGCCTGGCCCGTGCCCTCCAGGCCGGCGCGCTCTCCGCGGTCACCCTGCCGGCTCCCCGGGACCTGGCCGGCTTCAAGCAGGTTCTCGCCGCACACGCCGCCCTGTCCAGTGGTCGGCACTCCGCCGCCGTGGCACTGCGCGAGGTGCTCCGCGAGCTCTACCCGGCCGCCCTGCGGGCGTACCCGGACCCGGCCGATCCGGTGGCGTTGGCCGTCCTCGACGCACTGCCCGAGCCGAACATGCTCGGCGGCACGTCGGCCCGGGGCCGCGACATGTCCGTCGCCGCCGAGGCGGTCGCCGCACACCTCACCGCCGACGGGGTGGCCGAGGCCGGGGAGATCGAGGCGGCGGTCACCGCGCTACGGGTCGCCATCTCCGAGACTCCGCGCCGAGCGACCGTCAACCGGGCGCTCACCTCCGCCGTCGCCGAGACCGTTCGGCAGTCGGTCGCCGCGGTACGCGCCTGTGACGCCGGCTGCGAGGCCCTGGTGGGCGCGCTCAGCAGCCGGGTCAGCGCCCCGAGCCCGTTGCCGGGCCGCCGGGCCGCCGCCCGCCGGGGCGAGCAGGTCGGCGAGCTGACCGGCATCAGTGGCACCGGCACGGGCCTGCGCCCGGTCCGGCCCCCCGAGCCGGCACCACCGGTCCCGACCGGGCGACGTAGCCGTCCCGAGCCGGTCCCCGGTGGGGCGATGCCGACCGCGCCGCGACCGCTCGGCCCGCCGCCGGTGGCCCCCGCCCCGATCGCTCCACCGCCGGTGGCCCCCCGGCCGGTGACCCCGGCCGCCGCCGGCCTGCCGACCTCGGCGCCGCCCGCACGGATGGACCAGGGCATGCCGCCGGGCCGACCCGGGTCGGACGCGCCGACCACCATGATCCCGCCGATCCGGCGCGGGATGGATGCTCCGGCGAACCGGCCGGTCTCGGCCCCGCCGCCGCCCCCTCCGGGGATCACCCCGATCGCCCCGGCGCAGCGCGGCAACGTGCCACCTGCCGAGGCCGGTGAGCCGTTCCGGCCGACGCTGACCACCGCCGCGATCAACAACGCCCGCGCCGAGCGGCAGCGCACCGTGATCCCACCCCGGCCGAAGACCAGTGGTGCGCTCTCGACGCCCACCGGTGGATTCAGCGCGACCGACCTGAACGTCCCGGTGCCGCTCTCCCGGCCCGAGCCGGAGCCCACCGCCCCGCCGGGTTCGCGGGCGAACTGGCCGCTGGTCAACAACCCGGAGAACCCGGCCGACAGCTCCGCCACCAACCCGGTCGTGCCGGCGTACGGTGAGCGGGCCGGTCGATCGGCTGACGCCCCCGCCGACCCGGGTGCCGGCCGTCGGATCACCCCGCCCTGGCTGGCCGACGACCTGCCCCAGGAACCGCCGATGTTGCGGCTGGTGGAGCCGCCGCCGCTGGCCGACCGGGCGTTGCGGGGCGGGCTGGACGCCGCGGCCGATCCGCACCTCGACACGCCCCCTCTGCGGTTGGTCGACCGGGATGAGGCCGGCCGCCCCGGACGGGCCACCCGGCCCGACCGTCCGGAGCGCCTCGACCGGCCCGAGCGCCCCGAGCGGGCGGAACATCTGGACCGCCCGACCCGGGTCGACCGGCCGGCGCGCCTGGAGCGGCCGGAGCGCCTTGACCGACCTGAGCGCCTGGAGCGACCCGAGCGTCTTGACCGGCCCGAGCGGTCGGAGCTCCTCGACCGCTCCGAGCGGCCGACGCGCAGCGAGCGGCCGAGCCTGGAGCGGCGACCGGAGCCGGTCGAACGTCGTCCCGCGCCGATGGAGCACCGCCCGCCACCGGTCTCCGACGAGGGCGATGGCGACCTGCTGATCTTCGCCCAGGCCAAGTCGGCGTGGTTCGTCGGGCACGGCGACGAGAATGACCTGGAGTGGTCGTCCACCGCGGACACCGGGTGGCAGGCCGCCGAAAAGGTGGCCCAGCCGGCGGTCGGCGCGGAAACCTCGGCCGGGCTGCCCAAGCGGGTCCCCCAGGCCAACCTGGTTCCCGGCTCGCCGCTGCGCGAGGAGCGTCCGCTGCGGATCGTCCGGGACGCCGCGAGCCTCGCCGAGAACACCACCGGCTACTTCCGTGGCTGGCGTCGTGGGCAGGAGATCGGCGGTTTCGCCGTTGGCGGCCGGCCGGGGCGTGAGGCCGCTGGCGGCTGGGACTTCAGCCGCGACCCGACCGAGCGGGAAGACGATCGGGAGTACGAGTTCCGCTCCGCCGGATACCGGTCCTGACAGTCTGACGGTTTCGCCTGGCCCGGTCCGGTTCTTCCGGCCGGGCCAGTGCGTTGCACCGGGGACGGCACTCCCCCCGGTGATCACCACAGCGCATTGACCCCGCCCAGGTGGCCCTCAGCGGCCGCACGAGCACGGCGACGGGACGCTTCCTCACCGGCTACCGGCCGGTGCGGCGGGCCGTGACCGAGAAACGCGAACGCGCCCGGTCACGGCCGGAGCCGCCACCGGGCGCGTCGGAGTCGATCAGGCCGGCGCGACCGCGCGCGACCGGCGCATGGTGAGCACGTACTCGACCAGCGAGATCAGCACGTGCTTGGTCGATTCCCGGTTACGGGCGTCGCAGGCCACCACCGGCACGTCGGTCGAGATCGCCAGCGCGTCCCGGACGTCCTGCGGGTCGTGGTACTGCATCCCGTCGAAGCAGTTGATGGCCACCAGGTACGGCAGCCGCCGGTGCTCGAAGAAGTCGATCGCCGCGAAGCAGTCGGCCAACCGGCGGGTGTCGACCAGAACCACGGCACCGATGGCGCCCCGGACCAGTTCGTCCCACATGAACCAGAACCGCGTCTGACCGGGTGTACCGAACAGGTACAGGATCAGATCCCGATCGATCGAGATACGGCCGAAGTCCATCGCCACCGTGGTCGTCGTCTTGCCCGGCACCTGCCGGGTGTCGACGACGCCCACGCCGGCGGAGGTCATGATGGCCTCGGTGGTCAGCGGTGTGATCTCCGAGACCGAACCGACCAGCGTCGTCTTGCCGACGCCGAACCCACCGGCGATAACGATCTTCGCCGACGTCACGCGCCCGTTCGGGGCAGGCGGCCGCTGCGACATGTCAGAGCCTGCGAAGTCCACTCAGCACCCTCTCCAGCAGTTCAGTGCCCACCGCGTCGTCCGAGTCGTCCAAGATGGTCGGCTCGTGGACCGCGACCAGGCCGTCCGTCGCCATGTCGGCGATGAGCACCCGGGCCACGCCCAGCGGGAGCTGCATCCGCGCCGCGATTTCCGCGAGCGACTGCACCCGTCCGTCACACAGCGCGGCGATGTACTGGTGCTCCCGGCCCTGACCGCCGTTGCCGCCGGCAGTAGCGCGACCGCGCACCGTCGTCTCGACGAGCGCCTCCAGGGCGATGTCGAGCCGGGGACGGGTACGACCACGGGTCACGGCGTACGGCCGGACCAACGCACCTGTCGGTTCGTCACGATCGACCATCTCGCCGCTCACCTCCTTCGCACCCGTCACCGGTTCTCACCCGGTGGAACCCGTCGTTGTTGTCGTTGTCCCGCGCCGACCAGGTGGTCAGCCCGGTCAGCCCATCATCCCGACAGCCGTCCGAGCCTGCGGGGTGAGCGCGTCGCCCACCCGGTCGACCAGCAACGCCATCTCGTAACCGACCTGACCGACGTCACAGCTACGGGCGGCCAGCACGGCGAACGACGACCCGTCCGAGATGGACATCAGGAACAGGAAGCCGTTGTCCATCTCGACGACGGTCTGCAACACCGCCCCGCCCTCGAAGCAGCGGGCCGCACCCTGGGTCAGGCTGACCAGGCCGGACGCGATCGCGGCCAACTGGTCGGCCCGGTCCCGGGGCAGGTCGCGCGACGAAGCGAGGAGCAGGCCGTCGGCGGATACCGCGACCGCGTGCGCGACACCCGGCACCCGGTCGGCGAAGTTGGCCAGCAGCCAACCAAGATCCTGCGTAGTTGTCATCCTTCTTGCTCCTTCTGCCCGCTCCCGCGCGCCGGGCCGAAGCCAGACGGCGAGGATTGCTGCCCGCCCGGAGTCGCGTCCGGGTTGGTGGGGTTGTCCGGGGTGGTCCGGCCGCGTTGCACACCTCGATGGTAGGCCGAGAGCAGACCTCTGACCGCCTCCGGCGTACGTCGCTGCACCGATGTGGTCGGCTTCTCGATCGCCCCTGGCACGAGCTGCGCCATCGGCGTCCGCTTCGGCAGGCCCGTCTGGGTGGTTCCGGCCACCGGCGCCTCGGTGGCGGCCACCGCTGCCCGCCAGCCGTCGTCGGCGGCGGTCTGCCAGGCGGTGGGCTGCGGGGCGGGGCGGCGGGTCACCGGGCCGTCGCCGCGACCGGGGAGACCCCCGTTGCCTGTCGACCCGTTGTCACGCGGCACGCCCCCGACCGGCGCGGTGTCTGCCATCGGTGCGCCGCCTGTCGTCCCTGGTGCGGTGTACTGGGCCGGGTGGATGGCGGTGTCGACGGCGGACTGCGAGGTCCCCGCGCCGTTGGTCACCGACTGCTTGGCACCGGCTGCTTCGTCCGGGCCTGGCTTGCGGGTGCGGAACCAGGCCGACTCGAGTTCTCGGAAGATCGGCAGTTCCATCGTCTCGTCCGCGTACCGCTGCTGAGGAGCCTGCTGCGGCGTCAACGGCCGGTTGATGGCCGGCTGTGCGGCCCGTACCGGTGGCGTCACGGGCTGCCGAGGGGCCGGCGGCGTCGGCTCGGAGCGCGGCACCCGGGGCAGCTCGGTGGTCATGTCCAGTGCGGCGGCAAGCCGCTCGGGGACCGGCGGGGTGGCCGTGTCGCGGTCGGGGTTGGCCACCGGCGGCCAGGCCGGCGGTGCGCCGGCACCCGGTGCGGCCCCGCCCGAGGTGGGCCGGCCCGGCAGCGGACCGCTGGGCGATCCGGAGACCGGCGCGCCCGGGTGACCGGCGTACGGGGACGCCGACACCGGGTAGCCCGTGGAGGGCTGACCCGATACCGGGTAACCCGACGAGGGCTGACCCGACACCGGATAGCCGGAGACCGGCTGGCTGGACACCGGGTAACCGGAGACCGGCTGACCCGAGACGGGCTGACCGGAGACCGGCGCGGCCGGGTACGAGGGCGGCAGCGGTGGCGCCGACACCGGCGGGACCGGTGGGGAGCTGTAGGGCCGGGCCTCGGGGCTGCTCGGTAGCTGGCGCGGGATGATCGGCTGCTGGCCGGTGCTGTCCGGGTCGTCGGTGCTCCGCCGCTGGGGCAGCGGATCGATCGACTGCCCGTTGGTGGGACGCGGGTTGAAGCTGTCGCCACCGTTGATTCCGCTGGCACCGGTGAGGTCCGACCAGGCGGGCAGCCCGCGTCCGCCGTTGGCGGGGGGAACGGAGCCGTTGCGCGGGGCGGCCGGATCGAAGGGTCGGCCGCCGAAGGTGACCTGGTTGCCGGAGTCCCCCTGCCGGGGGGCCGGCGGTTGGCCGTTGCCGAGCGCGGGCAGCGCGCCGAAGGTCGGGGTGCCGCCGGACCCACCGAAGGCCGGGGCCGGGCTGGGACCGCCGAAGGCCGGGGCGGCGCCGCCGAAGCTCGGGGTGCCGCCGCCGAAGGCCGGCGCGGCGCCGCCGAACTGGGGGCCGGGGCCCGGCAGGCCAGGGGTGCCCGGGGCCCGGCCGGTGAGGGCGCGGGGCACCAGCACCGAGGTGGGCAGGACGACCTCGGCCACGGTCCCCCGGTCGGTGCCGGGTCGCAGCTCGACCTTGACGCCGTGCCGGGAGGCCAGCCGGGCGACCACGACCAGGCCCATCATGCGGGAGACGGCCACGTCCACCTGGGGTGGGGTGGCGAGCCGATCGTTGAGGTCGGACAACTGCTCGGCGCTGATGCCGATGCCCCGGTCCTCGACGTAGAGCGACGCGCGGTCGCCGACCCGGCGGGCCTCGACCATCACCTGGGAGTCCGGCGGGGAGAACGCGGTCGCGTTGTCGAACAGCTCGGCGACCAGGTGGACCAGGTCGTTGACCGCGTGCGCGGAGACCTCGATGTCCCGGTCGATGACCCCGAACTCGATCCGGGTGTAGTGCTCGACCTCGGACTGGGCGGCGCGCAGCACGTCGATCAGGGCGGCCGGCTCGCGCTGCACCCGGGTGGAGTCGGCCCCGGCGAGGACCAGCAGGTTCTCGTCGTTGCGGCGCATCCGGGTGGCCAGGTGGTCGAGCTGGAACAGCTCGGCCAGGCGGTCCGGGTCCTCCTCGCCGCGCTCCAGCCGGTCGAGGTGGCCGATCAGCCGGTCGACCAGGATCTGCGAACGGCGGGCGAGGTTGACGAACATCGTCGCGACCGAGGAGCGGAGCGCCGCCTGCTCGGCGGCGGTCCGGACGGCCTCCAGGTGGACGGCGTTGAACGCCTCGGTCACCTGGCCGAACTCGTCCCGGCTGCGGACCGGCAGCGGCTCGGCGATCTGGTTGGCCAACTGCGCCGGGGACTGCTGGCCGGTGAACTGCGGGTCCCGCAGCCGGGCCACCGCCTGCGGAAGGCCGAACTGGGCGATGGACAGCGCACCCTGGCGCAGCTCGCGCAGCGAGCGGGCCATCGACCGGGCGACCAGGTAGGCGAAGAGGATGGCCAGCAGCAGCATGCTGAGCAGCAGGCCGGTCTCCAGGAAGACCTGACGCTGCACGTCGGAGCGCAGTTCGTCGGCCTTGGCCACGACGTCGCTGTCGAGTCGCACCTCCACGGCCCGGTTGAGCTGGGCGTACGCGACCATGGCCGCGTCCCACTGGTCGGTGCTGAAGGTGAGGCCGTCCAGCTTGTCGCTGTTCAGCGCGCTGACCTGACCGGCGTAGATGTCCGCCTGGCGTCGGTCCGAACCGGAGATCGTCTGGTCCTGGAACTCGCGCTCGGCGCGGCTGGCCACCGCCTGGAAGCTCTGCAGGGCCTGCTGCTCACCGGTGTTGCTGGAGATGTACAGCTCCCGCAGGGCGGGCGTGTACGCCTTCTGCAGCAGTACCTGGTGGACCGCGATCCGGCGGACGGAGGCGTACTCCTTGGCGCGGGCCATCGCCGCGGCGGCCCGCATCTGGTCGCTCAGGTCGTTGTCGCCGGCGAGCTGGGTGGCCGAGTCACGGATGGTGATCAGATTGTTGATCAGACCGGTGTACCGGCTGACCGCCTCGCTGAGCCGGAGCTTGCCGTTGTAGACCTGACTCCGGATGCCGGGCATCTCCGACAGGTCGCCGTCGATCCGGTCGAGCTGCGTCTCCAGGGTCGCCGGCAGGCCCTCGATCTCGCCGCGCTGTTGCGAGTAGGGCGTCTTCGACTGGTCGACTCGCTGGTTGACCCGGTTGTACGCCTCCTGGTATTGCGCACGGGCCTGTCCCTTGGGCGAGCCGAGCAGCAGCACGGCGTTGGTGCGCTCGTCCTGGAGGGTGTTGACCAGGTCACCGGAGTAACCCACCAGATTGGCCAGGTCACCTGCCCGGTTGGCGTTGTTGAGCATCTGCAGGTGGTCCACCAGCCCGCTGGTACCCACGACGACCGTGGCGATGGTCGGCACGATCATGATCAGGCCGAGCTTGGACCAGATCGGCATGTCGCGGAGCCGGCCGGCCGGCCGACGCAGACGCGACAGGAAGGAGCCCGCCGTCGTTGGCCGTTTGCTCACGTCACCGCCCTCGCGATTCCAGCGTCTCCGCGTCGCCACGGGCAACGCCCAGCAACCGACCCGGCGGGTCGGACCTCCGAGATTCCATCACGGCTCCCCTGAAAGAGAAAGCCCAGGTTGTCGGTCACCGGAGGTGTGATGAGATGTTGATGCAATTTGATCGCAATCCGTCTTTCCGGAGTCACTCAAAGTAATGGAATATCGCCACCGCGTTGTCCTCCTCGCCGGGCCCTCCGGGTCCGGAAAGTCGTACATAGCCCAACGAACCGGCCTTCCCGTGCTCTGCCTGGACGACTTCTACAAGAACGGTGATGACCCTACGTTGCCGCGACAGAACGGACTGGTCGACTGGGACGCGCCCGAGTCGTGGGACGCGGGAACGGCCGTGGAGACAATTGACCAACTGGCCCAGCGGGGCCGGGCCGATGTGCCCGTCTATGCGATCGGTGCGGATCGCCGGGTGGCCACCCGGCCATTCGAAGTGACCGGATCGCCACTTTTCATCGCCGAAGGGATTTTCGCCGCCGAGATTGTCGAGGAGTGCCGCCGTCGGGGGCTGCTCGCCGGGGCGTACGCGCTGCGTCGGCCGCGCGGGGCGACCTTCGTCCGCCGGCTGGCCCGGGACCTGTCCGAGCAGCGCAAGGCACCGAAGGTGCTGATCCGGCGCGGGGTGGCGCTGCTGCGCGCCGAACCGGCGGTGCTGCGCCGGCAGACCGGCCTCGGTGCCGAGGCGGCCCACGCCCGGGAGATCCTGCGCCGGGTGGCCGACCTGGTAGCCGGCCACCCGCCCCGGTGAATCAGCCGATCAGCTTCGCGTACGCCGGCTTGATCACCTCGTCGATGATCGCCAACCGCTCGTCGAACGGGATGAAGGCGCTCTTCATCGCGTTGACGGTGAACCACTGGAGCTCCTTCCAGCCGTAGCCGAAGTTCTCCACCAGCAGCGCCATCTCGCGCGACATCGAGGTGCCGCTCATCAGCCGGTTGTCGGTGTTCACCGTCACCCGGAACCGCAGCTCCCGCAGCAGCCCGATCGGGTGGTCGGCGATGGATGCCACCGCCCCGGTCTGCACGTTCGACGACGGGCACAGCTCCAGCGGGATCCGCTTGTCCCGCACGTACGCGGCCAGTCGGCCGAGCGTCGGCACCGGGCCGGGGGTGATGTCATCCACGATCCGCACCCCGTGGCCGAGCCGGTCCGCCCCGCACCACTGGATCGCCTGCCAGATCGACGGCAGCCCGAACGCCTCGCCGGCGTGGATGGTGAAGTGGAAGTTCTCCCGCTGGAGGTATTCGAAGGCGTCCAGGTGCCGGGTGGGCGGGAAGCCCGCCTCCGCGCCGGCGATGTCGAAACCCACCACCCCGGCGTCCCGGTGCCGGACGGCCAGCTCGGCGATCTCCTGCGACCGGGCGGCGTGCCGCATCGCGGTGAGCAGGGTGCCGACCCGGATCGGGGTGCCCGCCGCGGCAGCCTCCGCGCTGCCTTCGACGAAACCGGCGACGACCGCCTCGACCACCTCGTCCAGGGTGAGGTTCTGCTCCAGGTGCTGCTCGGGGGCGAACCGGACCTCGGCGTACACGACGCCGTCGGCGGCCAGGTCGAGCGCGCACTCGCGGGCCACCCGACGCAGCGCCGGGGTGGTCTGCATGACCGCGACGGTGTGCGCGAACGTCTCCAGGTAGCGCTCCAGCGAACCGGAGTGCGCCGCCTCGGCGAACCACCGGCCGAGCGCCTCGGGGTCGGTGCTGGGCAGCTCGTGACCCACCTCGGCGGCCAACTCGACGACCGTCGCCGGCCGCAGGCCGCCGTCGAGGTGATCGTGCAGCAGCGCCTTCGGGACCTTGACGATGTCCTCGTATCGGATTGCGACCATCCCCCGACCCTAGTCACGCGCCCCGACGGCTGGCGATCAGGCTCGCGCCGACCCGCCGACCCGCCGACCCGCCGACCCGCGTGCCCGCGTGCCCGCGTGCCCGACCTGCGTGCCGGGCTGGCCCGGCTCGCAACATCGCCGACATGGCGGTGTCGACGCGAACGGATACCGCTACCTCGCCACACTTGAGTTGATCAGACACACCACCGGCCCGACCGGCCCGCGCCGTAGGCTGCTGCGGGTGACCGCGCCGCACCCGTCCGAGCAACCCGTCGACGCGACGCACCCGCAGATCGTCGCCCGGCTGCGCTGCCCGGTCTGCGCCCAGCCGCTGGCCGCCGCCACCGACACCCGCGCGCTGCGCTGCCCCCGCCGGCACAGCTTCGACCTGGCCCGCCAGGGGTACGTCAACCTGCTCACCGGCCGCGCCCCGCACGTCGGGGACACCGCCGAGATGGTCGCCGCCCGAGCCGACTTCCTGGCAGCCGGGCACTACGACGTGATCTCGTCCGCCCTGGCCGAGGCGGCGTCATCCGCCCTGGCCGCGCCGAACGGACCGACGCAGGCGACCGAACCGACAGAGACAGGCGGACCGACAGCAACCACCGGACCGACAGAGACGACCGGACCAGCAGCAGCGACCGCGCCGGCGCAGGCGGGCGAACACGCGGAGACGACCGGCGCGGCGCAGGTGGGCGGACCGGTAGAGGCGAACGGGAGCGCGGACCGCCAGGCGGAGGCGGGCTTCGGGGCGTACCCGCTGGTGGTGGATGCCGGGGCGGGCACCGGGTGGCACCTCGCGGCGGTGCTGGCGGCGCTGCCCGACGCCGTCGGTCTGGCCCTGGACGTCGCCAAGCCGGCGCTGCGCCGCGCCGCCCGCGCCCATCCCCGGGCCGCCGCCGCGCTCGCCGACACCTGGCAGCAGCTGCCGCTGGCCGACCGGTCGGTCGCCGTGCTGCTCAACGTCTTCGCCCCGCGCAACGGCGTCGAGTTCCACCGGGTGCTCCACCCGGCCGGGGCGCTGCTGGTGGTCACGCCCACCGACGCCCACCTCGCCGAGTTGGTCGACGTGCTCGGGCTGCTGCGGGTCGACCCGGCCAAGGCCGACCGGGTCGCCGACAGCCTCGCCGGGCAGTTCACGCCGGAACGCACCGCCGTGCACACCGCCCGGCTCACCCTCGACCGGGCCGAGGTGGCCACCCTGGTCGGGATGGGGCCGAGCGCCTGGCACACCGACCCGCTGCGGCTCGCCGCCGCGATCGAGGCACTGCCCACCCCGGTCACCGTGACCGCCTCGGTACGCCTCACCGCCTGGCGACCCCGCTGACCACGGCGTCACCGGGCACGGGACGACCCGGTCGACCACGACGTGACGGGGGGACCGGCCGGTCGCCGGGCCACGAGGGCCCTCCGCCGGCTCAGGTGGAGAGGTCGACCTCTTCCCAGCCCGGCGGCTCGTCGTGGTAGGGCCCGCGCAGCATCACCGCCCACTCCAACGCCCACCGGCGCTGGCCGATCGCGTTCGCGTCCACCAGGCCGGGCAGCCGCTGACCCGACTTCTCCACCTCCAGGTACGCCCAGTCCAGGCAGTAGTGCAGGTCGAGCAGGGCGGCGGCGTCCGCCGGGTGCTGCGGGGCGGCCAGGATGCGGGCCCGCCACTGGCCGAAGGTCTCCCCACCGGCGAGGTACGGCATCCGCTCCACCAGCCGTTCGTCCACCGGGATGGTCGGGTCGAGCTGCTTGCTCAGGCCCAGCACCCAGGACAGCGAGAAGAGCGCGTCGTGGTGCAGGACGAACGAGCGGTGGTCGCCCTTGCCGCCCACCACGAACTGCCACTCGGGCGGGGTCACCATGTCGACCAGGTGGGAGTCGAGCAGCCAGCTCATCGCGGTCTGCGCCGGCATCCCGAAGCAGCGGGCCAGGATCAGGTGCAGCACGGCGATGCGGGCCTCGATCTCCACGGTGGGCCGCAGTTCGATCTCGTCACCCGGCTCCCAGACCAGGGGAAACTGGGTCGGTGGCAGGGGCAGACGCAGCCGGGACAACTCGTCGAGGCTCGCCTCGCGGACCTCCCGGGGATCGGGCGCGGCTACCAGCACGATCGGATTCCCTGTCTGCTCACGCGGTGTTACCGCCGTTCGGTCCCCCTGACCAGGGAGGATAGCGTTCCGTTGCGACCGGCACCATGCCGGCCGACCCCGTCGGTCGACCGGTCGCCGGTGGTGCGAACTTTCAGCCGATCCGCTCGATGACCAGCGGCGACGTCGCCGGCGCGACGGTCGACACCCGCACCGCACGGGCGGCCTCCGCGGCCGCCGCCGGCAGCCGGGTCGCGTCGTCGGCGCGCAGCTCGTACAGCGGTTCGCCGACCCGTACCGGATCGCCGGGGCGCTTGTGCAGCACCACCCCGGCGGCGGCGCTGACCGGGTCCTCCTTGCGGGCCCGACCGGCGCCGAGTCGCCACGCGGCCACCCCGATGGCGTACGCGTCGACCGACTCGACGTAGCCGTCGGTGTCGGCGCGGACCACCTCGGTCTCGTGGGCGGTGGGCAGCGGGGCGTCCGGCTCACCGCCCTGGGCGCGGACCATCGCCCGCCAGGCGTCCATCGCCCGCCCGTCGCGCAGCGCGGCGGCCGGGTCGGCGTCGGGCAGGCCGGCCGCGTCGAGCATCTCCCGGGCCAACGCCAGGGTCAGCTCCACCACGTCGGCCGGGCCACCGCCGGCCAGCACCTGCACCGACTCGGTCACCTCGATCGCGTTGCCGACGGTCAGGCCGAGCGGGGTGGACATGTCGGTGAGCAGGGCCACCGTCCGCACGCCGTGGGCGTCGCCGAGCGCCACCATGGTCCGGGCCAGTTCGCGGGCGTCGGCCACGTTCTTCATGAACGCCCCGGAGCCGACCTTGACGTCGAGGACCAGCGCACCGGTGCCCTCGGCGATCTTCTTGCTCATGATCGAGCTGGCGATCAACGGGATCGCCTCCACGGTACCGGTGACGTCGCGCAGCGCGTACAGCTTGCGGTCGGCCGGGGCGAGGGCGGCACCGGCCGCGCAGATGACCGCGCCGACGTCACGCAGTTGGGCGATGAACTCGTCGTTGCTCAGCGCCGCCCGCCAGCCGGGGATCGACTCCAGCTTGTCGAGGGTGCCGCCGGTGTGCCCGAGTCCCCGGCCGGAGAGCTGCGGCACCGCACCGCCGCAGGCCGCCACCAGCGGGGTGAGCGGCAGCGTGATCTTGTCACCGACCCCGCCGGTGGAGTGTTTGTCGACGGTCGGCCGGGCTACCGCCGAGAGGTCCAGCCGCTCCCCGCTGGCGATCATCGCGGCGGTCCACCGGGCGATCTCCGGCGTCGTCATGCCGCGCAGCAGGATCGCCATGGCCAGCGCGGACATCTGCTCGTCGGCCACCAACCCCCGGGTGTACGCGTCGACCACCCAGTCGATCTGGCCGTCGCTCAGCACACCCCCGTCACGCTTGGCCCGGATGACGTCGACCGCGGTAAAAGCACTCACCGTTGAGTTCCCTCTGAAGTCGTTGCAGAAATCGGCGCGACGGTCGGTGCAGAAGTCGGCACGACCACCGGCCGGGTCAGGAGGCGGCCCAGCGGACCGGGATCTCCAGCGGTGGCTCCCCCTCGCCGGCCCAGAAGATGGTGCCCTCCGCGTCCACCACCACGACCCTGGGCGTACGCGCCAACCCCCAGGTGATCGCCTCCGACGGGTGGCCCCAGCTCGGCCCCTCCTCCAGCACCCCGGGAGCGGTCTCGTCGGTATCCCCCGCCGACCGCTCCCAGTACGCCGTCCAGACCTGCCGACCGGCGGAGAGATCCGGGTGCACGAAGACGGTCCCCCGCCCTCGCCAGGCGGCCAGCCGCTCCGGCACCACCGGCACCGGGGCCCCGCCCACGACCGCCTCGATGTCGGCCACGTCGAAGGCGTACGGCAGCAGCTCCGCCATCCGCAGCGGGCCGGTCCTCGACTCGACCAGGCACTCCGGGCCACCGTTCTCCCAGAGCAGTTGCCGGCACCGGCCGCACGGCATCAGCGGCTCACCGGTCGCGTCGACGCAGGACATCGCGACCAGCCGCCCGCCGCCGGTGGCGTGCAGCGCGGAGACCACCCCGCACTCGGCGCAGAGGGTCACCCCGTACCCGGCGTTCTCCACGTTGCAGCCGACCACCACCCGGCCGTCGTCGACCAGGGCCGCCGCGCCGACCGGGAACTTCGAGTACGGCACGTAGGCGTGCCGCATCACCTCGGTGGCGGCGGCCCGCAGGCGCTCCCAGTCGATCTCGCTCATCCCCTCATTCTGCCCAGGTCACCCCGCCCCGGTGCGGGAAGGGTGCCGGCCAGCCGCCCGCCGGTCACCACCCGCCGGCACCGGGCCGTACCCGGTGGCGTCCGCCGGGAACGGTGCGGGCCCGGCAGGGAGGTCCCCGCCGGGCCCGCACCGGGCCGGTTTCTCAGCCCTTGATGTACGGCTTGCCGTCGGCGGCGGGTGCCCGGACCCGACCGACCAGCCCGGCCACCGCCAGGATGGTCGCCAGGTAGGGCAGCATCGCCAGGAACTGGCTGGGGATGCTGCTGCCGATCGCGCCGAGGTAGGTGGCGAGCTGGTCGGCGAAGCCGAAGAAGAGCGCGGCGAGCAGCGCGCCGGTCGGGCTCCACCGGCCGAAGATCAGCGCGGCCAGGGCGATGAAGCCCTTTCCGCCGATCATGTTCTTGGTGAAGCTGTAGAGCGCCAGGGTGTACGACGCGCCGCCGATGCCGGCGACCACCCCGGCCAGCAGCACGTTGCGGTAGCGCAGGCCCAGCACCTTGACCCCGAGGGTGTCGGCGGCGGTCGGGTGCTCACCCACCGACCGGGTCCGCAGACCCCACCGGGTCCGGAACAGCGCGAGGTGGATGATCAGCACCAGCAGCAGGCCGAGGTAGAGGAAGATGTTGCCCCGGAACAGCGCCGGCCCGAGCAGCGGGATGTCCTTCAGCAGCGGGATCTCCCAGTTGCCGAAGCGCGGCGCGCTGTTGTACTTCTCCGCGTTGGTCTGCATCAGCCGCTCGTAGAGGAAGCCGGTGACGCCGACCGCCAACAGGTTGAGCACCACCCCCATGACGACCTGGTCGACCAGGTAGCGGATGGCGAAGACGGCCAGCAGCAGCGAGACGAACGCGCCGCCGATCGCCGCCGCCACCAGCCCGACCCAGACGCTGCCGCTGAGGCTGCCGAAGAGCGCGCCGCTGAACGCGCCCATCAGCAACTGTCCCTCGATGGCGACGTTGACCACGCCGGACCGTTCGCAGAGCACCCCGGCCAGCGCGCCGAAGATCAGCGGCAGGGCCAGGACGAAGGTGCCCCGGACGATGTTGACCATCGGCATGAAGTTGCGGCCCTCGGGGGCGGCGGAGACCTGCCAGCACAGGAAGCTCAGCACGAAGGCGACCAGCCCGACGCCGAGGACCACGGTGAACCAGCGCTTCGGCACCCCGGCCAGCAGCGCCCCGCCGGCCGCGGCGGCGACGATCCCGAACAGGATCGCGCCGACCGTGCCGTGGATCTCCAACGCCGCGCCACCCTCGGTCTCGCTGAGGGTGAAGCGGGCCTGCTGGCCGGTGGCCAGCGCCCCGAACAGCACGGCGGCGAGCACGCCCAGCGCCAGCAGGACCAGGCCGACCTTGCGGGGGCGGCTCCAGAAACCCTCGTCGACCGCCGCCACGGCGACGTCGGGAACAGCGGTGGTGGACATGCCTCACCAGCCCTTCGCGAGGCTCGTCTGCAACCGGGCGGCGCGGGCGGCCCGGAGCTGGAAGATCGCCTTCACCAGGGCCGGCGCGGCGATGAAGATGACGATCAGCGCCTGGAGCACGGTGACCAGTTCCAGCGAGATCCCGGAGTACGACTGCATCCGGTTGCCACCGGCCTGGAGCGCGCCGAACAGCAGCGCGGCCAGCAGCACCCCCCACGGCTTCACCCGGCCGAGCAGCGCCACCAGGATGCCGTCGAAGCCGATCTGCGCGATCACCAGCGGGGTGAGCGCGTTCGCGGTCGAGCCGAGCACCATCTGGCTGCCGCCGAGCCCGGCGAGCATCCCGGCGATCACCATCACCAGCACGTACGTCTTGGTGACGCTGATGCCGGCGGTCCGCGCCGCGTCCGGGTTGGCACCGACGGCCCGCAGCTCGAAGCCGAGCGTCGACCGGTTGAGCAGCCAGGCGATGGCCCAGGTGGCCAGCACCGCGAGCAGGATGCCGGCGTGCACCCGCAGGTTGTCGCCGAGCAGCCGGGGCAGTGCGGCGGAGGAGTCGACCGGCCGGCTGATCGCGTCCGCCCGGCCCGGGTTCTGCACGCCGTTCTGCACGATGACCCAGGACAGGAAGTAGATCGCGACGTAGTTGAGCATGATCGTGTTGATCACCTCGTGCGCGCCGGTCCGGGCCTTGAGGATGCCGGGAATGAACCCCCAGATCGCACCGCCGATGGCACCCGCGATCAGCGCGACCACCAGGTGCACCACCGGGGGCAGCGGCAACGCGAAGCCGGCCACGGCGGCCAGGATCACGCCCATCGTCGCCTGGCCCTGCGCGCCGATGTTGAACAGGCCACCCCGGAAGGCGAGCGCCACCGACAGGCCGGTGAACACCAGCGGCGCGGTGTAGGTGAGGGTCTCCGAGATCGGGCTCAACGCGGCGGTGAAGCCGGACGCCTCCGGGTCGAAGACCGCCCCCTTGAACAGGTTGGCGTACGCCTCGCTGACCACCGTCCAGCTGGCGTTGAGCGCGTCGGCCGGGCGGGCGGTGATGTAGGCGTAGGTGGCCAGCACCTCCGGGTCCGACACGATGATCAGGACCGCGCCGACCAGCATCGCCAGGACCAGCGCGAGCACGGTGACGGTCACCGTGTTGGCGGCCCAGAGGTTGTCCAGGAAGAGCCGACCCAGCGAGGGCCGGGGTTCCGGCGTGGGCTGCTTCGGTGCGGTCATCGTGGCGCCCCGGTCGGCCTTGCCGGTCGCGGCCAGCTCCGCCTCGGTCGCCGGTTCCTTGTCCGGCGAGCCGGACACCGGGTTGGGGTCGCTCATGCCGTCACCTCGCTGCGCTCGGTGCCGGCCCGGGACACCAGCGCGCCGGATCGATGATTCACTCGCTGGCGCTCGCTCATGCCTCGTCCTCGTTACCAGGGCTCTCGGGGGCCGGTGCCACGCCGCCGGTCGTACCGCCGGTCGCCTCACCCGGGGTGGCCGCGCCGCCCGCCGGGGCCGACCTGCGGGCGTCGGGGGTGATGCCGGCCATCAGCAGGCCGATCTCCTCGCGCGGGGTGTCCGGGCCGACGATACCGATGATCCGGCCCCGGTACATGACCGCGATCCGGTCGGCGAGGCCGATCACCTCGTCCAACTCGCTGGAGACCACCATGACGGCGGTGCCGACGTCGCGCTCGCGGATGACCCGGCTGTGGATGAACTCGATCGAGCCCACGTCCACCCCCCGGGTGGGCTGGGCGGCGATGAAGAGCTTCAGCGGCCGGGACAGCTCCCGGGCCACGATGACCTTCTGCTGATTGCCGCCGGAGAGGGTGCCCACCGCCGCGTCCGCCGACGGGGTACGCACGTCGAACTGGGCGATCCGCTCCCGTGCGGAGGAGGCGATCGCGTCCGGCCGCAGCGCCAGGCCCTTGCCGAACGGCGGCCGGTCGTAGATGTCGAGGACCAGGTTCTCCGCGACGCTGAACTCCTTGACCAGGCCGTCGACGCTGCGGTCCTCGGGCACGTAGCCGACCCCGGCGCGGAGCACCTTCTTGGTGGACCAGCCGTGGATCGGCTCGCCGTCGAGGGTCACCGTGCCGGCGAGCGTCGGGCGCAGCCCCATGATCGCCTCGATCAGCTCGGTCTGCCCGTTGCCCTGCACGCCGGCCACGCCGAGCACCTCACCGGCGCGTACGGTCAGGTCGATGCCGTCCACCGCGCGGATCTGCCGGTCGTCGTCGACGACCAGGCCGGCGACCTCCAGGATCGGCCGGCCCGGGGTGGCGGGCTGCTTGTCCACGGTGAGCCGGACGTTGCGGCCGACCATCAGCGCGGCCAACTCGTCCCGGCTCGCCTCGGGGGAGGCGGTGCCGACGGTCCGGCCGCGCCGGATCACGGTGATCCGGTCGGCGATGGCCTTGACCTCGCCGAGCTTGTGGGTGATGAAGACGATCGACTTGCCGGCCGCCTTGAGCGACCGCATGACCGTGAGCAACTCCTCGGTCTCCTGCGGGGTGAGCACCGCGGTCGGCTCGTCCAGGATCAGCAGGTCGACGTCGCGGGTGAGCGCCTTGACGATCTCGACCCGCTGCTGGATGCCGACCGGCAGGTCCTCGATCACCGCGTCCGGGTCGACCCGCAGGTGGTACCGGGCGGAGACCTCGGCCACCTCGCGGCGGGCCCGCCGCCGGTCCAGGAAGCCGACGATGCCGCCCCGGACCTGCTCGGCACCGAGCATGATGTTCTCGGTCACGGTGAAGACCGGCACCAGCATGAAGTGCTGGTGCACCATGCCGATCCCGGCGGCGATCGCGTCGGAGGGGCCCTTCAGCTTCAGCGGCTGGCCGTCGACCAGGATCTCGCCCTCGTCGGGCTGGTAGAGCCCGTAGAGCACGTTCATCAGGGTCGACTTGCCGGCACCGTTCTCGCCGAGCAGGGCATGGATCTCTCCAGGCTCCACCGTCAGGTCGATGTGATCGTTGGCGACCAGATCACCGAACCGCTTGGTGATGCCGCGCAGTTCGAGTCTCAGCGCAACCTCCTGGAGTGCGAGCGATGGTGCAGCCTAGCTGCCGGTCGACCGGCCACCGGGGTGCCGGCCGACCGGTGCGCGGACCGGCCGCCCCGACGCCCGTGGGTTCCCCCACGTACGCCGGGACGGCCGGTCGTCATGCCTGGTGCCCCGCCGGCCGCCGCTGCCGATGATCCCATCGCGGCGGCCGACGCGGCGGTCACTTGGTCGGCTGGGCCTTCGAGGTGACCGTGATGGTGCCGGCGGCGATGTCCGCCTTGAGCTTGTCGACCTCGGCCTTGAGGTCCGCCGGGACCTTGCTGTCGAAGTCGTGGTACGGGGCGATCGAGACACCGTTGTTGGCCAGGTTGCCGACGAAGCCCGGGGTGGCGGCGAGCTTCTCGCCACCGGCGGCCTTGAGCACGGCGTCCTTGACGGCGTCCGGGATGTTCTTGACCACGGTGGTCAGCAGCGCCGCGCAGTCCGGGGTGCTCTCGCAACCGTCGACGTCGACCCAGACGACCGAGTACTTGCCGCCCGAGGCCTTCGCCGCGGAGGTGGTGCCGAGGCCCGCGCCACCGGCGACCGGCATGACGATGTCGGCGCCCTGGGCGACCAGCGCGTCGGAGACCTTCTTGCCCTCGTCCTGCTTGGCGAAGTCGTTGGTGAAGGAACCCTTCTGGGTCGCCTTGTCCCAGCCCAGCACCTGGACGTTCTTGCTCTTGGTCTTGTTGTAGTGCGCCACGCCGTCGGCGAAACCGTCCATGAAGATGGTCACCGGCGGGATCGGCAGGCCACCGTAGGTGCCGACCTTGCCGCTCTTGGTCATCCCGGCGGCCAGGTAGCCGGCCTGGAAGGCGGCCTGGGCCGTGTCGAACTGCATCGGGTAGACGTTGGCCGTGGCCGGGTTCGCGTCCACGATGCCGAACTGCTGGTTCGGGTTCGCGGCGGCGATCTTCTTGGTGGCGTCCTGCATCAGACCACCGACGGCCAGGATGAAGTCGCACTTCTGGTTGACGTACCCGGTCAGGTTGACCTCGTAGTCCGCCTCGGCCTTGGACGCGACGTACTTGATGTCGATCTTGTCGTTGGCCTTCTTGGCCTCCTCCAGGCCCTTCCAGGCGGAGGTGTTGAACGACTTGTCGTCGATGCCGCCGACGTCGGTCACCATGCAGGCGCTGTACTTCTTGTCGCCGCTGCCACCGGCGTTGTTGTCGTCGTCCGGCGCCTCGCCACACGCGGCAGCACCCAGCACGAGCCCACCCGCCGCGATGGCAGAGGCGATCCGCATCCCACGCACAGAGCGCAAGACGTCTCCTTCCATTGCACACCGCCTCGTGCGGTGGCAGCCCTTGAACCGACAAGCGTTGTGCCGCCGGCATCCCACGTTACGGACGGGAGCGTAGCCCCACGCCCACCCACCGGCCGCCAATCGTGCACGACTGTTGAACGCTCGTTATCCCGGCGTAACCCGGGGGTGGGGCACCTCACTCAGCGTGCCAGTGCTGACCGGCCCGGTGTCGCGAACGCCGGTTTCCCGGCGGCCCCGCCGGTTACCGCCAGAACACCGCCACGGCGGCCGTGACCAGGGTCAACCCGACGATCGCCAGGAAGTGACCACGGGCCACCTGCTCCCGCTTCCGGGAGAAGAAGACCATGACGAAGATGAGCAGGGCCAGCACCAACTTGGTAACAAGCTTGGCCGGGGCCGGCTCGTCGCCGTCACGCAGCGGCGCGGACAGGCCCACACCGGTCAGCAACTGGATCACCGAACCCCAGAGCATGGCCGCGTTGATCCGCAGCCGGCCGCTGACGTACTGGGCGACCGCGCCACCGAGCAGCAGCGCGAACCCGATCAGATGGACATAGAGAAGAATCAGTCGGAGAGCTTCCACGCCCGCCATCCTCCCCCATCAACGACACTTTGTAGTAGTTGGCCCGCGGGCTGAGTTCAATCCGTGATCTCCCCGGTCAGAGCTGCCAGACCTGGAAGGTCGGGCCGTCGCCGGGGAGGGTGATCCCACCGTCGGCGGCGCGACGCAGGGCCGGCGCGCCCCCGTGGACGTTCTCCCCGTCCGGACCGGACGCGGCACCCCCGGCGGACGGCAGGCCGGTCAGCCGGACCGGTGGGCCGGCGGCCCGGCGGGCCAGCACCAGCACCGTGCCGGTCGTCGCCTCGCGCAGGAAGACCAGGGTGTCGGCGTCCACGTGCACCCAGCGCAACCCGCCGTGCCGCAACGCCGGGATGTCCCGACGCAGCGCCAGCAGCGCCCGGTACGCGGCAAACGTCCCGACATCCCAGGTCTGCGGCCGGTGCCACGGCATCGGGGTACGCGAGTCCTCGCCGTTGCCGCCGGTCAGGCCCAGTTCGTCCCCGGCGAAGACGACCGGGGTGCCGGGCATGGTGGCGAGCAGCCCGGCCGCCACCTCCTGCCGGGCGGCGTCCCCCACCACGGTGCGGACCCGGGCCGAGTCGTGCGAGCCGAGCAACTGCCACGAGTGGGTGTACGACCGCCAGGAGATCAGCGACCGGAAGCTGTTCATGGTGGCGAGCACCGCGTGGGCGTCCCGCCGCCGCACCCCGCCCGGCGTCCCGAGGAAGTTCGGCACCGGCCCGTCCCCACCCCACGCCGGCCGGGGTGCGGAGGCGTCCCCGGGTACAGCGGCGTCCCCGGGTGCGGAGTTCTCGTGCCGCAGCCAGGACCACACCGGGTCGGTGAAACCGACATAGTTCATCGTGCCGTGCCAGCCGTCGGAGTCCAGGTCACCCGTGTGGTCGTGGCCGTGCTCGGCGAGCAGCAGCCCGTCGGCCCGGGTCTGCGCGACCACCTCCCGCAGCAGCCGCGCCACCTCGTGGGTGTACGCGTCCGCGCCCCGCCGGCCGGTCATGTTGGCCACGTCGACCCGCCAGCCGTCCAACCCGTACGGCGGGCGCAGCCAGCGGCGCAGCAGCGAGTCCGGGGCGGTGGCGAAGCGGCGACGCAGCTCGGCGCTGCCCCAGTTGAGCTTCGGTAGCGACCGCACCCCGTTCCACGACTCGTACGCCGGCTCCCCGTCGCCGCCGGTGGTCACGTCGAAGTAGTACAACTCCCGCTCGGGGGCGTCGACGTCGGCCAGGGCGCGGGTGAACCACTCGTGCGCGTCGCCGGTGTGGTTGCTGGTGATGTCACCGAGCAGCCGCCAGCCCCGGGCCCGGACGGCGTCGGCCAGCCGGACCAGCGCCGCGTCCCCGCCGAGCAGCGGGTCGACCGTGTCGAAGCCGGCCGCGTCGTAGCGGTGGTTGGAGCGGGCCGGAAAGATCGGCGTCAGGTAGACGGTGTTGACGCCGAGCCGGTCCAGGTGGTCCAGCCGTTCGGTGATGCCGTCCAGGTCGCCGCCGTAGAACTGGCGCGGGGTCTCCGGCCCCCGCCCGATGACCGGGGTGTCCCAGTCGCACGGGATCGCCCAGTCCGGCGGGGTGCGGCCATCGGCGTCGGCGGAGCGGGCGAACCGGTCGGGGAAGATCTGGTAGATCAGCGCGTCCCGGGCCCAGGCGGGCGGCGGGGCGTGGCTGACCAGCTTGAAGTCGCCGTGGTCGGGCACGTCGTGGTCGATCTGGCCGGCGGCGTTCAGCCAGCGGTAGCCGGTCGTCCCGGTGAGCATGAACCGGTAGTTGCTGACCGGGTTGCGGACCTCGACGTCGGCCCGCCACCACACGTCGTGGCCGTCCCGGCGGTCGACGGTGGCCTCGACGAAGCGCGGTTCGCCGTCCCCGGTGGTCCGGACGTGCACCTGCCGGACGTCGGTCCCCTCGGGCACCCGGACGAAGACCGGCACCCGCTGCCCGAGGGCGGGTTCCTGCTCGGGCACGTACAACGCCGAGCCGTCGTGGTGCGGCAACAGGGACATCGGATGACCTTTCGCGTCGATCGGACAGAGAGACCGGGGTCGTCCGCCCCGCCGGTCTCCCGGTCACGACGGACACCCGAAAACTGCTCCGGTGTACGTCGACCCGACGCCCTTGCCGCAGCGTGCCGTACCTGTAGAACGCCGGCCCAACGCCGGCCGCCCATGATCAACTCAAGGGGAGCGATACAGCGGTATCCACCCGACCACGACACCGCTATATCGCCCCACCACCCGCCCCCGCACGAACCCCGACCACCACCCGCCCACACGAACCCCGACCACTTAGCCCGCACACCGCGGTGCAGCGGCCACCCCTCCGCTCAACCGCACCGCGAAACAGCGGCCACCCCCCGATTCACCCCTTGACCGCCCCGACGGTGAGGCCGGAGACGATGTAGCGCTGGAGGAGTTGGAAGACCAGCACGGTGGGGATCGCGGTGAGCAGGGTGCCCGCCGCGAAGATCCCGAAGTTGTTGTTCCGCTCCCCCGCCACCAGGCCGAACATGCCGACCGCGAGGGTCTTGGACCCGGTGTCGGTGAGGAACACGTTGGCGATCATGAACTCGTTGATCGTGCCGATGAACGACAGCAGCGCGGTCACCGCCAGGATCGGCGCCACCAGCGGCAGCATGATCCGGAAGAAGACCTGGGCGTGGCTGGCGCCGTCCATGGTGGCCGACTCGTCCAGCTCGCGCGGCAGGGTGTCGAAGAACCCCTTCATCAGCCAGGTGTTCATGCCCAGCGCGCCGCCCATGTAGAGCAGGAGCAGGCCCCACGGGGTGTTGAAGCCGATCGACGGCCACAGGTCGGTGACCCGGGTGAAGATCAGGAAGATCGCCACGATCGCCAGGAACTGCGGGAACATCTGGATCAACAGCAGGGTCAGCAGCCCGAACCGCCGGCCGGTGAAGCGCATCCGGGAGAACGCGTACGCCGCCAGTGAGGACAGGAAGATCGACACGAAGCTCGCCCCGCCCGCGATGAGCAGCGAGTTGAGGAACCAGTTGCCGAACTCGGTCCGCGAGAACAGGTTGCCGAAGTTCTCCAGGGAGGCCCCGGTCGGCAGGAGTTGGGTCGAGGAGAGGGTGCCGAGCGGGTTGAGCGCGGCGGAGAGCACGAACAGGATCGGGAAGAGGCTGAACGCCACCGCCAGCACGCCGACGACGTGCCGCCAACCGACCTGGGTGAACCACCGGCTCCCGCGCCGGCCGGCGGCGTTCGGGTGGGTCGTCACGAGTAGACCTCCTCCTGCTGGCGGGTGCGCCGGAAGCTGATCGCCGAGACCGTGGCCACGATCGCGAAGATGAAGATCGACACTGCGGCGGCCAGCCCGAACTCGGCGCCCTGCGCGCCGAAGGCCAGCCGGTAGGTGTACGTGATCAGCAGGTCGGTGGCCCCGTTGGTCGGGTTGTCCGGCGCGAACGGGCCGCCCTCGGTGGTGAACCAGATCGCGTTGATGTTGTTGAAGTTGAACGCGAACGACGCGATCAGCAGCGGCGAGAGCGCCACCAGCAGCAGCGGCAGGGTGACCGCCCGGAACGACTGCCACGGTGACGCGCCGTCGACCGAGGTGGCCTCGGTCAACTCCCTCGGGATGGCCTGGAGCGCACCGGTGGCCACCAGGAACATGTACGGGTAGCCCAGCCAGAGCTGCACCAGCAGCACCGCCACCCGGGCCGACCAGGCCTCGCCGAACCAGTCGACGCCGAGGCCGAACAGGTTGTTGATCAGGCCGAAGTCGGTGTTGAACATGTCCCGCCAGACCAGCAGCATCGCGAACGACGGCATGGCGTACGGCAGGATCAGGAACACCCGGTAGAGGTTGGTGCCCCGCATCCGGGGCGAGTGCAGGGCCAACGCGATCGCCATGCCGAGTCCGAAGGTGAACCCGGTGGAGCCGATCGCGAAGGCGAAGTTCCACAGCAGGGTGCCGAAGAACGGGCCGGAGATGTTCGGGTCGGTGAGCACCCGGGCGAAGTTCTTCAGCCCGACGCCGACCTGCCAGCCCTGGGCGAGCCGCTCGCCGTCGGCCGCGACGAAGGCGCCGACCGTGCCGTCGGCCGTCCAGGTCCGCCCGGTCTCGCTGTCGGTGATGCAGTCACAGCTGCGGTCGTACGCCCGGATAGCCTTGCCCTCGTAGGCCCGGGACAGGCCGTTGGAGCGCAGCGCGCCCCCCGGGGTCGGCACGACCAGGTCGGTGATCTCCTGGCTGCGGACGCTGGCCTGGCCGAAGTTGAGCACGGTGTAGCCCTGGGCGGCGGTGACCTTGCCGGCGGGCGTGACGGTCACGTCGGCGGCGTCGAGCGGGCGCAGCCCGTCGCTGTCCCCGGCGGAGACCGTGCCGGTCGACGGGTCGGTGACCAGGAAGACCAGCGGCCCGGTGGCCGGGTCACCGGTGGTGGCGATGGCGAGGGTGTACTCGGCGGAGCCGGGGACCTGCTTGACCGAGGAGCTGCCGATGGCGACGATCGCGTCGTCCTTGGCGCCCCGGTGGCCGTCGCCGAAGTTGGTGAACGCGGTGCTCGCGGTGTAGAGCACCGGGAAGACCTGGAAGGCGATCAGGAAGATCGTGCCGGGCACCAGGTACTTGGCCGGGATGTGCCGGCGGGTGAGGTAGAGGTAGCCCAGGCCGACGGTGGTGACCACCAGGACGGCCAGTCCGACCCAGAGCTTGGCGGCGATGAGCGGGAAGGCCGCCCAGATCGCGATCCCGGCCACCAGGCCGAGCAGGATCACCTTGACGATGAGGCCGGTCGCGGTGATCGGCGCGTGCTGGCGCGCGGTACGGGTCGTTTCCGGGGGCCCGGAGCGGACGGGCCCCCGGCCCGGGGCCTGCTGGGCAGACCCCGGGCCGGACGGCGTGCGCATTACTTGATCTGACCGGAGATCGTCTTGCCGGCGGCGGTGACGGTCTTCGCCGGGTCGGCGCCACCGATGACGGCGGCCTCCGCCTTGCCGAACGGGTCCCAGATCGCGGCCATCGCCGGGATCGCCGGGAGCACCTGGCCGTTCCTGCCCGCCTCGGAGAACTTGGCCAGGTCCGGGTCGGTGCCCTTCACCTGGTCGAACGCGGCGGTCAGCGCCGGCGGACGCGGCTCGGCCTGGTAGAGCGCCACCGCCAACTCCGGGGTGGTAACGTAGTTGGTGACGAACTCCTGTGCCAGCGCCTTGTTCTTGCCCTTGGCGGCCACATAGAACGCCTGGACGCCGACGAACGGCTGGGCCTGCTTGCCGCCGGCGAAGCCGGGGACCGGGGAGATGTCGTAGGAGATGTCGGCCTTCTTGGCGTCGGCGATCGCCCACGGGCCGGAGACCAGGAAGGCGCACTTCTTGCCGGTGAAGGTGGCGATCGAGTTCTCGCCGGTGATGGAGCGCTTCAGCGCGCCGTCGCCCTTCTCGCCGAGCTTGCCGATCTTCTTGAACGCCTCGATCGACTCCGGCTTGCCCACGCCGAGGTCCTTCGGGTCGTAGTCGCCGTTGGCGGTGGTGCCGAAGAGGTAGCCGCCGGCCGAGGTGTAGAGCGGGTAGACGTGGTAGGCGTCGCCGTTCTGGCCGGACTGGAGGCAGAGGATCTCGCTCGCCTTCTTGTCGGCCTTGAGCTTCTTGCCGGTGGCGACCAGATCCTCGATCGTCTTCGGCGCCTCGGGGGCCAGCGCGGTGTTGCGGATCAGCGCGATGTTCTCGGTGGCGTAGGGGACGCCGTAGAGCTGACCGTTGAAGGTCACCGCCTTGATCGCGGTCTCGTTGAAGCTGGACCTCTGCGCGGCGGCGAGCTGCACCGGGTCGATGGCGCCGTTCTGGACCAGGTTGCCGATCCAGTCGTGCGCACCGACCACGACGTCCGGGCCGCTGCCCTGCTGGGAGGCGGTGACGAAGTTCGTCTGGAGGTCCTTGGAGACGGCCTGCACCTCGACGGTGACCCCGTTATCCTGGCCGAACTTCTCGGCGAACGGCTTGAGGGCCGCGGTGCGCTTGTCGTCCGCCCAGATGACGAGCTTGCCGCCCGCCGCCGGGGAGGTCGCCTTGGTGGCCGGTTCGTCGTTGCTGTTGTCGCCGCCGCAGCCCGACGCGGCGAGCGCCAGGCCGAGAACGGTGACCACACCCGCGGTACGGATGCGCATCGGTACTCCTGTCGTCATGGCGAAGCCGACCGCCGGGGGAAGGGCGGCCTCGCCGTAGGAACTCTGGAAGTTCTTGCCAACCGGCGCCGGGCAGGCCGCGCCGCTGCTGTCGCGTGTTGCCGGGACGTTAGCAAGAGGTTGCAGATTATGGAAGGGTTTGCAGAAGCACACGCAAGAACTTGCCCTTGGGTTAAAGTTCGGCCATGCGCGCTCGACTGTCCGACATCGCCCAACAGGCCGAAGTCAGCGAGGCCACGGTGTCGCGGGTGCTCAACGACCGCCCCGGCGTGGCCCCCGAGACCCGGCAGGCCGTCCTGACCGCCCTCGACGTGCTCGGCTACGAGCGCCCGGCCCGGCTGCGCAAACGCAGCGCCGGGCTGGTCGGGTTGGTGGTGCCGGAGCTGGAGAATCCGATCTTCCCGGCGTTCGCCCAGGTGATCGAGTCGACCCTGGCGCAGAGCGGCTTCACCCCGGTGCTGTGCACCCAGACCCCGGGTGGGGTCACCGAGGACGAGTACGTGGAGATGCTGCTCGACCGGCAGGTCTCCGGGATCGTCTTCGTCTCCGGCCTGCACGCCGACACGGCGGCCAACCACGACCGGTACCGCGCGCTGATCGCCCGGCCGCTCCCGGTCGTCATGATCAACGGGTACGCACCGGGCATCGCCGCGCCCTTCGTCTCCTGCGACGACCGGGAGGCCACCGAGCTGGCCGTGGCGCACCTGGTCGCGCTCGGGCACCGGCAGATCGGCCTGATCACCGGGCCGGACCGGTTCGTGCCGGTGCAGCGTCGGGTGGCCGGCTTCCGGGCCGCGATGACCCGGCTGGGCTCCACCGGCAGCGAGCTGGACGCGCTCGCCGAGCTGTCCCTGTTCGGCGTCGAGGGCGGCGAGGCCGCCGCCGGTCGACTGATCGAGCGCGGGGTCACCGGCATCGTCTGCGGCTCCGACCTGATGGCGTTGGGCGCGGTCCGGGCCGGCCGGCAGCGCGGGCTGTCCGTCCCCGGCGAGCTGTCGGTGGTCGGCTACGCGGCTCCGACCTGATGGCGTTGGGCGCGGTCCGGGCCGGCCGGCAGCGCGGGCTGTCCGTCCCCGGCGAGCTGTCGGTGGTCGGCTACGACGACTCGCCGCTGATGGCCTTCACCGATCCGCCGCTGACCACCATGCGGCAGCCGGTGGCCGCGGTGGCGGCGGTCCGGGCCCTGGTCGACGAGATCAACGGGCACGCCGCCCCGCACTCGGAATACCTGTTCCGCCCGGAGCTGGTGGTACGCGGGTCCACCGCGGTGGTACGCCAGGCCGGCCCCGGCCGGTCCCGCCCGGCACCCCCCGCCCTCGCCGTCCCCGCCTGACCTGCCGGCCTAACCTGCCCGCCGTCGGATCGGGCGGACGCGGTGCCCGTCGACGGGTCCACCTCCCGGCTGCTGGGACGAGTGTGCAGCAAGCCCACCCTGGCCGCAGGGTGACGGACGTCATTTCTTGCGCAATCCCTGCTTGACTCTTGCAGCATTCGGCCGGCATTCTCTCCACACCCGCGTCCCCACCCCATTGCCGCGCGGGTGCACCGTCCCGCCACAGAACGGGGATCTCCGCCGATGACCGCCGCCACCGACCGCACGCCGCTGACCTCCGACGACTGGTGGCGCTCCGCGGTCGTCTACCAGGTGTACGTCCGCAGCTTCGCCGACTCCGACGGCGACGGTGTCGGCGACCTCCAGGGCATCCGGCAGCGGCTGCCCTACCTGCGTGACCTCGGCGTGGACGCGCTCTGGCTGACCCCGTTCTACACCTCGCCGCAGATCGACGCCGGCTACGACGTGTCCGACTACCGGGACGTCGACCCGCTCTTCGGCGACCTCGCCGACTTCGACGCCATGATCACCGACGCGCACGCGCTGGGCCTGCGGATCATCGTGGACCTGGTGCCGAACCACACCTCCAGCGCGCACCCGTGGTTCACCGCCGCCCTCGCCGCCGGCCCCGGCTCCCCGGAGCGGGCGCGTTACCTCTTCGCCGACGGCCAGGGCGCGCACGGCGAGCTGCCGCCGAACGACTGGGAGAGCATCTTCGGCGGCCCCGCCTGGACCCGGCTACCGGACGGCCAGTGGTACCTGCACCTGTTCGACCCGGCCCAGCCGGACCTGAACTGGCGGCACCCGCAGGTGCGCGCCGAGTTCGAGGATGTCCTCCGCTTCTGGCTCGACCGGGGCGTCGACGGATTCCGGATCGACGTCGCCCACGGCATGATCAAGGCGGAGGGGCTGCCGGACGTCGGCTTCAGCTCGATGACCACCGGCCGGCGTCAGTCGGAGCTGCTCGGCAAGGGCCGGCTGCCCTACTTCGACCAGGACGAGGTGCACGAGATCTACCGGGCCTGGCGGCCGATCCTGGACAGCTACCCCGGTGGCCGGATGGCGGTCGCCGAGGCGTGGGCGGAGACCCCGCAACGGCTGGCCCGTTACATCGGCCCGGACGAGCTGCACCAGGCGTTCAGCTTCGACTTCCTCGACGCCACCTGGTCGGCCGACTCGTTCCGCAAGGTGATCGACACCGCGCTGGCCGAGTCGACGATCGTCGGCGCGCCGACCACCTGGGTGCTGTCCAACCACGACCGGCAGCGGCACGTCACCCGGTACGGCGACGGCGAGATCGGCCTGCGCCGGGCCCGCGCCGCCGCCCTGCTGATGCTGGCCCTGCCCGGCTCCACCTACCTCTACCAGGGCGAGGAGCTGGGCCTCCCCGAGGTGCTGGACCTGCCCGACGCGCTCCGCCAGGACCCGGCGTTCCTGCGTACCGGGGAGAGCCGCGACGGCTGCCGGGTGCCCATCCCGTGGAGCGGCGAGCTGGCCCCGTACGGCTTCGGTCCGGAGGGCGGCGCGCTGAGCTGGCTGCCGGCCCCGACGACCTGGCGGGCCCTCTCGGTGGCCGCCCAGACCGGGACGCCCGGCTCGACGCTGGAGCTGTACCGGGCGGCGCTGCGGGCCCGGCACGAGCACCCGGCGCTGGCCGCCACCGCCGGCCCGGTGGTCTGGCTGGAGACCGGGCCCGGCGTGCTGGCCTTCCATCGCTGCGCCGACGACGCCGTGCTGACCTGCGTGGTCAACCTCAGCGGTGCCCCGGTCCGGATCGACGGGTACGGCCGGCCCGTGGTGGCCAGCACAGACCTCACCGCGCAGGACACCGGACACGTCCTGCCGGTGGACGCCGCCGCGTGGTTCGAACGGCGTTGAGCCGGGTAACCCGCCATTGACCTGGTCGTCCGTTGTGCCCCGCGCCGACGGGCGACTGGGCTGCCGACCCCTTGTGGTGGGGGGTGAGGTGGCACCGGCGTCCCGGGGAGTCCGCTTCCCGGGACGCCGGCGCTCCATCGCGTACCGCGTCGGCACCGTCGGTGGCCGGCACCGGTCGACGACGGCCCCCGAGCGGTCACCGGCCGGTGGAGCCGTCACCGCCCGCGCAGCAGCGCGGCGATCCGCCCGAAGCCCGCCCGCACCTCCGCCTCGGCCGGTACGGGCGGTGGCTCCGGCCGGTCCGCCACGGCGGCCGCCGGCTCCTCCTGCTCGTCGAGGACCTCGTCGAAGTCGCCGTAGAGGTCGGCCGCCTCGATCCGGGCCTCCTCGTCCTCGGCGGCGAGCTGCGATGCGGCGATCTCGCCCCGGATCTCCTCGGCCGACAGCGCCGGCAACAGCGGCTCGACCACCGCCAGCAACTGCTCGTCGGCCACCACCGCCTCGGCCAGGGCCAACGCGTGCGGGCGCTCGTACGGGCCGCAGACCACCGGCTCCCACTCCGCCGGGTCGCCGAGCGGGCCGACCGTGATGATCCACGGCAGGCCGAGGATCGGCGAGTCGTCCGGCAGGTCCAGCGTCACAAGTGCGCCCACCGGCTCATCATGGCCGGTCCGACCGGCACTCGCTGCGGCATTTGCCCCATTCATCTTTTTCCACGACTGTCGGCCCCCGCTACCGGGAGCTGTCGTCAGGGGGCGTCCAGGGCGGCGCGGACCAGGGCCAGCGCCCGGTCGGGTGGCACCCCCAGCCGGGCCGCCTCCTCCGCGTACCGGGTGGCCGCCCGCTGCAACCGGTCCGCCGCGTCGTCCCGCCCCGGGGCGACGAAGCTGCCGTGCCGGCCCCGGGTCTCCAACAGCCCGGCCGACTCCAGCTCCCGGTAGGCGCGGGCCACCGTGTTCACCGCCAGCCCCAGCTCGGCGGCGAACTGCCGCACCGGAGCCAGCCGGGTGCCCACCGCCAGCCGGCCGTCCCCGATCATCTCGGCGAGCTGCGCACGCACCTGCGCGTACGGGGGCACCGCCGAACCCGGATCGATCTCGATCGGCATCAGCCCGCTCCTCCCGGCGTACCCGGATCGGTCTCCTCGTCGACGTCGGCCTCGACGTTGACCTGCCGCATCACCGCGCCCTCGGAGAGGTCGACGACCCGGCCGTGCCGGCTGGTGGCGGCGAGCGCGGCACCGAAGAGCACCAGCTGGTTGAGCAGGTAGAGGTAGAGCAGCACGGCCACCGCACCGGTCACCACGGCGTACGCCGGGTTCCGCTCGGTCCGCACGATGTAGAACCGGCCGACCGTGTTGAGCAGGGTGATCCCGACCGCGACCAGGATCACCACCGGCCGCAGTCGTCGCCGGCTCATCCGCAGCCGGGGCACCGCCACCAGCAGCGCCGTCGCCAGCACCGCGTTGACCAGCACGCTGAGCACGGCGCTGATGGTGGTCAGCCCCACCGACCCGGTGGCCCGCAGCAGGAAGCGCAGCACCGACTCCAGCGCGTCCACGGCCGCCACCGAGATGCCCAGCATGACGAAGACCAGCAGCAGCACCCCCAGATCCACCAACTGGCGCACCACCAGGTTGCCCGGCTGCTGGTTGAAGCCGTACATCAGCCGCTGCGACGACCGGATCGCCTCCACCCAGCCGATCCCGGTGAAGCCCAGGATGACCAGGCCCACCACCCCGACCGCGTTGCTGCTCTCGGCGATCTGCTGCGGGTCGAGGAAGGGCAGGTTGTCCCGCAGGAACTCCGCGGCCGCGTCGGAGACCTCGTCATTGTCCTCCAGGATGGCCCCGAAGGCCGAGTACGCGACCAGGGCGAGGGCGAAGACCGCAAAGAAGCCGTAGTAGGCGATGGCGGCGGCCAACCGACCGCCCAGCACCTCGCTGTAAAGGTCCACCGCCCGCCAAACATGGTCGAGCCGGGGCCACCGGCTCCGGGCCGCGGTGAACCGGCGGTCCATGCCGGCCGTCCACCGGCCCCACGCGTCCACCACGTCATCCTCGCCGATCTGTCGTCGCCGGGCCGGTCAACCGGCTGCCGGCGGGAGGGGGTGCCGGCCACCGGCGGGTGGGGGTGCCGCCCGCACGGGCGCTCCGACCGGCCACCGGCGGCGCGGGTCAGCCGCCGAGCCGGAAGTCCCGGCGCGGCTGCCACCGGGTCTGACCGCTGTGCGAGAACAGGGTGAACGCCTCCACCTCGAACATCGCCGAGAAGTCGGCGAGATCCTCGTACGCCCGGTCCAGCGCCTCGGGGGCGACGTCCTGGGCCACGGTGACGTGCGGGTGGTACGGGAAGCGCAGCTCCCGGTGCAGGTGGGGCGCGGCGTTGATGGCGGCGGCGAGCAGCTCGCACTCGCTGATCCCGGCCGCCACCGCGACGAAGACCACCTGGGTCACCGGCCGGAACGTGCCGGTCCCCCGTAGGTGCAGGGTGAACGGCAGGTGGGTGGCGGCCACCTCGGCCAGGTGCGCCTCGACCGCCCCCAGCGCGGCCACCGGGATCTCGGTCGGGCCGAGCAGGGTCACGTGCGCCGGGACGACCTGCGGGTCACCCGTCTGCGCCCGCCGTCGGGTGAGCAGCTCACCCCACGGCTCGGGGATGTCCACCGCGATCCCGATCTGGATGGTGTCGCCGGCCACCGGAACCTCGTCCCTGCGATCCACGCTCCGCGCCACCCCTCCGGCCATCGTCTCGACCCGCACCGCCGCCCCGCCCACGACTACTCGAAGCGGACCGGCGCAAGGAACCCGACCCGCTCGTACGCTGTGCGCAGCGTCGGCACGGTGACCTCCCGGGCCTTCTCCGCGCCGGCGGCGAGCAGCTTGTCGAGCTGCGCGGGGTCGTCGAGGTAGCTGCGGGTGCGCTCCTGGATCGGGGTGACGAACTCGCGGACCACCTCGCCCAACTCCTTCTTGAGATCGCCGTACCCCCGGCCCGCGTACGCGGCCACCAGGTCGTCGATGCTCCGGCCGGAGAGCGCGGAGTGGATGGTGAGCAGGTTGGACACCCCGGGCTTGGTCTCGGTGTCGAAGACGATCTCCCGGCCGGTGTCGGTCACCGCCGAGCGGATCTTCTTGGCCGAGCGGGCCGGCTCCTCCAACAGGTCGATGATGCCGGTCGGCGAGGACGACGACTTCGACATCTTCGCCGTCGGCTCCTGAAGATCCGTGATCTTGGCAGTGTCCTTGACGATGTGCGGGGCGGGCACCGTGAAGGTCGGCCCGAACAGCGAGTTGAACCGCTGGGCCAGGTCCCGGGAGAGCTCCAGGTGCTGCCGCTGGTCCTCGCCGACCGGCACCACGTCGGCCTGGTAGAGCAGGATGTCGGCGGCCTGGAGGATCGGGTACGTGAACAGGCCGACGCTGGACCGGTCGCTGCCCTGCTTCTGCGACTTGTCCTTGAACTGGGTCATCCGGCTCGCCTCACCGAACCCGGTGATGCAGCCCAACACCCAGGCCAACTGCGCGTGCTCGGGCACCTGCGACTGGACGAACAGGGCGCTGCGCTCCGGATCGATGCCGACCGCGAAGAGCTGCGCGGCGGCCACCCGGGTGCGCTGCCGCAGCACCGCCGGATCGTGCCCGGCGGTGATCGCGTGCAGGTCGACCACGCAGTAGAACGCCTCGTGGGTGTCCTGCAACGCCACCCAGTGCCGCACCGCGCCCAGGTAGTTGCCGAGGTGGAACGAGTCGGCCGTCGGCTGGATGCCGGAGAAGACGCGGGGGCGGGCGGGAGCGTCGGACATGCCGGCAATTCTGTCAGTAACCACCGGCGTACGTCATGACGGGCCGGCGGGTCGACTCGCCGCCGATCCCGCCGGGGCGGTGACCTCGCGTCGCGGCTCCGGCAGGCGGGCGGCGGAGACCGCGACCCGGGACACCCGACGCCCGTCGAGGGCGAGCACCCGCAACAGCCAACCGTCGGTCGACTCCGCCGTCGGCGGATCATCCGGCGGGACGACCGGGACCTCGTCCCCGGCCACCGGGAGCCGGCCGAGCGCCGCCATCACGTACCCGCCGACCGTCTCGTACGGGCCGGCGGGCAGTGGCACCCCGGTCCGCTCGGCGAAGTCGGCCAGGTTGAGCCGACCGTCCACCACGGCCGGCAGGCCGGCGGACGCCGGTTCGGGTGGGCCGGCGTGCTCGTCGTGGATCTCCCCGACGAGTTCCTCGATCAGGTCCTCGCAGGTGACGATGCCGGCGGTGCCGCCGTACTCGTCGACCACCACGGCGAGGTGGTGGCCCTCCCGGCGCATCTCGGTCAGCGCGGCGAGCACCCGCTTGCTGCCGGGCAACCGCTTCACCTCCCGGCTCAACCGGCCCACCGGGGTCGCCGGGTCCAGGTCGGGGCGGAGCAGCACGTCCCGCAGGTGGACGAAGCCGACCACGTCGTCGTGGGTGCCGTCGACCACCGGGTAGCGGGTGTGCGGGTCGACCCGGACCAGCCGTTCGGCCTCGGCCAGGGTCAGGTCGGCGGCGAGGAAGACCACCTCGGTCCGGGGCATCATCACCTCACGGACCAGACTGGCCCCGGCGACCAGCACCTCGTCGATGATCCGCCGTTCGTCGGGGTCGAGGACGGTGTTCGCGGCGACCAGGTCGCGCAGTTCGTGCTCGCTGATCCTCTCCCGACCGGCGGCGGGGCTGGCGCCGAGCAGGCCGGTGACGAGCCGGGTGGCGCCGTCGGCGGCCCGGACGACGAGCCGGGCGACGCTGCGGGCCATCGGTCCGGGTGCGCGTCGGGTCCGCCCCGGGGCGCGTCTCCGGGGCCCGGGACCGCCCGCTTCCCGCATGGAAGTGATGGTAGGGCCGCCAGCCACGGACGGTGGGCGATGTTCGGATCTGTTCAATCTTGGAGGTTCGTGATGGAATAGCGCCGACCCCGCGACGCACAGCGCGACGACAGCACCCGCCCGTAGGGTGATCACGAACGGCCGCAGCGGGCGCGGCCAGGCAGGAGGACCGACGTGAAACTGCTCGTCACCGGCGGTGCCGGGTTCATCGGCAGCGTGGTGACCCGGATGCTGCTCGACGCCGGCCACCGGGTGACCGTCCTGGACGACCTGCGCACCGGCCACCGGGCGGCGTTGGCCCCCGACGCCACCCACGTCGACCTGCCGGTGCACGAGGCCGCCCAGGTGCTCACCCCCGACGCCGGCTACGACGCGGTGCTGCACTTCGCCGCGCTGATCGCCGCCGGTGAGTCGATGGTCCACCCCGAGCGCTACTGGCACGCCAACACGGTCAGCTCCATCGCGCTGATCGACGCCGTCCGGGCCGCCCGGGTGCCACGCATGGTCTTCTCCTCCACCGCCGCCGTCTACGGCAACCCGGTCGAACTGCCCATCCCGGAGACCGCCGTCAAGGCCCCCGCCAACACGTACGGGGCCACCAAGCTCGCCGTCGACCTGGTGCTCACCTCCGAGGCGACCGCGCACGACCTGGCCGCCGTCTCGCTGCGCTACTTCAACGTCGCCGGGGCGTACCTGCGCGACGGCCTCGCCATCGGCGAACGGCACGACCCGGAGACGCACCTCATCCCCATCGCCCTGGACGTCGCCGCCGGCCGGCGGGAGAAACTCCAACTCTTCGGCGACGACTACCCCACCGTCGACGGCACCTGCGTGCGCGACTACATCCACGTCGAGGACCTGGCCCGCGCCCACCTGCTGGCGCTCACCGCCGCCGTGCCCGGACGGCACCGCATCTACAACCTCGGCAACGGCAGCGGCTTCACCAACCGGCAGGTCGTCGACGTGGTCCGCGAGGTCACCGGTCACCCGCTGCCCGTCGAGATCGCGCCCCGCCGCGACGGCGACCCGGCCGAACTCGTCGCCTCCTCGGCGCTGGCCCGACAGGAACTGGGCTGGGTGCCCGAGAAGCCCACCCTGGCCGACATGGTGGGCGACGCCTGGGCCTTCTACCGCACGCACGTCCTGGGCCAGTCGTGACGCCGGGACGACCCGCCGCCGCACCCGACGTCGCCGACCGCGCCACCGCCGGCTTCTCCCGGGGGTACGACGCGCAGCCGGCGGGCCGCTGGGCGGCACCCGGACGGGTCAACCTGATCGGCGAGCACACCGACTACAACGACGGCTTCGTGCTGCCCTTCGCCCTGCCGCTGCGTACCGTGGTCGCCGCCGGCCCGCAGCCCGGCGAACGCTGGACGGTCCGGTCGGAGATCGCCGACCGACCGGTCGACTTCGGCGCCGCCGAGGCCGACTCCCCCGGCCGGGTCACCGGCTGGGGTGGGTACGTCGCCGGCGTGGTGTGGGCCCTGCGTGAGGCCGGGTACGCCGTCCCCGGCGCCCGGCTGGCGATCGCCTCCGACGTGCCGCTCGGCTCCGGGCTCTCCTCCTCGGCGGCCCTGGAGGCGGCGGTGCTCACCGCCCTGGCCGACCTGGGCGGGCTGGACCTGCCCGCCGCGCACCGCCCCCGGCTGGCCCAACGCGCCGAGAACGGCTATGTCGGCGCACCGACCGGCATCATGGACCAGTCCGCGGTGCTCCGCTGCCGCGCCGGCCACGCCCTCTTCCTCGACTGCCGTGACGAGTCCGTCGAACACATCCCGTTCGACCTGGACGCCGCCGGCCTGGCCATCCTGGTGATCGACAGCCGCGCCCCACACCAGCACGCCGACGGCGAGTACGCCTCCCGTCGCGCCGCCTGCGAGCGGGCCGCCGACCTGCTCGGGGTGCCGGCCCTGCGGGACGTGCCGGTCGCCGACCTCGATGCCGCCCTGGACCGCCTACCCGACGACGAGACCCGACGACGGGTCCGACACGTGGTCACCGAGAACCAACGGGTGCGCGACACCGTCGAGTTGCTGCGCGCCGGCCGGGTGCCCGAGATCGGGCCGCTGCTGACCGCCTCGCACGCCTCGATGCGGGACGACTTCGAGATCACCGTCCCCGAGGTCGACACCGCCGTCGAGGCGGCGCTCGCGGCCGGTGCGCTCGGTGCCCGGATGACCGGCGGTGGCTTCGGCGGCTGCGTCCTCGCCCTGGTCGAGGCGGCCCACTCGGACGCGGTGGCGACCGCCGTCCGGGCCGCCTACGCCGCGCGCGGCTTCACCGCCCCCACCACCCTCACCGCCCTCCCCGCCCCCGGCACCACCCGCCTCCCCTAACCCCCGCTCCCGCCCCGCAGCCCCCTCCCCTGCCCCGTCCCGCCGCGCCGCTCCCCCGTTGATCAAGAGCTTTACGTCATCCCCACGCCAGATCCCGACCCAAACCTCTTGATCACCGAGCCGCCCAGCGGGGGCCGCCGGGCAAGGGGGCGGTGATCAAGAGGTTTGGGTCATTCCGGGGGCGGAAGTTGACGTAAAGCTCTTGATCAACGGGGGGTGGAGAAGCGATGGGTGGGGACGCCGAGGGTGGCGGAGGGAGGGGGAGGGGGTGGGGGTGGGTTAGGCGGTGTCGACGATCATGCCGGCGGCTACGGTGCGGTTGGTGGCCTCGTCGATGATGATGAAGCCGCCGGTGGTGCGGTTGCGGCGGTACTCGTCGGCCAGCAGCGGGATGGTGGTGCGCAGCCGGACCCGGCCGATCTCGTTGAGGCGCAACTCGCTGGCGGTCTCGTCGCGGTGCAGCGTGTTGATGTCGAGGCGGTAGTACAGGCCACGCACGATCGTCCGCGCCGTCCGGGTGGTGTGTTTGATCGTGTACTTGCCGCCGACCTGGAGTGGGCGGGTCTCGTCCATCCAGCAGACCATCGCCTCGATGTCCTGGGAGACGGTGGGCGCGTTGTTCGGGCGGCAGATCATGTCGCCGCGCGAGATGTCGATCTCGTCGTCGAGTCGGACGGTCACCGACATCGGCGGGAACGCCTCGTCCACCGGGCCGTCGGCGGTCTCGACCGAGGCGATCCGGCTGGTGAAGCCGGACGGGAGCACCATCACCTCGTCGCCGGGTTTGAGCACGCCGGAGGCGACCTGACCGGCGTAGCCCCGGTAGTCGGTGACGGTGGTCGACTGCGGGCGGATCACGTACTGCACCGGGAACCGCACGTCGACCAGGTTCCGGTCCGAGGCGATGTGCACGTGTTCCAGGTGGTGCAGCAGCGACGGGCCCTCGTACCACGGCATGTGCTCCGAGCGGGTGACGATGTTGTCCCCCCGCAGCGCCGACACCGGCACCACCGCCAGGTCCGGCACGTCGAGCTTCGCCGCGAAGGCGGTGAACTCGTCGGCGATCTGCTCGAAGACCTCCTGGGAGTAGTCGACGAGGTCCATCTTGTTGACGCACAACACCAGGTGCGGCACCCGCAGCAGCGAGCACAGGAACGCGTGCCGCCGCGACTGCTCCACCAGCCCCTTCCGCGCATCCACCAGCACCAGCGCCAGGTCGGCGGTGGACGCGCCGGTGACCATGTTGCGGGTGTACTGGGTGTGCCCCGGGGTGTCGGCGATGATGAACTTCCGCCTCGGGGTGGCGAAGTAGCGGTACGCCACGTCGATGGTGATGCCCTGCTCCCGCTCGGCCCGCAGACCGTCGGTGAGCAACGCCAGGTTGGTGTACTCGTCACCCCGGGCCGCGCTGACCGCCTCCACCGCCGCCAACTGGTCGGTGAACAACGACTTCGTGTCATAGAGCAGCCGACCGATCAGGGTCGACTTGCCGTCGTCCACACTCCCGGCGGTGGCGAACCGCAACAGGTCCATCGGTCGGGCCTCGATCTCGGGCGACACTGTCTCGGCGCTCATCAGAAGTAGCCCTCCCGCTTACGGTCCTCCATGGCGGCCTCGCTGACCCGGTCGTCGCCCCGGGTCGCGCCCCGCTCGGTGATCCGCGTCGCGGCCACCTCGTCGATCACCCGGTCCACGGTGTCCGCGTCCGAGCGCACCGCCGCCGTGCAGGAGGCGTCGCCGACCGTGCGGTACCGTACCCGGGCCTTGACCGGCTGCTCACCCGCCCGGGGGTGGAAGAACTCGTTCACGGCGTAGAACATGCCGTCGCGTTCGACCACCTCACGGTCGTGGGCGAAGTAGATCGACGGCAGCGGGATCGCCTCCCGGGCGATGTAGTGCCACACGTCCAGCTCGGTCCAGTTGGACAGCGGGAACACCCGGATCGACTCACCCGCATGATGCCGGCCGTTGTACAACGACCACAGCTCCGGCCGCTGGTTCTTCGGATCCCACTGCCCGAACTCGTCCCGGAACGAGAACACCCGCTCCTTGGCCCGCGCCTTCTCCTCGTCCCGCCGCGCCCCACCGAACAACGCGTCGAACCGGTGCTTCTCCACCGCGTCCAACAACACCGGCGTCTGGATCCGGTTACGCATCCCGTCGCCGGACTCCCGCACCGTCCCGGCGGCCAGGGCGTCGGGCACGCTCGCCACGATCAGGTGCAGACCCAACTCGGCCACCCGCCGGTCCCGGTAGTCGAGCACCTCGGGGAAGTTGTGCCCGGTGTCGACGTGCATCACCGGGAACGGCACGCCGGCCGGGGCGAACGCCTTCTGCGCCAACCGGAGCATCACGATGGAGTCCTTGCCACCGGAGAAGAGCAGCACCGGCCGCTCCATCTCGGCAACCACCTCACGCATCACGAAGATGCTCTCCGCCTCGAGCGCGTCGAGCTGGGAGACCTGGTAGAAGCGGCCGGGGGCGGTCATGCCACAGGCTCGATCGGCGCGGATCCGTTCATGGATTCCAGACCTTTCCGGTCGGACAAGTCAAAAACAGCGCTCAGGCTACCCGGAATGCCTCTGCAACGCTGCAAGCAACCGGCTGGCGAGATCCTTGCGGCAGACCAGCAGGTCCGGCAGGCGCGGGTCCGCCTCGTTGTATCTCAGCGCAGAACCGTCGATTCGGGAAGCGTGCAGCCCGGTGGCCGTCGCCACAGCGATCGGGGCCGCCGAGTCCCACTCGTACTGGCCGCCCGCGTGGATGTAGGCGTCCACGTCACCGGTCACCACCGCCGCGATCTTCGCCCCCGCCGAACCCATCGGCACCAGTTGGGCGCCCACGTCCCCGGCCAGGTCGGTGAGGAAGGCCGGCGGCCGGCTCCGGCTCGCCGCCAACCGCAGCGTACGGTCGCCCGAGGTCGCCGCCTCCACCGTCATCGGCGGGTACGCCGGCGGATAGTCCGTGCCCAGCACCCGGTGCTGCGCCGGCAGACCCACCGCGCCCGCCACCAACCCGTGCGGCGACGGCGCGTTACGCGCCCAGAGCGCCACGTGCACCGCCCAGTCGGCGCGTCCCTCCTCGGAGAACTCCCGGGTGCCGTCCAGCGGATCGATGATCCACACCCGGTCGGCGGTCAGCCGGGAGACGCCGTCCGTGGAGTCCACCAGCCGGGACCCCTCGTCCTCCTCGGAGAGGACGGCGTCACCGGGCCGCCACTTCGCCAGCTCGCTGCGGATCAGATCGTGCGAGACCTTGTCCCCGGCCGCCTTCAACGCCGCCGCGTCCGCGAACCCCATCTCGGCGCGCAACTCCAGCAGGGCCTGCCCGGCCCGGTCCGCCAGCCAGCGGGCGAACGCGCCGTCGATCATCGGAGGACTGCCCACGAACTCGCTCCCGTCGCCAACCACGGCCCGCGCGGGGCGTGCCACGTCAGAACGCGCAGACTACCGCCATCCCCGCCGCGCCACGAGAACGCCCCCCGCGACTTCAGGCCCCGTGGTAGGCGTTCTGGGTCGGCTCCACACCCTTCGTGATCACCGACTCCACCATGTCGGCGGCCCGATCCACCAGGAACTCCAACTCCTTGCGTTCCGCCGTGCCGAAGTCCGACAGCACGTAGTCCGCCGGGTCCTGCCGCCCCGGCGGCCGGCCGATGCCGAACCGCACCCGGGCGTACTCCTTCGTCCCCAACGACTTCGACATCGAACGCAGACCGTTGTGCCCGCCCTCGCCGCCGCCCAGCTTCACCCGCAGCTGCCCGTACGGGAGGTCCAGCTCGTCGTGCACGGCGATCACCCGATCGGCCGGGATCTTGTGGAACTGCGCCAGCGCGGCCACCGGCCCACCCGACAGGTTCATGTACGTCTGCGGCTTGAGCAGCACCAGCTTCGGCCCGCCGAAACCGATCCGCCCCTCGGCGACATCCGCCACCACCCGCTTGTACCGCCCGAACCGCCCACCCAGCCGTACGGCGAGCAACTCGGCGACCATGAAGCCGACGTTGTGCCGGTTCCCGGCGTACTCCCGACCCGGGTTGCCCAGGCCGGCCACCAGCCACGGCCCCGTCTCGTCCGTCACGTCCCGTACCTCCCGCTCGCCGTCTGCCCGCCGCCGGTACCCCGATACGCCGGCAGGCGCCCCCGCGACGGGAGCGCCTGCCGTGAACGATGCGACCGGTCAGGCCTCGGTCTTCGCCTCGGTGCTCTCCGCGCCCTCGGCGGCGGGAGTCTCGCCGGCCTCGGCGGTCTCCGCACCCTCGGCGGCCTCGTCGGCCTCCGTCGCCGGGGTCTCGATCTCGGGCAGGGTCGCCTCGAGCTGCTCGGCGGTCGGCGCGGCGGTCACCGAGGCGACCGTCTGGTCCGCGTCGGCGGCCAGCTCGACACCCGAGGGCAGCTCGACGTCGGCGGCGGTGACCTGGCTGCCGGCCTGCAGGCCCTCGATCGAGGCCTCCAGGTGATCCGGCACCTTGGTGGCGTCGGCGGTCACCGAGAGGGTGTCGTGGTCGTGCACGATCAGGGTGTCCCGCGCGGCCTCACCGGTCAGCTGGACCGGGACCTCGACGGTGACCTTCTCGCCCCGGCGGACCAGCAGCAGGTCCACGTGCTCGAAGCTGTCCCGGATCGGGTCACGCTGGATCGCCTTCGGCAGGGCCAGCACCTGGGTGCCGTCGCTGACCTCGATCGCGAAGAGCTGGTTGGCACCGCCCTTACGGATCGCGGCGGCGAACTCCCGCGCCGGAAGCGCGATGTGCTTGGGCTTCTCGCCGTGGCCGTACAGCACGGCGGGCACCTTGCCGGCTCGGCGGGTACGACGGGCACCACCCTTGCCGAACTCCGTACGGGGCTCGGCGCTGATCTTTACCTCGGACACGGGAAAACTCCTGATGCTAACGCTACGGCGGCTTGTCGTCTGGCGGTGCTGGGCGAGGGGCTCGCTTGGGGCTCATGCGTCATGAACGACTGCCCGGAGCACCGCGTCGATGACGGTGCCTCCGTGCGGCGCTCGATCAGCGACCCGCCGGGCACCCTCGCCGTGGCAACCGGACCAGTCTACCCGAGGTCTTTCCGTGCTCTCCGGCAGTCCCCATCTCCCGGCGCGGCCCCACCCCGACACCACTCCCGCGTCCCCGGCGCGGCCCCACCCCGACACCACTCCCGCGTCCCCGGCGCAGCCGCGTTCCGGCACCACTTCCACGTCCCCGGCGCGGCCACGTTCCGGCACCACCGGCCCCCGCCCGATCCGCCCCGCCCGGCCGCGACGCCGGCACGCACCGCCCCGGCCGGGTGGCCGGGGCGGTGCGACCGTCAGCTCAGGCCACCGAAGAGGGTGGTCACCGACCCGTCGTCGAAGACCTCCCGGATCGCCCGCGCCAGCAGCGGTGCGATCGACAGCACGGTGAGCTTGTCCAGCTGCTTGTCCGAGGGCAGCGGCAGCGTGTTGGTCACCACCACCTCGGTGATCGGGCTGTTCTTCAACCGCTCGGTCGCCGGGTCGGACAGCAGGGCGTGGGTGGAGGCCACCACGATCTCCGCCGCACCGGACTCCTTGAGGATCTCCGCGGCCTTGGTGATCGTCCCCCCGGTGTCGATCATGTCGTCGACGATCAGGCAGACCCGGCCCTCCACCTCGCCGACCACCCGGTTCGCCACCACCTGGTTGGGCTTCAACGGGTCCCGGGTCTTGTGGATGAACGCCAGCGGGCAGCCGCCGAGCCGGTCCGTCCACCGCTCCGCCACCCGTACCCGGCCCGAGTCCGGGGCGACCACGGTCATCGGCCGGCCGGCGAACTTGTGCTCCACGTACTCGGCGAGGATGTCCATCGCGAAGAGGTGGTCCACCGGGCCGTCGAAGAAGCCCTGGATCTGGGCGGTGTGCAGGTCGACGGTGAGGATCCGGTTCGCCCCGGCCGTCTTGAGCAGGTCGGCCACCAGCCGGGCCGAGATCGGCTCCCGGCCCCGGTGCTTCTTGTCCTGCCGGGAGTACGGGTAGAACGGCAGGACCACGGTGATCCGCTTCGCCGACCCCCGCTTCAGCGCGTCCACCATGATCAGGGTCTCCATGACCCAGGTGTTGACCCCGTGCGTGACGGACTGCACCACGAAGGCGTCCGAACCACGCACCGAGTCCCGGAACCGTACGAAAATCTCACCGTTGGCGAACTCGTACGCGTCGGAAGGGGTCGGCGCCACGCCGAGCACCTCACCGATCTCCTTGGCCAACTCCGGAAAGCCACGTCCGGAAAAGAGCATCAGGCTCTTGCGGTTTTCGGCGACGATGCTGCCCATGGGCCCGTCTGCTCCCGTTGGTCGGTGGTGCCCGGCGGTGGTGGGCCGGGGTATTCGGTTGCAGTATGCCCCGGCCCCGCCGACCCTCACACCGTCTCGGCACCCCCGTGGATTGCCTCACCTTCACTTGCCGCCGTCGACCCGCCCGACGCATCCTCGGCGGCCCCGCGAGCCTGCTCCGCGGCGCGCGCGGAGACCGTGCCCGGTCGGTTGCGCAGCACCCAGCCCTCGATGTTGCGCTGCGGCGCCCGGGTCACCCCCAACGCCCCCGGCGGCACGTCCTGACTGAGCGCGCTGCCCGCCGCCACGTACGCCCCCGCGCCCACCTCGACCGGCGCGATCAGGTTCGTGTCGCAGCCGACGAACGCGCCGTCACCGACCACCGTGCGGTGCTTGTTCACCCCGTCGTAGTTCACGAAGATCGTTGCCGCGCCGATGTTCGCCTTCGCCCCGATCGTCGCGTCCCCCACGTACGACAGGTGCGGCACTTTCGCGCCCGGCCCGACGTCGGAGTTCTTCACCTCGACGAAGGTGCCCACCTTCGCCCGCTCGGCCAGCCGCGCCGCCGGCCGCAGGTACGCGTACGGGCCGACGCTCGCCCCCGCGCCCACCTCCGCGCCCGTCGCGTGGCTGCGCAGCACGGTCGCCGCCGGGCCCACCACCGTGTCGATCAGCGTCACGTCCGGCCCGACCACCGCCTCCGCGCCCACCGTCGTGGCCCCCCGCAGCTGGGTGTTCTGGTCGAGCACCGCGTCCCGCCCGACGGTGACGGTCACGTCGATCCAGGTGGTCGCCGGGTCCAGGATCGTCACCCCGGTCCGCATCCACGCCTCGTTCACCCGGTCGCGCAGCAGCCGGCGCAGCCCGGCCAGCTCCACCCGGTCGTTGCAGCCCAACGTCTCGACGTGGTCGGCGGCCACGTGCACGCCGACCGGCTCACCGGCCGAGAAGAGCAGCCCGAAGACGTCGGTGAGGTACTCCTCGCCCTGGTCGTTGTCGGTGGAGAGCTTGCCCAGCGCGGCCCGCAGCCGGGCCAGGTCGAAGGCGTAGATGCCGGCGTTGATCTCCCGCAGCGCCCGCTGGGCCGGGGTCGCGTCGCGCTCCTCGACGATCTGCTCCAGCCAGCCGGCGGCGTCCCGGACGATCCGCCCCAGGCCGGTCGGGTCGGGCACCTCGGCAGCCAGGACGGTGGCCGCCGCCCCCTCGCCCTCGTGCGCCGTGACCAGCGCCTCCACCGTCTCGGTACGCAGCAGCGGCACGTCCCCGTTGATCACCACGACGGTGCCGGTGGACTCCGGCACCGCGTCCAGCGCGATCCGCACGGCGTGCCCGGTGCCCAACTGCTCGGCCTGCAGGACTCCGGTGGCGTCCGGGGCGACCTCGGCCAGGTGGGTGCGCACCTGCTCGGCGCCGTGCCCGACCACCACCACGGTGCGGTCCGCACGCAGCGGACCGGCGGCGGCCAGCACGTGGCCGAGCAGCGTCCGGCCGAGCAGTGGATGCAACACCTTGGGCAGCGCCGACTTCATCCGCTTGCCCTCCCCGGCGGCGAGCACGACGACGGTACGGCGGTGGGGCTGGGACACGGGTGGGCTCCCGTCGGGGAAGGCGACAGTCTCGCCGCCATGCTAACCAGACGACGGGGACACTTCGCCCCTTACCCCGATCGGGGAGGAAGTGACGGACGGCTCGGCCGCCAGGGTTCGAACCTGAAACACGGGTACCAAAGACCCGGGTGTTGCCAATTACACCACGGCCGAATGTGACGCAAGACAGCTTAGCGCCTCCGCCGGGCGGCCCCCACCCCTACGTGATCTCCTCGGTGAGCCCCGCCATGACGCCCTCGGCCGGAACGAATGGCGGCGGAGCCGGCGCGGAAGCCGGCCGGGCGCCGAACCCGGCGGTGCCGAGGTGGATCACCTGGCAGGATGGCCGGGTGACCGAGACAGACGGGCACGACCGGAGCATTCCACGACAGGGCGTCACCGCGCGCCGACGAGGTGACGAGATGGCGCAGGCCCCGGGCGGGGAGAACACCGGTGCCCGACGGGCGGGGCCGGCGGCGGACGCGAAACCGACGTCCCGGGTACGGATGTCGGCCGCCCAGCGGCGCGAACAGCTGATCGCGATCGGTCGGCAGGTCTTCGCCGAGAAGGGCTTCGACGCGACCTCGATCGAGGAGGTGGCGGCGCGGGCGCGGGTCTCCAAACCGATGATCTACGAGCACTTCGGCGGCAAGGAGGGCCTGTACGCGGTCGTCGTCGACCGTGAGGTGCGGGCGCTGCTGGACCGGCTCAGCACGGCGTTGACCGCCGGTCATCCCCGGGAGTTGCTGGAGCAGGCGGCGCTGGCGCTGCTGGGCTACATCGAGGAGGAGACCAGCGGGTTCCGGGTGCTGGTGCGGGAGTCGCCGCTGATGTCGGCGACCGGCAACTTCAGCAGTGTGATGAACGATGTGGGACACCAGGTGGAGCACATCCTGGCTGCCGAGTTCTCCGGCCGGGGCTACGACCCGAAGCTGGCCGAACTGTACTCGCAGGCGCTGGTGGGGATGGTGGCGTTGACCGGCCGTTGGTGGTTGGAGGTCCGCAGGCCGCGCAAGGAGACGGTGGCGGCGCACCTGGTGAACCTGGCCTGGAACGGGCTGTCCCACCTGGAGGCCGGGCCGGGCCTGATCACCGTCCGCAAGCCCGGCTGAGCAACGGGTCAGCGGGCGGGGTGGAGCCGGTCGGCCCGCTCCTGTTCGGCGTGCTCGTCGGTGCCGATCTTGTCGTACAGGCCGGTGGCGAGGAGCAGCAGGCCGAACAGCAGCGAGACGATCACCGTCGACATGGAGAAGTTGAGGACGTTGGCGCGGGTCTGGAGCACGCTCATCATCGCGATGCCGGTGACCATGAAGACCACCCCGGCGGTGAGGTTCATGACGTGCCCGAGATTGCCGCGCCGGGACGCCCCGATGATCAGGACCAGCCCGAAGAGCACCGAGACCAGCGAGAACGCCAGGTTGGTACGCAGGCCCAACGCCCAGTGGCTGCCCCGGGAGAAGAGCGGTTCACCCCAGGTCTGCACGACGCCGAACACGCCGAAGACCAGGATGTAGACGCCGACGAGCCCGGCGAAGACCCGGTACAGCGGGCGGGCCGGGTGGTTGACCGGAAAGTGCGCCATGGCCCCTCCTGCACGGACGACGTGTCAGGACGATTGTCTCCCGTCCCGCCGTCCGGCGTGGGCGAAATGCCAGGCAACCCGGCCCACCCCGCAGGTCCGGGTCAGAGCACCAGGCGGGCCTTCTGCCAGGCTTCCTTCTCGTCGTCGGTGCCGACCTTGCCGTACATGCCGACCATCAGCAGGACGAGGCTGAGCGTCATCAGCACGATCACCGTGACGATGCTGAAGTTGACCACGTTGGCGTCGGTCTGCAGGAAGGCCAGGCCGGCCAGGCTGATCACCATCAGGGTGTAGGACAGCCACTGGTTGATCGCCACGTCGAGGTTGCGGCCGATCACCGTGCCGACCAGGATGACCACCCCGAGCAGCACGGACAGCAGCGAGAACCCGAGGTTCGTGCCCTGGCCGAGGACCTTGGTGTCGTCCTGGGCGAAGAGGTCGTTGCCGGCGCTGGCGATGACGCCGAGCGCGCCGAAGACCACCAGGTAGAGACCGATGAGCCCGCCGATCGCCCGGTAGACCGGCCGCGCGGGATGGTTGACGGGGGTGTGGGCCATGACTGTGTCTCCAACGCCGTTCGGGTGAGGGTCGCCGACGATTGTCCCGCACGCCGGGGTGTGACGCCGCACACGGGGGCGTGCCGGCGTCAGAGCGGCGGGATCTCGTCGGCCAGGGTCAGCCAGGTCTCCTCGGTCCGCTCCCGTTCGGCGCGTACCTCCTTGAGCTGCGCGTCGAGTTCGGCGACCCGGGCGTAGTCGGTGGCGTGCGTGGCGAACTGGTCGAGGAGGGTGGTCTCCTTCTGGTCGAGCTTGCCGATCTGCCGTTCCAGCCGGGTCAGCTCCTTGCGGGCCTGCCGGGCGTCGGCGGCGGACATCCCGCCCCCGGCCAGGGCGTCGGGGGTGGCGGCGGGACCGGCCGCCGTCCGGGCCGGACCGGGTCCGGCGGCGCGGGCCAGGTACTCGTCGACCCCGCCGGGCAGGTGCACCAGCCGCCCGTCGCCGAACATCCCGTACGCGGTGTCGGTGACCCGTTCGATCAGGTACCGGTCGTGGCTGGCCACGATGATCGTGCCGGGCCAGGAGTCGAGCAGGTCCTCCAGCGCGGCGAGGGTGTCGGTGTCCAGGTCGTTGGTGGGCTCGTCGAACAGGAGCACGTTGGGTTCCCCGGCGAGCAGCCGGAGCATCTGGAGCCGGCGGCGCTCCCCACCGGAGAGGTCACCGACCGGGGTCCAGAGCCGCCGGTCGTCGAAGCCGAACACCTCGGCGAGCTGGGCGGCGGAGATCTCCCGGTCGCCGAGCTGCACCCGGCGGGCGACCTCCTCGACGGCTTCGAGGACGCGCAGGTGGCCGGGGAGTTCGGCGAGTTCCTGGGAGAGGAACGCCGGCTTGACCGTGGAGCCGGTGTGGAACCGGCCGCCGTCGGCGCGGGTGATGCCGGCCAGCAGCCGCAGCAGGGTGGTCTTGCCGGCGCCGTTACGCCCGAGGATGGCGATCCGGTCACCGGGGCCGACCTGCCAGGTGGTGTCGTGCAGGATCTCCTTCGGCCCGGCGTGCAACCGGACGTGCTCCAGGTCGTACACCTGCTTGCCGAGCCGGGCGGTCGCCATCCGCTGCAACGACATGGTGTCGCGCGGCGGCGGCACGTCGTCGATGAGCGCGTTGGCCGCGTCGATGCGGAACTTCGGCTTGGAGGTGCGGGCGGGCGGGCCGCGTCGCAGCCAGGCGATCTCCTTGCGGAGCAGGTTCTGCCGGCGGGCCTCGGTGGCGGCGGCGACCCGCTCCCGCTCGACCCGGGCCAGGGTCCAGGCGGCGAAGCCGCCCTCGTAGGCCCGGACGGTCTGGTCGGCGACCTCCCAGGTGGTGGTGCAGACCGCGTCGAGGAACCACCGGTCGTGGGTGACCACGACGAGCGCGCCCCGGCGGCCGACCAGGTGCCTCGCCAGCCAGTCGACACCGCCGACGTCGAGATGGTTGGTGGGCTCGTCGAGGATGAGCAGGTCGGATTCGCGGACCAGCAGCGCGGCCAGCGCCACCCGACGGCGCTCGCCACCGGACATCGGGCCGACCGGCTGGTCGAGGCCGAGGTGGGGCATGCCGAGGCCGTCGAGGATGGCCCGGACCCCGGCGTCGCCGGCCCACTCGTGTTCGGCACCCATGCCCTCGGCGAGCCAGGCGGTGCCGAGCACCACGTCCCGCACGGTGGCCTCGGGGGTGAGGGTGAGGGCCTGCGGCAGCCAGAGCACCCGCAGGTCGCGGCGGTGGGTGACCCGGCCGTCGTCGGGGTCCTCCTGCTTGGTGAGCATCCGCAGCAGGGTGGACTTGCCGGCGCCGTTGAGGCCGACCGCACCGATCCGGTCGGCGTCGTCGAGGCCGAGCGAGACGTCGGTGAGCAGCGGCCCGGCGGCGCCGTACCCCTTGGACACCCGGTCCAGGTTGACGATGTTGGCCACGACCTCACCTCCCATGATCAAGGCGTCCCGGTGCCGGCGGGCACCTCGGGACGCCTGGGGCAAGGGTACGCGGACGCCCGTGCCGGCCCGCACCGTCCCGCCCACCCGCGGTGATACCGGGGGCCGGGCCGCCCCCGAGACGCGTTGATCAACTCATCGGAGCCGATGTTGCGGTTTCCCGGTCGCGGGATACCGCAACATCGGCCCACCGGCGTTGATCTCCACCCGGGGTGCGGGGTCAGCCGATGCGGGCACCGACCACCGGGCCGTGGGCCACCCGGGCCTCCCGGCACACCCCGGCGGACTCCACCTCCGCAGCGATCCGCTGCGCGTCGGTGGCGTCCCGGGCCAGGAAGACGCAGGTCGGGCCGGAGCCGGAGACGATGCCGGCGAGCGCCCCGGCGGCCTCCCCCGCCTTCAGCGTGTCGGCCAGGGCCGGGCGCATCGACAGCGCGGCGTCCTGGAGGTCGTTGCCGAGCCAGCCGGCCAGCACCCGGGAGTCCCGTTGGCGCAGCGCGCCGAGCAGGCCGTCGGTGCTGCCCAGGGGTGCGCCGGCCGTGCCGGCGGCGCGCAGCCGGTCCAGCTCCCGGTAGGCGGCGGGGGTGGACAGGCCGCCGTCGGCGACGGCCACCACCCAGTGCCAGGAGGTGGGGCGGGCCAGCACCGGGCTGACCGCCTCGCCCCGGCCGGTGCCCAGCGCGGTGCCGCCGTGGATCAGGAACGGCACGTCGGAGCCGAGGTCGGCGGCGATCCCGGCCAGCTCGTCGCGGGACAGCCCGGTGCCCCACAGGGCGTCGCAGGCGACCAGCGCGGCGGCGGCGTCGGCGCTGCCACCGGCCAGCCCACCGGCGAGCGGGATCTGCTTGCGCAGGTGCAGCCGGGCGTGCGGCAGCACCCCGGCGTAGCCGGCGAGGGCGTGGGCGGCGCGGATGGCCAGGTTGGAGTCGTCCAGGGCCAGCTCGCCGGTGCCCTCACCCTCCATGGTCAGGGTGAGCGTGTCGCCGCGGCGGGCGGTCAGCTCGTCGTAGATCGAGATCGCGTGGTAGACGGTGTTCAACTCGTGGTAGCCGTCCCGGCGCAGCGCGCCCACCCCGAGGTGCAGGTTGACCTTCGCGGGCACCCGGACCCGGACCGGTCCGCTGCTGCCGCGCCGATGGTGGTCGTCGTCGTCCGGTCGCCAGGCCTCGGTCACCGGGTGACGTCCCGCCGGCACAGGCGGATGTCGAACGGCATCTCCACGATCAGCTCCTCGGCGGAGTCGGCGGCCGGCGGCGAACCGGCCGGCAACCAGGTCGTACGCGCAGGTGCGGCGTGTCCCTCGGCGGGCACGGCGTCAGCCTACTGTGCGACCGGCGCGGCGGTCGGAGCCGACGCGGCGATCGCCGCGAACTGCTCCACGGTGAGTGACTCCCCGCGTGCGCCGGGGTCCACCCCGGCGGCGGTGAGCGCTGCGGCGGCCCGGTCCGGGCCCCCCGCCCAGCCCGCCAGCGCGGCCCGCAACGTCTTTCTCCGCTGGGCGAACGCGGCGTCGACCACGGCGAAGACGGCCTTGCGGGGCACGTCGTCGCGGGGCGGCTCGCGGCGGGTGAAGGCGACCAGACCGGAGTCGACGTTCGGCACCGGCCAGAACACGTTCGGTGGCACCCGGCCGGCGGCCCGGGACCGGGCATACCAGGCGAGCTTGACCGACGGGATGCCGTACACCTTGGAGCCGGGGCCGGCGACCAGCCGGTCGGCGACCTCCTTCTGCACCATCACCAGACCGTGCCGCAGGGTGGGCAGCCCGGCGAGCAGGTGCAGCACCACCGGCACGGCGACGTTGTAGGGCAGGTTCGCCACCAGCGCGGTGGGTGGCGGGTCGGCCAGCTCGGCGGCGGTGATCCGCAGCGCGTCGGCCCGGTGCACGGTGAGCCGGGCGGCGGCCGGGCCGGCGTGCCCGGCGGCGGTCTGCGGCAGTGCCCCGGCCAGCACCGGGTCGATCTCCACCGCGTGCACGTGGGCGGCGACCGGCAACAGGGCCAGGGTGAGCGAGCCGAGGCCGGGGCCGACCTCCAGCACCACGTCGTCGGGGGTGAGACCGGCGGTGGTGATGATCCGGCGGACGGTGTTCGGGTCGTGCACGAAGTTCTGGCCGAGCTTCTTGGTCGGGTTGACGCCGAGTCGCGCGGCGAGTTCCCGGATCTCCGCCGGGCCGAGCAGGCCGGTCACGCCCCGAAGCGTAGCCGTGGGTTCCGGGGCGTTCACCACGGGCCGAAGACCCGGTCCCCGGTGGCGGAGATGGCCGCGCACAGCTCGTCGAGGTCGGCCCCGGTGGTCTCGGCCAGCGACCGCACCGTCAGCGGGATCAGGTACGACGCGTTGGGCCGGCCCCGGTGCGGCATCGGCGTCAGGTACGGCGCGTCGGTCTCCACCAGCAGTTGGTCGATCGGGGTGAGCGCGGCGGCCTCCCGCAGCCCGGTGGCGCTGCCGAAGGTGACCGTGCCGGCGAAGCTGAGCAGGTGGCCCCGGCGGACGCACTCGCGGGCGAAGTCGGCGTCGCCGGAGAAGCAGTGCAGCACCACCGTGTCCGGGGCCCCCTCGTCGTCGAGAATGCGCAGTACGTCGGCGTGGGCCTCCCGGTCGTGGATGACCAGGGCCTTGCCGTACCGCTTGGCGATGGCGATGTGGGCCCGGAAGCTCTCCTCCTGGGCGGCGCGGCCGTCGTCGCCGGTGCGGAAGAAGTCCATGCCGGTCTCACCGATGCCCCGGACCCGGTCCCGGGCGGCCAGCGTCTCGATCTCCCGCAGCGCGGCGTCGAGATCGGCCAGCCGGGGGGCCTCGTTGGGGTGCAGTGCCACGGTGGCGAGCACCGCCGGGTGCCGGTCGGCGACCTCGGCACCCCAGCGGGACGAGTCGACGTCCACACCGACCTGCACGAGGCGGTCCACGCCGACGGTGGCGGCCACCTCGATCGCGGCGGCCACCGGGTCGGCCGCGTCGCTGCCGCCGGGCGCCCCGGCCTCGGCGACGGTGATGTCGAGGTGGGTGTGACTGTCCAGCACGGGACGGGGCAGCGGCGGCGGGGCGGGCGGGAACTCACCGGCCCGGCGGGCGGCGCGCTGCTTGCGGGATTCGGTCGGTCCGGTCATCGCGGTCAGCATCACACACCCGGCGTCCCGGTCGGCACCGACCCGGACCGCTCGGTGCCGGCCCGAACCGCCGCCGACGGCGTCGGTGGATCGGTGGGTGGCGGCGGGCCGGCAGGCGGCGGGACGACGGGCGGGCGGCGGGGCCCGGGGCGGGAGCGTTCCCGGGACGCCACCGGACGTTCACCGGGCCGGCATCTGACCGGCTTAGCCTCGCCGGGATGAGCGTCACCGACCGGGCCAGCGGCCCCGCCTCCGCGCGGACCGGGTTACGCGTCACGTACGGCGGGGTGGTCCACCCGGCGGAGGAGCTGGCCCGGGGCGCGGCCTACGAGCTGTTCAGCGCCGAGGCGGCACCCGGGTTCGAGCGGGCCCCTCGGCCGGGCTCGACCTGGCCGTGGCGGCGGTTCGTGCACGTCACCGAGGTGACCGAGGTGCGGGGCGGCGGAACGCCGGTCGAGGAGCCGGAGGCGGCGCTGCTGATGCCGGTGCACCGCGACCGGGGCTGGTCGTACGTGCACCAGCTCAGTCAGCAGCCGACGGCGGCCGGTGACCCGACGGTGGCGGCGGTACGCGGCTCGGCGGTGCTGCGGCGGGGCACCCGGATGGTCAAGGTGCTCTCCGCCCGGCAGCTCGCCGGGTACGTGCGGGGTTGGCTGCCGCACGGCTTCTGCTACCGCGAGCACGACGTGGCGCACCTGCGGACGCCGGCCGCGCTGGCGGTGCTGCGCGGCGACGGCACCAGCGGCGACGGCACCGACATCGGCTACGCGCTGCGGTGGCGGGCCGCCGATCCGGGCGACTACGACGTGCCGGTCGGCGAGGCGCACCGGGGTCTGCTGGGCTTGCCGCCCCGGGAGCGGCTCGGCCCGCCGGTGCTGGGCACCGGGTTCGTGCCGAGTTCGGCGCAGCTGATCCCCGAGTTCGTCACCCGGGACTTCGCCGACCTGCCGATGCCCGCCAACGCCGCCCTGTTGGCGTACACCGCCGAGGGTGCCGAGGTGGTGCTCTACAGCTACCAGGCGGAGCAGCGGGGCTGGTTGCGGATGGTGGGGCCGCAGTGGCGGCACCTGCTGGCCGCGGTGCCGGGGCTGTCCCCCGACCAGGAGTACGTGCCGACCGGTGAGGTGCCCCGCTCCACCCAGCTCGTCGGCCGGTACGCGGGCGGTGAGTACGAGGCGGTGGCGGATCTGCCGGGCGGGTTCCGGGTGTTGGCGATGACCCGGGCGGCCCGTTACCCGGTGGACCAGGTGGCCCGGCGACTGCGGTATGTCCGATGGCGGGGGGTGCCGTGCCTGGTGCTCCGGGAGGAGGGGGGCTGGCTGCGGCTGCGGCTGCGGCGGCCCGATCCGGACGCGGTACGCGACACCGGGGCGCAGTGCCACGAACGGGGCGTGTACGAGACGTGGGCACCGGCCGCCGAGGTGACCGACGACCAGGTGGTGGACCTGCCGTACGCGCTCTGACTGGACGTTTCCTTCACCTTCGCGCCAGTGTGACCGATTGGCGCCCCGGCCTTGGCGGGGCAACATGTCCCACTCGGGCCAGAATAGCCCCATCCCACCCGGCTCCACCCTGACCGGAAACGCAGCATTTCACCCCGGGATCGTGTCTGGTTCACATTCGGCTATACATCGACGGACATGACGTCCGCCGACCCGGTGCCACGGCACCGTACGCCTGAATCATGACCGCGCGACGAGCCTATCCGTCCGACCTATCCGACGCCCGATGGGCCCTGATCGCACCCCGTCTGACCGCATGGCGGCAGGCCCGC
>NZ_FMCU01000033.1 GCF_900091525.1 Micromonospora matsumotoense
CCGCGGGGATCGGGGGCGGGGGCGGGGCCCGCGGGGATCGGGGGCGGGGGCGGGGCCCGCGGGGATCGGGGGCGGGGGCGGGGCCCGCGGGGATCGGGGGCGGGGCCCGCGGGGATCGGGGGCGGGGGCGGGGCCCGCGGGGATCAGCGGGGGTCGCGGCCGGACTGGTAGGGGCGTCCGCGCAGGCCACCGGAGCGGCGGTAGGACACCGAGCCGCCCCCGCTGGCCGCCGCAGGCAGGTCGGTCGGCCGGTCGAGGCCCATCGCCGTGCGGCGTACCGCCTCGCGTTGGGCGGCCAGACGGCGCTGCGCCTCCCGACGGGCCGCCGCCCGACGGGCCTGTTCGCGGCGCACCTCGGCCTGCCGGGCGGCCAGCCAGGCCGCCTCCCGGGCCCGCAGCCGCCGCTTACGGCGCTCGGCCAGCGCCCGTCGCCGCAGGTGTACGACGTACACGACGAGCAGACCGGCGGTGACCGAGAAGCTGATCCAGAAGCCGGGGCTGACCACGATCACGCCGACCAGCTCGACGAAGTTGAGCAGCAGCAGCGCGGCGAGCACCCGACGCCGCCGGTAGACGGCCGGGGTGTGGTGCCGGGGCGGCCGGCGGCGGGCCTGGCGGAGGGCGGGCGGCACGGCGCGCAGCCGGCCGGAACGGCGGGCGGACGCCAACGGGGCGGCGCGGCGGCCGGCGGCCGGCGGTGCGGAGACCGGGGCGGCGAGATTTCCGGTGGCGGCATCCTCGGCGAGGGTGACCACCAGCGCCCGGGGCTGGTTGACCGGTCGCCGGCCGGGGACAGTACGCCGCCGCCGACGGCGCTGGAGCACCCGCGCCGTCGACTGCGCCCGCTCCGCCACCAGCCGCTCGGTGGCGTCGTACCGACGAACCAGCGCCGGCGCGAGGGCGAGCAGACCGGCAGCGGCGAGGACGGCGAGGAGCACCGAGGTCGGCACCCTCACCCCTCCCGTCACCGAATTCGGGACAACCGCCGATCGACAGCAAGATCTTTCCCGTAAACCCGTCCTGGGCGCAGATCCTGCGGCCGGGCAGCGCTTGCCGCAGCTTGCAGTTACTTGAGGTTACGGGCCACCGACCGGGATGCCGACACGCCGCGCCGGATCCCATCCGTGGGACGACTCACCCGGCCTCGTGACGCATCCGGTGCCAGCGGGCCAGCAGGCCACCCTCGGCGGCCACCTCCTCGCTGGTCAGCGCGTATCCGATATGGTCCCGCCAGGCCCCGTCGATGTGCATGTAGCGCACGTGGTACGCCTCCTCACGGAAGCCCAGCTTCTCCACCACCCGCCGGGACGGCTTGTTCTCCGGCCGGATGTTCACCTCCACCCGGTGCAGTCCACCCGGGCCGAACGCGTGGTCGACCGCGAGCGCCATCGCGGTCGGGATCACCCCGCGACCGGCCACCCGGGAGTCCACCCAGTAGCCGACGTACCCGGAACAGAACGCCCGCCGGACGATGCTGCCCACGTTCAGGTGCCCGACCAGCCGCTCCTGCCCGTCCTCGCGCAGGCAGACCGCGAACGGCATCCCCTCACCGGTACGCGCCGAACGCCGCTGGTCGGCGTGCACGTACCGGAAGGCGGCCGGCGAGTTCGTCTCGTCCCAACTGCCGGGCAGGTGCGACTCCCAGGGCGCCAGCCAGGCCCGGTTCGCCCGGCGCACCGCCGACCAGGCGGTGGCGTCGTTGCGCCGGTACGGTCGCAGCACCACCGGACCGTCCATCAGCATCACCGGCCACCCCGGCACCCGCCCGAACCAGCTCACCGCGCCGACCTCCCGTCCGCGCCCGGGGCCACGGCCGACCCGCGCCGGCTCACCGCCGTCGGTCCAGCAGCAACACGTCCACGGTGGAGCCGGCCGCCGCGGTGGTGACCCGCTCACCGAGCACCATCAGCCCGTTCGCCTCGGCCAACCCGGAGAGGGTGTACGGCCCACCGCTGAGCGGCTGCACCGTGTAACCCCCGCCGCGCCGCTCGGCCACGTGCGCGGGCCGGAACTCGCGCAGCCCACCGGGCGACGAGATGGTCTCCAACAGGTGCGCCCGTACGCTCGGCCGGAACACCGGCTCCGCGCCGGCCAGCAGCTGGATCGCCGGGCGGGCCAGCACCTCGAAGCCGATCAGCGCCGCACCGGGCTCACCGGGAAGACACACCACCGGCACCTCCTCGGCCCCGACGGTACCGAACCCCAACGCCGTGCCCGGGTACAGCGCCACATCGGTGAACGTCACCGGCCCGGCCCGGCCGCCCTCCCGGCGGGACAGGATCCGCCGGACCATGTCGCCGGGGCCGGTACCGGTGCCGCCGGTGGTGATGATCAGATCGGCCCGCAGGGTCTGGTCCTCCAACAGGCCGCGCAACCCCTCCGGGTCGTCGTCGCAGATCCCCACCCGGTACGCCAACGCGCCCACCTCGGCGGCGGCGGCGGTCAACGCGTGCGAGTTGGCGTCCACCACCTGACCGGGCTGGCTGCCCCGGCCCACGTCGACGAGTTCGTCGCCGGTGGCCACGATCACCACCCGGGGGCTGGGCCGGACCACCACGTGTCCGATGCCGGTGGCGGCGAAGACGGCCACCAGTGCCGGGGCGACGTACGTGCCGGCGCGGGCGAGGACGGTGCCGGCGGGCAACTCCTCACCGGCGCGGCGGACGCCGTACCCACGCTTGGGGGTGCGGAAGATCTCCACCGCGGCCATGCCCTGGTCGGTCCACTCCACCGGCACCACCACGTCGGCGGCGATCGGCATCGGCGCACCGGCGGCCACCGAGAAGCACGAGCCGGGGGTGAGCCGGACCGGCCGCCAGCTCGCCGCGCCCAGGTCACCGACCACGTTGAGCCGTACCGCACGGCCCGGCCCGCCCGAGGGCACCGGGCCGTACCCGACGAGGTCCTCCCAGCGCGCGGCGTACCCGTCCACCGCCGCCTGGTCGAAGGCGGGGAACGAGTGCGGGGCGACGACGTCCGAGGCGAGGACGTTGCCGTATGCCTGGGTGAGGTCGAGGTCGAGCGGAGGCAGCGCGCGCAACCTGCGCAGCACGCTGCCCAGGTAGTCGGCGAGCGGCGTCAACTCGTTCGCGGCCGCCTCGGCGTCGGCCGTCGAGGTCATGTACCGGAGCCGCCCGCCGTGTCGCGTACCCCGTTGAGGATCGCCGCGGTGACAGTCTCGTCGCCGTTGTTGACGAACTCGGTCAGCCAGGCGCGGAACTCACCGCCGAGGTCCTCCCGCTCGACGGCGATCTGCACGACTGTCTGGAGGTAGCCCAGCGGCATGCCGGTGTCGTAGCGGGTGCCCCGGTAGACGATCGCGTGCACCGGCACGCCCTCGCTGCGCAGCAGCTCCATCGCGTCGGTCAGCTGGATCTCCCCGCCACTGCCCGGCTCGGTACGCCGGATCGCGTCGAAGATCCGCCCCGGCAGGACGTACCGGCCGAGGACGGCCAGGTTGCTCGGGGCGTCCTCCGGCTGGGGCTTCTCCACCATGCCGGTGACCCGCACGACCTCGCCGATGTCGGTCAGCTCGGCCTCGGCCGGCGCGACCGAGGCGATGCCGTACCGCTTGGTCTCGGCCGGGTCGACCTCGAAGAACGCCAGCACCACCCCGCCGGTGCGGGCCTGTAGCTCCAACATGGCCGGCAGCAGCGGCTCGGACGGCTTGACGAACTCGTCGCCGAGGAGCACCGCGAAGGGCTGGTCGCCGACGTGCGACTCGGCGTACCCGACGGCGTGGCCGAGACCGAGCTGCTCGGGCTGCCGGCAGGTGTAGATCTCGGCCAGCTCGCTGGGGCGCTTCACCGCGGCCAGCCGCTCGGCATCACCCTTGGCCTCCAGCCGGGCCTCCAGGTCGGGGCGACGGTCGAAGTGGTCCACCATCGACGTCTTGCCCCGACCGGTGATCAGGAGCACGTCACCGATGCCGGCCTGGGCCGCCTCCTCGACGATGTACTGGAGCACCGGCCGGTCGATCACCGGCAGCAGTTCCTTGGGCACCGCCTTGGTGGCCGGCAGGAACCGGGTGGCCAGGCCGGCGGCCGGAATGACGGCCTTGACCGCACGGGCACGACCGGTCGCGGTGGTCGATGAGGGGTTCGCTGAGTGCTCCGACATGCCGCGAGACTATCGGCCACGGCTCTGCCGCGGCGGGTGAGGACCGCAAGACGCGCCGCCCGGCTGCGTCACACCGGGAGCACCGACGGCGTGCCGACCCGTCGGCCCGTCGATCGACAGGTCGGTCGACAGGTCGTCGGCGGGAGCCCGATCGGGGGGCGGACGGTGGGCGGACGGCTCGTCGATGGAGGGCCGGTCGGTGGGCGGGCCGGCGCGGGGCAGGCCGTCGGCCGGGCTGGTCGCCCCCGACGGTACGCCGATCTCCTCGACCGCACCGTCCGCGACCGGCGTCGGTCGGTGCCGCGCGGTCGCCACCCGGTAGCCGTCGCGGCCGGCGCCCTTGGCCGCGTACAACGCCTCGTCGGCGGCGTCCAGCACCTCCGCACCGGTGCTGGCGTGATCCGGATAGACGGCGATGCCGATGGAGACCGACACCGCGATCGTGGTCAGGATGCCCGCGTGCCCGGCGACCACGACCGGGGTGTCCCGCACGGCCGCGCCCAGCCGCTCGGCGACGGTCGCCGCGCCCGGGGCGTCGGTCTCCGGCAGCAGCACCACGAACTCCTCGCCGCCCTGCCGGAAGGCCAGATCCACCTCGCGGATCTCGCCCCGGACCCGGCGGGCGAACTCGGCGAGCACGGCATCCCCGGCGGCATGCCCGTAACTGTCGTTGACGATCTTGAAGCGGTCCAGGTCGAGGACGAGAATGCTGAGCATCCGACCGAACCGGCTGGCCCGCTCCACCTCCCGGCGCAACGACTCGCGCAGGTAACGGTAGTTCCACAGCCCGGTCAACGGGTCGGTCAGCGACAACCGCTGCGCCTCCTCGTGCACCCGGACGTTCTCCACCGCCACCGCCGCGTGCCCGGCGAAGGTCCGCAGGGTCGCCAGGTCGTCGTCGTCGAACTCACCGACGCCGAGCCGGTCGTAGAGGACCAGCACGCCGACCGCCGGGTCCCGGCCGGGAGGGTCCGCACCGGCCCCACCGGGTGCGGTGAACGGCACCGCCACGTACGTCTCGCACCACGGCTCACCGGTCGGCGTCGGGCCCGGCGGGACCCGGCCCCGCTGCGGTTCACCGGTGGCGGCGACCAGACCGACCACCCCCGTACCGACCGGCACCCGCAGCTCCTCCGGCTCGGTGCCCGGCGGGCAGCGCCCGGCCAGCCCCTCGGCGCACTGCCCGACGAGCACTCCGGCGTCGTCGCGCAGCAGCACCGCCCCGGCCCGCGCCCCGGTCGCCGCGATGGCGCTGTGCAGGATCACCCGCAGGATGCGCTGCAGGTCGTGGGTGCTGGCCAGGGTGTCACCGAGCACCCCGAGATGGCCCCGCAACTGATCCCGGCTGCTGGTCAACGCGGTCACGTACCCGGCGGTCTCCCGGGTCATCCGGTTGAAGGCGGCGGCGAGCCGGCCGATCTCGTCCCGGCTGCGCACCGGCACCCGGGCGGTCAGGTCGCCCCGGGCCACCCGGTCCACCGCACCGGCCAACTCCACCAACGGCCGGGTGGTGACCCGGGCCAGTCGCCACGCGGTCAGCACGGCCAGCGCGGCGGCGAGCAGCACCGCGCCGACCAAGGCGGCCGGCAGGCCCGACGGTCGCTCACCGGCCACGGAGAGGACCAGGGGCAACGGTTGCCCGGGGGCCGGCCGGAGCCGCCGGACGTAGCGACCGTCCGGGGTCGCGGTGACCCGGTCGCCGTCGACCGCGCCGGCGGCGGCGAGCACCGCATCGCGTACCCGACCGCCCTCGGTGGTGTGGGTGATCCGGTCGGTGCCGGCGGTGTCGTCGAGGAGGGTGACCGCGACGCCGGTCGCGGCGGCCAACCGGGCCATGAACGCCGGGTCGACCACCTCGGCGGCGGCCACCGCGCCGAGCGGCGTGCCCGCCGGGTCGCGCAGGTCCACCCGGGCGCTGAGCGCCCGGACCGGTCCGCCGGTCCGGGGGCCCGCGCAGTCCTGCCACGGGGTCACCGGCCCACCCGGGGTGGCGTACGTGGTGCCGCCGGCCACGTCGGTGACCAGCACGGCGGTGGCCAGCCCTCGGCTGACCACCTGGCCGGCCGCGCCCGCCCGGGTCGCCGGGTCGGGACGCAGGGCCACCGCGTCGGCGGCCGCCCGCAACTGCTGGCAGAGCGCATCGATCGAGGTACGGACGGCGGACGCGGCCAGGCCGAGCCGTTCGGCGGACCGGCTGCGGTCCACCGCCGACAGGGTGGTGCCGACGAAGACCGCGCCGAGCAGCACCGGACCGAGCACCACCGTGAGGAAGGCTGCCGTCAACCGCCCGCGTAGCGTCAACGCTGTCCCCCCGGAAGTTCCAGGCCCGTTCCTGCGATGCTGACACAGAGCGACCAGTTCGACAGCGTTGCGTCAGGAGTGTTGCGTGCCCGATTTTTCTGATCAGGCGGAAGTCGCCCATGCGGCCAAACGCGAGACGCGCGCCGCGCTGCTCGCCCGCCGCCGGGCGCTCACCGCACCCCAGCGGGCCGCCGCTGCGACGCGCGTCCAGGCCGGGCTGACCGAGCTGGTACGCCGCCTGCGGCCGGCCACGATGACCGGGTACGTCCCGGTCGGCTCCGAGCCGGGCGGCCCCGACCTGCCCGAGGTGCTCCGGGCCGCGCTGCCGGCCGGGGCGGAGCTGCTGCTGCCCGTGCTCCGCGACGACCTCGACCTGGACTGGGCGTCGTACGCCGGTCCGGGCACCCTGGTCGCCGCCGGCCGGGGCATGCGCGAGCCGGACGGCCCCCGGCGCGGCCGGACGGCGATCGTCGGGGCCACCCTGGTGGTGGTGCCCGCGCTGGCGGTGGACCGGCGTGGTCTACGACTGGGCCGGGGTGGCGGTTCCTACGACCGGGCGCTGGCGCGGGTGCCGGCCGCCACCCTGACCGTGGCGCTGTTGCACGACGGCGAACTGCTCACCGCCCTGCCCACCCAGCCCCATGACCGTCCGGTCGCTGCGGTGCTCACCCCGTCGGACGGCCTGCGGCCGCTCCCCGTCGACCCGGATGACGATCGCCACACCCCCGCTGGACGAACCCGGGTCCGATGACGCACCATTGGCACTCGAATACGTCGAGTGCCAATCGACTGGACCAGATCCGGAGGAGAACGTGCCCACGTACCAGTACGCCTGCACCGCGTGCGGCCACCAACTCGAGGCGGTGCAGTCGTTCTCGGACGAGCCGCTGACCGAGTGCCCCGCATGCGAGGGGCGGCTGCGCAAGGTCTTCAACTCGGTCGGTGTCGTGTTCAAGGGCTCCGGCTTCTATCGCACCGACTCCCGGGCCTCGGGCACCGAGGGCAAGGGTGGCGCGGCGAAGCCGACGAAGTCGGAGGGCACCTCCTCCGGTGGGGACTCCTCGGGCTCCGGCTCGTCGTCGGGCTCAGGCGGGTCCTCGACCCCCGGCTCGTCCTCCCCCGGCTCCCCCTCTACCTCCAAGTCCGGCTCGTCAGGCTCGCCCAGCGGCGGTTCGTCCAGCCCCACCAAGTCCTCCACCACCACCTCCCCCTAATCCCGCCCCCCTCCCCCTCTCCCACCCACCTGCATTTGTTGATCAAGAGGTTTGCGTCATCCGCCGTCGGCCGGATGACGCAAATCTCTTGATCACTCCGCTGAGGGTGGGGTGGGGGTGGGTGGGTGGGTGGGTGGGTGGGTGGGTGGGTGGGGTTTTCCACAGGGAGGGTGTTGTCCACAGGGGGTGGGCGTGGGGGGTCGTGGGGTAGGGGGGTTACTGCCTAGCCTGCTGAGCGGGGGGTGCCGCCGGGGCATCCGGCGAGCGGCGGAGGGTGTCGTCATGGCGGCCGGTGGCATGAAGGGCGAAGGTTCACTGCGACCGTTCCACTGGCCGCGCCGCCCCGGTGGGGGGACCCTGCTCCGGGCGGCGTTGGTGACCGTCCTGCTGGGGCTGGCGGTGATCGTCATGGACAATCCGTCGGGCTGCCCCACCGGCGCTCCGCCGCCCGCCGTGGCCCTCGGCACCGCCGGACCTCCCACCGCCGCGTCCCACCCGGCGGGCTGTCCCACCCGCCCGACCGGGACCATGGCCGGGTCTGCCGCAGGTGGCCAGCCGGGCCACGCTCCCGGCACACCGAACGGTCGGACGGCACCGCGAGGTGCCGGCGGGACCGCTGTCCCGGGTGCAGCAGGCGGCAACCGGGCCGGTGCGGAGGAGATCGACCGGCCCGCCGGTGGGGGTGCCCCGGTCGCGCTGCCACTGCCGAGTGGCTTCGTGGGAGTGCCGGTACGCCTGGCCGAACCGGCCGCCCTCGCGGTCCTGCGCCCCGGCGCCCGGGTCGACCTTCTCGTGTCGCCTGCCGGACGCAGCGCCGGTGCGCCCGTTCTGCTGGCCGCCGACGCCCTGGTGCTCGACGTGGTGGGTGCCGGGGTCGGCGACGGCTCGTCCGCGCTCTACCTGGCGGTCCGGCCCGATCAGGCGCAGCGGTCCGTCGGGCAGCCGGAGGGCAGCCGATTCAGCGTCGTCATCCGAGGATGATCCACTCTTGTGGGCCGGGACAGCGGTATCGCGCCCACCCGGACACCGCCGCGTCGCCACCCAAGAGCGAATCTTGTCGACCTACCGCCCGCCCGCCGACGGTGGTCAACTCCAGTGCGGAGGGCGTTCGGCGAGCAACCAGTCATCGTTGCCGTCCCGGCGCTCACCCCACCCGGAGTCGGTGTCGTCGGCGGTCTGCTCGGGCAGCACCACGAAATCGTCGCTGAGGTCGACCGTGCGGTCGTCATCGCCGGGCACGCCACTGCCGACCAGGTCCTCGGTGCTCACGAGCGGCAAGACTACCCGCGGACCGCCCGCTTGCCGCGCACCACCACGTCAGCCGACTGCCGGGCCTCCCCCGGCAAGGGCCGGCCGCGTCGGGCCGCTGACGGGTCGCCGCGTTGGTAGCGTCGGACGGCGTGACGACGCCCCGCGGTGCCAGCCCCGACGATGAGTACTGGCGACGCCCACCCGCACCGCCACCCGCCCCCTCACCCACCGGACCGCCACCCCCGATGCGCCCGGCCGTCCCCACGGACGCCACCAACCCGTCGACCCCGGCGCACCCGCACACCACCACCGACGGGTCGCGCGCCTCGGACCGCCCGAACGAAACTCCCGCCGCCACCGACGCCGCACCCGCAGCCGGGACCGAGACCAGCGCCGGAACCCAGGCCGGGACCAGGGCCGAAGCCGGGACCGGGACCGAAGCCGGGGCCGGGACCGGGACCGAAGCCGGGACCGGGGCCGGGACCGAAGCCGGGACCGGGGCCGGGGTTGAGGCCGGCGCGGGAGTCGAGGGCAGGACACCGCCACAGCCCTCGCCCTGGGCCAGCCCGGTCAACGCGCCGGCACCCGGCCTGCCGTCCGGTCGGCCCTCCAGCCCTCCTGGCGGCCTGCCGTCCGCTGAGCTGTCCGGTGGGTCCGCCCCGCCGAGGGCGGGCACGTCGACCTCGGGGAGGACCCCGGCCACCCCGGCAGCGGGCACCGCCGCACCGGGGACGAGATCGGGATGGTCGGTGCCGGGCGGTTACGCCGGACCGCCGCCCACCACACCACCACCGCCGGGCTGGCGTCCCCCGGTTCACCTGGAAGCGACTCCGGCCCGCACTTTGCCGGCACAGGACATGGAGGCGATGGACGCGGCGGAGCAGCGGGCCCAGCGGGTCACCTGGAGCGTCGGCGCGGTCATCGGCATCGTGTTGCTGTTGCTGCTCTGCCTGCTCTGCTCCCGGGCACTGTTCTGACCAGCCGCCGGACGTCCAGAGGCGCACCCGCACGCCGGACGCGCCGATGCACGATCCGGTCCGTGTGCTGACCAGCCGACCGCCGCCGGCCAGCACACGGGCCGGCCGGTCAGCACAGCTAGCGGCCGGTCAGCACCGTAGGCGACCGGTCAGAACGTGTTGCTCCACACCGAGGCGGCCCCGCTGTCCCCGGTGAGATAGACGTAGACGATCGCCAACACCGACAGCACCACGATGATCGCGGTCAGCACCCAGGATGCCCACGCGGGCAGGTTCGGGGTACGCACCCGGTTGCTGGTCACCGCCAGCAGCAACAGCGCCGCCACGGCCAGCCCGAGGCTGAACCAGAGCAGCCTGTCGCCGTACTCGGAGTGCTCATGGATCTTGGCGAGCAGCTCGGGCGAGTAGCCCTTCGCCTTCAGCGCCTCCTCGAACGCCTCCCCCGACTCCGTCGCCACCCAGGCGAGGACCGGGGTGATCACGGCCAGGATGGCCACCGCCCAGTCGAGGCGCGGCCGCCAACGCGGCATCAGCCCGTACGCGCTGGCCAACAGCGCGAGCAGGGGAACGAAGACCACCACGGCATGGACCACCAGGACGTGACCTGGCAGACCGTTGATCTCCTTGAACACCGACACCTCCGAGCGTGGAATGCGGGTTGCGGCAGACAGCGTACGTCCAGCTTGCTGTCGCAGCGTCTACCCGTACGCGTACACGCGGTGGCGGACGGTCCGGTTCACCGCGATTCATCCCGGCCGCCACCTGGGCCCCGGCGGTCCCGATGCTGCCACGCCACCGGCCGACCCCGATGATCCCGACCGGGCGACCGACGGCGGCACGACGTCGGGCATGGCACTGTTGACGGGTGGACAACGACGATCTCGGCCTCTTCGGTCCCGGTTCGGTCACCTGGAAGGTGCACGACGAACCGATCCTGATCGTCGCCGGCCTGCGTTCCCTCTACCTTCAGGCCCTGCACCCCCGGGCGATGGCCGGCGTGGCCCAGAACAGCAACTACCGGTCGGACGCCTGGGGGCGGCTGGTCCGCACCGGCACGTACCTCGACACGGTCTTCTTCGGCACCACCGCCGAGGCCGAGACGGCCGGTCGGCGGCTGCGGGCCATGCACGCCCGGCTGCGCGCCACCGACCCGTTCACCGGGGAGCGGTTCCGGATCGACGAGCCGGATCTGCTGCGCTGGGTGCACGTCACCGGGGCCGAGTCGTTCGTCGGCACCGCCCGCCGGGCCGGCCTGTCGCTGACCGACGCCGAGGTGGACGGGTACTACGCCGAGCAGCGGCGGGCCGCCGCACTTGTCGGGCTGGATCCGGCCGAGGTGCCCGGCAGCGCCGCCGAGGTGGCCGACTACTACCGGGCGGTCCGGCCGGAGCTGCGGATGACGAAGGCGGCGGCCGAGACCGCCCTGTTCCTGACCGCCCCGCCGATTCCGTGGAAGCTCAGCCGACCGGCCCGGCTCGGGCTGAGCCTGGGCCCACCGCGCTGGGCGTACTTCGGGGTGGCCGGCACGGCGCTCGGGCTGCTGCCCCCGTGGGCGCTGCGGTTGTACGGCGGCCTGGGGCTGCCCACCACCGCGCTCTCCGCCGACCTGAGCGTACGGGCGCTGCGGCTCACCCTGGCGGCGCTGCCCCGCAACTGGCGGGAGAGCCCGATCCGGCAGGCGGGCAAGGACCGCGCCGCCGCCTGAACCGAGGTCTCGCCCCACCCCGCCGAGGCAGGTTCGTCACCCCCGAGCCGGGGCGGTCACCCGGGTGGCACCTGCCCCTGACGGCCCGGGACCCGGTCAGTCGACCACCGGAGTGGCGGGGCGGTCGATCGCCGACCACGGCTCACGGCCGGGCGTCTGTGCGCCCACGGGGCAGGTACGCCGGTAGTCGCACCAGCCGCAGCGGGGCCCGGCCACGGTGGGGAACGCCTCGTCCGGGTCGACGCCGTCGGTGACCGACCGCTCGGCGGCCATGATGTCCCGGGCGGTGTCCTCGGCCCGGCTGAGCTGGCGGTTCAGCGACTCGACGCTGTGGTCGTGCCCGGCGACGGTGCCGGTCGGCAGGTGGTGCAGCTCGACCCGGCGGCACGGCCGGCGGAACGTCCGCTCGGCGGCGTACGCGTAGAGGGCGAGCGCCTGGGAGCCGCGCGCGTCGTCGGCGTCCAGCCCGGTGCGGCCGGTCTTGTAGTCGACGATGACCAGCTCGGGGCCGTCCGGGCCGGGGCGGGAGTCGATCCGGTCGGCCCGCCCGTTGAAGGCCAGCACGGCGGTCTTGACGGCGACCACCCGTTCCACGCCCAGCGGGTCGTCGCCGGGGTCGAGGGTCGCGACGTACCCCTCCAGCCAGCCGAGCGCCCGCTGGTAGGCCGCCCGCTCCTGCTCGTCGTCGCGGTAGCCCTCCCGGACCCAGGTGCCCTTGAGCAGGGCCGGCAGCGCCTCGGGACGCCGACGGTCGACGGGCAGCGCATACCAGTTCTTCAGGGCGGTGTGCACGCTCGCGCCGAGCGAGTTGTGCGCCCATGGCGGCCCCTTCGGCGGGGCGGGCCGGTCCAGGTAGGCGTAGCGGTAGCGCCGGGGGCAGTCGGCGTACGCGCCGAGTTTGCTGGGTGTGCAGGTGAAGAGCCGTTCGGGCATCCCGGCGAAGCCGAGCTGTTCGGGTTGGCCGGAGCGGGGCCGGGGGGTACCGGCGGAGGAGGCTCGTCGCACCCCCCAGATCCTGCCAGCCCGGTGTGACAGCCCGGCGGCGGCACGACGGGCGGCTCAGGTCATGTTCACGTACTGGGTGACGAAGGCGGCCACCGCGTCGGCGATGAGCTGCACGGCGATGGCGGCCAGCAGCAGGCCGGCGATCCGGGTCAGCACCTCGATGCCGCCCGGTCGGAGGATCTTGACGATTCCGCCGGAGAAGCGCAGCACCACCCAGACCGCCAGCATCACCGCGACGATCGCGGCGGCGATCGCCGAGACCTGTCCGATCCCGTCGGCCTGCTGCACGAACAGCATGGTCGCCACGATCGCGCCGGGGCCGGCCAGCAGCGGGGTGCCCAGCGGCACCAGGGCGATGTTGGAGGTGGCCTGCTGGCTGGGGTCGTCGGCCTTGCCGGTGAGCAGTTCCAGCGCGACCAGGATCAGCAGCAGGCCGCCGGCCGCCTGCAACGCCGGCAGGTCGACGTGCAGGTAGGCGAGGAGGGTCTGGCCGGCGACGGCGAAGACCACGATGACGCCGAGCGCCAACGCGACCGCCTGCCAGGCGGCCCGGTTGCGGTCACGGGCCGGCAGCGGGCCGGTCAGGGCGAGGAAGATCGGCATCATGCCCGGCGGGTCGACGATGACCAGCAGGGTCACGAAGACCTCACCGAAGAGCTTGAGATCCACCGGACGAGGGTAGCGGTGCCGCTGGCAGGCGGAACGCGGATCACCCGGAAGCGACGCCGGTCACTCCGGAGGACGCCTCGACGATCCGCTCGTACGCCTCCGGCGCGGTGGTGTGCGCCCCCAGCCGGACGCTCTTGTGGCTGCCGTGGAAGTCCGACGAGCCGGTGACCAGCAGGCCCAGGTCGGTGGCGAGCCGCCGGACGTGCGCCGCCTCGGCGGGCGTGTGGTCCTCGTGGTCGGCCTCCAGCCCGGCCAGCCCCACCCCGGCCAGCTCGGCGATCAGCGCGTCCGGGACGATCCGCCCCCGCCGGCTGGCCCGGGGGTGGGCGAACACCGGCACACCCCCGGCCGCGCGGACCAGGGCGACGGCCCGGAACACGTCGATGTCGTCCTTGGGCAGCCGGTACCGCTCCCCCAACCAGTCCCGGCCGAACGCCTCGGTGGTGGTGGCGACCAGGCCGGCCCGGATCAGCGCGGCGGCGATGTGCGGCCGGCCGACCGTCCCGCCGTCGGCGGCGGCCAGGATCTCCGGCCAGCTCACGTCGACCCCGTCGGCCCGCAGCAGCGCCACGATCCGTTCCCCGCGTACCTCCCGGGCCTGTCGCACCCGGGCCAGCTCGGCGACCAGCTCGGGGTGGTCCGGGTCGAACAGGTACGCCAGCAGGTGCAGCGGCAGCGCCGGTGCGGCGCCGTGCCAGCGGCAGGACAGTTCCGCGCCCCGGACCAGGCTGAGCCCGGGGGGCAACGCGTCGACCGCCGGCGCCCACCCGGCAGTGGTGTCGTGGTCGGTGATCGCCACGACGGCCAGTCCGGCGTCGGCGGCGGCCCGGACCAGCTCGGCCGGGCCGAGCGTGCCGTCGCTGGCGGTGGAGTGGGCGTGCAGGTCGATCAGCGGGCGCGCGGGCATAGCCCGACGCTACCGGGCCGTGCGGGGCGTGCGGATCACCCGGTGCCGGCCACCACCACCGGTCGGACGCCGTCGCCGACCCCGGCCACCGGGGTCGGGGTGGCCGGTTTCCCCGCCAGCACCTCGTCGGGGCGCAACCGGGCCAGGGCACCGTCGCGGTCCACGTACGCCGCGTGCCGGGTGTCCGTCCAGACCACCTCGCCGCCGATCACCGGGCCGGCGTTGCGCGGTGGCGGGGCGGTGCCGGTCAGCTCGGCCAGGTCGACCAGGATGGCGCCGTCCGATCCGGCGAGTCGACCGTTGACCAGCAACCAGCGTCCGTCGGGGGAGACCGCGCCCCGGCCGTCGGCGGCGGGGGTCGTGTCGCACCGGGTGACGGCCGGGGTCAGGTCGGTGTCGAGCAGGGCCAGGCAGTTCCGGCCGCCGACCCGCACCCCGGCGACCAACCGGCCGTCCGGCCGGGCCCCGTAGACCTTGAGAACGTTCGGCGCGACGACACCGGGCGGTGCCGCCGGGGTCCACCGCCACCACAGGTGACCGCCCTCGGCGGCGGCCCGCAGCAGGACCCGGTCGCCGACGACCCGGACCGGGACCGCGTCGACGGCTGGTCCGGCCACGGAAGCGATGAGCTGACCGGCCACGATCCCGGCGGCGAAGAGCCGGCCGTCGTCGCGCCAGACCACCTGCCGGCCGTCCGGCGACAGCACGATCTCCTCGGCCCCGGCGAGCAACGCCCGCGGTTCGCCGCCCGAGGGCACCACCCAGAGGGTACGGCCGGCAGCAGTGACCGCCCCGGTCAGCAGCCAGCCACCGTGGTCGGGCAGTCGTTGCGCGCGTTCGACCGGCCCGACACCCAGCTCGTACCGCTGGCCGGTGGCGGTGACCAGGACACCGGCCACGACCAGGTCGACCTCGCCCGGGGTCGGCCGGTCCGCCGGGTCGGGCGCGACCGGGCCGGCGGACAGGGTGACCACCCCACGCGGGTCGCCGAGCACCACGGTGGGGGTGGTGGGACGGTCCGCCTGCCCACCCAGCTGGGTCATCCCACCGGCCGCCAGGGCGGTCACGACGCTGGCCAGCGTGAGCCCGGCGACCGTGCGCCGGCGTCGCGCCCGCCGGGCCCGCCCGAGCGCCAGCCCGGCCGGGTCGACGGGCAGCCGGTGGGGCACGGCGACCCGCTGGGAGAGGGTCTCCCGCAGTGCCCGCTCCAGCTCTTCGTCGTGCGTCACCAGGAATGGACGCTCGGGCCCGTCGGTCTGGTTGCCGGGCCGGGACGGTGAGGGGCTCATCGGGTCTCCGCAGCGAGCGGTGTGGTCGGAATCGGCCGGACGCCCGCGCCCACCGGCCGGATCGCCGCCGGGCCACTCGCCCGTTCCCCGGGTACGACGCGCGCCGCACCGGCCCGCGCCGCACCCGCCCGCAGCGGGATTGCCCCGGCCGGGGCAGCCCCGCTGTGCTCCGGCGTGGGATCGCCCGACGTGCCCGGTGCGGGTGCCCGGGTGCTGCCGGAGGCGCGGCCGGACGATGGCGGGCGGCTGGCGGGAGCCGGACGGGTGGTCGTGGCCGGCTCGGGGGCGAGGTCGAGCAGCGCCTCCGCCCCGAGCCGGCGGCGCAGGGTGGCCAGGGCGCGGGACGTCTGGCTCTTCACTGTGCCGGGGGAGATCTCCAGCAGGGCCGCCGTCTGGGCCTCCGACAGGTCCTCGTAGTAGCGCAGCACCAGCACGGCGCGCTGCCGGGCGGGTAACGCCCGTAGGTGCCGCCAGAGCGCGTCCCGGTCGAGCTGCTGGGCGATCTCGTCCACGCCGGCCCGCTCGGGCAGCACCTCCGTGGGACGCTCACCGTGCCACCGTCGCCGCCACCAGCTGGTGGACGTGTTGACCAGCACCCGCCGGGCGTACGGCTCGACCGCCTCGATCCCGCCCAGCCGCCGCCAGGCCAGATACGTCTTGGTCAGCGCGGTCTGGAGCAGGTCCTCTGCGGTGGCCCAGTCCCCGGCGAGCAGGTAGGCGGTACGCAGCAGGGCGCTGGAGCGCGCCGCGACGAAGTCGCGGAACTCGTCCTCCAGGGGGTCCCGGTCGGCCACCGCTCACCTCCGCACGCCGTCCCGCCTGGCAGGCTGTCACACCGGACACCACCCGGTCGACGGCGAAAGGTGTGCAGTTCGCCCGACGGACGGACGACAGATCTCAGGCGCCGTCGTCGGCCTTGGCCTCGTCGGCCTCCTTGCCCAACCGGGCCTCGACCGCCTGCGGCTCGTACATCTCCTCGACCACCCGCAGGTAGAGCTCGTTCGGGTTGGGCAGGTTCTTGATCTCCCGCAGCGCCTGCTCCTGGCCGGCGGACTCCAGCACGAAGGTGCCGTAGTTGAGGGCCCGGCCGGTCGGGGTCTGCTCGTACTTCATGTCGGTGACCCGGGCCAGCGGCATCATGGCGACCTTGCGCGTGATGATGCCGTTGACCACCATGACCCGCTTGTTGGTCAGGATGAACCGGTCATACCACCAGTCGGCGACCTTCCAGGCGACCCAGCCCATCACCGCGAACCAGAGGAGCACCGCGATGGTGGTGAGGGCGCCGACGTCCTGCCCGGCGAGGAAGCCGGAGAGGTAGCCGAGCACGAAGGTGGCCGCCACGCCGACGATGATCGGGGTGGTGAGGTGGATCCAGTGCCGCTTCCACTCGCCCCGGTAGCGTTCGGTGGGGAAGAGGTAGCGGGCGACCAGCGAACTGGGCTCGTCCTCCAGCGGGAGCACCCGGCGGGGGGCCATGCCCTGGGCGTCGGACCGCAGGCCGGACAGCTCCTCCTCGGAGATGACCGGCTGCTGGTGGCCCGCCTCCGGATCACGGTTCCAGGAACGCCCCTCGCCGGCGTAGGCCGGGCCGTCGCCGTAACCGGCGTCGTCCGAGAAGGACGGTCCGTTGGAGAGTCCCGCACCGGACCCGTAGCCCGGCCCGTCGTCGGGCCGGTATCTCGGGATGGGCTCGGTGTCCCGCTCCCGGCGGTCCCGGCCGGGATCGTCCGGGTCGAACGGGGGTCCGGAGGGGCTGCCCATCGCTGGCTAGGCGACGAGGCTGGTGAAGAAGTCGCCGAAGCCCTGGGCAATGTCCACGATGCCACCGCCGAGAGACTTGAAGACATCCGCTGCCGAGTTTGGCCGGTAGGCAACGAAGAAGATCAAGAATGCGATACCGGCCCAGGTGAGGACCTTCTTGACCATAGCGGGCCATCCTCTCGCGCGGCGCCGGGTCCGTTTACCGCAGCGGCACCCAGAGTATCAGCATGATGTCGTAGCGTGAATATCTGCGTCCCATCTCCGACTCACCCGGAGGGCCGTCAGGCCCCTCCGTGCAGGTACGGGGACGGTGCGCCGTACACGAGCTCGGGCGGAGTCCACTCGGTGAGGTCGTGCAGGACGACATCTTCCGCGAGGAGGTGACCCGCGCTCGCCGGCCAGGCTATCGCATGAAGCCACATTCCCCGAGCCTCACCGGCGTACGCGCTTCGATCCGTGGCCGAATTGATGAGCCACAGTGGAGTCGGATGGCCACCGACCCTGATCCGCGCCGGCTCCACGTGCTCGGGATGACCAGGGCCGGGACCCGGCCCGGCCAGCACCTCCGTCAACTCTGGACCGGGGTCCGGGCCGGCCACCCCGGCGAACCGGGTGCCCAGTCCGACCCCGGGCTCCTCGGCCACCAGGACCAGCTCGGCCGGTCCACCTCCGAGCGGTGCCGGCCCGGCACACGCGACGGCGGTGGCGCGGACGCCACCGGCCTCGTCACCGGCCCAGGCCACCCCGGTCACCGTCCAGCCGGCCGGCAGCGGCCACGGGCACCACAGCGGCAGCGCGGGCCGCTCCGGGCCGCCCTCGGCGGCCACCCGGTCCACCACGCTCGCCACGATCCCGGCGTCGATGTGCTCGGGCACGTGCAGCGGGGCGACCGGCCCGCACCGGACGCAGCGCGACTCACCGTGCATCAGGTCCGGTGGGCGCACCTGACCCGCACACCTCGGACAACTCACCACGACACTCACATCCCCACCGTGGCCCCCCGGTGCCGGTCCGTCAAGCCGACCCCACCGGCGCGCCGCCACCTTTTCCGCCCCACCAGCCGCCCCGGCCTGCGGAGACACTGGCAGGTCTCCGCGCCTGAGGGCCGAGTTGTTTCAGGGGTCCAGGAGGCGGGGGTGGGTCACACCGGCGGGTCGGTGGCGTGGGCGCGGACCCAGGCGTGCATGGCGATGCCGCTGGCCACCCCGGCGTTGATCGACCGGGTCGAGCCGTACTGGGCGATCGAGAAGAGCTGGTCACAGGCGGCCCGGGCGGCGTCGGAGAGGCCGGGACCCTCCTGGCCGAAGAGCAGCACGCAGCGCCGGGGCAGGGTGGTGGTCTCCAGCGGCCGGGAGCCGGGCAGGTTGTCGATGCCGACCACCGGCAGGTCGTGCCCGGCGGCCCACCCGACGAACTCCCCGATCGTCGGGTGGTGCCGGACGTGCTGGTACCGGTCGGTCACCATCGCGCCCCGCCGGTTCCACCGCCGCAACCCGACGATGTGCACCTCGGCGGCGAGGAAGGCGTTGGCGTTGCGGACCACCGTGCCGATGTTGAAGTCGTGCTGCCAGTTCTCGATGGCCACGTGGAAGTCGTGCCGCCGCTCGTCCAGGTCGGCCACGACGGCCTCCCGCCGCCAGTAGCGGTAGCGGTCCACCACGTTGCGCCGGTCACCCGCGGCGAGCAGTTCCGGGTCGTAGCGCGGGTCGTCCGGCAGGTCGCCGACCCACGGCCCGACACCCACGTCAAGCTGGTCCTCGGTCACGATTCCCAGAGGGTACGGCCCACCGCCGACGCCGCCGCACGCCACCCCGGCCCACGCCGCACTCCGGTCAGCGCAGGTCCAGGGCCCCACCGAGACGGTCCAGGAACCGGCGGCCGGCCGGGTCCGGGGCAGCGCTCCGGCAGACCCGCACCGCGACCGACTCCACCCACTGCCGGTACGCGGCGGAGTCGGCCGGGTCGGCCCGTCGGCGCAGCACCCGCACGGCGGCCCGGCAGGCCGGTGGCAGGTCCGCCAGGTTGCCGAGCCCACCGGTCGGGGCGGCCGCGTTGTCGTGCCGGGCGTAGATCGCCGCGACCACGGCGCGGACCAGGTCACTGTCGGAGGCCCGGCCGGCGGCTACCGCGTCCAGTCCGACGAGTCCGGCCGCGACGTCCCGCGCCGGGCGACCGGGACCGGCGGAGGCGGCGGCTACCAGCACCCGACCGGGCAGGGTGGTGAGCAGGCCCCACTCGGCGGCGGAGTAAGCGGCGGTGGTCAACGGTGCGGCACGCCGCCCGGCAGAGGGCGGCTCTCCGGCGAGGGAGTGGCTCATCAGGACCTCCGCCGCCAGCATAGGCCGACCGGACGGGCGACAGGGCAGGGTCGCTCAGGTCGGGCCCGGACGCGCCACGCAGCAGGCGGTGGCAGTAACGGCCCCACCACATCTTGTCGCCTTCAGCGGGTGGCGACGGAGTGCGGCCCCGCATGCCTTACCGCTGGTTAAGGAGATGCCGGGGCATGGACGACGCGAAAATGTCGCATCCGGCTCCACCCGGGGGGAGACGCAATGAGCGGCGGGGCCCTCCCCGGCACCCGCCGCCCACGCTCTGATGTCGAAGATTCTGCCCCACCGAAGCGATGAACGGACAGAGACGGAGGTCACATTTATCTTTTCGTAACAATACTCAGAGTCACTAAGGATCATCGAGAGAGCGATCTCTGCGGGTGAAGTAGCACCTCGTCAGGACATAAATCGACGCGTGTCTGCTGGTCCGGGCGGCGATCTCCCTGGAAACGCTCCCATCACGGGCGGTCACGCAAATGCGTCATGCAAGTGCAGTCCGCACGCGCGCATCGACCGACCCGGTTCGATGAGCATGATCGCGCCCTCCCGCCCACGCCGGTTTCGGCGTCCGCCACCCGGGAATTTGCCGGGGTACCACCTGGTTCTACCGGACGAAAAAGCAATCCGCGCTGATCGGAGAGTCCAATGGCAACCGTTGAGCTGACCACGGCCAACTTCGACGAGGTGACCGAGAGCAGCGGCATCGTGCTGGTCGACTTCTGGGCCGAGTGGTGTGGTCCGTGTAAGCGGTTCGCCCCGGTCTACGAACGTTCGTCGGAGAAGCACCCGGAGATCACCTTTGGCAAGGTCGACACCGAGGCACAGCAGGAGTTGGGCGCCAAGTTCGACATCCGCTCCATCCCGACGATCATGGCGATCCGGGACGGCGTGATCGTCTTCGCCCAGCCGGGCGCGCTGCCCGAGTCGGCCCTGGAGAACCTGATCGAGCAGGTCCAGGCCCTCGACATGGACGACGTACGCAAGCAGCTGGCCAACCACCAGCACTGAGCACCGCGACGGTGGCCGGGCCCACGGGGCCCGGCCACCGTCGCGTCACTTGCGTTCCAGTCGCACACATGTTCGAATGAACGGCATGCGCTGGGATCACCTCTCCGCTCCCCCGGACGAGGAGCATCCCGACCGGGCAGCGCCAGCGACGCCACCCCTGCCGCTGGCGCTGCCCGGAGCGATCGTCCGCACCTTCGACACCCCCGACTTCGCCGGCATGACCTTCTACGAGGTGCAGGCCAAGTCGATCATCAACCGGGTGCCGGGTGAGTCCCGGGTGCCGTTCAGCTGGACGATCAACCCCTACCGGGGCTGCACCCACGCCTGTGTCTACTGCTTCGCGCGCAACTCCCACACCTATCTCGACCTCGACGCCGGGGCGGACTTCGATCGCAAGGTGATCGTCAAGGTCAACGCCGGGGAGTTGGTCCGCCGTGAGCTGGCCGCCCCACGCTGGCGTGGCGCGGCCATCGCCATGGGCACCAACGTCGACTGCTACCAACGGGCCGAGGGCCGTTACCGGCTGCTGCCGCCGGTCATCGAGGCGCTGCGCGACTTCGCCAACCCGTTCTCCATCCTCACCAAGGGCACCCTGATCCTGCGCGACCTGCCGCTGCTCCGACAGGCCGCCGAGGCCACCCGGGTCAGCCTCTCGTTCTCGGTGGGCTTCGTCGACGAGGCGCTGTGGCGGGCGGTGGAGTCCGGCACCCCGAGCCCGCGCCGCCGGCTCGACGCGGTGCGCCGGCTCACCGACGCCGGTTTCGAGGTGGGGGTGCTGATGGCGCCGATCCTGCCCGGCCTCAGCGACGACGACGGGTCGATCGACGCCACCGTCGCGGCGATCGCCGCCGCCGGCGCCACCGGCGTCACCCCGCTGGCCCTGCACCTGCGCCCCGGCGCCCGCCAGTGGTATGCGCACTGGCTCGGCCGGGAGTTCCCCCACCTGGTCCCCCGCTATCGCGAGCTGTACCGGTCCGGGGCCTACCCGCCGCAGGCGTACCAGCGGGAGCTGACCGCCCGGGTGCGGATCGCAGCCCGCCGGCACGGCCTGCACCGGGGCGAGCCCGGCGACACCCGAAGGCTGCCGGACCCGTCGCCCACGCCCGCCCCTGAACAGCTAGCTCTGCTCTGATCACGACCGGTGGGGCTGCCGCTGGCGAGCCGGCCTTACCCTGCGGGCATGCAGCAGATCATCGGCACGCCCGCCGGGTACGCCCGGCTCCACGCCGCGCCCGGCGGAGGGTCCTGACTCCGGAGCACCCGGGCGACCGGGCTGCGCCCCGCTCGGCGGCGGGTGCTGACCGGCAGGGCTAGGCTCGGCGGATGCGGACCGCACAGCAGCTCCTCGCCGACTCCGCCCTGATCGCCGTCGTGGGCGCGTCCCGCGACCCGGGCAAGGCCGCGCACCGGGTGCCGGCGCATATGCAGCGGTACGGCTGGCGGATCATCCCGGTCAACCCGACGGTGGACGAGTTGTTCGGTGAGCGGGCGTACGCCTCGCTGGCCGACATCCCGCACCCGGTGGACCTGGTGGACGTCTTCCGGCCAGCCCGGGACGCGGTGGAGGTGGTACGCCAGGCCGCGGCGATCGGTGCTCCGGCGGTCTGGCTCCAGCTCGGCATCGTCTCGGCCGAGGCGCGGCGGATCGCCGAGGAGGCCGGCATGGACTACGTCGAGGACCGTTGCCTGATCATCGAACGGGCTGCCGCCGGCCTCTCCCGACTCGCCTGAGGCCGGTGCCGATCCGGCACGGCCGGTCCACCCAACCTCGGTGAAAAGGTGCACCGCTACCGGTAGCGTCCGCAGGAGAAGGGGCCACTGACCTGCGGCGGAAGGCGGGCACCGTGAGTACGCCAGCGGAGGAACCGGAGCAGCCACCATCACCGTACGAGCCGCCCCGGCCCGACCCGTCGCCCTGGGCGCAGCCCGCCGAACCACCACCGTCGGGACACCCGGCCGAACCGCCACCATCCGGTGAGCCGGCCGAGCCGCCGCAGTGGGGACAGCCGCCACCGGGCGAGCCGCCGCGCTGGACACCGCCGGCCCCCGCCGCACAGCCCTGGGGGCAGCCGGCTCCGGGCAAACAGCAGTGGGAGCAGCAGCAGTGGGGGCAGCCGACGTACCCGCCCTCCGGGCAGTACGGGCCGCCGGCCGGCGACGGGACCAACGTGCTGGCGATCCTGTCCCTGGTCCTCGCCTTCGTCTTCGCCCCGGCCGGCATCGTCCTCGGCCATCTGGCGAAGCGGCAGATCCGACGCACCGGCGAGGCGGGCGACCAACTCGCCACCTGGGGACTGGTCCTCAGCTATGCCTTCACCGTGATCGGGGTGCTCGTCTGCTGCGGCTGGCTGGCCCTCGTCGTGTGGGCCGGCGCCAGCGGCAGCAGCGGCACCGACTACTGATCAGCGGAACTGCGCCTCGCGGACGCTGTTGCCGCCGTCCACCACCAGCATCTGCCCGGTGATGTACGACGCCGCCGGTGAGCAGAGGAAGCTGATCGCGGCGGCCACCTCGTCGGGGGTGCCGGGCCGGCCGACCGGGGTGCCCAGCCCCTGCTTGATCTCCGCCATCGTGGACGCCGCCGTGTAGATCGTCCCCGGTGCCACCGCGTTCACCGTCACCCCGTCGGCGATCATCTCCATCGCCAAGGCCCGGGTCAGCCCGACCACCCCGGCCTTGGCCGCCGCGTACGCCGCCTCGGTGGGCAGCGCCTTGACCGGGCCGGCGGTCGCCGACAGGTTGACGATCCGCCCCCAGCCCCGCTCGGCCATTCCGCCGATGAAGGCCCGGCTGCACAGGAACACGGTGGTCAGGTTCCGGTCGATCTCGCCGCGCCACTCGTCGTAGCTGAGCTGGGCCACCGGACGCAGCACCTCGGGGCTGGCCCGGCTGGCCAGGCCGGCGTTGTTGACCAGCACCTCGACGTCGCCGAGCTGCTCGGCGACCGCGTCGGCCAGCGCGCCGACCTCGGACTCGTCGGTCAGGTCGGCGACGAAGCCGGTCACGCCCAGCTCACCGGCCCGCTCGTGGATCCGCCGGGTGGTGGACACGATCGCCACCCGGGCGCCCAGGTCGGCCAGTCGGCGGGCGGTCGCGTACCCGATGCCGTCCGCGCTGCCCGCGCCGGTGACCAGTGCGACCCGGCCGTCCAACCGCATGGTGACCAGGTCGGCCACCGGCAGCGGCTCGTCCTGGCCGGCGTCGCTGCCACCGCTGACGGCGCGGGTACGCCGGGCCAGGCCGGGACGGCTCACGTCCCGCCTCGGTCGGCTGCCGGATCGGTCGGCCCCACGCGCGTCGATAGCCATGCCGCGATCCTGCCCGCTCGGCGCGACGTGGGCAACGAGCCACCACGGGCGGACCTCACCACTGTTGCCTCCTGGCTACCCTGACGGCGCACCTACATGCGACGGAGAAGATCAAATGACCTACCCCCCGCCCTCGGACGGCTGGCAGGACCCGGCATGGTCGGGCCACCAGCCCGATCAGACACTGCCGGCCAGCGGCCCACCGATTTCCGCCCAACCGATCGGCAAGGACCCGTACGCCCCGGCTGACCCGTACGCGGGTGCGCCGCTCATCCCCGGTCAGGCCGGCCCGGTCGACCCGTACGCCGCCGCAGCCGCCTACCCGCAACAGTCCGGTTACCCGCAGGTCGCAGGGTTTCCCGGCTACGGCGGTTACCAGCCCCCGCCACCACAGAACGGTCTCGCCATCGCCTCGATGATCGTCTCGATCATCGGCGCGATCGGCCTGTGCGGTTACGGGCTCGGCGGTTATGTCGGCGTCATCGGCGCGATCCTCGGCCACGTGGCCCGCAAGCAGATCAGGGAGCGGGGAGAGGGCGGTGCCGGCTTCGCCACCGCCGGCATCGTCGTCGGCTGGATCTCCACCGTCATCGCGGTGCTGGCCACCATCGCCCTGGTGGTCTTCTTCGTCTGGCTGGCCAACCAGGAGTCGTCGACCGGCTACGGCACCACGTACTGAGCGGTGGGGCCGCCCCGGGTTCCCGGGGCGGCCCCACCGGTCACTGCTGCGGCGGAGTGACGTGCGAGGTGCGGGTCATCCCGGCGGCCCGCCCCCGGCCGGGACCGCCAGGACGCGTCGGTGTCGCGGATCTGGAGGAACGGCCCGTCGATGGCCCGCACGGCGCTGGACATGACGGGAACTCGACGGCCCCCGGGGCTTGGTGACGCCACGGTAACCTCGTGCCGTGACCGGGGAGAGCGGACCTGTGGAAGATCTCACTGGGCGGCGGACCGTCGTGGTGACCGGAGCCAGCTCCGGCATCGGGCTGGCCGCCGCCGTGGCGCTGGCCCGGCGGGGCGACCGGGTGGCGCTGGTCGGCCGGGACCCGGCCCGGCTCCAGGCCGCCGGTGACCGGGTACGCGAGGCGTCCGGCGAGCGCCCCGAACTGTTCCGCGCCGACTTCGCCGTGTTGGACGACGTACGCGGGCTCGCCGAGCGGCTGCGGGCGGCGTACGACCGGATCGACGTGCTGGCGAACAACGCCGGCGCGATCGTGTTGGAGCCGCTCAGCACGGTCGACGGGTTCGAGCTGTCGATCCAGGCCAACCACCTGGCCCCGTTCCTGCTGAGCAACCTGCTGATCGACCGGGTCGGCCGGCTGGTGGTGACCGCCTCCGGCGCGCACCGCAGCGGGGTCCTCGACCCGGACGACCTCAACGCCGCGCTGCGCCGTTACCGGCCGATGCGCGCGTACGGCACCAGCAAGCAGGCGAACATCCTGTTCGCCGCCGAGGCGGCCCGGCGCTGGCCCGACGTGCCGGCGTACTCGTTCCATCCGGGGGTGGTGCGGACCCGGTTCGGCGCGGACAGCCGACTGCTCGCCCTCGGCATGCGGGTACTGCCGTTCCGCAGCCCGGAGAAGGGTGCGGAGACCCTGGTCTGGCTCGCCAACCAGCCCGCCTCCCGGCTGGTCGACGGCGGCTACTACGCCGACCGGCGACTGCGCCGGCCCTGGCCGAGAGCGGCCGACCCGGCCCTGGCCGCCCGCCTCTGGACCGCCAGCGCCACCGCCGTCGGCCTGGCCGACTGACCCGGCCGCACCGTCCCACCGAACACCATCGGCACCACTGCGGGAGCTGCGAACGCTCTCGCCTCGGCCTCCTCCAAGGGCAGGTAAGCCCTGCCGTCCCGAGCGTCCACTCGTCGCCTGGATCGCACTCGTCAGCAGCCTCAGGGTGACCGCCGAGCGGAGGCACCCTGCTTTGTGGAAAGTTGTTGTCGCCGTAGCGACAACAACTTTCCACAGTCATGACGCTCTGCCGGGGTCGCCCTCACTCGGGGACGTGGATCGGGATGCTGGTCACCACCACACCGGGGAGCGCCCGCAACGCCCGCCGCAGCCGCTGCTCGGTGCGGCTGTGCAGCAGGCGGTGCCAGGGCCGGCGCAGCACCACCGCCGGCACCACCACGGTCAGCACCAGCTCCGGCGCGGCCGCGTGCAACGCCGCCAGGTAGTGCGCCAACGGCCCGATCACCGCCCGGTACGGCGAGACGATCGTCTCCAGCCGGACGTGGTCCCCCCAGGCCCGCCACTGCTCCCGGAACCGGTCCGCCTCGGCGTCCTCCGGGGCGAGGTGCACCGCCAACGTCGGCCGGCCCAGCGACACCGCGTACGCCAGGGCACGCATCGAGGCCCGGTTGAGGCGTACCACCGGGACCACCACCAGGTGCCGCAGCTCCTGCGGTAGTTCCTCGCCCTCGACCGACCCGGGGCCGTGCTCCGGCACGGCGGCTGGCGGGCCCGGTCCGCCCGCCACCGACGGCGGCCGCGCCCCGGGCCCCCCACCGGTGGGCGGGGGTTGCAGGGCCAGGGCGGCGTGCAGGTTGCGGTAGTGCCGGTGTATCCGGTGGAAGAGCAGCACCAGCAGCGGTACGGCGACCACCACCACCCACGCGCCCTCGGTGAACTTCGCCACCGCCGCGGTCAGCAGCACCAGGCCGGACAGGACCGCGCCCACCCCGTTGACCAGCGCCCGACGCCGCCAGCCGGCGTCCCGGTGCCGCCGCCAGTGCACCACCATGCCGCTCTGCGAGAGGGTGAAGGCGAGGAACACCCCTACCGCGTACAGCGGGATCAGCCCCTCGGTGTGCCCGCCGAACGCGACGAACACCATGATCGCCGTCCCGGACAGCGCCACCAGGCCGTTGCCGAACGCCAGCCGGTCGCCCAGGTGCAGGAAGCGGCGCGGCGCGTGACCGGCGCGGGCCATGAAGAACAGCAGCCGGGGAAAGTCGTTGAACGCGGTGTTCGCCGCCAGCAGCAGGATCAGCGCGGTGGTCGCCTGGACCACGGCGTACCAGGGGCCGGTCGGGAAGGTGACCCGGGCGAGCTGGGACAGCAGCGTCTCACCGGGGCGGGGCACCAGGCCGGCCAGGTGGATCAGCAGGGTCAGCCCGGCGAAGAGGACCACGAGCATCGCCACCATCCAGGCCAGCGTGGTCCGCGCGTTGCGCCACTCCGTCGGGCGGAACGCCGGGACCGCGTTGGAGACCGCCTCGATGCCGGTCATCGACACCGCCCCGGAGGCGAACGCCCGCAGCACCAGCAGCAGGCCCAGGCCCTCCGCCGCCGGCACGACCGGCGGGGCCACCGGTGTGAACCCCCGGCCCGCCGCCCGCAGGTAGCCCACCACCAGCAGCCCCAGCACGGCGACCACGAAGGCGTACGTCGGGAGGACGAAGATGTTGCCGGCGGCGCGTACCCCGCGCAGGTTGCCGGCGAGCAGCAGCAGGATCACCAGCACCCCGAGCGGTACCGCGAACGGCGTCAGCCCCGGCAGCGCCGAGGTGATCGCGTGCAGGCCGGCGGCGATCGACACCGACACGGTCAGCACGTAGTCCAGCATCAGCCCGGCGGCGGCGGTCAGCCCCGCGCCCACACCCAGGTTGTCCCCCGCCACCAGGTAGGACCCGGCCCCGTGCGGGTACGCCGGAATGGTCTGCCGGTACGAGATCCCGACGGCGACCATCAGCAGCACCAGCCCGGCCGACAGGGGCAGGGCCAGGCCCAGCGCCCCGCTGCCGGCGAGCACCAGCACGGTGAGCAACGCCTCCGGCCCGTACGCCACCGAGCTGAGCAGGTCGGAGGAGAGCACCGGCAGGGCCACCAGTTTGCGCATCCGCTCGTGCAGCACCGCCGCGCTGGTCAGCGGCGGACCGAGGACCGCCCGGCGGACCCGGCCCAGCCGCCGGCCGAGGCGGGAGTCGGGGCGGTTCGCCGGTTCGGCGGCGACCAACCCGTCCCGCCTGCCCCGGTCCCCCGGCTCCGGCCGGAACAGGGCGATCGGGGCCAGCCGACTGAACCGGCCCGGGGCGGGGCGGCTGCGGTAGCGGTCCAGGGTCGGGTCGACCGGCAGGGCGGGCGGGACCCCGGTCCGCCACTGCGCGCCGACCCGCCGTAGGGCGTCCACCTCGGCCGGGTCGAGCGGCGGGAACTCGGCCGACGGGGTGACCACGGTGCCGCTGCGGTCGTCGTCGTCCGCGCTCCGCCCCGCCATCGGCCCCACCTCCCCCCGCACTCTCACGCGCGGACGGGACCCGTGCCCGCTGTTCCGGCGGAATCGCGACGAACGGGCCGCCCGCAGGCAGTCGGGTGAGGCCGCCCGGCCGGCGACCGGTCAGGGTGCCGGTGGGGCGACGTCGGCGGGGAGCGCGGCCGGGGTGGCGCGACGGCCGGGGCGGGCCCCGCCGAGCACCACCACGGCCACCCCGGCGAGCAGCAGCGCCAACCCGGGCAGGGCGAGCGGGCGCGGCAGCTGCCCCAGCCAGGCCCAGGCGATCAGCGCCGCACCGGGCGCCTCCAGCAGGATCAGCACACTGATCGTGGTCGCCGACACCTGGCGCAGCGCGTGGTTGAACATCGAGTGGCCGAGCAGTTGGGCACCCACCACCAGCCCGATGATCGCCAGCCAGGTGCTGGTCCCGTAGCCGTGCAGCCGTACCCCGCCGACCAGGCAGACGACCAGCAGGATCACCGCGCACACCCCGTAGCAGATGGTGGTGTAGGTGGCGGTGCTGATGGTGGCGCGGGCCCGCTCGCCGAATGCGGTGTAGACGGCGGCGAACATCCCGCCGACCACCGCGAGCAGGTCACCGGCGAAGGCCCGGCCGGAGACCCCGACGTCCGCGCCGGTGGCGAGCACCGCGCCGAGCACCGCCAGCCCGATGCCGCCCCAGACGGCGTACGGCAGCCGCCGGCCCTGCCAGCGGGCGATCAGCCCCTGCCAGACCGGCTGGGTGGCACCCAGCGCGGTGGCCGCCGCGACCGAGGTGAGCTGGGCGCTGGGCATCCAGGTGGCGAAGTGCGCGGCCAACGCCACCCCGGACAGCACGCAGTACCAGCCCTCCCGGCGGCCCGCCCCCACGGTCAGGGCGCGGAGTTCAGCCCGGCGGCGGACCAGCGTGAACGGGGCGAGCACGGCGGCCGAGAGCAGGTTCCGCCACAACGCGACGGCCAGCGCCGGGGCCGCCGCAAAGGCGATCAGCGGGGCCGACGACGAGACCGAGGCGACGGCGAGCGCGAGGACACCGACGGTCAGCGGATCGACGGGCGGGCGCGGCTGCGGCGCGACGGAGGACACGGGGCGTAATCCTCACACGGGCGACCTCGCCGCAGCCGACGGCGGGCGGTGCCACCGCGAGATCGGTGCAACGGACGCCGGGCGGCAGGTCAGCAGCGGCGCGCGGTGGGCCAGCGGAGCCGGCCGATGGGTCAGCAGACGCCGGGCGGCGGGTCAGCAGACGCCGGGCGGCGGAGTAGCGGACGCCGGGCGGTGGGGTCAGCGGCGACGGACCCGGTGCAGGCGGAAGGGTTTGCGGGTGGCCCGGACCACGGCCGCACCGCGTGGCTCGGCAGCGAGGGAGGCGTCCGGCAGGGCCTCCCCGGCATCCGGCGGGCCGTCCGGGGCGAGACGGGTCAGCGCGCAGTCGTCGGCGGCCCAGCGGGCCACCAGGTCGGCGGTCGGGCCGGAGGCGTTCAGCCGCTTCGCCGCCACCAGCGGGGCCGACGTCTCCCACTGCGGGGTGCCCGGGATCAGCCGGGTCACCCGGGCCGGCCAGGTCACGATGCGTCCGCCGTGGTCGCCGCGCAGGGTCACCCGGGCGGCGTCGGCGTCGGCCAGGCCCGGCGCGGTCTGCTCCCCCGGGCCGCTGACCACGAACAACGACCCCTCCAGGGGTACGCACCACAGCGCGGTCGCCGGCCCGCCGCCGACGCTCACCCAGGCCACGGCGGCCTTCTTCATCGCCTCGTCGACAAGTGGCGTCGACCGGGAAGCGTCCACCTCGTCCGTCACACCCGCATCCTCTCGCAGCAGCCGGGCGTCCGCGTTCAGCCCACGAACGGTGGGACCAGGATCTCGCCCCGGGCCACCGACATCACCTGGCCGGCCACGGTCGTGCCGACCACCACCCCGTCCTCGGCGGTCACCGTGCAGGTCAACGCGGACGGACGGCGGATCTCCACGCCCTGCCGGACGGCGTACTCGGAGCGGCCGTCGCCGGGGAGGAGACCGCTGGCGACCAGCCACACCCCCAGGCCCAGGGCGGCCGAGCCGGTGGCCGGGTCCTCCGGCACGCCGAGTCCGGGCACGAAGACCCGGGCGTGCGCGGTTTGCGCGTCGGCGTCCCAGGAGAAGACGCTGACGTGTTCCACTCCGTACCGCTGGGCCGCCGCCGCATTGACCCGGGCACGGGCCACCGCGTCCGGGTGCACCGGCAGGTAGGGGAACTCCAGCCCACAGCCGGCCACCCGGGGCGGCGGGCCGGCGTGGTCGGCGGCGGTGAGCCCGGCCATCTCCAGCAGCGGCTCCGGGTCGAGTTCCGGCCCGAGGGTGGGGGTGCCGCCGGTCAGGGTCGCACCGGTCGCGGTCACCTCGATCGGAAGCACCCCGGCGTGGCACTCCTGACTGACCGACCCGGTGCCGAACAGCCCGCGTCGGCTGGCGGTGACCGCCGCGCCCACGCTGGGATGACCGGCGAAGGGCAACTCCCCGGTCGGGGTGAAGATCCGGGCCCGGTAGGTGGCGCCCACCTGGGTCGGCGGCAGCACGAACACCGTCTCCGACAGGTTGAACTCCATCGCCAGCACCTGCATCTGCTCGGTGGCCAGCGCTTCGGCGCCGAACACCACGGCCAGGGGGTTGCCCGCGAACGGGCGGTCGGTGAAGACGTCCACGATCTCGTAGGCCAGGGTCGACATGGTGATAAACACTAGGCGCTTAGGCTGGGGGCCGTGAGCACGCCGAACCGGGTCTACATCGCTCGACTCGCCGGAGTCGCCGTCTTCGACCCGAACGGCGACCAGGTGGGGCGGGTCCGCGACGCCGTGGCCCGGATCCGGCCGACCCAGCGTCCGCCCGAGGTGGTGGGGCTGGTGGCCGAGATGCCGATGCGCCGTCGGATCTTCCTGTCCATCAACCGGATCACCTCCATCGACGCCGACGCGGTCGTCCTCGGCAGCGGCACCCTCAACCTGCGCCGCTTCTCCAAGCGCCCGAACGAGCTGCTCGTCCTCCAGGAACTGCTGGACCGGCGGGTGCAGCTCGACCCGGGCGGTCAGCCCGGCGCGGTGGTGGACGTGGCGATGGAGTGCAGCCGGGGCGGCGAGTGGGCGTTGTCCCGGGTCGCCGTCCGCGAACAGACCAGCCGGTTGACCCGCCGTGGTCACCTGCACCAGGTCGACTGGGACCGGGTACGCGGCCTGAGCGGCATCGCCGACAACCGGGGCACCGCCAACCTGCTCGCCGTGCTGGAGGACATGCGCCCCGCCGATCTGGCCAACGCGCTCCAGGACCTGCCCGACGCCCGACGCAACGAGGTCGCGGCGGCCCTGGACGACGAACGCCTCGCCGACGTGCTCGGCGAACTGCCCGAACGCGACCAGGTGGAGATCCTCGCCGCGCTGGACCGGGAACGGGCCGCCGACGTGCTGGAGGAGATGGACCCGGACGACGCCGCCGACCTGCTCAACGAGCTGCCCCCGCCCGAGCAGGACGTACTGCTGGACCTGATGGAACCGGACGAGGCCGACCCGGTCCGCCAACTGCTGAAGTACACCTCCGGCACGGCCGGCAGCGTGATGACCTCCGAACCGGTGATCCTGCCGCCGGACGCCACCGTCGCCGAGGCGCTGGCCCGGATCAGGGAGGAGCAGCTCTCCCCGGCGATCGCCGCGCAGGTCTTCGTGACCCGCGCCCCGATGACCACCCCTACCGGCCGTTACCTGGGCATCGTGCACTTCCAGCGGCTGCTGCGGGAGCCCCCGGCCGACCTGCTCGGCGGGGTGGTGGTCAACGACATCGACCCGCTGCGGCCGACCACCCCGTTGCCGGAGATAACCCGCCGGATGGCCACCTACGACCTGGTGGCGATGCCGGTGGTCGACCGGAACAACCGACTGGTCGGCGCGGTCACCGTCGACGACGTGCTGGACCACTCGCTGCCCCGGGACTGGCGGGACCGGGACGCCGCGGCCACCCCGTCCGCCGACGACGGGTCGGAGCCCTCCACCGCTGCGGCCGGGCCGGCGGGCGGTGGCACCGATGGCTGACCAGCGACGGGCCGAACGGCTGGACCAGCCGCGCGAACCCCGGGGCGTCAAGCTGCCCCGGTTCGACGCGGAGGCGTTCGGGCGCTGGTCCGAGGGGATCGCCCGGGGGATGGGTACGGCGAACTTCATCGTCTACATGACGGTGGTGATCGCGCTGTGGTTCGGCTGGAACACCCTGGCACCGGCGGATCTGCGCTTCGACCCGTACACCTTCACGTTCCTGACCCTGGTGTTGTCGTTGCAGGCGTCGTACGCGGCCCCGCTGATCCTGCTCGCGCAGAACCGGCAGACGGACCGGGACCGGGTGGCCCTGGAGGAGGACCGCCGCCGGGCGACCATGCAGAAGGCGGACACCGAGTACCTGGCCCGGGAGGTCGCCGCGCTGCGGATCGCCCTGGGTGAGGTGGCCACCCGGGACTTCCTCCGCTCGGAACTGGTCCGGCTGGCCGAGGAGCTGGACGCGGCGGCACAGCGCCGGCAGAAACGGGAACTCCGGCAGTCGGAGCGCGCGGTCGGGCGGTCCGGGGGCGGCGAGGGGCGGTCCGGGGGCGGCGAGCCGCCGCTCGACGAGCCCCGGGACGACCTGGACGGCGACTACGTGCGGGACGGCCGCCGCCCGGAGAGCTGACCCGGCAGGGTCTCGTACCTGATCGTCCGGCTTTGTCCGGCGGACCGGGACGGGCCCGACCGGCCGATCGATTCGCTCACACCCGCCCCCGCTGCTGGCGGGGGCCCCGCGCCGCCGACGTAGCATTGCCCACATGTCAGCTCCCGTCAGCACCATCTCCGACGCGATCCAGGCCGCCCTGGCCACCGTCAACGACCCGGAGATCCGCCGGCCCATCACCGATCTCGGCATGGTCCGCTCCGCCGAGATCGGCGAGGACGGCGTGGTTCGGGTCGGGCTGCTGCTCACCGTCGCCGGGTGCCCGCTGAAGGACAAGCTGCGCGGCGACATCACCGCCGCCGTCGGCGCGGTGCCCGGGGTGACCGGCGTCGAGATCGACTTCGGGGTGATGAGCCCGGAGCAGCGGCAGGAGCTGCAGGGCAAACTGCGCGGGGGCGCGGCCACCGACGAGCCGGTGATCCCGTTCGCCCAGCCCGGCTCCCGTACCCGGGTCTACGCGGTGGCCAGCGGCAAGGGCGGTGTCGGCAAGTCCAGCGTCACGGTCAACCTGGCCGCCGCGCTGGCCGCCCGGGGCCTGTCCGTCGGCGTGGTCGACGCCGACATCTACGGCCACTCGGTGCCCCGGATGCTCGGCACGGACGGCAAGCCCACCCGGGTGGAAGACATGATCATGCCGCCGCAGGCGCACGGCGTGAAGGTCATCTCGATCGGCATGTTCACCCCGGGCAACGCGGCGGTGGTGTGGCGCGGCCCGATGCTGCACCGGGCGTTGCAGCAGTTCCTCGGCGACGTCTACTGGGGTGAGCTGGACGTCCTGCTGCTCGACCTGCCCCCGGGCACCGGCGACATCGCCATCTCGGTCGCCCAGTTGCTGCCCAACGCCGAGATCCTGGTCGTGACCACCCCGCAGGCCGCGGCGGCCGAGGTCGCCGAGCGGGCCGGCGCGATCTCCCTGCAGACCCACCAGCGGATCGTCGGCGTCATCGAGAACATGTCCTGGCTGGAGCTGCCGGACGGCACCCGGATGGAGGTCTTCGGATCCGGCGGCGGCGCGGCGGTCGCCGAGTCGCTGACCCAGACGATCGGCGCACAGGTGCCGCTGCTGGGGCAGATCCCGATGGACACCCGGGTCCGCGAGGGCGGCGACGCCGGCACCCCGATCGTGCTGTCCGCGCCGGATTCGCCCGCCGCGAAGGCGCTGCACCAGGTGGCCGACCGGCTGGCGGTACGCCGCGAGTCGCTGCTCGGCAAGCCGCTGGGCCTCAAGCCCGCCGGCCGCTGACCGCGCCCCCGACCACGCGCCGCACCCCCACCACGCGCCGCACCCCCACCACCACGGTCCGGCGTGACCCCTCACGCCACCGCCCGACGTGACCCCCTCACGCCACCGCCCGGCGTGATCAACTCATGTGAGCCGATGATGCGGTATTCCCTGCTGGGGATAGCGCATCATCGGCTCAATTGAGTGGATCAAGGCCGTCACACCCACGGGACGGCGCGGTTCAGGCGGGCAGAGCGACGCCACTTCGGCCGGCAGGGCCGGGCGGAACGGACGGGGGTCGCGCGGTGGCGATGGTGGACAGGGGTGGACGGTGGTGGACAGGGGTGGGGCGGGCTGACCCGGGTCAGGTGGCGTCGTCGTAGCTCGGGCGGGGGGCCGGCGCGGGGGCGGGGGCGGTGCTCGTCGCGGTGCTCTTCCGGGCGGCGGCCCGCGGGTCGACCCGGTCGGCGACCTCCTTGAGCTCCTCGTGCACCCCGGTGACGTCGGCCCGCAGGTTGTCGTAGACGCCCTGAAGGGGCTTGCGGATCGCCTGCTCGTCCTCCTCGCTGAGGAGGTGCTTGCGGATGAACGCCTTCGGGTGCAGATCCTCCAACTGGATGTCGGTGCCCAGCTCACGGCTCAGGTCGCCGGTGGCGTTGCGGGCCATGTTGCGCAGGTTGCGCACCAGCCGCAGGCCGTCGCTGATGACGTTGGGCAACCGGTCCCCGAAGATCAGCAGTGCCAGGAGCAGCAGTACGCCGATCTCCCACCAGTTCAGGTTGTCGAGCACCGCGGGGCCTCCTCGTCGCGTCGGGCCAAGCCTACGCACGTCAGGCCCCGCTCCGGGAGGGGGTGACCGGCCCTCACTTGGCGTCCGCGGCGAGCGTCACCGAGGCGTTCTGCCGGGCGGTGCCGCGCCGGTACTCCACCGTCACCACCGACCCCGGGGCGAACTTGCGGACCAGGGCGATCAGGTCGGTCGGCTCGTTCATCGGCCGCCCGTTGAGCCGGAGGACGACGTCCCCGGTCTTCAGGCCCGCCGCCGCCGCCGGACCCGCCGGCTCCACGGCCGCCAGGCGCACCCCGGCACCGGCCCGGGTGGCGGTGCCGGCGACCTGGGCCCCGATCACGGTACGCCGGGCCTTGCCGGTGCCGATGATGTCCTGGGTGATCCGTTTCGCCTGGTTGATCGGGATGGCGAAGGCGAGCCCGATGTTCCCCGCCTCCTGCCCCTCGGCGACCAGCGACCTGATCGTCGAGTTCACCCCGATCACCCGGCCGGCCGAGTCGACCAACGGGCCGCCCGAGTTGCCGTGGTTGACGGCCGCGTCGGTCTGGATGGCGGCGTAGTAGCGGACCGGCCCACCGGGCTCCCCGGCCTGCATGGTGCGGTCCAGGGCGCTGATGATGCCGGCGGTGACCGTGTTCGCCAGGGACAGTGGCGAGCCGATGGCCAGCACCGGGTCACCCACCGCGAGCGACTCGGAGTCGCCGAACTCGATCGGCCGCAGGCCCTTGCGGTTCACCTTGATCACCGCGATGTCCGACTCCGGGTCCTGACCGACCACCGTCGCCGGGGAGCTGCTGCCGTCGTCGAAGGTCACCGACGCCCGGCCGGTGCCGTCGGCGACCACGTGATCGTTGGTGACCACGTAGCCGTCGGCGCTGACGATGAACCCGGACCCCTCGCTGGTGCCGCCCAGCCCGGCCACCCGGATGGTCACCACGCTGGGCAGGACCCGGCCGGCGACCCCGGCCAGCGAATCCGGACGACGCTGGGCCAGCGCCGGACCCTCGGCCGGAGCGGACCCCAGGGTGATCCCGCCGCCGACCCCGCCGCGCACCGCGAAGGCGTAGCCGAGGGCACCACCCAGGGTGCCGGCGAGCAGTGCGACGATCAACGGGACGAGCAGCAGTTGGCGCAGCTTCGGCCGGCCCGGCGCATCCGGGTCGGTGACCGGCTCCGGCGCCGCCCCGGTGGTCCGCACGCTCGGCAGCACGACCGCCGCCGGGGCGTACGGGTCCCGCCAGGGGTCGGCGAGCGCGTCGGACCACCACGGCGACGCCGACCCGCCGTGGCCGCCGTACGGCGACGGTCCGCCGTACGGCGTCGTCGGGCCCGTCTGCGGTGGACCGGGCGGCGGCCCCGCCGACCCCGGAGTCCCGCCGGGCGCTCGCCAGTCCCAGCCGTCGGTCACGTCGGTGCCTCCCAGTCCGTCCCCCGGTGCCCCGGGCCACGACCGGGGGTGGCGGTCACGGCGCAGGGGGCACCCCATCCAGGATTGCACGGATGCGCCGGACGCAGTCAGCTCTTGCCCTGCCGCGATCGCCCCACCGCCGCCGACCTTCCCGGGCCGCCCGCCGTGACCCGCCCCGGGCAGCCCCCGCCCACACCGGGCAGCCCCGCCCGCCACGGCAGCACACGCGCCGGGCCTGGACCCCGACACGGGCGGTCCGGACCACCACGGGTGGACTCGCGGCTGCGCCGAATGAGCCTCGCCTCTAGGCTCATACCGCCCACCCGCCCTCGCACCATCGCCACCGCCCAGGAGGTGTCCCATCGCCACGGTCGCCAGTTCCGGCAGCCCGACGGCGCAGACGTTGCAGTTCGCCGAGTCGTACGTCGGCGAGGACATCGTGCTGCGGACCGCCCGCAGCCTCGCCCGGGAGGTCGGCCTCGACGCAGTCACTCCGGGGGCCGGGGCGGCGTTGCGCCTGCTCGCCGCCGCCGGCAACGCCCGCGCGGTGGTGGAGATCGGCACCGGCACCGGGGTCAGCGGGGTGTGGCTGCTGCGCGGAATGCGCGCCGACGGGGTACTCACCACCATCGACGTGGAGGTCGAGCACCAGCGGATCGCCCGGCGGATCTTCGTGGAGGCGGGTTTCCCGTCCGGCCGTACCCGGATCATCACCGGCCGGGCGTTGGACGTGCTGCCCCGGCTCGCCGACGGCGCGTACGACCTGATCTTCGTGGACGGTGAGGCGACCGGCTCCGCCGCGTACGTCGACGCCGCCCTGCGGCTGCTGCGCCCCGGCGGGGTGCTCGCCCTCAACGGCGGCTTCGCCGGCGGCCGGATCGGCGACCCGGCCGCCCGGGACGCCGAGACGGTGACCATGCGGGAGACGGTCAAGGCGATCCGGGAGGCCGAGCAGTGGATTCCGGCCCTGCTCCCGGTCGGCCACGGCCTGCTGGCCGCGGTCAAGTGCTGACCGGCTGACCTCCCCGGCGCACGACCGCCGGCCGGCACCGCACCGACCTGCCGGGCGACACCGCCGCCCGACCCGCCACAGGCGGGCCACAGACCGGACCGGGCGGCCGGGCAGCCGTGGGGCCGGACGGCCGCAGCGTCGGGCCAGGGCGGCCGGGCAGCGTCGGGCCAGGGCGGTGGCCTCAGCCCAGGGTCTCCAGCCAGCGCAGCAGGCCACGGACGCCCCAGCCGGTAGCGCCCCGGGTCAGCTCCGCGTCGTCGCCGTCGGCCCAGGACGGCGCGGACATGTCGATGTGCAGCCAGCGGTCCCGCAACTCCCCGGTGAACTCGCGCAGGTAGAGCGCGGCCATCACCGAACCGGCCCCCCGGTCCGGGGAGCTGTGCCGGTCGGCCAGGTCGCTGCCGAGGTGTTCGAGGTAGTCGGCGGGCAACGGCATCCGCCAGGCCGCCTCGCCGGCATCGTCCACGGCGGCCAGCACGGCGGCGGCCAGCTCGTCGTTCTCGCTGTAGAGCGCGCCGGTCCGCTTGCCCAGCGCGACCGCGTTGGCACCGGTCAGGGTGGCCAGGTCGATCAGCAGGTCGGGGCGGAGTTCCCGGGCCGCGTAGCCGAGCGCGTCGGCGAGCACCAGCCGGCCCTCCGCGTCGGAGTTGGTGCTCTCGCTGGTCGTGCCGTCGTAGTGCCGGATGATGTCGCCGGGGCGGAACGCCGCGCCGCTGACCATGTTCTCGGCCAGCGGGGTCAGGGCGGTGACCCGGACCGGCAGCCGCAGCGCCGCCGCGCCGAGGGTGGCCGCGACCACCGCCGCCGCGCCGGCCATGTCCTTGCGCATCAGCTTCATCGCCGGCACCGGCTTGATCGAGATGCCGCCGGTGTCGAAGGTGATCCCCTTGCCGACCAGGACGACGTGCAGCCGGGCGTCGGCGGGCCGCCAGTCCAGCTCCACCAGGCGGGGGCCGCTGGCCGAGCCGGCACCGACGGCGACGATGCCGCCGAAGCCCTCGGCCGCCAACTCCTGCGGCTCGCGTACCCGTAGGTGGAGATCGGGTTGGTCGGCTGCGGCGGAGGCGACCTGGGCGGCGAACCACTCCGGGTTCTTCACCGCCGAGGGGGTGTTGGTGAGGTCCCGGGCGAGCCGGGTCATCCGGGCGGTGGTCCGGGCCGTCTCGACCGCGTCGGCGTACGCGTCCGGCGCGGCGGTCAGCAGGGTCACCCCGGTCAGTGCCGGCGTCGACCCCGCCTCGGTCAGCCGGAACCGGTACGAGGCGAGCAGCAGCCCCTCGACGAGGGCCCGGACGACCCCGGCCGGCACGTCCACCGGCAGTGCCAACGTGACATGTGTCTCATCTACGGCGGCGCGGGCCAGGGCGGCGCCAGCCGTTCGCCAGGCCCGTTCCCCGCCGTCGCCCACGCCGAGCAGCAGCAGCCGCGCCGGGGTACGACCGGGGCGCAACTGGGTCAGGGTCTCGCCGGCCCGGCCGGTCAACCGGGTGACCGGCAGCAGCGCCTCCGCCTCGGTCCGCACCTCGTCGGCGGGCGGTGGCGCGGTGGCGACCAGCGCCGGCGCGGCGTCGTCCGGGTCGGTGGCGACGCGGACGGGCAGGACGAGGACGTCCGCCCCGTCGGTGGCGACGGCGAGACTGATGGCGAGCACGCTGGACCGTACCTCCGGGAAAGTTCGTGGTGCGGGACCTCGACGACCCGCGGGGGACAGACGAAGTCCCTGAGTCACCGGCAGCGCCGGTGACTCAGGGACAGGAACCTTCCGCGCGGCACCGCGCGGAGTGCCGGCCGATCAGCCGGCAGCCGCCTTCAGCGCGTCACCGAGCGCGTTGGCCTCGTCGGGAGTCATCTCGACGACGAGCCGGCCACCGCCCTCCAGCGGGACACGCATGACGATGCCCCGACCCTCCTTGGTGACTTCCAGCGGACCGTCGCCCGTCCGCGGCTTCATCGCCGCCATGTTGTCTCCCCTCAGACCTAAACATCAGGGTCGGTGTACTGCCCCACAGCCACTTCGTGTCGACCACCCGCAAGGTACGCGGGGGCGTCGACCACGATTTTCCCTGATGAACACCGCCGGACCCAAACCGGAGCAGCATTGATGTAACAGCACCTAGCTTATCTTGAGAAGGCCTGTCACAATGTGCGGTCATGCAGGCACGGTCGGCACTCTTCGACCTCTACGGCGACCATCTCCGCACGAGAGGTGGGCGCGCACCGGTCGCCGCCCTGGTGAAGTTGCTGGCCCCGCTCGGAGTCGCTCCCCCGGCCGTCCGGACCGCCGTGTCCCGGATGGTCCGCCAGGGCTGGCTCGAACCGCTGCGGCTCGCCTCCGGCCCGGGATATTCGATCACACCCAGGGCGGTCCGTCGCCTCGACGAGGCCGCCGCCCGGATCTACCGGACCGGCCGGATCACCTGGGACGGGCGGTTCGACCTGCTCGTCCTGGCGACCCCGACCGCCCGCCGGGACCGGCAGCGGCTCGCCGCCAACCTCAGCTTCCTCGGCTACGGCACGCTCGACGAGCACACCTGGGTGGCGACCCGGGCCAGCGAGGACGTCGACGTGCTGCTGGAGGAGGCCGGGGTGCGCTACGAGCGGTTCACCGCCGCGCACGCCGCCGGCACCCCCGGCGCGATGGGCGTGGTCCGCCGCGCCTGGGACCTCGGCGAGATCGGGCACGCGTACGAGCGGTTCGTCGCCGAGCAGCGCGCACAGCTGGCCGGGGTGACCGTGCGCAGCGGCGACGAGGAGGCGTACGCGGCCCGGTTCCGGCTGGTGCACGCGTGGCGTACCTTCCTCTTCCAGGACCCGCAGCTCCCTCCGGCGCTGCTTCCCGAACGTTGGCCCGGCACCGCCGCCGCCAGCTTCTTCGACCGGCACGCCGCCCGGCTCCGGCCGGCCGCCGACCGGTACGTCGAGCAGTGCCTCGACGCCGGTAACCGGGTCCCCCGACAGAAGGGCCGTTAGAGACGTGACCGAGCCGCTGCTCGTCGACCGCACCGATGGCGTGGTCACCCTGACCCTGCACCGCCCCACCGCGATGAACGCGCTCGACGTGGCACTCAAGGAGGCCCTGCGGGACGCCCTGGCCGCCCTGGAGACCGACCGGTCCTGCCGGGCCGTGGTGCTGGCCGGGGCGGGCGGTTCGTTCAGCGCCGGGCAGGATCTGCGCGAGCACGTGCAGATCCTGGAGTCGCCCGGCCGGGACCCGCTGGACACCGTCCGGGCGCACTACAACCCGATCGCCGCCCGGCTGGCCAACCTGCCCAAACCGGTGGTCGCCGCGGTCCGTGGCATGGCCGCCGGGGCGGGCGCCTCGCTGGCCTTCCTGGCCGACTTCCGGATCGGCGGGCCGCGCACGAAGTTCCTGATGGCGTTCGCCGGGGTGGGCCTCGCCGCCGACACCGGCGCGTCCTGGACGCTGCCCCGGCTGGTCGGCCACGCCAAGGCCGTCGAGCTGCTGATGCTCGCCGAGCCGGTCGACGCCGCCGAGGCGCACCGGCTGGGCCTGCTCACCCGGTTGGTCGACGACGACGAGCAGGTGCTGCCCACCGCGCACGAGCTGGCCGCCCGGCTCGCCGCCGGCCCGACCGTCGCGTACGGGGCGATCAAGCGGCAGCTCTCCATCGCCGACGCGGGCACCCTCGCCGACGCCCTCTCCGCCGAGGCGCAGGCCCAGTCGATCTGCGGGGCCACCGCCGACCACCGGGCCGCCACCCACGCGTTCGTCAACAAGCAGAAGCCGGTCTTCCAGGGCAACTGAGCGCTGGACCGGGCCGGGGAAGCCGGCCACGCCGTACGGTCACCCGTCACCTCGACGACCCGACCGGGCCGTCAGCGGGCGACATAGCCGCCGTCGACGGGGACGGTGTGGCCGGTGATCCAGGTGGCGTCGTCGGAGCAGAGGAAGAGCACCACCCCGGCCACGTCGTCCGGGGTGGGAATGCCGGGCTTCGGGTTGAACGACTCCATCCGGGCCCGCATCTCCCCCGGGTCGGGCGCGCTGTCGATGAAGTGCTGCACCAGCGGGGTCATCACCACCGTGGGGGCGACCGCGTTGACCCGGATGTTGCGGGCCGCGTACTCCACCGCCGCCGACCGGGTCAGCCCGACGATGCCGGCCTTGGTGAAGGTGTACGGGGAGATGTTCTCCTGCGCCGCCAGGCCGGTGGTGGACGAGGTGTTGACGATCGCACCCCCGCCTCCGCGCAGCATCGCCTCGATGCCGTACTTGAGCACGTGGAACACGCCGTCGCCGTTGATCCGCCGGACCTTCTGCCAGTTCTCCACGTCCATCTCGTGCAGCGGCTGCTGCCGGCCGTCGATGCCGGCGTTGTTGAAGATGACGTCGAGCCGTCCGTAGCGCTGCACCGCGTCCGCGATGCCCTGCTCCACGGCGGCGGCGTCGCCGGTGTCGACGGTCACCGCGAGGGCGTCGGGCAGCTCACCGGCCACCCGCTGCGCGCCGTCGGCGTTGATGTCGGCGATCACCAGTCGGGCCCCCTCGGCGGCGAACCGGCGGGCGGTGGCCTCCCCGAGCCCCGAGGCGCCGCCGGTGACGAACGCGACCTTGTCCTGGAACCGCATCGACTCTCCCCCGCCCGGCCGACCGGCTGTCGGCACCCGAGCGCCCATACCCGGTCGGCGGGTCGCTAGTCGTCCTCCTCCGGGTCCTGGTTGGCCTCGACGCCCAGCACGAACGCCTGCATGGCCAGCTCGTCGCCGCTGGGCGAGACGAACGCGGGCAGCTCGGCCGGACCCAGCTCCCGCACGTACGACCAGAAGAGCCGGACCGCCTCGGCCTGCGACTCGGCCTCGATCGGCAGGTCGAGGCTGACCAGCCAGGTGCGGCGCAGCGGCGGCGGGCCGAGCCGGTCGACCAGCTGGCGGTAGGTGCCCGGGTCGAGCGCGCTGACCGGCCCGGTGACCGCCACCGATCCGACCGGCACCGGCGTGTCGAACGACCGCCGGGTGTACGTCACCAGGAGCGTCTCCCCGTCGAGGCGGGCCACCCGGCCCAGCGCCACCAGGCGGGGCGGCTCGTCGGCCAGCACCGCCACCGGGTCGCCGGGGGGTGGCGCGGGCGCACCGGCCGGGAGGGTCAGCTCCAGGGTGTCGTGGTGGACGAGGCGTTCGGCGTCGTACCGCCCGGCCGGGAGCAGCACCGCCCAGGCGCCGTCGCCCCGCCCGCCGTCGACATCGGTCGGGCCGGTGCTGCGGTGGTCGGTCACGGTCATGACCCCATCCCATCACGGGCCCCGGCGGTGCCGGCGTGGCAGCCCGCGAGATGGTCGTCGACCATGCCGGTGGCCTGCATCAGCGCGTACGCCGTGGTGGGGCCGACGAAGCGGAAACCCTGCTTCTTGAGCGCCTTGGCCAGCGCGGTGGACTCCGGGGTCGTGGCCGGCACCTCGGCGAACGATCCGAGCCGGGCCGGCCGGGGCGGCGGCGCGTGCGACCAGAGCAGCGCGGAGAGGCCGTCGGGCAGCGCCAGCGCGGCGCGGGCGTTGGCGATCGCCGCCTCGATCTTGGCGCGGTTGCGGACGATCCCCGCGTCGGCGAGCAGTCGGGTGACGTCCGCCTCGCCGTAGGTGGCGACCCGCTCGATCCGGAAGTCGGCGAAGGCGAGCCGGAACGCGGGACGCTTGCGCAGGATCGTCAGCCAGGACAGCCCGGACTGGAACGCCTCCAGGGTGAGCCGTTCGTAGAGGGCGTCGTCGCCGCGCAGCGGACGGCCCCACTCGGTGTCGTGGTAGAGCGCGTAGTCCGGGGTGCTCGCCCCCCAGGCGCAGCGGGGCAGGCCGTCGGGGCCGGTCACCAGGTCAGTCACCCGGTACACGCTAGGTCAGGGGGCTGACACCCGACGCCGGGCCGGCGGGTGTCCGACGGCCCGGCCGGGTTCGTGGGACGGCCCGACCCGGTTCGGCCGCCGTCGGGCCGATTCAGCGCGGGCAGGTCAGCCGGGAGGCGCAGCGCGTCCCCGGGCCGGTCAGCGGGCGCGGGGCAGGCGGCCGGCCTCGACCAGGCGGGCGAAACGCTTCAGCGCCAGCGTCAGGCTGGCCTTGGAACCCGGCCAGAGCAGCGGCCAGGCGACCCGGCCGGCCGAGCCGCCGGGCAGGTGGAACCACTCGTGCCAGACCACCTGTGTGCGGCCGTCGGCCAGGGGGGTGCAGCGCAGCACACCGGGGCCGCGCAGCAGCTTGCCGCAGTGCACCACACCCACCTCGTACGGGGCGTCGACCCGGACCACCCGCATCTCGTCGCGCAGCGCCGCCGGACCGAGCGCGGTGACCGCCTCGATCAGGCTGCCCTCTCCGCCGTCGCCCTCGACCACCCGCACCCGGGTCAGCGGAATCCAGTCGGACTGCCCCTCCCAGTCGGTCAGCGCGGCGAAGACCCGCTCGGCGGGAGCGTTGACGATCACCGTGGCGGTGAACTCGCCGGCGCCCGGCTGGGCGGCCTCGTCGGCCAGGCCGCCGCCGGCCGGATCGGGTCCGGTCACACCGGCTCCGACCGGGCCACGGCACCGCCGGGACGGTCCGCGTCGGCCCGATCCGTCTCGGTGCGGTCCCCGGCCCGATCCGTCTCGGTGCGATCCGTCTCAGTGCGATCCGTCTCGGTGCGGTCCGTGGTCGGGGTGGGGGTGATGTCGATGGGCTCGACCTCGACGGTCGGGCCTTCCGGACCGGGCGCGTCCGGGGCGGGCGTCGCCGGGGAGGCGTCGGGCGGGGTGGCGACGGCCTCCTCCCGGGTGCGGCGCAGCACGTCGGCATCGGCGGTGCGACCCTCCCGCAGCGCGACGACCTCGGCCTCCAGCACCCCGATCAGCTCGCTCTTGTAGCCGATGTCGTAACCGGCCCGGCGCATCGCCTGGTCGACCTGATCCATCCGGTAGCCGCGCAGGGCGGTGTCGAAGCGGAGCGCGCCGACGTCCGACTCCCGCAGGGGTCGGCCACCGGGCAACGGGACGGCTCTGCCGTCGGGCTCGGTGGGGGCGAGCCCGTCCCGACCCGAGATCAGCACCGTCACGCCGAACACGACCGCCGCCACGGTCAACGCGACGACCACAATGAGCAGAGTCTGACCCATAGGGAGATCGTGGCACGGGGACACCCTCCGGAGCGACCCCAACCACCATCATCGTCACCGATCTTCTGGCCGTACCGGCTCCGGAGCGGGGCGGGGGCCTGGGGTCGTACCGGCCCGAAGGCCGGGGCGGACGACCGGCTAGCGTCGGCATCGGCCGGGTCGTCCGGCCGGTGACCTGCGGGAGGCGGAATTGTCCGGGGCGCTGCGGCTCGGGGGGCGGACGTTCGCCCCGGGAGAGCCGGTGGTGATGGCGATCGTCAATCGAACGCCGGATTCTTTCTTCGACCGGGGTGCCACCTTTGCGCAGGACAGCGCGTTGCGCGCGGTGGAGCGGGCGGTCACCGAGGGCGCGGAGATCATCGACATCGGCGGGGTGAAGGCCGGGCCGGGCGACGAGGTCGACGTGGCCGAGGAGATCCGCCGGACGGTGGACACCATCGTCGCCGTCCGGGCCGCGTTTCCCGAGGTGGTCATCTCGATCGACACCTGGCGGGCCGAGGTGGCGGTCGAGGCGGTGGCAGCCGGCGCGGACCTGCTCAACGACACCTGGTCCGGGGCCGACCCGGCGCTGGCCCGGGTGGCCGCCGAGACCGGTGTCGGGCTGGTCTGCTCACACGCCGGCGGGCTGACGCCCCGGACCCGGCCGCACCGGGCGGCCTTCACCGACGTGGTCGCCGACGTGGTCACGACGGTGACCGGCCTCGCCGAGCGCGCGGTGGCCCTGGGGGTACGCCCCGACGGCATCCTGATCGACCCGGCGCACGACTTCGGCAAGAACACCCGGCACTCGTTGGAGATCACCCGCCGGTTGGGCGAGTTGTCCGACACCGGCTGGCCGCTGCTGGTGGCGTTGTCGAACAAGGACTTCATCGGCGAGACGCTCGACCTGCCGGTGTCGCAACGGTTGGAGGGCACCCTGGCGGCGACGGCGGTGTCGGCCTGGCTCGGCGCCCGGGTGTTCCGCGCCCACCAGGTGCTACCCACCCGTCGGGTGCTCGACATGGTGGCCTCGATCCGGGGCGACCGGCCGCCCGCCGCCACCCGCCGCGGCCTGGCCTGAGCACCACGCGGCCTGGCCGACCATCACCGCGGCCTGGCCCGACCACCTCGGGGCCTGACCTGACCACCACGTGCCGGGGCCAGGACCATCGCCTGGCGCGGCTCGGGCCGCCGTACCGTCCCCGCCGACCGGGGCCGGTGGGGTGGTCAGGTCCAGTGCAGGATGCGCTTGCGCCAGGCGTAGAGGATGCCGAGCGCGACCACGGCCACGAAGACACCCATCTCGGCGACCGTCACCGCGCCGAAGCCGGGCCGGTCGAAGACCATCGCCCAGGGGAAGAGGAAGACCGCCTCGACGGCGAAGAGCACGTAGAGGTACGCGTACACGTAGTAGCGGATCTGCATCTGCGCCCAGTCGCCACCGACCGGGTCGAGGCCGCACTCGTAGCCGGCCCGCTTGCCGGCCGGGTCGGCCGGGCGGGCGGGACGTAACACCCGGTTGGCAGAGAACGCCGTAACGAAGAAGAGGACGGCAGCGAGCAACAGCAGCCCGAGCGTCGCGTACGAGCCCAGGTAACCGGTCACGGTGGCTCAGCCTACCGGGTGGCGGGCCGGTCCGGACGACGCGAGCGGCTCCCGGACCCGGCACCGATTGTCTTCCGCCGGTACTAGTGCCTCGCCGCAACTGTTACCGAATAATGAACTCACACCCAGAGTCACGGAGGTCAGATGCCCCGCGTGGACGCGCGTACCGTTCGGCGGTCCCTCGCCCGGCGTACCCCCGCTCTGGTCGGGGCGGTGCTGGCCGCCGGGCTGGCGGTCGTGCTCGGGGTGACGCCGGGCCTGGCGGCGGCACCCGCCGTGACGCGGACGGTCACCGACCCGACCGACGTCCGGACCCCGGGCGGTGACCCGACCGACGAGACGACGCCCCCGGTCGAGCCGACGGCGACCGGGCCGGCCCCGACCGGCGCACCGCCGACGCTGCCGCCGGACCCGGAGCCGACCACCCCCGCACCGGAACCGACCGGCACGACGCCGGAGACCACCGCACCGGCACCGACGGCCACCAGCGCGCCGACCGCCGCGCCCACCCCGAAGCCGCCGCTGCCCAGCAGGTCCGCGCGGCCGCCCGGACCGAACCCGGACCAGCCGGGCGGCGACCGGGTCGGGGTTCAGGTCACCACCGGGGACATCCCGCTCGACGACCGGTACTGGCGGGACCCGAGCACGGTCGCCACCCTGCGGGTCACTGTCACCAACACCGGTCTCGTGCCGGAGCGGCTGCGGCTGGAATACCGCCTGCCGGCCGGGCTCACCGACGCCGGGACGCCGGGGTGCGCGGCGGCCGGCGACGGCGGCTGGCAGTGCGGCGAGTGGACCACCGCGCCCGGCGACCGGTTCACCAGCCTGATCCGGGTACGGGTCGGCGGCACCGCCTGGCGGCAGATGCCTCTGAGTGGGGCGGTACGGGTCACCGCCACCGGGCCGGACGCCGGTGACACCGCGCAGGACAACGAGGGCTTCGCGGTGCTCTTTCCGCCCGGCCCACCGGTGCCCGGGATACTGCTGGACGCCGAGGAGGTGGTCTTCGACATCAGCGGTGGCCCCACCGCGCTCGCGGCCCACCTGGGCAACACCGGCAGGGTGGACGCCGCCGGACGGGTCGAGGTGCTGTTGCCCGCCGGGGTCAGCGTGTTGAGCCCACCGGCCGGCTGCACGTCGATGTCGCCGACGCGGACCCGTTGCGACCTGGACGTGGTGCCGGCGGGGCACACGGCGACGCTCCGGTTCACGGTGGCCGCCACCCCGGACGCCCAGCGTGAGGCCCCGCTGGCCGGCGCGTTGATCGGCTGGCTGGACCCGGAGAGCGGGCCGACCCGCCAGGTCCAGATGAGCTTCCGGATCACCGCGGCCGCCGCGCTGGCCAGCCCGCCGGTGGGCGTTCCCGCGCCGACCGGTTCGCAGGGGTTGATCGCGGCGGCGGGCGGGGCGGTCGACGTCGGCGGGATGTCCCCCGCCCAGCGGACCGCGCTCGGGCTGATCGTGCTCTCCGTCCTGCTGGTGGCGCTGGCGCTCGTGCTGGCCACCGGCTCGCTGCGGCGACGGACGGCCGGGCCGGCGACGGACCCGCCGATGACGGAGCACTCGGGCTGACCGACGGGCGGCCGGGACGAGGGGCAACCGGAAGGGAGTGCCGGGAGGAGGGCGGTCGGGACGGGGTGGCCGGGCGAACCGGTGATCTCAATTACGGCGGGCCCCCCAAATCACCGCATACCCTCCCGTATGCCGCTGACCCGGTTCCCAGGTGTCGGACCTCCACCAAGGAGACCCTAAGACCGGGACGTAGGCTCGGAGCGAGAGACGACAGCGGGCCGGGGCCCGCCCACGGGCGGACCGGGCGCAGCGGCGCATCAGGGAGGTCGCGTGGCCGGGCAAGGCGGGGTCACCATCATGTGCAGCCGCGCGCGCGGCGGGGCCGAGCGAAGCGAGGTGCAGGCGTGACCAAGCAGATTCGTCAGTTGGACCGGGTGGTGATCCGGTTTGCGGGTGACTCGGGTGATGGGATGCAGTTGACGGGGGACAGGTTCACCTCGGAGACGGCGCAGTTGGGTAATGACATTTCGACGTTGCCGAATTTCCCGGCGGAGATTCGGGCGCCGGCGGGGACCCTGCCGGGGGTGTCGAGTTTCCAGGTGCATTTCGCCGATTACGACATTCTGACGCCGGGTGACGCGCCGAACGTCCTGGTCGCGATGAACCCGGCGGCGTTGAAAGCGAATGTGGGTGATCTACGTCGGGGTGCGGACATCATCGTGAACACCGACGAGTTCACGAAGCGGAACCTGGTCAAGGTCGGTTACGCGGTCAGCCCCCTGGAGGATGACTCCCTGGCCGGGTTCGTGGTGCATCCGGTGGCGTTGACGTCGATGACGGTAGGCGCCCTGGCCGAGTTGGCGGTGTCGAAGAAAGACGCCGAACGAGCGAAGAACATGTTCGCGTTGGGGTTGTTGTCGTGGATGTACTCCCGCCCCTACGACTCGACGCTACGGTTCCTGGAACGGAAGTTCGTCAAGCGTCCCGACCTCGTCGCGGCGAACATCGCCGCGTTCAAGGCGGGTTGGAACTACGGCGAGACCACCGACAGTTTCTCGGTCCGCTACGAAGTGAAACCCGCCAAGATGCTCCCGGGCACCTACCGCAACATCACCGGTAACGCCGCCCTGTCGTTGGGGTTGGTCGCCGCCGGGGTCCGCTCCGGACTACCCGTGTTCCTCGGCGCGTACCCGATCACCCCCGCCTCCGACATCCTCCACGAACTGAGCA
>NZ_FMCU01000029.1 GCF_900091525.1 Micromonospora matsumotoense
CGGCGTCGGTGCGGGCCTGCCGCCATGCGGTCAGACGGGGTGCGATCAGGGCCCATCGGGCGTCGGATAGGTCGGACGGATAGGCTCGTCGCGCGGTCATGATTCAGGCGTACGGTGCCGTGGCACCGGGTCGGCGGACGTCATGTCCGTCGATGTATAGCCGAATGTGAACCAGACACGATCCCGGGGTGAAATGCTGCGTTTCCGGTCAGGGTGGAGCCGGGTGGGATGGGGCTATTCTGGCCCGAGTGGGACATGTTGCCCCGCCAAGGCCGGGGCGCCAATCGGTCACACTGGCGCGAAGGTGAAGGAAACGTCCAGTTAGGTCCCGTTTCGTAGCCCGGTTGACCTATCGAGTACGAGACCATCATGACCCCACCGGTCGCATCCGGGATCCTCGTCAGTCCGGCGCCGGTTGACGAATTCCAGTTCGTGTCTGCTCATCAGGGGTTTCTGCGGTATTTTCCTGCCGTGCCCGATGACAGGCGAGAACGGTCGAGGCTGCGCGCCGAGCGTAGCGACGGCGTGGAGAACCGGCAGCGGATTCTCGCCGTGGCGACGGTGGTCGTTGCCCGCGACGGCCTGCAGGTGCCCCTGGCGACGGTGGCGGCCGAGGCTGAGGTCGGGATCGGCACCCTCTACCGCCACTTCCCGAACCGTGCGGCATTGCTGGATGGATTGGTCATACGGTCCCTGCGGGTTGTCCTCGAGGCGATCCGGGATGCGGTCGGCGACGCCGCGACCGCGCTCGACGCGGTGCGGGGTTACTTCTACCGCATGATCGAACACCGCGACCAGCTGATCCTCCCACTGCGCGGCGGCCCTGCGGTGGCCAGCGCCGAAGCGGCCGGACTTCGCGAGGACGTCCGCCGAGAACTTGAGGACATCCTGCGCCGAGGGGTCGCGGACGGCACGATCCAGAGCGGCTTGACTCCCCTCGACCTCATCCTGATGGCGACGATGCTGGCCCAGCCGCTGCCCAACATCACGGACTGGGACCTCGTCGCACGACGGACGGCAGACGTCTATCTCGCCGGCATGCCGCCCCGGAGTGGCGAACCGTACGTCCGACGCTAGACTTATCCGGACGGTTTCCTCCGTCTAAGCTGGTGGCTTGCCGCGCCGGCCCGGTGCTTCAGGCAAGGAGACCGACATGAGCATGCTCTACCTAGCGCAGCCCGAACAGCAGCAACAACTGGAGTGGCTCGACGGCGGAACGCTCGCCATGTTGCTCGACGGCAAGGCCACCGACGGCCAGTTGATGATGGGCCGTTTCGACGTCAGCAAAGGTGAGGCGCCGCCCTACCACACGCACACCCGCGAGGACGAGGTCTTCATGCTGATCAAGGGCACCGCCCTGGTCTGGTACGACGACCAGGAATACGAGGTGGCCGAGGGTGGCGTGGTGTTCCTACCCAAAGGCGTCCCACATGCGTACCGCATCACCTCCGACCGGGCCGACCTGCTGATGATCAATACGCCGGCCGGCATCGAGGGCATGTTCCGCGCATCCGGGCGGGACAAGTCCACCCCTCGCCCGCCGGACTTCAAGATCACGCCGAACCCGGCAATCGCCGCAGAATACGGAAACGTCATCGTTGGCCCGCCCCGCTGACCCCTGCACCTATCTGGGGGGCACGCATGGCGTTGCCACTCGACCCGCAGATCGCTGCAGCTCTTACCCCGATCTTGGAAAACGCGGGCGAGGTGAAGCAGCCGCCGGGCGGTGACGTCGGAGCCCGCCGCACCGCGATGGACGGAATGCTCGCCGCGATCAACGGCATCGAAGCCGTACCGGACGATGTCAGCACCACCGACCAGCAGTCAGGGGCGGATTCAACCGGTGGTGCGATGACGAGCGAGATGCCCGACACCCCCCCACGTCCCCCAGGAAACGGGGGACGGCACCGGGAACCAAGATCCGCCACGTCCCCCGCAACCGTCCTCACGTCCCCCGGAAACCGGGTGGCAGAGGAACCAGGAGGAACAACGAGGAGCGAGACAACCCAGGAAGAAGAACGCCGTTCGTACGGACCTTGCTGTTACGCCCGCACGCGTCGCCGGCACCAACCCCGGTTCCACCTTCGACGCCCCAAGCCAACCGACCCACCTGATCGAGAGTGACCCCGCCCGACCCAAGCCGGACGGTGCCCACGGCTTCTACCCGGCATCCGTGCCCCGGCCGCGCCAGAACCCGCTGCGCCGGACCGACCGGGTCGCTCAGGTCATCGCGGAGGCCAGCGCCCGCCGGCAGGCCGCCGTCGCCGCGCACCAGGCCGCCCGACACGCAACCGACGGATGACCACCCCGATCGGTGCCTGACCTCTCGGTGTGGAGCGCGCCCTGGGCCTCCACTCAAAGCCGTTGCGCGGAGAAGCTAGCTCGGTAGGCACCCGAGCCGACCTGCACGCGCTCGACGCCGACGCGGCACCGACTGGTGCTGATCTGTCCCATTGCTTCCTGCGCCGTGCCCGCCGACCGCCGGTGCCGTCGGCTGGCGCCTGAAGCGGTCGACGGCCGGGGGCTGCGGGGAGGCGGTTGCCGGCTATGCCCAACCGTGGACGGAGGTCGACGCGGAGCCGCCGTGGTCGTCGGTCATCAGGCCGTTCACCGTGACCTCCCGGAAGGGGTCCCAGCCCTCGGCGACATCGACGGTGACCTGCCAGGCGACCGGCCCGGCCGTGCAGGGCACGTCCACCTCGCCCGCGCCGAACCGGAACGGCATCAGCTGCACCACGGTGGAGAGCACGTGGGCGGTGCCGGTGGGCTGGGTGCAGGTCACCGTCCCGTGCACCTGGATCTCCCGGTCGGAGAGGGCGTAGAAGCTGGTCACCGTGATCTGCGTGGTGGTGGTGCTGATCTGCCGGCCCGGTGGCGCGGGGGTGGCCTGCGCGGGTGCGGCCACGGTCAGGCCCGCTGCGGAGACGGCGGCGGTGATCAGCAGAGCGCGGATGGACCCACGAACCATGACGTCGACTCTCCCGGACTGGTGCGGTACCGACCCGGCGGCGGTTGCCGCCGATGGGTTCGATCCTTGCAGCGTAGTGTCATCGGAAGCAATCACACCGCAACTGAATATTGTCTTTCCTCGATCGCTTCGGGGTCACTCCGGTCGCTACCGCTGCACGGGCACCTGGTCCTCATTGCGCACATCGTCAGCTGTCTACGCGAGACACCGCCGCTATCGATCGCCGAAGCACTGCGCCCTCATCAATCACCACCTACGTCGATACACGGTCTAATCGGGTGGGGTGCCGGGGTGGAGATCATGATGGCGTTGCTGGCCGCATCTGGTGGGCCTACGGCAAGAACCTCATGGGGATGGTGTTCTTCACCTACGCCACCCCCGGCGGGTCGACCCCTCGTCGGCGGAACCTGTACCTGCCGCGCGGCTGGTGTGACGGCCCCGCCCGCCGCGCCGAGCCGCGAGCGCCCCACCCGGGTCGGGTTCGCCGCCGGCCTATCCCGTGGGCCGCTGCTTCCCGATCTGCCACATGGCGTGCACGAGCTTGCCGGTCACGAGCTGGACGTGGCCGCCGTTGGCTGTCCCTGTCGGCACGTCGAAGTAGACGCGGCCGTGTGACGCCTGCCCGGCCGTGGTGAAGGCTGTGGACGTCAGTTGGGGTGCGGCGACCTGGGCGCTGACCTGTGCCGGATGCGTGGCCTGGGCGGTGTCCCGGAAGATGAAGTTCTCCGGTCCTGCGGTGACCGGTTTCCCGGCTTTCAACAGCCTGATGTCCACGGTGACGACCAGGTTCTCCCGGCCGGCGGCCGGTGGGGACAGAACCGCCGCGGTCACGGTCACGCTGGCCTGACCGTTTCCCCAGAGGTCGATCGCGGCCTGCTGGCCGAGCCACAGGACGGCTATCGGCGGGGCGGCGGTCTCCGTCGGGGCAGCCTCGGAGGCGGCCTGTGGGGTGGCCGGGTCGGTGCATCCGCCCAGTGGGGTGAGTGCCACGGCGAGCAGCAGGGGCAGGCAGGTTCTTCTCATGCGGTTCCCTCGTGGTCGGGCCGGGCGGGCGCACCGCGCTGGGTGCGCCCGCCCGACTGTGCAAGATCAGCCCACACCGGTCCAGCCTGCGTACGGGGCGCCACCGTAGTGCAGGTTGTGCTTGTACACCTGGTTCTGGAAGTTGCCGGAGACCACCTTCTGGGTGCCGTTGACCACGCCGACGTAGACGCCGACGTGGTCGGAGTCGACCGTCGGGTCACCGGAGGAGTTGTAGGTCACCGCGGCACCGGGGTAGATGCCGGACGTGGTGCCCGGGTGCCAGGTGCCGAAGAACTTCCCGTACCGCGCGGCGGTGCCGGCCTCGGAGTTCAGGTTCTCCCAGGCGTAGACGCCGGCGTTCTTCCAGACGTACTTGAGGAAGTCGGCGCACCATGCCTGGCAGCCCTTGCCCCAGTGGTTGGAGTAGAAGTTGCAGTTGGAGCCCATCGGGGTTTCGAGCGTGTGGTTGCTGTTGAGTTCGTCGTAGGCCGCCTGGACGACCCGGTCGCCGGTGGCGGTGTTGACGCCGATCTTCAGAACGTTCTGGTTGACGCCGCTCGACTCGTCGGTGACCGCCGGGGCGGCCTGCGCCGCGCCGGCGGGGGCCAGCGCGGTGAGGATCCCCATGGTGACCATGGCTCCGAGGGTCCGCTGCCGGACACTGTCAGTCCGCACGTCCCACCTGCCTTTCTCTGTGTTGTCTGCCGGTTTCGAAAAGGAGTCCGTCGCCGGTGACGTCCTCCGGGTACAGCGCGCAGATGTACTTGTCCCAGAGGCGGCCCGCGTAGTAGTCGTGCTCACGCAGCACCCCCTCGACGTGGAACAGGTGGTTCTGCCCGCTCTGCACCTGTGGCCAGTTGATTCCCGGTATCTCCAGGTAGATCTTGTTGAGGGGAAACGTGTGGAAGAGGTGGCGGGCGAACAACGCCACCGCCTGAGCCGCCAGCCCGGTACCGGTGACGGCCGGGTGGAACACGGCACCGACGTAGGTGTGTCGCAGGCTCAGCTCGTCGCCGTAGGCCACGACCTGCCCGACCGGTTCGTCGTTCTCGATCCGGCGTACGACGAACTGCAACAGCACCTGGTTCCACAGTTCGGCGTTGAAACGCTCTATCGGCGGCACCGATCCCCGGTAGCGCCAGCGGAAACCCGTCTCCGGTCGTACGGCGAGTGCGTAGAGGAAACCGACGTCGTCCGGGGTGACTGGCATCAGGCGGAACACGGGTGTCTCCAGGACGGGTACCAGCGGGTCGGGTGGAGTCGTGCGGGCAAGCCGGGTGGGAAGCCCCGACATTCCACCGCCGCCACCGATCTGAACGGAGAACCGGGGCGCCCTGTCCACGAGCGCCAACAACTCGCCCACCGTCTTGGGTAGTCCCGCCTCGACGGCGATCCGGACGCCCCGGCTCTGCAGCCAGGTGAGCACACGCATCTGGGCCAGGCTGTCGAGGGCCAGTTCGTCGCGGAGCGAGACCCGGTCGATGAGCGACTCCGCCGGCACGTCCAGCAGTGTCGCGAGTTCCGCGCGGGCGGGTACGACATTGTCGCCGGTCGTCATCGGGTGCTCCTGTCCACGAGGGATGCGAGGGATGCGAGGGATGCGGGGGGTGCGGGGGTCGCGGTGCGGTCGTCGGTGGTGTCGAGGCCACGGGTGACGGGGTTGTCGCCGGTGCCGGGGAGGTCAGGTCCGGTGAGGTCACCGGCGAGGTAGCGGCGTCGGGTCTCGGCCCGGCGCAGCTTTCCCGACGATGTCCTCGGTAGGCCGCCGGGGCTCAGCGTCACCACCTGCGCAGGGGTGACGCCCACGTGCGCGGTGACGGCGACGGTCACCGCCCGGCGCACGTCGACGACGCCCGCGAGCCGGGTCTCGACCGCCACGACGAGACGCTCACCGTGGCGGGCCGGTACGCCGAACGCGGCGGCGCCGCCGGCCCGTACGCCGGTCGCGTGTGCGGCAGCCGCCTCAACGTCCTGCGGATGGATGTTGCGTCCCGCCGCGAACAGCACGTCCTTGGCCCGTCCGCAGACGACCAGTTCCCCGTCCGTCAGGTAGCCCAGGTCCCCGGTCTGCAGCCAGGGCGACGGCCGGGGTGCCTCACCCCAGTAGCCGCTGGTGACCGACGGCCCGGACACCTCGATGTGCCCGACGGCCCGCTCGTCGACGGGTGCGCCGGAGGTCCGGTCCACCACCCGGACGGAGGTTCCGGGCACCGCCCGCCCGAGGCGGGTCAGGGGGTACGCCCCCGGGGTGGGTACCGCTCGGCCGTCCCGCTCGAGCAGTTCGCGGTCGACCTCGTCAACGGCGATTCCGGTGCCGACCCTGGAGAAGCTGACCGCCAGCGTCGACTCGGCGAGACCGTACGCGGCGATCATTGTGTCCGGGTCGAGGCCCCGGCGTGCCGCGGCGGTGAGGAAACGTCGGGTGGTCACCGGGTCGATCGGTTCGGCGCCCGAGAAGACGTGACGCAGTGAACCGAGGTCCGCCCCGAGGTCCGCCTCGAGCAGGTGGGTCATCAGCCCGAAGGCGAAGTTGGGTGCGCCTGTGCAGGTCGCCCGGTGTCGGCTGATCAGCTCGAGCCAACTGGCCGGTCGGGCCGCGAAGGCCGTCGATGGCTGGAGGACCAGCGGGCACCCGCGTGACATCGGCAGGGCGAGGAAGCCGATGAGACCCATGTCGTGAAAGAGTGGAAGCCAGCTCAGCCATCGGGCACACGTCGGGTCGAGGGCCTGCCGACCCATGGCTGCCTCGATGGCGGCCAGGTTGGCGGCAAGATTGCGGTGGGTGATGGGTACTCCCCGCGGGTGGCTGGTCGAGCCGCTGGTGTACTGGAGGATGGCGAGATCGTCCGGTCCGGGGCGCACCACCTCTGCCGGTGGCGTCGGGGCGGCCCCGGTGACCAGATCGGCCAGGGTCAGCACCTCCGCGCCGGACGGCCCGGTCAGCTCCGGCGGGGCGTCGGAGACCACTGCGGGGTCGACGATCACCAGGTCCGGCCGGGCGTCGGCGAGGATCCGGCGCAGTTGGGCGAGGTACGGCTGTCGTTCGGTGCGGCCGGGCAGGGGCAGCACGGTGAAGGCGGCACCGCGTAGCCACACCGCTCGCAGGGCGGCGATCAGGGGAGCCGTGGTGTCGCCGAGCAGGCTGACCCGGCTACCCGGGCCGATGCCGTGGGTGGCGAGGACGCCGGCCATGCGTCGGGCCTGGTCGTGCAGTTCGGCCCAGGTGTGACGGGTGTCGGACCGGGCGTCGGTCCCGGTCACGGTGAGGGTGGCGCGCGGGTCGGCGTTGGCGACGAGCGCTTCGACCACGGTTTTCATATGCCCAGGATCAGCGGAGGGGTTCATCGAAACGGCACGCGTTTCTTCATCGGCATCAGGAATGCGGGCGGGCGCAGACGTTACCGATGGGTTCGACTTGTGACGATCACATTGATCAACTTAAAATCCACTCATCGGGTTGCCATGCGGCTGGGGGCAGCATGAGGTACCGGATCCTGGGCGCGCTGAGGGCTGTCGATGGCCAGGGGCGGCCCTGTCTCCTCGACCGGCGTCAGAGCCGGATCCTTGCCGTTCTGCTGTTGTCGCCCGACCGGATGGTCAGCCGCGACCACCTCGTCGACGCGGTGTGGAACGACTCGCCACCCGCCACCGCCGTCCGGCAGCTCCAGAACTGCGTCTCGCAGCTGCGCCACCGCCTGGCGGGCGACCAGGGCGAGCACCCGATCGTCGCCGAACCGACCGGCTACCACATTCGGCTGGAGGCTGGGCAACTCGACGCGCAGGTCTTTGAAACCAGCGTCGCGGTGGCCACCGACCAGGCCGCGGTCGGCCGGGTCGCCGACGCCGCGTCGGGTCTACGCGACGCGTTGGCGCTCTGGCGTGGCCCTGCCCTGGCGGGCATCAAGGGCCGCGTCATCGAAGCCGGCAGTAGCCGCCTCGACGAACAGCGACTGGCCGTGCTCGAGACCTGCCTCGAACTCGAACTCGGCCAGGGCCGGCAGAACGAGATCATCGGAGAACTGCTGCACCTCGTGGCGGCCAACCCGCTGCGCGAACGCATGGTCGGGCTGCTCATGCTGGCACTGCACGCCTCTGGCCGGCGCAGTGAGGCGCTGCGGGCCTACGACCGGCTCCGCCACCACCTCGGCGAGGAACTGGGACTCGACCCCGGTACGACCCTGCAGGAACTGCACGCCGGCATCCTGCGCAACGCGGCCCCCGCCACCCCGGCCGCCGTACCCCGCAGGACCGCTCCCCGGCAGCTTCCCGCGCCGGTCCGGCACTTCGTCGGACGCGAACCGATCCTCCGTGAACTCGACACCCTGGCCGAGGACGCCGCCGCCCAGGGCGGTGCCCTCGCCGTCCTGCACGGCACCGGCGGCATCGGCAAGACCGCGCTGGCCGTGCACTGGGCGCACCGCGCCGCCACGGCCTTTCCGGACGGACAGTTGTTCGTCAACCTGCGCGGCTTCGATCCGCACCGGCAACCACTGCCCGCGGCTACCGCGCTGCGTTCGCTCCTCGGCGCCCTCGGCGTCACCGCCGAACAGATTCCCGCCGACGTGGAGGAACGAGCCAGTCTCTACCGGAGCCTGCTTGCCGAGCGCCGGATGCTCATCGTGCTGGACAACGCCCGGGCCACCGACCAGATCCGGCCGCTGCTGCCCGGCGGCGGGGGCTGCATGGTCGTCGCCACCAGCCGCAACGAACTCACCAGCCTGGTCGCCGTCGAGGGCGCCCGCCCGTTCACCCTCGACCTGTTCTCCGTCGAGGAAGCCCAGCAACTGCTCACCGGCCGGCTCGGTGCGGAACGGCTGACGACCGATCCGCAGGCGGTCAGCGACCTGATCGCCTGCTGTGCCCGACTGCCCCTGGCGCTGGCCATCATGGCGGCCCGGGCCGCCGCGCACCCGACCTTCCCGCTGTCCACCTTCTCCGGCGAGCTGACCGACACCCGACGCCGGCTCGACGCCGTCGACGGCGGGGACCAGTTTACCCAGATGCGCTCGGTGCTCTCCTGGTCCTACCAACGACTGTCCGCGCCCGTCGCCCAGATGTTCCGGCTCCTGGGCCTGCACGGCGGCACCGACATCACCGTGTCGGCCGCCGCGCACCTGGCGGGCCGGCCCGCCCTCCACACCCGGCACGTCCTCACCGACCTCGCCCGATCCCACCTGGTCACCGAACACACCATGGGCCGCTATGCCATGCACGACCTGCTCAGCGCCTACGCCGGCGAGCTGGCAGCCACCCACGAGAGCGAAGCCGGCCGGCAACGGGCGATCCGCCGACTACTCACCTACTACCTGTACGCGGCGGCGTCCGCCGACGTCCTCGTCACCCCGCACCGGCGACGCACGCCCCTCCCCGAACCGGTGTCACCCCTGGACGAACTGCCCTGCTTCGGGGGGCACCTGGAAGCCCTCAGCTGGCTGGAGACCGAACGCAACAACCTCACCGCAGTCGTACGCCTCGCGCACGACACCGGCGAGTACGCCACCGGCTGGCGGCTGGCGAACCTGCTCTGGGGACTGTTCCACCTGGGAAAATACTGGGACGACTGGATCGCCACCCATCGCGTCGGATTGGCCTGTGCCCAGGCGTGCGAGGACACCTCTGCCGAGTTCACCATGCACAGCAGCCTCGGCACGGCCCACCGGGAACTCGGCCGATTCGCCGAGGCCCGGCAGTGCCACCACGCCGCGCTGCGGATCAGCCGACGCACCGCGGACCGCAGGGGAGAGGCCCAGGCGCTGAACGGCCTGGGCGCCGTCTACGGGGACATGCGCCAGAGCCGTCTCGCCCGACAGTTCCTGCGGCGGTCACTGCAGATCCGCCGGGAGATCGGCGACCGCTGGGGCGAAGCGATCACCATGTGCAACCTCGGCGAGGAGGACCTCGCCGACGGTGACCTCGCCGCGGCCCGTCACCACTTCACCGTCGCCCTGACCATCCGCCGCGACATCGGCGACCGCTGGGGCGAGGCGATGACACTGAGCTGCCTGGGCCAGGCCTTCGTCGCGGGCAAGCAGTACGATGAGGCGCTCACCCACCTCAGCGACGCGCTCACCATGCACCGCGAGATGAACGACCTCGCCATGCAGGCAAGCGACCTGCACCATCTCGGCCGCATCGAACACGAGCTCGGGCACGGCGAGCGCGGCGAGCAGCACTTGCGGGAGGCGCGGGCCATCTACCAGCGCCTCGGGATGGAACCTCCCGCCTGACCCGGACTACGCAGCTGTGGTGGACGTCAGCCGGCGGTGAAGTCGCGTGTCGTCTTGCTTCCGGTCTACGGCCTACTGGGTTTCCTCGTCGAGCAGCCTGCGCAGATCTGCCGCCTTCTCACTTCGGCCGAGTCCGTCAAGGACGTCGGCGAGCGTCCGGGGTGCTGACAACCAATGACATGTCCTGAAGAGGGCTCGACAAGAGGTTCTCGTGGGTTCAAGTCGTCTCGGTCCGCCGAGGTTTCCGGTCAGATGCCTGCGAGGGTGAGGAGCTGGTCCATTTCGGTCACTGGCAGTGTGGGTGCTGTGGCGGTTGCGTGCGCTACCCACTCGTCTGGATCTGCGAGCAGGGCGCGTCGCACGTGGACTGGCAGGTGTGGGTGTTCGGCGACGGCGCGGCGGACCCTACTCTCGGGATCGGTGGCCAGACGTTCGGCCAGCTCGACGGGTAGGTCGACGTCTCGGGGTGCCAGGCATCGCATCCGTGGGTCCGGGTCGGTGGCGAGCCGGCGCAGGGTCTGCGGCGGGAACGTGAGGATGTCGGCCGGACGCCACTTCGTCTTCTTCTCCGGCCGGAACTCACGGTCGATGCGCTCGGCCGTCGCAGGATCAACCAGGTGCGGGGCGTGCGTGGCCATGGTCGTGCGTACGCCACTGTCGTCGTCGTTGAGGAGCCGGATGACCGCGTCGGCCGGCAGCGCCGGGTTCCGTGCCGCGGAGCGACGGAAGCAGATGTAGGGCGAGGACAGGTGTGGCAGTGGGTCTGCGGTGACCCAGTCGAGCCGCAGGTGCCGCAGTTCGGCGAGGGCCATGTCGTCTTCGACCTGCTGCAACAGGGAATTGTCGTCGAGGTCGTCGTCGAGCAGGTCGGTCAGTGTGCGCTCACCCTGCTGGATGTCCTCGTAGATCCGGTGGCGTGCCGGCTCGGGCGTGTCCCGGCGGCCGAAGATACCGACGCGTACGTTCGCGCTGGGGTCGTCGGTGAGGAGGTCCCGTACTGGTGGGGGGAGCTGCGGGTGTTCGGCGAGCTGGCGGCGAACCTGGTGGTCGGGGTCACCGGCCAGCTGTGCGGCCAGTTGCGGGGTGAGGATCGCGTGGCGTACTGCTCCGGCGCGGGTGACCGGGTCGGCGAGTAGTCCCGTCACGAGGTCGGGGGGCGGCACCGGGTGTGGTGACCGCGCGTAGTAGGTCGCGCAGGCGGCTGCGCGGACCTCGTCGACGGGGTCGGTGAGGAGGATCCGCCGGGTCGTCTCGGGTGCCTGCGTCCACCACCGTGCGAGCGTGGTCCGGACCTGAGGGTCAGGATCGGTGGCGAGCCGGGCCAGCAGATAGGCCGGGATATCGTCGCGTTCGGCAAGGTAGGTGCGCACCTGCGTGTGCGGATCGTCGACGAGTCGCTCGTACACGTCGCGGGATGCGTCACGGGCGCCAGCGGCCAGGGCAGCCCGGATGGCGGGATCGGCGTGCGCGGCCAACCGCCTCCGGGCGTTGTTCGGCATTCGCGGGTTGAGTGCGAGTGAGTGCAGCAGCCAGTGATGGTCCGAGGCGAGGATCTCCTCGATTATGTCCAGGGTCAGGTCGGCGCGGGTGGCGACGTGACCGAAGCCGCCCCGGTAGCGCACCAAGCGGCGGACCAAGCCGGTGGGCAGGGCCGGGTTCTCGGCAAGGCCGTCGAGCACCTTCGATAGGTGGGCCGGCGTCGGGGCGTCATCAGCCACCGGTCGCCCCTCCCCGAAACCGTCGAGCCTCAACAGTCACGCATGTTCACCGCAGACGCTACTGCCCCGGTGTGGGAGGCCTCCCCGGGAGCGGGGGGTAGGGTCGCGTCCGCGCTGGTGGTGTAAGAGATGGCCCTCGCGGGATCCGGTCTGATGTTATGCGGCGATCGAGGTCGTTCCGGCATGTGTTCGCCGACTTAGGGTTCGCCGGCCGGCTGGTCGACTGGGCCCGCGACCTCCTGCGTACCACCCTGGAGATCGTCCGGAAACCCGCCGACCAGCAAGGATTCGTCGTGCATCGCTGCTGCTGGGCGGTAGAACGGACCCTGGCCTGGCTGACCGCCCACCGCCGGCTGGCCCGCGACTACGAAACCCACCCCGCGTGCCGTTGCCGGGCAGCCGCCACGTCCGGCCCGTGGGCGCGGACGTGGCGGCTGGGCCGGTGTCCCGAATCGTCGTCGCGGCGGGCTTGCCGGCCCTGCCTCGATCTCAGCGGATGCTCCATCGCTGGTTCGACCCGCCGGAGCAGGTCCACAGGATCACCCGGGTGCCGTTGGCGGTCCCGCCCGACTCGGCGTCCAGGCACAGGCCGGACTGTGTGCCGCTGATCGTGCCGTTGGTGTTGACGTTCCACCGTTGATTGGCACCGCTGGTGCAGTCCCAGATGATCACTCTCGTGCCGGGGGACGTGCCACCGCCCTCAGCGTCCAGGCACTTGTTGCCGTACACCCGCAGTTGTCCCGCGCCGGTGCGTTCCCATCGCTGGTGGGATCCGCCGTTGCAGTCCCAGAGCGCCACCGCGGTGCCGTTCGCCTGGGAGGCGTTGGTCACGTCCACGCAGCGGCCGGAGGCGGTACCGACGATCGCACCGGCCGTCGAGGGCGGCGGGGTGGTCGGGGTGTCAAGACCGAAGAAGTGGATGGTGTCGTCCGCGAGGATTTGCAGGTTGTGCGGTTGGCCGGTCTCCTGGATCGCTTCGACACCATTGCCGTAGCGGGTGCGGACCCAGCCGGATCGGGGTTGGTTCTGTTCCGTGGACGTCGGCGTCTGGCTGACGCCGAGCACGTTGGTCCACTGCTTGATCTCTTCGCCGAAGTTGGGGAAGCGCAGGGTGTCGTCGTTGGTGCCGTGCCACAGTTGCACCCGTGGCCGGGTGCCGGAATAGCCGGGATATGCGGCGCGCACCGCGTCACCCCACTGCTGGGCCGACCGGATGACCTGTCCGTTGGCGCAGGCGGTGTTCCACGAACTGGTGCCGGCGAAACACCCGAACGGCACGCCGGCATACGCCGATCCCGCACGGAATACGTCAGGATAGGCGCCGAGCAGCACATTGGTCATCATGCCGCCGGACGAGTGACCCGTCACGAAGATGCGCCCCGGATCCGCGGCGTACCGTTGTTTGACATAGTTCACCATCGACACGATGCCGAGGGAGTCGCCGCCACCGTTGTGGCTCAGTGATGCGGTCGAGTGGACGTCCCAGCATCCGTCACTGCTGGGGGCCGACGGATAGATGACGACGAAGCCGTACCGGTCGGCCAGCGATGCGTAGCTGGTGCCGCCGTAGAAGTCCTGTGCGGTGCCGTGACACCAGTGCACCCCCACCACGACTGCCGGATTGGGTTTGACGCTCGCCGGGACGTACAGGAACATCCGTGCCCCGCTCGGATTGGTGCCGAAGTTGGTGATCTCCTGGAGCGAGGCGGCAGCTGCGGGCGGTGCCACTGTCAGCGCACCGAGGACGACTGCGACGATGCTCGCGGTCCCGACGGCGATGGCGCGGAGCCGGTTCACGGTTCGCTGGCGGTTCATCAGTGATCCGCCTGGCTGCCCCGGACCACGCAGGACCGGTTGTTCTCCCAGCCCCAGCCGTCACCGTCCGGGTCGCTGGCGGTGCTGGCGCAGTACGGGAACCCGTTCGGCGCGGTGGCACTGGGAGTCGGCGTGCCGCTGTCCGCACGGCCACCCCGGACCACGCAGGACCGGTTGCTCTCCCAGCCCCAGCCGTCACCGTCCGGGTCGCTGGCGGCGCTGGCGCAGTACGGGAACCCGTTCGGCGCGGTCGGCGACGGGGAGGTCGGGGTGGAGGTTCCCAGCAGCGGGGTCAACGCCGGGAAGAACCTCGCTTCGATCTTACGAATGCCGGTGGTGTCGTTCGGGTGCACGCCGTCGACCGTGTCCTGCGCCGGATTGAAGCCGGTGTACTGGTCCACCACCCGGACGGGGGACCTGCTGGTGCTGTTGGTCGCGGCCCACCCGGGAATGCCGGCGTTCAAGCTCTGCACGTTGGCGTTGCAGTTGCCGCACCCTGCCGGGGCCATCGGCAGGATCTGAGCGACGAGCACCTTGACGTCCGGGTTGTTGGCCCGCATCTGCGCCAGCAACTTTGTGTACGCGCTCAGGATCGCCGGAGTTCCCTTGTTGCTCCAGACGTCGTTGGTGCCGAGCATCATCACGACGACATTCGGTCTGGTGGCGGACAGCCATCCGGGAAGGAGATTGCCGTCGGCGATTCCTGTCGCGAGGAAGCCGCCGTGGCCCTCGTTGTCGGCGTCGAAGGTGCCGGAGCAGTACGGGTTCCGCAATGTTCCGACAAAGTCGACGTTGGGGTATCCGGAGGACTGGAGGTGTTGCCAGAGCAGCGACCGCCAACAGCCGTTCGAACCGGTGATCGAGTCACCGAGGAGCATGACCCGGGTGGATGCCGCCGCGCTCGCCGACGGCTGAACGAGGAGGTACGGGGCCAGGATCGCCAGGAAGGCGATTAGGGCATAACACCACTTTTTCGTCACAGCAGTTCTCCTTGAGGATCGTTTTCGCCGCGTTCGGCTCACGGTCGACGGGGGCCTGACGACCTTCTCCGGCGTCGACCACGGCCAGGGCGGTCCGGGTACGGACATGACTGATCGTGCGATCGGGTGGCGCGGCGTCCGGTGCCTGAGCCCCCCGCTGGTGGTCAGCTGACCGCGCAGTTGACCACCGGTGTCGGGTTGCTGCCGGTCGAGGACGCCAGGAAGCCGAAGCTGGTCGTGCCACCCGGTGTCAGGCCGCCGTTCCAGCTCACGTTCCGTGCGGTGACCGTCGTGCCGGCCTGCGTGACCGTGGCGTTCCATGCCTGCGAGACCTGCTGGCCGCTGCCGAGGCTGACCGTTGCGGTCCACGTCGATGTGGTCGCCGTCGAGCCGTTGCGGATGCTCACCTCGCCCTGGAATCCTCCGGACCACTGGGAGACCACCTGGTACGTCGCCGTGCACCGTCCGTTGCCGGGCGGGGGTGTCGACGGTGACGGGGTCGGGGTGGCCGAGGGGGTCGGGCCCGGCGGCGAGGTGGGCGGTGGGGTGCCGCCGAGCACCCGCGCGAGCGCGGGGTGGAAACGGTTGGCCATCTTGCGGAAACCCGAGTCGTTCGGGTGCACCCCGTCGCCGGTGTCCGTGGCCGCGTCGAAGCCGGTCCACTGGTCCACGACGACGATGGGCGACTGGGCGGTGGTGAGACCGGCGGCCCAGCCGGGGAGCCGGTTGTTGAGCGTGATGGTGTCGGCGGGGCAGGTGGCGCAGCCGTGGTGCGGGATGATCTGCGAGACGATGATCTTCATGCTGGGGTTGTTCGCCCGCATCTGCCCGACCAGCTTGGTGAACGCGGCGAGGATCGTGTCCATGGACTGCCAGCCGCCCCAGAGGTCGTTCGTGCCCAGGTGCATCACGACCACATCCGGCCGTGCCGCGCTCAACCAGGGCGGGAGCTGGTTGTTGCCGGCGATGCCGACGGCGGAGAAGCCACCGTGGCCCTCGTGGTCGGCATCGTAGGAGAAGCCGTAGTTGCAGCTTCCGCCATCCGAGGCGCTGCCGACGAAGTCGATGTTCGAGTAGCCGGCGGTCTGCAACTGGTTCCAGAGCAGGGCGCGCCAGCAGCCGGGGCCCGCGGTGATCGAGTCGCCCAGCGGCATGATCCTGGTCGCCGCCGCCGCCGACTGGTGGGGGGCCGACCGCACAGGGGTGCCGGGGAGCGCCATCGTGAGCGCCAGGGTCGTGGTGATCGCGGCGAGCGCCGCGTACCGAAGGGTCTTTCGCGACATCGGGGACTCCCTACCGCGTCACGGTGAGCAGATGGTCGCGGCCGAGGCGGGGAAGTGTGGCCGCAGGCAGGCTGGCGGCCACCGGCGAGTCGGCTGACGCCGACGCCGGCAGGACAGGGTGAGGTGTCATTGATGCTCTCCTGAACTAGCGGGGAGCGTCGATGGGAGCGCACCTCGGAGCTTTATTCATTAACATGATTAAGTCAAGTGGGTCGATGTGGAGAGTCGAGGCGGTGACGCTCGCCGGCGAGCGAGGAGGGAGAAGGAGTTCGGCAGTCGGCCGTCCCATGCGGCGGCGCTGACACCGCCCGCCCGCCAGAACGGCTCGGCATACTCACCGACGTGCAGGACCTCCATGCCGGCGGCCACCACCGCGGTGATGATCTGACCGAGGTTCCACTGCCACTCGACCGCGCCGTTGCCGGGGAAGGTGTCGTTGACGTGGCTGGTGGCGAAGTAGCTGCGGTCGGGGCGGATCCGGGGCTGGTCGGTGTCCCACGTCCACAGCGGTACTGCCGGATGTGCCTCGTAGACGAACAGGTGCCCGGCGGGTCGTAGCAGCCTGACCACCTCGTTGGCCCACGCGTCCAGGTCGGGCATCCAGATCAGCGCGCCCTTCCCGGTGTAGACCAGGTCGGCGCTGGCGTCCGGCAAGGGTACGTGCTGTGGCACCGTGGCGGCGATGTACCGGCATGCCACGCCGAGTTCGTCGGCTCGCCGCTGCGCCGCATCGACGGCGACTTCGCTGTAGTCGACGCCGACCACGGATCTGGCCCCGGCGTACACGAGCGCGGGGTCGTCCAGGCCGTGGCCGCTCTGAAGATGGATCACCTCGGGCGCATGGGCCAGGACATCCCGCAGCAGGTCGCGCTCGATGTCGATGAGCGAGTCACCGGTCGCTGCCTGGGCCAACAGATCGTCGTACTCGCGTACATGCTTCTGTGACGCCGTCTCCCAGGCGATCTTGTTCGTCAGCGTCGTCGGATCGTCCATCATGTCCTCCTTCACGCCACCAGGCTTCTTCAAGAGGGTCGACCGGCACGGCGATGCGGCAGAGCCCACCACAGAACGCATTGCCGCTGCGGTCGTCAGACTGCGGTGAGGTGCAGCACGAGCGCCTGTACCGGCCAGAGGGCGGGTAGCTGCAGGCCGACCTCGGTGAGCACCAGGCCCGGGACGACGACCGGTGTCTTGCCCACCCACGCCGGGGTTGCCCATCCCCACTGCGCCGCGCCGATCTCGTCGCGGAGGCGCACCGAGTATCGGCGCTCCGGGTCCAGACCGTCCAGCCGCAGCCGCTCGACCAGCGCCTCCTCGAACGAGCTGACCGTGCACACGGTGAACAGCGCCTCGCCCCGGTCGGGGGCGACCACGCCGCGCACCCGCAGCGCCGGATCGCGTACGTCCGGGTGCACCACGGTGCCGGTGTGCAACAACCCGCGGAGCTCCTTGTAGAGGTCGGCGAACGCGGTGATCGCGTCGACCTCCTCGTCGGTACACCCCACGATGTCCCACTCGAACCCTGCCGAGCCCTGCAGGGCGGTGGCCATGCGGTAGGACAGGGTGGTGGCGCGACCCGACGAGTGTGCGGGCGAGGGGCCCACATGAGCGCCGACGAGCTCCGGTGGCAGCAGGAGTTCCGTCCAGCGTTGGATGTCCTGCCGCTCGACGGGGTCGTTGGAGTCCGACGCCCACACCCGGTCGGTGCGTTCGAGGATGCCGAGGTCGGCGCGTGCCCCGCCCGAGGAGCACGACTCGATTTCGAGGCCCGGGTGGTCGGTTCTGAGGCGCTCGATCAGCCGGTACGTGGCGAGCGTCTGCGCGTGCGTGCCGGGTACCCCGTCATGGACCGCTTCGACCAGGTCCCGATTGTGGTCCCACTTGATGAAGTCGATGCCGAGCCCGCCAATCAGCGTGGACATGTGCGCCCGCACGTGCTCCCAGGCTTCGGGATGGGCCAGGTCGAGCACGTACTGGGTGCGGAAGGACAGCCCCGCGGGCGACGGAACCGACGCCGGGTTGGCGAGCAGCCAGTCCGGGTGCGCGCGGGCCAACTCCGAGTCGAGGTTGACCATTTCGGGCTCGAACCACAGCCCGAACTGCATGCCGAGTGAGTGGACGAGGTCTGCCAGAGGTTCGAGGCCCTGCGGCCACACCGTCGGGTCGACCTGCCAGTCGCCCAGCCCTGCGGTGTCGTCGCGGCGGCCGAGAAACCAGCCGTCGTCGAGCACGAAGCGCTCCACGCCCACGGCGGCGGCGCGGTGTGCGAGCTGCTCCAGGCGGGCGGGGTCGTGCTGGAAGTAGACCGCCTCCCACGTGTTGAGCACGAGCGGCCGGGGGGTACGGGGATGCTGGGGCCGCGCCCGTGTCCAGGTGTGAAAGCGTTCCGCGATGCCGTCGAGACCCGCGGCGGACCACGCGAAGTACGCCGTGGGGGTGCGGTACGACTCGCCGGGAGCCAGGCGCACCTCCCCGCGTCGCAACAGCTCGCCGACGCCGAGCAGCGTGACATGCTCCGTGACCCGGTCGGTGCGGTGACGGACGTCGGCACTCCAACCGAGGTGGACCGCCCACGCCTCACCCCGGCGGTTGCGCGGTGACCCGATCGACGCGATCGTCACCCATGGGGCGTCGTGCCCCCCACGGCCGCGGCGCGACTCGCGGGTGGTCGTCCCCCGGGGCATGGCCGTGGTGAGCGGCGACCTCTCCCGGGTCCAACGCCCGGAGAAGGCGGTGAGGTGGTCGGCGGTCTTCGGCACCGGGAGCGTCGCCTCCAGCCATGCCACCTCCACCTCCCCGGCACCGTCGTTGATCAGCTCGTGCTGCAGGAGCGCCAGCCCGCCGGCACCGAGTTCCACCCGGATGCGCAGGGTCAGGCCGGCGACGGCGTCGGTAGCGGTGATGCGCACGGACCCGGAATCCTCGTGCTCGACCTGCGACGACCAGCGCGGATAGAGGGGACGGCCGTCGCGGGTGGCGAGCAGACCCGGTCGGCCGGACCAGCCGTTCGCTTCCTCGGGCACGACTGGTAGGCGCCAGGCGGCGTCCAGCGTGCCGGGCGTCGTCTGCCGGCTGGTGGCCAGGTCCAGGGCGTCGAGGTCGCCGGCCTCCAGCGGGCCGAGGTCGGCGCCCCAGTGCAGGACGGCGGGCAGGCCGGTGGCGGGATGGGCGAGGATGATGGCCACGCCGTCGCGGCGCAGTGCTGTCCAGGCGGTGTGCGGTACGGGGGTGCGTGGAGACGACATCTCTCTCCTGGCTCTCGTCGGGCGGGACCGGGCGGGGTGGGTGGGGACGTCAGGCGGGCGTCCTGGCGATGTGCTCCACGGCGACGCTGCGCAGGACGTGGAGGGCGCCGCCGATGGCGGCGGCGGTGTCCACGTTGGCGGACAGGAGGACGCGGGGTCGGCTGAGCTTTCGGCTGAGCGCGTGGCGGGTCAGCTCCGCCTCGATGAACTGCTGGTAGAGCGGGCCGGCGCTGATGAGGGCGGGTCCGGCCAGCACGACGGTGTCGAGATCGAAGAGGTTTACCATGGTCACCGCCGTGCGACCGATCCAGCGGGCGGACTGCTGGAGGATCGTCGTGGCGTCCGGGTCGCCCGCCTGCCAGCCGCGCACGACGCGCCCGAAGTCGGCGAGGGTGTTCTCCTCGTGGGCCTTGATGCCGAGGCGCTCGGCGAGGTCGGGGCGGGCGAGCACCTGCGCGACGACCGTGCGCGGGCCCGCCTCGGCCTCGGCGCAGCCGCGGTTGCCGCAGACGCAGGGGGCGCTGGCGCCCATGAGCCCCACGTGCCCTATCTCGACGGCGTTCGAGGCGCGACCGCGGTAGGCGTTGCCGTCCGCCACGATGCCGCCACCCAGGCCGGAGCCCAGATAGATGAGCCCGAACGTGTCGGTCGGCACCGTGCCGGACCACTGCTCGCCGGTGGCCGCTGCCGTCGCGTCGTTCTCCAGCAGGACGGGTAGACCGAGCCGGTTCGACAGTGTCGACGTCAGGGGATACTGGAGCCAGTCGGGCGTGGGATGGGCCATCAGCAGCATGCCGCGCTCGCGGTCCTGAGGCCCGTGGGTGACCAGGCCGACGCCGAGGACCCGCCCGCGCGGCACGCCCGTGCGGTGTACCAGGTCGTCGACCTGGTCGGCCAGGGTGGAGACGGCCGAATCCGGCCCGCTGGTCCCGGTGCCGCGGAAGCCTGCGGTCGCGACCCGCCGGCCGGCGAAGTCGATCACGACGATCGTCGTCGTGGTGCGGTCGAACTGGACGCCGACGGCGTACCAGGCATCGGCCTCCAGTTCCAGCAGGCGTCGGGGCTGGCCCCGGCCCTGCTGCTCACGACCCACCTCGCGCACGAGGCCCCCGTCGAGCAGACGGCGGACCACATGGGTGATCCTGGCCTGCGTGAGGCCGGAGAGTTCGGCGAGCTCCACCCGGCTGAGCGTGCCGCGGGTGCGCAGGAGATCGAGCATTCGCCCGGCCGTGGTGACGCGGCCATCGTCCTTGCGGAGCATGCCAAAGCCCTCCTGGTATCCGATCGGGAGCTGGAGCCGGGTTGATCACTCCCGCTCATATGTTCATCCGGTCAACTAAATAGCGCAAGGGTCGACGAGAGCGACCTCGCCGGCCCGGGGAGGCCGATGGGTCGGGATCGGTGCGGTGTGGTCGGGCTGGACGACGGCGGCATGCCCGGTGGCAGCGTCCGCTCGGGCGGAAACCGCCGACAGTCCAGGCGTATCCGCTGCTCATGGTGCATGTGAAGGGTGCCGCGAATCCTCGGCGGGGTGGCCCGTCCCTGATGGTCGCCGGGGCGGGGCCGGGTAGCTGGGGTCAGCTGGCCGTCGGTTCCGGAGCGAGAACTTATCGAGATCAATTCGCCCCATGCATTGACTGAGTAAATTTAGTCGCTTAAGAATACATGTCATGCCCTTCCTGGGCCATGGCGGGCGAGCATCGCCCCCCGCGTGAAAGGACCAAGATGTCTCTTCTCACCGGCATGTCGCGCCGCGCTGCGACGCTCGCCGGCGCAGCCGCGCTCGGCCTCGTGCTGACCGGCTGCTCCGGCGGGACCACGTCCGCCGGCTCGGAGGCCACGCTCGTGGCCTACACCGGTCAATCGGGCGACTACCAGATCAACTTCAACCCATTCTCGCCGTCCCGGATCGGGGGCCTTGGCGCGACCTACGAGACGCTGTTCTTCGTCAACAAGGCCAAGGTGTCCGACCTCGTGCCGCTGCTCGGCACCCAGCAGTCCTGGAACACCGACGGCACCGTCCTCTCGGTGACCCTGCGCGACGGGGTGACGTGGAGCGACGGTCAACCCTTCACCGCGAAGGACGTCGCGTTCACCTTCGGCCTGCTGAAGAGCAACGCGGCCATCAACAACATCGGTTTCGACGGCACCGCCACCGCGGTGGACGACACCCATGTCACCTTCACGTTCAAGGCACCCGCCTTCGTCAAGGGCCCCGACCTGCTCGGCACCGTGCCGATCGTCCCCGAGCACCTGTGGAAGACCATCAACCCCACCCAGGACGTCGTCGAGAAGCCCATCGGCACCGGCGCCTACCTGATCGGCGAGTTCAAGCCGCAGGCCTTCACCTATGCGGCGAACCCCAAGTACTGGGGCGGCGAACCGAAGGTCAAGAAGATCCGCTTCGTCGCGCTGTCGGGCAACCAGGCCGGCGCGGACGGCATCGCGGCCGGCACTGTCGACTGGTTCACCGGGCCGATCCCCGACATCAAGAACACCAAGAAGAACTTCCCGAAGTACGACGCGTACACCCAGTGGCAGAACCAGATGGTGCTCGCCACCTGCTCCAGCGTGCAGATGGGCTGCAAGGGCCCGCAGACCGACCCCGCCGTCCGGCACGCCCTCTACGCCGCCCTCAACCGGACGCAGCTCAACAAACTGGCGTTCCAGGACACCGCCAGCGCGATCTCCCCCGCCTTCACGCTCACCCCCAGCCAGGACCAGTTCGCCTCCGCCGCCCTCACGGAGAAGGTGGCGCCCATGGCCGCCGAACCGCAGAAGACCGCGCAGAGCTTGGAACAGGCCGGCTGGGTCAAGGGCGCCGACGGCATCTACGCCAAGGGCGGCCAGCGGCTGTCTCTGACAGTCGAGGTCGTCACCGGCTGGACGGACTACATCACCGCGATCGACACGATGGCCTCGCAGGCCAAGGCCGCCGGAATCGACCTGCAAGCCGCCCAGTCCTCCTGGAACGAGTGGACGGAGAAGAAGGGATCCGGCAACTTCCAGCTGGTCATCGACTCGCTCGGGCAGGGCCCCGCGCCGGATCCGTTCTACCTCTACACCTACTTCTTCGACTCCAACACCGGAGCCAAGGTGGGTAAGTCAGCCGGAAACAACTTCTCCCGCTACACCAACCCGGAGGTCGACGCGGCGCTCGACAAGCTGGCCGCGCTCCCGCTCGACGACCAGGCGGCCCGGCAGCCCTACTTCGACACCATCCAGCAGGCGGTCGTGCGGGACATGCCGTACGTCCCGGTCCTGACCGGCGGGACGACGAGCGTGTGGAGTACCGCGAAGTTCAGCGGCTGGCCCTCGGACCAGGACCTGTACGCCTTCCCCGCGGTGTGGTCATCCCTCGACGCCGCGGAGATCTTCAAGCGGCTCAAGCCCCAGAGCTGACCGCCCCAGACGTCGCCCCGAGGAGAGAGCGTTGCTGTGAGTTACTTCCTTCGCAAGCTGGGTTTCTATGTGGTGGCCCTCTGGGCCGCCCTGACCCTCAACTTCGCCATCCCGCGCCTCCTGCCCGGCAACCCCGTCGACATCCTGCTGGCCAAGCTCCAGCAGCGGGGCGGCTCGGTCAGCCCGGAGACGCGCAAGGCGTACACGCTCCTCCTCGGGGGTGACGACACGGGCTCCCTGTGGAGCCAGTACCTGAACTACCTCAAGAACCTCGCGCACGGCGACCTCGGTGTCTCGGTGAGCTACTACCCGGCCAAGGTCTCCGACGTGATCCTCGGGTCGCTGCCCTGGACCCTGGTGCTCGTCGGGGTCGCCACCGTCCTCGCCGCGCTGCTCGGGGTGCTCCTCGGCGCGATCGTGGGGTGGCGCCCCGGCACCTGGCTCGACTCGTTGGTCCCGGCCACGACGCTGCTGGCGGCCATCCCGTACTTCTGGCTCGCCCTGATCCTCACCTACCTGCTGGCCCGGGTACTCGGCTGGTTGCCGCTGCAGGGCGGCTACGACGTCGCGCTCACCCCCGGCTGGAACACGGAGTTCATCCTCTCGGCGGTGCAGTACGCGATCCTGCCCGCCCTGACCATCGTCCTGGCGTCGATCGGCGGGTGGCTGCTCGGAATGCGGAACATGATGGTCTCCACCCTGTCGGAGGACTACGTCCTGACCGCAGAGGCCAAGGGCCTGGCACCGAGAAAGATCCGACGCTCCTACGCGGCGCGCAACGCCGCCCTTCCCTCCGTGGCCGGGTTCGCCATCTCCCTCGGGTTCGTGGTCTCCGGCTCGGTCATCACGGAGCAGGTCTTCTCCTACCCCGGGATCGGCGGGCGCCTGCTCGGCGCCGTGACGAACAACGACTATGCGCTCATGCAGGGGGTCTTCCTCTTCATCACGCTGGCCGTGCTCGGCGCCAACCTGATCGTCGACCTGCTCTACGGCCTGATCGACCCGCGCACCCGCGCCCGGCACTGACGGGGGAGACCACGATGACGAACCTCACCCCCGCCAGCGCACCGACCGTGGCTGACGCCGCCGACACGCTGATCCAGCCGACCGGCTCGACGGGCCGTCCCGCCCGGTCAGGCTGGCGCATGCTCCTGCCCTCCATGACGCCCTGGCTGGCCATCGGTCTCACGCTGGTCGTCGGCATCACGCTCTTCGGAATCCTCGCCGTCTATGTCGTGGGCGATCCCAAGCAGATCCGGGACCAAGGGCTCACGCCGCCGTCGGCGCAGTTCCTGCTCGGCACCACCCAGACCGGGCAGGACGTGCTCGCACAACTCGCCTACGCCACCCGCGGCTCACTACAGATCGGCGTGCTCGTCGGCATCCTCGCCACCGTCCTGTCGGCGTTCTTCGGCATCTACGGCGCCTACCGCGGCGGCATCCTCGACGAGGCGTTCTCCCTGCTGTCGAACGTCTTCCTCGTGATCCCCGGCCTGCCCCTGGTCATCGTGATCTCCGGCTTCGTACCGCGCGAGAGCCGTGGCGTGTGGACCATCGTCGTGGTGCTCGCCCTGACCAGTTGGGCCGCGTCGGCGCGGGTACTGCGCGCCCAGACGCTCTCGGTGCGAAACCGCGACTACGTCGCCGCGTCGAAGGTCGCCGGTGAGAAACCCTGGCGGGTCATCGCCGTGGAGATCCTGCCGAACCTCCTGCCCGTCCTTGCGTCCCAGTTCGTGTTCGCGATCATCGCCGCGGTCCTCGGCGAGGCCGGTCTGGCCTTCATCGGCCTCGGCGCCTCGAACTCCGCAACGCTCGGCACGATGCTCTTCTACGCGCAGAACGGGTACGCGCTGTCGCTCGGCGCCTGGTGGTGGTTCGTGCCGCCGGGCCTGATCATCGCGCTCTTCGGCATGGGCCTGTCCCTGGTCAACTTCTCGATCGACGAGACCATCAACCCCAAGCTCAAGAACCTCCGCCTGTACCGCAGGCGCGCGCGGCGGACCGCGCGTATGGAGCGGCAACTGGCCCGACGCGGCGCAGGTGCCACGGGCACCCCGGCCACCCGTTCGACAGTCTCGGAGGCGCCCCCGCGATGAACACGACGCTGCTGAACGACGACACCCCCGCCACCGGCCGGCCGAGGGCCGACGCCGTCCTGACCGTCGAGAATCTCACCGTCGTGTACGAGGCGGACACCCCGGTCACGGCCGTCCGGGACGCGAGCCTGACCCTGCACCGGGGGGAGGTCCTCGGCCTGGCCGGCGAGTCCGGCTGCGGCAAGACCACCCTGGCGTACGCGATCAACCGCCTGCACCGGCCGCCCGCCCGGATCGCGTCCGGCCGCGTGACGTTCCACGACGGTGGCGGCGACGACGTCGATGTGCTCGCGCTGACCGACGCCGAGCTGCGCGCCTTTCGCTGGGAGAAACTCTCCATGGTGTTCCAGGGGGCGATGAACGCCCTCAACCCCGTCACCACCGTGCGGGCGCAACTGCGCGACACCCTCGTGGCCCACCGCCCCGGCCTGTCCCGGGCGAAGGTGCGCGAGCGATCCGAAGAGGTGCTGCGACGCGTCGGGGTGGACCCCCGGCGGTTGGGCTCCTACCCGCACGAGCTGTCGGGGGGAATGCGCCAACGAGTCATGATCGCCATGGCGATGCTGCTCCAACCACAGGTCATGATCCTGGACGAGCCCACCACGGCTCTGGACGTCGTCGTCCAACGCGAGATCCTGAGCGAGATCATGCGGCTCCGCGACGAGCTGAACTTCGCCGTCATCTTCATCACGCACGACCTGCCGCTGTTACTGGAGATCAGCGACCGCATCGCCGTCATGCTGGCGGGCGAGATCGTCGAGCTTGGTGCGGCCGACCTGTTGTACCGCCGCGCGCAGCATCCGTACACCCGCAAGCTCCTCGGCTCGTTCCCGAGCCTGTCCGGAGCGCGCGGGGCGTTCATCCGGTCCGGTGTCGACGAGACCGCCCTCACCGACGGCGCCATCGAGGAGCGAGCATGACCCTCGTCCACGTGACCGACCTGGTCAAGGACTACGGACTCCGTACGGGCCTACGTCGCACGCGTTTGCGCGCCGTCGACCACGTCAGCTTCGACCTGATCCCCGGGCGCACCGTCGCCCTCGTGGGGGAGTCCGGGTCGGGGAAATCCACCATCGCCAAGATCCTCACCCGCATGGAGAAGCCCACGTCCGGCAGAGTTGACGTGCGTCTCGACGACGGCACCCCGGTGCACGGGTCGCTGTACCAGCGTCAGGTGCAAATGGTCTTCCAGGACCCGTTCGCCTCCCTCAACCCCTTCCACTCGATCGAGCACCACATCGCCCGTCCGCTGCGCATCCACCAGCGCACCCGTACCGCCGCCGAGACACATGCGCGCGTGCTGGAGATGCTCGAACGGGTCAATCTCACACCCGCCGAAACCATCGCGCCGCGCCGTCCGCACGAGCTCTCCGGCGGCCAGCGGCAGCGCGTCGCGATCGCCCGCGCCCTGGCGCCGGGGGCGCAGGTGCTCATCGCGGACGAACCCGTGTCCATGCTGGACGTCTCGATCCGCCTCGGGGTGCTCAACCTCATGGGCCGCCTGCAGCGGGAGGACCGGCTCGCCGTCCTGTACATCACCCACGACCTGGCCACCGCGCGGCACTTCTCGGACGAGATTCTCGTGCTCTACCGCGGTCGGATCGTGGAGCGCGGGCCGTCCGACGCGGTGATCCTGGACCCGCACCACGACTACACCAAGTTGTTGGCGAGTTCGGCACCAGATCCCGAGCGTCTCGACCGGATCACGGCCGCGGTCACGGTCGACCGCGACGCGATCGACAACAGCGTCTGCTACGACCACCGCACCAGCCGGTGGGTGGAGGCCGGGGTGCCCTCGGTCACGGCGGCCGGCATGCCCGCGGGCTGACCCGGCGGGCCACGCCCCAGCTTGTCGTATTCGTTTTCGAACCCGAGGACACCGCATGGCTCACCTTCCCTTGACTTTCCGTGCCCTGCATCACGGCTGGACCCTCACCGCCCCCGCGCTCCCCGACGACGCCCCCGAAGCCGTCACCGCAGCCCTCGCCGACGGCGTGCCCGCCGTCGTGCCCGGCGAGGCGCACCTGGACCTGCGGCGTGCCGGCCTGATCGACGACCCGTTCGACGGTGCCAACGAGGCCGCGCAGCAGTGGATCGGTGACACGACATGGCGCTTCTCGACGACGTTCACCTGGGCCGACGACGCCTCGACACGCCACGACCTGGTGGCTCACGGGCTGGACACGGTGGCCACCGTCCAGCTCAACGGCGACGTCGTCGGGCGGACGCAGAACATGCACCGCTCCTATCGCTGGGACGTGCGTGGGGCACTGCGCCAGGGGGAGAACACCCTCACGGTGACGTTCGCCGCTCCGGTGCCCGAGGCGACGGCGCGGGCCCAGCGTGACGGCGCCCTGCCGCGGGTCAACCACCACGAGTACAACCAGCTGCGCAAGATGGCCTGCTCGTTCGGCTGGGACTGGGGCATCGACGTCGCCGGTGCCGGCATCTGGAAGCCGATCGGGCTCGACTCGTGGTCCGGGGTGCGCATCGCCTCGGTGCGGCCGCTCGTGGATGTGGTGTCGACCGGGGACGCCGACGGTGCCGGCAGGCGCGACGACGGCCTGCTGAGGGTGCACGTGGACGTGGAGCGCGACGACAGACACGCCGACCAGGACGTCTCGCTCACCGTCACCGTCACCGCCCCCGACGGCGGGACGCTGCACACCGGCTGCACCGTGCCCGCTGACGAGACGTCCGCCGTCGTCCTCGTCACGGTGCGCGACGTGCGGCGCTGGTGGCCCGTCGGATACGGCGACCAGCCGTTGTACGGCGTGCAGGTCGAGGCAGAGACCGCAGGTGACGCCGCGTCCTGGTACGGGCGGGTCGGCTTCCGTACCGTGGAACTCGACACGACGCCCGACGAGGCCGGGGCCCCGTTCCTGCTCCGGGTCAATGGCGAGCGGGTGCTCGTGCGGGGCGCCAACTGGATCCCGGATCACGCGTTCCTCACCCTGATCGACCGCGATCGGTACGCCCGCCGGGTGGCCGACGCGCTGCAGGCCAACATCAACCTGCTGCGCGTGTGGGGCGGCGGCATCTACGAGTCCGACGACCTGTACGACCTCGCCGACGAGCACGGCCTGCTGATGTGGCAGGACTTCCCCTTCGCCTGCGCCGCATACAGCGAGGACGCACCGATGCGGACGGAGATCGACGCCGAGGCCCGCGAGAACGTGGCGCGGCTCAGCCCGCACCCGTCCCTCGTGCTGTGGAACGGCAACAACGAGAACACCTGGGGCTCGGTGGACTGGGGTTGGCCCGGCCGCCTGGACGGTCGGGGCTGGGGCGACCTCTACTACCGCCACCTGCTGCCGCGCGTGCTCGCCGAGCTCGACCCGACGCGCCCGTACTCACCGGCGAGCCCGTACTCGTTCGGCGACTACCGGCACCCGAACGACGAGCGGTACGGCACCATGCACGTCTGGGACGTGTGGAACCGGGCGGACTACACCGGCTACACCCGGTACAAGCCGCGCTTCGTCGCGGAGTTCGGCTTCCAGGCGCCGCCTGCCTGGTCCACGCTCGCCGCCGTGGTGCACGACGAGCCGCTCGACCCGTTCGGCCCGCAGATGCTGGTGCACCAGAAGGCCAACCTCGGCAACGCGAAGCTCGCGCGCGGATGGCAGGGCCACCTGCCCGACCCCGTCACCATCGAGGACTGGCACTGGACCACCCAGCTCAACCAGGCGCACGCCATCCGGTTCGGCGTCGAGCACTTCCGCTCCCTGACGCCCCACAACACCGGGACGATCCTGTGGCAGCTCAACGACAACTGGCCGGTGGTGTCCTGGGCCGCCGTCGACTTCGCCGAGCGCCGAAAGCCCCTCTGGTACGCCCTGCGGGCCGCGTACGCCCCGCGGCTGGCCACACTTCAGCCGCGCGCGTCGGCCGAGGCGTGGGCCGCCGCGTGGGAAGGACTCGAGCCGGACCCGGACACTCTCGCGCTGGTGCTCGTCAACGACACCGCCGAGGCGTTCCGCGGCACCTTCACGGTGACGCGGGAGACATTCGACGGCACGCTCCTGGCCAAGGCCACGATCGAGGCGTCGGTGCCCGCGCGCGGCGCGGTGTCGGTCACGGTTCCGGACGACGTCGCCGCGTTCGGGGATCCCGCCGCCGAGGTGATCGTGGCCGAGTCGGACGATGGCACCGCAGGGTTCGCACCGGCCTTCCGGCACGGCGTCGAGGTGGTCGACCAGCGCCTCGACCCCCGGCCGCTGCGGGTCGAGGCCGTACCCACGGATGACGGTTGCCTGCTGCACGTGGCCGCCACCTCCTACGCCCGTGACGTGTTCTGCCCTGCCGACGTGGTGAATCCCCTGGCCTCGGTGAACGACGGCATGGTGAACCTTCGGGCCGGTCGGTCCGTCACCATCCAGGTGACGTCGCCGGCAGGTGATCCAGACGCCTTCGCCGCAGCCGTGCGCTGTGCCAACACCCTCCTGGACCCGGCAGAGAGGACCTTTCCATGACCGCCGTCCCGGCTGTCCCCAGGCAGTTGCCCGCCCACCACGCGTGGCTCGATGCCGAGTGCCGTCGGCTGATCGCCTTCGGCGCGCGTTCCGCGCTGCCCGACGGCGGCGCGGCCTACCTGGACACCACTGGCACGCCGGATCCCACCCACGGCGTGCTCACCTGGATCACCGCCCGCACCACGCACGCGTACTCACTCGGCGTGCTGCTCGGCGTGCCCGGCAGCGCCGCCGTCGCCGACGCCGCACTCAAGGCTCTGACCGGCCGGCTACGCGACGCCGAGCACGGTGGGTGGTTCCACGCGCTCGCGCCGGACGGCACCCCTGACCGCGCCGCCGGTAAGTCCTGCTACAACCACGCCTTCGTGCTGCTGGCTGCGTCATCCGCGGCGCTCGCCGGCCGGCCCGGCGGTGCCACGCTGCTCGCCGAGGCCGCCGACGTCTATCTCACGTGGTTCTGGGACGACGACGCCGGTCGCCCGGTGGACACCTGGGACGCCGGCTTCACCAGGGCCGACGACTACCGCGGTCTCAACGCCACGATGCACTCCGTCGAGGCGTTGCTCGCCGTGGCCGACGCCGTCGAGGTGCTCGACGCTTCGGACGCGCCCGGCGTCGGCGGGGGAGCGTCTGCCTGGCGGGACCGGGCCGCGCGGGCGGCGCGATTCGTCGTCGAGCTCGCCACCGCACACGACGGACGCCTGCCGGAACACTTCGGGCCGGACTGGACCCCGGTTCTCGGCTTCAACCGCAACCAGCCTGACGACCCCTTCAAGCCGTACGGCGCCACACCCGGACACGGCCTGGAGTGGTCGCGGCTGTTGTTGAACGTCGAGGCCACGATCGGCACCGACGAAGCCCTCGCCGCAGCAGCGGTGCGGCTGTTCGACAGGGCCGTCGACGACGGCTGGGCTGCGGACGGTGCGGAGGGGTTCGTCTACACCACCGACTGGGACGGCACGCCGTTGGTGCGTCAGCGGATGCACTGGGTGGTGGCCGAGGCGATCGCCGCCGCCGCGGCACTGCACCGGCGCACCGGCGAGCGGCGGTTCGCCGACAGCTACGCCGCCTGGTGGGACTACGCCGAGCGTCATCTGCTCGACCGCACAGGCGGCTCGTGGTGGCACGAGCTCGACCCGCACAACATTCCCGCCACGACCGTGTGGCCCGGTAAACCCGACGTCTACCACGCGTTGCAGGCCACGTTGCTGCCGCGCCTGCCGCTCGCGCCCACGCTCGCCCGGGCGCTTCGGGCGGGGCTGCTCGTCTCGTCACCGGAGGGCACCGACGGTCGAGGGCAGCCGGCATGAGCGGGCACGGACCGTCGGTGGGGGCGGTGACGGTGATCGGCGAGACGCTGATCGACGTGCTGCCGGCCAGCCGCGGCGACGGTGCCGATCTCGGCGTACGCGAGCTACCCGGCGGCAGTCCCGCGAACGTGGCGGTGACTCTCGGGCGGCTGGGCCGGGGGCCGGTGCTCGTCACCACCCTCGCCGACGACGCGCGCGGCGCCGCCGCGCGGGACTGGCTCGAGGCGTCGGACGTCACCGTCGTGGCGCAGCCGCCGGCCACCGGGCGGACGTCGGCTGCCGCCGTCCGGCTCGCCGCCGACGGGTCCGCGACCTACGACTTCGATCTCACCTGGGACCTCTCGCCCGAGATCCTCACCGGCGTCACCGCGGCGGGCGGGATCGCGGTCCTGCACGCCGGCTCGATCGCCACCGTGCTCGACCCGGGGGCCGACACGGTCGAGGCCGCGCTGCACGGGGCCCGCGGACGTTCCCTGGTGACGTTCGATCCCAATGCGCGCCCGGCGGTCACGCCGCACGTCGCGCGAGTGCTGCCGCGCGTGGAGCGGTTGGTGGGCCTCAGCGACGTCGTCAAGGCCTCCGACGAGGACCTCGCCTGGTACCACCCCGGAGTCAACCCGGTGGAGGTGGCCCGTGCCTGGGCTGGGTCGGGGCCGGTCCTGGTCGTCGTGACCCGGGGCGCGGACGGCAGCGTGTTCGTGCGCGGTGACGACGTCGTCACCGTGCCGGGCAGGCCCGCGACCGTGGTCGACACGATCGGCGCCGGGGACACCTTCATGGGGGCGCTCATCGACGCGCTCGTCGGCGTCGGGGTGCACGGGCCGACCGCACGCGGGGCGCTCGCCGCGCTCAGCAGGGAGGATTTGCGCCGGGTGGGATCTCGGGCGGCGAGCGCTGCCGCGATCACGGTCTCCAGGCCGGGTGCCGATCCACCGACGTCGGCCGAGCTCGACGCGGTGGCGCGGGCGGCCACCGGCTGAGGTGGCAGCGTCACCACGACGGCTGCGGGCGCAGAGGCGGGCCCGCAGCCGTTCCGGCGGGGGAGGAGGGACGCGGTCAGTCCTTGTCGGGCCGCTCCTCGGCCCGGGCTGCCGCATTGGCGGAGCGCAGCACGCGGGGATGCCGCAGAGCGGACGAGTCGGCCAGGGACGCCGCGGAGCGCACGGTGAAGGTGTGGGTCTCGCCCGCGAGCAGTGAGACGAGCATGTCGTCCACGACCGCGTCGGGGGCCACCTTGTCGGCGAGCAGGGCGAGGTCGCGGACGTACGACGTGGCCCGCACCTCCACCTGGTAGCCGCCGGTCACGCGCGTGACCTCGGCCGTGAAGGGGGTCGGGTCGTAGGCGAGGTCGCGGTCCTCGGCGAACTGGTGGTGGACGCGGATGCCACCGGCGGCGACGGTCAGCACCTCGCTTCGCGGATCGACCGGGGTGAGCAGGTCGTCGGTCAGGTCGAGCAGGGCGACAGACCGGGGCGCGACATCGAGCGGCATCTCGACGGTCGCCAGCAGGTCGCCGGTGAGGGTCTGCCGCGCGGCGCGGACCGTACCCGTCCACGGCTGGTCGTGATCGTTGACCGCGACCAGGGTGGGCCTTCCGTGGCGGGGCTGCACGGTCAGCAGCCGTGGCGCGAACGCGTGCTTGAGCGCGTAGTAGAGGGGCTTGGGTCGTTCGTCGCTGTCCACGGCGGCCCAGGAGGTGACCGGCCAGCAGTCGTTGAGTTGCCAGACGAGGGCCCCGGCGGTGTAGGGCCACCAGGAGCGGAAGTGCTCGACGCCGAACGCCACCGCCCGTGCCTGGTTGAGCTGTGTCGCCCAGTGCCACTGCTCGAAGTCGTCCGGCACCGGCAGGTGGGGTGCGAGGCCGCGGTCCAGCTTGCCGTTGCCGTCGCCGGCCTTCTGGTGCAGCAGAAACGCGGGTGAGGTGGGTGTCAGCGGCTGGTCACGGATCCAGCGGGTGAGGGTCGCCCAGGTGGGTGGGCCCTGGAAGCCGAACTCCGCGCAGAACCGTGGGATGTGATCGCGGTAGTGGGTGTAGTCGAGCATGTTCCAGACGTCCCACTCGTGGCGGGTGCCGTAGAGGGCGTCGTTGGGCGGGAGATCGCCGGGGCTGTACGGGCTGCCGGGCGCGTACGGGCGGGTGGGGTCCAGTGCGGTGACGAGTGCCGGCAGCAGCTCGGTGTAGTAGCCGAGCCCCCAACTGCGTCCGTCGAGGGCCTCCTGCCAGCCCTCCCAGTCGGTGTAGGCGGGCAGGTTCTCGTTGTTGCCGTTCCACAGCACCAGCGACGGGCGGGCGACCAACCGGGTGATGTTCTCCCGCGCCTCGGCCTCGACCTCGCTCCGCAGGGGCTCTTCCTCGGCATAGAAGGCACACGCGAAGGGGAAGTCCTGCCACACCAGCACGCCCCGTTCGTCGCAGGCGGCATAGAAGTCGTCGGTCTCGTAGATGCCGCCACCCCAGATCCGCAGCATGTTCATGTTCGCCCCGACGGCCTGGTCGATCCGGCGGGCGAGCCGTTCGGGGGTGACCCGGGTGAGGAGGTGGTCGTCCGGGATCCAGTTAGCGCCCTTGGCGAAGACCCGGGTGCCGTTGACGACGAACACGAACGGCGTGCCGGTCCCGTCGGGCTCGGTGTCCACGGCAACGGTGCGGAAGCCGATCCGACGTCGGTCGGTGTCCACCGGCTCGGCGTCGGCCAGGAGCGTGACGGTCAACTCGTAGAGCGGCTGCTCGCCGTAGCCGACCGGCCACCACAGCCGGGCGTCCGGCACGAGGACGGTGACGTGGGCGGCGTTGCCGGAGACAGCCGTCCGTTCCTCGCGCCCGTCTACGGTCACCACCGCGATGTAGTCGCGGTCCGCGGCGCGCTCCACGTCCAGGTGTACGTCGACGCGACCGGTGCCGTCGGCGTCGACGGTGACCAGCGGTCGTACCTGGGCCAGCCGGGCGGTGTCCCAGCGTTCCAGCCGTACCGGCTTCCAGATGCCGGCGGTCTGCAGGTCCGGTCCCCAGTCCCAGCCGAAGGAGCAGGCCATCTTGCGGATCGCGTTGTACGGGTGCGGGTAGGCGCGCTGCCGCCAACCGAGCTGGCTCTCTGCCTGTTCGGCGTAGGTGAGCGCCGCTGCCAACGTCACGGTCAGCTCGTTGTGGCCCTCCCGCAGGCAGTCGCGGACGTCGAACCGGTAGCCGCGGTGCATGTTGGCGGTCCGGCCGAGCACGACGCCGTTGAGGGCGATCGTGGCGATCGTGTCGATGCCGTCGAAGACCAGCTCCACCCGCTCGTCCACGCCGGGCGCGGACGTCTGGAAAGCCGTCGTGTACTGCCAGTCGACGCGGTGCATCCAGGTCAGGGACGCCTCGTTGCTGTCCAGGTAAGGGTCGGGGATGAGCCCGGCGGCCATCAGGTCGAGGTGGGTGCTGCCCGGCACCTGTGCGGGGATGTCCCGTCCCGCGAGGACGTCCGGCGCGGGGCCTCCGTCGGCGCGTAGCCGCCAGCCCTCGTGCAGGGTCGTGCGCGTCATCGGGTCCTCCTCCTTGTCGGCGGCAGGGGTCAGGCCCGAGGAGCATCCTTACGTAAGCAAACGAAGTAAGTCAATGCGTCATGTGCGCGCGGGCTTCAGCGGACGGCGGTATCCGGACCCAGCTACCAGGCCTCGCCCGACCCGGCGGCGCGTGCCCTGTCCTGCGGATGGGGATGACCGAGAGTCAGCTCGCTCCGCAGGACGAGCACCGCGCCGCCGATCGCCGCCGCGTCCGACCCGTTGACCGACGGCACGATCCGTACCTGGTGCGCGCGCCGTGCGAACAGACGGCGGTCCACCTCCTGCTGGATCATCGTCTGGTAGATCGAACCGGCCACGGCGAAGCTCGGCCCGGCCAGGACGATCGCCTCCAGGTCGAACAGGCACGCCATGGTGACGGCCGCGTGACCGAGGTAGCGGGCCGACTGCTCGACGAGCCCTCGTGCGCCGGCGTCGCCGGTGTTCGCCGCCGCCGCGATCCGCGCGAACTCGGTGAGGACGTCGGTGGCGGTCGGGTCCAGCGCCAGCCGGCGGCCGAGCCCGGGTGTCGCCAGGGCCTGCCGGACCAGGGCCGACGGACCCGCGTAGTTCTCCAGGCAACCGACGTTGCCGCACGGGCACTCGTCACCGTTGACGTCGATCGAGATGTGGCCGATCTCCACGCTGTTCGACGAACTTCCCCGGTAGACCTCGCCGGCGACCACCACGCCACCGCCGATCCCGGTGGCCATGTAGATGCAGCCGTAGGTGCTTCGCGGGTCGACCGTACCCATCCAGTACTCACCGATCGCCGCCGCCGCCGCGTCGTTGTCGAGCAGGACGGGCAACCCGAGAGCCTCCGCCAGCCGCAGCGCGACCGGGTGGTCGAGCCACTCTTCGGTCGGTTGCGGCGTCAACAGCACACCCGCGCGTCGATCCTGCGGTCCGTAGCTGACCAGGCCGACCCCCAGCACCCGGTCGCGGTCGACAGCCGCCGTGGCCAGCAACGCGTCGACCTGCGCCGCCACCAGTGGCAGCGCCCGCTCCGGTGGCATCGTCGCCACGCCCTGGAACGACGTCCGGGCCACCTGTCGACCCGCCAGGTCGATGACCACGATCACGCACGTGTTGCGCTCTAGCTGCACCCCGACGCTGTAGCGGGCCAGCGGATTGAGCTGCACCATGGTGCGTGGCTTGCCACCCGTCGGCGCACCCCGACCAGCCTCGACCACGAGGTCGTCGCCGATCAGCTCACGCACGACCTCGGAGATCGTCGCGCCCGTCAGACCCGTCGCCGCCGCGAGTTCCACCCGGCTGATGCTGCGCGCCGACCTGATGACGTCCAGCACCAGGCCGCGCGTCTTCGGTCGGCTGGCCCAGATCGGGCTGCTCGCCACGGTCCCTCCCAGTTTCCACCCGGCCCGCCAGGCTACTTCACTCAGCACCTCGTTGGTCACCGCCCTGTCTCCGCATTCGCACCGGTCCTGACATGTATTGACTTTCGTAACCAGGCTAATAAAGGATGGCCCGAAGCGCTCCCATCGATCTCTCACCAGCACGAGGAGATCAGATGAAACATCGACATGCACTGCTGGCCACCGGCACCGCCGGTGTGCTGATGCTGGGCGGCATGGCAACGTCCACGCCCTCCGCTGCGGCGGCCGCCACCGGTTGCGCAGTCACCTACACGGTGCAGAGCCAGTGGCCGGGCGGGTTCACCGCCAACGTCGCCGTCACCAATCTCGGCGACGCGGTGTCGAGCTGGAAGCTGGCCTTCGACTTCCCCGGTGCAGGCCAGAAGGTCACCCAGGGCTGGAGTGCCACCTGGACCCAGGTCGGCACCCGGGTGACGGCCGCCAGCATGAGCTGGAACGGCGCACTGGGCACCGGTGCCTCGACCTCGATCGGGTTCGGCGGCTCGTGGAGCGGCGCGAATCCGGTGCCCGCATCGTTCACGCTCAACGGCACCAGGTGCACCGGGTCGGTGACCACACCGACCCCGCCGCCGACCACCCCTCCGCCGACCACCCCTCCGCCGACCACCCCTCCGCCGACCACCCCTCCACCGACCGGTGGGTCGGCACCGGGGCTGCGGGTGTCCGGGAATAAGATCGTCACCACGGCCGGAAAGCCGTACCGGCTGCTGGGCGTGAGCCGGTCCGGCGGGGAGTTCGGCTGCGTGCAGGGTAAGGGCCTCTGGGATTCCGGGCCGGTCGACCAGGCCTCGATCGATGCGATGAAGACCTGGAACATCCACGCCGTGCGCATTGCGCTGAACGAAGAATGCTGGCTCGGCGTCAACGGCTCGCCCAGCGGCGTCACCTACCAGCAGGGCGTCAAGGACTACGTGAACCGGCTCGTCGCCAACGGCATCAACGTCATCCTCGACCTGCACTGGACATGGGGCGCCTACCCCAACAGCCCGGAATGGCACTGCAAGGACGAGCATGCCACCTGCCAGAAGCCGATGCCGGACGCGCGGTACGCCCCACAGTTCTGGACGGGCGTCGCCAACGCGTTCAAGGGCAACGACGCGGTCGTCTTCGATCTGTTCAACGAGCCCTACCCGGACATGCCCGCCGATTGGAACAAGACCCTGGGCTGGCAGTGTCTACGTGACGGCGGCACCTGCGCCGGCCTGCCCTACGAGGTGGCGGGCATGCAGGACCTCGTCGACGCGGTCCGCGCCACAGGCGCCACCAACCTGCTCATGATCAGCGGCCTGGAATGGACCAACGACCTGCGGGAGTGGCTGACCTACAAGCCGAACGACCCGCTGCACAACATCGCCGCGTCGTGGCACGCGTACAGCTTCAACGCCTGCGCCACCGAGTCCTGCTGGGACAGCCAGATCGCTCCGCTGGCGCAGCAGGTGCCCATCGTGATCGGTGAGTTCGGCCAGGACAACTGCGGCTTCGACTACATGCAGCGACTGGTGAACTGGGCCGACGAGCACGACCTGAGCTACCTGGCCTGGACCTGGAACCCGTGGGGCTGCACCGGCGGCGCCGTGCTCATCAAGGACTGGGCCGGCACCCCGGAGCCCGGCATCGGCGAGGGCTTCAAGGCCCACCTGCTGACCCAGAGCCCCTATCTCTGAGCAATCTCGTCGGCCGGCCAGCGCCGCGAGCGCTGGCCGGCCGACGACCCACCCACCCGTATCCCGAGGGGATGGCATGCGCAGGAAATCTCGACTGACGTCACCGAACACGCCGGGGGCAACACATCCGGGGTCCGAGGTGCGACGGCCGTCGGCGGCGGCGACCGGGAGGATCGGCGATGTCTGACCTCCCACCGCGTGTGCTGTTCGGCGCGGCCTACTACCACGAGTACCAGCCGTACGAGCGGCTCAAGACCGACCTCGACCTGATGGCCGCGGCCGGTTTCACCGTCATCCGGGTCGGTGAGTCGGTCTGGTCGACGTGGGAGCCGGAGGACGGCCAGTTCGACCTCGACTGGCTCCAGCCGGTCCTCGACGGCGCCCACGAACGCGGGATCAGCGTGGTCCTCGGCACCCCGACGTACTCGGTGCCCCCGTGGCTGGCCCGCCGGTACCCCGAGATCGCCGGGGAGCTCCGCACGGGTGAACGGATGGGGTGGGGCGGCCGGCAGGAGGCGGACTACACCCATGCCGCCTTCCTGTTCCACGCCGAGCGCGTGACCCGCGCGGTCGTCGCCCGGTACGCCGACCATCCGGCCGTCATCGGGTTCCAGGTCGACAACGAACCCGGCCTGTGGCTGTTCCGCAACCACGGCGTCTTCCAACGATTCGTCGACGACCTGCGCCGCACGTACGGCAGCGTCGAGGCCCTGAACCGGGAGTGGGGTCTGGTCTTCTGGTCGAACCGGCTGACGACCTGGGCCGACCTGTGGCGGCCGGAGGGCAACACCCATCCGCAGTACTCGCTGGCATGGCGGCGCTTCCAGGCGCGGCTGACCACGGAGTTCATCGCCTGGCAGGCCGGCATCGTGCGCGAATACGCCAGCCCGGGACAGTTCGTCACCACGTGCATCGACTATGGGCGGCCGGCCGTCGAGGACGACGAACTGGCCGCCCGGCTCGACGTGACCGCGGGCAACGCCTACTACGAGCCGCAGGACGCGTTGACGCTCCCCGACCCCCGTACGCCGCCACCGGACCGGGTGGGCAACGGGGCCTGGACGATCCACCAGCACGCCGACCGGATGTGGAGCTCGCGCCAGGAACCCTTCCTGGTCACCGAGACCAACGCCAACCACCGGATCGCCCCGCACAGCCGCGCCGCCTACGACGGGCAGTGGCGGCAGGCCGCCTGGGCCCTCGTCAGCCGCGGCGCGCAGATGATCGAATACTGGCACTGGCACACCATCCACGCCGGCGCGGAGACCAGCTGGGGCGGGATCATCCCGCACAGCGGACGGCCCGGACGCGCCTACCGGGAGATCGCCCGCATCGGTCGGGAGCTCGGCACCGCCGGCGAACTCGTCGCCGGGCTGACCCCTGACGCCGACGTCACCCTGCTGCACTCCTTGCCCACCCGGTGGCTGATGCAGGAACACCCGCCGCTGGCCCGGCAGGACGGCAGCGGCGACACCGACTCCTACCACGCGTTCTTCGACGCCTTCCACCGCGGGGCGTTCGACGCCCGGCTGCAGACCCGCATCGTCCACGTCAGCCAGCTCGTGGCCCAGCCCGTCGAGCAGGCCGTCGAGGGTCACCCGGTGCTCGTGGTGCCCGGACTCTACGTCGTCGAGGACGCCACCCTGGACTGGCTGAAGGCGTACGCGCACGCCGGCGGGCACCTGGTGGTCGGTCCGCGCACCGGCTACAGCGACGGCGAGACACGGGCCCGTGTCGACGTGCAGCCCGGACGCCTCGCCGACGCCGCCGGAGCGTGGTACGAGGAGTCCGCCAACCTGCTGGACGAGGTGCCGGTGACCACGCGGGACGCCGGACTGACCCTGCAGGGGCGGCCCGCCGCGACCCGCTGGCTGGACGCGCTGATCGCCGAGGACGCCACCGTGCTGGCCGGGTACGACCACCCGCACTTCGGGCAGTGGGCGGCCGTCACCACCAGGGTGGCCGGACGCGGACGGGTCACGTGCGTCGGGGCGCTGCCCAACGTCGACCTTGCCCGGGGCATCATGCGCTGGCTGCTCGTCGAGCGGTCGGACCAGTGGTACGCCGTGCCCGACTCCGTGACCAGCACGGGAGCGACCGCCCGCACCGGGCAGCGGTTGCGCTTCCTGCACAACTGGTCGTTCACCCCGGTGGATGTCCGTGTTCCGGTCGCGGTCACCGACGTGCTCGACGCCACCTCGTACGCCCCGGGCGACGAACTGCCGCTGGGACCGTGGGACGTGCGCGTCCTCGTCGAGAACTGACCGGTCCTGCGGACCGGACCGCCCCGGGCCTGGTGGGGGACACCAGACCCGGGGCGATTCCGTGGCCACCGGTGCCGTGGGTGGGACGGACCGGCCGACGAGGCGGGTGGGTCACCCGGTGGCGGTGCCGGCGGTGGGCGGCGGCCGGCTGGCTGCCGGGGAGCGCCGCGGATGCCGCCGGGGCCGTGCCGCCAGGCGCCGCCGGATCGGTGACGCCTGGCGGCACGGCCGGCGGGTACGACGGCGGGGGACCGGGTGCCGCGCCGAATCGGCACCCGGTCCCGGCGTTGCCGGCGAACTACTGGCGGGTCCACTTCTGGTTGCTGCCGCCCGTGCAGTTCCAGGTCTGCACGGTGCTGCCGTTCGCGGTGCCCGCGCTGGTCACGTCCAGGCACAGCCCGGATTCGCGGCCGACGACCGTGCCGTCACCGTTGAGGGTCCACTGCTGGTTGGTACCGCCGTTGCAGTCCCAGATCTGCACCTTGGCACCTGCGGTGGTGGAGTGACCGGGGACGTCGAGGCACTTGTTGCCGTACACCTGCAGGGCGCCGTTGGGCAGCGCGACCCAACGCTGGTTGCTTCCGTTGGTGCAGTCCCAGATCGCCAGCTGCGTGCCGTTGGTGGTGCTGGCGCCGGGCACGTCCAGGCACCGCTGGGAGCCGACACCGCGCAGCACGTTACCGGAGCCGGTCGGCGGCGTCGTCGGGCCGTCGAGTCTCCAGCCGTACCGGAGCCGGTCGAGACCGGACTGGTTGATGACGGTCAGTGACAGGTTGGTGCCGCTGCCGGTCAGCGACGTGATGGCGCAGGAGGCGTTGAAGCAGGGGCCGGGGCCCTGGGTCTGGTTGGCCTCCTTGACGCCGGTCCAGACCAGCGAGCCCATGCCCAACTCCCGTACCGTGTCGGTGAGCGCGTAGAAGTACGACACGTTGTTGTTGCCGTCGCGGGGCCCGTTGTAGTTGACGCCGGTGTTCATCGGCACGCCGAATTCGGTGAGAATGGCGCGGTCGGCGTATCCGCACAGGCGGGCCTTGAAGCTGTTGATCCACTCCGCCTCCGTCGGGTGGGTCTCGCCACCCAGGGTGTACATGTGGATCGACAGCAGGGTGCCGTTCAACCGGGAGTCCGCCCCTACGGCGCACAGGTCGATGTCCGACCAGAGCCCCGGCACCACGATCCGGCCGCGCGGGATGTTCGAGTAGCGCTGCAGGAACGCTGCCGCGAGATTGGTCAACTCGGTCGCGCTGTACCCCCACGGCTCGTTCACGATGTCGAAGTAGAACCGGCTGTTGCTGCCGTACTTGGCGATGACCGTGTCCCACATCCGGTAGAACGCGTTCATGTCGCTGATCCGGCCGCCAGTCGGGGGCCAGGGTGCGATCATCACGTTCATGCCCATCGCGCTGGCCGCGTCGTACGCCGCCGTCAGGCTGCCCCACCACGAGGACGACGTGGTCTGCGGGTTGATCCCGAACCGGATCGTGTTCGAGCCGAGGCCCTGGAATCCCCTGAGGATCGCGGTGGCCTTCGTGTAGGTGGTCGCATAGCTGTCCGACTTGGACAGCCCGATCGGGACGTTCTCGTCGTACAGGAAGTTGTCCCTGGCGTCCGCCCAGTTGACTCCGCGGAACTGGCTGGTGGCGGCCTGCGCCGGTGCGCTGGTGGCCACATGGACGCCCAGTGAGCCCAGCAGCACGGTGACGGCCGCGCCGATCGAGGCGAGACGCCACAGGCGTCTACGAACAGTCATGACAATCTCCATGTCAGTTGCCGATGGTGATCCAGCCGCCGTGCTGGCCCCGGTTGCCGGGTGCCGCCTATCCGAGGCGCCACTGCTGGTTGTTGCCGTTGTTGCAGGCCCAGAGTTGGGTCAGGGCGCCGTTGGCGGTGGAGCCGCCGCTGACGTCGAGGCAGAGGCCGGACTGGACGCCGGTGACGGTGCCGTTGGCGTTGACGTTCCATTGCTGGTTGGTGGTGCCGGTGCAGTCCCAGATGATGACCCGGGTGCCGTTGGTGGTGCCCTGACCGGCGGCGTCGAGGCATTTGTTGCCGTAGACGGTGAGTTGTTTGCCGGCGGTGCGGGTCCAGCGTTGGTTGGTGCCGCCGTTGCAGTCCCAGATCGCCAGTTGGGTATCGTTGGTCTGGGAGGCGTTGGGCACGTCCAGGCACTTGCCCGCGCCGACCGCGCGGACCGGCCCGCCGGAGGTCGGCGGCGGGGTGGACGGCGGGGACGTCGGCTGGCCGGTGGATCCGTACGGGCATTCGCTGAGGTAGCGGGAGACGCCGGTGTTGTCCGCGAGTGATGGGCACAGGAACTGCGTGTAGCGGTTGTCGTTGTCGAGGAAGATCTTCAGCCAGGGGATCTCCCGTCGGGTCACCTGGGAGTTTCCCCAGGTGGGGAATCCGTGGCCGCCGCCGGTGAGCTCGACGTAGGCGCCCTTCGTGGTGGCCGGTTTGGTGGCCCACAGGCTGTTGATCGAGGACGGGGTGATGGTGCCGTCGTCCCGGGCGCCCATGATCAGCGTGGGTACCCGGACACCGGACAGGTTCTGCGAGAACGAGGCCGGCGCCAGGGGGATGGCCGCCTTGAGGGTGGGACGCCGCGTGGCCGCGCTGATGGCGCCGCCGCCGCCCATGGAGTGACCGAGCACGGCGAGCCGGTTGGGGTCGACCCGGTCACGCACCGGGCTCTGCCCGGTGAGGTAGTCCAGCGCGGCCAGCAGCTGGGTGCCCCGGGCGGTGTCGAAGTCGGTGGGGCTGTTGGTGTCGATGCCGATCACCACGAAGCCGAAGGACGCCAGCCAGGGCCCCATCCAGGCACCCTCGGCAGCCCAGGATGCCGTGTAACCCGGTACCGCCGCGATCGCGCCCCAGGTCCCCTGACTGGTGTCGGTCGGGTAGTAGATCTTCCCGCCGTTGAAGCCGTAGCCACGTGGCACGGTGATCTCGGCCGTGGCGAACGTTCCGCGGTTGGCCGCGACGCTCTGCACCGTGGGATCCGGCCCCCGCTGGTATGACGCGGCGGCAGCTGAGGGGGAACTGCCCACCACTGCGGCTCCGGCCATGGCCACGCCCAGCAGGGCCGCGGCCCCGCCCGCCACGATGCGCCAGCCCCGCCGGGGCGGGGAACTGCGTTCCCGCCGACCGGCCCCGGCACCGCCCGGCATGCCGGACCGGGGATCTCCGGCCGGTACCGGGCGGAGATCCCCGCCGAGTCCATCGCGAGCGCGTGTTTTCACGATGTTCACACCTTTCGTAGGATCCTGCTCCGCACCTCGGCCGACGGCCCCTCGGGGATGTCCTCAGCGCGAATTGGTGGCGAGGAGGCGACGGCTCCTCCGGGCCATGCCGGTCAGACATCGCCCGGAGGGCCGCGCTCACCTCAGGTTCGGCACCTCGTCGCGGGTGACCACGTACGAGCTGTTGTAGACGGTGTTGATGAAGGACGGCGAGTTGGTGCTGCCATCGCTGATGAAGCTCGTGTGCCAGGTGTTGAACAGCACCCACCGGGCACCGGAGGACTGCAACTGCGCCGGGTCGGGGATGCGGCCGTTCTCGTGCAACGCGATCGGGACCGTGCCGCCGTACACGCTGCGGGCGGCGTTGAACATCGACGTCAGTGGCCCGTGGTCACCGGCGTACGTGTCGGCACCGCCGATGTCGACGTACTGCTTGCCGGGGTACCAGGCGGCGCTGGGGGAGCCGTTGAACGGGTGCAGGTAGACCAGGTTGTGCACCCCCTGGGCGCGCATGAAGTTGTAGGTGTAGACCCACAGCCGGTTGTACTGGCCGGCCCCCTCCATGCTCCACCAGAACCAGGTGCCGCTGGCCTCGTGCCAGGGGCGGAACAGGACCGCGCCGCCACCGTTCTGAATGACCTTCAACTGGTTGGCCCAGGCGGTGAGCCGCTGGTTGAGCCGGCCGTTGTCGGCGGTGCCGGAGGTCAGTGCCGCGTTGATGTTCGCCCGCATCAGGGAGCCGTTGTAGCCGTCGGTGTTCTGCGCGGGCGAGCCCATGTGGTAGCCGACCATCGGGATGCCTCCGGCGTTCCACCAGGCCAGCCCACGGGCACCGAAGTCCGGGGCGTCACCCATGTCCTGGCCGCGGATCGCCGGGTACTTGCCGGAGGCGTTGCGGATGATGTTCATCTCGTAGTCCGGACCGCTGACCCAGGTGGACTCCTGCTGCCCGGACAGGATGTGGTTGCCGTACTGGCTGTAGACGTAGCACAGCAGCCGGCGCGCGGCGGCGGTGGCGTTGGGGTCGACCGGGGCGACGGCGCAGCCACCCGGGGTGGTCGGCGGGGTGGTCGGTGGCGTGGTCGGGTTGCCGCCGGTCTGCGACCAGCGCTGGTTGGCCTGGCCGTTGCAGTTCCAGAGGGCGACCAGGGTGCCGGCGGTGGTGGCGGCACCGGAGACGTCCAGGCACAACCCGGACTGCACGCCGGTGATGCTGCCATTGGCGTTCAGCCGCCACCGCTGGTTGGCCGCCCCCGTGCAGGACCAGACGATCGCTGCGGTGCCCGCGCTGGTCTGGCCAGCCTCGGCGTCCAGGCACATGCTGTTGTTGAACACGCGCATCTCACCGGCATCGGTGAGGGTCCAGATCTGGTTGGCCTGGCCGTTGCAGTCCCAGATCTGCACGCGGGTGCCGGTGGTCGGGGCGTTGCCGACGACGTCGAGACAGCGTCCGGACGCGGCGCTGACCAGCCGTCCGGTCGAGGCGGCGGCGGCATTGCCCGCGGTCAGCCAGAGCGCGGACACACTGACGCTGCCGGCTGTCACCGCAGCGAGGAACAGGCTCATCCACCTGGTACGGCGGCGCCGCACCACCGGGGTGGGATGGGCAGTGACTGTCATGGAGGGCCTCCGAGGTGAGGGACGGATCGGGTTCGACGGGGACGGGATCACCGGAGATTGGGAACTTCGTCGCGGGTGACGACATAGCTGTGGCCGTAGACGCGCCGCAGGAACGTGACGTCGTTGCGCTCGGTGAGCCAACTGCCGTTCCAGGTGCTGAACAGCACCCACCGGGTGCCGGTGGACTGGAGCTGGTCGGGATCCGGGATGGGGCCGTTCTCGTGCAGGGCGATCGGGACGGTGCCGCCGACGATGTCGCGGGTGCGGTTGAACAGCGGCGTCAACGGGTTGTGGTCGTTGGCGTAGGTGTCGGCGCCGCCGATGTCCACGTACTGCTTGCCGGGGTAGAACGAGGAGTTGGGTTCGCCGTTGTACGGGTGCAACCAGACCAGGTTGTGGATGCCCTTGGTCCGGGTGAAGTAGTCGAACTGGAACCGCCACAGCCGCTGGTACTGGCTGCCGCCCTCCTTGCTCCACCAGAACCAGGTGCCGCCGGCCTCGTGGTAGGGCGCCCACAGCACGGCGACGCCGTTGGACTGCAGGCGCTGCAACTGGGCTGCCGCGGCGTCGAGCTCGGCGAGATAGGAGCGGTTCTCGGCGGTGCCGGGCGTGAGGGTGGCGTTGATGGACGCGGTGCCGCCGTAGTTGCAGGAGCTGGTCGCGGGCGCGCCGACATGCCAGCCGATCAACGGGATGCCGCCGGCGTTCCACCAGGCGAGGGCCCGGTCGACGGCCCCGGGGCGGTCACACATGTCGAGGCCGCGGATGGCCGGCTGCTTACCGGTGTTGGTCAGGATGTGGTGGAACTCGGCCTCGCTGCCGTTGGTCTCCCGCTGGCCGGACAGGATGTGGTTGCCGTACTGGCTGTAGAGGTAGCACAGCAGCTTGCGAGCCTGGGTGGTGGCCTGCGGGTCGACCGGAGCGACGGTGCAGGTGGCCGGCGGGGTGGTCGGCGGGGTGGTCGGCCCCCCGGATTGACTCCAGCGTTGGTTGGACTGGCCGTTGCAACTCCAGAGCACCACCCGGGTGCCGTTGGCCGAGTTGTTGCCCTCGACATCGAGGCACAGGCCGGACTGGGTGGCCGTGATGCTGCCGTTGGTGTTCCACCGGAACCTCTGGTTGGTCTGGCCGGTGCAGTTCTGAATGGTGAGCGGGGTGCCGGCCGTGGCGCTGGAGAGGTCCAGGCATCTGGTCTCGTTGAAGGTGCGCAGTTCACCCTGGCCGGTGAAGACCCAACCCTGGTTCTGCTGCCCGTTGCAGTCCCAGATCGCGACCGGGGTACCGGCCGTGGGGCTGTTGCCCGACACGTCGAGGCAGCGTCCCGACGCTGCGCTGACCAGCGGACTGCCGACTGCGGCCGAGGCGGTGCCCGCCCCCAGTAGTGCCGCGCCCCCGCTCGCGGCCACCATGGCCGTGGCGAGCATGATCCTCCATCGCATGACTTCTCCTCTCGGGTTTCGTGGGGCGTCCAACCCGTCCGGCTCAGCGGGTGGGGACGTGGTGAGCCACGGAGCCGGACGTGCCCGGTGGCCCGGCCCCGTGGAGCAGTGCGGACAGGTGCGGGTAACTCGATGCGAGTTACCGGGAGAGTGGTGCGTGTCGTTGACCCTGTCGGCCGCGCCGAGGTGGGCCTTGAACAGAGATGGCTCCAGCGCCGCGGTCGGGGCGGTCTGGATGTCGGTGCAGCGGACGCCGCCCACGAGTCGTCGCGGTGCCCAGGCGCCATGCGCCGGGCTGCGGCGACGAGGCCGTGGTTAACATGCCGGAATCATGTGCTTAATTCATACACGATGTCAAGTATTTCGATGGGTTGCGGCGCTGCAATGCCGTGTTCGAGGGCGTAGTTAGTTGAATACAGCAAGAAACTTCGGCCGGGTATCCGCCTGGCCGGGCACCCGGAAGCTGGACGTCAGCGGCCGAGGATGCGGTGCTGCAGGGCGATGACGGCGGCGCCGCGGGCCCATTCGCTGAAGGTGAAGGGCTTGACCACCACCTCAACGGGCGTCGAGGTCCAGTGGGTGTGCGCGGTGAGCGCGGCGTCGAACGCCTCGGCGCACACGTCGTACATCGCCACCGCCTCGCCGGACAGGATGACCAGCTGCACACCGGTGATGTTGGCGACCGTGGCGACCACCTGCCCGAGGGCGCGGCCGGCCTCCTCGAAGATGCGCCGGGCCACCGGCTGGCCTTCCCCCGCCAGCGCCAGGCACGCCTCGAAGGTCAGGCCCGGCCGGTCGAGGGTGCTCGCGACGGCCCGCCGGATCGCCGCCGAGCTGGCGTACGCCCGGGCGCAGCCGCGGTGCCCCATCTCGCACAGGGGCCCGTTGTCGTGGATCGGCAGGTGGCCCACCAGGCCGGTTCCCCGGCCGGCGCCACTGACGAGGCGGTCGCCGATCACCAGGCCGCAACCGAGGCCGGCACCCACCGTGACCAGTGCGAACGAGCTGCGCCCCACGCCGGCGCCGAACCACTGCTGGGCGGCGGTCAGCGCCCGTACGTCGTTCTCCACCACCGCCGGCAGGCCCGTGGCCGCCGCGACGAGGTCGCCCAGGGGCACGTTGCGCCAGCCCAGGAACGGAGAGGTGAGCACGACCGGGTCTCCTCCGGAGGCCGTGCCGGCCAGGCTTATCCCGAGGGCCGCGGGCGGCTGCCCCGACCCGGTCAGGTCACGCACGGCCTCGCCGATGCGGGTCACCACGTCGTCGACGGCGTGGCTGATCAGGGGGCGGCGCAGCTCGTGCTGTATCTCGGCGCGAAGATCGGTGCGGACCGCGAACAACGCGTCCTCGGTCAGCTTGACCCCGATCAACGCCGCGCGGGCCGGATCGACCGCCAGCGGCTGCGAGGGGCGGCCCATCGTGCTGCGGTCGCCGAGCGGCTGATGGAGCAGGTAGCCGTTCTCTAGCAACGGTTTGGTCAGCTTCGTCACGGCGGACGGCGAGAGGTCCAACCGGCGTGCCGCCTCCGCCCGGGACAGCGGCCCGTGCACGAGCAGTTCCACGAAAACCGATCGCATGCCCTCGGTCAGATGCGCATCGGACAGCACACTGGACATCTTGGACAAATTTGTTGATGATGTCAAGGAATGAACGCTGCCTGACCCCTCGGTCGCCGGGTGCAGTGCCGGATTTATTGCACGGAGGACGTAGTGTCGCTGGTGTCCCTCGATCAGGACGGCCGGTTGTGGGCACTCAACACCCGCGACTGCACCTACGTCATCGGCATCGAGATCGACCATACGACCGGCGAGGCGCTGGTGCTGCAGAAGTACTGGGGACCGATCCTACCGCCGCAGGCCGCCCGGGAAGCCGCCGCGATGTCGGCCGGGCCCGGTAGCCCCTCGGGCGCCGGCCGGCACGTGACCAGCTTCTCCCGCCCGGTCGAGGTCGAGGAGCTGCTGCCGGTCGACGGCGGCCTGCGGTGGGGCCTACCGGCCCTCCAGGTCGCGGTGGACCAGGTGCGGTCGCTGGAGCTGCGGTTCGTCGGCGTCGACGCGGCCTCCGGGGACGGGGTGGACCAGCTCGACATCGCGCTGGAAGACCGCACCTTCCCGATCGACGTGGTGCTGCACGCCCGCCCGTACGCCGACTCGAACGTCATCGCCCGGTGGGTGACCGTACGGCACCGGGCCGGCGGCGACGCGGCCGTGGAGGTCAGCCGCCTGGACTCCGGCAGCTGGTTCATCCCCGACGCCGAGGACTACCGGTACCGGGCGGCGTCCGGGGCCTGGGCGGAGGAGAGTCAACTCCAGCAGGGCCGGCTGCCGGTGGGCGAGCTGACCTTCACCAGCCGGCAGGGCATCACCGGCCACCACGCCAATCCCTGGATCATGATCGATGCCGGGGACGCCGGCGAGGAACACGGTGAGGTGTGGAGTGTCGCCCTGGCCTGGAGCGGCAGTTGGCGGATGACCACCACCCGCCGGCCGGAGGGCGGGACCGCGGTGACCGCGGGATTCGGTCACGACGGATTGCGGTGGCCGCTGCCGGCCGGAGCCGAGCTCGTCACCCCGGCGGTCCTCGGCCTCTACAGCGCCCACGGGTTCGGCGGCACGAGCCGTGGCTGGCACGACCACATCCGCCGGCACATCCTGCCCGCCGGCGACGAGGACCGCCCGGTGCTCTACAACTCCTGGGAGGCGACCGGCTTCGCGGTCACCGAACCGGAACAGCTCAGGCTCGCCCGGCGGGCGGCCACGCTCGGGGTCGAGCTGTTCGTCGTCGACGACGGGTGGTTCGGCCGGCGCGACGACGAGCACAGCTCGCTGGGCGACTGGTGGCCGCACGGGGAACGGTTCCCCGACGGGTTGCAGGGCCTGTTCGAGGGCGTCCGCGCGCTGGGTATGAAGGCCGGGCTGTGGGTGGAGCCGGAGGGGGTCAGCCCGGACAGCGACCTCTACCGGGCGCACCCGGACTGGACACTGCACCTCGACAACCGCCGTCGCGACCGCAAACGTCACCAGCTCGTGCTCAACTTCGCCCGTACCGACGTACGCGACTGGGCCCTGGGGTGGCTCGACCGGCTCGTCACCGACCTGCGCCTCGACTACCTCAAGTGGGACATGAACCGGCCGTTCACCCAGGCGGGCTGGCCCGGCCAGGGCCAGGGCCAGGACCATGTCTGGATCGACCACACCCGGCACGTCTACCAGGTCATGGCCCAGCTGCGGGCCCGCCATCCGGGATTGCGGATCGAGTCGTGCGCCGGTGGGGGCGGCCGGCTCGACCTCGGCATCCTGCACCACATCGACCAGGCCTGGCCGTCGGACAACACCGATCCCATCGACCGGCAGACCGCGCAGCACGGCGTCTGCCAGCTCTACCCGGCCAACGTCATGTCCGCGTGGGTCACCGACTCGCCGAACGCGAACGTCGGCCGGTCCACGCCGTTGCGCTACCGCTTCCACGTCGCCATGGCCGGAGTGCTCGGCATCGGGGTGGACCTGGCCCGCTGGTCCGCCGCCGAGCTCGACGAGGCCCGCGCACTGATCGGGCAGTACAAGGAGGTGCGCCGCACCATCCAACACGGCCGGCAGTACCGGCTCGGTGGACGGCCCGGCGTCGAGCGGTCGGCCCTGCAGTACGTGCGCGACGACCAGGTCGTCGTGCTCGTCTACCACCCGTACGGAAACGCCAAGAGCGGTCGCCGGTGGTTGCGGCTGACCGCCCTGGATCCGGACGCGTGCTACGAGGTGGTCGCCGGGGGCGACACCGACGGCGTGCCCGGACGGCTGGCCGCCGGGTCGCGCTGGCAGGGCAGGACCCTGATGGCCGTCGGCATCCGCCCCACCGCCTGGGAACCCATCGGCGCCGACCACCGCAGCGACCTGATCGTGCTGCGGACCACCGCCGGTTCGGCTCCCGGCAACGCCGTCATCCGGTCACGGGACGTCCCGTAGCGTGCTTTCTCGGGGTATGAGTCGGTGGGCGGCGCGGAGTTCCACTCCGAGCACCGGCTCGGTGCTGCCGATCCGCATGATGAGCCGTTCGACGGCGAGTTGGGCGATGGCCTTCTTGTCGGGCGAGATGGTGCTGATGGTGGGTCGACCGTACCGTCCGTCCTCGATGTCGTCGTAGCCGATCACGGCGATGTCCTCGGGAACGCGCAGCCTGCGCTGGAGTGCGGTGTGGATGGCGCCCGAGGCGACCAGGTCGCTGTAGCAGAACACCGCGTCCGGCGGGTCCGCCCGGTCCAACAGGGCGGCCATGGCGGTGGCGCCGTCGGCCCGGTTGAAGCGCGTGGTGCTGATGATCAGTGACTCGTCGACCGGTAGGCCGGCGGCGGTGTGGGCGGCCCGGAAGCCCCTGGTGCGTAGCTGTGCCGCCTCCCCGGTGGGGTAGGGCTGGTCGCCGATCGCCGCGATCCGACGCCGCCCGATGCTGATGAGGTGGCGGACGGCCTCGGTGGCGGCGGCGACGTCGTCGATGCCGACGTGGTCGAAGGTGCCGTCGGAAGGGCGTTCGCCGAGGACCACCAGGGGCAGGGTCGGATCGCGGAGCGAGAGATCCTCCTGGGACAGGCCCAGCGGGCTGATGATCATGCCGTCGAACAGGAAGCGCCGTGGCCCACGTCCGATCAGTTCGACTTCGTGGTCGCGGTCGCCGTCAGTCTGGTCCACCAGCACGTTGTAGCCGGCCTTGCGGGCGGTGGGGATGATCGTTTGGAGTAGTTCCGCGAAGTACGGGGTGTCGAGGTACGGCACCACGACGACGATCTGCCCGGACCGGCCGGTGGCCAGGTTGCGGGCGAGAACGTTCGGGCGGTAGCCGAGCACGGCGATGGCGTGCTCGACCTTGCTCCGCGTGGCGTCGGTGACCCGGGCATACCCGTTGACCACGTTGGACACGGTGCGGGGCGAGACGCCGGCCAGTTCCGCGACGTCCCGTAGTGTGCTTTCCCCCATGGGCGCCTCCCCGCCGGGCGGGTGATGGGTCTCCCGCAGTGACGATCGTATTTTCCTCAGGTCGCCTCTTGCCAGAGCCAGGGCCCCGGTGCATAGTCCTTTGCAGCGCTGCAATGTAACCTACATGACACATGCTCATCGATGCGTTGTTACCTCGCTTCTGCCAACGACCCCCCCGAACAGCGCCTCGCCACAGCCTTTGAGCCGTGCCCCGCGTACGGCCATGTCGTCCTGCCCAGGAACGCGGTGGCCAGCGCGCGGTTCGGTGATCGAAGTCCCTTCAGGAGGCTCGCAGCAATGCGTACCAGCAAGAATCTGCCCGCGTTCGTCACCGCCGTGGCGGTCGTTCTCGGCCTGTCCGCCTGTAGCGGCGGTGACGACGGCGCTGGCGCGTCCCGCGCGAAGCCCACCAACTGCACCAACAAGATCGTTCACGAGGATGCGACCCGTGTCTCGGTCTGGGCCTGGTACCCGAACATGGCCAAGGTCGTCGACAACTTCAACAACGCCCACACCGACGTGCAGGTCTGCTGGACCAACGCCGGCCAGGGCCAGCCGCAGTACGAGAAGTTCCAGACCGCGATCTCGGCGAAGAAGGGCGCTCCCGACGTCGTCATGCTCGAATCTGACCAACTCGTCGGCTTCGAGATCCAGGACGCGCTGGTCGACCTCGCCCCGTTCGGCGCCGATACGGTGAAGAAGAACTTCAGCGAGGGTGCCTGGAAGGACGTCTCGCAGGGCACGGCCGTCTACGCCATCCCGGTCGACGGCGGTCCGATGGCCCTGATCTACCGCACTGACGTGTTCCGGAAGTACGGCATCACGGCCCCACCGAAAACCTGGCCCGAGTACGCCGCGGCGGCGGCCAGGGTGAAGGCGGCCGGCGGCCCGGTCTTCGGCGACTTCGGCAGCAACGTGCCGGCCGTGACCACCGCGCTGATGATGCAGAAGGGCGCCCAGCCGTTCGGCTACGACCTGTCCGACAAGCAGAACATCACCATCAAACTGGACGACCAGGCCACCAAGGACGTCCTCACCTTCTGGGGTGAGCTGGCCAAGAACGGCCTGGTCGGCAAGGAGGACCAGTTCACCACGGACTACATCTCCGGCATGGTCGGCGGCAAGTACGCCACCTATGTCTCGGCTGCCTGGGCACCCGGCTACCTCACCGGCGCAGGCGTCGGTGGCGGCACGGAGAAGGGCACCTGGGCCGTGGCACCGTTGCCGCAGTGGGACCCGGCCAACCCGGTCGAGGTGAACTGGGGCGGCTCCACCTTCGCGGTGACCAGCCAGGCGAGTGACAAGGCGGCCGCGGCCAAGGTCGCGATGGGCCTGTACGCCGACGAGCCGTCGCTGACCGACGGCTGGAAGTCGCAGACCATCTTCCCGCTCAACACCGGCGTGCTGACCTCCACGGAGTTCGTCGACGCCAGGAGCGAGTTCTTCAACGGCCAGACCGCCAACCGGGACGTCTACATCCCGGCGGCGAACGCCTACCGGGGCGCCGTCTACAGCCCGTTCACCGTCTACTACTACGCCCAGCTCCAGGCCCAGATCGTGAAGCTCAACGCGGGTCAGACGACCGGCGCGCAGGCTGCCACCGATCTGCACGACGAGATCGTCAAGTACGCCAAGACCCAGGGCTTCACCGTACGTTGATCCGCTCCGGGTGGACGCCGCGCACCGCCGACCACCCGGTCCCCTCTCGGAACGAAGGGAGACGCTCCGTGGCCGCCACCGTCGATACCAGACCGAGCACGCCGCGCGCCGTCGCGTCCGATCCGCCCGGCACGGCACCGGCTCGCCGCCGGTCCGCCCGACGTGGTGCCCTGGGCTGGCTGTTCATCCTCCCGTTCCTGATCGTGTTCGTGGTCTTCCTGATCGGTCCGTTGGCCTACGCGGGCTACCTCAGCCTCTATACCAAAGGGCTGGCGACGGGCACCACGTTCGCCGGCCTCGACAACTACACCCGGGCCTTCGGCGACCCGTCGTTCCGCAAGGGTCTGTGGTTCGTCCTCCGGTTCAGCCTCGTCGTCATCCCGCTGCAGATGATCGTGGCGTTGGTGGCGGCCCTGGTGCTGGACGAGGTGACCGGCCGGCTGGCGCGCTTCTCGCGTCTGGTCATCTTCCTGCCGTACGCGATCCCCGCGGTCCTCGGCGCGCTGATGTGGGGCTTCCTCTACAGTCCCAGCTTCGGGCCGATCGAGCAGCTCGCCTCGGCGTTCGATGTGCGGGCGCCGTTCCTGCTCAGCCAGGGCAACATCTTCTACGGCCTGCTCAACGTCGTCACCTGGCAGTGGGCCGGCTATTACATGATCATCATCTATGCGGCGCTGCAGAGTATCGACTCCTCGGTCTACGAGGCGGCTCGGATGGACGGCGCGAACGCCCGCCAGATCGCGTTGCGGATCAAGGTGCCGATGGTGACCTCGGCGTTGACCCTCATCCTGATCTTCTCACTGATCGGCACCCTCCAGTTCTTCACCGAGCCGCAGATCCTCGGCCCGATCGCGAACGGCACCGTCACCCCGGACTTCACCCCGAACATCTACGCGTTCAACCTGGCCTTCCGCTACGCACAGTTCAACTACGCCTCGGCGATCTCGTTCGCGCTGGGCTTCGTGGTCTTCGTGGCGGTCGCCATCTTCATGATCGTCACGCGCAAGAAGGGGAGCATCTTCACGTGAGCGACGTGCGGCGTCGGCCCCGCCACGTCTGGGCGAAACTGCTGCTGCTGGCGATGGTGTGCTATTTTCTCGTGCCCGTCTGGTGGCTCGTGGTGGCCAGCACCAAGGACGCCCCGGGCCTGTTCGCCGGCTCCGGCGCCCTGTGGTTCTCCGGCTTCCACCTGTTCGACAACCTGGGCGACCTGTTCACCCACAACAACGGCGAGTACCTGCGCTGGCTCGGCAACTCCGTGCGGTACGCGTTCGCCGGCGGCGTCGGCTGCACGATCGTGTCGGTGCTGGCCGGCTACGGATTCGCCAAGTTCGACTTCCGCGGGCGGGGCGTCGTCTTCGCGCTCGTCCTGGGCTCGGTCATGGTCCCGCTCACCGCGCTGGTCATCCCGACCTTCGTCATGATGAGCAACGTCGGGCTCACCGACACGATCTGGGCGGTGATCCTGCCGTCCCTGCTCAGTCCGTTCGCGGTCTACCTGATGCGGGTCTACGCGGCTGTCTCGGTGCCGGACGAACTGCTGGACGCCGCGCGCATCGACGGCGCCGGCGAACTGCGCACGTTCCTGCGGGTGTCGCTGCCGCTGATGCGGCCCGGCGTCGTCACCGTGCTGCTGCTGTCGGTGGTCGGCACCTGGAACAACTACTTCCTGCCGCTGACCATGCTGTCCAGCTCCAAGCTCTATCCGCTGACCGTGGGGATCGGGCTGTGGTCGCAACTGGCCAGCTCCAACAACGGCGGTGGCCAGTCGCTCTGGAATCTGATCATTGTCGGCTCGCTGGTGTCGATCATTCCGCTGGTGATCGCCTTCCTCACCCTGCAGCGGTACTGGCAGGGCGGGCTGGCCGTCGGCAGCCTCAAGTAACGCGTTCTAGCCCGGGGAGATCCGTGTTTGCCGCCTCGTTCAGCCTTGACCCGTCCTTCACCGTCGCGCCGGTGTCCCGGCGTACCTTCGGCTCGTTCGTCGAGCACATGGGCCGGTGTGTCTACACCGGCATCTACGAGCCAGGGCATCCGACCGCGGACGCTGACGGCTTCCGTGGGGACGTCCTGGCCCTGGTGCGCGAGCTCGGGGTGTCCCTGGTGCGCTATCCCGGTGGCAACTTCGTCTCCGGGTACCGGTGGGAGGACGGCATCGGCCCGGTCGCGGATCGGCCGGTCCGCCGTGACCTGGCCTGGCGCAGCCTGGAGACCAACGAGGTCGGGATCGACGAGTTCATGCGCTGGGCGGGCAAGGCCGGCGTCGAGGTGATGTACGCGCTCAACCTGGGCACCCGTGGGGTGCAGGAGGCGCTCGATGTCCATGAGTACCTCAACCATCCCGACCGTACCCGCCTGGCCGAGCGGCGTCGGGCCAACGGCGTGGAGAAGCCGTACGGGGTGCGGATGTTCTGTCTCGGCAACGAGCTGGACGGACCCTGGCAGACGGGACACAAGACCGCCCAGGAGTACGGCCGGCTGGCCGCGCAGACTGCCCGCGCGCTGCGCTCCGCCGAACCGGAGCTGGAGTTGGTCGTCTGCGGTAGTTCCAGCTCGTCGATGCCGACCTTCGTCGCCTGGGAGGCGGAGGTGCTGGAGACGGCGTACGACGCGGTGGACTACATCTCGGCGCACGCCTACTACGAGCCGGTCGACGGCGACATGGCCAGCTTCCTGGCCTCCGCGGTGGACATGGACCACTTCGTGGGCAGCGTGGTCGCCACCGCGGACAGCGTCGGCGCCCGGCTCAAGAGCACCAAGCGACTGAACATCTCCTTCGACGAGTGGAACGTCTGGTACCTGCGCGACTTCCAGGATCGGCTGGACACCGGGTCCACCGAGTGGCCGGTGGCGCCGCGCGTCATCGAGGACTGCTACAGCGTCGCGGACGCCGTGGTGGTCGGAAGCCTGCTGATCTCGCTACTGCGGCACAGCGACCGGGTCACCGTCGCCTGTCAGGCCCAACTCGTCAACGTCATCGCACCCATCCGCACCGAACCCGGCGGAGCGGCCTGGCGGCAGACCATCTTCCACCCCTTCGCCATCACCTCGCGCCTGGCCCGGGGTGAGGTGCTGCGGGTGGAGCCACGCTGCCCGACGTACGAGACCGCGCGGTACGGCGCGGTGCCGGCACTCGACGCGGTCGCCACCCACGACGCGGACACCGGTGACGTGACCGTCTTCGTGGTCAACCGGCACCAGTCGCAGGCGGCGACGCTGACCGTTGCGGTGACGGGCTTCGGCGTCGAGCTGCGGGTGGCGGAATCGTGGACCCTCGCCGACGACGACCTCCTGGCGGTGAACACGGCGGACTGCCCGGACCGGGTGGTCGCCCGGCCGACGGCCGACGTCGAGGTGACCGACGGGGTGCTGCGCGCGACCCTGCCGCCCGTCTCGTGGAGCGCCGTTCGGCTCTGCGTGTCGGATCCAGAATGTTAGCGCTAACGCACTAGCTCCATCCTCTTCAGATGCTGCACGGGGGAGGTGTAGACAAAGCATCGATGTAGGTCTATGTTAGCGCTAACACTTATGTGAAACCTGAGCTCAACATTCTCGAAGTGTGTTCGCCGACGCGGTGCTCCGGCACCGTCGAACCCGAAGATCCCCGCTCGAACCGGCCACCACCGAATCACCAGAGAGGTAGACCGCTGTGTCCCTGTCCCGGAGAGATTTCACCCGCCTCGCCACGTTGGGCACGCTGACCGCCATCGGCGGCGGCGCGGCCGCGTTGGTCGGGCCGTCGGCAGCCTCGGCCGCCAACAGCGCGTACGTGTTCGGCTACTTCAAGGAGACGCCGAACGAGAGCGGCGACAGCTACGCGCTGCACCTGGCGGTCAGCACCGACGGCCTGAACTGGCGTCCACTGAACCAGAACAACCCGGTGGCGACCCCGACCGCCGGCACGCTCGGGCTGCGTGACCCGTTCATCCTGCGCAAGCAGGACGGCACCTTCGTCGTGCTCGCCACCGACCTGCGGGGCCGCATCTTCAACCAGAACAACCAGTACCTGCACGTCTGGGACTCGGTCGACCTGCGCAGCTTCACCGGCTACCGCCGGATCCGGATGCACGGCCTGGCCACCCACACCTGGGCGCCGACCGCGTTCTGGGTGCCGTCGCGCAGCCAGTACGCGATCGTCTACTCCGCGAACAACGGTGCCGACGTCTTCATGGTCAACTACACCTCGGACTTCCGGACGGTGAGCGCCAACCAGGTCTACTTCAGCCCCGGCTACCCGGTGCTGGACGCCGACATCGTGGCCGACGGATCGACCTTCTACATGTACTACAAGAACATGTCCAACGGCCTGATCTACGGTGCCCGGTCGTCGACCGGCGCGCCGAATAGCTACACCAACTACACCGGCGGCCTGCGGCAGGGCAACGCGATGGAGGCACCCCTGCTGATCAAGAACAACACCGGCAGCGGCTGGCGGTTGTGGGGCGACTCGTTCAGCCCGGTCAACAACGACTACTACGGCTGGTCCACCTCGAACGTGGCGGGCAACTCCTGGACGCTGCTCAACCAGCGCGACTACACGCCACCGCTGAGCGCCAAGCACGGCTCGATCGTCGGTGTCACCTCGGCCGAGTACGACGGGCTGGTGTCCCGCTGGGGCCTGCCGTCCTGGGTCCGGCTGAAGTCGTACAACTTCCCCGACTACTACGTGCGGCACGCCGGCGACGTGGGCCGGATCGACGCCTACCCCTTCGACCCGCACCAGGACCAGCTGTGGCGCATGGTCGCCGGCCTGGCCGACTCTACCGGCGTGTCGTTCGAGTCGGTCAACTCTCCCGGGCGCTACCTGCGGCACAGCGACTACGCGATCCGGCTGGCGGCCAACGACGGCACCGCGACGTTCCGCGCCGACGCGACCTTCCGGCGGGTCCCCGGCCTGGCCGACTCCACCTGGTCGTCGTTCCGGTCCTACAACTTCCCGGACCGCTACCTGCGCCACTCCAACTACGTGCTGCGCATCGACCCCCTGAGTGCGAGTTCCAGCGCCAGCGACCGCCAGGACGCCACCTTCCGTGTCTCCTGATCCCCGAAGGCAGAGGTAACTGTGCGATCTCGGATACGAACACTGCTGGCCGTCCTCGCCGCCAGCGCCACCGTCGCGGCGGGTACCGCGCTCACCCCCGCGTCGCCCGCCTCGGCGGCGCCCGGCAGCCCGGCCGTCCGGCCGCCCCTGGGCTGGAACAGCTGGAACACCTTCGGCTGCAACATCAACGAAGCCAAGATCCGCGGCGCTGCGGACGCCATGGTCAACTCCGGTATGCGCGCGGCCGGCTATCAGTACGTGGTGGTCGACGACTGCTGGCAGGCCACCACCCGCGACGCCGCTGGCAACCTGCGCTCCGACCCGGTGCGATTCCCGTCCGGCATGAAGGCGCTCGGCGACTACATCCACTCCAAGGGGCTCAAGTTCGGCATTTACCAGGCACCTCGTGAGGAGACCTGCGCCCAGTACTTCAACGCCCTCGGCGGGGCCACCGGCGCGCTGAATCACGAGCAGCAGGACGCCACCACGTTCGCGTCCTGGGGGGTCGACTTCCTGAAGTACGACTGGTGCTCGCCCTGGGGCACCCTGAACGACCAGATCGCGGGCTTCACGAAGATGCGCGACGCGCTGCGGGCCACGGGACGGCCGATCGTCTACTCGATCAACTCCAATAGCGCGCACTCCAACACCGGTCCGTCCTACAACTGGAGCAACGTGGCGGACATGTGGCGTACCACCGAGGACATCACCGATCGGTGGAGCACCGGCTGCCGGGCCGACTGCTTCATGGGCGTCACCGAGATCCTCGACGTCCAGGCGCCCCTGGCCGCATGGGCCGGCCCGCAGCACTGGAACGACCCCGACATGCTCGAGGTCGGTGTCCGCGGCACGTTCACCCCGACGCAGAACCGGGCGCACTTCAGCATGTGGGCCATGATGGCCGCGCCGCTGATCGCCGGCAACGACATCACCACGATGCCCGCCGACGTCCGTGACGTGCTGACCAACCCCGACGTACTGGCGGTCAACCAGGACAGCGCGGGCCGGCAGGCCCGGCGGGTGCGCGACTTCGGCGAGACCGAGGTGTGGGCCAAAACCCTCGCCGACGGCTCCGGCGCGGTCGCCCTGCTGAACCGCTCGGGCAGCACCGCGACGGTGTCCACCACCGCCGCCGAGATCGGCATGCCGGCGGCCGGCAGCTACACCCTGGCCGACGTCTGGACCAGGGCGTCGCGGAACACCGCCGCGGCGATCAGCGCGACCGTCCCGCCGAACGGCGTTGTCATGTACCGGGTCCGCACCGGCTCGTCGACGCCCACCACCTCCTTCGGCCTGCGCGGCGTGGGCTCCGGTCGCTGCCTGGACGTGCTCGGCGGCGCGCCGACCGACGGCGCCCAGGCGGTCATCTGGGATTGCAACGGCGGCATCACGCAGGTTCTCACCGCAGCTTCGGGCCAACTCCGCATTGGCGGGAAGTGCCTCGACGCAGAGAGTAACGGCACCGCGAACGGCACCAGGGTCATCCTCTGGACCTGCGGTACGGGCACCAACCAGCAGTGGACGAGCCAATCTGACGGCACCATCCGAGGAGGGCAATCAGGGAAATGTATCGACGTCAATCAAGCGGGTACGGCCAACAACAGCCCGTTGGTCCTGTGGACCTGCTCCGGCGCGTCCCACCAACGATGGACGCGCGTCTGACGGGCAGGGACGGGCTGCCCCGCGCGGAACGAACGACGCAGCGGGGGAGCCGTCGGACCGGTGTCCACCGTGCCGACCGGTGGGCCGACGCCGACCGAGCCTCCCGCTCGTGAAACTCCGGGCATCCATGGCCCCCTGACCCCGTCTCCGACATCCATCCGCACCCGACCACCGATGCGCGCTGATCCACCGCAAGCCACCGAACGACATACCACCCATCGCGCCGTTCCCGCAGGCCATCGGGCTGCCTGGCGCCCCGTCCCCAGGAGTAGTCGTGACAACTTCAGTTTCACCCGTACGGAAAACGCCCACCCTCCGCCGCCTGGCGGTGCTGTCCCTGTCCGTCGCCGTTCTGGCGGCCGGCGGGGCCTCGGCAACGCAGTCCTCGTCGGCCGCCTCCCGGACTGCGGCGCCCCGGGTGGCGGCGACGCCCACCACACCGCCTGGGTCCTACCCCGGTCCGGGCCGGGTCACCGGGGACGTCGGGGTGCACGACCCGACGATCGTGGTTCGTCCCGGTGGGGGTTACCTGTTGGCGCACACCGGTGACAACATCGCTCTCAAGACCTCGAGTGACCGGACCGCGTTCCGTAACGCGGGTGCGGTGTTCCCCAACGGTGCGCCGTGGACCACGACGTACACCGGTGGCAGTCGCAACCTGTGGGCGCCCGACCTGACCTACCGTGACGGCCGGTACTGGCTGTACTACTCGGCCTCGACGTTCGGGTCGAACCGGTCGGCGATCTTCCTGGCCACGAGCACCACCGGTGCCTCCGGGAGCTGGACCAACCAGGGCCTGGTGATCGAGTCCCGGACGTCCGACAACTTCAACGCGATCGACCCGAACCTGGTGGTCGACGCCTCCGGCCGGTGGTGGCTCAGTTTCGGGTCGTTCTGGTCGGGCATCAAGATGGTGGCGCTCAACCCGGCCACCGGGAAACGCTCGGATACGACGGTGCGCAGCATCGCGGGACGTAACGGAGGCGCGATCGAGGCGCCGGTGATCGTGCGGCACGGCAACTACTACTACCTGTGGGTGTCGTTCGACCGGTGCTGCCAGGGTGCGGCGAGCACGTACCGGGTCATGGTGGGCAGGTCGACCTCGATCACCGGCCCGTACGTCGACCGCAACGGGGTGGCGATGACCTCAGGCGGCGGCACCCAGGTGCTCGCCGGACACGGCAGCATCCACGGACCCGGGCACCAGGCGGTGTTCACCGACACCGACGCCGAGGTCCTCGCCTACCACTACTACGCGAACAACGGCGCCTCGTTGCTGGGCATCAACCTGCTCGGCTACGACACCGCCGGCTGGCCGTT
>NZ_FMCU01000039.1 GCF_900091525.1 Micromonospora matsumotoense
CCCCGGCACCCCACCCCCACACCGCGCCGCATACGCCACCGACACATCCCGCGCCAACGGACCCATCGACCACCCATCACCCGCAATGTGATGCACCACCACCACCAAAACCCCACCATTCACCAACACCGCCCGCAACGGCACCTCCACCGACACATCAAAAGGCCGCCCCACCACCTCCGCCACCACCGCATCCACATCCACCGACTCCACACACTCCAACCGCCAATCCAACTCCGCCACACCCAACACCCGCTGAAACGGCTCCCCATCCACCACCGGAAACACCGTCCGCAACACCTCATGCCGACCCACCACATCCACCAAAGCCGCAGAAAGCGCCACCACATCAACACCACCAACAAGCCGCAAAACCACCGGCACGTTATAAGCCGCCGTCGCCCCCTCCAACTGATTGATAAACCACAACCGACGCTGCCCGAACGACAACGGCAAACGCTCCGGACGCTCCCCCGCCACCAACACCGGCCGGGCAGCACCACCCTCACCCAACCGCCCCGCCAACCGCCCCGGCGTCGGCGCCTCGAACAACACCCGCAACGACAAATCCACCCCAAAAACCGACCGCAAACGACTCAACAACCGCACCGCCAACAACGAATGCCCACCCAACGCGAAGAAATCACCATCCACTCCGACGGCATCCAGGCCAAGGATCTCGGCGAACATCGCGCACAGCATCTCCTCGCGGGCATTCGCGGGGCCACGGCCAGAACCGGCTGCGAACTCCGGGGCTGGCAGCGCCCTGCGGTCCAACTTGCCGTTCGCGGTCATCGGCAGCGCATCGAGCGCGACGACGGCGGCCGGAACCATGTAGTCGGGCAGCCGCTGGCTCACATGCTCACGGACGCCGGCGCCGTCACCACCCACCACATAGGCGACCAGCTTTTCGTCGCGGACGATGACCGCCGCCTGGGTGACGTCCGGGTGCGCAGCCACGGCTGCCTGCACCTCACCCAACTCGATCCGGAACCCCCGCAGTTTCACCTGCTCGTCCGCGCGCCCCAGGTACTCCAGCCGCCCCTCGGCATCCCAGCGGGCCAGGTCGCCGGTGCGGTACATGCGCTCCCCCAGCCCGCCATACGGGCAGGCCACGAACCGATCTGCGGTCAGCCCCGACCGGCCCAGGTAGCCCCGCGCCAGGCCGGCGCCGGCCAGGTACAGCTCGCCGGACACACCCGGCGGCACCGGTCGCAGGCTCGAATCCAGCACGTAGACGCGGGTGTTCGCCACCGGCCGACCGATCAACGGCCGGTCGCTGTCCCGCGCGTCGAGCGCGGTGGCGTACACGGTGATTTCGGTGGGGCCGTACAGGTTCACACACCGCACACCGTCGGCGGCGCGCAGGTCGGTCCAGACCTGCGGGGTCGCCGCCTCGCCGCCGAGCATCACGATCTCCGGCGGGGCGGCCAGCAGGCCGTCGGCGACCAGCCGTTCCGCATACGTCGAGGTGACCACGTCGAGGACCCGGACGTCCCGATCCCGGACGTACGCCACGGTGGCGGCGGTGTCGCGGCGGATGTCATCGGCGACGACGTGCAGCTCGTGCCCGGCGGTCAGCCACAGCAGCGGGTCCACCGAGGCGTCGAAGGACAGCGATGAGGTGAACGCCACCCGCCTACGCCCGTCCGTGACGGCGGGGATGAAGCGGGAGGTGTGCACGCTGTACAGGTTGCGCAGGCCGCGGTGGGTGACCGCGACGCCCTTGGGCCGACCGGTGGAGCCCGAGGTGTAGATGACGTACGCCGTCTGGTCGGCGTGCCACGGCGGGACGGGACCATCGGCCGGCGCGCCGGACAACTCGTCAACGGTGGCCGGGGCGTCGAGCACCAGCACCGGGGTGCCCGCCGGGACCGCGTCGGCGGTGCGAGTCGAGGCCAGCAGCAGCGCCGGAGCGGCGTCGGCAACCACGAACGCGATCCGCTCCGCCGGGTACTCCGGGTCGATCGGCAGGTACGCCGCCCCGGCCCGCCACACCGCCAGGATCGCCGTCACGGCATCCAGGCCGCGCTCGAGTACGAGCCCGACCAGCGACTCCGGGCCCACCCCACGGTCGGCGAGCAACCGGGCCAACCGGTTCGCCCGCGCCTCCAACTCGGCGAACGTCAGCGCCGCGTCACGGAACACCAACGCCGTCGCATTCGGCGTCGCCGCCACCTGCGCCGCGAACACCTCCGGCAGCAACGGCGCGGCGACCTCGACCGCCGTGTCGTTCCAGTCGACCAGGACCCGACGCAGCGCAGCGCCGTCGAGCACGTCGACGTCGCCCAGGGCGACGTCGTCCGTGCTCTCCAGGGCGGCGACCAGACCGGCCGTGGTCGTGGCCAACAACACGCCGACCTCGTGCGAGTCAATGGCCGGCACGCCGTCGACGGTGAACGCGAGGCCGGTGCCGTCGTCGTCCACGGACACCGACAGCGCGAAGTTGTGGTACTCGCGGGCATAGACGACGGACACGCCGTCGAGAGCCGCGTCCGGCTCGGTTGCCGTGTTGTGGCGGTAGTTGAACAGCGACGTGAACAGCGGGGCGGCGCCGGACACGCTGCTGGCCCGCTGGGCGATCGCCAACGGCGCGTGCTCGTGCTCCAACAACCCCGCGAGCTGGTCGCGCATCGCCGCGACCACCGCCCGAACGCCCACCCCGTCGGTGCGCACCCGCACCGGCAGGGTGTTGATGAACGGCCCCGGCACCCGATCCGCACCCGCGCCTGCGTTCATCCGACCGAACAACACCGTGCCGAACACCACGTCCGAACGACCGGCGACGGCAGCCAGGACACGTGCCCACGCCACATGCAGCACCGTCGCCGGGCTGGTACCCAACACCCGGGCCACGTCACGCAGCCGTGCCGTCACCGCGTCGTCGAGCCCGACCCGGGCGAACTTCTCACCGATGCGCTGGCCGCGCACATCGAGCAACCCGTACGGCGCGGTCGGCTCGTCCACGTCACCGAGCAGCCCGGCGAAGTACCGCTCGTGTTCCTCGACGCTGACACCACCCCGAGCCTGCGCGACGAACTCCCGGAACGGCACCGGGACCGGCAGCTGCCCGCCGCGACCGGCGAGGATCGCCTCGATCTCACCCAGCATCACGTCCATGCCCGTGTGGTCCTCGATCATGTGGTGGGCGCGGACCAGCGCCTGCCAGTGATCGGTGCCGGGCACCGCGGCGAGGTGGACATCCAGCAGCGGCGCCCGACGCAGGTCCATCCAGAGCCCGACCCGCCCCACCAGGGCCGACGACAGGTCGTCGGTCTCCGGCAACACCACCTCGGTGACCGACAGCTCCGCCGACCGCCACACCACCTGCACCGGAGTGTCCAGCCCCTCCCAGACCACGCCCGTGCGATAGATGTCATGCCGGTCGACCACCTGCTGCACGGCGGCCAGGAACGCGTCAAGACGCTGCCGGGAATCGAACTCCAGCACCGTGGGCGTCACGTACGCGTCCACGCCCCCCGCAGCCAGCAGGTGATGGAACAGCAGCCCCTCCTGCAGCGGTGCCAACGGATACACGTCCGCGACGTTCGACGCACCACCGGCCACGGTGGCCACGACCCGGTCGAGTTGCGCCTGCGTGAGGTCCACCAACGGCAACATCGCCGGGGTGATCGCGGTGGCACCGCTCGGAATCCCGTTGACCGGCACCTCGACCTGGTCGGCTTCCGCCGCGGTGGCCAGGCCAGCGGGCGTGGGGGTCTGGAACAAGGCCCTTACCGCGACCGACACGCCGCGCTGGCGCAGCCACTCCACCAGTCGTACGACCAGCAGCGAGTGACCGCCGAGGGCGAAAAAGTCGTCGTCCACCCCGACGCTCGGCAGACCGAGCACCTCGGCGAAGCCGGCGCACAACACCCTCTCCCGCTCGTTCGCGGGAGCCCGACCCCGACCCGCCAGGCCGGCGAAGTCCGGAGCTGGCAAGGCTCGCCGGTCCAGCTTGCCGGCAACGGTCATCGGCAGCTCAGCGAGGAGCACCACCACCGGCACCATGTAATTGGGCAGTCGCTCAGCGACGAAGCGACGGACCCGCTCCGGCAGGTCCGCGCTGTCCTCCACGGCCACCACATAGGCGACCAACCGCCCGTCGTCGACCACGACCGCGGCCTGGACCACCTCCGGGTGGGCGCCCACGGCGGCCCGGACCTCCTCCAGCTCGATCCGGAACCCTCGGATCTTGACCTGGTCGTCGGTGCGGCCCTGGAACTCCAGTCGCCCCTCGGCGTCCCAGCGCACCAGGTCGCCGGTGCGGTACATCCGCACGGCCGGCGCGAACGGGCAGGCCACGAACCGCATACTGGTGGTGCCGGGCTGGTTGAGGTACCCGCGGGCCACACCCGCGCCGGCCAGGTACAACTCACCCGCGACCCCCACCGGCACCGGTGACAGCCACTGGTCCAGCACGTACGCCTGGGTGTTGGCGATCGGCACCCCGACCGAGGGCCGGTCGGTGTCGCCGACCGCCAGACCGAGAGCGTCGACGGAGTACTCGGTGGGCCCGTAGAGCGGTACGAACCGCATCTCCTCGGCGTCGCGCAACTGCTCCCACAAACGCTGCCCGACCGCCTCGCCGCCGAGCAGAAAGACAGTCGGCGGCGTCTCGAGCAGCCCGTCGACGATCAGTTGCTCGGCATAGGTCGGCGTCACGTCCATCACGCCGATGCCAGCGTCCCGCACGTACCGCACCACCGCCGCGGTGTCCCGGCGAACGTCGTCGTCCAGCACATGCAGCTCGTGGCCGGCCACCATCCACAGCAACCCCTCCCACGACGTGTCGAACGACAACGACGCGGTCAACGCGAACCGCAACCGGCGATCCTCGAAGTCCGCCAGCACCCCCGCACGGTGAGACGCGTACAGGTTCCGCAACCCGCCGTGGGTCAGCAGCACACCCTTCGGCCGACCCGTCGACCCCGACGTGTAGATCACGTACGCGGCCGTCTCCGGACCTACCACCGACGCCACCGGCCCGCTTGAGACCTCAGCCAGCTCCGCGACGAAGGCGGCGTCGTCCACCGCCAGTCCCGCCACCCCGGCCGGCACCGATTCCCGCAGGTGCGCGGTCGTCAGCACCACAGCCGGCGCGGCATCCGCGACCATCAACCTGATCCGCTCAGCCGGATACTCGATGTCCAGCGGCAGGTACGCGGCACCCGCCTTCAACACCCCCAGGATCGCCACCACCACGTCCACCCCACGCGGCAGCAACAACCCCACCACCGATTCGGCGCCCACACCCCGACCCGTCAGCAACCGGGCCAACCGGTTGGCGCGCCCCTCCAACTCGGCGAACGTCAGCGACACCTCCCGGCACACCACGGCGACCGCGTCCGGGGTGGCCGCCGCCTGCGCCGCGAACACCTCCGGCAGCCACGGCGACGGCACCGGCATGGCCTTGTCGTTCCACTCGGTCATCACCCGCCGCCGCTCGCCGGTGTCGAGGACGTCCACGATGCGTACCGGCGCTGTCGGGTCGGCGAGGACGCCGTGCAGCACCCGGACGAAGCGCCGCGTGAGCGTCTCAACCGTCGCCGGGTCGAACAGGTCCGCAGCGGCGACGACGGCACCGGTCATGCCGGCCGGCGCGCCCGCATCGTCGAAGGTCTCGCCGAGCGTCACGTCCAGGTCGAACTTCGCCGCTGGCGACGAACCCGGCAGGGAATCGGCAGCCGCCCCCGGTAGCTCCAGCACCGCGTCGGCGGTGTTCTGGAGGGTCAACATCACCTGGAACAGCGGATTACGCGCCATCGAACGGGCCGGGGCCAACTCCTCGACCAGCCGCTCGAAGGGCACGTCCTGGTGCTCGAACGCCGACAGGGCCGTCGCGCGGACCTGGCCCAGGAGATCGACGAACGAGGGGTCACCGGACAGATCGGTGCGCAGGACCAGGGTGTTGACGAAGAACCCCACCGCGTCATCGAGCGCGACGTCGGTACGGCCGGCGATCGGAACACCGATCGGCAGGTCGGTCCCGGCACCCAGCCGGGACAGCAGCACGGCCAGGGCGGCCTGCAGCACCATGAACACCGTGGTGCCCTCGGCCCGGGCGACGTCGCGCAGTCTCGCGTGCAGGTCGGCGGTAAGCGTGAGCGGCACGGAGTGGCCGGCATAGCTGGCGACCGCCGGGCGGGGCCGGTCGAAGGGCAGCGCCAACTCCTCGGGGGCGTCGGCGAGCACCTGCCGCCAGTAGGCGACCTGCCGGGACAGCAAGCTGTCCGGGTCGTCGGCGGCGCCCAGCAGATCGCGTTGCCAGAGCGCGTAGTCGGCGTACTGGACGGACGGCGGCTCCCACCCCGGCGCTGCGCCCTGCCGTCGGGCGGCGTAGGCGACGGAGAGGTCCCGGGCCAGCGGCTCCATTGACCAGCCGTCACCGGCGATGTGGTGCACGACCACCGCGAGCACGTGCTCGTCGGGGCCGGTCTCGAACAGCCAGGCCCGGATCGGCACCTCGCGGGACAGGTCGAACGGGTAGGAGACCGCAGCGGTGACGGCCGCCTCGACCGCCTCGGGCGCGAGCGACCGGGTCGACAGCTCCCAGGGCAGGTCGTCCAGGCCCAGGATGCGCTGGTACGGCTCGCCGTCGGCAACAGCGAAGACGGTACGCAGCACCTCGTGCCTGCCGATGACGTCGCGCAGTGCGGCGTTCAGCGCGCTCGGGTCCGCATCACCGGCCAGCCGCAACACGACCGGCATGTTGTACGTGCCGGACGGCCCTTCGAGCTGCGCGATGAACCAGAGTCGCTGTTGGGCGAACGACAGTGGCGGCCGTCCCGAACGTTCCCGCGGGGTCAACGCGGTCCGCGCCTGGCCGCCCTCGCCCAGCCTGGCGGCCAGCGCCGCCGGTGTGGGCGCGTCGAAGAGCGCACGCAGCGGCAGTTCCGTGGCGAAGACGCTGCGGAGCCGGCTGATGAGCCGGACGGCGAGCAGGGAGTGCCCGCCGAGGGCGAAGAAGTCGTCTTCGAGTCCGACAGCCGGCAGGTCCAGCACCTCGGCGTACGCCGCGCAGAGCAGTTCCTCGCGCAGCGAGAGCGGTGCCCGGCCGGCGGCCGCCGTGTAGTCCGGTGCCGGCAGCGACCGCTGGTCGAGCTTGCCGCTCACCAGCGTGGGCAGCGCGTCGAGCACGACGACCGCGGCGGGGACCATGTGCCGGGGCAGTCGCTCGCCCACGAACTGGCGGATCGTCAGCGGCAGTGTCGCCGCGTCCGCGTGCTCGGCGGTCACGACGTAGGCGACCAGCCGACGGTCGCCGGCGACCTCGTCCCGCACGATGACGGCGGCCTGGGTCACGTCCGGATGCGCGGCGACGGCCGCCTGTACCTCGGCCAGCTCGATGCGGAAGCCGCGGATCTTGACCTGCGAGTCGCTGCGCCCCAGGTAGGCCAGTCGCCCGTCCCGGTCCCAGCGCACGACGTCGCCGGTGCGATACATGCGCTCGCCGTCGCCCCACGGGCAGGCCACGAACCGCTCGCCGGTCAGCGAGGGGCGACGGACGTACCCGCGGGTGAGGCTCGCGCCGGCGAGGTACAGCTCACCGGCGACGCCGACCGGAACCGGTTGCAGGCGCCCGTCGAGCACGTAGGCCCGGGTGTTGCTGATCGGCCGGCCCACCAGCGGATGTTCGATGCCGTCCAAGGGCAGGCCAAGGGCGTCGACGGTGTACTCGGTCGGGCCGTAGATGTTGAAGGCCTGCACACCGTCCGCGGCCCGCACCTGGTCCCACAGGACCGTGCCCGCCGCCTCGCCACCGAGCAACAACACGGCCGGCCGGCGCAGCGGATCGGCCAGCAGGCCGTCGTGGACGAGTTGCTCGGCGTAGGTCGGGGTCACGTCCATGACGTCGATCCCCGGGTCGCGGACGTAGCGCACCATGGCGGTGGTGTCGCGTCGAACCTCGTCGCTCATCACGTGCAGCTCGTGTCCCGCGATGAGCCAGAGTAGGCCCTCCCAGGAGGTGTCGAACGACAACGACGCGGTCAGCGCGAACCGCATTCTGCGGTCGGCGCGGGCGATTGTGGTGCGGTGGTGGTACTCGTAGAGGTTACGGAGACCGCCGTGCGTCGTCGCGACGCCCTTGGGCCGTCCGGTGGATCCCGAGGTGTAGTAGATGCAGGCGATGCCACTGCCGGTGGCCGCCGGCCATCCGGTCGGGTCCGCCTCCGGGCGGTCCAGCGCGGCGACGGTCGCCGGGTCGTCGAGCAGGATCACCGGGGCGTCCTCGGGGAGGACGTCGGCCAGCGCCGCGGCGGTCAGCACGGCGACGGGCGCGACGTCGTGCAGCATGAGTTCGATCTGCGCGGCCGGATATTCGGGATCGATCGGCAGGTATGCCGCGCCCGCCTTCAGCACCCCGAAGAGGGCCGCCACGGCGTCGGCGGTGCGGTCCAGACAGAGTCCGACCACCGTCTCCGGCCCGGCGCCCCGGTCGACGAGGAGCCGCGCGATCCGGTTGACCCGGAGTTCCAGCTCCGCGAAGGTCACCGTGCCCGACGCGGACACCACGGCCGCCGCGTTCGGGGTCCGAGCCGCCGGGGCCTGGAGAAGGTCGACGACGGTCCGCTCGTCGATCTCGACCGCGGTGTCGTTCCACTCCGTCAGGATCTGGTGGCGCTCGTGGTCGCTCAGGATCGGCAGGTCCGCCAGTCGTGGCTCGGGCGCGCCGCGCTGCGCGGCCTCCAGCGCCGACACGAGCGTTTCGATCGCCGTCGCCAGGTGGACGCCGACCGCCGGCGGGTCGATGGGAGCCACCGCGACGACCCAGGTGCCGATGGTGTCACCGTCGTCGTCGATCGAGACCGTCAGCGGGTAGTTGGTGTACTGCTCGGAGAAGATCACCCGGATTCCGTCGATCTCGTCGCTGACGGCGGGCTCGGGATTGTGCCGGTAGTTGAACAGGGTGGTCAGGAGCGGTGTGTCGCCGGTGACCGCGCTGGCACGCTGGGCGAGCACGAGGGGTGCGTGCTCGTGCTCCACCAGGGCCGCGAGCTGCGCCTGCATCCTCCGCAACGCCGCCGTGACACCTGCCTCGTCGGTTCGTACCCGTACCGGCAGGGTGTTGATGAAGGGCCCGGGAACGCGGTCGGACCCCGCGCCGCTGTTCATCCGACCGAGCAGGACGGTGCCGAAGATGACGTCGTCCCGGCCACTCACCACGGAGAGGACCCGCGCCCACGCCACGTGCAGCACGGTGGCCGTGCTCACCGAGTGCGCCCGCGCCACCCGTCGAAGCCGAGCGGTCAGCGCCGGGTCGAAGGCGAGCCAGTGCTCCGCGAAGTCGGTGCCGTCGCGTCGCACGTCGGTGAGCCCGTACGCCGCGGTGGGTTCGTCCACATCACCCAGCAGCTCGGCGAAGAACTCCTCGTGCTGCTGCTCGTCGCCGGCGCCGCGCGCCTGCGCGACGAAGTCGCGGAACGGCATGGGCGGGGCCAACTCGTCGCCCCGTCCGGCCATCAGGGCCCGTACCTCGTCGAGGACGACCTCGAGTCCGAGGTGGTCCTGCACGAGGTGGTGCACCCGCACGACGCCGAGCCACCGGTCACTGCCGGGGGCCGCGGCGATGTGCAGGTCGAGCAGCGGCGCCCTTCCCACGTCCATGGACTGGCCGGCGGCGGCGAGCAATGTGGGAACCGGGTCCGTGGCGGCTTCGTCGAGCGTCACCTCGACGACGGGCAGCACCACGCTCCGCCACACGACCTGAACCGGATCGGGTAGCCCTTCCCAGACGATCGCCGTGCGATAGATGTCGTGCCGGTCGATGACCTTCTGCAGGGCGTCGACGAAGCTGTCTAGCAGGTCCCGCGTGGCGAACTCGACGACCGTCGGCGTGATGTACACGTCGGCGCTGCCGGCGGAGAACAGGTGGTGGAACAGCAGCCCTTCCTGCAGCGGAGCGAGAGGGTACACGTCAGCGACGTTCGGTGCGCCACCCGCAACCGTCGACACCACGTGGTCGATCTGGGCGCTCGACAGCGACACCAGGGGCAGCATCTCGGGCGTGATGCGCTGGGCGTCCACCGGAATGGCGTTGGGCGGCACCACGGTGAGCGGCCGGGCGCCGGCCGCGTCGGCCGCCCGGGCCAGCCCGGCCGGGGTCGGCGTCTCGAACAGTGCCCGGACCGGCACCGACAGGCCCCGCTGACGCAGCCACTCCACCAACCGCACGATCAGCAGCGAATGGCCGCCGAGGGCGAAGAAATCGTCGTCCATGCCGACCTGCGGTAGGCCGAGCACGGCGGCGAAGCCCGCGCAGAGTAGCTCCTCCCGGGCGTCGGCCGGGGCGCGGCCGGCGCCGGCCGTGGCGGCGAAGTCCGGATCGGGCAGCGCCGAGCGGTCGAGCTTTCCGCTGACCGACAGCGGCAGCGCGTCCAGGACGAGAACGGCCGCGGGGACCATGTAGTCGGGCAGGACGGCGGCGACGTGCGCGCGGACCGCCGCCGGCAGATCGGTCCGGCTGGCTCCGTCGACAGGTACGACGTACGCCACCAGGCGACGCTCGCCGGCCTGGTCCTGCCAGGCCACCGCCGCCGCCTGGGCGACCTCCGGGTGGCCGGCGACGGCGGCGCGTACCTCGCCCAGCTCGATGCGGAAGCCGCGCACCTTGACCTGGTCGTCGTCGCGGCCGAGGAACATCAGCTGCCCGTCCGGGGTCCAGCGGGCCCGGTCGCCGGTGCGGTACAGCCGCGATCCGGCCGGGTCGAACGGGTCGGCGACGAACCGCTCGGCGGTCAGCTCCGGCCGCCTCAGGTAGCCGCGGGCCAAGCCGGCGCCGGCGACGTAGAGTTCCCCGGCGACTCCCGGCGGGACCGGGTTGAGCCATTGGTCGAGCACGTACATCCGGGTGTTGGCGATGGGCCGGCCGACCGGTACCGCGCCGCCGGCCACCAGCTCCGAGGTGAGCCGGGTGGTGGCCACGCCGATGGTGGTCTCGGTGGGCCCGTAGTGGTTGAAGACCTGACGCTCGCCGGCGACGTCGGTGAGCTGCCCGACCCAGGCGTGGTGGGCGGCCTCACCGCCGAGCACGAGAGACCGGGCCGGGAGCACCGCGGCGACACCACGGGCGGCCGACAGCGCGGCCAGGTGCGACGGCACCGCCTTGAGGTAGTCGATGCGGTGCCGGCTGAGGTAGTCGGTGACCGCGGCCGGGTCGGTGCTGGCGTCCTCGTCGAGGACGTGCAACTCGCCGCCGCTCACCAGGCTGGCGAAGAGCGTGGTGTTGCCCAGGTCGGTGGTGTGCGCCTGCAGCAGGGCGTACCGCCCGCCGGTCGGGCCGAAGCCGATCCGGTCGGGGACGCAGGACAGGTAGTTCGCCAGCGACGCGTGAGCTACGGCCACGCCCTTGGGCGTGCCCGTCGACCCGGAGGTGTAGATGACGTATGCCAGCGCGTCCGGGGACCCGTCGACCCGGGGAGACGTGGCATCGGCGGCGACGATCGCGGCGATGGCAGCCGGGGAGTCCAGCACCACTGTGGGTACGGCGGCGAGGGTGTCCTCGTCGGTGGTGTCCGTCGTGGTCAGCAGGACCGTGGCCGAGCTGTCGGCCAGCAGGTACGCCTGCCGGTCGGACGGCTGTCGGCCGTCGATCGGCAGGTACGCGCCGCCAGCCTTCCAGATTGCCAGGATCGACGTGATGGTGTCCAGACCTCGGCGCAGGCGCAACGCCACCACCGACTCGGGGCCCACGCCGAGGGTCAGCAGGTACCGGGCCAACCGGTTGGCCCGGCTGTCCAACTCCGCGTAGGACACCCGATCGTCGGCGCAGACGACGGCCGTCGCGTCCGGGGTGCGGGCGACCTGCGCCTCGAACCGTTCGACGGCCGTGGCGGTGGGCAGCGCGGTGGTGGTGTCGTTCCACTCCTCGATGACGCGGCGTCGCTCGTCGGGGTCGAGGAGCGTGAGCGCGCTCAGCCGGATGCCGGGGTCGGCGGTCACCAGGTCGAGCAGAGTGGCCAGGCGGTCCGCGATCCGCTGTGCCGACTCGACGTCGAACAGGTCGGCCGCCGCGGTGACCCATCCCGTGATGCCGTCCGGCTGCCCGGCCGGGTCGTACGTCTCCGAGACGCTGACGCTGAGGTCGAACTTCGCCGGGTCCGGTCCGGCTGGCAGGGCGGCGACCCGGACCCCGTCGAGGTCGAGTACCGCCTCCTCCTGGTTGAGCACGGTCAGCATCACCTGGAAGAGGGGGTGGCGGGCCAGCGACCGGGTGGGGGCCATCTCCTCAACGAGGCGCTCGAAGGGCACATCCTGGTTGGCCAAGGCGGCCAAGCCGTTCTCCCGAGCCTGCCGGACGAGGTGAGTGAAGGTCGGGTCGCCGGAGAGGTCGCTACGCAGGACCAGGGTGTTGACGAAGAAGCCGACGAGGTCGCGAAGTGCGACATCGGTTCGTCCGGCGACCGATACGCCGATCGGGATGTCGGACCCGGCGCCCAGTCGGGACAGCAGTGCCGCCAGGGCGGCCTGCAGGACCATGAAGACCGTTGCCCCTTCGCCGCGGGCGAGGCGGCGTAGCCGGGCGTGCACCGCCGCCGGCACGGTCACCGGGACGCTGTGTCCACGGTGGCTGACCACCGCGGGGCGCGGCCGGTCGGTGGGGAGCGTCAGCTCCTCCGGCACCCCGGCCAGTGCGGTACGCCAGTAGCCGAGCTGGCGCGACACGATGCTCTCCGGGTTCTGGTCGTCGCCGAGTAGCTCCCGCTGCCACAGCGCGTAGTCGGCGTACTGCACGGGCAGTGGTTCCTGGTCCGGTGCCCTGCCAGCGCACCGGGCCGCGTACGCGGTGGAGAGGTCGCGTGCCAGCGGGCCGCGCGACCATCCGTCGCTGGCGATGTGGTGGGTGACGACCACGAGGACGTGCTCGTCGGGGCCGGCGGAGAACAGCCAGGCCCGGATGGGCGCCTCGTGGGACACGTCGAAGGGCTGCCCGGTCGCGGCCATGACCGCCTCGTTCAGCGCCTGTGGCTGGTCGGCCGGCAGGTCGACGACCTCCAGCGCCCAGTCCAACTCGGCGATGTCGAGGATCCGCTGCACCGGTTCGCCGTCCACGGTCGGGAAGACCGTCCGCAGCGACTCGTGTCGTCCGATCACGTCGCGCAGTGCCCCGGCCAGCGCCGACCGGTCGATCCGCCCGGTCAACCGCAGCGCGATCGGGAGGTTGTAGGTGGCGCTGGGCCCCTCCAGTTGTTCGATGAACCACAGCCGGCGCTGCGCGAACGACAACGGGATCATCCTGACTCCTCCTGGCGGGACCCGACCCGGGGGCCGGTTCTGCTGAACGTTCCGCTCGACACTCACCTGCCGGTGACGAGCAGTCCGGCGGACGACCACGCACCGCCCGCTGCTTCGCCGGCGGCAGGCCTCGCCGTGAGGGGCCGACCGACGCTCAAGGGGCGTTGGGCAACGGGCGCCGACGTGCCGAGATGACGAGGCGGGTCGCCAGCGGTGCGAACCCGGAGCCATCATGCGAGGGGTGGCGGGATTCGTCACGGCGTCGGTTCTGTACAACCCGTCATGCCGCCAGTGATTGATCATTTGCGATAACAGGTCCTCAGCGGGCCGTTCGACTGGCACTGAGAACCAGTTGAACATCGCGGCCTTCCGGGAGGGCAGGTCAACGGCGGCGGACCTGACGCCCGCCGGGTGGAGGGGCACTTCCGGTTGGTTGTCAAGCCTTGCGCCGCCCAGCGCAGCACGGTCATCTTTGAGGTATGACGATCGATATATCGCCACTATCGCTCGAAAGTCCGACTTCCATCGAGGAATGGGTACATGTCAGCGAAGCGGTACGACGCTACGATCTCCCCATCATTCCGTCGACCACGCGTTCCGACATTGAACGGGCCCTGCGGCATCCCTGGCCCGGCCTCACCGAACTGGGATTCGTCGTACGGGCCGACGGCGAGCCGGTGGGCCAGTTCGGCCTGGCGTTTCAGCAGGACGACGCCGCGACCGCTGCTCTCGAGCTGGGAGTCAGCCCGAATCACCGTCGCCGCGGCTTCGGTCGGCAGATCCTGCGGGCCGTGGAGGACGTGGCCCACGGCCACGGTTGCCGCACGCTGTCCTCGAACGCGCTCTTCGACCATCCCGGTGTGAGCGTTGGCAGTGGGGGCGCCTCGGTCTTCGCGCGGGCGGCAGGCTACTCGACCGACGGCCCCGACCTCAACTACCGACTGCACACCGAGGGGACGGACGAACGCCGTCTCGACCTCGCCCTCGAACGCGGCTGGGCGAAGGCGACCGGCTATCGGGTGGTCAGCTGGATCGACCGCACGCCGAAGGAACTTGTCGACAGTGTGGCGTACCTCAACGGGCAGGACACCGACGACTACCACGAGACCGAGCGGCTGACCCAGGAGCGCGGGCGCACCGTCTACCACACCGGCATGGTGCACGAGGGCAGCGATCGCCTGGTCTCCTGGACCAGCCTGAGTTACCAGTCAGAGCATCCCTGGCACGGCTCCCAGCACAACACGATCGTCGATCCGCCTCATCGAGGGCGGCGGCTGGGCCTGGTCTCCAAAGTGGAGAACCTCCGGTTCTTCCTACGGCACCAGCCGCAGGTCACGGCCTGCGACACGCTGAACGCGGCCGACAACCACCCGATCATCTCCATCAACGAGGAACTGGGCTTCGTCCCGACGCACGCCTTCACCTCCTGGAGCCGCACCTACTACTGAGCGGCCGGTCCAGGACGCGGACGAGCGCCGACGGGGTCACGGCGTTCGTCCGCGGTGCCGGTGGTCACCGTCAACGACGCGGCGTCGGCGTCGGCGTGGCAGAACGCGACAAGCCGTGCTATGCCCTCGGCCAGCGCCTCGTCGTCGGCGGTCAGCGCGATCCGCACCCAGCCACCGCCGCGAGCGCCGAAGGTGGAGCCGGGAGCGACAAGCACCCGCTTTTCGCGCAGCAGCTCACGGGTCCAGTCCCAGTCACCGCCCTTGTCGTCGTGCCCGAACGGCGGGGCGGTGACCCGGGCGAAGACGTAGAAGGCGCCCTGCGGGTCCGTGTACGGGATACCGGCGTCCCGCAGCCTCCGGGTGACGCCGGCGCGTCGCCGCAGGTAGGTGGTCCGCATGTCGGTCAGCGCCTGCTGCGGCCCCTCGAGCGCGGCCAGCGCGCCGGCCTGCGCGGCGATGTTCACACAGCAGATCGCCATCTCCTGGAGGCGCAGGCAGAGCGCGGACAGCGATCGGGGCACCACCAGGTAGCCCACTCGCATGCCGGGCATCGCGAACGTCTTGGAGAAGCTGAAACAGCTGATGACGCGTTCGTCATCGAGCGCGGCGGGGCTGAGGTGGGGGCCGGTGAACTGGAACGACTCGTAGCACTCGTCCGAGACCACCCACAGGTCGCGACGCCGGGCCAGGTCGACGAGTCCGTGCAGGGTCTCCGCCGACAGCACCGCTCCGGTCGGGTTGCCCGGGGAGTTCACCACGATCACGTGGGTGGCAGGGGTGATGGCACGTTCCAGCTCGGCCAGTTGGGTGGCCGCCGAACCGTCGGCCGCCAGCGCGTACGGCCGTGCCACGCCACCGAGCGACCGGACCGCCATCGCATAGTTCGGCCAGCCCGGGTCCGGCACCAGCACCTCCTGCCCGGGCGCGAGTATCGCGGACAGGGCCAACTGGACGCCCTGGGTGGCACCGGCAGTCACCAAGACCTGCTCGGTGCCGACCCGGACGTCGTTCTGCCGGACCAGCTTGGCCCGGATCGCCTCGACCAACTCCGGTTCGCCGCGGTTCGGCCCGTAGCGCGCCGTGCCCCGACGTACGGCCTGCTCGACGGCGGCGACCACATGGGCCGGCGAGGGCAGGTCCGGCGCGCCGATGTGCAGGGCCACCTCCGGGCCGGGTAACTCCTGCAACCACTCGCTGATGGCCCGGAAACCGGACCTCCCCACCGCTTGCGCGTACGAGCCGACTGACGGCATCTGTGCCTCCTGAGAGAGGGTCTCCGCTGGTTCGGCGACCGGGGGCGGGCCGGACCCTGGCGCGAGTCAGAGCACGTGGATCTTCTTCATCACCATCAGCAGTTCCTCGCGCGACTCCGCGTCGATCTGGCGCAACGGCGACCGGACGTGGCCGCTGGCGATCACACCCATGGCGGCCGCCACCGCCTTGAACCGGGCGATGAAGTTGCGCTCCGGAATGGAGATGGCGACCATCGCCGGAAGCAGCGTGTTGGTGAAGATGGAGTACGCCTCGTCCAGGTCACCCCGGTGGTACGCCTCGTGCACCGCCATGACCTCACGGGGCTGGATGTTGCCGGTGGCGATGGTGCTGCCCACCGCGCCAGCCCGGAAGGTGCTCAGGAGCGCGCTGTCCTCGCCGGCCAGCGGCACCACGCCCGGGGCCAGCCGCCGGATGTCGCTGGCCCGCTCCGGGTCGGTGAACGCCAGCTTCACGTACCTGACATTGGAGGCCCGTTTCGCCACCTCCGCGACGACCTCGGCCGGGACGGGGATCTTGGCGGCACCGTCGTACAGCATGACCGGCAGGTCGGTTGAGCGGGCCACGGTCGTGAAGTGCTCGATCTGCGCGGCCGGCGACTGGTCGAAGTAGAGCGGGGGCAGCACCATCACACAGTCGGCACCGGCCTCCCGAGCCGCCCGGGCGAGTTCGACCGCCGCGGCGGTGCCGTCCGCGCCCACGCCGAGGGTGACCGGCACCCGGCCGGCGACCTGGGTCACGACGCTACGCATCACCTCGACCCGCTCGGCACCGGACAGGGTGAAGAACTCGCCGGTCGTGCCGAGCGCGATGATGCCCTGGATTCCCCCTCCCAGCACGAAGTCGATGAGCGAGGCCATCGACTTGTGATCGAGCTCTCCGGAGTCGTCGAAGGGGGTCACCACGAGGGTGTTGGCCCCACCCGGTACGAGATCCATGCTGCGTCCTCTCTCCGTCGTGTGCCGCGGGCCAGACGAACCGCGGCGCCGTCGCAACGGGTCCCCGGCCGGGGACCCGTTGCGACGGGAACGTCTGTGGATGTAGCCGTCGATGAGGCTCAGAAGTCGGGCACGAAAGGCGCGACGCCGATGATCAGGATCGAGCGCTGGCCAGGGCCCGGGGCGTCGCCCAGCCGCACCGGGCTGACGTGGTGGCTGACCCGATGGTCGTGCACCACGTACGTCTCCAGCGGCTCGGCCAGGGTGAACTGGGCGTGGATCGCCTCCGGCGCCAACTCCTCGGGCTGTCGCCCGGCGCTCTCCGGAGTGGCGATGACGTTCTCGCCACCGACCACGTTGTGACAGTCGACGAGGTGCGCGAAGGTGAACATGTTCGCTCCGCCGTCCTGGTGCAGGCAGTTCGGCGAGGAGACGGCGACATCGCCGCGGTTGCCGACGGCAAGCTTCACCATGTGCAGACCGATGTAGATCGGGGTCCGGGCCATTTCTTCGAGCCACTTCAATTGAGCAATGTCGGACCGGATGATCTGCAACAGCAGCGCATTCCTCTGCAACGTCTCCGGAACCTCAGGAAAGCGCCGCCGCAATTGCGTGAAGTCAGGGTTGTAACGCCCTTGATGGTATTCCGCGACGGAGCCGTAGCTGTTGTCCGGTATGCCGGGAATCCAGAACAGCCCCTCATTCCACGGCAGGTACACCAGGCGAGAGTACCGGCGGAAACGTTTACCACCGGGCGCGTACGGGTCCTCAGGCAAGCCGGCGAATGCGGCCGCGAGCTGCTGGAAGTCTTCCGGGCACTGGTCCGCCGAGAACCCGAATTCGGCGGCTCGACCGCGGGCGAAGCCGCGCTCGGGCAGCGCTTGGGCATCCGTGTCCCGCCGATCCGGCAACACCATAGCCGCCTCGGGCCGACTCCCGTCCATGAATTGTCCCTCTCCAGAGCGTTCACGCTCCACCGACGGCCTTAGGAATTTGTCGATTACAGTGAAACATGTCTTTGGTGCGGTGGCCAGGAATCGTCCTCGGGGAAATGGTTGGACGCCACGGGGCGGCCAAGGAATACGCCGATGCCGGCTCGTCGGGCGTACACGCTCAACTGCTTCCGACGGCGGTTGAACACGCCGGTGCGCCGCCGATGATCTGCTGGCGGTCGACGGAGCCACGATCCGAACGAGCGGGCCGTCGGCGCGCGGGTGACTGTCACCCGCGCGCCGACGGCCCGCTCGTTCGATCAGTCGGTACGGCCCCGCATCGGACGCAGCGCCGGCCGGGCCGGAGCAGCGGCGGCCGCACCCATCCGCCCGGCCAACCCGGCCGGGGTGGGCGACTCGAACAACTCCCGGATGCCCACCTCGACCCCGAGCCGGTCCCGGATCCGGCCGATGACGTCGATCGCCAACAGTGAGTGGCCGCCCAGCTCGAAGAAGTCGTCGTCGGCGGTGACCAGGTCCAGGCCCAGCGCGGCGGCGAACACCGCACAGATCGCCACCTCCTCAGGCGTCGCCGGTGGCCGGCCCAGACCGGCTCGGGCCACGTGATCGGGTGCCGGCAGCGCCTGCCGGTCCAGCTTGCCGTTGGGGGTCAGCGGAATCGCGTCCACCAGCACGACGGCGGACGGCACCATGTACTCCGGCAGGGTGGCCGCCACCGTGGCCCGAACCTCACGGGACAGCCCGCCGCGGTCGGCCCCGTCGGCCGCCACCACGTAACCGACCAGACGTCGATCGCCGGCCGTGTCCTCGCGCAACGTCGCAACGGCCCGTCCCACGCCCGGGTGCGCGGCCAGCGCCGCCTGAACCTCGCCCAGCTCGATCCGGAACCCCCGCAGCTTCACCTGGTCGTCGGTTCGGCCGAGGAACACCAACTCCCCGTCGGCGGTCCACCGCACCAGGTCGCCGGTGCGGTACATCCGCTCCCCGGCCACGCCGTACGGGCAGGCCACGAAGCGCTCCGCGGTGAGTCCCCGGCGGCGCACGTAGCCGCGGGCGAGCTGGTCGCCGGCGACGTAGAGTTCGCCGGCCACTCCCGGGGGCACCGGTGCCAACGCACGGTCCAGGACGAAGGCCCGGCTGTTGGCCAATGGTCCGCCGAACGGCACGGTGGCACCGCTACCGGCGCGGTCCGGATCGACAAGCCCGGCCGCGACGATGACTGTCGCCTCGGTCGGCCCGTACGCGTGGGTCAGCCGTCGGCCCCGAGCCCAGGTCGTCAGCAGGGACGGCTCGATGCTCTCCGAGCCGACCACCATCGACTCCACTCCGACCAGGTCGTGCGGTGACAGGACACCGAGCAGGGACGGCACCACGCTGGCCGACCGGACGCCGGTCCGTCGAACCAGCTCGCGCAGCAGCGCCGGCTCGGCGCGTTGGGCCGCGGTGGCGACCACGAGCGTGCCACCGCAGGCAAGCGTGACCGCCAGGTCGAGCACGGAGGCGTCGAAGCTGAACGACGCGAACTGCAACACCGGAGTCCCCGGGCCCACCCGCAGCACCGACCGGAACACCTCCACCAGGTTGGTCAGGCCGCCGTGTGGCACCGCGACGCCCTTCGGCCGCCCGGTGGAGCCCGAGGTGTAGATGACGTAGGCGGCATGGGCCGGCGACAGCACCGGGCCAGCGGGGGCGGGCCCAGCGTCCGCTGCCGGCGCGTCGAGCAGGATGCACGGGGTCCCGTCGGGCAACAGCTCGGCGTGCGCCTGATCGGTCACCATCACGGCCGGCACCGCGTCGTCGATCAGGTACGCGATGCGCTCGGCCGGCTGCTCCGGGTCGATCGGCAGGTAAGCGGCGCCCGCCTGCCAGGCCGCCACGATCGCGACGACCATGTCGACGCCGCGCGGCAGGCACAGACCCACGATGGTCTCCGGGCCGGCGCCCGCGTCGCGCAGTGTCCGGGCCAGTCGCCGCGCGCGGGCGTCCAGTTCGGCGTAGCTGAGTGCCGTGTCGTCGTACCGCACCGCCACCGCGTCGGGACTCTCGACGGTCCGGGCGGCGATCAGGTCCGGCACCAGCGTGCCGGGCACCGGGCGGCCGGTGTCGTTCCACCGAGCCAGGACCAGTTCCCGCTCGGCCGGGTCGAATACGTCGACCGAGCCGACCCGCACCGCCGGGTCGGCGGTCACCGCTTCCACCGTCCGGACGAAGCGCCTGGCCAACTGATTGACCGTTTCCGCTTCGAACAGGTCGGCGGCGGCGATGAGCACCCCGTCCAGTCCGGCCGGCGCGCCCGACGCGTCGAAGGACTCGGCGACGATCACCTCCAGGTCGAACTTGGCGACCGACAGCTCTGCCGGCGCCTCCTCGACCCGCAGGTCAGGCAGGTCCATGACCGCGGCGGCGTTGTTCTGCAGGGTCAGCATGACCTGGAACAGCGGGTGCCGGGCCAACGATCGAGTCGGCGCCAGCTCCTCGACCAGCCGCTCGAACGGCACATCCTGGTTCGCCAGACCGGCCAGGCCGGCGTCCCGTACCCGGTTCAGCACCTCGTCGAACGCCGGGTCGCCGGACAGATCGACCCGGGTGACGACGGTGTTGACGAAGAACCCGACCAGGTCGTCGAGGGCCAGATCGGTGCGTCCGGCGCTTGTGGAACCGATCGGCACGTCGGTGCCGGCACCCACTCGGGACAGCAGCACGGCGAGGGCCGCCTGCAACGCCATGAACACCGTCGCCCCCTCGGCGCGCGTCACCTCGCGCAGCCGGGCGTGCAGGGCGGCCGGCAGGTGCACCGGCACCTCGTGGCCTTGGTGCGAGGCGACGGCGGGGCGGGGCCGGTCGGTGGGCAGGGACAGCTCCTGCGGCACGCCGTCGAGTGCCGACCGCCAGTACCCGACCTGCCGGGACAGCAGACTGTCCGGATCGTCGTCGGCGCCGAGTAGCTCACGCTGCCACAGGGCGTAGTCGGTGTACTGGACCGGCAGCGGCAACCAGTCCGGCGACCGGCCCGCCACGCGGGCCCCGTACGCGGCCGACAGGTCCCGGGCGAGCGGGCCCCGCGACCAGCCGTCACCGGCGATGTGGTGCAGCACCAAGACGAGGACGTGATCGTACGGTCCGATGGTCAGCAGCGACGCGCGCACCGGCGGCTCGACCGCGAGGTCGAACGGCCGCTCGGCGACAGCAGCCACGGCGGCCGGCAGCTCTGCGGCGGGCACCGCCGCCGTGGCCAGTTCCCAGTCCATGTCAGCCAGGTCGAGAATCCGCTGGTACGGCTCACCATCGGCAGTCGGGAACACGGTCCGCAGCGCCTCGTGCCGGCCGATCAGATCGCGCAGCGCCCCGTCGAGCGCCGGCACGTCCACCCGACCGGTGAGCCGCACCGCGATCGGCATGTTGTACGTCGCGCCGGGCCCTTCGAGCTGGTCGATGAACCAGAGCCGGCGCTGGGCGTACGACAGCGGCACCCGTGGCGGCCGGGGCCGGGCGGTCAGCGACAGTCGTGCGGCGCTGGCACCGGCCAGCCGCGCGGCCAGACCAGCGGGCGTGGGCGCTTCGAACAGGACGCGGATCTCCACCTCAACCCCGAGCATCGCCCGCAGCCGGCTGACCAGCCGCACGGCCAGCAGCGACTGACCGCCGAGCGCGAAGAAGTCGTCGTCCGCCCCGACCCGGTCGACGCCGAGCAACTCGGCGAACGCCGCGCAGATCAACTCCTCGCGTAGGTCGGCCGGAGCCCGTCCGACGGAACCGCGCAGGTCCGGCGCCGGCAGCGCCCGGCGGTCCAGCTTGCCGTTCGAGGTCAGTGGCAACGCGTCCAGCAGCACCAGCGCCGACGGGACCATGTAGTCCGGCAGCCGCTGCGCCGCCAGGCCGCGGATCAGGCCCGGCAGCTCCTCCGCCGCCTCCGGATCGGTTGGCACCAGGTAGCCGACCAGCCGCTTGTCACCAGGGCGGTCCTCGCGGACCACGACCGCGGCCTGCGCCACACCGGGATGGGCGGAGAGCACGGCGGCGATCTCGCCGGGTTCGATGCGGAAGCCGTGAATCTTGACCTGGTCGTCGGCGCGGCCGGCGAACACCAGTTCGCCGTCGGCCGTCCACCGGGCCCGGTCGCCGGTGCGGTACATCCGCTCGCCAGCGGCACCGTGCGGGCAGGCCACGAACCGTTCGGCGGTGAGGCCCGCCCGCCCGACGTAGCCGCGAGCCAGCCCCGCACCCGCCACGTACAGCTCACCTGCCACTCCGACGGGGACCGGGGTGAGCCGCTCATCGAGGATGAACGCCCTGCTGTTCAGCACGGGGGTGCCGATGGCCACCTCCCGGGCGTCCGGCGCGAACCGCCACAGGGTGGCGTCCACTGTGGTCTCGGTCGGGCCGTACGAGTTGAACATCCGCCGTCCCGGCGCCCAGCGCCGGAGCACGTCGAGCGGGCACGCCTCACCGGCCACCACCAGCACCACGTCGGAGGCGATGGAGGTTTCGTCGAGCGTGGCCAGCACCGCCGGCGGAAGGGTCACGTGCGTCACCCGTCGCTCGGCGAGGAACGTCGGCAGCGCCGTCCCGAGCCGGTGTTCGGCCGGGATCACCACGAGGGCGGCACCGGTCAGCAGCGCCATCATCCACTCCCAGCCGAACGTGTCGAAGCTGGCCGAGGCGAACTGGCCCACCCGGCAGCCCGCGCCGACGCCGAGGTAGTTGACGTGCCCGGCGACCAGGCTCGGCACTCCGGCGTGTGACACCAGGACACCCTTGGGCCTGCCGGTCGACCCCGAGGTGTAGATGACGTACGCCGGGTGATCCGCTCGGGCCCGCTCCCCCCGCCGCAGCGTGGTCGGTTCCCAGGCCGCCAGCTCAGCGGTCAGCTCGGCGCCGTCGGTGACCAGCACCGGCACGGTCGCCACGTCGGCCAGCACACCGGCGGTAGCGGTGGTGGCCAGCAGCACCGGCGGCTGCGCATCGTGCAGCATGTACGCGATCCGCTCGACCGGGTAGTCCGGATCGACGGGCAGGTACGCGCCACCGGCCTTGAGCACACCGAGCAGGGCCACGGTCAGCGCGACACCGCGCGGCATGCAGACCGCGACCAACGACTCCGGGCCGACCCCACGCGCGGCCAGGGAGCGCGCCAGCCGTTCGGCCCGCGCGTCGAGTTCGACGTACGTCAGCTCGCCGTCGTCGGCCACGACGGCCGGGGCGTCCGGTGCCCGGCGGACCTGCCGCTCGAACAACTCGGGGATCGTCGCGTCTGGCACCTCGATGGCGGTGTCGTTCCACTCCCGGAGGAGACGCTCGTGATCGCGCTCGTCGAAGACGTCCACCCCCTCCAGCGGCCCGTCCAGGCCCCCCTTGAGGGTGGCGCCGAGGGTGTCGACGAGGTTCTGCGTCGTAGCCTGCAGCAGCCCGCTGACCAGCTCCGCGTCGATCGGCGCGACAGCGTCGATGGCCAGCGCGAGCTGATCACCGTCGTCCTCGACCACCACCGACAGCGGGTAGTTGGTCGGCTCCTCGGAGTGCACCATCCGGATCCCGGCCATCGCCTCGTCCTCGGGGTCCACCGTGGCGTTGTGCCGGTAGTTGAAGATCGACGTGAACAGCGGCAGGTCGGCGGCGACCGCGCTGGCCCGCTGCGCCACCGCCAGCGGGGCGTGCTCGTGCTCCATCAGCTCGGCCAGTTGGTCACGCATCGCGGTGACTGCGGCGGACGCGCCCTGCTGGTCGATCCGCACCCGCACCGGCAGCATGTTCATGAAGGGGCCGGGCACCCGGTCGGAGCCGGCACCGGCGTTCATCCGGCCGAACAGCACCGTCGCGAACACCACGTCGTACCGGCCGGACAGGGCGGCGAGCACCCGGGCCCAGGCCACGTGCAGGAGTGTCGCCGGGCTGGCGCCGAGGTGCCGGGAGACGTCCCGGACCTGGGTCGACAACGCGGGTGGGAACTCGTGGACGACACGCGCCACGCCACTGCCACTGCCGAGCACGTCGGTCACCCCGAACGGCGCGGTGGGCTCGTCCACGTCGCCGAGCAGGGCGGCGAAGTAGCGCTCGTGCTGCTCCTCAGCCGCGCTGTAGCGGGTCTTCGCCACGAAGTCACGGAACGGCAGGGCTGGCGGCAGATCGTTGCCATCACCGGTGAGGATCGTCTTCAGCTCCGCCAGGGCCACATCCATGCCGGTGTGGTCCTCGACCATGTGATGGACGCGGATCAGAGCGAGCCAACGCTCGCGGCCCGGGATCTGGGCCACGCCGAGGTCCAGCAGTGGCGCTCGGCCCAGTGGCATGGCCATCCCGGTTGCGGTGATCAGCTCGGCCACCAGGTCGTCGACACCGGACGGTAGGACAACGTCGGTGACCGGTAGCACGGCGTGCCGCCGCACCACCTGGACGGGCTCGGTGAGGCCCTCCCACGCGATCGACGTGCGGTAGATGTCGTGCCGGTCGATGACCTTCTGCAGCGCGGTGATGAAGTCGTCGAGCCGGGATCGGGATTCCAGCTCCAGCACCATTGGCCGGATGTACGCTTCGTCGCCGCCTTCGGCCAACAAGTGGTGGAAAAGAATGCCCTCCTGTAGCGGGGCGAGAGGATAGATGTCGGCGATGTTCGCCGCCCCACCATCCACGGTCGCCGCGATGCGGTCGATCTGCTCCTGCGTCAGGTCCACCAACGGCAACATGCCCGGAGTGATCACCGACGCGTCCGCCGGGATCAGATTCGCCGGCACCTCGAAGGTGTCCACACCACCCGTGGCCGCCAACGC
>NZ_FMCU01000015.1 GCF_900091525.1 Micromonospora matsumotoense
CCCACCCGGTCGGCCATCTCATCGCTGAGGATGGTCAGCCAGCCGTAGTTCCGCAGCACGACGCCCGCCTCCTCGACACCGACCGCGTAACGGCTGAGAGCCTGCTCGAGCGGCGTCACCATCGGGTTCCACTGCTCGGCGAACGCGACAGCCACCGGCGCCGAGACCTCCGCCACCTCCCGGACCGCGGCCAGCAGCCGCCGCGAATCGGCGGCCTCCGCATCACCGATCGAACTGGCCAGCTCTACGAAACCCCCGTACCGCGTCATCGCCACACTGAGAACCGGACCCGCCGCCCAGTATGTGGACGCTTCCCACGAACCCTGGTCAGGCAGGCTCTCCACCCGGCCAAGCAATTCCTCCCACGCGACGGCGGAATAGACGACATCCCACTCCCACGACTCACCCTGGTAGCCGTCGGGCGGATCGACAACCGTACCGACCTGCGCCTTGATCTCTTCGGGCCGCTCGGCCACGAAGACCAGCCGGTCCTGCGGCGTGGACCGCACCACCTCACCGAACTCCCCCACCAGACGGTCCGAGCACACCTCAAACCATCGCCGGGTCGCCCGACCGGCCCGCTCACGATCCGGCTCGACCGGAATCGTGAGCGAGACACCACACCGCTTCTTCACCCGTGCACTTCCGTCTCGGTCGACGCGGTCAACGATCAGCCTGCAAGACCATACTGCGGGACACCGTGCCGGAAGGTGGGAGGCCGTTCTCCCCTGGCTCGGCCACGCGGGAACGCCATAGGCCCAGGGAAGACTCCACCCGGGCACAATCGGGTCATAACAGGGTGTGTCGATCATCGGCGGCTCAGCCCTCCCCGGCGTCGGCCTGCGCCTGCCCGGCCTGCTCGACCAACGCGTTGGCCAGGTCCCGCAGCCCAGCCACAACGTTCCAGTCCGGCCGGACGGCCGGGTCCAAGCCGCGGGCCTTGGCGTCCTCTCGGATCCGGTCGACGTAGCCAGTCGTGGACGTCGCATTCCAAGAAGGACATGAGCATCAGCAGGCGATCCGCTCGATCCGTGACCAGGGTGGCTCGGCGGTGGATCCGAACTAGGCATCACCCGCGCCGAGCGTTTGGGTAGCCGAGGCTCACGTCCGATGGCGCCACCCCTACCGCGCGCAGGACGACGGGGTCCTAGGCTACCCAGCGTACTGATCATGGCCGTTCCGGCGCTGCTTGACCTCCCGATGCGCCGCGCTGGCGGTCGCGGTGGGCTCGTTTTCGGCAGCGGTCGGAGCAGTACTGCCGGAAGCGGCCGGTGTGGGAGACGGGCATGAGGCAGGGACAGTTGGCGCACGGACGGCTCGCCTGGTACTCGTCGGGCGAAGTCCAGCCGTGCATGTCGCACCTGATCAGGGCCGGTTGCTCGTAGGGACCTACGATATGCTCCCGCACCGACTGCGACAGGGGGATGCCCATCTCGGCGTCGTCACGGAGCAGTCGAGAGCGTATGGGTTCTCGCATTTTCTGTAGCGCTCTCAGCTCGATCATGCGGACCGCGCCGGCTGTAATGCCGTAGTAGGGAGCGATCTCCTCATAGGAGCAGACGCGACCGTATAACCCGAACCGCATCCGCAAGACGCCGGCTTCCCGCTCGGACAGCGTTTGGAATAGAACGCGCATATGTTCGAGGAGTTCGGGGGCGATGGCTGCGGCTTCAGTCGGGCTGTAGGATCCGCCGCTACCGACGCGCCGGCGGGTCATGTTGCGTCCTGTGCGGTGGCATCGTCCGCCTGTGCCGTAGTAGGTGCGGCGGCCGCAGGGGTGGGACTGGGGGTAGTCGGCGGTGTCGTGCGGCGTCCCGGCGGTGCGATCCGGATCCGCTCCACCAGTTTGGTGAAGGCGTTGACGAATGTGGTGGTCACGGCGGGCACGTCCTCAGGACGCGCTAGGAACAGGGCGGTGATGCTGACCGCGGCGAGCACTATGGCCGCCAGCAACAGCGGGGAGATCACGATGAACAACCACATGGACGACAATGCCAGGGCTCCTGTCTCAGGGGAAGCAAACCCCCCGGTCGCCACATGGCGACCGGGGGGTCAGGGCAGCAAAAAGCCCTCAGCTGTCTGTCGCTGAGGGCGTCATCCGGACACACTGGTGCCTGGACAGGGCCATCATAGACTAAAACTGTTCCTCCGTGCGTGCCGTTCCAAGGCAGGCCGCCACATAGCTCCTGTAACCACGGAAGCGTTGCGAGTGTCGATCTCCGTGGCGAGCTGCGGTGAACCAGCTCATTCGCGGGACCTGCGGCAACGCAGCGGTCTAGTGACACACCACACCACCAGGCTCATACCCGTTGCCCGACTAAAGCCCCGGATTCGCCGACCCATATCGAGCGAAGCTCTGGAACTGCGCAGGCGTGTGTTTCGTTTCGTGACGACGCGGCATACCTGTACAAGATCGACCGGCGCAGGGTTCGTCGGGTTATCGGCCCGTCCTTCGCTGCTGGTTCTGAGCAGGGTGCCGGCATAGACGACTGCGGTGAGCAGTACGACGGCGGCCGCGGTGAGGCCGACCTGGGTGAGCAGGATCTGCCCGAGTCGGCCGGTGGTGACCCCGGTGATCTCGATGGCGGCATGGACGGCACCTGCGGTCGCTGCCATTGCCAGTGCCGCCGAGATGACCAGCGGGAGGGCCACTTCTGCCAGGTCGGCTGCAGCTTCGGCCCGGCGGGGCACTCCGACGATTCGTAGGGCCGCAGTGAGGCGGCGGCGTTCGATCAGCCGGTCGACGGCGATGACGACGAGTGCGGCGAGGCACAGCAGGAGGGTGACGGCCATCAGCACGCCAATGATCACCATGACGGCCGCGCCTCCGAGACCCTGGGTGGTGCCGAGGAAGCCCTGGATGTTGGACGCGGGGGCCTGGGTGGCGAGGATCTGGCGGGCCCGTTCCAGCACGGGTTCCGGGCTGGCCGACCACCGAGCTTTGCCTTCGAACGGTGGAACGGGCAGGAGATCCATCAGGTTGGTGGCGCCTCGACGGACCCACCGTCGGTGGCTTCATCGCCTCGGTCTTCCTCGCTGAAGTGCGAGGAACGGATCGAGCCGCCATCTGCCAGCAGGATCACCCGGTAACCGTCAGCGACGAGAGCATCAAAGATGTCCGCTCCCAGCTTCGGTTCCCGCGAAGGAAACTCCAGCTTCAGTTCGATCACGTACGGGTGACTGGCGAACGGCTCAAGATCGGCGGGATCGAACTGTACCCAGAATTTGCCCTCGGCAAGAGTGCCCACCACCGACCGACTCTCACCCGGTATCTCTCGAACGGTCGCACCCGCCACCCGAGCGACCACATCCACGAGCCGCTCGAACGACCGCAGTGGGTCGACGCAGCCCACCACGAGTTCGTAGTCCGTCATGACTCCTCGCTCCTCCCACGTGTCGATCGCCGGACGATCGCGATGGTCGGCGATCATGCGAAGGAGTTGCCGCTACGGGGTCGCCGCCCACGGCGGCGCGGGCGGGTTTGCGCTGACCTCGGTACGGGGTGGGACCGGCCAGTCTGGGATCACGGTGGTTTCGCCGGTGAGTTCAAGGGCGGTGATCGTGGCCAAGTCCTGTACCGCCTGCACGAAGCCCTCGACCCACATCAACGTGATCGACGTCTTGCCGTCCTTGCGGTCATACAACGTCCCGGAATCGTTCGGCGCGGTCTGCGGGTCGTCGCCGTGCGCGAGCCGGTTCCGGACCGCCTTGGCATCCCGTAGGTAGTTGTCGAGGCGCTGCGCCTCGATGGTGGTCCAGAGCCAGCGCCCACCGCGACCCGGCTCGGGCTGCGCGCGAACCCGGGCCCGCCACTGACCAGTGACGTCCGGGATGCCGAGGTGCTGGCCAAACCGCTGCCGTATCCGTTCCATCGTCGCCGGCGTGTTCTGCCGGGGGCCACCGTGCGCGCCGATCAACTGGTTGAAGAACATCTCGAACGGCCCGTACGTCAGAAGGAACGCCCCGTACCTCATGCTCCGGTACCGGGAGTTTCGCCTCGCCTCGTCCATGTTGTCGCGATGGATGGTGATCAAATCCACCGGCGTAACCAACCGCACCGCCAAGACGCCCAACGCTTCCTCAACCGCTGCAACATTCACCACGAACGTGAGGGTACTGACCGACCACCGAAGCTGACCAACCCCTTGAACAAGACCCGACTCCGACGGCCTCGGGTCGGCACCCACCCTGTAGCTGCCACCAGGGAATGCCCGTTCAGACATCACTCTTCGGCGCAGTAGATCTGGGGCTGGAGTGACGACCGGCCAACTGTGTCTACCCTCGACAGCTCTTTGCGGCAAGCTCGCCCGTCGATCTTTAGGGGACCAGCCCGTACGGTGTCGCTGTGAATACTGACCTTCCCGAGATGGTCATCAACCCGGCAGCGGCAGGATTCGACGGTGACGTACTGGCTCCGGTGCCCGTGACGGATGCGGCCCGACGAGTGCTCGCCTTCTGCACTGAGCCACGCAGCGGATGGGTCACCTACCATCTCGCCGCCCGCAGCACCCGTGCCTCCGGCCTGTTCGATCAGGTCACCACCTGGTCGCTGCTCTACGCCAACGCGCTCGCCGGCCGAGTGGACATCGAAGACGTGGCCGGATTCTCCCGGGAACGCCGACGCGACTTCGCCGCCCGACTCGCCGCCGTACCGGAAGACACCGACCTGCACACCGTGGACGACGACGGCATAGCCACGGTCGTCAACCTGTGCTACTTCGGGTACCACGGTGTCTGGGGACCCAAGACAACCAAGATGGCCGCCCTGTACCGACCCCACGCAGTCCCAGTGCTCGACGGACACGTCGCGGAAGTGTTCGGATTCAACCGCGAGGGCTTCTCGAACAAGGCGCGCCAGCACGGCCTGGACCGCTACGAACGCATCGACAAGGTCGTTCGGGCCTTGGCGATCTGGATTCGCATCCACCGCGCCGAAATCGCGGCCCTGCGGGATGCGGTGACACCGACCGTTCCCGAACTCCACAACCTACCCGACCTTCAGTTGATCGACATCGTCTTATGGACGTCGCAGGACGACAAGCCAACACACCGGCGGCCCGGCCAAGGCGAACGATGGATCAACCGGCCAGTCGGCCAACATGTCACAGCAGAGGAGTTGCAGCCTGAACCGATCCCGCAGCCAAGTAGTCACTCGCTTGCGGGATCGAGCGGCACGGTGCTCTCGGCTGCAGGAGGCGAAGGACGCCTTGACCAGGGCGTCACCGGTGGCGAAGACGGCGTGTAGGGCGTCGTCCGGTCGTCGAACTCGAAACGGATGATGGCTACACCGTCGACGTTGATCGTCCAGGTGAGCCACCCCCGCTTTCATGGAGCTTCTTGACCATGGTCTGATGGCCGTGGGGGAGGAAGTTGTCCGTGGCAGCACCGGAGAAGTACCCCGACGAACTGCGTCAGCGCGCTGTGCGCTTGTACCGCGAGTCGGATCCGAAGCCGGTGATCCGGCGCCTGGCCGAGCAGCTCGGCGTGCATCACGAGGCGTTGCGGAACTGGATCCGTCAGGCCGAGGCTGACACGGGTGAGCGTCACGACCGGCCGACCAGCGAGATGGCGGAAGAGAACCGCCGGCTACGTAGGGAAGTCACCGAGCTGCGGCGGGCGAACGAGATCCTGAAGGCCGCGAGCGCGTATTTCGCGGCGGAGCTCGACCCGACCCGGCGACGGTCATGAGGTTCATCCATGAACATCGTGACCAGTTCGCGGTCGCGCTCCTGCTACGGGTCCTGAACATCGGCGCGTCGACCTACTACGCGTGGATGAAGCAGGCCGAGCAGCCCTGCGACCGGGACGTGGTCGACCTGGGTCTGATCTCCAACATCCACGAGATCTGGGAGACCTCCGGGCGCACCTACGGCGCGGACCGGGTCCACCGGCAGCTGCGCCGCGACGGCATCTACGTGGGCCGCAAACGCGTCGAGCGGCTGATGACCGGCCAGGGTTGGCAGGGGGCGTTCCTGCGTCGAGGCTGGCGCGCCGGCTCCACGAAGCAGGATCCTCGGCACACGCCGGCGCCGGACCTGGTCGGGCGGCAGTTCACCGCCGACGGGCCGAACCGGCTCTGGGTCGCCGACGCCACCCGCATCCCCTGCGGTGAAGGCGTGTTCTGGCTCGCCGCGGTCCGCGACGTGTTCTCCCGCCGGATCGTCGGATGGAAGACCTCCGACCGCTGCGACACCGACCTGATCCTCGCCGCCCTCGAATACGGCATCTGGTCCCGCGACGTCCGCGACGGCCAGTTGATCCACCACTCGGACAGGGGGTCGAACTATACGTCCTTCCGCTTCGCGGAACGCTTGCAGGACAACGGGATCCTGCCGTCGATGGGCTCCGTCGGCGACTCGTACGACAACGCGCTGATGGAGAACTTCTGGTCAACCCTGAAGATCGAACTCGTCTACCGCACCTCATGGCGGACCCGCGACGAGGCCGAGAACGCGATCTTCACCTACATCGACGGCTGGTACAACACCCGCCGCATCCAACGCGAACTGGGCTACCTCAGCCCGAACGAGTACGAGGCCGCCTGGCATAGCCGCCAGACCGCACCAGCCGAACCACCTATCGCCACCCCTGCACCAGCCGGCAGCAGGTAACCACCGCTCCATCAAAGCGGGGGGAACTCAAGGCAGGCCATCCCCATCTCGTTGAACCGGTGGATGAGCTGTCGGATCGTGTCCTCGTCGGCTTGGACGAGGCGGGCGATCGCTGGCACCGTGTTCCCGCCGGCCGAGGCGAGCACGACCATCGCCCGCCGTAACCGGATCGGCGAGCCGGTACCTCTACGAGTGATCCTCAGCAGCTGCTGACCTTCCTGGTCACTGAGCCGCCGAACGCGAACGAGTTCTGCCACCGCCACAGCCTGACCGCCACAACGCCGCCCGGCCGACAGGCCAGACGGCGTGTCATCCAACACCGCGAACGTTCGTGGTCACGGCACTAGCCGGTCCTGCGGCGTGGACCGCACCACCTCACCGAACTCCCCCACCAGACGGTCCGAGCACACCTCAAACCATCGCCGGGTCGCCCGACCGGCCCGCTCACGATTCGGCTCAACCGGAATCGTGAGCGAGACACCACACCGCTTCTTCACCCGTGCACTTCCGTCTCGGTCGACCCGGTCAACGATCAGCCTGCAAGACCATACTGCCCCTGCACCCCGGCGCCCGCCCCGACTGCCGCGCCGCCGCCGGCAGCGGCCGCTGGGTCTGTTGCGTTGGGCGAAAGCATGATCGACTTCGGCTTGTCCGGTGTGGTCTGCTGGGCCGGTGAGGTCGCTGTCTCGTGTCCGGTCCTGGTCTCCGCCGGCGTCGGCGTTCGTCGGGTTCCGATTCCCGCCCGAGGTGGTCGTGCTGGCGGTGCGTTGGTATCTGCGGTTCAACCTCTCGTACCGGGATGTGGAGGAGTTGCTGGTCGAGCGCGGTGTCGAGGTCGATCACGTTACGGTCTACCGGTGGGTGCAGCGGTTCACCCCGCTGCTGGCAGACGCCGCCCGGTTCTCCCGCCACTGTCCGGGTGACCGTTGGTTCGTGGACGAGACCTACGTCAGGGTCAACGGTGTCTGGCGGTGCGTGTACCGGGCGGTGGACCAGTACGGGCAGGTCATTGACGTGCTCGTCTCACCGCGTCGGGACGCTGCCGCGGCCCGACGATTCTTCCACCGGGCGCTGACCACGCTGAAGGTCACACCCGGCGAGGTGGTCACCGACGCGAACCCTGTCTACCCGAGGGTGCTCGATGACCTGGTCCCGTCGGCGTGGCACCACGTCGGGCGGCACGCCAACAATCCGATCGAGGCTGATCACAGCCAGCTCAAGCACCGGCTCAGACCGATGCGCGGACTACGTTCGGACCGCACCGCGCAGACGATCGTCACCGGCCATGCCTTCGTACAGAACCTCCGACGCGGACGCTACGAACTCGCCACCGACGCCCCACCCGCGACCCGAGTGGCCGCCGCGTTCACCGAACTCGCACGAGCGATCTGACCAGTGCCGACTGACGCGGCTCGGCGTGCCCACCGATCCGCCAACGCAGCAGCGCCGGTGCGGGAGATCGGCTTCGGGGTCCGCGGCGGTACCGGGCCGGGCGGTCGGTTCTTCGAGGTCGAAGGCATCTCGCAGGCTCTGATCGACGAGTTCGATCTGCTGGATCACGCGAACTGCTGCGGCTCCGGTCTGGCCACGGACTTCGCTGCTCAGCAAGCCGTCATCCCCCCTGAGCTTTACTGGAGTAGTCGCGACGGGTAGGTCCCGATCCGGGTTGGCTGGCGATTGCGGCGGCTGCTTCGTCCGCGCCCGTGGTGTGGGAGACGGCCGTCGTGGGCCGTCCGATGTTGTTTCCAGCCTGGTGGCGGCCGGGGTGGACCTCGGCGGGAGCGTGCAGGCCGATCCCGGAGTGCCGCAGGCAGTTGTTGTACCAGGTCACGAAGTCGGTCATGAATGCTCGTGCGGCGGCCAGGGGCGCGAACCTGTCCTGGAGGACTCGCCGACCACCTGCACATCCGACCCGCTCACCGGGACCTGCACCGGGAGGGTGGTCCCACGGGAGACCAGCAGGGCCCGGCCGGCCGGCCAGCCGCCCCGGGTCGAGCGGGGCAGCTTCAGGTCGAAGACCTCCCCGTCGACGTACGACGACGGGTTGAGCAGCAGTCCATGCCGACCACGCCGCAACGCCGAGAGCCAGCCGCGATAGCGGTGCGCCGCCAGCTCCTCGGTGGTGCCGGCGGCGAGCACCAGATTGCCATGGTCGCGGGCCGAACGGGCGAGCTGTTCGAGTACGTCGGCGGCATGCCCCTCGCCGAGCAACTCCGCGTCGTCGACGACCACGGCGACCGGCCCGGCCAGTTCCGCGACCGCGTCCGCCAAGTCGGTGTCGATCTCCGCGCCACGCAGCACCCGGACCACCCCCGGCAGTTCGGCGAGGCCGGTCATCAACGGTGACCGGCGGGGGCAGCAGACCAGCACCGGCAGGTCACCGGACCGCCGGCCACCGAGCGAGGTGACCAGCGCGAGAAGCGCCGTGCTGCGCCCGGACATCGGTGGCCCGGCGACGAGGAAGGTCGCCCCGGTCTCGGCGAGATCCAAGTCGATGGGCCGAAGATGATCCCCGCCGACACCGACGGTGCAGGTGGCGACCCCGACCGGCGCCGCACCGGCACGCAGCTCGGCGAGCTCCGCCAGGGTCACCGACGCGGGCAGCGGGTCGATCCGGCGCGGCATGGTGGCCGGGTCCAGGCCCTGGCAGCGGTCCCACGCCGCTGCGGCGAGCCGCTCGACCGCCGCTGCCTGGGCCGCGCCGTCCGGGTCGGGGGCCAGGAGCGCGATCTGCACCTCCGTCCCGGACGGTACGGCCACTGCCCGGCCGTCCGGCATGGTCCGTGGCATACCGCGGGGGTCGGCGCCGAAGACGGCGACATCCTCGGGATCGGCCTGGCGCAGCACCAGCCGGGTGGCGACCGCGCTACCGAGCCGGTGCCCGAAGCCGGAGCGGTCGGTGGTCAGCACCGGTAGGACGCCGACCGCCGAGCCGCGTCGGAGCAGGCGGTCGAGGGATTCGACCAGCCGTCCGCCGTCGGTCTCGCCGTGCTGGGCCAGGAACGCCTCGTACCGGTCGACCAGGAGCACCAGGTAGGGCAGGCGTTCCGCCGTCGGTGCAGCGGCCCGCTGCTCCCGCAGCGCGGTGTACCCGCCGGCGGCGAGTAGCCGGGTGCGCCGGGCGACCTCGGCGTCGAGCAGATCGAGCAGGCGACCGGTCCGGTCGTGCTCCTCCCCTTCCACCCAGGCACCGCAGTGTGGCAGCGCCGCCAGCGGGGCGAGGGCCCGACCGCCGTGGTCGAGCGCGTAGAGATGGACGTCGGCCGGCCCGTTCCGGGTGGTCAGCCCGACAGCCAGGGCGCGCAGCGCGGTCGACCGTCCGCTGCGGGCCATGCCGGCGATCACCACCGGGCCGGTCCGGTCCAGGTCGAGGAGGAAGGGGGACTGGGTCTGGGCGCTCGGGTGGTCGCCCAGACCGAGCGGCACCGCCACCGGCGACTCGCGGGACGTCGGGTCGCCGCCAAGTGTGTGGTGGACGGCCGGGTGAGGCACGGTCGGCCCCAGCTCGGCGAGGGTGATCCGGTCCGGCAGAGGTGGGAGCCACGGGCCGCTCGGTGCGGCCACCTCGATCAGTTGCGCCGCCGCCCGGATCGCCGCGACCAACACGGTCAGATCGGTCTCACCGGCATGGCCGTCGATCCCGGCTGCCGGGTCGGGCTCGGGCCGGTCACCCGCCCTCGGCCGGCCGAGGTCTGCCACCCGGCGTGGGGTGGCGGTGACCCGCTGGTCGGCACAGAGGTCCGAGCCGCCTGCTGCCCGGGGCCAACCGATCCGGGCAGCCTGCACCATGGTCAGGTCGGCGTGACCGGTACGCAGGTAGGCCCGCCCGGGATGCAGCCGGGAGATCCGGGCGGCATCGGGTACGTCGACCACGTCCGCGCTCTCCTCCGCGCGGGTGACCCGCAGGCAGAGCCGGAGGTTGACGTTGGCCCGCATCTCCGCGTTGACCACCCCACCGGGGCGCTGGGTCGCCAGCACCACGTGCACCCCCAGGCTGCGCCCCCGCATGCCGATGCCGACCACGCCGGTGACGAACTCCGGCACCTCCTCGACCAGGGTGGCGAACTCGTCGACCACGATCACCAGCCGGGGCAGCCGGCCACCGGTGCCGGCCCAGTAGTCCTCGATGTCCTTGGCGCCGGCTTCGGCCAGGATGCCCTCTCGACGGCGCAGCTCGGCCGTGAGCGAGGCCAGTGCCCGATCCGCCAGGTGCCCGTCCAGGTCGGTGATCATCCCGACGCAGTGCGGCAGGTCCCGACAGTCCGCGAAGGCACTGCCGCCCTTGTAGTCCACCAGCACCAGGTTGAGCGCGTCCGGGGCGTTCCCGAGGGCGAGCGAGGCGACCAGGGTCTGCAGCAGCTCCGACTTTCCGGCGCCGCTGGTGCCCGCGATCAGCGCGTGCGGTCCGTCCCGTCGCAGGTCGACGGTGACCGGTCCGGTGGCGTCCGCACCGATCAGCACCGTCGTGGTACGACCGGAGGGCTGCGCCGCCCAGCGCTCGACGACGTCCTGCGCCGTCGGGTCGGGGCCGAGGCCGACCAGGTCGAGAAAGCGGATCTGGTCGGGGAGGTCGCCGTCGTCGCCGAACCGGGCGCCGAGCACCCGGACCGGAGCGAGCGCCCGGCTGACCCGGGCGGCCCGGCTGCCGGAGAGTCCGTCGGCGAGCACGTCCGGCTGGGGTTCCCGACCTTCGTTGAGCACTCTGACCCGGGTGCCGGCCGCTCCGGTCACCACCACCGTCGCGCGGCACTCGTCCGGCAGGCTGGACTCCACGGTGTCCAGGCAGAGCGCGTACAGACCGGCGGCCGGGCCGCTGGTGAGCAGATCGGCCAGGCCGGGCAGGGTGCGCAGCCGGCGGGCCCCGTCGACGATCACCAGCAGCCGTCGCCCCGGCGGCGCCTGGTCACGGAGCCCGGCCTGCCGATCGGCCAGCCGTTCCTCCATGATCCGCCGCAACTCGGCGATCCGGTGCTCGGCCTGCTGCCGGTCGGTGGCCACCATCCGCCGGCAGGCCAGGTCGGCCCGGTGCGGCACGGTGTGTGGCAGCCAGCTCAGCCACTCCCACTCGGTTGCCTCGTCGTGCCCGGTGAGCAGGACGAGACCGAGGTCGTGCGGGGCGTGCAGGGTCGCCACCTGGGTGAGCAGGGCCCGGAGGATCGGCATGGTCGACCCGCGCGGGCCGGCCAGCCCGAGGACCCCGGCCGTGCCGAGTGGCACCGTCACGGGCACGTCGTGGGCGGTCGGCACGGTCTCGGCGGCCGCACCCGGCCCGGTCAGTCGTACGGCGGCCGGCCGCTCGGTCAGCCCGATCCGGAGCAGGCCGAAGTCGGGGTCGGCGGGACGACGTTCGAAGAGGCGGCCGGTCGGGCCGGTAGCGATCCGGAGCACCGCCGCCGGGTCGGGAAGCAGCTCCCGACTCGTGTGCTCCTCGCTGACGGTCAGGGCGGCCAGCCGTTCCCGAGCCTGCGCGAGCCCGGCCCGGTAGTCCCGGAGCTTCTCCCGGTATTCCCGGCGTCCGCCCCGCCGCTCGGTGACGACGTGGGCGACCGCCATGAGCGGCGCGAAGGCGAGAAAGATCAGGTAGTACCCGGAGTTGGGCAGCACCAGGAAGATCACCCCGGCCAGCAGCAGCGGCAGGAGCACTGTGGCGAGCGGGAAGCGGATCCCCTTCGGCTGCTCCGGCGCGGCCGGCACGGACACCTCAACCTGCCGCTGCGGGTGCACTATCCGGGGCGGGCGGTTGAACCGCCGCACGCCCAGCGCCGGATCGGTTTCCAACTGCGTGTCGGCCACCGGATACCGCCGCACCACCACCAGGGACTCACCCAACTGCGCCAGGTCACCGTCGTCCAGCCGGGTCTCCTCGGTGATCCGCCGGCCGCGCGAGCCGGTGCCGTTTCGGGAGCCACGGTCGGCGACGGTGACCTCCCCTGCCCCGTCCCACCGGATCGCGGCGTGCCGCCGGCTGACCTCCGGGTCGCCCAGAACCAGGTCACAGCCGACGGCCCGGCCGAGGACCAGCGTGCGCGGCGAACCGTCGGCGGCCACCAGGGCGCTCGCCCCGGCGGCCGGCCCACCCACCACCGCGACCTCACGGACCGGCGACGGAGCCGGCCCGTCGCCGCCCCGCCCCACCGCCGGCTGACCGAGGGTCAGTCGCCCGCCGATGACCAGCCCGGTGTCGGCCAACCGCCGGTCGTCGGACAACCGCTCGGCGCCCAGGAACAGCGCCGCCCCGCGCGGCTCCTCGCCGAGGGCGTCACGCAGCGCGCCGACGGTGGCCGCCGGCCCGGCCTGGATGAGCATCGGGCTCGGACGACCCCGCCGGTCGACGACCGTGACCTCGTACTCCATCTCAGTGGGCGAAGTCGATCGCTTCGGTGTCGCGGGCGTGCGCGTGCATGGCGCGCTCGGCGTCCTTCAACGCGAGCCGCATCCGCTCCAGCACCGGCGTGAACTCGTCCATCGAGTGCTGCATCCGCTGCATGCTCGGCTTGAACTCGCCCTCCCAGAGATTGTCGAACGAGGTGGCCCGGCGTCCCTTCCAGTCCATGCTCTTCACGCCGGCGCTGAGCGTGCTGATCATCGCCTGCATCCGGTGCACGCTGGCATTCATGTCGCGGATCAGCGCGGTGGTCTCCACGTCCGCCTGCTGTCCGAACTTGCGCCCCAACTCGTGGGCCTGCCCGGGATCGAGCTGGTACATCGTGGTCTCCTGTCGGTGCTGGTCGTGCCCTCCTGCGGTCGCAGGGCGAGCGGCCGATCCGTCCGGATCGGCGCTTTCGACGCTAGGGGCCGGGGCCACCCCGGCGGTATCGGAAGCCCTTCCGATACCGCCGGGGGCCGGTGCGCCCCGAGACTGGCGAGGTGAGCAATGTGGATGCCCTCGCGGCGCGGGTACGCGCCCTCGAAGAGAAGGTCGACGAGGCCGACGGGTACGCCCGGGCCTGCCGGGCCGCACTGGTCCGGCTCCGGGGCCCGCTCGGCACGCTGTCCGCCGTCTCCGTCGACGTCGGTGGCCTTCGGTCGAGGTCGGCGAAGGTCGACCGGGCACGGAGCCGGGCCGAGTCGGCCCGGGAGGTGGTGGGGACCGCGCGGTCGAGGCTGGCCGACGCGGCTGGTGATCTCGGCCGGATCGCCGGCCGGTACGAGCGGCGGGCCGACACGGCCCGAGCCGAGCTCAGGGCGGCGAGAAAGCAGCTCGCCGCCGCGATGGCCAGCGGAGTGGGGTGACGAGATGTCAGGTTTCAGCGGCGTACGGGTCTTCGTCTTCGGCGAGTTGTTCGACCTCGACCAGCGCCTGCGCGGACAGGCCCGAGCGCTCGGCGAGGTGGCGGGCGACCTGCACCTCGACACCGGTTCACTGCCGCCCGAGGCGCAGGCCGTGGTGGCCGGGCTGAAGGGGCTGGCCGGCCTGCTCGACCGGGCCGCCGACACCCTGCTCGCCGCCGCCACGGCCTTCGGGCAGACCGGCGCCGACGCGAGCCGGGCCGACCTGCTCGACCCGTTCACCCCGATGCTCGCCTCGCTGAAGGGCAAGGTGGTGCCGCCGGGCGGGTACGGACCGCTCGGCCCGTACCCGTGGCTGGGCGGTCAGGCCGCCTTCTTCGGTGGCACGGCCGCGACCATGCTGCGCAGCCACTACGGCTACCGCCACTGGGTGAAGGACGGGCCGAAGTGGCCGATCAACGGCTCCGGCCCGCGCGCCCACCCGCAGATCCGCCAGGCGATCGACCGGACGGCGAAGATCGCCAAGGCCGGCGGCCGGGTCACCGGAGTGGCGGAGTCCGGTAGCCGCCGCCTCAAGGAGGGCGCGAGCGTGCCGGAGGCGGCCACCGGCGCCGCCGCGGAGACGGCCACCATCGAGGCGTGCGCGACCGCGGGTGCCCGGATCGGCATCGCCGCGCCGATACCGCACCCGCTGGTCAAGGGCGGGGCGATCGTGGCCGGCGGAGTGATCGGCGGCGCCGCCTGCTCCGGCCCTGGCCGGTGGGTGGGCGACCGGGCCAGCGACGCCGCAGGCGAGATGGCCGACATGGCCGAGGACCTCGGGGGCTTCTTCAAGAAGAAGATCCTCGGCAGGTGACGCGGATGTCGACCACGACCACGCTGCACCTGACCACGCACGAACTCCACGCGCTCGCGGACACGCTGGATGCCCCGGGGCTGTGGGGCGTCCCCGTCCCGCCGGACGCCCCGGAGCCGACCCCGGGCACCGACCCGCTCGCCGGGCTGGTGACCCGGGGACTGCTCGAACCGGACGACGGCGGTGCCCTGTGGCCGTCGGTCGACCTCGGCGCGCTGGTCGAGGCGGTTGCCACCCACCGGGTGTGCGTGCTCGTCGAGCAGACCGCGACGACCGCCGGCCCCGGGCCGCGCACGGTCCACGCGGTGCTGGCCGGCGGCACCGGCCTGGTCCGGCACCGGCTCGGCGAGCCGGTGCACACGTTCGCGCTCGACGCGGGGTCGGCCGACCGCCTCGCGGACACCCTCGTCGCGCTGGTCGAGCCCGCGCCGGGGGACGGCCGTCCCGGGACCCGGCGGTTCCGGGGGCGGTTCGGGGCCCTCGCCGATCTGGTGCCCGAGCCGACGGGCGGTTGGCGGCGGTGCAGCGTCCTGCTGCGGGCCGACGGCACCGACGGACGGTCCAGGGTGGACGGCCTGCTCGCCGTCCTCGACGCCGGTCCGGACCGGCTGTGGCTGGTCCGCGAGTACGACGGCCCGGAGCTGGACGAGGGTGGCCCGGCAGTGGTCGCCGAGCCGGCCACCGCCGCCGAGGTCACCGCCGCGCTGCACGCCCTCGCGATGCACGCCGAACCCGGCCCCTGAGTTCCGCGCTTCGCAGTTCGCGCCGCCGCCGGCCACCCGTTGCCCACGGGTGGCCGGCGGCCTGTTCAGCGCGGGGTCGAGCCGAGGCTGCGCGGGTTCAGCAGCGCGCGCAGCCGGGCCAGTGGCGGTAGCTGCCGCAGCACCGCGGCCCGGATCAGGTCCGCCTGGGTCCAGGCCAGGTCGGCGGCGGACGGGTTGATCCCACCGGGCGCGAAGGCCGCCTCCTCGTGCAGCCCGCCGAGCCGCCGTACGGCGTGGGCCACCGACTCGTCGAACCGGCCCTGGACCGTACCGACCACCTCACCGACGGTCTGCGACCGGGTGACCGCGACACCGCCGTCGAGCAGCCGTTCCACCGTCTCCCGCCAGGCACCCAGCGCCCGCCGGCCCGGGTCGACGGCGCCGCGTCGACGGCGTCGACGGATGCTCTTGGCGACGGGTACCGCCGCGCCGACCAGCAGCACCACACCGACCAGGACGGCGACCCCGACCGGCCAGGGCGTGTCACCCCCGCCGGGGCGCGCGTCGGTGGCCCCGGCGGCGGCGGGGGGATCAGCGGTCCGCGCCGCGCCGGCACCGGGGGTGGGCTCGGCGGACGGGCGACGCTCGGGCTGCTCGGGGGCGGGTTCGTCGGCGCCCTCGGTCTCGACCGTGCGGGTCGGGGTGGGATCGAAGTCCAGCCAGCCCACCCCGTCGAAGCGGACCTCCGCCCAGGCGTGGACGTCGCGGCCCTCCGCCCGGTAACGGCCCGCCTCGCCGGTGGGCCGGGGGCGGAACCCGACCACCACCCGTACGTCGTAGCCCAGGATCCGGGCCAGCACGGCGAAGGCGCTGGCGTACTGCTCGGCGGTGCCGACCCTGGTGCGACGCAGCTCGCGGATCTGGTAGAGACCGTGCCCACCGGGGGGCTCGGCGGTCTCCAGCCGGTAGTCCGCGAAGTGCCCCGCCAGCCGCTCCAGCGCCGCGTAGCTGCGCTCTCCCCCGGCCACCTGGCGGGCCCAGGTGCGCAGATCCTCCGGGGCGGCGAAGGCCGACTCGGCCGGTCCGTCGGCCGGGACGGAGACCCGCCTGCGCTCCTCGTCGACGACGCCGACGACGCTGTCGATCCGGTACTGCGCCGGCACCGGCTGGCCGGCGGGCACCACCACGTCGCCGCTGGCCTCGTCGACGGCGAGGCCGGCGACCGAGACCCCGGTGGGGCGACCGCTGGACAGCAGCCAGCCGACCACCTCGGGCCGGTTGACGCGGATCAGCTCGGTGCGGTGTTCCGCCGGGCCGGCGGCGGGCCCCGGCGGGAACCGCGTCCCGGCGTGCCGGTACCGGGCCCCGGTGCTCCAGAGGGTGCCGTCGAAACTCTCCAGGGTCACGTACCGCAGCCGCTGCGGCGGCTGGCTCGACGTGACGGTGACCGAGAACGGACGCTTGCCGCTGAACAGGGCGGGAAACAGGGCCAACGGGCTGGTCGACATCCGGGGCTCGACCGGCTCGGTGACGAACTGCCGGGCCTCGGCCGGTGCGGTTCGGCCCGCCGGGGCGAGCAGTTCCGCACCGACGCCGCCGGCGACGACGACCAGCCCGGTCAGGCCGACAGTGGTCAGTACACCGACCAGCCGCTGGTACGGCGCACGGCTCGCCGGGGCGGCCGGCTGCTCCCCGCCGGCACCCCCCGCCGGCGGTGGGCCGGGGTGCGACCCGGCGGGCGGTCCCGCGCCGAGCCGACCGAGGACGAGCAGCCCGGCGGCACCGACCGCGACGGCCGGGGCGAGCCAGCCCGGTGGCGGGCCGGCCGGCGCGGAGACGGACAGGCCGGCCGTCACCGCGAGCAACGGGGCGACCAGGGGCAGCAGGGCGGCCCGCCGGCGTAGCGCCGGTTCCACGGCACCGAGGGTGGCCGCCCCGACGACCAGCGCGACGACGGCGAACTCCGGCCCGGCCGGCTCCAGCGGCAGCGCCGCGCTGAGCAGTTGCCGGGTGGCCCGCACGATCGCCCATCCGGGGGCGACGACCAGCAGCACGAAACCCACCAGCACGCCGAGCGTCACGGCCAGCCGGTTCACCGGAGCGAGTCGGGTACCCGCAGCGAAGAGCAGGGTGGAGGCGGTGACCAGGCCGATCGCGCCGAGCAGGACGGGCCCGTACCGCCAGTCGGTGAGCGCGCCGCCGGGGCCGACGCCGAAGGCCGGTGCGAAGGCCGGGACGGCGGTGGCCGCCAACCCGGCCCCCACCAGCGCCCGGCCGAGCTGCCACCGGTCCGGCCGGCTGCCGCGTGCCGCCGGGCCGGCGTCGTCGCGTGGGTGGCGTGCTTCGTCGGGCCGGTTCAACATGCCGTTCCTCCACCGACCACCCGGGACCAGGCCCGGACGGCACCGTCGACGTGGGTGGCGCGCACGACGGCCAGACCCGCCCGGCGGGTGACCGTGGGCACCGGGGTGGACCCGTCGCCACCGGCCGGCCGGGCCCGGTCCGGCCCGACGTCACCCGGGTCCGCCCGGTCGGCGTCGAGCTGCACCACGACGACCTGGCTGAACCGGCGGCGCAGCGGCGCCAACCGGGCCACCAGGCCCTGCTCCGCGCCGGAGACCACGACCAGGGTGCCGCCCGGCCGGGCCCGCTCGGCCAGCCGGACCAGCACGTCGTTGCCGTCGGCGCGGCTGCGTTCGAGGGCGGCGAGCCGGTCGAGGACGTCGTACCCGCCCGCCTCCCGCACCGCCTGGCGATCCTCGCCGACGGCGACCAGGCTGACCTCGTGCCCACCCCGGGTCGAGGCGGCGGCGACCGAGGCGGCGACCTCCACGGCGACCTCGAAACCCGCCGGTGTCAGGACGTTGCCCCGGGTGTCGAGCAGGACGGTGGTGGTGGGCTCGGTGGTGTCCACGTGTTCCCGGACCAGGAGCGTGCCGCGTCGGGCGGAGGACCGCCAGTGGATGTGCCGGGGGTCGTCGCCGGGCTGGTACTCGCGCAGCGCCGCGAATGCCGTGGAACCCCGCGCCGACTGGTCGGTGAGCCGGCCCTCGAAGTCGAGGACGACCCCGCGCGGGACCGCCGGCACCGGATGCACCCGGGGGCGGATCCACAACCACGCCTGCCCGGAGATCGGCTGGGCTCGCCGGGCCAGGCCGAGCAGGTCGTACCGTTCGACCACCACCGGGCCGAGCCGGACCAGCCCGCGGCGGGCGGTGGGGACGGGCAGGTGCAGCGCGCGGCGTTGCCGGCCGGCGAGCGGGGCGACCCGGACCCGCAGCGGCGTCCCGTCGAACTGCTCGACGGCGTCGAAGCGGGGGGCCGGGAAGCGGTTCAGGTTGTGCACGTCGAGGCGGATCAGCGCCGGCTCGCCGACGGTCACCCGGTGCGGGGTGATGGTCCGGGTGACGCTGATCCGGGGTCGGATCAGGATCGCCGCCAGCGCGCAGGCGACCGCGACCGCCGCGGCCACCCCCACCCCGGTCAGGGTGGGGTAGCCGAGCGCCAAGCCGGCGACGGTCAGCGCGACGGCGCCCAGGAGCACCGCCCAGCCCGACCCGGTGAGCACCCTCACGACACTCCGGCGGCGGCCGGCACCGGAACCGCGCGCAGCACCTCGGCGAGCACCTGCTGCGGGCGTACGCCGCGCAGCTCGGCGTCGGGGTCGAGCAGCAGCCGGTGGGCCAGCACCGGCTCGGCGAGCGCCTTGACGTCGTCCGGGGTCACGTACCCGCGCCCCTCGCAGGCCGCCCACGCCTGGGCGGCCCGCATCAACGCCAGGCTGCCACGCGGGCTAGCCCCGAGCCGCAACTCCTCGCGGGACCGGGTGGCGTGCACCAGCTCGGCGACGTACCGGGCGATCGTGGGTGCGACGTGGATCGTGCCGGCGTACTGGATCATCCAGGACACCTGCTCCACGGTGGACACCCGGGCCAGCTCCGGCAGCGCCCGGGTGGCCCGGCCGGTGAGGATCGCGGTCTCGGCGTCCAGGTCCGGATAGCCGACAGCGATGCGCAGCAGGAACCGGTCGAGCTGCGCCTCCGGCAGGCGGTACGTGCCTTCCAGGTCGATCGGGTTCTGGGTGGCGATCACCAGGAACGGCCGGGGCACCGGGTGGGTGGTGCCGTTCTCGGTCACCTGGTGCTCCTCCATCACCTCCAGCAGGGCCGACTGGGTCTTCGGCGAGGCCCGGTTGATCTCGTCGGCGAGGACGAGGTGGGCGAAGACCGGGCCGGGCCGGAAGGTGAACCGGCCGTCGCTCTGGTCGTAGACCGAGGTGCCGGTGATGTCGCTGGGCAGCAGGTCCGGGGTGAACTGGATCCGGTGCCAGCTCGCCTCCAGGGAGTTGGCGATGCCCTTGGCCAGGGTGGTCTTGCCCACCCCGGGGACGTCCTCGACGAGCAGGTGGCCCCCGGCGAAGAGACAGGTCAGGGCGAGCCGGACCACCGCCGACTTGCCCTGCAGGGCGTACTCCATGTTCTGCTGCAACGCCCGAAAGGTGGCCGCGAAGTAGTCGGCCGGGTCGGCGCTGGGGCGGGACGGGTTGGTCGTCGGATCGGTACGAGGGTTCACTGGTCGGGCCTTCCGTTCGCGGCCTGGCAGGCGGGCGTGGTCTTCAGGGGAGGTGGGGGCTCTGCCGTGTCCAGCAGGGCGGCGATCTCGTAGCAGTGCCGGGTGCGGTGGTCGGCGGTGGCGACCAGGAACGGCGAGGCGTCCGGGGTGAAGTCCTCGATCGGCGTGCCGTCGCGGTAGACGAGGTAGTACTGGAAGCCCGGCAGCGCGGTGCCGTCGGGGAAGGTCAGCCGCACCGTGCCGGCGCGGGCGCTGGTGGCGGTCACCGGCAGCCGGTACAGCACCGGCTGCGCCTGCTCGGTGGCCGTCGGGGTCGGCGTCGACGGCGGGCCGCCGCGGTCGCCGAGCGCCAGCCCGACGCCCCCGGCGACCAGCGCGCAGACGACCGCCGCGACGGTCAGCGGTATCCAGCGGCGACGCCGGGCAGGCGGCGTCGGCGTCGACGGATCCGCCAGCGGGCGCACCGTGCTGCGGGTCGCCTCACCGGTCCCGGCGGCGTCCCGTGCTCCGGTGCCGTACCCCGACGACCCGGCCACCCCGCCGCCCGCGCCGGACCGGCCGTCACCGCTCGGGCCGCCGTCCGCAGGTGAGCGGTCGCCTGCGGCCGGGACGGGGGCGACCGCAGGCGGAAGCGTCGCGCCGCCGCCGGGCCGGCCGGCCGCGGCGTCCCCCGCAGCGAGGCAGGTGAGCCGATCCGCCACCGTGGCGGCGGCCGGTCGGGCCGCCGGATCCTTGGCGAGGCAGGCCCGTAGCAGGTCCCAGAGCGGGTCGGGCAGCCCGGCCGGCCGGGCCGGCTCCTGTTCCAGGTGGGCGAGCTGCAACGCCGCGGCACCCGAGCCCCGGATCGGCCGCTGGCCGGCCAGCAGCTCGTAGAGGGTCACCCCGAGGGCGTAGACGTCACTGGCCGGCAGCGCGGGGTGCCCGGTATGGATCTCCGGCGCGAGGTAGCTCGGCGTACCGACCACGACGCTCTCGCTGGTGAGCTGCGGGCCGTCCAGCAGCTTCGCCAACCCGAGATCGGTGAGGTAGGCGTGCAACCGGTCGCCGTCGTGCCGGAGCACCACGTTCTCCGGCTTCACGTCGCGGTGCACCACCCCGACCGCGTGCACCGCGGCGAGCGCACCGGCGACCTGGGCCAGCACGGTCAAAGTCTCCGACCGGGTCAGCCCGGCGTACGCCGCCGCCTGCCGGAGGTGCTCGCCGGTCACCAGGTCCATCACGATCGCGACCACGTCACCCTCGGCGACCAGGTCGTGCACCCGCACCAGGTGCGGGTGCATCAGCGCGGGCAGCACGGTGCGCTGGCGCAGGAACCGGACCAACGCGTCCGGGTGGCCGACCAGCTCGCGGCGCAGGATCTTGATCGCGACCGGCTGACCGTCGCTGATCCGCCGGCCGCGCCAGACCACACCGGAGGCGCCGCTGCCGATCTCCTCGTCGTACCGGTAGTTGCTGCCGAGCGGGGCGCCGGTGGGATCCGGGTGCAGGGTGGCCAGTTCCCGGGGATCGACCACCGGCGTCCCCACCGACGGCTGCGCGCCGGCCGTCGACGACTCCTTCGTGTCCACGCCCCCCGGCGGGGTCGGCCGGCTGCGCGGCGGGCCCGTGCCGGCCACCCGGTCACCGATCTCCTCGACCGTCGGCCGGCACGCCGGATCCCGGGCGAGCCCCCGCACCAGCACGTCGGTCACCTCCGGCGGCACGTCCGGCCGGTGCAGCCGGGGCGGGGCCGTGGTGAGCGCCCGCAGCGCCGCCGGCTGGCCGGTGCCGAACGGCGGCTCCCCGGCCAGCAGCGCGTACGCGGTCGCCGCCAGGGCGTACCTGTCGCTCGCCTCGGTCGGGTCCTCGCCGAGCAGGACCTCGGGTGCGCTGTAGGCGGGATCCGGCTCCACCAGGTGCACCGGTGGTGGCGGTGCCAGCCGGACGACGCCGGTGGGATCGGAGAGCAGCCGGGCGGGACTGACCACGCCGGCGACCAGCCCGACGCCGTGCAGGGTGGTCAGCGCTCGTGCGGCGGCCCCGACGGCGACACCTGCGGTCGGGGCGGACAGTGCTCCACTGCGCAACAGGTCGGCCACCGTCGTCGGATGGTCGGGGAACCGCAGCCACGGGTGACCGTCCGGGTCGACGCCGCCGTCCTGCACCGGGGCGATCCCACCCTCGTCGGGCAGGGACCGGAGCAGGTCGAGGTGACGCAGGTAGCCTCGGGCGGCGGCCCGGGGCAGCGGAGCCGCGCCCCGCCAGGAGACCGCCCGGGGTCCGGCACCGCCGTCGTTCGCCATCTGCACCGCCGCCTGTCCGTCGATCCCGGTTCGGTCCCGACGGTCCGATGTGGATTCACGGATCAGACCCTAGGTCAGGCCCGGTACGCCCCGAAACCGGAAGCCCTCACCGTTGCGGGATCGTGGCTGTCGTCCCTCACGACGGCGCTACTGCCGCAGGTCGTCCTTGGTCACCAGCCGGCGGGACAGCGCGTACTCAGCGAGGTTCTCCAGGGCGTTGTGGCCGGTGAGGCTCGGTGCGCCAGCGGCGGTGAGCCGGGCACGGAGGTACTCGATCCGCCTCAGGACGGTCGACCTCTTCTCACCGAGCCGGGCGGCGGCGGCCTGGTAGCTCCTCGGTTTGGGCACCGCCTCCGGCGGGTCCCGCAGGTACTCGACGAATAGGGCCGCCATGGTCCGCCGCTCGGCTGCGGTGACCAGCACCTTCTCCCCGACGACGGTCGGCAGGCCGGGGGAGAGCGTCTGCTCCGGCCGCGGATGACTGATCGGCACGTCCACCCGGATCCGGTGGCTGCGGGCACCCTCGACGAGCACCCAGATCGGCTCTTCGACCGGCAACCGCTGCCCCGGCCCGAGAACCTTCCGTAGCCCGCGCTCGTCGATCACCGACAACGGTCGGCTGGTGGAACGGTTGGTCAACCGCCAACCATCGTGGACAAACTCGAACACGCCAGCCCGCCGGGACACCGCGATGTCCTCCGGGTCGAGACAGACCGTGCAGTCGGCGGCTCGCCCGAACGTGACGATGTCGGTCGGCTGGCCGATGTGCACGGTGTTGTCGAAGGTGACGGTCAGATTGGTCAAGATGCCGGGTAGTCCTTCCCAATCCTCGGCGCTGCCGATGGTCTCCCGGATGTCCTACGCTCGTCCAGCGGAGGAGCCGGGCGCGGTGACTCTACCGTAACAGCGCGCAACGGAGGTAGTTATGCTCAAGCGGCACCGTGAGCGGCTCACCCAGGTCGGACTCGTGGTCGGCGTGCTGACGACGGTGCTGGTGACCACGTTCGGAATCGGCTACCGGTCCTCGGAGGCGGTGCTCGGCGACGCCAGCACCTACGTCCAGAAGGGCCAGACCGTCGTTCGGGTCAACGCCGAGAGCGGCGAGGCCGATGCCCGGTCCGCCCGCGCCCTGGCCACCGGCCGGCAGCGGCTGGAGGTGGTCCAGGTCGGTCCGGAGCGGGTGTACGTGGTCAACAACGAAACCGGTGAAACCTGGCGGATGCCGACCGACGACATGCGGCCGACCCGGGTCGACCAAGCGCCCGGTGCCGGCACGACTCCGTCGGCCGGCACCTCCGGCCGGCCCGCCACGGGCACCGGCGACCAGCCGTCCAGCCCGCCGTCACCCGCCCCGGGCAGGCGGACGGCGGCGGACGGCCGGGAGGGCACCCGCCAGCTCGTCACCGGTGGCGGGCGGGCCTATCTGCTGAACCCGGTCGACGGCACGCTGGCCCTGCTCGACGGCGACAACTCCCGGCCAGTGAGGCTGCCGGCCCGGGTCGACGACGCCGTCGTCGACAGCCACGGGACGGCCTGGGCGCTTTCCCGGATCGCCGGCAGGCTCTACCGGATCGACGGTGCCGGGATACGGGACGAGTCGGTCGTGTCGACGCCGGAGGGTGCCGTCCGGCTCACCCTCGCCGGTGACCGGCCGGTCGTCTACCAGGCCGTCCGGGGCACCGGCGGCTCGGCCCGGATCATCGGTGACGGCTCGCGGGGCGATCGCACGGTGGACCTAGACAGGAGCGTCGACGCCGGTGCGGTCCGGGTCGCCGAGCCGGGTGCCCCGGTCCCGGTGCTGGTGACCCTGCACCAACCCGATGACACCGTGTCGGTGATCGACTTCAGGACCGGGACGCAGCACGAGGCCAGACTCTCCGGACGGCAGGGCATCCGGGACTACGGTCGGCCCGTGGTGACCGGGGACCGGATTTACGTACCGGACCACCGTCAGCGCCAGGTAATCGTCCTGGAGTTGGGCACGCTGCGGCAGCGGCGTGCGGTGCAGGTCCCCGGCACCGGTCGGTTCGAGGTGACCTACCGCGACGGGCGGGTCTGGGTCAACGACCCGTACGCCCGACGGATGCTGGTCTTCGACCGGGACGAACTACGCGAAGTGGATAAGGGACGGGGTGACGGTGTGACCGACGACCCGGTACCGACCATGCCGCGCACCACCGCGCCGCGGACCACCCAGCCGACTGTCCGCCCGAGCACGTCAACCGCGCCGCCCCCGCGGACCACGAGCCCTCGGCCGACCCGGTCGACCAGTCCTCGTCCCCGGCCGGCGCGCACGCCGCAGCTGGTCGAGGTACCGCAGGTGGCCGGCAAGGATCAGGCCACCGCCTGCGCCGACCTGACCGCGGCGGACCTGCGGTGCGTGCCGACCACCCGCAGCGACCCCGGATGTGAAACCGGTCGGGCGCTGGCCTCGGTGCCCGAGTCCGGTTCCCGGGTGCACCCCAGGACCCAGGTGACCGTCTTCGTCTGCGGCCCGACGGTGGTGCCGCCCGTCCTCGGCAGCTTCGTCGACCAGGCGTGTCAGGCGATCCAGAATGCCGGGCTGACCTGTACGCCGGTCGAGGGCGGGATCGCCGCGACGCCGGCGGAGATGGGCAAGGTGATCGGACAGAGTCCCGAGGCGTCCAGCCAGGTCGCCAACCGGACGCAGGTCACGGTGACCTATCTCGGCAAGGACCGGGTCACCGTGCCGGACGTGAACGGGCTGGCGTCGGCGGCGGCGTGCGAGCGGTTGACGTCGCTCGGCTTCGGCTGTGCGCCCAACCCGGAGGAGGTAACCTGGGACGTGGACGTGGTGAAGAGCCAGGATCCACCCGCCGGTACGGCCGCGGCCGTCCCCGGAACCCAGGTGAAGATCAACTATCAGGACACCGCCGCCGTGCACCTGCAGCGGTTCAAGGTCAGCGGCCAGGACGCCCGGATGCTGTCGCTCGACCCGAACCCGCAGGCCGGTTTCGAGCAGCAGCCGGCGATCGGTGGGGCCTACCCGCCGGACGCCCAGGCGCCCGGCCTCGTTGACGTCTACGGCTTCGTCTGCCGGAACAACTGCGGCGGCGGTACCCGGGACATCAGCTACTACTACTCCCAGGACCCTAACCCGCCCACCTCGCGGTACGAGAGCATGGGCCGGATCTTCCGGTGCTTCGGCAGCCCGGTACCGGGCACGGCCCTGCTGAACGGCATGTACAGCAACGCGCGACGGGCCTGGGGCTTCGCCCCGGTAGGCAGTTTCGAGCATGACTCGCACACGCAGAACGGTTACACCGACCAGACCACGAATATCTGCTACATCTGGTTCAAGGTGCCGCCTTTCCGGCCGAACGGGTAACTCGGGGCCCTCGACATCGTCTACCGAGCACTCCTCGCCGGTGCCACAGCCGCATCAACGTGGCAGCTTGACAGAGAGCAAGCGGACGCGATTCGGCACCGCCCCCGGGTTGGTGCCGTCGGCACGGGTTTGCCGCCCTGCCCGGCCTCGGCGACGAAGTCGGCGAGCGTCACAAAGCGGAGCGGATCCGGATGCGGCCGGGCGCACTCGCGCGGCCGGGGGTCCCGGGTGCCGCGCGACTCGAGCGCGATGGTGGCCAGCAGCCGGGCCCGGGCCGGACCGGGGCCGTCCGGAGTGAGGACCGCCAGGGCGCGTTCCGCAGCGGCGACGATGCCGGCCGCCTGCTCGGGGTTGTCGGCGCGGGGCCAGAGCGCCGGTACGTCGTAGGCACCGATCACCCGCGCGGTCAGCTCCAGGTCGCCGAACTGCTCGGCGGCGGTGACCGCCACGGCCCGCTGCTCTTGAGCCACCTCCAGCCCACCAGCACCGGTGACCGCAAGGTTGCGCAGCAGGCCGACAGCGGACTCCAGCCGCACCCGGGCTCCGCCGACCAGCACCCGGTAGTAGGCGGAAGCGGCCCGCATCAACACCTCGCCCGCCGGGTCTGACCGGCCGGGGCCGTCCAGACGCGGATCGTGCCGCAGGATATCGATCTCCAGCAAAGCCCGTCGACGGCGCTCACCACGACGCCACGGCTTTCTCAGACGAGACTGTGCTACCCGGCAGCCGGGATCGACCGTGGCAACGATGCTCGCCAGAGCCGCGCCTGAGAGCACCCTCCAACGACGTGCGGATCTTCGCGTGCGACAGCAACAACGCGGCGCTGGCTCGCACCGCCTCCCTGGCCATCTTCCTGAACACGTGGATGGAGGTCTCGGCGGTGGTGACCGGGCTGGCGTCGCCCATACCGAGCTGAATCACTATCAGGTCCACCCCCGCAGCCAATGCCAGAGCCGCGCCGCCACGTGCCTGGTTGCAGATCGCGTCCATGGGCTCGCTGAACGGTCCTCGTGCGCAGCTTGCCGGTGCGTCCCCTGGCCGGTCTTGGGACCCAAGGTCGAATCCCGACTCACGAACTGAATTGAAGGCTCTTGCGAGCGTCGACCGGCTCGTAGTCGATGGAAATCGTGAACCAGTACGAAAACCGATTTTCACCCAATCTCCCTGGGTGAGGGTGTGACCACCACCGACAAAAGGAGAAAGCGATGAAGAGCCACGGTGCTGTCGTGAAGCGGTGCGGCTGCCTGGACCCGGTCACCAGGCGGACGTTGGGCAAGAGCTGCCCGAGCTTGCCGGAGTTCGATCATGGAAGTTGGTACTTCCACTGCTCCACCAGGAACCTGCTCGGACAGGCCGAGCGGGTACGCCGGGGCGGGTATACGTCGGAGGCGGCCGCGCGGAAGGCCCGCGATGAGCTCCTGATCCTGTCTCGCGAGCAGCAGGCCGGCCGGTCGTGGACGGTCACGCGGTGGTTGCGGTACTGGCTGTCGGCCAGGACCCGGATCCGGCCGACGACCAGGATGCACTACACGCGCGACGTGGAGCGTTTCCTCGTCCCCCACATCGGGCACCTGATCCTCGGTGAGCTGACCTCCCGGCAGCTCAATGCGGCGTTCACGCAGATCGCCGCCACCCGCAACCGGTCCGGCCAGCCACAGACGCCCTGCACGCTGCAGCACATCCACACCACGCTGCGCGCCGCGCTCAACGCCGCCATCCGGGAGGGCCTCATCGTCGACAACCCCGCCCGGCGGGTGGAGCTACCCGTCCAGGAGCGTCCCCTGGCGCGGCTGTGGACCGAGAACAGGGTCGCCGAGTGGGAAGCCACCGGCGAGCGGCCGTCCGTCGCTGTCTGGACACCAGTCCAGCTCGCCGCGTTCCTCGACTACGTCCGCGACGACAACCTGTTCGCCCTGTGGTGGCTGATCGCCCTACGCGGCCTACGCCGCGGCGAAGCCGCCGGCCTGCGCTGGACCGAAATCGACCTCCAAGCCCGCCAACTGTCCGTCGTACGGCAACGCACCACCGCCGGCTACGACGTCCACGAAGGCCCACCCAAGTCCGCGACCAGCCGCCGCACGATCGCCCTCGACCGGCACACCGCACGGATACTGCGCCGGCACGCCGAACGGCAACGCCACCACCGCACCCGCCGAACCGGCTGCGGGAAGGTCTGCCACGACAGCGGCTACGTCTTCACCAGCCCCGACGGACTACCCGTGCACCCCGGCTACCTCACCCAACGCCTGCGCCTCCTGGTCGACCGGGCCGGACTACCCCCGATCCGGCTGCACGACCTCCGCCACGGCGCCGCCACCCTCGCCCACACCGCCGGCGCCGACCTCAAGACCATCCAACACCAACTCGGCCACGCCACGATCCGGATCACCGCCGACACCTACACCACCAGCCTCCCCGCCACCCAACACAAAGCCGCCGAAGCAACCGCCCGCCTCCTCCTCAACGCCGGCACACCCGGCGCCGAGATGCGACCACCCGCCCGGCATAGCGATCACGGGAAGCGACGCCCGCCAACAACCGCGACGACGGAGCCGATCTCCGAGCGAAACCAGCAGATGCCGCCAAGAGCCGAAGACAACGCCACCATGCAGCCGGAGCCCGACGGCCGCCGAACACCCGGAACTCGCTGATCACCCCTCGCTCGCCGGACGGCCTGCCCTGGGACAGGAACGCTTCTCCTGCTCCCAGGCAGGCCGCTATCCGAAGCGCCCCGCCTCGAAGATCAGGCTTGGTAGGCCCCCGCCAGGGACGCCCTGACCCGCACATGCTGCAGGAGCAACTCGGCCGACGCCCGTACCGCCTTCTTGGCCATCTGCTGGAACACGCAGATGTAGGTCTCGATGGTCGTCAACGGAGTGTGGTGGCCCATGTCCTCCTGGATCTGCTTCAGGTCCACCCCGGCCGCCGAGGCGATCCCCGCAGCGCCGTGCCGCAAGTCGTGCAGCCGCACCGGCGGCAGATCCACATCCTTGACCAGCTTCGCGAAACGGCGGGTCAGCCAGTCCGGACGCACCGGCCGCCCATCATCGTGCACGAACACCCGCTGTTTCGGATCGACCCGACCGAACCGCCGACGTTGCCGATGCCACAGATCCGTCAGCAGCCGCACACTGAACTCGTCCAACGCCAAGGTCCGCACCCCGGCCGCCGACTTCGGCGGACCCAACCGCTCCACCCCACGCACCACGACCACCTGCTCCCGGATGGCCAACTCACCATCGGTCAGGTTGATGTCCTCCCACCGCAACCCGGCGATCTCACCCCGACGCGGCCCCCGCAACGCCACCAGCCACCACAACACGAACAACGGATCACCCTGCACAGACTCCAGGAACCGGCCGACCTGATGCAGCCCCCACACCGCCACCCGAGGCCGCACCCCCGTGTCGTTCCACGCCTTCTCCCGCTCCGCGTCCCACACCACCGCCCGGGGGCGTGCCCCGTTCGGCAGCCGCAGCCCCCGGCCGGGATTCCGGTCGATCACCCCCTGCCGCCGCGCCGCCGACAACGCGCTGCGCAGCACCGCACGAATACCGTTCAGCGTGCCCGGAGAAATCAGCCGTCCACCTCGGACATGGCGGTGCGAGATCCGGTCCATCGCCCGCTGGGCATCCCGGGTACGCAACCCCCGCATCCGGACGTGACCCAACTGCGGGATGAGGTAGTCGTTCACCAGGCCGCGGTAGTTGACCATGGTCGAGGGACGCAGCCGCCCCTCGTTCTCCGACAACCAGAACTCCAGCCAACGCCTCAGCGTCCACATCCCCGCCGCCTCGCGCCCCGGCACCTGCCGCAGCGACCAGCAGGCCCGCTCGGCCTCTGCCCGGCTGGCGAAACCGCCGCGACGCACCCGGACACGCCGGTCGTCAGCACCGGTCAACTGCACCGCGAAGTACCAACGGCCGTGGTCGACCTCGGCCAGACGATCGCAGCGCACACCCAACTGGCGACCGGTCTGCTCGCACCGACAGCCGCACCGCCGGTACACCAGGCCCGCCTCGTTAGCCCTAGCCACTCATCCCCCACGACACCCGGACAGGCTAGACAGCAGGCACGCCATGATCATCAACCGAGTGGATCATGGCGCTCAGACGAAGAGGCGGATCCGCATCATCCGTCCGCGAATCCGCTGCACATCAACCCGAAAGCCCAGATCAACGCGGCCCCACCAGGCCCGGCATGTGGGTCACAGACGTGACCCACATGCGACCCACAACGACCCGAAAGCCAACGGCAACCATGAATATTGCCTGGTAGAACTTGTGCGCCCGAAGGGACTCGAACCCCTAACCTTCTGATCCGTAGGCAGCCATGTGGGTAGAGTCATCCGTATAGCACTCTATCAAAGTTGGTCCAATTGTCTAACCCTAGATCCTGGTGAGTCCAGCCGGATAACCGCAGTTCCACGCCCCCTGCCAGACCATGAGCCGCGCAGCACTACCTCCCGCGATCGGGGCAAGGGCCCAGCTTCCGCAGCGGTCCGAGGGGGTCCATGCCAGTTCCCCGACGTCCGAGCACCCATGGAGCACCCAGGAAGGTCAGGCCGGCTGGTCAACATCGCGCTCCACGACACCATGCGTGCCGCGACACGGCTGGCCAGCAAAGCCGGATTCCGGTAGTTGTCCTGACTTCCCAGCCTGTCTTCGCTACGTCGCCATACGCGGCGTCGCCCCTACGACGTCAGCCCGTACGGGGGTGCGGGAGGATTCGCACTCATCCCAGTACGTGGTGGGACCTGCCGCTCTGGGATCAGAACGTTCTCGCCGGTGACTTCGAACGCGGTGATCGTGGCAAGGTCCTGCACCGCCTGCACGAAGCCCTCGACCCACATCAGGGTGATCGACGTCTTGCCGTCCTTGCGGTCATGCAGCGTCCCGGACGCGTTCGGTGCGGTCCGTGGGTCGTCGCCGTACGCGAGCCGGTTCCGGACCGCTTTGGCATCGCGTAGGTAGTGGCCAGAGCCTGCGCCTCGATGGTCGTCCACAACCAGCACCCACCGCGCCCCGGCTCGGGCTGCGCACGAACCCGGGCCCGCCACTGGCAGGTCACGTTGGAGGTGCCGAGGTGCTGGCTGAACCGTTGCTGTATCCGTTCCATGGTCGCCGGACGGGGTCGCCTGTCTTGCCTCGGCCACCGGCACGGTACGCCGAGCCTGGCTGTCGAAGTGGCCTCTCGTCGGATTTGCGTCGGCATCTTCCTGGGGCCGAGCTGATACGCCAGAATATCGGGGATGAGAGCCGCCCGGACCAATGTGCTCTTCGTGCACGGCGTCGGACCACCGCGCCGGGTCGACGATGAGCTGAGACAGTGGCTTACGGCACTGGCCGACGGAGCCCGGTCCGCCGGGCACTCCGCCTTCTCCGACGACCTTCTGCGGGGCAAGGTACGGACTTCGTTCGCCCACTATGGCGACCTCTTCCTTCCAGCGCAGGCCCAGGGCAGCGGCTTTGAACTCGATGAGGACGAGGCGAACCTGCTCACAGCGCTGCTAACCGAACTGATCGACGAGCATTTGGCCGTGACTGACGACCTAGAGCGCCGGCAAGTGCTGGAGAACGCCCGGAGTCAACTTGTCGCAGTCGGTGCCGAGCAAGGCATCCTTGCCCCGATCCGACGAGCGATCAACGCGGTTACCACGCTACTCGCCTACAGACCGTTGAGTCGGTCTGGACAATGGCTCGGCGGAAAACTACTGGTAGGAGCGCTGGCCCAAGTTGTCCGATACCTTGCTCGAGGGGAGCAGGACGAGCGGGGCCAAACCCTTGATGTACGCGTCAGACAGCGAGTACATGACCACCTGAGCGAGCGGTCTATCGTGATTGCGCACTCGCTCGGCTCCGTGGTGGGATGGGAAACCTTGCACGAACACCAAGGTGAGGTTCCGCTTCTGGTCACGCTCGGCTCGCCGCTAGCCATGCGTTCAGTGGTCTTGCCGCGTCTGGCACCGCAACCGCCGGCGACGCCGCCTTCGGTGCACAAGTGGATCAATTTGTGGGACCGAGACGATATTATCGTCGCTCGGGCGAAGCTAGAAAACGACATGCGGCCTAACCATCTCGGAGTTATCCCGGAAAGCAGTCGCATTGACTCTGACGGACTGTGGGTACACACTGCAACAAAATATCTTCGCAAACCCGACTTGGCGGGGCCGGTCGCGGAAGCAGTTATGGCATGAGCGTACGGAGACACCTCCTAGTAGTGGCGACGCAATGCCACACCATGGGGCCACCGCTAGTTCGACTTGAGGAAGCAGCCCGGGCACTGCATGACGCGCTCACTGACGATTGCCTGGGCGCCTGCCTTCCCGGGCTGCCCGGTCAGAGTGGCCTGCTTGTCGGCTACCTGGACCAAGCTGAGATCGAGAGAAACGTCCGGGAAGCCGTTGAGTATGCTGCCGAGCACTCCGCGACCCTGGTTCTCGCGCTACTCGGTCACGGGTTCGTTCCTGGCGACAACCCGACGCTCTACCTCATGGCGCGCGACTCGACCCAAGGGCTACCGAATACCGCCGTAAACGTTCCCGCCTTGCTCCAGGCAGCGGTGGATCGGATGGGCGTGGCCGGTGTGCTGGCCTTGATCGACACATGCAGTGCAGCCGCCGCCGTGCCACCAGTGCCATCCTTGACTATCGGAGCGCGTCAGGGTAGAACCCGCCTGGATCTCCTAATGGCCTCGGCGGTGCAGCAGTCGGCGATCGACTTCAACATGACCACCGCCCTTGTCGACCTAGTACGTTCCGGTACCGGCGACACGCTCACGCTCGGCGTGGACGCGATCCTGCCCGAGCTGCGTATTCGCGCTCGATGGCAGAGCATTGTTTTCCACCGCTACGACGGCCAGGCTGAGGACCTGTGGCTGAGCCGCAACCCGCGGGTCGCGCCGGTGTCTAGCCGATACGGCTCATTCGGATTCGGGCAGTACCAAAGGGCCATGCGCGCCGCGCTGCCGCAGCTACATGCACTGCCCCCGGTCGCTGAGGCACTGGACCTGCTACTCGATGCCCCGGAGTCGCCGCAGCGATCGCGGGCCGAAAGCGTGGTGCGCGACCTCTACAGCGTTCTTCGGACCTGCGAACTGCTCCGCAGTTCGCTGCTACGGGATGCGGTGACGCACGAGGCCCTACGCCGTGCCTCCCCGGTCATTCTTCCGCCGGAGTTCTTTGCACCTGGAGCGTTCACCGAGGCGGAGGTTGCCGCTTACTTGGCGCTGAACCCACAGGTCGGGCAGAGCGGACCGGCGCAGCTAGTGCGCTTCATTCTTACCCTTGCTGAGCAAGCTGGCCGCGACCTACAGGCACCGGAGCTGCGGCGCTGGGTCGATGAGTTGGGACTACTGGCATACGCCAACGAGGTGATCGCGGAACTCAGCGATCGCCAGGCGCCCCGGGAGCTACGTCTCATCGTGAGCCTGCACGCATCGCTGACCGGAGACTGGCCCGAGGTGGTCCAAGCCTGGGTGATGCACGGCGACGAGGACGTCGATCACGCCGACCACCCCTGTGAGCCAACCCCTGATGGCGTCGCGATCGCCGTCTTCTCTGCCGTAGACGAAGCCGAGCGACTCGCTGATGCCCGCGGACTGCCGCTACGTCACGTCGAGGTGGCTGCCCCGGCCGGTCTACTGCTTCAGTGGCGTCCAGAGGAGATCGAGCTGGGGATCCGACTCGGGCTGACCCACGACGTGGTGCTGCACTGGAGTGACCGGTTCAAGCAGTCACCGGAAACGAGGCGGATAAACCGGTGGCTACGAGACCGCCTGCGCGCCGAGCGCCCCACCCCAGGCCACCCATTCGACTGGCTCGACGACCACCGGATGCTTGAAATCGGCCAGCTGCGGGATCAGCTGAAACAGCAGTCGTTTGGCACCGCAGTGGCGGTCGGGTGCCAGCTGCGGGAACCGGAGGAGGTTCTAACCTTACTGCTGACCTTTACACCGATCGTCATCTGGCTAGGCGACCCTACTCCGACCGGCGACCCTCGCGCCGACCTGATCGCCGCCTGGCGAGAGCTACCAAGAGGGTTTCTCACCGCATACCGTAAGCGCTGGCGCAACGAGCCGACCCAAGACGTGCTCGCCGATCTGCGGGCTGTGTGGGACGACGAGCGTTGGCTCGATTTCTGTCACCGAATGCAGTGGCGAGACGTGCAGGAGGACAAACAATGACATGGCGCGCCGTTTACCACGGTGATGGCAAGGCGCGAGAGACGAAAATCCCGCCCGCTCCTCCGTGGCGAGAGTTCCCTCGTCAGCCACTCGGCGAGATCTTCCAGCCGCCGGACGGCTTAGTTGAAGCCGTCAACGCTGCCGTCTGCCTGCGCCGCCCGCTGCTGATCACCGGTGCTCCCGGCTCCGGAAAGTCGGCTGTAATCGAATCCGTCGCAGCCGAACTGCGGCTTGGTCGGGTGCTGCGCTGGCACATTACCTCCCGCAGCACACTGACCGAAGCGCTCTATCGCTACGACGCGTTGGGCCGCATTCATGCGCAACAGCTCGCCGCCACGACCGGCACCCAACCGGCCGAGGACATCGGGCCGTTCCTACAGCTCGGCCCGCTCGGCACCGCGCTACTGCCGTCGAAGCGGCCACGACCGATGCTGATTGATGAGATCGACAAAAGCGATCTCGATCTACCAAGCGACCTACTGGACGTTCTTGAGCGCGGCGAGTTCGAGATCCCCGAGCTAGCCCGCCACGATCGGGCAGAAGTGGCCGTCCGGGAATGGGGCAGCGATGCCCGACCGACCGTTGTCCGTGGCCGTATTCAATGCACTGAATTCCCTTTCATCGTGATGACGAGCAATGGCGAGCGCGACTTTCCAGGGCCGTTCCTACGTCGTTGCATCCGGTTCGTGATGCCTCAGCCGACAGTGGAGATGTTAAGTCGGGTAGTTCATGCTCACCTCACCTCACCGCCAGATGCGGAGGCCATGCAGCTAATCCAGTCCTTCGTTGATCGGGTCCGGTCGGGCGAGAGTCTCGCCGTGGACCAACTTCTTAACACAGTCTTCCTGCTGCGGGGAACCGACACCCCAAAGGACGCAACCCGCAAGCAACTGCGCGAGCTCCTGCTGCGGGAACTCTCACGTGTCTGAAGAACTGGTACCGGTCATCGCTACGCTCCGATCGATCGACCCTAAAGCGGACGCCATCGCCATTGCCGAGGCGCTGTGGCTGTGCGCCCAGGGACACCGTACTGCCGAGCCTGTTGCCTCGTCAGCAGCAGACCCTGCCGCAGACAGTCAATACCGGCAGATCGATACGGACGGTGACGGCTCTCCGGTGCGACCGCGCTCCCAACCCGGCAGGATTGGCAGGCCGCTTTACGACATGTTGCCCGGATCCCATAGCAGCGGCCTAGGGCTCCGAGTCGGCATCAACGCGGCGCGGCCTCTGCCGCGTGCGCTCGAACTTGCCCGGGCGCTACGTCCCTTCAAGACCCCCTGGCGGGCTGGGCGGCACGGGCAGCTGGACATCGACGCGACCGTACGGGGATATGCCGAAACGGGTCAGCTCGTTCCCGCGTTCAGACCAGCCCCGGAGCGGTGGTTCGAAGCCGCGCTGGTGGTGGATCGGTCTCCCGGCATGGCCGCGTGGGCCGACATAGTGCTCGAGTTTCGTCGAATCCTCGCGCAGTTGGGTGCCTTCCGAACGATTCAAACGTTCTATCTGGATCCCAGCAGCGACCGTCAGGTGTTGTCGGATACCGCAGGGCTGCCAACTCCGCCGCGACGGCTACGGGCCACCGATGCGCGCCAGATGATCTTTGTCTTTACCGACTGCTCCGCTGCGGGCTGGCAGCGGCGTGAGGTCTGGAAGACGCTGCGGGCATGGTCGGAGTCGACGCCGACGGCACTAATCAACCCAATCTCTGCCAAGCTCTGGGACCACGCGGGCCTTAATCTACCCGCCACCCGCGTCCGCGCACCGGCTCCGGGCAGTCGAAACCAGGCGTTGAGCTTCCGGCTACCGCCGATGCTTCGGTTCGGCCCGGCCAAGGACGAGTCGTGGCTCCCGGTGCCGGTACTCGCTCTGACGCCGCACTCCCTGAGCCGGTTCGCTGCCGCTCTGATGCGGTGTGACCCGGCCGGTTGCGAGGCGGTGCTTACCACAGCTAAGGGCCGTTGGACCGCCGAATATTCAGCATCCCATAATGGCCAGGCCGACGAGCCACAGGCTAGGGCGCTCGTTACGTCGTTCCGCCGTTTGGCCTCACCGGCGGCGAACCGGCTCGCCGTCTTGGCTGCTACCTGCGAGCGGCTCACGCTGCCAATGCTACGGCTGATCGCTGAGACGGCTGTGCCAGAGGCCGGTATCAGTGACATCGGAGAGGTGATCGCTGGCGGCCTGCTGGCAGTGGATGCGGCACAGCAGCCCCCGTTCTTCTTCTTCCAGCCCGGTGTCCGCAAGCAACTTCAGGAGAACTTGCGCGTAGACGACGTATGGCGGCTATACGAACTGCTGAGCCAGCATGTCGGCGAGCGAAGCGGCGCGCCGAACCGGTTCCCGGTCGTCTTCCCCGAGTCAGGTGGTGACGTACCATTGCCGCTAGACGCAGTACCTTTTGCGATCGCGTCCGCAGATGCGCTGCAGGTTTTGGGAATCCCGGCCCAGCCGGTGGCCGGTGCGGAATTCAGTCCGCGTTCCGGGCAGGCAGAACTGCTGGGTTCCGTCCGCGAGAGGCTGCGCGGTCTGGTTCCCAATGAAGCGAATGCCGATCTCCGACAGATCAGTCGGTGCAGGAAAATTCTTGCCCAAGCCGACCTGGCAGCAGCCGAGGTCGCGATCCTCCTGGAAGCAATCTCCGTCGAGACCGCAACTCTGGAACAATTCCGGAATCCAGATTTTGTCGAGCTCATCGTCGAGGCCCTTTTCGAAGGATTCTGGAAGGCGTTGAGGCAGTGGGTCTTCGAAGATTCTGATCTTCCGCTCTGCTGGGCTGCATTGTTCCAGCCGCCGCGCGTGGTCACAGCGTCTGCGGTCCGACGGGCCGCCGTGGCTCTCAATGTGGTTCTCAACTTCGAATTGCCGCGGTCGACTTCGGTTGCGGCGGCACGCCACCAGCACACGCTCCGGAATGGCGGCCCCGAGCATCTGGATCACCGACGGCTCGTCGAGGTGTTCTCCGGTGCCCTTCCAGGGGTCGACTGGAACTATCTCCAGCGCTGGCAGCTGCTGATCGCTACGCTGAACGGCGACCTAGACGCCTGGCACGGAGGCGAGCTCGCCGCATACACCCAGGACGTCGTGTGGCGAAGCATTCGGCAGATGGCGCACTCGGACGTAGTCCGGCGACAGGCTGAGTTAGTGTCGCTGGACCGCACTACTGCGGCGCTCGGTAGGCTGCTCGGTTCGTCGCTCGGTGCCTCGCTGAGGTTCGAGACCGACGAAGCGTTGATCGTCCAAGATCCGCTGTCAGACCGGGCGATGGCCAGAGCGGACGAAGATCCTATTCTGTCTTCTCCAGCTTGGCTGGCTGTGGACGCGGTATTGCGGCATGAGTTCGATGACGTGCGAACCCTAGTGACCATACTCAGGCGACTACAGGACCACCTCGAGCAGGCGTCACCACTATCGCAAGTAAATGCGATCTCCACTTTCAATGAATTATATCTTCAAATCGCTGAGAACGTACTTAATGGGCTGCATGCAGGCCGCTTCCACAGTCCCGCGTTCATCTCCCTGCTGACTATCGAGCAAGGACGCCACTATTTCGACGCACTACGAACTTGGCGTGAGGATCCTGACCAGTGTCCACGGGCTTGGTCCGCCCTATTCGCGGGGGTCAGTCAACCCAGAACTGCCATTAGGGCCGAAGCGGCAGCAGGCATCAACGCGCTAATAAACTTCGACCTGCCGTTCGCGCTGGTGGACACGCTCATGCTATTAAAATCCGAACCCATCGACGGCACAGAACAGCACTCGGATTACCTCCAACTCAATGAGATTTTCGCCAGAAAGATCCCTGCCTTGCGCCGAGGCTATTTGGAAAGGTGGCAGCTTATGCTCGATATGCTTAACGGCGACTTAGATGACTGGTATCAGGGCGAGCTGGTGCAATACAGCCGCGACGTCGCCTGGCGCAATGCCCAAAGGCTGTGGGGTATCCGCTACGACGCCATACGTTTACAGCGCGAAAGGGATCGGCTCGACCAAAACTCTGCTGCTCTCGGAAAGCTGTTGCTCTCACCGCTCGGCGCCTTCCTGCAATAGCGCGCTCCCTGCGGAGAAGTAGCTTAGATCCTGATCATTTTTGACTTGATATTGCATTTTAGGGTGACTGCGGCAAGGCCGGGTATCGACGATCGTGAGGATTCAGGTGTCGAGCTCCTTGGTGGCGTGATCCACAACTCGCTGTTCGCGTTCTGGTGGTTCATTTATGGGTTGGCTTCGATAGCGAGTTCCAACGCCTGGTAGGTGTAGTACCCCGACGTGCCGATGACGCCCTCGTGTTCCCGAGCCCGGGCCAGGAAATTCTGGAATGCCTTGGTGCGCGCCGGCCCTAAGTGGGCAGTCTGGCTCCACAGGTCGACGGCGATGGTCTCCATCAGGTTCGCGGTCCGGCACTGGTAGTTCTCGACCCAGGCGGTGAGTGCCGCGCTGAGGATGTCGAGGGTCAGGAAAGGGGCGTGCTTGACGAGAAGTTGTCCCACCTCTTCTCCCACCCGCCAGGCACTGGCTTGCGCCAAATAGCCCGGAATCAGCTCGGCGAAGTACCGATCCGGGTGCGCTGCGGCGACCTTCATCTGGTCCCACCACCTCTGAGCGAGGAAGTGGGCCTCCAGCTTGGGCAGCCGTTTCCGAACAAACGGGCTGCGCACGAGCGCTAAGGGGGTGATCGCCTGCACCACGGTCATCTGTCCGGGTGAACTTGCGGAGGCATGCACGACCAAGTCCTGCAGCCGGTCGGCCAGCCCTTCGTCGACGAGGTCCCAGAAGTAGTCCGCGTCGACGAACCGGATGAGCGCCCGCGTTTGGGCCGGGCCGTCGATGGTGCGAAACCTGTCACGCTGGCCAACCATGGCCTCTCGAACGAGCGCTCGATTGCGGGCAGCGAACGCCTCCAGCGCGACGGCCATCCGGTCGGCGTGCTGGATCGCTGGCAGCAGACCACCCGGCTCCAGTTCCAGCAGGGCGCTCTTGGCGGCCAGCTGGATGATGCGACGTTGGGCGGCGGAGCGGACGCGGTCGAAGAATGCTGCCTGCAGGTGCGCCGGTGTCGGAGAGAAGCTCGAATCACAGATGTAGCTCCTGAACTCTTCGAGTGCCCGGCCGCCCTGCGTCGGTGGATGGGTGAGCAGGGCGGTGAGTGCGACGACGAGATGTCCACGGGCCACTTCCGCGTGGGGCTCGTAGGTGCCGCCGTGTAGCCGCAGGGAGGGGTGCACGCAGAGGTTGCGATCCTCCTGGATGCGGCTGAGTTCGTGGGCGTCGATCGCGTCGATCAGCTCGAACTTCTCCGCGTTGGCGAGCAGGTCGGCCTCGATGGTCTGCATGGCTTTGACGCCTTCTCGGTTGAGCCCGTGCGCCCGGGCGTTGGTGACGGCCGTGCGGAACGGGATCGCGGTCGAGTCGCCGTCGTCGGCGAGCCCGATCAGCTTCATGATGATGTCGGCGGTAACGGCGGTCCACGTCGCGGCGATGCTGGCCCTGAACGCGCCCGCGTTGTAGCAACGCAACGCCTCCCCTGCCAGGCGCCGGGTTTCCGGGCTCCATGCCTGATTGACCAGGGTGTCTACGTCCGCCATCAAACGCCTCCGCCGCCTGCCAAACCGAGATGCCATCTCACCATCTCCGCGCTCGCTGTCGGTGTGAGGGGGCTATGACTGCCGTCGCTCGTCTTGGGGGTCTTCGACGCCATGCGCCATGCAGCCGGTCGGGACGCCTGTGCATGGTAAAGCCGTCGCCTGCTGGTAGGCGAAGCTCCACACCACCCGGAGGTCGCGGCACTGCTGGGTAGGCATCGCCGGACGAATCCCGAGGCTGGCCAGCGCGTGCTGCGGCGCATCGCCATGTTCACGACGCCAAACGCCATGCTCTTCGTGGACGGTGGTGACCCGCTTCGGGAGCTTTCCGTCTCACCCTGATCGGTCGAGCCGCAATCAGCTGTCCGTGGGTCGGTGGGCGGATAGAAGATCGCACCTGCGCGGGTCGTCCTGTCGGTATGTCACAGCGGTCGGTGAGCTTCTTCATCCTTTGTCCTGAAGGGGGATGTCCCCGACCCACAGCGGCTGGCGAGGATCGAACGGTGGTTGTCTTTCTCACAGAGTTGGACCCCCGCGCGCGGGTCAAGGGGTCGCGGGACGGGCTCGGGGCGCAGCCGATATGGTCGGCGATGGGCCGGCCGCTGATCGGTAACCTGACCACCGTCACCAGGGATCTCGCCGGGTTCATTACCTTGCTAGTCGGGCTCCGGCTGGCGGAGTTGGGTCCCGCTCAGGATGATGCCGGGCGGCAGGCCGCGTTCCTGGTGTGGGAACAGATGGCCGGGTACGTCCGGCATGAGGTCCACAGCCACCGGGGCTTCTTCGGGCGGCAGCGGGTGGCGGCACGCGCCGCAGGCGCCAGCGGCACTGGCGGCAAGGTGACACTCTCGGCCGCACCGGATCGGCAGATCCTGAGCAACCAGAAGACCGACGGGCTGCTCGGCAACTACACCGCCCCGGCGCGGGCCTCGGCCTTGGTCGCTCCCGGCGCACCGGCGCGGCTGACCCCCGTGGCTGCAGCCTTCGTGGACGCCACCTACCTTCCCCGTCTCGCCACGGCGTGGGGTCGTGCGGCCAAGGACCTGACGAAGGCCCTCGCTGCGGAGACGGTTTCCTTCAACCTCCGGCCTAACAGCCGGCGGGACGCTGTGGCGGCGGTATTCGGCGCGCCGCTCACCGACGACGAGCGGGACTTCTACCGCCGTCACCTCGTCAACGGCGGGCCGCACGACCAGACGGAGAGCCGGCAACGCCGGCTCGCTACCCTCATCAGACTTCGCCGCCGTCAGGACGGGCAGCTGTTCGGGGCGTACGTGGCCCAGCTCATCGCCGACGCCGAGCAACACGGGTGGCCCGACTTGGCGGAGCGGTTGCATCGCGTGGCGATCTGCGAATCAGTGTTGGCCCCGGCGGCCGTGCTGTTCAGCCACCTGCTGAGCCGAGATGACGCGCATCTCGATGAGGTGGTGACGGACCTACGCAGTCAGTGGGGTGAGCGGCTCGGCTCGGTCCGGCCCGAGGCTGCGGTGCTGCTGCCGGAGCAGCAGTGGCGGGACATCGCCGCCGCGCTGGTAGAGGGCGACTATCCGGCTTTGGTCCGGGCTCTGGCGCAGCGCAATGCGACCGTCATGCGGGAACGTGGGGGCGGGCTGCCCTGGCTTGAGGTCACCGACCAGGATCGGTTGCGGGTGCGCTTCCGAGATGAGCCAACCGATCTCCCGGCTGCCGACGAGACCCGGGACCTGTGGTGGTACCCGTACTTTCTGCCGTCGTTGATGGATGTCGTCGCCTCGGTCGAGGAAGGCGCGCATGAGTGACCGTATTCCGAAGGCCGTGCTCACCGAGGCGCTGCGGGATCGCATCAAGCGGCGACGGGTGCTCGCCGCCGTGTTCTGCACCTTCCGCTTGGAGCCGGGCTTCTTTGAGCAGGAGATCCTGCCAGTCCTGTTCGACCTGCCGCTGCACCAGTCCGCCGGCATTCGCCGCCTCCAGCTCGAGGACGCCCTGCGGGACCTGGCCGGGCAGGTAGCCGTCTACTACGACCTCCGCGGCCTAGCCGTCGGCGACGGCACCGCCGCGCTGGATGTGCGGCGCGTGGCGGTCAGCCCGTCGGCCGGCTACTTCCACCCCAAGAACGCATTCGTGCTCGTCGTCGACGACGTCACCGGCGAACGGGCATTGGTCGTGCTCACCGCGTCGGCGAACCTCACGAGGGCGGGCTGGTGGGAGAACGTCGAGTGCTTCCACGTCGAGGAGATCGCGGAGCACGGCCGCTCTCGCACCGCCCCGGAGATGCAATGGTTCGTGAGCCACCTGCGGCGCCTGGGGCGGCACTTCGGCCCGCAGGATGCGCTGGAGCAGGTGATGGCCTTCCTCACGACGGTCCAGCCGATCGTCCACCGTCAGGCCGACGGCGTCCTGCACCCACACTTCATCGTTACGGGCGTCCCCCATGCCAGGCCTCTAGTAGATCAGCTCGCGACGATCGCGGGCGAGTGGCTCGGCGGCGCTGACCTGGAGATCATCTCCCCGTACCTCGACGACGCCAACGCCTCGGGGCCGCTGGCCGACCTCCTGGACCGTTTCCGGCCGGCTCGCTGGCGCATCCTGCTCCCGGAGGAACGGGGCACGGCCCGCTGCCGCGAGGCGCTCTACCACTGGGTCCACGCGCGTGGCGGCCAGTGGGGAAGACTGCCGACCGCCCACACAACGCGTGGCAGCCGGCAGAGCGGCGGGGCGACGGTGCCGCCCCGCACCGTCCACGCGAAGGTGTACCGGTTCCTCGGCCCGGACTGGGAGATCACCCTCGTGGGCTCGTTCAACCTGACCAGGCCGGCCCACCAGGGCGGCGGCAACGTCGAGACCGGTGTCCTAGCGGAGCTGCCGGGACGGCGACGGCCCCACTTCTGGTTGGACCCGGTCGAGGAACCGCCAGCGTTCCCCGAAACGCCGGCCACCGAGGACGAGGACACCGCCCCGGACGTGGTTCCCCTTCTGGTTCGATACGACTGGGGGACCGGCGAGGCCGAGGTCCTGTGGGACGGCACAACGATCAGCCCGCCGCTTCAGGCGCACTACGGCGTGCCCCTGTTCGACATCCCACCCCTGCCACCGGCCGTCTGGACCCCGCTGCCTCCGGCGCACGCCGAGTCCCTGTCCCAACGGCTCCGCTCGTCGAGCTTCCTCACGATCGTCGCCGGCGCCCGCCGGGGCCTCGTGCTGATTCACGAGACAGGGATGGCACACCGACCGTCCCTGCTGCTCGACCTCAGCCCCGCAGAGATCCTGAAGTACTGGTCGATGCTCAACGCCGACCAGCGCGCCGCCTACCTGGCCGTGCGCGGCGAGGACGTGGAGAGCCTTGCCGGCGGCGACGCGCCGCCCCAACCGGTCACCGCCACCACCGAATCGATCTTTGACCGCTTCGCCGGCACATTCCACGGCTTCGCCTGCTTTGGGCGGGCGGTCCGGGAGGCCCTGACCGAGGGCCGGACCGAGCAGGCCCGCTTCCTGGTCTTCGGCGCCAAGTACGATTCCCTGCCCGTGCTCCTGCAACGGATGGTCAACGACGCCAGCGGCGATCCGGTGGACCGCTACGTCATGGTGCTCTGTGCCCAGCAGCTCGCCGACCAGGTCCGCCGGGACTGGCCTACGTTCTGGGCGTCCGACCCTCGCGGTGCGCACCGGCTCGAGGCCGCACTCACCATCCGGGCCGACCTGCGCGCTCAGATCACCGCCCGCAACGACGCCGCCATGACCGGCTTCCTCGACTGGTACGAGCCGCACTTCCTCGGCGAGCGGGCGGAGGCACCGGCATGAGGATCACCGTCCGGACCGCCGAGCAGCTGCTCGACTTCAACCGGGTGATCGGCAACCCGCAGCGTGCCACGGACCAACTCGAAGGAGCCGTCGCCGTACACAACATCCTGCACCGGCACCGCATCGCCTACCTCGCCGACGAGGTCGGGATGGGCAAGACGTACGTCGCGCTCGGCGTCGTCGCGCTACTGCGCCACTTCGCACCGGACCTGCGGCTGCTCGTCGTCGCGCCCCGAGAGAACATTCAACGCAAGTGGCAACGCGAGCTGGGCGTCTTCACTGAGCACAATGTACGTCTGGACGACCTGCGGGTCCGGATGCCTGGCGGCGTCCCCGTCCGACCGCTGGTGCACTGCGCCGACCTCGTCGAACTACTGGAGGAGACGGCGGTCGGCCCGGACCGGGACTTCTTCGTCCGCCTGCCCAGCTTCAGCCTGCCGCTGCGCAGGGACGAGCAGCAGCGGCACCGCTTCCGGGACCGGCTGCGCCGGCAGATCCCGTGGCTTCCCGACGACATCGTCGATCTGCGCGCCAACGCCGACGTGCTCAAGGACCGGTTCGCCCAAGCCATCAACGCCGCCCTGCCCTTCTTCGATCTGGTGATCGTCGATGAGGCGCACAACCTCAAACACGGCTGGGGCAGGCAGGCCTCCGCCCGTAATCAGGTGTTGGCCACCGTCCTCGGACGCGACAGGGACGACGTCGATCCCCGCTTGGCCCCCACCTACGGGTCACGGGCCGGCAAAGTGCTCCTGCTGTCCGCGACCCCCGTCGACGACGACTACCGGCAGCTGTGGAACCAACTGGACCTCTTCGGCCGCGCCGGCTCCTTCGTCAGCCTCCGCGACCCCGACGCCTCAGAGGAGCGGAAGCGGGAGGTAGCCGGCCAGATCCTGATCCGGCGGGTGACCTCTCTGCGCGTCAACGGCAGGCGGCTGACCAAGAACCTCTACCGGCGCGAGTGGCGCCAGGGCGGCGTCGAGAAGCACGACGAGCCGATCGAGATCACCGACGATCGGCAACGGCTCACCATGGCGCTCGTCCAGAAGAAGGTCACCGAACTACTCGGCCACGAACGGTTCGGTGCCCGCTTCCAGGTCGGCATGCTGGCGTCCTTCGAGTCCTTCCTGCAGACCAGCAAGGCCACGCCGGAGGCGGACGAGGAGACCACGGGCGACACCACCTCGCACTTCGACGGCGACGAGCAGGTCAGCGACGCGGCCGAGCGGCAGGGCATCGACGTACCGATGCTCGATCAACTCGCCCGGGACCACTTGCAGCGGTTCGGCCGAGAACTGCCGCATCCGAAGATGGACGCCCTCGTCAACACGCTCGCCTCGTCCTGGCGAGACGGGCGCAAGGCGCTGGTCTTCGTCCGGCGGAAGGCGTCCGTCAGCGAGCTGAAACGCAAGCTCGACGACGAGTACAACGACTGGTTGATCCGGCGCCTGCGTGAGCGCATCGACCGCCGGCACCATGCCCTCCTCGACGCCGCCGTCGAGGAGTTCCACCAGCAGCGCATGCAGCGCGTGCCCGCAGCCGCGAACGACGGCGGCCACGATAGTGAGGAAGACGTCGGCGGGGAGGACACCTTCTTCGCCTGGTACTTCCGGGGGCGCGGGCCCGACGGCATCATCAGCGGCGCCAGGATCCAGGAACGGTTCCGCAACCTCGGCAGCGGACTCGGAACGTTTTTCGACGACAACCACGTCATGGCGTTGCTCGGCGCATCCCCCGGCCAGGTCGCGGACGCCTTGGCCGCCGCGCTCGGCGAGGAGCGCGACAAGTCCGAGCGGCTGCTGCGCGAGTACTCCCGCCACTACCTCAGCAGCGCGAAGCAGCCCACCAGGGGGGCGCGCTTCGACGCCGCGCAGGCCGCGGCGCTGGAACTGCTCGCGGAGATACCCGGTACCCACCAGCCCCGCGCCGAGGTCATCTGGCGGGAGCTGTACCTGCCGAAGAAGCAGGGGGGCGCGGTAGCCGCCGAGGCGGAGCCGAACCTCCTGGAGACCACGACCTTCTTCACGGAGCTGCGCCGACGCGCGAGCCTCCGCGCCGCGCTCTGGCCGGCTCCCGCCTCCGCCGATCTCACGGCGCAGGTCCGGGAACAACACGTGCGGGCCCAACTCCTGTCCGCCGCCGCACGGCTCGGGCACGTGTTCCTCGACCTCTATGCGGTCGTCACTGATCATCTGCCGTCCCTGAACCCCGCCCAGGGCACCGAACCGAGCGATGAGATCGTCACCGCCTGGCTGGATGAGCTGCAGCGGCAGGCGGACACGCCGCCGCAGACGCGGGGTTGGTCGGCGTACGACGAGCTCAAAAGCCTGGCCGACAACCACGGCTTGGTGCTCGACACGACGTTGCCCGAACTTCGGCGAGCCGACCTGCGGGAGGCATCCACGCTCGTCGGCCGGTTGCTCACCGCGCAGCAACCCGTCGCCGGGATGTCTGGCCGGGTCAACCGCCGCCTTGTCCAGCAGTTCCGGCTGCCGGGCTACCCGCTCGTGCTGATCTGCACCGACCTGTTGCAGGAAGGCGAGGACTTGCACACATTCTGCTCCCGCATCTACCACTACGGCTTGGCCTGGACCCCGTCCGCCATCGAGCAGCGGGTCGGACGGATCGACCGGGTTCGCTCCGAGACCGAGCGGCGGCTCACCGTGCCGCGCGACCAAGTCGACGGCGAGGACCTGCTTCAGGTGCACTACCCCCACCTCGCCGACACCATCGAGCGGCTGCAGGCGCGGCGCGTGCTGCACCGGATGAACGACTTCCTGCGCCTGATGCACCAAGGCCTCGCCCTGCCCGCGCCCGGGGACAGCCGGCTCGACGTCGCCCGGGAGGTGCACGCCGACGGCGGAATGCCGCCCGTACCGGCCGAGCTGCTGACCACCTCCTTTCCGGTACGCGACGAGCACCTCGGCGGCCGGGACCGGCCGCTCGCCGTGGACGATTCCCGCGTTCGGCGGCAGTTGGACCGGTTCGCCGCGCTGTCCCGCGGTGACCTGCCCGGAGCCAGCATCGAGTGGGAACGGGGTCAACGCGACCCCGCCTCGCTGCTCGGCAGCACGCTGCTCGCCGACGGACGGAAGCAGCCGTTCAGTCTCCAACTCGAACGCGAGGGCCACGCCCTCGTCGTCCGGTGCGTGAGCCCCATCGGACGCGTCGAGCGGGACGAACAGTGGCGGGAACTGCGGGAATGGAGCGCCTCCTGCCAGATCCGTATCGGCGCCGTCAGGGCCCGCAGAGGTACCTACGACATCACCGTGGAGGAGGACGTGCTGCTCACGGACCGCCGCAGCGACCATATCCGAGTCGCCGCCCTGATCCGCCGGGTCACCGGCCTCGTCGACGACGTGGAACGTCCGCACCTGCCCGAACGCGACCGGCCACTCACAGATTTCAGGCCAGAGTTGGAGCGAGTTGGTCGGCATGCGCGCTGAATGGCGCACGCTCTGCGCCGCCGACGACATGAGGGTCAGAGGAAAGCGGATCACGGTTAGTTTCGCCAACGAGCGCTCACACGACGTCCAGGTCCTGGACGAGGGCGACAGCTACCTTCTGACGGCCGTCGTCGCTGAAGCGGACGACCTCGACCCGGGACAGGATGCCGCCCGCGCCGCTTGGCGAAGGAACCGACACAGCAGCCTGGTCGGTTTCCGGATCGATGAGGAGGGCAGGTTGATCGCCCAGGCGTGGACGCCGAAGGACGGACTCACCCCTGAGGCATTCCACACCCTCGTGCGGACGGTGGCTCGCGAGGCCGACCGGTACGAGTTCTGGCTCACGGGCTCCGATGACCGCTGAGCCAGGTCCCTCAGGCGGCGGGTGCCGACCGCCCGTCACGGTCGCCTCGCGCAGCCGGTCGGGCCCAGCCACAACGATCCCCGCTCGGCGAAGCCCAAATGGGCGTCTCCAATGCGGACGGCGGGTATACCACGCGGGGTGCTCCGTCGGGCGCTGTTGCGTTGGCGGATCGGTGGGCACGCCGAGCTGCGTCATCGGGCGCTGGTCAGATCGCTCGTGCGAGTTCGGTGAACGCGGCGGCCACCCGGGTCGCGGGTGGGGCGTCGGTGGCGAGTTCGTAGCGTCCGCGTCGGAGGTTCTGCACGAAGGCGTGCCCGGTCATGATCGTCTGGGCGGTGCGGTCGGAACGTAGTCCGCGCATTGGTGTGAGCCGGTGTTTGAGCTGGCTGTGGTCGGCCTCGATCGGATTGTTGGCGTGCCGTTCGACGTGGTGCCACGCCGACGGGACCAGGTCCTCGATCACCCTCGGATAGACCGGGTTCGCGTCGGTGACCACCTCGCCGGGCGTGACCTTCAGCGTGGTCAGCGCCCGGTGGAAGAACCGCCGGGCCGCAGCAGCGTCCCGACGCGCCGATACGAGCACGTCAATGACCTGACCATGCTGGTCAACAGCCCGGTAGACGTACCGCCAGATACCGTTGACCTTGACGTAGGTCTCGTCCACGAACCAACGGTCACCCGGACAGTAGCGGGAGAACCGGGCGGCGTCGGCCAGCAGCGGGGTGAACCGCTGCACCCACCGGAAGACCGTCACGTGATCCACCTCGACACCGCGCTCGACCAGCAACTCCTCCACATCCCGGTACGAGAGGTTGAACCGCAGATACCAACGCACCGCCAGCACGACCACCTCGGGCGGGAACCGGAACCCGACGAACGCCGACGCCGGCGGAGAGCAGGAACGGACACGAGACGACGACCTCACCAGGCAAGCAGACCACACCGGCCAAGCCGGAGTCGATCATGCCTTCGCTCAACGCAACAGACCCTTCAGAACACCTTGTTGAAGGTGTTCCAGCCGGTGCCGATCTTGGTGCCGCCGTTGCCGTTGGTAAAGAGGTTCGCGCCGTTGCCGGTGCCGTAGTAGACGTGCAGGTCTCCGGTGGACTTGACGCCCATCAGGTCGTTGCGGCCGTCGTCGTTGAGGTCGCCGGCGGCGAACAGCCCGGCGCTGTAGGTGTTCCACCCGTTCCCCACCAGCGATCCGTTGTAGTTGGCGCAGAGCGCCAGGTTCGGCAGGCGGTTGTCCGGGTAGTCCATCCACCAGGCGGGCATCCAGCCGGTCTGTCCGTTGGAGCTGATTCCGTAGACCCAGTACGGGTTGCCGCTGATGGTCTGCCCGGTGCGTTGGCAGATCGGTGTGAACATCGACCCGGTGAACAGCGTGTCGATCACGGTGGTGCAGTTGGTGGTGCTGGGTGCTCCCTCGCAGGTGGTGTTGGTGGCGGTGACGATCACTCCGTCGGTCCAGACGGTGTAGGTGGTCTGTGCCGGTCGCGCGCAGTTCGGTACGTCGGGCAGTTGGTTCTCGGCGTAGTCGAGGTGGTAGCCGTTGAGCCACCCGGCTTTGCCGCGCGGCGTGGTCCCGTATACCCAGTACGGGTTGGCGCCGACGGACTCGCCGCGCTTCTGGCAGATCGGTAGGACGAGGTCGCCGGGGTTGAGGGTGTCGATGACCGTGGGGCAGTTGGCAACCGAGGGGGACGCGTCGCAGGTGGTGCTCGCCCCCCGTACGTTCACCCCGGTCTGCCATACGCCGTACTTGACCCCACCCGGGCTGCGGAATCCCGCCTTGCCGTTGCCCCGGAACAGGGTCAGTTCGCCGTTGGGCTTGCGGGCGAACAGGTCCGCCTTACCGTCACCGTCGACGTCGCCGGGGGCGACGATGGTGTCGAAGCTTTGCCAGATTCCCCAGCCGAGGCGTACCGGCGCGGCGTCGTCGGCCCAACCACCGAAGCCGTTGCCCCGGTGCAGGACGATCTCCCCGGTGGACTTGCGGGCGATCAGGTCGGGATATCCGTCGCCGTCCCAGTCTCCGGGGGCGACGACCAGGTTGTACTGGTTCCAGCCGGTGGTCCGGATCGGGTTGTCGTTGGCGTCCCAGTCGATGATCACGTCGTTGGCGTCGAGCAGGAACCCGCCCGCGCCGTTGCCGGTGAAGTAGACCAGGTCACCGTCGGCCTCCACGGCCACCAGGTCGGTCCACCCGTCACCGTCCCAGTCGCCGGGGCGGACCACGTGCAGCCAACCGCTGCGGTTGCTGTCGATCTTCACCGAGCAGCTGTTGCCATCGATGAAGCCGCCCGTGCCGTCGCCCAGGTAGAGGCAGAGGTCGCCGCTGGCGGTGCGGCCGATCAGGTCACCGTGGCCGTCGGTGTTGAGGTCGTTGCGGCCGGCCTGCGGGCCCACCGGGGCGGTGGCGAAGAAGGCGTGGTCGGTGTCGACCGACGCGGAGGGGTTCACTCCGTCCCAGGTCTTGACGGCGACGAAACCGGGCCCGTTGCGGGTTGGGGTCATGGTGACGGTCGCGGTGCCGCCCGGCATGTTCGCGGCGACGTACCGGCTCGGGGTGTCGGTGTCGAGCCCTACGTAGAAGCCGATGACGTCCGTGTTGCCCTTGGCGTTGAGGGTGAACTGGCCGGGGATGCCGGCGGGCACCGTGCTGACGATGGTGCCCGCCGGGTCCTGAGCCGGGTACTGCGTCGACGTGATGTCCACGTCGGCGGTCGGCAGCGTCTTGTCGACGGTGAACGAGCAGGTGGCGCTGTAGCCGGACGCTGCGCCGTCGCTGTCCTTGGTGCGGACCTTCCAGTTGTAGGTGACGCCGTCGGCCAGGCTGCTCTTGAGGAGCAGGGCGCTCGCCTGTACGCCGCTGGAGACCGTCACGTTGCGCACGGTGGTGGTGCCGCCGGTCGGCCAGAGGCTGAACTCGCCGACGACGTTGCCGCCGTCGGCGTCGCTCGGCGTGGCGCGCAGGTAGACGTCGGTGTTGCCGAGTTTGCCGCCGGTGCAGGGGGTGCCGGGGCTGGTGCTGAGGGCGTTCGGCACGGACGGCGTCGAGTTGTACTCGATGCTCAGTGTCGGGTTGTTGCGGAACTTCTTCCAGGCCCAGGTGTCGGTCTCGCTGGTGGCCCGTAGGCCCAGTGTGAGGTCGCCGGCCTTGGCCGCCGCCGACGTCCGCACGCCGGCGGTGGCGTCGAAGTCGACTCCGCCGTCCGGGCAGGAGGAGCTGTAGCCGCGGGCTACGTTGACGGTGTCGAGTTTGGCGATCCAGCTTGGTTGGCTGTTCCAGGTGGTCGCCGAGCTGATGGCGCCGGTGCGCCACAGCTCCACCGAGCGTGCGTTGCAGGACCACGAGTGGGTCTCGTACGCCTGGAAGGTGGCCCGGATGATGTTCTTGCCCTTGACCCGGCTGGTGTCCATCCGGAAGAAGGAGCGGTTGGTCACGTTGTCGGTCTGCGAGTAGCCGACCCGGGCGATGTCGCTGGAGTTCCAGTACTTCGAGTTGGGGAAGGACTTCCAGACCGACGTCCAGGCCAGCCGGCTGCCGCTGACCAGGCTCGGGTCCAGGTAGACCGGGTAGCGGGTGCTGGAAGCCCGGAGCATGGCCTGGTCGGGGGTGATCGAGAGCGTTCCGTTGCGGATGGTCGGCTTCATCGCGGCCTGCCGGGCGCCCTGGTTGCTCTGGAACGCCCGCGCACCGGCCGACAGTCCGGGCTCCGCCGTGCCGCCGCTGTCCCACATTCGGGGGGTCGGCGCGGTGAACACCATCCGGCCGTCGGCGTCGAGGGCTTTGATGTTGCCGGCCGCGTCGGTGGTGACGTTCAGTCCTTTGGCGCGTAGTGCGAAGTCGGCGGTCGCCAGGGCGGGGTTCGCCGCCGCCTCGGGCGTGCGGACCACGAGAACCTCGGAGAAGCCCTCCACGTCCGCCTTGACCACCAGGTCGACGTTGGACAGCACGTTCGGGTAGGTGGCGGTGTCCCCGTCCAGGGTGGGCCGGGGCAGCGGGCCGTCCCAGCTGAACTCCAGTTCCTTGCCGTCCCGGACGACCCGGGCCAGGGCGCTGTCCCCGCCGCTGGAGAAGCTCAACCCGACCTTGGTGGCGCGCGGCGTGACCCGTCCGTCGGCATCGAAGCGCAGCGTCGGGTCGACCGGCACCCACCTGTTGTTCCGCTTGATCCGGACGGGCCGGACCCGCTGTTCGAGGGTGAAGGTGCCGCGTGGGTTGGCGAAGGTCTGTCGGGTCTCGGTGGTCAGCGCGTCGACCTCGATGCGCTTGCCGGAGCGCCGGGCGGCGACCATCGCGTCGGCCTCGGTGGCGTACCAGGCAGCGTTGCCGGCCGGGGCCTTGGCGGACCGGCCGGTGGTGGCGGGTTTCGGTGCGGGTGCTGCCGAGGCCGGTGCCACGGCCGCCACGGTCAGCACCGAGACGGTGGTGGTGAAGGTGGCCAGGAACCTGGACAGCATTCGTCGGCGCGACATGGTACCTCCCCGTAGGCCCGGTTGATGTCGTCGATGTTCCGGGCGGCGAGGCGAGAGTCAACCAGGCGGAAATGGCCGCGACAAGCAGTTCATGGACAGCACGATGAAGTCCAATCGGGACGTATGACAGCGAGTATCCACAAAAGGCAGGCTGTCAGAAATTCTCACTTGTCCGTGAGGGTGGAGTTACCTACGGTAGCCGTCACAACGCGGCTAACGTCGATGGCCGTCACACTCACGGGGGAGGCTGTCGTGGCCAAGGGTCACTTCATGCTGCGCGCGTCCCGACGTCGCGTGTCGTCCACCCACCAGCACCTGAGATGGGTCGCCGGAGTCCTGAGCCTGGTTATGGTGGCCAGCGCGCTCACACCGGTGCAGGCCAGCGCGGCGGTCGAGGTGGACCTGCCGGCTTTGCAGAAGGAACGCTCGGTTCCCGGCCGTAGCCACGAGGCGCGGTCGTCGGTTCCCGAGGCCAGGCAGGCCGGCACGCCGCTGGCCCGGCCGACCTGGCCGGCCGCCTCTACCACCACCGTCGACCTGGTCGGTACCGCGCGAGTCGCCGTCGGGTCCGCCCCGATCAAGGTCGGGGCAGCTGCCGGCACCGCTGCCCGCGGCACGGCCGCCGCCCCGGCGACGGTACGGGTGCAGGTCGAGGACCGCGCGACCACCGACCGGGCCGGCGTACGGGGGGTGCTGTTCCGGATCGGCAGCGGCGACGGCACCGCCGGTCGGGTCTCCGTCGAGGTCGACTACCGGGCTTTCCGGACCGCGTACGGCGCGGACTACGCCTCCCGGCTGCGCCTGGTCCAGCTACCGGCGTGTGCGCTGACCACCCCGGAACGGGACGAGTGTGCCCAGATCACGGTGCTGCGCACCCGCAACGATGTCGCCACCTCGACCCTGGTGGCCGAGGTGGATGTGGCCGGCGTGGGCAGTGGACGGCGGACGGCGGCGGCGACCCTGCTCGCCGCCGCCGCTGGCGCTTCCGGGCCCGGTGGCAGCTACTCCGCCACCAGCCTGAACCCCAGCGGCTCCTGGTCGGCGGGCGGTTCGGCCGGTGACTTCTCCTGGTCGTACCCCATGGAGATGCCGTCGTCACTCGGTGGCCCGACCCCGTCGATCGGCCTGGGCTACTCGTCGAGCAGTGTCGACGGGCGGATGGTCTCCACCAACAACCAGCCTACCTGGGTGGGTGACGGCTGGGACTACTGGCCCGGTTTCGTCGAGCGCCGGTACAAGTCGTGTGCCGAGGACATGGGCGGCAACGCGGTCAACACGGTCAAGACCGGCGACCTCTGCTGGGCCTCGAACAACGTCACCCTCTCGCTCAACGGCCGGACCACTGAGCTGGTCCGCGACGGCACCAGCGGTGTGTGGCGGACGGCCGAGGACGACGGTTCCCGGGTGGAGGCGCTGACCGGCGCGAGCAACGGCGACAACAACGGCGAGTACTGGCGGGTCACCACTACCGACGGCACCCAGTACTACTTCGGCCGCAACCGGCTGCCCAACTACGTGAGCGGCAATCCGGAGACGAAGTCGACGTGGACGGCGCCGGTCTTCGGCAACAACCCGGACGAGCCCTGTGACAACAGCAACTTCGACGCCGCCTGGTGCCAGCAGGGCTGGCGGTGGAACCTCGATCACGTCGTGGACACCAACGGCAATTCGATGGCGTACTACTACACGCCGGAGAGCAACTACTACGGCCGTAACATCAAGACCTCCGGGGTGCAGTACGAGCGCGGCGGCTACCTCAACCGCATCGAGTACGGCCAACGTAACGGCCAGGAGTATGCCAAGCCGGCCCCAGCCCGGGTGGTCTTCGGCGTCGACGAGCGCTGCCTGCCGGACGCCAACTTCGACTGCGCGCCGAGCAAGTTCACCAAGGCGAACGCCAACCGGTGGCCGGACACCCCGGTCGACCAGAACTGCGTCAAGGACGAGGAGTGCACCGACCGGTTCTCGCCGACGTTCTGGACCCGGAAACGGCTGACCTCGATCACCACCCAGGTCCGTTCGGGAACGGCGTACCGGGACGTCAACCTGTGGACGTTGAACCACGCCTTTCCGACGACCGCGGACGGCACCACCCCGTCGCTCTGGCTCGCCTCGATCACCCGTACCGGCAAGGTCGGTGGCAGCGTGAGCATGCCGGCGGTGACCTTCACCGGCCAGATGATGCCCAACCGGGTCGACGGCCTGGAAGGTGTTCCCGCGATCACCCGGCAGCGGATGGTCCGGATCGACACCGAGACCGGGTCGACCATCGGGATCGGCTACCTGCCCCGGCAGTGCAGCCGGTTCACCCCGGTGGTGCTGCCGGCGCCGAACGAGACCAACACCATGCGCTGCTACCCGACCTACTGGCAGCCGGAGGGTGAGACCGAGCCGGTGCTGGACTGGTTCCACAAGTACGTGGTCAACCAGGTGGTCGAGCAGGACCGTCAGGGCGGTCAGCTACCGAAGGAGACGAACTACGAGTTCTCCAACCCGGCCTGGGGTTACGACGACGGCGAGTTCACCAAGGCCGAGCACCGCACCTGGAGCCAGTGGCGCGGGTACGGCAGGGTCCGGACCCGGGTGGGCAAGGCGCCGGACAACCTGTCGCTGACCGAGACCCGCTACTTCCAGGGCCTCGACGGCGACAAAACCTCCACCGGCACCCGCACCGCGTCGGTCACCGACTCCGAGGGCGGGACCACGCCCGACGTGGCCGAGTTCCAGGGCATGATCCGTGAGGCGATCTACTACTCCGGCGACGGTGGGGTGATCGAGTCGGCCACCCTGAACACCCCGTGGCGCAGCGCCGCCACCGCGACCCGGGCCCGGCCCGGCACCAGCGCACTGAAGTCGTACGTCACGCAGACGACGAGCGTGAAGTCGCGGACCAAGGTGGCGGACGGCAGTTGGCGTCGTACCGAGGTGCAGCACAGCTTCGACGGCTACGGCATCCCGACCCAGACCAGCGACCTGGGCGACCTCTCCCGCACCGACGACGACAGTTGCACCCGGCACGAGTACGCCCGAAACACCGACGACTGGCTGATGACGAAGGTCAAGCGGGTGGAGAAGGTGGCGGTGTCCTGTGCCACCGCCCCGTCCCGCCCGGCCGACGTGGTCTCCGAGACGCGCATGTACTACGACGACCTCACCACTCTGGGTGCGGCCCCGACCGAGGGCAACGTCACCAAGGTCGAGGAGTTGATGGAGTGGCCGGCGGGAGGACCGCGCTACGCGGTGACCGGCCGGTCGGTCTACGACGACTACGGTCGGGTCACCGAGTCGTACGACGTCTACGGCAAGAAGACGAAGATCGACTTCATCCCGGCGGCGGACGCCCTGGTCACCCAGGTCGACACGACCAACCCGAAGCTGCACAAGACCACCCAGTACCTTGAGCCGGCGTGGGGGGTCCCGGTCGCCGAGGTGGACCCGAACAGCGCGCGGACCGACCTGAGCTACGACCCGTTGGGCCGACTCACCAAGGTCTGGCTGCCGGGCCGGGACAAGGCCACCTACCCGGACACCCCGAACAGCCGGTTCGCCTACCAGGTGACCCAGTCCGCACCGGTGGTGGTGACCACCGAGACGCTGAAGGAAGACGGCTCGTACCGGACCGGGTACGAGATCTACGACGGCATGCTGCGGCTGCGGCAGACCCAGCAACCGGCCAACGGCGGCGGTCGGGTGCTGACCGACGTCTTCTACGACACCCGGGGACTGGCCTGGAAGAAGCGGGCGGCGTACTACAACTCCTCGGCACCTTCGGCGACCCTGCTGGACGGCATCGGCGACAACCTGGTGCCGAGCCAGATGGTCTACCGCTTCGACGGAATGGGCCGGCCGACCAACGAGATCTTCGAGAGCTTCGGCGTCGAGAAGTGGCGGACGGTCACCACCTACCGGGGTGACCGGATCGACGTGGACCCGCCGCAGGGCGGCACCGCCACCACCAAGATCACCGACGGGTCGGGACGCCTCGCCGAACTGCGCCAGTACCAGGCGGAGACGCCCACCGGTGCGTACGAGGCGACCACCTACTCCTACGACCGGTTCGGCCGGGTCAAGGAGGTCAAGGACCCGACCGGCAACAAGTGGACGTACGGCTACGACCTGCGAGGTCGGCAGACCAACGCGGGTGACCCGGACAAGGGCACCACGACCAGTACCTTCGACGACGGCGACCGGTTGGTCTCCACCACCGATGCCCGGCAGAAGACGCTCACCTACGGTTACGACGAGTTGGGTCGTCCGACCGCGCTGCGGCACGGCACGTCCACGGGGACCCTGGCCGCACAGTGGACGTACGACAGCTTGAAGATCGGGCTGCCGACCTCGTCGACCCGGTGGGTGGGCAGCAACGCCTACGTCAGCGAGGTGACCGGATACAACGTCCGTAACCAGCCGACCGGGACGAAGTACACCATCCCGGCCAGCGAGGGGGCACTGGCTGGCAGTTACAGCTTCGCGCAGAGCTACACCGACAACACCGGCCTGCCGAAGTCCACCACCTACCCGCTGGCCGGTGGGCTGCCCGAGGAGCGGGTCAGTTACGGCTACAACGGCCTGGACATGCCGGTCAGCGTCACCGGCCTGAACAAGTACCTCCAGACCACCACCTACTCGGAGTACGGCGAGCCACTGCGGCTCACCATGGGCGCGGTCGGCAAGGAGGTCTACCAGACCTTCAAGTACCAGGACGGCACCCGCCGGCTGGCACAGACCATCGTCGACCGGGCCATCGCGCCGACCCGGCTGGACGACATCAGCTACGAACACGACGCCATCGGCAACGTCACCAAGATCAAGGGCGTCGAGCAGGGCACGACCACCGACACCCAGTGCTTCGGCTACGACCACCTACGCCGGATGACACAGGCGTGGACCGCCAACGACGACTGCGCAGCGAAGACCCCGTCGGCGGCGACGGTCGGCGGACCCGACCCGTACTGGCACTCGTACACGTTCCACGACGGGACCAGCAACCGGAAGACCGAGGTCCAGCACGACACCTCGGGCAACCCGGCCAACGACATCACCGCCACCTACGGGTACCCAACGGCGGGCACGGCGCAACCGCACACCCTGCGGACGGTGAACACCGTCGGCTCACCCACCCCCGGACTGCCCGGTGGGCAGCGGCTGGACGAGTACCTGTACGACAACGCCGGCAACATGATCAGCCGGAAGATCGGCGGGACCGCCCAGACCCTGGACTGGGACAACGAGGGGCACCTGGCGAAGGTGACCGAGGGCACCAAGGTCACCGAGTTCCTCTACGACGCCGACGGCAACCGGATGATCCGACGGGACCCGACCACCGTCACCCTCTACCTGGCCGGCACCGAGCTGACCCTGACCAAGGCGACCACCTCGGTCAGCGGCACCCGGTACTACCAAGGGGCCGGCGCGGTCCGAACCCCCTCCAACAAGGTGAACTTCCTGATCGGCGACCACCACGGCACCGCCCAGGAGACCATCGACGCGAACACCCTCGCCTCGACCCGGCGCAAGTACACCCCATACGGCCAGACGCGTGGCAGCCAGCCGTCGGTGTGGCCGGGGCAAAAGGGCTTCGTCGGCGGCACCATCGACTCATCCACCGGACTGACCCACCTCGGAGCCCGGGAATACGAGCCAGCAACCGGCCGGTTCATCTCGGTCGACCCCATCATCGACTTCACCGACCCCCAGCAGATGCAGGGGTACGCCTACGCCAACAACTCACCGGTCAGCTTCTCAGACGCCTCGGGCCTACGGTACTGCGCCGACGACCCCTGCAGCGGCAACGGTGGCGGCGTGTCCGGCACCGGCCCGCCGCCCGGCGCGACGCAGACCAAGCCCCCGGCGGGCGGCAACAAGACACCGAGCGGCCCGAGCCAAGACGAGGTCAACAGGGCGAAGTCAATCAAGGAGAAGAAGCTCCTTGACATCGTGATCGAGGCCAGTGGAGAGATCCTGCTGGCGTTCTTTGGACTCGACGACATCCGCGACTGCGTAATGAAGGGCGACATCGGCGCCTGCGCGATGGCGGTGGTCAGCGCCATCCCGTGGGGCAAGGTCTTGAAGGCGAAGAAGGTCGGCGAGGCCATGATAAGGACTGGCAAAGCGGTCCTTTCCTGGTTCGACGAGATGAAGTGGGCGCAACGGGTGCTCGCCCAAGCCGACGAGGCCGCCGCACTGGCGGCGAGACAGGCCGACGACGCGGCAGCGGCGGTAGCCAGACAGGCCGACGACGCGGCAGCCACGGCAGCCAGACAGGCCGACGACGCGGCAGCCACGGCAGCCAGACAGGCCGACGACGCGGCAGCCACGGCAGCCAGACAGGGCGACGACGTCGCCGAGACGGCCGGGAAATCCTGCAAGACCGGCAACAGCTTCACCCCGGACACCCGCGTGGTGCTGGCCGACGGCTCGACCCGGGCGATCGAGGACATCGCTCTCGGCGACGAGGTGCTCGCCACCGACCCGGAGACCGGCCAGACCGAGGCCCGCACGGTGGTCGGCCTGATCGTCGGCGACGGCCGCAAAACCCTGGTCGAGGTGACCGTCGACACCGACGGTACGCAGGGCGACAAGTCCGGCTCGGTGATCGCCACCGACGGGCACCCGTTCTGGATCGCCGACCTCAACAAGTGGTTACCGGCCACCGAACTGGAACCGGGCCAGTGGCTACGCACCTCAGCGGGGACATACGTTCAGGTCGAGGCAGTACGGGCGTTCACCCAGGAGCGCAGGGTCCACAACCTCGCCGTCGAAGGAATCCACACGTACCATGTGCTCGCCGGCAATACTCCTGTACTGGTGCACAACTGTGGTGGTTCGGTTCAAGGGCATCCATCGACGTGTGCATGCGCGACGGGAGGCGTGCCGCAGGTTCGCAACGGGGCATTGGCGGGTAACACGCATCCGGTCACCGGTATCCCATTCGACAGGCATGGTTTCCCTGATTTCTCGTCCGTGCGGCATCCGTCTGTGCCGGATGTTCGGATCACTCTTTCGGGTAGTCGTTCGACTGATTTTGCCCGCGCTAATCGGGCGGCCGGACTCTCCAGTACGCCGACTGGGTACACGTGGCATCATCATCAAGACAAGGGGCTCATGCAGCTCATCGATCGAACCGTACACGCAAAGACTGGGCACACCGGTGGCTTCAAGTAGCGGGTGGGTGTTATGAACGTTCTTTTCGAGGAAGACGACTACTATACTGGCCCACAACTGGAGCCCTCGATGGTTCAGCGGGCCGAGTATCTCCTTGGTGTGCGGCTTCCTCAGGCCTACATTGACCTGCTGTACCGTAGGAACGGCGGGGTTCCAAGGAACCGGTGCTGCCCGACTGAATTCGAGACCACCTGGATGCCCGACCACATTCAGATCAGCGCAATTCGTGGAATCGGTGGAGAGTGGGGAATCGAGACGAACTCTGGTCTGGGAAGTGCTGACATGATTGCCGAGTGGGGCTATCCGGATGTCGGCGTTGTCATTTGTGATATGCCTTCGGCGGGTCATGATGCGGTTATGCTTGACTACTCTAGATCTGGCCCTCAAGGCGATCCCGCCGTCGTATATATCGATGAGGACCGTATCCCTCGGCGAATTGCCGACTCTTTCAGGAAGTTCGTGGAGCTCCTAGTAACTTGTGACCGTTTTGCTGATGGGGGTGGCGAATAGCGCCCGGTTTGGCGGCAAGATCGGGTGGTATTGCGTCGCTGACTCGCTCTCGTGTTCGGGTAAAGCCGATCGCGTTGCGTGACGGCGGGGTGCCGATGGCTGTCCTGCTCTGCCCGGGTTGCCGTCACGGTTGCCGTCAAGTGCTGGCTCTGCATCGTCATGTAGATCAGCTTGTCGACGCCCTCGCCGGACTCGACGAAGCTGATGTCCAGCCCCCAGTCGTCCGGCCCGAACTCGTCCTTCTTCCCGTCCACCGCCACCGGCGACACAGACGCAACGGCCCGCTCCTCGGTCATGATCGACACGACAGCCTCCTTCGAGGGGTGTCCTCCCCACGCATGTGGGGGTGTTCCTGCAGCGGTGGTCCGAGGGCCACGTGCGTGGGGTGTCCTCCCCACGCACGTGGGGGTATTCCGGCCTACCGCTGGCCTGAATGGTGACTGTCGGACAGCGCGCCGACAGCCCACAGCTCATCCCCGTGCTGGCCAAGATTCGCCTCACCCAAGCCGATAGCGGCCAATCGGGGACCTGCCCCGGCACGGCGCTGCTATCGCTGACCACCTGAGATTGTCGAGAATCCCTCGGGGGCGACTGCGAGCAGCTCGACCCAGCCGGGGCTGAACGAGGTCCTCTCTCCCAGTAGGCTCGGTGCCGAAGCAGTGAGTTGCCGGGGAGGTGGCACGGCTGAGCCGCATGACGCCGCAGCACAACTTCCTGCGTGTTGGCCAGGTGGTGCCGACCGACCAGGAGGTGTCCACTGTCGAAATTGCGACGTCGGTCTCGGACGTGCTCACGATGATGGCTTATCGTGGCTTCGACCAGGTGCCCGTGACATCTCACGGCGTGGTGGTGGGCGTCTTCAGCTACCGGTCACTCGCGCTGAATCTCGGCATCGTACGCCGGCAGGACAGTCCCCTGTCCTACCCCGTCGGCGACTTCCTTGAGGACCTGGCCTTCGTCAGGTCCGGCTCTGAGGTCGAAGACGCACTGGAGGCGCTCCATCAGAAGGGGGCGGTCCTGGTCGGCGATGAGGAGCGCCTGCTTGCGGTCGTCACCGCCGCCGACGTGAACAGCTACCTCTGGACCGCGGCGAGGCAGTTCATGATCGTGCGCGATGTCGAATTGGCGACTCGTTACCTGGCGCAACGGGCGTGCGCCACCGAGGACGAGCTCCGCGCGCTTGTTGTCGCCGCTCGGCCGACCGACGGCAACGGTACCGCCGCTGCGCGCCTGGAGGATCTGACCTTCGGTGAGTTGATCTCCGTCATCAACAGCCCCGAGCGCTTCGGCCGGGTCTTCAGCCGCACCTTCGGTAGCAGCCGCGAGTTGGTCTTCTCCATGCTTGAACCCGTCCGGGATGTCCGCAACAAGGTCTTCCACTTCCGCGACGCGGTGACACCGGATGAGGTTGACCTTGTCATGAATGCCCGTGTGTGGCTGCGGCGCAGGGTCAGGATGGTGCAATGATCGGCCGCGCACCTGCTCACATCCTGCTCGCCGAGCGGTTGGACCGCGTCCGCGACGCCCGCCACATAGTGCTACACGCACCCCCCGGTTCCGGTAAGACGCGGATCCTGGCGGACTTCATCGCCCGCGCCGCTGAGTCCGGTTTCGTCCTGGTGGTGTCCTCGCGTCGCGAACTACTCAAACAGTGGGCCATCGTGCTGGGAGACCACGGCGACGCACCGGTACACGAGCTAGACTCTGACCTCGCGTTGGAACTTGCCAGCCTGTCACCGGCCGAGTCCCAGCACAACCACGGGGTTCTCCTCACGACCACGGTAGGCGTCCGCCGGGGTCCTGTGCGGCTCGCGCTGCAGTCGCTTCCCTTGGCCTTGTTCCTCCTCGACGGCCTTCCCAGGCCCGACGGTGCCACGCTGCCCGCCGTCAGGAGCATCGTCGACCGGGCTCGGCAGACAATCGTGGTTGACCACATCTCACGGGGGCGCATGCCCCCATGGCTTCAGCATCCCGCACTGGTGCAACTCACGTCGGCCGAGGCCATCGATATGAGCGACAACCGGCACGTCAGTCCAGAGGACTATGTGGTGGCGCTCAGCCTCGGCGAACGTTCCGTCTTTCAGCAGGCGGCGATGTTGCTGGACAGGCGACAAGTCGTCCGCAGCCGACCTGCTTTGCACTCGGCATTAATGCAGCTGATCGGCGGGGTGCAGGAACCGAGCAGGGACGACCTGGGTCGCGTGGATATGGCATGGAGCCTTGTTGACTCTCTCGAAGGCCTCGGCCCAGACCCACGGTTGGCAGCGATGACAGAGGCGGTCCTACACAGACGTCAGTTCGGCCCCGTCATCGTGGTGACTGGCCCCCTGCGTGCTGAGGTCGAGTACGTACGTGATCATCTGACCGCCCACGGGATCCGGACGACTGAGTGGACGTTGCAGGATCCGCCGAAGGAACCAGCCGTGGCGGCCGACCGCAGCCCATCCCCCGTCGTCGTTGCCACTCCCAGCGGTCTGGAGGTAGGTGAGCCACTGCTACAAGCCGCCACCTTGGTGTACTTCACCAGACCGCGAAGCGACGCCGAGCGTGCGTGGCTTTTAAGTGCGCTGCGCACCGGCATGACTCGCAGCGTAGTTCTGCCTACCGATGAGCCGCCCACAGCAGCCGGAAACTGAACCAGCGAAGCTGGTCGACCCTGTTGCATTAGCTAAGCACGACTGACGCCGGTTTACCCGGTATGACCCGCTTGGCTGGTGAGGCACAGACGGGGCGCTTCCGATCTCTCCGGCTCTTCACAGCAATGCCATCCCGCCGCCATATTCATCGATGATGGTGAGTTCAGTTGCTGTTGATGGTGATCTGGAGGCATGGCATGGCACGACCGACCACGAAGACGCCCGGGCTCGCGCGACCCCGTGTGCGCGCCGTGACGCTGGCACTCGCCACGCTTATCGGCGCAGCATCCCCGGCCAGCATCGCGGGGACCGCGACGGCGACGCCTCCGGGGATCCCCTCGAAGACGACGGCACAGTCGCAGCTCAACGCCCTGACCGTCGCCAGCGAGGGTTCCACCAGCGGTTACTCCCGTGACCTGTTCCCCCACTGGATCACCATCAGCGGCAGCTGCGACACCCGGGAGCAGGTCCTCAAGCGCGACGGCACGTCGGTCGTGGTCAACTCCTCGTGCCAGGCCACCTCGGGGCGCTGGTACAGCCCGTATGACGGGGCGACCTGGACCGCCGCGTCGGACGTGGACATCGACCATGTGGTCCCCCTTGCCGAGGCGTGGCGTTCCGGCGCGAGTTCCTGGGCGACCAGCCGCCGGCAGAGCTTCGCCAACGACCTGTCTCACCCGCAACTGATCGCGGTGACCGACAACGTCAACCAGTCCAAGGGAGACCAGGACCCGTCGACGTGGCAGCCGCCGCTGTCGTCGTACCGGTGCACCTACAGCAAGATGTGGATCACCGTGAAGTACGCCTGGGGCCTGCGCCTGCAGTCGTCGGAGAAGTCGGCGCTGCAGAGCATGCTCAACACCTGCTCCTCCTGAGTCCGCCCCACATCCTGACGTCGGCAGTCGCCCGCTGCGGGGGACTGCCGACGTCAGAGATTGCCCATAGCCCGTGCCCCGGCATGGCTGTAGCACGTTCAAGCCCGCAGGAGGGCTCGGACCAGAGGATCCGGGGGGTGTGCCCGTTCATCGAGGCGGGGAAGGTATGGCGGGATGGAACGGTGTTGCTAATGCAGTGGACCCGCGCTTGTTCCGGTGATCGTCGAGTGGATCATCGGGTCTTGCTCGATACCGCTCCGTCGGTCCGCCGGCCAGTGCCGCCGTCTGGTGCGCCTTCACCCCGCGCGGGCTCGTATCGGCGCGTCTGGTCGCGCCCAGTTGTGGCGTGACGTTGGGACTGCGTCCTCGGTCTCGATGTCGAGGTCGAGGACATCCAGTTCTATGGCGTCTCCGAGTTTCAGGAGGGTCATGATCCGGGTGATCATCGACCGGCGGACCGCGCGCCGTTGTGGGGTGCTGTCGTGCGCGCGTAGGTGATCGCGCATCTGTTGCCACGCATCGGGTTCGACGGTGCGGGGGGTGGGGGTGTTGCCTCTGGCCAGGAGGCGTCGCCAGCGTCGTCGGGGTTGGGTCTCAGTGGCGGCGATGTCGGTGACGACGTGCTGCAGGAGCCGCATTTGCTTCTCGACCTCGGCGCGTTGTCGCGCGAGGTCGTCGACCTCGTGGCGGGCGGCGTCGATGATCACTTTGACGTCGGCGCGGGCCTGGCGCAGCAGGAACGCTGCCTGACGGCGGGCGGCGCTGATGATCTCGTCGGCTGTCTCGATGCCGGCGGCCTGGGCCACGGCCGGGCAGCAGTCGAATGCCAGCGGCGTAAGAGGCGTCGGGTCGCCGGCGTCGTGGGTGCGGTAGCCGGCCTTCGCGGCGGCCTGGTACCAGCGGCGTGCCCGTGTCAGGTCGCCTTCGGTTGTCGATGGGGTGTCGATACTGGTGTTGTCGGTGACGACGGAGCGGTACTCGAGCAGCATCGCCAGGCGTACCGCAGCGTCGGCGACGTCGCGGGCGGCGGCGATGTGTAGCCAGTGCTCGGCCTGGTCCCGCCGTCCGTGAATCTGGTAGTGGATGCCGAGCAGGTAGGCGGCGGTGCCGAGTTCGGCGTCTGCGATGGTGTCGTCCATCTGTCGGCACTGACGCGGGTCGGCCGCGCGCCGCGCGTGCAGGTGCAGGACCCGACGGGCCTCCACAGAGGTGTTGCGGGTCGATCGGGGGCCGAGGCAGGTGTCTACCGCATGTTTCAGGTCGTCTGCGATGCTCACGCGCTGTTCCCTCCTTCGGTGTCGGCCCTGGCGCCGGCCAGCCGCTCCTGCAGGGTGCGCAGCCCGCGGGCCTTGTGGGTCTTGAGTGCCGACACGCTGATGCCGAGGATCTCCGCGGCGGCGGACTGGTCGAGATCACATAGTTCGGTCAGCACCACGACCTCCCGCTGTCGGGTGGGCAGCCGACGTAGTGCGGCGAGGAGATCCAGCTGCTGGTCCAGGTCGCGAGCGGGACCGGCGGGCAGGTCGTCTGCCTCCTGGCGTTGTTCCAACGAGTCCATCTGCATGGGTGCAGCAACCCGGCGGGCGAGTTGTTGGCGGGCCAGCCGGTACATGAGGATCTCCGGTCGGCTGTAGCGGCCCCAGTAGTGGCGCACCAAGATCATGACTTCCTGCACGACGTCTTCCGCCGCGTGCCGGTCGCCGGTCCAAGCCGCCACCGCCTTGAACAGCTTCCCTCGCCACGCTGTGTAGAAGGAGATGAATTGCTCGTTCGCCTCATCGCTGGTCACCTTCCGCATCCCGCGCCCGCGCCACCAGACTCCGGACGGATCTGGTCCGGACGCTGAAGCCCCCGGCATGACCTGCGCCAGTCGTGGCCGGCAACGAGACGGGCGCACTGCTTCGCACTGTGCATGCCGCCGCACCACGGTTTACCACGCACGGACATCCTCCTCGGGGACGTGAACGACGTGAATCGTCGCTACCCAGAAGAGGCTCACAATCGGTAGCGAGGTCTACATGGCTTGACGAATCGTGACCTTGCTGTAACAGAAAGCGATGATCATGAGTTGCGACCCCGACCCCACTGACGCCCGCCGATGGAGGCTTGGAAGGCTTCCGGCCAGGCCATTGCGAGGTCCCCGAACCTCTCGTGGCGTAGATGAAGAGAATCCGCCTTCTGGGAGTGCGTGGAGGAGCTGCCCGCGTTGGGCGGCCGCCGACCGAACCGTTCACCGGCACCGTCATGCGGCGGCGCTTCGGCCGAGCGAGGGGTGGGTGAGCCGACACCGTGACCCGCCGCAGTACCAGAATTGCCAGGGTGGGTCAGGCACTGAGGAGCGCCCTGTCGCCGACAGCCCCAACTCCGGGTAGGCGCAGGGGCGGCGATTGACAAACTCCACACGAGACGAGGCCCGTCCGTCAACCGTTTCGAGACCTGACCGATGGCAAGAGCCGGCCCGCACCGTAATGTCCGCCCTCATGCCTTGGTCGTGTACGGGCATGCCCGAACCGGAATAGGAGTGATATAGACGATATTGGATTTTCGCACGTACAGAACCGCCGAGTGCAGCGCCCGGAAGTTGCGCCATCCGCAACCGATCACCCTTCCTCGTCATGCGCCATCGGCGACTACTCAAAGTGGTCGCTCGCGTATCCGCCGGGACGGGCGAATGTCGGGAGAACGGGAGGCGGCTCGTTCACGTATCGGCACGAGAGTGCCTGCGGGTAAGCAAGCTGATGGACCCCACTTTTGTGATGAGTGTTGTGCGGGTTACTGTTCTGTAGTTCATGCAGGTAGACGAGGTGAAGGGAATGTGCGCATGGCCAAGCAGATCATCCACAGGCTCATTGACGACCTGGATGGCGGGGACGCCGACGAGACGGTCGGGTTCGCGCTCGACGGGGTGCGGTACGAGATCGACCTGTCGGCTCTCAATGCCGAAAAGCTCCGCAGCGTCTTGGCCCGCTACACCACTCACGGCACCAGAGTCGGCCGCGGGGGCGTAGCCGTCGACAGCCGGGCCGCCCGCGGGAGCGCGGCAGGCTTTGCGGGGCGGAGCATCAACGGCCCCAGCCGCGTCACCACCGACAGGGAACAGAACAAGGCGATCCGGGACTGGGCCAAGAAGGCCGGCAAGAACATCTCCGACCGGGGTCGCATTCCCCAGGAAATCGTCGAGGAATACCACTCCAAGGCCGGCCGCTGACCTTCACCGCCATACGTACGACAAACACAGTGAGCCTTTTTCAACCTGATCTTGCAGGTCAGCCCCGGTAGTAGGGGCCGGTGATCGATGAGGGCGAGGCTCCAGGTAGGACAGCAAATCGACCAAAACCCGATGCCCCGACCGGGAGCCTCGCCATGCGGTCCTACCCGTCCACGATCTCGTTGTCCAGCCGGGCCCTGAACCACCTCGCCGACCGCATCCGCAGTCACCGCCAGCAGCGCAAATCCCGATGGCGACGGCTCAACCCCGGCCGTCAGGCGCTACTGGCTCTGGCTCACCTGCGCAACGGCGACACCTACACCCGCCTCGCTGCCGGCTTCGAGATCGGCATCGCGACGGCTTGGCGTTACGTCCAGGAAGCGATCGTCCTGCTCAGCGCCGCCGCCGAGGACCTGGACACCGCCATGCGGCGCATCCGGCTGCTGGCGTACGCGATCCTGGACGGCACCCTGATCCCGATCGACCGCGTCGCCGACCAGAAGCCCTACTACTCCGGCAAGCACAAGCGCCACGGCGTGAACGTGCAGGTCATCGCCGACGCGCTCGGGCGCCTGGTGTGGGCCTCGCCAGCACTGCCCGGCGCCACCCATGACCTGACCGCCGCCCGCAATCACGGCATTATCGAGGCCCTGACCAGCGCCGACGTCACGACTTTCGCCGATAAGGGCTACCAAGGCGCCCGCGGCACCGTGCGCACCCCGTTCAAACGACGCCGCTTCCGGCCGAAGCTGTCACGCCGACAGAAGGCGGTCAACCGGGCTCACGCCAAGATCCGCGCCCGCGGCGAACGGGCGATCGCCACGCTCAAGACCTGGAAGATCCTGGTCAAGCTGCGTTGCTGCCCACGCCGCGCGACCCCAATCGTGCAGGCGATCCTCGTGCTGCACCACGTCGAAACCAACCGCTACGCAGGATGAAAAAGGCTCAGTCAGCCGCCATACGCCTTCCACCGCAGCACGACAACACCAACGAGAGCCCACCGGCTGCTTCCGGCATGCGCCGCCGGGCGGGAGCAGCATGCGTCTGATGCTGCGACACTCATGCCGATTGTCGTCCGGAGGTGGTAGGAGATCACCGGCGGTCCGCATACCGGCGCACTCCGCTCACTGGGAAGGTCGCACCTCGAGACGATCGACCAGCGCAGGTGGGTGTGTACAACTAACGGCTGATCGACCGATCAAGGGAGAGACGCCAGATGACGACCGAGATCACCATCGAGCAGCCGGCTGTGGAGCCGACCGGTGCGGTCACGGACGAGCAGCTGATCGCGATGCTGGTCGATCGGGCCCGGGGTGAAGGGCTGAAGCTGACCGGTGAGGGCGGGCTGCTGCAGCAGCTGACCAAGCGGGTCCTGGAGTCCGCGTTGGACGGGGAGATCACCGACCACGTCGGCTACGACAAGCACGACCCGGCCGGTCGGGGCAGCGGGAACACCCGTAACGGCAGCCGGACCAAGACAGTGCTCACCGACGTCGGCCCGGTCGAGATCCGGGTCCCTCGCGACGCTGCCGGGACGTTCGAGCCGCAGATCGTGCGCAAGCGGCAGCGTCGGCTGACCGGGGTCGACGACCTGGTCCTGTCGTTGTCGGCCAAGGGTTTGACGCACGGGGAGATCGCCGCCCATCTGGCCGAGGTGTACGGCGCCGAGGTGTCGAAGCAGACGATCTCCACCATCACCGACAAGGTCCTCGACGGGATGGCCGAGTGGCAGAACCGGCCTCTCGACCGGGTGTATCCGGTCGTGTTCATCGATGCCATCAACGTCAAGATCAGGGATGGTCAGGTCGCGAACCGGCCGATCTACCTGGCCATGGCGGTCACCGTCGACGGCCACCGGGACATCCTCGGGATCTGGGCCGGTGACGGCGGTGAAGGCGCGAAGCACTGGCTGCACGTGCTCACCGAGCTGAAGAACCGCGGCGTGGCCGACGTGCTGATGCTCGTCTGCGACGGGCTCAAGGGCCTACCCGAGGCGGTGGAGACGGTCTGGCCGCGCACGATCGTGCAGACCTGTGTGGTTCACCGGAGCCGTCAAGAAACAACCTGCAGGTTTCGCGGCTCTGGGATTCTGGTCGGTGGGTGTTCGACGGAGGCAAGGAGGTCGATGGGGGTGGCGTACTGGTGCTTGGCGGGGGTGAGGGTGGTGCGGCGGTCGTCGAGGATGGGCAGGACGTCGTTGATGGCGTTTCGGAGGGTGCTGCGGGAGACGTCGAACAGTTCGGCGAGGGTGTTGAGGCCGCTGACTCGACGTCGGTAGAGGATCGTGGCGAGGATCCGGTCGCTGTCGGTGATCTTCTGCCGGAAGACCCCGGCGCGGGTGCCCAGGCGTCGGTCAGCGCCGCGTTGGCGGTGGCGGCGTTCTTCGATCGCGGCGGCGTAGGGAACGATCAGTTCTTCGAGCAGGGTGTGCAGCGCTTCACGGGTCATGCCGGTCAGTCGCGGGTCGGTCAGCCGGTAGCGGGTGGGCGGGTGTGTAGCCGGTCCGGTGTTGGTGGTCCAGGCGCGTAGGTCCTCGGCGCGGGTGAAGTAGCGCACGACGGTCGGGGTGATGGTGATCTTCTGTTCGTCGATGAGCTGCCGGGTGGCCTTGATGGCCTGGCCGATCGTGACCGGGTTGATTCCGAGCAGGTCACAGAGCACTTTTTGCGGGCAGACCTGCCGCAGGTAGAGGACGGTGAGTAGGGTCTCGTCGGCGTCGCGCAGCAGCGATCGGCTGCGGCCGTTGGTGGCCACGCACCGGCCGCCGCGCAGCACGTAGCGGTGCTGTTGCCTGCGGGCTGCCTGGGCGGGCGCCAGCTGGGCCTGCAGCGCGTCCAGCTCAGTGGTGCTCATGCCGGTCAGCCGCGGGTCGGCGAGCAGTTGCAGGGCTTGGGTGCGGGCTGCGGCGCGCTGGTCGGCGGACGGCGGCGCGGTGTTGGCGCCGGTCGGGGCGATGCTGTAGTTCCACTGGCCGCGTTCGGCGTGCGGGGTGATTGGCAGGGCCTGCAGTTGGTCGCGGCTGACGGCCACCCCGGTCGGGTAGATGCCGTGGTCGAGGACGGCCTCGACCCGTAGCCCGGTCCGGGTGGTGGTCGCGGCGATCGTGTTGAGGACGACCTCGTGGCTGGTCAACGGGCGGCCTCGCCAGTTCGTGGTGATGTGGGAGAACAGGCCGTGTTCGATCTTGTTCCACTTCGAGGTGCCCGGCGGGAAGTGGCAGACCGTGACCATCAGGCCAGCTTCGGCGGCGAACGCGGCCAGTTCGGCTTTCCAGAGCCGGTAGCGGTAGCTGTTTGATCCTCCGGCGTCCGCGGTGATCAGCAGGCGTGTGGCCTGCGGGTGGTCCAGTCGGCCTCTGGCCTGCCACCAGGCCCGGATCGAGGCGACCGCGAACGCTGCGGTGTCGTGGTCGAGTCCGACGTTGACCCATCCGGTGTTCGCGGTCATGTCATAGATCCCGTAAGGGATGACCGTGTCCACTCGTGGGCCGGCGAAGAAGCTGTGGTCTTCGACCTGGACCGGCTGTCCGGATGGCCGCCACTCCCGCCCGGCCATCGGCAGCAGCCCCACCTGTTCCTTCTTCTTCGCGTCCACGCTGATCACCGGCTGCCCGGCAACCTGATGGTCTTTGACCTGTTCGTTGAGATAGCGGAACTGGGCATCCCGGTCGGGGTGCTGATCACCTTCCAGGGTCTTGGCGGTGCCCTGCAAGCTGAACCCGTTGGCCTTCAACAGCCGTCCGACTGTCATCGCCGAGACCATTCGGCCCTGCCGGCCCAGTTCGGCGGCCAGGTTACGCAACGACTTCGTCGTCCAGCGCAACGGGGAACACGGGTCACCCCGCTCGTCCGGCTCAACCAACCCGAGCAACGCCGGCACCAGCCCTGGATCACGCTCCTCAGCGCGACTGCGGCCACCCCCGGCCCGACGGACCCGCCCAACCGGCATCGGTTCGCCGCCACCATCCAGTTCGGAAACCCCCCGGCGCACCGTGGTCTCGCTGACCCTGGCGATGTGTGCTACCAGGCGAATCCCACCGTGTCCGAGCAGCCGGGCCTCGACCCCGAGCAGCAAACGACGCTGTCGCTCGTCCAGATGAGGCAACAACGCGTCGAGACGCGCCGCAAGCTGAGCAAGCACACCATCCACAATCGCCACAACAGTCCAACGAGGACAGCATCGGGAAGCGACAGGTTGTTTCTTGACGGCTCCACCTGCTGCGCAACTCGTTCCGGTACGCGGCCCGCCAGGACTGGGACAAGATCGCCAAGGCGCTCAAGCCGGTCTACACCGCACCCACGGAGGACGCCGCGACCGAGCGGTTCCTCGAGTTCGCCGAGGCCTGGGGTCGCAAGTACCCGGCGATCGTCCGGTTGTGGGAGAACGCCTGGGCGGAGTTCGTGCCGTTCCTGGCCTTCGACGTCGAGATCCGCAAGGTCATCTGCTCCACGAACGCGATCGAGAGCGTCAACGCGCGTATCCGCAAGGCCGTCCGGGCCCGTGGGCACTTCCCGAACGAGCAAGCCGCACTCAAGTGCGTGTACATGGCGCTGATGAGCCTCGACCCGACCGGCACCGGCCGCCGGCGGTGGACCATGCGCTGGAAAGCACCCCTGAACGCCTTCCAGATCGCCTTCGAAGGCCGGCTCACCCCGGCCAACCACTGACCACCTCAACAACCAAGATCAGCCGTTAACTTGACACTCCCGCGCAGAGTTCGTGGACTGGGAACGGCGGTGAGTTGGCGGCGGCGAGGTGTCGCGGTGCGTTGGCCGCCGAGCGTGTGGCGGGATCCTCGTCGAATACGGGATCGTGGGCTCGGGCGCGTGCGTACCGTCGAGGGGATGGAGGTGTTGCTGCGCGGCGGGCCCGGTGACGGGCAGGTGGTGCCCGGCGGCGGCGAAATCGTCGCGTGGCGGGCCTGCCTGTACGAGATCACGCTGGAGTTCGGCCACCTGCGGGAGCGCGACCTGCGGGTGTACCGGCACCGCTCTGACTGTTGCGAGGCCTTTGGTCGGGGCGCCGAAGACCGCTGCGAGTAGCGGGATGCGTCAACCACCTCCTCCTGCGGGGTATGCCGACGACAGGACCGTCGGGGCTGGTCGAGCGGGTCCTGCTCTCTGTCCTTCTCGTGTGACTGTTCGACTTCTTGTTCCTGATCCTGCGCAGTCTCGCGCTGGGTGGAAAGCCGTCGTGGTCGTCGTCGCCCCGCTCAGGCCCTGGGCTTAGTGCTCGTCGCGCCCGTTCTGCTGCATCTGTGAGTCCAGGCTGAGGTAGGCGCTTCACCCGGGAGTGTCGAGATCGACTGTCGGCTCTGTTCGACACCGCGTCGGGGGACTGCACTGGCAGGAGGCATCTGACTGTCCGGTAGATCCCCTCGGGAAGGTGCCCGGGTTCGTTGTCGAACCGCTCGGCGATAGGCGCTGGAGAAGTCTTCACCGTGGATGGCAGGCGGGGCGGCGGCTACACAGGTGTGGCCGGTGGATGGGCCGACGCGGAGCGATGGACCCGCGCGGCTGAGATGGTGACCCGACGTCATCTCGGCCGCGCGCAAGGGGCCCGACCGATGTGAGGCAGGGGAACCTCTGTCGTATCAGGTCGTGGCACCAACCTGTCAGCTCAACCGAACGGAGACGCGGCACCATGACCGAGGCGATCCCTGGCAACCCCACCATCGAGGCGTACACCGGCCCCCTCGACCTGTCCCGCCCGCACTTCGTGGGCGTCGGTGGTGCAGCGTTGTCCGGCCTTGCCCGGCTATTGGCCGAGCTGGGCCATCAGGTCAGCGGCAGCGACGTGTGCGACTCGGCCACCCTCACGGCGCTGCGCAGGGCCGGTGTGAGGGTGCAGGTGGGCTATGACGAGGCGTTCATCCGGGATGCGAGCTGTGTCGTGCACGCCTCGGTCGCGCAGATCGCGCCGGTGGTTCGGGCGGCCCGCGCCGCCGGCATCCCGGTGGTGCAGCGGGCGCAGGTCCTCGACCAGGTGGCCGTCGGGCGGCGGTTGGTGGCGGTGGCGGGGTCGCACGGCAAGTCCACCACCGCCGGCATGCTCGCGCACATCCTGCGCACTCTCGGGCAGGACCCGACGTACCTGATCGGCGCCGACCTGACCGGGCCGGAGTCCGGAGCCCACCTCGGCCGATCGGAACTGCTCGTCGCCGAGGCCAGCCAGCGGGACCGCTCGTTTCACTTCCTCACTCCGTCGGTCGCGGTCGTCACCAACGTGACCGACGGCAAACCGGAGAGCTCCATCAGTCACGCCGACATGCTGCGCGAGTACGTCACGTTCGGCTGCCGGACCGCAGCGAACGGCGTCCTTGTCGTCTGCGCCGACTGTGTGGGAGCGGCGGTGGCCGCCGAGGTCATCGCCGACGAGAGGCCCGACCTGACGGTGCTGCGGTACGGCCGGGACCGGACGGCGGATGTCCGGTTCCTGGATGTGTGTGCCGAGGGTTGGAGCGCGTCCGCGGTGGTGCGGATGCCCCACGGCGCGCAGGTGCGGCTCACTCTACCGACGCCGGCGGTGCACCACCTGGACAACGCGGCGGCGGCCATGACGTGTGCGGTGGCTCTGGGGTTGGACCCCACGGAGGTGGCCGGGGCGGTGTCCACGTTCGCCGGGGTCCGGCGGCGGTTCGAGCACCTCGACACCCGGGCCGGGGTGACGGTGATCGACTCCTGCGCCGGCCACCCGCACCAGATCGCCGCTGACCTGGAGGCCGCGCGGACCCTGGCTCTCGGGCGGGTGTTCGTGGTGTTCCGGCCGTCCGGACACGCCCGCGTCGGGGTCTTCGGGGAGCGGATCGGGCGGGTCCTGGCGAACCACGCCGACCACGTTCTGCTGCTCGACGGGCACGACACCCCGCCGGACGGTCATCCGCGGGTGGATCCCACCGTCATCGTGGCCCGGCTGCGCGAAGGCTCCTATTTCCTGCCCGCCGGGCCCGATGAGGCGGCCCGGGTCATCACGCGCATGGCCGGGCGCGGTGACGTGGTGCTGACGATGGGACCCGATGACGTGACCAGCTACAGTGCGGCGATCCTGGACAAACTGAGCTGCCCATCCGAGGTAACGCTGTCGGCCTGATCTCCTTGCGTCCATGGGTGACGTTGCCGGGGCACTCCGACCTTCTGCTGGTCTGGGTGAGTAGTGCCGCACTGTTGGTCGCCCTGAGCTGGGTCAGTCGCGCGGGCCGCTCCGACGCCTCGGACACGCCCGCTACGCCGCCCCGAGCCACGCCGCCGGCGTGCTGGTCGGCGTTCTGGACGATTCGCCACCGGTCACCCGTTTCCGACTCCAGCTGCCCGCTGTCCGATCTGCCGCTGCATCTGCGGGGCGGGTGCTCACCCATTCGGCCATCTCGCCGAGCACCGCGGCCGGTCGCCGGCCGTCGCTGCCCTTCGTGTGCGACGCGCGACACGCGGCGCGCATCGCACGCGGCGTTGCGGGCGTCGTTGATGGTGGGGTCCTCCGGCCGGCTGGGGCGGTGGTAACGGCATCTTGCCCGGAGACGGTGCACGGCCGCCGCCTCGATCAGGTGTCCCAGCTTCACAGGGCGGCGGTCGGCGCGTTGGCGCCGGTCGTCACCCGCGGCGCGATCTCCAGCGTCGAGCCGGCCGGTCGAGCTCGCGCAGGATCCGCGCCCGACGGCGGCCGAGGAGGGCGTCCAGCACCTCCGCGTCGTGCCCGCCGGCGGCCCAGACCCCGGCGACGTGGGCGGCGATCTCGCCCGGCGGGCCTTCGTCACACAGCGGTCACGGCCGGGTCCGCTTCAGCCGCGGTGTCGACGGGCGTTAAGGATCATTCGGATATGGGTGATGATCAGCCAGGACGCCGCCCGGAGGCTTACCGGATGCCAGCCGTGGTTGATGTCGATGGCCCCGGGGACGTGGCCGGTTCCCGCGGCGAAGCCCCAGCCGGCCGGTGGGTGGATCGACAGCGGCCCGGAGTTCGTCCCCGCGCAGCGGGTGGTGAGCACGTCGCCGGAACGGACCTCCTGGCGTCGCTGCCACGGCGGCCAGCGCAGGAGAAGGACCTCGATGGCGGTGAGCTCCTCGTCGTCCCCGGCCGCTGCCGGGCCGATCAGCTGGACCCAGACGGGTCCGCGCCAGTAGGCGGGGAAGACGACCGGCGTGTCCGGGGCGGCCGCCGCGGAAGTGCTGGTGCGCTCAATGCCAAGGTGTCCGTCGGCCTGCAGAACCGTGTCCAGGCGGGAGATGATCCTGGGAGCGGCCGGAAGGCGGCCGTCGAGCTCCCAGTGTTCGAGGCTCTTCACCGTGAGCGCATCCTCGCCCAGGTCGGTGACCGCGGCGGCGGTGTCGGCCCTGGACTGGCCCAGCGCACCGCGCAGCGCGCGCAGGTCTGCTCCGTTGGTCAACGGCTGCGTGACTAGGCCCTGCGGGTCCTGGCGCAGCGCCGCGAGCCAGCCCTGGTCGGCATCGGGCGGACGCGGGTGCGGTGGGTGAGCGGGGCTGGCAATGCCAACGTGGGGGGCCAGTAGCGCCCAGGCGACGCCGGCTCCCTCGGCCAGCCGGCGCAGCATGCCGAAGGCCCGGTCGAGGAGGCGTTCGTCCTCGGGCCGCAGCCGTGGATCCACCCGCGGCTGCGGGGTACCGGCCAGATCGCGCGCTTCGACGAGCCGCACGTCGAGCTGCTCGGCGATGTCCGCAGTGACGATCCCGATGCCGAACGAGGCCCAGCCCGGCTCGTCGAACCGGCACTCCAACGGCGGGTTCGGGAAGGACGCCGGGGCCTGCAGGATCAGGCCACCGGCCGGGATGTCGTCGCCGCCGATGGTGACCTGCAGCGGCTCGCTGTACCACAGGTGCACGCGCCGACCCGGCCGGTGCTCCAGTGGCCGGCGTAGCCACACCCACGCCGGTGCCCCACCCGGCGGGTAGTTGTGCGACCACTGCGGGCGAGGGGCCAGCGCGATGGTTCCGGACGCCGCCCAGAGGCCGAGCAAGGCGTCGCGATCGTCGGCAGACAACCGCAACGCCGTTGCGACGTCCTCGGCTATGTGGCGTTGCCGGGCAGCCCGCCGCACGTTGACACCGGACTCCCACTGGGACAGCACGTTGGCCGCCACGCCGATCCGCGTGGCGAGGTCGTTCGCCGCCACCTCGGTCCGGAGCCGGTACGCCCGCAGTATCCGTCCGCGCAGGCGGGCCGGATCGTCGTCGTGGTTCACACCCTCCACGATCGCTGGGCGTGGTGAGGTCCGGCAACCGCGACTTCACGGAAACTCCCCAGAACCCTGCCCGGCCAGGCCGCAGTCGCGATCCTCAGATGCATCAGCACATGACCCGCCTGTCCGGCGCTTCATGGCAGCACGACCAGCTCATAAGGAGTGAGATGACAACCACCGTCAGCAGTCGTCACTGCAGCGACCACGACGACGGCCCAGTCCACCCTGCGGACCTCGGTCCCACCGCGACCGGCACCGGGCGCCGGTTGAGGACCGGACGCGTCCGGCGAGTGCTCGCTCTCGCCTTGGCGGTCCTACTCGCGTCCGGCGTGAGCGTCGGCATCACCGAGCCCGCGCACGCCACCGCAACCACCTCCATCTCCGTGTCGAACGGCATCCTCTACAACACGACCTACGGCTCGGGCACCCACGTGACGGGCATCCGGGCCGCCCGGTCGAAGGTGCTGCCGGGACAGATCTGCAACTACGCGACCTGGTTCTTCTTCATCCTGCCGAACGGGACGGTCCACGGAATCACCTGGCAGCAGCGGGCCGGCTGCAACTTCGCCGAAGCCTGGTTCTCGATCGGCATCGACTACTACGTGCCGAGTGGAACACTGTCCTGTGTGAAGTGGTACGAGAACGACTACGCCACCTTCATCGGGCAGCGCTGCACCGGCGTCACCGCATAGCGGGCTCCGTCAGCGACCCGTGGCCGTGCCGGCGACATCGCCGGCACGGCCACCGGCGCGCGGTCCCACGCTCGGCGGTGCGGTCGATTGTTGGCATGCCGCTCGACGTGGTGCCACGCCGACGTGCGGATCCGGATCCGATGTACGGATGTCGTCGCCGACCGCAGCGCGCGTACACCAGCGAAGTCCATCTCGTGAACCGGTCGACATCGAATCCGCGCTGCCGCGGAGTCTCCGCGACGGCCCAGCGCGTCGCTCGGTCGGCGACACCCGCAATGGCAGTCACGCCGAACGTCTCGGCAAATTGGTTGGCGACACCATAGCCATCCGTGCAGAGTAGGTCCGTGTTGCGCATCTATCTCGACCAGAACAAGTGGATCGACCTTGCCCGCGCCGCGAGTGGTCATCCTGCTGGCGAGCGCTTCAGCGATGTACTGGCACTGGCCCGTGCCAGTGTCACGTCAGGCACCGTGTCATTTCCACTCGATATGTACCGGTACTGGGAGACCAGCAAACGCGGTAACGACCGGTCGCGCAACGAGGTCGTAGACGTGATGCGCGAACTGTCGCGCCAACATGCCATGGCGCTCCCGTTCGGAGTCCTCGACCAGGAACTGGACTTCGCTCTCCAACGTCGGTGCGGCCGACCAGAACACCCCCGCCGGCAGCGGATCTTCGGCCTTGGGATGCAGCACATCGGCAGCGGGCGCATGAACTGGCCCAAGCTCGACATCACCGCGCTACCCGACGGTGGCGCGTCACTGGGTGGTGGGCTGCGAGCTCAGCTCGAACACGTGATCACCGAGTCTATTGAAGAGCAACTGCTCCGTGCTGGTCCCGACACCTTCCGCGCATTGGGGTTTGACCACGCCGCTTCCGATCACGGACAGAGATTCGTCAACTTTGAGAACACTGTCGCCGCGGTCATCGCACAGCACGGCCTGCAAGGGGACGCCATCGAGCAGGTAGTCCGCGGCACTGACTTCATCGACATTCAACCTGCTCTCATCGCAGCACTCGACCGTATCGGCCTCACGTACGATCAGTTCGTCTCCGGCTCCACCGTTCTGGATTTGATGAACTTCATGGATGACCTGCCCACCCGGTACGTCACCAACGTTATGCGCTCCGCCAAGCACCGACAGACCCAGCAGAAATGGGAGCCGAACGACTTCATCGACATTCTTGCCCTCCCTGTCGCGGCGGTCTATTGCGATGTGGTTATCACCGAGAAGCAGTGGATCCACCGACTGCGTCGAGGCAAGGTCGACCAGCGGTACCACACTGTCCTACTCAACGACACTGCCGGCCTGGTCCAGGTCCTGATCCAAGCCTCTATGACCTGACACCTCGTAGGCGGTGGGGCGGGCGCCGCCACGAAGCGCCGAGGCAAGTCGGGGGTTGGTAATTGCGTCCGACCTGAGAGGGGTGCCGGGCTGCCACCCCGGTCGGTCAAAGGTCGATCTCGGCGGTGACGAGGTGGTGGTCGGAGGGGAACGGCGGCCCGTCGGGGATGTGGACGTGGTAGCTGGTGGGGATGACGTGTGGTCGCATGGTGTTGTTGACCAGGAGGTAGTCGATGAGGTCGTGGCCGCCTTCACCGGGTTTGTCGATGACGGTGGGCGCGATAGCGAAGTTAGGGTTGGCGAGCCAGGCCAGTTCGGCGACGGCATGATAACCGGCGCCCTCGCCTCGGCGGTTGTTGATCGGGTCCCACCGGCCGATGAGGTGGTCGAGGGCGTCGGTGTCGGCTTCCCAGCGTCCGTGGGGGGTACCGTCGTCGATCCATTTGCCCTTGTGCGTGCGGATGTGGTGGTCCGCGGCCTGCCAGTCTCGTTGGGGGAAATGCGGGCCACTGGCGGTGGAGTTGAGGTCGCCACCCCCGATGAACGGGAGCGGGTCGTTGCCGTAGCGGTCGATCAGTTTCGCCTCTTCCAGGCGAGCGGCGCCGCTGCGGGAGTTGAAGTGGGCGACCCAGGCGCCGAACTCAGCCCCGGTGGCGTTGACCCGGAACCGGCCGACATTGCGCTTGTCGGCGAAGACGTCGGGATCTCGCGGGTCGTCGCCGGGCCAGACCAGGTGGGACACGAGGCCGGCGTGGTAGAAGATGGCAGGTGGGATGGGCCCGTGCTGGCTGGTGCCAAGGAGCCCGGCGTAGGGGGCACGGAGGGCCTCGGTGAGGGCTCTCTCGGCCAGGCGTAGCCCTTCGTGCTGGTTTCGCCGGTAGTACTTGGCTTCACAGAACAGGATGAGCGCGGGCGGAACGTCGAGTGCGGCGAACGTCTGTTGCAAGGACCGCATGTGGAAGGTGCCGTCGAGGTAGCCGCCCGCCTCGTAGTTGTAGGTCGCGATCATCAGGCGCGTCATGGGCGGGTCCCTTCGAAAGTGGTGGATGGCGCGGGCTGGTGCCGATGCCGCGCGGGTCGGGGCGAGACGCCGGGCTGCCCGTGTGGATCCGGCCCGCCCGGATGGCGCGGTGCGGGGCGGGGTCCGGTGGGGTCGCTGCCGTCGCGGGATTCGTCGTCGCCGCTGGTGCGGCTGCTTCGGCTGGCGGTGACCTGGTGTACTCCGGTCCAGCCGCTGGGGATCTCCCATCGCATGCCGATCGCGTCGAGGGCAGCGATGCGGTCCTGGGGGAGGTTGCTGTCGCGTCGTGCGATGCGTTGGGTGTTGATCCACCGGGATAGGTCGATGTCGTCTTCGCGGTGGCCTCTGCGGGGGTGCAGGTGTCCTTCGCGGTGGAAGAAGACGGTGGCGGTGGCCAGGTGGCGTTCCCAGGCGGCGTCGCGGATCGACCATTGCATGCCGAGCGCTTCGAGGCTGCGTGTGCGGTCGTCGTCGAGGCGTCCGAGTCGGTGGTCGGTGCGTCGGGCGGCGAGCCAGTCGTAGAGGTTGATGCCGCTGACGGTCGTGCCGTACGGGACCTGGATGTGGCCGTGGGTTGTGTGGAAGTGCTGGAGGGCGGTGAAGCCGACCTCGTAGGAGCGCTGTTTGGCGGTCCAGTCGATTCCGAGGGCGGTGAGGGCGGCGATCCGGTTGTCGGGAAGGGTGTTCTTGCGGTGATAGCGGCGCTGTTGTCCTATCCACAGGTTGAGGTCGAGTCCGTCGACGACATGGCCGGTGGGCACGTCGAGGTGGCCGTGTTCGGCATGGAACGCGGTGGCGGCGGCGATGCCCCGTTCCCAGGCCCGCGTCATGGGTGTCCAGTCGAAGCCGATGTCGTTGAGGTGCTGGACCCGGTCCTGGGGAAGCCGGCGTGCCTCGTACTCGGCGCGCTGCCGGGCGACCCAGCGTTCCAATCGCACCCCGTGGCGTACGTGTCCGACGGGCACCCGCAGGTGGCCATGGTCGGCGTGGAAGGCCCGTAGGGCGGCGTACCCGACGAGCCACTCCGAGGTGGTCTCCTCCAGCACCCGCACGGTGAGTGCCCGCAGCAGATCCTCGGAGGCATAGCCATCAGGAAGGCGGACGAGCAGCCGCGGCGGCAGCGCCGCAGCGCCTGTGGACATCTTGGTGCGCTGGTGGTCGAGGTCGGCGGCCAGACCGTTGTCGTGCGCCCGTAACGCGCGTAACACCTGCAAGAGGGTGGTCCACTCGGTCAGGTCTGCGGCGAGGTCGCTGGTGGTGTCGGCCGGGTCGTCAGGCAGCAGGACCGGCAGGAGGATGGTGGCGATGCCGGACCCGGCAGGGTTGCGGCGCAGTGTCCGGCCGACGGCCTGGATGACGTCGGGCTCGGACTCCTTCGGGGCGGTGAAGACGACGGCGTCGACGGCGGGCACGTCGACGCCTTCGCCCAGGCACCGCGAGTTGGAGATCACGGTCCAGCCGTCCTCGGGCGGGTCGGTGAGGTGGGCCAGGTGGATCTGCCGCTGCGTCATCGTCTGGGTGCCGTCGACGTGTCCGACGGTCAGGCGGCCCTTCGGGCGGTCCTGCTCGGGCAGGGCCGTCAGGGTGGCCGGCAGAGTGCGGGAGAACTCCTGGGACTGGGCCACCCGTGGGGTGAACACCAGGACCCGGCGAAGGCCGAACTCGGCGGCGGCGCGGGCGAGCGCGGTCTGCACCACCGCGGTACGCAGCGGCGCCGCCCCAGCACGCACGACAGCGTGGGGGTCGAGGCGGCGCAGGGTCGTCAGCGCTTGCGCGGAGGTCACCCCGATCACCACGATGCGGTAGTCGTCGAGCCAGCCATCGGCGATCGCGCTCGCGAACGGGTAGTCGTAGTGGACCGGGCCGAAGGTGTCCGCGTCGTCCATCGACAACACGTCCTCACCGCCACGGCCCGCGCGGCGTCGTGCGCTGAGCACTCGTGGTGTGGCGGTCATGTACAGCCGTCGGGTAGCGGGCAGGTGCTCGTCACGGTGCACGAGGGCGACGTGTTTGCCGGGCCATCCGGCGGTGTGGTGCGCCTCGTCGATGACCAACAGACTCGCGGTGGTGTCGGCGGCGTGCAGCCCTTCGCCCACGAGAGCGGCGGAGGCATGAGTGACCAGGATGAGCCGTATCCGGTTGGTGGGGGTTCGTCGGACCCAGTCCGCGATCTCGCCCGGCCGGGTGGTGACCGGACAGTGAAGGTCGGTCGTGTGCACCGCCGTGTCGGCGATGGTGTCGTCGCTGCACACCGCGAGGACCTGCGCCGCCATGCCGGCAGCGGCCCACACCGTCAAGGTCTGCGCGAGCAGGGGCAGCGACGGGCAGGCCACCACCACCAGCCCGGTCGGGCACAGCCGTACGGCAGCGTGCACCGCGACGAGTGATTTGCCGCTACCGCACGCGGCCCGGAACTGGCCACGACCACCCTCGGCCTGACCCTTCACGATCGCCTCTACGGCCTCCTGTTGGTAGTCCCGCAGCGGCGGCAGCTTCCCGACTGCTAGTGAGTCCTTCACCTCGGTGCTCTCCTCCGGCGCATTCCGACCGATGGGTTGCGGGGACTGCGCAGCCCCAGCGCAACCGGGTCGACACCCTGATCCGGGCGCGAGGAGCCGCCAGGGGGCCGAAGATCCGGACGGGCGTAGTCCCCGCCCACCGCTGCGAGGCGTTGTCCTGCGCCTGCCCGGAGGGTGGGGTGCTGGCAGCCGGCGGCCGGGGTGTGGGTGTTCGGGGTGCGGCGGCTGTCGACGTAGAGCCGGTAGCCGGCGGCTTCGGCGATGATCATGTCCGTGGCTTCGGGTCCCAGGCGCGGGTCCTGGGGTGGGATGGGGCCGGCGAGGACGCTGTGGGCGGCGAGGAGGATCCCGCTGTGCTCGTCGATGGTGAGGATGTCGCGCCACGGCACGCCGGAACGGTTGGTGTACGGGAGGATGACGTCCATGCCGGGGCGCCCGACGCGGTCGGTGACGCCTGTCTGCGCGAGGAGACCGGGTTGTGCTGCGAGGAGCCGCAGGACTGCGGCCCGGACCGGGCGGGTGGGCGCGTGGCGTTCGTAGAGCATCGCGATGCCACCGACGATGTCCTGGGGACGGGTCTCACCGGGACCGCCCGCGATGAGCAGATGGGTACGCAGGGCAGCTGGTTGTCTCGGTGGTGGCTGGTCGAACCGGTCCCCGGTCCGGCCGGCCCAGCTGCCGCTTCCGCCGTCGGGGATGCAGCTTCCGCTCTCGACGTGCACGCTGACCAGCCGCCCGTCGGCGGCATCGTCGGTACGCCACAGCTGGTCGACGCGGACCCGTTCGGGCCACCCGGTCGGGCCGGGCGGCCCGATGACGTCGCGGTACCAGGTGCGACGCTCGACGTACTGGAAGTCGCCACGAGTGGTGTCAGCGGGTGCGTCGCCGAGGGTGCCGGCCAGACGGGTCAGGACCGGTCCGGCCGGGACCGGTGGGGTACTGCTCCGGGACGACGTCGGAGACGGCGGCGCGGGGTTCACCACGACGGGCGGTCCGGCGCAGGCGGTGAGGAGAAGTGACACGGCGAGCAGCAACGCGCCGGTCCGGGTTCGGGTCATCGCGTGGCCTGTGCCGTGTCGATCGTGGGTTCGTCGGAGCAATCAACGAGGAGGGTGTATGAGCGCAGGTGTGGCGCGTTCTTGTCCATGCCGCGTGGCGGGCCGAGGTCGGTGCTCTCGTGGGCGAGGACCCCGCCGGCCCGGTCGATGATCAGGGTGTCGCGGGCCTGCTGGTGCTCGACGGCGACGGCGATACCGGCCCGGCCGGCCCGGTCTGCGGCCGTGCCCTGGCAGACGACGGCCTCGGCGGTGGCGAGGAGCCGGAGCAGGGCGATCCGGGTGGCCGGGGCGGGGTGTTGGGTGAGATACACGTCCGCGACCGCGCGGATGATCCACTGCGGGCCCATCTCGGGCGGCTGGGCTGCGGCGAGGTGGGTGGCGAGGGTGTGCGGGTCGGTGGGGGTCGGCTCGGGGAGCGGTGCGGGGATTCCCCCAGCGGGATGGTCAGTGACGGTGTGGCCGGCGGAGCCGGGTGTGGTGCTGACAGTGCGACCAGACCCGTCAGCGGCCCGCCACTGCCACGTCTCGGTGATGACGATCGTGCGGCTGCTGGTCCCCGACGGGATCATGGTGTCCTGCGCGACCCAGGACTGAGTGTGTGTGCGGGTGTACGCGGCGGGGCTCGCCGGGGTGGCGTTGACCGAATGGCTGGCGTTCGCCGCCGCGGCGAGCGTGTCGGCCAACTGCGCGAGGCACGGTGCGGTGATCACGGCTGCGGCCGGCGTGCCGCCGGGGACGGTGCTGAGGCCTGCGGGGATCACCGCCGGCTCGGCGCCTAGGCGGTCGCCTCCGGTGCGGACCGGGTACGCGATAACGGCCGTCAGGGCGATGGTGACGGCGACCAGGGCGACCAGCAGTGGCGGACGCCACGGGTTGCCCCTGCGCCGGTGCAGGCTCTGCGTGTCGAGTGGAGTCATGACTGTTGCCTCATCGTCGGTTGTCCGGACATGACGGAGGAGCGATCGACCCGTGCCGCAGGGCTGGCCGGGTCAGCTAGCCGTGGCTGCGTTCCGGCGGTGCCGGAGAGAGAAGCTGCAGGAGGTCGCGGATGGCGTGGGTGACGGTGGGATACGAGGGCACGGTTGGTGATCGCGGCCGGGTGGCGGCCGGGTGGCGGGTGATCCAGATCGGGGCCATGCCGGCGGCGAGGGCGCCTTGGACGTCGGCGTGCCAGCTGTCGCCGATGTGGAGAAACCGGCTCGGGTCGACGTTCAGCGCTCGGCTGCACGCGTGGAAGAGTCCGGGGTCGGGCTTCGCGAGTCCGCTGTCCGGACCGCTGATGATGGCCGTGACGAACTCGGTGAGAGCCGCCTTGTCCAGCTTCCGCTGGACTGCGGCACGGTGCCCGTTACTGCAGACCGCTACCGGCGCCAGGTCGGTCAGCTCCCGCAGGAGGCCACGTAGTTCCGGGTCCGGGGCGATCATGGCGAGCTGGGCGGCGACGCAGGTGCGCACCACCCGGTCCAGGTCGCTGGTGTCCAGCGTGATACCGATGCTCCGGAGAGCCGTCCGCCAGACGAGTCGACGAAGGTCTTGCAGGCCGCCGGCGCCCGCTGCGGCGGGATGCCGCCAGTGGGCGGCGAATGCCGCGTGGTAGGCGTCGATCAGTGCGCCTGGGTCGACGCGGTAGGCGAGGGTGGCCGCGAGCTGGGCTCCCGCCCGCACGCCGTGAGCCAGGCTGGTGCTGGTGTCGATGAGTGTGTCGTCCACGTCGAGGCTGATGGCCGCGAGTGGTCGTGGCGGCGTCGTGCCGAGTCGCGTGTGCAGGTATGTCGCCAGGACCGGCAGCGTGTCGGTGGGCTGGTCGCTGACGAGGGTGCAGGAGGTGGTCAGCATGCGATGGACCCCGTTGTGCTCGTCCCTGCCAGCGGCGTGGGCTTCGCCTCGCCACGCTTTCGCCTCCGTGGGGGAACGGAGGAGTGGAACCGGGTTGACCAGGGTTGTCTGGTGGTGCCGAGGGCGTGTTCGGCCAGTCGGAGGAGTTGGATGTCCGAGGTGCCGGCGGGGGCGAAGATGTGCAGGGCGTCGCGGAAGTAGCGCTCGATGGGCGACTGGGCGGGGTGAAGGCCGTGTGCGGCGTGGATCTCCATCGCGGTGCGGGCGGAGTCGATCGCGTGTTCGGCGTTGATCAGTTTGGCGTTGACGAGTTCCGCGTCGCAGGGTCGCCCGCTGTCGAGCAGGTGTACGGCGTGGTAGGCAGCCAGGCGGGCGGTCATCAGCCGGGACTGGATGGCGCCGATGCGTTGTTTCACCGTGGGTAGGTCGGCCAGGGGTTTGCCGTAGCGGCGCTGGCGGGTCGCGTACGCGACGGTGGTGTCGAGGACGGCCTGGTGGATGCCGAGGGCGACGGCGGCGAGGTTGGGTCTGCCGTACAGGACGCTGGAGGAGTAGGCCACGTCGAGGCCGTCGCCTTCGGCACCGAGCCGGTTCGTCGCCGGGATCCGGCAGTTGTCGAAGACGATCTCGCCGAAGCTGAAACCGTGCAGGCCCATGCTCGGCTGGTGCGGGGTGAGGCGCACGCCGGGCCGGTCGGCTTCGACGAGGAAGGCGGACAGTCCGCGGGTGCCGGGGCCGGTGCGGGCCACGACGCCGTGCAGGTCGCCGATGTGGCTGTTACCGACGAAGGTCTTCGTGCCGGTGATGAGGTAGTCGTCGCCGTCGGGTACGGCGGTGGTGGTGATGCCGAGGACGTGGCTGCCGGATCCGGGTTCGGTGACGGCGATGGTGGGCAGGCAGGCGCCGGCGGCGATGGCGGGCAGCCAGGTCTGTTTCTGCGCCTCGCTGCCGAAGTGGATGATCTTCGCGGTGCCGAGGTGGGACGCCTGGAGCATGGCCCCCATGGCGGCCGAGACCCGGGACAGCTCCTCGATGATGATCGTCTTGGCGAGGTGACCGAGTCCGAGGCCTCCGTAGGTGGGATCGATCGTGGCGCCGAGCCATCCTTGGCGGGCGATCTGCCGGGACAGGTCCCGCGCCACGCTGCGGTCCGCCTCCAGCTCCGTAATGCGGGGCCGGACCTCGGCCTCGGCGAACGCTCGGACCGTGTCCCGCAGGCGGGTGTGGCGGGGGGTGAGGTGGTAGCCGTTGACCATCTGCCGCTCTCCTCGTGGGTCGCCAACGGTGTCCGTCGGTGGGGCGGTGGGTAACGCCACGGGCAGGGCCGTGGCGGGGTCACCAGCAGTTCCTGGAATGTGAGCTGCCGGCCTGGGCAGCGAGGCGACGAAGGATGTCTTGTGCGCGGGGGCGCGATCAGGGGGTGTCGGGCTGTGGGCCTGGTTACCGAGGGTGGTGTTCTCGCTGGCTGATCCGTGCGGACAGCTCGGCCGCCCAGGTCTTGATGGTGGTGAGTCCTTGCTGTCCCCAGGTGCGGGATTCGGTGCCGACCACGCAGATCGTTCCGAGGGTGGTGCCGGTGTGGTCGATGAGCGGGGCGCCCATGTAGGTGCGGATGCCGAGTTGGTCGACGACCGGGTTGCCGGCGAACCGCGGGTAGGAACAGACGTCGTCGAGGACCAGTGCACGGCGCCGGTGCACGACGTGCGGGCAGAATCCCTGGTCTCGTGACATCCGGCGACCGGGTTCGAGGGGCGTGGCCGCTGCCGACACGCCGGGCTGCGTGGTCCGGCCGGTGTAGAGGCCGGCGAAGAACTGGCCGTTCTCGTCGAGGAAGTTCACCATCGCCCACGGCATGTCCGTGACGTCGGCGAGGTTGCGGGCGAAGTCGTCGAACTCCCGCTCCGGTCTGCCGAGGCCGAGCGCCCGCAGCCGGTGGAGCCGCTGGGGTGCCTCCGGGTCGGGCGGAGTCAGGGGTGGGGGTTCGAAGTTGTCGCTGGTCATGCGCGATCACCTACCTCGGTTGATGCGGAGTTGGCGTGTGTGGGAGAGGGAGCGGCGAGCAGGTGCCGCACGAGTGTCACCAGGACGGTGGTCGCGGACCGCCGGTCGCGGGCGTCACACGTCACGATCGGTGCCGCGGGCGGCAGGCTCAGGGCTTCGCGCACCTCCCGCGGGTCGTGCCGGTAGGCGCCGTCGAACTCGTTGACGGCGACCAGGAACCGCATGCCGCGGGACTCGAAGAAGTCCACGGCGGCGAAGCAGTCCGGCAGGCGGCGGGTGTCGACCAGCACCACCGCGCCGAGGGCGCCGTGGCTCAGTTCGTCCCACAGGAACCAGAACCGGTCCTGCCCGGGCGCGCCGAACAGGTACAGCACGCTGTCGCGGTCGATGGTGATGCGACCGAAGTCCAGGGCCACCGTGGTGGTCGTCTTCGCCGCTATCCCGGCAAGGTCGTCGGTGCCGACGCTGGCAGTGGTGAGCAGCTCCTCGGTCCGAAGCGGCGGGATCTCGCTCGTGGCCGTGATGAAGGTGGTCTTCCCGACCCCGAACCCGCCGGCGACCAACACCTTGAGCGCGCTCGGCGCCCAGTCAGAGTCGCTGTTGGAGGCCGACAAGGAGCTTCTCCAGGATCGATCGGTCAGTGGGGTCGGCGGCCGGGCTGGGTGGGCGGGTCAGGACCGCGCCGACTGCGACAAGGTCCGACAGCACCACCTTCGTGACTGCGGCCGGCAGCCTCATCCGGGCGGCCACCTCGGCGACCGTGGTCGCCACGCCGCACAGGCCCAGCGCCATGTCGTGGTCCGGCTCCAACCGCCCTCGGGGACGCACGCCCGTGGCGACCACCCACGACAACAGGTCCATCGCCGTGGTGGGGCGGGTCCGTCCCGCGCTGACCGTGTAGGGGCGCACCAGGCGCCCGGCCGCCTCGTCGAGCCACGTCTCTCGATGCGCGCTGCGGGAGGTCATGACAGGACGGGAGACGGTGCGCCGCTCCGGGCCGGTGTCGCCAGATACGGTCGGACGCTCTTGACCATCTGCGACATCTCGTAGCCGAGCACGCCGACGTCGGCCTGGCGGCCCGCCAGCACCGCCAGCACCCCGCCTTCGCCCGCCGCCGTGACGAACAGCAGCGTCTCGTCGAGCTCGGCCACCACCTGCCGCACACCAGAACCGCCGCTGAACATCTGTCCGGCGCTACGGGTCAGGGAGAACAGCCCGGAGGCGATCGCCGCCAGGTAGTCCGCGTCGTCGTCGGCCAGTCCGTGAACGGCGCGAGGCAGACCGTCGGCGGACAGCAGCAGCGCGCTGCGGGTGTGCGGCACCCGCTCGACCAACCCGGACAGCAGCCACGCCAGTTCCTGGCCAGACGTACCGGTCATCGCAGACAACTCCTTCTCCTATCAACAGTCAGTGGCGTGGGACAGCACGCGGGGCGGGCGGCTCGCCGCTGCCGGAACTAGCCCCGCGCAGGAAGTCGGCCATCAGCATCGGGTCATGATCACCAGCCCGCTGGTTCACCGAGCCCGGGCGGCTCCGCCCCAACGGGGCCGCCAGATGCGCCTGCCGCGTCCGGCGCGGCAGCAGCGGACCCGCAGGGCCGGCTTCCCTGGGCACCTGTCCGACCGCGGCACCGTCACGGAGCGCGGGCGCCGTCGCAGACGAGGCGACCCGTGTCAGCGCTGGCGGCGGCGCAGGCGGGTGGTGGCGAGCGCCGACGGGCGACGGCGAAGCACCGGCCACCGGCGCGGACGAGGTCGCCGTCCCTGTCGGCTCGCCGCGCGGTGGCATCCGGCCGGCCTCCACAGCCGGCGGTTGCCCGGGGGCAAGGTCCCCGAGCAGCGGCGTCGGCAGGATCACCACCGCCTGCAGGCCGCCGTAGACGTTGCTCTGCAGCTTGACGGTGATGCCGTGCCGACGGGCCAACGCCGAGACCACCCACGCCCCGATACGGCCGTCGCGCAGCAGGTCACCGACGTCCACCCGGCCCGGGTCCGCCAACAGCGCGTTCACCCGGTCCTGCTCCGGATGCGGCATCCCCAGACCGCGGTCGTCCACCTCAACCGCCACGCCGAGTGCCACCCGCCGGGCACGTACCGTCACTTCAGTGTGGGGAGGCGCGAACGCGGTCGCGTTCTCGACCAGTTCGGCGAGCAGGTGCACCACGTCGGCGCCCGCGTGGCCGCGTACCGTTCCCTCGACCGGAGGCACGACCCGCACCCGCGCGTACTGCTCCACCTCGGCAATAGCCGAGCGGAGCACCTCGACCAACGGCAGGGGCCGGCTCCACTGCCGCCGCAGCACCGCCCCGCCGACCACGGCGAGGTTCTCCGCGTAACGGCGGATGCGGGTCGCGAGGTGGTCGACCTGGAACAAACCCTTGAGCAGGTCGGGGTCCTCGACCTGCGCCTCCAGGACATCCAGCAACTGGATCTCCCGATGCACCAAGCCCTGCAGCCGACGGGCGAGGCCGACGAACACCTCCACCTGCTGCCCCACCACCGGCTGGCCAGCGGCAGGCGAGGCGCCCACCGTGGTGCGGACATGCGCTCGGGCGAGTCGATGCACGCACACGGCCGCGCCGGCAGTGATCGCTACGCTGGCCGCCGCCGCGCACACCAGTGCCAGTCCGACCGCCGTCGGAACAGGCCCCGGTGACCGCGCAAGCGCCCAGGTCGCCGCGCCCAGGACGATCGCCGCCACCCCAGCGGCCAGTGCCACACACACCCACACCAGGCGAGCGGGCAGGCCAGCCCCAGACGGACCTCCGTCCGACGCGTCGAGTCGCACCCTGCCTCCCTGAGTTGACGTTGTCAGCGGCTCCGCCGACGGTGGGGACCCGGCGGACTCTGGCAGTAGCTGTCCAGCGCCGGACCTGATTGGCCGTGGCGTCGTGGTGATCAATGCCGCCGGAGTTCAGTCTTGGTCGGCGATGGGGCGTCGGACACTGTCGACGCGAGGAATTGGCGCGGATTCCGGCAGTCGCCCCGACCTGGTCGGTGTCGGTTATCGGCGTCGAGGGTGTTCGACACAAGTAGATGCCGGCCTACTGGACGAGGGAGTCCGCGAGGTAGGCGAGGCGGTTTCGGCGCCTCCTGCGAGCGGGTCGGCGCTGGGAGGGTTCATGAGTAAACGTCTGGTCGTCGAGACCCACGCCAGTTCCTGCTACTTCCGCACATCGGTCGACGACGGTGAGCGCAAGGCGCTGGTGCAGATCACCGAGCGGTGCAACCTGCACTGCGCCCACTGCTTCGTGTCCTCCACCGCAACCGGCACGGACATCGCGCTCCACGACATGGTGGAGGTGGTGCTGCCCCGGCTGCGGCGGGCCCGGGTGACCCGGTTGACGTTGACCGGCGGCGAGCCGTTCGCGCACCCGCACCTACTGGAGATCTGCGCCGCGGCGGCGCGGATGGACCTGCCCGTCAAGATCTGCACGAACGCCACCCAGACCAGCGACGAGCAGATCACCGGCCTCGCCGAGCTGGGCAACGTGCGGGTCAACGTCAGCTTCGACGGATTCCGCCCCGCCTCGCACGGCCGGTTCCGGGGCAACCGTGACTCCTTCGCCGTCACCCGAGAGACAACACGACGGTTCGCCGACGCGGGCCTGCTGCACGGGATCCTCTCGACGCCCAACGTGCTCACCCGCCCGCAGGAGTTCACCGAGTTGTGCGCGTTCGCCGCCGACCTGGGCGCGGCGTACGTGCTGATGAACCCCCTGTCGAGCTTCGGCCGGGGCGTGAAGTCCCACGGACGGCTCGCCGCGCCGCAGCAGACGATGCGGGCCATCGCCGCCGCCACCGCACCCCTGGCCGACCGGGTCGAGCTGGTACCGATCCGGTTCCCCAACGACACCCAGCCATTGTCCGGCTGCGACGCCGGCACCCTGATCTACGTCTTCGCCAACGGCGACACCGCCGTCTGCCCCTACCTGGTCTTCGCCGCCCGCACACCCCAGTCCCCACACGCCGACCGCGAGTTCCTGGTCGGCAACATCCTCGACGGGGAGATCGCCGACGCCCTCGACCAGTACCGCTTCCACGACCGCTACCAGGTCGGAGCCAACCCGACCTGCGGGACGTGCGCGGTCAACGCCTCCTGCGGCAAGGGCTGCCCCGCCGCAGTGATCGCCGCCGGCCAGCGCATCGGCGCCCCGGACACCGAGCAGTGCCCGCCCGAGGCGATCCGGCTCCCGCTGATCCCGATCCCATCCACCGGAGCCTGACCTGCCATGTTGATCGTGATCGAGGGACCCAACGGCGTCGGCAAGACCACCATCGCGGGACTGTTGGCCCAGCGGCTCCGCCACCGTGCCGGTCAACCCGTGCACCTGACGACCGAGCCCACACGCACCCGCCTGGGGGAACTGCTGCGCGAGGCCGAGGCCGTCATCCACGGACGGGCCCTCGCGCTCGCGATCGCCGCCGACCGCACCATGCACGTCGAGGACGAGATCATCCCCGCCCTCGACGCCGGCGGCATCGTCGTCACCGACCGGTACGTCCAGTCCTCGCTGGTGCTGCAGCGCGTCGACGCGGTCGACCTCCGCGAGATCTGGAGCTACAACCGGTACGTCCTGCAACCCGCCATCTCCCTCTACCTGGTCGACGACCCGCAGGTCATCGTCGGCCGGCTCGCCGCGCGCCGACGGCTGACCCGGCTGGAGGCCACCGGCACCCCGCAACGCGAGTTGCAGCTCTACCAGCAGGCGTTCGACTTCCTCGACCGCCAGTCGTGGCACCAGGCGATGATCGACTGCCGCGGCCGAACCCCCGAACAGGTCGTCTCCGCGATCCTCGACACGCTGGCCCCGTTGCTCGCCCGCACTCCCGCGGCGTGAAGACTCGACGCCGTGTTATCGATCCTGACCCTGAACATCCAGGCCACCTCCCGGCGGCGCGCCGACGCACTGCTGCGCTGGCTCTCCGGCCGCCCTGAGCAGACCTTCCTGCTGACCGAGACCAGCGGCGGCGACGGCACCGCCCACCTGCTCGACCAATTCCGCCGCGCCGGTTACCAGGTACACCACCCACCCCTGCCCGGTGACCGCGGCACGGCCATGATCAGCCGAGTTCCCATCACCGTCCGCTCGGACATCACCGCCGGGCTGAGCATCCCCGGCCGGGCCGTCGCCGCCACCGTCCACACCGACCCACCGGTCACCGTCCTCGGCGTCTACGTGCCCTCCAGCGACCGCGCTCCCGCCAAGGTCGAACGCAAACGGGCCTTCGTCGCCTCCCTCGTCACCGTGATCGGCGACCTGACGGCCAGCGAGCGGGCACACCTCGTGCTCGGCGGGGACTACAACGTCATCCCCCGCGATCACCAGCCCACCTACCCGGGGGTGTGGCTGCCGTTCGAGTACGACCTGTTCGACGCGCTGACCGCCGCCGGGCTCACAGACGTACACGACCACCTCGCCCCTGGAGCACAGCAGCACAGCTGGTTCGGTCGGGCCGGCAACGGCTACCGCTTCGACTACCTACACGTCGGTACGGCGCTGCGCGACCGGCTGCGCAGCGGCAGCTACCTGCAGGAGCCCCGCGAGCAGCGCCTCACCGACCACGCGGCGGTCACCCTCGACCTGGACCTGCAGGTAGACGCGCTCGACGTACGCCCCATGCCGCCGACGATCGAGCCGGCGACCCTCTTCTAAACCCCCGCCCGTGCCGCTCGGATCAGCGAGTCGTACGTGTCGGTGGTGCGTTCCAAGGGCACATCCAGCGTGGCGGCGAACCGGTCCAGCTCGGCCTGGACCCGCTCACCCGCCTTGCTGTCGGTGACGATCCGCTCGATCTCCACGAACGCCCCGATGTCGTCCACCTCGTCGACGCACAGCGACATCAGCCCGAGCGTGGCCGTGCGGCGGGCCTTGCGGATGCGGACCGTCGGGTAGAAGCCCATCTGCCGGATCGCGGCGTCCATCTGCACCCGATCCGCCACCTCAGTCTCGTGCTCGACACACGACAGCTCGTTGGCCACCGGCGTCTTCACCGTCAGCAGATGCCGCCCCCGCTCGGTACGCAGCCGGGCGAACGGCACCCCGGTCTTCGGCTGGCCGTACTCCCAGCCGACCGGCGCGTACGCCTGATCATCCTGGTCGACCGGCGCCGACAGGACGACGCCACGCACGGTGAGGGCCGCCTCCAACGCGGCGAGATCACCGATGCGGTACTTGACCTCCACCTCGTACGCGGACGGCCCGGTCATACCTGTCGTCTGGAGCGTGTTCATGCCCGTCACGCCGTCGCACCCTACGGCTCGATCGCCCGGGTCGGCGTCTCGGCGCGCCCGCGACCGTGCACCAGGTGGTCAGCTTGCCGCTTTCATCAGCACGTCACGTGCCTGTGGGTGGGTGCATCGCGCGTCGCGGAGCTGCCGGACCACGTTCTGCAGGTATGTGGATACCCGGGGCGAGTCGACTGTTGTGGCTACGTCCAGTGCGTGGTCGAGCGGCTCGCAGGCGGCGATTGGGTCGCCTGCCCGGAGCCGGGCGTTGGCCAGGTCGCAGAGGGCGAGCAGGCGGTCCCTCGGGTATGCGTTCGTCGCGGTATTCGCGCGTTGTGTCAGGTAGGACGTGGCGTGGTCGGGTTTGCGCAGGGCCAGCCATGCTCGGCCGGTCGCCCCGTCGACGGCCGTCGGGGTCAGCCATTCCGTCCACCAGGGCTGATCGTCGTGGCTGGCGTCCTGGAGTTGTTCGTGGGCGTGGGCGCTGGCTCGTTCGACTCCGTCGACGTCGCCTCGGCGTCCGGCGAGGGTGATCTCCCGTTGTGCGATCACCGCGCGAACTCGGCTCGGCAGCGCGTCGGGGTTGCGGGTGGCGGCGGTCGCGATCAGCGTGGCCGCTTCGGTGTGGTGGCCCAGCCAGGATTCCTGGTAGGCGGTGGAGGCGAGCAGGTTCGCGGTGGCCTGGTGCAGCGCAGGGTCAGGGCCCGCTTCGCGGGCCACCCGGAGTCCGGTCAGGTAGACCCGCTGGGCGCGTGCGTGTTCGCCGGCGTCGAAGAGCATCCAGCCGTATGTCTCGGACATCTCGATGTAGAGGCGGTGGAGCTGTCGTCCTTCGGCATCGCCGTAGGAGCATCGGGTGACAACCTGGCCGAGCAGGCTCCACAGCCCGCCGGCCCACAGCAGCGCCGGTCTGCTGCCCTCGGTGTCGTCGAGTTCGCGGCTTCGTCGCACGGATGTCTCGATATTGGCCAGTAGTGACGTAGACACGCGGTCACCGTTGAGCGCTGGCTGGAGACTCTCTCCTGCCGGCAGCAGGAGGTCCAGGGCGCACGCGGTGACTGCGGATCCGGTGAGCAGTACAAACTTGCGGCGCTTCATGTCGTCTCCCTGGCTGGCCAGCAACAGCTCTCGGGCGGTGACGGCGTAGGGGTCGTCGAGAGCGTGCGACCGCCGGGCCGGTCTGTCCCAGCCTAAGTCGGCGGGCGTGAGACGCAAGCCTCGATGCAGGTGAAGGACGGCAATGATGTCGGTCATGGTCGCAGTCGACGGCTGGCGACCCTGCACCCACTTGTAGGCGGTCTTGGCGTGCAGGGCCGCCGCCCCGCGCTGACGGCGTACCTCGTTGATTCTGGCGATGAGCTGTTCGGGGCTCCATCCGAGGGCAGTCATATGTGCCCGCAGCGGCGATTCGTGCGTCGCTGTCATGTCGCTTCCAAGTCCTTGTGGCTTTTCGCGTGCCCGAAGGTAGCACTGCTTTCAGGTCTTGTCCGGCCTGTCCTGCATGGATCAGGTGTCGTACACCTCTTCGGTGTCTACGCCGGTTGCACCCGGCACCCCGCCTCGCCGTCTAGCCCCAGCGATAGTCGACGACCGATGCTGATATCGCAGCGAACGGTCGGCACCTCACCAGCTGATGGCGCTGCTGCTACCGGCCAAGGCCAGTAACCCAGCGGGCTTCAGAACCGTGGCGACGACTGCGGGCTGACGACCTGGAGCCGGGAACAAGGTGCGAGCGCGATGCGGACGCGCCACACGGCTGTCCATAACCGCCGCTATAACCCGGCCGATCGAATTGTCAACCGGACGTCGCACAGCAATGGGACAGGGGAAATGATGATGCCGAAATCGGATGCGGCCGACATGCTCACCCTGCGCCGGGCCGCCGGCCACATCGGCGCGTACGTCGACGGGGTCGACCTCGCTGGCGCGTTGGACGAGCCGCTGATCGCGGCGCTGCGCGACGCTCTGCTGGCCCACAAAGTGCTGTTCTTCCGCGACCAGAATCTGGACCACGCCGCGCACATCGCGTTGGGTCAGAGGTTCGGGACGCTGACCGTGCGATCACGGTCGCAGAGCAACGCCTCCCTCGACGTGTATCCGCAGATCCTGACGATTTCTCCGCAGATCGACCGGGACCAGTACGGGGTCGACTACGAAGCCCACTACCGCCTCCGGTGGGCCTCCGGCGCAACCGGCTGGCACACCGACATGTCCCACGTGGTGAACCCGCCGGCGGCGTCGATCCTGCGGGCCGAAACGGTTCCGCCCTTCGGCGGCGACACCCAGTGGACCAACCTCGTGGCGGCCTACGACGGGCTGTCGGCCCCGTTGCGGACGTTGTGCGACGGGCTCACGGCCGAGCACAGCTTCTTCGCCGGTTATCGGATGGTTCCCTCCGATCCGGTCGACCGCGCGATCCTCGACATGATCGGCCCCGACGCGCCGGTCGCGGTGCACCCGGTGGTGCGGGTGCACCCGGAGACCGGCGAGAAGGCGCTGTTCGTCAACCCGTCGCGCACCGCGCGGATCGTCGGGCTGTCCCCGGCCGAGAGCAGCGCGCTGCTGGAACTGCTGTTCGACCAGGTGACGCGGCCGGAGTACACGGTGCGGTTCGGTTGGGAGCCGGGCTCCGTGGCGTTCTGGGACAACCGGTCCACCGCGCACCTGGCGGCCCCGGACATCGACCACCTCGACGGCGTCGAACGGGTCCTGCACCGGGTGACGATCATCGGTGACCTGCCCGTCGGCCCCGATGGGTACACGTCACGGGCCCTCTCCGGGACACCGCTGGGCGCGGACCTTCCCATGGACGAGGCGCCTGTGGAAGGGCGCGTCCGGTGAGGGCCGCGCCGTTGCCGAGCCAGCGCACGTCGAGCGGCTTCGCCCGCGTCGAGCCTGGCTCCCTGACCAGCGCCGCCGATGCCGCGCACCTGTTCCCCCGGTTTCCGATGTACCGGCAGGGCCTGGAGTGGTTGGCGCGGTTCGTCACCCGCTCTCATCCCGACCTGGGCCGGCCCGGCGCGGTGTGTCCACGTCTGGCGCCCGCTCTGCGCACCGACACGGTGTGGTTAGTCGCGATCGCCCTCACCGGCGCGTCACCTGAGCACTCGGTCGAGGCCAGCCAGGCGCTGGGGCACCTGTTCGAGGGCCTGGCCACGCCGGAGCAGCGGCAGTCGGCGGCGCTGCTGGGCTTCTTCCCCGACCTGCCGGCGCAGAACGCCGCTGCCTTCATCGACGGCGGCCACCGGCTGGTACGGCCGTGGTTCGTTGAGCGCGGACTGATGCTCGGGGAGTTCCACCCCACGAGCACCGTCGGCGGCGTCCACAACCGCGACCTGCCGGTGATGCGGTGCCCGGCGCCGATGTTCGCGGTCCGCGCGATCACTCCTCATGACCTGATGTTCCTCGACCAGCCCGATACCCCGCCCGTCGACCGGCTGGCCTACCTGGAGGCGTTCGACAGGCACGTCGGCGCACGCCTCAACCAGGCGGCCCGGGTGGGGCTGCACTCGCGGATCGACGAGGTCCGCGCCGCCCTGACCTCGGGAGGCCCGTCGTGATCGCCCCTCACACCCCTGCGCTCGCGGCGCCGACCCTGGCGAGGGCGTTGGAGGCGGCCTACCGCGACAGCGGGCTCACGCCGGCGGTCGTCACCCCGGCCGGCACGTGGACCTACCGCGATCTGGCCGCTCGCGCTCACGGTGTCGCCGAGGCCGTGCGCACCGCGACGCCGGCCGCGGGACGGAGCCCGATCGTGGCCGTGGTGCTCGATCGTTGTCCCGACTTCGTGGCCACCGTCATGGGCGTGGCCGCCGCGGGTGCGGTGTATCTGCCGCTGGATCCTGGCGCCCCCGACACCTATCTGGGTCAGATCTTCGACGAGTCTAGGCCGTCGATGGTCGTGACGAGCGGCGAACGTGCTCACCGCCTGCGGGGGTTGACCCGCGCCCCGGTCGTGACCCCCCTCGACCTGACCTCCTCCGCCCCCGCCGTCGCCACCGGTGATGCCGCCGGCATCACCGGCCACCCGCCTGAGAAGCAGGTGAGCACGGCGGAGGTGGCGCCGCGGGACCCGGCGTACGTGGTCTACACCTCCGGGTCCACCGGCAGACCGAAGGGTGTGGTGGTGTCGGGTGAGGCGTTGCTGAACGCCACGGCGGCCCGGGTCGACCGGTACGGGCCGGCGGGGCGGGTGCCGCTGCTGCACTCACCGGCGTTCGACCTCACCACCGGCGTGCTGTTCTGGACGATCCTGTCCGGCGGCACCCTGGTCATCGAACCGGGCGGGCTCGCCGACGTCGCCGCCACCGTGGCGCTGATCCACCGGCACGACATCACGCACCTGATCTACCCGGCGTCGTTGTACGGGGCGTTCCTGGACCGGGCCGCCGACCGGCCGCCGGCCAGTCTGGTGGCGGTCGGGATCGGCAGCGAACGCTGGAGCCCCGTGCTGATCGAACGGCACGCCCGTGTGCTGCCGGCGGTATGCCTGGTGAACGAGTACGGCCCCACCGAGGCCACCGTCTGCTCCAGCTATGCCCTGCTCTACGACGGGCCGCACGCCCGATCGGCGCCGATGAGCATCGGCCGGCCGGTACGCAACACGGGTTACCTGCTGCTGGACAGCGACAGGAACCTCGCCACCGGTGCCGGTGAGTTGGCGATCACCGGCATGAACCTCGCCCTCGGCTACCTGAACAACCCCGGGCTGACCGCGCAGCGGTTCGTCACCCTCGCCAGCGGGGAGCGGGCCTATCTGACCGGTGACCTCGCCGAGCGTGATCCCGCCGGGGACTTCGTGTTCCTGGGCCGGGCGGACCGGCAGATCCAGGTCGGCGGGCACCGGGTCGAGCCGGGCCACATCGAAACCGTGCTGATGGGGCACCCCGGCGTCATGCAGGCCCACGTCGCCGGCCTGCCGGGCGTCGGCGGCACCGGGTCGAGCACCCTCGTCGCCTACCTGGTGCCCCACCCGGACGCGGACAGTTCGGCGCCCACAGCCTCAAGTCCCGTGCCGGCCCGTGGCGGGGAAGGGCAGATGGCGGGCGACTGCGACCAATACCTGCGGAATCGGGTTCCGGCCTATCTGGTGCCGTCCGCGTACGTGGTGCTGCCGGAGCTGCCCCGCACCCCGTCCGGGAAGATCGACGAGGCGAAACTGCCCAACCCCACAGTCGCCGCCGCCGCTGCCACCGCCGATGCCCCGACAGATCCGCTGCACCAGGCGTTGGTCAGGGCGGCGGCGGGCGTCTTGGGCGTGGCCACGGTGCCGGTGGACCAGCCGTTGACGTCCCTGGGGGCGAGTTCGCTGGTCCTGATCCGCCTCGCCGCCGTCATCGCCCACGACCACGGGGTCGACGTACCGATCAGCGCGCTGTTCGGCGCGTCCGCCATCCACCAAATCGCCGAACTGGTCCGGGCGGGGACCCCGTCGGGCCGGCCGGTTCTCCGTCCGGCTGCAGGGGAGCCCGAGACCGTCTACGGGAGCGTGTGGCCGCTGAGTGGTCAACAGCGCCAGATCTGGGTCCTGACACAGATGGCCCCCGACTCGCTGGCGTACAGCACCCAGTTCTCCCTGCGGATGTCCGGCCCGGTGGACCTCGACGCCCTGCAGGCGGCGCTGTCCCACGTGGTCGCCCGGCACGAGATCCTGCGCACCACCTTCCACGACGGCCCGGACGGGCCGGTTCAGGTCGTGCGCGAACCGTGGGCCGCCCGGGTGGACCTGGTCGACCTCAGCGACCTCGACGCCGACGCCCAGGCGGCGGAGCTGGACTGCCGGATGCGGGCGGCGGTGGCGGCCGGGTTCGACGTGGCGGTGCTGCCGCTGGTGCGCTGGCACCTGTTCCGGCTGGGGCCGCGATCATGGCGGCTGCTCCAGGTCGAGCATCACTTCGCGCACGACGGCTGGTCCGCGCAGCTGTTCCTGGCCGAGATGCGCGACGCCTACCGGGCGATCCTCGACGGCGAGGTTCCGCGCCTCGACGCGCTGCCCGTGCAGTACCGCGACTACGCCACCTGGTACCAGCAATGGCGCAGCACCGGCGACTACGCCGACCAGGTCGCCTACTGGCGGGCACGGCTGGACGGGTGCCCGCCGGAAGGGGTGGCGTTCGGCCCTGATCGGCCCCGTCCGGCCGGACGGACCTACCGCGGTGGCCGTCTGGTCGCCCACATCCCATCCGAGACCGTGCGGCACCTTGACGAGTTGGCCGTCGCGCAGGGGGTGAGCAGGTTCGCGGTGTTCCTGGCCGCGTTCGCCCTGCAGGTGTGGCAGCACACCCACGCACGCGACGTGGTGATCGGGTCGGCTCTGGTCAACCGGCGTCAGGCCGGCACCGAAGCCCTGCTGGGCATGTTCGTCAATGCGCTGCCGCTGCGCGTGGACGTCGACCCCGACGCCAGCACCGCAGCACTGCTCCAGGCCACCATGACCACCCTGCTGGGGGCGCAGGACCACCAGGAGTTGCCGCTGCTGGACCTGCTGGCGCATCTGAATGTGCCTCGCGACCCGGGCAACCCGCTGTTCAACCTAATGTTCGCCTTCCACGACACCCCCCGACCGGATTTCCAGGTCGGGACGCTCAGCGGGCAGCTGGTCATCGAGCACAACGGGACCTCGAAGGCTGACCTCAACGTCGTGTGCGTGCCCGACCCACCGACCCCCGGCGAGGTGGAGCACCGGCCGGGGATGAGCATCCTGTGGGAGTTCGACAGCGACCTGTTCGATCCCGACACCGCGAGGGAACTCCTGGCTGGCTACGAGCGGATCCTGCACGTCCTGCCGCAGGCACCCGACCGGCCGGTCCGTGACCTGGACCTCCTGGGAACCTCCGAGACCACCCGGATCCTGGCCGCGGGCACCGGCCCGCACGACGCCATGCCGTTCGGCACCCTGCACGCGGGCTTCGACTCAGCCGCGGCCGCCCACCCGCACGCCGTCGCGCTCGAACACGCCGGTACCCGGTGGACATATCGGGACCTCGACCTACGCGCAGGGGCACTTCAGCACCGCCTCACCGCCCTCGGCGTACGCCCCGGGCACATCGTGGCGGTGGCCTGCCCGCCAGGCGTCGAACTGATCACCACAATCCTGGCCACCCTGCGTCTCGGCGCCGCGTACGTCTGCCTGGACCCCGGCCAGCCCCCGGCACGGACCAGCCTGATGCTCGCCGACGCCGACGTACGCGCCATCGTCACCACCCACCAGACCACGAACGGCCACGACACCGGATGGCCGCCCGCCGGAACAGCCCTGCTCTACGCCGACGACCCCGCACCCGGCCCCGAACCCGCCGGCCCGCCGCCGGCCGCACCTGGCGTCCGTCCGGACGACCGCGCCTACCTCGTGTACACCTCGGGGTCCACCGGCACCCCAAAAGCAGTCGTGACCACCCACCGCAACGCCTGCGCCGCCCTGCACGCCCGGACCCGCCACCACGCGGTCACGCCCGCACCCGCGAGGCCCGCCCGGACCCTGGTCACCCTGCCCGCGATCTTCGACGTCGCGCCGCACATGATGCTGTGGACGCTGCAGACCGGCGGCACCATCGTCCTGCCCGACACCGCAGAGCAGGCCCAGGACCCCGACCAGATCCGCGCCCTGGTCGACCGGCACCAGGTCACCCACGTCAACTTCACCGCGTCGTTCTACCGTGCCCTGCTCGGCACGATGCCCACCGAATGGCAGCCAACACTGCAGGTCGTGGCCATCGGCGGTGAGGCGTGCGCACCCGACGACGTCCGCGACCACGCCCGCCGGCTGCCGCACGTGGCCCTCGACAACGAGTACGGCCCCACCGAAGCCACCGTCTGGTGCTCCGTCGCGCGCCTGCACCCACCGGAGCCCGACGCGGAATCACGGGTGACCGTCGGTCTCCCGCTGACCAACAACAGCATGTTCGTCCTGGGCCCGGACGGCGACCTCCTGCCCGCGGGTGCCGCAGGTGAGCTGTTCATCGGTGGCGCCGGTGTCGCCGCCGGCTATCACCGCCAACCCGACCTGACCCAGCAGCGGTTCGTGACGCCCCGACGGGGTCCGCTGGCCGGACAGCGTCTCTACCGCACCGGTGACCGGGCACGCCTGCGCGCCGGCCGGTACGAGATCCTCGGACGCCTCGACGACCAGGTGAAGATCCGCGGCTACCGCATCGAACTCGGCGAGATCACCGCCTGCCTGCTCCAGCACCCCGCCGTCACCGACGCCGCCGTCACCGTGCAAGGCCGCAGCGACGCGGGGCAGCTGATCGCGATCGTCGCCACCGCTCACCCCCAGGCATGCCTGCCGGATCTGCTACGGGCCTGGACCGCGCAGCGCCTCCCCGCATACATCGCCCCCGCCGGCTACGTCGTCGTCGACGAACTCCCGCGCACCGCGACCGGGAAACTCCAGCCCGAACGCCTCAGCACACTGAGCACCCCGGTCGCCGCGGCGGCGCCGGTCGCCGTGCCGACCACGCAGCGCCAGCAGCGGCTGCTGCGGACGTGGCGCGAGCAACTCCAGCGACCCGACCTCGGCATCGACGACGACTTCTTCGCCTGCGGAGGCGACTCGCTGCAGGCGATCCAGGCAGCGGCCCGCGCCCGTGACCTCGAAATCGACGTGACCGTCGCGCAGCTCGTGGCCGCCCCGACCATCCGCGCCCTGGACCGACTACTCACCACCCCCGACGACAACGCCACCGTCGCACTGGCGGCGCCCGCGCGGCGTCCCGGCGGCACACCGCTCGCGCTGACCGCCATCCAGGCATGGTTCTTCGCCCAGAACTTCGCCGATCCGGATCACTTCCACCAGGCGCGGCTGTTCACCCTCGCCGACACCTGCGATCTGCCGAGCCTGCGCGCCGCCGCCAGGTGGGCGCTGCACCGCCATGACGCCTTCCGCACCCGCTTCACCCGCCACGACCACGCGTGGACAGCCGCCCTGGACGACGCCACGCCCGGCGACCCCATCCGCGAACACACCCTGCCCCCGGCCGGAAACCAGCCGACATCCGAACGGCTGACCCCCGTCCTGGAGGGTCTGCACGACGATCTCAGCATCGCCTCCGGGCGCCTGGCATCCGTCACTATCGTGAGGGACAACGACGGCCGGCAGCGCTGGCTGTACATCATCGCCCACCATTTGATCATCGACGCGGTGTCCTGGCAGATCCTCGTCGACGACGTCGAGAGGGCCTACCGCCTGCTGCGTGCCGGCCAGGCCCTACCCGAGGGCAGCACGCCGGGCCTGCCCACCGCGCCCACGACCCCGCCCAAGGTCGGCCCGGAACCCGACCCCTACTGGCAGAACCTGGCCACAGCGGCGAAACCGGTCCTCACCGGCACCGGCTCCGGCGGGCCACCGGCCCCGGTCGGCGCCCGCATCCGCGTGCGGCGACGGCTGTCGACCCACGCCGGCATGTACCTACGCCACGACGCCCACCGGCTACGCGGCGTCGGCGCCCAGGCCATCCTGCTGGCCGCGCTCCGACGAGCCCTGCAGCCCTTCACCGACAGCCCCGACCTGTACGTCTGGCTCGAAGGCCACGGACGCTCCCATCACCGATCCGCCGACCACGAAGGCGTCGTCGGCTGGCTGACCACCCTCTACCCGGCCCTCCTCACCGCCACCGACGCACACCCGGGACGACTCATCGACGTGGCCGCCGACTTCCAGCGGCAACTCGCGGCGATCCCCGACGGCGGAGCCGGTTTCGGCCAATCCCGCTACCTGCACCCCGACTCCCCCCTCGGACGCCAACTGGAAGCCATCGCCGCCCCCCAGGTCACCGTCAACTACCTCGGCCACCACCAACCCACCGGACGAGACCGGATCCTGCGCCCTGTCCCCGGCCCGACCGGTGCCAGCATCGCCCCGAGCAACGTGCTGCCCACACCGATCGACCTGACGGTCACCGCCGATCCGGACGGCATCATGTCCTGCCAGTTCCTGATCGATACGGGCCTGGTCACCCCGCAAGCAGCCGAGAACATGGCCGACCGCTTCACCGCCGAGATGGAAGCAGCCGCCCGGCTCATCGCCCTCACCCCCATGCCCGTTCAGGCAGACGCGCGCACCCTGTTCCTCATCCACCCCGTCGGCGGGAAGATCGACTGGTACACCGATCTGGCCGCTGCCCTGGGACCTGGCTGGGACTGCTACGGCCTTCCGCACGACGGATCCACCGACGCAGACACCTTGCCCGCGATAGCCCAGACCTACCTGGGTCGCCTCCGCGCCGCCAAACCCGACGGCCCCTACACCCTGGTCGGGTGGTGTCTCGGCGCGGTGCTGGCCTACGAGATGACCCAGCAGGCACAACGCGACGGCGACAGCCACCGCATCGACGACCTGTTCCTACTCGACCCGCCCCACGCCGAACAGCCTCTCGACGCCGACGACGCGATCATCACCCACGTCCAGTACGCACTCATGCAGCACGGCTGGCCCGACCAGCCCCGACAGGCGATCACCGCCGCTCTGGGCGCCACGAGCGCCCTGCCGATCCCGGACCAGGCACATGCCCTTGCCGCCGTCCTCGCCCCGGAGTCCATCGTCCCGCCGAGCTGGCCCAGCCAGCACGAGTCCCTCCTGCACCAGATGCGGATCCGGCTCGTCTGCCATGCCGCGATGTCCGCCTGGCACCCGGCCGGTCAGACACCGACGCTGCAGCTGATCCTCCCGCACACCGTCACCCCCGGAACCGAGAACGCGACACGGACGTGGCGAACCCGAAGCAGCGACCCGCACGTGACCACGGTCGCGGGCGACCACGAAAGCATGCTCACCGGGCCAGGGCTCGACCAGATCACCACACTCCTTCACGAGCGGCATTCAGCGCGGCCGACACACCCCGGGGCGGCGCAACGCCACCACGACAGAACGGGCGTTTTCGGTTACAACGCACTTGCCTGATAGCGTCTTCCGATCGCCCACGCTGTGCGGCATCCCATTCTTCAAGGAGTAAAAGCAGTGCGGATCCTGCCCGAGATCTCCCGCACCTTCGGTGAATACCTGCTCCTGCCCAACCTCACCGACGAGGCGTGCACGCCGGACCGCGTGGATCTGTCCGCCCCCGTGGTGCGACACCGGGTCGGGGAGCCCTCGGCGCTGCGGATCGCCGTCCCGATGGTCAGCGCGATCATGGGGGCGGTGTCCTCACCCCGGCTCGCCATCGCCCTGGCCCAGTGCGGAGGGCTGGCGTTCATCCACCAGAACCAGCCGATCACCGCACAGGCCGAGATGGTGGCCGCGGTCAAGCGACACAAGGCCGGCTTCCGGCACAGCGACATCAACATCAAACCGTCCGCCACCCTCGGTGAGGTCGGCGACCTGCTGGCCGCCGCCGAACGCGATGTCGCGGTCGTGACCGACGACGGAAGCCCCGGCGGCATGTTCCTCGGTCTGATCTCCACCAGCGACTTCAACGTGCACCGCCACGACCTCGGCGACAGCGTCGAAACCCGGATGCGCCCCGCTGCGGGCCTCGCCACCGCACCCACCGGCATCTCGCTGTCCGACGCGAACACCCTGATCTGGGACGCCCGCCAAGACGTCCTGCCGATCGTCGACGAGGACGGCCGCCTCACCTCGATCGTGCTCCGCCGCGACTACGAACTCCACAAGCAGTTCCGCAAGGAGAGCATCGACCAGGACAAGCGGTTCATGGTCGGTGCCGGGGTCAACACCCACGACTACCGCGAACGGATCCCGGCCCTGGTCGCCGCCGGAGCCGACGTCCTGTGCCTCGACTCCTCCGACGGCTACTCGACCTGGCAGAGCACCGTGCTCCAGTTCGTCCGCGAGCAGTACGGCGACACGGTCCGCATCGGGGCCGGCAACGTCGTCGACGGACGCGGCTTCCGCTACCTCGCCGAGGCCGGCGCCGACTTCGTCAAGGTCGGCATCGGCGGCGGCTCGATCTGCATCACCCGCGACCAGAAGGGCATCGGCCGCGGCCAGGCGTCCGCCCTCGCCGACGTCGTCCGCGAACGCGACGCCTACGCCCGCGAGACCGGCCAGTACGTGCCGCTCTGCTCCGACGGCGGTGTCCTGCACGACTCCCACATGGCCATCGCCCTGGCCTTCGGCGCCGACTTCCTCATGCTCGGGCGCTACTTCGCCCGCTACGACGAAAGCCCCTCACCCCTGGTCAAGGTCGACGGGCAACTGTTCAAGGAATACTGGGGCGAAGGCAGCCAACGCGCCCGCAACGCCGCCCGCTACGGGCAGGGCAAGGCCCTCGTCTTCGAAGAGGGCGTCGACGGATACGTCCCCTACGCCGGCAGCCTCTACGACAACGTATCCGTCACCCTCACCAAGATCACCTCCACGATGATCAGCTGCGGCTCCACCACCCTGCCGCAATTCCACCAGACGGCGACCCTCGTCGAGGTCTCCCACCAGAGCTACCTGCAGAACAGAGAAGACGTACGGCTACGCGATCGCCCCAGCGCCATCAGCTGATCCGGCGGGGTGACACTACCGACCAGCGCAGGTCTCGCCGGGCACCCCAGGTGCCCGCGTGCCCCGTGGCCTGAAGCCCGGGTGGACCCACGTCGGAAGTTTCGACGCCACCGCTGGCCGACGACCCCGCATTGGTCGAGGTGCCGGCCAGCGATGGCGCGGCCCACGGGGCGTTACGCAGCCTTCGGTCGGTTTCTGCGTGGGATGAGCTTGATCGTGGCCTCGGCGGTCGTCTTCTTCAGTTCCGCGAGGACGGAGGTGTAGATGTCGGCGGTCATCTTGTAGGACGAGTGGCCGAGGGTGTCCTGGATCTCCTTGATGCTGGCCCCGGCCGCGAGCATCAGGGTCGCGGCGATGTGCCTGAGGTCATGGAACCGTACCGGCGGCAGGCCACTGCGTTCGACGAGCCGGTCGAATCGGCCGGTGACCGTCTCCGGGTGCCACGGTTGGCCGTCGCGCTTGCGGACGAAGAAGATGTCGCTGTCGGCCCAGGCGTCGCCGGCGACGACCTTCCACGCCGCCCGGCGGAACAGGTACCGGCGCAGACTCGTGACGGTCTCGTCGCCGAGGTCGACGATCCTGTCCCCGGCCGCCGACTTCACCCCCTTCTCGATCACCTGGTAACCGACGCTGGTGCGCTGCCCGGTGATGGTGATCGCCGCGGCCTCCAAGTCGACGTCGTAGTCGTGCAAACCGCACAGCTCGCCTCGTCGAGGGCCGCGGTGGATCGCCACGTCGAACAGGGCGTACAGCTCGGGGTCCTCGGCCTCGGCGAAGTCGAGGAACTGGCCCGCCTGGACAGGTGTCCAGACCATGACCGGGCTGGGCCGCTGCCGCGTGCGGCGCCACCGGTTGACCGCCGCGTCGGTCCACAGCCGAGGTCTCGGCGGCCTGCCCGAGGCCAACTCGACCGACTCGGCGGGATTGTGGTCCACCAACTTGTGGTGATAGAGACGGCGGGCGTCGTTGAGCGCCTTGCGGAGGGTCGCGAGGATCCGCTGCTGGCTGGCGTCGCCGACCGTGCGGATTCCCTTGACGGCGTCGCGGATCTCCTTCACGGGGCTGGCCTTCGCGGCGCGGATCTCGTCGTTGCGGGCCTCGATCGTGGCGAAGACCGACTCGATGTGCGCGGCGGTGAGTTCCTGCAGCGCCACCTGCCCCAGATGCGGGGTCCAGTACTTGGTGATGTGGTCCTGGTAGCTGCGGCGGGTCGCGGGCGCGAGCCTGACCCGGTTGGTGATCCACTCGGCGAGGTACTCGCCGAGGGTGAGCCGAGTGTCGGCGGGCACGTCGGCGCGGATGCGGCGGGCGACGTGGTCGCGGTCCGGCAGCGGCTGGTGGGGTTTGCACGCCTGCAGCAGGTCGGCGATGCGCCGACGCTGGATCTCGTCGCGGCCGGCGAGGCCGAGCAGCGCGCGGGCGTGGTCACGTTCGGCAGCGGCGGCCTCGCGGGTGTCGAACCCGGTGCGGCGCAGCTGCCGCCGTGCGTGGCCGGCGTCGAGGGGGAGTTCGAGTTGGTACCGCCAGGTGCCGTGGTGGGGGTTCCACCCGTTGCCGCGGCGTAGCTTGGGGCACTGCGCGCCGAGGCGTCGGCCGTTCTGTCGGCAACCGCAGCGCTTGGTGATGGATCCGTCTGCCATGACGTGTTCGCTCCTCGCCGACTCCGCCCTCTGGCGAGCATCGGATTGTCGGGTGTCCGTTGCGTGGTGATCACCGCTTGTTTCGGCCTGGTGATCAAGTCGCGGGCGGAGGGTCGCTAGGGACGCCGAGGACTGCCAGGATCGCGGCGACGGAGACCCGGTAGCGGGAGCCGACCCGCAACACCGGCACCGGCAGGCGGTCGCGGCGCGCCAGCTCGTAGGCGCTGCTGCGGGACATGCCGAAGATCTCGCCGACGGTCGCGACGTCCGTGACCGCTCCGAGCGCCCGGATGCCCTCAACGGTCCACACCGGCGGATTCTCTGGGGGAGTGCTGGCCTTCTTGCTGTCCATGGGATTTGGTCCTTCGTGCAAAGAGGGAGAGCCCGCCACCGTGGTGGTGGCGGGCTCTCGGGATGGTGGGGTTTTGCTGGTGGTGGTCAGCCGGTTGGCTCCCACCGACGCCGGCCTATCTCGGCGGTGCCGTGGTCGACGCGGGGGCGGCTCGGTCGTGATCAGCCCGACTGCGCCGGCCGGGAGGCGACCACGCGCCACCCGGCCGCCCGCAGGCTGGCCCCGCTCTCCCCGTCCTGGGTGTAGGTGACCAGACGCCGGTAGCCCAACGCCCGGGCGGCTTTCCACGCCGCCCCGTAGAGCAGGAGCAGGCGTTGCGAGTTCCGTCCGTGGCCACTCTGGTGACCTCGAGGGTCAGCCCGTCGTCGAGTCTGCGCGCGACGGGACGCCCGACGACGGCCACGCCGACCAGGACGTCGTCGCGGGCCACGCCGACGCTGAACTTGTGCCCCCGCGGCGGCCGATGATGGCGGTGCCAGTCCGCGACGAAGCCGCAGGCTTCGGCGAACGTGACCGGCACCGTCCGTAGGCTCACCCGCTCTCCTCGTTCGACAGGTCGTCGGGCAGGTACGGGACGATCCGGGCCATCGCCTCGTCGTGGAACGCGGCGTTGATGTCGACCCCCACATAGCGGCGGCCGAGCTGCAGCGCGGCGAGCCCGGTCGTCCCGGCGCCGGAGAACGGATCCAAGACGACGCCGCCCGGTGGGCAGCCGGCCGCGATCGCCCGTAGCGGCAGGTCGATCGGAAAGGGGGCCACGTGCGACCCCCGGTAGGGGCGGGTCGCGATCCGCCACACATCCCCCGGGTTGCGTCCCTTCGGATGGGCGGCGGTGTGGGCGTACCCGAGCGGGACGAGGTTGCCCCGCCCTGCCCGAGGCTCGACCTGGACCTCCTCGGCACTGTACTTACCGGCGCCGTACGCGGTGGCGCCGCAGCGGCGGGCGGTCGCGCCGATCCCGCCGGTGCGGCCCTTGCGTGCCCCGCCGATGATCCGGGTCCCGTCGGCGGCCTCCGGCCGGACGAGCGGGATCCGGATCGGATCGAGGTCGAAGTAGTAGGAATGGGACCTGGTGAGCAGGAACAGCAGTTCGTAGCCGGTGCTCAGCCGGTCGGTGACGGACTCGGGCATCGGGTTGGTCTTCGACCAGATGACCGCGTTGCGCAGCCACCAGCCGCGCGCCTGCAGTGCGAACGCGGTCCGCCAGGGCACGCCGATCAGGTTCTTCGCCGGCAACGGCGCGGACCGCCCTGATGTTCCGGTGGTCCCGCCGCCGGTGTCGTAGGCGCGACGGGTCCCGCCGGTGTAGCTGTCGCCGAGGTTCAGCCACAGCGTCCCGGTGGGTTGAAGGACCCGCAGCGCCTCGTCGAACACGCGCACCAGGCGGTCGACGTACTCGTTCACCGTGGGCTCCAGCCCGTACTGCAGGTCGCCCCACGTCGCCCCGCACCGGCGGCACGACGTGCCGTCGCGGCGTGGCCCGGCAGGTAGCGGGTGCGGGCAGGCGGGGGTGCCACCGTGCCACGCACCGGTGCCGTAGTCCCGCAGCGACCAGAACGGCGGGCTGGTCACGATGGCGTCGACACTGCCGTCGGGCATCGCGGCGAGCACCTGCCGGGCGTCGCCGAGATACAACTCGACCGGGCCGGCCTTCCGGTACCGGTAGGCGTCCAGCAAGGTGGGATCGGTCATGTTGGCACCGCCCACCGGTGCGGGCACAGCAGCATCCGCAACGCGGTGGCTGCCTGTTGCGGGACGACGCCGTTGCCGAGGACCCGCAGCGCGCCGGTACGCGGCAACGCGAGCACCGGGTCGGTCACCCACTGTTGGTCGAGGCCCATGAGCCATTCCACGAACGGCGGCGCCAGGACCGGTTTGCCGTGCCGCCCGGGCTGGGTCGGCTCCGGCACCGGCCGGCCGAGCAGCAGCTCCCACCGCGCTACCGCTTCGGCATAGACGCCCCACCGGTCGGCGTCGGGCTGACCCAACCCGGCGACGGTGGTGCGCAGGTCCGCGCCGCCGTCGCCGTGCCGGCCAGGTCCCCGCGCGTCGGAGGCGCGCGGGGTGGGCAAGGTCCGGGCCGGTACCCGCACCGCTGCCGACGGCAGGGTGAGGTCCCCGTGTGAGCCACGTTGCCCCGGGCAGCCCTTGGTGCCGTCGGTTGCCTTCGGGGTGGGTAGCAGCACCTGTGACAGCGGTGGCCGCCATCCGGCTCCGGCGCGCCGGCCGGGGGTGCCGGTGTCGCTGGCGCGCGGGGTGGGCAGCAGCGGCGGAGTCTTCGACTTCCCGCCGCGCTGCGGCCGGTAGCCGCGGACCGCCGATTCCAGGGCCGGCCGCCAGGTGTCACGGTGGGTGCCGCTCATGGAGCCGGTGCCGCCTCCCGGAGTGGGTATAGGCAGCAACTGCCCGGCGATACCGGCGAGACTGGGCCGGCGGGTCGCCCCGGCCGAGGGGGACCTGTTCGACCCGTATGTCACCGCGGTCGGTGTCGGCAGCAGGTGATGGCGGGTGCCGGTCGGCTCGACCAGGTCGGGCAGCCCGTACTGGTGGCCGGGGCCCTTGCCATCACGGGCGCAGGGTGTCGGCAACGTCCGCACCCCCTCCTCCCAGTCGGTGGGTGGGGGTGGCCAGCAGGAACAGCCGGTCCCGTTGGTGGGCGGCGCCGATGTCGGATGCGCGTAGGCATAGCCAACTCGTGTCGTACCCGATCTCGGCCAGGTCAGCGTGGACGACGTCGAGCCCTCTCCGCAGGAGGGCGGCGACGTTCTCCACGAACAGCAACTGCGGTCGAAGGACGCGAACGGCTGCGGCGACGTAGTTCCAGACGCTGGAGTGCTCCCCGGTGATACCAACGCGTTTGCCGGCATTGCTGATGTCCTGGCAGGGGAACCCGGCGGTGAGGATGTCGACAGGTTCGACCTGGGCCCAGTCGACGACGCTGATATCGCCGAGGTTCGGGATGCCGGGCCAGTGATGGGCCAGGACGGTGGCGGCGTGTCGGTCGGTCTCGGCGTACCAGGCGAGCCGGCCGCCGAGCACCAGCTCGACGGCCAGGTCGAGCCCGCCGTACCCGCTGCACAGGGAACCGACTCGTGGTGCGGCGGTGGCTTCACCGTTCACGCCACCTCCCCACGCCCCGCGGCGGCAGGTGCCGTCGCGTCGTGCGGGCAGGTCCACGGCCCACAGCCAGGAGAATCCGCCGGCCGTGGGCGTGGGCGCAGCACCACCTCGTCGAGCGGCACCCGAGCTCGGTGCAGGAAGAACTGCCCGCGCAGCGGATGCCCGTCGGCGTTGGCCTTCGCGGAGCCGTGGCGGATCGCCCGGTCGAAGGCGACCGCGTCGGCCCACTCCGCAGGGCTGTTCGCCCGCAGGTCGGCCCAGAAGCCGTCGTCGTGGAACGGGCAACCCACGCACGACGACTTCGGGGTGTCCCCGAGGCCATGGTCGGCCAGGTATCGGAGACAGTCGGTCCGCCGCCAGCCCAGGTCGAGCAACGGGTGGACGCTGTGCATGTAGCCGACGTCCGAGTCGCGGGCGCGGCCGATCTCGTCCAGGCTGATCCCGATCGCCATCCGCGCCCGCACCCCGGCCGGCACCCGCGTCGGGTGCGGGTAGCCGAGCCGGCGCCGCACCTCCACCTTGATCGGTTTGATCTTGTACTCGGAGGTGCACTGCCGTCGAGCCATGCCCCGCTGACCGTTCGGCCCGAGCGTGAACAGGGGCATGGACGCGAAGCGGTGCTCCGGGTCGAGCGCGTCAGCCCGGATGTCTCCGGTGCTGACGCGCACGACCTCGATGCCGGCTGCCTGAGCGATGCCCGTCAACCGGTCCAGATGGCGATAGACCGCAGCCGGTTCCCAGGACGTGTCGGCGAAGATCGCCGCGTCGAACCCCGGGATCGTGCCCCGGGCGGCGAGCAGCAGGAGCGTGGTGCTCTGCACGCCCGCGCCCAGCGACAGGTAGCGGTGGGTGGGTGCGCTCACGCGACCACCCCGGTTCCGCCTCGCGGTGATGGGCGTTTGGTGAAGATCAGGACGTCTTCGTGCGCGATGAGGTGCATCGGCATCCCGGCGGCCCTGGCCTTGCGGACCTGTTGGAGTTGGAAGAACGACGGCCGGGCGACGAGGTGGTCGTCGCGGACGGCGGCGAGGAGTGCGACGCACCGTTCGGTCGGGACGAGGCCGGCGCGCCGGCCGGCGGCGATGACCGCGCTGGGCAGGTCGACCAGCTCGGTGTGTTTGCGCCAGGGACGGGCGGTGACCACGACGACGCCGCCGGGGTGTAGCAGGGTGGCGCAGCCGGCCAGGATCTGGGCGAAGCCGTCGGTAAGGCCGGTCAGGTCGCGGTAGGCGAGGTTGCCCCTGTCCTCGCCGTCGTTGTATCGGTCGTCGTACTTGACGACCCCGTCAGCGCCGGGGCGCACGAGGCCATGCACCGTGGGCCCGTACGGCGGTGAGGTGACCACGAGGGCCACCTGCCCGGTGAGGACTTGCGGGACCAGAGACATCAGTCGGGTCGCGTCGCCGCGGATGACCGACGCGCGTCCGGTGGCACCCTGGTCATGGGCGTGGCGGATATTGGCGTCGGCGATGTTCGACCACTGCGGCTCGTACTCGATGCCGAAGGCGTCGCGGCCGGCGTGGACCGCCTCGACCAGGGTGGTGCCGATGCCGCACATCGGGTCCAGGACCAGGTCCCCGGGCCGGGTGTAGGCGGCGATGGCGTGGGCGGCGATCGCCGGGAGCATCCGGGCGGGATGCTTGACCGACTCCGGCACGTGCCGGCCGCGTCGTTGGACGGGTCCGGTGGACTGGGCGGTGGCCCAGACAGACAGGCCGTCGGAGTCGGCGCGGTGGCGGCCGTCGTACTCGCGGTGCCGCCCCGGGTAGTCCTCGCCGGCGGCGGGGCTGAAGGTGTTCGGCTCGTTGGGGTCGGGGTGTCCGGTGGTGGTGGGTTCAGGCACGGCGGTCACCACCGTCGCGGTCGCGGCGCCGTCGCTGCCCGGCAACCGGGCTGGGCTGCCGTGGGGTGAAGACCAGTAGGTCGGCGTGCACCCGCAGGTGCGCGACGGCCCACTGTTCGGGGTTGGCGTGGGCGAGGGTGAGCAGCTCCTCATCGGCGACGACGTGGTAGACGAACTCGTCGCCGTCGGTGCCGGCCTCCACGGCGACGATGTGCTGCAGGTAGCCGAGCCCCACGCGGGAGGCGGCGGCCACGAGAGGGCCGAAGTCCTCGGGCGTGGGCTGCGTACCGGTGGGCACGCCGACGACGAGCACGAGGCAGCCGCCGGGGCGCAGCAGCCGCGCGCAGGCGGCGAGAAGCCAGGCGAGCCGGACCCGGGCGGCCGTGTCCGTCTCGTGCAGCGGCCAGGACGCGACCACCAGGCTGGTGACCGAGTCCAGCGGTCCGTCGTCGCCCGACCGGACAACCGCGGTGTCGGGGCCGATGCCGGGCAGGTCGGGGTCGGTGAGGTCGTCGCCGAACCACTCGATCAGCTCGGGTACGTCGTCGCCCTCGCCGTCCTCGTGCGCGGTCGGGTGAAGCGGGTTGGTGTCGGTGGCCGCCGGCCGGCTGGTGGTGGCCGGGCCGATGAGCAGGCCGGAGCTGGTGTCGGTGAACCAGGCACGGTGGTGCAGGCGCTCGCCCTTTGCGCAGGTCGCGGTCAGGGCGTGGTCGCGGGTGAGGTCGACGACCGCCTCGCCGGGCCGGCTGTAGGCGGCGACGAGGCGGTAGGCCAGACGGGCGGGCAGGCTGGTGTGGTGCTCGGCGTCGGTGCGGGCCGTGCGCCAGACCGTGATCGGCACCGGCGGGTCGCCGGCGATCAGGTCGATGAGTGTGGAGTCGGCCGGCTCGGTGTGGTCGGCCGGGGTGTGCTGGTGCGGCGTGTGCTCGCTCATGTGCTGTCGGCTCCGCGCCGCGCCGTGAAGCGCTGACACCCCCAAACCGGGGTTTGTGATCCCTGGCGAACACTTGCCGCACTCACCGCCGCTCACAGGCGCTCACCGCCGGGCAGCTCGTCCCGGTTCCGACGGCTCTCCTAGCCGGCTTCGCGTGGCGACGACCAGCGGCAGCCACCGGGCTGCCGCAGGCGAGCCTGAACTCCACCCTCTTCTGTCAGTTACCGTCCGTTACTGACAGAACAGGCAGGGATGCCGGTCTCGGTCCGTGGGGACGCTGCGGCGTCGGCGTGGATCACCGCGTTGACCAGCACTGTGAGAGTGGTGTGAGTGTCACCGGGTGGGCCCGGCTTCACCGGCTCGGTGCCCCTGTCACAGGTTGACCGTGTCAACGGTGGCAGAGCTTCTGCCGCTGTCGGAGGTGCCGAAGACGAGCTGGCGCGGGCCGACCGACGGCGACCGGTGACACCAGTGCGTGAGCGGACCGGACTGTCATAGGCTCCCGTTCCCGAGGCTGTGAGTGTCGTCGACGTCGTGTCACGGGGCTGCGACGTGACCCGGTGACAGCGCCGTCGCACGCGTGCCTGACGGGCTCTGTCAACCTGTCACAGGGCAGGTCAGCCCACCTTTACCAGAACTCCTATCAGCGATCACAGCCGATGAATGCCGGTAGGGGTGTGCCTGTGACAGAAGCCGGGCGCTGGGCGGTGATCGGGGGTCTGAGCAGCTCTGTCAGAGGCTTGTGATGCTCGTGTGGCGGAATCGGTGCCGCCGCTCGCCGCGACAACGTCGGCGGCGGTCATCGAATCCCTTCGCTGTCACAGGAGTTTTGACATGAGCGTGTCCGACGCTACGGACTGGCCCACTTCCGCCCTTGACGCCGCGGCGACCGCCTTCGCCGCGCTGACGTGCGAACCCGCGCCGCTGGTGCTCGACTGCGCGGCATTCGGCGCCGACACCGGTCTGCCGCAGCGGGTGATGCCGCTGCCCGCGTTGCGGGACTGGCTGCTGCGCCACCCCCGTGCCTACACGGCGCGTGACGAGGTGTGGCGGGAGCTGATCCGCCGTGCCCGCCTCGACGGGCCGCACTGGGTCGTCGCCGCGGCCGGCATGGCGATGCCGGCCCTGCAGCAGTACGCGGCCCGACTCTGCCAGGGGTACTACGGCGACCCGGCAGATGTGGATGCCGAGATCCTGACCGGCTTCCTGACCGCGCTGCGCGATCGGGTGGACCTGACGAAACCGGCGCCGTACGCGGGTCTGTGCCGGGCGGCGTGGCGGGCCGGGCGGGATCTGCGCCTGCAGCAGCAGGAGTACCTGCCGGTGGAGGACATCGAGCACGTCGCCGCCGGCCCACGGACCCCGCGGGTGCCGTACGGGCATCCGGACCTCCTGGTCCGGCGGGCGGTGAGCCTCGGGATCCTCGATCCGGAAGACGAGCAGGCCTACATCGACGTCCGGCTCGGGCGTCGCGCGATCGAGCCCATCGCCGCCACCAACGGCGTCAGCGTGGACGCCCTGCGCATGCGGCTCTCGCGCATCGACAGCCGCATCGCCGAGGCCCTCGCCGACGGCCTGCTGACCGGGGTCGCGTCGCCGGAAACCGTCGCGGAACTGCGGCGGCAAGCCGAACAGCGCGGTCAGCGACGGGCAGGCCGCGCTGCGGCTGCCCGCCGCGAAACCAGCCAGGTGGCGGCTGCGGCAGCTGCCTGACAGCCTCCCGCACCACCGAGCGCAACAGCTGTGGCCCGACGTGCACCACGTCGGGCCACAGCCGTTTCTGCCTCCGCCCTGACAGAAACCGCTGGGCAGCACCCACTGTCGGGCAGCCGGAACGCTCCGACGGAGAAAAGCGTGCAGCCGGAGCAGGAACACTGAGGAAGAGCAGTTCAGCAGCCCTGACCTGCGCTGTGAGTCTTCGCCCCGAGGGTTGTGAGCGGCGTGGGAGCGCGGCAAGTGTTCGCCACAGGTCACAAGACCCGGTTTGGGGGTGCGGGACTTCCCCGAGCGGCACCGCTGCTCGTTGGTCCCGCCCGCCGCCGGGCGATACGAGGAACCGCGATCCGCGTGCCTCGGGTGCCGCGCCACGTTGATGCGCTGACACCACATTGATGACCGCAACCCACCCCTAAGGGAGGACGAGCTCCTCCCGAGGCTCGCGGTGTCGTCGGTTCCTTCACCTACGCCCGGCGGCGGCCCCTTTGGACCGCTTCGAGCAATCGCCGCGCCCCGGTCACGCCGTTCGGCGCCCCGGGGCGCGGCGGGAGGTGAACCGCAATGTCCCGCACCCCCACTCACATCCGTACAACCCGACGGGCCGGTCGTTTCGCGCTGCGCGTGGCCGTGCCGCTGGCCGGCACAGGACTGGCCCTCACCATCCCGGCCGCCGCGTACGCCGATCCCGGTAGCGCCGTCTACCTGGCGGCGAACTCGCTGCCGGTGGTGATCGCCAACCTTCAGGCCTGGGTCATGGGGATCCTTGCCGCGCTGGCCACTCTCTTCCTCGTCCTGGCCGGCGTGTACTGGGCCACCGCCGGTGGTGACCCGTCGCAGGTGGAGAAGGCCAAGCTCGCCCTGCGCAACGCGCTGGTCGGCTACGGCTTGGCGGTCCTCGCGCCGATCCTGCTGCAGATCATCCAGGGCATCGTCGGCGGCTGAGACGTCATGGGATGGTTCCTCGACCAGGCCCTCGACTGGTTCACCACCGCGATCCTGGCCTGCCTCACCGCGATCTTCGACCTGATCACCGGCATCCTGCTCCACACCCCGAAGGTCACCGCGCTACCGCAGGTGCAGGCCCTCACCGGCCGGTCGGTCTGGATCGTCGACACCGTCTTCGTCCTCGCGTTCGTCGCCGCCGGCGTGCTCGTCATGGTCGCCGGCGGCGGCGAACAGTCCCGATACACGATCAAGGACCTCCTCCCCCGGCTGGTCGTCGGGTTCACCGCCGCCCACTTCTCCCAACTCGCCTGCGCCCAGCTCATCGATGTGGCCAACGCCCTGACCGGGGCGGTCAGCGAGGGCGGCTCCGACGACACGGGGGCGTTCACCGCGATCCGGACGCACCTCACGGCGACACAGAACCACATGGTCCCGCTATTGTTCCTGATCCTGGTTCTCATCATCGCCGTACTGGTCGTGACGACCGCGTTCCAGGTGATCGGCCGGTTCGTGGCGTTACTGGTGATGACGGCCGTCGCGCCGCTGGCGCTGGCCTGCCACGCCCTGCCACAGACCGACCCGTTCGCCCGCCTGTGGTGGCGCTCCTACACCGGATGCCTCGCGATCCCCGTCGCCCAAGCGTTCTTCCTCACCGCGGGCGAACAGACCCTCCTCGACCCGGCGGCCATGCTGCCGGTGTTCGGCCTGCCCGCCGACCCCGGCGGCACCCTGAACCTCCTGGTCGTCGTGGTCCTGCTCTGGACCACCGTCAAGATCCCCACCCTGATGGCCCGCTGGGCGGGCCAGAGCGGACGCGGCACCGCGAACATGCTCGGCGCGGTCGTCCGCGTCGTCGTGGTCCAGCAACTCACCCGCGCCGTCCCCGGCCTCAACACGCTACGAAGGACCATCCGATGACCCGACCCGAACCCGACAGTGACCTGACCCGGGCGCGGATGCCCGCCGACGTCGACGCCCTCGACAAGGTCGCCTACGGCCTGACGTTCCACCAACTGGCGATCGTCGCCGCCGGCACCCTGCTCTTCTACACCGCGTGGCGCACCCTGCACGACGTCGTGCCGGCACCGGTCCTCATCGGCGCGGGTGTGGTGCTCGGCGGGCTGGTCACCGGCCTGGCGCTCGGCCGCCGCGACGGCCTGCCCATGGACGTGTGGCTACTGCACGCCATCCGCCACACCCGCACCCCCCACTCGCTGTCCAACACCAACGTCACCGCGGACACCGGGCCGCCGGACTGGGTCGACACACCCAAGAACGGACGAGTGCCGCTGCCGGCGCCGCTGCGGCTGCCCGCCGACGCCATCGACGACGACGGGCAGATCAGCCTCGGCGCAGGCAGGGCGGCGATCGTCGGCACCACCACGGTGAACCTCGCCCTACGCACCCCCACCGAGCAGGCGGCCCTGATCGACGGCTGGGGCAGGTGGCTCAACAGCCTGTCGACGCCCACGCAGATCGTCGTGTCCGCCCAACCGGTCGACCTGGCCTCCCACGGCCGGGCACTCGCCACCGCCGCAGACGCCCAACCGCACCCCCAGCTGCGGGCAGCGTGCGCCGACCACGCCACGTTCCTCACCGACCTCGCCACCCGACGAGACCCGCTGCGCCGACAGGTCCTGATCGTCCACCACACGGCGGCCGGCGAGCACAGCCCCCACGCTGGCCTGCGTCGCGCCGACGACACGGCACGGACGCTGTCCGGCCTCGGCGTCAGCCCACGGGTGCTGGACGGCCCGGCGGTCACCGCCGCACTGGCATCCGCCGCCGACCCCTACCGGCCACCGCGCCCGGGCGGACTGGCCGCACCCGACGCCGTCATCACCGCCACCACCCCCGCCCCTGCGCGCACGAAGAGGAAGACACCATGATCAGGAAGAGAGGAACCACGGGAGGCGGTACGCAGCCGCAACCGGCGTCGCTGGCGTCGGCGGTCGCGCCGGCCACGGTCGAGGTCACCCCACGGTGGCTGCGCGTCGGCGACGGATACGCCGCAACCCTCGTGGTGACCGGCTACCCCGCCGAGGTCGGCGGCGCGTGGCTGGAACCGCTGCTGTCCTGGCCGGGCCGCCTCGACCTCACCCTGCACATCGAACCGCTGCCAGCACCGATCGCCGCTGCCCGCCTACGCACCCAACGGGCCCGCCTGGAGTCATCTCGTCGGGCGGACTCCGACCGGGGCAGGCTGGCCGACCCCTACGTCGACGCCGCCGCCGAGGACGCCGGTGACCTGGCCGAACGACTCGCCCGCGGCGCGGCGAAACTGTTCCGGGTGGGCCTGTACCTGACGGTGCACGCCCGCTCCGAGGCCGAACTGGCACAGGCGTGCGCGCAGGTACGGGCCGCCGCCGCGTCGACCCTCCTGGACGTGCAGCTGGCGACCTGGCGGCAACTGGCCGGCTGGACCACCACCCTGCCACTGGCCACCGACGGGCTGCGGATGCTCCGCACGATGGACACCGCCGCTTTGGCCGCCGCGTTCCCGCTGGCCAGCCCGGACCTGCCCGCACCGCTGCCCGGCGACCCGCCCACCACCGGCGGGGTCCTGTACGGGGTCAACCCGGCCAGCGCCGGGATCGTCTGGTGGGACCGGTGGGCGCAGGAGAACCACAACTCGATCGTCCTGGCTAGAAGTGGTGCTGGGAAGTCGTACTTCGTGAAACTGGAGATCCTGCGCAACCTCTACCACGGTGTGCAGATCGCGGTGGTGGACCCCGAGGACGAGTACCTGCGGCTGGCCGACGCCGTCGGCGGCAGCGTCGTCCGGTTGGGCCTACCCGGCGTGAAGATCAACCCCCTCGACCTGCCCGACGGCGACCGCCGCCCCGACACCCTGACCCGCCGCGGCCTGTTCCTCCACACCCTCATCAGCGTCCTACTCGGCCACCAGCCGCCACCGGCGGAACGGGCCGCCCTAGACCGGGCCATCCTCGCCGTCTACCGGCAAGCGGGCATCACCACAGAACCCGCCACCCACCACCGACCGGCGCCGCTGCTACGGGACCTCGCGCAGACGCTGCGTACCGACGACGACCCGGCCGCCGCGACGCTGGCAGCCCGGCTCGCGCCATGGGTGCAAGGAAGCTTCGCCGACCTGTTCAACGGCCCCACCACCCAGGTGCCGGTCGGGCACTTGGTCGTGTGGTCGCTTCGGCATCTACCCGATGAGCTGCGCACCGTCGGCACCCTCCTCGCCCTGGACTCGATCTGGCGCACCGTCGACGCACCGCGACGCCCGTCGCAGCGCCGGCTCGTCGTCGTCGACGAGGCATGGCTGCTGATGCGCGACGGCGAAGGCGCCCGCTTCCTGTTCCGCATGTCCAAGGCGGCCCGCAAACGCAACGCCGGGCTGACTGTCGTCACCCAAGACGCCGCCGACGTACTCGGCACCGAACTCGGCCAGGCCGTGGTGTCCAACGCCGCCACCCAGGTGCTGCTACGGCAGGCCCCACAGGCCATCGACGCCGTCGGGGAAGCGTTCGGGCTCACCGGCGGCGAACGACGCCTGCTGCTCTCGGCCCGCCGCGGCCACGGCCTGTTGATCTCCGGGGTGAACAGGACAAGCTTCGAGTCGATCTCCTCCGATGCGGAGCATGCGCTGTGCACCACGAACCCGGCCGAGCTGGCCGAGGGCGACGAGGAGGACGACCTGTGACACCACCCCTCGACGCCCTGCGATCCGTGCTCGCGTCGCCGCCACCGGTGCCCAGCCCCACGTTCGGGCCGGGCACCGATTCCGTTCCGCCTCCTACAGGAACGGGGGCCGCCCTGGTCGACGCCGCCGTGTGGGCCACACAGCGGCCCTGGTTGGCGGCTGTCGCCGCCGGGCTGCTGGTCGTCTGGGTCGCAGCCTGGAACATGGTCGAGATCTGGCGGCACCGCCACCACGCCCGGGGCGCGCGTCTAGTGACGATCGCGCCTCCGCCCGAGGTCGACCCGCACAGCGCGGGCGCGTTGTGGGCGAACCTCGCCGGTGTACTCACCCCGTCACGGCGGCGGCGTCTGCTCTGCGGCGCCCCGCGCGTGGTGTGGCAGTACACGTGGTCCGGTCGGCAGTTGCTCATCTCGATCTGGGTGCCCGGCACCGTCCCGGCAGGGGCGGTCGAGGCGGCGGTACGGGCGGCGTGGCCCAGCTCGGCCACCACCACCGACACCAACCCGCCCCCGCCGATCCCCCTGCACGCGCACCCGGCCACTGGCGGGCATCTGCTGCCGGTGTTCGCGGAGTGGCTACCGCTTGCCACCGACCACGACGCCGACCCGCTGCGCGCGCTGATGTCAGCCGGAGCGCAGCTCAAAGCCGGCGAGTACGCGTGCGTGCAGATCCTCGCCCGCCCGGCCACCCCCCGGCGGGCGGCACGAGCCCGCCGCTCCGCTGGACGGCTACGGTCCGGCACGACCGCTGTCCCGGCGATCAACCCGGCCGCGCCGCTGCTGTGGCTGCTCGACGCGTTCCTACCCGGCAGCGGCGGTGGTGGCCGGGCCACCCTGTCCGCCGTCCGCCGGGATCCGACGGTCGAGCGGGACGTGCGGGCGATCTTGGACAAGACGGCGCACCCGTTGTGGCAGACCGGCATCCGGTACGCCGTCGCCACCACCAACCGGCGTCCCGGCGCGGACTCGGGGGGGCGGCTGCGGGGTATCGCCGACACCCTCGCCTCGGCGTTCGCCATCCACACCGGCCGCAACCGGCTTACCCACCGGGCCCGGATGCCCGCCCCGGTGGCCGTTCTCGCCGCCCGCCGGCTCGGCCCCGGATTCCTCACCTCCGCCCCGGAACTCGCCGCCCTGGCAGCTCTGCCGCAGGACCTCGCCGTGCCCGGCCTCGACCGGGCGCGGGCGGCGTCCATGCCGGCACCGGTCGCCGTCCCCGCAGGCGGGCGTGGCGTGAAGATGCTCGGCGACGCCGAGATCGGTGGCCACAGTGTGGGGCTGTCGGTGCCCGATGCGAGGTATCACATGCATGTGATCGGTGCGACGGGCTCCGGGAAGACCACCCTGCTAGTCAACATGGCCCTCGACGACATCAAGGCCGGTCGGGGCACCGTGGTCATCGACCCGCACGGTGACCTGGTCCTGGACATCCTCGACCGGCTTCCCGCCAGCGTCGCCAACCGCGTCGTGCTCTTCGACCCCGACCAGGAGAACCCGCCGACGCTGAACCCCCTTGAGGGCGATGATCCTGACCTGGTCGTCGACAACCTGGTCAGCATCTTCGGCAGCATCTTCCAGAAGGCGTGGGGGCCGCGGATGGACGACGTCATGCGGGTGGCGTGCCTGACCCTGCTGCGGCACAACAACGTGACCTTGCAGCACATCCCGCCACTGCTGAACAGCCCTCAGTTCCGTGCCGCGATGACGGTGGACCTGGACGATCCGGCCGGGTTGAGCGGCTTCTGGCAGTGGTACGACAGCCTCAACGACAGCCTCCGCTCCCAGGTCATCGGGCCCGTCCTGGCCAGGCTGCGGTCGTTCCTGCTGCGCGACTTCGTCAAGCGCACCATGCGCTACCCGCGCTCCAGCTTCGACATGGGCAAGGTCCTCGACGGTGGGGTGCTGCTCGTCCGGATCCCCAAGGGTGTGCTCGGCGAGGACACCAGCCGGCTCCTCGGCTCCCTGATCCTCGCCCAGGTGTGGCAGGCCGCCACCGCCCGCGCCGCCACAGCATCCGACCGGCGACGCGACGCGACCCTGATCATCGACGAGGCGCAGAACTTCCTCACCCTGGCCAACAGCCTCGACACGATGCTCGCCGAAGCCCGCAAGTACCGGCTGTCGCTCGTCCTCGCCCACCAGGACCTCGCGCAGTTCCCGCGCGACCTACTCGCCGCCGCGTCCGCGAACGCCCGCAACAAGGTCTACTTCACGGTGGCGCCGGAGGACGCGAAGGTGCTGTCCCGACACACGATGCCCGAACTGGGCGAGCACGACCTCGCTCACCTCGACGCCTACACCGCCGCCGCGCGGCTCGTCGTCGACGGCCGACAGACACCGGCGTTCACGATGAAGACCCGGCCGCCGAAGCCGGTCGTCGGCGAGGCGACCGCCATCCGTCAGGCCGCCGCCGCGGCGGTACCGGCCCAGGACACCAGCGCTGTCGACGACCTCGTGGAGCGGCTCAGCCGCAAACCCGACGACCGGCGCAACCGCCCGAAGAGCGACCGCACCTGACCGTCCTCTGTAAGCCGGTGGCGTCGCCCGGGTCGCTCACCGGCTCGCCACCGGGATCGCCACCCGTGACCGCCCGACACCCGCCGCACATCCCCGACCTGGGCTGTCAGTGCCGCACACACACCCTGACAGACCCCCGGTGCCGTCTCTTCCCGTGCCAGACACCCCTCCCGATCGGGAGGGAACACTCTTCCCCAGGAGCAAACACCGTGTATTCCCGTGTTCCATCCCTCTCCAGCAAACCCGACCCACTGGCGGTCTTCGGTCGTATCGTTCCCCGCGACCGCGCCCTGCTCGGGTTGCTCGCCGAGCACTACCTGCTGTCCACCGACCAGATCACCCACGCGTTCTTCGACAACCGCCGCACCGCCCAGCGGCGGCTCACGATCCTGCACCGCCTCGACGTGCTGCACCGCTTCGGCCGCAGCGGCGCCCACGGCCGCTACGGATCCCTGCTCTACACCCTCGGGCCCGTCGGCCTGCAACTACACCCGACGAGCTACCACGACCCGAACAGCCACGGCGGCAAGGCACCCCGCAGTTCCCTGGAACGCGCCAAGCGCATCGCCGCCAGTGGCCAGGTCAACCACCTGCTCGGGGTCAACCAGTTCTTCACCGACCTCCTGGCCACCGCCCGCTGTATGGACACCGTCCGGCTGTCGCGGTGGTGGTCCGAGCAGCACGCCACCACCGTCTACGCCCAGGCCGGCATCCGCCCCGACGGCCACGGCGTCTGGACCGTCGACGACACCGCGACCGGGTTCTTCCTGGAACACGACAACGACACCGAGAACCTCGCCCGCGTCGTGGCCAAGCTACGCGGATACGAACGCCTCACCACCTTCGGACCCCGCTACCCCGTCCTGTTCTGGGTACCCAGCCGCCGCCGCGAGACCAGCCTCCTGGGCGTGCTCGCCGGACTGCGTACCGCCAGCCCGATCGCGACCGCCGTGCACGGACCCGACCCGGCCGGCCGGGTGTGGACCCTCGTCTCGGACCCCACCCACCGCAGGTACCTGCACGAACTGCCCTGCGACCACGGACCCGACACCGTCACCAACCCGCAACGCTTCGACGACCTTTAGAACTCACACCGCGGCACCGATCTCTCGAACCAAGGGCCTCCGCGCAGGTCGGCTAACGGCCGCGTCTGTCACCGGCCAAGATCGTTTGTGAGAGTCGTGGAGTCTCACAGCGTCCGCGCCGACGACGGCTCAGCCTGGGCCGGAATGTCTCACACCGCAGGTCAACCCCACTCTTCGGCGACCATCTCGCCGCAGCGGCCTGACAGAACAGGCCGCTACCTTTCACGGCACCAACAGCACCCACATATATCCCCACCCGGTCCGGTCCCACCTCGGAACCACCGCCGCACCCACCGGTGCGCCACGCCCACCCGCCCCGCCCAGGGCCGGTCGGCACCGCGCCGGGCGGCGACCCCAGGTCGCACCGCACCACCCCGCACCGCACCTCTCCCCTTCGACCGACCCACGTACCCGGTGGGCCGGTCATCTCCGCGCGCCCTCACGCGCCCACACCCCAGGAGGATCTGCCATGGCCAAGAACCCGACCCACAAGGCCACCCCGCCGGCCGCCACGCCCACAGCGACGGTCAGCACCATGATCGTCTGCGTTCCGGACGACCTGCCCCGGGAAGCCCTGACCACGCACCAGCTCGACCGCAACTTCGGTGTGCAGGGCACCCTGTCGCCCCGGTTCTGGGCCACCGCCATGTACCCGTGGCAGCGCAGCCAGATGTTCGGCCTGCGCAAGGGCCGCCCCACCTACTGCGCGGGCGGACCGGTACGACTGCTCGACCTGCACGGCATGCGCCAGGCTGCCGGCATGGGAGCGGGCATCCGCCACCAGCTGTTCAGCCAGGTCGTGCACGGCACCCGGCCGGCCACCCCATGGCACGTCTACGAGGCCCGCCACCTGGCGGACCCCACCAAGTACCCCTACGACACGGCAGCGGCGGACTTCACCAACCAGCCCCGGGTCAACGCGATCCGGATGCACAACGCCGCCACCTACGGCACCGGGCAGATCGCCCTCGGCGAGCTGGAGATGTACCAGGCCGGCTCCATGGCCTACCAGCACCACAGCGCGCTGACCGCAGTCGCGGCCGACGCGCTGATCACCGCCGACGGCGCGAAGCTGGCCCCAACCAGCGACGCCATGGCCGACCGGGTCACCTACCTCGAACAGGCCCTCCGCCTGCTCACCACCATCGACCCCGATCAGCGGCTACTCGCCGTCGCGCTCTGACCCAGCCTCGACAGGAAGGACACTGCCATGGGTCGCGTCATGTTCCTGCTCGACGAGGTCGAGCAACTCGCCGACGCCTGCATCCGCGCCCGCCGCCGGAACACAGGCGACCGCGAGGCAACCCACCCGGCGCTGCGGGTGATGCACGACGGGTTCCACCAGATCTACCTGTCCGGCAACGGCACCTCCGTGGGTGAGCATCACCGCCTGCGGCCCGTCACCTCCAGCCTCACCGGCTGGCAGGAGACACCGGTGCTGGCCGGCGAGCTCACCGGCAGGCGCTACCGCCGGCTGCACCCGGGTCGTCTCGGCGACATGCCACTGCGCGGGCCGGAGAGCGACCTGTTGCACCTCATCCAGTCCGGCGTCGACGCCGGCTGGAGCACCTTCGTCGTCGACTACATCGACGGCACCGTCATTCCCGGTGTCGGCCGCGGACGCTTCCGCGCCCCGCACTAACACCCCCCGGAACCGGCCGGGCCAGCAGCCGCCATCCTTGTACCCGAAGGATGCGCGCTGCTGCCCGGTCGGCCCCGCCACCCACCTCATGCCCCACGGGCGACCGCGACCGCCGCAGGTCCCCGACCAGCAGGCGATCCCCACGGGCGGTGTTCGCCGAGCACCTCGGCCGAGATCAGCCGACCCAGGTTCGCCGCCCCGGCCCAGACCCAGTCCTCGTACCCGAGACACGGCGCCGGGCCTGTGATCCGCCGGCCGCCCCTGGCAGGGGCACCCGTTGCGCTACCGGCCGGCGATGCGGCTGCCCTTCCCCTCTTCCACGACCACCACCGGCAGCGACACCCGCGAGCGCCGGTCACCCGCCGCCGGTCACCCCACCGAAGCCGACGGCGACCAGATCCTGGTCGCCGATATCACCCTGTCTGAAAGGACGAGCACCATGATTCAACTCCCGATCTGCCCTGTCTGCCGCGAGCTGGTGGTAGACCAGCCCGCCGAGAACTGGACCAGCGCCTACCACGGCGGTGCCCGATGGTGGCACCTCGCGGACAACCGACCCATCTGCCCAGACGCCGACGGCAACCTCGCCCCGGCGGTCTTCGTCGAGGACCAGCTGCCGGTCGACAGCGCAACCAGCGCCTGGATCGACGCGATGACCGACCTGTTCGCCCTCGACGGCCCCTCCACCCCCGCCCGACTCGGCAGCGCCATCACCGCCGCCGAACACCTCCACCGGTGGCTGCACACAGCCACCGGGCCCTTCAGCGCGCTGCTGTCCCTGCACACCGCCGCCGACGTCGCCTCCCTGCTCGGATACCTGCACCGCACCAACCGGCTCCTCGTCCGCGTGCACGCACAGACCGGGTCCTACCTGCTCGACCAGGCCCGACAGACCCAGTTCACCGGCCTCGACGACGACAGCGACGTGCGGGAGGAGGTCATCGACGCCGCCGAAGACGTCCAGGTATGGCTGCGCGACGCCGCCGACTGGTCCGCCCAGTCGGCGCAGGCGACCGGCGTGGCCTGGTCCCGCATCCGCACACTCGCCACCCTGACCGGAGCAACGTCCACACCGCGAACCGACGAGCAACCATCCGGCGAGAACAGCGCGAGCCCGGCCGTGGCGCAGGAGCCGCAGGAGGCGTCTCCCGAGCACCTGGGTGAGCTGGTCGGCTCGGCCTTCGGCGACGAAGCCGGTTTCAGCCCGGAGCTGACCCACACCGCCGCGCGGATCCTCGGCACCGCCGCCAGCTACCTGACCGACTGCCTCGGCCCGGCCCGATCCGCCGCCATCCCCACCCCGCACGACCTCGCCGATCTCACCACCTCCCTGACCTACCTCACCCACACCCTCATGGGCGGGCTCCAGCACCTCGCCGACAGCCCACGCGGCAGCGAGAGCGACGGCCTCGACGACGCTGACGCCACCGCGATCCGGGCATCACTCACCGACGCCGCCGTTGCCCTGCGCACCGCCGCGAGCCACCTCGCCACCGCCTCCCACACCGCCACCGGCCCCGAACAGCAAGACGAGGAGCAGCGGTGACCTGCGGCGGCACCCCCACCGGCGATGCCGACACGAGCCCACGAGGCCTGACGGTGGTGGACCGGAGCTTCGGCGAACGCGGGGGAGGCTACGACCTCACCGAGATCCGCCGCACCAGCGGCGGCCACCGACTGCGGGCCCGGATCCACCGCGACCCCTACCCGCCGCAGAGCCACGCCCTCGTCGAGGTCCTCACCCCCGCCATGACCTGGACCGCACTCGCGGACGAACCCCCCTCGGCCTGGCACCCTGCCACGCCGTACCGCAGCACCAGCCCGACACCGCTGGAGAACCTCGCCGAGCGGCTCTTCCAGCGGGCTGCCGCGATCCTTGACGCCGGGTAGGTCGTCAACCGGAAGCGCCAGGGTGAGGAGCGGTGGTCCGGCAGCGACCAGAGGTGTTGAGCGCGTGCCGGGCCTGCGGCTCTCGACGTCCCGCACCACGCCAACTCCGGCTGACGTCCGGTCGGACAGGCGATCACCCCGGGCGTGGCCGTGCGGCCGTGCTCGTTCGGTGGGTGGCCGGGCCTCAGGTCCGGACGGCACCGGCGATTCGCCGAGCGGCCTGGGCGGGCGTGAGGTGCGTGGTGTCGACGACCTCGGCCTCGGCATGTAGCCACGTGCGGGCCGCCTCGGCATAGGGCTCGAGATAGCTGAGGCGGAACGGGGAGGGCACGGGATGTTCGCCCTCGATACGCCTGCGGAGGGTGTCGTGGTCAGCGTGCAGGACGAAGTGCCTCACCGGGATGGCGTGGTGGGCCAGGCCTGTGCTGATCTCGTTCCAGTACTGCTCGACCAGGACGGTCATGGGCATCACCAGCGTGCCGCCGGTGTAGTCGAGTACCCGGCGGGCGGTCTCGACGACGAGCTGTCGCCACGGCGGCCAGTGCTGGAAGTTGTCCGTCTCGGGCAGCCCTGGCGTGATGTCCATGAGCGTCTCGCCGACCTTCTCGGCGTCGAGAACCCGTGAGTCCGGGACCAGTCGCTGCAGGAGTGCGCTGGTCGTCGTCTTGCCGGCGCCGTGGGTGCCGTTCAGCCACACGATCATGGAACCCGACGCTAGCGCGTCGCCCGGGAGATCGACGTTCGACCTGATGCCCGTCGGTGCCAAGGCCCGGGATCAGGTTCCAGCCCCTGTGCCTCCGGCTCACGCGTCGGATGCGTCGCGGGTGCGATCCCGCCGCCTCTCCCTGGCAGCCACACCAACCCACCGCGACGTCGATGGCGTCCCAAGGTCCGGTCACCGCACTTGATCACGGGCGCCGTCGAAGCGTGCATCAGTGCACGCCACACCCCCACATATTCACGCATCACCACCAAGGAGGAGGACACGATGGACAGTGAACCTGAGCAGGCCGCGACGCCCAGCGCGCTCGACAGGGTCGCCGCCGCTCTGGCGGCACTCGGCCAGGACACCGCCGCGGCGATCGCCGAGCAAGCCGGGGTGGGCTACTCCACGGCCACCAAACGCCTGCGTCTGCTGGAGGAAGCCGGCCAGGCGGAGACGTTCCGCGCCGACGACGGGCGCACGCTCTGGCGACAGCCCACCAACCTGTCAGGACGCGGCGATAGCGGCGGCCTGCCGGCGAGCACGACCGACACCGAACACCCCGGGCCGGCCAACCCGGACGGACTCCCCGCACCCCTGGAGCAGGGCGCGGACACCGCGGTCGGGGCCGGGCCGGGAGACGAGCCAACCGGCCAGCCATCACCGACACCGCACGCCGGCACGGACCAGCCGTCACCGTCGGCTACGCCAGCCCAGGCGAACACCGGCCACAGCGAACAGACCGCGACCGACACCGACGGCACCCCGGCCGGCGCCGAGGACGAGGGATCGGCCGAGACCGCCGATGGGGCGGAGCCCAGGCACACCCCCGATCCGGCGGGCAGCGACGACTCGGGGGTGGCCAACGGCCCGGCCGAGGCTGCGGCCGGGTCGGCCGGCGGGAAGCCTCGCCGGTCGAAGGGCAGCCTGCGGGGGGCGATCCGCGACGTGTTGGAAGCCCATCCCGGCCAGCCGTTGCGGACCAGCCAGCTGTGTAAGGCCATCGACGAGGCGAACGCGGGCAGCGGCGCGGCGAAGGCCAGCGCGGGCGCGGTCGTCAACGCCGTGCACAAGCTCGTCGCCGACGGTCTGGCGGTCCAGGTCATCGAGAGGCCGGCGGCCTTCCAACTCGCCCCGCACCCGGACCGCTGATCCCACACCCGTAGTAGCCCGGGGTGGGCGTCGAACTTGGCGGAACCACGCCCACCCCGGTGCTCCTTCTAGAGCAAGGAGTGATGCCGAGTGTCTCACCTGTACCCCTACCTGACAGCGGCCGGCGGCGTGCTCGCCGGATTCGCCACCGCCGTGTTGCCGCTCATGCGGCAACGGCGGATCATCGGCCACCAGCGGCGGACGCTGGCCGACCGTGAACAGGACCGATCCCACTGGCGCCATCTGGCCACCCACAGCGACACGAGTGACCTGCCGAACCGGCGTGCCCTCCGCACCGTCCTCGAGGCCATGTTCTCGCTCGGGGAGCCCCTCGGGCTCGTCCTGATCGACCTCGACCGGTTCAAGCAGGTCAACGACACCCACGGCCACGAGGCGGGCAACGACCTGCTGTACGAGGTCGGCCAGCGTCTGGTCACCCTCGGACCGGCGGTGGTCCTGGCCGCGCATCTGTCCGGCGACGAGTTCGCCCTCGTCGTCCACGGCGACGTCGAATCCGCCGCCCGGGCCGCTTACCGGTACGTCTCGGACAGCCCGTTCGACATCGCGGGTCACCAGGTCGCGCTCACCGCCAGCGTCGGCTACGCCGCCGCCGAGCCACACATGCTGCCCCGCGACCTCCTGCACGCCGCCGACCAGGCCATGTACCTGGCCAAACGCCTCCGCGGTGGTCCGCGCGCCTACGACCCGGGCCGTACCCCGGCACCGGACGGCGGCACCCGCTACCGCGACCTGCGGTAACGCACCCACACCTGCCCCACAGGAAGCCCTTCTGCCACAACGCGAGCCCCGCAGGCCGGCCGGTCTGCGGGGCTCGCACACGTCAAGGAGCCGATCACCGTGATGACCTTCAACTCCATCCGCACCCTCACCGGATGCCTGCTGGACGTCGAGGCCGACGCCGACCTTCAGGCCTGGGGCCAACCGCCCCTGCTGCTGCTCGCCCAGGACCGGCCCGCCCCCTCATCAGCCAGCGACACACGACGCCAGATGCGCGTCGCCCATCTCCCGCTCGACGACCACCGCCTGGGCCGCTACCGCGCCGGACTCGTGGACTTCCTGCCCGATCTCGCCAACGCGCTGCGCGCTGACCGTCCGGTCGGCCGACCCACCCTGGCAGCCTGCGTCGATACCTGCCTCATCGTCGACCTGCTCGCCGATCCCACTCCCGGGGTCCGGCTGCTGGCCTGGGGCATCCGCTACGAGGACGTGCGCGTCGCCTCCGACGACATCCACGAGGTCCGCCGGATCGACGCCGTCGACGTCGACCTCCGCAGCTACCAGATCATCCGGCAGCGCAACGAACCGCGGCCCGTGGTCCGCGTCGACGACCACGTCGGCCACGACGACGCCCCCGCCATCCGCGCCGGGCTGACACGCCTCGTCCAGACCACCAGCCGGCCCGTCCCGAGGCGGACGACTTGACCTTCACGCAGAGGTAAGCGTCGATCAGTGTCGCCATCGTCCGCGCCGTTCATCAGGCACGACACCGCCGACCTCGGTCGGTCGATGGCCCCTGCCCGAAACCTGAAGGAGGTCGTCCGCCATGTCTGACCGGAGCCGCAACCGCCCCTCCCACCGGGCCCTGGTGCCCAGCGACGTCACCGACCGGCTGCTGTGGCGGCTGGCCGTCGACGTCCTCACCGCTCACCAACCCGGACCCGACAACCGGTGTATCAACCTGCGGTGTGCCGACCAGGGCGCCGGCCCATGCGTCGCCGCCCGGCAGGCACAACACGCGATGCGCGCCGCCCGAGGCGCGGCATCCCCGCCCCCTCCTGTACCGCAGCCGGCCCTCACCAGCCGCCCGCCGCAAGCACCCCAGCGGCGCGAAGCCAGCGGTTTCATCGGCTGGTTCACCGCCGGACTCGCCGCCACCGCCACACACCTGCGGTCACGCATCCCGCAGCGGCTACCACGCCGTGTCCCCGGCGCGGCACTCACCGCCGCCTACGCCACCTGATCCCCAACCCCAAGCGCACCACTTCGTTCAGGAGGACGTCATGAACCTGCGCACCGAATCCACTCTTCCCGGCTACGCGCGCGCCGCTGTCGCGATGAAGACCCGCATGCACGAGTACTGCGCCAGCGTCGCCGGCCACGAATACCACAAGGCGTTCGTCGAGACCCGCTGGGCAGCCCTGACTCCGCCTGACAATGCCAGCGGAACGGACCCGAACCACAAGCTCGTCCACATGCTGAACCGGGCGAACAGCGCCGTATGGGCCCACGGCGAGGCCTACGTGATCGCCCCCGCCATGACCGCCGTCGTCGCCGCCGGAGCCGACGCCCTCGACCTCACCGGCGACCTGCTCACCGCCGACGCCGCCCCTTCCGACGCCGGCGTGCTGTTCCTTCCCGAGCCCATCTACCACCGCGCCCTGACAGGCCGGGTCAGCGGCATCGCCGCGATCACCTGGACCACCCTCACCTCCCCCCGTGGGCGATCCTGGCTGATCTGCGGCTGGGCCCACCGTGACGACCCCGACGACCCCCACGCCGCCCGCATCCAGACCTACGCCCGGCAGGACCCCACCCTGCTGTCACGACTCGGCCCGTACGTGCTCACCGACGTCAACGTGCTGCCTATCGCACAACCCGTGCCCGCCGTCGACCCGCTGGACGTCGATGAACCCGACCGGGACTGGGAAACCGCACCCGACGGCCGGTACGTCATCACCGACGCCACCGCCCGCACCCACGTATGCGCCGCGATCGCCTACGCCTTCTGGCGCATCCAAGCCCAACCCATCGCCATCGCCACTCCGGCGCCGCTGGACCGGGCCGCCCGCCGCCGCGCCGCACGCGCCCGCATCGTCCACGACACCCGCGTGGTGATGCTGCGGCGCACCTCCGGCCTGACCGAACCCGCAGACGGGCCCGCAAGGTGGCGCTACCGGGTCCGGTTCGTCGTCCGCGGCCACTGGCGCCGCCTGACCGACCGACACGGCCAGGCGTACCGGATCTGGATCCACGCCCACATCAAGGGACCCGACGGCGCACCACTGCTGCACGGCGAGAAAGTCGCCGTCCTCGCCCGCTGAGCCAACAACCCACCCGCCCGCGCCGACGGCCCGACCGCCCGTGATGGGCGGTCGGGCCGTCGGCGTGCCCGCATCTCGCCACCCCTGCCAACGCAAGGAGATCACCGTGGGAGCAACCCGCCCCGTCGACACCGGCGACGTCGCTGTGCCGACGTCTGCCCGTCCCATCCACCCCTCACCCCTCATCCCTCGATGTCCGGGCTTGCGGGCAGGTATTCCAGGCCGCGACGCGCACCTGCGGGGACGACCTGGCAGGACCGCTCGGGCCGTCCGCTGGCGTCCGCGCCGGACCCGCTGCCTCACCGCCGGTTGCTGCAGGCGCGGATGACACTTCGATCCCTGGTGTCGTTGACGGTGGCGCTCACCATCGTGTTCATCCTTTGCCTCGGCGGTCTCGGCGGATTCCTCCTCGGCGGCAATGCCGCTGCCCGGTGCGTCCCCGTGGCCGCGTCTTCCGCCGTCTCGTCGCCGTTGACGTCGCCGTTCGTGCCACCGGGCGGGTGGCCGGCGATCGGTGACTGGGACAGCGACCAGGTCGGCAACGCCGCCGCGATCGTCACCACCGGCGTCCGTCTCGCCATGCCGGCCCGTGGGTGGGTGATCGCGGTCGCCACCGCCATGCAGGAAAGCACCCTGCGCAACCTGTCCGGCGGTGACCGGGACTCGGTCGGCCTGTTCCAGCAGCGTCCCAGCCAGGGCTGGGGCACCCCGGCCCAACTCCGGGATCCCGTCTCCGCGACGGAGAGCTTCTTCGGCAAGCTGGTCACCATCAGCGGCTGGCAGACGATGCCGCTCACCGACGCCGCGCAGGCCGTGCAGATCAGCGCCTACCCCGACGCCTACGCCACATGGGAGACCCCGGCCACCGACCTCGTCACCGCGATCACCGACACCACCGGCCTACCCCCTGCCAGCCTGGCCGCGTGCGACGCTGCCGTCGGCCCGTGGACCCAGCCCGTGCGCGCCCCGGTCGGATCCGGGTTTCGCACCTCGGGCCGGCCGGGCCACGACGGCGTCGACCTGAGCGCCCCACGCGGCACCCTCATCCGCGCGGCGTCCGCCGGCACCGTGCGCACCGTGCGCTGCAACGCCGTCCACGCCAACACGGGAGCGGAGTGGGGGTGTGACCGCGACGGTGACCCGATCCTCACCGCCGGCTGCGGCTGGTACGTCGACATCGACCACACCGCCGGCCTGCTCACCCGCTACTGCCACATGGACCAGCCGCCGATGGTGACGGTCGGGCAACAGGTCGCCGTCGGCCAACCGATCGGCGTCGTCGGCTCCACCGGCCACAGTTCCGGCCCGCACCTTCACTACGAGGTGCACCACCATGGCGACCCCGGCCCTCAAGGCGCGGTCGATCCGGTGCTCTTCATGGCCGCACGGAACGCTCCGCTTCCCCCTGCCCGGTGAGAGAGCACGGCCGGACAGCGGGCAGGAGGACAGGATCGCCTGCGTGCATAGCGGCTGCCAGCGGTGACCGTGTCGCTATGGGGGTGCCCGGCTTGCTGGAGCGGATGGATGATCGTCAGGTGATCGAGTCCGCAGACTTCACCCTCGCCGACAATTGGTGCGGCGGTTTCTACGAACTGGCACTCGAATTGGGTGACACCAGCGACGTACGGCTGGAGGCCGCGCTTGGCGCCCTGTGGTCGGCCGCCGGGGTCGAGGGCTGCTACGGCAGCCGCTGGACTCCAGCGACCAGCCAAGAGGTTGTTCCCTGCACCCTGGCATCGCTGGAGCGGTCCAGCCACTTGTACGGCGTGGTCCCGCTGCCCAACGGCGCACCGATGGTCTGCGGCGTCGTGGCCGTCCGCGAGGACAACGGCCCCGACTGGCTCGACTTCTACCTGCCGCTGGGTGCCCTGGGCCGGGCAGACCCACGCTCCCACGAGCACATGGCCGGCGATCCCGATCAGAACTCGGCCTCCCTGGCCTGGCGCAGACCGATCGACGACTGGTTGGCTGACCTGGGCGCTCGGGTCTACACCGCAGTCGACTTCCGCCTAGGTCTCATCGGCAACGAGGTGTCCGGCCAGATCGACGCCACCACCTTCGCCGCCGATCCACCCACACACCACAGCATCGGGTACCTGATCCCCAGAGAGGGTCAGCTGCGCTATCTCCCCGCGACCGAGTGACTGAACCAACCTGAGGCACCCAGCCAGCAACAGCCAGCGTCACGAGGTGACCGCCCATTCGCAGCCCTGGCTGTCCACGAACCCGGAGGGCATTGGCCGCCAGGCCGAAGGGAGCAAGACCACCGACACCGTTCAGGGGCGGTCGTGTAGGAACCAGGCGTCGCTGCGGGTGAGAGCGATCGCGAGTTGCCACTGTTGGCACTGCAGGCTGCCGCCGACGGCCATCAGCTGGCCGGCGAGTTCCCATGCCCGCGGGCCGGGTGGGGGCTGGCGTTGCGCGGTGAATTGCAGCATGGTGCCCCAGGCGGCGATGAGGGCGGCGCCCCACCGCTGCTCCCACTGGCGCATCGCCGCCGCCCACGCCGCAACGCCGTTCTCGCAGGGTGTGCCGTGGTACTGCACCCAGGCGGGAGCCAGCCACTGCGACGTCGTCGGCAGAAGTACCAACTGCACCTCGGAGAACGTGTGCCACTGCCGGGTGCCGATGAGGTGCTCGTAGCCGCGGACCACCCGGTCGGCGAGGTGCGGATTGGCGAGAAGGGTGTCGTAGGTCCACCGGGTCAGCGCCTTCGTGGTGGTCGGTAGCCCCAGCTGCTCCATCGCCGGGGTGACCATCTCGTCACCCAGGAACGCCCGCACGTAGCGCTCCACGTCCGCGTGGTGCCGTGGCTCGTCGACGCGGTACCGCGTGAACACCGGCCACGGATCCAGGGTCTGCGCCTCTCGGCGTAGCTCGGCGATCTCCGCGGCGGACGGGCCGTGGTGTAGCTCGCCCGGCAGCGTGAAGACGGGCCACCGGCCGGTCACCGGCATGACCGCGTGGGCGGCCTGCCACGCCTCGAGCAGGCGCGCGGGATCAACGCCGCTCACCACGAACGTCTCGCCGATCTCCGGCCGAATCACGTGGCCCTGCAGGTAGGTCCCCCGCAGGGCGGCCGCGATGTGCTTCGCGCGCCTCATGGGTGCCGCCATGCCCCGCACGGTAGTGCCGACCACCGACAGACCCGCCCGCACCGGGGCGGCTCCGCGTCCCCGGCGGAAGCGGTCGGCACGGAGGAATCCCGCGCGGTGGCGAACACCGCGTCTCCCGTAGGACCCCGATCGCGGCTACCGGCGCGGTGCCGCGGTCGACCACAGCTCGGTGATCGTCCCGCCCCGGGGCGACCACCGCGACCCCATCCACATTCCTGAGGAGGAAAAGGCACATGAGTACACCCACGTTGATCGGTGTCGCCGCGTTACGCGGCAGGTACACCGCCCGTCGTCTCCAGTTCGGTGAGGCTCCGGAGACCCTGGTGCCGCTGCTGCGCCGGATCTGGACCGACACGTTCGGCCGCGACACCGACGCCATGGGCGTCGCGCTGCTGGCCCACGACTGGTGGGCCCTCGCCGTCAACCCTAAACGCCGACGGTGGGACCGGCTGCCGCCTGTACCGGGACTGGGCTACCCGACCGGATACGGCGTGGTCCGGCAGGGCTCGCTCCGCGAGGACCTCGACGGGGTCGTCGAGTGGATGTACCTGCTGCACCTCGACCAGCGGCGGCTGGTGGTGTACGAGGCGACGGTCCACGGCCGCTGGCTGCGGCACAGCGCCCACCACCTCGACCCTGTCGAGGAACTGTTCGTCACCGAACCCGCCGGCGACGGCGGTGGCCAGGGGATGACGGTGTGCACCGTGTGTGGGGCGGTCGACGAGATCGACCACGTCGAGGTGCCGTCCATGGCCGGCTACGGCTACGACACCGTCACCAGCTGCACCCGCTGCGGCTCCTCGATCGCCACCGACCCGATGTTCGGCGACCACCTCGTCCGCAAGCCCTGGCCGCCGCAGCCCCCGACGGGTGGCACGACAGACGGCACCCCATGAGCACGCCCACCCCGAGGCCGTCGCCTTCCGGCGGTGGCCTGTCCTGTCCACTCACTGATCGGAGCACACCATGAACTACCAGCCCGGCCAGCGCGTCGCCCTGGTCCACACCGACGACCCGCACACCTGGCTGCGGCCCGGTGACACCGGCACCGTCCGCCGCCACGACCAGCGACACCACACCGTCGAGGTCACCTGGGACAGCGGCTCGACCCTGTCGATGTGCCTCGACACTGGCGACCGGATCACACCAGCCACCAGCACGACGGCAACGACCGGTGGACTGGTCGACGAGGCCACCGGATGGGCCACCGCGCTGCGGCGGATGCGCGCCGCCGGCGCCGAGGCCGGACGCACCGCCGCCCAATGGTGGGCGCAGGACACCATCGGTGCCCGGGCCAGCGGCGACACCCGCCTGGCCGCGCGTCGGATCCTGGCCGGTGTCGAGGACGGCGACCCCGTCGTCCTCGACACCCTGCCCCACTTCACCTTGGCCGGAGAGTCCGTCGACACCGCAGGGTGGGAGTTGTTCGCCGACGCCACCGGCGACGTCTCCGCCTGGTTCGGACTGCGTATCCCGCAGCGCGACGAGGCGATGACCGTCTACCGCGACGCCCACGACACCGCCGTCACCGACCACGTAACCGAACGCTGTCGTCTCGCGGCCAGCCCCACCGGCACCGATGTGTCCCACCTGCACCCCGACCGTGTCCGTATCGGCGACGTCGGCGTATTCGCGGGCGACTGGGCGCGCACCCTCGGCCCGGACGGCGACGACCGGATCGCGGTCGGGTTCGTCGGCACCCTGATCGACTCATGGAACGGGTGGGCGGTGTTCTCCTGCACCCGCCCGGTGGCCGAGGAGATCGTCGCCGACCAGCAGCGCCACCGCGACCAGTACCGCCACTGCCTCCGCGAGCAGGGCGTGCCGGCAGGCGAGCTGGACCGGCGGGTCGACGAGGCGTTGGCCGACCTGTCCTTCGACGGTGACGTCATCGTCGCCGACCAGCGTGCCCTGGCCGACGACCCGGACGCCGTCGACCGCATCACCCCCGACGGCGACGGCCGGTACGTGGTGATGGGCCGCATCTGGTGCTGGGAGGCCGTCGACCCGTACGCCTGCGACCGGATCATCGGCGACCTGCCCGACCCCGACCAGGCATAGGCCGCGTCCCGGCCGAGCCCCGCCGCGTCGCCGAAAGCCGCGCCGGCTGCGGCGGCACCCGACACCACCACGACAGGTGAGACCAACAGGAAGGAAAACCAGTGACCATCCGTACCCAAGAGGAGATCGTCACCCGGGTCTGGGCTCTGCGGGCGAACCGCGAGGACATCTTCGGCTTCCGGGAGGAGGTGCTCGTGGAGGCACTCGACCTCGACCACGCCCGCCAGGTCATCACCCCCCGGCACCCGGGCGAGTGGACCCGGCGGATCGACCACGAGACCTACGCCCGGGACTACCTGCGATTCGCCATCGGGAAGATCCTCGACCACCGCGGCAACTCGGCGAGCCGGTCGGTGGACAAGCTCGGCGAACTCGCCTGGCTCCTCGGCCGCGACGACATCGCGGCAACGATGGACAACGCCGGCTTCCCGATGTACGGGGCACCCAAGGTGAAGGCGTTCGCCGACGGGTTCGGCTGGCCGTTCCTCGACGACCTCGACGGCGACACCAGGGCAGCCCTGACCCGGATGGCCGAGGGACAGCAGTGCGATCCGCAGGGCTGCGAACGCGGCTGCGCCGACTGACCACGACCAGGCCGCCAGCGTCGCTCCCGGCCCTCACGGTGCGCGGGTAGTCAGCCGGCGCACCCGTACCCCGGCATCGCACACCCATTCGACTTGATCGATCGGGGTGGCGGGGGTTCCATCGTCGGCGTCGACACCGCCCGCGTGGCCCCGACACCGACCAGTACGCACCAGCGGCGACCCGACGTGTCGCCGTGACCCTTCAGCACCACCGGGGTGTGGTCGCCCACCTGCCCGGCCCGGTTCAGGGCCGGCAGTGGTTGGCCCCGCCCGTCTCCGCTGTGCGGTACCCACCGCCCGCGCACCCGGAGACGGGTGCGCGGGCCCAACCCCTTGAATCGAGGCAACCCCATGACCACACCACACCCGCCGGCCGGTTCACCGCAGAACGACCCGGCCCCGGCCAGCGGCGTCGGCACTCCCGCCACCGAGGGTTCCGGCCGGTCCGGCTACCTCTACCGCAAGGTCGCCCTGCACCTGGCCGCCCACCCCGACAAGATTCTCAAGGTCGGCGAGATCACCCAGGCGCTCGGCGCACCGTCGTCCGGGGCGGTCTTCGGGGCGCTGAAGAAGATGGCCGCCGCCGGGCACGCCACCCACCACCGCGACCCGCACCACCGCTTCCAGATCACCCAAGCCGGCATCGACGCCGCCGGCACCCTCCCGCCCGCCGCACCCCGCACCCGCTCCAACGGTGGTGGGCGGCAGTCCCGGCCCGCGCCGGTACCGCGACCGAACGGGACGCTGTACCACCCACGGCGGCTCGGCAAGGGCTGGGACGTCGAGGAACTACGGCGGCTACGCGCCCAGCAGGTGCCGGTGCTGCTGTACGGGCCGCCCGGCACCGGCAAGACCGCCATGGTCGAGGCCGCGTTCCCCGACCTGCTGACCGTCGCCGGCACCGGCGACACCGTCGTCGACGACTTCCTCGGCTCCTACAACCCGGTCCCCGGCGGCGGCTACGAGTTCGTCCACGGGCCCCTCGTCACCGCCATGCGGGGAGGGCGGGTGCTGCTGGTCGACGACGCCACGCTCATCCCGCCCCGCGTCCTGGCCGTGCTGTACCCGGCCATGGACGGCCGCGGCGTCATCACCATCCCCGCCAACGGCAACGAGACCGTGCAGGCCGTCGACGGGTTCTACATCGTCGCCGGCCACAACCCGGGCGTGCACGGCGCGGTCCTCACCGAGGCCCTGGCCTCCCGGTTCACCGTCCACCTGCACGTCACCACCGACTGGGACCTCGCCCGCCAACTCGGCGCCCCCAAGCAGGTCGTGGCCGCGGCGATCGACCTCAACGCCGACCTCGCCGCCGGCAAGACCGTGTGGGCGCCACAGCTTCGCGAACTGCTCGGCTTCGTGACCGTCCGCGACCACCTGGGCATGACCGCCGCCTTGGCCAACCTGGCCGGCATCGCCCCCGCCGACGCCCGCGACGACGTCACCGCCGCCCTGTCCCGGCACACCGGCACCCCCATCACCGCGCTCGCCCTCGGCAAGCGCTGACCCCATCCACCCCCAGATTTCTGGAAGGAGCCATCCCGTGTCACATCCCCACACCCACCTGCAGCAGGGCGCACCGCCGCCAGCCGGCGCCAGCGACTGGCATGCCTGGTCCGCGGCGTGGACGCAGCACATCCCGCTGCTGACCGGCCGCACCGACCTCACCGTCCTCGTCGCCCCCGGCGCCGCCGGAGGCGCACCCGAGTGCTTCTACCCCGACCTGCGCCGCATCGAGGTCGACGCCACCTACATCGCAGACAACCCCGACATCACCGACCCGGCCAAAGCCCGACACAAGCGCCTCGTGCCCACCGGCTACGGGCTGCTCGTGCACGGCGCCGCGCACGCCGCGCACAGCCGCTGGAGCGCCCCGCCCGGCACACCGCCGATCCTCGCCGACGTCGCCGACATGCTGGAGGAATCCCGGGCCGAAGGCCGCCAACGCGACCGCCGCCGGGGCGACCGCCGCTGGCTGCGTCACGTCGTGACAACCCTCCTCGACCCCGACGGCTCGGCCGTCGACGACGCGTGGCACGCGGGGCAACTCGCCGCACTGCTCCTGGCCCGCGTCGACGCCCGCATCGTCACCAGCAAGGACGTCCGCCCCGTCCGCGCCGCCGTCACCGGCGTCCTCGGGCGCGCACGCCTGCGGAAGCTGCGGGACATCTGGCGCGAGGCCCACACCTGCGACGACACCGACGCCGACACCATGATCGCCCTGGCCCGACGGTGGTGCCAGGTCCTCGGCATCGACCCCGACCAGCAGCACGACACTCCCGTACCGGACGCCGGGCAGTTCGCCGGCCGCCTCGCCGCGGCCCTCGTCGACTATCTCGCCGTCGCCGCCGGCGTCACCCCGGCGCAGTACGCCGCGTCGATGCTGGCCCGCCGGCACAGCCCACCGTCGCAGTGGGACCGGCGGGACCCGACCGAGCAGGAACACCGCGCGGCCCGCGACCTGTCCAACCGGCTGCGGCAGGCCCGCACCCGCCACCCTGAACCCGGCCGGCGGCCCTCCACGATCCCACCCGGGCGGCTGCGCACCCGCCACGCCATCACCGCCGACGCGCAGATCGCCGCCGGGCAACTGCCGACGGCCACCCCGTGGCAGCAGCGCGCACAGCTGCCACCGGAGAAACCCCGTCTGCATCTGGCGGTCCTGATCGACCTGTCCGGATCGATGGACCGCTACACCGAGGCGATGTCGTCCGCGGAGTGGATCTTCGCCCACGCCGCCCGCCGCGCCGACGCCACGACCACCACCATCGGGTTCGGTGACCGCACCACCGTCCTGATACCCCCACGCACCTACCCGAAGCAGGTGCTGCGGATGCGCACCGACTTCGCCACCGCCACCTTCCCGGAAGCGGTCAAGGTCGCCGACCAGCTCCTCGACCTGCGCCACGGCCGCACCCTGCGGATGCTCGCCGTCGTCTCCGACGGCTACCTCGACGACATCACCGCCGGCCAGCAACTCGTCACCACCCTGCACCGGGCCGGCTGCGCCGTGCTCTGGCTGCACCCCGCCGACCCACCCATCCCGGGCGAGCCGACAGACCCGGACCAGGTCTGGGGGAACACCTTCACGCATGCCACCACTCTGACCGTCACCGACCCGGTCGAGGCCATCGCCGCGATCGCCGACGCCGCCGTCACCGCGCTCGCCCAGGCCTAAGCCCGGCCGCCCCGGCTGGCGGCCGGCCAGTCCTACCCCGCGCGCCACGGCGCTGCGACGACTGCGGCCGGGCAGCGCCGCGCGCGGCAACCCGCGACGTATGGACCCCAACCCCGGAATCACGGGGCTCCCGCCGGCCATCCGTCCCGTGTCTCGCTGGGACCGCAGCGGACGGCCTGCGCCGCTGGTCCACGACTTGACCATCCCGCGCCACCGAAGCGTGCATGCCTTGCGTCCCGACCGGCCCTGACAGGCCGGGCCGGGACGCGAGACGACGCCGCCCATCACGAGGAGTTCATCCCATGCGCTACGGCACCGACAGCGAATACCCCTTCGACACCGACAACCGGGCCTGGCGACGCCTCAGCAGCGTCACCAGCGAACACTTCGACGCGATCACCTGGACCCGTGACCCGGACGGCCGGCCGGTCCTGCTCACCCTGACCGACATGCCCACCGGGGACGTGGTCACCCTCGCCGTCCTCGACTCGCTGGAGATCCGCGACCCGTACACGCTGCTCGCCGTCCACACCGGCGGCGAACTCGACGCCTACAGCCCCACCAGCGGCGCCACCGCCGCCGGCGCCCACGCGGCGACGCTCGCCCTCGACAGCACCACCCTCGCCGCGACCAGGCCCGCACCGCTGCACGACCCCACCGCCACAGCCCTACCCGCTGCCTGCTGGGTCGACCTGCCGACCGACCTCGCCGCCGCCCTACATCCCGCCCTCTACGACGCCCGCACCTGCGCTCTCGTGCTGCTCGACCGCACCGGTGGCCGGTTCGCCGCCGTCGGCCCGTTCCCCGCCCACGCCGCAGCCGACGCCTGGCAGCCCGACGACGGACCCGGCCGCACCGCCGACCGGCTCATCGTGCCCCTGCACCCGGTGACCCATCAGGAGGCCCAGCCGTGACCAGCACCCACCCGCTGGCGCGCCCCGCGCTCCCGCCGATCGTGGCCGTCGACGTGGACGGCGTGCTCCACCCCGACGACCCGGCCCGCGCCGCGGCGCTCGGCTACCGGCCGCACCGCTACGACGGGCCCGGCCCCGACGGCCGGCACGTCACCGGCACCGTCTGGCTCCACCCCGACCACGGGCGGTGGCTGCGGAAACTGGCCGACCACGCCCAGCTGGTGTGGTGCACCAGCTGGAACCACCTCGCCGCCGCATGGATCGCGCCACGACTGGGCCTACCGGCCACCTGGCCGCACATCGCCGTCCACGCGGGCGGTGTCCGCTTCGGTCATCAGCGCAAACTCCCAGCCCTGTACGCCTGGGCCGCGCGGCGGCCACTGGCCGTCCTCGACGACGAGTTCGGCGGGAAGGACCCCTTCACCGCCGAGCAGCGCACCGCCGACGGCGCGCCGACCCTGCTCCACCCGGTCGACCCGCACCACGGGCTGCGCCGCGCTGACATCGACACGGTGCTGACCTGGCTGGGTCAGCTCTGAACCAGGCCGCACCGGCGCCACACCGCCCGTCTCCGCCACAGCACGTGGGGTCCGCATCCACGGATGCGGGCCCCACGCCGCGTAACGACAAGGAGTCGACGATGGACAGCACCTTCCCGCCCGCAGACGACCCGCACGCCGACCGGTCAGCCCCGCTCAACGTCGGCGACCCGCAGCTGCGCAAAACCCGCCTGCTCGCCCGCGAGTGCGCCACCTGCATCTTCACACCCGGCAACCCGATGCACCTCGAACCCGGCCAGCTCAAGCAAATGGTCACCGAGGCCTGCGGCGACGCCGGCTACATCATCTGCCACTCCACCCTGCCGTACGCCGGCAGCCCGGTCCCGCCCGCGGTCTGCCGCGGCTTCGCCGACCGCTACCGCACCTGGCAACTCCAGGTCATGCAACGGCTCTGGGGATTCGTCGAAGTCGAGCCACCCGACCCGGACTCCACCTCCACACCCCAATGATCAGGAGACATCACATGCCGAGCATCGACGACTTCTTCCAACGCCAGGAACACATCATCGACACCATTGGCTGGGCCGTCACGTAGGTGCTGCCCACCGACGACGACCCCGACACCACCCCGTTCGCCTACACCGTCGGGCTCACCGCCCACGGCTATCCGGAGCTGATCACCGCCGGACTGCCCCCCGAGATTGCCCACAGCCTGCTCAACGATCTGGCCCGCCGGGTCTACGACAGAGCCGAACGGTTCACCCACGGTCAGCGCATCCGCAACCTCATCGCCGGCTACGACGCCATCATCATCGACGGCCTACCCACCGCTGACCTGCTCCCGGGGATGGCGATCGCCCGCTACGGCCGCGCTCGCGTCCGTCTGCAGCAGATGGTGTGGCCCGACCGTCACCACACCGAGGCCGGAGCGCGGACATGTTCACCACACCACCCAAGTGCAGCGGAAGGGTACCTGCGGATCGGCGGCGTCTGGGGGTGGGCTGAGCGGACAACCCCCAGCCCACCCCCGGACTTCAGGATTGACCTTCATCGACTTGTTACGTCCAATGGCGTCGCAATAGTCCACCTGTTCCCGTCAAAAGCCCCACGTGTAGTCACGCAGGCTGAGGAGGGCCAGATGAACCCCGCATAGGAATTGGACGCCACGCGGTAGGATTACAACGTGCCAGACCATCGCAGATCACCCTGGACCCCGCTGGCTCCACTGGCCACACTGATCTTGGTGACCGCAGTCACCGGCTGCTCATCGCCTCCTACTAACAATCCGGATCCGGATGATATTGATCAGGGAATCCGCACGTTCGACTTTCGAAATACCTTATGGCTGGACTATTCGACTCTGAGTGGAACGCCTATTCTGCTCAACCTAAAGCTCAAGAATGGAAGATTCGAGGGTAAAATTGACTCTCCTTCGAGGCAAAACGAAACCCTAAAGTACGAAATTTTCGGCTCCCCAGCATTTGCTGACGTGGACGATGACGGCGATGAGGATGCTGCTCTCGCACTGCAGTCCGCTGATCAAGGAATGCAGCTGTCCTGGTACATGTGGGTATGGCAAGACGGGTCTGCACAACAGTTGCACTACCCTTTCTACCGACACTCAAGGTGTGACGCAGCCCAGACCGAGGTCCATCCCGCAGAATCCGGCTTTCAAGTATCAACCTCCCTGAAAAGCCAGAAAGATACTTGCGCGGCTCCGCCCATGAAGAAATTACAGTACTTCGTAAGTGCGCGAAACGGCTATCCTATTCGGATCCACCCAGCCCCTAGCGCTCCGGACAGGGATTGTTTCAGCGAGGACATGCAGAAAGCCGTTATTAGGAATCCCATCGCTGCCAAAGTCGCCCCAGAGGAAGCGGCTCCGGAAATAGGCGAACCGGAAGTCTACGGTCGCGTTGAAGTTTCTGTAACACACGAGGAATTCCTACTTGCCCGGCTCACTACTGACGAACGGACCGTATGCGGTTGGGTTCGGCGTTCGGCGTTCGGTAATCAAGCTTTGGAGGAGTAAGTCATCGTGTCAAGATCTTCCCGGGCAAGGAAAGCGAGGAAGAGCGCCGAAAGTGGGCACGCACCCCAACCCGGAGCTGCGGAGAACACCGAAGCCATTACCGTGGGGCGAGAAACCAACAGAATCGCCAATAAGACGTACGCCCTCAACGCAATACTCGGCTCTCTTGGCTTAATAGCCACTTTAGCGGGTATTAGTGCCGCCTTTTACGTAGGAGTAAAGCCCGCCCCTGAGCCGATTGGACCGAAGCTGAGAGTATCAGCCTTCTCTGCTGAGAAGCTGAGTAGCATACAGGCTGACGTCCTTGACCTTGGATCCCCAGCGGGCAAAGCTGAAATAGAGTCACCGGTCCTCGACGTGGTACTAAAGAATATTGGTGATCAAGTCGCAGTCGTCTCTGAAGTCTATTTCACGTTCCGATACTCGCAGAAAATCGAGACCTGCGAAAAGGGCGGGAGTCCAATCGAGATAGCGGGACGCTACGACATAAAGATCCCCTTCCCAGACAGGCCTACTCCGTTCAGCATTAATCAAGTGGTGCGGCATCAAATACCGGCAGGAAAGACCGAGAGGCTTGTATTCTCAATTGGCATTGGGAAGCTGCCAGAATATTCCGACATCTGGTTATACCAGATTGATATGCATGTCAAATTCGACGGAGGGGTTGAGGACATTCATGCTGGAACTGGATTGGTTGTCACGCCCGTGCCGAGCAAAGGCTACTTCCTCAACCAAAAGAACATCCCTGACAAGAACTGCCCATCGAGAACTCTCAATCAGGTAAGAAAATTCGTGGCGAGCTCTGGTGCGAGATCGGCCGCCTTCGAAGAAATCCTCGAAGAGCTTGCACGGTTCGCCTCTCGATAGCGAATGCAGTCTCGACTGGGCTGCCTGGTGCTCCGGTTGGCTTGCGGACCTGCCCCACGTTCGACGGATGGACGTTGCTTGCCAGGCGTCACTCGCGCTGACCGGCACGTCGCACGGGGCGCGCGTGTTGCCGCGTCCGGTCTCTGGCGATTCCCGGTCGTCGGGGGTAGTCCGGTGGCAGGTGCCGGTAGACCGAACGCAGTGACTTGCCGATCCTCTCGGCAAGCAACTCGGGGTCCATGTTCGGTTCTTTGCGCAGCCAGTAGGCGACTGCCTCTGCGGTTCCCTGAGGAATTGCCGACGCCTCGTGATCGCCAGCGGCATCGCTACCGCTCTCGCTGCGACCTGCCGAGTGCACGACGATCGGTTCGTCCGGCGGCGGCGCGGGTGATCGTGCTGGAACACCGTCGTGCCTTGTAGCAAGCAGGTGTTGCGCGTTGTCGGTGATGGGCTCGGGTTCCCGCTGTGACTGCGGCTCCTGTCCGCCGTCTTCCGGAGGGTCAGCCGCAGGCGGGGCGGAGGCGACTGGCGGAGATTCGCTGGGTTGGGCGACCCTCGCTGTCTTGGTGTGGCCCTGTCGTCTGCGCCAGCGAGGGCGGCAGCCAGCAGCGTTGGCGGCGATGATGCGTTCGGGGGTGAGGTCCGTGGCGAGGAGTGTGGTCAGCCCGTGGTAGTCGGCGGTGTTGGTGAGGCGGGTGGCGATCTCGTCGAGGTCGTATACCCGAACGGCGATGTCGGCGGTGGTGGCGTCCAGGTTCGTACGGATCTTGCGGTGTAGCAGTCGGGCGATCGCGGTGTTGCGGTGTTCGCGGGTGATCGCGGTGCGGGCTTCCTTCAGGGATTCGTAGAGGTCGAGGCCGTCTGTCTTGGCGATCGTCCGGGCTCGCAGGGTGAGGGCGGGATGCCGGATCCAGTGTCCGACGATCTCGTAGGCCGGTGGTGTGGGTGGGAGGTTCCCGGTGGCGCGGAGCCGGTCGCGGCGTTGGTTGCCGGCGTGGATGAGCCAGACGAGGTATCCAAGGGCGGACATGCCGGCGTAGAAGCCGCCGAGGAGGTGCTGGGGGTGGGCGGTCCAGTTGAACGTCACCGCCGCGGCGGCGATCGCCGCCGAGAGTAGGCGCGAGGCGATTGCCCGCTCGCCGAGCCGGCGGCGTACGTCCGCGTCGGCCATTACCACGACGCCGCCCAGTTCGAGGGTGGCGACGGCGGGGACGGCGACGGCGAGCGGGATGCCGAGGGCTTGGGCGGCACCGGTGACCTGGCCGGCGAGGGCTACGGCCAGCACTAGAACGTAGAACGCCTGGCGGGTTCGGGTGGCACGCCTGACCGCGTGAAGGATGTCGGTGTCGAGGTCGTCGCGGGTCGCCGGGACAGCGTTGGACCCTCGTACGGGTACCCGGTCATGGCCGGGTTCCCGCGACGTGCCTTCGCAGGGCTGCGGCGGTGTGGGTCGCGGGCCGGGATGGTCATCGGTGGTGGGCGTCGCAGGTCCGGTCGGGGCGGTGGAGGGTTCGGGCTGACCGGTACCGCGCGGGGGTAGGGAAGGCGCTGTCATAGCTGGCGTCCGTTGCCGCGGGTACGCGGTTGTCCCGCGAGCCGATCAGGTGACGGGCCGGGGGACAGGTGGTCGGCGAGGGCGAGGGTGGCCTGGCTCGGCACGGCGTCGATCTCGGCCAGACGGCGGGTGAGGGCGTGGCGTAGGGCGTGAATCTCGTCGAGGTGTCCGAGGGTGGCACACGTTCGCATCGCCTGCTGGTACAGCGGCTCGGCGTAGGGGTCGTGTCGGATGGCGGCCCGGATGACCGTGAGGGCCTCGTCCGGGTCCGGTGTCGTGCGCGCCAGCGCGAGGTGGGCGTCGAGTGCCTGCCGGCGGATGCCTTCGCGGTGGGCTTCGATCCACTCGTAGTCGAAGCCGTCGGCGAGGCTGCCACCGTAGGCGTCGACGGCACGACGTAGTGCCGCCAACCGGTCGTTGTCATCGGTGGCGCGGTCGGCGTCGCAGAGCGCTGCGCGCATCCGCCACAGGTCGGCGTCGACCGTCTGCCGGTTGAGGGCGTAGCGGTGAGTGGGGTGGGTGAGGTAGATGCCGTGGCCGCCGGTGCGGGCGAGGGTTTTGCGCAGCGCGGACACGTAGGTGTGCAGCCGGTGCGGGGCCTTCGTCAGGGGCGCGTCGGGAAGCAGGTCCTCGATGATCGTGTCCTGGGTCGCTTCGCCGTCGTGCACGACGAGGTAGACCAGCAGTTCGAGGGCCTTCGCCCGCAGCGGCATGCTGGTGTCTCTGCGCAGGATGTAAGCGCCGCCGAGGACCTGCACTGCCACTCCTTCACCGTGATCGTCCGGCTGGTCGTCGATGTCCGACGGTGTGATGCTCGGGTGGTGGGCGATCGTCGTCGTATGGGTGCTCTCGGTGGGTGTCGGCTCGTCGGCGTCGTCGGGAGGCAGACCATCGTCGGCGGCCGTATCTCCGGCGGCCGGACGCGGTCGTGGTTCTTGGATGCCAGCGATGTGGCCTCGGGGGGAACGCGGATGGAGGTCGGCGTGCGCTCGGGCGAGGGCGGCCAGCAGGTCGACGGTGTCGGCGGGGGTCACCACGGTGAGTCGACCGACACCCGGTAGGGACGTGTCGTGGGGTTGTTCGCCGTCGGCGGCGGTGGTCGACCCGTCGGCGACGACGGCGACGGTGTTCCCGTCCGCCCAGGCGCCGAGCAGCACACCGCGGATGTCGAGGCGCTGTCCCTGGGTAAGCAGTGCGGCGGTGCGGGCACGTTCGTGTGGTGCGGTGGCATCGGTGATGAGCAGCAGCGGGGGCAGCGCTTCTGCCGTCGGGTGGGTGTCGCGGAGCGCGGCGACGGTGTCGACCTCGTATCCGCCGCAGACCCGGGTGCGTCGCAGGACCTGCTCCTCCACCAGGTTGAGGGCGTCTGTGGGGGTATCGGTGACGGTCAGGCGGGGCGTGTCTGCCACCAGGTCGGCGTGGTCCCGCAACAGGGTGGTCAGGACGCTGGAGGGGATGACGACCTGGCCGTGTTGCTCCGGGTCCTCGGGTGCGGCGGTGGCGAGAGTTGAGACGAGGAGTCCGCGTGCTGCTGCCTGCGCGGCTGGTCCGGTCAGTCCGAGTCCTGCCGCCGGCCACCCGACGGTCGTGCGGCTGGTCGGCTCGGGGGTGACCGGGTTCGTGTCGGCCAGGGCGTCGATCGGGCCGGTGCGGGGGAACCCGACCATTTCCGGGTAGGCGGGGGTTGGGTTGGCGGTGACCTCCGCGGGTGTGCCCCTCGCCCTGAGGGGGCGGGGCCTGCTGTCGGAATCTCCGCTGGTAAAAGGGGTGGGCATGGGCAGCGCGCGGCGGATGCGGGCCAGGACTGTGGGCAGCGGCCGTGTCTGTGGATCGTGTCCGTGGGTCTTCGAGGACGTGGGGCCAGGTGGGGTTCGCCGGTTGGTCCAGGCGAGAGTGGCAGCGGCCAGCACTGCGGCAGCCAAGGCGGCGTCGATCCATCCCCGGTCGCCGAGGGACACCCCGGGGCGGTCACAGTCCGCAGGTGAACGGTCACGGTCAGGGCGGGGTGTGGCTGGCGCTTCGGGTGTGGTGGTGGCTGGTGTGGCCGGTGGGCGGGTGTCCGTATCGGGTGGTGGGGATGGGATGTTGTTCGGGTCGGTGTTGGGTGCCCACTGTGAGCTCGTGGAGGGCGCGGGTGGAGCCGGGGTGTCCGGGTGGGCGGGCAGGCGTAGCCGCCAGCCGGGGCGGATGAGGTCAGGGTCGGTCAGGCTGCCGGTGGTGAACCGCGCGCCGCGGTTGAGGGAGTAGATCTCGCGCCACCGGTCGGCGTCGTCGAGGCGGCGGGCGGCGATCGCGGACAGGCTGTCACCGCGACGCACGACGACCGTGGGCCGCCTCTCGGTGCCACCGCCGTCCGGGCCCACCGTTGGCGTGGCGGGGCGGGTGCCGTGGTCGCCGGTGAGGGGTGGCGGGCTGGGGTTTGCCGGCGAGTCTGCGGCGACCAGGACGGCGGGGGTCGCGCCGCTGGCGGCGGCGGTGACGGCGGTCGCGCCGAGCAGCGCGGCGGTCAGTCCCTGCAACGGCCCCGGCAGACGTAGCCCGGCGAGCCGGTGCAGGCGGCGTCCCGCGCGGTCGGACAGGTGGGTGAGCAGGGTGATGGCCAGCAGCGCCCACAGCGCCCACCCTGCGGCGATCGCCAGGACGGCGAGGAGTTCCGGTGTCAGCGGCTGGCTGATCCACGCCTTCACCTCGTCGCCGGTCGGCTGCCGCACGCGGGGGCGGGCGAGGTCCCACAGCAGCAGCGCGGGAGCGCCGATGACGGTGGCGGCGATCAGGGTTTTGCCGATGCGAGCGGTTGTCCGGATGCCCATGACGTCCCTTCCTGCCAACCGGGCCGGGGTGTGCGGGCAACGCTAGGGCCGGACAGGCTGGTGGGGACCATTGCGGCGGTTCACAGAAGGTCACAGCACCTCACACGACCTTACAAACGCAGCTCAGCGCCCAGATACCCTCGTTGGCCGAGTTCTCGGGGTGAAGACGGGCGGGGCCGTCCGCAGGGAAGGTAGGCATCGTTATCCGTCGTACTGCCGTCACCGGCACGGTCTCTCCGGTGGCCGTCGCGGCCGATGGCGGCAGGGCGGTGGCTGCCGGGTGAATGTTGTCCATCGATGTGCTCGTGTCGCCTCGGCGCAGCGTGGAGGCGCATTTCACGGGTGACGTGAGGATCATTTTCATGTTTGACTGATCCGCATGTCGGGGCAGGCGCGGCTGGCGATCGACTACGGAGGCGCCAGCACGGTGGCGGTGCTCGCGTGGCCGGACGGCCGGTGGACCCCGGTCACCGTCGACGGTGCCCCCGCGATGCCCAGCGCCGTATGGGTGGCCGAGGACACCAGTGTGTGGACCGGGCAGCAGGCGTGGCAGGCCGCAGTGCGTCAGCCGCACCGGTTCGTGCCCGCGCCCCAACGGTTCGCCGAACAGACTCTCACCGTCGATGGCCGGCAGCTCGAGGCGGCGGACCTCGTGGCGGCCACCCTGCGCCGGGTCGCCGAGCAGGCCGGACAGTTGACCGGCGCGCCCCTGGAGGATGTGCGGCTCGTGGTGCCCGCCGGCTGGGGGCCCCGACGGCGCACGTGGATGCGGCACGCGGCGCACCGCGCCGGGCTGGGACAGCCCCGGCTGGTGGAGGCGCCGGTCGCGGTGGCCGAGCACCTGCTGGCCACCGGTGCCCAGATGCCGGTGGGCGCGTACCTGGCGGTGGTGGACGTCGGCGGTGGGGCGGAGGTGACGGTCCTGCGGCGTGGTCCCGCCGGGTTCGAGGTCCTCGCCACCCTCGCCGACCCCGACGCCGGTGGGGATGCCATCGACCACGCCCTCGCCGCCATCCTGGCCGGCGGAGCCGACGGCGGTGGGTGGGCGTGGGCGGTGAGCGTACGGGCCGCGAAGGAAACTCTCGCCTACCACGCCGCCATCACCGTGCCGCAGCCCACCGGCACGGCGGTGGTGGCCACCAGCATGGTGCTGGAGCAGGTGGCCCGGCCGATCCTGGAACGGGTCGGGCAGCTCACCGCCGACGCGGTCGCCGCCGCGGAACTCACCACGGCGGACCTGGCCGGCATTGTCCTGGTCGGCGGCACGGCACGGCTACCGCAGACCGCGACGGTGATCGCCGAACTGGCCGGCCTGGCCCCGTGGGTCGTCGAGGACCCGGCGCTCGCCGCGGCCCGCGGCGCCGCCGGCGCAAGCAGCAGCAGCACCGCCAACGGTGAGCACACGGCGGGGCAGGAGCCGGTGCCGCCGGCACGGCGGGCGCTGGGCATCGCGGTGCCCGGCTTCGCGTCGCTGGTGATGATCACGCAGATGCTGCTCACCGTCACCCGCGGCGGCGTCTACCCCAACGAGTGGGCGGAACCGTCCTGGGGACAACTGGCGATGGCCGCCGTGTTCGCGGTCATCGCCTGCCTGTGCGCCGGCACGCTCCTGGGGTCCCTGGCCGCCGCCCACAGCGCCGCACCCACGACACGATCCCCTGCCGGCACCGTGAGTATCGGCATCCTGTCGGCCGTGTCGCTGGGCGCGGCCATCGCGAGCCTCTACGCGGTGATCGCCGCCCAGTACCTGAAGATGCCGGTCGGCCCGTTCCTGCGATGGGCCCTGCTCCCCCTCGCACCAGTCGCGGTCCTCGCCCTCATCGCCGCTGTTGTCGCCGCCCGCCAGTGGCGCACCCCGCCCGGCGGATGGTCGGCCCTGCTGTCGTTCCCCGCCAGTTCCGTGCTCACCGCCGCAGTCGGGATAGGCCTGGTCCAGTACTCGATGACTGCGGACCGGTGGCCGGACATGGTGTTCTGGATCGACCTGTCCGGCCGTGTAGGTGGACTGCTGCTCGGCATCGGCACGGTCATGGCGCTGGTCCGTCCCTGGGCGCTGCGGTTGGTCCTGGGCGCGCCGCTGGCGGTGATCACCTCCGCCATCACCGCGCCCCGCATGACCGGCACCCTCGCCGGTATCTACGCCACGGCCGTGGCCGTGTGGTGGGTGTACCGGCTGTGGACCCGCCTCGTCCGCACCCCGGCCACCACCTGATGACCAGCCACCACCCCGCCGCCGTCGACCGCCCCTGCCCTCGGTGCGGAGGCCAGCCCGACCACCAGGAGTGGGCGCGGTGAGGTGGCCCCGACAGGTCGCCTCCGCGGCGGCACTCACCGCGATGCTGGTCGGCCCGCCGCTCGTGCTCACCTACGCCATCGGATGGCCCCTACCGGCCCACCTCACCCAGGGACAACTCCACCAGTGGGTCTCCGATCCCCTGACCGAGGAAACCTTGACCGCCGGTCTGGCGCTCCTCGCCTGGATGCTGTGGCTCCTGGTCGTCGGCATCGCCCTACGCGCCGCCGTGACACGCGCGGCGACGACCATCCGGCGGCTACGACGCGTGCCGCTGCCCACCCCCATGCAGGCCACCGCCACCGGCATGGCCGGCGCCGCCGCCCTGTGGGCACCCACCACCACCGCCACCGCGACAGTCGATCAACCCGCCCCCACTCCCACCAGCACGGATGAGCACCCCCGTCCCCAGCCCTCGCAGGCAGCCGCCGCAGGTGTCGACGTACCAGGAGGATGGATACCCACCGACACCGCACATCAGATCGCCGCCGCCGGTGCCGCGGTCTGGTTACGCCGCCGCCGCGTCTACCTACCCCAACCCCCCGGACGCCACCGCGACGACAGCGACCTGACCGCCCTGCCGCCCACCGTCACCGCCGTCCAAGCCACACTTGCCGCCACCCCAGCCAGCCCGGTGCCCTCACCAGTCATCCCGACCGGAGGGGTAGGCCTGACCGGCCCTGGAGCCGCCGACGCCGCCCGCGGCTTCCTCATCACCACCCTGCTCCAAGCCCTCCGCCCCACCGGACACCCCACCACCGTCGTCACCAGCCGAACCGACCTCCACACGCTCCTCGGACCACACACCCCACCCCTGCACGACGTGCCCGGACTGACCGTCACCGACACCCCCGACGACGCCATCACCGTGCTGATGAAGGACCCGTCCGGACCACCGCCGACGCTACTCACCCACGCGCCCACCGACCCCACCACCGCCGCCCGGCTCACCACCGCACTTACCCACACCACCGGCACCCTCGTCGGCCACTGGACCCCGGCGACCTGGCACATCGCGTCAGACGGACGCACCGCCAACGGCGGTGGGCAGGCGCGACTGTGCGTACTCACCGCCACCGCCGCCCTCGACCTGCTCGCCGTTCTCGCCCCCACCAGGGCACCCACGGCGGTCATCCCCCGACAACGACCAGCAGAACCCACCCCACCGCCCGAACCCGCCCCGGCGAAGACCTTCGCCCTGCATGTCCTCGGCACGCCCATCCTGCGGGCACAAGGCCAACCAATAATCATCCGCCGCAGCGCCGCCCTGCAGATCCTCGTCGCCCTCGCCGTCCACCCCGCCGGCCTCGCCACCCGCGATCTCGCCACCATGATCTGGCCAGGCCTGGCCCCCCACACCGTCAACCGCCGCCTCTACACCACCCTCAGCGACCTGCGCAAAGACATCACCACCAGTGGACACCCCCACCCCATCGACCACACCGACGACCGATACCACCTCAACCACCAGCAGATCGACGTCGACCTCTGGCAACTGCACGCCGCCATCGCCCACGCCGCCACCACCGTCACCCACCCCACCCACGCCTACCAGACGATCATCGACCACTACACCGGCGACATCGCGGTCAACCACAGCTGGCCCTGGCTCGACCCGATACGCGAAAGCACCCGGCGACACGTCATCGACTCCCATACCGCCCTTGCCCGTGACGCTGCCGACCCGACAGCACGGCTACTTCACCTCCAAGACGCCCTCCACATCGACCCCTACAACGAAGACCTCCACGACCAAGCTGCCCGCGCACTCATCACACTCGGCAGACCCCACGACGCCGAGACGCTCCTCGGCCGCTACCACCAGAGGCTCACTGATGCGGGCCTGACGCCACCCCGCCTCGCCGGAGGGCAATGAGACGCTGCGGTCACCGGGCTCCGGCATTGGTGTAGCCGCGCATTCCGACCTCGGGTGTCCGGGCACTCTGCGGGTGATCAACGGCTTGGTGGCCATGGCAGACGAGTTCGGGGCACCAGCGCGCTGAATGAGCGGCCTCCTCGGTCTGTTGGTCGCGATCTTGGAGGCCAAGGGGCAGCCGGTCGATGACCTGCGCTCCCGCCCGGTTAGAACTCATCCCTCTCCAGCAGAAAGCTGTCTACTGGACACCGCAGCGGAGGATCCACCGCCTCACACACCGGCACCGCTGCCGTCCTGCGCCCTTGACCTCGCCACCCACCTCATGACCGGCAGAGCTTTCCGCCCATGTCGCACACGGTGTCCGTCGCCCGGTCGAAACGCTGCTGAACAGCGCAACCTTCGAGCATGTCTCTCGTTTGGAGAGGTTGTCGGCTAGCGCAACAGGAGAGAGAATTGCCGCGCTTCGAAGTCCACCCATCGATCGCCCGGGCTGTAAGGATCCTTACACTCTGCCGCTTCATCATAGGCTACTCGCAGGAGAACGAGGAGAAGACGATAAGTTATCGAAACATATATTGCCCATGTCGGCGACACTATCGCATCGTCAACAACATGCCACCTAAACCCAAGGAGTACGCCGATGACCTCCTGCAATGGGCATTTGCGTTGAATTGCTGGCAGGGCAGCAAAGAAGGGGCGAGGTCAGATGCGGGTCCGGATCACTCTTCGAGCAGCCGTTTTGGCAGACGAAGGTCAAGGCCTCTCTCCTGCGTTCCTCGGTCAACGCGCTACACAGCTGATGGAAAAGCTACTCTCCTTTGAAAGTCAAGGGAACGAAATCTACAACAGCTCGGTCTCGGTCGATGTAGACGAGAGTACGATAGTAATTGAAACGACGCTGGAAGCGAGGGATGCCTACCCAGTCGCAAAAGGCTTCCTGGCGGTCGTTCAGGAAGCCGAGTTACTAGACAACCCGTCTGCCATTCAACGAGGAAGGTTGCAACTCGTCAGAGCGTCATCGTAGATAGCTCCGACATCTGACTTGCGTCAGAGGAAGCTACCAATATTGCGCCGGCCAGTGGTCTCCGGGACGTCGGCTCGGCGGAAGTGCTCGGCGGCGATGTAGCCTATCTTTCTCCTTCGCCCTTCGTCTCGCCGCCGGTCTTCTCTTCTGCGGTGTCGGGTGTTTCTTTGGGGATGGCGGAGCCGAGATCAGCGTGGACGGCCCAGCGGGGAGACTCCCGGCGGCGTGAGAGGTGGCCGCGTAGGCGGCGCGGTGTCCGGTTGCGCTGGGGTTCCAGGTGGTGGCGCTGTCGATATTCAGGCCGAGCAGGCGACTGAGCACGACTGCCGGGAGCTCGGAGGCCAACTCCATCAGGGTGGTGTTGCGCGCGAGCCGGCCTCGGATATCGAAGGCTTGCAGGCGTCGCATGGCGTGGCGTGCGCTCATCGGTTGGCCCGGCCTGCCCGCCCGGGAACAGCCAGGAAGCCTCGTCAGTGCGTCCGATCACTGCATGCCCGTGGCGCTGGGCGAACAGTGTGCGACTATCTCCACCAGCTGCTGAGCGACTCCACCTCCGCCGCAGACGACCATGGAAGCTGAGCAGCGTTATTCTTGCCTGCCAGGATGTGATCCGTCCCGGACACGATCACGGTTCTGTCCAGACGCGCCGCACCCAGGCCGAACACGTAAATCGACGCAGTACCCGGCTGGAGTACTAGACAAGAGGAATGATCATCAAGGGCTGTCCCTATGATCATCCGGGCCGATGCCACCACCCAGCAGGTTAAAGATCAAGTTAGCGGACTACGCCGATTACGTCCTGCCGCTCGATGTGCAAGGCACCATGCCGGAGGGCCAGCCGGCGGCGGGCCACACCGCAATCATGACTCGACTCTGCAACAGCGCGTATTGCCTGCCATCGGGCCTGACCACGCGGCCCGGGTAGTCAGGCGCGTCCCCCACGTACACGAGCTGCTCCGGGGGACGGGATTCCGACACCTCCGGCCGCCTCGTGCGGTCATATTAGGCTGCGTAGCCGGTACGGTGGTTCTCCATCGAGAGAGCCCGCAGTCACGGTTGTCAGGAGTCGCCATGCCGTCGAATGGCCGTACGTCGGCCAAGGCTCTCGAAGACCTCAAGGACCATTTTCGGGAGGTCTGTTCCGTCCTTGGCATGCTCGACCCGGTCCAGATCGCCGCCCGTACGGCCGGTGGTGTCGTCCCGGAGACGGTGATGAAGATGTTCTCCGGTCCGGCCCTGCCGGCCTGGGAGTACTGGCTGCAAGTCACCGAGGCCCTCGGTGGTGACGTGCAGGTGATCGAAAAATTATGGGTTACCGCCGTCAAGGAGGAGGGCAGCTTCGAGCTCGGTCAGGCCGGATCGGGCCACACGACGGCCGGGGAGCACGCCATCGCGATCCCGAGTGATCCTGAGCACCTTCAGGCGCTGGGCCGGCAGTTGCGACGACGCGCGGACGCCGAGCGCGAGCACCACGATGAAATCGTCCGCGGCATGCGCTCGGTCGAGGGTGAGGTCGACCGTGTCTCGGCCCTGATCGAGGCCCTGCGTAGGAAGGCTGACGAGGACCGGCTGGCGCAGCGGATCAACGAATTGGAGTCCGAGCGCCGCCGGCTGCGCCGAGAGATCAAACGGTTGAAGGGCGAGCTCTACGCCGTCAGCACCGAACGCGAGCGGATCGCTACCGAGCTTGCGGAGGTGAATTACCGGCTGGTTGAGTTTCAGTTCGAACGGGCGCAGTATGAGGAACGGCTTAAGTACCAAGCCGAACTGCAACTGCGCGATACTCAGGAGGAGCTCCGCAAAATCGACGAGGCATGGGGCATTCGGATGAAGCGGCTAACCGAGGAGCTTTCCTCGATCCAGGAAAAGGCAGGGCGGGAGGCCGTGGAATTGCGGCAGTCGCTGTCCGAGATGAGCAGAGATAGGGCGAACTTCCAGCGGGCGAACCAGCAACTCCGGGCTGAGAACAAGGAGTGCGGCGCTGCCCTAGACGCCGCACGCAAGACGATCGATCAGGTTTACCGCCGGTGGTGGGTTCGCCTCCTCGTGCCCCGGCAGCTGTCAGGCACGGGCGGCCCGGTCCGTTCCTGAGGAGGTGGCAAGGTGTGACGGTAGCTCCGTGGCGTCGTCCAGCAACGCTGTCGTTAACTGGTCGGCGGTGAGACCGTTGACGTCCGGTGGGGTCAGCAGAGCACCGTAGAGTTGGGCTCCCTCAAGGATCGTGCCCTCTAGTCGTGCCGCTACGAGACTCGCCCGATCCAGCCGTGCCCCGGCAAGGGCAGCCCAGCTCAGATCGGCGGCGGTAAGGAACGCATCTTCGAGACCGCTGTTCACCAGTAGCGCCTCCGTGAGGTCGGCGTCCAGAAACGATGCGCCGCGCAGGTCGGCTCCGCTGAGGTCAGCCCCCTTAAGGCACGAGTTGTCGAAGCGCGTCAGGGGCAAATGCCCATCGGACATCACCGCGCCGCGGAGATTGGTGCCTGAGAGATCGAGAGCGCGGGTCTCCGACCTCCGGGGTCTGCGGCACAGCACGGTCAGGGCTGACTGAACGTCAACCAGGGGTGGCGCGGCCGACTCGCCGTCAGCTGACTTGCCCTCCGGCCGTGCGGCATGCCGACGGACGAAGGTGGCCAGTACCTCGACCACCGTCCAGTGGTCCTGCGGGGACTCAGCCATCAGCCGTTCCAGGGCGTAGATCCCGCCGACTCGCTCCATTGGCTCTGCGGACCCGAGCTGCGTTACCGCCTTGCCATACCGATCTGCCCACTGACCGCGTCTGGTCAGAAAGAAGGTACGCGCAGTGAATGCTAGCCCGGCCGCCGTCACGACGCCGGCAACGGCCACGAGAAGCATTTGACGTGTCGCGTTGAGGGACGCCGAGACGTCCTTGTCGGACACGCCCGTCAGCGGCGTCAGCCATCGAGCCACCGGACCGATGAGAAAGGCCAAGACTCCGCACGTAGTAACCGCCGAGGCGGCCAGCATGAAAAGTGGCCAGCGTCGTCGGATCGCACTGGCGCGGGACAGCCGTCGCTCCACCATGTCCATGCTCAAAGCCAACCGGCGCCGCAGAGAACGCATGGCTCATGATGGCACGCAGGCCGTAGCGGTCAGCTCAGCCCCGCGCCCGAGTGTGCTGCCGTCAGTCCTGGCCGACCGGATCAACGGCCGCTACCTCGTCGGCCACAACATCAACGTCGACTGGCGACTACTGCACCGCCAGGTCCCCGGCATCCAGCCCGCCGGCCTCATCGACACCCTGCGCCTCGCCCGCACGCTGGCCACCGGCCGCCCGCACAGCCTGGCCTCACTCATCGACGCGCTCGGCCTCACCGATCACGTCAACGCCGCCGCACCCGGATCGCAGCCACACCGCGCACTCTGGGACACCATCGCCGCAGCGATGCTGCTGCCTAAACTGATCAACAAACGCTGGGCGGCACCGCCAACGATCACCGAACTGGTCGCCGTAGCCGGCATACCGACGACCCCCGCGAGGCAGACACCGTCCCATACCCCCCAGCCCGCTCTATTCTGAGCAGTCACACCGCGCCGGGCTCGGTCAGCCGCAGCCACTGCCGCATCAGGCAGGATGACCAGTGGTGACCTGGACTCCCGGCCACCGCTGCGTCGGGCGGTGCCGGGCAAGCCGCTCGTGGGAGGTCTTCTCGCTGACTCGGCAGGGGTTGCGCCGCCACACGCCGTCGAGGAGGTCGTCGAGGCCGTGCGGCGCGCAGACCGCGGTGTGGTTGTCGGGGTCAAGGTGGATCGCGACGACGGTCGCGTACTCAGGCCAAGTGGCGACCCCCTCGACGATGCCGCGCACCGGTGGGACTGGCAGTCCGCCGAACCGTTGCGGATACCAGGTGTGCACGACGGCCTGGTTCTTCGCCTCCCACGGCAGACCCGGCCCGATCACGGCCAGCCGGGCGATGGCCCGATCATCGTTGTCCCGGCCTCAGGGTCGGCGAGGTCGAAAAACGTCACCTTCACATCCGCAGGTCGCACCTGTTTCTTCCTTGGCGGCGTACGTCTTGAGCATCTCACGGTGGACACGGGCTGCTCTGAGCTGCGGAGTTCCGGTCCGGACGTGGTGTCAAGGGACCTCCGTCGCAGCGGTCGTCTGGTCGGCTTTGCGGGCGCAGTGCGGGCATCGTCGCGGGCAGGGCGTCTGCGGTACGACGGTGGTGAGGCCACTGGCGTGCAGGATCGTGGTGACCGTCTGCTCGAAGGTGCTGGTCTCCTCGATGACGGTCTCCCCGGGGATGTCGAGCAGGTCGCGGTGGGTGTACCAGCGGCGCATCTCGTCGGGGGTGACGGGAATCGGCTCGTCCCGGCCTAGGTGCCGGCGGACGGTTTCGTCGAAGGACACATCCAGGTAGAACACGGCGGCCGGTCCGGGATGGTCGCCGATGAGCTGGTGCAGCACGGTGGCATAGCGTTGGGTGTGCAGGATGCCTTCGACGATGACGTGGTAGCCCAGGTCGAGGGCAGTGCGCGCGGTCGCGGTGATGAACGCCGGCGCAACCGGGTCGATATCGGCGCTGTCGTGTTCCCGGAGAATGATTCTGCGCAGGTAGTCCTGCTCCAACAGGGCGGCACCACGTCCGAAGCGGCGCCTGGCCTCACGGGCGGCCGTGGTCTTCCCGCTACCGGAGTTTCCCCTAATGATCACCAACGTCGGGGACACGACCTTCGTGGGATTCGACATCGTCATGGTGCTCCGTCAGGCGGTCGTGGTCTGCCGGGGCACCGTCGGGGCGGGCCCGGTGGTGATGTCGTAACCGGCGGCCTGGAGGATGAACAGCTCGACATACCGTCCGTGGGCGGTGATGAGCTGGTCGTGGGTGCCGGACTCGACGAGACGGCCGTGGTGCAGGACGAAGATGCGGTCGGCGTGGCGGACGTTGGCCAGCCGGTGGGTGATCAGGATCGTCGTCCCCAGCGCCCCTGGTGCCGCGTCGAAGCCGCAAGCCAGGACCACAAAGCGCGAGAAGAAATCACCATCAGGGGCGGCACCCACATCGCACCCACCAACCACACAGGCTGGAAAGCAAGATAGGCCTGACCCGCAGTTCCGCAGGTCAGAACCATCATGATCTTGTGCGTCCAAAGGGACTCGAACCCCTAACCTTCTGATCCGTAGCCTAACGGTTCAGTTTTATACATCAACTTCGACCAAGTGCTACAGTCCTCGACGTGACCGAAGAGGAAAGCGTGATCTCGGCGTTGGCTAAGGGTGGGATCATCCCTGTGCTGCTGTGGGCCGCCGGGTCGGCGCATGCGCGGGCATGGGCGGATTTCGACCCCGAGACCGGTCACGACCAAGCCGTGCTGGGGTACACCGCGCATAAGTTGTTGGTCGACCGGCAGGACCGGGTGTTCCGACAGGGGCGCTACGTCCTCACCGATGGCGAGGACTCTGGCATCGGTGATACTGGCCAGGACGTACTACGCGCAGGTTTGGCCGCGACGGAGCAGGACGGGTTGCCGCATTGCGAGGGTGTGGAGCGAGCGGACGTCAGCGGTTCACCAGCGTGGAAATTCGGTCGGTACCGTTGGTTTCCGACCGCGTTCGACTTCGGCAAGGTCAACGAACTGTCCTGGACGCGGAAGAGCCCCACAAAGCAGCGGATCGCCGGTCAGCTCAAATCGGCGAACCCGGACCAGATCCTGCTGCCATATACCTACGACCAGCCGGTCGGGCAGTCTTTGAACGAGATGACCGTCGGCGAGCTGATGGCGGCGAACATCGCAGCCATGGTTGACTTGATTCTCGCCCATAGCGTCGACCCGCACAGCGGCGCCACCGAGCTCCACTTAGGGCGGGCGCGGCTCAACACCGGCGGCGGATCCCCCTGGCACTGGCTGCGGCCCCTGCACCGCCCCGACAGTGGCGACGGCATCCGCACGACCGTACCTCAGCAGACCCCGCCCACCCGTGGTGTCGAAGTCCCGGACGCGCCCGTGCGTCTGCGGCCCCGCATTGCTGGCGGCGAGACTGCCGGGGAGCCGACCGGCTCATGAACAACGCACCACCACCGGCCGCGCGGCTCGCCGACGCCGCGCGGCTGTTCAACGGACGCCGCCTCACCCTTGCCCGGCAGGTCGCCGGGCTGCGTAAGAACGGGCTGGCCGATCTCATCGGGAAGACCCCGACCGCGGTCGCCGGGTACGAGAACGGCTCGAAAAGGCCGGCTTCGGCGACCGTGGCTCAACTCGCCCTCGCGCTGAAGGTCGAGCCATCGTTCTTCATGGGCGGCGACTCCCCGCAAAACCCGGTACCCATGCCGCACTTCCGGTCGCTGCGCTCCACCACCCAACTGGTCCGCGACCAGGCCCACGCCTACGGCTGCCTGGCCGCCGATGTTGCCGCGTCCCTTGAGAAGTACGTCGAACTTCCCGGCCGTGACGTCCCGCGATACCCGGTACCGCCAGAGGAAATAGCTGTCGGGCAGCCCGAGTACGCAGCCGTACGGGTTCGCTGCGACTGGGAACTGGGTACCGGGCCCGCAGGTCATTTGATCCGGCTGCTGGAGAACCATGGCGTCCTGGTCGTTTACTCCCTCCTCCAAGCCGCAGCCGTGGACGCCTTCTCCATCGAGGCCGGCGACCGGCCGATCATTCTGCTCAACCCCATCAAACAGGACTACTACCGGCAACGCTTCGACGTCGCGCATGAACTCGGCCATCTAGTCATGCACGGCGACTCCGAACCCGGCAGCAAGATCGTCGAGGACCAGGCGAACCGCTTCGCCGCCGAGTTCCTCATGCCCGCCGACACGATCATCGATGAACTCCCGACCCGGGCCGACTGGAACACCCTGTTTGATCTCAAGGGGCGGTGGGGCGTCAGTCTTCAGGCACTACTCATGCGCTGCCGCCAACTCAGGGTGATACCCGAGAACACCTATCAGAAGGCGATGGTCACCCTGTCTGCCCGCGGCTGGCGCCGTCGCGAGCCCGGCGAAGGTACCGCCACCGAACACCCGTCCCTACTGGGACGCAGCGTCGAGCTACTCGAAGAAGCTGGTTACGGAAGCCGCACCCTTGCCGCCCAAGCCCGAGTGCCGATCGACATCTTCAGCACCGCCACTGCGCGGCAGCCAGCACTCGATCAGGTGCACGTACCGCAAGTCGATGACGTAGAACATCTGTTCCGTCGGGTCGGTGGGGGTTGAGAGATCACTCGTGTTGTCGCACACGATGTGTGATGGGCCGTCGCAAGTTCCGTGCAGCCTGATGTATGCACCCGCGCCGCCACATCCGCCTGGGTCACACCAAGCGCACGACGACGCCCCGCAAGCTTCACACCGAGAGCCCGCTTCGCCTCTTGGACCTGCTGCGGATCGATCACGACACCCCGACCCCCACGACTACGCCGTCAACGCGAAGGACAACTGACGCAGAGCGAAGCCACCGTAACCGAATTCCACGCCACGCCCACAGCGCGCATCGCCGTGAAGACGGCCTCGTACCCGGCGGGACGCCGCCAGACAGGGCCGGACACGAGGGATGCTGGTCGCAGGAGAACCATCGAGCACCCAACCGACCAAAGGGACGAAGATCAAGGGGACTGACTGTCATATCGGCAGATCAGGCCGTTTTTGATCTTGTGCGGTCGAAGGGACTCGAAACCTGTAGTCTTCTGACCCCGTAGGCCGGGGACAGGGCACACGCTGGGCCTACGACGGCAGATAGAGGCCTGATGGCCGTGGCGCTCCGGGTGACAATCGCTGGATGGGCGCAGCAGGCCGGATGGTTAGGGCCGTGAGGCCGCCGGATATGCCGAGGACCTCGAGCGCACGGTCAAGCCATGCCGGTTCGTCGGCGCACATGTCAGCCATGAGGCGGTACTGCCCCGGCACGGCTAGGCGACGGTGGACGACGACGCTCTCGCGCATCAGCCCACCTGGCAACGTCCGCCGAAAAGCTACGCCACGGTGGCCGACATGATCGATGTCGTCACCAGGAGTGCCGACTCGCTGCTGGCCGGAGGTGAGGACCACACCCAGGACATGCGGATGGGCGTCGAACAACGGGTCCAAGGCCTGGCGAAGTGCCTCCTCCTTACGCGGGAGAGAGTCCTGGGCAAACGTCGAAAGCGGCCACAGGGCGCCGGCGTCCTCCAACCACAGCCAGGCCGCTCCAGCTGACTCTGTCTTGACGGCCTTCGCCATAAGTGCACGCAGCAGACGAGGGCCCTGATCCGCCGCCCATACCGGGCCGGCGACACCCGTCCCGGCCGGCGCCGGGCCGGGCCGCACGGTGAGAGTCGTATCTTCCAGTGCAACCTCGACGGTTGCGCTGTCTGCCGCGGACTTCTGCGCGGCGGAGCCCACGGCTTCCCGCCACTGATCGGTCGGCTCGTGTGGCAGTTCGCCGTCCCAGTGCACCCCGTACCGATGCGCGAGCTGCCGGAGAAGCGCTTGCGCCTGGTCGACCTGCTGGTTGTACTCCAGGAACTTCTTGTCCGGCCCGAGCGTCCGCAACTCAAGGAATACGTCGCTGCCGGCGCGAACCGCCCGCAGATCTCCCGGACCGCCCCGGGGCTTGCTGGGCTCCAGCATCACCCTGGCGCCCGCTAACTCCGCCTGCACCGCGAGCCTCGCCAAAGCAAGGTGATGGCGGAATTCGTCGGCGACAGGGTTCGCTCGTAGGTTTCGGCGCAGATGGCCGACGCCCGGCGTCGCGGCATCAACCAGATACTGCAGACGCGCCCACAACCCCACCACCATTCTGAAGGCGCCGATGCCCATCAAAGAGGCGAAGTATGGCCCCATGGTCGGACCAGCTACACCGTTGACGGGATGCACAGCCTTGTGCAGCCAACCCGGCCCGAAGAACGCCTCGAGGTTTTCGATCATGCGACACGCCGTCTGACGACCCAGTGGTGTCAGGTAAGCAGCCTCTGCCGGATCACCGACCGCAATGGACCAGTCGAGCTCGCGACGGCCTGCCTCTACGTCACGCCAACCCTCGTTCACAAGTCAAGCATCCTCAACGCCGCTACCGATTTCCGTCGCCTCAGGCCCGGGAGTCCAGGTTGAATTCAGGTAGGCCGGATGCCGGCGACCTGGCCGGTGCAGCATGGTCTGGTGCGAGCCAAACTCACCACGACTTCACTCTGGCTCTTCATCGACCTAGGTATCGCTCAGGCCGGGCGGGATCGCGCGGCGGTCGGATCACATCCGGCACCAACGGGCGTGAGAGCCAGCGAGTTGGCCGTTGGCAGAGCCACCTACTGCGTGGGCCACGCTACATGTTCCGAAGCTGATGGTGAGATTCCGTACCATCGGCCCGACATCGAGCCCTGCTGAAGGGGGAAGAGGTGTCCTCCCACGCACCTGGGAGTGCTCCGGCGGTCTCGACTCCCTGCTCGTTACCCTGGCCGTCCTCCCCACGCACCCGCGTTCACTCCGCGTCCTTGGCAACCATCATGGTCAGCGACACACCCTTACCTGGCATCTGCCGGCAGAAAGTCGTCCTCTAGCCGGTAAAAGATCTTGTTGCCGTTCTGCGCGACACCGAGCTTGTCGTAGAAGTGCTGCGCCTGTTCGTTGTCGCGATCGGTGGTCCACTCGATCCGGCTGCAGGAGTTCGCGACCGATACCTCGACGAGCCGGTCCATGAGGAGCTTCCCGACGCCGCGACCCCTGGCCTTCTCCGCCACGTACAGCTCCTTGAGGTAAAGCGAGCGGGTGAGGCCGGCGGCAGGCCACAGGAAGGAGTACGTGGCGATCCCGACCAGCGCTTCCGCGTCCCAGGCCAGTACGGCATACGCCAGGGGCGGGTCACCGAACAGCGCCTCGTTGATCTGGCGAATCCGCACGTCCAGCGGCTCCACGTCGGTGCCGCCGTAGAAGGTGTCCAGTTCTTCGAGAAGCACGGCGATCGCATCGACGTGGACGGGCTCGGCGGCTGCTACCAGGGCCACGGAACTGCGCCTTCCTATCGGACGTAAGCCAGGACCGCTCGGAGGTCTCGTGCGGTGGAGGACGAACGCTGCACGGGAGGAAGCTCGCCGAGGACGATGCGTGCTCGCTCGGCGATTATGCCCTGCCGCTTCGCCTCATCCAGGCTCCCGATCGTCTCCGCGAGCGACTCCACCGCATCGGACGCGTGGCCCATCCTGGTCAGGCAGGTAGCGCGGTCCAGTCGGGTCAGTGCCCAGTCGGTGTAGTCACCAGGGGAACACAGTTCGAGCGCCCGGTCCTGCGCGGCCAGTGCCGGGTCGACCTCTCCCAGCCGGGTGTAGGCGTTCCCCTCATGAAAACGGAGTTGGGCCTCGCTGTAACCGAACGCGGAGGCACTCAGCGCGTTTCCCTCCAAGCGGGACAGCAGGCCCTCGGCGCGCCCCAGAGCCGTCCGGGTCTCCTCACGCCTCCCCATCGCGGCCAACGCCCGCGCTTCGATCGCCGCGGCCAGCACGGTCCCGACGGACGCCTCATGTCCGGCGACGTCCCGCGCGTGGCGTGCGAGGTTCACGGTCTCGCGGAAGTCCGCGCTGTAGTAGTAGACATGGGCCTCCTGAGCGAGCACCCAGGATCGAATCATCGGGTCGCCCGCCTCGACGGCCGCGAGCCGGGCGGTACGCGCCCACCGATACGCTGCGATCCTGTCGTCGATCCTGCACAGAACAAGGCACATCAGACCAGACATCTGCGCGACCATCCCGGTCAGGCGACGCAGAGCGGAGGCCGACGGGCTCCGCCCGATGAGCTCTGTCAACTCAGTGAGGTCGCCAGCGATCCCACGAAGCAGCGTGCCCGACGAGTGATCACGAGTCGCACGACCGTGGTGGGCAACGATCCGTTCCCACTCATCGAGTCCGGCTGCGGTGACCGGTCCCATGCTCAGGGCCTCGTTGAGCGACCGGCGCAGGCCGTCAACCTCATCCATGACGGCCGGGAAACCGACTTCAGCAGGCTCTGTCCGACGACGATCGCGGCGAAGCCCAAGGGTAGGGGCGGGTACCGCCGAACCGGGTGACGCGTCACGGTCGGTTGCGCTCGCCTCGACGATCGCCTGATGATCGAGGACTGCTCCCCACCGGGCCTGGCGCGCCGCCTCGGCCTTCTCTTCCTTGTGCCGCACGTCGAGGAAGCGGTACTCGTCATAGCCGCTGATCAACTCACCGTCGGCCTGAAGGAGCGAATCGCACTGCACCCAGAAAACCCGATCCACCACCTGCCGGCCGCTCTCGACGTTGGCCACCGTGCTTCGCGTGCTGTGCACCCGCCGCGCCACGTCATCCTGAGTCAGCCCACGCGCCCGACGCCGACCAGCGAGTCTCCGCCCAAGCGCCCGCTTCACGTCACTGATCTGCTGCGGATCCACCAAGATGCCCTCCACCATCACCGGAGGCGGCGATCACCGTTCGCTACACATCCCTCACGGCAACGTGACACTAGCCGAAAACAGCCACGAGGGGATGCCCAGACATCAGCCCCGTCATGAACAGCTCGACATGCCGCGAGCCAGCCTGGATGGCGTTGCAGATTCCCAGCAAAGCTGGCCCAGGATCCGGGCGTCAGCATCGGCACGCCAGACCATGATCAAAACCCAGCCGGACACGACAACTGCCCACCGGACAGGCCAGGACGTGAGGGATGCTCGTCGCACGAGCACCCACCGAGCACCCAACCGACCACAAGGGACAGAAAAGCAAAGGGGCCTGACTGCCATTTCGGCAGGTCAGACCCCTGTTGATCTTGTGCGCCCGAAGGGACTCGAACCCCTAACCTTCTGATCCGTAGTCAGATGCTCTATCCATTGAGCTACGGGCGCCCGGTGCTCGACCAGTCTACACAACCGGTTTTGCGCGGAGACTCCGGGATTCGAACCCGGGAGGGGCTTTAAGACCCCAACCGCATTAGCAGTGCGGCGCCATAGACCAGACTAGGCGAAGTCTCCTCGGTGACCCTGCGGACCACCGCGGACGAGGATACAGGTCCGCCCCCACCCGGGGCAAAGCGACTATCCCGACGGGTGACAGCACGCTGGTCGGAGCAGGCCGAGGACAGCCGTCCCAGCGAACCGTGCGGCGTATTCCAGCGTGTGCGAGGTCACGTTCGCGACTACGCTCCTTCCACATGCAGGAGCAGCCGCCGAGCGACCCGCCCCGCCGTCCCACCAGCGTCCCGGCGCGTCGCCGCTCGCCGGAGGCGACCTTCACTCCGCCGCCTGCCCCACCCCGGCAGCAGCAGCCCTCCGACGCTGACGCGCCGGCCCGGCCGAAGCCTGCCCGACCGGGCAAGGCGGCGCCGCCGGTGCTGTTCCAACCGCCCGCCGCCGAGTCGCCCGTACCACCTCCGGTGCCCGCCATCCGGCCGCGCGGCGCGGCCGACGACAGCCCGCCGGCAGGCGGGTCGACCAGTGCGAAGGACGAGCCTCCGGCGGCATCGGCGGAGGCCGGGACGGACGGCCCACCGGCACGCGACGCGACCCCCGGGACGCCAGCCGCGCGACGCACCACCCGCAGCCGGGCGGCGGGTGTGGCTGCCGGCAACACCTCTCCGACGGACGGCCAGGAGCCGCCCGACCGGCCCGCCAGCCCCGCCGGGCCCGCCAGCGCCCGCAGGGAAACGGACACCCGGTCGGAAGCGGACACCTTGGCGGAGCCCGACACCCGGACAGGGGCGGGCACCTCAGCGGAGACAGGCACCCCGACGGCGACGGACATCTCGGCGCCGGCAGGACCGCCGGCACGGAAGCGGGCCCCCCGGAAGACGACACCAGCGGAGGAGACCGGCCGGCCCACCCCTCGGGCCACGCCCCGCAAGAGAGCAACCCCGTCGAAGAAGCCGACCCTGCCCGGCCCCACCCCCGAGGCAGCCGCCCCACCCACCGCCCCGCCCTCGGAACCCACCCCGGCCCCGGCCCCGACCGCCAGTCAGAGCCCGTCCACCCCGCAGAGCCCGGCAACCAGGCGGCGACCAACCACCAGGCAGCGCCCACCTGCCGGATCGACCCTCGGCACCGCACCGATCAGCCCTGAGCCCACCCCCATCAGCGCACCCGTCAACGCGGCAGCGGAGAGCACGGTGGGGAGCACGGGCAGCACGGCGGTGGGGCGTACCGGGGGACTGGAGCTGGCGGTGCTCCGGGTCCGACTGCTGGCCCACCCCGGGTTCGCACCCGAGCTGCTGGCCCTGGCTGCCGTCGAGGGGATCGGGCCGGGCGCCCGGGAGTGGGCGCGCGGCCTGCGGGAGGCGTACCCGGATGCCGGTCCGGACGGGCTGGCCCGGCTGGCCACCCGGCGGTTCGTGCGGTGGGCCGGGGTGGGTGGGGCCACGGCGGCGGTGGCCGGGCTGTTCGCGCCGGTGGCCGAGCTGGCGGCGGTGCTCTGGACGCAGTCGGCGCTGGTGCTGCACCTGGCGGCGGCGTACGGCCGGGACCCGGCCCACCCGGACCGGGCGGTGGAGCTGCTGGTGCTGACCCAGGTACACCCGGACGCGGACAGTGCGCGTAGCGCGTTGGACGCGGCGCGGGCGGCGGACGGGCCCGGGGACGGGCCGTGGCCGCGCGCGGCGGAGGCGGCCTGGCGGCTGGCGGCGCCGCTGGCCGCCCAGGCCGGCGGGTGGGCCGCGCTGCGGCTGGCGGCCCGGCTCCTGCCCGGGGCGGCGGTGGTGGCGGCGGCGTTGGGTGACGTGGCGGCGACCGACCGGCTCGCCGTCCGGGCGATGGCCGCCTACCGGCCGGGCCGGGCCCTCGGGTAGGGCCGGACCCCGCCGAACCCGCTCACCACCGGCGGCCACCGCAACGACAGCAGCGGCCAGCGCAGAAACACCGACAGCGGGTCGGCGCGACGGCGGGGAAGGCAGCGCCGGCAGGGGCGGCGGCGGTCAGAGCCAGTCGAACCAGTCCTTGGGCAGCAACGAGTAGCCGACGAAGGCGACCACGTCGAGCAGGGTGTGCGCCACGATCAGCGGCATCACCCGCCGGGTGCGCAGATAGAACAGGCTGAACACGACGCCCATCACGGCGTTGCCGACGAACGCGCCGAAGCCCTGGTAGAGGTGGTAGGAGCCGCGCAGCAGCGCGCTGGTCGCGATGACCGCGCCAAGCCGCCACTGGAGCTGGCGCAGCCGGGTGACCAGGTAACCGACCACGATCACCTCCTCCAGCACGGCGTTCTGCACGGCGGCGAGGATCAACACCGGCACCGCCCACCACAGCGGCGGCAGGCCGGCGGGGACCAGGGTGGCGTTGACGCCGAGTTGCGCCGCCGCCCAGAACAGGGCCAGGCCGGGCAGGCCGATCAGCGCGGCCAGGCCGACGCCCCGGGCCAGGTCGGACCCGGGCCGTCGCAGGTCCACGCCGAGGGTCCGCGCCGGGTCGCCGGGGTCCCGCGCCAGCAGGTGTACGGCGAGCAGCACCGGCAGCAGCGCGAAGACGATGCCGAGCAGTTGGTACGTCAGGTCGAGCCAGGGCCGGGCGGACTGCGAGGTGTTGAGCGAGGCGGTCTGCTTCGACAGCGGCCCGTCGGCGGTCAGCTTCGCGGTCAGCGACACCACGGCGTAGACGGCCGACTGCCCGAGTGACAGGCCGAGCACCAGCATGGTCTCGGTGCCGAGGACCCGCCGGGACGCCGGGCGGGTGTGCTGCTCAACGGTCACCGCACCACTCTGCCCGACGGGGTGGACCGACGGCACCGGCCGGTGGGCCCAGATGAGCCGATCGCACATTCTGTGCGACCGGCGCACACGCTCCGTGGACATTCTATCGGGGCCCGATCCGCCGTCAGAGGAGGACCACCGCCCGTGGACAACTTCGCTCGGCTGCTGAAGGAGAGTTGGACCCTGGTCGAGGAGGACCGGGACCGGCTGAGCGGTCGCTTCTACGCCCGGCTGTTCCTGCTCGATCCCGGGCTGCGCAAGCTCTTCCCGGTGGAGATGACCGGCCAGGGCGATCGGATCCTCGACGCCATCGTCACCGCCACCCAGGTGATGGACGACCCGGAGAGCTTCGACGAGTACCTGCGCTCGTTGGGTCGGGACCACCGCAAATACCACGTCGACGCCGCGCACTACGCGACGATGGGGGTGGCGCTGCTCGACGCGCTGCGCAGCACCGCCGGCACCGGCTGGAACCTGGAGTACGACCAGGCGTGGCGGGACGCGTACGCGGCGATCACGGCGACCATGCTGGCCGGCGCGGAGTCGGACGAGAACCCGCCGTACTGGCATGCGGAGGTGCTCACCCACGAGCGGTACGGCACCGACACCGCCGTGTTGACCGTCCGCGCCCTCCAGCATCCGCTGGTCTGGCAGGCCGGCCAGTACGTCAGCGTCGAGGTGCCCCGACACCTGCCCCAGGTGTGGCGGACGTATTCGGTGGCGAACGCCCCGAACGACGACAACGTGTTGGAGTTCCACGTCCGTACGCCGGCCGGCGCGGGCTGGGTCTCCGGTGCGCTGGTCCGCCGGACCAAGCCTGGTGACCTGCTCCGGGTGGCCGCGCCGATGGGTTCGATGACGGTGGACCGCGACTCCGGGCGGGACATCCTCTGCGTGGCCGGCGGGGTCGGCCTGGCCCCGGTGAAGGCGATGGTGGAGGAACTGGCCGGCTGGAACCGGGCCCGCTGGGTGCACGTCTTCTACGGTGCCCGGCACGCCGACGAGTTGTACGGCCTGGCCGGCCTGGAGGAGTTGGTCGCCGCGCACCCCTGGCTGTCGGTGACCCCGTCGTGCAGTGACGACCCGGACTTCGACGGTGAGCGGGGGGACGTTCCCGACGTGGTCGCCCGCTACGGCCCGTGGACGTCGCACGACTGTTACGTCTCCGGTTCCGCCCCGATGGTCCGGGCGACGTTGCGGGCGCTCGCCGAGGACGAGGTCCCGCCGCAGCACATCCGGTACGACACCTTCGGCAACCTGTAGAGCTTTACTCCCCCCGAAACCGGGGCGCGTGCCCCCGCCCCCTGGGGCACGCGCCCCGGTCCCCTCTCCACAGCTCGGACCGGTGCGGGTCACCGGTCCGGGACGGGCGCGGGTTCAGGCGTTGCTGTCGCGGTACTCCTCGACGGGGACCAGCGGCACGCCGGGCGCCATCCGGTCGGTCCAGGCCCGACCGTCGAGGTGGTCGATCTCGTGGGCGACCAACCGGGCCATCCCGTACGCGAACGAGGTGATCATCCGGCTGCCGTCCCAGCGGGCGTGTTCCACGTCGACGCGCAGCGGGCGGGGCACCAGGCCACGGTGGTCGGCGGCGGCGAGGCAGCCCTCGTACTGCTCGACGGTTTCCGGGCTCTCGCTGACCAACCGGGGGTTCACCAGCACGACCGGTGGGGCGGCCCGGTCGGCGGGGCGGATCACGGCGACGGCGGCGTCCAGGCCGAGCTGCGGGGCGGCGAGCCCCATGCCGGGGCTGAACGTGTGTACCTCGTCGGCCTGGGCCAACAGCTCGGTGAGCCGGCCGACCACCTCGCGGGCGGCGGTGGCTTCCCGGGGCAGGTCGAAGGGGCGGGCCGGGCGGCCGGGCGGGGTGGCGTCGGGGGGCAGCACGCCGAGGGCGCGCAGCCGGTCGGCGGCGCGGGGCGGCACCGGCGTCGTGGTCTCCGCGGGCTCCTGCCGGAACCGCCACTGGAGCCGGAAGCGGGTGTTGAGCGGCGGATCGTCGGTGGACCAGTCGAAGACCACCCGGTCCCCCCGGTCGTGTCGGCGTACCGGGGTGCGCAGCGGCCCCTCGTCGGCGGAGAGCGAGGTCTCCACCCCCCAGACCCGGGGGTCGAGGGCCGCCGGGAGGTCGAGCCGCACGGCCAGGTGCCGGGTGGGCAGGCGGACGGCCCGTTGGAACCAGGGGCCCCACTTGACCCGGCCGACCCGGTAGGCGTACTCGACCTCGGCGCGTTCGCCGGGGTGCAGCGGGAACGGCCCGTCGGCGTTCTCGAACAGCAGCCAGATCTCCTTGTACGCGTCCCGGTCGTGGCGGACCCGCCAGTGCATCGGTTCGCGCGCGCCGCCGTCGTGGTGGACGGCCCGGAAGCGCAGCTCGGCGAAGGTGAGGGGGTGTTCGCGGTGGTGCCGGTTGGAGCGGCCCGGGTCGTCGGGCCACCGGTCGACGGCGACCCGGACGAGGTACCGGGTGACCGGTTCGGTGCCGGCGTTGTGCAGGCGTCGGCGGATCACGCACCGGTAGGTGCCGTCGACCAGGGTGAGGGTGGCGGTCTCCCGTTCGACGACGAGCCCGGTGCCCGGGGGGAGCCATCGTCCGGGGGATGCGGGTTCACGCTGGCCGGGGGCGGTACGGGCCTGGCGGAGCTGGTCGTACTCGCGGAAGCGTTGCCAGATGACGCCGCCGGCGTCGAGGACGGCTTCGGCGCGGCGGGCGAAGTCCTCGGTGGGCCGGTGTCGACGCCCCTCGACGTGACTCACGTACGACGGGTCGAACCCCATCATCGTGGCGAGCTGTTTCTTGGTCAGCCCTCGCCCCGTCCGGTGCCGGGCGAGTTCCGCCGCGAACGAATCGGCGGCCCGCTCCAGGGAAGAGGTCGTCATCAGCTTCCTCACGCAGCACAGCCGGGACGACAATTCTTCACGTTTTCTCCGTCTCCCCGCACCGAACTGGCACGTTGCCGACATATGCCTTGACATCACCCGCGGTTACCCTGCGTTCCGCCGGGCAGTAGCCGAACCGGGTGATCCGGGCCGACGGGACGCACACCGTGATCCCGACCTCCCGATCCATCTCCGGAGAGACTTCCCTCCGGGCCCTAGGCATGGTTAGGCTAGCCTTAGCTTCACGGACGACCCCTCCGGCACCGGAGTGGCCGAGGAGGCCCCGTCAACCTGCGGTGGCCGAGCGGGAACGGGAGGGTGGTCGAGATGACGGCGGTGATGCCGGGTCAGGATCTCGCCGGTCGACTCGCCCCGGTGACCACCACCCTGCGCGCCATGTTCGGCACCGACGCGCTGCCCGGTCTCGCGCCCGGTCTGGTGGTGACGGACGAGGCCGGTTGGCACCCCGCCACCACCCTGGTCGACGGCACCCGGATGCCCGAGTTCCTGCGCGCCGCCGCCCGCCGCTGGGGTGGCACCCCGCACGCCTGCACCGCGCTGGCCTGGAAGTCCTACAGCTACTGGACGGCGCTGCCGGTGGCGCTCGGCTGGGCTTCGGCCCGTCGGGTGCCGCTGCTCGATCCGGCCGACGTGCTGATCCACTTCGAGGACCACCGGCAGTTGCTCACCATGGGTCTGCGCCGTTCGACGACCGTCGCGGTGCTGCCCGGTGACCCGCTCGCCGTCACCGGACAGCCCGGGGTCCGGGTGGTCGCCGACGAGGCGGAGCTGCTCGGTGTCCTGCGGGCCACCCTGCTCGACGCCCACCTCGCCCCGATGATCGCCGCGATCCAGGCGGAGGTGCGGGTGGGTGCCCGTACCCTGCTCGGCTCGGTGGCCTCCGGCATCGCGCACGGCATCCTGCGGGCGGCGGACGTCCTGCCGGGCCCGTCGGCGTGCACCATCGACACCCTGCTCGACACCCTCGGCATGGCGGACCTGGTCGAGCTGGTGCCCGGCCGGGGCGGCGAGCCGACCGTGCAGCGGCGCACCTGCTGCCTGGCGTTCACCCTGCCCAGCCCGAAGGTCTGCCAGGGCTGCTGCGTCCGCCCGGCCTGAACCGGCCCGGCCCGCTCAACCCGTGAGCGGCCGGACGTCCCAGCGCCAGACCCCACCGGTCCAGGTGGGGGTGATGCCGGTCAACGCGGTCATCGCCCGGCGCAGCGCGTCGGCCTGCGGGTGCGGGCCGAGGATCACCACACCGGCCCGCCAGTAGCGCAGGTCGGTCACGGCGGCCCGCCGGTCCGCGGCGGTGATCGGCGGGATGGTGCCGGTCCGCGCGATCCCACCGAAGAAGTTGCTGGTCCGCCGGTACGGCGCGGTGAACAGGGCGGCGTCCGGCTCGGGCGACCAGGGCCGGGTGTCGGGGGCCAGGAAGTAGCCCCGGGCCAGCGGCATCTCCAGCCGGGTCCGGGACGACCAGCGCAGCGGGTCGGCGTAGGTGTTGTCGGGCAGCGGCAGGGTCACCACGCTGCGGCCTTCAGTGACGTAGGGACGCCACCCGCCGGCGGTGACGAACTCCGGCACCGGGTCGAGGCGGGTCGCCGGCAACGGGGTCGGCAGCAGCGGCAGCAGGGCCATCAGCAGGACGGTCGCCGTGGCGAAGCGGATCTGTCGCCGGGCCGTCGGGTGCCGGTGGGCGAGGTCCCGGGCCCGCTGTGCGCCGAGGGCCAGCAGCACCCCGATGATCGGGGTGATCGCCAGCGACCAGCGGGTGGGTACCACCGAATGCAGCAGGGGCAACTTCTCCAGCAGCGCCCAGGGGGCGGGGACGCCGGTGTTGCGCCCGTTGAGCTGCACCTCCCGGCCCAGCGACAGGACGGCGAAGAGCAGCCCGAGCGCGGCCAGGCCGAGCACCAGGGCGTTGCGCCGCAGCCACCAGACCAGGGCGACCGTGAGGACGGCCAGCGGCCAGCCGAAGAAGGCGTTCTCCTCGGTGGGGTTGCGGGCCAGCGGATCGGCGGACCGGGCGTCGCCGGCCAGCGACTCCCGGGACCAACCGACGAACGCACCCAGGTCGGTGCGGTAGCCCCGGATCAACCGGGACAGCCCGTGGTAGGAACCCGGCCCGAAGAGCTGCACGTACAACGGGTAGGCGAGCAGCACGGCGGACAGGAGCGCGGCCACGCCGAGCCCGGCGAGGAACGGCCGGGCCGCCGTGCGCAGGTGCGGTCGGCCGATGACCATGGCGCCGATCACCACGGCCAGGGCGATCGCGGTCATCAGCAGGATCTCCAGGTTGAGAAAGGCCTGCCAGACGATCAGCAGGCCGAGCAGGAGTCCGTTGCGCAGCCACCGGCCCGGCCCGGCCAGCCGCAGGGTGCGCCAGATGATGAGCGGCACGACGAACTGGGAGACGATGTTCGGGTGGGCGTTGGCGTGCGACACCATCGCCGGGGCGTACGCGCAGAAGGCCGCGCCGAGCCAGGCCGGCCCCCGGGACCGGGTGACCACCCGGGACAGGAAGAAATACCAGGCGACGCCGGTGGCCGCCATTCCCAGGGTGAGGAACAGAAGAAATGACCAGTGCGGCCCGAAGAGCAGAGTGACCGGGGTCATCGGTATCGAGATGGATAATACTGAGGTATTCGCCATCAGATTCACGCCGTCGGGCACGTTCATCCGGTCCGAACCGAACGGATAACTCCATTCCGTGACCACCCGAGCGCCATGCGCCATCATCCATTCGAACTGCGCCTGGTCCGATCGGTTGTCCCGTACCCCGGCCCCCGGATCGCGCCAGAACCGGGCGGTCACCCACAGGGCCAGCAGGAGATAGCTGACCACGGCGAGCGCGTCCCACCGCCACCCCGCCGCCGGACCGGCCGGTGCCGGTCGAGGTGGGCCGGGCCGCCGGCCCGGCGGGAACACCCGTCGCCACCTCCGCCGGACGACACGCCGAGCCGACGCAGACTCGGCGTCCCCGACGCCGGATCGGCCGGCCAGGGGCTCCGATTCGGGAGTAGTCATAACAATTCACAGCGTAGTTGGCCTATGGCGGGCACGTGACATGTTTCGGGTACTGCCGTACTATGTGCCGGGTTCGCCGACCGCCGATCACGTGCCCTCCCCCGACCGCATTCCGGCCTTCCCAGTGCCCCGTTTCCTCCGCCCCTCCTGCGGATGATTCACTCTGTCGGTCCAGGCGCGGGTCAGTCATATCGTGAGGAATCGACGCATGGCAGAAATCACTGGGGATCAGCGCGTCCAGTCAGAGGTCCTGGAGGGCCTGGCCACCGCGGTCAACCACCGCCGGTGGTTCGTCGAACTGGCGGTGCCCCACCTCGGTGACGACCCGATCGAGATCGGCAGTGGCCTGGGCGACTACGCCCTGGAGTGGGCGCGGCACGTCCCCCGCTTCACCGCCACCGAGGCCGACCCGGACCGGCTGATCCTGCTCAAGGAGCGACTGGTCGACGAGCCGACCATCGAGGTACGCGAGATGCTGCTGCCGCACCCGGGCGGCGGCGACTACAGCGCGGCCGTCTCGTACAACGTGCTGGAGCACATCGAGGACCACGTGGGCGCGCTGCGCAGCATGAAGGACCTGGTCCGGCCCGGCGGTGCGGTGATCATCATCGTGCCGGCGTTCCAGTTCGCGATGGGCCCCGCCGACATCGCCACCGGCCACGTGCGCCGCTACACCAAGAAGACCCTCGGCGACGCGATGACCTCGGCCGGGCTGCGGGTCGAGACGATGCACTACGCCAACGCCCTCGGCCTGATCGGCTACTTCATGGCCACCAAGGTCTTCCGGCTGATGCCGAAGGAGGGCCCGATGGTCAAGGTGTACGACACCCTCGTCCTGCCCGCCACCAAGGCCGCCGAGCAGCTCGTCCGGCCCCCGTTCGGCCAGTCCGTCTTCGCCGTCGCCCGGGTGCCCGGCTGACCGTGCCGCGCGCCCGCCGATCCCGCGCGGGCGGGATCGGCGGGGCACCGCTCACTCCTTGATCTGGTACGTCGGCCGGATGACCGCCCGCGCCAGGGTGTGGAACGCCAGGTTGAAGCCGACGTACGCGGGGCTGGCGTCCGGCCCGACGTCGAGCGTGTCGACGTCGACCGCGTGCACGGCGAAGACGTACCGGTGCGGGCGGTCGCCCGGCGGCGGGGCCGCGCCGCCGTAACCGGTGTCGCCGTAGTCGTTGCGGACGCTGAACGCCCCACCCAGGTCGGCCTCCTGGACACCGGTCGGCAGGCTGGTCGTCGAGGCGGGGACGTCGACCAGCACCCAGTGCCAGAAGCCGCTGCCGGTCGGGGCGTCCGGGTCGAAGCAGGTCACCACGAAGCTCTTCGTCCCGGCCGGGAAGCCCGACCAGGCCAGCTGCGGGGAGACGTTCTCGCCACCGGTGCTGCCGTGCGCGTACCGGGCGTCCATCGGCTCGCCGTTGTGCACGTCGTCGCTGGTCAGGTCGAACGACGACACGGTCGGCAGCAGCTCGTACGGGTCCGGGGCGATCGGTCGTTCCAGGGTCATCGGGAAGGTTCCTTCCGGTGTACGCGATTTCCTCCGCCCCTTCTTACCCCGTCCGCCCCTCCTACCCCGCCGGGCCGGGACGACGAACCGGAAGTTCCGCGTACCGTCGGACCGCCAGAATGAGGGGACGCGGCCGACGGGCCGGCCGACGACCGGGAGGGCACATGCGGGACACCGAACGTGAGGCGGAACTGTTGGAGGCGGAGCGCCGCCTCCAGACCGCCCAACGGGCCGGCGATGTGGCCGCGCTCGACGCCCTGCTCGACGACCGGCTGATCGCCGTCGGGCCGGACGGGCGCACCTTCGGCAAGGAGGACGACCTGGCCGCCCACCGCAGCGGCAGCTCGGTGCTCGACGAACTGGTGGAGGAGGAGCTGGAGCTGGTCGTCGCCGGCACCACCGGGGTGACGTTCTTCCGGGGGCGGGTCAGCGGCACCTTCGCGGGTGCGCCGTTCGCGGCGCGGCTGCGCTACACCCGCACCTGGGCGTACGACGACGAGTACGGCTGGCGCATCCTCGCCGCCCACCTCAGCCCCGTCCCCTGACTGCCGGACGAGCCAGCGACGACTCTCACCGATCAGGACTCGATCCGGGCGGCGGTCCGGGCTTCATCCGACGGACAAGGGCGGCGCGCACCTGGGGAATGCCGCTGGTCGTGCTGGGCGCGGGGCCTGGGTGCCGGTTGCTGGCGCTGTAGTTTCGCCGGCTGCACGAAGATCGACCGCCGGACGACCGCATCGCCCTTGGCGTCCAGTTGGTAGACGTCGAGCCAGCACCACCCGTCGTAGGTGATCCAGTCGAGCACCCGGATGACCCGGCACCAGATCGGCTTGATGAACTGCACGGTGGCGGCGCGGGTGACGTACACCAGGTCGCCGGCCTTCGGCAGTGGCGCGTTCATCGATGGCCCCAGACTATCCGGAGATCCGCCATGCCCATCCCCATGTCCTCACGCCAGATCGCCGACGACCTCAGCGCCCGCATCCGTATCCGCCGGGCTCCAAGCTGCCGTCCCTGCGGGAGTTGGCCGACCTGCACTCCGTCAGCGTGTCCACCATCCAGCGCGCCCTGGAACTCACCCGGGACCGGGGCCTCACTGTCGGCCGGGCCGGCGCGGGGGTGTACGTGACCGAGGGCTTAGGTTGAGGCGATGGTCGACCAGTTCTCGCCGACGCCCCTGTACGTGCAGCTCGCCGACCTGATCGCCAAGCGCATCGAGTCGGGAGAGTTGCAGCCGCTCAAGCCGCTACCGAGCGAGCTGCGGCTACAGCAGGAGTACGGGGTGGCACGGGGCACGGTCCGCGCGGCGATCGCCCTGCTACGGGAACGCGGGCTGGTCATGACCATGCCCCAGCGCGGTACCTACGTCACCGAGAGCCGCACGAAGACGTAGCCCGAGTTGATTCCGCCTGGTCGGCGCGGGTAGTCCAGATGACGCCAGTAGCTGGAACGGTAGAACATTTAGTTCTACAATCGGTTTCATGGAGCGCATCGGTGTCCGGGAGCTGAACCAGAACACGAGCCAGGTGTTGGCCCGGGTGAGTGGCGGCGAGACCGTGGAGATCACCGATCGAGGCCACCCGATCGCCCGACTTGTTCCAGTAGGTGACGAGAGATCGGTGTTGGCCAAGTTGGTGGCCGCAGGGCGAGCCGTCGCCCCCACCGGCAGTGGCTCTGTGCCGCTTCCACCGAAGCTCGGTGACGAGAACGTGGACGTGGCCGCTTCGCTCGCAGCGATGCGTGACGAGGAGCGCTGGTGATCTATCTCGATTCCGCCGCCGTCGTCAAGCTGGTCCGACAGGAGGAGTGCAGCACAGACCTCGTCTCCTGGCTCAACGCGCACGACGACGTCCCGCTGGTCTCCTCCGCCCTCGTCGAGGTGGAAGTGCCCAGAGCGCTGCGCCGGTCAGCTCCGCAGGCGTTGATCGGAGTGCCGGCTGCCGTCGGACGGCTGTTCCGACTGGAGATTGACAGCACGATCCGGGCGACCGCAGCCACGTTCGCCGAGCCGATGCTCCGCAGCCTCGACGCCATCCACCTGGCCACCGCCCACGTGCTGACCAACGAATCCGGCACGGCACTCACCGCCTTCGTCACCTACGACCGACGGCTGCTCGAATGCGCCAAGGAAGCAGGACTACCCACAGCAAGCCCCGGCCAGAACTGACACCCGACGCGCCCCTGCCCTTGCACAAACTCCGGCCATCCGTCCGGCAACGCGGCCATGACATCGGCTGCGGCCCTCACTTGTGCGACCTGGCGCCCCCGTTCGGAATATCCGATTCGAGTGGCGGGCGTGGGGGCTGCGGCTCACAGCGGCAAACGCACTCTGACTGGACGTTTCCTTCACCTTCGCGCCAGTGTGACCGATTGGCGCCCCGGCCTTGGCGGGGCAACATGTCCCACTCGGGCCAGAATAGCCCCATCCCACCCGGCTCCACCCTGACCGGAAACGCAGCATTTCACCCCGGGATCGTGTCTGGTTCACATTCGGCTATACATCGACGGACATGACGTCCGCCGACCCGGTGCCACGGCACCGTACGCCTGAATCATGACCGCGCGACGAGCCTATCCGTCCGACCTATCCGACGCCCGATGGGCCCTGATCGCACCCCGTCTGACCGCATG
>NZ_FMCU01000054.1 GCF_900091525.1 Micromonospora matsumotoense
TTGGGTGGGCATTCGTTGTTGGTGGTGCGGTTGGTGGAGTGGTTGCGGCGGCGGGGTGTGTCGGTGCCGGTGCGGGCGTTCTTCCAGACGCCGACCCCGGCCGCGTTGGCGGCCACGGGTGGTGTGGAGATGTTCGAGGTGCCGGCGAATCTGATTCCGGCGGGCGCGTCGGTGATCACTCCGGGCATGTTGCCGTTGGTGGACCTGACGCAGGAGCAGATTGATCGGGTCGTCGCCACTGTGGATGGTGGGGCGGCGAACATCGCCGACATTTATCCCCTCGCCCCGCTACAGGAAGGCATTCTCTTCCACCACCTGCTCGCCGACGGTGGTCGAGACGCCTATCTCATGTCAATCACCGTCGCATTCGACACCCGGGCCCACCTGGACAGATTCGTCGACGCGTTACAGCGGGTCGTGAATCGACACGACGTCTTGCGGACCGCAATTCTCTGGCAAGGGCTGCCCGAGCCGGTACAGGTGGTATGGCGGCAAGCCACACTGTCGATGACCGACACGATCCTGGCCGCCGGCGACGATCCGGTCGCCGCGCTCGCCGCCGCCGCCGGGCACGCCATGAACCTCGACCGCGCCCCGCTCCTCGACATCCACACCGCTGCGGCACCCGACGGCCCGGGCTGGCTCGCCCTGCTGCGGGTCCATCACATCGTTCAGGACCACGTCGCGCTCGACGTACTGCTGGGCGAAGTGCGAACGATCCTCTCCGGCCGCGACGACCTCATCGCCCCGCCCCTGCCGTTCCGGACCTTCGTCGCGCAGGCCCGCAACGCCGTCACCGAGACCGAACACGAACGCTACTTCGCCGAACTCCTCGGCGACGTCGTCGAACCGACCGTACCGTTCGGCATCCACGACGTACGCGGCGACGGCAGTCAGCTCACCCGGCACCAACTTGACTTCCCGAGCGGCTTCACCGACCGGCTACGTGAGACCGCACAGACTCTGGGCACCAGCCCGGCCACGCTGCTGCACGTCGCCTGGGCGAGGGTCGTCGCCACCGTCGCCCGACGGGACGACGTCATCTTCGGCACGGTGTTGTTCGGGAGGATGAACGCCGGCTCCGGATCCGACCGGGTGCCAGGCCCATTCATCAACACCCTGCCGGTACGAGTCCGCACCGGCGAACTGACCGTGCGGGCGGCGGTGGCGGCGATGCGCGACCAACTCGCCGGCCTGCTCGAACACGAACACGCCCCGCTAGCCGTCGTGCAGCGCGCCAGCGGCGTCGCCGCCGAGACCCCGCTGTTCACCGCACTGTTCAACTACCGGCATGACAACGGGGCCGACCCCTCCGATGAGCCCGAGCCGACACCGCAGACGACCGGAATCCGGGTATTGCACGCCCAGGAACGCAGCACCTTTCCGGTCAACGCCTCGGTCGACGACGACGGCCACGACCTGACACTCACCATCGACGCCATTGCCCCCATTGACCCCTACACGGTGGCGGCGCTGCTGCGTACCACCACCCTGAACCTGGTCGACGCGCTGGGAAGTACAACAAACGACCCGCCGTTGAGCGCTATCGACACCGTGGACGAGTCCGAGCGTCACCGGCTGCGCCTCGACTGGCCCGACACTCCCGACGGTGCCGCCGCCGCCGAGGCCGAGGTGGCCGAGCGGGTACGCCAGTTCGTAGCGCACCGGCTGCCGTCGTACATGGTGCCGTCCACAGTCGTGCTGCTTGACGCGCTGCCGGTGACCCCCAACGGCAAGATCGACCGCCGCGCGCTGCCCGTGCCAGACCTCGCCCCGACACCGACGGCCAGCCACCGGCCCCCCACCAGCCCCGCTGAGGAGGCGGTCTGCACCGCCTTCGCCGAGGTCCTCGGGCTGGAACGGGTCGGCGTCGACGACGACTTCTTCGCTCTCGGCGGCCAGTCACTGCTGGCCGTCCGAGTCCTCGCCCGAATCCGGGCGGCGCTCGACATCGACGTGCCCCTGCGCGCACTCCTCGACGCGCCCACCGCGGCCGGTCTCGCACGCCGGATCGGCCAGCTGCGGAAAACGAACCGGCCGACGCTTCGGCCCATGCGTAGTGACAAGGAGTGACGATGATCCCGTTGTCGTACGCCCAGCGCCGGCTTTGGTTCATCTCGCAGTTGGAGGGGGCCAGCAACGCCTACAACATGCCGATGCTGCTCCGCCTGACCGGCGACGTCGACGTCCCGGCCCTGTGCGCTGCGGCCCGGGACGTCCTGACGCGGCATGAGGTGCTGCGAACGACGTTCCCCACCACCGACGGCGAGCCCCATCAGCGCATCATCGAACCCGAAGACCTCAACTGGCACGTCGAGCTGGTGGACGTATCCCCAGCCGAGCTCGAGACCGAACTGGAGCGGGCCGCCAAGACCATCTTCGACATCGCGACTGACCTGCCGGTTCGGTCGTGGCTGTTCTCGACCGGCCCGGACGAGCACGTCTTCGTCACCGTCATGCACCACATCGTCAGCGATGGATGGTCCATCACCGTGCTGACTCGGGACCTGTCCGCCGCGTACGAGGCGCGCCGCGCCGGACGATCCCCCGACTGGGAGCCACTGGACATCCAGTACGCGGACTTCACGCTGTGGCAGCGGGAGGTCCTCGGCGACCCGGACGACCCGGACAGCCTCATGTCCCGGCACGTCGCCTACTGGCGGGAAGCCCTCGCCGGGGCTCCCGAGGAGCTTGCGCTGCCGCTCGACCATCCCCGGCCGGAAATCATGAGCCGCCGGGCGACGAGCGTGCCACTCCTGGTCCCGTCGGCGCTGCATGCCCAGGCGGCGGAATTCGCCGCCGAGGAGGGGGTCACCCTCTTCATGATCATGCAGGCGACCGTCGCCATGCTGCTTTCCCGGCTCGGTACCGGGACCGACATCCCGATCGGCACACCGGTCGCCGGGCGCACCGACGAGGCGCTGGACGACCTTGTCGGATGCTTCATCAACATGCTCGTGCTGCGGACCGACGTGTCCGGGAACCCGACCTTCCGCGAGGTGCTGGTCCGGGCGCGGGAGACCGCGTTGTCCGCGTTCGAGCACCAGGACGTGCCGTTCGAGAAGCTGGTGGAGGAACTGGCCCCGGCGCG
>NZ_FMCU01000014.1:0-29790 GCF_900091525.1 Micromonospora matsumotoense
GTGGAGCAGATCACCGACCCCGAGTACGCCACGATGGCGTTCCTCAAGGGCCTCAAGCAGGTCGACGGCTGGCAGGACATGCCCCTGACCAAGGCCGCCCAGACCGTCCAGGTCTCGGCGTACCCCGACCACTACGCCCAGTGGGAGCAGCAGGCCGCCGACCTCGTCGCCAAGCACTGGAACAGCTGACCCGTACGACAGCGATGGCCGGCACCCCGGGTGGGGTGCCGGCCATCGGCGTCCGTGGCGGCGGGTCAGACCCGGTAGCCGGCCGCGCGGGCCGCCTCGCGTTCCTGGCGGCGGCCCCGGCGTCGACGCAGGAACCAGACCACGAACGCCGCCATGCCCAGCAGGAATGCCAGCACCAGCACCGGCAGGATGATCGCCACCAGGGACATCAGCACGCTGGTCGCGTCCTCGGCGGTGCTGGCGACGGGTGCGCCGAAGCCTGCCGTGGTCGCGTTGACCACCGGCCGGGCTGCCGCCTTGAACAGGTGCACCCCGAGCGCGATGGCGACACCGGCGGCCACCGGTACCCACTGGTGGGAGGTGAAGAACCCGCCCGGGTCGCTGACCGTCACCGTCTCCGAGCCCGAACCCGCGCCGAAGGCGAGGCCACCGGCGGTGGGGCGGACCACCGTCTGCACGACGTCGTTGACGTGGTCGACCACGGGCACCTTGTCGGCGACGACCTCGACCGCGAGCAGCGCCGCGAGGATCGCCAGCACCCATCCGTTGCCGAGCCACTGCCAGCCGCTCGGCAGGTCGATCAGGCTGGTGTAGCGGGCGAGCAGCCCCATGGTGAGCAGGGGAATGTAGGCGTTGAGGCCCGCCGAGGCGGCGAGACCGGTACCGGTGAGGACTTCGAACACCATCTCAGCATCGCACCGGCACGCCAGTGCCGCTCGACGGTGACCGACCGGTCCTCGGCTACCCTCGTCGGGTGCGTCTGGTGATTGCGAAGTGCTCGGTGGACTACGTCGGACGGCTCTCGGCGCACCTGCCGCTGGCCACCCGCCTGCTCATGGTGAAGGCGGACGGGTCGGTGTCGATCCACGCCGACGATCGGGCGTACAAGCCGTTGAACTGGATGAGTCCGCCCTGTCGGCTGGAGGAGGCCCCCGGCGTGTGGCGGGTGGTCAACAAGGCCGGCGAGGAGTTGCGGATCAACCTGACGGAGATCTTCCAGGACACCTCGTACGAGCTGGGGGTCGATCCGGGGCTGCGCAAGGACGGCGTCGAGGCGCACCTGCAGGAGTTGCTGGCCGCCAACCCGGAAACCCTGGGGGAGGGCTTCACCCTGGTCCGGCGGGAGTACATGACCGCGATCGGTCCGGTCGACCTGCTCTGCCGGGACGCCAACTCCGGCGCGGTCGCCGTCGAGGTCAAGCGGCGGGGCGACATCGACGGCGTCGAGCAGCTCACCCGCTACCTCGAATTGATGAACCGGGACCCGCTGCTCGCCCCGGTGGCCGGTGTGTTCGCCGCTCAGGAGATCAAGCCGCAGGCCCGGGTCCTCGCCACCGACCGGGGCATCCGCTGCGTGGTCGTCGACTACGACCGGCTGCGGGGCATCGTGCGCGACGAGCTGACCCTGTTCTGACCCGCCCACCGGCGCGCTGCGGGCACCTAGCCCCGCCGGGCACCCCGGCCCGGTGGTCGGCACCGCGCACCTGTGCGGCCCGGCACCGTCCCGCCGGCCGGTGCGGCCGACGTTCCGCGTGCGATGTTCCGCGGTGCGGCGTTCGCGATGCGGCGTTCCGCTGTGCCGCTTTCCGCGGTGCGGCCGGGGTCAGCGGCGGCCGTACAGCGCCTTGGTGACCTTGATGATGCGGGCCACGTCGGTCGGGGTCCGCTCGAAGGTCATCGAGGGCAGCAGCGACCGGGCCCGTCGCCTGGTGACCGACTTGGCCCGGCCGAATTCGCGCAGCCCGTCCTCGCCGTGGATCCGGCCGAAGCCGGAGTCGCCCACCCCGCCGAACGGCAGCGTGGACATCCCGGCGAAGGTGAGCGCCGAGTTGATCGACGCCATCCCCGACCGCAGCCGCCGGGCGATCGACACCGCGTCGCGCCGACCGAACACCGAACCCCCCAGGCCGTACGGCAGGGCGTTGGCCCGGCGTACGGCCTCGTCGGCGTCGGCGACCCGGCTGATGGTCACGGTCGGGCCGAACGTCTCCTCGCGGATGGCCGAGGCGGACTCGGGGACGTCCACCAGCACCGTCGGGTGCACGTACGGCGGCTGTACGGCGGCGGGGCCGCCCAGCACCGCCCGGCCCCCGGCGGCGATGGCCTCGTCGATGTGCCGACGGATCACGTCGAGCTGGCTCGGCATGGTGATCGGGCCGAGGTCGGCCCCGTCGGGGCCGACGGTCAGGCGTTCGGCGCGGGCGACCACCTTGCCGACGAACTCGTCGTAGACCGGCGCCACCGCGTAGACCCGTTCGATGCCGATGCAGGTCTGGCCGGCGTTGGTGAGCGCGCCCCAGACGCAGGCCTCGGCGGCGGCGTCCAGGTCGGCATCCGCGTCCACGATCATCGCGTCCTTGCCGCCGGCCTCCACCAGCACCGGCGTCAGCGACTCGGCGCAGGCCGCCATGACCTTGCGGGCGGTCGCCGTGGAACCGGTGAACGCCAGCTTGTCCACGCCCGAGCGGCACAGTGCCGCGCCGACGTCGCCCAGGCCGTGCACCGCCGTGAACACCGGCTGCTCCGGCACCACCTCGGCGAACGCGTCGACCAGCCACTGACCGACCACCGGGGTGTACTCGCTGGGTTTGAGGACGACCGCGTTACCGGCGGCCAGCGCGTACGCGGCGGAGCCGATCGGCGTGAAGACCGGGTAGTTCCACGGGCCGATCACCCCGACCACGCCGTGCGGCTGGTATTCCAGGTGGCCGGAGAACTCGGCCAGGATCAACCGGGACCGGACCCGGCGGGGCCCGAGCACCCGGCGGGCGTTGCGGGCCGCCCAGTCGATGTGCTCGATGGCGGTGAGGATCTCGACGACCGCGTCGCCGACCGGTTTGCCGCCCTCGACGTGGATCAGCTCGGCCAGTTCCTCGATCCGCTGGGCGAGCACGGCCCGCCAGCGCAGCAGCCGCGCCCGGCGGCCGTCGAAGCCGAGCCCGGCCCACCACTGCCCGGCCGTCCGGGCGCGGGCGACCGCGCGCTCCACCTCCTCGACGGTGGCGACCGGCAGCCGGCCGGCTTCGGCGCCGGTGGCCGGGCTGGTCGAAACCAGCCGACCGTCGGCGATGACCGGGGTACCCGGGACCTGCACAGCCGTCATGGCAGAAGTCTAGACCCGGAAGCTACCCGCTGGTAGTTGTGAATACCGCTCGTCCATGGCTTCCGCCCGCCGCCTGTTCGGTGGACGCTGGGTGTCCGCCAGGGGTCGCGGAGGTGACCGGGTGGGTGGTGAGCTGGTCACGCAGAGCTGGCAGGCTGGGCGCGGGCCACGGTGGGTGGGGAGCTGACTGTCCATGCAGGATCATCCGGAACTGATGCCGCTGTTGACGGTGGCCGGCGGGCCGATGCGGGGGGCGAGTTTCCGCGTCCGGCCCCAACCGCAGGTGATCGGCCGGGCGCCGACCGCTGACATCCCGGTGGCGGACGCGCACCTGAGCCGGCGGCACGCCGAGGTGCGGCTGACCGAGGGCGGGGTGGTCCTGGTCGACCTGGGGTCGACCAACGGGACCTGGCTCAACGACCGGCGGATCAGCGACGCCGAGCCGCTCACCGACGGCGACGTGATCCGGCTGGGCCGCACCGAGCTGCGCTACTTCGACCCCGGGCTGGCCACCACCGACCCGGTCGGCCTGCGGTTCACCGGGGGCACCGGCGGTCGCCGGGACTACCGGCCGACGCTGCCGCTGCCGTCGCGCGCCCCCGGCCCGACCGACGCCCCTGCCGGCCGCCCCACCGCCCCGGTGCGTGGCGTCGACGCCTGACAGTGGGGGACGGGCGGGGTCGCCCGGTCTGCTCCCAACCGGCGCAAGCTGCGGCCCGGCCGAGGCGATCGGCGCAAGCTGCGGCCCTGGCCGAGGTGATCGACACGCCCTGACCGGGTCGGCGAGGTGATCGGCACGCCCTGACCGGGCCGGCGAGGCAGTCCGGACCGGCGGCGCGGCCCCGGCGGGGTGCGGGAAATCTCCCAGGGCGTCGCGTCGGCGCGTCGGCGCGTGGCAGACTCCGACGGACAACCTTAGCGTTCGTTCATGTCCGCCACGGCGGAGTCAACCAAGGGGAGGCCGGTCGTGGCGCGGGAGTTCACCAGGGTGGGCGTGGTGGGTCTGGGCACCATGGGTGCCGGCATCGTCGAGGTGTTCGCCCGCAACGGTGTCGACGTCGTCGCGGTGGAGATCTCCGAGGCCGCCCTGGCGCGGGGGCGGGCCACCCTGACGCGGTCGACCGACCGGGCGGTGGCGAAGGGCAAACTGGCCGAGGACGACCGGGACGCCCTGCACTCCCGGGTCGACTTCCAGGTCGGGCTGGACGCGCTGCACGCGGTGGACCTGGTGATCGAGGCGGTCCCCGAGCGCCTCGACCTGAAGCGGCGGATCTTCGCCGAGCTGGACCGGGTCTGCCGGCCTGACACCATCCTGGCCACCAACACCTCGTCGCTGAGCGTCACCGACATCTCGGTCGCCACCCAACGGCCGCAGCAGGTCGTCGGCCTGCACTTCTTCAACCCGGCGCCGGTGATGAAGCTGGTCGAGGTGGTCCGTACCGTGGTCACCGCCGCCGACGTGGTCGACGACGTCGAGGCGCTCTGCGCCCGGCTCGGCAAGGTCGACGTCACGATCGACGACCGGGCCGGCTTCATCGCCAACGCCCTGCTGTTCGGCTATCTCAACCACGCGGTGAGCATGTTCGAGACCCGGTACGCCACCCGGGAGGACATCGACGTGGCGATGAAGCTCGGTGGCGGGCTGCCGATGGGCCCGCTCGCCCTGCTGGACCTGATCGGCCTGGACACGTCGTACGAGATCCTGAACACCATGTACCGGCACGGCGGGCGGGACCGTCGACACGCCCCGACCCCGCTGATCCGGCAGATGGTCACCGCCGGGCTGCTCGGTCGCAAATCCGGACGCGGCTTCTACACCTACGAGAAGCCGGGCTCACCGAAGGTCGTACCCGATGAGCAGACGCCGGCCGCGACGCAGCCGGCACCCGGGAGCGCGCCGGAGAGCACCGGCGGGAGCGCGGGAAGTGAGCTGGCGGGCCCCGCGGCCGTGACCACGGTCGGCCTGGTCGGGGTCGGTGCGATCGCGACCGGTCTCGTCGAGGTCTTCGCCAGGGCCGGCTACGAGGTGCTCTCGGTGGACGGCGGCACCGAGCCGTCCGCCGGGATCTCCGAGGCGGTCCGGGCCTCGCTCGACGAGGGCGTGGCCCGGGGCGATCTCAGCGCGGCCGACCGGGGCGCCACCCTGGCCCGGATCACCTGGTCGGCCACCCTGGAGCAGTTGGCCGACGTCGACCTGGTGGTCGAGGCGGTGGCCGAGGAGGTGGGCGGCAAGCAGGCGTTGTTCGCCCGCCTCGACGAGATCTGCAAGCCGGGCGTGCTGCTCGCCACCACCACCTCCTCGCTGCCGGTGATCGAGGTGGCGATGGCCACCCAGCGCCCCGCCGACGTGCTCGGCCTGCACTTCCCCGACCCGACGGCGAGGCGACCGCTGGTCGAGGTGGTACGCACCGTCCATACCTCGGCGGAGGCCACCGCCACCGCCCAGGCGGTCTGCGCCGCGCTCGGCCGGACCACGGTGGTCTGCGGCGACCGGGCCGGCTTCGTGGTCAACGCGCTGCTCTTCCCGTACCTGAACGACGCGGTGCGGATGCTGGAGGCCGGTTACGCCTCCGTCGACGACATCGACCACGCGATGAAGCTCGGCTGCGGTTACCCGGTGGGCCCGTTCGCGTTGCTCGACGCGGTCGGTCTGGACGTGTCGCTGGCCATCCAGCGGAGCTTGTACCGGGAGCAGCGTGAGCCGGGCCTGGCCCCCGCGCCGCTGCTCGAACACCTGGTCACCGCCGGTCACCTGGGCCGCCGGACCGGCCGGGGCTTCCGGGACCACACCGGGCGCTGACCGGGGCGACGGACGGCACCCGCCGCCGGTCCGGGTGACCGGCCGCACCGGCGTCGGTCGGGGCGACGGACCTCACCCGGCCGGCGACCTGGCACTGACCGTAACCTTGGCAAGGTGAGCCCTCGTCGCAACCGTCCCCGCCGCGAGGACACCACCCAGTTGGACGCCGACCGGGCCCGCCACGGCGTGGAATCGGTGCAGCAGTGGCGCGACGGCGAGTGGCAGGTACGCGGGATCAGCGGCGGCGCGTCGGTCAAGACGTACCGCTGTCCCGGGTGTGACCAGGAGATCCGACCCGGGGTGGCGCACCTGGTGGCCTGGCCGGCCGACGGCGCGGGCGACCTGACCGACCGGCGGCACTGGCACAGCGGCTGCTGGCGGGCCCGGGACCGCCGGGGGCCCAACCTGATGCGCGGCCGGGGCACGCCCCGCTACGGCTGACCGGTCCGGCGCGCTCCCGGCGGACCGGCCGCTGATCGAGCGATCTGGGCCACCCGGTTGCGCCCCGGGCGCGCGAGCGCGACGACCTCGCGTCAGACTTGGGCGGTGAGCACACCGATCCGCGCGTCGTCGATCCTGCCCGGCCACCGGGAGGACATCGCGCTGCACACCGCCGACGGCCTGCGGCTCGTCGGCGAGTTGGCCCGGCCGGCCGACCGGGACCCGGTGGGCACCCTGGTCTGCCTGCACCCGCTGCCCACCCACGGCGGGATGATGGACAGCCACGTCTTCCGCAAGGCGGCCTGGCGGTTGCCCGCCCTGGCCGACCTGGCGGTGCTCCGGTTCAACACCCGGGGCACCAGCAGCGTCCGGGGTACCAGCGAGGGGGCCTTCGACAACGCGGTGGGCGAGCGCTTCGACGTCGCCGCCGCGATCGAGTACGCCGAGTTCCACGAGCTGCCGAACATCTGGCTGGTCGGCTGGTCGTTCGGCACCGACCTGACCCTCAAGTTCGGCTGTGACCCGGCGGTGGCCGGGGCGATCCTGCTCTCCCCGCCGTTGCGGTTCTCGAACCCTGAGGACCTGGCCGTCTGGGCGGAGTCGGGTCGGCCGCTGACCGCGCTGGTGCCCGAGTTCGACGACTACCTGCGCCCCGACGAGGCCCGGGAACGCTTCGCGGCGGTGCCGCAGGCCGAGGTGGTCGGGGTGCCGGGGGCCAAGCATCTCTGGGTGGGCGACGCCGAGCGGGTGCTCGACGAGATCGTCCGGCGGGTGAACCCGGCGGTGCCGCTGCCGCTGCCGACCAGCTGGGACGGCCCGATGGAGACCGGCGACGTCAGCGCGTACGCCGACCGTACGGTGGCCGCCTTCGCCGACAACCCGGTGCCGGGTCCCGCCGCCGGCTGAACCCCGCCGCCGTTCCCGCCGGCCCTCAGCGGCGTTCCTGGCGGGGGAGCACCACCTCGCGCAGGATCAACTGGAAGGCGGCGACCACCGGGATGGCGATCAGCGCGCCGACCACACCCATCAGCGCCACCCCGAGCAGGGCGGCGAGCAGTGCGGCCACCTCGTTGACCTCCACCGACCTCCGCATGATCTTGGGGTAGATGAGGTAGTTCTCCACCTGCTGGTAGAGCACGAAGAAGACCACGCAGGCGATGCCGACCGGCAGCCCGGTGGCGAATCCGACCAGGCTGACGACCACCGCGCCGAGGGTGGCCCCGATCTGCGGGATCAGGTCGGTCACCGCCACCACCACGGCCAGCGCGAACGGGTAGGGCAGCTCGACGACCAGGGCGAAGACGAAGGTGGTCGCGCCGGCAAGCACGGCGATGCTCAGCGCCCCCACCATGTACGCGCCGACCTTGGTCAGGATCTCGTCGCCGATCAGGCTGACCCGTTGCCGGCGGGACCTCGGCACCAGCGCGTAGCCGAGGTCGCGCAGCTTGTCGAAGTAGGCCAGGAAGTAGATCGTCAGCACCAGCACGGTGAGCACCCGGAAGATGGTGCCGAAGATCAACTGGGCGCCACCGAGCACCCCGCCGAGCGCCCGACCGACCGTGTCCGCGTTCGCGAACTCCTGCACCCGCTGCATCACGTCGTACCGCACCACCAGGTCGTTGACGGTGCGGTTGCGGCGCAGCTCCTCGACATAGCTGGGCAGTTGTTCGATGAACTGCCCGGTCTGGGTCACCACCGGCGGCACCAGTGCCACCAGCCCGGCGATGATCAGCAGCAGCAGGGTCAGCACCACCACCGTCACGGCCAGGCCGTGCGGCAGCCCCCAACGGCGCAGCCGGACCACCGCCGGGTTGAGCCCCACCGCCAGGAAGAGCGCGATCACCACCAGGACCAGGATGCCGCCGGCATTGCGAATCCCCAGGAACACGGTGTACGCCAGCAGCACGCCGAGCGCGCCGGTGAAGCCGACCAGGAAGCTGCTGCGGCGCAGGGGCCGACCGGGCCGACCGAACCGCCCCGACCCGGCGGACCCGGTCACCGCTGGGTCGACCTCCGCCGTCGCGTCGCCCGCCCCGCCCGTCGGCCCGGTGCCTCTGCCGGTGCTGGTGTCAGTGCCCTTGCCGGTGCCTCTGTCGGGGCCGGTGGCGGTGCCTTTGTCGGTGCCAGAGTCGGTGCCGGAGTCGGTGCCGGAGTCGGTGCCCTTGTCGGTGCCGGAGTCGGTGCCCTTGCCGGTGCCCTTGCCGGGGCCGGGGCCGGTGGGGGTGTCCGGTCCGGTGGGCGGACTCGCCGCACCGGCCGCCCCGCCCGTGAGCCGGTCCGTCGCAACGGTGCGGTCCACGGCCGCTCCCTGCCCGGAGCGGGTCACCGGTACGCCGGCAGGGGCCTCGTCCCCGGTCGCGTCGTCGCGTGCCGGGCCGTGCTGTGCCACCGAGCCTCCCCAGTCCCGCCCCGTCGTTACTCACCGGAGTGGATCACACCATGCCCGTCCGGTGAACACCTACCGTACGGACCTCCGTCCGCAGGGTAGTGGGGTCCGACGTCGCCGGCCACCCCGGGCCACCCGGCACCGCACCCTCGGGTGCGGGGTCACTCGGACTCGACGGTCACCGTGCTCGGTGTGGCGCTGCGCTCGTCGGTGGTCGGCTTGGTGGGTCGCTTGCCGTTCTCACCGGTACTGGTGATCTTTGTCGGGGTGGCCCCCCGGCCGGCGGCACCGGGGACCGCGGCGACGGTCGGTTCCCCGTCCACCCCGGCGCTGGCCGTCCCGCCGTCCACCGTGGTCACCGGTTCCGCCTTGGGCTTCGCGCCGGTGCCGTCCGGGCGCTCCGTCGGCCGGGTGCCGTTGGCGGCCGGCCGGCCCGCCGGCTTGGTGACGGCCACGACCGAGTCCGCCCTGGCCCCGGTGGCGGCGGACTTCCCCGTGGCCCCGGCAACGGCCGGGTCCTTCCGGCCGGCGTCAGCCGGGTTCACCGTGGGGCCGGTGTCTGTCGGGTTCACCGCGGTGCCGGTGCCCGCCGGGCCCGGTCCGGCACCGGCCAGGGCCGGTGTCGGCCTACCGCCGGTGCCCACCGACTCCGCCGCCGGGCCGTCGGTGCCGCGGGTCGGCTTCGGCTTCGTGCCGTTGCCCCGCGGGCCCGCCCCGGAGCGGTCGCCGTCCGGTGCCGGTGCCACCGCGTCGAGGCCCACCGGTGCCGTGGCGCGCATCCGGAGTTCGGTGACCTCCCGCTGGACCTCGTCGTGCTCCTGCCGCGCCTGCCAGGTCTCCTGACGCAGGTCGGCGAGCTGCTGCTGGGCCTGGGCGATCTCCAGCATCACCCGGGCGAGCTGCTGCCGACCGGCCGCCGCCTCCTGCTGGGTGGCGGCGAGGTGCTGCTGGGTGGTCGCCAGGTGCTGCTGGGTGGTGGCCGCGTACTCGTCGAACTGCCGGCGCGAGGCGGCGACGTGCTCGTCGGCCTGGCGACGCTTGTCGGCGGTCTCCCGTTCGGCCCGGTCCAGCAGTTCGGCGGTCTCCTGTTCGACCCGCCGACGCAACTCGCCGGTCTCCTGCTCGGCCTGCCGGCGCAGCGTCGACGCGTCCGCCTCGGCGGAGCGGCGGATCTCCGCCGCGCCCTGCTCGATCTCGTCACGCCGGGCGGCCCACTCCCGTTCCAGCTCGTCCTGCCGGGTCCGGTGCTGCTGCTCCAGCTCGTTGTGCCGGGTCTGGTGCTTGCGGTCCAACTCGTCGCGGTGCTTGGCGAACTCCTGCTCGGCGGCGGCGCGACGCTGGGCCAGCTCCCGGTCGGCGGCCTCCCGTCGGCCGTTGACCTCCTGCTCCACCCCCGCGCGCCAGGCCCCCAGCTCCTGCTGCGTCTGGGCGCGGGACTGCTGCACGTACGCCTCGGTCTCGGTGCGCATCCGCTGCACGTACGCCTCGGCCTCGGCCCGGCTGCGTTGGGCCGCCTCGGTCGCCTCGGTGGTCAGCCGGTGCGCCTCCTGCTGGGAGCGGGTCCGGGTCGCCTTCGCCGCCCCCTCGGCGTCGTCGGTGACCTGCTTGGCCTCCTGGAGCGCCTTGGCGCGGGTGGCCCGGCTGGCCTCGGTCGCCGACTCGGTGAGCCGCCGCGCCTCCTGCTGCGCCTTGGTGTGCACCTCCTTGGCGGCCTCGCGCAGGTCGGTGGCCTCCTTCTGGGCCGTGGCCAGCGCCGCCTTGGCCGCCTCCCGCAGCTTCGCGGCCTCCTGCTGGGCCCGGGTGTGGATCTCCCGGGCGGTGTCGCGCAGCTGGGTGGCCTCCTGCTGGGCCCGGCTCAGGGCCTCCTGGGCGGTGGCCCGCAGCCGGTTCGACTCGTCCTCGGCGGTGGCCCGCAGCAGGGTCGACTCGTCCTTGGCGGTGGCGCGCAGCCGGGCGGCCTCCTCCTTCGCCGTACGCACGGCGGCGTCCGCCTCGGCCTTGCGGGCCGTGGTGTGCCGTTCCTCCTCGGCACGCCGGGCGGCGAGCGCGATCTCGAAGTCCTTGAGCGCCCTGGCGGCCTGCTCGCGGGCCTCGTCGATGATGTGCTCGGCGGCGGCCCGGCGGGCCTCGATCTCCTCGTTGGCGGCGGCCAGGATGGCGTCCGCCTGCTCCTCGGCGAGGGCGAGAATCTGCTCGACCCGGGGGCCGAGGTGCTTGAAGGAGGCCCGGTCCACCACGCCGATCTGCTTGCGCACCTGGGCGAGATCCCGCTGGAGGTGCTCGACCTGGCCGGCCAGCTTGTGGATCTGGGTGTACGCCTGTTCCCGCTCACCCGTCAGGGTGGTGATCTCGTGCTCCGCACGAGTGACGTACCGGTCGACCTGTCGTTTGTCGTATCCCCGCAGGGCGGACTCGAAGCTGGGCTCCGTCGTCACATCCCCGCCGAGAGCGAACAGTTCCTCGCCGTGCGACATGCCCCCATCCTCACACGCATCCTGCCCTCCGGGGGCGATACGGACGCCGCTGTGGGGAGCTGTTTCACTGTGGTCGCGCGACAGGGTGTCACAGGGCGGGAACGCGTACGGCGCGGGGGTCCACCGGCTACCCGGTGTCACCCCGCGCCGCGACACATGCCCCGTCTGCGCAGTCGGTCAGCTGGCGGTCTCCGCGGTGGCCCGCGACTCGGCGTCGGCCTTGGCCGGCTCCGCCTTGGCCGGCGCGGCGGCCGGCTGCTGGGCCGGTACGCCCGGCACGATCCCGGCCAGGCCGGAGAGCATCTGCCCGAGCTGGGAGGTGACCGCGTCCTTCTGGCGGGTGAGGTCCTCCACCTCGCGGCGGGCCGCCTGGGTGGTCAGGTCCGCCTCGGTGCGCGCCTCGGTGAGCAGCCGCTTCGCCTCGGCCTTGGCCTCGTTGAGGGTCTTCTCGGACAGCGCCTTGGCCTTGTCGACGGTCTCGTTGGCGGTGCGCTCGGACTCGACCCGGCGGGCCTCGGCGCGCTGCTCGATCTCCTTGGCCCGCTCCTGGGCGGCCCGGGCCCGCTGCTCGGCCTCGCCGACCAGCTTCTGGGTCTGCGTCACCTGGGCGGCGTGCCGCTCCGACTCCTCGCGCTCGGCCTTCTCCCGGCGCTCGGCGAGCTGGAGTTCCAGGGCCTGGAGGTCCTTGTCCCGCTTGTCGCGGGCGTCGGTGAGCAGCTTGGTCGCCTCGGCGCGCTTCTCCTCGGCCTCCCGGGCCGCCTTCGCCCGCTGCTGGGTGATCTCCCGCTCGGCGGTGGCGCGCAGGGTGGCGACCTCCCGCTCGACGGTCGACTTCAGCTCGGCCACCTCGTGCGCGGTGACCGTACGCAGCTGCTTGGTCTCCCGGTCAGCGTCGGCGCGCAGCGTGTCGGCCTCCCGGCGGGCCTGCACCCGGGCCTCGGCGGCCTCCCGCTCGGCGGCGGTACGGACGGTGCCGGCCTCCCGCTCGGCGGTGGCCTTCATCGCGGCGGCCTCGGCGCGCGCCTTGTCGGTGATCTCCCGCGCCTCCAGCCGGGCAGCGGAGAGAATCCCTTCCGACTCGCGCTTGGCCTCGTTGCGGTGGTCGTTGGCCTGCTCCTCGGCCAGCCGGAGGATCTGCTCGACCCGGGTGCCGAGACCGGAGAGGGTCGGCCGGCTGTTCTCCTCGAGCTGCTTGTTGGTGTCGGTGAGCTTCTGCTCAAGCGCAGCCTGCCGCTGCTCGGCCTGGCGGAGCCGACGCTGGGCGTCGTTCATCCGCTGCTCGGCCTCGGCGCGCGCCTGCTCCGACTGGGTCAGCGCGGCCGTCATCCGGCCGAGGAAGTCGTCGACCTGGTGGGTGTTGTACCCGCGTAGGCCGACCGTGAAGTCCGGCTGCGAGTTCGCGTTATCGAAGAACGCGAGAGGGGAGGACTGCTGCTGGGGCATTGGGACATACTTGCAGACCCCCCGGGGTCGTTCGCAAGAGCGGTGCCGAGCTTTCGTGTCCTCTTTGCGGGGTCCACCGGGTCGTCCCGCCGGTCCCGACCAAACGGCGATCTTGGCAGGTCCGGGCGGCCCCGCCGTCACCCGAAGTAACGAAAACCAGGCCCCCGCCACCCCCCGTGTGTCTTTCCCCGACCACCCCCGAATGGCTGCCTCCCGCAATCCCCCACCACCCCTCACAAACCCAATCCACTCCCCTCCCACCCTCCACCCCTCCCACCCTCCCTCGCCCCTCCTCCGCCCGCCCCGTCCCGCCCCGTCCCGTCCCGCCCCGTTGATCAAGAGGTTTACGTCAGATATGAAGATCAGAATGACGCAAACATCTTGATCAACGTTGGAGGGCGGAGGGGAGGGCCGGCGGGGAGGGGGAGTGTGGGAAGGGGTGGGGATGTCAGTGGGGGGTGGGGGCGGGTTCCACGAGTTCGATGAGGACGCCGCCGGCGGCCTTGGGGTGGACGAAGTTGACCCGGGAGTTGGCGGTGCCACGCTTCGGGGTGTCGTAGAGCAGTCGTACGCCGCGTTCGCGCAGGGTCGCGCAGGCCGCGTCGATGTCGGCGACCGTGTACGCCACCTGCTGCACCCCGGGCCCGTTGCGGTCGAGGAACTTGGCGATGGTCGACTCCGGCGACAACGGGGCGAGCAGTTGCACGCAGCCCCCCTCGGCGGTCGGGCCGACGGCCAGCATCGCCTCGCGTACGCCCTGCTCGGTGTTGGTCTCCTGATGTATGCAGCGCATACCGAAGGTGCGCTGGTAGAAGTCGATCGCGGCGTCCAGGTCGGCGACCGCGACCCCGACGTGATCGATACGGCGCAGCCCGATGTCTGTGATGTAGTCGGCAGCGGGCTCGACGGAGGAGTTTTCAGCCATGCCGTTAGTCTTGCCGAACAGGCGTTAAGGCGTACAGGCTGGTACCCCCCCGGAGGCAGGCAGTGGCATCGGTGATCGTCAGCGGCGCGCGGACCCCGATGGGCCGCCTGCTGGGCAACCTCAAGGATCTCCCGGCGACGAAGCTCGGCGGCATCGCGATCAAGGCGGCCCTGGAGCGCGCCGGGGTGGCCCCGGGCCAGGTGCAGTACGTGATCATGGGCCAGGTGCTCCAGGCCGGCACCGGGCAGATCCCGGCCCGTCAGGCGGCCGTGGAGGCGGGCATCCCGATGTCGGTCCCGGCGCTGACCATCAACAAGGTGTGCCTCTCCGGCCTCGACGCGATCGCCCTGGCCGACCAGCTCATCCGGGCCGGCGAGTTCGACATCGTGGTGGCCGGTGGCATGGAGTCGATGACCAACGCCCCGCACCTGCTGCTCGGCCAGCGCGCCGGTTACAAGTACGGCGACGTGACCGTGAAGGACCACATGGCCCACGACGGGCTCAGCGACGCCTGGGACTGCTGCTCGATGGGAGAGTCCACCGAGCGGCTCGGCGCCCGGCACGGCATCACCCGGGCGGAGCAGGACGCGTTCGCGGTGGCCAGCCACCAGCGGGCCGCCGCTGCGCAGAAGAACGGTCACTTCGCCGACGAGATCACCCCGGTGGTCATCCCGCAGCGCAAGGGCGACCCGCTGGTGATCAGCGAGGACGAGGGCATCCGGCCGGACACCACCGCCGAGTCGCTGGCCAAGCTGCGCCCGGCGTTCGCCAAGGACGGCACGATCACCGCCGGCACCTCGTCGCCGATCTCGGACGGCGCGGCGGCCGTGGTCGTGATGAGCAAGGCCAAGGCCAACGAACTGGGCCTGACCTGGCTGGCCGAGATCGGCGCGCACGGCAACGTGGCCGGCCCGGACAACTCCCTGCACTCGCAGCCGTCGAACGCCATCCAGCACGCCCTGAAGAAGGGTGGCCTGAGCGTCGAGGACCTCGACCTGATCGAGATCAACGAGGCGTTCGCCCAGGTCGGCATCCAGTCCGCGCGGGACCTCGGGATCAGCACCGACAAGATCAACGTCAACGGTGGGGCCATCGCGCTCGGCCACCCGATCGGCATGTCCGGCGCCCGGCTGGTGCTCACCCTCGCGCTGGAACTCCAGCGGCGCGGCGGCGGCACCGGCGCGGCGGCGCTCTGCGGTGGCGGCGGCCAGGGCGACGCCCTGATCATCCACGTACCGGCCGACGCCCAGAACTGACCGGCCACGTCAGCCCCGCTCCCCGCGTCTGGTGGGCGCGGGGAGCGGGGCCGGGTTCGCACCCCGCAGTCGTGGTGCGGGGGTGGCGGATGTGAGCGCGAGGAGTGAGCCGGTTTTGCGAGCCCCGCAGTCGTGGTGCGGGGGTGGCGGATGTGAGCGCGAGGAGTGAGCCGGTTTTGCGAGCCCCGCAGTCGTGAGCGAAGGTGGCCCTGTGAGTGTCGAGAACGCCCCGGCTCCCGCCGCTGTCCCGGTTCGCCGCAGTCGGGACGTACCGATGCTGGTGGAAAGGGCGCGCGAGGGTGACCCACGGGCGGTGGCCCGGCTGATCACGCTGGTCGAGTCCGGTGACGAGATGCTGCCGCAGGTGGCGGCGGCGCTCGCGCCGTACGCCGGGCAGGCCCAGGTGGTCGGGTTGACCGGCTCCCCGGGGGTGGGCAAGTCGACCACCACCAACGAGCTGGTCCGGGCGCTGCGGGCGGGCGGGCACCGGGTCGGGGTGCTGGCCATCGACCCGTCCAGCCCGTTCACCGGCGGGGCGATCCTCGGCGACCGGGTCCGGATGCAGGACCACGCGACCGACCCGGGTGTCTACATCCGGTCGATGTCCAGCCGGGGGCACCTCGGTGGGCTCTCCGCGGCGACCCCGCAGGCGGTCCGGGTGCTGGAGGGCGCCGGCTGCGACGTGGTCCTGGTGGAGACCGTCGGCGTCGGCCAGGCCGAGGTGGAGGTGGCCTCCCTCGCCGACACCACGCTGGTGCTGCTCGCCCCGGGCATGGGCGATGCGATCCAGGCGGTCAAGGCGGGCATCCTGGAGATCGCCGACGTCTTCGTGGTCAACAAGGCCGACCGGGACGGCGCGGACAACACCGTCCGCGACATCCAGGGCATGATCGCGTTGGGCGAGCGGGGGCCGGGGGAGTGGCGGCCGCAGGTGGTCCGGTCGATCGCCGCGCGCGGCGAGGGGATCGACGACATCGCCGCCGCGATCGACAAGCACCGTGCCTGGCTGGAGCAGCACGACCAGCTGCGCCGCCGCCGCGAGAAGCGGGCCGCCGCCGAGATCGAGGCGATCGCGCTGGGCACCCTGCGCGCCCGGATCGGTTCCCTGCGCGACGGTACGGAGTTGCCGGCGCTCGCCGCGAAGGTGGCCGAGGGCGCCCTCGACCCGTACGCGGCAGCGAACGAACTGCTCGCCCAGATCGGCACCTGATCCGTCCACAACGGAGCACCATCGGCTAGTACGCTCGCACCGCGCCACGGACCCGTGGGGCGGTGCGACGGCTTTCCGGGGGCGACCATGGACCACGAGGCGACGCAGGAGTTGTCGGTGACGCCGGATGCGGTCGCGGGCGGGACGACGCAGGTCTCCGACGAGGTGGTGGAGAAGATCGCGGTGGCCGCCGCGAAGTCCGTGCCCGGGGTGGCCGAGCTGGGTGGCGACGTCGCCCGGTTCTTCAACGCCGTCCTCGACAAGGTCGGGTTGGACCGGGTCGGCGACGCCCGGCGGGGCTGCTCGGCCCACGTCACCAACGGCGCGGCCGTGGTCAACCTGGTCCTGGTGATCTCCGCCGGCCACCCTGTTCCCCAGGTCACCGACGCGGTACGCGCCGCCGTCACGGCAGCCGTCGAGTCCTACGGCCTCCGCGCCGACGAGATCAACATCCGGGTGGACGACGTAGCAGAACTCCCCACCCCCTGATCCCCCCACCCCCTGATCCCTCCACCCCCACCCCCACCCCCACCCCCGCACACCCCGGCGCCCCCGATGGTCGCCGCGCCCGGTGATCAAGAGGTTTGCGTCAATTTTCGGGGTCGGGTTGACGTAAACCTCTTGATCGCCGCGGTGGTTGGCGGCGCGGCGGCGCGGCGGCGCGGCGGGTTGCTGCCGTGGGTGGGTTGGTGGGCTACCGGTGGGTACGGGTTTCCTTAGCGATCGTTCAGGCTTCGTTCTACACTCGGGGTCAGTCGAGGACTCGAGGAGGAGCCCCGCGGATGAACGCCGACGAGATCGCCGCCGGACGGGCACGCTGGCAGGCCCGGTACGACGCCGCGCGCAAGCGGGACGCGGACTTCACCACCCTGTCCGGCGCCACCGTGCAGCCGGTGTACGGGCCACCCGAGGGGACCGGCTACCCCGGGTTCGAACGGATCGGCTGGCCGGGCGAGTTCCCGTACACCCGGGGGTTGCATCCGACCGGTTACCGGGGGCGGGCCTGGACGATCCGGCAGTTCGCCGGGTTCGGCAACGCCCAGCAGACCAATGAGCGCTACAAGATGATCCTCGGCGCGGGCGGCGGCGGGCTCTCCGTGGCGTTCGACATGCCGACCCTGATGGGGCGCGACTCCGACGACCCGCAGGCGCTCGGCGAGGTCGGGCACTGCGGGGTGGCGGTGGACACCGCCGCCGACATGGAGGTGCTCTTCGACGGCATCGACCTGGCCGGCGTCACCACCTCGATGACCATCTCCGGCCCGGCGGTGCCGGTCTTCTGCATGTACCTGGTCGCCGCCGAGCGGCAGGGCGTCGAGCTGTCCAGGCTGGACGGCACGTTGCAGACCGACATCTTCAAGGAGTACATCGCGCAGAAGGAGTGGCTCTTCGACCCCGAGCCGCACCTGCGCCTGATCGGCGACCTGATGGAATACTGCGCCGCCGAGATCCCGCGCTACAAGCCGCTGTCGGTCTCCGGGTACCACATCCGCGAGGCCGGCTCGACCGCCGCGCAGGAGTTGGCGTACACCCTGGCCGACGGGTTCGGCTACGTCGAGCTGGGGCTCTCGCGCGGGTTGGACGTCAACGTCTTCGCCCCCGGGCTGAGCTTCTTCTTCGACGCGCACCTGGACTTCTTCGAGGAGATCGCCAAGTTCCGCGCCGCCCGCCGGATCTGGGCCCGCTGGCTGCGCGACGTCTACGGCGCCACCAGCGAGAAGGCCCTCTGGCTGCGGTTCCACACCCAGACCGCCGGGGTGTCACTGACCGCCCAACAGCCGGTCAACAACGTGGTACGCACCGCCGTGGAGGCCCTCGCCGCGGTGCTCGGCGGCACCAACTCGCTGCACACCAACGCCCTCGACGAGACCCTCGCCCTGCCCACCGACGAGTCGGCCGAGATCGCCCTGCGTACCCAGCAGGTGCTGATGGAGGAGATCGGGGTGACCAACGTGGCCGACCCGCTCGGTGGTTCCTGGTACGTCGAGGCGCTCACCGACGCCATCGAGGCCGAGGCGGAGGAGATCTTCGCCCGGATCCGGCAGCTCGGCGGCGAGGGCCCGCACGAGATCGGCCCGATGACCTCCGGCATCCTGCGGGGCATCGAGGACGGCTGGTTCACCGGCCACATCGCCGAGTCGGCCTTCGTCTACCAGCAGGCGCTGGAGAAGGGCGACAAGAAGATCGTCGGGGTCAACTGCCACACCAGCACGACCGCCAAGGAGTTGGAGATCCTGCGCATCTCGCACGAGGTGGAGCTGGAGCAGCGCCGGGTGCTCGCCGAGCGCAAGGTCGCCCGCGACGACGCGGCGGTGACGGCGGCGGTGCAGCGCATGATCGAGGTCAGCCGCACCGGCGGGAACATGATCCCGCCGATGCTCGACGCCGTCCGCGCCGAGGCCACGCTCGGTGAGATCTGTGACGCCCTGCGCGCCGAATGGGGCACCTACCGCGAACCCGCCCGCTTCTGAACAGCACTGGCCAACCGGGCAATGAGCGGGAGGTGAGAGTGGCAACTGTGGGCGTTGCGGCGGAGCCGACAACGGTGGGGATCGTGCGAGACTAGGTAACCATGAGCGACCCACGGATCACCTCGTCGATCTTCACCCGCGGCGCGGTCGACCTCAGCGCGCTGCGCGGCACCGCCCCGGCCAGTTCCCGTCCCGCCACACCGAGCCAGCCCGGTGCACCTACCGGCCTACCGGGCGGTCCCGCCACAGGTGGCGCCGCTGCCGCGCTCGACGTGACCGAGGCGAACATCCAGTCCGAGGTGCTCGAACGCTCGATGACCACACCCGTGGTGGTCTTCTTCGGCGCGGCCGGCTACCCGGACAGCGACCAGTTCGCCCCGGTGCTGGAGCGGTTGGCGGCCGAGGGCGCCGGCCAGTGGGTCCTCGCCCGGGTCGACGTCCAGGAGAACCCGCGGATCGCGCAGATGTTCCAGATCCAGGCGATCCCCACCGTCTACGCGGTCGTCGGCGGGCGACCGATCGACGCCTTCCCCGGCGTGATCCCCGAGCCGCAACTGCGCCAGTGGCTCGCCGCCGTCCTCAAGGCCGGTGGCGTCAGCGTGGCCGAGCCGGAGGACCCGCGCCTCGACGAGGCCGACGACGCCCTGATGAGCGGCGACCTGGACGCCGCCGAGCAGGCGTACCGCAAGATCCTTGCCGAGTCCCCGGCGGACGCCGCGGCCGAGGCCGGGCTGGCCCAGGTCGGGGTGGCCCGGCGGGTCGCCGGCGCGGACCCGCAGGCCGCGCTCGCCACCGCGCAGGCCAACCCCGACGACGTCGACGCCCAACTGCTCGCCGCCGACATCGAGGTGCTCAGCGGGATGGCCGAGCAGGCGTACGCGCGGCTGGTCGGGCTGGTCCGGCGGACCGCGGGTGACGACCGGGACAAGGCCCGCCAACACCTGATCGCCCTGTTCAGCATCGCCGGCCCGGACGACCCCGCCGTGGCCTCCGCCCGACGCGCCCTGGCCAGCGCCCTGTTCTGAACCCCTGACACGCCCGCGCGGGCCGGCCCCCCGGCCGGCCCGCCACCCATCGAGGACGGGAGCCTGTGATGCGCCGAATCGCCGTCCTCGACGCGCCGACCAACCTGGGTCTGCGCCCACCCACCTCCACCTCGGTCCCCGGCTGCGGCAAGGCCCCCGGTGCGCTGCGCGACCACGGGCTGCTGGCCCGGCTGGGTGCCCGGGACGCCGGCTGCCTCACCGCCCCCCGGTACGACCCGGGCGACTGGCGGCCCGGCGACGGGGTCTGCCACGCGCGGGAGATCTCCGGCTATTCGACGGGCCTCGCCGACCGGATCGGCGCGATCATCGACCGGGGCGAGTTTCCCCTGGTCCTCGGCGGGGACTGCTCGGTGCTGCTCGGCTCGGCGCTGGCCATGCACCGGCTCGGCGAGGCGGTCGGCGGGCGGATCGGGCTGGTCTTCGTCGACGGCCACTCCGACTTCCGGCACCCCGGCAACGCCTCGTACGTCGGTGCGGCGGCCGGGGAGGACCTCGCCCTGGTGACCGGGCGCGGCCAGGCCGACCTGGCTGCCATCGAGGGGCGTCGACCGTACTTCCGGGACATCGACGTGGTGGTGATCGGCATCCGGGCGCAGGACGAGTACCGGCTCGACCTCCAGGCCGCCGGGATCACCACCCGACCGGTGCCGGCCCTGCGCGCCGAGGGCGCCGCCCGCAGTGCCCAGTGGGCGCACGAGCAGTTGGCCGACTGCGCCGGTTACTGGGTGCACATCGACGTCGACGTGCTCGACCCGGCGGTGATGCCGGCCGTGGACGCCCCCGACCCCGGCGGGATCGCCTTCGCCGAGCTGGAGATCCTGCTCGCCGGGCTGGTGGACACCCCGCACTGCCTCGGCGTCGAGTTGACCGTCTTCGACCCCGACTACGACCCGGACGGTGCGTACGCCGCCGAGATCGTCAACACGATCGTCGCCGGACTGGCCCCGGTCGTCGCCCCGGACGCCGTCCCGCCCCGACTGCTGCCACCCAAGCCGCACCCCACTGACCCCGGATCGTCCACCTTCGGGAGAAACGTCTCCGGGGCCTCCGTCTCCGGGGCCGCTGTCTCCGGGGCCGCTGTCCCCAGGTTGTCCGGTTTCGATACCTCCGCTTCTGGGGCATCCGCCTCCGGGTCGTCCGTCCCCGGGACCTCCGATTCCGGGTCGTCCGGTTTCGGGACCTCCGATTCCGGGTCGGCTGACGCACCTGGCCGCGCCGAGGAGCCGGTCGCCTGAGCATGATCCCCTCAATGGGGCCGATGTTGCGGTGTTCCGTCGCATGATCAACTCATCTGGGCCGATGTTGCACTATCCGTTGGACGGGATGCCGCAACATCGGCCCAAATGAGCGCGTCGGCCAGGGCGGGCGTGCCGGGGCGGGCTGGGTGGTGGGCGACGGGTCAGGGGCGGGCGCGGAGGAAGCGCTCGACGATCGGGACGGCACTGGCCGTGCTCGATCCGCCCTGCTCGACGAAGACGGCGAACGCGACGTCCCCCCGCCAACCGACGAACCAGGCATGGGTGTGCGTCGGGTCGTTGTCGTACTCGGCGGTGCCGGTCTTGCCGTACACCGGGCCACCCGGCACGTCGGCCAGCGCCTTGCCGGTGCCGGCGGTGACCACCTCGCGCATCATCGTCCTGAGCCCCGCCACCGACTCGGCCTTCAGCGGCGGGCCGGCCTCGGCGGGCGCGGCCGGGGCCGGGTCGAGCACCAGCTTCGGCTGCTCCCAGCGGCCCCGGGCGACGGCGGCGGTGGCCCCGGCCATGGCCAGCGGGCTGACCACGGTGGTGCCCTGGCCGATCGCCGCGGCGGCCTGCTCGGTGGGGGCGCCACCGGTGGAGACCTTGCCGGTGAAGACGTCCGCGCCGAGATCCCAGTTGCCCTCCAGGCCCAGGGTACGGCCGGTGCCGGCGAGCCCGTCCGGGCCGAGTTGCGGGGCCAGCGCGACGAATGCGGTGTTGCAGGACTTGGCGAAGTCGGTCCGGAACGGCACCTTGCCCAGGACGAAGTCGTCGGAGTTCTTGAACGACCGACCGTCCACCGCGCGGGTCTTGGGACAGTCGACGATGGTCTGCGGGGTCACCGCGCCCTTGTCCAGCAGGCCGAGGGCGCTGACCATCTTGAAGGTGGAGCCCGGCGGCACCTGGGCGGTGAAGGCCAGGTTCTCCCCGGCCGCACCGGGGCCGTTGGCGGCGGCGAGCACCGCGCCGTCGCTGATCCGCACCGCGACCAGGGCCGAGCGCCGCTTCTCCGCCCGCAACGCGCCGTCGGCGGCGTTCTGGGTGGCCACGTCGAGGCTGGTGCGGACCGGCTGGCCGGCGGTCGGCTCCTGCCGGAACGCCTCGGTGACGACGGTGGTGCCGCCCTCGGGGGTGGGTCGGCGGATCTCCACGGTCGTGCCGGGAGCGCCGCGCAGCCGCTCGTCGTAGCGGCCCTGGAGGCCACCGTGGCCGACCAGGTCGCCCTTGGCGTACCGGTCGGGGTGGGCGGCCAGGTCGTCGGCCTGCGCCTGGTCGACCGTGCCGAGCAGGGCGCGGGCGAACTCCCGGGTGGGGGCCAGGTCGAGCTTCTCGGCCCGGAACTTCGTCCCCGGCAGGGTGTAGATCCGGGACCGGATCTGCCGGTACGCCTCGTCGCGCAACGTCACCACCTCGACGAAGGCGCCCGGATCGGCGTCGCTGAGCCGTTGCGGCAGGTCGCTGAGATCGACCGGCGGGCTGATCGGCGGCGTGACGGCCTTGAACGCCGCGTCGAGCCGCGCCACCAGGGCCTTGACGTCGGTGACCTCGCCCGGTTGCACCCCGATCCGGACCACCGGGCGGGGCGTCACGATCGGTTGCCCCGCGCCGTCCAGCACCCCGGCCCGGGGCGCGGCGGTCCGCCGCAGCGTCAGCCGGTCACCCTTCTCCAGTTGCTCGTGCAGCACCTGGGGCTCCCAGATCACCTGCCACTGGTCGTCGCCGCCGTTCTGCCGCAGCCGGACCGGCCGCTGGTAGGCCCAGGTCGCCCCGCCCGGCAACGCCCACGTGATGTCGACCTTCGTGGTGGCCAGGTTCTTGGTGACCTCGGCGTCCCCGGCGCGACGCAGGGTGGGCATGGTGGCGGCGAGGTCGCCGGAGAGGGCCTTGATCTCCGCGGTGACGTCTGCGGCGGGCACTCTCGCCCCGGTCGGGTCGACAAAGCCCACCTTGTCCAGGTTGCCGGTGCGCCAGCCGGCGAGGAACGCGTCCACGCTGCCCGCCAGTTCGTCGTCGCCGGAGCAACCGACGAGGGCACCGGCCGCCAGCACCGAGGCGGCCAGGGCCGCGAGAGCCCGCCGCAGGGGAGTGCCGGGACGGTGGTACGGGTACGACAGGGGCATGGAGCTGGCACCTTCCGGGTGGCGGGCTGCCCTGCACGCTAGTACGGGGCGGCTGCCCGTACCGCCCCGCGTGGCCGGGCCGGGCCGCCGGGCTGGTGCGGTCGACGGCCGTACCGCCCTCGTGGGCAGCGCGAAGAGGTGGGCCCGCAGGTGTGATGAACATCCCGAGGCGGGGTACTCGGCAGCCGGCCGACGTGGATCTGCAACAGGTGAGAGGCCAGAGTCCCGAACCGGACGTCCGGCCGGTGGTCCGCCGACCGATGACCGAAACGGCAGGGCCTAAGGTGGGGCGGCAGAGTGACCCACAACGCGGTGGGTCGTCGAGGGGAGTGGCACCCATGGACCGGCGTCCGGCGATCAAACCGGGACCCGACCTCCGGCAGACTGAGACCGGCCGGGACGACAGCTTCGATTCGGCGACCGACGGGGACAGCCCGCCGATCGACGGGGACGGCTACGGTCGACTCGACACAGGAGTGACCGGGTTGACCGGTTCGAGCATCGACACCCTCTACGACCTGGGGCTTCCGGTGGAAGCGCTCGGCGACGACGTGGAGGACGCCGAACTCGACGAACCGGTGCCCAACGCGGAGCGCCTGGTGGCCCAGGCGGTGGCGTTGGCCGGTGACGACCACGACGCGGCGACCCTGGTGGGTCGGTTCTGGCGGTTCGCGCCGGACGAGGAGCTGATCGGCTTCACCGCCGAGGAGATGCTCGACGCCGCCCGGGCGCACCGCGACCTGGCCCAGCAGCGGGTGCCGGGCGAGCTGAAGCTGCGCATCCACTCACCCGACGCCGACCAGCACCACACCGTCGTCGAGATCGTCACCGACGACATGCCCTTCCTGGTCGACTCGGTGACCGCCCTGCTCAACGCCCACCACCTCGACGTACACCTGCTGGTGCACCCGTTGGTGGTGGTCCGGCGGGAGCCGCTGGGCCGGCTGACCGAGGTCTCCGCCGACGTGGAGCCGGACGACGCGATCGCCGGTGACCTGGTCGAGAGCTGGATGCGGATCGAGATCGACCCGGTCCGCGACGCCGACCAGCGGGACAGGCTGCGCCGCGAGTTGCAGCGAGTGCTCACCGATGTGCGGGAGGCCGTCGAGGACTGGCCCAAGATGCGTCAGCGGGCCCTGGCGCTCGCCGACGAGTTGTCCACCGCCCGGACGGCGGACGACCGCCCACCGGTGCCGGAGAAGGACATCACCGACTCGGTGGAGTTGCTGCGCTGGCTGGCCCACGACCACTTCACCTTCCTCGGCTACCGGGAGTACCGGCTGGTCGACTCCGACGGGCAGGACGGCCCGGCGCTGGAGGCGGTGCTCGGCACCGGCCTGGGCATCCTGCGGTCGGACTCGCCCGAGGCGCGCGCGCTGTCGTCGATGACGCCGGAGGCGCACGAGAAGGTGATGGAGAAGCGGCTGCTGATCATCACCAAGGCGAACTCCCGGGCCACCGTGCACCGCTCGGCCTACCTGGACTACATCGGCTTCAAGATCTTTGACGAGGCCGGCCGGGTGGTCGGCGAGCGGCGGTTCCTGGGCCTGTTCTCCACCGCCGCCTACCGGACCAGCGTGCGGGAGTTGCCGGTGGTCCGCCGCAAGGTGGCCGAGGTGCTGGACCGCTCCGGGCTGAGCCAGCGCAGCCACTCCGGCAAGGACCTGCTCCAGATCCTGGAGACCTACCCGCGCGACGAGCTGTTCCAGATCAAGACCGACGACCTTTACCACGCGGTGGTCGGCGTGCTGCGGATGGCCGGCCGCCGGCAGCTGCGGGTGTTCCTGCGCCGCGACGCGTACGGGCGGTTCATCTCCTGCCTGATCTACCTGCCCCGGGACCGGTTCACCACCCAGAACCGGCTGCGCATGCAGGACATCCTGCTGCGTGAGCTGAACGGGATCGGGGTGGACTACACCACCCGGGTCACCGAGTCGATGCTGGCCCGGGTGCACTTCATCGTCCGGACCGACCCCCACCGGCCGCCCGGGGAGATCGACGCCGACCTGCTCGCCGAGGAGTTGGCCGACGCCACCCGGCTCTGGGACGACGACTACCGGTTGGTGCTGGAACGCAAGCTCGGCGACGAGCAGTCCAAGCACCTGTTCATCCGGTACGCCGACGCGTTCCCGGAGGGCTACAAGGACGGGCACACGCCGTACGAGGCGATGAAGGACCTGGCCAAGCTGGAACTCCTGGAGGAGCCCGGCCAGCTGGAGATGCACCTGTTCCGCAAGCAGTGGGCGCCCCGGCCGGGGCAGCGCGACGTCGTGGCCGACGAGGCGATGGACGTCCGGTTCAAGGTCTACCGGTACGGCGAGCCGATGATGCTCTCCGCCGTGCTGCCGGTGCTGCACTCGCTCGGCGTCCGGGTGGTCGACGAGCACCCGTACGAGGTGGACCGGATCGACGGCCGGGTCTTCCTCTACGACTTCGGGCTGCGGCTGCCCGAGGGGCACCAGGAGTTGGCCGAGGTGCGCCCGCACGTGGAGAACGCCTTCGCCGCCGCCTGGCGGGGCGAGGCCGAGGTGGACGGCTTCAACGAGCTGGTCCTGCGCGGCGGGCTGACCTGGCGGCAGGTGGTGGTGCTGCGGGCGTACGCGAAGTACCTGCGGCAGACCGGTGCGGTCTTCTCCCAGGAGTACATGGAGCAGACCTTCATCGCCTACCCCAAGATCGCCGCGCTGCTGGTGGAACTCTTCGAGGTGCGGTTCGCCCCGGACGGGCGGAGCACCGCGCAGCGGCAGGAGCGCAGCGGCGAGCTGGTCGACGCGATCGGCGTCGCGCTGGACGACGTGGCCAGCCTCGACCAGGACCGCATCCTGCGCGCCTACCTGACGTTGATGCAGGCCACCCTGCGGACCAGCTTCTACCAGAAGCGCGCCGACGGGCGACCCAAGCCGTACGTGGCGTTCAAGCTGGACCCGCAGGCCATTCCGGACCTGCCGGCGCCCCGGCCCAAGTTCGAGATCTTCGTCTACTCGCCCCGGTTCGAGGGCGTGCACCTGCGGTACGGGCCGGTGGCCCGGGGCGGGCTGCGCTGGTCCGACCGGCGGGAGGACTTCCGTACCGAGGTGCTCGGCCTGGTCAAGGCGCAGATGGTGAAGAACGCGGTGATCGTGCCGGTCGGTGCCAAGGGCGGCTTCGTGCTGAAGCAGAAGCCGGGGGACCGGGACGAGGCGGTCGCCTGCTACCAGGAGTTCATCGGCGCGATGCTCGACGTCACCGACAACATCGTCTCGGGGGAGATCGTGCCGCCGGTGGACGTGGTGCGGCACGACCCCGACGACCCCTACCTGGTGGTCGCGGCGGACAAGGGCACCGCGACGTTCTCCGACATCGCCAACCAGATCTCGGCGGCGCACTGCTTCTGGCTGGGCGACGCGTTCGCCTCCGGCGGCTCCGCCGGCTATGACCACAAGAAGATGGGCATCACCGCCCGGGGCGCCTGGGAGTCGGTCAAGCGGCACTTCCGCGAGCTGGGCCACGACACCCAGACGGCCGACTTCACCGTGGTCGGCGTCGGCGACATGTCCGGCGACGTGTTCGGCAACGGGATGCTGCTCTCCGAGCACATCCGGTTGGTGGCCGCGTTCGACCACCGGCACATCTTCCTCGACCCGGACCCGGACGCCGCCGCCTCCTTCCGGGAACGCCAGCGGCTGTTCGACCTGCCCCGATCGTCCTGGGAGGACTACGACCCGAAGCTGATCTCCGAGGGCGGCGGGATCTTCCCGCGGGGTGCGAAGTCCATCCCGATCACCCCGCAGGTGCGGGCGGCCATCGGCCTGGCCGACGACGTCACCCAGCTCAGCCCGCCGGAGCTGATGAAGGCGATCCTCACCGCGCCGGTGGACCTGTTCTGGAACGGCGGCATCGGCACCTACGTGAAGGCGTCCAGCCAGACCAACGCCGAGGTGGGCGACAAGTCCAACGACGCGATCCGGGTGGACGGCAGGAGCCTGCGCTGCCGGGTCGTCGGCGAGGGCGGCAACCTGGGCTGCACCCAGCACGGCCGGATCGAGTACGCGCAGACCGGTGGCCGGATCTACACCGACTTCATCGACAACGCGGCCGGGGTGGACTGCTCCGACCACGAGGTGAACATCAAGATCCTGCTCAACACGGCGGTCGCCGACGGGGCGCTGGACGTCCCCGCCCGCGACGAGCTGCTCGCCCAGATGACCGACGAGGTCGCCGAGCTGGTGCTGCGGGACAACTACGACCAGGCGCGGGCGATCAACAACTCGCAGGCCCAGGCCGCCTCGCTGCTGCCGGTGCACCGCCGGATGATCAGCGGGCTGGAGCGGGCCGGCCAGCTCGACCGGGCGCTGGAGGCGCTGCCCCCGGACGAGGAGCTGGCGGTACGCACCGAGTCCGGGCTGACCGCGCCGGAGTTCGCGGTGCTGCTCGCGTACGTGAAGATCTCGCTGGAGCGGGAGATCCTCGCCGAGGGCCTCGCGGACGAGGAGTGGACGACCGACGTCCTGGTCAAGTACTTCCCGACGCCGATGCGCGAGCGGTTCGCCGACCGGATGGCCCAGCACCGGCTGCGCCGGGACATCGTCACCACGGTGCTGGTCAACGAGGCGATCAACCGGGGTGGCATCTCGTTCGTCTTCCGGGTCGTCGAGGAGACGGCCGCGTCGGCGGCCGACGTGATCCGGGCGTACGTGGTGGTCCGGGAGGTCTTCGGGCTGCGGGAGCTGTGGGCCGCGGTCGAGGCGCTGGACAACCAGGTCTCGCCGGAGTTGCAGACCAGCGTCTACCTGGACACCCGGCGGCTGCTCGACCGGGCGGTGCGCTGGCTGGTGACCAACCGGCGCTCGCCGATCGACGTGCCGGCCGAGATCGAGCGGCTCCGCGACGGGGTGGCCCGGCTGCTGCCCGACCTGCAGGACCGGTTCCACGGCAGCGAGCGGGAGTCGCTGCGGGCGCACATCGACGCGATGACCGCCCGGGGGCTGCCGGCCGGCCTGGCCGAGCAGGCGACCCGGCTGATGTACAGCTTCGGGCTGCTGGACGTGGTGGAGACGGCGCGCACCAGCGGGCGGGACGTCGGCGAGGTGGCCTCGGTCTACTTCGTGCTCTCCGACCGGTTCCGGGTGGACTCGCTGCTGTCGAAGATCTCCCTGCTGCCGCGGGAGGACCGCTGGCAGACGCTGGCCCGGATGGCGTTGCGCTACGACCTGTACGCCGCGCTGGCCGCGCTCACCGGGGAGGTGCTCGAATCCACCTCGGGCGACCTGCCGCCACAGGAGCGGGTGCTCCAGTGGGAACAGTCGAACGCCACCTCGATCCACCGGGCGCACCGGGCGATGGGGGAGTTCGACGAGTCACGGGCGGACCTCGCCTCGCTGTCGGTGCTGCTGCGGCAGATCCGCACCCTGGTCCGGACGTCCGGCGCCGCCTGACCGTACGCCGACCGCGCCTGCGGCGGGACCGTCGTCCCGCCGCAGGCGCGGCACCGGTGCGGCCGGCAGCGGGGCACCGCCGGGCGCGGTCGGGTCAGGGTGTCAGCGAGGCGAAGACGATCACGTTGTCCTGGTAGCTGCCGGCACCCTGGTCGAACTGGCCGCCGCAGGTCACCACCCGCAGGCCGGGCCGGTCGTTCGGGCCGTACACCTGCTCGGTGGGGAACTGCGCCTTCGGGTACGCCTTCACCTCGTCGACGGTGAAGATCGCGACGACGCCGTCGGCCCGGGACACCGTGATGGTGTCGCCCGGCAGGAGCGCGCCGAGCTGGAAGAAGACCGCCGGCCCGAGCTTCGCCGAGTCGACGTGCCCGACGATCACCGCGTTGCCGGTCTCACCGGGGCTGACGCCCGGCTCGTACCAGCCGGCGCGCTGGGCCTGGTCCAGTGGGGGCACCTGCACCGTCCCGTCCGGGTTGGTGCCCAGCGGCATGATCTCCGCGTTGACCGCGATCCGGGGGATCGCGATGGTGGTGGGGGCGGACCGGGGCAGCGGATCGGGGCCCGGCGGCACGCTCGCGTCGGCGGGGACCTGGGCGTCCGGGTCGTCGACCGGCCCGGTGTCCTCGGCGGGGGTGGTCGCCGGGGCGGTCTGCGGCGCGGCCTGGGCCGCCGGTTGTGGGGGACGCGGTGGGGGCGTGGTGCGCAGGGACGCGCCGACCATGCCGGAGCCGGCCATGGCGAGCAGGACGACGACGGCCGCGCCGGCGGCACGCCACGGTCTCCCGTGACGGCCGCCGGCCCGTGTCGCCGTCGGGTCAGCCGAGCTCATCGGCCCGACGCCGACGCATCAGCACGATGCCGCCGAGGGCTGCCGCGCCGATCATGCCCGCCCCACCGGCGACCATGCTCCGGTCGGCACCGGTGGCGGTCATCCCACCGTCGCCGCCGTCGACGTGCCCCTTCGGCAGGACGACCAGTTCGCCCTCGCCGCACGAGCCCTCCAGCTCGTACTTGCCCGGACGGGCGTCCTCGGAGACCTTGGCCTCGCCGTAGTAGACGAAGTCCTTCTTGTGCTCCCAGCCGCCCTCGTCCTTGCCGTAGCCGGACTCCTCGTCCTGGCCGTACTCGTCGTGGCCCAGCCAGTCGCCCTCGTCGGACTCCTCGCCGTAGCCCGGCTTGCCGTGCTCTTCCTCCGCGCCGGGCTTGCCGTGTTCGCCGGACTCTTCGCCCGCGCCGGGCTTGCCGTGCTCTTCCTCCGCGCCGGGCTT
>NZ_FMCU01000014.1:29805-188681 GCF_900091525.1 Micromonospora matsumotoense
CCGTGCTCTTCCTCCGCGCCGGGCTTGGCGTGTTCGCCGGACTCTTCGCCCGCGCCGGGCTTGCCGTGCTCTTCCTCCGCGCCGGGCTTGGCGTGCTCGCCGGGCTTGCCGTGCTCCTCGCCCTTGCCCTCCTCGCCCTTGCCGCCGTGGTCCGGGCCCTGGTCGGCGGCCATGAAGCCACCGCCCTGACCGTCGGCCGGCGGCTGTCCACCCTCGGCCGGCGGCTGCGGCTTGGGGCCGTCATCGTCGGGGCCCTTGCCGTCGGGGCCCTTGCCATGGTCTTCGCCCTTGCCGTGGTCCTCGCCCTTGCCTTCTTCGCCCTTGCCGTGGTCCTCGCCCTTGCCTTCTTCGCCCTTGCCGTGGTCCTCGCCCCGGCCCTCGGCGGGCTTGAGCTTGACCTTGCCGGTGACCTTGGACCAGACGAAGGCGTGTTCCTGCGGTTCCGGGCAGATGGCGATGAGCTTGACCTCTTCGCCGGGCTTGACGACGTGCGGCTTGGCGATGACCTTGCCGTCCCGGCTCTCGCCGTCGTGGTGACCATCCGCGAACGCGATCCCCGGCGTGAACACCAGAAGGGACGCGCCACCGAGAGCGGCACCCGCGACAACCTTCCCGAGCATCTTGTTAGCCATGACCTGCGTCACTCCATCCCCTGTTGTCCTGAGCCCGACGACAGTCGAGCTATGACCGACGTTAGACGGTTTCATGACTTATTCGGGGAAAGATTCGTGTTTTCGGCTTTACCGATCATCCGGGGCTTAAGAGAGCTAGAGCGCTTGTGTCGGCATTGCCGCCTCGACGCGCGGTTGGAGTGCTGCCGGCCGAGCTGGGCGGGGATAGGCTCGTCAGGGCCTGAGTGTCGGTCCGGGCGTTGCGGCCAGGTTGCCGCGAGGTATCGAGCCATTGCCATGGAAGCGCTCCCATGCAAGAATCGCTGCACGCGGTTCGGGGAGCCACACCGCGCACGGCAGATGTCGAGGGCAACCGGTGCACCGGGCGACGTCGCCGCCGATCGGTCCCACGGGGCCGGTGCAGCTCACCACCACCACGCCCGTCCTCCGGGTCGGGCACCCCCCGAGATGTCCCGTTGGCGCCGGGGTCGTCCGTACCCCAGGACGCTCACGCGCCACTTGCCGGTCCCCACGCGGTGCCGGTCTCGCCCAAGGAGTGCAAAAGGCATGAATCTGTGGAGAAGTCTGTCCGCCCGACGCCGGGCGTTCGCCATCACCGGGGCGAGCGTGCTGGTCGCGGGCGGGCTCGTGACCATCCCGGTCACCGCGGCGCAGGCCGCCACCCAGTGCAGCATCGACTACACCACCAACGACTGGTCCAGTGGCTTCACCGGGAGCATCACCATCCGGAACGTCGGTGACCCGATCAGCTCCTGGAACCTCGGCTTCACCTTCCCCAACAGCAGCCAGCGAGTGGTGCAGGGCTGGTCGGCCAAGTGGTCGCAGAGCGGTCAGAACGTGACCGTCACCAACGAGTCGTACAACGGCTCGCTCGCTAGTGGGGGCAGCGCCACCATCGGCTTCAACGGCTCGTGGAGCGGCAGCAACCCGAAGCCGACCTCGTTCACGCTGAACGGGGTGGTCTGCAACGGTGGCGTCACGCCCACCACGCCTCCGCCGACCACGCCTCCGCCGACGACCCCGCCGCCGACCACGCCTCCGCCCACCACCCCGCCGCCCACCACGCCTCCGCCCACCACGCCTCCTCCGGGGCAGAAGGTGGACAACCCGTACGTCGGGGTCAAGGGCTACGTGAACCCGGAGTGGAAGGCCAAGGCGGACGCCGAGGCTGGTGGCAGCCGGGTCTCCAACAACCCGACCGCCGTGTGGCTGGACCGGATCGCCGCGATCAACGGCACCACCGACAGCAGCTCCAACGGTGCGATGGGCGTCAAGGACCACCTGGACGCCGCGCTCGCCCAGGGTGCCGGCTACATCCAGTTCGTGATCTACAACCTGCCCGGCCGGGACTGCTCGGCGCTCGCCTCCAACGGTGAGCTGGCGGCCGACGAACTGCCGCGCTACAAGGCGGAGTACATCGACCCGATCGCCGCGATCCAGAGCAACCCGAAGTACGCCAGCCTGCGGATCATCAACATCATCGAGATCGACTCGCTGCCGAACCTGGTCACCAACACCTCCGGCAACGCCGGTGGCACCGTGCAGTGTGACGTGGTGAAGGCCAACGGCGCGTACGTCAACGGCGTGGGCTACGCCCTGTCCAAGCTGGGCCCGATCGGCAGCGTCTACAACTACATCGACGCCGGCCACCACGGCTGGCTGGGTTGGGACACCAACTTCGGCCCGACCGCCGACGTCCTGAAGACCGCTGCTGTCGCTTCCGGCAGCAACGTGAACTACGTGCACGGCTTCATCACCAACACGGCGAACTACTCCGCCCTGAAGGAGCCGTACATCAAGATCACCGACTCGGTGAACGGCCAGACCGTCCGCCAGTCCAAGTGGATCGACTGGAACTTCTACGTCGACGAGCTGACCTTCGCCCAGGCGTTCCGCACCAAGCTGGTCTCGGTTGGCTTCAACAGCAACATCGGCATGCTGATCGACACCTCCCGTAACGGCTGGGGCGGCACCGCCCGGCCCACCGGCCCGGGTGCGTCGACCAGCGTCGACACCTACGTCAACGGTGGTCGTGTCGACCGTCGCTTCCACGCCGGCAACTGGTGCAACCAGGTCGGTGCCGGTCTCGGCGAGCGGCCGAAGGCCAACCCCGAGCCGGGCATCGACGCCTACGTCTGGGTGAAGCCCCCGGGTGAGTCCGACGGCTCCAGCTCCCTCATCCCGAACAACGAGGGCAAGGGCTTCGACCGGATGTGCGACCCGACCTACACCGGTAACGCCCGCAACGGCAACAGCATGAGCGGTGCCCTGCCGAACGCGCCGATCTCCGGCGCCTGGTTCTCCGCCCAGTTCCAGGAGCTCATGAAGAACGCCTACCCGGCGCTCTGACGAACCAGCCCGCCGCGGCTGGAGTGAGGCACTGACGCGGCGGGCGCACCCGGGCCCCCGGTCCGACCGAAAGGTCGGGCCGGGGGCCCACCCGTGTCCCCGGGCCCGTGCTCACGGCCGCTCGGGCAGGAGCGCAGGGCGCAAATGCGCAACGCGCAGGGCCAGGGCTCAGAGCAGCAGAGCAGCAGGGCTCAGAGCGCAGCAGGGCTCAGAGCGCAGCAGGGCTCAGAGCGCAGCAGGGCTCAGAGCGCAGCAGGGCTCAGAGCGCAGCAGGGCTCAGGGAACGGTGCGCTCCACCGCGGCCCGGCCCAGCTCGGCCAGGTCCCGGCGGGCCCGCTCCAGGTTCGCCGGGGTCAGGTCCTGCCCGCGCGCCATGACCAGGTCCTCCGGCTCCCAGGGCTGCTCGGCCCCGGTCCGGATGTTGTCCCCACCGGCTCCGGTGCCGGTCCCGGTGGCTCCGGTGCCGGCCCCGTACGGGTCACCGATCAGCTCCTCGGTCTGGCCACCGGTGGCCGACCGCCCGGCCGGCTCGACGAACGACGGGTTGGCCGGGTCGGTGCCACCGGCCCGGGCCAACTGCGGCACGGTGGTGTCGTCGGCCACCGCGTCGGCCACCTCCGGGCGCTCCTCCAACGGTCGGTTCCGGTCACGATCGGTCATGGCGCCGCCCTCCTGTCCCCAGACGCGTTCCCACGCCCCGGGTACCCCGTCCGGGCGACGCCATGCCGGGAGCCGTCAGACCTCCCGGGCCTCCTCGGTGGTGGGCGGCACCACCGGACGCAGCCACTGCCAGGCCAGCATGAACAGCCCGAACAGCAGCATCGCCAGCCCGGCCCACAGGTTGATCCGGACGCCCTGCGCCTTGTCGATCTCGGCAGCCGAGTCGAAGAGACCGACCAGCCCGACGATCACCCCGTACGCGACGAAGAGGCCAGCCACCGATCACCCGACGGATGTCGAGCAGCCGGGCGGCGGCGGACCGCCCTTTCATGCTGCCCGTCCGGGTCCCATCGGCGGTGATCCGACGACGCCCCGGCGGGAGTGGCTCCGGCCGGGGCGTCGAGTGGTGCAGCGGTGGTCGTCGGATCTGGTGCGGGTTGTCGGGTGGCCGGTCAGCGGCGGCACCCCGGACCGGGACCGGGGTGCCGGTCCGGTGCCGCGCGGCGGTGGCCGGCCACCCGGTGCCGGCTCAGCGACCCAGCACCCGGTCCAGGAAGTCGCGGTACTGGCGGACCGCCACCCGGAGCTGCTCGGTGTCGGCCTCACCGGCACCCTGCCAGCCGCCCAGCTTCTCCTTCTGCGCGGCGAGCGCCTCGGACAGGGCCCGGATCGCCTCCTCGACGAGTGACTGCGCCTCACCGACGGCGGCCCGGGGATCGTCGACGAACCGCAGCTGGACGTCACGCCACCGGTCCCGGAAGCCCTGCGCGGCGTCCGCCTCGAACAGGCTGGCGGCGTCGCTGGGCACGTTTCCGGCGGCCGGTCGACCGGCGTCCGCCGCAGCCACCGCGCCGGCCGCTCCGCCGGCTGCCGCCGTCGCGATGCCGCCGCCGGCCGTGGTGTCCGGGTCGACGGTGGTGTCCGGGCCGGTCGCGATGCCGTCGTCGGCGGTGGTGTCCGGGCCGGTCGTGGCGTCCGGATCGGTGGTGCTCTCCGGCAGGTCGGTGTCCTGCGTGGTGGGGTGCGGGTCGGTGGCCCCGGACGACCAGCGGTCCCGGTCGTGCAGCCGGTCCGCCGCGGTCGGGTCGGCCCGCTCGTCGTCGAACGGCCCGGTCTGCCCCGGCGCCCCGTCGCCGGGCGCGACGGTGTCCTCGTCCCGGGCGTCCCGCTCGTCCTGCGGTCGCCCGCCGGCCAGGGCCGACGCGGCCACCGCGTCGCCCACGCTGGTCGCCCCGAAGGCGGTCGGCAGGGGAGCCGGCTCGTGGAACTCCGGCCGACGGTCACCGTCGTGGTCGGCCACGCCGTCCCGGTCGGCCACGCCGTCCCGGTCGGCCACGCCGTCCCGGTCGGCCGCGTCGTCGCGGTCGGCGTCGTCCAGCGGGTACGGACGGGTGCTGTGCGGGTCGTCGGCGGCCGTCGGCTCGTCGAAGGTGCCCCGGTCGTCGAGGGCGTCCTCCGGCGTCCCGGCGTGCCGGTCCCTGCCGTGCCGGCCGGCGGTGTCGGTGTCGGTGTCGGTGTCCAGAGCGTCCGGGCGCGGCACCGCCACCGGAGTGGACCGGACGACCTCCGGGTGGTCGTTGTTGAGCTGCTGCTCGTCCTGGCGCATGGTGGGGTTCTCCTCAGCGGGTGGTGGCGTCCTGCGGGCTGTCCGGGTGCTGCTGCTCCGCCAGGCGGTGCCCGACCGGTTCCTCGCCGAGCAGGTCGGCGAAGAGGGCCCGGTAGTGGACGACGGCCTGGCGGAGGTCCTCGGTGCCGGCCTCACCGCGCTCGTTGCGCAGCCGGATCTCGTGCGCCTCCCGGTAGTGGGTCAGGGTGCGGGCGTGCTCGACGGAGAGGTGGGCGACCTGCTCGGTGAACTCCCCGGTCGGGTAGCCCCGGTCGGCGATCAGCCGGCTGACCAGTTCGTCGGCGTCGCCTACGGTCTCGGCCGGCGAGTCGACGAAGCGGACCTGGAGCTCCTCCCAGGCGGCGGCGTAACGGGCCCGGTCCTGCGGGCTGAGCGGGGTGAGTTCCAGCTCCGCGTGCCGGCGCTCCCGTTCGCGCAGTTCGCGCTCGGCGGCGCCGCGGCTGTCCTGCTCCGCGACCACCCGGTCGTACTCCGGGCCGAACCGGGACCTGAGGGCACGCCGGCGGTTGGCCACCACGGCCACGGCGACCAGCGCCGCCACCACCAGTACGACGAGAACCAGTAGGACTATCTGCGTGGGCGACATGGCTCCTCCTTCGCCCTGCGGTATTCCCTCCCCGCACTGATCACCAATCCCGATCCGGCGAATTTCCTCCGCCGGAGCCGGACGGGATAGTGACGAAACGGTCACGTCGTCCGCGCGGGATCAATCGGGGCGGTAGCGCCGCGCACGTTTTTCCGCCGGTTCCCGGTGCCGGCCGATGGGTCGCCGGGTGCTGCGCCGGGTGTCGTCGATGCCTGATCAACCCGGTTGCGGGCCGATCCGCCGGAGCGCATCGGCCAATTCGGGGGCGACGACGCAGTGGTGACGCCGGGAGACGCACGGTAGTGCTGAGCGTCAGGATTACGTATTCTGCCCAAGGTGCCGCGCCGGTGCCCGGCGCCGATGCCGGAACCGCCCGGCCGGTGCCGGCGTCACCGCCGACACTCCCGCCCGGGCGAGGACTCATGGACACCCGCGACTGGCCGATCCGCGCCAAGCTGACCGCCCTGGTCGTCACCCCCGTGGCCGCCCTGCTGGCGCTCTGGATCTTCGCCACGACGCTGACCTTCGGGCCGGCTCTCGACCTGCTCGCCGCCCGGACCCTGCTGTCGGACTTCGGCCGGCCCGGCGAACGGGTGGTGGCCGAGCTGCAACGGGAACGTCGGGCCTCGGTGATCCATCTGGCCGGCACCGAGACCCTGCCCGCCCTGGCCGTACAGCGGCGACGCACCGACGAGGCGATCGTCGAACTGCGGCGGTTGATGGCCGGGCAGCAACTGCGGGATGCCGCCGGCGACCTGCTCGACGCCCGGCTGGACGCGCTCGGCGCCGCCCTGGAGGCGCTGCCGGCCGGTCGGGGGTTCATCGACCGGCGGCAGGTCGACCGGGCCGGCGCGATCGGGCTCTACAGCGGCATGATCTCCTCGGCGTTCCAGGCGTTCGCCGCGACGGCGGCGCTGCCCGACGCGGAGCTGAACCGGCAGGCACTCGCCCTGACCGCGCTCGGTCGTTCCCGCGAGCTGCTCGGCCAGACCGACGCGGTGCTGGCCGGTGCGTTCGTCACCGGCCGGTTCACCGAGGGCGAGCACCTACGCCTGGTGCAGACCATCGCCAACGAGCGGTTCGTCGCCGAGTCGTCCGTGGCGGACCTGCCGGCCGCCGACCGGGCCGCCTACCAGCGGCTGATGGAGGGGGAGGCGTTCGTCCGGCTGCGCACCATGCAGGAGCAGCTGCTGACCGCCGGGCCGGCCGCCGTCCCGCCGGTCGACGCCCGGACCTGGCAGGCCAGTCAGGAAGCGGTCCAGCAGGAGCTACGCGACTTCGAGCTGAGCCAGGCCGACGGGCTGGCCGAACGTTCCGTGCCGGTCGCCGTCAAGATCCTGGTCCGGCTCGGTGTGGCCGGGGTGCTGGGGCTCGTGGCGATCGTGGCGTCGCTGCTGGTCGCCGTCCGGGTCGGCCGGACGCTGGCCCGCCGGTTGTCCGCCGTACGCAGCGCCGCGCTGGAGCTGGCCGAGCACCGGCTGCCCGACGTGGTCGCCCGGTTGCGCCGGGGCGAGCCGGTCGACGTGGCCCGGGAGGCTCCACCGCTGTCCTACGGCGCAGACGAGATCGGCGACGTCGGCCGGGCGTTCACCGAGGTCAGCAGGGTGGCGGTCCGGTCGGCGATCGACGAGGTGACGCTGCGGCGGGGGTTGAACGAGGTCTTCCTCAACCTCGCCCGGCGCAGCCAGGGGTTGGTGCACCGGCAACTCGCCGTGCTCGACCGGATGGAGCGCCGCGCCGAGGACCCGGACGAGCTGGCCGAGCTGTTCCGCGTCGACCACCTGGCGACCCGGCTGCGCCGGCACGCCGAGGACCTGGTCATTCTGGCCGGGGCGGCACCGGGGCGGGGCTGGCGACAGCCGGTCGCCCTGCTGGACGTGCTGCGCGGCGCGATCTCCGAGGTCGAGGCGTACGACCGGGTGGACATCGGTCGGGTCGGGCCGGCCGGCCTGCTCGGTCGGGCCGTCGCCGACGTCATCCACCTGCTCGCCGAGCTGATCGAGAACGCCACCGCGTTCTCCCCGCCCGAGCGACGGGTCGAGGTGACCGGGACGCCGGTCGTCGACGGCTACCTCGTCGAGATCACCGACCACGGGCTCGGGATGTCCCCCCAGGCGATCGAGGACGCCAACCGCAGGCTGGCGACCCCGCCGGAGTTCGATCCGGCCGACAGTGCCCGACTCGGCCTGTTCGTGGTGTCCCGGCTGGCCGCCCGGCACGACGTCCGGGTCACCCTGCGGGCCGGAACCCCGGTCGGGCTCACCGCGCTGGTGCGCGTCCCCGCCGACCTGATCACCGAGGAACCGCCGATCGTGCCGCCGGCCCGGGACCGTCCGGCGGCGTCGGTGTCCCGGCTGACCACCCTGCCCCGACCGCGGACCGTCCGGACCACCCGGGAACGGCCGGAACAGACGGTGCCGCCGTTCGCTCCGGCCCGTACCTCGTCGGTGGAGGCTGCCTCCGACGGCGACGGCCTGCCCCGCCGGGTCCGCCGCCGGGGGCCGGTCGCCCACCCGCACCCCCCGGCCGGCCAGGACGCGCCCGCCGCACGCTCGCCCGAGGAGGTACGCCGGCAGATGTCGGCTCTCCAGGCCGGTACCGCCCGGGGACGCCTGGACAGCAGCGGTGTCCACCCGGTGTCGCCGCCCCGCCCCGACCGTCGGCGACGAGCCGGGACGGCCCGACGGTGTCGGTGCGCCACCGTCGTCGGCCGGCCCGGCGGCGACGCCCGATTCGACCGCGACTGAGAGGGACGCCTAGTGGTGCACACGACAAGGCAGAACGCCGATCTCGGCTGGTTGCTCGACGAGCTGGTGGAGCGGGTGCCGGCGGCCCGGCAGGCGGTGATCCTCTCCGCCGACGGCCTGTTGCTCGGCGCCTCCGCCGAGCTGGACCGCTCCGACGCCGAGCACCTCTGCGCGCTGGCGTCGGGCTTCTCCAGCCTGGCGAAGGGTGCCAGCCGGCAACTGGCCGCCGGTGGCGTCCGGCAGACCGTGGTGGAGATGGAGGACGCCTACCTCTTCGTGACCGCCGCCGGGCAGGGCGCCTGTCTGGCGGTGGCCTGCGCGGCGGACGCGGACATCGGGCTGGTGGCGTACGAGATGGCGATGCTGGTCGTCCGGGTCGGCGAGAACCTGACCGCGCCGGCCCGGGCGGCGGCGGGGATCGCCGATGCGGGCTGAGCAGCCGGGTCACCAGCACGAGTGGTTGGACGGCGCGGCCGGGCCGGTCGTGCGTCCGTACACCCTCACCGGCGGTCGGGTGCGGCCCGCCGTCGGTGGCTTCGACCTGGTGGCCTTCGTGTTGGCTGCGGCGGGCGTCGACCCGTACGGCCAGCCGGGGCTCCAACCCGAGCACCGTCGGTTGGTGGAGTACGCCCGGCAACCGGTGGCGATCGTGGATCTCGCTGCCGACCTGGATCTCGCCCTCGGGGTGGTCCAGGTCCTCCTCGGTGACCTGCTCGCCCGTGGGCTGGTCACCGTGCACGAACCGCCGGCCGCCGCCGGCCTTCCCGACAACGACATTCTCAAGGCGGTGGTCAGTGGACTACGTGCGCTCTGAGCGCGACCCCTCACCGGCCCGGTTGCCCCTGGCCCTCAAGATCCTCATTGCCGGTGGTTTCGGTGCCGGCAAGACGACGCTGGTGAGCGCGCTCAGTGAGGTCCGGCCGTTGCAGACCGAGGAGGTGTTGACCGACGCCGGCGTCGGCACCGACGACCTCTCCGGGGTGGAGGGCAAGTCGACCACCACGGTGGCGATGGACTTCGGTCGGATCACCATCACCGACGATCTCCAGGTCTATCTGTTCGGCACCCCCGGGCAGGACCGGTTCTGGTTCCTCTGGGACGAGCTGGCCTTCGGCGCGCTCGGCGCGGTGGTGCTGGCCGACACCCGCCGACTGCCCGACTGCTTCCCGTCGATCGACTACTTCGAGCAGCGCGGCATCCCGTTCGTGGTGGGGGTCAACTGCTTCGAGGACACCCGTCGGTTCGGTGCCGACGCGGTGCGGCAGGCGCTGGACATCGAGCCGGAGGTGCCCGTGGTGCTCTGTGACGCGCGGGACCGGCAGTCCGGCAAGCTGGTGCTGATCTCGCTGGTCGAGCACGTGGCCCGGCAGCGTGGGGAACCGGTGCCGGTGGGCTGACCGGCCCGGTCGGCCCGGCGACCACATGGTGGTCGACCTGGCACCCGGGTCACCCGCGTCGGGGTGAGGAGAACCGGGAAATCAGGGGTGACAGCCGGTGATTCCGGGAAGCCTGGAGATCGACGGCAGGATTCGGCGGAGGGTGGTTCGGTGACGGGCACGATCGTCCACATCGGCGGTTACACGGCACAGACGGGTGGGCGCGGGGAGGGCATCGTCGCCGCCCGGCGTGACCCGGAGTCGGGGCAGTTGACCCTGCTCGGCACGGTCGCGGCGACCCCGGCGCCGTCCTTCCTCGTCCGCCACCCCTCCCGACCGGTGCTCTATGCGGTCAACGAGTTGCCCGAGGGGCAGGTCAGCGCCTTCGATGTCGCCCCGGACGGCGGGCTGGCCCCGCTGGGGGTGTGGTCGACCGGGGGTGCCGAGCCGGCACACCTGGCGGTCGCCCCCGACGGCGGGCACCTCTTCGTCGCCAACTACGGCGGGGGCAGCGTCGCCGTCCTGCCGCTGGACGAGCGGGGGGTGCCCGGGGAGCGTACCGACCTGGTGGTCCACCAGGGGCACGGCCCGGACCCGGAGCGTCAGGAGCAGGCGCACTGTCACATGGTGTCACCCGATCCGGGCACCGGCCCGCTGCTCGCCATCGACCTGGGCACCGACTCGATCTACCGGTACGACCTGGACGCCGCGTCGGGCCGGCTGACGCCGCGCGCCCCCCGGGTGCGGACGGTCCCCGGCACCGGTCCCCGGCATCTGGCCCGGCACCCCGACGGGCGGCGCTGCTGGCTCGCCGGCGAGCTGGACGCGACGGTGACCGCCTACGAGGTGACCGCCGAGGGGGTCCTGCACCAGCGGGGTCGGGTGGACGCCAGCGCGCGGGCCGGCCACGTCCAACCGTCGGAGATCACCGTCGGGCCGGACGGCCGGTTCCTCTACGTGGGCAATCGCGGGGTGGGCACGGTGGCGGTCTTCGCCCTCGACGGGGACCTGCCCCGGCTGGTCGAGGAGGTGGACACCGGTGGGGAGTGGCCCCGGCACTTCGCGTTGAGTGGGCGGCACCTCTATGTGGCCGACGAACGGGCCGACATGATTCGGGTGTTTTGGGTCGACCCCGACTCGGGCGTGCCGTCGCCGGTGGGCGAGCCGGTGCCCACCCCCAGCCCGACCTGCGTGCTGCCCTGACGAAACCCCGGTTATCCAGGGTGGACCAGCGCCACGTCACGAGACGACCCGATTACGCAGAGTGCGAAAATAGTGATCAACTGTTTCTCCTGCGTAACTTTCGTCCGAACGGTTGTGGCAGTAAGCGCACGAGATACGCAAGATGGTCAGCGTGTCAGGCCGCCATCGCATGCGTTCAAGTATCCGTGGAGCGGGCGCCGCCGCAGCGGCGACCGCGCTCGTCGTCGTGGTCGGCGGCTCCTGGGTCGGTTACCAGCAGCTGGCCGGCTCGTCCTGCTCAGGGGAGATCCAACTCGGCGTGGCCGCCGCGCCCGAGGTCGCGCCGGCCGTCGAGGCGGCGGCGACCCAGTGGGTGGCCGACGGCGCGGCGGTCGGTGGCACCTGCATCAAGGTGAACGTCACCGCCTCCGAGCCGGTGGAGGTGGCCGCCGCAGTGGCCAGCAAGCACGGGGCGAGCCTCGCCGGGGTGGGGCAGGCGAGCGGCACCGCGGTCACCCCCGACGTCTGGATCCCGGACTCGTCGACCTGGCTGTTGCGCCTCAAGAGCGGGGGCGCCACCGCGTTCGCGCCCGGCAACGGCGCCTCGATCGCCCGCAGCCCGGTCGTGGTGGCCATGCCGCAGCCGGTGGCCGCCACCAAGTTCGGCTGGCCGGACAAGAAGCTCACCTGGAACGACATGCTGCGCGCCGTACGCAGCGACAAGCCCTTGCGGGCCGGCATCGTGGAGCCGACCCAGGACGCCGCCGGGCTCTCCGGCCTGCTCTCCCTGACCGCGGCGGCCAGCGGTGGGGGCGGCGACGCCCAGCAGGCGACCACGGCCGCCCTACGGGCACTGGCCACCGGTCGCTCGGCGCTGCGGCAGGACCTGCTGGCCCGGTTCCCGCGCTCCAACGACCCGACGTCCATCGCCAGCGCGCTCGGGGCTGCCGCGCTCTCCGAGGAAGACGTCATCGCGTACAACAACACCAAGCCGCCGATTCCGCTGGCCGCGCTCTATCTGGAGCCGTCGCCGATGCCGCTGGACTACCCGTACGCGGTGCTCCCCGGGATCGACCAGACCAAGGCGTCGGCCGCGAAGGTGCTCTTCGAACTGCTCACCACGCAGGGCTTCAAGAACCGGCTGGCCGTCCAGTCGCTGCGTGCCCCGGACGGCAACTGGGGTGACGGCTTCAAGGCGCCGCAGGGCGCGCCGAGCCCGGCCGGTGGTGGCACGGCGGTGCCGCCGGCCGGTGGGACCGCCGCGGGCGGCCTGGACCCGGTGGCCATAGACCGTGCGGTCTCCGGTTGGTCGATCGCCACCCAGTCGGGACGGATGCTCTGCGTCATCGACGTCTCCGGCTCGATGAAGGCCCCCGTCCCGTCGGCCAACAACGCCAGCCGGGAACAGGTGACCGTGGCGGCGGCCAGCCGGGGCCTGAACCTCTTCGACGACTCCTGGTCGATCGGGCTGTGGACGTTCTCCACCGAGCTGGTCGGCTCCCGGGACTGGCGGGAGATCGAGCCGATCAACCCGCTCTCCGGCAACCGGGGCAAGCTGGAGCAGGGGCTCGCCGGCATCCGCCCGTCCAGCGGCGACACCGGCCTGTACGACACCATGCTGGCGGCGTACAAGACGGTCCAGGACGGTTGGGAACCCGGCCGGGTCAACTCGGTGGTGCTCTTCACCGACGGTAAGAACGAGGACAAGAACGGCATTTCCCAGAGCGCGCTGATCAACCGGCTCAAGCAGCTCAACGACCCGGAGCGTCCGGTGCAGGTGGTCGTCATCGGCATCGGCAGCGAGGTCTCCAAGACCGAACTCCAGTCGATCACCAACGTCACGGGTGGTGGGGCGTTCGTCACCGAGGACCCCTCCAAGATCGGTGACATCTTCCTGAAGGCCATCGCGTTGCGTCCGAATGCACCGCGTTGAGCCCTCGCACAGTGCTAAAGGGTCGGTGCGCCGGGTGAGAATCGGTGCGGTGGTGGGGTTTGTCCCCCTCAGCGGCGAAGGAAAGCTGACAGTAATGCGTCCGAAGCAATAGGTGAGCATCATTGTGGGGCAGGATGTCGGGAGTGCTCCGACCGGATCACCTCTCCAGAGGTGAGCATCAGGCTCGGAGCCGACCAGTGTGATGTGGGGGAGGCTGGGTGACCTCGGCGACGCTGTCCACGCCCGTCCGTACCCCGCCGTCGGCGCTCGATGGCCGGTCGGCGGGTACTCGATCCAAGACCAACCAGCGGGGCTACGTCCGCATGCTGGTGGTGCTGGACACCGCCGTGTTGTCGCTGGCGGTCCTCGCCGGCTACGCCACCCGCTTCGGCGACGCGGTGCCGCGCGGCTCCGAGATCCCGTACGTGGTGGTGGCACCGGCCCTGGTGCTGGTCTGGTTGGTCTCGCTCAAGGCGCTGCGCTGTTACGACGACCGGGTGCTCGGCTACGGCGCGGACGAGTACCGGCGGGTCAGCGGGGCCAGCCTGCGCCTGGCCGGCGGTGTCGCGATCGCCGGCTACATCTTCGACGTCGGGGTCTCCCGGGGGTTCCTCGGCATCTCCTTCGCCGTCGGCACGGTGGGGCTGGTGGCCACCCGGTTCGCCGCCCGCAAGGCGCTGCACCGGGCCCGCTGCCGGGGCGACGGCTGGTCCCGTCGGGTCCTGGTCGTGGGGGACACCGCACACGTGCTGGAGTTGGTGCACACCCTGCGCCGGGAGCCGTACGCCGGCTATCACGTGGTCGGCGCGTGCATCCCCGACGCGCTGCTCGCCCCGGTGCCGCAGCGGCTCAGCGACGTGCCCGTGGTGGGCTCCCTGCGGGGCATCCCGGAGGCGGCCGGGGCGATCGGCGCGGACACCGTGGCGGTCACCGCGTCCGGCGAGTTGACCGCGACCCGGCTGCGCCGGCTGGGCTGGCAGCTGGAGGGCACCGGGATCGACCTGGTCGTCGCCCCGGCGCTCACCGACGTGGCCGGCCCGCGCATCCACACCCGGCCGGTGGCCGGGCTGCCGCTGATCCACGTCGAGGCACCCGAGTTCCGGGGGGCCCGCAAGCTGGTCAAGGAGCTCGTCGACCGGTCGGCCGCGGCGGTGGCGCTGCTGCTGCTCCTGCCGCTGGTGGCGCTGATCGCGCTGGCCGTCAAGCTGGACAGCCGGGGCCCGGTGCTGTTCCGGCAGACCCGGGTCGGGCAGGGCGGCCAGGAGTTCGGGGTGCTGAAGTTCCGCACCATGGTGGTCAACGCCGACGCGCTCCTCGCCGAGCTGGTGGCCCGCAACGAGACCAACGGGCTGATGTTCAAGATGCGGGACGACCCGAGGGTCACCCGGATCGGCCGGCTGCTGCGCAAGTGGTCGCTCGACGAGCTGCCCCAACTGGTCAACGTGCTGTTCGGCCAGATGAGCCTGGTCGGTCCCCGCCCACCGCTGCCCTCGGAGGTGGCCCGCTACGACGGCGACGTGGCCCGTCGCCTGCTGGTCAAGCCGGGCATGACCGGCCTCTGGCAGGTCAGTGGCCGGTCCGACCTGAGCTGGGAGGACGGCATCCGGCTGGACCTCTACTACGTGGAGAACTGGTCGCTGGCCGCCGATCTGACCATCCTGTGGAAGACCTTCGGCGCGGTGCTGCGCGGGCGCGGGGCCTACTGACCCCGGCCCCCGCCCCGCACCTGCACCTGCACCTGCACCTGCACCGTCCCCGCCGGGCCCCCGGTTCAGGGCTGCGGACCGGTCCAGTCCAGGCAGACGACCACCGCGTCGTCGATCAGCTCACCGGCGACGAAGGCGCGCAGGTCGCCGATGAGCGAACGGACCGCGGCCAGGGGCGTCATCGGCCCGGTACGCCGCAGGAAGCGGTCCAGCGCCGTCTCCCCGTACCGGACGTGCTGGTCGGTCGCGTCGAGCACGCCGTCGCTGAGGACGAAGAGCCGGTCGTCGCGGCGTAGCTCGAAGCGCTGGTGCTGGTAGTCGGTGCCCTCGAACATGCCCAACGGGAACTGTTTGTCCAGTACCTGCTCGGTGACCTCGCCGTCGCGCAGCCGCATCAACCGGGGTGATCCGGCGTCCACCACGGTCAGCACGCCGGAGGCCAGGTCCAGCTCCATCACCAGGGCGGAGAGGTGCTGCTCGCCCCGGTGCAGGGCATAGATCGCCTGGTCGGCGAGGGCGACCTGGTCGGCGAGGTCCAGCCCGCCCCGGCGGGCGTTGCGCAGCGCGTGGGTGGCCAGCGCGGTGAGCATCGAGGCGGCCACCCCCTCACCCGTCCCGTTGATGGTCGACAGCCACAGCCGGTCGCCGTCGTCGGACCAGTCGAAACTGTCCCCACGCACCGCGTACGCCGGTTCGAGCTGGCCGGCGAGGCGGAACGAGGGCCGGTCCCGGCTGCGCCCCGGCAGCAGTTCCCACTGCATCTCGGCGGCCAGGGTGAGCCGGCGGGCCCGGCGGGAGGCCCGGTAGACGTCGGTGCCGGCGGTGACGGCGGCCAACTCGTGCCCCAGGGCGGTGCCGATGCGGGTCAGCTCCTCGACGGTGGCCCGGTCGTCGGGCACCGGGGCCAACCGCAGCACCCCGCGCCGCTCGCCCCGCATCCCGACGGGGAACCAGCCGACGCCCTCGGCGAGCACCGGCTGCTGATGGTCGAAGCAGTGCCAGGCCGGGTGCCCGGGGCCCGCCAACGGCTCCCCGGCACCCAGCGGCAGCAGCACCGACAACCGGTAGTCGACCTGGAACAGCTCCACGTCGGTGATCCGATAGGCCCGCACCAGCTCCCCGGCGAGCCGGTCCAGCAGCAGGTCCACCGGCGCTTCGGTCAGCACCTGCCGGGCCCGGGCCTCGGGTCCGCTCGTCATCACGCCTCCTGAGAGCGCAGATTCCCTGGTACGGGGGGTATTCTCGGGCCCACCATGGCCGAGGAAAGCGGTCCTCGCGGACCAGACGTGAGTATGGCCGCCGAGCTGGACGGTGCGACGGCGGCCCTGCTGTCTCTGTGGGAGGCAGCCCGGGAGAACACCACCAGCCGGCTGTCCAGCGCGCAGTTGCGCGCCGTCATGGTGGTCGAACGGTACGACGGAATCAATCTGCGCCGGCTCGCCGCCCTGCTGAACATGCTGCTCTCCTCGGCGAGTCGGCTCTGCGACCGGTTGGTCGCCGCCGGCATGCTGGAGCGGGAGCCGGGCCGGTCGGACCGGCGGGAGATCGCCCTGCACCTGACCCCGGAGTCAGCCCGCCTCCTCGCTGAGCTGCGCCGGGACCGCCGGCAGCGGCTCGCCGACGTGCTGGCCGGGATGAGCGGCGAGGGTCGGCAGGCGTTGCTGCGCGGTCTCGTGGAGTTCGACCGGGTGGCCCGGGCCCGGGAGGGGGAGACCCGGCCGGCGGTCGAGTTCCGGTCGGCGCCGCCCCCACCCGTCCGGCCCCGTCCGGCCCCGGACGGTCCGCCGGCGGTCCGCTCGGCCTGACCCGGGCCCGCCAGCCGGTCGGCGCGGACCGTCCGGTTCCTCGCCGGCCGCCCGGTCCGGTTCCTCCCGGGCGGGATCGTCCGGGGCCGGTCGGGTCACCCGGGGTCCGCCGCGCAGACGGCCAGCATCGCGATGTCGTCGTGGCTCTCACCGTCCAGCCACTCGTCGACGAGTTGGAGCAGCCGGTCGATCACGGCGGCCGGTGGCAGCCCGGCCATCGAGGCGAGCGCCTGCCGCAGTCGGTGCTCGCCGAACATCTCGACGGCCGTCGAGGCACCGCGCGCCTCGGTCACCCCGTCGGTGTACGCCAGCAGCAGCTCTCCCGGCGCGAGCCGGACCTCCACCTCGACGAAGGTCGCCGAGGCGAACGCCCCGATCGGCATCCCGCCCACCCGCACCGCGACGATGCTCCCGTCGGCGCGTACCACCAGGGGGGACGGGTGCCCGCCGCCGGCGATCCGGACCCGTACCCCGCCGTCGGTCCCCGGCCCGGTGGTGCCCAGCAGCAGGGTGGTGAACTGGCTGCGCCGGGCGGCGTCGGGGGAGTCGAACAGCGCCCGGTTGAGCAGTTCGACGAGTTCCCGGGGGCGCTGCTCGACCAGCCGCAGGGTCTGCAACGACTGGCGTACCCGGCCGGTGAGCACGGCCGCGCCGACCCCCTTGCCGCAGACGTCGCCGAGGGCGAACAGGGACCCGGTGGCGGTGGGGAAGACCTCGTAGAAGTCGCCGCCGATGCGCAGGCTGTCCCCGGCGGCGCGGTAACCGCCGGCGAGGGTGACACCGGGTACCGGGGGCAACGCCGGGGGAAGCAGGCTGTGCTGGAGGACCCGGGCCAGGTGGGCCTGCTCGCCGTACAGGTCGGCGGCGGCGATCGCGGACCCGGCGCGGGCGGCGAACTCCCGGACCAGTTCGATGTCGCGCGGGTCGAAGCCGGCCCGCCCGTGCCACCGGACCAGGATCAACGCGCCGGCCGGCCCGCCCACGCTGAGCATCGGGCTGATCAGCACGGTGCCGGGGCGGCCGAAGGTCTCCGGCAGCACGCCGGCCAGGTCGGTCAGCTCGGCGTCGAGCCACGGGCTGGGGTCGGTGGACTCGCCGTGCAGCGCCTCGGTGAGCCCGGGGACCGAGCCGGCGAGCTGCCAGCTGCCGACCCCGCCGACCGGGCCGGATTCGCCGTCGGCGTACCGGAGCCAGTGTGGGAGGTCCTCGCCGGGCTGCGGTGACCGGTGCACGACCACCGCGACGTCGGCCAGGTAGGGCACCGGCAGGGTGACGGTGGCCCGCAGGGTCTGCTCGCGGTGCAGGGAGAGCCCGAGCCGGCTGCCCGCCCGGGCCAGGAACGCGGTGCGGGAGCGTTCGGCGAGCAGCGCGTCGGTGCGGGTCTGTTCGTCGGTGACATCCCGGACATACCAGGCGCAGCCGCCGGCGGCGAGGGGACGGCAGACGCCCCGCAGTCGGCGGCCATGATGCTCGGCGTCGAACGTCCCGGTGCCCTCGGCGACCGCGCGGGCCAGCGCCGGCACGGTGTGTGCGGCCAGGTCGGTGCCGGGGGTCAGCTCCGGCAGGAGTTGCCCGGCCATCGCATTGGCCAGGGTGACCCGGCCGGTGCGATCGGTGGTGACCACCGCCTCGGCGAGACCGTCGAGCAACTCCCGGGCCAGCTGCGGGTCGGCCGGCAACGACCCGTCCGAGGACGGGTGGGTCGGGGTGTGCGCCACCTGTCCACCCCCGCTGACCGGGCCGGCGTGCCCGTCCCGGCGGGTGGTCGTCACCGCCGGTCGCCGGGCGCGTCGGCCTGTCGACCTCTGCGCATGCTGGGAGTGCTCTCCTCGGTAGGAAATCCTTGCCTCAGGGAAAGCGTACCGAGGCGGGTCGGCGATCGGCCAGCCAGCAACCGTGGGTCACTGCGGGCGGGACAGCCAACCGGACGGACGGGCGATGATCCGGCGGACCACCGAACCGGCCCCGCCGACGGCGGCGGACTCGGCCCCGAGCGCCGCCGGACGGACCGTCACCGGGGACCAGCCGCTGGTGAGCACCCGGTCGTCGAGTTCGGCCAGCACCGGCGGGCACAGCCACTGCGCGAGGGTCGCGTATCCGCCGCCGAGCACGACGGTGTCCAGGTCGAGCAGGTTCACCACCCCGGCGACGGCGACCCCGAGGGCGGTGCCGGCGGCCCGCAGCGCGGCGAGTGCGGCCGGGTCGCCGGACCCGGCCAGGTCGGCCAGTCGGCGGGCGGCGGTGTCGGCCGGCAGGTCCGCCCCGGCCAGCCCGGCCGCCGCCAGCACGGCCTCCTGCCCGGCGTACGTCTCCAGGCAGCCCCGGGCGCCGCAGCGGCAGGTGGGACCACCCGGATCGACCGGTACGTGACCGAGTTCGCCGCTCCAACCCCGGGAGCCCCGGAACAGTGCCCCGTCGAGCACGATCCCGGCACCGATGCCGATCTCGCCGGAGACGTGCAGGAAGCTCTCCGGGCCGCCGGGGCGGGCGTGCAGTTCGCCCAGCGCGGCGAGGTTCGCCTCGTTCTCCACCACCAGGGGCGGCACCCCGTCGACCGGGTCGGTCAGGGCGGGGTGGCCGGCGAGCAGGCCCGGCACGTCCACGTCCCGCCAGCCGAGGTTGGGGGCGAGCCGGACCAGCCCACGGGCGTCGACCAGGCCGGGCACGGCCAGGGCCGCCCCGGCGAGGGTGAGCCCGGCGTCGTCGGCGGCGGCACGGGCCCGGCCGGCCAGGTCGACCAGGCCGGTGAGCGCGTCGGCGGGGGAGAGGGGGCGCAGGTCGATCCGGCGTACCTCGTGGTGCCGGACGGCGCCGGTGAGGTCGACCACGCAGGCCGCGAGGTAGTCGACGTTGACCTCCAGGCCGAGCCCGGCCGGGCCGGTGCCGCCGAGCAGCAGCCCCCGGGCGGGCCGGCCGGCGCCGGTGCGGGGCGCGGGATCGGCCTCGGTGACCAGCCGGCCGGCGATCAGGTCGTCGACGACCGCCGACACGGTGGCCCGGGTCAGGCCGGTGTCGGCGGCGATCTCGGCCCGGGAGGGCGGCCGGGTGGTGCTGGCGATCCGCCGCAGCACCACGGCGAGGTTGAGTTCGCGCAGGCTTCCCTGGCGGACCGCGCCGACGGTCCGGGTCTCGGTCACCTCTTGACAGTGCCACAGCACGGCCATTTAATTCAACCACTGAACAAATTGCGGGTAACACACTCACCGCCACCACCATCATCGCTTCCGGAGGTCTGCCATGGCACCCCGTCCCACCCCTGCCGACAAGTTCTCCTTCGGGCTCTGGACGGTGGGCTGGCAGGCCCGTGACCCGTTCGGCGACGCCACCCGCCCTGAGCTGGACGCCGTCGAGGCCGTACACCGGCTCGCCGAGTTGGGCGCGTACGGCATCACCTTCCACGACGACGACCTGATCCCGTTCGGCGCGGACAACGCCGCCCGGGAGGCCCAGCTCGCCCGGTTCCGCAAGGCGCTGGACGAGACCGGGCTGGTCGTGCCGATGGTCACCACCAACCTCTTCACCCACCCGGTGTTCAAGGACGGCGGTTTCACCAGCAACGACCGCGACGTCCGGCGCTACGCGCTGCGCAAGGTGCTGCGCAACGTCGACCTCGCCGCCGACCTGGGTGCCAAGACCTTCGTGATGTGGGGCGGCCGGGAGGGCTCCGAGTACGACGTGGCCAAGGACATCCGGGCCGCGCTGGACCGCTACCGCGAGGCCGTCGACGTGCTCTGCCAGTACGTCGTCGACCAGGGCTACGACCTGCGGTTCGCCATCGAGCCCAAGCCGAACGAGCCGCGCGGCGACATCCTGCTCCCCACCGTCGGGCACGCGCTGGCGTTCATCTCCGAGCTGGCCCGGCCCGAGATGGTCGGCCTCAACCCGGAGGTCGGGCACGAGCAGATGGCCGGCCTCAACTACGCCCACGGCATCGCCCAGGCGCTCTGGCAGGGCAAGCTGTTCCACCTCGACCTCAACGGTCAGCGGGGCATCAAGTACGACCAGGACCTGGTCTTCGGCCACGGCGACCTGATGAACGCGTTCGCCCTGGTCGACCTGCTGGAGAACGGCGGCCCCAACGGTGGCCCGGCGTACGACGGCCCGCGTCACTTCGACTACAAGCCCTCCCGCACCGAGGACATCGCCGGGGTGTGGGCGTCGGCCGAGGCCAACATGGCGACCTACCTGCTGCTCAAGGAGCGGGCGGCGGCGTTCCGGGCCGACCCGGAGGTGGTGGAGGCGCTCGCCGCCAGCAAGGTCGACGAGCTGGCCAGCCCGACGCTGAGCGCGGGCGAGGGCTACGCCGACCTGCTCGCCGACCGGTCCGCGTTCGAGGAGTTCGACGTGGACGCGACGGCCGCGAAGGGCTTCGGCTTCGTACGGCTCAACCAGCTCGCCGTCGAGCACCTGCTCGGCGCGCGCTGAGGCGGCCCGACATGCCGCTCGTCGCCGGGGTGGACTCGTCCACCCAGTCCTGCAAGGTGGTGATCCGGGACGCGGAGACCGGCGCGCTGGTCCGTCAGGGCCGCGCGCCGCACCCGGACGGCACCGAGGTCGACCCACGGGCCTGGTGGGATGCCCTGCTGGCCGCCGTCGAGGCGGCCGGCGGGCTGGCCGACGTGGCGGCCGTGTCGGTCGCCGGCCAGCAGCACGGGATGGTCTGCCTGGACGGGTCGGGTGAGGTCGTCCGGCCGGCGCTGCTGTGGAACGACACCCGGTCGGCCGACGCCGCCCGGGACCTGATCACCGAGGCCGGCGGCGGGGAGACCGGCCGCCGGTTCTGGGCCGACGCGGTCGGTCTGGTCCCGGTGGCCAGCTTCACCGCCACCAAGCTGCGCTGGCTGGCCCGGCACGAGCCGGCGCAGGCCGCCAGGGTCGCCGCCGTCTGCCTGCCGCACGACTGGCTGACCTGGCGGTTGGCGGGTGCCCCCGGCCTGGCGGCGCTACGCACCGACCGGGGCGACGCCAGTGGCACCGGCTACTGGTCCCCGTCGACCGGGCAATACCGCCCTGACCTGCTGGAACGGGCGTTCGGCCGGGTCGTCGAGGTGCCCACGGTGCTCGGCCCGGCCGAGCGGGCCGGCGTGCTCGACCCGACCGTGCTGGCCGGTGCCGCCGGGCGGCCCGACGCTGCCCCGGGATCGCCGCCGCCGGGCGGGGACATCCTGCTTGGCCCCGGCACCGGGGACAACGCCGCCGCCGCGCTGGGGGTCGGGGCCGGCCCGGGCGACGTGGTCGTCTCGATCGGCACCTCCGGCACGGTCTTCGCGGTGGCGGACAGCCCGGCCGCCGACGCCGGTGGCGCGGTGGCCGGTTTCGCCGACGCCACCGGCCGGTTCCTGCCGCTGGTCTGCACGCTCAACGCGGCCCGGGTGCTCGACTCGGCGGCGGCGCTGCTCGGCGTCGACCTCGACGAGCTGTCCGAGTTGGCGTTGAGCGCCCCGCCCGGGGCGGACGGCCTGGTCATGGTGCCGTACCTGGAGGGGGAGCGGACTCCGGACCGCCCCACCGCCACCGGCTCGGTGCACGGCCTCACCCTGCGCACCGCCACCCCGGCCCACCTGGCCCGGGCGGCGGTGGAGGGGATGCTCTGCGCGCTGGCCGACGGCCTCGACGCGCTGGTGGCCCAGGGCGCGACGGTCGGGCGGGTGATCCTGGTCGGCGGCGGGGCCCGCTCGGCGGCGGTGCGCCGGATCGCGCCGCAGGTCTTCGGTCGTCCGGTGGTGGTGCCCCCACCCGGGGAGTACGTCGCCGACGGCGCGGCCCGCCAGGCCGCCTGGGTCGCCCTGGGTGGGGCGACGCCGCCCACCTGGGCGCTGAAGGACACCGAGGAGTACGCGGCGGAGCCCGTCCCCGCCATCCGGCAGCGGTACGCCGAGGCCCGCGACCACACGCTCGACCGGGTGGCCGCGACCGGGGAGTGACACACCCGACCGACATCGTCGGCCGGTGACCGACGCACGGGGGTCGGTCACCGGCCGACGACCGGTTCCGCCCCGGTGGGCCGGGCCGGCGGTGGTGCCGGGCCGGCGGGGGTGCCCGTCGGGCCGGGAGCCGTACCTGGTTGGCTGCCGGACATGACCGGCAGCAGAATCTCCCGGCGCGGAAACGCGGCGCACCGCCTCTACAGCGTCGCGGTGTTCGTGGTGCTCGCCTCGCTGGACAACGTGGCGATCGGCCTGGTACCCCCGTTGTACGGGCCGATCTCCGGGGCGCTGGGGGTGCCGCAGCGGATGCTCGGCCTGGTCACGGCCGTAAGCTTCCTGGTCAGCGCGGTCGCGGCGGTGGCCTGGGCGTACGTCGGTGACCGGACCAACCGCAAGCCGCTGCTGATGGTGGGCACGCTGGTCTGGGCGGCCGGCACCGGCGGCAGCGCGCTCGCCACCGGCTTCCCGACGTTCCTCGCCGCGCAGTTGGTCGCCGCGGTCGGGTTGGGCGCGGTCGGCTCGGTCGGGTTCTCCGTGGTCACCGACCTGATCTCGCCGCGCCGCCGGGGCCTGGTGATGAGCTTCTGGGGGTTGTCCCAGGGGGTCGGCACCCTGGCCGGCACGCTCACCGGCGGGCTGCTCGGGGCCACCGACTGGCGACGCCCGTTCCTGCTGCTCACCGTGGTCGGCCTGGCCGCCACGGTGGCCTACCTGCTGACGTACGACATCCGGCGCGGGCAGAGCGAGCCGGAGCTGGCCGAGGCGATCGACGCCGGCGTCGAGTACGACTACCAGATCACCCGGGCCGACCTGCCGCGCATCCTGGACCGACGGACCAACCGGTGGTTGATCCTCCAGGGCCTCACCGCGCAGGCGGCGTTCGGCTCGCTGGTGTGGCTGCCGGTGCTGTTCGCCGAGCGGGCCCAGGCCCAGGGCTACTCGGCGGCCACGGCGGTCGTGGTGGGCAGCGTCTTCGCCACCCTGTTCCAGCTCGGTGGGGTGTTCTCCATCGTCGGTGGGCTGGTCGGGGACGCGCGGCAACGGCGTAACCCCCGGGGGCGGGCCCAGGTCGCGGCGGTCGGCATCCTCGCGGCACTGCCGTTCTACCTGGTGTTGTTCTTCGTGCCGATCCGGATCGACGTGCCCGACGGGGGCGGCACCGGCGCGGTGGTGGGTGCCGTGCTGGCCAGCGTGGTGACCGAACCGACGGTCGGGCTGAGCCTGCTCACCGCCCTGGTGGCGTTGGCGCTGACCTCGGCGAACTCGCCGAACTGGTTCGCCCTGATCGCCGACGTCAACCCGCCGGAACACCGGGGCACCGTCTACAGCCTGGGCAACCTGGTCAACGGGGTCGGGCGGGCGGCCGGCAACGGGCTGGTCGGAGCGGTCTTCCACGCCCTGCGGGCGGCCTTCCCGCCGCCGTTGAACTACGCCGTCGGGCTCGCCGCCTTCCAGCTCTTCTTCATCCCCACCGGGCTGATGTACTGGCTGGCCTCGCGTACCTCGCCCCGTGACATCGATGCGGTACGCGACCTGCTGCACCAGCGCGCCGACCGCCGCTGACCGGCCGTCCGCCGCGGGCACTGCGGCCCGGCACCGGCACCGAAGCCGGTGCCGGTGCCGGGCCGGTGGGTCAGTGGCGGACCCAGACCGTCACGTCGGTGGGGACCCGGCCGTCGGCGTCCAGGGGCGCGCTGCTGTGCAGCAGTTCCCCGGCCGGCGGCGGCACGGCGGCGGCCCCGAAGTTGGTCAGCACGGTCAGCCCGGCGTTGCGGAAGCTCAGCACCTCGTCGCCGGAGGAGAGCCACCCCAGGGTGCCCCGGCCCAGGCCGTGCTCGCGGCGCAGCCGCAACGCGGTCCGGTACGTCTCGTACGTCGAGCCGGACACCCCCTGCTGGCGGTCCAGGGCGTACTCGGCCCAGAGCGGCGGCTGCGGCAGCCAGCTGGCGTCGGTCGGGCCGAAGCCGTACGACGGGGCGTCGGCCTCCCACGGGATCGGCACCCGGCAGCCGTCCCGGCCGCGTTGGGTGTGGCCGCTGCGCTCCCAGGTCGGGTCCTGCCGGGACTCGTCGGGCAGCGTGGTGTGCTCCGGCAGCCCCAACTCCTCGCCCTGGTAGAGGTATGCCGAGCCGGGCAGGGCCAGCATCAGCAGGGTGGCCGCCCGGGCCCGGCGCAGGCCCAGCGCGGCGTCCGGCTGGGGGTCGCCGATGCCGATGCCGTTGGGCCGGCCGCCCTTGGCCGACAGGCCCATCCGGGAGGCGTGCCGGATGACGTCGTGGTTGGAGAGCACCCAGGTGGTGGGGGCGCCGACGGCGTCGGTGGCCTCCAGGGAGCGGGTGATCACCGCGTACTGGGCGGGGGCCGTCCAGGCGGCGAGCAGGTACTCGAAGTTGAACGCCTGGTGCATCTCGTCGGGGCGGACGTAGCGGGCGATCCGTTCGGCCGGCTCCACCCACGCCTCGGCGACCAGGATCCGTGCGCCGTCGTAGGAGTCCAGCACCCGCCGCCAGTCCCGGTAGATCTCGTGTACGCCGTCCTGGTCCCACATCGGTGGGCGGGGCTTGTCCACCTCGTTGCCGGAGAGGATCTCCTGCGGCTCCTCCCAGTTGGCCAGGTCGGCCTGCTTGATCAGGCCGTGCGCCACGTCTACCCGGAAGCCGTCCACGCCCCGGTCCAGCCAGAACCGGAGCACGTCCAGGAACTCGGCGCGGATCTCCGGGTTGTCCCAGTTGAGGTCCGGCTGGGCGGGGTCGAACAGGTGCAGGTACCACTGGCCGGGCCGGCCGTCGGGCTCGACGAGCCGGGTCCAGGCGGGACCACCGAAGACGCTCTGCCAGTCGTTCGGCGGCGTCGCGCCGTCCGGGCCGAGGCCGTCGCGGAAGACGTACCGGGCCCGCTCGGGGCTGCCGGGGGCGGCGGTGACGGCGGCCCGGAACCACCGGTGCGCCGACGAGGTGTGGTTGGGCACCAGGTCGACGATGACCTTGAGGCCCTTCGCGCGGGCCTCGGCGATCAGGGCGTCGGCGTCCGCCAGGCTGCCGAAGAGCGGGTCGACGTCCCGGTAGTCGGCGACGTCGTACCCGGCGTCGGCCTGCGGCGACGGGTAGAACGGCGACAACCAGACGGCGTCGACACCCAGCTCGGCCAGGTGTCCCAGCCGGGCGGTGATGCCGGGCAGGTCACCGATGCCGTCGCCGTCGGAGTCGGCGAAGGAGCGCGGGTAGATCTGGTAGATGACGGCTTCGGTCCACCATCCGTGGGCCACGCCCATGGACTGTTCCTGCTGCCTCGCGTCGGTGTTCAGAGCCTTCTCCCTGTGTCGAGCCTGCCGTGCCGTGCGGTCGAATCCGTTCAGTGTGCCCGGGGAGGCGCGGTCGACTCCCGTACCACCAGGCGAGTGGGCAGGATCACCGGTGGGCTGGGCGCGGTGCCGTCGACGCCGACCCCGCGCGGGGCCGGCATCCGGCCGGCGTACGGCTCGACGGTGCCGGTGCCCAGCGGATCGAGCAGCAGCCGGGCGGCGATCCGGCCCTGCTCGGCGGCGGGCTGGGCGATGGTGCTCAGCCCCAGCACGCCGGACAGATCGTGGTCGTCCACGCCGATCACGCTGACGTCCTGCGGGACCCGCAACCCGGCGTCGCGCAGCGCGGTCATCGCGCCCATCGCGATCTCGTCGCAGGCGGCGAAGATCGCCGTCGGTGGTTCGCCCCGGGCCAGCAGCTCGACGGTGGCCTGGTTGCCGCCGTCGATGGTGAACTGCGACTCCATGTCCAGACCGGGGTCGGGGCGCAGGCCCGCGTGGCGCAGCGCCTCCCGGTAGCCCCGGCGACGGTCGGTGTGGGTGGTGAAGGCCAACTCGTCGTTCGGGTCGCCGGAGATGTGGGCGATCCGCCGGTGGCCCAGGTCGAGCAGGTGTCGGGTGGCGGTCCGGGCCGCCGCGACGTCGTCGATCCGGACGCAGGGCCAACCCGGCACCGTGCTGCCGGAGCTGATCGTGATGCCGGGCAGGTCCAGCTCGGCCAGGGCGGTCAGGTCGGCCGGCCGCAGCGGGGTGGCGACCAGCATGATCGCGTCGACCCGCTTGTGCAGGTTGGCGTTGCGCAGCACCCGTTGCCGGACCTGCTCGCGCCCGCCGAGGTTATAGAGCAGCAGGTCGTAGCCGGACTGGTGGAGGAACTCCTCGACGGCCTCCACGACGGTGCCGAAGAACCAGCGGGTGATCCGGGGGACCACCACGGCGACCGTGCCGGTCCGGCCGCCGGCCAGCCGGGAGGCGCTCGGCGAGACCGCGTACTGGAGCTGTTCGGCGGCGGCGAGCACCCGGCGGCGCGTCGCGGCCGACACCGTCGGCAGGCCGCGCAACGCCCGGGAGACGGTGGCGGTGGAGACCCCGGCGAGCCGGGCCACGTCGTCGATCCTGGTCACGCTGTGGTTCCCCCGCTCCGCGCCGCCGCCCGCCGCCGCCCGGTGCTGCCGGGCGGCGGCGGGCGGACCTCAACCCTTGACGCTGCCGGCGAGCAGACCGCGCACGAAGAACCGCTGCAACGACAGGAACACGACAAGCGGTACGACGATCGAGACGAACGCGCCGGCCGTGAGCCGCTGCCACTCGTTGCCCCGGGTGCCGGCCATCTCGGCGAGCCGGACGGTGAGCGGGGCGGTCTCGTTGCCGCCCCCGGCGAAGATCAGCGCGACCAGCAGGTCGTTCCAGACCCAGAGGAACTGGAAGATCGCGAAGGCCGCCAGCGCCGGGGTGATCAGCGGCAGCACGATGGTGCGGAAGATCTTGGGGTGGGTGGCCCCGTCGACCCGGGCCGCCTCCATCAGGTCCCGGGGGAGCTGCGAGACGAAGTTGTGCAGCAGGAACACCGCGAACGGCAGGGCGAAGCAGGTGTGCGCGAACCACACCTGGGCGAACTTCTGTTCGTCCACCAGGTCCCAGGCGGGCATCACCTGCACGCCGGCCACGGTGACCCCGGTGGAGAAGAACTTCAGCAGCGGCACCAGGGCCATCTGCAACGGCACGATCTGCATCGCGAAGATCGCGATGTAGAGCCAGTCGCGCCCCCGGAAGTTGATCCAGGCCAGCGCGTACGCGGCCAGCGAGGCGAAGGCCAGCGGGAAGAGCACCGACGGGATGGTGATGGCCAGCGAGTTGATGAAGTAGCTGGCCAGCTGCCCCGACGACGAGGAGGACCCGAAGAGCACGTCCTGGTAGTTCTCCAGGGTGAACTGCGGGTCGGTGAAGAAGGTCCACCAACCGGTGGACTTGATGTCGGCCTCGGGGCGGAACGAGGAGACGAACAGGCCGAACGTCGGGATCGTCCAGAGCAGCGCGATGACGAGCGAGACCAGGGTGGCGGTCCGGCTGTTGAGCCGGTTACGGACCCGGCCGGCCGTGGTGGTCGGCTTCCCGGCGGCCTGGGCGCCGGCTCCGACGGTGGGCGTGGCGGTGGTCATCTCAGCCCTCCCGCTGTTGACGCAGGTTGCGGATCTGGTAGATCACGATCGGGATGACCAGGATGAAGAGGAAGACCGCCAGGGCGGAGCCCTGCCCGGCCTCGCCGTACCGGAACGCCTGGTTGTACATCTCGTTGGCGATCACGCTGGTGTCGTAGTTGCCGTTGGTGGCCGTCCGGACGATGTCGAAGACCTTGAGCGTGGCGATCGACAGGGTCACCACCACCACGATCAGCGCCGGTCGGATGCTCGGCATGGTGATCTGCCAGAACATCTGCCACGGCGTGACCCCGTCGAGGCGGGCCGCCTCCACGATGTCGCCGGGGATCGCCTTGATCGCGGCGGCCAGCACCACCATGGCGAAACCGGCTTGGATCCAGACCATGATGACGATGAGCAGGAAGGTGTTCAGCGGTGAGTCGAGCAGCCACTGCCGGGGTTCGCCGCCGAGGGTGACCACGATCTGGTTGAGCAGGCCGATCTGGTCCTGGTCCTCGCTGCGGTAGGCGTAGACGAACTTCCAGATGATGCTGGCCCCGACGAACGAGATGGCCATCGGCAGGAAGATCAGTGACTTGGCGATGGACTCGAACCGGGCCTTGTCCACCATGACGGCGTAGAGCAGGCCGAAGGTGGTGGCCACCAGCGGCACCAGCAGCACCCAGATCAGGGTGTTGAGCAGGACCCGGACGATCGAGTCCTCGGAGAACATCCAGCTGTAGTTGCGCAGCCCCACCCACTCGTCGCTGCCGGCGTCCATGAAGGAGAGCAGCACGGTCCGCAGCGCCGGCACCACCAGCCCGATGGTGAGCAGCAGCAGCGTCGGCAGCAGGAAGAAGAGCGCGAACAGCCCTTCCCGCGGCTTGCGTCGGCGGGGCAGCGGGGCACCGCCGGTCGAGGCGGCGACCAACTGCGCCTCCCGACGGCGGGCGAACCAGGCCGGCACCACGTCGAGGAGCAGGAGCAGACCGCCCACCACCGCGACGAAAGCGATCAGCCCGTACATCAGCATGAGGAACTTCGGCTGTTCCTCAGCGAAGTCGAACTCCATCGACCCTCCCTCTCAAGGGCTCGGTATCAGACGGTGGCCCGGCCCGTGGGTACGGACCGGGCCACCGTCTCAGCTCACTTCCAGGTGCTCTCGATGCCGTTCAGCACCGAGGCGGTGTCCTTGCCGTTGATCCACTGGACCATGCCCTTCCAGAAGGTGCCGTTGCCGACGGCGGCCGGCATCAGGTCGGAACCGTCGAAGCGGAACACGGTCTTCGGGTCCAGGAGGATGCCCACGGAGAGCTTGTCCACCGGGTTCGGCACGTTGGCCAGGTCGAGCTTCTTGTTCGCCGACACCCAGTCGCCGATCTTGGCGCGGCTGTTGGCGTACTCGCCGGAGGCGAGGTAGGTCTGCACCGCCTGGACCTCGGGGCGGTCGGTGAAGGCCGCGACGAACTCGCCGCCACCCAGCACCGGCTTGCCCTTGGCCGGGTCGATGGACGGGAAGTAGAACGCGAAGACGTCGCCGTCCTCGGCCACCTTGGTGCCCTCGGGCCACTGGTTGGCATAGAAGGACGCCTGCCGGTGCAGGGCGCACTTACCGGTGGTGATCGGGACGCCGGCCTCCTGGAAGGAGGTGGTGGCGATGCTCTTCACGCCGCCGAAGCCGCCGTTGACGTACTTCTCGTTCTTGAGGATCGTGCCGGCCCGGTTGAGCGCGTCGACGACCTGCGGGTCGTTGAACGGGATGCCGTGGGTGGTCCACTTGTCGTAGGCCTCGGGTCCGGCCGTACGCAGCAGCACGTCCTCGATCCAGTCGGTGGCCGGCCAGCCGGTGGCGTCACCGGACTCGATGCCGGCGCACCACGGCTTGGTGCCGCTGGCCGCGATGGTGTCGGAGAGCTTGATCAGCTCGTCCCAGGTGGTGGGGGGCGCCCAGCCCTTCTCCTTGAAGGTCTTCGGCGAGTACCAGACGAACGACTTGACGTTCGAGCCCAGCGGGGCACCGTAGAACTGGCCGTTGATGGTGGTGTACTTCAGCCAGTCGGGGGAGTAGTTCGCCTCGGCCTCGGTCTTGGTGGCGGCGGCGACCGGCTTGAGGTTGTTGCCGTCGACGAACCGCTTGATCAGACCCGGCTGCGGGATGAAGGCGAGGTCGGGCGCGTTGCCACCCTGCACCCGGACCGGGAGCTGGGCCTCGAACTCGCCGGAGCCCTCGTGGTCGATCTCGATGCCGGTGCAGTCCTCGAACTGCTTCCAGGACTGGGCCAGCCGGTCGGCCTCGATGTCCCGGATCGACGAGTAGGCGGTGACCTTCTTGCCGTCGTGGTCGCCGTACTTCTCATATGCGGCGCACTCGGCCGAGCCCGCGTTGCTGCTCTTCTTGTCGTTGCCGGTGCCGCAGGCGGCGGCGCCGAGGGCCAGCCCCAGCACGCCGGCGATCGCGAGAGCCTGGCGTGATCTGGCAAACGCCATGCCGTTCTCCTTCCTTGCCGGCGCGCCCACAGGTGGGGGAACCCGACGCCGGTCCGATGAGTCGTCCCCACATGTAAGCGCTTGCATCCCGATCGGTCCACCCCCCTGGTGGACACGGCCCGGTAACAATCACGAAACCCTCCCACCGCAGGTGGGCGCGCTCCCACCCGTGCTCACCGGGCTAGGGGTGGACAGGGGGTGCGGTGGCTTCCCATTGATGTCGATATCTGCCACGATCGAGGCAAGGTATTGAAGATTCTCGACATCGGAGGTGCTGGATGCGTAGACGGTGGTGGAGCCTGGTGGCGGCCTCCCTGCTGGTCACCGGGGTCCTGGTCCCGGCGGCCCCGGCATGGGCCGCGCCCACCTTCAAGGTGCCGTTCCCGTGCAACCAGTCCTGGTCCGGCCAGACCCGCTCGGACCACAGCCCGGCCTACGCGGTCGACTTCAACCGCACCGACGACCTCGGCGACCCGGTGGTCGCCAGCGCCCCCGGCACCGTCGACCGGGTCACCGACCTCGGCGGGACGAGCTATGGCAAATACGTCCGCATCGACCATGGTGGCGGCTACACGACCTACTACGCCCACCTCAACGGCTTCAACGTCTCGGTCGGGCAGAGCGTCGGCTACGGCAAGGTGATCGGCTGGGTCGGTAGCACCGGTGGCTCCACCGGCCCGCACCTGCACTACGAGCAGCGCCTCAACGGCGACGACATCAAGGTCCGGTTCAACGGCACGCTCGCGCTGTACTGGGGCACCAAGACGTACACCAGCGGCAACAACTGCACCAGCGGCACCGGGTCGGGCACGGTCGACACCGCCGGCACCCCGCTGACCGTCCGGTCCGGGCCGGGCACCGGCTACTCGTCGGTCGGCACGGTCGCCGACGGGGCCAAGGTCACCATCGGTTGCCAGACCAGCGGCACCACGGTCACCGGCACCTACGGCACCAGCGCGATCTGGGACCGGATCGGCTCCGGCCGGTTCATCGCCGACGCCTACGTCTACACCGGCCACGACGGCTACATCCCGAACGTGCCCCGCTGCTGAGACCGGATTCGTCGGGCCGGGGGCGGACCCGCCCCCGGCCCGACGACGACCCCGGGTCGACCCGGGGCGGCGACCGTCAGCTGTTGAGCTGCCAGATCGAGAAGTTCAGCGCGGCGGCGAAGGTGACCCAGGCCCAGTAGGGCAGCAGCAGGGCCGCCGCCGGCCGGGAGATCCGCCAGAAGGCGACCACCGTCACGGCGATCGCCAGCCACATCAGCACGATCTCGGCGAAGGCCAGCCCGTACCGGCCGGCGCCGAAGAAGAGCGGGGTCCAGATCGCGTTCAGCACCAGCTGCACCGACCAGGCCCAGAGCGCGGGGCCGAAGCCGACCCGCCGCCAGGCCAGCCAACCGGCGACCGCGATCATCGCGTAGAGCAGGGTCCAGACCGGGCCGAACAGCCACGAGGGCGGGGCCCAGGCCGGTTGCCGCAGGGCGGCGTACTCGTCGCTGGTGCCGGACACCCCCAGTCCGCCGATCGCGGCGGCGACCGTGACGGCCGCGCCGAAGCCGAGCAGCATCCACCAGGTCCGCGCCGCGCCGGTCCGCCGGCCGCTCCGGGTTGTCTCCATAATCAAGATACTTCCCCGGTACGCCCCGGCAAAACCGTCACCGTGCCCCACGCCGGGGCACCACCGGTGGGCCCACCGGACGACAGAACGCCGGGGTCGTCGGTGCCGGAGGCTCCTGTCTGGGAGGACGGAGCTTCCGGGGGCGACGACCCCGGCGGGTCAGGTGGTAGGGACCGGCGTCAACTGAAGATGCTGACACCACCCGGGCCGACCAGGAGGCCGACCACGATGAGGACGACGCCCCACAGGATCTGCCGGCGGAACAGCGCGAGGATGCCGGCGACCACGAGTACGACTGCGAGAATCCAGAGAATCAGCTCCATGGCTGCTGAATACCCGGCGGCCCGATTCCGAAAACCTGCTTCTCAGTCGATTTGATCTCCCAGGTGGAAGACGCTGTACGCCTGCTTGATCACCGGGTGGGCGACGTTGCGTACCCGGACCCCGCCGGGGGTGACACCGCGTTCGGTGCCGGCGTGCGCGTGCCCGTGCAGGGCGAGCGCCGTCGGCGCCGAGTCGATCGCCTGACCGAGCTGGTACGACCCGAGGAACGGGTAGATCTCCAGCGGCTCACCGGCCAGCGTGTCCGGCACCGGGGCGTAGTGGGTCAGCGCGACGAGCAGGTCGCAGTCCAGCCCCCGCAGCGCCTCGCCCAACGCCGCCGCGCTCTCGTTGCCGGTGCGGACGAAGGACTTCATCTCCGGCTCGCCGAAGTCGCTGGCGCACCGGCCGGCGAACCCGCCGCCGAAGCCCTTGACCCCGGCCACCCCGAGCCGGCCACCGGGGCACTCCAGCACCGTGCCGGTCCCCTCCAGCACGGTGATCCCGACGTCCTCCAGCACCTTGACCACCTGCGGCACCTGGTCGCACTGGTGGTCGTGGTTGCCCAGCACGGTGATCACCGGCACCCCGAGCCCGCCGAACTCCTGGGCGACGCAGCGGGCCTCGGCCTCGGTCCCGTGCCGGGTCAGGTCGCCGGCGAGCAGCAGCACGTCGGCGCAGTCGGGCAGCTCCTCCAGGGCCGGGCGGAACCGGCCCAGCACATCGGCGTCCAGGTGGACGTCGCCGACGGCGGCGATCCGGATCATCGGGTCCTCCTCACGGCAGCTCCTCGACCTGGACCGGCGCCTGGGCGCGGATCACCCCGATGTCGCTGGTGATCGCCTCGTCCGGGAACCGCTCGGCCACCCGACGCAGGATCTCCGCCCGTCGGTGCGGGCTCTCGACCTCGCCGGTGAGGACCAGGCCGCGCTCCCGGCGGACCACGGTGATGCCCTGCTCGGCGACGTCGGGGTCCTCGGTCAGCAGCCGTTGGATCTCCGCCTCGACGTACTCGTCCGGCGGGCCGGCGCTGTGCTCGGTCACGGGGTCTCCCTCTCCTCGGGGATACGGGCGTACGGCACCGGCGTGCCCCCGTACGGGACGACGTCGAGCCGGTCCAGCAACATCAGGAACGCTTCGGCGTACGGCGAGTGCCGGGTCTCCTTGCGGACCCGCTCCCAGTCGATCTGTTCGCGCAGGGACCGGGCCAGCGGCAGGCCCCGGGCGAAGTCGCAGTAGTGCTGGGAGAAGCTGAGCAGCTTGTGCACCATCAGCCGGGTCGCCGACAGCACCGGCATGCGGATGGCGTCCACCGGGCGGACCACGGTGTCGGCGAGGGTCTCGTGGGTCACCGGGGTCTCCACCGGCCGGTGGATCAGGTCCACCATCCGCCCGTCGTCGTAGACCTTCACCAGCCAGTCCTCCGGCGGGCGCTCGGCGGTGAAGCCCTCGTCGGTCAGCGCCTCAAGCGCCCGCTCGACATGCTCCTCGGGGAGCAGGAAGTCCACGTCGTGCTCGCTGGAGTGACCGCCGTGCGCATAGACGGCGAAGCTGCCGCCGAGCGCGAAGGGGATCTCGTTCTGCTTGAGCACGGCGGCGACCCGCTTGAGGGTGTGCAGGAGGCTGACGTCCCCGCGCTCGGCCATCTGGTCTCTCCGATCGGTGGATGGTCGGTGGGAAATGACGTTGCGTACCCGGCTGTCGGCCCGCCCACACCTGGGTCGGCGCACCGATCCGGTCATCACCCTCGCCAGGGGATCAATCGGGCAGGGGGCAAGCGTGGGTCGGATAGTCTGTGGAAGGTGGTCAGATCACGGCGCGGGACCGACGGCGGGGCCCGACTGCGTCGCGTCGCGTTGATCGGCATCGACGGTTCGGGCAAGACCACCCAGGCCTACCTGCTCGCCGCCGCGCTCACCTCGGCCGGCCGGCCGGCCACCTACCACCGCAACGCGAGCGGTCGGCGCTGGCTCGGCCGGGTCGCCCACCGGTTCGGCCGCACCGACCCGCAGTTGCTGGTGGGCCGCACCGGGATGCTCGCCGTGGAGTCCGTGCTGCGCTGGCTGGCCATCGCCGCCGCGCTGCTCAGCTGCCTGGTGACCGGTCGCACCGCGGTGATGGACCGTTACTCCGCCTGCCAGTACGCCAGCATCCGGGCGCACGGTGGGCAGCGGTGGGAGCGGCTGACCCGGGCCGGCTACCGGGTCTTCCCCGCCCCACAGGTCACCTTCCTGTTGGCCGTCGACCCGGCCGAGGCGTACCGGCGGATCGAGCTGCGGGGCGAGGACCACGAGACGATGGGCTGGTTGACCGCCGCCGACGCGGCCTACCGGTCGCTGCCGGAGTATCCGGGCTTCGTGGTGGTCGACGCGGGTGGTGGGCCGGACGAGGTGTCCCGGCGGATCCGGGCGCACCTGGCGCGTTGGCTGCCGCCGGAGGAGGGGGCCGGGCCGGTGGTCGATGATCCGCCGGACGACACCGGGCCGTCCGCCCCGGCGACCGACGGCGTCGCCCGGGAGCCGGTCGCCGCGCAGGCCCGACCGTAGACCGAGGCGATTCCACCGGACCGGCGGAGGCGCGTCAGGCTGCGCAAATGGGAGTCTGTGCCGGAACGCCTCCCCGGTCGGGGGGATACTTCCTGTCGAATACGCGCGGTCGTGGTTGACGCTCGCGGCTCATGAAAGTAAGTTTCATCCGTGGCGAAGAGTCCGAAGATTTCTGCGAGTCACGAGCCGGGTGGGCTGATCGTCCACATCAGTGGCCTGCTCCCGTCGCTGTCCCCCGCCGAGCAGCGGGTCGCCCGACTGGTCGTCGCCAACCCGGCCGATGCCGCCCGACGGACCATCACCGACCTCGCCACCGCCGCCGAGACCTCCGAGGCCACCGTCATCCGGTTCTGCCGGTCGGTCGGCATGGACGGCTACCCGCAGCTGCGGATCCGGCTCGCCGCCGAGGCCGCCCGCCGGATCGAGCCGCCGGACGCCCGGGTGGTCGGCGGGGACATCCCGCCCGGCGCCGACCTGGCCCAGATCATCGCCACCATCGCCTTCAACGACGCACGGGCCGTCGAGGAGACCGCCGAGCAGCTCGACCCGGCCGTCTGCGAGCAGGTCGTGGAGGCGATCGTCGGCGCGGGCCGGATCGAGGTCTACGGTGCCGGCGCGAGCGGATTCGTCGCCTCCGACTTCCAGCAGAAGCTGCACCGGATCGGCCGGATCGCGTTCTACTTCCCGGACGTGCACACCGCGCTGACCTCCGCCGCGCTGCTCGGCAAGGGCGACGTGGCGGTCGGCATCTCGCACACCGGCACCACCTCGGACGTGATCGAGGTGCTCGAACAGGCCCGCGCCCGGGGCGCGGTCACCGTCGCGCTGACCAACTTCCCCCGCTCGCCGATCACCGAGATCGCCGACTACGTCCTCACCACCGCCGCCCGCGAGACGACGTACCGCTCGGGCGCGATGGCGAGCCGGCTGGCCCAGCTCACCGTGGTGGACTGCCTCTTCGTCGGGGTGGCCGCCCGGAACCGGGCGCGGGCCCGCCGGGCGCTGGAGGTCACCGCCGAGGCGGTGCGAACACGCCGGGTGGGCGGCAGTCGGAGGCGCTCGTGACCACCGGCCGGACCGGGCCGGACGACAGGGCGGCGCAGCAGGGCAACGAGGGCGTGGTCGACCTGCGGCCGGTGGTCCGGGTCGGTGCACCTACCGAACGGCGCAACCCGTACAGCACCGACCTCGACCTGATGTCGACGCGGGACGTGCTCACCGTCATCAACGACGCCGACCGGCGGGTGCCGGCCGCGGTGGCCGCCGTGCTGGACGAGATCGCGGTGACCGTCGATCTCGCGGTGACCGCCCTGCGCGGTGGGCACCGGGTGCACTACTTCGGCGCCGGCACCTCCGGCCGGCTCGGGGTGATCGACGCCGCCGAGCTGGCCCCCACCTTCAACTCGCCGCGCAGTTGGTTCTGCGCGCACCTGGCCGGCGGCCCGGACGCGATGTGGCAGGCCGTGGAGGACGCCGAGGACGACCTGCGCGGTGGCGCCGCGGAGGCCGCCAACTGCGTGGCCGCCGGGGACCTGGTGGTCGGGCTGGCGGCCAGTGGACGCACGCCGTACGTCCTCGGTGCGCTCGGTGCGGCCCGGGAGCGGAGTGCCTCGACCGTGCTGCTCTGCGCCAATCCGGAGGTCCGGGCGGCAGCCGAGGTCGACGTGGTCATCGGGGTCGACACCGGTCCGGAGGTGGTGACCGGGTCGACCCGGATGAAGGCGGGCACCGCGCAGAAGTTGGTGCTGAACACCTTCTCCACGGCGGTGATGGTGCGCCTGGGTCGGGTCTACTCCAATCTGATGATCGACATGGTGGCCAGCAACGCCAAGCTGCGGGGTCGCATGATCTCCATCCTGGTCGAGGCGACCGGGTGCACCGAGGAGGTCTCCCGGCGTGCCCTGCACGAGGCCGACGGTGATCTGAAGACCGCTCTCGTCTCGCTGCTGTCCGGCGCCGAGGTCGACGTGGCACGGGCCGCGCTGGCGAGCACCGCGCACCAGGTCCGCGGCGCGATCGCCCTGCTCGCCTCCTGACCCGTGCCGTCCCCGCCCCTGACGACCCGCCCGGTGCCGCTCCTGACCCCTTCCGTGGTGTCCCACCGGCGCGGACGCCGGACCGGGGTGATGGAGAACACCATGCCGCCGGGACGTCCGCCACAGCGCGGATTGTTGTTCCGGGCGTGGGGTAATCCAGGAGTGCCGGATGAACCGACCGGTCCACCGGCCCGTATCTGGCAGTGACCGGGATCGCAGCCGGATGGTGACGAGGGTCGCTCCGTGGCGGAGTGTGGCAATGGTGCGACACTCCGGAAGCGGACGATGACACCGCGTCCCGCCAGTGGTGATCCGGGGTCCGTCAGCTGCCCTCGGGGGCCGCTGACAGCAAACGTGGACCGGGCTTTCAGCTGGGACTCAGGCATTCGTGACACTTTCGACTCACGACATGGAATCCCCGACCCGTCTGAACTGTTGTGCAGGTGTCAGCACTGGTGAGCAGCGCGGGCGTTGCGGGGATGGCTGATGGACGTGGATGGCAAGGAACCGGGCAACCGGCGCGAGCGAGGGGACCGTGGACACCGTGGACAAGAACATCGGCATGCGAACCGACGAGGTCGCCGAGGAGCGTGACCTGGTCGGCGTCTACCTTCACGAGATCTCCCGGACGCCACTGCTGGACGCCGCCAAGGAGGTCGATCTCTCCAAGGCGATCGAGGCCGGGCTCTACGCCGAGCACCTGCTCGGCGAGGACCGGGTTCCCGACGGGATCGACCGGGACGACCTGGAGCGGCTGGTCGTCGAGGGGGAACGCGCCAAGGATCTCTTCATCCGGGCCAACCTGCGGCTGGTCGTGTCGATCGCCCGCCGGTACGTGCGGTCCGGGATGCCCATGCTGGATCTGATCCAGGAGGGCAACACCGGTCTGGTGCGCGCGGTCGAGAAGTTCGACTACGAGCGCGGCTACAAGTTCTCCACCTACGCCACCTGGTGGATCCGTCAGGCGATCAGCCGGGCGATCGCCCAGCAGGAGCGGACGGTGCGACTGCCCGTGCACCTGGTCGAGGACGTCAACCGGATGCGCAACGTGGCCCGTCAGCTCACCCGTGAGCTGGGCAGCGACCCGGAGCCGGAGCAGATCGCGGCGTCGCTGGGCGTCACCGTCGAACGGGTCAACGAGCTGCGCCGCTGGTCGCAGGACACCGTCTCGCTGGACACCCCGGTCGGCGACGACGGCGACACCAACCTCGGTGACCTGGTCGCGGACAGCGACGCCCCGTCACCGGAGGACATCGTCCTCACCGGGTTGGAGCGGCAACGCATCGAGGGTCTGCTCAACCACCTCGACGACCGGTCCGCCGGCATCATGCGGGCCCGGTACGGCCTGGAGGACGGGCGGGAGCACTCGCTGACCGAGGTCGCGTCGCGCTTCTCGCTCTCCCGGGAGCGGATCCGTCAGTTGGAGATCCAGGCGCTCGGCCGGCTGCGCGAGCTGGCCCGCGCCGAGGGCCTCCAGGCGGCCTGACCGGCTCTCGCCGTGCGGCACCGACCCGTCGGTCCGGTGGCGTCGAAGCGGCTCGTCAGCTTCCTGAGCTGGTAGTAATAACGGCGAACGGCCGGCGTCCGATAGGGGGACGCCGGCCGTTCGCCGTTGCCGTGCCGATCAGCCGACCCGGCCGTAGCCGGCGATGCTCATCATGTTCATCTTCCGTTTGAGCACGTTGCGCCCTGCGCTCGGCGCGTCGATCACCTGACCGCCGCCCACATAGAGCGCGACGTGCCCCAACCCCGAGTAGAAGACCAGGTCACCGGGGCGCAGCTCGCCACGGCTGACCCGGGAGGTGGCGTTCCACTGCATCGCCGCGTTGTGCGGCAGCCGCTTGCCGGCGGACCGCCAGGCGGCGAGGGTCAGGCCCGAGCAGTCGTACCCGTGGGGACCCTCGGCGCCCCAGACGTACGGCTTGCCGATCGCCCCGTAGGCGTACCGCACCGCCGCGCCGGCGCTGCCGGAGACGGCCGGTGCGTCGGGTGCGTCGGGGGCAGCGGAACTCTTCGGCTTCTTCGCCGGGGCCTCGGTCGCCCGGCCGTACGCGGCCTGGCGCATCTCGTAGAGCTTCGCCAGGTCCTGTTCGATGCGCTTCTTGGTCTTGACGATCGCCCGGGACTGGGCGGCCTGCCGGGCCAGGGTGCTGTCGAGCCGGGCCTTCTGGTCGAGCAACGCCCGCTGATCGGCGGTGTACCCGTCGATCTGCTGCTGGCGGTGCCGGGTGAGCTGGTCGAGGGTGCCGAGCCGGTCGACCAGGGAGCCGCCGGCCGGGTCGAGGATCGCCTCGGCCGTGCGCAGCCCACCGGTCTTGTAGGCGGTGGCGGCGATCTGCCCCACCGCAGCCCGGCTCTGGGTGGCCTGGGCCTCCAGCGGGCCGATCCGCGCGTGCAGACCGGACGCGGTGGCCTGGTTCGTCTTGATCTCCTCGTTGAGCTTGTTGTACGACTCGACGATCCGTTCCAGATCCGCCGAGGACCTTTCGATCCTGGCGGTGAGGTCGGCGACCGATGGTTCGGCCCGGACCGGCGCCGACGGGGCGATCAACGCGGCCGACAGGCCGGCGACCGCCAGGGTTCGCAGCAGCATCCGTAAGGACGACAAGAGCGGAAGACTCCTCTCCCACCGGTCACCGGAGGATGCTGACGCCCCCGGTGACACCGGCCGGGCCCGTCCGGATGGACGGCCGTTTACCGTGCCGGCCCGATCAACCTAACCTGTGGCGGGAGTGACGCGCAGACAAAGCCGCGGCGAATGTTGGCGGAGCGGTGCGGCGGGTCGTTGTGGCAGGTGACGCCGGTGGTGCCCGGCGGACCGTCGGAACCGGGTTCTGGGCGGTTGGCGAGGAAGGTCTTATTCGTCGTTCCAGGCGGATACCGGTGCGGATCGGGCGGGTAAAGCCGGATAAAACCGAATTGGTGGCCAGATGTCGGCGACGGTGCAGGTGGCGCCCGCCGGAACTGTCGGAAATCGGGGAGCGGGTCGGGCGTGCCGGCAACAGAATGGAGCCCCGGCCGGGAATCCCGCCGTGCGCAGGTCGCGTCGCGGTGGGACCCACCGGCCCCGTCGGCCCCTGGGAGGACGCCGTGCAGGCAGACCGCGCCAGCACCCGACCGCCACGCTGGTCCCGACCGACCACCCTGCTGTACGCCCGGCCCGGGATCGTGGTGACCACCGAACGGTTCACCGCGGGCCGGAGCAGCTACGCCGTGGCCGACCTCACCCACCTGCGTACCGGCCGGGGGCCGCACGACCGGCTCGCCGCCCGGATCGTCACGCTCGCCGCCGTCGGCGCGGGCACGGTCGGCGTGCTGCTCGGTTTCACCGGTGGGCTGGAACGGCTCACCGCCGGGGCGTACCTGGGGCTGGGTGCGGTGTGCCTGCTGCCCGTGCTGCTGGTGCTGCTCGGGGACCGCTGGCGGCCACCGGCCCACGAACTGCACGGCCACTGCCTCGGCACCGAGCTGCTGCTGTTCAGCAGCGACGACCGGGAACAGTTCGACCAGGTGGTCGAGGCCCTGCACCAGGCCCGGGAACAGCACCGTTACCCCGACGCCGACGACCCGGCACCCACCGCCACCTACTGGCGACCCACCCGCTGACGCAGTCCCACGCGGCCGCCCGGGGCGCAGGACGCCCGGCCGCTGCCTGCCCGGCGCGGGACGCCTGGCTACTGCCCGGCGCGGGACGCCTGGCTACTGCCCGGCGCGGGACGCCCGGCTACTGCCCGGCGCGGGACGCCTGGCTGCTTCCGGCGGAGGCACCCCGCCGGTGCGCGGTCAGAGGACGGCGGGCTCGGGGGTGCGGGGTCGCGCGGCGGTCAACTCGCGGGTCACCTTCCGCTCCGCCACGAACGACACGAACGGCACCGTGCCGGCGAGCATCACCAGCAGCATCCGCTTCAACGGCCAGTCCACCCGACGCCCCAGATCGAAGGTGGCGGCCAGATAGAGCAGATAGAGCCAGCCGTGCGCGGTGCCGACGACCGCCACCACGATCGGCTCGTCGAACACGTACTTCAGCGGCATGCCGATCAGGACCAGCACGGCCAGCGCCACGCCCACGATCCAGGCGATCACGCGGTACCGGGTAAGGGCTCCGCCCACCGTCGTCCGTCCTTCCGACCGGCCTCAGCCGGGATAGTCGCCGGGCCTCGCGCCCGGATTGTCGTTCAACCAGGTCAGATAGCGGTTGTACGCGGCCAGGTCGGCGTCGTCCGCACCGTCGACCGGGGCGGCCGGCACCCGGGCGACCCGCACCGGACGGCGTACCGCCGGGGTGGTCGGTCCGGGGGTGGTCGCACCGGTCGGGATCGGCCCGGCCGGTGCGGCCGTCGGCGGCGACCCGGCGCGCGGGCCGCGCAGCGTGTGCCGCACCTCACGCCACCAGACGAAGACCACGAAGCCGGCGAAGATCGGCCACTCCACCGCGTACGCCCAGCTCAGGGTGTTGCCGGAAGCGGCCCGGCTGATCTGCCACCAGCCCAGCGCCAGGAAGCCCGTCACCAGGACGACCAGGGCCACGTGGCGGAGGATCCACGCCGGTGTCCAGAGCCGCTTCATGCCGTCGAGGGTACCGGGACGGCACGGTGTCTCCGACGCGGCGTCGTAGCCAGCGCGCCGGTGGGTTTGGTGACACCCCCGCTGGGCAACCGTCTAGACACCAGCCCGGTCGAACCCGAGGGGGACGACATGACCGAATCAGCACACCGGTCCGGCGACGGCAGCCCGGAACAGCGCATGCCCGAGTGGGACGGCGACCACGTCCACCGCACCGCCACCGTGATCTCCGAGGCCGACGGCGAACTGCTCGGGGTGGACCCGGCGGAGCTCGGCGACGACGACCTGATCCGCGAGCTGCAGAGCCTGCACCGCACCCGGCTCGACACGCTCCGGCACGCCGCCGACTCGGCGCTCGCCAACCATCTGCGGCGCACCGCCGAGTTGGAGACCGAATACCTGGCCCGGCACCCGGGCCGCGAGGTGGACCCGCACCGGCTGCGGGGCGCGTGATGGCCGCCCCCGCCGAGCGCGGCATGTCCGCGCCACCCGAGGTGGTGTTCAGCACCGCCACCGACCCCGACCGGATCGACGCCTGGTTGCCCGAGCCGCTGCGGGCCGACGGCGCGGCCCCGACCCGCCGGTACGACCACGAGCTGCGGGCCCGCTGGGACGGCCCGGACGGGGCGGCTGAACTGGAGGTCACGCCGGGCGACGCCGGCGGTGCCCGGGTCCGGCTGGAACTGCCCGCCGGGTCGGCCGCCGGACTGGCCGACGAGTCCCTGGCCAACCTCGAACGCGAGGTCGCCGAGAACCTGACAGCGGGCTGACCCGGCTCGTGCCCGATCGCACGACGAACCGCCCACTGACGCGAGCGACGAACGAGGAGCCCCGGTGACCGATGGTGGTCTGAAGCAGAAGGTGGCGCAGCTGCGCCAGGCGTACGCGCCGCACGAGCACCGGCCGCTGGGTGGTTACCTGGCGGCGATGGGCACCTACGCCGGGGTGACCGCGTCGATCGCGGCGCTGGTCAAGGCGACCGGCCGGCCGGTGCCCGAACGCCCCGCCCCGGGTGACGTGGTGCTGCTCGCCGTCGCCACCCACAAGTTGAGCCGGCTGCTCTCCAAGGACGCGGTGACCAGCCCGCTGCGGGCCCCGTTCACCCGCTACGACCGCCCGATCGGCAGCGGCGAGGTGATGGAGCAGGTCCGTGACCAGGGCAGCTCCACCCGGCACGCGATCGGCGAGCTGCTCAGCTGCCCGTTCTGCCTGGCCGTCTGGGTGGCCACCGGGCTCACCGGCGGCCTGGTGCTGGCCCCCCGGCTGACCCGGCTGGTGGCGACCGCGCTGACCGCCGTCGCCGCGTCCGACTTCCTCCAGATGGGGTACGCGGTGGCGCAGCAGGCCGCCGAGGGCGGACGACCCGACGAGAAGTGACCCGTACACCCGGAAGGGGCCGGCGGATCGTGTCCGCCGGCCCCTTTCCGTCATCCACCCGCTCAGGTGGGGGTGGTGCCGTGGTCCTCACCCGCCCAGCCGCGCGACGTCTCCGGTTCCCGCTCGTCGGCGTCCGCGCCGGTGATCACGTCACGGTCGACGGCGGTCCGGTCGTGCTCGTTGGCGAAATCCGGCTCGGGCAGGGTGTCCTGTCCCTCGGGGGGTTGGCCGAGGGCGGGCATCCGCTCGTGGTGTTCCTCGTGGTCGGACATCTCGATCTCCTCTCGCCGGCGACGGCGGTCAGGCCGCCGACCCACCCAGCAGGTCGGCCACCTCGTCCACCGCGTACTCCCCCTCGGGGAGGGCGGCGACCCGGGTGAGCAGCTCCGCCGGCAGGTCCGCGCTGACCGCCGAGTGGTAGATGTCGGCCTGGCTGAGCCGTTCCTGACCGTGGTAGATCTCGTCCAGCAACTCGTCGAGCTGCCGGATGTCCGGCTGGTCGGTCCCGGGCAGGTCGTCGGTCACGGGTGCGTCGTCGGTCACCCCGCCCTGCTACCCGGGGTCGAAACGGTCAAACCCGTCAGGCCGGGGTGGGCAGGGTGGCCCGCCGGGCCCGGACGGCCGCCCCGAGGTGCTCCAGCACCTCCGCGGTGGTGTCCCAGCCGATGCAGGCGTCGGTGACCGACTGGCCGTAGGTCAGCTCCCGGGTCGGGTCCAGCTCCTGCCGGCCCGCCAGCAGGAAACTCTCCAGCATGATGCCGACGATGCCGCGCTGCCCGGCGGCGAGCTGGGCGGCCACGTCGGCGGCCACCTTCGGCTGGTTGCGGTGGTCCTTGCCGCTGTTGGCGTGGCTGGCGTCGACCACCAGCCGCTCCGGCAGCCCGGCCGCCCGGAGCAGGTCCAGGGCCCCGGCCACCGATTCGGCGTCGTAGTTCGGGCGGCCCCCGCCGCCGCGCAGCACCAGGTGCCCGTCGGCGTTGCCCCGGGTGTGCATGATCGCCGGGGTGCCGGAGACGTCGATGCCGGGGAAGACGTGCGGCACCTCGGCGGCCCGGATCGCGTCCACGGCGGTGGCGATGCTGCCGTCCGGGCGGTTCTTCATGCCGATCGGCATGGACAGGCCGGAGGCGAGCTGCCGGTGCACCTGGCTCTCCACCGTCCGGGCCCCGATCGCGCCCCAGGCCACCGTGTCGGCGATGTACTGCGGGGTGATCGGGTCGAGGAACTCGCACCCCACCGGCAGCCCCAGCCGGACCACGTCACGCAGCAGCGCCCGCGCGGTGCGCAGGCCGGTGTTCACGTCGCCGGAGCCGTCCAGCGCCGGATCGTTGATCAGGCCCTTCCAGCCGACCGTGGAACGCGGCTTCTCGAAGTAGACCCGCATCACCACCAGCAGGTCGTCGGCGTGCCGGTCGGCGGCCTCGCGCAGCAGGTGCGCGTACTCCAGCGCCGCCGCCGGGTCGTGCACCGAGCACGGACCGACGACCACCAGCAGCCGGTCGTCGGCGCGGTCCAGCACCCGGCCGACCGCACGTCGGCCGGCCAGCACGGCCGAGGCGAGCGGCGGGTCCAGGGGCAGCTCGTGCAGGAGCAGGGCGGGGGTGGTCAGCGGCACGACACGGTCGATCCGCTGGTCGATGACCGCGCCGTTGTCCGGGGTCGGCCCGTTGTCCGGGGTCGTCACGGTGGGAGTCCTTCCGCCGACCGTGCCCGGGGCCGGTGCCCGGGTCGAGCCGGCTGCTCGTAAACAGAAGGGCAGGAAGCTCAAGGCTCCTGCCCGGCCGGCTCGAAACGCGGTGACGTCAGCTCATGGTGAGGTCACCGGCTCCGCAGCCGGCTGCCTAAACCATCGATACGCACGCGTCACGCCGGCAAGCGTACCCGAGGCGGCGGGAAGGGCTCATCCGGTCGTCGGCCAACCCTCGCCTGACGTTCACCTCCGTCACTGCCACCGTCGGTAACTTCGGCGGCACCGCTCGCATCCCCCGGAGGTTCCGATGGACCGTCGTACCGTCCTGCGCGCCACCGTCGCCGGTGGGGCCGCCGCCTTCGCCGGCAGCCTCTGGTCCGGTGCCGCGCTGGCCGCGCCCGCCCAGCCCGGCACCGGCCCCTACGGGCCGCTCGGCACCGCCGACGGCAACGGCATCCAACTGCCCGCCGGCTTCACCAGCCGGGTGATCGCCCGCTCCCGGCAGGCGGTGCCCGGCACCTCGTACACCTGGCACAACGCTCCCGACGGCGGGGCCTGCTTCGCCGCCGGCACCGGGTGGATCTACGTCTCCAACTCGGAGATCACCCCCAGCGGTGGCGCGTCGGCGGTGCGGTTCGCCGCCGACGGCACGATCGTCTCGGCGTACCGCATCCTCTCCGGCACCCGCCAGAACTGCGCCGGTGGCGCGACCCCGTGGGGGACCTGGCTCTCCTGCGAGGAGACCAGCCGGGGCTTCGTCTACGAGACCTACCCGCAGGGCGGCACCGCCGCGGTGCAGCGGCCGGCGCTGGGCCGGTTCACGCACGAGGCGGCGGCGGCCGACCCGGACCGCCAGGTGATCTACCTGACCGAGGACGAGACCGACGGCTGCTTCTACCGGTTCCGCCCCACCGTCTGGGGCGACCTCTCCGCGGGCACCCTGGAGGTGCTGGTCGCCGGCACCGCCACCAGCGGCCCGGTGAGCTGGGCCCGGGTCCCCGACCCGGACGGCGCGCCGACGGCGACCCGCAACCAGGTCGCCGGGGCGAAGCGGTTCACCGGCGGCGAGGGCTGCTGGTACGCCGACGGCACCTGCTGGTTCACCACCAAGGGCGACAACCGGGTCTGGGCGTACGACGTGGTCGGCCAGCGCATCGACCTGGCGTACGACGACTCGCTGGTGACCGGCGGCACCGCCCCGCTGACCGGGGTGGACAACATCACCGGTAGCCGCTCCGGTGACCTCTACGTCGCCGAGGACGGCGGCAACCTGGAGATCAACCTGATCACCCCGACCGGGGTGGTGACGCCGTTCCTGCGGGTCACCGGGCAGTCCTCGTCGGAGATCACCGGTCCGGCGTTCTCCCCGGACGGCAGCCGGCTCTACTTCTCGTCCCAGCGCGGCACGGCCGGCGTCTCGGCCGGTGGCATCACCTACGAGGTGCGCGGCCCGTTCCGGTCCTGACCACGCCCACTCCCGTCTCGCCCCATGATCGTGCTCCCGCCGTCCCGTCCCGTCCCGTCCCGCCGTCTCGCCGTCCCGCCCTCCCGCTGTCTCGTCCCGTCCGCCTCACCTCCCTCCCGCCGTCTCGTCCGGCTCCGTGATCATCGTGCTCGACCTGCGTCGATGATCGTGCTCGATCCAAGATGTAGTGGCCTCGGGTTGGTGAGCGGCCACTACATCCCGGATCGAGGGTGGCCTTGGACGGTGGGTCCCGGTCCGGGGCGGGGGATCTTGTGGCGTGGCGGGGGCGTCGACGGGGTATCGACAACCGCATGACCCACGAGCAGAGCGACCAGGAACGGGTGGAGTCCCGGGCCCACCTGCTGCCCGAGGAGGCAGCGGTGGGCAGCGACGACCCGCAGGCCCAGGCCGAGGCGATCCTCGCCGAATCGGATCGCCGTACGGCCGACCAGGGGGCCGCCCCCGACACGGTGCTGGAGCACCGGACCTCCGAGCAGACCGTCACCCCGATCGAACCCCCCGACTGAGAGCCCCCGACTGAGAGCCCGCGACTGACCCACCCCCCGACTGACCCGCCCCGCGCGACTGGCCCACCCCGCGCGACTGACCCGCCCCGCGACTGGGCCCGCCCTCTTGATCGACTCAATGTCGCCGAAATGGCGGTGTCGATGCCCGGTTGATACCGCACTATCGGCACCATTGAGTCGATCAAGAGGCGGGCCCTCTCAACCCGGGCGTCGTGTGGGCGGTCCGGGCGTCGTGTGGGCGGTCCCGGTGGGCCGGTCCCGGAGGGCTGGTTGCTGCCTGGCGTGGCCGGGTGATGACACGTCGCCACCGCGACCTGGAGATCGGATAGCGTCGGGTCATGCCCGACAGCGGTTACCCCTGGCCCATCGAGACGACCCGACTGGACAACGGCCTGCGCGTGGTGGTGAGCGAGGACCGCACCGCCCCGGCGGTCGCGGTCAACCTCTGGTACGACGTGGGCTCCCGCCACGAGCCGGCGGGCCAGACCGGCTTCGCCCACCTCTTCGAGCACCTGATGTTCGAGGGCTCGGTCAACGTCGCCAAGACCGAACACATGAAACTGATCCAGGGCTCCGGTGGCTCGCTCAACGCCACCACCAACCCGGACCGGACGAACTACTTCGAGACCGTCCCGGCCGAACACCTGGAACTGGCCCTCTGGCTGGAGGCCGACCGGATGGGCGGGCTGGTCCCCGCGCTGACCCAGCACACCCTGGACAACCAGCGGGACGTGGTCAAGAACGAGCGTCGACAGCGCTACGAGAACGTCCCGTACGGCGACGCCTGGCTGCGGCTGCTCCCGCTGCTCTATCCGCCGGGGCACCCCTACCACCATGCGACGATCGGGTCGATGGCCGACCTGAACGCCGCCGACCTGGCCACCTTCCAGGCGTTCCACCAGACCTACTACGCGCCGGACAACGCCGTACTCACCGTGGTCGGCGACGCCACCGCCGCCGAGGTGTTCGCGCTGGCGCAGCGGTACTTCGGGGCGATCCCGGCCCGTGGGGACATCCCCGCCGCGCCGGACGGCCACACCGTCGCCCGCACCGACCGGCCCGCCGTCGAGACGGTCACCGCCGACGTGCCCGCCGCCCGGGTCTACGTCGCGCACCGCACCCACCCGTTCGGCAGTCCCGGCTACGACGTGGCCACGGTGGCCGCCACCGTGCTCGGCAGCGGCCGGGGCAGCCGGCTCTACCAGCGGCTCGCCGACGGCGAACGGCTCGCCCAACCGGACCTGGTCGGCGCGTACGGGGTGGATCTGGCGCACGCCCCGGCGCCGGTGATCGCCACCGCCACCGCCCGCCCCGGGGTGAGCGCCGAACGGCTCGCCGAAGGGGTCGCCGAGGTGGTCGACGAACTCGCCACCGTGCCGGTCACCGCCGCCGAGCTGGACCGGGCCAAGGCGCTGCTCAGCACCGCCTGGTGGCGGCAGATGGCCACGGTGGACGGTCGGGCCGACGCGCTCGGCCGGTACGCCACCCAGTTCGGCGACCCGGCGAAGACCGCCGACCGGCTGCCCGGCTGGCTGTCGGTGACCGCCACGCAGATCGCCGAGTTGGCCGCCGACGTGCTCACCCCCGCCGACCGGGTGACCCTGACCTACCTGCCGGAGGAGACCTCATGACGCTGATCACCACCCGTCCGGGTCCGGGCACCGCCCGCCCGTACCGGTTCCCGACGGTGGTCCGCCGGGACGTCGCCGGTGGCCGGGTGGTCGCCGCGCACCTGCCCGGGCAGAACCTCGCCGTCGCGCTGCTGCTGCTCGACGCGGGCGCCGGGCGGGAACCGGTGGGCAAGGAGGGGCTCGGCGCGGTGCTGGCCAAGGCGCTGGAGGAGGGCACCGCGCAGCGCGACGCCACCACCTTCGCGCTGGCCGTCGAGGGCCTCGGCACCGAACTGGCCACCGGGCTGGACTGGGACACCTTCCAGGTCAGCGTCCAGGTGCCGGTGGACCGGCTCGGCGCGGCCGTGGAGCTGCTCGCCGAGGCGGTGCGGACGCCCCGGCTCGACCCGGACGACGTGCGCCGGGTCCGCGACGACGAGGCGACCGCGCTGCGGATGGACTGGGCCAACCCCGGCCCGCGCGCCGACGCGGCGCTGCGTGCCGACCTGTTCGGTGCGCAGAACCGGTGGGGCCGCCCGCTGTACGGCGATCCCGACTCGGTCGCCGGGCTGGATGTGGAGGACGTCACCGTCTTCCACTCCGAGTGGTTCCTGCGCCCCGGCACCCTGGTCGTCGCCGGTGACCTGGACCGGATCGACCTGGACGCGCTGGGCACGGCGGCCTTCGCCGGCACCGGCGGCGGTCCCGTCGAGCGGGGCGGCCCGATCGAGGTGCCGCTGCCCGCCGGCCGGCGGATCATCCTGGTGGACCGGCCCGGCTCGGTGCAGTCCACGCTGCGGCTGGGTCACCCGTCACCGCACCGCGCCCACCCCGACCACGTGCCGATGGCGCTCGCCGGCACGGTGCTGGGCGGGGCGTTCACCTCCCGGCTCAACCACCTGATCCGTGAGGTACGCGGCTACACGTACGGCATCCGGGGCGACTTCGCCTCGTCCCGCCGGTTCGGTCGGTTCGCGGTCAGCGCCGGGGTGCAGACGGCGGTGACCGCGCCGGCCCTGGTCGAGGCGGTCGGCGAGATCACCCGTACCCGGGCTGGCGGGGTGACCGAGGACGAGTTGGCGGTCGCCCGGTCCTGGCGGGCCGGCCAGCTCTCGGTCGAGTTGCAGAGCCCCCGGGCGATCGCCTCGGCGTTGACCACCCTGGTCGTGCACGACCTGCCCGACGACTACCACGCCCGGTTGCGGGAGGCGCTGCTCGCCGCCGACGTGGCGCAGGTCTCCGCGGCTGCCGCCACCCACCTGCACCCGGAGGCGCTGACCCTGGTCATCGAGGGTGACGCGGCGCTGATCCGCGACGAACTGGTGGCCTCCGGGCTCGGCGAGGTGACCGACCACGCCGGCTGACCGGCTCGGCGAGGTGACCGACCATGCCGGCTGACCGGCTGGTCGGGCCCGGGGCGGTGTGATTCCGGTCGCGCCGCCCCGGGAACCGCCGGGCCGGGGGCGGTGCGGATGCTGCGGCCGGACGGCCTGGTCACGGCCGATCCTGCGGGGATTCGGGGCGTACCGTCGGGTGGTTTGCGGTCCGGGGGCCGACCGGGGCGGTGGCCGGGCGGGCGGGCGGCGACCCGGGCGGTGGGAAACGTTTCCCGCCGTGGGCCTGCGGCTGGGTAGCCTCGCGGGCATGAGGATCGGCATTGTGGGAGCCACCGGCCAGGTCGGTGGCGTCATGCGGCAGGTGCTGGCGGAACGCGAGTTCCCGGCGGAGCAGGTGCGGTTGTTCGCCTCGGCCCGGTCGGCAGGGCGCACCCTGCCCTGGCGGGACGGCGAGGTCACCGTGGAGGACGCGGCGACCGCCGACTACTCCGGGCTGGACATCGTGCTCTTCTCCGCCGGTAAGGGCACGGCGATGGAGCTGGCCCCCCGGGTCGCCGCGACCGGTGCGGTGGTGATCGACAACTCGTCGGGGTTCCGCACCGACCCGCAGGTGCCGCTGGTCGTCGCCGAGGTCAACCCGCACGCGATCGCCGACCGGCCGAAGGGCATCATCGCCAACCCGAACTGCACCACCATGGCCGCGATGCCGGTGCTGCGCCCGCTGCACGCCGAGGCCGGGCTGATCAGCCTGGTCGTCGCCACCTACCAGGCGGTCTCCGGGGCCGGGCTGGCCGGCGTCGCCGAGCTGGACGAGCAGGTCCGCAAGGTCGTCGAGGGGGCCACCGCGCTGACCCACGACGGGTCGGCCGTCGAGTTCCCCGCGCCGCGCTCGTTCGCCCGGCCGATCGCCTTCAACGTGCTCCCGCTGGCCGGCTCGATCGTCGACGACGGCTCCTTCGAGACCGACGAGGAGCAGAAGCTGCGCCACGAGAGCCGCAAGATCCTGGAGATCCCCGGCCTGCTGGTCTCCGGCACCTGCGTCCGGGTGCCCGTGTTCACCGGCCACTCGTTGCAGATCAACGCCCGGTTCGCCCGGCCGATCACCCCGCAGCGGGCCCGGGAGCTGCTCGACGGTGCGCCCGGGGTGGCCCTGTCGGACGTGCCGACGCCGTTGCAGGCGGCCGGTCAGGACCCGACCTACGTCGGCCGGCTGCGGGCCGACGAGACCGTGGAGCACGGCCTGGCGCTGTTCTGCGCCAACGACAACCTGCGCAAGGGCGCCGCGCTGAACGCGGTGCAGCTCGCCGAGCTGGTCGCGGCCGAACTGCGCTGACCGGAGCGTTACCTGCTCGGGGGCGGTGGGTAGACCGCCGTGCCGACACCGAGAGGGGAGCACCATGACAACGGTCGGAGAGTTCATGACGACCCGGTTGGTGACGATGGACGGCAACGACACCCTCGCCGCCGCGGCGCAGGAGATGCGGGACAGCGCCATCGGCGACGTGGTGGTGACCAACGGCGACGACGTGGTGGGGATCGTGACGGACCGGGACATCACGGTCCGGGGGGTGGCCGCGGATCTCGATCCGAACCGCGCCCGCCTCCACGAGATCACCAGCCGGGACGTGATCACGGTCAGCCAGCACGACGACGCGGTCGCCGCCGCGGACCTGATGCGCACCTACGCCGTACGCCGGCTGCCGGTGATCGACGACGGTCGGCTGGTGGGCCTGGTGTCGATGGGTGACCTCGCGGTGGAGCGGGAACCCCAGTCGGTGCTCGCGGACATCAGCGCCGACGATCCCAACAACTGACCTCCGCCACGGACGACGACGCCGGCCCCCGGGAAGCCCCGGGGCCGGCGTCGTCGCTGTCTGCGGGATGCCGGTGTCCGCTGCCTGCGGGGCCCGGGTCGGCCGCCGCCGGGCGGGGACCTCACCCGATCCGGGCGAGGTTGGCGGCGGGCCGGGCGGGCACCCGGTGCGGGTACTGGCAGGCGGATGGGACGACGGGGGAGAGGGCCCGATGGCGGACGCGACCACGAGGTTCTTCGAGAGCCTGGACCGGCGGGGTTACGAACCGCTGCTGAACAAGGCGGCCGGGACGCTGCGCTTCGATCTGCACGAGGGGCCGCAGACCACCCACTGGCTGCTCCGGGTGGACCGGGGAAACGTGGAGGTCAGCCAGGAGGACCGGGAGGCGGACACCGTCATCGGGACGACGCCGGCGTTGTTCGAGGAGTTGGCCGCAGGCCGGGAGAACGGCCTGGCGGCGCTGCTGCGCGGCGACATGACGGTGACCGGTGACGCCCGGCTGGTGGTCCAGATCGAGCGGATCTTCCCCGGCTCCCCGGACGCCCAGGGGCCGCGCCGGCTCCACCAGCGGGAGGTGCGGTGATGGGACAGAGCAACACGATCCGGATCCTGGACGGCAACACGTTCGTCGTCTCGGAGGAGACCGGTGACATCGAGGCGACGCCGAGCGAGCCGACCGGCCTGTTCTCCCTCGACATGCGCTTCCTGTCCCGGTGGGTGCTGACCATCAACGGGGAGCGGCTCAACGCGCTGTCCTACGACGACCTCCAGTACTACGAGGCGCGGTTCTTCCTGGTGCCCGGGATGGCCACCCACTACGTCGACGCCAAGCTGTCGATCATCCGGGAACGCGCCGTCGGCGGCAGCTTCCGCGAACAGCTGACCATCCTGAACCACGACGAGAAGGCGGTCGACCTGGAGGTCCGGATGGACGCCGGGGCCGACTTCGCCGACCTCTTCCAGGTCAAGGACGAGATCCTCAACAAGAAGGGCGAGTTGTACGCCGAGGCCGAATCCGACCGGCTGCGGCTGGGCTACCGGCGGGGCAACTTCCGGCGGGAGACGGTCATCTCGTCGTCCCGGCCGGCCCGCTACGACCGCAACGGCTTCGCGTACTCGGTGCACCTGGAGCCCAACGAGCAGTGGGACGCGGAGATCGACGTGCAGACCTTCGCGGTCGGCCCCGGGGGCCGGGACCTTCGGCTGGGGGTGACGGTGCACGGCCACGAGCGGCTCGCCCTCCAGCACGACCTGGAGGAGTGGATCGCCAAGGCCCCCAAGGTCAACAGCGAGCACGACAAGTTGGCCGCCATCTACCGGCGCAGCCTGATCGACCTGGCGGCGCTGCGGTTCGCCCCGTTGTCGCTGGGCGGCCAGACCCTGCCCGCCGCCGGCCTGCCCTGGTTCATGACCATGTTCGGTCGGGACAGCATCCTGACCTGTCTGCAGGTGTTGCCGTTCGCCCCGGAGCTGTCCAAGACCACGCTGCGCATCCTGGCGTCCCTACAGGGCAGCCGGTTCGACGACTTCCGCGACGAGGACCCGGGCCGCATCCTGCACGAGATGCGCTACGGCGAGACGGCCGCGTTCGAGGAGCAGCCGCACTCGCCCTACTACGGCTCGGTGGACGCCACCCCGCTGTTCGTGGTGCTGCTCGACGAGTACGAGCGGTGGAGCGGGGACGTCGCGCTGGTCAAGGAGTTGGAACGGGAGTGCCGGGCCGCGCTGAAGTGGATCGACGACTACGCCGACCTGGCCGGCAACGGCTACATCTGGTACGAGCGGCGCAACACCGAGACCGGCCTGGAGAACCAGTGCTGGAAGGACTCCTGGGACTCCATCTCGTACGCCGACGGCAGCCTGCCGCCGTTCCCCCGGGCCACCTGTGAGGTGCAGGGCTACGCGTACGACGCGAAGGTGCGGGCGGCCCGGATGGCCCGGGAGTTCTGGGACGACCCGGCGTTCGCCGACCGGCTGGAGCGGGAGGCCGCGGCGCTGAAGGAACGCTTCAACCGGGACTGGTGGGTGGCCGACGGGGAGTACTACGCGCTGGCCCTCGACCCGGACGGCCGGCAGTGCGACGTGCTCAGCTCCAACATCGGGCACCTGCTGTGGAGCGGGATCGTCGACCACGACCGGGCCGAGAAGATCGCCCGGCACATGGTCGGACCCCGCCTGTTCACCGGCTGGGGCGTACGGACCCTCGCCGAGGGGGAGGTGCGGTACAACCCGATCGGCTACCACAACGGCACGATCTGGCCGTTCGACAACTCCTTCATCGCCTGGGGACTGCGTCGGTACGGCTTCGCCGACGAGGCCGCCACCATCGCCAGCGGCATCCTCGACGCGGCCACCTACTTCGACGGGCGGCTGCCCGAGGCGTTCGGCGGCTATCCCCGGGAGCAGACCAAGTTCCCGGTCGAGTACCCGACGGCGTGCAGCCCGCAGGCCTGGTCGACGGGGGCCCCGCTGCTGCTGCTGCGCACCATGCTCGGGTTGGAGCCGCACGAGGGGCACCTGGCGGTGGAGCCGGTGCTGCCGGTCGGGATGGGCCGGATCGAGGTGTTGGACATCCCGGGTCGCTGGGGGCGGGTGGACGCCTTCGCCCGGGGCCGCCTCGATCTGGACAAGCTGGCCGACTGACCGGCGGTTCCCGCTGATCGGGGGCGTCGGCCGCGCGCCTCGGCAGGTCGGCTCCGTCCTGCGGTCGTCCCACCCACGCGGGGTAAAGTCACCGGATGCCGGAACTCGTGTACCCGCCCGTGATCACCGCTGCCAAGACGTTGTTCCGGGTCCTCGACCTGCGCCTGACCGTCGACGGGAACCACCACGTCCCCCGGACCGGTGGGGTGGTGCTGGCCAGCAACCACGTCAGCTACCTCGACTTCATCTTCTGCGGGTACGGGGCGCACGAGTCCCGGCGACTGGTGCGGTTCATGGCCAAGCACGAGGTCTTCGCGCACAAGGTCTCCGGCCCACTGATGCGCGGCATGAAGCACATCCCGGTGAACCGGTCGGCGGGGGTCGGTTCGTACAACACGGCGGTGGACGCGCTGCGCCGTGGCGAGGCGGTCGGTCTGTTCCCGGAGGGGACGATCAGCCGCTCGTTCACCGTCAAGGAGCTGAAGAGCGGGGCGGCCCGGATGGCGCAGGCGGCGGAGGTGCCGTTGGTGCCGGTGGCGCTGTGGGGCACCCAGCGGCTCTGGACCAAGGGCCGGCCGAAGACCCTGACCCGGCGGCACACCCCGATCACGATCCTGCTCGGTGAGCCGATGGACCCGGGCGCGTACCCGGACGCCAACACGATGACGGCCGAGCTGAAGATCCGGCTGACCGCGCTGGTCGACCGGGCCCAGCAGGAGTACCCGGACAAGCCGTCCGGCCCGGACGACACCTGGTGGCAGCCGGCCCACCTGGGCGGTACCGCACCCAACCTCCAGGAAGCCGCCGAGCTGGACCGCCGTCCCCGCCGCTCGGCCACCTCCTGATCGGCTGCTCCCCGCGCGGAGCCGGTCGCGGCGCGGCCGAGGTGCCGGCTCAGCTGCCGACGGCGTCCTTGCCGGCCCGCTCCGGAACGCGGTAGTAGTCCTCGCGGGACAGGAACTCCACCGGCAGTGAACCCGGCAGCGTCACCCGCCCCTCACCGGTCATCGGCGCGGCGGTGGCCCGTCGGATCAGCACGTCCCGCTCCGGCGGGGCCAGCTCCACCAGCTCGGGTCGGGTCACCCGGAAACAGGCCACCGTCCGGCGGATCAGCCGGGCCAGCTCGGTCACCGTGCCCACCGCGCCGCCCAGCGCCAGGGCCGGCTGTTGGATCGTCCGCAGCGCGTCGCAGACCACCAGCAGCTCCGCCTCCGTAGCGGTGCCCTGCGCGGTGGACGGGCCGGTCGGCCGAAGCTCCAGTCGGGACGGCCACTGCCAGCGGATCTGCCCGCTGACCAGCCGTGGCAGCCGAACGTTGCGCCGGTGCCGGACACCCGTCGAGTCGATCTTTCCGGCGACCAGGGCCAGGTCACCGGCGAGGCAGACGTACGCGAGCCGTCGGTCGGTGACGGTGACCGTGGCGGGTGCCGGCAGCACCCAGTGCCGACGGGCTCCGGTCGGGCTGATCAGGCAGCCGGCCACCGACGTCGGATAGCGGCCGAGCATCCGCTCACCGTGTTCCGGGACCAGTTCGTAGCGGCGATCGAGCACCGGGGCGAGATCGTCCTCCGGCGCGTCGAACCGATGTGGTGCGATGAAGAACGGGGACTTGTCCTCGCGCATCGTCACGACCTCCCCCGCCCATTGGTCTCCTGGCGTTCAGCCTCGCCGACCCCCGGTGCGCTGTCATGACACCCGTTAGGGGGTCGGCCGGTCGTACGACGCCTGTGACCGGTAGATGCCGATCTCCTCCGGCCGGATGAGGCCGTCCTCGATCGCCCGGGCCAGTAACGCGGCCTTCGTGGCGGCCGGTCGACCCGCCCGGGTGTACTTGATCCGGGCCCGGTCCACATATTGTTTGACGGTGTGCTCGCTGATCTGCATCCGGCGGGCCACCGACGCCTTCGACATCGACTGGAACCACAGCAGCAGCGCTTCCCGTTCCTTGTCCGACAGGGCCGGCCGGTCCGGGCGCGGATCACCCACCATCGCCCCGGCCAGCGCCGGCGGCACGTACGGGCGGTCGCTGGCAGCGGCCAGCACCGTCGCCACGCAGTGTTCCCGCCCCTCGTGCTTGGCCAGGAACGCGGTCGCCCCGGCGTCGAGCGCGGCCAGCATGGTCGCCGGGTCGGTGTGCTCGGAGTAGACCACCACCCGCCGGCCGGCGGCGCTCAGCTCGGCCAGCTTGTCGAGCATCATCCGCCCGTGCAGCCGCAGATCCAGCAGGATCACGTCGGCCTCCGGCGCGGTGCGCAGCACCAGGTCCGGGTCGTCGCCGGTGGCGAGCACCCGCAGCCGGGGCTCGGTGGCCAGCCAGGCCCGTACCCCGTCGATCACCACCGGATGGTCGTCGACGATCGACACTCCGACCGGGCGATCCCCGCTCACGGCTGACGCCATCGGGTCTGCGTCCACCTGATCTCCCCGTCCCGTTCGAGTACGTGTTCCACCTGGTCGTCGTTGCCCACCGGGGTGGCCGGCGGATCGGTGGACCCTGGACCGTCCACGTCGGGTGCCACCAGACTGATCACCACCTCGTCCGGGCCGGCCACCACCGTCAGTCGGGCCCAGCCGGTGGCGTCCGCCAGCGCGGCGGCCAAGGGGTCGGCCAGCCGTCGGCGGACCTCCACCGGCAGGGGTGGTGGCGTGCCGATGGCGATCAGCTCGATCGGCAGCCCGTTGCGTTCGGCCAGGTCGGCGGCGGCTCGCAACTCGTGCAGCAGTGGGTCCGGCACGTCGTCGGACTCGGCGATCAACCGACGTAACCGGGTCGCCGCCAGCACGCACCGGCGCTGCACGAACGGGTCGGTCGGGTCGGCGCGACCATCGGCCAGCTCCGCCAGCACCTGCTCGGCGGCGCTGCCGACCAGCGCCAGTCGGGCCCGCCGGTCCGCCCAGGCCCGTTCGGCGGCGTCCCGTTCGGCGCGGACGGCGAGGGTGGCTGCGGCGGTGTCGGCCCGCTGCCGGGCGAGGGTGGCGATCACCGCGGCCCCGGTGAAGACCGCCACCGGCAGCGACGAGGTGCCATAGACGTACATCGCGTAGCGGGTCAGGTCGGCGGGGGCGGTCGCGCCGTCGCCGATCAGCGCGGCGAGCGCGATCACCGAGTGGCCGGCCAGCAGGATGATCATCCAGCGGATCGGGCGGCCCCAGAGCACCACCACGAAGAACCAGGCCAGCCCGGTCCACGCCCAGTTCCCGGCAGCGAAGAGCTGCCGTTCGCCGGCCGCCGCGAAGACCGCCGCGTCCACGGCCAGCAGGATCGCCGCCAGTGGCACCACCGGCGGCAGCAGGCCGTGCAGCAGCCGGTGTCCGGCCCACCCGCCGACGGCGAGGGCGGCCAGCCAGCCCGCCGCGACCACCGTCGGGGCGGCCAGTTCGGGCCACCCGCCGAGCAACGCCGGCAGCCCGATCGCGAGGTGCCAGACCAGCGCGATGGCCACCGCCGCGATCCGGGCGCCCCGGTCCGAGACCCGGGCCACGTCCACCATCGCGCCGTCGCTGCCCGCCGGGTCCTCCGCGCGCACCACCGGCCGGGGTACGCGGACCGACGTGGTCGCGCCGAGGTCAGTCGACATGCGGCCACTCCAGCCTGATCCGGGTGCCGTCGCCAGGGGCGGAGGTCACCTCCGCCCGTCCACCGATCTCGGTCAGCCGGCCCTGGATCGACTCGCGCAGCCCGTACCGGTGGACCGGGACGGTGGCCGGGTCGAAACCGGGGCCGTCGTCGATCACCTCGATCACGACGCTGCCGCCGCCCCGCCCCAGCCGCACGACCACGTCGGCGTCGGGCGCGTGCCGGGCCACGTTGTCCAGCGCGGCGGCGGTGGCGTCGACGAGCGCGGCGGTCACCCCCGTCGGTGCCGCGCAGGGCGGCAGGGTGGCGGTCACGGTCAGCTCGGGGCGGCTGGTGAGCAGCACGCGCAGGCCGGCGTCGAGGTCCACCGGGCCGGTGTCGGCGTCGGCCTGCCCGGCCACCGGCGTCGATCGGGCGTGCGCGAGCCCGACCAGGGTCCGCAGGTCCGCCCCGGCCCGGTCGCGCAACGCCGCCGAGCCGGCCGGCAGGGCACCCAGCCCGACCATGGTGAGCGTGGCCAGGACCGTGTCGTGCAGGTCCCGGTTCTGCCGCCGTTCCACCTCCCGGGCCGTCCGGGCCAGCACCATGTCCCGGCGCAGCCGCTGGAAGTCGGCGAAGGCGGCGTCGGCCCGCCCGATCCAGCGGCGCATCACCGCCGTCATCATCGCCGCGCAGGCCGTCTGCACCAGCAGGGTCGCCGCGTGTGCGGACGCCTCGACGGTGTTGCCGGCGGCCGAGGTGCCGGCCGCGTAGCCGGCGGTGACCAGCAGTCCCGCCGGCACCGACCAGCGGGCCGGGGCGGTGGCCTGCGCGTTGATCACGGTGGTGCTGGCCAGCACGGCGAGCCAGCTACCCTCGCCGGGCAGCACCTCGGGGGCGACCAGCAGCGGGGCCAGCAGGCTCGCCGCGACGGTGAACGCGACGTCCCCGGCGACCAGCCCGGGGCCGATGCCGACCCGCAGGGCCCGCACGGCGTACCACACCGACCAGCCGGTCAGCGCGGCCACGGCGGCCAGCAGCAGCGACACCCGCACCGGTGGGGTACGCACCGCCAGCGCGGTCACCGCACCGAACAGCCCGCAGGTCAACCGCAGCAGCGCCGGCAGGGTGGTCAAGATGAGTTGGAACGCGCCACCGGCCGGCCGATCCAGCAACGACGGTGACGAGGTCGGAGCGGGGAGGGCCGACATCAGGGGGCGGGCGTCCTTCGGGCGGTGACCTGTCCGGGTCTGCTCGGCGGTGCATCGACGCCGGAGAATAACACGAGCTGTTAACTATTCACCTTTGGTGCGCGCCGTGTCGCGTTGCGTTTCGCGTGCCGGCCCGGCACCCGGAGCGCGTGCCGCGTCGGGTCCGCCGCGTGCCCGCCCGCGTCGGGTCCGCCCGGGGCTGGTCAGCGGGAAAGCCACTCCAGGGCGGCCGGTGCGCCGCCGAGCACCGAGAGGTGCCCGTCGTCGGCGGTGATCCGCAGCTCGGCCGCCGGGCAGACGTCGGCCAGCCAGCGGCTGTGGTCGGCGGGCACCACCCGGTCCCGCTCCCCGTGCAGCAGCAGCACCGGGGCCGACACTCGGGCCGGGGCGAAGCCCCACGGGGTGACGTACGCGAGGTCGTCGTCGATCAACCCACCCGGGCCACCGCGCACCGCCGGGCCGACCACGTCGTGGAGCCAGGCCCACGGCCCGGCCAGGGCGGCGAGGTCGGCCGGGGTGAACTCCGGGTCGTAGTCGGCGTCGGACGCCTCGTGCCGTTCCTTGGCCGCCCGGCCCTGCGCGGCGGCCCGCAGCGATGCCTTCCCGGACGCCGTCATCCCGGCGAACCAGTCCAGCCCGGCCGCGTCGTAGGGGGCCAGGCCGGCGACGGCCACCACGGCGACGACCCGGTCGGGCAGCAACGCGCCGCTGGCCAGCGCGTGCGGTGCGCCACCGGAGTGGCCCATCGTGGCGTACCGGCCCAGGCCCAGCGCGTCGGCGACCCGGGCGACGTCGCCGGCCGCCGAGGCCACGTCCCGCCCGGGGCGGGGGGTGGAGCCGCCGTAACCGGGCCGGTCGTACGACACCCAGCGCAGGCCGAGCCGGTCGGCTGCGGCGAACAGCGGGGCCGGTGGGGCGCCGATGTTGGGGGTGCCGTGGTGCCAGACGACCGGCAGCCGGCCGGTGCCGTCGTCGCCGGTGTCGTAGACGTGCAGGGTGCCGCCGTCCGGCAGCGCCACGTCGCACTCGCTCAGCACGGCGGCACCCCGGTCGGCCGCCTGCAGCGCAGAAGGAGCGGCAGGGAGCGGACCCCCGGTCGCTGGCCCGTCGGCGGCCCGCTGCCCGGACGCGGGGCCGGCGGGCGGCTCACTGGTGGGCCCAGCCGGTCGGGTTCATGCACGACTCCCGGGAGATGCCGGAGTCGGTCCGGGGCGACTCGCCGAAGCGCTGCTGGTGCAGGCGGTCGAAGAAGTAGCCCATGCCCTGGAGGTAGCCGTCGGGCAACGCCCAGGTCGGGTCGGCCCGGACCGCCTCGTAGAACTCCCGCCCCAGCGCCACCACGTGGCCCCGGCCATAGAGGAAGCCGTCGTCGGAACCGTCGATCACCGCGTGCACGTCGGCCCGGTCGATGTCGTAGAGCTTGCGCTCGGCCACCCGGTCCAGGTCGGTCAGCTCGGGGCCGGACAGGTCGGCGCAGAGCTGGCCCAACTGGTCGAGGAAGGGGTCCAGCCAGCCGTCGATCGCATAGACGCTGTCGTCGTCGGCGGCCCGGTCACGGGTGAGCAGCGCCCGGCGCAGCGCGGCCGGCTCGGGGCCGAGCCGCTCCCAGGCGGCCTCCAGCAGGCCCCAGAACCGGGCCTCCTCCTCGGCCGTGGGCAGCCGGTTCGCGGTCTCCGTCTCACTCATACGCCGCACGGTAGCGGCCCGCCCCGACGTTTTCCGGGCGTCTGCTTCCGGTGTGTGGACCGCCGCACCACAGGACGCCGTGGTCGCGCAGCGCGCCCAGGGCGTTCGACTCCTGGTCGGGAGCGCGCCAAGGGCGTTCGCCGGGTGACCGGGAGGGTGGCGCTGCGGCGTCGGGGCCGCCCTCCCGGTGGTGGGCGGCCCCGATGACGGTCAGCGCAGCCCGCTGCGTACCGCGCGGACGAAGGTGGCCCAGGTGGTCGGGTGGAAACGCAGCGCCGGACCGGACTGGTCCTTGCTGTCGCGTACGCCGATCAGGCCGGGCAGGTTGTCGGCCACCTCGACGCAGTCGCCCCCGCTCCCGCCGCTGCGGGTGCTCTTGCGCCAGACGGCCCCGGCCAGGTCAGTCATGCTCGCTCCTCGATGATCGCGTTGATCAGCTTCTCTGATGCTGCCTCGTCCGGCGCGAGCGTCTCCAGGTCGGCCCAGACGCGGTCGTAGGCGGCGACCTCGGCCGGCTTGTCCAGATAGAGCGCGCCGGTGATGTTCTCCAGATAGACGGTAGTCGGCTCGGTCGACGCCCGCCCGAACGCCTGGGGGAAGCCCAGCATCACGAAGGTGCCCGTCTCGCTGGCCAGCGGCGGGCCGGCGGTGAACGGCAGGACGCGCAGGCTCACGTTGGGCAGCGCGGTCATGTCGAGCAGGTGCCGCAGCTGCCCGGCCATCGCCTGCCGGTCGGGGATGGTGCGCCGCAGCACCGCCTCGCTCAGCACCACCTTGAGGGTGGGCGCGCTGGGCAGCCGGCGCACCAGGACGTGTTGGCGCTGCATCCGCACCTCGACGAGCTTCTCCCGCTCTGCCCCGCTCATGGTGGGATTCTTGCGGCGGAACAGTTCTGCCGCGTACTCGCGGGTTTGGAGCAGGCCGGGGATCAGTTCCGCGTCATATCTGCGCATGAGGACGGCGGACGATTCGAGGCCGACGTAGAGCGAGAACCAGGAGGGGACGACGTCGCCGTAGGAATGCCACCATCCTTTGGCGCGGGTCTCCTTGGCGAGGCCGGCGACGATCGACGTCATCTCTTCCGGCACCCGGTACATCTCGCACATGGCGCGGGCGTCCACCACCCGGACCGGCACCAGGCCCTTCTCGATGCGCCACACCTTCTGCCGTGAGCAGTCCAGCCCCTCGGCGGCGGAGTCCAGCGAGACCGAGGCGTCCTCACGGAGCTGGGTGAGCAGCCTGCCGAGCTGCCGTCGGGGGACGGTGGACCCGCTTGTTTCATCCGTCATGCAACATCACCGCACCCCTCCTGCAACAGGATTGTTTCTCCCCGAGCATTTCCTTCCTCCATTCCTCGTGGGTCAAATCGACACGAGGGTAGAACGAGGCCGGAGCGTTGCGCAAGGTACTGGCCGTGTCGCAATCTGTGCATCACCGGAGGGGGATCTGGGGCGTCAGAAATGGCGTCGACAATAGCCCGCTGTCCCGCTCACTGCGAATAGCGCGTGGGCGGGGCGGCGCTATTTCCGGAAAGGACACCCGATGCGTGTGACGTACGAGGACTACCTGCTTGCCGCCGCCCTGACCCTGGCCCGACGGCACCGGCCGACCTGGAGCTGGACCCGCTGGCGCAGGGTGTGCCGCTGCGGCGCGGAACTGCCCTGCCGCGCCGGCCGCCGTACCCTCCTCGCCCCTGGCCACTGGCCTCCGGCGGCGTCGTGACGGCCCACCGCGAGCTGCCGCTGCTGGTCCTGTTGGCGTGGGAGTGCCTGGACCAGCACCGGCGCGGGCGCTGCGGGAAGTGCGCCGAGACCGGGTTCTGCCCGCTGGTGGAGGCCGCCCGGGGCCGGATCAGGCAGTGGCGCAGGTTCCGGCACGTCTGGGGGTGGCGGTGAGGACGCCGCTGCCGAAGGCGGGTGACCTGGTGGTGGTCGGCCGGGCGGCCAGCGTGCAGTTCGTCAGGCCGATCACGTGCCGGGTCATCCGGGTGCTCGACTGGATCACCTACGACGGGTGGTGCTGGCTCGACGTCTACCAACTGGACGCCAAGGGGGACGCGGTGGCCCGGCGGTCGATCTTCGTACAGCCGGCGGGGTTGGCGGTGTCGTCGCCTGCGCCGGTGCCGCGCGCGCCGAGCCGGGTCGGGGTGGCCCGCCAGGTACGCCGGGGGCCTTCTCCGGTCGGGGTGCCGCCGGTGCCGCGCCGGGCGGACCCTGGGCGTCGGGCGTCGGGCGTCGGGCGGCCGGCGGGCGCGGTGCGGCCGGTGGTGGGTGACGGGACGTCAGGGTGTCGTCGCGGCGGCGAAGTAGGGTTCGGCCGCCTCCAGCCGGGGCACCGGCACGCCCAGCCGGCGCGCCTCCGCCAGGGTGTCGCGGCAGACCGCGCGCAGCTCCTCGGGGTTGGCGTGCGCCTGCGTCACCGTGCGCATCGGCGGGAAATGCCCCATCAGCCAGGACATGGCCGGTGCCGCCAGCCAGAGAGGCGCGGTGAAGGGCAGCAACTCGCCGCGGTGCCGCCGCAGATCGACGCCCCGGGCCTCGACGAGCGGCAGCAGCTCGCGGGTGGCGAGGATCGCCTCGCGGATGTCCCCGGTGGTCAGACCGGACAGTGAGCCCCGCCGCAGGCTCTGCGTGTGCAGGCCGGCGTTCTGGACGAAGTGGACCGACAGCCAGCCACGGAAGTCGGAATTCTCCCGGACCCTGAACCCTGCTCCCCGGAACACCTGGCGCACGGCCTGCTCGCGTGCGGTCGGCGGACGGTCGAGAGTGCCGAGGAAGACCACGGGCAGCAGCGCCGCACGCAGTACGCCGTCGTCGCCGAAACCGCCGCCGGCCCCGGGAAAGCCCCAGGCCACCTGGTCGGCGGGAAGGTGCGCTGTCGCGGCCAGCGGCTCTGTCCACAGGTTGTTGAAGACGAGCACCGTGGCCCCGCCCACCCGGGGCCCGAGGAAGGCCGCCGCCTCGGCGAAGCCGTAGTGCTGCACGCTCAGCACGATCAGGTCGAAGTCGTGGTCCGGCTCCAACGATTCGCGGTAGCGCACCGGCCACTTCTCGGCGACCCGCTTGCCCCACGGCCGCCGCCGCGCGTCGCGCAGTTCGAGGTCGATCGCCTCCCCGTACGCCGCCGCCCGCCCCGGCCGGACGTAGAACTCGACGTGGTGCCCGGCCCGTTCCAGGGCCCATCCGTAGGTCGCGCTGATCACGCCCCGGCCGAACATCAGGATCTTCACGCGCACCTCGGGGATATAATTGGAGACCATCTCCACTTTCAAAATATGGAGACAGTCTCCACTTGTCAACACGAGGTCCCGCATGACCGACGCCAAGCCGCTGCGCGCGGACGCCAAGCCGCTGCGCGCCGACGCCCGCCGCAACCGCGACGCCCTGATCGCCAGGGCCCGCGCACTCTTCGCCGAGGGCTGCTTCGACCTGCGCTTCGACGACTTCGCCACGCTGGCCGGGGTCGGCACCGGCACGCTCTACCGGCACTTCCCCACCCGGGAAGCCCTGGCCGAGGCGGTCTACCGGGAGGAACTCGGCGCGCTGTGCGACCGGGCCCGGGAGTTGCAGGCCACCCTCCCCGCCGACGAGGCGTTGGCGTCCTTCCTGCGGGGTTTCGTGGCGCACCTGCACGCCCACGAGGGCCTCGCCCGTACCCTCTCCACGCTGATGGCCACCCACTCGGGAGTGCTGGCCGAGGGTGCCGAGGCCCTGGGCCGGGCCGTCGCCGACCTGCTGGCCGCCGCCGTCCGGGCCGGAACCGTCCGCGATGACGTGGGGGTCGGCGCGATCATGATGGCCCTCCAGGGCATCTGCGCGGCGTACGGCCACCCCGCCTACCGACCCGACGCGGACGGCGTGGTCACCCTCGTCCTCGCCGGCCTCCGCCCACCGGCGCGATGAAGTGCGGCCCGCGTCCGTACCGCTGGTGGCGGGGGAACGCGGGCCGCACAGGAGGCCGGGCGTGGTGCGGGCGGGTGTCGCCCGCACCACGCCGGTGCCTCAGGTGTCGTAGCGGCAGGTGCCGCTGGTGTTCGCGGTGCAGTCGTTGAGCTGGAGGCTGTCCAGGTTGATGGCCTGGTTGCCGGTGGTGGACTGCGCCGGCACGTTCACCGTGAGCCGCACGCTGGCGGCGTTCGCCGGGGCGGTGGCGGTCGTCCGGTACTCCAACCAGTTGCTGGCGAGCGTGTCGGTGGCGCCGGTGCTGGTCGACAGCAGGGTGCCGCCCGAGTTGTACCAGGCGAGCTGGAGTTGCGTGTTGACCGCCGTGCCGCTGCGCAACCGGGTGAACAACTTGTAGGTCCGGCCGGCGGTGACCGTTGCCCGGTTCGTCAGCGAGATCGACGACGTGTTGGACGGCCCGGTGTAGGTGTTGAACTGGACCGACCGACGGCCGTCGAAGTAGGTGCAGGAGTTCCCCGAGATGCCGCAGGCGGGCGTCACCTGGTGCCACCCGCCGGACGAGGCGAACGTCGACGTGCTGCTGCCCGGGGTGGTGGCCTCGACGGTGCGCTGCTCGGCGGTGAGCAGGTCGTTGTTCGCGCCGACGTCGCAGCAGACCGGCGCGGTCAGCATCGGGTGGTTCGCCACGTTCACCTTCGCGGTGGACGGGCTCGGGTCGATGTAGAAGCTGGCCGACAGCTCACTCGGGTCGTAGTAGGTGCGGAACCCCGGATCGGTGTTCCAGTTGTCCCACCAGCCGTACATGATGTCGGGGACGTAGGAGGCGCCCGTCTCGGCCATCCAGGCGTGCCCCGCGCCGAGGACGTGCAACAGTTCGTGCCCGGCGACGCCGGTGGTCCACGATTCGGTGACCGCCGAGCAGTGCACGCCGCTGGAGTTGCCGCCGGTCGGGCACTGGTAGGCGTCAGAGTTCGACGCGAAGTCGGTGAAGACCAGGTAGATCCGGTTGCTGTCCTGGTATCCGGCGGAGACCAGGTCGCTGCGGACGGTGCTGGCGGGGGTGCTCGGATTCGCCCCGGCGTCGATCTTCTCGGGGACGATCAGGGAGCGGGCGTAACCGGCGTACGTGCTGGTGTCGTACCCGGTGCGGCAGCTGAAGTTGTAGTGCTGGTCGTAGTTGGTCGACTCGTCGAGCGCCCAGTCGATCCGGTCCACCACCTTGGCGATGTACTCGACGTTGGCCTCGTAGTTGTTGCCGACGCCGTCGTGCCACGCGTAGATCACCTGGACGGCGGGGGTCGCCCCGGTCGGCGCGGCCGGGTTGGCGACTGTGGACTGGCAGCCGCGCTTGGGCACGGTGGGCATGGACGGCTGCGCGTACGGCTGGGCCGGCTCGGTGCCCGGCCCCCAGGCCAGGGCGGGGGTTGGGGCGGAGACCACCGCGAGAGCGGTGGCCAGGGCAGCGGCGACGACGGCGGTGAGGGTACGGGGCCGTCGGGTCCGGAACGGGGACCGGGGCAAGGGCGCTCCTCGAATGGTGGTGGACACTGCCGGTGGGCAGCGCACTCCATACAACCGATTCGAGTGACGTGCATCAATCTTCATCGATGGTGAGTAAGGTCATTCCCAATTCCCGGGCGAATGCTTGTCCTATCGCTAATAACGTGCAGTGACCGTATCGTCACCATACGCATGCGCGGCTCGGACGGCTCACCCGCGGTCCGCCGCCCCATCCCTGACCCTCCACCACGTCAGGCGGTCTCGACGCCCACCTGGGTCCGGTGGTGCACCGGGGCGTCGATCTCGTCGATCAGCGCGACGGCGAGATCCGGGTACGAGATGCGACTGGCCAGGTCGGCGGTCGTCGCGCGGTACCGCCCGGTGCGCCCGCCGCCGTGGTCGAAATCGCCGGCTGGGCTGACGACCAGCCAGTCCACCCCGGCGGGCGCGGCCCGCAGCACCTGCACGCCGGCGGCATGGGCGAGGGCGAACCCCCGGTACTCCTGCGGATAGCCGGGCGAGTCCATCAGCGCCACCCCCTGCGCGGTCGTCAACACCGCCGCCAGGCCGACCACCAGCAACCGGCCCACCTCAGCGGCGGCCAGCCCGTCGAGCAGGGCACGGGCGACGCCGGGATAGAACGCGTCGGGCCGCGCCGAGGCGTCGTAGACGGCGCTGACGGCGGCATCGTGTCCAGCGGCGACCTTGGCGACACTGTCCGGGTCGGTCGCATCACCGACCACCAGGCGTACGCCATCCGTCGGCAGGCTGCCGTGCGCGCCTGGATCGCGGACCACCGCAGTGACCTGATGACCCCGTCGGCGCGCTTCGGCGACCGCCGCCCGACCAGCCCGGCCGCCCGCACCGAACACCACCACCCTGCTCATAGCGACACCTCGCTTCCCCCATGTCGGCCCGGTTGCCGACACCGCCGCCGACCGTAGCGGGGGAGCTGGTTACCACCGGAAAACCGACCAGCGTGAGGCCGTGGCCCGCTCCCTCGGCGTGCCCGGCCCGGTCCGCCCCGCCGCCCCGCCGCCGCCCGGAGCGGTGCCGGGGTGGTCGGGTCGGCCGTCCCCGCCGGGTGGAACGGGATCGTCCTACCCCTGTGCTCGAATCCCGTCATGCATGTCGTCGTCGTGGGCGCCCTCGTGGACAACGGTGCGGTCCTGCTGGTGCACCGCAGCCCGACCCGCCGGGCATACCCGGACCGCTGGGATCTGCCCGGCGGGCACGTCGAAGCGGGGGAGTCGGCACCGCAGGCCCTCGCGCGTGAGATGCACGAGGAACTCGGCGTCCACATCGTGGCGGAGTCCGTCACCCGGCTGGGCGACCTGCGTGCCGGCAGTGGTGAGGATGCCGTTCACCTGGGGGTCTGGCACGTCGGCGACTGGATCGGCTCGCCGACCAACTGCGCACCCGACGAGCACGACGACATCGCCTGGGTCGGGATCGACGAATTGGACGGCCTTCCCCTCGTGCACGGCGGTCTGCCGGCACTGCTGCGTTCGCTGCCTGAGTCCTGAACGGCTGCCTCGTCGCGACGAAGCCCGGACAGTCGTGTCGTCGAGATGATCGACGACGTCGGGCCTGCCGGGCTTGCCGACCTGCGGTAGGAGTGTGCGCCCGGCAGGATTCGAACCTGCGGCCTTGGGATTAGAAGTCCCCTGCTCTATCCGCTGAGCTACGGGCGCGCGGCGTACGTGTCGCGCCAAGAGGGTACCGCCGACCCCCTGCCGTACGGGGGAACGGGTCGCGTCCGGACACGCGTGATCAGCGTCGCACGACACCCCCGATCCGGGCACCTGGCTTCCGTCGGCGCGTCGGCCCGTACCCTCGGGTCCGTGCTGTTGGAACCGGACGCCGAGAACGAGGTCGCCTCCGAGCTGTGCCAGCTCCTGGGCCGGGCCATCCTGCCGGTCCACGCGGCGGGCGGCCCCGGTACCGCCTTCTTCCTCAGCCACCCGGGCGGCGAATTCCTGCTGACCGCCGAGGGGGTCGCCGCACAGGCGCAACGGCTCGGCCTGCGGCCCAGCATCACCGAGCCGGCCGGCGTGGCCGGTGAGTCGCTGGCGCTGGCGGACCTGCCGGCGCAGTGGATACGCGATGCGCGGCTCGGGGTGGCCGCCCTGCCGACCGGCGAACTCCACGGGTTCGCCGCCGGGCAGGGTTGGCGGTGGCGGGTGCAGCCGGTGCCGGCCACGATCGCCGTCCGGGCGGACGACCTCGCCGGGTTCGGCGTCGGGCCGGTCACCGCGATCGTGCTGGCCCTCGGCGTCGACGTCGACGGCGGTCGCCCGTTGGAGGTCGCCGTCGAGCGTGCCGTCCGCGACGGCGACTCGCTGCGGATCGACGCCGCGCTCCCCGCCGGCTACGTCGGCGCTCCCGTCTTCGGGGTACGACCCGACGACGTCGGGGAGATCAGCCTGCGCTGCCTCGGCGTGGTCCTGCCCGGCGGGCATGACGACGATCTCGGACCCGGCCACCCGGTGGCCACCCTCGACCGCGCGCTCGCTGTCCTACCCGCCCCCTGATCCGCAGCCTGCTGGTCCCCCGGCCCCCTGCCCGCCCTCCGCCTTTGAGTGAGGCGTCTTGATCGACTCGCTTGGGCCGATGTGGCGGTATCCCGCTCTGCTTGTTACCGCCACATCGGCCCAAGCGAGTCGATCATGCTGGCGTTACCGCGACATCGGCCCCGGAGGGTCGATCACGTGGCGTGGGCGGGTGATCGTTGCCGCGAAGGCTCGGGGCGGCGGGCCTCGACGTGGTGACCCCGGCGCTCGGCCCCCGGCGCTCGGCCCTCGGCGGCCGGTGTGACTGGTCAGGTGGTCGGGAGAGCGGTGGGGGTCGGGGATTCCGAGTCGGTCGGGGTGCCTGTGACAGGCGCCTGGACTTCGGTCGGTTCGGCGGCGGCGAGGCGGGTCGGGCCGGCGCCGAGGAAGGCTTCGGCCCACCGGCCGACCTCGGTGAAGACCTGCTCGCGTACGGCCGGGCCGGAGAGGACCAGGTCGTGCTTGCCGCCGTCGAAGCGGGCCACGGTGACGTGCCGGCCGAGCCGGGGCGCCCAGCGGACCATGTGCTCCACGTCCAGCACCGCGTCGGCCAGGGCTGCCGAGTCGTGCCACCGGGTGCCCCGGAAACTCCGGGTCGAGCAGGCCAGCAGCACCGGCACGGGGATGTCCAGCCCGGCGCGGAGCTGCCGTTGGGCGGTGCGGATCGCGGCCAGCCAGCCGGCCCGCACGGGGAACCCGGCGAGCGGCTTCCACGCCAGGTCGTACGTCCACTCGCCGCGATGGTCGGCGTGCAGGCTCTCGCCGTACACGGTGCCCAGGCCGAAGGGGAGGATGCGGTGCGGCGCGCGGCGGCCCAGTCGGGAGACGGCCGCCGCGAGGGGTCGACGGATCAGCCAGGGGGCGTTGATGTCGAAGAAGGGGCTGTTCAGGACGAGCCCGTCGACTCCACCGGCGTCGCGGCGGGCGTGTGCCCAGAGCGAGATGATCAGGCCGCCGGTGGAGTGGCCCATGGCGAGCAGGGTGTCGTGCCCGTCCTCGTCGCGGATGATCTTGGTGGCGGCGTCCAGCTCGGGGAAGTAGTCGCTCAGGTCGCGGCAGAAGTTCGGAGTCTGGTGGGGCAGCAGGCTGCGGCCGTACTTGCGCAGGTCGAGGGCGTAGAAGTCCCAGCCACGCTCGGCGTAGAAGTCGGCCAGGTGGGTCTGGAAGAAGTAGTCGACGAAGCCGTGCACATAGAGCACCGCCCGGCCGGTCGGGCGCTCGGCACGCCGCCGGACCAGCGTTGCCACCACCGGCCCCTCGTCGTCGGTCCCGAGGTCGATGGTCTGCCGCTCGTACGGGGGCCCCAGCACGTCCTGTTCCACAGCCGCGACGCTACGCCCGCCGGCTACCCGACGGTAGCCCCTCAGTCGGGATGACCGGCACCCCCGTCGCCCGGATGGGAGACGGGTCGCCCCGCCCGGCGTGGCGCGCGGACGGGGCGAAACCGATGGTCGGCAGGTCAGGCGGTCTCGGCGTCCACCCGGTCGGCGTCGTTGTCGGAGTCGAGGTCCGGCAGCGGCGCGGGGACGGGCTGGGCCATCTCCCGGATGTGCTTGTTGTGCCGGGGCTCCTGCCGGGTCTTGGCGTCGTTGAGCTTGCGGCGCAGGTCGTCGCGGGCGTCGTTGAGGGCGGCCCGCAGGTCCTCCTCGCTCGACGTGGTGACGATCTTCTGGCGGCCGGCGATCCAGCACTCCAGGGTGACCTTCTGCCCACGCGCCTCCCGGTCCTTGACCGACACCTCCAGCTCGGTGGCGTCGGCGTGGAAGGCGGCCAGCCGGGCGTCCAGGGTGCCGAACTGCTCGACGATCCAGTTCCGGTCGCCCTGGGAGAAGCCCGCGCCCATCCGCAGGCACTCGGCCACGGTTGCCGGGTTCGCCACCGCGCTCATCGCCGCACCTCCCGCTCGGTGCGGACGGAACCGGTGGTACGCAGCGGGGTCCGAATCATCAGCACTGCCTTTCTCGTCTGACGTCGTGCCTGGTGGTGCCTGGTTGATCAACTCATTACCCAGTCGGGGGCGACCTCACTCCGGGTAACGCCGTCTTCTCGGTGTCGCTGTCGTTCGATGCCGGCTCCTCCCTCCCGGTTCCGGTCGCCCCTTCGACCCGGCGGCGGCCCCGATCCGGGTCTGGTTTCATCCTGGCCCGGCCGGTGGGGCCTCCTCCAGGGCCGGTCGGCCTAGCACACCGGGACCTTGATCAGGTTGTTGTCCACAGGCGCTCCGGTTGTCCACAGGACGAGGTCATGCAGTCGCGCCGGTCGTCCGGGCCGGCCAGGCTCGGTCCCGAGTCGACTCGCTGTCACATCCGCAGGACCCCTGGGAGGGGACCATGTTCGACACCTACGTCACGATCGTGGGCAACGTGCTCACCGCGCCGGAGTGGCGCCGTACCGCGCAGAGCAACACCCTGGTCGCCAACTTCAAGGTGGCCTCCACCGCCCGCCGCCTCAACCGGGACAGCGGCCGGTGGGTGGACGGCAACAGCCTCCGTGTCCGGGTCAACTGCTGGCGCAAGCTGGCCGAGGGGGTGGCCGCCTCGGTCATGGTCGGCGATCCGGTGGTGGTCGCCGGGCGGCTCTACACCCGCGACTGGACCGACGACGCCGGCAACCACCGGGTCCTCTACGAGTTGGAGGCGGTCGCGGTCGGCCACGACCTGTCCCGGGGCCGGTCCCGCTTCCTGCGCAACCGGCCGAGCATGGCGACCAGCGCGGTGGAGGACGACGAGGCCGCCCAGCGGGTGCAGGGCGAGCCGACCGAACCGGTGCCGGTCGGGCAGGCCCCCGCCGGGCCGGACGACCGCCCGCTCGACGACGACTTCGAGTTGTCCGGCTTCGGCTTCCCCCGCCCCGGCCACGACCTCTCCGGCGGTGGGTACGCCCCGCCGGCCGACCCGTTCGACGACGACCCCGACGACGACCTGACCCCGCTGCCCGACGACGGGCCCGACACCGGTGACGAGCCGACGGCCCGGTCCGGCGATGGGACCGAGCCCGGCGACCAGGACCGGCCTGGCGGCGAGGATGAGCCCGGTGGCGCAGGTGAGCCGGGCGGCGCAGGTGAGCCCGGCGATGAGGGCCGGTCCGGTGGTGCGGGTCGGTCCGGTGGTGGCGGTCGGTCGGGTGGTGCGGTCGCCGCGACGCCGGGCGAGGTGGCTCTCGGCCCGGCGGGCCGGGGCCGACGTGGCCGGGGCCGGGTGCCGGTCCCGGCCTGAGACCCCGGCCCGCGCCGGGGAAGGGGCGCGGGCCGCGGTGCGTACGGACGGGGGCGGGGTGGCGACGGCGACGTGGTCACCCCGCGTACGACTAGGCTGGCCGGCCGGAGGTGGTGCGGGTGGGGCGGCGCACAGCGGCGGCGGACGCGGTCGGCATGGTGGCCGGGTATGCGCTGGACAGCCTGCTCGGCGATCCCCGGCGCTGGCATCCGGTGGCCGGCTTCGGTCGGGCCGCCGGTGCCCTGGAACGCCGGGTCTACCGCGCCGATCGTCGGGCCGGAGCGGTCTTCACCGCCGTGGCCGTGGGTGCGCCGGTGCTGCTCGGGGTGGCCGTCAGCCGGGTCACCCGGCGACACCCGGCGGCCCGGGTCCTGGTCGTGGCCGCCGGCACCTGGACCGTGCTCGGCGGCCGGACCCTGCGCCACGAGGCGAAGGTGATGGGCACCGCCCTGCGCGCCGGTGACCTGCCGGCGGCCCGGCACCGGCTCGGGCATCTCTGCGGTCGTGACCCGTCCGGGCTCGACGAGGGTGAACTGGCCCGCGCCACCGTCGAGTCGGTCGCCGAGAACACCTCCGACGCCGTGGTCGCCCCGCTGGTCTGGGGCGCCCTCGCCGGTCTGCCCGGCCTGCTCGGCTACCGGGCGGCGAACACCCTCGACGCGATGGTCGGGCACCGCTCACCCCGCTACGCCCGGTTCGGCACCCCGGCCGCCCGGCTCGACGATCTGCTCAACCTGGTGCCGGCCCGACTGACCGGGCTGCTCACCGTCGCCGCCGCACCCACCGTGCACGGCGACCGGGAGCGGGCCCGGCAGGTCTGGCGACGGGACCGCCACGACCATCCCAGCCCCAACGCCGGGCAGTGCGAGGCGGCCATGGCCGGCGCGCTGGGCGTCCGGCTCGGCGGCCGGAACGTCTACTTCGGGCGCTGCGAGGTGCGGCCCTTCCTGGGCGACGGCCCCCGCCCCGAGGCCAGGCACCTGAAGCGGGCCGCCCGGCTCTCCGGGACGGTCGGCCTGGCCGCCCTCACCCTCGCCGCCGTCTGGCCGCTGACCGGCGGCCGGCTGGTCGCCGCCACCGGTCGCGCGTTGCTGCGGCACCCGTCCCGACAGTTCGCCGCCCGCCTCGGCTCCCTCGGCCGGGGGAGCGGTCGGTGAGCGGAGGACTGCTCGTCGCGGGCACCACGTCCGACGCGGGCAAGAGCGTGCTGACCGCCGGCATCTGCCGGTGGTTGCACCGGCGCGGGGTCGCCGTCGCGCCGTTCAAGGCCCAGAACATGTCCAACAACTCCGCCGTGGTGGTCGGCCCGGACGGGCGCGGCGGCGAGATCGGCCGGGCCCAGGCGATGCAGGCCGCCGCCTGCGGGATCGCCCCCGACCTGCGGTTCAACCCGGTGCTGCTCAAGCCGGGCAGCGATCTGGCCAGTCAGGTGGTGCTGCTCGGCGAAGCCGTCGACACCGTCACCGCCGGCAACTTCCGCACCCTGCGGCCCACACTGGCCGAGACGGCGTACGCGGCCCTGGCCGAGTTGCGGGAGGCGTACGACGTGGTGATCTGTGAGGGGGCCGGCAGCCCTGCCGAGATCAACCTGCGGGCCGGGGACTACGTCAACATGGGGCTCGCCCGGCACGCCGGTCTGCCCACCATCGTGGTCGGCGACATCGACCGGGGTGGCGTGTTCGCCGCCATGTTCGGCACGGTCGCCCTGCTCGACCCCGCCGACCAGGCGCTGATCGCCGGCTTCGTGATCAACAAGTTCCGGGGCGATCTCGGTCTGCTCCGCCCGGGGCTGGACATGCTGCACCGGGTGACCGGCCGTCCCACCTACGGGGTGCTGCCCTGGCAACTCGACCTCTGGCTCGACGCCGAGGACTCGCTCGCCTACGGGCGGGTGCTCGGCCGGCCCGCCGCCCCGTACGGCACCGAATGGCTCGACGTCGCGGTGGTCCGGCTGCCCCGGATCAGCAACGCCACCGACGTGGAGGCCCTCGCCACCGAACCGGGGGTCCGGGTCCGGCTCACCGTCGAACCCGCCGAGCTTGCCGCCGCCGACCTGGTCGTCCTGCCCGGCTCCAAGTCCACCGTCGCCGACCTGGCGTGGCTGCGGGAGACCGGGCTCGCCGAGGCGGTCACCGCCCACGCCGCCGCCGGCCGGCCGCTGCTCGGCATCTGCGGCGGCTTCCAGATGCTGGCCACGGCCATCCACGACCCGGTGGAGAGCCGACGGGGCAGCGTCCCCGGCCTGGGCCTGCTGCCCATCGAGATCACCTTCGCTCCGGGCAAGACCGTCCGCCCCGCCGTCGGCACCGCCGCCGACGTCCCGGTGCGCGGCTACGAGATCCACCACGGGTACGTCTCCGCCGCCGATCCGGAGCTGCCACCGTTGCTGCACCACGCCGACGGTCGCCCCGAAGGCGCTCGGCTCGGCGCGCTGCACGGCACCCACTGGCACGGTGCGTTCGAGTCCGACGGGTTCCGCCGCCGGTTCCTCACCGAGGTGGCCCGGTCGGCCGGCCGGCACGGCTTCACCGTCGCACCGGACACCCGCTTCGCCGCCGCCCGCGAACGCTCCCTCGACCTGCTCGGCGACCTGGTCGAGGAGCACCTGGACACGGCCGCGCTGTGGCGGCTCGTCGAGACCGGCGCCCCCGCCGGCCTCCCGTTCATCCCACCCGGCGCCCCGCCCACCGGCTGACCGTCAGCGCCGGTGCGTCCGTCCGGGGCCGTCGACCAACCTCGGTGACCCGGTCAGCGGCACCACCGCCACCGGCTCACCCAGCGCTGCCCGGGGCCGCGGCCACCGGCTGGCCGTCAGAGTCGGACGTCGGCGGGCCGGTCGGACAGGGGCAGCCCGGCCTCCCGCCACGCCTGCACGCCGCCGATCAGGTCGGTGGCGTTGCGCAGGCCCAACGCCTGCAGGCTGGCCGCCGCCAGGCTGGAGCTGTAGCCGTGCCGGCACACCACCACGATCTCCCGGTCGTAGCGGGTCGACTCGGGGATGCGCCAGTCGCTGGCCGGGTCCAGCCGCCACTCCAGCACCGTCCGGTCGATGACGATCGCCCCGGGCAGCTCCCCCTGCTCGCGGCGTTGACCCTCGGTCCGCGTGTCGACCAGCAGCGCACCCGCCCGTACCGCCTCGACCGTCTGCTGAGGACTCAACCGCCGCAGCCCGGCGCGGGCCTGTTCCAGCAGGGCGTCCACGCCCGGACTCATCACGTCATTGAGCACGTCCAGATCATGCCCCGCCCCCCGGACCCCCGCCCGACGAACAGCACTCCCCACGGCGGAACCAGGCTGACGGGGGACACCCACTAGCGTCACCGGGGTGACGGTGGCCCTGGTCGAGGCGTACGCGACGCTGGCCCGGCGGGTGCTCGGCCGGCCGGCCCGGTTGGGGCGTACCCGACTGGTGGCCGTCGACGGGCCGAGCGGCGCGGGCAAGAGCGTCTTCACCGCGCGTCTCGCGGACGCCCTGGCCGGCCTGCCCGACGGCGGGCGACCACCGGTGGTGCACACCGACGACCTGCTCGACGGCTGGGACGACCAGCTCACCTTCTGGGACCGGCTGGAGGAGCAGGTGCTCGCCCCGCTGCGGGCCGGCCGGGCAGGGTCCCACCAGCGGTACAGCTGGGTGCGGCGGGCGTTCCTGCCCCGCGAGGTGCCGGTGCCGGTCGCGCCGGTGCTGCTGCTGGAGGGGATGAGCGCGGCGCGGGCGGCGATCCGGCCGGAGCTGACCCTGTCGGTGCAGGTCACCGCGCCGGCCGGGCTGCGGCTGCGTCGCGCGTTGGAGCGGGACGGGCCGCAGGTGCTGCCGGAGCTGCGGCGCTGGCACGCCGGGGAGGAGGCCCACTTCGCGGCCGACCGGACCGCCGCCGCCGTCGACCTGGTGGTCGACGGTGCGCCGACGCTGCCGCACGACCGGGAGCACTACTACGTGCGCCGGCCGGGTCCGGGTGCCCCCCGGTAAGGCCGGCATACGATGCCGGTCATGACCTCACCGATCATGTCCGAGTCCGAGGTACGGGCCGCCGTCGCGCGGGAACTGCCCGGTGTCCGTGCCGACCTGGAACGCCTCGTCCGCATCCCCGGCATCGCGTTCGAGGGCTTCGACCACTCGCACGTCGAGCGTTCCGCCGAGGCGGTCGCCGAGTTGCTGCGGGGCTGCGGCCTGGACGTCCGCATCGTGCGGTCGGGCGGTCAGCCCGCCGTGATCGGAACGAGGGCCGCCCCGCCCGGCGCACCCACCGTGCTGCTGTACGCCCACCACGACGTCCAGCCCGTCGGTGACCTGTCGCTGTGGGAGTCCGCGCCGTTCGAGCCGGTCGAGCGGGACGGTCGCCTCTACGGGCGCGGCGCCGCCGACGACAAGGCCGGGATCATGGCGCACGTCGCCGCCCTGCGCGCCTTCGGCGACCAGCTTCCGGTCGGCGTGGTGCTGTTCATCGAGGGCGAGGAGGAGTACGGCTCCGACTCGCTGGAGCGGCTCCTCACCGAGCACCGGGAGGAGATCGCCTCCGACGTCATCGTGATCGCCGACTCCACCAACTGGGACGTGGGCGTACCGGCCCTGACCACCTCGCTGCGCGGTGTCGTCAACCTGTTCGTCGAGCTGCGCACCCTGGACCACGCGGTGCACAGCGGCATGTTCGGCGGTGCCGTGCCGGACGCGCTGACCGCGCTGGTCCGCCTGCTGGCGACCCTGCACGACGACGCCGGCGACGTGGCCGTCGCGGGGCTGACCGGCCGGACCGGTGCCGCCGTCGACTACCCGGAGGACCGGTTCCGGGCCGAGGCCGGGCTGGTCGAGGGGGTGTCGCTGATCGGTAGCGGCCGGATCACCGACCGGCTCTGGACCAGGCCGGCGGTGGCGGTGCTCGGCATCGACGCCCCGGCCACCGGCGAGGCGCCGAACGCGCTGGTCCCGGCCGCGAAGGCCAAGCTGAGCGTACGACTGGCGCCGGGTGACGACCCGAAGCGGGCGTACGACGCGGTCCGTACCCATCTGGAGAAGCACGCGCCGTGGGGCGCCCGGGTGGCGGTGACCCTGGAGCACGACGGCGACCCGTGTGTGATCGACGCGTCGGGGCCGATGTTCGACGCCGCCCGCGCCGCGTTCCGGGCCGCCTGGGACGGCACCGAGCCGGTGGACATCGGCGTCGGCGGGTCGATCCCGTTCATCGCGACCTTCCAGGAGATGTTCCCGCAGGCGGCGATCCTGGTCACCGGGGTGGAGGACCCGCACGCCCGGGCGCACGGCCCGAACGAGAGCCTGCATCTCGGCGAGTTCGCCCGGGTCTGCCTGGCCGAGGCGTTGCTGCTGGCCAGGGTGGCCGAGCAGGGGCGGCAGGCCGGTTAGGTCGCGGAACCATAACTTCGGGGTCGATGTCGGAGTTTGCGGCGTGTCGGACGGTGCCCTGGTATAGCCTTTCGAACATGCGTACGAACGACGTGATGACGCGGCTGGAAGCCGCCGTGAGCGCTCTGGGAGACGTCGACGTCTCCGCGTGGCCCGAGGACACGCTCAAGGAACAGCTCGGCGAGCTCTCGGCCGTGCTGGTCGCCCTGGACGGCGTGCTGTCCCGGGTCGCCGACGGGGTCCGCGCCCGTGGCCTGCGAGTCGAGGAGCCCGTCCCGGCCTGACCCGGGACGCGGGGCGTCGCGCCTCCGGCGCGGCCGGAGGGCGGCCCGACCGGGTCGGCCGGGTCGGCCGTGCCCGGACAGGGACGGTCGGGTGGCTTCGCCTCCCGGACGGCTGACGGGTGCGGGCCGACCGCGCCCGCACAGAGATAGACGGCCCGGGTACGGCAATACCCGGGTGGTGTCGGGGGTGGCTGGCAGGATGAGGTGCGTGCGGTTCCTCGACCTGGCAGCCACCTCCGCGGCCGTCTCGGCCACCTCCGGCCGACGCGCCAAGGTGGAGTTGCTGGCCGGCGCGCTCCGGGCGTTCGACCCGGCCGAGGTGGCGGTCGGCTCCGGCTACCTCGCCGGTGAGCTGCGCCAGCGGCAGACCGGGGTGGGCTGGGCCAGCCTGCGTGAGCTGCCGCCACCGGCCACCGAGCCGACCCTCACCGTGACCGCCGTCGACGCGGCGATCGACGAGATCGCCGCCGTGCACGGCCCGGGTTCCCAGGCCCGACGTCGGCAACTGCTCGCCGCCCTCTTCGGTGTCGCCACCACCGACGAGCAACGGTTGCTGGTCGACCTGTTCCGAGGCGAGCTGCGCCAGGGTGCCCAGGCCGGCCTGCTCGCCGACGCCATCGCCCGAGCCGCCGAGGTGCCGGTGACGGCGGTGCGCCGGGCCCTGCTGCTCGCCGGTGATCTGCGGGCCGTCGCAGTGGCCGCCCGCACCGGCGGGGCCGCCGCGCTGGCCGGGTTCGGGCTGCAGGTGGGCCGTCCGCTCGCGCCGATGCTGGCCCAGAGCGCGCCCTCGGTCGACGCCGCGCTCCAGGCCACCGGGGTTCCGGCGGTGGTCGACGTCAAACTCGACGGCATCCGCATCCAGGTGCACCGCTCCGGCGACGACATCGCGGTCTTCACCCGCAGCCTCGACGAGATCACCGCCCGGGTGCCCGAGGTGGTCGCCGCCGTGCGCGCGTTGCCGGCCCGGGAGTTGGTGCTCGACGGTGAGGCGATCGGGTTGGACACCGCCGGCCGACCGTTGCCGTTTCCCCAGACCTCCAGCCGGGCCGCCCGACGAGCCACCACCGCCACCGGCGTGACGGCGGCGACCGCCGGGACCGGAGCGGACGCGGCGACCGGTGCGACTGCGGCGGCGGATGCCGCTGCGGCGGCCGACGCGACGGCGCTCACGCCGTACTTCTTCGATCTGCTGCATCTCGACGGCGACGACCTGATCGATCTGCCCGGCCGGCAGCGGTGGGCCCGGCTCGCCGACGTGGTCGACGGGTCGATGCTGGTCGGTCGGGTGGAGGTCGACGACCCCGAGCAGGCCGGCGCGGCGTTCGCCGCCGCGCTCGACGCCGGCCAGGAAGGGGTGGTGGTCAAGTCTCCGGACGCCCCCTACGACGCCGGTCGACGGGGCACGGCCTGGGTCAAGGTCAAGCCCCGGCACACCCTCGACCTGGTCGTGCTGGCGGTGGAGTGGGGCAGCGGCCGGCGGGAGGGCTGGCTGTCCAACCTCCATCTCGGTGCCCGGGACCCGCGCACCGGCGAGTTCGTCATGCTCGGCAAGACCTTCAAGGGGCTCACCGACGAGCTGCTGCGCTGGCAGACCGAACGCTTCCTCGGGCTGGCCGTGGAGCGCGGTGACTGGGTGGTGCGGGTCCGTCCCGAGCAGGTGGTCGAGATCGCCTTCGACGGGGTGCTCACCAGCACCCGCTACCCGGGCGGGGTCGCCCTCCGGTTCGCCCGGGTGCTGCGCTACCGCGACGACAAGTCGGCCGCCGAGGCCGACACCATCGACACGGTCTGGGCACTGCACGCCGGGCGGCCCGCCGGCTGAACCGTCCCGGAAGGGTCGTCGTCGAGATGAGGGCCGCCGGCGGAGCGGGCCGGGCCGTCGCCGGGTGGAAGGCCGTCGACCTGTCTCGGGCCGGGATGTCGTCGGGTGGAGGGTCGTCGGGTGAGCTGCCTCGGGCCGCGACGTCGTCGGGGTGGAGGGCCCGTCGGGCGTGGCGGGCCGCCGTTGGTGAGGGATGCGGAGGCGTGTCGATCCGGGTCAGACCGTCGACAGCGACCGGGCGTAGTTGACCTGGTTGTTGATCTGCTGCACCTGCCCCTGGTCGACGACCGGGATGCGGGCCACGTACTGGTGGCCGCCGCTGGTCACCGTCACCTGCACGGTGCCGTAGTGCCGCGTCTCCTTGATCAGCAGGAAGAGCAGGCTGAAGATGGTCAGGCAGAAGAAGCCGAGAATGGCGCAGACGATCGCCCAGCTGGCGATCTTCTCCTCGCGCTGCCAGTAGTCGGTCACGTACCAGTTGGCGCCGGCCAGGGGCATCACCCCGGCCGGGGTGCGGATCACCGGCGGGCTGACCAGGATCTCGCCGATCTGCACCGCCGCCGGCTGACCAACGGCCGCCCCCGGCGCGGGCGGAGCGAACAGCGGCGGGTAGGGCCCCGGCTGACCCATCGGTGACGCCGCGTAGGGGTCCGCCCCGGGTGGCCCGCCATACGCTGCGGACTCTCCGGTGACCTGCCCGAACGGTCCGGTGGTCGGCGCGAGAGACCCCACGGCCGGCGGTGCGGAGAAGTGCGCGGGCGGTGCGGAGTACTGGGCCGGCGGTGCGGAGTACTGCGCGGGCGGTGCCGAGTACTGGGCCGGCACCGCCGAGTACGGACCGGCGACCGGCGGGGTGGCCGGGTCGACCGGTAGTGCCGGGGGAGGTGCCGCCGGGAACGGGGCAGTGGGGTGTGGGGGCTGCACCGGGGGTGGATGGAAACCCGCCGTGTCCTGGGGAACGGCCGGCGACGGCGCCCACGGGTCGTGGGCGGGAGTCGCCTGCGTGGGCGGATCCGACGGGTACGACGGGGCGGGATCGGAGGTCACCGCGACACCTCACGCGCGTTGAACACGTTGCGGACCATACCGCGTCCCGCGTCGTGGCGCGTTCCGGCGGTGGCGTCGGGCCGTGGGTCGTGGGTCATCGGCCGTGACGGGGCCGTGACGGGCTGGGGCGTCGGGTCCGTGGGTCGTCGGCCGTGACGGGGCGGTGGCGTCGGGCGGTGGCGTCGGGCGGTGGGGTCGGGGCGGTGGGGTCGGGGCGGTGGCGTCGGGTCCGTGGGTCGTGGATTCCGTGGCGGTTGCCGGGGTGTCGCGAACGTGCCCGGCCCGCTCTGAAGCTGGCGGGGGCCGGCAGGCCGGCATACCTGTTCGCGTCCTTTCGAGCTGATGACGTAGACGAATCACCACCGACCAGTGGTGGGCTGAGTCGCCAACGTCATCAGCTCGAAAGGACGCATACCCATAGGTCGGTGCCCGCCGTGACCTGGCGACGGTGTCGGCCCGGTGGCCCGTTACGACCTGAGGGGGGTGTCGGCCCGGTGGTCCGGCGTTGAGGCAGTGGCCCTCAGGCGGGCGTGGCGGGCTCGGCTGCCCGGTCGACGGGAGGTTTCGGGGCGTCCAGGCCGGCGGCGCGGCGGGCCTCCCGTCGGGCCACCCAGCCATAACCGAAGAGCGTCATCGCGGCGAACAACCACCACTGGACCACGTAGCCGAAGTTCTGCCAGTTGTTGGTGTGCCCGATCGGCACCGCCCGGAAGGCCGGGTCGTTCGCCGGGGTCTGCTCGTCGAGCAGCAGGTACGCCCCGTGCAGCGGGTACGGCAGTTCCCGGGCCAGCTTGTCCACGGTCACCCGCCGGGTCTCCAACCGGCCGTCGCGCCGGCCGACGCCGTTGCCGCCGGTCTCGGTGGGGTGCACCCGGCCGATGACGGTCACCTGGCCGGTCGGCAGCGCGGGCACCTGCGGCATGGCCAGCGCGCCGCCGGCCGCCGGGGGCACCCAGCCCCGGTCGACCAGCACCGCCGTGCCGTCGTCGAGCACCAGCGGGACGAGCACCTCGAAGCCGACCTTGCTCTCCACCGTCCGGCCCCGGACCAGGACGATGTTCGCGGCGTCGTACCGGCCGCTGGCGGTGACCCGGCTCCACTCGGCCTGCTCGGCGGGGGGTGGGCCGACCGTGCCCGCGCCCCCGGTCGGGGCGGGCAGCGTCGCCCGCAGCGGGGCGGGGGTGCCCGCGGTGCCGGCGTCGATGCGCTCGTTGACGGCGGTGCGTTCCCGGTAGCGGTCCAGCTGCCAGTTGCCGAGCAGCACCATGACGGCGGCGGCGACCAGGGTCAACGCGAGGATGCCCAGCCAGCGTGGGGTCAGCAGGAACCGGTACACAGCACGAGGCTACCCGTATGACGGGGGCCACCCTCCGCGACGGTCCGTGACCGGCCGTGCAGTGCCGGATCGGCCGTCTCCACCCCTTGGTGCGGGCGGGTATGGTCACGCGAGCGGATCGCCGCCGGTGTTCTTCGCGGCCGTTCCTGTCACCACCCGTCACCACCGAGGAGTCGATGATGACCGCCGTGCCGCGCCTCGTGTTCAGCGCGCCGTCCTCCGGTCACGGCACCAACGCGCTCTCCGTCGGCCTGCTCGCGGCACTGGTCGACCGGGGGCTCGACGTCGCCGGTTTCAAGGTCGGCCCGGACCACGTGGACGCCGCGTACCTCGGCCTGGCCGCCGGTCGTCCCGGCCGCAACCTCGACCCCCGGTTGATCGGTGCCGACCGCCTCGGGCCGCTCTTCGCGCACGGCGCGCAGGGTGCCGCGCTGGCCCTGGTCCAGGGCACCATGGGGCTGTACGACTCGGTCGCCGGCCGTCCCGAGGCGGAGTCCACCGCCGCCGTCGCGACCGCGCTGCGCAGCCCCGTCGTGCTGGTGATCGACGTGGCGGCGATGGGGCAGTCGGTGGCCGCCCTGGTGCACGGCTTCCGCTCGTACGACGAGCAGCTCTGGTTGGGTGGGGTGATCCTCACCCAGGTCGCCTCCGGCCGGCACGAGTCCATGCTCCGGGAGGCGCTCGACGACGTCGGGATGCCGGTCTACGGCGCGCTGCGCCGCCACGAGCTGCCCCCGGTGCTACCCGCGCGCCGGCACGGCGTGGTGCCGGTCCTCGCCCGGGACGCCGAGGCGTCCCGGGCGGTGCGCCGGCTCGGTGAGGCGGTCGCCGGCACGGTCGACCTGGAGCGCCTGCTCGCGCTGGCCCGCTCGGCTCCGGCGCTCTCCGTCCCGGCCTGGTCGCCGGCCACCGGGACCCCGGTGGGGGAGACGCCGGTGGTGGCGCTCGCCGGGGGCCCCGGCGGCAGCTACGGCCACCCGGAGACCGCCGAGCTGCTACGGGCCGCCGGGGCGCAGGTGGTCACCGTCGACCCGCTGCGCGACGAGGCGCTGCCCGCCGGCACCCGCGCGCTGGTCGTCGGGGGCGCGCTGCCCGAGTCGTACGCGCGGGACCTGTCCGCCAACCGGCGGCTCTGCATCGCGGTGGCCGAATTGGCCCGCACCGGACGTCCGGTGCTCGCCGAGGGCACCGGCCTGCTGTGGCTGGCCCGCGAGCTGGACGGGTTGCCGATGTGCGGGGTGCTGGACGCGATCGGTGTGAGCCGGGACGGCCTGGTGGTGGGCTACCGGGAGGCGATCGCCCAGTCCGACAGCGTGGTCGCCCGTACGGGTGCGACGGTGGTGGGCTACAAGCAGCACGGCGCGGTGCTCACCCCCCGGTCGGGGCAGCGGGCCGCCTGGAGTTGGGAGGGCGGCACGCCGGAGGGTTTCGTCTGGCGGGGGGTGCACGCCTCCCAGCTCGGCCTGCACTGGGCGGCGTACCCCGAGATCGCGACCCGGTTGGTGACGGCGGCGGCGCTCCCGTCGCCGGTCGAGGGCGTCGCCGCCCCGGCCTGACCGCCGCCCCGGCCTGACCAGCGCCGAGCGGCCCGGCCTGACCAGCGCCGAGCGGCCCGGCCTGACCAGCGCCGAGCGGCCCGGCCTGACCAGCGCCGCGCGCCCCGGCCTGACCGCCGTCCGGCCGATACCGGGGCCGGCCGGACTCGCTCGGCCCGGCCGCCGTGGCCCCGGGGTCAGCCGACGATGGCGTCCGACGGCGGAGTGAACTGGCGGGTCGGGGTGCCCTTGAGGCCGTCCCGCAGGGTCTGGGCGACCGCGTTGACCGGGACCTGGGACTGCCCGTCGCCGACGGCGTTGAACGGATTGTCCGGGTCGGCGATGAAGCTAGCCGCCGCCAACTCCGGGGTGTAGCCGACGAACCAGGCGGACCGGGTGCTGTCCGTGGTGCCGGTCTTGCCGGCGACCGGGCGTCCCACCGTGCGACGGACGCTGTCCGCCGTCGACCAGCCACCGCAGGTGCCCTTGGCCGGGGTGTCGCCGGTGGGGCAGCGCGCCGCGTCGGTGGCGGCCCGCGCCGCGTCGGCGTTCACCACCTGCCGGCAGCGGGGCTTGGCGACCTCCCGTTCGATGCCCCCGGCGGTCTTGTAGGTGGCCGGGGTGCCGTCCCGGTTGGTGATCGAGTTGACCGGCATCGGCTCGCAGTACCGGCCGTCGGCGGCGATCGCGGCGTACGCGTTGGCCATCTCCAGCGGGGTCGCGTCGGAGACGCCCAGGGTGAACGCGCCCCACTTCTTCGCCTTGCTGGGCGACGCCTGTTCCTTGTCGACGTCGGTACGCCAGCGCAGGCCCAACTGCTCGGCGAGGTGCACCCCCCGATCCGCGCCGATCTTCTCCTCCAGCTGCACGAAGTAGGTGTTGACCGACTTGCCGAACCCGGACCACATGGTCTGCCGGCCGGTCATCGCCCCGCTGGCGTTGGACGGGGACCACCCGTCGTAGACGGCCGACCGGTAGGTGTGCGGCGAGTTGAACGCGGTGGACAGCGGCATCCCGGCGTCCAGGGCGGCCAGCATCGGGAACATCTTGAACGTCGAGCCGGCCTGGTAACCGGGGAGGGTGCCGCCACCGAGCAGCGGGGCGACCGTGTTCGGATAGTTGGCCTTCGTCTTCGGGTCGGCCTCGGGGTTCGAGCTGGATCCGTTCTCGCCGACGTCCAGGGAGTAGGTCCGGTTCACCGCCATCGCCTTGATCCGTCCGGTGCCCGGTTCGGCGACCACGATCCCGTTGGCGAAGGGGCTGCCGACGCGGTCCTTGGCGCCGACGTTCTTCTCGGCGGCGGCCTGGACCCTGGGGTCGAGGCTCAACACGATCCGGTAGCCGCCCCGGCGCAACTTGTCCATCCGTTCCAGCCGGTTCTCCCCGAACGCGGGCTGCGCGCTCCACCAGTTCTTCACGTAGTCACAGGCGAAGCCCCAGGCGTTGTACGTGCTGGTGATGGAGGCGCAGTCGTTGGCCGGGGTGGTGGGCCGGGTCCGGATCGGTTCGCTCTTCGCCACCGCGGCGGCGTCCGGGGACAGGTAGCCGAGCTGGGTCATCTTGTCGAGGACGTAGTTGCGCCGGCCGGTGGCCTCCTTCTGGTCCGAGCTGAGCGGGTCGTACTCGGAGGGGGACTTCACCAGCCCGGCGAGGGTGGCCGCCTCGGCGGGGGTCAGGGTGGCCGGGGTCTTGGAGAAGAAGATCTGCGCCGCCGCGTAGATGCCGTACGCCCGGTGGCCGAAGTACGCCGAGTTGAGGTAGCGCTCCAGGATCTGGTCCTTGGTCAGCTCCTTCTCGATGTCCAGCGCCATCCGCATCTCCTTGACCTTGCGCAGACTGGTCTGCTGGATGGCCTCCTGGACCTCCTGTGGCGTCTGCGCGCTGTCCCGCAACGCCATCCGGACGTACTGCATGGTCAGCGTGGAGGCGCCCTGGGAGACGCCGCTGGACCGGGCGTTGGCCACGAAGGCGCGGGCGACGCCCTTGGGGTCGACGCCCTGGTGCTGGTAGAAGCGGTTGTCCTCGGCGGCGACGATGGCCTGCTGGATGTTCGGCGACATGTCCGACAACTTGGTGTACTGCCGGTACTCCTCGTAGAACATCGTCAGGATCGTCTTGCCGTCCGGGGCATAGAGGTAGGACGTCTCGGCGGGCAGGGCGGTGCGCAGGATGTTCGTCTTGTGCTCCACGGCGTGCGCGGTGGCCTTGGCGCCCAGGCCGGTCACGGCGGCCACCGGGTACGCCACGGCGGCCAGCACGACACCGGCGATCAGCCCGGCGCGGAGGAGAGGAACGGAACGAACTGCGGTAGCAAGGGGTCGATTGCTCACCTGGTCAAGTTATGACATTTCCGATTCATCCATGAGAAGAATTCATGAACGCCCCCGGAGTTCGGACCCCGGCCGTGATGTGGCCCACGCCGGGATCGGCTGTCCCCCGCGCCGGCTTCCCGGCAGGATCGCGGTCATGCGTGGGCAACTGACCGGCACCGAGCCGCCGACCGGCCCGGAAGCCGCCGTTGCCGGGCCGCCGGCGACTCCCGGGCCGCCGGCGACTCCCGGGCCGCCGGCGACTCCCGGGCTGACGGCGACTTCCGGGCTGACGACGGCACCCGAGCCGTCGGCCGCTCCCGGGCCTACCGTCGGCATCGCGCCGGATCTCGCCCACCACGGGGACGCCGAGGCCACCCCCGGCCTGGTCGACCTGGCCGTGAACGTCCGCCGGGACCCGATGCCGGACTGGCTGGCCGACCCGCTCACCGCCGCCCTCGCCGACCTGGCCGGCTACCCCGACCCCCGGCCGGCCCGGGCCGCCGTCGCCGCCCGGCACGGTCGCCCACCGGCGGAGGTGCTGCTCACCGCCGGTGCCGCCGAGGGCTTCGTGCTGCTCGCCCGCGCCCTGGGCGGGGTACGCCGGCCGGTGGTGGTGCACCCGCAGTTCACCGAGCCGGAGGCCGCGCTGCGGGCCGCCGGTCACCGGGTCGAGCGGGTGCTTCTCGACCCGGACGACGACTTCCGGCTCGACCCGGCCCGGGTGCCGGCCGACGCCGACCTGGTCATGATCGGCAACCCGACCAACCCGACCTCCGTGCTGCATCCGGCCGCCGATCTTGCCGCGCTGGCCCGACCCGGTCGGGTGCTCGTCATCGACGAGGCGTTCGCCGACACCACCGGCGTACCCGGCGTCGAGGGTGAACCGGAGTCGCTCGCCGGTCGCCGCGACCTGCCCGGCCTGGTGGTGGTGCGCAGCCTCACCAAGACCTGGGGCCTGGCCGGCCTGCGGATCGGCTACCTGCTGGGCGAGGCCGCGTTGCTGGACCGGCTCGCCGCCGTCCAGCCGCTCTGGGCCGTCTCCACCCCGGCGCTGGCCGCCGCCACCGCCGTCGCGTCGCCGACCGCCGTCGCCGCCGAGCGCGCCATCGCCGCCCGGCTCGCCGCCGACCGCGACCACCTGGTGAGCCGCCTGTCGGCCCTGCCCGGGGTACGCGTCGCGGGCCGCCCGGCCAGCGCCTTCGTCCTGATCCACCGCCCCGGCGCCGACCGGGTACGCCAGGCGCTGCGCGAGCACGGCTGGGCCGTCCGACGCGGCGACACCTTCCCCGGGCTGGGACCGGACTGGCTGCGGATCGCCGTCCGCGACCCGGCGACCACCGACGCGTTCATCGAGGTACTGACGGAGATCCTGGAGGCATGATGCTGGAGACGACGATCGCGGCGATCGGTCCGCTCGACGAGTCGGCGATGACCGCCGCCCGGGACCTCCAGGCCCGGCTCACCAAGCCGGCCGGCTCGCTCGGTGCCCTGGAGGACCTGTCCGTACGCCTGGCCGGCCTGGCCGGAGCCTGTCCGCCCCCGCTGCCCGAGCCGGCGGCGGTGGCGATCTTCGCCGGCGACCACGGTGTGCACGCCCAGCGGGTCACCCCGTGGCCGCAGGAGGTCACCGCCCAGATGATCGGGAACTTCCTGGCCGGTGGGGCGGTCGTCAACGCGTTCGCCCGACAGGCCGGCGCCTCGGTCACCGTGGTCGACGTCGGCGTCGCCACCCCGCTGTCATTCCCACCCGAGGCGGCCGCCGGCACTGACCCGGCCGCCGGCGCTGAGGTGAGCGGCGGGGCTGAGGCGGCCGACGGTCGAGCGGTCCCGACCGGTGGGGCTGCCGGCGCGACGGGTGGTCCGGCCGGTGCCGCGCCGGCGTCGCCGCGCCTGGTCGACGCGAACGTGCGGCGGGGCACCCGGGACATGACCGTCACCGCCGCGCTCACCCCGGACGAGGTGCGGGCGGCGATCGGGGTCGGCATCCGGATCGCCGGCGAGCTGATCGACGCCGGGGCGGGCGTGCTGCTCACCGGGGACATGGGGATCGCCAACACCACGCCGTCCGCCGCGCTGATCGCCGCGTTCACCGGGGTCGACCCGGCCGAGGCGACCGGCCGGGGGACCGGGGTCGACGACGAGACGTACCGCCGCAAGATCGGTGTGGTGCGGACGGCGCTGGACCGGCACCGGCCCGACCCGGCCGACCCGCTGGGGGTGCTGGCGGCCGTCGGCGGCCTGGAGCACGCGGCGCTGGCCGGCCTGATCCTCGGCGCGGCCGCCCGCCGGGTGCCGGTGCTGCTCGACGGGGTGATCGCGGTCAGCGCCGCGCTCGCCGCCGCCGCCTTCGCCCCCGACGCGGTCGGTGCGATGATCGCCGGGCACCGCTCCGCCGAGCCGGGCGCCACCGTGGCGCTGCGTCACCTCGGGCTCGACCCGCTGGTCGACCTCGGCCTGCGCCTCGGCGAGGGCACCGGCGCGTTGCTGGCGTTGCCGGTGGTCACCGGCGCCGTCCGGGTGCTGCACGAGGTGGCGACGTTCGACGCGGCGGGGGTTTCCGAGAAGTGAGCACCAACCCGTACCCCCTCGGCCTGCGGCTCGCCGGTCGGCGGGTGGTCGTGGTGGGCGGCGGCGCCGTGGCCAGCCGCCGGGTCCCCGCCCTGTTGGACGCCGGCGCCGACGTCCTGCTGGTCGCCCCCGAGGTGACCCCGGCCCTGCGCGCGCACGTCGACGCCGGACGGCTGCACTGGCGGCCCCGCCGGTTCGCCCCCGACGACCTCGACGGGGCGTGGCTGGTGCAGGTCGCGGTGGACGATCCGCTCGCCGCCGCCTCGGTCAGCGACGTCGCCGACGAACGGCGGATCTTCTGCGTCCGGGCCGACGACCGGACGGCGGCCACCGCGTGGACGCCGGCGGTCACCCGGCACGGGCCGGTCACCGTCGCGGTGCTCGGCGGGGGCGACCCGCACCGGGCGATGGGCGTCCGCGACGCCGTCCGGGAACTGCTCAACGCCCGGACCGGGCTGCTCGTCGACCCGGGGGAGCCGGTGGCGGCCGGGGCCGACGCGGGCCCGCCGGGTCCGGCACCGGCCGGGCTCGGGAGCGGGGCGACCCTCCCCGCCGCTCCGGTCGGTCGGGTGTCGCTGGTCGGCGCGGGACCGGGCGACCCGGAACTGATCACCGTGAAGGGGTGGCGGCTGCTCACCGAGGCGGACGTGGTGGTCGCCGACCGGTTGGTGCCCGGACTGCTCCTGGACGAGCTGCGCCCCGACGTCGAACTGGTCGACGCCGCCAAGATCCCCTACGGACCGTCCCGCACCCAGGAGGAGATCAACCGGATACTGGTCGACCGGGCGCTCGCCGGCAAGGTCGTGGTCCGGCTCAAGGGCGGCGACCCGTACGTCTTCGGGCGTGGCGGGGAGGAGTTGCTGGCCTGCGCGGCGGCCGGCGTACCGGTGACCGTGGTGCCGGGGGTGACCAGCGCGATCGCCGTGCCGGCGGCGGCGGGTGTCCCGGTGACCCACCGGGCGGTGGCGCACGAGTTCACAGTGGTGTCCGGGCACGTCGCCCCGGACTCGCCGGTCTCCCTGGTGCGCTGGGAAGCCCTTGCCGGGCTGCGCGGCACCCTGGTGGTGTTGATGGGGCTGAAGAACCTGGCCGCCATCACCGCCACCCTGACCCGGCACGGCCGGGACGCGGCCACCCCGGTCGCGGTGATCCAGGAGGGCACCACGGGTGACCAGCGCAGCCTGCGGTCGACGCTCGGCGCGGTGGCGGCGGACGTGGTCGAGGCGGGCCTGCGTCCACCGGCCATCGTGGTGATCGGCGACGTGGTCGACGCCCTCACCACCTGACCCCGCCGGCCCGATCGCGACCGCCTGCCTCGGCCGGCCGTCCCGCCCGCCTCGGCCGTCCCGCCCGCCCGGCCGAGCGCCGGTTGATCGACTCTTGTTCGCCGATGTAGCGGTATCCCGAGGTGGGGATACCGCTACATCGGCGCAGGTGAGTCGATCTACTGCTTGAGCATGTTGTCCAGCAGCAGGGCACAGCGGATCAGCCCGAGGTGGCTGTACGCCTGCGGGTGGTTGCCCAGTCCGCGCTCGGCCAGCGGGTCGTACTGCTCGGGGAGCAGCCCGGTCGGGCCGGCGGTGTCGACCATCTGGGCGAACAGCTCCTCCGCGTCGGTGCGCCGACCGGTGCGCAGGTACGCCTCGATCAGCCACGCCGTGCAGATGTGGAAGCCACCCTCCCGGCCGGGCAGGCCGTCGTCCCAGTGGTACCGGTAGACGACCGGTCCGCTGCGCAGATCCGCCTCGATCTTGAGCACGGTGGAGAGGAAACGCGGGTCGTCACCCGGGAGCAGGCCGGACAGCCCGATCCAGAGCGAGGAGGCGTCCATGTCCTCGTCGCCGTACGCGACGCTGTACGCCTCGACCTCCTCGTGCCAGCCGTTCTCCAGCACGTTGGCGCCGATCCGGTCCCGCAGCTCGACCCACTCCGGCCGGTCCTCGCCGTCGTGCTGACGCACCACGTGCAGGGCCCGGTCGACGGTCATCCAGCACATCACCTTGGAGAAGATGTGGTGCCGGGGTGGGAGGCGGGCCTCCCAGATGCCGTGGTCGGGCTCGTGCCAGCGGCGGCGGACCGCCTCGACCATGTTGTCCAGCACCCGCCACTCGTCGTCGCGGACCGAGCCCCGGGCGTCGGCGACGGCCGCGATCAGGTCGGCGATCGGGCCGAAGACGTCCAGTTGGAGCTGGTGGTTGGCGAGGTTGCCGACCCGGACCGGCCGGGAGCCGGCATATCCGGGCAGGGTGTCGATGACCGCCTCGGCACCCAGCTCGTAACCGTCCACCGTGTAGAGCGGGTGCAGCCGCTCGGGGTGCCCGCCGGTGCGCTCGATGCAGCCGTCCACCCAGCGCAGCAGCGCCTCGGCCTCCTCGATCGAGCCGAGGTCGACCAGGGCCCGCGCGGTCATCGCCGCGTCGCGCAGCCAGCAGTACCGGTAGTCCCAGTTGCGGACGCCGCCCAGCTCCTCCGGCAGCGAGGTGGTCGCCGCCGCCAGGATCGAGCCGGTCGCCTCGTGGCAGAGCCCACGCAGGGTGAGCGCGCTGCGGGCGACCAGGTCCCGGGCGGTGGCGGGCAGCCGTAGCGAGGCCACCCAGTCCTTCCAGGGCTGCTCGGCCTTGGCCTGCCGGTCGTGGATGGCGACCGCGTGGTCCTCCAGGCTGTGCGTGCCGAAGCGCAGCTCCAGCACCACCTGGCCGCCGGTGGCGGAGAGGTCGACCACGGCGTGCGCGGTCTGGTACCCGCCGTCGTTGCGGACCTGCCAGGTCACCCCGGGGGAGTAGAGCGCGACGGGTTCGTTGGAGCCGAGCACCAGCAGGCCGTCGTCCATCGGCTGGAGCTGGGTGGCGACCTGGCCGAACTCGGGGCGCGGGGCGAACTCGATCTTGGCCCGGCCGGAGCCGGTGAGCACCCGGACCAGGGTGGAGTCGCCGGTGATGACGGCCGGGCCGTCCGGGGTGGTCTCCCGGGCCGGCAGGTCCAGCCAGTCGGTGACGGTGAGCCCCGACCAGCGGGTCTCCACGGTCATCGTGCCGTTGCGGTAGCGCTGGCCCAGCGGGATGCCGCCGCGCTCCGGCCCGACGGTGAAGTGCCCGGCCGGGCTGCCGCCGACCAGGTCGGCGAAGATCGCCGCCGAGTCGGGCTTGGGGTGGCAGAGCCAGCTGACCTTGGCCTCGGGGGTGAGCAGCGCGACGGTACGGCCGTTGGCGAGCATCGAGTGCCGTTCGATCGGCACCGCCCGCTCGCCGAAGAGCCAGTGCCGGCGGGTCTCCAGCAGCAGGCCGAGTGCCCGGGCCGCCTCGATCGGCTCGGCCACCCGGTAGTGCGCCTGGGTGTCGCCGGGGCCGATCTTGATGCCCAGGTCGGGGCCGTGCAGGTTGCCGAAGGCGTTCTCGTCGGTGACGTCGTCGCCGATGAAGAGCACCGCGCTGGCCGAGAGCTGGGTGCGCAGCTGGTCGACCGCGGTGCCCTTGTGGGTGGCGACCACCGACAGCTCGATGACCTCCTTGCCCTGGGTGACGGTGACGTCGTCCCACTTCGCGGGCCCGTTGCGGACGGCTTCGACGGCGGCGGCGGCGACCTGGGGGTCGACCCCGCGGGTGTGCACCGCGACGCTGGCCGGCTTGCGTTCCAGCCGTACCCCCGGGTGGGCGAGGGCGATCTCGCGTAGCGCGTCGCGCAGCCGGGTGCGGACCGCGACCAGTTCGGGGGAGAGCCGCTCGACGAAGCCGATGTCGAACTCGGAGCCGTGGCTGCCGACGAGGTGGATCTCGTTGGGCAGCCGGGACAACGCGGCCAGGTCGCGCAGCGCGCGCCCGGAGACCACCGCGACGGTGGTCTGCGGCAGCGCGGCCAGCGCCCGGACGGCGGCGACCGACTCGGGCAGCGGCACCGCCTTGCTCGGGTCCTCGACGATCGGCGCGAGGGTGCCGTCGTAGTCGCAGGCGACCAGGAGCTGTGGTACGCGGGCGATCCGTCCGATCGCCGCGAGCAGCTCCGGGTCCATGGTCCCGGCGGCGGGGGTGATGATCTCGGCGGTGGGGGCGTTCACTCGGCCTCCGTCCCCGGTGCGCCCAACTCGGTCAAAAAGGAATTCGCCCAGTGCCCCACATCGTGGGTGCGCAGATGACGTTGCATGATCCGCATGCGTCTGCGGGCCTCCGGCTTCTCTACGTGTACAGCCCGCAGGAGGGCGTCCTTGACGGCGTCGGGGTCGTGCGGATTGCACAGGAACGCCTGACGCAGCTCGGTGGCCGCGCCGGCGAATTCGCTGAGCACGAGCGCACCGCCCTGGTCGGCGCGCGACGCGACGTACTCCTTGGCCACCAGGTTCATTCCGTCTCGCAGCGGGGTCACCATCATCACGTCGGCCGCGACGTACATCGCGGCCAGTTCGGAGCGACTGTACGACTGATGCAGATAATGCACCGCCGGCACGCCGACCCTGCCGAATTCGCCATTAATCCGACCAACCTCGCGTTCTACCTTGACACGAAGTGCCTGGTAGTGCTCCACGCGCTCGCGGCTGGGCGTGGCGACCTGCACCATAACCGCGTCCGGAACTGTCAACTTTCCGTCAGAGAGGAGTTCCCGGAATGCCTTGAGGCGGAGTTCGATCCCCTTGGTGTAGTCGAGCCGGTCGACGCCCAGGATGATCGTCTTCGGGTTGCCCAACTCCTCGCGGATCTGCTTGGCCCGGGCCTGGATCGCCGGGTCCTCGGCGAGCCGCTCCATCTCCCTGGTCTCGATGGAGATCGGGAACGCGCCGGCCTTCACCTGCCGCCCGTCGACCTGGATCATCTGACCCTCGTAGCGCAGCCCGAGCAGGTGCCGGGCCAGCCGGACGAAGTTCTGCGCGGCCAGCCGCTGCTGGAAACCGACCAGATCGCTGCCGAGCAGACCGCGTAGGATCTCGGTGCGGAACGGCATCTGCATGAACAGCTCGATCGGCGGGAACGGGATGTGCAGGAAGAAGCCGATCTTGAGATCCGGCCGCAGCTCGCGCAGCATCGCCGGGACCAGCTGGAGCTGGTAGTCCTGCACCCAGACCGTCGCGCCCTCGGCCGCGACGTCCGCCGCCGCCTCCGCGAACCGGGCGTTCACCAGCCGGTACGCCTCCCGCCAGCGGCGCTTGTAGGCGGGTGTCTCGACGGCGTCGTGATAGAGCGGCCAGATGGTCGCGTTGGACTGGCCCTCGTAGTAGCGTTCCAATTCCTCGGCACTCAAGGGCACCGGGTGCAGGCGGATGCCCTCCAGGTCGAACGGCTCCGGGGCGGCGCCGGTGCCACCGGCCCAGCCGACCCAGGTGCCCCGGTGCTCGGCCAGGACGGGGTGCAGCGCGGTGACCAGCCCACCGGGGCTGCGCCGCCACTGCCGTCCCTCGGGTGTGCTCACCTCGTCGACCGGCAGTCGGTTGGCCACAACGACAAAGGAGCTACGGACGGTCACGATCGGCCACCTCCGGGTGCTGACGGGTCCACCGCGATGAGCGTACTGAGCGTAGCTGCGGCGTCTGGGACCCCGTGCCGGAGTTACCTACCCGTCCCACGGCCGCTGAACCCGCACCGTGATCTTGTCAACATCGCCAGCTCAGCGGTAGCGGTAGTGACGCGGACGATGCCGGGCGGGGTGATGTGGGCGCGGTGGGCCGTACCTGTCAGGATTGACGGTGGCGTGCGCGTGGCCGGCTCCCGGCCGGCGGCGGCGGGCGAAGGTCGCAGCCCGCGCCGCGCCGCCGCCCAAGGCGACAGCAATCGACGGAGGTAGCCCGCACCGTGGCCCAGTACATCTACGTCCTGGAAAAGGCGCGCAAGGCGCACGGCGACAAGGTCGTGCTCGACAACGTGACGCTGAGCTTCCTGCCGGGGGCCAAGATCGGTGTGGTCGGTCCGAACGGCGCCGGTAAGTCCAGCCTCCTCAAGATCATGGCAGGGCTGGACAAGCCGAGCAACGGCGAGGCCCGGCTGATGCCCGGCTACACCGTCGGCATGCTCGCCCAGGAGCCCCCGCTCAACGACAGCAAGACCGTGCTCGGCAACGTCGAGGAGGCGGTCGCCGAGACCAAGGCCAAGCTGGAGCGGTTCAACGCCATCGCCGAGCAGATGGCCACCGACTACTCCGACGAGCTGATGGAGGAGATGGGCCGGCTCCAGGAGGAGCTGGACCACGCCGACGCGTGGGACATCGACTCCAAGCTCGAACTCGCCATGGACGCGCTGCGCTGCCCACCGCCGGACGCCGACGTGACCCAGCTCTCCGGTGGTGAGCGCCGCCGGGTCGCGCTGTGCAAGCTGCTGCTGGAGGCCCCCGACCTGCTGCTGCTCGACGAGCCCACCAACCACCTGGACGCGGAGAGCGTCTCCTGGCTGGAGCAGCACCTGGCCAAGTACGCCGGCACCGTCATGGCGATCACCCACGACCGGTACTTCCTCGACAAGGTGGCCGGCTGGATCCTGGAACTGGACCGGGGCCGGGCCATCGGCTACGAGGGCAACTACTCCACCTACCTGGAGAAGAAGGCCGCCCGGCTGGCCGTCGAGGGCCGCCGCGACGCCAAGATGAAGAAGCGGCTCACCGAGGAACTGGAGTGGGTCCGCTCCAACGCCAAGGCCCGCCAGACCAAGTCCAAGGCCCGCCTGGACCGCTACGACGAGATGGCCACCGAGGCGGAGAAGACCCGCAAGCTGGACTTCGAGGAGATCCAGATCCCGCCGGGCCCGCGCCTGGGCAGCACGGTGATCGAGGCCAACCAGCTCAGCAAGGGCTTCGGCGACCGGCTGCTGATCGACGACCTGTCCTTCTCGCTGCCGCGCAACGGCATCGTCGGCATCATCGGCCCGAACGGCGTCGGCAAGACCACCCTGTTCAAGACCATCGTCGGGCTGGAGCAGCCGACCAGCGGCGAGGTCCGGGTGGGCCCCACCGTCTCGCTGTCGTACGTCGACCAGAACCGGCAGGGCCTCGACGGCGACAAGACGGTCTGGGAGGTCGTCTCCGACGGGCTCGACTACCTGATGGTGGGCAAGGTCGAGATGCCGTCCCGGGCGTACATCGCCGCCTTCGGGTTCAAGGGGCCCGACCAGCAGAAGCCGACCAAGGTGCTCTCCGGTGGCGAGCGCAACCGGCTCAACCTGGCGTTGACCCTCAAGATCGGCGGCAACGTCATCCTGCTCGACGAGCCGACCAACGACCTGGACGTCGAGACGCTGTCCAGCCTGGAGAACGCGCTGCTGGAGTTCCCCGGTTGCGCCGTGGTCATCTCCCACGACCGGATGTTCCTCGACCGGGTCGCCACCCACATCCTGGCCTGGGAGGGCGACGACGAGAACCCGTCGAAGTGGTTCTGGTTCGAGGGCAACTTCGACGCGTACGAGAAGAACAAGATCGACCGGCTCGGCGCCGAGGCGGCCCGCCCGCACCGGGTGACCTACCGCAAGCTGACCCGCGACTGAGCATGGCGGACCGTTTCGTCTACCACTGCACCCTGCGCTGGTCCGACCTGGACGCGTACGGCCACATCAACAACTCGCGCTTCCTCACCCTGTACGAGGAGGCGCGGGTGGCGTTGATGTTCGCCGGCGGCAAGGCGTGGGGGGTCGGCTCGTTCGCCGACGGGGTCGTCATCCGTCGGCACGAGGTCGACTACCTGCGCCCGGTCGACTACGCGCTCGGCCGGGCCACCGCCCAGGCCGCGCCGACCGTCCGGATCGAGCTGTGGGTGGAGCGCATCCGGGCCGCCTCGTTCACCGTCGCCTACGAGTTGTACGACGGTGAGGTGCTGGCCAGCACCGCCCGTTCGGTGCTGGTCCCGTTCGACCTGGTCGAGAAGCGACCCCGGCGGATCAGCGACGACGAACGGGCCTTCCTGGAGTCGTGGGCGCTGACCGACGGGGCGGCGTGAACGGCGGGTCCACCGTCCGGCCCGGGCACGGGCTGGCCGGTGCCGACGACGCGGGGGCCTTCCTCGCCCGGCTGGTGCGCCTCGACCCGGCCACGGTGGTCCGGCTGCGCCCGTTGCCCGACGTCGGCCGTACCGCGCTCTGGGCCCGGTTGCCGTGGGACGTGCTGGTGGTCCGGACGGTGGCCGGCCCGGCTCCCGCCGACGTGACCGTGGTGGCGGCCGAGTTGCTGGCCCGGTTGGCGGCCGCCGACACCACGCTGCCCCCCGGCCGGGACGACCGGTGGCGCTGGCCGCTGCCGCCGGTGGCGAGTCGACCGGTCGAGGTGCTGCCCGCGGCCGGGTTGCGGAGGATCGCCGAGGCCGCGGCCGGCACCCTGCGCACGGCCGCCGCCGAAGGGGTACGCGGACGCGCGGTGGGGCAGCGGGTGCTGCGGGACGCGCTGCTCGACCACGTGGCGGTGACCGTCACTCCGGACGCCGACCCCGGCGCGCCGGTGGAGATCACCCAACGGCTGGTGCAGGGCCTGGTCCGGATGGGCTTCCTCGGCCCGGCCGAGGTCACCGGGGCCCAGGAGGTCCAGGTCCGGGTGGCCGGCCGGTGGGTCGGCCTGGTGGGACCATACGGAGCCGCCTGGTCGCGGAAAGTCTCCGATCTCGCAATTCGTCCGGCGCGGGATCAGCCGAAAGTATGACCCCGGCTCATTCTTCCGGGTTGGTGCTGCCGTTGGGGGGGTGTCTCAACCCGGCTGTCCGGGTACCGTCCATCCTCGGATCCAACGCACCGTAGGCGATTGGATCCGCTGGGGAGTGAGGTGCGCGAGCGATGCCGTGGTGGTCATGGCGCCCTGGTCCCGCCGGTGGCGGCGACACGGAAACTCGAAGCGGGATCTCGGTGGACAGCGTCCGGGTGGGGCCACCGGCTCCCCGCCAACCGGCGGAGGACTGCCCAGGCACCGAGCGGCCCGTGGTGACCGACCGGCCAGTCTCTGTGGCACCGGTCACCCTGGCCCGGGTGTGCGACGCACTCGACCTGCTCGACGTGCGTTACCTGGCAGACGGCGACGGCAACCTGCTGGCCATGTGGGAGCGGCACGCCGTGCTGGTCACCCTCGAAGGCCCGGAGGACGAGATCCTGGTGATGCGGGCCCGTCCGCACGCGACCGTCCCGCCGGACTGGGCCGACCGGGCCTACCGGGTGGTCAACGAGTGGAACCACACCCGCCGGTTCTGCAAGGCCTACATCGGTGACCCGACCGAGCGCGGTCAGTTGCCGATCTACGCCGAGTTGCAGGTGCCGCTCGGCGCCGGGGCGCACGACGCGCTGCTGGTGGAGATGTTGGACTGCGGGGCGGCCGTGGCGACCACCTTCGTCGACTGGTTGCACGACGAGGGCGCCCTGCTCTGAGCGGGCGGCCGGGGACCCGCGTCCGCCGGATCAACCGGCGGCCGGGTCCTCCATCACGTTGACCATGAAGTAGGCCGCCCGTTCCAGATAGTCCCAGAGGGCGGCGTCGATCTCCGGCGGCAGCGCCAGATCGTCCACCGCCCGGCGCATGTGGCGCAACCACGCGTCCCGCTCGGCCGGTCCGATCCGGAACGGCGCGTGCCGCATCCGCAGCCGGGGATGCCCCCGCTGGGCGGAGTAGGTGTTCGGGCCGCCCCAGTACTGCATCAGGAAGAGCGTCATCCGCTCGGCGGCCGGCCCGAGGTCGTCCTCCGGGTACATGGGCCGCAGCAGCGGGTCGGTGGCGATACCTGCGTAGAACCTGTCGACCAGCCTGCGGAAGGTCGGCTCACCACCGACCGCTTCGAAGAGGGTCGTCGACGGAACGGGCCGGGGGTCGCCTGCGGAGGTCACCCACTCATCCTGCCAGGTGTGCCGGTGCCGCGACCGCCGCCCGCCGGCCGATCACGTCACAGCGTGCCGCTGGTGGGCCCGCTCGCCGGGCCGCGTGGCCGAGGTGTCGGGCTGGTCGTCCGGGGGTGGCCCGGTGCCGGCGTTGGCCCGGTCGGCGGCGTTCACGGCGGCGTCGACCGTCGCCCGATCCGGCCAGTGCAACGCGGTGAACAGCATCAGCACCACCCCTGCGGCGCTCCACACCCCGACCACCACCGGCACCGAGAAGCGGTCGGCGAGCAGGCCGGTGGCCAGCACCGCGCTGCCCTGGATCACCTGGATACCGGTCGCCATCACGCCGAAGGCGCGGGCCCGGTAACCGTTGGGCAGGGCCCGGACGAAGAGGCCGTTCGCGGTCGGGATCAGCCCGGCGACCGCGAAGCCACAGGCCGCCGCGAGCAGGGCGACCACCACCGGTGGGGGATTCAGCAGGGCGGGCACCAGCGCCAGCGGGGCGAGCACCGCCAGCGGTCGCATCAGGGCGAGCCGGCCGGCGGGTGACACCAGCCGGCCGACCAGCAGCCCGCCGACGATGTAACCGACCGGGTTGGCCGCCATGATGACGGCCTGGGCGGCGCCGGAGTCCAGGCCGTTGCCGGAGCGTTCCCCGGCCCAGGCCGCAGCCAGCCCCTCCGGCACGATCGAGAAGAGCATGGCGCTGAACACCAGCAGGCTGATCGCCCGCAGGACCGGGGTGCCGAAGACGATCCGGAAGCCCTCGCCGGTCTCCCGCAGCAGATGGGTACGGTGCTCCGCGCTCAGCGTCGGCTCGCGGTCCTGCACGCCGAACTGGACGATCAGGGCGGAGAGGCCGAACGTGGCCGCGTTGAGCAGCAGCGCCGCCGTCGGGCTGACCGCGGCGACCGCCGCGCCGGCCAGGTAGCCGACCACCTGCGCGGCCTGGCCGGCGCTGGCGTTGAGCGACAGTCCGAGCACCAGCCGGTCGCCGGTGAGGATCGCCGGTAGCAGCGCGGACCGGGCCGCCTGACCGGGTGGATTGGCGAGGGTGGCGGTGAAAAGCAGGGCCAGGATCGCCCAGACCGGCAGGCCGGGCAGCACGATCAGGGTGGTGAGCACCATCCGGATCACGTCACAGGTCACCATCACCTGGCGGTGCCGGTAGCGCTCGGCGAGGGCGGCGAGCAGCGGACCGCCGACCAGCCACGGCAGGTAGCTGACCGCGAACGCGGCGGCGGAGAGCGCGACGGACCGGCTCTCCTGGTAGACCAGCACGGTGACCGCGGCCTTGGCGACGTAGTCGCCGACCCAGGACAGGACGCTGGCGGCGAAGACCGCCCGGAACTCGGCCCTCCCGAACACCTCACGAAAGGTGGCCGGTTGGTCCGGGGCGGGTCGCTCGTCGGACACCGTCGCCTCCATCGGGCCCCGACACCGGCCACTTGTGATGGCCCGGCGGGGCCCCGTCGTCAGATTCGCGGATCAGCGATGACGTGATCACGCTCCCGGGAACGCGTGCACCGGATTCTGCCCGATCGTCTGACAACTGACTAGGGCGAACGGATTGATCGTCGCATCCCCGACTGAACGAACGGACGATACCCGAGGGGCCAGCCGGTATGCGAGCCCCGACTTTCGGGTCGGTGCGCAGGTGGTGACGGCACTGTGGAGGTGGTCCCACCGGGTGCGGAGCGACCCGGTCCGGGCCCAGCCGGAAAGGCCGGGCGGGACAGGGCCGGGCGGGACAGGGCCGGGCGGGGACCTGCCTGGCCGGGCGGGCGGCACTGTGGACCCGGCCGGGCCCGAAGCAGCCCGGCCCGACTCGGCCCGGCGCGATTCAGCCGGCCCGGCCCGACTTGGTCTGGCGCGACTCGGTCCGGCCCGGTCCGACTCAGCCAGGCCCGGTCCGACTTGGTCCGGCGCGACCGGCCCGGCTCAGCTGAGCCGGGTGGTTGCCGCGGTGGGCGTCAGGTGGTCCCGCCGGACCCGGTGCCGCTCGGGCCGCTCGGGCCGGTGCCGGCGGGGGCTGCCGGGCCGGTGGCGGTGGGGCCGGCGGGGGCGGTGGAAGTGGGGTCGACCGGGGCGGTGGTGGTGGGGGCCGCCAGGAAGGTGGTCGTGCCGATCGGCGGCAGTCCCGGATAGAGCCGGGCCGCCGCGATCCGTGCGGTGATGCCCGAGTTCTCCAGCGCCTCGGCGAGTCGGCGGCGCAGCTCCCGGCCGACCGCGAACTGCCCCTCCGCCGTGGTCTTGACCACCGTGCGGAGCACCGCGCCGTCGACCGTCACCTGTTCCACCCCGAGCACCTCGGGCGGCTCGACGATCTCCGGGGCCAGCTCCGGGTCCATCGCCACCGAGGCGGCGGCCGTCCGCAGCACCGCGTTGGCCTCCTCGGTGCCGGCGAACCCGATCGGCAGGTCGATCACGACCAGCGCCCAGCCCTGGCTCTTGTTGCCCACCCGGATGATCTCGCCGTTGCGGATGTACCAGAGCACCCCGCGACCGTCACGGACCGTGGTGACCCGCAGCCCCACCGACTCGACCACTCCGGTCGCCTCGCCCAGGTCGACCGTGTCCCCGACGCCGTACTGGTCCTCGATGAGCATGAACAGCCCGGCGATCAGGTCCTTCACCAGGCTCTGCGCGCCGAAGCCGAGGGCCACCCCGGCGATCCCGGCGCTGGCCAGCAGCGGGGCCAGGTCGAAGCTGAACTCGCGCAGGATCATCAGCAGGGCGATGCCGAAGACGAAGGCGGTGACCATGCTGCGCAGCACCGAACCGATCGCCTCGGCCCGTTGGCGACGCCGCTCGGGGACGAACTCGGTCGGGTCGAGCGCGGCGGTGGGCACCCGCTCGCGCAGTGGACGCAGCAGTGTGGGCACCGCCCCGTGGGCGGTCGTACGGACCAGCCGGTTGATCGTCCGGTGCAGCGCCCAGCGGGCCACGAACGCCAGCAGCAGGATCAGCGCCACCCGCAGCGGCTTGAGCAGGATCCAGTAGCTGCCCTCGGCGAACCAGGCCGATCCGGTCACCCGGAACAGGTACTCGCAGGAGGTGCTGCCCAGACAGTCGGCACCCGAGCCGCTGCCGGCACCCGGGCTGCTGCTCGGTGCCGGGCTCGGGGTGGTGGGCAGGACGGTGGACAACAGGCTGACGACGTTCACCCCGTCTTCGTACCGCAGCGGGCCGGACGGCCGACGGCCGGCCCGCCGGGAGCGTCCCGGCCCATGATCGTACGACGCCGAACCGGAGATCTTCCTACACCGTGCGGAGGGTTCTGCGGGTACCCCGGATTAGTACGTGCAATCCCTGATTGAGCGATGCGGGCGGCGGTATCCTGCAAGAACGTACAGACAAGATCTTTTGGCACAACCAGGGCACAACCTAGAGTCGATCTTGACCAGCCGGATCGGCCGGCGGATCGCTCTTGACTGGCCGGAGGAACTGCCCGACCAGACCACGCCGCTGGTCCTTCTTCGGCATCCAGTGCACGTAGGGTCTCCAGCGTGATCCGCAGGCTGGCGTGCCGTAGCGCCTTCTGCACCTCCTGCGGCTCGACGCCGTTGCTCATCAAGGTCGTGGCGAAGAAGTGGCGCAGGGAGTGGAAGGTGCCTCCCTTAGGCCAGCCCGCAGCCGACCGCCAGGCATCCCACAGCTCAGACCAGCATCGATCGGTGATCAGCTTCCCGGTCGGTGTGGTGAACACTAGAGCCGCCGGGCGAATTAGCCGCTTCCCGCTAGTGATGTCCGGAAGCTCAAACTCGACCGTGCCGACCTCCTTGAGGTGGGCCGCCAACTCCTCAGCGACGACGGCATCCAGATCGACGGTCCCTGCCGAACCGCTCTTCGGCGACGCGAGGTAGAAGCCGCCGAAGTCGTCAACGGAACGGCGCAACTGCTGGACGACGTGCAGCTCCTCACGAGCAGGGTCGAAGCACCGTGACCCGTTCAGTCGTATGTAAATCTCGCTTGGCGACGGCTTGGCCCTGGCCGTCGAGTTCGTAGCCGGTCAGCCACGCCCAGCCCGGGTCGATGGGCCCGCCACAGCGCGTACAGGCGGGGGATCGCCTCGGGGTGTGCCCACCGCGTCTTGGACGGCCAGGCCAAGCGGCTTCGCGGTCAGCTACGCCCGGCTTGGCCGTCCAAAAGCCAGCCCGGTCGATTAGGGGACCTTACCGGCCTCGGTAGTTGCGCCCTGTCTCATGACGGCTGAGCTGGTAGTGCCGAAGAAGGCGAAGGATGCAGAGTCAAACACCAGCGCTTCGAACCCACCTGCGGAGATGCCAATACCTGGCCTGCCTGCACCGTCATGAGCGTCGGCTACTGTGACAACTTCGGGAAGCTGCGCCAGAGCTTTGAAGATCGCGCTTCGATGGTCAGGCAGCAGGTATGTTCCTGTCACGAGGAGCGTCTTTGCCCTCTCCAAAGCCAGGGCGTCCTGGCCCTCAATTGGTCCGGAGCTGGGCGATTGTGGGCTCGGCGCGCCCGCCTGATTATTTCCCTTTAGCCAGGCCAGCACCGCGGAGGGCTCGGTAGGGAAGTCCGCGGGCAGAACCCCCCTCGTGCACTGCGGTAGGTCAAGCGTGGTCGAAGCCGTCTGCGCCTGGCATGGTTCTACCGTAACCCAGGGGCCCCACTCGACGTTGCCGGCCGCCGGCCGCTGCCGTTGTTTGCCCCGCTTCGTCGGGTCTACGGGAAGCCAGACCTGTGTCACGACCGGTGCCTGCCGCATGATGGTGAAAGAGCCGTCAGGCTGTTGGACCTGCTCTGGGTAGCTGCTGACAGTCTCGGTGAAGATGTATGCGCTGTTCGGAAAGGGTGAGATAGGGGATTCTTGGCTGACTGCGGCGGCCTTATCGAGGACAGTGGCCGCTCGGGGTGTGGGCGCATGTGCAAGTGGAGTATCGGAACGCGACCATGAGGAGCCCACCACGGCTGCGGTAGCGCCCACCACGGCGAGCGTTACCACTCCGGCCTGCCATGTCTTGAACGGCCATCGGCGAGGCGATTCGCGAAAGGCGACCGCGGGTAGGGCGGTAGGCGACTCACCTGCGGGTGGGGCGAGTTCGTCCCCTAACTGCTTAATCAGGTCCAAGTCCTTCATGTCAACTCCACAGCGATGTCGTCGGGCAGATACTTGCGGATCTTCTGACGGGCGCGATGTAACCGCGATCGGACCGTGCCAAGTGGTATCGCGAGTGCTCTGCCTACCTCTTCGTAGGTCAGGTCGGCCCACGCGACCATGAGAAGCACATCCCGCTCGCGGCGTGAGAGCCTGGTGAGCGCCTCGACCAGTGGCCTGCGCAGTGTTCGAGCCGAGGCCGCCTCAACGACTCGGTCGGTCAGGTCATCCTCCCCCAAGTCCTGAGCAGAGCGTAGGAGGACGCGATATCTGGCTTGCTCAGCACGGTGGTGACGGGCGATTTCTCGGATTGCGATGGCGAAAAACCAGGGCCGAGCATCGCTGTGACGGGGATCATACTTATGCCTGGCCCGAAACGCTTTCATGAAGGTCTCTGCGATGACGTCATCTGCGACATCCCGCCCGAGCCGCCGGTACGCGTACCCGTGCAGCACCCTGGCATGCCGTTCGTACAGCACGCCAAAGCGCGCCGGCTCCGCTAGGGAATCGGTGATGACCTCGGCATCCGTACGCTCGTCCACGGTCTGTGGACCTGAAGCGAGCCTATGTGTATTGATCAACTGGTTGAACCGCCTCCCAGGACATCTCGCGACGTCACATCTATGCAGAAGCCGGTCGTAAAGTTCGCTCCATCGACGCCAGCACCAGCATCGTTATCTAACTGTTACTTGCCGTGAGGGTGACTATCTGTTGCGTGACCGGTGACCCCACCTGCCTCTCAGTGGCCTCACGCACACTCTCTGCAACCGCGCCGGGATGCATGACCGCCAATGCAGCGTTAACTCCTTCCGGGTGAGCCCTCCTCTCGGTCAGGTTACTGTTAGCGTCTCCTTCAACCACTGAGGCAGCGAACGTTTGCGACTTTCTTGAATTGATGCTCGCAGGGCACTGCGCTGCTCCTCAAGTGGACCTGCAACCACTTGCATGGGAGGACTGAGTGGCAACTTCCAGGAGGTCAGTTCGTTTCCTGGCGGCCGTCTCTGCTGCCGCGATTGCCGTGGCCGCGACTGGCGGCCCCGTCCGCGCCAGCGGCACTTCGGTGATGCCCGCATCTCCGAATGTGTCAGTTGCCCTCCAGTCGCTAATGGAGCTTTACCCGGGCTCGGAGGTCGTTGGCGAAGACACTCTCCGGATCGCCCCTGGGGTGGACATCACCATGCCGCGGGACCAGCCGCGGGACCAGCGCGTCCTTTCGAAAGAGGCAGTAGCAGCAGCCCTCGCGTCTCCCAATCCTGTGCGGCCCGTTCCCCCCGCTCCGACTTGGAGCGGCGCGAGCAAGCCGGCCGAAAGCCGCGACGTGGCACCCCTGGCCACCTACTACGGATGCGAGTACCTCTACCTGTGCATGTTCGCCGACAGTGGCTTCTCCGGGTATAGAATCAGGTTCTACGATTGTATATTCGTGGACTTGGGTGGGGTTAACTACCCGCTCGGTGGAAAGTGGAACGATAGGGTGACGAGTTACGTTAACAACCAGTCGCCTGGTACCGTCGGGAGAGCTTATAACTGGAATGGTTCGAGCTTCGTCCAGCTTTTTGCAACCGAGGCGCTCGATTGGAACGGTAACATTGGAATTGGCTGGAATTATAATGACATGATCGACGGTGTGCGTGCTTGCTAATTGACCCAGGATATGGGTGGGCTCGGCATTCGTGTCACGTCTCTCATTTTTCCATTCTTCTGCTGCTGGCGTGGAACGCAAGACCTGCTGGTCGCTTGCGGAGCGGGGCGAGTCACAACGATCCGCAAGCGGTGCACCGGCTGCCACTCACACTGTGAAAAATCGACCTGTTCGCGGTGTAGGCATCGAGAGTTGAACTCGCGCCACTCCCGCAGGAGGTATCCCCGTTACCTTTGATCGTCCCCAGCCGGGAACCCTCGGTCGCCCGGCCCGGTATGACTTTCTGCCCCTGTCGTTCGGATGATCCGGGGGGTGTTGTCGCCGGGTCGGGTGGCGTCGCCGGGCCGCTGATAGGGACGCGGCCACCCCGTGTTCGGGGTAGGTCTCTTCCTGACGTGGCCGCCGGCAGTCCGACGCCCAGACCAGCGGCCGGGGCCACGATGCGATGCGTGGAGGCGGGTGCGATGAACGACGGACACGGCGTCCTCCTGGGCTTGGACGGCGGCAAGGAAGGTCATCACGCGGTCGGGTTGGCCCCGGACGGCAGACGGCTGCATGACGGACCGTTGCCGAATACCGAGGCCGACTGCGGCAACTGTTCGACAAGCCATGAACCTCTGCGGCGACCAGGGCGACACCGTCCCGAACCGGACTGACCCGCAGTGTGGACCCGATTCCAGCTGGCTCGGCGGATTGCCTGATCTCGACATCTCCGCCCGGTACGCGCGCCACTGGTCGGCCAGATCATCACGGCGGTCGGCGGCAAGTACCCGCCGGAGCCCCGCGTCATCCCCGCTACTCAGCCGAAGCAGGTAGACAGCTACCGCAGCGTCCGGGGCCGGCTCGCCCGACTCCGCCTGAACCTGGATCTTCACCGCCCATGCCACAGGGACGGCGAGCGCTCCTGAGTACGCCATCACGACGAGGGCCAGGAGAACCTGCGGCCAGCGCTTCGAGGTGGCTCGCGGCTTCACGCCAGGCACAATAGTGATCATGAATTGACTTGATCAAATCGAGTGACCTACGCCGATGGGCTTTAATGATCATCGGGCACAGATCCGGCCCAACTGAGCGCGAAAAGCGGCGTAGAACGTCGTGAGCTGTTGGACGCTCCCGCCCTGCCCAGCGGACGGATCTGTCCGTTTCTGGGTGATGCCGGGGCTGCTTCCGACATTAGTACGTGCAAAACGAGGTCCGATCAGGGACGATTGGCGTCAACGGACGACGGTGATCCCGCCGGAGTCGGTCGTGGCCCTCCGCTGCCCGGGGGTCGACCGGCGCAGCCAGCGGTGGGAGCGGCTGGACCGGGAGGGTGAGCACGATGCCTGACATACGACCCACGGTGGGCTCCGGCGCGCTGGTTCTCAACGCCACCTACGAGCCGCTGTGTGTCGTGTCCGTGCGTCGGGCCGCGATCCTGGTGCTCACCGCCAAGGCCGTCTGCGTCGCCGACGGCGACGGCATCCTGCACAGCGCCCACGACGCGCTCCCGGTCCCCTCGGTGGTGCGGCTGACCCGTTTCGTCCGGGTGCCCTACCGCACCCACGTCGGGCTGTCCCGCCGGGCCATCTTCGCCCGGGACGGTGGCCGGTGCGCCTACTGCCGGGGGCCGGCCGAGACCATCGACCACGTCTTCCCGCGCAGTCGGGGTGGCCGGCACGCCTGGGAGAACGTGGTCGCCGCGTGCGCCCGGTGCAACCACACCAAGGGCGACAAGACCCCGGCCGAGCTGGGCTGGCGGCTGCACAGCCTGCCGGCGGCCCCGAAGGGCACCGCCTGGCGGGTGCTCGGCCACCGCGCACCGGACCCACGCTGGGCGGACTGGCTGGACCTGCGGGACCCGCTCCGCGAGGCCGAGGCCGCCTGACCGGGACCGCCGCCGAGTAGCGCCGCCGGTCGGGGTGCCGCCGTCGTGCCCCGGTGCAGGCCGTCCGGCCGGGGCGGGTCAGCGGGCCCGGACCAGGGTGGCGTACACCACGACGTTGTCGGCGTAGCCGGTCTCGCCGCCGACCCAGCGCCCGCCGCAGGTGATCAGCCGCAGGTTGGGGCGGCTGAAGTCGCCGAAGATCTGGTCGGCCGGCAACCGTTCCTTGCCGTACCGCTGCACCTCGTCGACCTCGAAGACGGCCACCTGGTGATCGGCACGGGTCACCTCGATCTCGTCACCGTCACGTAGTTCCTTCAGCCCGTGGAAGACCGCCGGCCCGGTGGTGGTGTCCACGTGCCCGACGATCACGGCCGGGCCGTACTGGCCCGGGGTGGGGCCCTGGTCGTACCAGCCGGCCTCCTGGGCGCGGGCGACGTCGGGGACGGCGATGCTGCCGTCCGGCGCGATGCCGACCCGGTGCACCGGGGCCTGCAGGTCGAGCCGGGAGATCGCGATCCGGGTCGGCGGGCTCCCCGAGAGCACGGGGAACTTCTTCGGCGGTGGGCGCAGGCCGGCGATGAACCGGTCCGGCAGCACGCTCAACCCGGTGACCCGTTCCACCCCGAGCATCGTCACGATCAGCAGCATCACGGCGGCGATCGCCAGCACCGGAAGGCCCGGCCCGGCTCCCGAGAACCGCCCGCCGAATGCCTGTTGCCGGGGCACCGGGCGTACCGGACGGGCCTGGGTGACCGGGTCGGCGGTGGTCACGCTGGCGGAGAACGCCTGGCCGGCCACCCGGCGGAAGCGACCGGCGACCCGACGGAGTCGGCGGTGGGCCCGGCCGGCGGCCCGACGGCAGCGCGCGGCGGCCCGGACGGTCCGCCGGGCCGCCGCCCGCATCCGGTGGCCGGTCGACCGGGACCGACGGTGGCGGGTACGGGCCATGGCGGCGGGCGGTCAGGAACCGGGCCGGGTCCGCCGACGGTTGCCGCCGAAGACGCCGAGCCCGGCGACCACGGCGACCACGGTCAGGCCGCCGACCAGCAGCAGTGAACCGGTGCCCCGGTCGCCCGCGGTGCCACCGCCGCCGGTCGCCGGACCCTTGCTCGGCTGGGCCATGTTCAGCACGGTCAGCATGGCCGAGGCGGTGTTGCCGTTGGCGCACCGCAGGTCCACCGGATAGTCACCGGCCTGCTTGTTACCCGGGATGGTGACCGCGCCGGTGAGGAACCCGTTGTCGGGCCGCAGCACCACCCGCCCGAAGGCGTCCGAGTGCACGGTGGCCTGCTGGTTGTTGGCGTTGTCGCAGTTGGCCCGGACGGTGACCCGGGTGCCGGCCTGCGCGCTGTTCGGCGTGACCTCGACGAAGGTGTTCTCGCCGGCCCGCGCCGGTGGGGCCGTCATCAGGACGAACGCCCCGATCAGGGCGAACATCGCGAGTACGGCGTGGATGGCACGACGGTGCAGAGTGAGCCCCCGCATGATTCCCCCCTCCCGGCGACGATTCGCCGGAATCCTGCGACGGGTGTGCGGGCCTGCATTCCCGCTGGCCCGGGGGCAAACCCGGGTTCAGCGGTGCCGGGCACCCGGGGCGGGCGGCCCGGTCGGCAACGGGGTGACCGGATGCCACTGCAACGGGCTGGAGAGCACCATCGTGCTGGACGGCTGCCCGTACGGGGCGAGTCGGTCGATGACCGCCTCGAACTGCCCGATCGAGCCGGCGGCGACCTTGAGCATGCTGCACGCGTCCCCGGTGATCCGGTGGATCTCCCGGATCTCCGGCCAGTCGACGACCTGCGGGTCGTGCAGGATGCAGCGCGCGCCGTAACAGGACATCCGGATCAGCGCCACCACCGGACGGCCGGCGCGGGCCAGGTCGACGTGCGCGTGATAGCCGGTGATCACGCCGGACTCCTCCAGTCGCCGGACCCGCTCGGCGACCGCCGGTGGGGACAGGTGCACCCGCCGGGACAGCTCGCTGTACGACAGCCGCGCGTCGGCCTGCAACTCCCGCAGCAGCGCCCAGTCCATCTCGTCCACGCGGTGACCTTACCTTCGGCAGGTCTTATAGGTGAAGTACATTTCATGTTGAAGGTGATCGGTAGGAGTGCCGTCGAAACGGCATTCCATAACCGGCATTCGCCGAGAGATCATGTCGGACAGGCATCCCGAGGAGGCGAGACGGTGGAACAGACGGACCTGCGGGCGCGCGCCGCGACCCCGGCGGTGCGCCCGGTCACCCCGCAGCAGCGCAGCGCCCGGGCCGCCCGCAACGGTGGTGAGCCGACGCTGGAGTTCGCCGACCGGGTGCCCTACGACGCGTACGTGCACGCCAGCACCCTGCATACCCTCCAGCAGCCGCTCAGCGCCGACCCGGGGGAGATGTCCTTCCTGATGGTCAGCCAGATCATGGAGCTGTACTTCGGGCTGACCTGCCACGAGCTGCGCCAGGCCCGGGACGACCTGCGGGCCGACCGGGTCTGGGCGGCGCTCGCCCCGCTGCGCCGGGCCACCCTGCACCTGGAGGGGCTCAACGCCGCCTGGCGTGGACTGCGCTGGATGACCCCGGCCGACTTCAACCGGTTCCGCAACCTGCTCGGTGAGGGCTCCGGTTTCCAGTCCGCGATGTACCGGCAGTTGGAGTTCCTGCTCGGGCTGCGCGAACCGGCGTTGATCCGCCCCTTCCGCAGGCAGACCCAGGTGTACGACGAGCTGCACGCCGCGCTGGCCGTACCGAGCCTCTGGGACGAGGTGGTCGCCCTGCTCGGCCGGCACGGTCACGACCTGCCCGCCGAGTTGCTCACCCGGGACGTCGCCGTCGAGCATCTGCCGCACCCCCGGGTCGAGGCGGCCTGGGTGACGGTCTACGACGACGGCGGGCCGGACAACCACCTGCGGCAGCTCGGCGACGCGCTGGCCGACGTGGCCGAGCAGTTCGGCGACTGGCGCTGGAACCACGTGAAGGCCGTCCAGCGCACCATGGGCGCCAAGGTCGGCAGCGGTGGGTCGGCCGGGCTGGCCTGGCTGCAGCGCAGCATGTCCCGGGTGGTCTTCCCGGAGCTGTGGTCGGCCCGCACCGCGATGTGACCTGCCGGGTCCCCGCCGCCGTGCGGGGCGACGGGGCCGGCCGGGGTGCGGTCAGGAGTGCGGGCAGGTGTCCCGGTACTCCTCGATCGCGGAGCCCCGGGGCGCGGGGCAGAGGAACTGGTCGTAGCGGGTGTCGTCGTCGATGAACCGCTTCAGCCAGGAGATGCTGTACTTCGCGACCGTGACGTTCGCCGAGGTGGGGGCCGAGTGGCCGGCCGCGTTCAACTCCAGGTACGCCTTGTCCAGGCTGGCCGGCAGGCTGGTGTAGAACGGCTCCGAGTGTGACGACACCGGTGCGGTGCTGTCGTTCTCCGCGCCGATCACCAGCGTCGGCACCCGTACCGACGACCAGTTCTTGACGGTGTGCCAGCCGGTCAGCGGGATGGCCGCCTGCAACGCCGGCCGGGTGTTGGCGGCCGACAGGCTGCCGCCGCCACCCATCGAGTGCCCCATCACCGCGAGCCGGCTCCGGTCGATCCGGGTTCGCACCGCGCTGCTGCCGGTCAGGTAGTCCAGGGCGGCCAGCAGTTGGGTGCCCCGGGAGGCCGGCTGGTCGTACACGGAGAGGGTGTCGATGGTGATCACCACGAAGCCCTGCGAGGCCAGCCGGGGGCCGAGCCAGGCGACGCTGGACTGGCTGGCGGTGTAGCCGGGGGAGATGGCCACCGCGCCGAAGGTGCCCTCGGCGGTGCTGGTGGGGTAGTAGACGGTGCCGCCCCGGAAGCCGCTCACGGCGGACGCGGCGACGGTGCTCTGGGCGATGGCGAACGGGCCACGGCTGGCCTCGATGCTGGTCACCGTGGGGGCGGGACCGCGTTCGTAGGGGCTGGCGGCGACCGCTGCGGCGGTCCGGCCGTCGATGGTCGCGGCCGTCGCGCTCGGCGGGGCGACCGCGCCGCCGCCGACCAGGGCCAGCGCGAGCAGCGGCCGGGCGACCAGCCGGGGCCAGGGCCGACGGGACCGGGCGGGGTGGGGGTGGAGGGCGGGCACGGGTTGCACGGGGACTCCCTGGGGGTGGTGGACCGAATCCGATCGAGACTGGACGATCGGTACGGGCCATCCTCTGCGCCCCGGCGCGCGGGCCGGCAATCCCGGCCGGGTCATGTCAGCGGGATATGGGGCGGACGCCACACCCGCGCGGGCCGTGTCGCCCCGGCACACCGGGCGTCGAACCGGCAGGATGGGGACGTCCGACCCGACTCGTCGCCGCCGTGAGGCCACTGGAACACTGGAGTGACAGGTGGGATCGGCACCCCGCAGGCTCGCGGGGCGTCGGCTCCGCTAACGTGAATGGCAGCGGAGTCGGGAGTTCGGCGCCATGATCGTCCACCCGACCCGGAAGCTCTGGTCTCTCTTACCGCCTGGGGGCGTTGGGATTGTCTGTCACTGACACGTTGCTGATCTTCGTCGGCATCCCGGCGGCGGTGGTGCTGGTGATCGTCGGGCTGGTCTACGCCGCCAACCACGGCAGCGGCGGCGGCGCCAAGCGCTACCGGCCCGGCCGACGCTTCGACTTCACGCCGGTCTGGTTCCTGGGCCGCCCGGAGCAGCTGACCGACTCGGCCGGCACCGCCCTGGCCGCCGGAGCCCAGGCCCCGGCGCTGACCCACAAGCAGCAGCAGGCCGGCATCGAGGCGCCGGCCGGTGGAACCGGAGGCGCAAGTGACCGTTGGTGAGAAGGCGGCCGAGGCCGGGACGGGCACCCCACCCGAGGTGCTGGACGGCCCGTTCTCGACCCGTCAGCTGCTGCGCATCGACGAGGCGCTGCGCCTGGCCGACCAGGGCAGTGGCCTGGTCTTCTCGGTCTACGTCGGCGGCCTCGACGAGCCGGTCCGCGAGCACGTCGCGCGGCTGCACCGCCAGCTCGCCGAGCCGGACCGGTCGGTGCTGATCGCCGTGTCGCCCAACCAGCGCCAGCTGGAGATCGTCACCGGCAGGTACGCCCGCAAGCGCATCCCCGACGCGTACGCCAAGCTGGCCGCGCTGTCCATGGTGGCGTCGTTCGGCGTCGGTGACCTGGCCGGCGGCATCATCCAGGGCCTCGACCAGCTCGCCAGCCACGCCGGCCGGGGCTGAGCCCGCCCCGCACGTCCTGACGTAATCCGGAGCCCGGCCCGCACCACGCGGACCGGGCTCCGGCACATCCGCGGGCGGCCCGGCGGACCGGTTCCGGGGCCGGCGCGGGCTTGCACCCGCGCCGGCCCGGGCCGCTCGACTCAGCCGGCGTGCGCGTCCCGGGCGCGGGCCTTCAGCGCGCGGACCACCCCGTCGCGTCCCTCGGCCACCAACCGGCGCAGCGACGCCGGGTGACCGTCGCCGGCCAACCACGCGTCGGTGGCCGCCACCGTCTCCTCCTCGACCAGGTAGGCCGGGTACGCCAACTGCACGAACTCCTGTGCCGGCTCGCTGTCGCGCTGCGCCCACACCTGCGCCACCGTGGCGAAGTAGCGCTCCCGGTACGGCGCGACCAGCGCGACCTGCGTCGGGTGGGTCAGCCCCTGCAACAACGCCCGGTTACGCCAGTTCGGCAGCGCGTCGGGGCCGGTCAGCAGGGACCACACCGTCGCCTTGTTCGCCTCGGTCGGCACCAGCGCGTGCGCGTACGCGGCCTCCCGCTCACCGGAGGCCGTCCGGTCGCCGGCCAGCTCCGCCTCGATCTCGGTCGTGCCGGCCGCCCCGTTGGCCACCAGCGACTGCAGGACCGTCCAGCGCAGCTCGGTGTCGATGGTCAGGCCGGCGGGCACGTCGGCACCGGCCAGCCACCCGCGCAGCGTCGCCAGGTCCTCGTCGGCGCGGGCCGCCGAGGCGTACGCGCGGGCCCAGGCGAGTTGGAAGCCGCTGCCCGGCTCGGCCGCCGCCAGCGCGTCCTTGGCGGTCCGGGACAGCCCGGCCCAGCCGGTCGGCGCCCAGGCCGGGTCGGCATAGAAGATCAGCGCGGTGCTGGCCTGTCGCAGGGTGGCGGTGACCAGGTTGATGTCGGTCTCGGCGGGCAGCCCGGCCAGCACCAGCGCCACGTAGTCGCGGGCGGACAGCTCGGCGTCGCGGACCATGTCCCAGGCGGCCGTCCAGCACAGCGCCCGGGCCAGCGACGACTCGAAGCCGGCGATGTGCTGCACCACGGTTGCCATCGACCGCTCGTCGAGCCGCAGCTTGGTGTAGGTCAGGTCGTCGTCGTTGAGCAGCAGCACGTCGGCGGCCGGTCGGCCGTGCAGCACCGACAACTCGGTCGCCTCGCCGGTGACGTCCACCTCGACCCGTTCCCGGCGGACCAGCCGACCGTCGGTCAGGTCGTAGAGACCCACCCCGATCCGGTGGGTACGCAGCGTCGGGTGACCGGCCGGTGCCTCCTGCCGGACCAGCACCCGCTCGTACCCGCCGTCGGCGCCGATGGTCACCTCGGGGAGCAGGGTGTTGACCTGGGCGGTCTCCAACCACTGGGCGGCGAACTTGCGCAACTCCCGGCCGGAGGCCGTCTCCAGCTCCGACAGCAGGTCGTCAAAGGTGGCGTTGCCCCAGGCGTGCTTGCCGAAGTACGCCCGTAGCCCGGCCAGGAACGGCTCCTCACCGACGTACGCGACGAGCTGCTTGAGCACGCTGGCGCCCTTGGCGTACGTGATGCCGTCGAAGTTGACCTCGACGGCCTCCAGGTCGGGCATCTCGCAGTAGACCGGGTGGGTGGAGGAGAGCTGGTCCTGCCGGTAACCCCAGTTCTTGCGGATCGACAGGAAGGTCGTCCACGCCTCGGAGAACCGGGTGGCGTGGGTGTTGCACCAGTGGCTGGCCCACTCGGCGAACGACTCGTTGAGCCACAGGTCGTTCCACCAGCGCATGGTGACCAGGTCGCCGAACCACATGTGGGCCAGCTCGTGCAGGATCGTGTTGGCCCGCTGCTCGTACTCGAAGTCGGTGACCTGCGAGCGGAACAGGTAGTGCGACTCGGCGTGGGTGACGCAGCCGAAGTTCTCCATCGCGCCGGCGTTGAAGTCGGGCACCCAGAGCTGGTCGTACTTGGGCAGCGGGTAGCGCACCCCGAACTGCTCGTGGAAGAAGTCGAAGCCCTGCTTGGTGATCAGGAACAGGTCGTCGGCCTCCAGGTGCGGCGCCATCGACGCCCGGCAGAAGACCCCCAGGTCGATGCCGTCGTGGCTGTCCCGCACCTCGTGGTACGGCCCGGCGCAGAGCGCGGTGACGTAGGTGCTCATCCGCGCCGAGGTGGTGAAGTGGACGGTCTTGAGCCCCTCGCCGGCCGGCTCCTCCCGCTCGACGGGCATGTTGGACACCACCCGCCAGTGCGCCGGGACGGTGGCGTGCCAGGTGTAGACGCTCTTCAGGTCGGGCTGGTCGAAGCACGCGAAGACCTTCTGCGCGTCGGCCGTCTCGAACTGGCTGTAGAGATAGGTCTCGCCGTCCACCGGGTCGACCGTGCGGTGCAGGCCCTGCCCGCTGTTGGAGTAGCCGAAGTCGGCCTCCACCACGAGCACGTTCTCGGCGGCCAGCCCGGTCAACGCCAGGCCCTTCTCGGCCGACCAGCCGGTGAGGTCCACCGGGTCGCCGTTGAGCGTGGCCGCGCGCACCGACTCGGCCGCGGTCTCGATGAAGGTGCCGGCACCGGGTTCGGCGCAACGGAACCTGACCTCGGTCACCGACCGGAAGGTGCGGCCCTCGGCCTGCACCGCGGTGGACAGGTCGAGGTTGATGTCGTACCCGGTGACCTCCAGCAGGCGGGCCCGCTCGGTGGCCTCGACCTGGGTCAGGTTGCGCACTCCTGGCACTTTCGTCTCCATCCCACTCTCGCCGCCTTCCGGCTGCGCCAGCCCCTGCCGGCCGCTCGTGGCGGCGACCCGAGCCGAGTCTTCCATGCACCGACCCTGCGGTGGTCGACGTCACGCTCTCATTCCGCTACCGATCGATGCCGTTCGGGGTGAGGATCGAATCAGCCACGTCGGGTCCGCCGACGTGCCTGACGTCACGAAGGGACTCCACCGTGACCGAACGTGTCGCCGTCGACATGTGGTTCGACCCGCTGTGCCCGTGGGCCTGGATCACCTCCCGTTGGCTCCTGGAGGTCGAACAGGTCCGGGAGGTGGACATCAGCTACCACGTGATGAGCCTGTCCGTGCTCAACGAGGGCCGGGAGTTGCCCGAGCAGTACCAGGAGATGATGCAGCTGGGCTGGGGGCCGGTGCGGGTCTGCATCGCCGTCGAGCAGGCGCACGGCGGTGCGACGCTGGCGAAGCTCTACACCGCGATGGGCACCCGGATCCACCTCGGCAAGGAGCCGCTCGGCCGGGAGATGATCACCGCCGCGCTCGCCGACGTCGGGCTGGACCCGGCGTTCGCCGACGCCGCCGACTCCACGGAATACGACGAGGCGCTGCGGGCCAGCCACGAGGCGGGGATGCGGCCGGTCGGCACCGATGTCGGCACCCCCGTGGTGCACGCCCCCGGTCCGGACGGCGAGAAGGTCGCCTTCTTCGGCCCGGTCATCACCCCGTCGCCCAAGGGTGAGGCCGCGGGCCGGCTCTGGGACGGCGTCCTGCTGGTCGCCGGCACCCCCGGCTTCTACGAGCTGAAGCGCTCCCGCGAGCTGGGCCCGATCTTCGACTGATCCCGACCCCGGCGGGGCCCGGCCCGGTCGGGCCCCGCCGGGGGACGGTTCATCTGGTGGACCCGGCGCGGGGTCGGCGTCGCCCGGGCCGTCGTCGCCGGTAGCGTCAACCCCCATGACGGTCGTGCATCCGATCGCCCGGGCCTGGATCACCACTGGCGGCACCGGCGCGCAGAACTACGACGAGTTCGCCGACGACGCGGAGATCACCGCGATCATCGAGGCGAACCCGCACAGTGCCCTCGGCATCGAGATGCCCCACCGGGCGCCGGAGAGCCTGGGGAAGTCCTTCCTCGACTCGCTCGGCGACGCGGTGGCCCGGCTCACCGAGGCGAAGGCCGACGGCAGCTACACCCCCGCCGAGCAGGTGGTGGTCCTCTACCGGATCAGCGCCCCGGGGGAGGAGTCGGCGTACGGGTTGTTCGCCATGGTCGACACCGACCAGATCTCCACCAGCGCCGACGAGCCCGGCCTGGTGATCCGCAACGAGGACGTCTTCATCGCCAAGGTGCGGGAGCGGGTCGCCCTGGCCGAGGCGCTGGGTCACCTGCTCTCCCCCGTACTGCTGCTGCAGACCGGGCGCGGCGACGAGCTGCACGCCGCGCTCGCGTCGGCCACCGACCAGGCCGGTGTGCCGGCCGCCACCGACACCGACCAGGCCGGTCGGACGCACGCCATCTGGCTGGTCGGCCCCGGCCCGGAGCAGGACGCGTTGACCGCCCTGGCCGGCGGCGGCGAGCTGGTGGTCGCCGACGGCAACCACCGCAGCCTGGCCGCGCAGACCGGCGGCTTCCCGCGCTTCCTCTCGGTGATCACCACCCCGGCCTCAGTCGCCATCCAGCCCTACAACCGGCTGGTCAGCGAGCTGACCAGCACCCCCGACGAGCTGCTCGACCGGCTCCGCGCGGCCGGCGCGCAGATCGACCCGATCGACGGCCCGGTCGAGGTCCCGGCGGCCGGCGGCACCGTGCATCTCCGGCTCGCCGGCCAGGGGTACGCGGTGACCCTGCCGCCCGACGCGGGTGCGGCCCGGCTGGAGAACCTCGACCACGCCCTGGTCGAACGGCTGCTGCTGCGCGACGCGCTCGGCCTCGACCCGGGCGACAAGCGGATCACCTACGTCGGCGGTGACTACCCGGCGAGCTGGCTCACCGGCGAGGTCGACGCCGGCCGGGCGGAGCTTGCCGTGCTGGTCGCCCCGGTGACCGTGGACGACTTCGTCGCGGTGAACCTGGCCCGGGAGAAGATGCCCCGCAAGAGCACCTGGTTCACCCCGAAGGCGCGTGGCGGTCTGGTCGTCGCCGAGCTGCCCCGCTGATCCCGACCCCACCGGTGGTCGCCGTCCCGGCGTACCGCCCCTTCCGGTTGTGACGAATCCGCCCCGGCACGCCGCCCCCACGGCGGGCCGGGGCGCGGCCCTGACAGACTGCCCGGTATGCGCGTCTACCTGGGATCCGATCACGCCGGCGTCGAGTTGAAGGTGCACCTGGCCAATCACCTGGCCAAGCAGGGATACGAGCTGGTCGACGTCGGCCCGCCCGCCTTCGACCCCGACGACGACTACCCGACCTTCTGCCTGCACACCGGTGACCGGGTGGTGGCCGACCCGGGCAGCCTGGGCGTGGTCATCGGCGGCTCCGGCAACGGCGAGCAGATCGCCGCCAACAAGGTCGTCGGCGTCCGGGCGGCGCTGGCCTGGAGCGTCGAGACCGCCCAGCTCGGCCGGCAGCACAACGACGCCAACGTGGTGGCCGTCGGCGCCCGCCAGCACACCCTGGACGAGGCCGCGGCCATCGTCGAGGCGTTCCTCACCACCCCGTTCTCCGGCAACGAGCGGCACGCCCGGCGGATCGCCCAGGTGGCCGAGTACGAGCGCACCCGCGAACTGCCCGACCTGCCCGCACCCGCCGAGCTGCCCTGACCCCCGACTCGTCCTGACCTCTCGACCGGGTCGGCCGCCGGCCGGCCCGGTCACCGCCCGGGGCGGGGCAGGTCCTCCCGGGGCACCCAGTTCCGTCGGATGATCACCAGCCGTTCCTCGGCCTCGGCCAGGTCCTGCCCGGTGGGGCGGGCGGCGTCCCGGGCCCGTAACGCGGCACCCACCCCGACCTGGGACGAACCGGAGCCGACCAGCCCGCGCAGGCCCCGCTCGCTGTCCTCGATCCCCGGTCCACCGCGTCGGGTCCGTGGGGCCGGCGTCCCGTCGTGCACCTCGGCCGTCGCCGCCGTCGGAGGCTCGCCGCCGCCGTCTGTCGCCTCCGGCTGGTGCCGTAACCGGCGTCGCCGCCGTTCCGCATCCGCCATCTACCGACCGTACCGCCCGGCAGCCCTGCGGGCCGGGCCGGGCGAGGCAGTTTGTCCGCTCGCTACCCTCGGAGGTGGTGGACCGGTCGACGGCCGGCACCGGTCATGGGGAGGAAACGAGATGGCAGACCAGACACAGCCGTGGGCCGAGCGGACCGTCGAGGTGCCGCCCCAGCCCGGTGTCGGGGTGCCGCCGCAGCGGGAGCCGTTCCGCCGGGGCGTCGCCTCGGTGGGGCAGTCCCGGGCTCCGCGCACCGAGCCGTTCCCGGTGGTCGACCACGACACGTCCGACTGGTCCGAGCCGGCGGCACCGCGTCGGCCGATGAGCTGGCACGTGGAGCAGTTGCGTAGGGGCGGCGAGTGGAGCGCGGCCGGTGCGCTCTTCGCCTTCGTCTGCTGGGGGATCTGGGCCATCTCCGGCCGGGGCGACCTGGGCGCCCCGCTGCTCACCTTCCTGCTCAGCCTGCTGGTGGCGGCCGGCCTCTTCGCGCTCTCCCGGCTGCTCGGCCGGGTGATCCTGGAGCGCCAACTGGGCCGGGTGCGACGCAGCGCCCGCGGCGCCCACCTGGTGACCGGGGTGTTCCTGGCCGGGGTCGGTATCGCCTACCTCCAGCAGACCCAGTGGGTGATGGACGCCTGGAACTTCCTCACCGGCAACTGAGCCCTTCAGACGCGCCGGGCGGGGCTGCGGGCACCCCGGGCGGGGCGCAGGGCGCCCGGGTGCGGCACCGCGGGCGGGCCGGGTGGTGACCCGGTCCGCCCGCGTCCGGTCGCGGGCTCGCCCGCGACACCGGTCGACACTCCTCCAGGCCGGGCGCTGTCTTACCCCGCCGCGCCGCCTTCATCCCCGTCCGGTCGGGTGACCCCCCCCGTGCGGTGGCACACGATCGTATGACTCCATCGATATGTTGAACTGCATCAATCTTTCGCTCTAGGCTCCCGCCATCGAACCGGCGCCCCCACAAGGCGCGCCGCCGAGGGTTGGAGGCCCTGTGAACCGTTGGCGCAGTCTCACCGGCCGGATGGCCGCCACGCTGGTGGCGATCACGGCCGGGTCGCTTGTCCTGACCGCCCCGGCCACCGCCGCGCCCATCCCCGACACCGCCCCGTCCGTCGTCGGCGGCACCCGGGCGGCGCAGGGCGAGTTCCCGTTCATGGTCCGGCTCTCCATGGGCTGCGGCGGGGCGCTCTACAGCCCCCGGTTGGTGCTCACCGCCGCCCACTGCGTGAACCGCACCGGCACGAACACCAGCATCACCGCGACCCTCGGCGCGGTCGACCTCCAGGCGAGCAGCCGGATCCAGGTCAAGTCGAACTACGTCTACCGGGCCCCCGGCTACAACGGCAGCGGCAAGGACTGGGCGCTCATCCGGCTCGCCACCCCGGTCACCTCGCAGGCGACCCTGCCCATCGCCACCAGCACCACGTACGACAGCGGCACCTTCAACATCGCCGGCTGGGGTGCGGCCCGTGAGGGCGGTGCGCAGCAGCGTTACCTGCTCAAGGCCACGGTGCCCTTCGTCACTGACGCCAGCTGCTCCGCCTCCTACCCCGGTGATCTGGTCGCCGCCGAGGAGATCTGCGCCGGCTACGCCAGCGGTGGCACCGACACCTGCCAGGGCGACTCCGGCGGCCCGATGTTCCGCCGCGACGCCTCGAACGCCTGGATCCAGGTGGGCATCGTCAGCTGGGGCGACGGCTGCGCCCGGCCCAACGCCCCCGGCGTCTACACCCAGGTGAGCACGTTCGCCTCGTCGATCGCCTCCGCCGCCGCCAGCCTCGGCGGCTGACCCGACCCGGTCCGCACCCGGGAGCAACCGCGCCCGGTCCGCAACCGCCCTGCCCGGTCCGCCCCGGGACCATCGCGCCACCGACAGCCCCCGTGGTCGTCGGTGGCGCGATGGTGTCCGACGGGCCGGGCTGCCCGGTGGCCCGGTGGCCCGGTGGCCCGGTGGCCCGGTGGCCCGGTGGGCCGGCGGCCCTGTGTGGCCCGGTGGCGCGGTGGCGGCCGACGGCGGCGTGAACCCCGCCGGGGCGGTGGCCCTCAGCCGTCCCCGGCGAACCGGTACAGCACGAAGTCCCGCTCCGCCCCGCAGACGATCACCGAGGTGTTCCACGCACACGACTCGCTGCGGACGCCCTGGAGCTCCCCCATCTCGGTCAGGTCGCCGGCCTTCGACACCCCGGCGACGCTGCGGTCGTCCTCGACGCTGCTCGGCGTCTCGGCGAAGACCAGCAGGTTGCCGGCGTCGACCCGGACCGCCGTCCCCTTCCGGTCGGTCAGCACCGCCTTACCGGCCGGGTCGAACAGGCTCACCGTGCTCTTCGGCGACTCCCGCCGGACGAGCAGGTGCTCACCCACCGGCACCAGGTCCGCCCCGCCCGGCGTCGCCCAGCGCCGGCTGCCCTTGCCCTCGGTGGCCGCGACCACCTCGGTCCGGTCGGCGTCGCCCTCCGGCACCTCCAGCAGGCAGGCCCGGTGCTCACCGCAGGCCACCAACCCGGTGACCCGCCGCTGCTGGCCCGCGCTGTAGAGCACCGTCGGCTCGGCGAAGCTGCCCAGGTCGTACCCGAGCAGCTTGTATCCCTGGTCCTCCGCCACGACGTAGAACCGGTCGGCGTACGCGACCATCCGGTCGCTGACGTCGGCCACCCCGTCGCGGTGGCGCAACACCTTCCCGCTGTCCATGTCGAGCACCCGGACCGACCGGTCGGCACCCACCTGCACCAGCCGGTCGGCGTCGCCGAGCCAGGGGGCGCGGGGGGCACCGTCGAACCCGGCGGGGCCGACCACGGCCTGCTCGGTGCCGACCGGCAGCACCGTGGTCCGGGTGTCGCCGTACTCGCTGCGGGGGTTGGCCTGCGCCCACTCCTGCCGGCCGTCGCGCAGCCGCAGCCCGACCAGGCGGCTGCCGGCGCGGTCCACCCACACCAGGGTCTCCCGGGTGACGTGCACCGCGTCGTCCCCGTGCACCGGCAGCCGCCACCGTTCCCGGCCGCTGCCGGCGTCGAGCACCACCACGTCCCGCGGGGTGCTGTCGCCGACCGCGTCCGCGACGGCCAGCACCGCCCCCGGCACCGCCCGGACACCGGTTCACCGCTGGGTGCCCGCCGAGATCGTGCTCCGCCACGCCTGCTTCCCCGTGCCGGCGTCGACCGCCACCACCGTCAGCCGGTCGTCGGGCAGCTGATCGGCCAGGTAGGCGCGATCATCGACCACGCTGGTGAACATCGCCGTCGGCCGGTCCCCGTCGGCGGCGGGCCGGGCCACCTGGGTGAGGGTGTGGAACTCCAGCGCCGGATAGCGGTCCCGGGTGAACCAGAGCGCCGCCGCGCCGAGCACGCCGAGCAGCGCCAGGCCCGCGCCGAGCCCGATCCACCAGCCCCGACGCCCGCGCCGCGCCGGCAGGTGGCCCGCGGCGGGATGACCGACGCCGCCGGACGCCACCACCGGGGGATGACCGCCCTGACCCGGTGCACCGGCCGGGACGGGGCGGAAAGGTGCCGTGCCGGCCAGCGTCCCGCCCGCCTCCGTGGCCGGCAGGGTGCCGGGTGGTCCGACGGGCCCGGGCGTCCACCCGGCCGGTGCGGGTGCGGTGCGGGGTGTGTCCGCCGGCCCGGCGGTGGCGTGCGCGGCGACCGGCGACGGAGGTGCCGCAGCGGGGGCCGCCACGACGGCCGGACCGGGGCGGTTGCCCGGACGGGGCAGCGGCAGGTCGGTGAGCGCGCCCTCGGCCACCGGCAACTCGGGCTGTTCCAGCACGGTCGGCGCGACGCCCAACTCGGCGTGGAGCAGCCGGGCGACCAGCGGGACCCGGGACGATCCGCCGACGAGGAAGAGCCCGGCGAGCCGGTCCGGGGTGAGCCCCGCCTCGGCGACCACCTCCCGGGTACGGGCGACGGCCCGCCGCAGCAGGGGAGTGGCGAGTCGTTCCAGGTCCTCGCGGGTGAGCGGGACGGCGGTCTCCAGGCCGGGCACCGCGACCGGTGCCACCGCGACCCGGGACAGCATCTCCTTCGCCCCGCGGACGTTGTCCCACAGCTGCTGCCGGTCCCGCCACTGCCCGGTCGTCTCCGGCCGGGTCAGCCGGCCCCACAGCGCCGCCTGCGCGTCGCCGAGCAGCTCACCGAGCCGGGCGAGCAGGGCGGCGTCGAGGTCCAGCCCGCCGAGGTCGGCCATCCCGCCGGTGGCGATCACCGTGAAGCCCGAGTCACCCCACGGGTCGGCGCCCTCGTTGCGGACGACCGCCACGTCCAGGGTGCCGCCGCCGAAGTCGAACACCGCGACCGACTCGCCCACCGGCACCGGTCGCCGTAGCACCTCGGTGTAGTAGCGGGCCGCCGCGACCGGCTCCCGTAGCAGCCGGGTGCCGACCGGCACCGGGCCGGACAGGGTGTGCTCGGCGGCCGACGGCCAGCCGGCCAGGGTCAACGCGTCGTGCAACACCTGCCGCCGGGGGGCCTCCCAGGCGGCGGGGTAGGTGAGCACCGCCGGGGGCAGGAACCCCACCGTCGCCACCGCCTGCGCGGCGACCGCCCACAGGGTCGCGGCCAGCAGCTCCGCCGGGGTGTACGACCGGTCACCCAGGGGGACCGTCGAGTCGTCCACCCGACGTTTCGGGTTCGGCTCGTAGCGCGTCGGGTCCGCCTGGGCCAGGCGCTGGGCATCCCGGCCGACGTGCAGCCGGCCGTCGGTGTCGGCGTAGACCCCGGAGGGGAGGATCGGCTGACCGTCGACGAGCAACGGCCGGGTCCGCCCGTCCGGCCAGCGCAGCACGGCCACGGTGTTGGAGGTGCCCAGGTCGATGCCGAGGGCGTATCCGTCCTGCTGGCCTGCCATCCGTCGCTACCTCCACCGGGACGAGGGGATGCCCGGTCCCGCATGGTACGCAGCCCGTGCCGCCCCGGCGTCGGCCGTGTTCCCTGACGTCGTGGCCCCGGCCACGACCGCCGGTTCGCCCGGCCCGCTCAGCCCCGACGGCCCGGTTCGGGAGGCGGGATCTCGTCGGTGTACGCGCCGGCCGGCCCCGCGTAACGCACCCCGTCGCGGTACGGCGAGGCGTTCGCGGTGCACCCGTGCAGGCCCAGCGTCTGCTGCTGCATCACCGGTGCGGGTCGGCCCCGCCCCGGGCACCGCTCGTGGCCGTGGCCGAGCCGGTGCCCGACCTCGTGGTTGACCACGTACCGTCGGTAGGTGGTCAGGCTCGCGCCGTAGCGGGGCACCCCCTTCACCCAGCGCGCCACGTGGATCACCACCCGGTCGCCGTTGCGGCACGAGGTGTAGCCGTCCGCCGCGTCCCCGCACAAGTCGTCCCGGGTGCCCGGGGTGGCCAGGTGGACGGTGAAGTCGGCGGGCCCGCCGGGGCCGACCCGCCACAGCCGCAGCGTCCCGCCCGTGGTCCATCCCTGCGGGGCCGTCAACGTCGCGCTGACCTCGGCCGCGAACTCCGCCACCGGCAGTCCCCGGATGTCGCGCTCGACGGCGACCCGGTACCGCAGCAGCCGGCCGGTTCCCGCCGGGGCCGCCGGCTCACCGGCCGCCACCTGCCAGCGGTTGCCCCCGTCCGCCGGATAGCTGATCGCGGCCGGCCCGGATACGAGCGGCGTCGACCCGGCCGCCATGCCGGGCCCGGGAGATGCGGCCGACGGGGTGGTCGGACCCGCCGTGGCCCGGTCGGTGCCGCCCGCCCGGTCCGTGGTGCCCCGGTCCGTGGTGCCCCGGTCTGCGGTGGCCGGCGTCCCGCAGCCGGGCAGCAATCCCGCCACCAGCAGTGCCATCGCCGATCGACCGATCAGGGCGCGGCCCGAGCGGGCGGTAGCCTTCCTCGTCATGGTGTCCCCTCCGCCCCGCGCCGGTCGGCGCTGGGCAGCGGGAAGGACGAGCGGCCCGGCAGAACAGTTGACGCCCGTCGGACTCAACCTTTCGGCCGCCCCGCCCGTCCTGTCCGTCGTGGGAAGCGGGAAGAGTGGGCATGGCCCGGGGTGACGCCGAGTTCGTCGAGTTCGCCCGGTCCGCCTCGGGGCGGCTGACGCACGCCGCGTTCCTGATGACCGGCAACCACCACCAGGCCGAGGACGCCGCGCAGACCGCCCTGGTCCGCACGTACGCCTCCTGGTCCCGGATCCGCGACGAGGACGCCTACGGGTACGCCCGGACGGTGCTGGTCAACCACCTGGTCGACGGCTGGCGGCGGCCGATCCGCGAGTACCCCACCGACGACCTGCCCGAGCAGCGGCGCGGCGACGTCGCCGACGAGGTGGCCACCCGCCGCTGGCTGCTCGACATCCTCGGCACGCTCAGCCCCCGCGAGCGGGCCATCGTCGTGCTCCGCCACTACTTCGACCTCCCGGAGGCACAGGTGGCCCGCGAACTGGGCGTCTCGCTCGGCACGGTGAAGAGCACCGGTTCCCGGGCGTTGCAGAAGCTGCGCGCCACCGGGACCCCGCAGGCCCAGGGGACCTGCCGATGAACGAGCTGGAGCAACTCCGCCGGGCGATGCGGGCGACCGAACGGCCGTACCACGACGATCTCGACCTGACCGTGATCATGCGTGACGGCCGGCGGCTGCGCCGACGCCGCCGGCTCGCCGGGGCGGGCACGGCGGCGCTGGTCTCCGTGCTGCTGGTCGGCGGCATCGGGCTCGGCGTGCGGTGGACCCGGCCGTCGACGCCGGACCAGCCGCCCGGCTCCGCCGTCACCGGCCCCGCCGCCCCGCCCTCGGCCACGCCACCGCCCACCCGGCTGATTACCCCACCCCCGACCGTCGGGGCATCCGGCCGGGAGTTCCTCGGTGCCGTGGTGGGCACCGGCATCCGGTACGGCACCGACGAGCGGGTGTTCTACGTCGTCGCGGTCGACCTGCCGGAGGCACCCGGGGTGACGATCGGGTTGATGGCCGGTCGCCGCACCCCGGCCGGCGAGCTGGTCGACGACATCGTGATCAACGACGTGCGGGGCACCGATCGGAGGCCGGGCTTCCACGAGATCGGCTACGACGACGCGGCCCCCTCGGACCCCCGCCCGGCGGTGCCCACCTTCGGATACTTCGTCGGGCCGGCGACCCGGATCGTCGGCACCGCCGGCGGGCGGCAGGTCGAGGCCCGGTTGGCCCGTTGGAGCACGGACCCGGACCTGGTGGTCTTCTGGTTCGACCCGGTCGACCTGGCCCCCGGCGTACGCCTGGACGGCATCGTCGCCCGCGACGCCGAGGGCCGGCTGCTCTGATCGGGTCGAGAACCGGCGGGGTCAGCCGGTGGTGACGGTCGCCCGGTTGATGACGATCCTCTTCTTCGGGTGCCCGCCGCCGTTGCCCCGGCCGAGATCTTCGTCGCGGTCGAGTTGGGGGCACCCTTTCGCTGTCGTCTAGCCACTCGACCACCCGTAGCAACCGGCTGCTCCGCTCGGCCGTAAAAAGTGGCGGCCCCGATGGCTCAACCGCACAGGATCCGGACGACCACCGTGCGGTTCTGCGCCGCCGGGCCGGGCAGGAGTTCACCGTTCGGTCCCCGGTCCGGTCGTCGGTTCGGCCAGTGGTCGCCCACCCCCTTGCTGGAGACCCGCCCCGGCGGCACGCCGAGGTCCCGCAGGACCGCCTCGACCGCCCTGGCCCGGTCCCGGGACAGCGACAGCCGGCCCGGTTCGGTGCCGGCCGAGGAGGTGGTGCCGATCAGCTCCACAGTGGATTTGCGCTGCGCGAGCAGCGCGGCGAGCTTGGTCAGGGCGGCGCGGGCCGCCTTCGGGTCCCGGAACCTCGCCGAGTCGGGGACGAAGCCGACTGCACCCTCGTCGGGCAGGACGGTGTCGCCGCACGGGGCGAAGGGCGGGATCGCGGCGACCGGCACCACGCTGACCGGTGGCGAGTCGATGCCGCTGCGGGTGCCGTTGGGCGACTCCCGCAGTTCCACGCAGCGGGCGCCGCCGGCCTTGGCGACGGCGGTCCAGAGCTCGACCACGTGCCGTCGCCGGGCCACGTCCAACTCCGCCTGCGGCGGCGCGGTGTCACCCACCCCGACCAGCAGGACGTGCCGGTCGGTGAGGTCCGGCAGCGAGTCGGACCGGCGGAGGAACTCGACCACCTCGGTGGGATCGGCGTCCAGCGTTCCCCTGGTGCGGAAGTCCAACGGCGCGGTGGTCTGTAGCCCGGAGTCCACCAGGACGACCGTGTCACCGGGCCCCACCTGCGCGGCGGCGACGTCCAGCGCCTTCAGCACGTCGGCCTCTGGCTCGTCGGCCTGCATCTTGGCGACGTACTGACGCAGCCCGTCGAGCCACCGGGCCAGGTCCTTCTCGTACTTGTTGCCGTTCTCCGCCTTGCTGTCGAAGACCTGCGGCCCCAGGTCCACGTCGGCGCGTCCGTCGACCTGGACCACGGACACCCCCTTGTGCTTGCGGGCGGCGCTGCGGGCGAGATCCTCGACCAGTTCGGGGAGGGCGGGCGTCGGGCTGTTCGCCCGGGCCCCGATGGCGAGGGACATGGCCACGCCCGACGGCAGGCAACCGGCCTCGACCGGCTCCTCTTTGGGGGGGTCGTCGCACCCGGTGAGGACGGCGGCGGCGAGCAGCAGGCCCGCGACGAGGGCCACCCGGCGCGGCCGGACGGTTCGGGACCGGCTGTGCGGCGAGAGAAGAAAAGCCATGGTCAGCTCCGGTGCTGGTAGGAGTTGTGGGGTGCGCCGTCCGGGGGAGCGGCGCTGTCCGAGGGGGAGGTGCCCGTCGGGAGCGGCCCGCTCCGAGCGGTCGGCTGTCCGGCGGCACCGGTCGCGCCGGCCTTCGGGCCACCGCCGGACGGGTCCGGGGTGCGTCGTGGAACAGCGATGTGCTGCGGAACCGGGGTGCGTTGCGGGTCCGGGTCGACCGGCCGGAGATCGCGGTACGGCGACGGCACCGGGTCGGGGTGCCGGTCCGGCGCGAAGAGCCCGTCGGTGGTGGCCGGGTCCTGGCCGGCCGCCGCCATCCGCTGCCGGGCCAGTTGCTTGAGTTCCTCGGCCAGGGCCAGCCGCTTCGCGCGGGCCGCCGCGTGGGCGGCTTCGGTGCGTGCCCACTCGTGGTAGCGCTGCCGGTGCTGGGAGACGAGCTTCTCGTGCGCCTCCACCCGCCGTTCGGCGAGCTTGCGGGCCCGGGCCAGTCGCCGGCTGCTGCGGTGGTAGGCGTGGGCGGGCGAGTTGTGGTTCCAGTAGGCGATCACCGCTGCCGCCGCCCCGGTGCCGAAGTACAGCGCGAGGAAGAGCAACGCCAGCATCTGCGCCGTCCGGGAGCCCTCCCCGCCGCCGCCGGACCCGCCGAAGGTGGCGCCGCTGTCCTCGTCGGCCAGCAGCAGCCGGGAGACGAAGGCGGCGATGCCCAGCAGGGCCCATCCGGCCAGGCAGACGTACAGCGCCAGCGAACGGGCGCCGGACGCCCGCTGGTCGAGGTCGCGGTAGATCCGCCCGCAGCCGTGCGCGAGCAGCAGCGCCACGGCGGTGAACCCGGCGACCAGCATGTACAGCAGGTAGGGCTGGTCGTTGAGCCCGGCGGACAGGGCGTTGTAGAAGGCTGCGACGTCGGCGCCGGCGGCCAGCACCAGGACGCCCACCTCGGCCACGCCGCCGAGTGCGGTACCCGGGCGGCCGGTGAACAACGCCGTGTCGACGTACCGGCCGCCGGGCATGCTGCTGCGGGGCGGCGGGTCGCCGGCGCCGGTGGTGATCGTGCTGGTCATGTCATCCCTCCCTGACGCGTCGGTCGACGGGACCGGGTTCGCCGGCCAGCAGGGTGCGGGCCAGTTCGTGGTTCTCCCGGGCCAGTCGGAGCTGGTCGAGCGCGCCCTCGCAGGCCACCCGCAGCCGTTCCTGCCTCGGCATGACCTCGCCGACCAGGGCGTCCACCACCGTGAGGGCATTGAGGCGCTCGGTCTCGATGTCGGCGAGCCACCCGTCGGCCCAGTAATTGATCATGTTGTCGAGTGCTGCCCCGGTGCCCTCGTCGGTGCCGCGCGGGGCCAGCTCCGCGACGAGCCGGGACACCCGCTCACGGGCCGCCGCGGCGTCGCGTTCGTGCTGCGGGTCCGGGTCCAGCGGTTTCGGGGCGTCGATGCGCAGCGGACCGGTCGTGGGGTCGGTGGGCCGGCGTGGGGTGGTGGAGCGGCGACGCGACAGCATCGCGCGGATCGCCCGATCGGTACGGTTCCACAGCGTCTTCATGGGGTTCTCGCTCCTCACGTCGGTTCCGGTCGTGCCCCGGCGGCGGTGCCGGCGGTCACTCGCTCGCCCGCCGGGTCGATCCAGCCCGGCACCTCGGGTCCGCCCGGTCGTAGCGTGCGATTGAGCTGCTCACCGGCGGGGTGCTTGCGGACCAGCCGCTGCCAGTAGCTGCCGATGCGCCGCCAGGAGTGCTCGTGGATGCGGCGGGCCCGGGCCGCCGCGACGCTCTGGCTCCGGGCGATCCGCTCCTGCAGCTCCGCCCGCGTCTGCCGGAGCCGCACCAGTGCCTCCTCGGCCTCCTGGCGGTGCGCCTCCAACCTGGCCCGCCGCTCCAGGTACGGGGCCAGCCGGCGCTTGCGGACGACCGACTCGTCGGTGTCGGTCTCGCCGACCCGTCGTGCCCTCAGCTCGTCCTCGGTCGGTGCCTTCAGGTCTCTCAGCGCCTCCTGTGCCCGGGTCAGGGCACGTTCCGCCTCCACGAGCTGCGCCCCGGCCCGCGCGAGCTGGTACGCCGGTTCGGCGACCTCCTGCTGGAGGTGCACCAGTTCGTGGTGCATGGCGTCGTTCGCCATTCGGCGAAGCTTCTCCAGGTGCGGCGTGAAGGCGGCGGACCGGCCGTGGGGCGGCTCGGTGGGGTCGGGGTCCGGTGCCACGGCGGGCAGTCCGGCGCGGGCGTCCTGGCGGCCGTTCCACCAGTCGGCGATCCGGGCCGTGATGCGGTAGCGGATCGGGTCCGCCGGTCTGCGGTCCCAATGCGGGTGGGACAGGGCTGCTGTCTGACGTGCCATGGGAGCGTCTCCTTCGGGTGTGCGGTGGGCTCGCCGGGTGTCCGCTCAGGGGCGATCGGTCTCGATCTTGCGGTGGCGCAGTTCGACGCCGAGGAGTTCGGCGAAGACCTGGCCGAAGATGACGCCGAGGCGACGGGCGTCGGTGAACCGGCGCACCACCACCCCGTCCAGGACGTCACCGGTGAACGCGCCGGGCCGGCCACCCGCCAGGCCGGGCACCACCAGGTACATCCGGGTGTAGGCGCCGTCGACCAGCGCGCCGCGCAGCTCGGCCGGATCGTCGTGCACCTCCCCGTCGGTGATGGCGACGAGGGCCCGCGCGGCGCAGGTGCGGTCGGCCCGACGGTCCGCGGCGGTCAGGGCCCGGATCGCGGGCGCCATCAACGTGCCGTCGCCGGGTGCGGGTGCGGGCCGGCGGGCCGGTAGCGCGTGCAACGACGTCGGCGGCATGGTCACCCCGGTGGTGCCGCTGAACACCGCCTCGGCCAGTTGGTCGCTGGCCTCCAGTTCCCGTTGGGCGAACTGGAAGAGCTGGTCGACCGCCTGCTCGCGCAACGCCGTGTACTGCGTCATCGAACCGGACACATCCTGGATCTCGTCGATGCAGACCGGTCCGGCGACCTTCCGGGCCCCCTCCAGGACCGCCTGGTCGAGGCTGGCCGGTGGGCCCAGCCAGTCGTGGATGCGCACCGCGCAGAAAGCCAGCAACGCCAGGACCAGCAGGGTGGTGAGCAGTGGACGGATCAACCGACGCCACCACGGCGGCCGGGTCGGCACCGCAACGTCGTCGAGTACGGCCCGACCGGGTACCGCCCGGCCGTCGGCAACGGCTGGTGTGCTCGTGAAACGCATGGGCGATGCCTTTCGGAATGTCAGTCGGAATTGCGACAGAGTTCCGCTGGTGGGTGAATGGGGAAACGATGTCGAATGACCCTAGAGGCATGACCACCTCGACTGTCTACGCCGGACGCTCGCTTTCGGGTAACCGGTGCTGATGACTGGTCGAAGGTGACCCGGGAATCGATGTTCGGTGGAATTCGGATGTCCGGTCGGGGAGGGTGTCCGGCGGGAACGCGCGAACCCCGGGGGGAACTGATTCGGCAGCATCGCCGGGTCGGACGACCGACTACTGTTCGCGGCTGACGGAAATCTGTCTCTGGGCCGGGCCGGTGCGGTGTGCCGGCGCCCCGGCTGTGGGCGTACGGCATCGATGGCGCATGGATTCATGCTCGTGCCCGGCGGCGGCGGATGGTGCGTCAACTGACACATTCGGACCGTGTATTTCGACGCGGACGCGTACGGGAGTTGGCGGCACGCTGGGTGACATGGCTGGTACGGATGGACATGACGGCGGTCGACCGGATGACGAGCGGACCCTGCGCTACGCGCGCCAACTGCTCACCGACAACCGGCACGAGCTGCGCCGGGCCGACACGAAGGCGACCCAGACGCTCGGCGTCGCCGGGACCGTCGCGGCGGCAGCGCTGGCCGCGGTGCCCGGCAGTGGGCTGGCCGTCGTGCGACCCGGCGGATGGTGGTTGGCGGCCTGCCTGCTCTGGGGCACGGCGGTGCTGATGTCCGCGCTCGCGCTGCTGCCCCGGCTCGGTGGCGCCTCACCCGAGAGGCACGTCTCCTACTTCGGCGACGTCCTGCGCCAGGACGACCTCGTCGAGGCGCTCCGGCAGACCGCGACGCAGCCGCTGGGTGCCGCCCTCGCCGAGCTGCGCTGGACCAGCGCCCGGGTCGCCACCAAGTACTGGCTGGTGCGCAGCGCGATCGTCAGTCTCGCCGCGAGCGGCGTCTGTCTGGTCGGGACGGTGCTGTGAGCAGGGGCGCGGGTGCCGGTGCCGCCGCTCAGTCGCGGTGCGGGGGCTCCGGGATCGACTGGTGCAGGGCGCGCAGCACCTCCGGCGCGACGATCAGGATCTCCCGTCGACCGGTGCGGACGATGTCGCGTTCCCGTAGCGCGCGCATGGCCCGGGCGACCGCCTCCCGGGACGTCGCGGCGGCGGTGGCCAGCTCCCGTTGGGACAGGGGAAGGTCGATGACGATCCCCTCGGGGGTCCCTCGACCGTGCGCGTCGGCGAGGTCCGACAGCAGGCCGGCCAGCCGGCCGAAGCTGCTGGCGGAGACGTACTCCAGTCGCTTGATGTCCGACTGCCGCAGCCCGCGGGTGAGGTGCCGCAACAGGCCGAGGGCAAGTCCGGCGTGGTTGACCACCAGGTCCACGAACTGCGGACCATCGATGACGTACGCCCGCAGGGCGGTCAGGGTGGTCACCGTGCCGGAGCGGACCCCACCGTCGATCGCCGCCAGGTCGCCGATGATGTCGCCGGGTCCCCGCAGGGCGAGCAGGGCCTCCTGGCCGTCCCGGGACACCGAGGTGACCTTGATCCAGCCGCTGAGCAGCACCAGCACGTACTGCGAGGGATCGCCCTGGTGGAACAGGTCGACCCGGGCGGCGTGCCGGCGGGTTGTCGCGATGGCGGCGAGCCGGCCCCGGTCGGCCGGTGACAGGTGGGCGAGAAACGTACCCGGCACGGGCGACGGATGGTCGGCGGCATTCCGGCCGCCCGGTGGGGTGGGCCTCGTCCGGCCGGTCGAGGATGCCTCTCGATGCGTCAAGTCGGTCTCCTCATGTAGTTGTTCCCGTCATTTTCCGGCACAGTTACCGGATGTGCCGACGCCCGGAAGTCTGGCCCAGTGTGGAGCGGATGCGTAACTGACGATGGATACTTTTCAGGTCAACCGAACGTATGACAATGTCTTTCTGATCTTTGTTGATGCGGCTGGTCATTCGAACGTCGTGGCGCAGAATCCGCGCGATCGGGCCGGGCAGGCATTCGACCTGTTGCACCGCAAGGTGACCGAACGGCTCGCCACGATAGCCGAACAGCGCCGGGTCGGCTACGCACGACCATGGCGGTGGGCCGGCGACGGCGGATTCCTCATCGTCCACGACGACGACGAGAGCGTGGCCCGCGACGTCACCCTCGAATACGTCCACCGCCTGCTCACCCTCGACCTGCCGCATCTGCGCGACGAGTTCGCCCGACTCGGCATCGAGGGGTCCCTGCGGCTGCGGGTGGCCGTGCACAAGGGCGCGATCCGCTACCGGGGCGAGGGCAACGAGGGCACCATCTACTCACCCGACATCAACTTCGTGGCGCACCTGGAGAAGGCCGCCCCGCCGGACACCGTGGCGGTCTCCTCCGACGTGGTCCGGGTGGCCGGCCCGTACGCCGAACTGTTCACGCCGGTCGGCGAGTTCGAGGGCCGGCAGATCCACCTGTTCGCGGCCGACACCCGCGCCGGGGGTGCCGCCGCGATCTGGCTGGCCACCCGGGGGCTCGCCGGCGGCGTGCCGGTGCACGGCCACGTCGAGCGGCCCAGCCAACTGGAGAAGACCCGGATGATCCGGGCCGCGACCACCGAGGTCGTGGATCTGGGCACCTCGCTGCGGACCGCGTCGCGCTACCTGGTCACCACCGAGCGGCCGGCGCACTTCCGCGACGCGGTCCTCGACTTCCTCGACCGGGGCGGCAGCTACCGCTGCGTGCTGATGGACCCGACCTCCGAGGCGACCCGGCTGTTGTCCGCGCAGCGCGGCGAGGACCTGGCCGGGAAGACCCGGGAAGCCCTCACCGACCTGCGCCGGTTCAAGCAGCGGCACGGCGCGGCGGCCGACCGGTTGGAGGTGCTCCAGACCCCCGGCTATCCCGGCATGGCCTGCCTCGCCACCGACCTCGACGACCCGTACGCCGTCATCCTGACCTCGCCGTACCTGATGGCGCCGCCCGGGCCCCGGGACCAGTTGGAACGCGGCGACCTGCCGCACTACCTGGTCGCCCGGGACGCGGGGCCGCTCTTCGACCGGTTGCGTTCGCTGGTCCGCGGCTTCGCTACGTCGGCCGTGGAGCGGGTGCTGTGAACGCTGCCGGAGACGCGGACCCCCGACACCTGTCGTTCGCGTCCGCCCTGGCGGCGGCCCGCGCGGTACGCCGGGCCGAACACGGGCGGCAGGCGTACCGGACGGTGCGTCCCGAGGGCACGATGGGCTGGTTCCGGGCCCGTGGCCCGCTGAGCGTGCTGCTCGTCGTCGCCGCCCGCGAGGGTCGACTCGTCTGGCGGGGCCCGGACTCGTTCGCCCTGCTGAAGCCACCGATGACGATGGACGAGCCGTACACCGCGGGTGGGCTGCGGTTCCTGCTGCTGCGGATCGTGGACCGCCGGTGGGAGACGCTCTGCTTCGCCGGGCCGGCGGGCCTGGCGGTGCTGGCGGCCCTCGGCTGCGTGCCGCTGCACCTCTGGCGGACGGCGATCGTGCTCGTGCTGCTGGGCCTGCTGCACGTCACGGTCTGCATGACGGGTCTCGTCGCCACCGGGCTACGCGGCCTGCTCCGGACCTTCCGCCGCCGCCGCGACGGTGAACTCGCCGCCGAGTCGTTGCCGGCCCGGCAGTGGTCGATGCCGCTGTGCCACGAGCTGGACGCCGGTCGGGCGGGCGAACTGATGCGGGAGGTGTCCGACCGGCTCAGTCGACTCGTCGACCGGCGGGTGCGCGCCGCCAGCGAGTCGCAGGGCGGCCAGCCGAACGGGGTGTTCGTCACCGAGGTGCTGCTCTGCCTGGTCACCGGCATCACCACCGACGCCATGCGGGAGGCAGTGCCACGTCAGCAGCGGGTCGGCCTGCCGTTCGGGGTCGGCACCGACGTGGTCGTCCTCGAACCGCGCGACCAGGTGCCCGGCCGCCCGCCGAGGACCTTCAACACCGCCAACTTCTTCCTCTGGTACGTCTTCGGCTGCGCCGGCGTACTGCTGATGCTGGCCTATCTGGTGGCCGACCAGGAGCGGCGCTCCTGTGCCGACCGGTGCGCGGGCCGCCCGACCGGGTACGGCGACGCGCTGCGCTGGCTCGGCCAGCGGCTGCTGCTGTCCGACCCGCCGGACCTGCGTCCCCAGAGCCCCGGCATGGCGCTGCTGGGCTGGCTGGTGAGCATCATGGCGCTGATGGCGATCCCGGTGGCGGCGGTGGCGTTGCAGCAGGTGTGGCGGGCGGCCGACCGGATGAACAGACGTTTCGACAAGGAGGCCGAGGCCGTGTTGGCACGTCGGAAGATCCTGCTCCTGGTCGCCACCCTGGACGAGCAGCGGGCCACCCTCGACGTGTTCCGCAGACACGGGTCGGAGCCGTACCCGGAGCGCCGGCCACCGCACACCGTCCACCGGCTCGGCACCGTGGCCGGCGCGGAACTGATGCTCGCCAGCGCGGTCGGCGACCCCAGCTCCCCGGCCGGGGTGGCCCAGGTCGCCACCAGCATCATCGGGCAGTGGCGACCGCACTACCTGGTGCTCGTCGGCACCTGTTTCGGGCTCCGCCCCCGCGAGCGGACGCTCGGCGGGCTCCACTCCGGCGAGCAGGCGCTCGGCGACATCGTGGTCTCGCGTCAGGCCCGTGACGTGGCCCACCAGGCCGTCACCGAAGTCGACGGCGAGCCGCACCGGCTGGACCGGGGGCCCCGGCCCAGTCCATCCGCGGAACTGCTCGGCGTCCTCGGCGCGGCGGCCGACAGTTGGTCCGGGTCGGGCCTGCACATCGGTCCGATCGTCGGTGCCACCACTCTCTACCGCTCCGACGAGGCGATCGCGGAGCTGCGGCGGCGGCACCCGGACGCGGTGGCCGGTGACATGGAGTCACACCTGCTCAACGGCGTCGCCGCCGAGCACAAGGTGGACTGGATCGCGGTCCGGGGCATCTCCGACTGGGGCACCGCCGACAAGTCGGATGCCCACCGGCACCAGGCGGCGGTCAACGCGACGGAGTTCGTCCTGCACGCGATCGAGTTGGGCCTGCTGAGCCACGCCACCGGCACCGGATGACGGCATCGACGTCTCCCGGGCCGGCCGACCCCCGGTGCCGCGGCAGCCGGCGCTCCTGCCGACGGCGGTGGTTGCGGCCTCCGCGCCCCTGTCCGTCGAATCCGGGGGCTGGGCGGGACCCGTTCCAGATCTGGAATGAGGCGCGCTCCAACTGTCGGCTCGGCTACTCCGGGATCCGTGTCCTCGTGGTGCACTGTGGAGCATGACGTGGCGGAAGAATCGGCTGATGGCAGGCATCCTGGCCGTCATCCTGGCGGTGGCCTCCGTGGTTGTCTGGCGGTGGTGGCACCACCGGCCGCCGTACGGTCCGCAAGCGCTTGCCGTCACGTCGTCGCTCACCTTCGTCAGCTACGAGGAGGCGCAGGCTGCGCTCGGTGAGACGGCGCATGCCCCGGTTGCCGGCGGCCGCGATCAGTTGGTGCTCGGCCAGGTCTCCTGGCATGCCCCGCCCGAGCCGCTCGATGGCGGCTACTTCGCGATCTTTCTCATCGACAAGCGCGTCAACAGCAAGCCGGAGGTCTTCAGCGTGGCCGCGCCACAGGAGGCCGTCGCTATCGGGAGCGCGGGCACCGAGCACCGGATCGCGGAGCGCTATCCCTGGCTACGGGGCGCGGGCGACGCCACGTTCGGGGACGACGAGTGGCGGAGCAACGGCAGCAGACTTTCTGTGGCAGACGAGAAGGTCTCACCGCTGACCTTCGTCGCGCTCTTTCCGTACGTCGAGGAGCCGGATCCGGAGCTTCCGATGGCAACCGCGCCGGTGGCGATGACCGACCTGCTGCTGGCCCTGGTCTACCTGGGGTCGGACGGGCAGGTGTACTGGGCGCAGCGGCTCCGGGGCTAGATGGCGGCCGGCGACGCCGAGGCGTTCGGACGTTGACCAGCAGCGGGCACGGTCCGTGTCCCGCGCAAGCTGGCCGCCCTGCGCAACGGGGTGGAGTTCGAGCCGCCCGAGTCGGCGGCGGGTGACCCTAGTGGCGCGGCGGCGGAGCGCCCTGACAGTGATGGCAACTGGCCGGGTGCTCGTCACGGCCGGGCGTGCTGGTCATGACCATGCGGACGCCGGGCGCGATACTCAAGGATCCATCGGGCGACCAACAGCAGCAGCGCGGCCAGTAACAACACAGCGTCGATCCACCGGGTCAGAGTGCGCAGAGCACTGGGCGTGGCCTCCGTGAGGTTTCCCAGCCCCAGGAGGGCGTAGAAGCCCATGCACGCCGCTCCTGCGGCCCACAACCGGGGGTACCGTACGGGCCGTCCGAACAGCCGGACCGTTGACCCGCGCCGGCTGTGGATGACCGTCCAGGCAGCGCACCCGAGCAGGGCGACAGCGGCGCTGGCGAGCAGGATGTCCAGGGCGGTCGCAGCTGCCTCGTAGGTCATCACGGGCATCACGGTAGTGGCAGCCACACAGGTGCCGGCTTCGGGCGTTTGGACAGCCGTCGTGGCGGATCCCCGATGGCACACCGGTCTGTGAGCGGCGTCGCCGGACCGTATCGGAGGCGGGGACGGTGGAGCGGGTGTCCACGTTCGTGCCGGTGGACATCGCGGTGGTCAGGAGAGCGCCTGGCGAGGTGGACGCCGCCGGCACGCCAATGGCACACAAGATCAAAGAAGCTGGTACGAAACGGCCCAGGCTTGGCGAGTATGCCGCTGACCTGGGCCGGAGGGTGTGGAGCGGGCGACGGGAATCGAACCCGCACCGTCAGTTTGGAAGATCGTTTGCGGCTGCCATGATCTGCCCGGATCGCCTGGTCAGTGGCCGGGTCGCGGTGCCCGATCATGACCGTTGGGGACCGTCTGGGACATGGGTTACTGGCACGTAGCTGGCACGGCGGTGCGGTGGGCGCGCGGCTGTCCGGCGGCGTGCGGCTTACCGCCCCCGGCCTCTCGGGCCGGGGGCGGCTTGCCGTGTTACCGGCTCTCCGCGCGCCTGGACCCGGTACCCGGTGGCAAGCCGCGAAGCGGCGCGGCAGTCGATCGCCCCAGCCTCTGCGGTGGTTGACCGTCCCGCGATCGTCACGACCGCAAGTCGCTGGTCAGTCGCCATGCGGACAGTTTCGATGTCCGGTCTCCGGTACGGTCCCGCAGTGGACCTTCGATCCCGGCGAGCTGACACCAGACGAGTAGTAGGCACCTCTGCGTCGCTCGCAGGCTTGCTGATCTCCGCGCTTACTGTGGCAAGCGACTCAGGGAGGGCGGAGTTGCATGTCCTCGCTGGCCTTCTTGTGCTTGTCGGCGTTGGACTGCGCATAGAGGCTGCGATCATTGCTCCCCAGGCGTAGCACGAGCCATGGTTGGCCGCGTGCGGCCGATGCCGGCCGGAGGCCGCCAGCAGGCCAGTGCGCGGCCAACGCGCCGCGCTTGCGCGGCGCCTTGATCCTGAAGAGAGTGATTCGGCAGTGGTGGGTTGAAGCGGGGTGTCCCGTCACTCAGTAAGTCACCCGGCGTACCTGCCGTCTGTTGCTGCCGTTCTGACCGTGCGACTCGACGGGCGTTGGTTGGCGGGCGGACTGTCCCTTGGACTTGGGATGCTGTAAGGGTTGGCAACGGTCGGTGCAGGCGGGCCGATCGAACGTGCTCCTGCCGCTGCCCTCATCATGGTCGCCAGCCTCGGTGGTTCAGGACTGGCAGTAGGCGCGGTTGCAGCATTCCGCGAGCGGGCGCTCTGGTGGGCTGCTCTTGTTCTGCTGGGTTTCTATGCCGGAACCTGGCTGAGCTCGTCGTACCACAGCGCCGCCGGGGACGCCCTCGTCCTGGTCCTCGCTGCAGTTCCGGCCTCCATAGGAACTGTACTTGGCCTCGCGGCAGGCCAGTACATCGTTGCTCGACGGGCTCCGACCTCTCGCTTGTACGTTCTGGGCGGTGCGTCCGCCGTCGTTCGTGTGCGGCTGTGACCCCGGACGGCCATCCACCGGCGCCTCGGCCTGGACGTCGTCGTCCGGGCCAGTTGCTGTCACGTTTGCTGTCAGAGAATCAGCCTGCGACAGTAAGCGGCCGTCCGGGCCTCATGGTCTCGAACCGACGGCAAGCCGGCGGTCTGATCTGTCATGACTCAAGGCATGCCGATAGATGTCTTGATTGCTGTCGCAGCCAGCGCGACCCCGATGCTGTTGGCGGTCTGTAGAGCCCACTTCCCAGCCGCCCGCAGGTGCTCCAAGGTCTTGCCCTGGTCCCCCTCTTGGGCCGCCCTCGACGCGCGCCCCACCTCTGCGAGTGCGATGTCGTTCTCCTCTGAATCAGGCTGTCTCCGAAGAGCTGCCCGGAGAAGCGCGAGTTCCTGAGCCAGCGCGGTCAGGTCGAGATCTGACCCACCGCCTGCTTGTATCTGGTTGAAGGTGCCATTCGGCGCGGTTGCGTTGCTGCCGACCGCACCAGCCTGCTGAACGTAATTGTTGTCGCCCATTCTGGCTCCTGACTGATCAAAGTGGATGATGGTCTGTACTGTCGGAGTACTGGGGAAGGACTCCCCAGCTTCTGGTGTCGAACCTTCTTCTGGCAAGTGGTCGTCGGAACTAACTGGAAAATCATCCGTGGTCCGGATTCTGGCAAGTGTCTCGCTATCGAGTGACGCATCGGCCGATACCGTGCGGACGATGTCGTGTTGGAGGCCGGTCAGTTCGCTCGGAATCCGGGGGAACACGAATGCCGCATCATTGCCCGGTGCAATCGAGCGTCGACTCCACGTTTTAATCCATGCCGCGAGGCTCGGCTCCTCGTCGACGTTCGGCTCGTGGAGCGCAAGAGACGAGTATTTCCTCAGGTGCTGGAGGGCGGCATGGTGATGACCGAGGAGGAAGTGCGCGAGCGACCGCACCCAGACGTGCGCCGGGTGAGTCGATCGCAATCCCTTGAGTCTTTGCAGTGCATCGGCGGGCCGACCGAGGCACAGATCCGAGAACGCAAGTTGGTAGTTCAACGAGGCGGCGCTGGACCCTCCTGTGACCGGCTGGATAATCGAGGCTTCGAGAAAGTCATGGTCGAGCTGGTGGCGGAGACAGTCGATCAGGTGCTCCAGGTTCTTTCGTTCGAACCTCTTGACCAGGATGTCACGGATTCGCTGCAGGCCTTGGCGGTCGCCTCCGGCGAACGCCAAGAGCGCTGCCTGTTCGATCACCAAGCCCAGGTTCGGGGACGCTCTCTCGAGTCGCGCGGTATGCGAAACCAGCAGGTCGAAGGCGTCAGGGTATCGCCCCTCTGCGGCCAGCAGGACGGAGGCGAGCTGATAGAGCACCCAGGAACTGGGCGCCCCGTGCGACAACGGCAATGCGTGGTTGAGCATCCCCAAAAGATCTCGAACGGGGGCCTGTCGCTCCATCCAGACCTTGATGCCAGCGAAGTAGACGTGCGCCAAGGCCTCGGCAGGCAGGACGCTGTCCGCTTGACGCAAGGCGGCGACCGTGGCCGAGAAGGTCTCCAGCCGGGCGGTTAGCCGTACACGCAGGACCCATACCTGGAAATCGCGCGTTTGGCTACTGGCCACGGTCGCGTGCCGCAGAGCCAGAAGGAGATCCTCGTGTCCGCCCAGTGATTCGAGAATCCGGGCGGCGGTGTGGCGGGCCTCGGGATAGCCCGACCTCTTACCTCGCAATGCGGCGATGATAGTACTCGCGGTTTGGCGGGCGATCTTAGGATCCGACGGTATGGGACGTGACTTGCCGAAGTTTGCAAGCAGGTAGCCACCATACTCTTCTGCCAGGTCCTGAAAGGCTTCCTCCTTCCCGCCGAGGACGAGGTGGTAGCGGGCTTCGACGAACTCGCTTCCGCGACTTGGCAGATCACTCTTATCCTTGGCCTTGAAGTGACGTAAGAAGTGCGCGGCAGCTAGGGAGTGCATCTCTCTGGCTCTGCGTTGGTCAGCCTCCATCCGCTTTCTGGCGAGTTCGCGCGTTACAGGATTGAGCGTCACCCACCCCGTCGAGTGCTCCAGTAGGAATCGGCCGATGAGATCGGCGTAGGCGCGGCTCACGTCGCCGACCTTATGGGCGAAGGGCTGAATGCCTGCCTTGACGAATGGCTTTCGGTAAACGGACAGGCACTCAAGCAGCAGTAGGCTCGGCGATTCGAGGCGCCCTATGACGCGATCGAGAAACTCCGCTTCGAGTTTGCCGACGAGCGACGGCGAGAACGCCTGATAACGGACGTCCCAGGCCTCTGGCTGCAGTTCGATGAGATCGTCCAACGAGTCGCCGTCGACTAGGCAGGAGACTAGCGCCCGCAGAGCCCGTGGGTTGCGCCCAACCCACTGAACAACGTCGGACCGCAGATCGGGCGAGATCTCGCCCTCCACCCGCCTACTTATCAGAAGTTGGTCCAACAGCTGCATTGCATCACTCTCGTCGGGTGGGCCCAGGGTAATGATCGGCAGCTCGATCGTTCTGGCAAAGGGCAGCCGTTGGTCGGTGACGAGCAGGAGTCGAGCCTTGGAATGGCGCGTTGCAAGACGTTTGAGAAGGTTGTAGAAGTCGGCTGGCGGCAACTTGGTCTTGGGGTCAACGAGTTCGTGGAAGTCGTCGATCACGGCGAGGCACTCGGTACGCATCATCGCATCAAATACCTTGATGAGGTTCTCGTCGATACGCTTCGCCATGAGATCGCTCCCGGAGTGTTCGAACTCGGCGGCGAGCTCGAACAGTACATCTTCGACGCCTAGACTCTCCGTGGTCCCGTACACGTGCGCTGTCGGGAGCGATGTTGATTGGGCGAGCCTTCGGACCAGCGTCGACTTCCCTACTCCGGTGAAGCCCTCTAGAACGGCGACCACTGGACCATCATGGATCCAGTCGAGCAGCAGCGTGCTAGGGGTTGGAGTTCCGCCTACAGTGTCCTTCACCTGTACCGCGCCCTTCGCCGAGACTGGGTCGTGTTGTTGCAGTAACCCGGTGCGGTCGAGCGTACGGCCGGACGGCCTGATGTCGCTAATTCGACCATCAGTTTCACTGACTCCGGCCTGCTGTCCGGTTCACTCCTACGTGGCGGTGCGGCTCACCCCGTGGCGGTCGGCGGCACCGGAAGTGGCCGGTAAGCGGGCCGGAGGCGCGCGACGAGGCCGAGGGGATGCGGCACGAGCATCACGGGCAGGCCCCCGCCTGCCGGCAACGCCGGCCCGAGGGCCGCAGAGGCCCCGATGTCAAGGGCGGCCCGTAGGGCCGGTGCGTAGCGACGCGAAGCGCCCTTGAGGTTGGAAGGGCGGCCCTGCACCCTCTGCGCCGCATCCCACCACGGCCGGCGGTGTCGCCCCTCGGCGCGGCGGCCCTGGCCTGACGCTTCCCAGGCCAGCCGCCGAGCACCAGGCGTTACGGCCGCAGAGCAGCGGCTGGCGCGCCCTGGCGGCGGCACGTGCGGTTCGTTTGCGGGCCGCCTTGAAGACGTACAGAAGGGTCTACGCCACCTCCCTTTACCAGCCTATGGGGGCGGCGCAACATGATCTATCCGGCTTGGTGGTTAGGCTCATGTCTCATGAGGCAGGCGGATCCGGATCGGGCCTACACGGATGGCACGGCGATCGAGCTCGTGCTGGGCGACTTCATTGAGGCGGTGCAGGCGGGGAACTCGGTGCCGCTGACGAAGGACGGTGAGGTCGTAGCGGTGGTGGTGTCGCCTGAGGTGGCGGAGGCTGGCCGGCGGGCGCTGGGTCCGTAGCTGGTTCTTCTACGCGAGTCGGCTGGTGTAGCCGGCGTCGACCAGGCGGTTGTAGGCGGCGTGGACGTCGTCGGGGACGTGCTGGGGGATGGCGAAGCCGAGTTCGGCGTACTTGTCGATGCGTTGGGTGTCGCCGACGAGCATGTCCATGACTTTCTTAGTGTTGCCGATGCTGTTCACGTAGTCGTCGAGTGAGAGCGGGTGGGACGCGCAGATCACCTCGACGCCGGGCCAGAGTTTCTTGCAGGTGGCGTATGCGCGGCGCTGTTGGTACGGACGGGACATCAGGATCACCGATCGGGCCTGGACCTGGTTTTCGGTGAGGAGCGCGCGGGTGTGCTCGATGTTCTGGCCGGTGTTCTTGGCCTCCGTGTCGACGAGGATCGCGTCGGCTGGCACGCCGTGGGCTATGGCGTACTCGCGGTAGTGGACGGCTTCACCTCGGGGGAAGGTGCCGATGGTGGTCGGAGCGTTGGCACCCGTGAAGACCAGGTGTGGGTACATCCCTCGGTGGTAAAGGTCGGTGGCGATCTTGGCGACTCCGAGGTCGTGGCTGCCGAGTCCGATGCCCACGTCGACCGGCCGGATCTCGTGGTGCATGTGGTGGTAGTTCCATAAACGTTCAACGTCCGCCCGGTGTTCGGCGGGGATGGTCAAGGGAGACGTGGGCATCAGTTCGGTCTCTCAGTCGGGGATTTTGAAGGTGTACGACCAGGTGAAGCGGGATGCGGCGTGGACCCCTCGGGCGAACTCGACCGGTCGGCGGTCGTGGGTAAACGTCGTGCGGTGCAGGACCATGACGGGCTCGCCAGCGGGGAGCTGGAGGAGTTGGGTCTCCTCGGGAGTGGGCATCCGTGCGCGTACGGTTTCGGTAATCGTGTCCGGTTCCAGTCCTCGGCCGGTGAGGATGGCGAAGCCTCCACCTCGTCCGGCTGGCCCGGGTGTCGGGTCGACCAGCGAGGTTCCTTCCACGTCTTCCAGCCGGTAGTAGCTGGTCAGGGTATGGGTGGGCACGTCGGCTTCCTTGACCAGGCGGGCGCGTTCGTAGACGGATGCTCCGGGCTTGAGTCCGAGCGCTTCGGCGATCTCGGCGTCGGCCTTCGTCAGGCGTACCTCGTTGGTTTGGTCGCCTGGTGTCCAGGTACGGCCGGTGGCCTCGCGGTCGGCGGCGAACGCGACGAGCCCTGACTTCCACTTGCTCTTGGCGTAGCGGTCGATGCCGAGCCGCTTCATCGCCACCCGTGGTCGGACGACGGTGCCGCGTCTACGGACGGGCGTGACGAGTCCTTCGGCTTCGAGCATTCGCACTGCCTGCCGGACGGTGTTGATGTTGACGCCGTGCTCGGCGGCGATCTCGTCCTGCTTCGGCAGGGTGCTGCCTTCGGTGTAGTCGCCGCGTTGGATGGCTTCGCGCAGGAGCGTCGCCAGATCCCGGTACCCGATGCCCACTCGCTCCTCCTGGCCGTGCGCTGCGTAGAGCTATCTCTACCAGCAAGTGTGTCTCACTAGCGAACATTAGAGCTAGTTCTATTGACAACACGGTCGACGATCCGGTCACATAGAGCTAGTTCTAATGCCGGTTGGTGGGAGATCATGATGCGCGGTGCGGTGGAAACTTCTAACTCGTCCGGATCATCCCTGATCCGTACTCCCGGCACCCCGCACCACGTCGCCCCCGGCGTCGTCCAGGTGGTCGGGGCCTGCTCGTCCTGCGGTGGTAGGGCATGGAAGTTCGTCCGCCAGTGGGCAGACCTGCGCGCCATCGGGCAGGGGGCTACCGCCGTGCGGCGGCTGGTACGCCGCCCATGCCTGGATTGCGCGGGTTCCGGTCGTACGGCGTCGTGCTGAGGCTGGCCCGGGGTGGGTGCTGGTGTGGGGCGACGACCCGAACGCCGTCCCGTGAATAGCCCGCCTACCCCGGTGCCTCGCACACCGTCACCGCATCGGCCGGGCGCGCCCGCACCGGGTGAGCTGGTGTTGATCGACCACCGGGCGTCGGTGCAGTTCGCCGGCGAACGGGCGTTGTGGTTGCGGGTGACGTCGGTGGACGACAGGCCGACGTATGACGGGTGGGTGTGGCTCACCGGCTACTCGATCAACCGGGCCACTGGTGAGGCGTTGACGCGACGTGAGGTGTTCGTGCAGATCGCCGGCCTGCAAGTGCAGGCAAGCAAGACCAGGAGCACGACGACTGGGAGCACGCCGCCGCGCAGGAACGCGGGGCCGGCCAGGAGGGGACGCGGTGTTTGACATTCGGGTACGGCTCGGTGCGGTGTTGGAGATCAGTGCGGCGGAGCGGTTGATGCCGTCGGACGGGCCGGTCACCTTGTGGGTGACCGGGGTACGGCTGGTGGCCCACCGCCCTCCCCATGACGAGTGGATCTGGGTGGAGGGGCTCAGGCTCGGCCGGACCGGTCGGCGGGGCCAGCAGGCAGAGATCCTGATCCGCGCGGACAAGCTCCTGCCGGAGAACGCGCCCCGGTGAGCACCTACCTTTCCGGTGCGGTCCGTGATCGGCTTCGGGAGGCTCAGGCGCAGCTCGACCGGCACACGCCGTCGAGCGGGGATGGTCGTTGCGGGGGCTGCGGCGAGGAGGGTCCGTGTCCGCAGCGTCGGGCGGCGTTGCGGTTGTTCGGCCAGTCCGGCTGTCTGCCGCGTCGGTGGCCCGGCGCATCTCGGCCGGAGGCGGTGGGAGTCTCGTCGTCGTGGTCGGGATGGTTGGCCGCTGCGGTGGAGGGTGTGACGCCGAACGGCTGAGGTGACTTGTTCTGTCATGCAAACAACTCATAAGCTGCTGTGATTCATGCAGTATTCATAGGTGGGGTGGCCCGCGATGGCGTACGAGATTCCGACGCCGAAGTACCTGCGCGTGTTGAACACGCTGCGGAAGCGCATCGAGGACGGCGACTACGTCCCCGGTGCGGCGCTGCCGTCGGAGAATCAGCTCTCCACGGAGTTCGGGGTGTCCCGACCGACAGTGCTCAAGGCGCTCGGCATCCTCAAGCAGGATGGCTGGATCGAGTCGCAGCAGGGCAAGGGCAGCTTCGTACGCGGCCGTCCCGTCTCCGGCCGTACCTCCCCGGACTACGCCCGGGACGCCGTCGAGCTGGACGAGACCGGGGAGACGGAGATCCTGCACGTCGGCCCGGTCCTGGCCTCGCCGCGTATCGCGGCGGAGTTGCAGATCCCCGACGGCACGCCCGTCTACGAGCGGCGTCGTCGGACCGTGTCGGAGGCGGGGCCGGTGGACCTGGTGTCCACGTTCGTGCCGGTCGACATCGCGGTGGGTACGGACATCACCAAGCCGGACCCGATCCCGGGCGGCCTGCTCGACCTCATCGCCCGACACAAGGGCCTCCGCGCCGACTACGCCACCGAACGCATGACCGCCCGCCGGGTCAACGAAGCCGAAGCGGCGGCCCTGGACGTACCGGCCGACGAGTCGGTGATGAGCGTCGTCATCACCGTCCACCAGGCGTCGGGTGACCCGATCATGGCATCGGTGCTGGTCATGCCGGGCAGCCGTCACGAGATCGAAGACACCTACGCCCTGTCCTGACTTGGTCAGGTCCACACATCGCCGTAGAAGTCCTCGTCATCGTCGGCCGGCGGCAGCGGGGTCCGCCACCACAGCTCGATAAGGAACTCCTGGGTGTCGGCCTGCCTGCGGTGGACCCGAACCCCGTAGACGCCGGCTCCCTGCGGAGGGCTGACCTCCATTACCGCTCCGGAGGTGACCACCTCGACGATCAGCTCTCCGGTCGGGCAGTGCAGCTCAAGCTGTCGAGATTCGTCCCACAGGCCGCTGTCCGGCGCGGGCTCGCTGGCCCACGTCCGGAGTTCAAGGCCCACCTTGAATGCGTCCGAGAGCACTCGAACGCAGATTTCGTACGTGGACGCGCCGGCTACCTGATCCTCCGCGTCCTGGCGTGACTCGCCTTCGTCGCCGGCATCACACCACACGTCCCGCAGGACGAAGTGGCCGTAGTGGGGACTGAAGGTGGTGCGGTGCACCATGAGCGGCTTCATGGGTCCAGAGGCTGACACCAGCGTCCGACATTCGCTATGTGAACACCTCTCATCGAATCCCTTGCTTGTGCTTACAAGCTGACGTAGCTTGTTAGATCAACCGGTTGTCAGGAAGACGACTGGTAAGGCTAGGAGGCTGTTCGCGTGGTTCCGATGACGTTGAAGGTGCCGGTCCCGTCCGAGTACGTGCTTCCCGCTGGTGCGCTGTGCCTGGGGGTGTCGCCGCAGCTTGATTTCGAGCGGCGGGGTGAGGCGGACAACCAGGCGCGGGACAAGGAGACGGGGGAGCGGGTCTGGGTGGTGCGGGTGATGGACCTGGACCCGGAGGCCGGGAAGTTCGGCCGGTCGACGGAGGCGAAGGTCAAGGTCGTCGCGGCGCAGCAGCCGGTGCCGCCGCCGTCGACCGTGCCGGGTTACCCGCCGGCCGTGGAGTTCGAGGGCCTGACCCTGACCCCGTACATGGATTCGCAGCGGTGCAAGCCGGGCCGGTCGTCGGGTGACTGCCGTTCCCGGATGGCGTACTCGCTGCGGGCGACCGCGATCCGTCCGGCGTCGGCCGTTCCCGGCTCGGTGGCGGCCTGACCGCACCTGATCGTGCGCGCGGGGCGGGTCGTTTCCCCGCCAAGAGTCCCGACCCGTCCCGCGCTCTCCCATCCCTCATCTGGTGAAGGAGGGCGTGATGCCCACCGTAGTTCCCCCTGCCCTGATCCCCTCGCAGGGTCGCCGCCTGTGCGGGCGGTGGTCCTGATGTCCCGTACTCGTCTGGTCGGTCTACGACACGCCTACCGGGAGGCGGAGGCCGTCCTGCGGTCGGCGTTGCGGTTGCCGCCTGCTTCGGCGCGGGTGTGTGCGATCCGCTGCCCGTACTGCTGCCGGTGGGTGAAACCGCGTCGGTTCGACCTGCGGCGGATGTCGTGCCGGTCGTGCATCGCGACGTTGGGTCGTCCGGATCGGGGTGGTGACCTGTGCCTCTGATCAACATCATCCCGGGGGAGAAGATCCCGGTAGCGCCGATGAATGTGCGTCTGCCGGCGTGGCGGGTGCCGGGTTGGCTGCTGGTGTTCTGGTGGCTGGCCCGGGGCCTGCTCCGCCTCACCGTTCTGGCCGTCCGCTACTGGTGGCTGACCACGCCGACCGTGCTCGCCCTGTGGGTGCGGGCGGAGTTCGGCGGCCTGGTCCTGGCCGGCGTCGTCTTGGTGGTGGCCGCCGGTTGCGGGGCGTGGTGGCGGTGGCATCGGTCGTCGTGGCTGCGGTTCGGCTGGTACCCGATCGTCGCCCGGGTGCGGATGTTGTTCGTCTACCGGCGGCGGTGGGCGTCGGTGATGGCGACGTGTGGGCTGGCAACCTCGTTCGCCGGGGACCGCTACGTCCCACACCTGCTCAGGGTGCGGTGTGACAGGTTCGGCGATGAGCTGACGGTACGGATGCTGCCCGGCCAGATCCCGGACGACTGGGGGCAGGCCGCGGAACGCCTCGCCTACGCCTTCCGCCTGCGCACCGGGCAAGCGCGGTCGGCGGCGCGGGCGGATCGGGTGGTGCTGCGGTTCGTGCGCCGTGACCCCCTCGCCGGTGTCGTCGCCCCTCTGCCCGTGCCCGAGGTGCCCGCCCTGGACGGGCTCGCCCTCGGCGTCGACGAGGACGGCCACCCCTACCGGCTGCGCCTCACCGGGTCGCATGTGCTGATCGCCGGGGCGACCGGGTCAGGCAAGGGATCGGTGTTGTGGTCGCTGATCCGCTCCCTGGCCGGCGGCATCCGGTCGGGGCTGGTGGAGGTGTGGGCGTTCGACCCGAAGGGCGGGATGGAGTTGGCGGCGGGGGTGCCGTTGTTCGCCCGGTTCGCCTACGACGACCCCGACAGCATGGCCGGTGTCCTCGACGACGCGGTGAAGCGGATGCGGCTGCGGGCGGCCCGACTGCGCGGGGTCACCCGCCAGCATGTGCCGACGGTGAAGGAGCCGTTGCTCGTCCTGGTCGTCGACGAGCTGGCGGCGTTGACGGCATACATCACGGACCGGAAGGTCCGCGACCGAATCAAGGAATCCCTCGGCCTCCTGCTCTCCCAGGGACGGGCGGTCGGCGTGCATGTGGTGGCGGCGTTGCAGGACCCGCGTAAGGACGTGCTGCCGTTCCGGGACCTGTTCCCGACCCGCATCGGGTTGCGGCTGACCGAGCCGGAGCAGGTGGACATGGTCCTCGGCGACAGCGCCCGCGACCGGGGCGCCCTGTGCGACCGCATCCCCGAGTCCTCGCCGGGGGTGGGGTTCGTGGTCCTCGACGGGGTCCGCGAACCCGTCCGGGTCCGCTTCGCCTACCTCACCGACGACGACATCCACCACCTCGGCCACACCCACCGACGACTCGACACCACCAGCGACAGCGACGAGCAGGAGGCGGCCCGTGAAGACCAACACTGAGCGGGTGGAGGGCGTCGTCCTGGTCCTCATCGTCCTGACCGTCGGCGGTCTGGCAGGGGCCGCGTCGTTCACCCACGTCCACGACTGGACCATGGCGAACTCGCCGGCCGGTACCGGGGACTGGTTCGGCTGGGCCAACGCCGCCATCTCCGAACTGCTGCCCCTGGCGGCACTGTTGACCATCCGCCGACGCCGCCGCACGGGCGGGCCGGTCGGCTACCCGCTGTTCCTGCTCGTCTGCGCCGTCGCGCTGTCCCTAGCCGCGCAACTGGCCGTGGCTCAGCCGAGCCTGTCCGGGTGGCTGCTGTCGGCCGTCCCCGCTCTGGCGTTCCTGGGGCTGTCCAAGCTCGTCTTCTCCACCACCCCCACCCCTACCGCCTCGGTGCCGCCAGCCGGCGACACATCGGCCGATAGCTCCGACTGGGGCGCGTGGTCGCCCGACGACCAGGCCGACGAGCGGCCACCCCTGCGCCTGGTCGACGTCGACCAGGCGGCGACCGCCGAACCGGCCCGACCCGCGACGGTGGCGCAGCGGCCGGGGCTCGTGCCGGTGCCAGCGGCGGCGTTCGCACCCCGCAACAGTGCCAGCGGTGCGGAGCATGACCGGTGACCCAACAGGAGTTCTTCCCCACCACGACCCCGACCCCGCCCAAGGTCGAGCAGCCTCGGCCGGGGTCGCGGGCGGACCGGATGCGCAAGCCCCTCGCCAAAGACGCGCTCAAGCAGCTCGCCGAACAGCACGGCGTCTGCGTCCGCCCCCTGGCGCTGCGCCGCACCGACACCACCACCGGCCTGACCGAGGTGGTGGAGGTGCCCTGCGGGGCCACGCTGGCGGCGAAGTGCAAGCCGTGCGCGGAACGGGGCCGGCGGCTGCGCATCCAACAGATCCGCGAGGGCTGGCACCTCACCGACGAACCCACCGTCCGCCCCGACAAGCCCGGCGAGGACGTGCTCGCCCTCGTCCGGGTCCGGGCGCACCTGGAGTTCGAACGCGAAGCCATCCAGTACCAACCCATGACCCCGGAGGAACGGACCACACACCTGGCCGAGATCGACGCCACCATTGCGGAGCTGGACGAAGCCCTCGGCGAAACCAGCCTGCGCGGACACCTCACCCCGAAAGACCGCGACGAGCGACCCCGCCGCAAGCGGTCCACCCGGCGGCGGCAGGACTCCCCGGACCTGCCCCGGCTCCCCGTCGACCCGCGCACCGTCGGCCGCGCCTACTCCGGCAAGGCCGGGAAGACCTACCGGCCGTCGATGCTCATCACGCTCACCCTGGGCTCCCACGGACCCGTGCACTCCCACCTACGACGCGGGGCCTACGTCGCGCCCTGCGAGTGCGGCAAACGGCACGGCCCGTATGACGACGTGCTCAGCACACCCGTCGACCCGACCACCTACGACTACCGGCGTGCAGCCCTGGACTCGATCCACTTCGCCCGGATTCTCGACCGGTGGTGGCAGAACGTCCGCCGGGCCGCCGGCTGGAACGTCCAGTACGCGGGGGCAGTGGAGCTGCAACGTCGACTGGCCCCACACGCCCACTTCGCCATCCGGGGCACCCTCCCGCGACGGCTGCTCAAGCAGATCGCCGCAGCGACGTACCACCAAGTGTGGTGGCCGTCCTTCGATGAGCTGGTCTACCGCGTCGACAAGCCACCGGTCTGGGACGTCGACCAACAGGCGTACGTCGACCCGAAGACCCACGAGCCGCTGCCCACCTGGGGCGAAGCGCTCGACGCTCTGGAGGAACCCGACAGTCGACCCGCCTACGTGGCGCGGATGGGTCGCATCGACGCCCGGGGCATCGAGCAGGGCACCCGCGACGCCGAACGCTCCATTCGCTACGTGACGAAATACGTCACGAAGGACCTGACCGACCAGGCCAAGCCGCGTTCCGACGCGCAGAAGGCACACTTCGACCGGCTGCACGCGGAACTGTCCGTGCTGCCGTGCTCCCCGACGTGCGCCAACTGGCTGCTGTACGGCGTCCAGCCGGACGGCGTCAAGGCCGGGTTGACCCCGGGCCGGTGTACCGGGAAGGTCCACCAACGCTCCACCCTCGGCTTCACCGGCCGCCGTGTGCTCGTCTCCCGCCAGTGGTCCGGCAAGACCTTGGCCGACCACCGGGCGGACAACCGGGCCTGGGTACGGGCGATCCTCGCCGGTGGCATGGCCGACACCGAGGAACACGACCAGGCCGTCGACGACCCGGACGGGTCGAAGCGATACCGGTTCGAGCTCGCCCGACCAGAAGACCCCGACGTGCCACCGCTGGAACACCGACTCCTGCGCGCGATATCGGCACGCATCCGCTGGCGCGCAGACCTCGACACCGCCCGGATACGAACAGCGACCACCGCAGCGACGACCGACCAACCCGCCGCGCTCGTGGCCTCAACCCTGGGAGGAGCAACCGCATGAACGACGAGCTGTTGACCGCTGACGAGGTCGCCGCTCGGCTCAAGGCAACCCCGCGATTCGTCCGCCGGCTGGTCGCCGAACGACGGATCGCCTTCGTCAAGGTCGGCCGCCTGGTGCGATTCGAGGCGTCGGCCGTCGCCGCCTACATCGACAGCAACCGGGTCGTACCGATGACCCGGGCGCACCTGCGTGACTACCTGGGGGAGGTGGCCTGATGGCGGCCAGCAAGGGCCGGCGGCGTTTCGGCAACGTGCGTCGCCTCCCGTCGGGGCGGTACCAGGCGCGGTACGTCGGGCCGGACGGGTTGGAGCGGAAGGCACCGCGCACCTTCGAGAGTGAGCGCCAGGCGGCCAAGTGGTTGACCGTGGTGGAGTCGGAGATCATCAAGGGGGAGTGGACGGCACCGGAAGCGGGAGAGATCAAGCTCGACGGGTACGGCCGGAAGTGGATCGCCGAGCGGAAGCTCCAGCCGCGCACCCGGGAGAACTACGAGGACCTGTTCCGGCTGCACATCGGCCCCCACCTCGGCGCACTGGCCCTGGGCGCGATCAAGCCGCAGACCATCCGCACCTGGCGGCGCACCCTGCTCGACGGCGGTACGACGGAGCCGCAGGCGGTCAAGGCGTACTCACTGCTGCGGGCGATCCTCAATACCGCCGTGAAGGAAGACGAGCTGATTCGGCAGAACCCCTGCCGCATCCCGGGCTATGACCGCTATCACACGCCGGAGCGCCCGGTGGCGACCGTCGCCCAGGTGCTCGCGCTCGCCGGGCGGATGCCGCCCCGGTTCGCCGCGCTGGTGATCGTCGCTGTGTTCTCCGGTCTGCGCTGGGGCGAGCTGGCGGCGCTGCGGCGCTCGGACGTCGACCTCACGGCCGGCACGGTCCGCGTCCCGCGCAAGCTGGCCGCACTGCGCAACGGGATGGAGTTCGGTCCGCCCAAATCAGCGGCGGGTAACCGTACGGTGACTCTTCCGTCGGCGGCCCGGACGGTGCTCGCGGACCACCTGGCCGCATACGTGGGGGAGGGGCCGGAGGCGTTGGTCTTCACCGGGGACAAGGGGGCGGTGCTGCGTTCCGGCAACTTCCGCCGGGCGGTCGGCTGGGCGGCGGCGCTGCGGGCGGCGGGCGTGCCGGCCGGGTTCCACTTCCACGACCTGCGGCACCCGGCAACAACCTGGCGGCGGCGACCGGTGCCAGCACCCGGGACCTGATGCACCGCATGGGGCACGCGAGCATGCGGGCCGCGCTGGTCTACCAGCACGCGAACAGCGAGCGCGACCGGGAGATCGCCGACGGCATGGACCGCCGGATCACCAAGCAGGCCAAGCGGGCGGCGGCCACAGCCAGGTCGAGCAAGGGCAAGGGAGAGACGTCCAAGGTCAAGGCGAGTCAGGCCCCGGCCAAGGCGTCCAAGGACAAGCCGGCGAAGCGGAACGCGACCGAGGCGAAGCCGGCGGCCCGTAAGGCGGCCAAGGACACGAAGGCAGCCCGTCGGCACGCGGACCCGCCTCGGGCGACACGGCCGGCGCTACTGGCACGCCAATGGCACGCAAGATCAAAGACAGCTAGTACGAGAACGGCCCAGGCTCGGCGAGTATGCCGCTGACCTGGGCCGGGAGGTGTGGAGCGGGCGACGGGAATCGAACCCGCACCGTCAGTTTGGAAGACTGAAGCTCTACCATTGAGCTACGCCCGCGTACGGCCCCACACACCAGGCCGCGCACACACCCTACCCGCTCCCCCCACCCCCCGCGCACCGGCATTCCCTCCCGCCCGCACTCCCTCCTTCCTGCCCTCCTTTCCCGGTGATCAAGAGGTTTGCGTCACCTACGGCGATCAACTTGACGCAAACCTCTTGATCACCAGGGCGGGGTGGCCGCCGAGGCGGAGTGGACGCCGGGGTGGGGTGGCTGGTGGCGGGTGGGGACGGCCCCGGCATCCTTGATGGGGCGGGACGGCTTACACTTCTCTCGCCGCGGGGTGTGGCGCAGCTTGGTAGCGCACTCGCTTTGGGAGCGAGGGGCCGTGGGTTCAAATCCCGCCACCCCGACTGCGTGTGCGCCCGGGTCACCCCGGGGGCGACGCCGATTCTGTGCGGTATGCCGGGCGCTGCCGGAGCAGCGTCCCGGCTCGCCTACACTCGATGCGCACATTCACGCCCAGATCCAACACGCCCAGACCCAAACTGAGATCCGTCAAGGAGTACGCCTGTGAAGAGCACCGTCGAGACTCTGAGCCCGACGCGCGTGCGGCTCGCCATCGAGGTGCCGTTCGTCGAGCTCGAGCCGAGCCTCAAGAAGGCGTACCGGGAGATCGGCCAGCAGGTCCAGGTTCCCGGCTTCCGTCGGGGCAAGATCCCGGCCGCCGTGATCGACCAGCGGGTGGGCCGGGGCACCGTGCTCAACGAGGCGGTGCAGGAGGCGATCCCGCAGAACATCCTCGCCGCGGTCCGCGAGCACGACCTCAAGACGCTCGGTCGTCCGGAGGTCGAGATCACCGAGTTCAACGACGGTGACTCGCTCAACTTCACCGCCGAGGTCGACGTCCGGCCGGAGCTGACCCTGCCGGACCCGGCCACCGTCGAGGTGACGGTCGACGAGCTCCAGATCGACGAGAGCGAGGTCGACGAGCAGGTCAAGAACCTGCGCGAGCGGTTCGCCACCCTGAAGACCGTCGAGCGGGCCGCCGCCGAGGGCGACTACGTGCAGATCGACCTGAACGCGACCGTCGACGGCGAGGACGTGCCGGGCGGCTCGGCGAGCAACATCTCGCACGAGGTCGGCAGCAAGCAGCTCCTGCCGGGGCTGGACGAGGCCCTGGTCGGTCTCGCGGCCGGTGACGACACCACCTTCACCACCCAGCTGGTGGGCGGCGACTTCGCCGGCCGCGACGCCGAGGTGGCGGTGACCGTCCGCACGGTCAAGGAGAAGGAGCTGCCGGAGCTGGACGACGACTTCGCCCAGATGGCCAGCGAGTTCGACAGCATCGACGAGCTGCGCGCCGACCTGCGGGAGAAGGTCAGCCGGGGCAAGCGGGTGGAGCAGATCTACGCCGCCCGGGACAAGGCCCTGGAGCAGCTGGTCGCCGCCGCCGAGGTGCCGGCGCCGGAGGGTGTCGTCCGCGAGGAGGTCGAGAGCCGCAAGCAGGCCATGGTCGACCAGCTGGAGCGGATCGGCGCGTCGATGGAGGAGTACCTCGCCGCCGAGGAGAAGACCGAGGAGCAGATCGACGCCGAGCTGGCCGAGGCGGCGACCGAGGGTGTCAAGATCCAGCTGCTGCTGGACACCCTGGCCGACGCCGAGGACACCCAGGTCTCCGACGACGAGTTCGGGCACGAGATCGTCCACCGGGCGCAGCGCGCCGGGATGGCCCCCCAGCAGTACTACGACCAGCTGGTCCGCTCCGGCGCCGCCGGCGCCGTCTTCGGCGACGTGCGGCGCGGCAAGGCGCTCGCCTCCGTGATGGAGAAGATCAAGATCAAGGATTCGGCCGGCAACGAGGTCACCCTCGACGCGCTGCGGGCCGAGAGCGAGCAGGCGCACGACCACGACCACGAGCACTGATCCGACCCGGTCGGCCGCCGTCCGCCCGTTGCGGCAGACGGCGGCCGAACCACTTCTCCGGGTACGTCCCGAGCCAGCTGCGCTGAGAGCGAACAGTGCCGCGACCGGGAGTCGATCACCCGGTCGAGCGGTTAATGTCGGGTACGACGGTACGGAGAGCGAAGGGCTGCCATGACCGACATGCACATCCCAGCGAAGCCGCTCCGGGCGATCGAAGCCCGAGGTGGCGACACCATTGGCAACCTCGACGACTCGGTCTACAACCGGTTGCTCAAGGAGCGCATCATCTTCCTCGGCAGCGAGGTGAACGACCAGGTCGCCAACCGCATCTGCGCCCAGCTGCTGCTGCTCGCGGCGGAGGACCCGGACCGCGACATCTTCCTGTGGATCAACTCGCCGGGTGGCTCGGTCTACTCCGGCATGGCGATCTACGACACCATGCAGTACATCGACAACGACGTGTCGACCGTGGCGATGGGCATGGCCGCCTCGATGGGTCAGCTGCTCCTCTGCGCGGGCACCAAGGGCAAGCGGTACGCCCTGCCGCACGCGCGGATCATGATGCACCAGCCGTCCGGTGGCCTCGGCGGCACCGCGTCGGACATCGCGATCCAGGCCGAGCAGATGCTCTACACCAAGCGGATGTTCCAGGAGCGGGTCGCCCACCACACCGGCCAGAGCCAGGCGCAGATCGAGGCCGACTCGGACCGGGACCGCTGGTTCACCGCCCAGGAGGCCAAGGACTACGGCTTCATCGACAAGGTGATCATCGGGGCCACGCAGGTTCCGGATGGCGCCGGGACCCTGAGCTGAGGAGCTGACGATGACCGATCTGAGCCTGCCGCCCCAGTTCGCGGCCGTGCACAACCGTTACGTCCTGCCGTCGTTCGTCGAGCGCACCTCGTACGGGGTCAAGGAGTCCAACCCGTACAACAAGCTCTTCGAGGACCGGATCATCTTCCTCGGCGTCCAGGTCGACGACGCGTCGGCCAACGACGTGATGGCGCAGCTGCTGACGCTCGAGGGCACCGATCCGGACCGCGACATCATCATGTACATCAACTCGCCCGGTGGTTCGTTCACCGCCATGACGGCGATCTACGACACCATGCAGTACGTCCGGCCGGACATCTCCACGGTCTGCCTGGGCCAGGCGGCCAGCGCGGCGGCGGTGCTGCTGTCGGCGGGCACGCCGGGCAAGCGGATGGCGCTGCCCAACTCGCGGATCATCATCCACCAGCCGGCCACCGAGGGCGGCTACGGGCAGGGCTCGGACATCGAGATCCAGGCCCGGGAGATCCTGCGGATGCGCACCCAGCTGGAGGACATGCTCTCCCGGCACTGCAACCGGCCGATCGAGCAGGTGCGCAAGGACATCGACCGTGACAAGATCATGACGGCCGAGGAGTCCAAGGAGTACGGGCTGGTCGACACGATCCTGACCAGCCGCAAGAAGGGCCTGCTGGCCTCCAACGCGGCCCGCTGAGCAGCACTGGTCGGAGGTCGGTCGGGGCGGCACGTTCCCGGCCGGCCTCTGACACACCCGTTTTGGGGGTCGGAGAAACCCCCGCCAGCGGGTAACGTCGGGTCCGTACGGCGTGGCCGGGTCGGACCGGCGGAACGGATTCACCACGGACGGGCGCCCCGGCGCCCGCGGTTCAGGGCCGGGTTCCGGTCGACGAGTGCAGGGAGAACGTAGGTGGCACGGATCGGTGACGGCGGCGACCTACTGAAGTGCTCGTTCTGCGGCAAGTCGCAGAAGCAGGTCAAGAAACTCATCGCGGGCCCAGGTGTCTACATCTGTGACGAGTGCATCGACCTCTGTAACGAGATCATCGAAGAGGAACTGGCCGAGTCCGGCGAGGTGAAGTGGGAAGAGCTTCCCAAGCCGATGGAGATCTGCCAGTTCCTCGACAACTACGTCATCGGCCAGGACCAGGCCAAGAAGGCGCTCGCGGTCGCGGTCTACAACCACTACAAGCGGATCCAGGCCGAGGCGGCCAACGCGCCGGGCTCCGGCAACGACGCGGTGGAGCTGGCCAAGTCCAACATCCTGCTGCTCGGCCCGACCGGCTGCGGCAAGACGCACCTCGCGCAGACCCTGGCCCGGATGCTGAACGTCCCCTTCGCGATCGCGGACGCCACGGCGCTGACCGAGGCGGGCTACGTCGGCGAGGACGTGGAGAACATCCTCCTCAAGCTGATCCAGGCCGCCGACTACGACATCAAGCGCGCCGAGACCGGCATCATCTACATCGACGAGGTCGACAAGATCGCCCGTAAGTCGGAGAACCCGTCGATCACCCGGGACGTCTCCGGCGAAGGGGTGCAGCAGGCGCTGCTCAAGATGCTGGAGGGCACGGTGTCGAACGTGCCGCCGCAGGGCGGACGCAAGCACCCGCACCAGGAGTTCATCCAGATCGACACCACCAACGTGCTGTTCATCTGCGGTGGGGCCTTCGCCGGTCTCGATCAGATCATCGAGTCCCGCACCGGTTCCGGCGGCACCGGCTTCGGCGCCCGGCTCCGGTCGGTGTCCGAGCGTTCCACCGACGACATCTTCAGCCAGGTGATGCCGGAGGACATGCTCAAGTTCGGGCTGATCCCCGAGTTCATCGGCCGGTTGCCGGTGATCACCAACGTGCGCAGCCTGGACCGCTCGGCCCTGGTGCGCATCCTCACCGAGCCGCGCAACGCCCTGGTCCGGCAATATCAGCGGCTCTTCGAGTTGGACGGCGTCGAGCTGGAGTTCGAGCCGCCGGCCTTGGAGGCGATCGCCGACCAGGCCATGCTCCGGGGCACCGGTGCCCGTGGCCTGCGCGCCATCATGGAAGAGGTCCTCCTCTCCGTGATGTACGAGGTGCCGAGCAACCCGGACGCCGCCCGGGTGCTGATCAGCCGCGAGGCGGTCCTGGAGAACGTCAACCCGACCATCGTGCCGCGGGAGTTCACCGGCCGTCGGGCCCGCCGCGACCGCGAGGAGAAGTCGGCCTGACCGACCCCTCCCCGAACACCGTCAGAAGCACGGCCCCCGACCGGGCCGTGCTTCTGCGTTTGCCGGATTCGACACGCCGTCACCAGCACGGTCCCCGACCGGGCCGTGCCGCTGCGCGTACCGGATTCGACCAGCCCCCGGCGAGATGGCCCGGCACTGCCGTGCAACGGACCGTGTCCTGTTGGTCGCAGTGTCGGCGCTCGCCTTCCGGCGCTCGCCTTCCGGCGGTCGAGCCCGGCACCGGTCGGCCGTCGGAGCTGGACGGCCGAATGCCCGGCGAGGTGTCTGCGGCGGTCCTGCTGGACAGCGTCGCGAACGGGCTGTACCCGGCCGCTGCCGGCCGGGGACGGCGGGGTGTGAGGTCGGGGAACCAACGCCGCGCGTTGCCCGGCCAGCGCCGTGCTGCTGGTGCTCCCCGCAACCCCGGCAACCCCCGCAACCCCGGCAACCGGTGCCACCGGTGCAGTAGGCCCCCCGGATACGGGTTCGCCGCCCCCGCTACCCGCCGCCCCCGCTACCCGCCGCCCCCGCCGCCCGCCGCCCCCGCTACCGCCGCCACCCGCCGCTGCCCGTCGTCGGCACCCGGTGCCGCTGGCCGGTGTCCGCTGTCTGCTGTCCCGGGTCGGCGTCCGGCCGTATCCTGGGCACCATGCGCGTCGCCGTCTGCCAGCTCAACGCCCGCGACGACCGGACGGCCAACCTGGCCGCCGCCGAGGACCTGCTGGTCAGGGCAGCGGCGGCCGGCGCCGATCTGGCGGTTCTTCCCGAGTACGTCGACTATCTGGGTCGGTCTGACGGAATGCCGGCCGCGGAGGGGATCGACGGCGCGGTGGGGACCTTCTTCGCCGAGGTGGCCCGCCGGCTGGGGATCTGGCTGGTCGCCGGCTCGTTCCACGAGGTCGGGCCGGACCCGGCCCGTACCTGGAACACCTCGCTGGTCTTCGACCGGTCCGGCCGGTTGGCTGCCAGCTATCGGAAGATCCACCTGTACGACGTGGAGATCCCCGGTCGGGTGTCCTACCGGGAGTCCGCCACGGTCGCCCCGGGCCGGGAACCGGTGGTGGTGGAGGTGGAGGGCCTGCGGGTCGGCCTCTCCATCTGCTACGACCTGCGCTTCCCGGAGCTGTACCGCCGGCTCGCCGTCGAGGGGGGCGCGCACCTGCTGGTCGTTCCGGCGGCGTTCATGATGCACACCGGGCGGGACCACTGGGAGGTTCTGCTGCGGGCGCGGGCGATCGAGAACCAGTGCTTCGTGGCGGCGGCCGGACAGACCGGTGACCACGATCCGGGGCGGACCTGCTTCGGGCGCAGCATGGTGATCGATCCATGGGGCACGGTGCTCGGTCAGGTGCCGGACGGGCCGGGTTTGACCGTGGTCGACCTGGACCTGGACCGGTTGCGGACGATCCGGACCGAGCTGCCCAGCCTGGCGAACCGTCGCCTCTGACCGCCCCGGCCGGCGTCCCTCACGCCTGGCTCCGTCCCCACGCCTGGCTCCGTCCTCGCCTTCCCTGCCTGGCCCGGTCGGCCGGTACGCCGGGGCTTGCCTGGTCCGGTGGGGCCGGCTCGTGCCCTGGTCCGGCGGGGCCGAGCGCCGGGTCAGCTCAGCAGCACCCCCGCGACGGCCAGACCGATGATCGCCGCCGCCGTCACCAGCAGCGCCGTTCCCATCCTGGACGGTCCGCGCCGAGCCAGTCGAACGACCGAGAGCACGACGACGACGAGCACGACCGCCGCGATCACGAGCTGCCAGAAGGGCAGCAGGAGCCCGAGCAGCGCGTCGTCGGCGAGGGTGACCGTGGGGGATCGGGACGCCTCATCCATGGCAGCCACTCTGGCACGGATCGGCCATCTCGTCGTCGGTTCGGATGCGCACCCGCAGGAAGCCGGTCTGGCTCGGACGGGTGGCGCTCAGCCGGACGATGCGGTCCCGTCGATCACAGAAAGTGACGATCATTGATTTGCCTTCCGGTGGCCAGCCGCGTAACTTTCTCTCTGCACACGGCAGGCCGGACAAACTGGCCGAAAGTGAGCACCAGGATCGTGGCGGGAACGCCGAGCGATGCTGAGGACGGGCAGTGCGAGCGGTTCCCTGAAAGTTGGGGTTGCGAACGTCAAGCTGGCCGGGTAGAGTGCTGAAGCCGGCAGGGAGCCGGGCGGGCGCCGCGAAAGCGGTTGCCGGCCGGTCTGCCGATTCCCACGACAGCAACGACCGCCGGCAACGGCGTGCGTCAGCGTGGATACGGCTGAGTGAAGCTGACGGATCGCGCAAGCGAATTTGACAGCGAATTTCGGTCCGAGTAAGTTAAGCGAGTTGCCCCGGAAGGGAAGCCGCAAAAACGGCGACCGGATGGTGTGTGGTTGTTCTTTGAGAACTCAACAGGGTGCTTGATAAGCCAGTGCCAATTATGATTTATACCCCGCACTGGGCAGACTTTCGGGTTTGTTTGGTGGGGATTCCTTTGGCAACATTTGTTTGTTGCCGGGATGGATTGTTCAACAGGTTTTTGTTGGAGAGTTTGATCCTGGCTCAGGACGAACGCTGGCGGCGTGCTTAACACATGCAAGTCGAGCGGAAAGGCCCTTCGGGGTACTCGAGCGGCGAACGGGTGAGTAACACGTGAGCAACCTGCCCTAGGCTTTGGGATAACCCTCGGAAACGGGGGCTAATACCGAATATTA
>NZ_FMCU01000034.1 GCF_900091525.1 Micromonospora matsumotoense
CCTGCCCCGCCCCGTCCTTCCCTGCCCCCGTCCTGCCCCGCCCCGTCCTGCCCCGCGCCGCCCGGCCCGCCGGCACTGCCCCACGATGATCCACTCCCGTGGGTCGAAATAGCGGTGTCCCAGGGCCGCGACAGCGCCATTGGGGCGATATTGAGTTGATCATCGCCTCGCGTCAGCGCGCATTCGGCACGGCCGCCGCCAGGGCCGCTGGCGGCGTAATGCTGGTGGCGCGACCATTGGCGGCCTGACGACTGGGCGGCCTGGACGCTGGTGGCGGAACCGGGGTGCTGGAACGACGAAGGCCGCTGGCCGGGTTTCCCCTGGTCAGCGGCCTTCGTGTGCTGGTCTCGGCTTCCTAGCAAGTGTGCCCCCGGCAGGATTCGAACCTGCGCCACCGCCTCCGGAGGGCGGTGCTCTATCCCCTGAGCTACGGGGGCTCAGCGACCCGAGAAGAGTAGCAAACCCCTCCGGGATCACCGAATCGCCACCCGGCCCCCACCGGCGCATCCCGCTGACCTGCGTGATCATGGTGACGGGGCGGGCCGGGGTCGACCGCGACGCCCGTCGGCGGCGGAACGTCACCGGCGGCCGGACCGGGCGGATCGGTCACCGGGCGGGCCGGGCGGGACGCCACCGCCGCCGGTCGGGCCGGTCGGGCGGGACGCCACCGCCACCGCCACCGGTCGGGCCGGGCGGATCGCTACCGGTGGCCGGATGGGCGGTCAGGCGGCGGCCAGGGTGCGGCCGCAGCTTGGCAGCGGATGCAGGGCGATGCGCCGGGGGAGCCGGCGGGGCCATTCGTTGCGGGGCCAGGAGCCGTCCACGATCAGGTGCACCGGGTGCTGGTCGGCGCCGCTGAGCCGGAACACGAAGTCGCGGGGCAGCGGTGGGTCCACGCTGGGCGTGGTCACCATGAACCGGACCCGGCCCCGGGACGACACCGCCGAGATGACCTCGGCGGCCGGCATGGTGCCCCGCAGGCGTATCCGGCCGATCCAGTAGACCTCCGCGTCGTGCTCCTGGGCGGCCCGGGTGATGGCCGGGTACTCGCCGCGTACCCAGTGCTCGACCGCGCCGACGCAGAGCCCGCAGGCCCGCTCGCGCGGCTCCCGCGGACCCAACCCCCAGGCCCGCAGGTACGCCCCGACGGTGCCGGCGTCGATCGCCAGGTCGAAGCGGTGCTGGATCAGCGCGGCGAGGCTCTGCCGCGTCCACAACTCCTCGTCCAGCCCGAACTCGTCGGGGTGGACGCCCCGTAGTACGTCGATCAGTTCGAGTTCCTGTTCCCGGCTGAGCGCTCCCGACTCGCCCTGCCGGTGTCCGCGACGGGCGGCTGCCACCGCTCCGTCACCGCCGATGGTGTGGCGTCGGCACCAACTGGTGACCGAGCGCCGCGCGTCTCTGAGTGCAACCCCCACGTCCTGCGCAACGAGCACGAATCGCAACTGGTCACGATATGTGGGTAGAAAACTCTCGTAGACCCTCAAAGGTGCAGACAGCGCTAAAAATACAAATCGCCCATAACCCGCGTTACGGGTCTTCGCGCTCCATGTCGCCGCGTGCCGCCGGGTCCGCACCCGCGTCGGCGAGGGAGGCGGTGACGCGCGGAGGCCCGCGTCCGCCGGGGCGGGACGCGGGCCTCTCGACGTGCGGGGACGGGGTCAGCCCCCCAGGCGCTTCAGGGCGTTCTGCAGGTTGGTCAGGTCCGTCTGCTGGGTGTTCTTCATGGTCTGCGCGACCTTGCGGACGTCGTCGTCGCCACCGGCGTCGAGGATGCCCTGGATCATGTGGATGCCGCCGAGGTGGTGCTTGATCATCATCTGGAGGAAGAGGACGTCCAAATCGCGCCCCTGGGCGACGCGCAGCTTCGCCATCTCCTCCGGGGTTGCCATGCCCGGCATCAGACCGTTTTCGATCTTGCCGGTGCCGTCCGGCATCCAGGCCATCCGGGGCTGGTCACCGGTCGGGTCGAGCCCCCACGACCGCAGCCAGGTCTGCATGGTGCCGATCTCGCCCTGCTGGCCGGTGGCGATGTCGCCGCCGATCTGACGTACCTCCGGGTCGGTGCCCCGGTCGAAGGCGATCAGCCCCATCTCCACCGCCTGGGCGTGGTGGGTGGTCATGTCCCGGGCGAAGCCCGCCTCCGCCGAACTGTCGCCCGGTCGGGTCAACGTCGGGGTCAGCAGACCACCGGCGTACCCGAGGAGGAGACCGACCACGACGGCGGCGGTCAGGGCGAGCACGCCGTAGCGGCCGGCGGGCCGCCGGTCACCGGAGGTGGTGACCGAGGGCTCGACGGGCGGCGTGTCGGTCGTCGTGGGGGCGGTCATCGCCACGTCCTCACTGGGTCGGCTGCTGCTGTTGCTGCGGGACGTTGTCGCGCGGGGCGGTGCCGGTGGCCGTGATGCCCTGGCCGCAGTTGGCGTTCGGACCCTCGACCGAGGCGTTCACCCGCAGCGTCTTGATGAACTCGTCGATCCGGCTGTCGTCGGCGTTGTCGACCTTGAGCTGGTAACCCCACGCCTGGAGCGAGATCGGCTTGTCCAGCCCCTCGAACGGGCTGAGCATGACCTTCTCCACGCCCTGCGTCTTGCTGCGGAGCTTGCTGACCTGGTCGGCCGGCAGGTCGGGGCGGTAGGTGATCCAGACCGTGCCGTGCTCCAGGCTGTGCACCGCGTGCTCGTTGGCGATCGGGGCGTCGTAGACGTCACCCATGCAGTTCTGCCAGGCCGGGTTGTGCGGGCCGGCCACCGGCGGGAGGACGTCGTACTTGATCGCCCCCTGCTGGTGCTGGCCACCCTGGACGAGTTTCTTGTCCTTGTCCCGGAAGTCGACGATGCCGTCGATGTCGGCGGCCCGCTGCTCCCACGACTTGGAACCCTGGAAGGCCGCGTACGCGCCGTAGCCGATGATCGAGACGGCGAGCACGCCGACGGCGACGAACAGGGCGATCGGGCCCCAGGACCGGCCCTGGCTCACCTTCACCGGCGTGATCGGCTTGCGGGGGCCCTTACCGCCCGACGTCTGCCGGGGCGCGGCCGCGGACTTGCCGGCCCCGGGCTTGGCGCCGGACGCGGGCCGGCCTGCCGCCGGCTTCTTGCCGGTGCTGACCACGGTCGGACGGCGCTCAGGGCCGCCCGGGGTGCTGATGCTCATCGTGCCTCGTCAGGTCGGTCGGTCAGGGGATGGGCGGGCCGGGTGACGCTCAGGGTCGCCGCCGAGTGCCCGAGTCTACCCCCGATAACATGGTTCGGTGACTCCCGCAGAACTCGCCGAGGTCGTCCTCTCCGCAGCCCACGCCGTTTTCACCGCGCGTGGGCTCGACCCCGCCGCGCTTCCGGCGCGTACGGCGGTGGAGCGACCGCGCAATCCCGACCACGGCGACTACGCCTCGACGCTGGCCCTCCAGCTCAGCAAGAAGGTGGGCGTCCCGCCCCGGGAGTTGGCCGCTGCGCTGGCCGAACAGCTCGGGCGGGCGGCCGGGGTCAAGTCGGTGGAGATCGCCGGCCCCGGGTTCCTCAACATCCGGCTCGACGCCGCCGCCGCCGGCCAGCTCGCCCGGGTGATCGTCGAGGCCGGCCCGGAGTACGGCCGCAGCGACCGGCTCGCCGGCCAGCGGATCAACCTGGAGTTCGTCTCGGCCAACCCGACCGGCCCGGTGCACATCGGCGGGGTCCGCTGGGCCGCCGTCGGCGACGCGCTCAGCCGGTTGCTGCGGGCCACCGGCGCCGAGGTGGGCACCGAGTACTACTTCAACGACGCCGGGTCGCAGATCGACCGGTTCGCCCGGTCGCTGCGGTGCGCCGCGAAGGGCGAGCCGGCCCCCGAGGACGGCTACGGCGGGGCGTACATCGCCGAGATCGCCGCGCAGGTCCGGGCGATCCGGCCGGACGTGCTGGACCTGGCCGACGCCGAGGCCCAGGAGGTGTTCCGGGTCGAGGGTGTGACGTTGATGTTCGCCGAGATCAGGTCCTCGCTGCGCGGCTTCGGGGTGGAGTTCGACACCTACTTCAACGAGAAGGACCTGCACGACCGGGGCGAGCTGGAGCTGGCCCTGGACCGGCTGCGCGCACAGGGCCACCTGTACGAGGCCGACGGGGCGACCTGGCTGCGCACCACCGACTTCGGTGACGACAAGGACCGGGTGCTGCGCAAGTCCAACGGCGAGTGGACGTACTTCGCCGCCGACTGCGCCTACTACCTGGACAAGCGGGAGCGCGGCTTCGAACGGGTCGTGATCATGCTGGGCGCCGACCATCACGGCTACCTCGGGCGGATGAAGGCGATGTCCGCCTGCTTCGGCGACGACCCGGCGGTCAACCTGGAGATCCTCATCGGCCAGCTGGTCAACCTGGTCCGCGACGGCGTACCGGTGCGGATGAGCAAGCGGGCCGGCACCGTGGTCACCCTGGAGGACCTGGTCGACGCGATCGGGGTGGACGCCTCCCGGTACGCGCTGGCCCGCTACTCCAGCGACTCGCCGATCGACATCGACGTGGAGCTGTGGACCCGGGCCACCCGCGACAACCCGGTCTACTACGTGCAGTACGTCGCCGCCCGGACGGCCAGCGCCGCCCGGCAGGCCGGCGAGGTCGGATTGGTGCGCGGCAGCGGTGCCGACTTCCACCCCGAGCTGCTCGCCCACGACAAGGAGAACGAGCTGCTCAAGGCGCTCGCCGAGTTCCCCGCCGTGGTCGCCGCCGCCGCCGAACTGCGTGAGCCGCACCGGGTGGCCCGCTACCTGGAGGAGCTGGCCGGGGCGTACCACCGGTTCTACGACGAGCCGGCCTGCCGGATTCTGCCGCGCGGCGACGAGCCGATCGGCGACGGAAACCGGGCCCGGCTCTGGCTCAACGACGCCACCCGCACGGTGATCGCCAACGGGCTGCGCCTGCTCGGCGTCTCCGCCCCGGAGAGGATGTAGCCCTGATGCGTACCCGAGGAACGGGCCTGCGTCCGCAGGTCGGCGGAGCGGGCCGGCGGTCGCCGCGGCCCCGGGGCGGAGGTCGCTGATGCGTGCCCACGAAGCCGGTGCGATGCACGGCGACATCGGTGACCGGGGGCCGGGCTGGCTGCGTCCGCCGGCCGACATCAACGCCCTGGTCCCGCAGCTCTGGCCCCGCCGGGTCGCGCGCGGCGCGGGCGGCGCGCTGACCGTCGCGGGCCTCGACGTCCGCGAGCTGGCCGCCGAGTACGGCACCCCGGCGTACGTCCTCGACGAGGACGACCTGCGCTCGCGCGCCCGGGACTTCCGGGCCGCCTTCCCCGACGCGGACGTCTACTACGCCGGCAAGGCGTTCCTCTGCCGGGCGGTGGTCCGCATGATCGCCGAGGAGGGCCTGCACCTGGACGTCTGCTCCGGGGGCGAGCTGGCCACCGCGCTGTCGGCCGGGATGCCGGCGGAGCGGATCGGCTTCCACGGCAACAACAAGTCGGTTTCCGAGCTGACCCGGGCGCTGGACGCCGGGGTGGGCCGGGTCATCCTCGACTCGTTCACCGAGATCGACCGGCTCACCGCGCTGGCCCGGGAGCGCGGGGTCCGCCCCGCCGTGCTGATCCGGGTCACCGTCGGGGTGGAGGCGCACACCCACGAGTTCATCGCCACCGCCCACGAGGACCAGAAGTTCGGTTTCTCGCTGGCCGGTGGGGCCGCCGCCGCAGCCGCCTTCAAGGTCATCGACGAGGGTGTGCTGGACCTGCGCGGGCTGCACTCGCACATCGGCTCGCAGATCTTCGACACCAGCGGCTTCGAGGTCTCCGCCCGCCGGGTGCTCGCCCTCCAGGCGCAGATCCGCGACGCGCGCGGGGTGGAGCTGCCCGAGCTGGACCTGGGCGGTGGCTTCGGCATCGCGTACACCACCCAGGACGACCCGGCCACGCCGGACGAGCTGGCCAAGCGGCTCCGCAAGATCGTCGACTTGGAGTGCGCCGCGGAGAACCTGGCCGTGCCGCGGCTGTCGATCGAGCCGGGCCGGGCCATCGTCGGGCCCGCCGTCTTCACCCTCTACGAGGTCGGCACCGTCAAGGACGTGGACGGGCTGCGGACGTACGTGAGCGTGGACGGCGGGATGAGCGACAACATCCGGACCGCGCTCTACGACGCCTCGTACTCGGCCACGCTGGCCGGGCGGGCCTCGACCGCCGAGCCGTTGTTGGCCCGCGTGGTGGGAAAGCATTGTGAGTCCGGGGACATCGTGGTGAAGGATGAATTCCTGCCCGCCGACGTGCAGCCCGGAGATCTTGTCGCCGTACCCGGCACGGGGGCGTACTGCCGGAGCATGGCCAGCAACTACAACCATGTGCCCCGACCCCCGGTGGTCGCGGTGCGTGACGGCCGAGCCCGGCTGATCGTGCGGCGGGAGACCGAAGAAGACCTGCTCGCTTTGGATGTGGGATGACGTCACCTGTGCGCTTGGCCCTGCTCGGCTGCGGAACGGTCGGTAGCGAGGTGGTCCGGCTGCTGCACACGCAGGCCGCCGACCTGGCCGCCCGGATCGGTGCTCCGCTGGAGATCGCCGGCATCGCCGTACGGCGGGTCGGCCGGGATCGGGGTGACCTCCCCGTCGACCCGGCGCTGTTCACCACCGACCCGCTCGGCCTGATCAAACGCGACGACGTGGACGTGGTCGTCGAGGTGGTCGGCGGCATCGAACCGGCGCGGAGCTGGCTGGTGGAGGCGCTGCGCGCCGGCAAGAGCGTGGTCACCGCCAACAAGGCGCTGCTCGCCGAGGACGGCGCGGCCCTGCACGACGCGGCGGCCGAGGGCGGAGCCGACCTCTACTACGAGGCGTCCGTCGCCGGGGCGATCCCGCTGCTGCGTCCGCTGCGCGAGTCGCTGCACGGCGACCGGATCAACCGGGTCACCGGCATCGTCAACGGCACCACCAACTTCATCCTCTCCGCGATGGACGCCACCGGCGCCGGCTTCGCGGAGGCGCTGGACGAGGCGACCGAACTGGGATATGCCGAGGCCGACCCGACCGCCGACGTGGAGGGCTTCGACGCCGCCGCGAAGGCGGCCATCCTGGCCTCGCTCGCCTTCCACACCCGGGTCACCGCCGCCGACGTGCACCGCGAGGGCATCACCGAGGTCACCGTCGCCGACATGGCCAGCGCCAAGGCGATGGGCTGCACCATCAAGCTGCTCTGCATCGCCGCCCGGGGCACCGACGAGGCCGGCCGGGAGACGGTCAGCGTCCGGGTGCACCCCGCGATGATCCCGCTGACCCACCCGCTGGCCAGCGTCGGCGACGCGTTCAACGCGGTCTTCGTCGAGGCCGAGGCGGCCGGGCAGTTGATGTTCTACGGCCGGGGGGCGGGCGGGGCGCCGACCGCCAGCGCGGTCCTCGGTGACGTGGTGGCGGTGGCCCGCAACCGGCTCGCCGGGGCGTACGCGGCCAGCGAGTCCGCGTACGCCGACCTGGCGGTCCGGCCGATGGGCGAGGCGCTGACCCGCTACCACATCAGCCTCGACGTGGTCGACCGGCCGGGTGTGCTCCAGGGGGTGGCCGGGGTGTTCGCCCGGCACGACGTCTCCATCGCCACCGTCCGGCAGGGGCCGGCCGGCGGCGGCCCGGCGGGTCGTGGCGAGGACGCCGACCTGGTCATCGTCACCCACGTCGCCCCGGACGCCGCGCTCGCCGCGACGGTACGGGAGTTGCGCGGGCTGGACATCGTCCGCTCGGTGGCGAGCGTGCTGCGGGTCGAGGGCGGCGCGTGACCCGGCGTCTCGCCTGATGGTTATCAGTGGGTGTGCCGGGGACCGGTCGGCGAGGCTGGTCCAGGCTGGCAGGGGCTCCGGCACGACCGGGGCGGCAGAGGCGAGGAGAGCGACATGTGGCGGGGTCTGATCGAGACGTACCGGGACCGGCTGCCGGTCACCGACGCCACGCCCGTGGTCACCCTGCACGAGGGGAACACCCCGCTGCTGCCCGCGCCGGCGCTCTCCGCCCGGCTCGGTGCCGACGTCTATCTGAAGGTCGAGGGGGCCAACCCCACCGGCTCGTTCAAGGACCGGGGCATGACGGTCGCCGTCTCCAAGGCGGTCGAGGCCGGCGACAAGGCGATCATCTGCGCCTCCACCGGCAACACCAGCGCCTCCGCCGCCGCGTACGCGGCCCGGGCCGGGATCACCTGCGCGGTGCTGGTGCCGCAGGGCAAGATCGCGCTGGGCAAGCTGGCCCAGGCGCTGGTGCACGGGGCCAAGCTGCTCCAGGTGCGGGGCAACTTCGACGACTGTCTCGCGCTGGCCTCGAAGCTCGCCCAGGACTTCCCCGTGGCCCTGGTCAACTCGGTCAACCCGGACCGCCTGCACGGCCAGAAGACGGCCGCGTTCGAGATCGTCGAGGCGCTCGGTGACGCCCCAGACATCCACTGCCTGCCGGTCGGCAACGCCGGCAACATCTCCGCCTACTGGATGGGTTACTCGGAGGACCTGCGGGCCGGCAACGCCACCCGCGCTCCGAAGATGTACGGCTTCCAGGCCGCCGGCGCGGCCCCGATCGTCAGCGGTCAGGTGGTGCCGGAGCCGTCGACCATCGCCACCGCCATCCGGATCGGCAACCCGGCGAGCTGGACCAAGGCGCTCGACGCCCGGGACGCCTCGCAGGGGCTGATCGCCGCCGTGACCGACCGGGAGATCCTCGCGGCCTACCGGCTGCTCGCCCGGGAGGTGGGGGTCTTCGTCGAGCTGGGCAGCGCGGCCAGCGTGGCGGGGCTGCTCCAGCAGGGCGCGGCGGGTCAGGTCCCGGCCGGCGCCACCGTGGTCTGCACGGTCACCGGCCACGGCCTCAAGGACCCGGAGTGGGCGATCTCCACCGCGCCCGCGCCGATCACCATCGCCAACGACGCCCTGACCGCCGCCCGCTCCCTCGACCTGGCCTGATCCCACCCCTGCCGGCCGCCCCGGCGACCGGTGCGGCGGTCACCCGCCGCCTGACCGGCGCGGCCCCCGCCGCCCGGTCGATCCGACCGGCGGCGGTTTCCTGCGGTCGTCGGCCCCGACCGGGAGGCGGTGACCCCGTGCGGGGCAGGGGAGACCGGGTCGGGCAGACTTCGTAGACGCCTGTCCCCTCTCCCAGGAGTGAGCCACGCCGATGTCGCTGCTCGCCAGATCCAGCCTCGCCAACCGGGGGCTCGTCGCCCTGATCGCGGTGGTGACCGCGGCGTTCGGGGCGTTCGCCGTCCCCTCGCTCAAGCAGCAGCTGCTGCCGTCGCTGGAGTTCCCCGGCGCGTTCGTCGTCGCGGTCTACCCGGGCGCCTCGCCGGAGATCGTCGAGGCGCAGGTCACCGAGCCGATCGAGAACAGCCTCCAGAGCATCCCCGGGCTGGAGAAGGTCACCTCCACCTCGCGGGAGGGGTCGGCGACGATCGCTGTGGAGTTCGTCTTCGGCACCGACATCGACGACGTGGCCAACAAGATGCAGACCGCGCTGAGCCGGGTCGACGCGCAGCTGCCCGACGACGTGGACCCGCAGGTCATCACCGGCAGCACCGACGACCTGCCGGCCGTGGTGCTGGCCGCCACCGGCGGCGGTGACGAGCAGGCGCTCGCCGCGAAGCTGCGCGACACCGTGGTGCCCGAGCTGGAGGGGATCGACGGCGTCCGGACGGTCGCCGTGACCGGCACCCGCGACCAGGTCGTGACGATCGTGCCCGACCCGGCGAAGTTCGCCGCCGCGAAGCTGAATCCGACCGCCATCGCCACCGCGCTGAAGACCAACGGCATCGCCGTGCCGGCCGGTGCGGTCGTCGACGGCACCAGCGCGCTGCCGGTGCAGGTGGGCGCCCCGGTCACCACCCTCGACGAGTTGCGCGGCATCGCGCTCACCCCGACCGCGCCGAAGGCCGTCCCGGTCCGTCTCGGTGACGTGGCGACCGTCGAGCAGCAGCTCGCCCCGGCCACCGCGATCACCCGGACCAACGGCAAGGAGAGCATCGGCGTCCAGGTCACGGCGGCCCAGGACGGCAACGCCGTCCGCATCTCGCACGACATCCGGGACCGGCTGGACGACCTCAGGTCGGCCTCCGGCACCGAGCTGACCATCGTGTTCGACCAGGCCCCGTTCGTGGAGAAGTCGATCGAGAGTCTGACCACCGAGGGGCTGCTCGGCCTGCTGATGGCGGTCGTGGTGATCCTGGTCTTCCTGCTCTCGATCCGGTCCACCCTGGTCACCGCGGTCTCCATCCCGCTGTCGGTGGTGGTGGCGCTGCTCGCCCTCTGGGTCGGCGACTACTCGCTCAACCTGCTCACCCTGGGCGCGCTCACCATCGCGGTCGGCCGGGTGGTCGACGACTCGATCGTGGTGTTGGAGAACATCAAACGCCATCTGGAGTACGGCGAACCGAAACGGGACGCGATCGTCGCCGCCGTCCGCGAGGTGGCCGGGGCGGTCACCGCGTCGACGCTCACCACGGTCGCGGTGTTCGCGCCGATCGCCCTGGTGGGTGGCTTCGTCGGGCAGCTCTTCGCGCCGTTCGCGATCACCGTCACGGTGGCCCTGCTCGCCTCGCTGCTGGTGTCGCTGACGGTGATCCCGGTACTGGCGTACTGGTTCCTCAAGCCGCCGCGCGACGGCGCGGACGAGGCGGTCCGCCGGGCCGCCGAGGCCAAGGAGCTGCGCAGCCCGTTGCAGCGGGCGTACCTGCCGGTGATCGGGTTCGCCACCCGGACCCGCCGGACCCGGTGGATCACCGTGGCGGTGGGCGTCCTGCTGCTGTTCGGCACCTTCGGGCTGGCCCAGAAGCTGGAGACCAACTTCCTCGACGACTCCGGCCAGGACACCCTGAGCATCAGCCAGAAGCTGCCGGCCGGGTCGGGGCTGGCCGCCACCGACCAGGCGGCCCGCCTGGTGGAGGGGGTGCTGGGGCGTACCGACGGGGTCGAGACCTACCAGGTGAGCGTGGGCGGCAACGACCAGCCGTGGCTGGCGGGGGGTGGCAACAACACCGCCCGCTGGTCGGTGGCGCTCGGCGGTGACACCGACGCCAAGGAGATGAAGCAGGTCCTGCGCCGGGAGTTCGACAGGCTCGGCGCCGGGGCCGGTGAGCTGAGCTTCGACAACGGGCAGGGGGGCACCTCGGGCAACCAGTTGGAGGTGGTCGTCCAGGCCGCCGACACCGACACCCTGAACCGGGCCGCCGACCAGGTCCGGGGCGCGATGGCCGGCCTCTCCGGTGTCGAGGACGTCGCCACCAGCCTGGCCGACCGGGTGCCCCGGGTCGACGTCACCGTCGACCGGCTGGCCGCGGCCCGGGTGGGGCTGAGCGAGGCGGCGGTCGGGCAGTTGGTGTCGCAGGCGTACCGGGGCAGTCCGCTGGGCCGGGTGACGCTCGACGGTGGCCAGCAGGACGTGGTGCTGCGGACCACGGCCACCCCGCCGGCGACCGAGGAGCAGTTGCGGGCGTTGCCGGTGGGCCCGGTGAAGCTGGACGACATCGCCGACGTCACCCGGGGCGAGGGACCGCAGCAGGTCACCCGGATCGACGGTGAGCGCAGCGTGTCGGTGACCGGCACGGCCACCGGCTCCAACCTGGGCGCGACCACGACCGCGCTCAAGCAGCGGCTGGACGACCTGGACGTGCCGGGGGCGACGATCACCGTGGGCGGGGCGAGCGCCCAGCAGGAGGACGCCTTCGGCGACCTGGGCCTGGCCGTGCTGGCCGCGATCGCGATCGTCTTCCTGATCATGGTGGCGACGTTCCGGAGCATCATCCAGGCGCTGATCCTGCTGATCTCCATCCCGTTCGCGGCGACCGGCGCGATCGCCCTGCTGCTGGTCACCGGGACCCCGCTGGGCGTGCCGGCGTTGATCGGCGTGCTCATGCTGGTCGGCATCGTGGTGACCAACGCGATCGTGCTGCTGGACCTGGTCAACCAGTACCGGGCGCAGGGGATGAGCGTCAGCGAGGCGGTGGTCGAGGGTGGTCGACGCCGGCTGCGGCCGATCCTGATGACCGCGGTGGCCACCATCTTCGCGTTGCTGCCGATGGCCTTCGGGCTCACCGGGGAGGGTGGCTTCATCTCCCAGCCGCTCGCCGTGGTGGTGATCGGTGGCCTGCTCAGCTCCACCCTGCTCACCCTGGTCCTGGTGCCGACCCTCTACACGATGGTGGAGCACACCAAGGAGTCGCTGCGTGGGTGGCGGGCCGGCCGGCGGGGGAGGACCTCCGACGTCGACGCTCCGACCGGGACGCCCGCCGACCGGGACGCCGAGGTCCCGGCCCCGGTGGGTGCCCCGGCCGCCGAGGCGGCGACCGAGCCGCCGGCCCGGCCGACCCCGTCGGCGGCCCTGGTGGACGGCACGGACCAGTTCGAGGTGCTGCGGCTGCCGAAGAGCCGCCGGTCACCGCTGCCACCGGCCGAGTAACTCCGTCCACGGGCGACTGCGCCCACCGAGTAGCTCCGTCGAGGGGTTAGCTCCGTCGACCGGCCAGGGCCGGCGACCGAGTGGCTCCGTCGACCGAATTGGGCCGTCGACCGCGCCGCGACCGTCAGTCGGGTCGCGGCGCGGTCGACGCGCCAGGGCGTACCACGACCGCGACCGCGCCGGGCCAGGCCCGGCGCGGTCGTCGCCGTCCGACGCGCCCCCGGCCGGGACCACCTGCCGGGGGCGCGTCGTGCCGGGCCCGGGACATCGCGTCGACCGGGGGGTACGGTCACCCTGTGGTCATCTACCGTCGGTCATCGTCCATCCACCCTGGGTGATGGCGCGGGGTGAGGCAGAGACGACCGACCCGGACGGCGGGCGGTGGGGCCGACGGCGGGTGCTGGGCGGCGGGGCGCTGCTGGCCGGGGGCATCACGCTGGGCGCCGTCGGCATGTCGCAGGGGGCGGGGCTCGCCGACCGGCACCTGCCGCTCTCCGGCGGCCCGGCCAGTGCCACCGTCGGCAATCGGCGACAGGACGTCGGTGCGGGTGGACTCCAGGTGGTGTGGCACGTGCCGGCGACCGAACGGCTGATCGCGCTGACCTTCGACGACGGCCCGCTGCCGCAGTGGACGCCGACCGTGCTGGACATCCTGGACCGGCACGCGGTACCGGCGACCTTCTTCCTGGTCGGCGCGCGGGTCCGCCGGCACGCCGGGCTGATCCGGGGGCGGCTGACCCGACACGAGGTGGGCAACCACAGCTGGCGGCACCGGGACCTGGCGAGGTTGGCCGCCACCGAGGTGCACGACGACCTGCGCCGGTCGCACGAGGCCATCACCGAGGTCACCGGGGTGCCGCCCCGGCTGGTCCGGCCGCCGTACGGGCACCTGGGCGGCGGGGTGCTGCACGCTGCCGTACGCCTCGACTACCGCGTCGTGCTCTGGTCGTTGCAGATGGTGGAGGGCGAGTTCCCGGACGACCCGGCCGGACACGCCCGACGGATCGTGGCCGACGTCGTGCCGGGCACCATCCTGCTCGCCCACGACGCGGGTTCGGAGAACCGGCAGGTGGCGGTGCGGGGCCTGGACGCGATGATCACCGGCCTGCGGGCCCGCGGCTACACCTTCGTCACGGTCTCCCAGTTGCTGAGCCGGGCGAGCGGACCGCGCGTGGGCGGGTAGGGTCCGGGCACGTGTCCTCTCCGCTCTCCGTTCTCGTCCGCAACCGGGACTTCCGCAACCTCTTCCTGGCCGAGCTGGTGGTCTTCGGCGCCGACTGGTTCGTCATGGTGCCGCTGTTGGTGCTGCTGCCGCAGTTGACCGGCAGTGGCGTGTGGGGCGCACTGGTGCTGGCCCTGGACACCGGCGTGTTGGCGCTACTGCTGCCGTACACCGGGACCATCGCCGACCGGTTCGACCGCCGGAAGGTGATGATGGCCGCGAACGGCGTGACCCTGCTCGGCGTGCTGCTGCTGCTCGGTGTGCGCGACGCCGGCACGGCCTGGCTGGCCATGGTGGCGATCGCGGCGGTGGCGGTCGGCAAGGCGTTCTACTCGCCGGCCGCGCAGGCCGCCCTGCCCAACGTGGTCGACCCGGCCGACCTGGCCGCCGGCAACGCCATCGCCGGGTCCGCCTGGGGGACGATGACGGTGGTCGGCGCGTCCCTCGGCGGTGTGTTGAGCGCGGTGGTCGGGCCGTACGCCTGCTTCTGGGTGGGGGCGGTCGGCCTGGTGCTGGCGGCGGGCCTGGCGGCGCTGATCCGCCGGCCGTTGCAGGCGGCCCGGGAGGTCGGCCGGCCGACGCCGCGCACCTGGCCGGCGATCCGTGAGGCGCTGGGGCACATCCGGCACCGGCCCCGGGTGCTGGCGCTGGTCACCGTCAAGTCGGCGGTGGGCCTGGGCAACGGCGTGCTGACCGTGTTCCCCCTGCTGGCCGCCGTGTACGGGGTCGGGCCGGTGGGCACCGGTCTGCTCTTCGCGGCGCGGGGGGCGGGGGCGCTGGTCGGGCCGATCCTGATGAGCCGGGTGCTGACCAACCGGGCCTGGCTGCTGCCCGGCCTGGCCCTGTCGATGTCGCTGTACGGGCTGGCCTACCTGGGCGCGGCGGTGGCGAGCTGGTTCCCGCTGGTGCTGCTGCTGGTCTTCGTGGCCCACTTCGGCGGCGGCAGCAACTGGGTGCTGTCGAACTTCGCGCTGCAGGGCGAGGTGCCCGACCGGCTGCGGGGCCGGGTCTTCGCCACCGACATGATGCTGGCGACCCTGGCGATCTCGGTCAGTCAGCTGGTGGTGGCCGGCGTGGTCGACCTGGTGGACGAGCGGGTGGTGCTGGCCGGCTGCGGCCTGGTCACCGTCGTCTACGCGGTGGGCTGGCGGATCGCCACCCGCCGGCTCTCGCTCACCGACCCGGCCACCGGCACGGACCCGCTGCCCGCCCGCTGACCGTCGCACCTGGCCCGGTCGGCGTGGTCCCACCGCGGCGGGGCGGCTCAGTTGGTGGGGTCGGCCTGCGGCGGGGCGGCCGGCGGCCGGTCGCTCCCGCCCCACGGCCCGGCGGCCTGGTGCGGCGTCACCGGGCCGACGCCCGGGTGGCCGGCGGCGAATCCCGGTGGGAGGCCACCGGTGGCGAGCCCGGTGGACGCGGCGCCGGGCGGGGGCGTCCAGGCGCCCCACGGCTGGCCCGGCGCGGGGGTCGCGGCGCGGCCGGTGAACACGGCGGCGACGATGAGGCCCAGCCCGATCGGGTAGCCGATCCAGCCGACCGCGCTGGCGGCGAGGTTCATCAGCTCGAACTGCCGCATCCCGCCGGAGAGGGCACGGGACCGGATCAGCTCGGGCAGGGCCGCCAGCCAGGCGGTGCTGAACAGCTCCACCAGCAGCAGGACAGCGGCCCCGGCGAGCAGCAACGACCGGGCCCGGCCGGGCAGCCGGCGGCGGGCGGTGGCGGCGAGCACCAGGACGGTGAGCAGCGTGAGCAGTACGGGCAGGTGTCCCACCAACTGCGTGACCCGGTAACCGAACATTCCCACGTCGCCTCCTGAGCGGCTGATAGATGGGCGTCAGGCTAACCGAGGTGATCCAGTCCCACCGGCCGGGCGAGCGGGTGCCAGGTCAGCCCCGGGCCCTAGCATGAGCCGGTGCCGACGACTTTCGCCTCCGGGCCGGTGCGGGTGCGGGTGCCCGCGACCAGTGCCAACCTGGGCCCCGGGTTCGACGCCCTCGGGCTCGCCCTCGCCCTGCACGACGACGTGGCCGCCGAGGTGACCTCGGCCGACGTCCGGGTGGTGGTGACCGGTGAGGGGGCCGGTGAGCTGCCGCAGGACGACCGGCACCTGCTGGTGGTCGCCATGCGGGCCGCCTTCGACCTGCTCGGTGGGCAGCCGCCGGGGCTGGCGCTGGAGTGCGTCAACCGGATCCCGCAGGCGCGCGGCCTGGGGTCCTCCTCGGCGGCGATCGTGGCCGGGGTGCTGCTGGCCCGGGGCCTGGTCACCGGCGGCGCGCAGCGGCTCGACGACGACGCGGTGCTGCGGCTGGCCGCCGAGATCGAGGGTCATCCGGACAATGTCGCACCCTGCCTGCGCGGCGGGTTCACCATCGCCTGGACCGAGCCGGGCGGCGGCCGGGCGGTCTCGTTGCCGGTGGCGGCCGGGGTGCGCCCCACGGTCTTCGTACCGGGGGAGCGGGGACTGACGGCCACCGCGCGGGCGGCCCTGCCGTCGACCGTGCCGCACGGGGACGCGGCGCTGAACGCGGGCCGGTCGGCGTTGCTGGTGCACGCGTTGACCGCCGAGCCGGCGTTGCTGCTGCCGGCCACCGTCGACCGGTTGCACCAGGATTACCGCGCGCCGGGAATGCCGCAGACGGCTGCCCTGGTCAGCGCGTTGCGTGCGGCGGGTGTGGCGGCCGTGGTCAGTGGGGCGGGCCCGACCGTGCTGGCGTTCACCGAGCCACCCGAGGGGTTCACCCCGGGAACAGAATGGGAAGTCTGGCGGTTGCCGGTAGAGGTGCGCGGAGCGACGGTCGCACGGGGTAGACTGGGACACGCCGAGCGGGACCCTGTTGCCGCAGGTCGGAAGAGTTGATTACGCTCTAGACTCAGCACAGCCGCGAAAGCACGCGATCTCTCTGCGGGTCGGCGCACCCCGAAGCTCTCGGCGGTCAGCCCGTCACCCCTGCCAAAGGCTCACGCCGCACCGCAGTTTCCGCAGGTCGCCGCAGACGGCGAGACCTGCTCACCGACGTTGGTGAGTTGGGAAACCGCCCGGCTGCTGTGCCACAGACTCCCGCGACGCGTCATGCGAGGCGGGTGCACCGAGGCCGCCCGGCCACCTTGCTTGTCGATCCCGGGCAGTCCCGGCCTATCGAGGGAAGGAATCCATTGAGCGACACCACCGACGTGACGTCGGATGTTTCCAACGTCGCTGGCGATGCCACCACCGCCGCCCCCGCCCGCCGTCGGCGCAGCGGTACCGGTCTGTCGGCGATGCTGCTGCCGGAGCTGCAGAGCCTGGCCGCGTCGCTCGGCATCTCCGGGACCGCCCGCATGCGTAAGGGCGAGCTGATCAGCGCGATCTCCGAGCGGCAGCAGGGCGGCGCCGCCACCGGCACCCCTCGACCGCGGGCCGAGGTGGCTGCTGCGGCTGCCCCCGTCCGGGAGGAGGTGCACGCCGAGGTGACCCCGGAGCGGACCACCGAGCCGGCGTCGGCGACCCCTGCCGCCACCGGTGAGACCGAGGGCCGGACCCGGACCCGGCGCACTCGGGCCAGCACCGCCGAAGCGCGGCCGGCCACCGAGCGGCCGGCCACCGAGCCGCCGATCGTCGAGACCCGTACCGAGGAGGCGTCGGTCGAGGCCGGCGACCGTCCCGAGCGGGCCGAGGGACGCGGCGGTCGGGACCGGGCCGAGCGGGCCGGCGCCGACCGGACCGAGCGGGGCGGCAACGACCGTGCCGAGCGGGCCGGTAACGACCGGGCCGGCGCTGACCGGGCCGGCAACGACCGGGCCGAGCGCGCTGACCGGGCCGGCAACGACCGGGCCGAGCGCGGTGAGCGGGCCGGTAACGATCGGACCGACAACGACCGGGCCGGCCGTGCCGGTAACGACCGTGGTGAGCGGGCCGGCAACGACCGGGCCGAGCGGACGGGCGGTGACCGGGCCGAGCGCAGCGGCAACGACCGGGCGGAGCGGGGTGACCGCGCTGACCGGGGCGAGCGGGCCGACCGTAGCGACCGGGGTGACCGCTCCGGCGAGCGTGGTCAGCGCGACAACCGCGACAACCGCGATGACTCGGACGACGACGAGGCCGGCGGCCGGCGGGGCCGGCGCAGCCGGTTCCGGGACCGTCGGCGTGGCCGGGGTGACCGGGTCGAGGGCAGCAACGACAGCGGTGGCAGTGGCAGTGGCAGCGGCGGTCGCGAACCGCAGGTCGGCGAGGACGACGTGCTGGTCCCGGTGGCCGGCATCATCGACGTGCTCGACAACTACGCCTTCGTGCGGACCACCGGCTACCTGGCCGGCCCGAACGACGTGTACGTCTCGATGTCGCAGATCAAGAAGCACGGTCTGCGCCGGGGCGACGCGATCACCGGCGCCGTCCGGGCCGCCCGGGACAGCAGCGGCACCGGCGACCAGCGGCGGGACAAGTACAACCCGCTGGTCCGGTTGGACACCATCAACGGCATGGAGCCGGACGAGGCCCGACGTCGTCCCGAGTTCTACAAGCTGACCCCGCTCTACCCGCAGGAGCGACTGCGGCTGGAGACCGAACCGCACATCCTGACCACCCGGGTCATCGACCTGGTCATGCCGATCGGCAAGGGCCAGCGGGCACTCATCCAGTCGCCGCCCAAGGCGGGTAAGACCATGGTGCTGCAGGCGATCGCCAACGCGATCACCCACAACAACCCGGAGTGCCACCTGATGGTGGTGCTGGTCGACGAGCGGCCCGAAGAGGTCACCGACATGCAGCGGTCGATCAAGGGCGAGGTCATCGCGGCCACGTTCGACCGTCCGCCGCAGGACCACACCACGGTGGCGGAGTTGGCGATCGAGCGGGCCAAGCGCCTGGTCGAGCTGGGGCACGACGTGGTCGTGCTGCTCGATTCGGTGACCCGGCTCGGCCGGTCGTACAACCTGGCGGCGCCGGCCTCCGGCCGGATCATGTCGGGCGGTATCGACTCCACCGCGCTCTACCCGCCGAAGCGTTTCCTGGGCGCGGCTCGCAACATCGAGAACGGTGGCTCGCTGACCATCATCGCCACGGCGCTGGTGGAGACCGGGTCGATGGCGGACACGGTCATCTTCGAGGAGTTCAAGGGCACCGGTAACGCGGAGCTGAAGCTGGACCGGAAGATCGCCGACAAGCGCACCTTCCCGGCCATCGACATCAACCCGTCCGGTACGCGTAAGGAAGAGGTCCTGCTCGCGCCGGAGGAGCTGGCCATCATCCACAAGCTCCGCAAGGTGCTGCACTCGCTGGATTCGCAGGCGGCGATGGACCTGCTCCTCGACCGGCTCAAGCAGTCCCGTACCAACATCGAGTTCCTGATGCAGATCGCCAAGTCGACACCGGGGGAGTGACCCCTCCCGGGTGAGACCGCCACGTTGGGCACGGCCGCTCCGGCCGTGCCCTTCGTCGTATCCGCCGTGCCGTGGTGGTCGGCGGCGGCTACATCCGGGAGTTTGTAGCTGGGAATCGCCGTTGATGGAATTTTCTTTCGATGGGCTCGATAGCTCTTGAAAATTGTGTGCGCCGCCGGGTTGACTGGGAGCGCGGGTCACCGGTCGACCCGGCCACCGGAGGGCGGCGGAAGAAACCTGGGGAGGCGTCCGCCGCCCGGCGGCCCGGCCGGGCGGGCTCCTGAACCTGGGGGAGGAGCCCGCCCGGCCGGTCGGCGCGTCGGGGAGGAATGGTGGGCGGGAGCGGCGGGAATGCGGTGCGGTGGGCCGGCGTTACCACTGCCGGACCGATCGTGCGGCCCGCCCGTCGGGTCGGCTCACGCCCATGGCACACTGGTCAATCGGCCACCGGTTCCGGTTCACGCCCGAGTCCGTCGCGCACCAGGCGGCGGGGGATCAGCGGCGACCCGGCGACCACCTGACGAAAGGACCGAGGCGACATGAAGCCCAACATTCACCCGCAGTACGCGACCACCGAGGTCAAGTGCTCCTGCGGCAACTCCTTCACGACCCGCAGCACCGCCAAGGGCGGTTCGATCTCGGTCGAGACCTGCAGCGCCTGCCACCCGTTCTACACCGGCAAGCAGCGCGTCCTCGACACCGCCGGCCGGGTCGCCAAGTTCCAGCAGAAGTACGCCAAGGTTCAGGCGAAGAAGGCCAAGTAGCTTCACCGACGACGCCCGTGTCCGGCCCTGTGCCGGACACGGGCGTCGTCCGTTACGCCTACTTTCCACCTCTGCGTACCGTCTCTGCACCGGACCCGTCGAAGGAGCATCCCCCATGAGCAGCGAGCGCCTGGCCGCCCTCCTCGACGAGTACGCCGAGCTGGAGAAGCGGCTCGCCGACCCGGCCATCCACGCCGACCAGAACACCGCCCGCCGGGTCGGTCGCCGCTACGCCGAGCTGGTGCCGCTGCACAAGGCCGCCGACGAGCTGGAGCAGGCCCGCGCCGACCTGGTCGCGGCCCGGGAGTTGGCGGCCGAGGACCCGGCGTTCGCCGAGGAGACGGACTCGATCGCGGCGACCCTGCCGGCGCTGGAGGAGCGGCTGGCGGAGCTGCTGATCCCGCGGGACCCGCACGACGCCAAGGACGTGATCATCGAGATCAAGGCCGGCGAGGGTGGCGAGGAGTCCGCGCTCTTCGCCGGGGACCTGCTGCGGATGTACACCCGGTACGCCGAGCGGCACGGTTGGCTGACCGAGGTGATCGACGCGCAGGACTCCGACCTCGGCGGGGTCAAGGACGTCTCGTTGGCGATCAAGACCAAGGGGGTCCCGGACGGCGGCAACGGCGTCTGGTCCCGGCTGAAGTGGGAGGGTGGCGTGCACCGGGTCCAGCGGGTCCCGGTCACCGAGTCGCAGGGCCGCATCCACACCAGCGCGGCCGGGGTGCTGGTGCTGCCCGAGGCCGAGGACGTCGACGTCACCGTCGACCCGAACGAGCTGCGGATCGACGTGTTCCGCTCGTCCGGGCCGGGCGGCCAGTCGGTGAACACCACCGACTCGGCGGTACGGATCACCCACCTGCCGACCGGTGTGGTGGTCTCCTGCCAGAACGAGAAGTCCCAGTTGCAGAACCGGGAGCAGGCGATGCGCATCCTGCGGGCCCGGTTGCTGGCGGTGGCCCAGGAGCAGGCCGACGCCGCCGCCTCGGACGCCCGCCGGGCGCAGGTGCGTACCGTGGACCGTTCGGAGCGGATCCGCACCTACAACTACCCGCAGAACCGGATCACCGACCACCGGATCGGCTACACGGCGTACAACCTCGACCTGGCGCTCGCCGGGGAGTTGGACGGCGTCCTCGACGCCCTCGCCGGGGCCGACCGGACCGCCCGGCTGGCCGGCGACACCGAGCTGACCCGCCGCTGACCGTGCGGCGTCAGCACCGGTGACACCGGGACCGCCCCCGGCCCCCGTCGATCCCGGGTCGCCCACCCGGGTACGGTCAGGAGGCGCGGGTGCGGTTCTTGGCCCGCAGCATCTCCCGGTCGGCGAGCTCGAACGCGGTGCCGAGGGCGTCGCGCAGCGCCGTGCCGGTGCCGCTGACCTCGGCGAAACCGATGCTCACCCCGACCGGCGTGCCGGGCACCAGCGACTCCCAGTCCTCGGTGCGCACGGCCGCGTCGATCCGGCGGGCCACCTCGGCGGCTTCGGCCATGCCGGCCCCGGAGAGCACCACCACGAACTCGTCGCCGCCGTAGCGGGCCACGAAGTCGCCCCGTCGCATCACCCGGTTGATCACCCCGGCGATGCGTTGCAGCACCAGGTCGCCGGAGTGGTGGCCGTGGTGGGTGTTGACCGCCTTGAAGCCGTCCAGGTCGCAGACGCCGATCACCACCCGCTCGCCCTGGGACACCACCGAGGCGATGTGCCGCTCCAACTGACGCCGGTTGGGCAGCCCGGTCAGCGGGTCGGTCAGCGCCTCGCCCTCGTAGCGGGCCGCCTCCCGGCGCATCTCCTCGTGGTCGATGCGGGCCGCGATGCCGTCGATGTAGACGTCCCGCAGCCGGTCGTTGCGCTGCCCGGCCAGCCGGAACGCCATCCGGTCGGCGCGGTGTGCGGCGGCGTGGTCGCCGGCCCGGGAGAAGGCGATGCTGCGCAGCCGGGACGGCTCCGCCGCGCCGAGCGTCTCGGCCGACACCCGGGCCGAGTCCAGTCGGGTGATCGCCTCGATCGGGCGTCCGTCGGCGACCGCCAGGCAGACATGGCCGAGTTGCCGCATGTCCCGGGCCCGGGCGCTGTCCCCGCTGTGGTCGAGCAGCCGGGCCGGCTCCGGGCCGACCGGCACCGGATCGCCGAGCGCCGTCCGGCGGACCGCCGCGTAGCCGTAGGCGGCGAGGCTACTCGGCCGCAGCCGGTCGGCCCGGCCGTCGGCGACGAAACGGGCCAGGTCGGCGGCGATGTCGCGGAGCACCCGCAGGCAGCCGTCGCTGTCGCCGTTGTGGTCCAGGGCGACGGCGTTGCGCAGCCGGATGCCCGGGGCGGCGAAGGTCTCCTCGGGGATGCCGGCGGCGGCGCCGTGCTGGCGGGCCCGCTCGATCGCGCCCAGCGCATGGCCGTGGAAGCTGAGGTAGGAGTAGGCCATCGCCAGGTCGTGCCAGCCCCAGGCGGTGTCCCGGTCCCGGTCCTCCGCCGCCTTGAGCGCCCGCGAGGCCCGGACCAGGTGCATGACGCAGCGGTCCAGCGCGCCCTGGTGGTGCGCGGCCAGCGCGGCCAGCGCGTTGAGGTGCCCGTGCAGGTAGGGCTCGGGGAGGTCCCGGACGGCCCCGGAGGCCTCCTCGATGGCCCGGGTGAACTCGGCCGTCCGACCGAGGTTGATCAGCGCGCAGAGCCGCTGCACCAGCGCGTCGGCCTTCGTGTACGGGTCGGTGGTGGTGCGCAGCACCCGGTCGAGGACCCCGACCGCCTCGGCCGAGCGGCTGACCTCCTGGAGGTCGCGGGCATGCGTCAGGGCGTCAACCTGGTCATCGACCCGGTCGAGCCACCCCACCCCGAACCTCCCGTCGGTGTGCGCCCGGACGCACCCACTCGTGGTGCGGCCGACGACGCCTCATGATTATGGCGTGACCTCACTCCCGCGCCACCCGTCCGAAGGGACAGAACGCGAGCGGCCTTCTCCCGTGGTGGCCCGCGCCGCCCGTACCCTCGCCGCCGCCGGGGTGGCGTCGGCCCGGTCCGAGGCGGAGCAGCTCGCCGCGTACGTGCTGGAGGTGCCCCGGGGCCGGCTCGCCCTGGCCGACGGCTTCACCCGCGCCCAGCGGACCCGGTTCGACGCGTTGGTGGCCCGCCGGGCCGACCGCGAGCCGTTGCAGCATTTGACCGGCCGGGCCGGCTTCCGGCACCTGGAGTTGGTGGTCGGACCGGGGGTCTTCGTGCCCCGCCCGGAGACGGAGCTGCTGGCCGGCTGGGGGATCGCGCGGGCGTTGACCCGGGACGCCCCGGTGGTGGTCGACCTGTGCAGCGGCTCGGGGGCGATCGCGCTGGCGGTGGCGCAGGAGGTGCCGGCGGCCCGGGTGGTGGCGGTGGAGCGGTCCCCGGCCGCGTTGACCTGGCTGCGGCGCAACGCCGCCGAGCGGGCCGCCGCCGGGGACCGGCCGGTCGAGGTGGTGGTCGCCGACGTTACCGACCCGGGGTTGCTCGCCGACCTGGTCGGCGCGGTGGACGTGCTGCTGTGCAACCCGCCGTACGTGCCGCGTGCGGTGGCGGTCCCGCCGGAGGTCGCCGGGTACGACCCGGACGAGGCGGTCTTCGCCGGGACGGACGGTCTGGCGGTGCTGCGGCCAGTCCTGCGCCGGGCGGCCGCGCTGCTGCGACCCGACGGTGAGCTGGGCGTCGAGCACGACGACACGCACGGCGAGGCGGTGCCGGCGTTGCTCGCCGCCGACGGTCGGTACGCGGCGGTGCGGGCCCACCGGGACCTGGCCGGCCGGTCCCGGTTCGCCACCGCGTCCCGCCGGTCGGACGGCCCGCACGCCGTTCGGGCGTCGGCGTGGCAGACTGGCTCCTCGTGATGCTCTACGACTGTCGGTCGCCCGCCGACCGGGACCGCGGTGTCGCTGCGGCGATCGAGGCGGTCAAGAACGGCGAGCTGGTCGTTCTGCCCACCGACACGGTCTACGGGATCGGCGCGGACGCGTTCACCCCGTACGCGGTGAAGGCCCTCTCCGATGCCCGAGGTGGCAGCCAGCAGGCGCCGCCGGTGTTGATCGGTTCCCGGCACACCCTCGACGGCCTGGTCTTCTCGCTGCCCAAGGCGGCCCGTGACCTGGTGGAGGCGTTCTGGCCGGGGGCGTTGACCATCGTGGTGGAGCACTCGCCCAGCCTCGCCTGGGACCTGGGCGACGCCAGCGGGACGGTCGCGGTGCGGATGCCGCTGCACCCGGTGGCGCTGGAGGTGCTGCGGGAGACCGGCCCGATGGCGGTGGCCTCGGCCAACAAGGTGGGCCAGCCGGCGGCGCTGACCGCCGAGCAGGCCCGCGACCAGCTCAGCTACTCGGTGCGGGTCTATCTGGAGGCCGGGGCGTGCCCCGATCCGGTGCCGAGCACCATCGTCGACCTGACCGCCGAGGTGCCCCGGTTGCTTCGGGTCGGCGCGATCGACCTGGACCAGCTGCGTGAGGTGGCACCGGACATCCTCGACGAGCGGGGAGCCTGAGTGCCGCCGTTCACCGTCCTGCACGTCTGCATGGGCAACATCTGCCGGTCCCCGATGGCCGAGCGGCTGTTGGTGCTCGCCGTCCGCGAGCGGTTGGGGCGGCTCGGCGTCGATCCGGCCGGCTCGGACGCGCTGCTGCACACCCACAGCGCCGGCACCGGCGGCTGGCACGCGGGGGAGGAGATGAACCCGCCCGCGGCTCGGCAGGTGCTGGGCCGCGGCGGCGACGTGGACGGGTTCGCCGCGCGCAAGCTCCGTTCCGACCTGATCGACGCCGCCGACCTCGTCCTCACCGCCACCGCCGACCAGCAGGAGTACGTGGTGGCGTTGCGCCCGGACGCGGCCGGGCGCACCTTCGTGCTGGGTGAGTTCGGCCGGCTGCTCGCTGCGGTGGACGCCGCCGCCCTGCCGCCGGCCCAGGCCACCCCGGACGCCGTGTACGACCGGGGGGTGGCCCTGGTGGCGGCGGTCGACGCGGCCCGGCAGGGGGCGACCCCGCTGCACTCCGACGACCTGGACGATCCGTGGGGCCGGGGTGACCAGTGCTTCAGCCGGGTGGCCGACGAGATCGAGGAGACGGTGCACCCGCTCACCTCGGCGCTGCTGCCCTGATCCCCAGGGTGCCCCGGGGTCTGCCGGCTGCCCGGTCTCCTGCGGGTGACCGGCACGGCGTGTCCCGCGCTGCGCGCCGTGTCCGCCACACGAGCTTTCGCCGGTTTTGGGGAAAGATGAGAGTTCGGGCGGTTTTGCGGGTCATGCTGAGCGGGTCCTGACGACTCCTGCGGGGAGTACTGATGATCCGGACCCACCTCGACAAGGCGTTCACCGTGTTGATCGCCGGCGTGCTCGCCGGTCTGGTGCTGGCGGCGGCGGCCCTGCCGCTCGCCCTGGTGTTCGGCATCGGCTTCGGCGGGCTCGCGTCCTCCTATGCCGAGCTGCCCAACACGCTGCGCACCCCACCCACCGCCCAACGCTCCACCCTGTACGCGGCCGACGGCGTCACCCTGATCACCTCGTTCTACACCGAGGACCGGGTGGACGTGCCGCTGGCCAAGGTGGCACCGGTGATGCGGCAGGCCATCGTGGCCGCCGAGGACGCCCGGTTCTACCAGCACCGGGGCGTCGACCTGCGGGGGGTGGTCCGGGCGTTCACCGTCAACCAGCGCGACGGCCGGGCCCGGCAGGGCGCCTCCACACTGACCATGCAGTACGTCCGCAACGTGCTCAGCAACGACCCCCGGTTGACCAAGGAGCAGCGGAAGAGGGCCACCGAGATCAGCACCGCCCGCAAGCTCCAGGAGATGCGGTACGCCCTGGCGTTGGAGCGCGAGCTGACCAAGGACGAGATCCTCACCCGCTACCTCAACATCGCCTACTTCGGCGCCGGGGCGTACGGCATCGCCGCCGCGACCAAGCGGTACTTCTCCACCACCCCGGCCCGGCTGACCCTGGCCCAGGCGTCGCTGCTGGCCGGCCTGGTCCGCTCCCCGGACACCGACGATCCGATCAACGGCGACGCCGACGCGGCACTGACCCGCCGGTCGTACGTGCTGGACCGGATGGTGGCGCTGGCCCAGATCCCGGCGGCCGACGCGGCGGTGGCCCGGGACGCCCCGCTGACGTTGCGCCCCAGCCGGACGCCGAACGACTGCACCGCCGTGCCCGAGCAGCGCAACGACTGGGGGTTCTTCTGCGACTGGTTCACCCAGTGGTGGAGCGACCAGCCCGCCTTCGGCGCCACCGCCGCCGAGCGGCAGGACAACCTGCGCCGGGGTGGCTTCCGGATCGTCTCCTCGCTCGACCCGGCCGTGCAGCGGGCCGCCGTACGTCAGTCGACCGACATCTACGACGTCGACGATCCCCGGGCGGCGCCGGTGGCGGTGGTCCAGCCGGGCACCGGGCGGGTGCTCGCCCTGGCGGTGAACCGGCACTACAGCGTCACCCCCAACCCGGCCGGGCAGCGGAACTACCCGAACACGGTCAACCAGCTGATCGCCGGTGGCAACGGCATCGAGGGATACCAGGCCGGCTCGACGTTCAAGCTGTTCACCCTGCTGGCCGCCCTGGAGTCCGGGCGGCCACTGGAGACGGGCTTCGTCGCGCCCAGCCGGATCGTGACCCGGTTCCCGACCGACGACGCCCGGGCCAGCTGCGGCGGCCGGTGGTGCCCGGTCAACGCCACCCCCGAGTGGATGGACGGTTACCGCACCATGTGGACCGCCTTCGGCCGCTCGGTGAACACCTATTTCGCCTGGCTGACCGAGCAGATCGGCGCGGACCGGGTGGTGGAGATGGCCGAGCGGCTGGGCATCCGGTTCCGCGCCCCCGACGACGCCGAACTGGCCCGGTCCGGGGCCCGCGACTGGGGGGCGTTCACCCTGGGGGTGTCCTCCACCACCCCGCTCGACCTGGCCAACGCGTACGCCACGGTGGCCGCCGAGGGGACCTGGTGTGCGCCGCTGCCGGTCGTGTCGATCAGGGACAACGCCGGGAAGGAGGTGGCCGCCGGCCGGCCGGACTGCCGGCAGGTGGTCGATACCGAGGTGGCCCGGGCCGCCGCCGATGCGGCCCGCTGCCCGGTCGGCGACCAGTCGATGTACCGCCGCTGCGACGGCGGCACGGCGGAGAAGCTCCGCCCGGGGCTGGGTCGCCCGGTGGCCGGCAAGACCGGCAGCTCGGAGCGGAACGAGACCGAGTCGGTGGTGGCCTTCACCCCGCAGCTCGCGGTCGCCCAGATCGCCGCCAACCCGGACGATCCCCGCGACGCCGTCGGCGCGGCGGTCCAGTCCCGGATGGTCGACGCGGTGGGCCGCATCCTGGCCGCCGCCCTGGCCGACGCCCCGGTCCGGGACTTCGTCCCGCCCAACGAGTCGATCACCTACCGTCCCGTCCCCACCCCCCGCGACGGCAACTGACCCCGCCCCGGGGGCGGGGGATCAGCGGGTCGGGGCGTGGCCGGCGATGTTGCGGGCCATGCCGCCGAAGATGACGGCGTGGAAGGGCGCCACCGAGTGCCAGTAGAGGTGGCCGGGGAGACCGCGGGGGAGGAAGACGGCGCGTTGGACGTACCGGCTGCGGCCCTCGCCGGCCGGCTCGGCGCGTAGCTCCAGCCAGGCGCGACCGGGCAGCCGCATCTCGGCGCGCAGCCGCAGCAGTTCGCCGGGGACGATCTCCTCCACCCGCCAGAAGTCCAGCGCCTCGCCGACCTGGAGGTGGTGCGGGTCGCGCCGGCCCCGACGCAGCCCCACCCCGCCGACCAGCCGGTCCAGCCAGCCGCGTACCGACCAGGCGAGCGGGAACGAGTACCAGCCGTGCTCGCCGCCGACGCCCTCGATGACCCGCCAGAGCGCACCCGGCGGAGCGTCGACCTCACGTTCCCGCACGTCGGTGTAGACAGTGCCGCCGGACCAGTCCGGATCCGACGGCAGCGGCTCGGCCGGCGCGTCCGGGCCGCTCGCGTTCGACCAGCGGGTCTCCACCTGGGCGTCGCGCACCTTGGTCAGGGCCAGCGCGACGGCGTCGTCGAAGCCGGTTAGCCCACCCGGCGGGTCGGGCAGCCAGCGGGCGACGTCGTGCTCGTGCGCCACCGCCTCGTGGATCAGGCTCTCCACCAGCGGGCGGGCGATCGCGTTCGGCACCGGGGTGATCAACCCCACCCAGTGCGAGGAGAGCGCCGGGGTCAGCGGGCGGACCGGCACGATGATCCGGCGGCGCAGGCCGGCGACCTGCGCGTAGCGCTGCATCATCTCCCGGAAGGTCAGCACGTCCGGGCCGCCGATGTCGAAGGCCCGGTCCACCTCGGGCGGCAGGGTGGCGCAGCCGACCAGATAGCGCAGCACGTCCCGGACGGCGATCGGCTGGATCCGGTTGCGGACCCACCGGGGGGTGACCATGGCCGGCAGCCGTTCGGTGAGGTAACGCAGCATCTCGAACGAGGCCGACCCGGACCCGATGATCACGGCGGCCCGCAGCACCACCGTGGGCACCTCGCCGGCCAGCAGGATCCGGGCCACCTCGGCCCGGGACCGCAGGTGCGGCGACGGCACCCCGCCACCGGCCGCCGGCTCCGGCCCACCCAGGTAGACGATCCGGCGTACGCCGGCGGCCGCGGCGGCCGCGGCGAAGTGGGTGGCGGCCTCCCGGTCGGCGGCCTCGAAGTCGCCCTGCCCGAGCGAGTGCACCAGGTAGTACGCGACGTCGACGTCGGCGAACGCGGCCGGCAGCGTCTCGGGTTTGCGCAGGTCCCCCTCGGCCACCTCGGCGCGGGCCGCCCAGGGCACGTCGCGCAGCCGACCCGCCTTGCGGGCCAGACAGCGCACCTGGTGCCCCTCGGCCAGCAGCCGGGGCGCGAGTCGTCCACCGATGTAGCCGGTGGCGCCGGTGACGAGGCATCTCACGGTCACCAGTGTGCGGCTCCGTAGACTCTTTCGCTGTGGAGAACGTGAAGCAGACCTTGTGGGGGCCGGCCCTCGACCGGCGCGATGCCACTGGTCCGGGGCTGGTCCGGCTGGTCGTCGGCGGTCCGGTGGACCCGCGTGGCTGAGCCGGGGGTGCGCGCGCCGGTGGTGGCCGACGACCGGGGTTGGCGGTTGCGCCACCTGCCGGTGCTGCTGGCCGCCTCGGCGGCGTTGGGGGCGGTCGCGGCGGTGGTCGGCGGGCTGACCGGCGGCGGGGCCGCGGCGGCGGGCGCGGCGGCCGGGGTGGCGGTGACCGTACTCAGCTACACCCTGACCACGGTGGTGCTGGCCTGGGCCGACGCGATCAACCCGCAGCTGGTGCTGCCGCTCGGGCTGGGCCTGTACGTCGCCAAGTTCACCCTGCTGGGGGTGGTCATGGTGGCGGTGGCGTCGACCGGGTGGGACGGGCTGATTCCGCTCTGTGCCGGCATCGCCGCCGGCGTGGCGGTCTGGACCGGAGTGCACATCTGGTGGCTGACCAGCGGGTCTTCTCGCCGACCATGAGTCCGGCGTCCCACCTGGTGGACGGGTATGCGACTGTCGGCGTGCGGTCATTCTCTCACTGGCCTAAGGGGAGTAGCGTGCCCCCAGACGATGGAGCCCGCCCGACGCCCACACAACGACGGTTGTGCGGGGGGTGAGGCACAGCCTCGTCTCCCCGGCTGATATCGTTCGCCCCGTCATGGCTGGTGACCAAACCCCCCAACCCACCGGCGGTCCGGACGACGTTCCGACCGGCGCCGGTCAGGGCTGGACCGCGCTCTCGTACCTCGTCGGGGGCATGCTCGTCTGGGGTTTCATCGGCTGGCTGGTCGACCAGTGGCTCGACTCCGGCGGCATCGCCACCGGGATCGGTGTCGTGCTCGGCATGGCCGGGGGGATCATCCTGGTCGTCCGCCGGCTCGGCACGCCTACATAGGAAGGGACGCGGTGTTCGGACAGGCGAACGTCCTGGCAGCGGGCCAGGCGGCATTCCCACCCAGCGTGGAGGACTTCTACCTGCCCAGCATCCTGCCCTGGGGTGCGCACGACTCGTACTGGTTCACCAAGATCACGGCGATGGTCTGGGTCGCCGTCGGCATCCTGATCATCTTCTTCCTGGCGACCTACCGGAAGCCGCAGCTGGTCCCGACCAAGAAGCAGTGGCTCGCCGAGTCGATCTACGGCTTCGTGCGCAACAACATCGCGGTCGACATGCTCGGGCACCGGGGGGTGCGGTTCGCGCCGTACTTCACCACGCTGTTCTGCTTCGTGCTGCTGACCAACCTCTTCGCGATCGTGCCGCTGTTCCAGATCTCGCCGAACTCGCACATCGCCTTCCCGGCGATCCTCGCGGTGATCAGCTACGTGCTGTTCAACTACATCGGCATCCGGCAACACGGCTTCGTGAAATACTTCAAGAACTCTCTGGTTCCGCCGGCGCCCTGGTTCATCCTGCCGCTGCTGATCCCGATCGAGATCTTCTCGACCTTCATCGTCCGGCCGTTCTCGCTGGCCGTTCGTCTGTTCGCCAACATGTTCGCCGGGCACATGCTGCTGCTGGTCTTCACGCTCGGTGGCTTCGCGATGCTCAGCGCCAACGCCTGGCTCGCACCGGTCTCGGTGCTGTCCTGGGTGATGACCATCGCGCTCACCTTCCTCGAGTTCCTGGTCATCTGCCTGCAGGCCTACGTCTTCACCGTCCTCACCGCAAGCTACGTGCAGGGCGCGCTCGCCGACGAGCACTGATCCACCGGGCGGGGGCTCGCCAGCGAGCACTGACCAGTCGCGTACCAACAGTTGTCGTACCGCGTGAGAGTCACGCGTGATAACCAGGAGGAACCCACTAATGGACATCTACGCCGCGGTAGAGGGCAGCACCGCCGCCATCGGCTACGGCCTCGCCGCCATCGGCCCGGGCATCGGCGTCGGCCTGGTCTTCGCCGCCTACATCCAGTCGACCGCCCGCCAGCCCGAGTCGTCCCGGATGACCCTGCCGTACGTCTGGATCGGCTTCGCCGTCATCGAGGCGCTCGCGCTGCTGGGCATCGCCTTCGGCTTCATCTGGGCCGGCGACATCTGATCCAGCCCCTCTGACCGGAGGTCTCTCATGTTTCTCCTCGCCGCTGAGGGTGGTGAGTCGACGCACAACCCGATCCTCCCGATCTGGCAGGAGATCGTGGTGGGAAGCGTCGCCTTCGCCGTGCTCTGCTTCGTGCTGATGAAGTTCGTCTTCCCCCGTATGGAACAGACGTTCCAGGCTCGGGTCGACGCGATCGAGGGCGGTATCAAGCGCGCCGAGGCCGCCCAGGCCGAGGCCAACCAGCTCCTCGAGCAATACCGCGCGCAGCTCGCCGAGGCGCGCACCGACGCCGCGAAGATCCGGGACGACGCCCGGGCCGACGCGGAGGGCATCCGGCAGGACATCCTCGGCAAGGCACGTGAGGAGTCCGACCGGATCATTGCGGCCGGCAAGGAGCAACTCGCCGCCGAGCGGGCCACCATCGTGCGTGAGCTGCGCACCGAGGTCGGCACCATCGCGGTCGACCTGGCCAGCAAGATCGTCGGGGAGTCGCTGGCCGACGAGGCGCGCCGCAAGGGCACCGTGGACCGGTTCCTGAGCAACCTCGAGAGCACGGGGGCCCGCTGATGCAGGCCGCCAGCCGGGAGTCGTACGGGATCGCGGCCGAGCGCCTCGACGCGTACGTCCGCGGTGCGGAGCCGTCGGCGGTGGCCACCACCGCCGACGACATCCTCTCCGTCGCCGCCCTGTTGCGGGGCGAGCCGCGGCTGCGCCGGGCGCTGTCCGACCCGGCCCGCACCGGCGACGACCGTGCCGGGCTGCTCAACGGCATCCTGGCCGGCAAGATCGGCGCGGACGCGCTCGACCTGCTGACCGGCCTGGTCGCCGGCCGTTGGTCGACGCCGTCGGAGCTGCTCGACGGCACCGAGCGGCTCGGGGTGGAGGCGCTGCTGGCCAGCGCCGACTCCGCCGGCGACCTCGGTGAGGTCGAGGACGAGCTGTTCCGCTTCGGCCAGGTGGTCACCGGTCAGTCCGCGCTCTCCGCGGCGCTGGCCGACCCGATCGCCCCGGCCGGGCAGCGGGCCGCGTTGGCCCGGGAGCTGCTCGACGGCAAGGCCCGACCGGTCACCGTCCGCCTCGTCGAGGTGGCCCTCGGCGGGTTCGGGGGACGCTCCTTCACCGGGGCGCTCACCCGGCTGGTCGAGCTGGCCGCCGATCGGCGGGACCGCCAGGTCGCGTACGTGACCGTGGCCGCCCCGTTGAGCGAGTCCGACGAGCGACGGCTCGGTGCCCGCCTCTCCGCGATGTACGGTCGAGAGGTTTCCGTCAAGCAGACGGTCGACCCGGAGGTGCTCGGTGGGGTGAGCGTGCGGGTCGGTTCCGACCTGTACGACGGCACCGTCCTGCGCCGCCTCAACGAGACCCGCAACGCGCTCGTGAAGCGCTGACCAGCGGCCTCGCCGCCCTTTGATCGACGCCATTCGGACCGGTCGGTACTAGGTATCCCGGGCCCCTGAATTTTAAGGAAGCAGAGGATGGCCGAGCTGACCATCTCGACGGAGGAGATCCGCGGCGCCCTGGAGCGCTACGTCTCCTCCTACTCGACCGACGTCTCCCGCGAGGAGGTCGGCACCGTCGCCGACACCGGTGACGGCATCGCCCACGTCGAGGGCCTGCCCTCGACCATGACCAACGAGCTCCTGGAGTTCGAGGACGGCACGCTCGGCGTGGCGTTGAACCTCGACGTCCGGGAGATCGGTGTCGTCGTTCTCGGTGACTCCGCCAAGCTGGAGGAGGGGCAGCGCGTCAAGCGCACCGGCCGGGTGCTCTCCGTGCCGGTCGGCGACGCCTTCCTCGGCCGCGTGGTCAACGCGCTCGGCCAGCCGATCGACGGCCTCGGCGACATCGCCGACGAGGGCTTCCGCGAGCTGGAGCTCCAGGCCCCGAACGTGATGTCCCGGCAGTCGGTCGACGAGCCGCTGCAGACCGGCATCAAGGCGATCGACGCGATGACCCCGATCGGTCGGGGCCAGCGGCAGCTGATCATCGGCGACCGGAAGACCGGCAAGACCACCGTCGCGCTGGACACCATCCTCAACCAGCGGGACAACTGGCGTTCCGGCGACCCCAAGAAGCAGGTTCGCTGCATCTACGTCGCCATCGGCCAGAAGGCCTCCACGATCGCCTCGATCAAGGGCATCCTGGAGGACGCGGGCGCGCTGGAGTACACCACCATCGTGGCCTCCCCGGCGTCCGACCCGGCCGGCTTCAAGTACCTCGCCCCCTACACCGGCTCGTCCATCGGGCAGCACTGGATGTACGGCGGCAAGCACGTCCTGATCGTCTTCGACGACCTGAGCAAGCAGGCCGAGGCGTACCGGGCCGTGTCGCTGCTGCTGCGTCGCCCGCCGGGCCGTGAGGCGTACCCGGGTGACGTCTTCTACCTGCACTCCCGCCTGCTGGAGCGCTGCGCGAAGCTCTCCGACGCGCTGGGTGGCGGCTCGATGACCGGCCTGCCGATCATCGAGACGAAGGCCAACGACATCTCGGCCTTCATCCCGACCAACGTCATCTCGATCACCGACGGCCAGATCTTCCTGGAGTCCGACCTGTTCAACCAGGGCGTCCGGCCGGCCATCAACGTCGGCACCTCGGTCTCCCGGGTCGGCGGCGCCGCCCAGATGAAGCCGATGAAGAAGGTCTCCGGCTCGCTGCGGCTCAACCTGGCCCAGTTCCGTGAGCTGGAGGCGTTCGCCGCCTTCGCCTCCGACCTGGACAAGGCCTCGCAGGCCCAGCTGAACCGGGGTTCCCGGCTGGTCGAGCTGCTCAAGCAGCCGAACTACTCGCCGTACCCGGTGCAGGAGCAGGTCGTCTCGGTCTGGTCCGGCGTCGAGGGCAAGCTGGACGACGTCCCGGTCGGCGAGGTCCGTCGCTTCGAGTCGGAGTTCCTCCAGTACCTGCGGCACAAGCACGAGGGCGTGCTGGCCTCGATCGCCGGCGGCAAGTGGGGCGACGACATCGCGGCCTCGCTCGACTCGGCCATCGCCGAGTTCAAGCAGGTCTTCCTCGGCAAGGCCGACGAGCACCGGGTCAACGACGCGCCCGCCAAGCCGCTGGAGGGCGGGGCGGACCGGGAGACGGTCACCCGTTACGCCGGCGGCGACGCCGAGAAGCAGTAGGGCTGACTCATGGCGGCCCAGGTACGCGTTCTTCGTCAACGGATCCGTTCGGCGAAGGGGATGAAGAAGATCACCAAGGCGATGGAGCTCGTGGCGACGAGCCGCATCGCCAAGGCCCAGGCCCGGGTGACGGCGTCCCTGCCGTACGCCCAGGCGATCACCGGCGTGCTCACGGCGCTGGCCTCGAACGCCCGGATCGACCACCCGCTGCTCACCCCGCGCGAGCAGGTGCGGCGGGCGGGCGTCCTGCTGGTCACCTCCGACCGGGGCCTGGCCGGTGGGTACAGCTCCAACGCGATCAGGACCGCCGAGTCGCTGATCGCCCGGCTCACCGCCGACGGCAAGGAGCCGGTGCTCTACGTCATCGGGCGTAAGGGTCTGACGTTCTACCGGTTCCGCAACCGGGAGATCGCGGCGAACTGGACCGGCTTCTCGGAGCAGCCCACCTTCGCCGACGCCCGGGAGGTCGGTGAGACGCTGATCTCGGCGTTCACCGCCGGTGCGGACGACACCGACGGTGACGCCGGACCGGACGGCGTGCTCGGCATCGACGAGTTGCACATCGTCTACACCGAGTTCCACAGCCTGATGACGCAGAACCCGGTTACCAAGATCATTGGGCCGATGCAGGTCGAGGACCGGCCGCGCTCCGAGGGGCTGCTGCCGGCGTACGAGTTCGAGCCGGAGGCGGAGTCGCTGCTCGACGCGCTGTTGCCGAGGTACATCAACACGCGGATCTACGCGGCGTTGCTGGAGTCGGCGGCGAGCGAGTCGGCGGCCCGTCGGCGGGCGATGAAGAGCGCCACCGACAACGCCGAAGACATGATCGAGAAGTACACGCGTGAGATGAACTCGGCCCGCCAGGCCGGGATCACCCAGGAGATCAGTGAGATCGTCGGCGGCGCGAACGCGCTGGCCGCGTCGGGAAGTGAAGTGTGATGACTGTATCCGCAGTTGCCGGGGGACCGGCAGAGACCAGGACGGCCACCGGTCGCGTGGTTCGGGTCATCGGCCCGGTCGTCGACGCCGAGTTCCCGCGCGACGCCATGCCGGCCCTGTTCAACGCCCTGCACGTCGAGGTGAAGCTCTCCGGTGGTGAGAAGACGCTGACCCTGGAGGTCGCCCAGCACCTGGGTGACAACCTGATCCGCGCCATCTCCATGCAGCCGACCGACGGTCTGGTCCGGGGCGCCGAGGTGACCGACACCGGTTCGCCGATCACCGTACCGGTGGGCGACGCGGTCAAGGGCCACGTCTTCAACGCCATCGGCGAGTGCCTCAACCTCACCGAGGGCGAGACGCTCGACCCCGATGACCGGTGGGGCATCCACCGCAAGGCTCCGGCCTTCGCCGACCTGGAGCCGAAGACCGAGATGCTGGAGACCGGCATCAAGGTCATCGACCTGCTCGCCCCGTACGTCAAGGGCGGCAAGATCGGCCTGTTCGGCGGCGCGGGCGTGGGCAAGACGGTGCTCATCCAGGAGATGATCACCCGGGTGGCCCGGAACTTCGGTGGCACCTCGGTCTTCGCCGGCGTGGGTGAGCGCACCCGTGAGGGCAACGACCTCATCGCCGAGATGACCGAGTCGGGCGTCATCGACAAGACCGCGCTGGTCTTCGGCCAGATGGACGAGCCGCCGGGCACCCGGCTGCGGGTGGCGCTGTCCGCGCTGACCATGGCGGAGTACTTCCGCGACGTGAAGAAGCAGGAGGTGCTGCTCTTCATCGACAACATCTTCCGCTTCACCCAGGCCGGTTCCGAGGTCTCCACGCTGCTCGGCCGGATGCCGAGCGCGGTGGGTTACCAGCCGACCCTGGCCGACGAGATGGGCGAGCTCCAGGAGCGGATCACCTCCGTCCGGGGCCAGGCCATCACCTCGCTCCAGGCGATCTACGTGCCCGCCGACGACTACACCGACCCGGCGCCGGCGACCACCTTCGCCCACCTGGACGCGACCACCAACCTGGAGCGGTCGATCTCCGACAAGGGCATCTACCCGGCCGTGGACCCGCTGGCGTCCTCGTCCCGGATCCTCGCCCCGGAGTTCGTCGGCGAGGAGCACTTCACGGTGGCGACCGAGGTCAAGCGCATCCTCCAGCGCTACAAGGACCTCCAGGACATCATCGCGATCCTCGGCATCGAGGAGCTGTCCGAAGAGGACAAGCTCACCGTCGGCCGGGCCCGCCGGATCGAGCGTTTCCTCTCGCAGAACACCTACGCCGCCGAGCAGTTCACCGGCGTGCCGGGCTCGACGGTCGCGATCGCCGAGACCATCGAGGCGTTCAAGAAGATCAGCGAGGGCGAGTACGACCACTTCCCCGAGCAGGCCTTCTTCATGTGCGGTGGTCTGGAGGACCTGGAGCGCAAGGCGAAGGAGCTGATGTCGGAGGGCTGAGCCCCTCGACAGTCGTCCCACGAAGGCCACCCCGGTGCACCGGGGTGGCCTTCGGTCGTTGTCGTGGCTGGTCGCAGCCGGTGTCCGGTTGCCGGGTAAGCGGTTCCCAGGCGGGCGAGGTACCGTTTCGAGCGCGACGCCGGGAACGAGCGTCGATTCGGTGCAACTTTTCGACGGTGCGCGACCGTCTTCTGTTCGTGGACGTGACGAGTTTTCGTGACGCATCCTCGTGGCGCGACGAATGGAGCTGCTCGTGGGTAAGTCCGGCAAGGGCGGCGGCAAGTCGTCCATCTGGTCGGGGGTGCCGCGCTGGGCCCGGGTGTGCACCGTCTTCGGGGTGGTGCTGATGCTGCTCAGCGGCGCGGTCCTGGTGGGCTACGAGACCCTGCTGTCGCGTTACGAGGGCTCGGTGGGCAAGGCCGACCTCTTCGGTGACAAGGCGGCCGGGGCACAGGAGCGCAAGAGCAACGTCAAGGGGCCGCTGAACATCCTGCTCGTGGGGATCGACCCACGGGACGCGAAGACCCCGCCACTGGCCGACTCGATCATGGTGCTGCACGTGCCCGCGTCGCTGGAGCAGGCCTACATCTTCTCCATTCCGCGCGATCTCTACGTGGACATCCCCAAGTTCGACAAGGCCGGCTACCGGGGCGGCTCCGGCAAGATCAACGGAGCGATGTCGCACGGCAGCATCGTCGAGGGCAAGAACCCCAGCGCCCCGCAGGGCTTCGAACTGCTCGCCAAGACCGTGCAGAAGGCGACCGGGATCGAACGGTTCGACGCGGGCGCGATCATCAACTTCACCGGCTTCCAGAAGATCGTCGACGCGATGGGCGGCGTCGACATGTACATCGAGCGGGAGGTCAAGTCCGAGCACCGGGAGCCGAACGGCAAGCACCGCAAGGGCAACCCGTACGGCGAGGGCTACATCGGGCCGCAGGCGGTCTACAAGAAGGGCAACCAGCACCTCAGCGGCTGGCAGGCGCTGGACTACGTGCGGCAGCGCTACCCGAAGAACGGCGTCCCGGACGCCGACTACGGCCGGCAGCGGCACCAGCAGCAGTTCATCAAGGCGATGGTCACCCAGGCGTTCAGCGCCGACGTGGTGACCAACCCGATCAAGCTGGACCGGGTGATCCGGGCCGCCGGCCAGTCGCTGACCTTCAACGGCCGGGGCAGCAGCGTGGTCGACTTCGCCATCGCGCTCAAGGGCATCCGCTCGGAGAACGTCGAGCTGATCAAGCTGCCGGGGGAGGGGATCGGCACCGGCAACGGCTACCGGGGCGAGCGGTTGCTGCCCGCCGCCGACGACTTCTTCACCGCCCTCGGCAAGGAGCAGTTGGACGCCTTCCTGCTGGAGCACCCGGAGTTCCGCAACAAGACCAGGTGATCCGCCCGGTGCCGACACCACCTCCCGGCCAGCCGACACGCCGGGTGGTGGTGCACGTCTCGCCACCCGCGTTGGGGTGTCCACCGCGCTCAGACTAGACTTTCGGCAATCCGTCGCCGCAGCAAGGAGACAGCGTGGCACAGCAGCTTCACGTCGACCTCGTAGCCGTCGAGGAGAAGGTCTGGTCCGGCGAGGCCGAGATGGTCGTCGCCCGCACGACCGAGGGTGAGCTGGGTGTGCTGCCGGGGCACGCGCCGTTGCTCGGCCAGCTCGCCGAGCCCAGCCAGGTCCGGATCAAGCAGGCCGGCGGCCAGCAGGTCGCCTACGACATCACCGGCGGGTTCCTGTCGGTCGGCGCGGAGAGCGTGACAGTGCTCGCCGAGAGCGCCACCCCGGCAACTCCGGCCCGCTGAGCCCGCCCGCCGATGCAGATCGTCGAAGGGATCGGAATCGGCATCGCGGTGATTCTGGTCGCGGTCCTGATCCTCTTCGTCCGGCGCGCGTTGGTGACCCGTAGCGGTGGCATCATCCGGCTGAGCGTCCGGGTCACCACCGTCCTGGACGGCCGGGGCTGGTCCCCGGGCTTCGCGCGGTTCGTCGGCGACCAGCTCCGCTGGTACCGGATGTTCAGCTTCGCCCTGCGGCCCAAGCGGGTGCTGTCCCGCAAGGAGCTGATGGTGGAGCGACGGCGGCTCCCCGAGGGGCAGGAACGGCTCTCCATGCCGTCCGACTGGGTGATCCTCCGCTGTACCAGTCAACACGCACCGGTCGAGATCGCCATGGCCCGCTCCACGGTGACCGGTTTCTCCTCCTGGCTCGAGGCCGCCCCGCCCGGGGCGGCCTCGCCACGTATGGCGTCCCAGGACTGGCCGGCCGCCTGACCCGTGGCCTGCGGTGCCGGCCGGCACCGGGTCGGACGTGGGAGCCCCCGCCCGACCGGTGTTCCTACGGTTCCTCAGCGGCGACCAGTTCGACCTCGTAACCCTGCCCGTCGGTGAGGTAGCCGGCGTAGCTGTCCGGGCCGCCGGCGTGCGGGTGACGGTCGGCGAACAGCAGTGTCCAGCCCTGGGCCGGCGCGGCGGCCACCAGCCGGTCCACCGCGTGCGGCGGACCGGCGTGGAAGGCCAGGTGGTTGAGGCCCGGGGCGAGCCGGTCGTGGACCCGCCCGGCCAGCGCCGGGGACTCCTCCAACACCAGGTACGTCGTGCCGTGCCGCCAGGACCGGCCGGCCGGCCAGTCCTGGTACGGCGTCCAGCCGAGTGCACCGAGCAGCCAGCCCCAGCTCCGCTTCGCGGCGGCCAGGTCGGGTACCCAGACCTCGACGTGGTGCAGCCCGCCCGTGCTCAGCGCTTGCCGCCCGGCACCCATAGCACATCGCCGCCCGGATTGGCCGTTCTTGACAGGATGAACAGCAGGTCGGAGAGGCGGTTGAGATACTTGGCCGGAAGGGAGCCGGTGCGATCCGGATCGTGGGCGACCAACGCCCAGGCCGCCCGTTCGGCGCGCCGGGCGGTCGTCCGGGCCACGTGCAGCAGCGCCGCGCCCGGGGTGCCGCCGGGGAGGATGAAGGAGTCGAGCTTGCTCAGACGTCCGTTGTACTCGTCGCACCAGCCTTCGAGGCGTTCGACGTACTCCTCGGTGACCCGCAGCGGCGGGTACGCCGGCTCCGGCTCGACGGGGGTGGCCAGGTCGGCGCCGACGTCGAACATGTCGTTCTGGATCGCCTCCAGCACGGCCCGCAGCTCGTCGTCGAGCTGGCCCAGGGCGAGCGCGACGCCGATCGCGGCGTTGCACTCGTCGACATCCGCGTACGCGGCGATCCGTGGATCGGTCTTCGGCACCTGCTCGTTGTTGCTCAGCCTGGTCATGCCGGCGTCGCCGGCCTTGGTGTAGATGCGCGTGAGGTGGACGGCCATGACGCACAGCCTACGGATACCGGACCTGACGATCCCGGCACGGCCGGACCCGACCGGCTGGCCGGTGGGGGTGGGGCCGGGTGACGCCGGTGCCCCGGCGGTCGACGACATCGATGTCATCCGGGTCGGCGGGGACGCCCGGCTGGCCGGCACCGTGCACGTCGTCGGGGCGAAGAACTCGGCCCTGAAGCTGATGGCGGCGGCCCTGCTGGCACCGGGGCGGACGGTGATCACGAACGTGCCCCGGATCACCGACATCGCCATCATGGGCGAGGTGCTGCGCCGGCTGGGCTGCGTGGTGCGCTTCGAGGCGGACGACCCGGTGGACCCGATGGTCGGCTACGGCGGGCAGGCCCGGTCCCGGTCGGTTCTCATCGACGTACCTGAGCAGCCCGGTGCGGACGCCGACTACGACCTGGTCCGCCGGCTGCGGGCCTCGATCTGCGTGCTGGGCCCCCTGCTGGCCCGCCGGGGGTACGTGCGGGTGGCGCATCCGGGTGGGGACGCCATCGGCTCCCGGGGTCTGGACATGCACATCGCCGGGCTGACCCGGATGGGCGCGGACGTCTCCGGCGAGCACGGCTTCGTCATCGCCGCCGCCCCGGACGGGTTGCGGGGCGCCGAGATCGTGCTGGACTTCCCCAGCGTGGGTGCCACCGAGAACCTGGTGATGGCGGCGGTGCTGGCCCGGGGCGTCACCGTGATCGACAACGCGGCCCGGGAGCCGGAGATCGTCGACCTCTGCACCATGCTCCACCGGATGGGCGCCCGGATCTCCGGCAGTGGCAGCTCCACCCTGCGCATCGTCGGGGTGCCCGCGCTGCGCCCGGTGCGGCACGCCACGGTGGGGGACCGGATCGTGGCCGGCACCTGGGCGTTCGGCGCGGCGATGACCCGGGGGGACGTGACGGTCACCGGGATCGATCCGGCCTACCTGGAGGTCGCGCTGGACAAGCTGGTGTCGGCCGGCGCGCTGGTGGAGACCCGGGGCGACGCCTTCCGGGTACGCGCCGACGAGCGGCCCGCCGCCGTCGACGTGGTCACCCTGCCGTACCCGGGTTTCGCCACCGATCTGCTGCCGATGGCGATCGGGTTGGCGGCGGTCAGCGACGGGGCGTCGCTGATCACCGAGAACATCTTCGACGGCCGGTTCATGTTCGCCAACGAGATGACACGGCTCGGCGCGGACATCAAGACCGACGGCCACCACGCGGTGGTACGGGGTCGGGACCGGCTCTCCGGTGCCCCGGTACGCGCCACCGACATCCGGGCCGGCGCCGGGCTGATCATCGCGGGACTCTGTGCGGACGGCTTCACCGAGGTCTCGCACGTGCACCACGTGGACCGGGGCTACCCGGACTTCGTGGCCGATCTGCGGGCGCTCGGCGTGGAGGTGGAACGCGGCACCGCCCCGGAGGCCCCCGAGCTGACCATCTGACCCGCGCCAGCCGACCCTGCCCTAACCGGTCCCGCGCCAGCCGACCCTGTCCCATCTGACCCCGCGCCAGCTGACCCTGCCCCAACCCGGTCCCGCGCCAGCTGACCCGCGCTGACTTCACCGCCCGGCCTCGCCCGGCCGGGCGTCCGGGGCTTAGCGGTCGTTCAGGCTCGCCGACTAGGGTGCTGGCAGACACTCAATCGCAGCGAGGGAGAAGCAGATGGCGGGTCGACTCGCGGTCGTCGGGGCCGGGCTGATGGGTTCCGGCATCGCCCAGGTGGCAGCACAGGCGGGCTGGCAGGTGTCCCTGCGGGACGTCGACGACGCGGCCACCACCCGGGGGTTGGACGGCATCCGGAAGTCGCTGGCGAAGTTCGCCGAGAAGGGGAAGATCGACCCGTCCGAGGTCGAGGCGACCCTGGCCCGGATCACCCCGACCACCGAGCTGGAGGCGGCGGCCGACGCGGACGTGGTGGTGGAGGCGGTCTTCGAGAAGATCGAGATCAAGCACGAGGTGTTCCGCGCGCTGGACAAGATCTGCCGGGCCGACGCGGTGCTCGCGACCAACACCTCGGCCATCCCGGTGACCCAGATCGCCACGGTGACCGAGCGGCCGGAGTCGGTCGTGGGCACCCACTTCTTCTCCCCGGTGCCGATGATGAAGCTCTGCGAGCTGGTCCGCGGCTACAAGACCAGCGACGCGACCATCGCCACCGCGAAGGCGTTCGCCGAGGAGATCGGCAAGACGGTGGTGGTGGTCAACCGGGACATCGCCGGCTTCGTCACCACCCGGCTGATCTGCGCGCTGGCGATGGAGGCGGTCAAGCTGGTCGAGTCCGGGGTGATGTCGGCCGAGGACCTGGACACCGCCTGCAAGCTGGGCTTCGGTCACGCGATGGGCCCGCTGGCCACGGTCGACCTGACCGGCGTGGACGTCCTGCTGAACGCCACGAAGAACATCTACACCGACACCGCCGACGAGAAGTTCTTCCCGCCGGAGCTGCTCCAGCGGATGGCCACCGCCGGTGACCTGGGCCGCAAGACCGGCCAGGGCTTCTACTCGTACTGAGCCCGCCTGGCCTGCCCCGGTAGGTCGGTTCGCCATGTCGCCGATACTGCGGTATCCGCTGGTGGGGATACCGCAGTATCGGCACAACTGAGTCGATCATGGCCGGCCCGGGCGTGACCCGTCCGATCCGGCGTGACCCGGGCCGGGCCGGCCGGCGGGACACCGGGGCGGGGGTCAGCCGTCGCGCTTGGTGGTCCAGCGGAAGGTGGTCAGGCAGAGGGCCAGGCCGATCACGCACCACAGGGCGAGGACCAGGGCGACCCGGCCCAGCTCGAAGGAGCCGCCGGGCTCCTGGGCGCCGAAACTCTCCGGCAGGAAGACCGCGCGCAGGCCCTGGCACATCCACTTGAGCGGGAAGAGCGCAGCCACCTGCTGCATCCAGGTGGGCAGGTCGGTGAAGACGAAGAACACCCCGGAGATGAACTGGAGCACCAGGGAGACCGGGGTGACCACGGCGGAGCCGCTGCGCGCGGTGCGGGCCAGCGACGAGATGGCGATCCCGCACAGGGTGCAGGCGGTCACCCCGAGCATGGCGACCCAGCCGAAGGTGAACCACTTCGCGGCGGTGGCCGGCAGGTCGAGGTCGAACAGCGCCACGGCGACGGCCAGCAGGAGCGCGGTCTCGGCGATGCCGATCGCCACCACCATGATCACTTTGCCGGCGAACCAGACCCACTTCGGCATCGGGGTGCCCCGGTAGCGCTTGAGCACGCCCCGGTCCCGCTCGATCGGAATCCAGATGCCGAGGTTCTGGAAGCTCACCGTCATCAGGCCGGTGGCGATCATGCCGGTGATGAATACTGGGTGAACTTCACCCCGCCCCCGATCGTCCCGTCGAAGATCGACGCGAAGATCAGGATCATGATGATCGGGAAACCCATCGTGAAGACGACGGACTCCCGGCTGCGCAGGAACTGGGTGATCTCCAGCCGGCCCTGGCGCAGGGCGAGCGCGCCCGGCCCGATCCGTCGGCTGCCGGCGGCGGCAGGGGTCCCCGGCCTCGTGGTGGTCGTCATCAGTGTCCGATCATGCTCAGGTAGATGTCTTCCAGGGTCGGCCGGGTCACCGTCAGGCCGGGCACCTCGCCGCCGAAGCGCGCGGCCAACTCCGCCACCAGCGCCGTCGGCGTCGCGCTCTGCGCCGTCTCCGGTGTCCCGTCCGGGGTACGCCAGGAGACCGTCGCCAGGGCGTCCTGGCGGTTGCCGAGCAGGTTCGGTGGGGCCACCTCGATCACCCGGCCGGCGGCGATCACCCCGACCCGGTCGGCGAGCGACTCGGCCTCGTCCAGGTAGTGGGTGGTGAGCACGATGGTGGTGCCGGCGGCGGCGAGGTCCCGGATCAGCTCCCAGAATTCGCGCCGCGCCTCGGGATCGAAGCCGGTGGTGGGCTCGTCGAGGAAGAGCAGCTCGGGGCGGCCGATGATGCCCAGCGCCACGTCGAGCCGGCGTTTCTGCCCGCCGGAGAGGGTGTGCGTCCGGGCGTTGGCCTTCGCCCCCAGCCCGACCCGCTCGACGACCTTGTCCGGGTCGTCCGCGCCGGGATAGAACCCGGAGAAGTGCCGCACCACCTCGGCGACGGTCAGTTCGTCGAATTCGCCGGTGCCCTGGAGCACGATGCCGACCCGGGAACGCCAGTCGGCCGTCTGCCGTCGGGAGGTGGGTGCGGAGCCCGCCCGGGAGCCGCGCAGGCGCGACCCGAAGACCAGCCCGGGGTCGCTGCCGAGCACGTTCACCTGGCCGGCGTCGCGCTGCCGGTAGCCCTCCAGGATCTCCACCGTGGTGGTCTTGCCCGCCCCGTTCGGGCCGAGCAGGGCGAACACCTCACCCCGGTGGACGTCGAGGTCCACCCCCGCCACCGCGACATTGTCGCCGTACGCCTTGCGCAGTCCCCGTACGGAGATCGCGAGCTCGTCTTCCATGACGTCAAGTGTGCGACCAGCCCGACCAGGGCGGCGGCCGGGGGTGTGCCGGTGTCGTGCCGTGCGGGAGGACGACGACCTGGTCGGCCCGTCGGTGCTCTCCGGGTCGCGCCTGGCGGCCGTGCCGGTGGTGCTGGCCGGACCGCGCCGCCGGCCGGGGTGCCCTGCCGGTGGGGGTCGGCGGCACCATCCCCCGGGCGACGCCGACGCTCTGGGGGTCGTCGGGGTGGCCCGGGTCTTCGCACCGAGGGACCTCGCCCCCACCGGCATCGTCGACGACCTGCCGAGTGGCCGGCGGCGGCGAGGGTCAGCGTCTCTGGTAGGTCATGCAGTCGGCCAGGTCGCTGTCGGGGCCGACCGTGATCGCCGGGGCCCGGCACTCCAGTTCCGCGTTGTGCCGGCAGTCCGCCCGGCTGCACGCGCCGACCTGGGCGATGAGCCGGTCGAGACCGCCGCGTACCGGTAGCTCGACGAAGGTGTGGCAGTGGGCGTGGTCGGCGCTGCCGATCGTGATGGCGAACGCGTGACAGTCGTTCGTGTGGTTGTAGGCGCAGGACGAGGCCGCGCACTCCTGAACCCGGGGCATTTCCATCGCTGTGGTCATGACAACCTCACTTTCGGTAGATATGCCACAAACGATAGGCCGCTGGGGAGCGGGCGCGGGCCGTTCTGCCGCCGATCACCCTGTCGAGAAGCCCGGTCCCGCGTGCCCGGGCCCGCGTGCCCGGTCCCGCGTGCCCGGTCCCGCGTGCCCGGTCCCGCGTGCCCGGTCCCGCGTGCCCGGTCCCGCGTGCCCGGCCCCGCGTGCCCGGCCCCGCGTGCCCGGCCCCGCGTGCCCGGCCCCGCGTCTCGGGCGGGGTGGGCGGGCGGTGCAGGTCGTTCCCCCTGTCACCGGTGTCCCGGGTGTCCGCAGGTGTCCGACCCGGCGGAACGGGCCCGTCACGGGTGTCCCGGTGGGGGTGGTCTCCGGTGGTGTGTCCGGTGACCGACGGCACACCGACGGCGGAATCCCGGCCGGCCCGCCGTCGTTACACCCTCTGTACGACCGCAGCAGCACCCCGCCCGGCCAGCACGGAGGCGGGCAACGCCCCGGAATGATGCGGGGCCCCCGGTCGTTACCTCTGGTTCCGGCGTGAGCGGCAGGGCCCGCCGGACGGATCCCCCTCATGAGCGCCTCGTCGTGGTGCTTACGCCCCCGCCGCCGGCTACGGCCGGTGGTCCGGTCCCCCGACCGGCCGGGTGGCGTCGACCCCCTCGAAGGAGCATCCCCCATGAACACCACCATTCTGCGTAAGAGTGTTCTCGGTATCGCCGGTCTGGCCGTCGCCGGTGGTCTGGCCGCCGGCCCGCTGAATCACGGCACCCCCGACACCACCACCCTCGACGCCCGTCCCGTCGCCGCCACCGTCCAGGCCGACAAGCCGGCCGTGGACAAGGGCAAGCTGATCCCGCACGGCGTGCAGGGCGACCAGTCCCGCATCGACCTGAACGACGAGCAGACCGGCAACGTCAAGGCGATCATCGCCGCGACCAAGAAGTCGGGCCTGGACGAGCGGGCCGCCGTGGTCTCCATCGCCACCGCGTTGCAGGAGTCGAAGCTGGAGAACCTCGGCCACCTGGGTG
>NZ_FMCU01000003.1 GCF_900091525.1 Micromonospora matsumotoense
GGGCGGAGGGGCAGGAGGCAGGAGGCTGGGGTCAGGGGGTCAGGGGGTCAGGGGGTCAGGGGGCTTCGCGGCGGGCCCTGGCGCGGCGTTTTCCCTCGTGCATCGCCTGCACCCGGGGCACCGGGATGGTGCGCCCCTCGGCCACCAGGTCGGCCGGGAGCCGCTGCGGTGCGGGCATCGCTTCGGCCCACGGGTCCCGGTCACCGAGCAGCGCGGGGACCGTCCGCACGGTGAAGTCGCCGGGGGTGATCCCGTCGAGGTCGTCCCAGGCCACCGGGAACGACACCGGCAGCCCGGGACGCAGCCGGGGGCTGTACGCGGCCACCACGGTCGCCCCACCGGCCCGGGTCGGGTCGACGAAGACCCGACCGCCCCGGTCCTCGCGGATGAAGGCGGTGGTGGCGGTCTCCGGATCGAGGCGTGCGGTGTGCACCGCGAGCGCCCGGGTGGCGGCGGCCACCTCCTCGGCGGTGGTGTCCGGGTGCACCGGGACGAAGATGTGCAGCCCTTTGGCGCCACTGGTCTTCACCGCGCCGGCCAGCCCCACGGCGGCCAGCGCCCGGCGGACCGCCCCGGCGACCCGGGTCACCGCCGCGAAGGCGTCCCCCTCGGGTGGGTCGAGGTCGAGCACGAGATGGGTGGGCTGCTCCGGGCGGGTCGCGGTGACCAGCGCCGGGTGGTACTCGATCGCCCGCTGGTTGGCGAACCAGAGCAGGGTACGTCGGTCGTCGCAGAGCGCGTACGACACCTGGCGGTGGGAGGTCTCGGCCCAGATCGCGGTGCGGCGTACCCATTCCGGGGTGTATTTCGGCAGGTTCTTCTGCATGAACGGCTCCTGCCCGCGCAGCAGCCGGACCACCGACAGCGGCCGGTCGCGCAGGCCGGGCAGGATGCGGTCGTGCACGGTGTCCAGGTAGTCGACCAGGTCCCGCTTGGTCACCTCGTCACCGGCGAGCAGCAACTGCTCCAGGTTGGTCAGGCCGACCCCGTCCCGCGTCTCCTGCGCCCCCGCCATCCACCCACCCTCCCGGCCTCGCCGGCCCGGCGCAACCCCGACACGGGCGGGCCGGTACGGAACCGGTCGGCGAGGGCGGGACGGCGACGGGTGTGCCGGCGGGAGGCGGGACAGCGGCTGCACGCTGCGCGAGGCGCTGGACCGGGTGGGCGAGGTCGGTGCCCGACCCGGGGCCGGGCGGGCCTGTGGTGAACGCCACCGCCTTTCTCTGACCGATCGGTCAGGATCTGACCGATCGGTCAGGCATGCTGGAACGCATGATCCGTCGCACCCCTCGCACCCATGGCGAGATCCTCGCCGCGGCGGCCCGACGGTTCGCGGTGACCGGTTACAAGGGCACCTCGTTGCAGGACATCGCCCGCGAGGTGGGCTGTTCCAAGGCGGCGGTGCTCTACCACTTCGCCGGCAAGGAGGCCCTGCTCGCCGAGCTGATGGCCGGGCCGATCTCGGTGCTCTGCGAGCTGGACGAGCGGATCTCCGCGCTGACCGGGGCAGCGGCGCAGCGGGTGGCGGCGGAGGGCTTCGTCGACCTCGCGGTGCGGTTCCGGGGCGAGATCGCGCTGCTACGCGGGGAGTTCCCGGAACTGCTCGCCCAACCGGCCTTCGCCCACATCCAGCGCATCTCGGAACGGCTGATCGAGGCGATGACCGGCCCCGACGGCGGGCAGGACGCGCGGGTCGCCGCGCTGGTGCTGCTCGCCGGCATCGCCGAGGGGTGCGGCGCGTTCGCCGACATCCCCGACGAGGAACTGCGTCCCGCCCTGCTGGCCGTCGCCCAGCGGGTGCTCGTGACTGCCGCACCGCCGCCACCACGGCCAACTCTCGACCACCAACACCAGGATTGAGGACAAGGATCTGATGGCGACCCTGCTGTACCGGCTAGGCCGGGCATCGTTGCGCCGCCGGCGACTCGTCGTCGTCGTCTGGCTCGTCGTACTCGTCGGCCTCGGCATCGCCGCAGCCACCCTGAAGGGCCCGACGGCCAGCAACTTCACCATGCCCGGCACCGAATCGCAGCAGGCGTTGGACCTGCTCGCCGAGCGGTTCCCGGCGGCCAGCGGCGCCACCGGCACCATCGCGGTGAAGGCGCCCGCCGACGGCCAGTTGACCACCCCCGAGGGGCAGTCCGTGGTCAAGGGGGTCGTCCAGGAGGCGGCGACCCTGCCCGGCGTGGTCGGCGCGGTCGACCCGTACCAGTCCCAGGCGATCACCCCCAACGGCCGGTACGCCCTGATCCAGGTGCAGTTCGCCACCGGCGGGGACGACGTCACCCCCGAGCAGCGCGAGGCGTACGAGAAGGTCGGCGCGCAGGCCGAGGCGCAGGGTTGGCAGATCGCCCCCGGTGGTGAGGTGCTCAACTCCGAGCCGGAGGTCGGCTCGACCGAGGCGCTGGGCGTACTGGTCGCCGCGATCGTCCTGATCGTCACCTTCGGCTCGCTGGTCGCGGCCGGGATGACCATGCTGAACGCGCTGATCGGCGTCGGGGTCGGAATGGCCGGCCTGTTCGCCCTCAGCGGCACGGTCGAGCTGACCAGCACCGCACCCATCCTGGCCCTGATGCTGGGCCTGGCGGTCGGCATCGACTACTCGCTGTTCATCACCTCCCGGCACCGCCAGCATCTGCTCGAAGGGCTCACCCCGGAGGAGGCGGTCGGCCGGGCCGTCGGCACCGCCGGTTCCGCCGTGCTGTTCGCCGGCGCGACAGTGGTCATCGCGCTCGCCGGCCTCGCCGTCGTCGGCATCCCGTTCCTGACCGTGATGGGTCTGGCCGCCGCCGGCACGGTCAGCGTGGCGGTGCTGGTGGCGATCACCCTCGCCCCGGCGCTGCTCGGTTTCGCCGGCCGCCGGGTCCTCCCCCGCAAGCTGCGCAAGGTCGAGGCCGCACCGGCCACCGAGGCGGCCCCCGAGGGCACCCCGGCCACCGAGGCCGCCGAGGACCGCTCCGGTTTCGGGTTCCGCTGGGCGCAGTGGGTGACCCGGCTGCGCATCCCGGTCATCCTGGTCGGCCTGCTCGGCCTCGGGCTGCTCGCCCTGCCGGCCCAGGACATGCGGATCGCCCTGCCGGACGCCAGCACCGCGGCCGTGGGCAGCCCGGCCCGCACCAGCGCCGACCTGATCCGGGAGGGCTTCGGTCCGGGCTTCACCGGCCGACTCGCCGTGGTGGTCACCTCGGACTCCCCGCAGGACACCGCGACCGCCGTGCCGCAGGTCGCGGCGCTGATCCAGCGTACCGACGGGGTGTTGGCGGTGGCCCCGCCGCAGCTCGACCCCTCGGGGCGGACGGCGCTGATCGGGGTGATCCCGAAGAGCGGGCCGACCGACGCCGCCACCGAGACGCTGGTCCACGACATCCGGGACCGGGTCGGCTCGGTCGGCAACGCCGAGGTGCTGCTGACCGGGGTGACCGCGATCGGCATCGACGTGTCCGAAAAGCTCTCCGCCGCGATGCCGGTCTATCTGCTGCTGGTGGTGGGGTTGTCGATCCTGCTGCTGATGCTGGTCTTCCGGTCGATCCTGGTGCCGGTCAAGGCCGCGTTGGGCTTCCTGCTCACGGTGGCCGCCACCTTCGGCATCACCGTCGCGGTGTTCCAGCAGGGTCACCTCGCCAGCCTGGTCGGTCTGGACAGCCCCGCCCCGCTGATCAGCTTCCTGCCGATCCTGCTGATCGGCATCCTGTTCGGCCTGGCCATGGACTACGAGGTCTTCCTGGTCTCCCGGATGCGGGAGGACTTCGTGCACGGTGACACGGCCCGGCAGGCCACCATCAACGGGATGGGCCACGGGGCCCGGGTGGTGACCGCCGCCGCACTGATCATGATGTCGGTCTTCGGGGGCTTCGTCTTCCTCGACGACCCGGTCATCAAGTCGATGGGCTTCGCGCTCGCGGTCGGTGTCGCCATCGACGCCTTCGTGGTCCGGATGACCATCGTGCCCGCCGTGATGTCGCTGCTGAACGCCAGGGCCTGGTGGCTCCCCCGCTGGCTCGACCGGGCGCTGCCCAACGTCGACATCGAGGGCGAGGGCCTGCGCGCCCACCTCGACAAGCAGCCGGTCAAGGTCTGACCCCGCCGATCGTGGGATTGTGGTGCCGGGCAGGGATGGCGACAGCCGCCCGGCCCGGCACCACCACTCCGTGATCCATCACCCACCCCAGGCACCAGCGACGATGACGGCCAGGACCGGCCGCACACCGGTCAGACGCCGGCGGGGTAGGTCGCCAACTCACCGAAGGTGGTCAGGGCGGGCAGCGGGTGCAGGGCGGTGGAGTCGTCGCACCAGATGAAGGCGTCGTAGCGGTCGGCCAGCCGGCTCGGGACGTAGTTGCCCCAACGCTCGAAGGTCGGGTCGTAGACCACCCCGATGGCCCGGTGGTCGGCCACCCCGGTGACCCAGTCGGGCTGGTCGGGGCCACCGAAGACAAGCACCGCCCGCTCCGGCAGCAGCTCGTGCAGCCGCCACTCCACCGAACCCTCCCGGGCCGGCGGCACCGTCATCACCTCGGCCGGTGAGCCCCAGTGCGGGGCGGCCACCACCGTCCCCTGGTAGCCGCCGAGACCGATCAGCGCCACCGCGTCCCGGCCCAGCCGTTCCCGGGCCAACTGGCCGATGTTGACCATCCCGTCGCCGGCCATGTCGGTGGCACGGGCGTCCCCGATGTGGGTGTTGTGCGCCCAGACGATCCCGCGCGATCCCGGACCGTAGCGGGTCAGCAACCGGGCCAGGGTGTCGGCCATGTGGATGTCGCGCACGTTCCAGGAATCCGGACCGCCGTGCACCATCGCCCGGTAGTACCGCTCCGCACCGGCCACCACCTCCGCGTTCTGCCAGGCCGCGAAGGCGTCCGGGCCGTCCGAGACGACATGCGCCCGGGTACGCGCCAACAGCCGGATCACCTCCTCCTCGCAGCGCGCCGAGACGAACCGGCTGGCCGCGCCGTACTCCTCCACCCGCCCGCCGTACGGCTCGAAACACCGGTACGCGTCCTGCGCGGCGTCCATCGACTTCGGGTCCTCCTCGCCGAGATAGTCGAAGATCGCCTGCATGGACTCCCACAGGCTGTAGACGTCCAGCCCGTGGAAGCCGGCCCGTTCCCGCTCCGGACGCTCCAGGTTCCACGCCCGCAGCCAGTGGCAGAACCGGTCCACCTCGGCGTTCGCCCACATCCAGGTCGGCCAGCGGGTGAACCGCCCCAGCGCGGTCCGCGGGTCCTGGGCGCCACCGGGGGCGCCGACCACCGACCGGTGCACCCGGTCGCAGTCCGGCCAGTCCCCCTCCACCGCCACGAAGTCGAACCCCTGCTCGGCGATGAGCCGCCGGGTGAGCTGCTCACGCAACCGGTAGTAGTCGTAACTGCCGTGCGTCGCCTCACCGATCATGACCACGCGGGCGTCCCGGACGCGCTCCAGCAGCGGGTCGAAGTCGCTCGGCGTACCGAGCCGCTGTACCAGCATGGGCAGGGCTACCCGGCAGAGTCGGCGGACAAACCGCCGATAGGGGTGGCAGGGCCGGGCGGCGGCGGGGGCGGCCGGCCGGTGTGGCGGCGGACGGAACGGGTAGCCGGCGGCATGAGCGTCACCGGGCTGCAGTTGCAGGAGTACCTGGCCGGGCTCGACTACCCGGTCTCCCGCGAGGATCTGGTCCGGTGGGGTCAAGAGAACGGGGCGAGCACCGAGTTGCTCCAACTGCTGCGGGCTCTGCCCGCCGAGCAGTTCAACGACCCGGCCGACCTGAACGAGGCCCTCACCACCCTCGCCTGACCCCGCCGCCCGGGAACCTGAGCCCGCTGCCTGGTGAGCTGACCCCCACGCCCGATGGGCTGATCCCGCCGCCTGGGGACCTGAGCCCACCACCCGGGGAACGCTCACCGGCGGCCGGTGACCTGCCCCCACCGCCCCGGGACCGCTCATCGGCGGCGACCGCCGGACCGGCCCGGTGCCGTGGGGGCGTGCAGCAGCCGGAACAGCACCAGCCACTGTTCCGGCCAGACCAGCCCGACCGGAGTGGCCGGGTCGATCCGCGCCGCCTGCAGCGCACCGTCGACCCGCCGACCGAGATGGGCCGCCCGCAGCGAGGCCGCGAGCGACCCGCCCGCCCCGCCGAACCCCAGCTCCACCATCCGCCGGTACGCGGGGAGCCCGGCCACGGCCAGCAGCGGCTCCGGCCGACGGTCGATCCGCAGGATGCCCCCGTCGACGGCGGGCACCGGACGGAAGGCGGTGCGGGACACCCGGCCGGCGAGCCGCCATTCGTACTCCGGCCAGGTCAACACGGTCAGCCGGCTCCACCGGCCGAGGTCACCGGTGCGCTTGCGGGCGTACTCCCACTGGGTGAGCAGGGTGGCCGCGCGCAGCCGGGGCGCGGCCAGGCACCAGCGGACCACCGCCGCGGTCAACGACCACGGGATGTTGCCGACCACGGCGAACGGCTCGGCGGGCGGCGCGGCGGTCAGGAAGTCGGCCTGCCGGCGCTCGACGTGCGGCAGCGCCGCGCACACCGCCGCCAGCTCGGGGGCGACGGTCGGGTCGACCTCGTAGGCGATCAGCCGGCCACACCGTCCGGCCAGCGGCCGGGTCAGCTGACCTCGTCCGGCGCCGACCTCCAGCAGCAGGTCGTCCGGGCCGGTGCGGGCCGCCCGGACCATCCGCGTCACGGTGGCCGGGTCGACGAGGAAGTTCTGGGACAGTACGCGACGGGACCGGTCGCGTGCGGTGGTGCGGTCTCGGCGGGGCGCCACGGGTTCGTCCTGTCTGTCGCCGCTCGGCGACGGTACGGACAGGCGCAGCACGACGCGGGGCCTGTCCGAGTGGATCGGGACTCGGACGACCCTGGAGATCGGCGGGGGACGCGACGCGGTGACGGTGCAGGCGGCGATGAGACCGAGGCGGTGATCAGGCGGTAGACCTGCTCAGTTAAGCCGTGAGCAGGGGCGGGCGTGATCAGACCGAGGCGGTCATCAGGTCAGGCGCGGTGGGCGTCCCGGCCGGCCAGGGCCGGACGCCGGACTCGCGGGCGGGCCACCAGGAGAGGGCCCCGCGCGGCCGACGTGACGGCCACGGTGATCAGGGCGTGCATGCACATGGCCGCCACGCTAACGCACTCCCCACGTTCCGCAAGGCATTTCCCCACCGGCCCACAACCCCGCCGGCCCACGACCCCACCGGCCCGCGTCACCTGACCGGGTGAGCACCCGTGCCACTACCCGCCGGTCCGGCACGATCGGCCGCGCTGACGGTGCTGGGCAGGACGGTGCCGACCAGCGCCGCCGTCGGGCAAGTGCGCACCATGGCCACCAGGTACCAGACGTGACCCCGGCAGGACACCCATTGCCCACGGCACCCGATGGGCCCGACGCCACGACAAGGCCGACCCACGACATGCCGGAAGGGTCGGGGGTCAGCGGTGGAGGTCGACGGTGCGGGCCTCGGTGCGGGCGGTCTCCGCCGCCGCCAGGACGGCCACCACCTCACGGCCGAAACGGACGTCACACCGGTGGTCCCGACCACCCGAGTCGATCTCCGCCAGCAGTTGGTCGACGGCCGTGCCGAAGGCGGTCAGCGCGTTGCCGTCGCCGGGCGGGACGGACTCGACGCCGTTCTCGCCATAGAAGACGAAGTCCCGGGTCACCGCAGTCGGCGGAGCGTCCAGGGTCAGCGACAGCGCACTGGTCGCACCCCCGTCGTGGGTGAGCAGCAGGTGCACCATCCCCCCGGGGCCGTCCAGCGCGGCGACCCGGGTGACCCGGCCGAGCACCGGCACGACGATCGACAGCGCGTGTGGGCCGATGTCCCACAGCGCCCCCTGCTCCCGCCGCCAGCGGGAGTCGCCGTACGGGCTGCCGGGCTGGTAGATCGAGGCAAACTGGGTGGCCCGGGCGTGCTGCCACCCGCCGGCCGCAGCGGTGGCGGCGAGAAAGCCGTTGACGTTGGGGTGGAACCGTTGGGTGAAGAACACCACCGAGGCGACCCCGGCGGCCTGCACGGCGGCGACCACCCGATCGGCCTCGGCGAGGCTCAGCGCGAGGGGCTTGTCCAGCAGCAGGTGCCGGCCGGCCGTGGCGGCCCGTACGGCGATCTCGGCCTGCACGTCCGGGGGCAGCGCCACGGCCACCGCGTCACAGGCGTCGAGCAGCGCGTCGACGTCGTCGAACGCCGGTACGCCGTGCCGGGCGGCCAACGCGGCGGCCCGGTCAGGGTGACGTCCCCAGACACCGACCAGTTCGGCGCGCGGATGCGCGTCCAGCCCGGCGCCGTGCGTCTGCGCCGCCCAGTGACCGGTGCCGAACAGGCCGAACCGCAGCACGGGGTACCCCCGGTCTCGTCGGGCCACGCCCGATCGTGGCCGTGATCCACGCTAGTCGCCCATCCGCACCGCCGCAGCCCGCACCGCCGGACGTCGCCCCCCAGCACCGCGAACGCCGACGGGCCACAGACCGCAGCCCCCGGAGACCAGGGACGGCAGGCCGCAGGCCGGGAACCGAAACGACGGCAGACCGGGGACCGGGACGGCAGCGATTACTACACCGGTTAGTAGGCTGTGCCGGTGACCGAGACACCCATCGGATGCCCGCGATGACCGGCGCGGCGTCGGCCGGCTCGCCGGTGGACGGACTACTCGCCACGGTGACGATCGGGCTGTCGCTCGTACTCGCGCTGTGGAGCCTGGTGGCGGCGGTCCGGCACCGGCCGCCGGACCTGGCGCAGTCCATCGGCCTGGGCCTGCTGGAGGTGGCGCTGCTCGCGCTGACCGTGCTGGCACTGGTCGCCGTCGCCGGCGGCGAACGGGCCGGCGAGCCCGGCGCGTTCTTCGGGTACCTGGTGACGTTGGTCTGCCTGCCCCCGCTGGCCTGGGTGCTGGCCCGGATGGAGCCGACCCGGTGGGGGTCGGCGATCGTCTGCGCGGTCTGCCTGGTCGTCCCGGTGGTCGTGGTCCGGCTCCAGCAGACCTGGGAGGTCGTCGGTGGTTGATCCCCAACCGTCGAGGCGCGCCCCCGACGCCAAGCCGACGCACGCCACCGACGCCGGGCCGACGCACGCCACCGACGCCGGGCCGACGCACGCCACCGACGCCGGGCCGGCACGCGCCACCAACGCCGGGCCGGGGCGGCTGCTGATCGCCGTCTACATCCTGTTCGCCATCGCCGCCACCTCGCGGGCCGGTCTCCAGATCGCCACGAAGTTCGACGAGGCGCCGGTGGCCTACCTGCTCTCGGCGGTGGCCGCGCTGATCTACATCGTGGCGGCGGTCGGGCTGGCCCGGGCCGGGCACACCGGCCGCCGGGTCGCGCTGGCCTGCTGCTCGGTGGAGTTGGCCGGGGTGGTCGGTGTCGGCGTGCTCAGCCTGGTCGACGCCGAACTCTTCCCCGACGAGACGGTCTGGTCCGGCTTCGGCAGCGGGTACGGCTACATCCCGCTGGTGCTGCCGGTGCTGGGGCTGCTCTGGCTCTGGCGCACCCGCACCCGCACCGGTTCCGGCACCGACGCCCCCATCGCCGCCTGACCGCCGCCGACACCGCACGGCCGCCTGACCGGCACCACCGTCCGACCGGCCGCCTGACCGGCACCGCCGCCCGGTGCGGACCGGACGGCGGTGCCGGGTCGTACCGGTCAGTCCTTCGGGCCGCCCGCGACGTAGATGACCTGGCCGGAGACGAACGACGCGCCCTCGCTGACCAGGAACGAGATGGTGTGCGCGACATCCTCCGGCCGGCCGGGACGGCGGACCGGGATCTCGGCGGCGGCGTGCTTCTGGAGGTCGTCGAAGTCGACCTTCATCCGGGCGGCGGTGGCGGCGGTCATGTCGGTGACGATGAAGCCGGGGGCGACCGCGTTGACCGTCACCCCGAACGGCCCCAGCTCGATGGCGAGGGTCTTGGTGAAGCCCTGGAGACCGGCCTTCGCCGCCGCGTAGTTGGCCTGGCCCCGGTTGCCCAGCGCCGAGGTGCTGGAGAGGTTGACGATCCGGCCGTACTTCCGCTCGACCATGTGCCGCTGAGCGGCCTGGCTGAACAGGAACGCGCCACGCAGGTGCACCCCCAGCACGGTGTCCCAGTCGGCGTCGGTCATCTTGAACAGCAGGTTGTCCCGCAGCACCCCGGCATTGTTGACCAGCACGGTCGGCCCGCCCAGCTCGGTGGCGACCCGCGCGACGGCGGCCTCCACCTGGGCCCGGTCGGCGACGTCCGCGCCGATGCCGAGGGCCCGGCCGCCGGCGGCGGTGATCGCGTCCACGGTCTGTCCGGTCGCCGCCTCGTCGATGTCGACCACGGCGACGGCCATCCCGTCGGCGGCCAGCCGACGGGCGGTGGCCGCGCCGATGCCGCGCGCGGCTCCGGTGACGATGGCGACGCGGGACTCCTCCGACACGATTACCTCCCGGTAACTTGTGGCTCGATCGGAGGAGCTTAACCCAGCGGCAGGCCGGACGACCCGGTCGCCGGCCGGCACCACGGCCGACCGGCGACGGGTACGGCGGTCAGTAGGCGGTGGACCGGCGGAGCCGGATCCAGCGGTAGCCGTGGCCGCTCAGCTTCAGGCTGTCCAGTTTGCCGACATCGCCGTAACCCCGGTCGGTCAGGACGTCTATCGGCAGGTCCGCCTCGGCGGCCAGGGTGCTCAGATCCACCTCGACGTCCTCGGTGCCGAGATTGTGCAGGAAGACCATGGTGCCGGTGGGTCCGTCGGCACGGTGGGCGAGCACCCCGGCCGGCATCGGCACGTCGATGTGCGAGGTCGAGCCGGAGCCGATCTCCGGGGCCTCCCGCAGCGTCCGGATCATCCGCTCGAACCAGGCCAGCAGCGACGTCGTGTCGCCCCGTTGGGCGGTGACGTTGACCTGCTGGTAGCCGAAGTCACCCTGGTCGATCACCGGGCGGATCAGCTTCTCCGGGTCCGCCGTGGAGAAGCCGGCGTTCTCCTTGTACGACCACTGCATCGGGGTACGGATCGCGTCCCGCCCGTCCAGCGCGAGGTTCTCCCCCATCCCGATCTCCTCGCCGTAGCGCAGCACCGGCGTGCCGCGCAGCGAGAACTGGAGCGCGTACGCCAGTTCGATGTGCCGGCGGTCGTTGCCGAGCATCGGGGCGAGCCGCCGCCGGATGCCCCGACCGTAGAGCTGCATGTTCTCGTCCGGCCCGAACTTCGCCAGCACGTCGTTGCGCTGGTCGGCGGTGAGCCGGGACAGGTCGATCTCGTCGTGGTTGCGCAGGAAGGTCGCCCACTGGCCGCCGGTGGGCAGCTTCGGGGTGTCGCGCAGCGCGTCGACGATCGTCTCCGGGTCCTCCCGGGCGAGGGCGAGCATGAGCCGGCCGTTGAGCATGAAGTCGAAGAGCATGTGAATCCGGTTGCCCGAGCCGCTGCCGTCGCCGAAGTAGACCGGCAACTGGTCCGGTTCGACGTTCGCCTCGGCCAGCAGCACCGCGTCGCCGCGTCGCCACTGCACGTGCTGGCGCAGGTCGGTGAGGAAGTCGAAGTCCTTCGGCGCGTTCGGGTTGCCCGGCTCGGTCTGCTCGATGATGAACGGCACGGCGTCCATCCGGAACCCGGAGACGCCGAGCTGGAGCCAGAACGAGGTGATCTTCTTGATCTCGGCGCGGACCTTGGGGTTCTCGATGTTCAGGTCCGGCTGGAACGTGTAGAAGCGGTGGTAGAACCACGCCTTGGCGGTCCGGTCGTAGCTCCACGTCTCGTGCTGCTCGCCCGGGAACACCATGCCCTGGTGCCGGTCCGCCGGCTCGTGGTCGGCCCAGACATACCAGTCACGGTACGGCGAGTCGGGCGAGGACCGGGCCGACTGGAACCACGGGTGCTGGTCGGAGGTGTGGTTGACCACCAGGTCGATGATCACCCGGATGCCCCGGTTCTGCGCCTGGTGCAGCAGTTCGGCGAAGTCGCCGAGGGTCCCCAGCCGGGGGTCGACGTTGTAGAAGTCGGTCGCGTCGTAGCCGTCGTCCTGGTTGGGCGAGGGGTGGATCGGGTTGAGCCAGAGGCAGGTCACCCCCAGTCGCGCCAGGTAGTCGAGCCGGCCGATGAGGCCACGGAAGTCACCGACCCCGTCGCCGTCGGAGTCCGCGTACGTGTCGACGTCGAGGCAGTAGACGACCGCCTCGGAGTACCACCTGTCACCCATGCCGGCCTAATGTCTCCGATCCACCGCCGCCGCAAACGCGAGCCCTCCTCCGACGGGTCCGGGGTACGGTGCCGACATGGCTGATCATCCGACGGACGGCTCCCGCGCGGTCGACTGGAACGAGGGCCGGTGGCTGCACCCCCCGGTGCGGGTGGACCGGACCGACGACGGTGACCTGCTGGTGGAGCCCGGGGCGGAGAGCGACCTGTGGCGGCACACCAGCTACGGCTTCGTCCACGACGATGCCCCGGCGCTGCTCGCCGCGCTGCCCGCCACCGGCGCGGTCGAGGTGAGCTTCGTGCTGGACTATCCGGCGCAGTTCGACCAGGCCGGGGTGCTGGTCCGGGTGGACGAGCGGAACTGGGTGAAGGCGGGGGTGGAGATCAGTGACGGGCTGCCGCAGGTGGGCGCGGTGGTCACCCGGGAGTTCTCGGACTGGTCGGTGGCGCCGGTGCCACAGTGGCGCGGGCGCGAGGTGACCGTGCGGGTCAGCCGGGACGGCGACGCGTTGACGGTCCGGGCCCGGGCCGACGGCGAGGCGTGGCGGTTGGTCCGGCTGGCCCCGCTCGCCCCGGACGCGGTCGCCCTGGCCGGGCCGTTCTGCTGCTCACCCTCCCGGGGCGGGCTGACCGTCCGGTTCACCGGCTGGCGGCAGGGGCCGGCGGACCGGGAGCTGCACCCGACGGACTGAGCCCCGGATCAGGCCGCAGGCGGTGGCCCGGCTCACCGACAGGTGTAAGTGGCGGCCGGGCGGGTACCACTGTCCGATCCCGCCCGGCTCGTGGAAGGACGCCCATGGCTCTCGCCCAGAACGTCGACCCGAACCGGTTCACCGGGCTGACCGGCTGGGTGGCCGGCGTCATCGACTCCCTCGGCGCGGTCGGCGTCGCCTGCCTGGTGGCGCTGGAGAGCATCGTCCCGCCGATCCCCAGTGAGATCGTGCTGGCGATGGCGGGCTACCTCGCCGCCGAGGGCCGGTTCCACCTGGCGGTGATCGTGCTGGCCGCGACGGTCGGCTCGCTGGTCGGCGCGCTGGTGCTCTACTGGCTCGGCGCCGCGCTCGGCGAGGAACGGCTCAAGCGCTGGCTGGACCACATCCCGCTGGTCGACCGGGAGGACCTGGAGAAGGCCGACCGGTGGTTCGAACGGCACGGCCGGTGGGCGGTGCTGATCGGCCGGCTGGTGCCGGTGGTCCGCAGCCTGGTCTCCGTCCCGGCCGGCGCGAACCGGATGCCGATGGGCGAATTCGTCCTGCTCACCACGCTGGGCAGCGGGGTGTGGAACGCACTGATCGTCGGTCTCGGCTACACGCTGGGCTCGCGCTGGCAGGACGTGGAGAAGTACAGCGACTGGTTCAACTATGCGATCTTCGCGGTCTTCGCCGTCATGGTCGGGGGCTGGGTGGTGAAGAAGGTCCGCACCCGGCGGGACCGGGGCGACCGGCAGTCGGTGACCGCCGGCCGCTGACCGGGTACGCCGGGCCGGTGGGGGTCCGCACCACGCCGGCCCGGACCCCCGCCGGGCCGCCTCAGCGGCGGAAGGTGAACCAGTTGACGTTGACGAAGTCGGCCGGCTGGCCACTGCTGAAGGTGAGATAGACGCTGTGCCGGCCGGTCACCGCCGACACGTTGCCCGGCACCGACCGCCAGCTCTGCCAGCCGCCGGTGTTGGCGAGGGCGAAGCTGCCGATCGGGGTCCCGGTCGGGCTGTCCAGCCGGACCTCGACCAGGCCGCCCACCCCGCCCGCCGCCCCGGAGGCCACCCGGGCCAGGAAGTCGCGCGGCCCACCGGTGCCGAAGTCCACGTTGTCGTAGCGGGCCCAGTCGCCGTTGCGCAGCGCGGCGATGTTCTGGCCGCCCTCGGCGCACGTCTCGACGGCCACCCCGTTCTGCCCGGAGAACGCCTCGGCCTGGATCATGCCGTAGGCGTCCACGGTGCCGGACGGCGGCGGCGTGGTCGGGGCCGGCGTGGTGGGGGTCGGCGTCGGGGTGGAGCCGCCGCCCCGGCGGTAGACCGCGACGTAGTCGACCACCATCGGCCGACCGGAGACGGTGGCGCCGGTCGGCGTGACGGCACCGGCCACCCCGTCCGGGAAGGAGCCGCCCATCGCCACGTTGAGCAGCAGGAAGTAGCCGCCGTGCCCGGTCATCTGGGCCCAGTAGCCGGCACCGACCTGGGTCTGGGTGACGGTGTGGAACAGCTGCCCGTCGACGTACCAGCGCAGTTGCTGCGGGCTGACCGAGGTGTCCCACTCGGTGCGGTAGGTGTGGAAGGCGGCCTGGCAGGCGCTGCCGGGGCAGACCCGGGTGGCGCCCAGCCCGCTGAACTCGTTGCACGGGCCGCCCGGGGCGACCCCGCAGTGCAGCGCGCCCCAGACCTGGTTGAGCCCGTTGACGTTCTCCATCACGTCGATCTCGCCGATGCCCGGCCAGTTCTGGTAGTTGCCCCGGTAGGGCGCGCCGAGCGCCCAGAACGCCGGCCAGTAGCCGGCCGCCTGGGCCCCGGTGACGTTGGGCATCTGGATCCGCCCCTCGATCGCCAGCACCCCGCCGGACGGCGGCGTGAAGTCGGTGCGCACGGTCTCGATCCGGGCCGAGGTCCACCGGCCGGCGGAGTCGCGCAGCGGGGTGATCCGCAGGTTGCCGGAGCCGTCCTGGGCCAGGTTGGTGGTGCTGCCGGTGTACGTCTGGATCTCGCCGGTGCCCCAGTTGGCCGGGCCGCCGGGGTAACTGGTGCCGGTGTCGACGATCCAGTTGGCCGAGGACGGCAGGGTGCCGGCCGTGCCGGTGAAGTCGTCGCTCCACATCAGGTTCCACCCCGACGGCGGCGTCGGGACGGCGGCCTGGGCGGCGACCGAGACGCCGGTCAGCGCGGTGGCGGCGGCGAGCGTGACCGCCAGGGCGAGCCGGCGGCGGGGCCGGCGCGGGGCGGTGGGGGCGACCGGAGCCGCCGGGACAGCGTTCATCGGGATGCCTCTCTGGAGGACGGGAGCAAGAGAGCGCTCTCTGAGCGGTTTTCTACGCCCCCGCCCCACCAGTTGTCAACGCTCGTCGATGGCTCCGGCCGGCACCGGTTGCGGCCGACGCAGCAACGCGTGCTCCGCGGCCGTCCACCCGGTGGTGGTGACCAGATAGAGCACCGCCGCCAACGGCACCACCAACGCCAGCAGCACCGTGCCGTACGGCAGCAGCGGGATCACCCGGGCCAGCAGCGCCGCCCCCGGCTGGCCCGTCGGGGCGCCCGCCGACGCCGCCGTCCGCTGCGCGCGCCAGGACAGGAACCGGGCCAGGCCGAGCAGGGCCGCCAGCAGCACCCCGAAGACCACCAGCACCGACGGCGACAACCCGTCGCCCAGGTGCCAACCCAGCGGCACCCCGGCCAACCGTGCGTCGAGCAGCCCGCCGGCACCGTCACCGGTGCCGAACAGGCGGTACATGACCAGGAAGAAGGGCGCCTGGAGCAGCGCCGGCAGACACCCCGCCACCGGCGACGCCCCGGCCCGGCGGTAGAGCGCGAACATCTCCGACTGCAACGTCGCCGGGTCGCCCGCGTACCGCTGCTGGAGCTGACGCAGTTGCGGGGCGAGGGCCGCGCGGCGCCGCTCCGCGCGGACCTGGGCGACGGTGAGCGGCGAGATCAACAGTCGGACGGCGATGGTGAACAGCACGATCGCGGCGGCGGTGGCGGCCCCGCCGCCGAGCGGCGTCAGCAGTTCGGCGAGCCAGCCGACGACGGAACCCGCGGCGGCAGCTGCGTCGTGCACAGGTGAGAAGGCGAGCATGGGGGAACCCCTCGGTCCGATTCCGGAAGTCCGCACGGGACGGGCGCCGGCGGCCCCGTCAGGGGCTGCCGGTGGTCCACCATGGGACGGATGACGACGGAACCGGTCGGGGTCGGCGGCGCGCGGACTCAGCCCGCGACCGGGGACCACCCGACCGGAGGGGAACCCCCGGGTGCCCGGGGACGGGGTCGACCCGCCGCGTCCGGATCGACCTGACGGGGCACGCGCCGACGCCGGGCCCGGTCCCGCAACCCGACCGCCCGCCGCCGCCCGCATCCCGGGCCGGTCCTCGGTCGGGGCCGGGCCGCCAGCGCGACGACGAGCAGCAACGCCGCCACCGCCGCACCGGCCAGCAGGTCACCCGGCCGGTCCGCGAGCAACGTCAGCCCGATGAGCGCGTACGCCCACAGACCCGTCACCAACCGCAGACCCGACATGCGCGTCAGCCTAGGACCCGCTGTCACGTCCGACCGCCGCGACGGCGTCGGCCACCACCGCCGGCCGGTCCACGTGCAGCAGGTGCCGGGCGTCCCGGAACACCTCCTGCCGCCCGGCGGGGAAGCTCGCCGCCAGCCGGGCGTGCCCGACCCGCCACGCCGCCCGGCCTGCCGCGGTGGGCACGTCGCCGAGCACGGTCAGCACCCGCACCGGGAGCGTCGGCGCGGGCGTCACGGCACGCAACGCCACCAGCTCCGCCGCCACCGCCGGATGCGCCAGCCACTGCACCAACGCGCCTACCAGCACCGTCCCCGAGCCGTACGGCACCGCCGACGCCGGGTCGGGTGGCCGGACGCTCATCCGGCGTACCGCCCGACGCCAGGCCCACGGGCCGCACCGACGGGCCAGGCCGGAGCGGTCGAGCACTCCCACCAGCACCGGGGCGACGGTGGTCACCGCACCCGCCGACCACGCCGACCACGCCGACCAGCGCGCCCAACCGACCGCCCGGGTCCCGCCCGGGTCCACCAGGCTCGGGTCCACCAGGCTGGGGTCCACCAGCACCAGCCCGGCGAGCCGCCCCGGGTGCCGCCGGGCGTACGCCTCGGCGGGCAGCGCCGCCGCCGAGTGCGCCACCAGCACCGGCCGTCCCAGCCCGGCCACCCCGGCGTCGATCCGGGCCACCTCGTCGGTCAGGGTGGGCGCGCGACCGTCCGCCGGCCCCGGCCGGTCCAGCAGGCCCACCCGATGCCCGGCGGCCCGCAGCAGGGGGACCAGCCGGTCCCAGGTCTCCGCCCCCTCCCCCATCCCCGGGCAGAGCAGCACCCCCGGACCACCGGCCCCGCCCGCCCGACCGACCACGTCGGTGCGCGTCGCCTGGTCGGTGCGCGCCGCTTGATCACTGCGCGCTGCTTGGTCGGCGGCAGCGGGCCGGTCGGCGGCAGCGGGCCGGTCGGCGGCAGCGGGCCGGTCGGCGGCAGCGGGCCGGTCGGCGGCAGCGGGCCGGTCGGCGGGTCGGCCGGTCACCGGGGCTGCTCCGGGCGGGGGCCCCAGCGGGCGACGACGGCGGCGAGCAGCAGCCAACCGGACAGCCCGGTCAGCTGGGTCCGCTGCCACAGGCCCAGGCCCAGCTCGGGGCGCACCGCGGCGACCAGCGTCCCCACCGTGCCGACCGCCACCACCACCGCCACCACCAGCCCGGCCCGACGGCGGGCCGGGCCACGCAGCACGGCGAGGATCACCACCAGGGAGAGCAGCGCGCCGGCCACCGCCACCGACGAGGTGACGGTGTGCGCCTGGTGCCGCCAGGACAGGTCGCCCAGCTCCTCCAGCCGCGCGCAGCGGGCGTCCACCGAGGGGGCGCAGTCCATCGAGGTCCGGCCGCCGTCCACGGCGGTGGCCACGCCGAAGACCAGCAGCCCCCACCAGGCCGGCCGGGGCACGTCCCGGGCCCACCGGGCCAGCAGCAGCCCGGCGACCGTCGCGCAGATCCCGGTCGTCACGTCGCCGAGCTGGAACACCAGGTGGTACGGCTGGTCCCGGGCGGCCAGCTCGCTCAGGTAGCTCTCGACCGGCCGCAGCCCCGGGTTGAGCACCGGGCCGAGCAGCCAGGAGGCGTAGCAGACCGCGGCCAGCACCAGCGCCACCGCCGCCCCGGTCCGGGCGGCCGGAGAGTCCGCACCGGCCCGACGCCCGTCGCCGTGACGGTCGTCCCCCCGGGCGGCCGGGCCGGACGCCGCCGCACCTGGCGTCCCGGCCGACGGGTGCCGGGCCGGCCGGTGCGGCCGGCGGGCCGGGCCGGGGCGGTTCACGAGGACTCGCGGACCATCGGGAACGGCAACGTCTCCCGGATGGACCGGCCGGTCAGCAGCATCACCAGCCGGTCCACGCCCAGCCCCAACCCACCCGTCGGCGGCATCGCGTACTCCAGCGCGGTGAGGAAGTCCTCGTCCAGCTCCATCGCCTCCGGGTCGCCTCCGGCCGCCTTCAGCGACTGGGCGGTCAACCGCCGCCGCTGCTCGGTCGGATCGACCAGCTCCGAGTACGCGGTGCCCAGCTCCATCCCGAACGCCACCAGGTCCCACCGCTCCGCCAGCCGGGGGTCGGCCCGGTGCTGACGGGTCAGCGGCGAGACGTCGGTCGGGAAGTCCAGATAGAACGTGGGCACGTCGGTACGCGCCTCGACCAGTCGCTCGTACAGCTCCAGCAGCAGCTCGGCGCGCTCCCAACCCGGGGAGTACGGCACCTTGGCCGCGTCGGCGAGGCGGCGCAGCGCGACGGTGTCGGTGTCGACGGTGACCTCCTCGCCCAGCGCGCCGGAGACCGCCTCGTGCACCGTACGCGCCGGCCACGGCCCACCGATGTCCACCAGCTCACCGGTGCCCGGTCGACGGGCCAGCGGCGCACCGTGCACCGCCACCGCCGCCGCCACGATCAACTCCCGGGCCAGCTCCCGCATGTCGTGGTAGTCGGCGTACGCCTGGTACGCCTCCAGCACGGTGAACTCCGGGTTGTGGCTGAAGTCGACACCCTCGTTGCGGAACACCCGGCCCAGCTCGTACACCCGCTCGACGCCGCCCACGGCGAGCCGCTTCAGATACAGCTCGGGGGCGATCCGCAGGGTCAGCCGCAGGTCGTAGGCGTTGCTGTGGGTGACGAACGGGCGGGCGTTGGCACCGCCGTGCACCCGTTGCAGGATCGGCGTCTCCACCTCCAGGAAATCCCGGGTCACCAGGGTGTGGCGCAGGCTGGTCAGAGTGGCGCTGCGGGCCCGCAGCAGGTCCCGCGCCTCGGTGCTGGTCGCCAGGTCCAGGTAGCGGCGGCGGACCCGCGCCTCCGGATCGGCCAGGCCGTGGTGCTTGTCCGGCAGCGGGCGCAGACACTTGGCGGTGAGCCGCCAGTCGGCCACCCGGACCGACACCTCGCCGCGCCGGGTGGCGTACACCTCGCCGGTCGCGCCGACGTGGTCGCCGATGTCGACGGTGGCCCGCCACCGGTCCAACTCCTTCTCCACCATCAGTTGCAGGTCGCCACTGCCGTCGCGGACGGTGACGAAGCAGACCCGGCCGTGGTCGCGGACCAGCAGCACCCGGCCCGCCACCGACACCGTCTCCCCGGTGCCGGTGTCCGGGGCCAGCCCGGCGTGCCGCTGTCGCACCGCCGCGCAGCCGTCGGTACGCGGCCACCCCACCGGGTACGCCTCGACGCCCTGCGCCCGCAGCCGGTCCAGTTTCGCCCGACGGACCCGGACCTGCTCGGGAAGCTGCTCGCGGACCGGTTCGGGGCTGACCGCGTGCACCGCTCCCGCCTCGGGCGGCACGAACCCCACCCCGCCACCGGCCGGCGGCACCCCGTGCAGCGGGGACGGTCGGCCACCGGGCAACGCCAGGAAGCCCTCCGCGACGGCGGCGGCCAACCCCACCCGGGCCAACTCCCGCCGCTCCCCGAAGCACAGGTAGCGGGGCGTCCAGTGCGGCTGGTACTTGGCGTTGGACAGGTACAGCGACTCCAACTGCCACCAGCGGGAGAAGAACAGCAGGGTACGCCGCCACAGCCGGATCACCGGGCCGGCGCCGATCCGCGCGCCCTGCTCGAAGACCGACCGGAACACGGCGAAGTTCAGCGACACCCGCTCGACGCCCAGCCGGGGCGCCGCACCGAGCAGCGCGGCCACCATGAACTCGGTGACCCCGTTGTCGGCGGTGCGGTCCCGACGCATCAGGTCCAGCGACAACCCGTCGGTGCCCCACGGGCTCAGCGACAGCAGCGCCCGCACCCGGCCGGTGCCGTCCCGGGCCTCGACCAGCACACAGTCGCCGTCGGCCGGGTCGCCGAGCCGGCCCAGCGCCATCGAGAAGCCCCGCTCGTGCTCGGTGTCCCGCCAGCGGGTGGCCAGCGCGGCGAGGTCGGCCAGCTCGTCCGGCGGGATCTCGGCGTGCCGACGGACCAGCGCGGTGTGCCCGGCCCGCTCGACCCGGTGCACCGCCTGCCGGACCGGACGCATGTCCCGCCCGCCCAGGTCGAACTCCCGGGCCAGCAGGATCGCCTCGTCGCCCAGTTGCAGCACCTTCAACCCGTGCCGGTGGTAGGCCCGCGCGCCGACCTCGCTGGCCCCCATCACCGCCGGGGTCCAGGCGTACTCCCGGGCCTGCTCCAGCCAGGCGGTGATGGCCGGCCCCCACGCCTCCGGATCGCCGACCGGGTCGCCGCTGGCCAGACTCACCCCGTTGACCACCCGGTAGGTCAGCGCCGCCTTGCCGCTGGCCGAGAAGATCGCCGCCTTGTCCCGCCGGGTGGCGAAATAGCCGAGCGAGTCCCGGTCGCCGTAGCGGGCCAGCAACTCCCGGATCCGCTGCTCCTCGTCGGGGTGCAGCACGGCGGCGGCGCGCTGCGAGCGCAGCAGGGTGAACAGGCCGGCCAGGAAGGCGACCGCACCCATCCCGCCGAGCAGCAGGTTGACCCAGCCGGGGGCCTGGCCGTGCCGGGTGACGTCCAGGGTGATCGCCCCACCGAAGACCTTCTCGATGGCGTACCCGACCCGGTCCAGCCAGCTGCGCAGGCTGCCGGGTACGGCGGTGAGCAGCAGGTAGCCCAGCCCGACGGCCGCCGCGGCGAGGCCGAAGAACACCCCGAGGGCGCGGCGGGTGCTGCCGCTGCGCACCCGGGCGTAGAACTCCCGCCGGGCGGCCAGCAGCAGGGCCAGGGCGGCGGCGGCGAACCCGATCCCCACCCAGACGCCCACGGTCTCGACCAGGGTGAACAGCCGCCGGCCAGTGTCGTCGGTGAGCCGGTCCGCGCCGACGGTCACCAGCAGCAGGCCGGTCAACACGCCGACGATCAGGCTGAGGATGAAGTAGACGACCAGCACCCAGTACGCCAGCCGCTTGCGGCGCAGCACCGCCGCAGCGAGGGTGCCGAGGAAGACCGCGTACGCCAGGTTGGCCGGCGCGGGCACCAGCAGCGTGTCGATCGTGGTCCGGATCGGCTGGAACTCGGCGTTGGCCGCGCTGCTCACCGCCGCCAGCGCACAGATCGCGGCGATGAACCACAGTAGCGCCGCGAGCATCCGGGGCACCTGCCGCCGCCAGTCCGCGCCGGCCCGCCGGGCGTCGCCGGGCCGGCGCGCCGGGGTCGGGGGCGCCACCCGGGGCACCGTCGTCGGGGTCACCTGACCTCCCTCACGTCCCCGCCCCGACCCACCCCAGGTCGGGGCGGGGGTGCGGCAGGGCACCGGTCGGCGGGACCGGGTCATGGTAAGCATCCGGCGCGATGGCGTGCCGTGTCGCGTTTTCTCGGCCGGACACTCTGGGTAATGGGCCGGGCAGCACCGCGGCGAAACCGCCGTGGCGGAACGGGACGGACGGTGATGGCGATGACCAGTGGGGTGGCGGTCGGGGCGACGGCTCCGGAGCGGACCGGGCCCGACCGGCTCACGGTGGGCGTGGAGGAGGAGTTCCTCCTGGTCGATCCGCACACCGGCGCTGCGGTGCCCGCCATCGACCTGGTCATGGCGCAGGTGCCGGCCGAGTTGCGCGGTCAGGTGGAGCGGGAGTTCCAGACCAGCCAGATCGAGATCGGCAGCCCGCCCGGGTTGGAGCTGAGCTCGATCCGGCACTCGCTGGGCGTGCTGCGCGGCGCGTTGGCCGACGCCGCCGAGCGGGCCGGCGTACGGGTGCTGGCCATCGGCACCGGCCCGGTGGCGGGACCGGTGCCGCCGGTGGTGGACAAGCCCCGCTTCGACCGGATGATCGCACGGTTCCGGCTGCTGGTGCCCGGCCCCGGCAACAACGGCATGCACGTGCACGTGGGTGTCCCGGACCCGGACACCGGGGTACGGGTGCTCAACCACATCCGGCCGTGGCTGCCGGTGCTGCACGCGATGACCACCAACTCGCCGTACTCCGAGGGCGTCGACACCGGCTACGCGAGTTGGCGGTCGGTCGAGTGGGAGCGCTGGCCGTCGGTGGCCCCCACCCCCTACCTGGAGTCGTACGCGCACTACGAGCGGCTGATCCGGCAGTTGATCGCCAGCGGGGTGATGCTCGACGAGGGGATGCTCTACTGGTACGCCCGGCTGTCGGCGAAGTACCCGACGGTGGAGGTCCGCATCGGTGACGTCTGCCCGTCCGTGGACGACGCAGTGCTGGTGGCGGGGCTGGTCCGGGCGCTGGTCGCCACCGCCATGGCCGACGTGGCCGCCGGCCGCCCGCCGGTGAACACCGACCACCACCTGCTGGTCGCCGCCCACTGGCGGGCCGCCCACGACGGGTTGGAGGGCGACGGTGTCGACCTGGCCACCGGCGAGCTGCGGCCGGCCTGGGAGTTGGTCGACCAGCTGGTCGAGCGGGTCCGCCCGGCGCTGGAGGCGCACGACGACCTGGCCGAGGTCACCGACCTGCTGGCCGGGTTGCGTCGGCACGGCACCGGGGCGGCCCGGCAGCGGGCCGTGTTCGCCCGGTCGGGCCGGCTGGAGGACGTGGTCGCCGAGGTGGCCCGGCAGACCCGTGGCTGACCGCCGAGGTGACGGCCGGCGCGTGGACGACCGGACCGTGCGTGAACGGCGTGCCGCCCGGCGGCCCGGCGGTGGCCGGTCCGGGGGTTGCCGGCGTGTCGGGGGACGGCCCGTGGACGGCCGGTGCGTGGAAGACTGGGCGTCGTGACCGAGCGGCTGATCGTGGTCGGCGGGGACGCCGCCGGGATGGCGGCGGCCTCCCAGGCCCGTCGCCGCCGGGGCGTCGACGACCTGGAGATCGTGGCGTTCGAGCGGGGGCACTTCACGTCGTACTCGGCGTGCGGCATCCCGTACTGGATCAGCGGGCTGGTCGAGGAGCGGGACGCGCTGATCGCCCGCGACCCGGCCACCTTCCGCGACGACTTCGCCATCGACGTGCGGCTGCGTACCGAGGTCACCGGCATCGACCTCGACCGCCGGGAGGTCACCGCCCGCCGGCTCGACGACGGCGGCGAGGTGCGCGAACGGTTCGACACCCTGATGTACGCCACCGGCTCGGTCCCCAACCTGCCGGACTGGGCGACCGGTGACGTCGACGGCATCTTCGGCATCCAGACGCTGGACGACGCGGCGGGACTGCGCGGCTGGCTGGACGCCACCCCCGCCCCCCGCCGCGCCGTGGTGGTCGGCGGCGGCTACATCGGGGTGGAGATGGCCGAGGCGCTGATCCAGCGCGGGCTCGCGGTCACCCTGGTCGAGCGGGGCGAGCAGCCGATGGCCACGGTCGACGAGGACATGGCCGGCCTGGCCGCCGAGGCTATTCGCGGCCTGGGCGTCGAGATCCGTACCGGCACCACGGTGAGCGGGGTCGAGCAGCGCGACGGCCGGGTGTCCGCGGTGCTCACCCCGGCCGGCCCGGTGCCGGCCGACGTCGTGGTCCTCGGCCTGGGCGTACGCCCCAACACCGCGCTCGCCGCCGCCGCCGGCTTCCCGCTCGGCCCCACCGGCGGGGTACGGGTGGACCGGCGGATGCGGGTGGCCGGGGTGCCCGGCGTCTGGGCGGCCGGCGACTGCGTGGAGACCCTGCACCGGGTCACCGGCATGTCGGTGCACATCCCCCTCGGCACCCACGCCAACAAGCAGGGCCGGGTCGCCGGGATCAACATCGGCGGCGGGTACGCCACCTTCCCCGGGGTGATCGGCACCGCCGTGACGAAGGTCTGCGACCTGGAGGTGGGGCGTACCGGGCTGCGGGAGCGGGACGCCACGGCGGCCGGGTTCGAGTTCGTCTCGGTGATCGCCGAGTCGACGAACCGGGCCGGCTACTACCCGGGGGCCGAGCCGATGACGGTGAAGCTGATCGCCGAGCGACCCACCGGGCGGCTGCTCGGCGCACAGATCGTCGGCCGCTCCGAGGCGGCAAAGCGGATCGACGCGCTGGCCGTGGCGTTGTGGAACGAGATGACGGTGGACGAGATGACCGCCCTCGACCTGGGCTACGCGCCGCCGTTCGCGCCGGTCTGGGACCCGGTGCTGATCGCCGCCCGCAAGGCCGTCGACGCCCTCGGTCGCTGACCCACCACCTCCTCTGTGGAGAGTTCTTGTCGCCGGGGCGGCAAGAACTCTCCACGATCGCCACAATGGGCGGGTGGAGCTTCCGGCGGGGTTGTCGTGGGTGCGGCAGCGGCCGGACGGGCGGGAGTGGCTGGCGGCGTTGCCCCGATGGCGGGACGAGTGCGCACAGCAGTGGTCGCTGCGGCTCGGCCCACCCTTCCCGGATGCGTTCGCCTCGCTGGCCATGCCGGCCGACCTGCCCGACGGCACCCCGGCGGTGCTGAAGTTGCAGTACCCGGACCCGGACAGCCGGCACGAGGCCGACGCGTTGGCGCACTGGGACGGCGAGGCGGCGGTCCGGCTGCTCGCCCACGACCCGCAGCGGCGGGCGCTGCTGGTGGAGCGGTGCCGACCCGGTTCACCCCTGCACGAGCTCGCCTGCGACGAGGCGGTGGACGTGGTGGCCGACCTGCTGCCCCGGCTCTGGCGGCGGGCGCCCGGGCCGTTCATCCCGCTCGCCGAGGAGGCCACCGGCTGGCGGCACCGGCTGCCCGAGAAGTGGGAACGGGCCGGCCGGCCCTACGAGCGACGGCTGGTCGACGCGGCCCTCGACCGGCTCGCCTGGTTGATCGACAGTCAGGGCGAGCAGGTGCTGGTCAACCAGGACCTGCACGCCGGCAACGTGCTGCGGGCGACCCGCGAACCGTGGCTGGTGATCGACCCGAAGCCACTGCTGGGCGAGCGGGAGTTCGCGGTGGTGCCGATCGTGCGCGGCGTCGAGCTGGGGCACTCCCCCGAGGCGGTACGGCGGCGGCTCGACCGGATCAGCGGCGCGCTCGGGCTGGACCGGGAGCGGGTGGCCGGCTGGACGGTCGCGCACTGCCTCGCCTGGAGCCTGGACGGCGACACGGTCTTCACCCCCCAGGTCGAGGTGGCCCGCTGGCTGGTCGACGGCCACTGAGTCAGGGTTGGCAGGTGGGGCACCAGTAGAGGTTGCGGCCGGCCAGCCCGCCCCGGCTGACCGGGCTGCCGCAGACGTGGCACGGGGCACCGTCGCGGCGGTAGACGTACACCTCGCCGCCGTGCCGGTCGACCCGCGCCGGGCGGCCCATCGCCTCGGGCAGGTGGCCGTCGCGGACGGTGTCGATCCGACCGCGCGCCACCGCCAGGGTCATCAGCGCCACCAGGTCGGCCCAGAGCGCCGCCCAGCCGACCGGGGTGAGCTGCCGGCCGGGCACCGTCGGCCGCAGGCCGGCCCGGAACAGGGCCTCGGTCACGAAGATCAGGCCGGTGCCCGCGACCACCGACTGGTCCAGCAGCAGCGCGGCGAGCGGGGTGGCACTGCGCCGGATCCGGGCGTACGCACGGTCGGGGTCGGCGTCGGCGCGCAGCGGGTCCGGGCCGAGCCGGCCGCGTAGCGCCGCCACCTCGGGCGGGGTGAGCAGTTCACAGGCGGTGGGTCCGCGCAGTTCGAGCCAGTGCCGGTCACTGGCCAGCCGTAACCGGATCTGCCCCACCGGCACCGGCGGCTCACCGTCCCCGTCGGTGAACCTGCCGTACAGGCCCAGGTGGACGTGCAGGGTCCGCTCGTCGGCGTGGTGGTGCAGCAGATGCTTGCCGTACGCCTCGGTGCGGTCGAGGACGGTGCCGGAGATCAGGGCGGCGCCCTCGGTGAAGCGGCCCTGCGGGCTGCTGGCGGTGACCTTGTCGCCGGCGAACAGCTCGGCGTGCCGGGCCGCCAGCCGGTGGATGGTGTGTCCCTCTGGCACGGGTGCCAAGGGTAGTCAGGCGGCCGGGCCCCACCGACGCCGGTGCCACGGCCCGCCGATCGGAGTGTGGTCGATCGACGCGCGGGGTACGTACCGGTCGTTCCCGCGTGGCGGCCACCGGCCCTTCCGAGGGCTCCACGCATCGACAAGGAGGTGTAGTGGTGAACGTTCCTTCGCTCCTGCGACGCCGTACGGCGCAGGACAGCAACGGTGACGGGGTGGTCGACGCGCGCGACGGGCAGCCGGTGGTGACCGACCGGGACGCCGACCGGGCGACGTACCGCAGCGGGTCGCTGGCCACCGACGACGAGCGCGACGCCGACGCGGCGCGACGCACCGCCGAGCGCGACGCCGACGCGGGCGGGGTCGGCGGCCGACCGACCGGCGAACGCACCGTGGACGCCGGGCCTGACGCCGACGCCGAGCGGCGGGCGGCGGAGCGCGGCGCGCTGGCGCGGGCGGCGACCGCCCGCAGCGCCGTCGACGGCACGCGGAGCGCCGCTGCCGCCCGGCCCTCGACCGTCGACGACGAGCCGCGCACGCCGACCGACCCGATCCGGGTCGCCGACGCCGGCCCGGTCCGCACCGCACCGCGCCCGGTGGACGCCGACCGCCCGACCGACCGGGACCGGAGGACGCCCGTCGACCCGACGACGCCCACCGCCGGCGTCGCCACCCGCCCCGCCGACCGGGACCGGGTGGCCGCCGACGAGGCCCGCCCGGAACCGCCGGTGGTGGCCGGTCCGAAGCCGAGGGCCAGCCTGCTCGCCACCCTCGGCCTGATCGTCTCGGTGGTGGGCGCGGCGTTCGTACTCACCGGCTCCCTGGCCGGGTACGGCATCGCGCTCGGCGCGCTCGGCGCGGTCTTCTCGGTGCTGGGCCTGATGGCGACCCGGCGTCGGCACGTGGCCGGCACGACGGACGCGCTGATCGGCGTGCTGGTCGGCCTGGCCGCGGTGGTGCTGGGCGTGCTCGCCTTCACCGGCCAGTTCGACTGGCCGACCACCGACGGCGACTGGGTGGCCCGGTTCCGGGAGTGGCTTGACTCACAGTTTGTGGACCGGTTCTGACGGGCACATTTGATCTCGCCGGCGGTTCGCCGGCGACGTTGGACCAGCCGGTTCGCCGGCACCGCCCGACCAGTCTGGTGGTTCACCAGCCGGGCACCCCATCGTTCGGTGGCAGCGGTTCGCCGCCACCGATGCGCACAGGGGCCGTCACCTCCGCTGAGGTGACGGCCCCTTCGCTGTGCGCTGCCACGCAACGGATCGCCGCCGCGCTCGGGCCACACGCAACGAACCACTGTCGTACGCAAGCCTCGGTGGTGGTTGTCGCACACCCGGGCCGCATACCGTTGACCCACGGCGCCAGCCCGTGGGCCACGGAGGCCGGGCGCGCCCGACCCCAGGAGCAGGACAATGACGATGGACGCCACCAGCCAGCGCTTCCTGATGTGCCGGCCGACGTACTTCGCCGTCGACTACGCCATCAACCCGTGGATGGACCCGACCGCACCGGTCGACACCGCGCTGGCGATCCGGCAGTGGGAGCAACTGCGCCGCACCTACCTCGACCTCGGCCACACCGTCGAGCTGATCGACCCGGTCGCCGGCCTGCCGGACATGGTCTTCGCCGCCAACGGCGGCACGGTCATCGGGGACCGCGCGATGGCGGTGCAGTTCCGCGACCCGCAGCGCGCCGACGAGGCCCCCGCCTACCGGGCCTGGTTCGAGGCCGCCGGCTTCGAGGTGTACGACCCGAAGCACGTCAACGAGGGCGAGGGCGACGTCCTGCTGGTCGGTGACCACCTGCTCGCCGGCACCGGGTTCCGCACCGCGCACGCCTCGCACGCCCAGTTGCAGGAGGTGTTCGGTCACCCGGTGCTCACCATGCAGCTGGTCGACCCGCGCTTCTACCACCTGGACACCGCGCTGACCGTCCTCGACGAGCGGACCGTGGCGTACCTGCCGGAGGCGTTCTCCCCCGGCAGCCGGGCGGTGCTGCGCCGGCTCTACCCGGACGCGGTCCACGCCACCATGGCCGACGCCGAGGTGCTCGGCCTCAACGCGGTCAGCGACGGCCGGCACGTGGTGCTGCCCGCGCAGGCCACCGGGCTGGCCGCCAAACTGCGCGACCGGGGTTACCAGACCATCGGTGTCGACCTGTCCGAGCTGCGCAAGGCCGGCGGCGGACCGAAGTGCTGCACGTTGCGACTCCGTCAGGGAGAGGCGAGCCAATGATCGAGGACATGTTGCGGACCCCGTCCGCCGTCCGGGACGCGGAGCGGTACACCGCGCACAACTACCACCCGCTGCCGGTGGTGATCTCCTCCGCCGAGGGCGCCTGGCTCACCGACGTGGACGGCCGTCGCTACCTCGACTGCCTGGCCGGCTACTCGGCGCTGAACTTCGGCCACCGGCACCCCACCCTGGTCCGGGCCGCCCACGAGCAGCTCGACCGGCTCACCCTCACCAGCCGGGCGTTCATCCACGACCAGTTCGCCGACTTCTGCCGGGAGCTGGCGGCGCTCTGCGGCAAGGATCTGGTGCTGCCGATGAACACCGGCGCCGAGGCGGTGGAGACCGGCATCAAGGTGGCCCGCAAGTGGGGCTACCAGGTCAAGGGGGTCGCCCCGGGGCAGGCCAACATCATCGTGGCCGACGGTAACTTCCACGGCCGCACCACCACCATCGTCAGCTTCTCCACCGACTCCGACGCCCGCGCCGACTTCGGGCCGTACACGCCGGGGTTCACCGTGGTGCCCTACGGCGACCTGGCGGCGCTGGAGGCGGCGATCGACGGGAACACCGTCGCCGTGCTGTTGGAGCCGATCCAGGGCGAGCAGGGCGTGGTGCTGCCGCCGGCGGGTTACCTGCCGGGCGTGCGCCGGGTCTGCACCGAGAACGACGTGCTGTTCATCGCCGACGAGATCCAGTCCGGGCTGGGCCGGACCGGGCGTACCTTCGCCTGCGAGCACGAGGACGTCGTGCCGGACCTGTACCTGCTGGGTAAGGCGCTCGGCGGCGGCATCGTGCCGGTCTCCGCCGTGGCCGCGGACGCGGACGTGCTCGGGGTGCTCCGGCCGGGCCAGCACGGCTCGACCTTCGGCGGCAACCCGCTCGCGTGCGCGGTCGCCACCGAGGTGGTCCGGCTGCTGGCCACCGGCGACTTCCAGCGCCGCTCCGCCGAGCTGGGCGAACGGCTGCGGGCCGGGCTGGAGGGGCTGCTCGGCAAGGGTCTGGTGGCGGTGCGGGTGCGCGGCCTGTGGGCCGGGGTGGACATCGACCCGGCGCTGATGACCGGACGCCAGGCGTGCGAGCGGCTGATGGCCCGTGGGGTGCTGGCCAAGGACACCCACGGCTCGACCATCCGGCTGGCCCCGCCGCTGGTGATCACCCCCGACGAGATCGACCACGCGGTGGCTCAGCTCGCCGCCGTGCTGGCCGGCTGACCCCGTACCACGAGCAGGGTGCCGGGACCGCGATGGTCCCGGCACCCTTGCGCCGGTGCGTCGCTCTCAGCCCGCGCGCAGCGGTCGGCCCACCTCGTGCAGATGCGCCAGCCCCTGCCGGTACGACTCGATCAGCCCGGTCTCCGTGTACGAGATGCCCTGCTCGGCGCAGTACGCCTTGACCAGCGGCTGGGCCCGGCGCAGGTTGCCCCGGGGCATGTTCGGGAACAGGTGGTGCTCGATCTGGTAGTTCAGACCGCCCAGCGCCAGGTCGACCAACCAGCTGCCGGACACGTTGCGCGACGTGAGCACCTGCTTACGCAGGTAGTCGAGGTCGTCCTCGTCGGTGGGCATCAGCATGCCCTTGTGGTTGGGGGCGAACGCGCACCCCATGTAGAAACCCCAGAGCCCCTGGTGTACGGCGGCGAAGAGCAGCGCCTTCACCGGCGACATCACCGCCAACAGCAGACCGACATAGCCGACGGCGTGCACCACGAGCAGCGATGCCTCTATCGCCCGGTGTCGCATCGGCACCCGCCACCTGCCGTCGGACTCCCGGCCGATGATCGCCTGGATGCTCGCCACGTGCAGCGCCAGCCCTTCCAGCAGGAGCAGCGGGAAGAACAGCCACGCCTGCCGGCGGGCCATCCACCGGCCCAGGCCCCGGGTCGCCATCACCTGCTCGTGCGTCCAGACCAGCGCGCCCGCGCCGACGTCGGGATCCTCGTCGGCGTGGTTGGGGTTGGCGTGGTGCCGGTTGTGCTTGTCCACCCACCAGCCGTAGCTGAGCCCCACGGCGAGATTGCCGGCGATCAGGCCGGCCGCCTCGCTGGGCCCGCGTCGGCGGAACATCTGCCGGTGCCCGGCGTCGTGCCCGAGGAACGCCACCTGGGTGGTGGCCACCGCCATCGCGACCGCCAGCGGCAGCTGCCACCAGGAGTCACCGACCACCGCCACCAGCACCCAACCGGCCAGGAAGGCACCCAGGGTTCCTACGATTCGGACCGTGTACCGGCTGGGTCGTCGATCCAACAGTCCCGCTTCAGCGACCCGGCGGGACAGGCGCGCGTAGTCGCTGCCCCGCCCGGTGGTCGACGCTGCCAACGTCGATGAGCTCATGTGATGTCGCCTCCGGCGTCGTGGGCCACACGCGGTGTGCGACCCCTCCGTCACCATCCTGGCGGCATTGGTGTCACGGGGCGATCCTGCCAGACCCCGATTCCGGGGTGGTGATACCCCTACGGGACCGGGATCGACGGAACACCGCCGGGCGGAGGCACGACGGCGGACGTCGGGACCGTCGTCCTGACGCCCGCCGTGCTGGCCACGCCCGCAGCGGTGGCCGGATCAGTTGCGGGGCAGTCGCATCGCCATGGTGGGGGCCTCGGCCATCACCGAGGTCGGGGTAAACGCCGCGCCGGTGGGCAGTTCCCGGGCCCGGCCGACCTGCACCCCGGGGTAGAGCTCCACCATGTCCGCGCCGCCGAGCACCCGGGACTGGTTCGGGGCCAGCGGGACGCGCTCCGCCTCGGCCATCGAGCCGTTCGGCCGGATACCGGAGCCGTTGGTGCTCACGTCGGTGACGATCACCTCGCCGACCCGCAGCTCGAACCGGACGTGAGCCCGGCTGATCCAGCGCCGCGTCTCGTCGTTGAGCCACTGGCCGAGCATCACGCCGCCGGGCTCCTCGGGCGCCCGGCCGACCACCACCGGCTGGTCCTCGGTGAGCACGAAGCGGCGGCGGATCAGGCCACCGATCCGGACCGCCAGCACCTCGCTACGCGGGCGCGGCCCGGCGTCGGAGAGCCGGGCACCGTGCCGGGGGCAGGTCGGCACCCCCTGCCGCAGGGCCGGTGGCGGCTGGCCGGCCGGGGCGCGGTCCACCCGGGCCAGGTCGGCGAACGCCCCGCCGCCCCCACCACCGCCGAAGAGCGCGCAACCCGGCTCCGGGCACCGCCACTGCCGGGCGAGCAGCTGCCCACCGACCGGGGAGCGGTCCCCCTCGACCGGGGTGTGCCCGCCACCGACGTGCGCGACGAAGGCCGGGCCGCCGGCACCGGGCACCGGGGCGACCACCCGCCCCGGCTGCTCCACCAGCCACGGGAACCGACCACGCAAGCCGTCGAAGCGGACCCGGCTGACCACCGGCAGGCCGAGCAGGTCGGCCACCTCCAGCATCCGGTCACCCGGGTTGTCGAGCACCTCGACCAGTCCGTCGTCGGCCCACCGGCGGACCACCATCCGTTCGTTGGAGGTGAGGTCGGCGTCGGAGAGCAGCGCCCGGTGCACGATCGCGTAGACCGGGACACTGTCCTCGGCCAGCTCGCGGGAGAGGGCGTCGATCACCATGCCGAGCCGCAGCAGGCTGGCCGGACGGCCACCGTCGAGATCCTGGTAGCGGATCACCTCGGCCAGGTCCAGCACCGCTCGGGCCAGGGACGGGTCGGTGCAGACCCGCCCCTCGATGGCGTCCAGCACCTTGCTGATCTCGAATCTCATCGCGCGCTCCGGAGGATCTCGTCGCTCTGCCGGGCCGCCACCGCCGGCCCGACCAGCACCTGCGCGCCGGTCGGCGGTGGGCAGGCGCTGCCTTGGCACGACCCTACCGGTGGACGGCTCAGCCCATCCGGCCCACCGCCGCCCGCAGCCGGGTCACGTCCCGTCGACGCCGCTCGTAGGTGGCCGCGAGCGTGATCAACGTCAGCCCGCCGACGGCCAGGTAGATCCAGCGGGGCAGCAGGTCCCAGCCCCGGACGAGTTCGTGCAGCGCGAGCAGGACGAGGCTGCCACCACCGAGCACCACCGGCGCCTGCCAGCGCCGGACCGCCCCGACCAGCACCACGCCCAGCGCGGCACCGCCCAGCAGCAGTCGCCGCCAGGGCTGCGGGTCCGGGGCCACCAGCACCGACACCAGGCTGGGCAGCAGCCCGGCGGCGAGCCCGGGACCGAGCGCCAGCCAACTGGTCAACCCGGGCCGGGTGCGCAGCGCCAGCAGGCCGGCCACCAGCGTCAGCCCGGCCGCCGGCAGGGTGTACGCCTCCAGCAGCACGACCTCGCCGCTGATCAGCAGCAGCCACGCCCCGAGCAGTTCACTGCCACCGGCCACCGCCCCGAAGGCCCACCGCCGGCCGGCCGGCTGACCCGGGTACAGCACCCGCAGCGCGGCGGCGGCCCCCCAGAGCACGCAGATCGCCGCCGCGTGTCGGATCGCACCGACGGTGAGCAGCAGGGCGAGCACCGCCACCGCCTGCGCGGCAGCCTCCAACGCCCGTACGGTGAGTGAGCCGCGCCGGGCCAGCAGGGGTGCGCCGAGCAACACCGCCACCGCCACCACGAGCACCGGGAAACCGGCCGTCCGGGTCGGCAGGCCGGCGGCCAGGGGTGCGGTGAGCGCGAAGCAGGTGGCCGCCGCGACCGTGGTCAGGCAGCCGAGCAGCCGTACCCCGGGCCGCCGGCCGACCGTGCCGATCACCGCCGTCACGATCACCAGCAGCGCCAGCCCGGCCAACGTGCCGGCCCGGGTGGCGAGCAGCCCGACCAGACCGAAGACGGTCCACAGCAGACCGATCGGAGTGGTGACCGGCACCAGCAGCGCCCCGCCACCTGTCCGACCCGGCATCGCCCCACCGGCGACCGGTGCGGCCCCAGCCCCGGGAGCAGCCGGACCGGAAGGCGCGGCGGGGGCCGCCGGCACGGTGTGCCCGCCCGGGGCGGTGTGCCCGGCGACGGGCGGGGCGGTCACGCGTGGATCGATCACGGCCGGCCCGGTCCCGCCGGAGCCGGCGAGGGCGGCGGTGAGCAGCGCCGCGCTGCCGATGAGCAGGACCACCGCCGGCACCACCGGCCAGGGTGCGGGGCCGGCGAGCAGCAGCACGGGCAGCGCCGCCGCCCCGAACGGCAGCGCGCCCACGGCCGCCCCGGACCGCCGGCCGGTGTGCCGGTGGCCGAGCAGCGCGGCGGTGAGGGCCAGGACCAGCAGCGCCACCCCGACCACCAGGGCACCGGCCGGGCCGTCCCCCGTCGGCACCCCGGACCACGGCCGGACCGGCCCACCGTAGGGGGCGACCAGCGCGGCGAGGGTCACCGCAGCGGCGGCGACCAGGGCCAGGCCGGCCAGCCCGACGCCGACCACCCGGCCGGGCGTCACCGCCGCGGTACGCCGGTCGGCCAGCACCAGCACCCCGACCGCCAATGCGGCATAGAGCGCCAACGACTCCCCACCGGGTACGACAGTCGGCGTGACCACGGCGGCGAGCGCCACGGCGAGCGCGGTGCCGGCGTACCCGTCGAGGTCGGGGCGGCGGCGACGCAGCACGAGGAGCGGAACCAGCAGCAGCGCGGCGGCGGCGAACCCGGCCCGCAACTGCCACCAGGCCGGCGACCCGGCGGCCCGCAGCGCGACCGCCGTGCCGGCCGGCACGGTGAGCAGGGCGACCGACAGCGCGACCCCGGCGACCCGGCCCGCGACGGCGTTCGCCGGGCGGGCGGGCAGCGCCACCGCCAGTCCGACGAGCAGCACCACCCCGAGCGCCGCCAGCATCCCCACCGGGTCCGCCGCCGCCACCAGCAGCCCGTGCCCGAACAGCACGGCGGCACCCGACGCACCGACCAGCACGGTCGAGGTGCGACGGCACCGCAGCACCGCGAGCGGCAGCAGCGCGGCCCCGACGACCAGGTCGACCGCGAGGGTGGCCGGCCACGGGGTGACCGTCACCGCCGGCAGCGCGGCGGCGGTGACCACCACCCCCAGCAGCACGGTCACCGGACGGGCCGCCCTCGGCAGCAACAGCAGGCCGGCCCCGGTGGTGAGCAGGGCGACGAGCGGGAGTTGCCAGCCCCAGGCGAGATCAGGACCGGCATCGGCCCCCTGCCAAGCAGGCAGTGACCGGCCCACCGCGAGCACCGCGAGGGCTCCGGTGGCGAGCACGGCCACCTGGGCCGAACCGGCCGCGACCAGCAACGCGCCGACCCGGGGGCCGGTGCGGTGCCGCTGCGGCAGCAGCCGGACGGCACCGGCCAGGCCGGCCGTGACCAGACCGGCGGCGAGCAGCAGGAACCCGGCCCGCAGCTCGGCCACCGGCCGCAGCGCGGCAGTGGCCAGCAGCGGCACCAGCAGCCCCGCGGTGAGCTGGCGGAACACCCGGACACCCGAGACCCGGGCCGCACCGGCCAGGACCAGACCGACGAGCAGCAGCGGCAGGCCGGCGAGCAGGGGCTGCCCACCGGCCCGGCCCAGGGCCAGCGGCACCAGCGCGCAGCTCGCGGCGACCGTCGACGCGGCACCGAAGCCGAGCCAGCCGAGCACCCGGCCGGCGAGCACGGCGGTGACGCCGGCCGTCCCGGCGACCGGCCCCCCGCCGGCCGCCGGGACGGTGGTGGTGCCCGACCCCCCGGCGGGCACCACCACCCCTCCCCCCGGACCCGCAACGGCCGGAGCCGACCCGGGTGGCACCGCTCCGGCCGGCACCGGAGCAGCGGGATTCGGCCCGGCCGGCACCGGGCGGGTCTGTTCCGGCCCGGCCGGCACCGGGCCGGTCGGGCCGGTGGTCGCCGGGGCGGCAGCGGCCGCCGGAGCGACCGGGGCGGGCGACCGGTGGCGCAGCACCGCCACCACCGCGAGGTCGATCAGGGCCACCCCGAGGAAGACCAGCGTCCCACCGGTGGCACCGGGCCGGGACTCCGCCGCCGCCAGCGGCAGCACCGGTTGGACGACGAGCAGCGCCGCGAACCACGGCACGGTGAGCCGGCTGAGCAGGGCATAACCGGTCGCGACCGCCGCGCTGACCCCGGCGACCAGGGCGGCGTACCGGGTGCCCGGCCAGTCGGCGGTGCCGAGCAGGTTCACCGACCAGGCGGCGTACCCGTCGAGGACCACCAGCAGCAGGCCCACCGCGGCGAACGTCTCGGCGGTGCCGCGCAGGCCGCGCCACTTCGCCACCAGCGGCACCGCCAGGGCGAGCGCGGTGAACGCGGCCAGGATCAGCGCCCGGCCGGCCACCCCCACCGCCGACCAGGCGACCGCCGTGAAGACCACCGCCGCCGTACCGAGCAGAAGGCCACCGAGGACGAACAGCAGCCACTGGATCGTCCGGGTCGAGGTCTCCGGGCGGCCCGGCGTACCCTCCGCTGCCGGTGCGGTGCCGAACCCGGCCGGCGGCACGGACCCGCCGGCCGGGACGACGCCGCCGGGGCGCACCGGCGTCGCCGGGCGCGCGGACGGGACCACCGGGCGGCCGGCCGGCGCGACCGGATGAGCACCCGGCGCGACCGGGCGGACCGCGGGTGGGACCGGGCGGGCCACCGCACCGACCGGGGTCGGTGCGGGGATCTCGCGGCGGATCCGGGCCGCCAGTTCCGCCCGCTGGCGCTGCGCCGCGAGCAGTCGGGTGCCGAGCCCCTGGTACGCCTCCCGGGCCCGCTCCACCTCCCGGCCGAGCGAGACGATCTCCCGGTCCAGCCGGACCACCTGCGCGGCGGGCGGGTACGGCCCGAGCCCGCAACCGACGCACCCGCGGGTCAGCTCGGCGGGCGCACCGCAGCGGGGGCAGGGGTAACCGGTGTTCTCCACCCGGCCATCCTGCCGGTGGGCGGCAACCCCTGGCCAGAGTGCCCGTACCTAGGTACGGGTGGTCTCGTGCACCCAGATCGCGTACGCCGGGTCGCCGCTGTCCACCAGGGTGACCAGGATCTCCGGTATCTCGTAGGGATGGTTGGCCCGGATCTGGCCGACCAGCGCCGTCGCCCGGTCCGGCGCGGTCTTGAACTGCACCGACCACTCGGTGCTGGTCTCCACCCCGGCCCGCCACCAGTAGGTGCTGTCGACCTGGCCGCCGACCTGGGCGCAGGCCGCCAGCCGTCCGGCCACCGCGGCGGCCGCCATCAGGTCCGCGACGGACCGCGAGTCCACCACCGTCGTCACCACGCAGATCTGGTCCACCTGCGCACCCTACGTGGGAATGGCGTCGCAGCGGTCGACCGTCACGCTGCGTTCACGCAGTGGTCACGTCATCGCGGTTGGCGGCGATCCACCGGTCGATCCGGTCCCACCAGTCGAAGAGCCAGTCGATGCGCTCCTGGCGGCCGGTCGGGACGTCCTCCGGGGGCACCGACCAGAACCGCATCACGATCCGTTTGTCCATCGGCAGTTCCCGCCAGACGTCGGCGACGGTGAGCATCCGGTCCAGGCCGGTGTGCGCCACGAAGATCACTCCGGCCTCGGGGGCGGCCTCCAGGGCGGCGAGCACCCCGCCGGGCTGCGGGGCGAGCACGTGCTGCATCCGCTCGGCGCGCAGCGCCATCCGCTCCAGCCCAAGCGAGCGAAGCCGGTCGATGGCCCGCAGGCGTCGGCCGGGGGTGAAGTTGCCACCCTCCGGGAAGATCACGAAGGCGTCGTCGTCGTCCAGGCCGGTGGCGAGGTGGCCGATCTGCCGGACCGCCGAGTCCCGGCCGTCACCGGCGGCGATGAAGCGGTTGGGCAGGCGGTTGAGCAGGACGTCGATCGCCGGGTCCCACTGGAGCGCCTCCTTGAGCACGATCCGGGGCTCCCGCTGGAACCAGTTGACCAGGGAGTGGATCAGGATGAACGAGTCACCCGGGCCGGCGTGCCGACAGAGCACCAGCTCCGGCCGGCCGGGCAGCGCGGTGTCCGGGTCGGTGCCGACCACGTCGATGCTCAGCCGCAGCGTCCACCGGGCCTGCCAGAACAGTGCCCGGAGGAACCAGCCGGCGAGCACGTAGTGCGCCCGTTGGAAGGCCGGCGACCGCTTCCACCGGCCGAACCCCGAGGCCAGCCAGAGCACGAAGAGGGCGATCAGCGCGGCGGCGTCCCACAGCAGATAGACGCAGCCGATCCAGAGCAGCCGCAACGGACGCAGCCGGCCCGGCACGAACGGCGACACGGCCAGCGCGAGCAGCGCCCAGGCCGGCACGGTGGTCAGCACCGTGACCGCGAGCAGGATCACCCCGGGCGCGAACAGCAGCCGGCGTACCCACCGTGGGGGTAACGGCATCAGCGGTCCAGGGTCGCCAGGTAGTGCCGGGAGGCGGTGTAGGCGCGGCTGATCCGCCGCCCCACCGCCGCCATGTCCCGGTACGCCCAGGGGCTGTCGTCGCGCGGCTCCGACCCACCCGTCGGCAACACGTGCACCCGTACCCCCTCGGGCAGGGCGGCCATCTCCCGGGCGAACCGGTGCCGGCGGGCGATCTCGAACGCGACCTGGGCGATCTCCCAGGGCCGTCGGGGCGGCGTCAACTCCCGCTCGATCCGCCCCACCTGGAGGACGAAGATCTGCGTCGCGCCGACCGCGACCGCCTCGCCGATCGGGATCGAGTTGACGATCCCGCCGTCGATGTAGTGCTGACCGTCGATCTGCGCCGGTGGCAGCAGCCCCGGCACGGAGGCGGAGGCGAGCACCGCCGGCACCAGCGGTCCGGTGTGGAACCAGTGTTCGGCGGCCCGCTCGATGTTGGCCGCGCAGCAGCGGAACGGGACCTTCAGGTCGGCGAAGGTGGTCTGTGCCCCCAACTCCCCCTCCAGCAGCTTGCGCAGCGGCCGGGGCGAGTGCAGGTGGGTACGGGCGGCGAACCGGCGCAGTTGCCGGGCGACCGAGTCGCCGTACACCTCGCTCGCCTCCGGTGAGGCCCACAGGCGTACCAGCCGGTCGGTGACCGCCTCGGACGGGTCGGCGGCGACCAGTGCGCCGTTGACCGCGCCGATCGAGGTGCCGAGCACGACGTCGGGGCGGATCCGGGCCCGGAACAGGGCACGCAGCATGCCCACCTCGACCGCGCCGAGCACTCCCCCGCCGCCGAGCACGAACGCCACCGGACCGCCACTCATGTCGTTCATCCTGGCACGCCGCCGCCCGTGCCTGCGGCGCAGCCGCTGGTCACCGCGGCGACCCCGCACCGGTGGCGGCGGGCGAAACCACCACTGCGGAGGGTGAGTGGGCAAATGGACAACCGTTGACAGGGGGGACACATTCCCGCAACCTGACACCACCCCGAACCCCAGGCAGGTGCGAACACTGATGGCAGCCCTGAACGCCGGTAGGTTGCTGGCCCGCAGGTACCGGCTACTCGACAGGATCGGGGCCGGCGGGATGTCGGTGATCTGGCGGGCCCGCGACGAGGTGCTGGACCGGGTCGTCGCAATCAAGGTGCTCGCGCCGTCACTGGCGGCCGACGCCCGCTTCCGGGACATGGTCCGCGAGGAGGCCCGTTCCGCCGCCCAACTGGTCCACCCGCACGTGACCTCGGTGCACGACTACGGCGAGGCGCTCGCCCCGGACGGCGAGATCACCTCGTTCGTGGTGATGGAGCTGCTCACCGGCGAGGAGCTGGAACACCGGCTGTCCGAGGGACCGCTGCCCTGGCCGGAGGCGGTCGAGGTGGGCGCCCAGGTGGCCGAGGCGCTGGCGGCGGCGCACCGGCTCGGCATCGTGCACCGGGACATCACCCCGGCGAACGTGATGATGACCCGGACCGGCGCGAAGGTGCTCGACTTCGGCATCGCCACCCAGATCGGCACCCCCGACGACGACGAGGACGGGGGCACCTTCGGCACCCCGGCGTACGTGGCCCCGGAACGGCTGGACGGGGCGCCGGCCCAGCCGTCGACCGACGTCTACTCCCTGGGCGTGCTGCTCTTCGAGACGTTGACCGGCCAGCCGCCGTACCCGGCGGAGACCTGGGAACAGCTCGCCGACGCGATCGTCGACGAGACACCGCCGTCGCTGGACGGCGTACCGGGGCTGCCCCCGGTGGTGGTGGACATCTGCCTGCGCTGCCTGGCCCGGGACCCGCACGAGCGGCCGACCGCGCACCAGGTCGCCACCGCGCTGCGGGACCAGTTGCTGCCGGGTGATCCGCAGGCGGCCACCATGCTCGCCCCGACGGTCACCCTGCCCGCGCTCGCCACAGCGGGAGCCGACGCCACCGGCACGGGTGCCCGGACCACCGCCACCGGCCGGGTCACGGCGGACGCCGGGACCGGCCCGGCGTCCGGCGTCGGCACGGCGACCGGCATCGGCACGGCGACCGGCATCGGCACGGCGTCCGGCGTCGGCACGGCGTCCGGCACCGCAGCGGTCCCCGGCGGCGCGGCCGGCGACGGCACCGGCGCCGGACGGGTCGGTGCCGTCGGCACCGCGGGAGGCGCGACGACGGGCGACGGCACGGCAGGCGGCAGACCGGCAACGGACCGGCCCGCAGCGAACGGCGGCGCAGGAAGTGACGGCGCAGGCGGCGGACCCGACGAGCCGCAGCTGCCGCCGTCGCGCCGGCCGCTGGTGGCGGTGGGCGCCCTGGTGGTGTTCACCGTCGCGGCGGTCCTCCTGCTCGCGCCACTTCTGGAGCCGGGGACCCACACCCCGCCGACCGCCCGGCAGACCGAGGCCCCGGCGACCGAGCCGTCGCCGCCGCGCACCCAGCCGCCGGCGGACCCCACCTCGGCACCGGCCCCCAGGAGGGCCACCACGACGCCCACACCGCCCCGCCCACAGCCCACCCCCACCTCCCCGGGCGGTGGGCAGGGCGGTGGCGGGCTGACCGAGGCGGCCGACCGGATGCGCCAGCTGATCGACGACGGGGTCCGCACCGGCGAGGTCCGCGAGGACGTCGGCCTGGACCTGCGCAACGTGCTCGCCAACCTGACCCGGGCCGCCGCCGAGGGCCAGTCCGACGTGCCCGCGCAGGCCGCCGCGCTCCGCGACAAGGTCACCCGCCGGATCGACGAGGGCGGCATCACCACGGCGTACGGCCGACAGCTCGACACCGCCGCCCGGGAACTGGCCGCGGCCACCACCTGACGGCCTGAGCCGGCACGGCCCGCCGCCCGCTGCGCAGACCCGCCGCCCGGTCCAGCGGGTGCGCAGTGGAACCGGCCGACGCACGGTTCAGCGGGTGTGCAGTGGAACCGGCCGACGCACGGGCGGGGCCACCCCGAGCGCGACGGCGCGATAGATCGCCTCGTAGCCGCGCGCCATCCGCTCGGTGGAGAAGTTGTCGGCCACGTGGGTGATGCAGGCCGCCGGGTCGAGCCGGACCACCTCGCGCAGCGCCGCGGGCAGCTCCTCGGCACGGTCGCGGACCAGCCCGGTCACCCCGTCGACCACCACCTCCGGCACCGCGCCCCGGCGCAGCGCCACCACCGGTGTGCCGGTCGCCATGGCCTCCACCATCACCATGCCGAACGGCTCCTCCCACTGGATCGGCATGATCAGACAGCGGGCGTCGACCAGCAACCGCAGGGTCGCCTCCCGGTCGGCATTCATGATCACGTTGACGTCGTCGCCCAGCATCGGCTGGACCACCTCGGCGAAGTAGTGGTGCTCGGCGGGCTCGTTGCACTTGCCGGCCAGGGTGAGCGGCAGGCCGGCCGCCCGGCAGGCCCGGATCGCCGTGTCGGGGCCCTTGTCCGGGCTGAACCGGGCCAGCCAGAGCACCGGGCCCCGCCCGGGTCCCCGCTTGGCCGGCACGTCCCGGCTGTTGAGGGCGTTGTGCACCGTACCCACCCAGGGCAGTCCGGGGTTGGCCCGCCGTTGGGCGTGGGAGATCGCCACCAGGCCCACCCCGTGGTCGGTGTCGCTGAGCACCGCGCCGTACTCGCCGACCGGGTTGCCGTGCACGGTGGCCACGGTGGGCACCGCACGCCGGCCGGCGACCAGCGGCCCGATCGTGGTGTGGTCGTGGATCACGTCGAAGTCGGCAGCGGAGATCAACTGGTTGGCCCGCGCCAGATGGGCCAGCTCCGGCAGCGACTCACCGAGCCGGTCGTACTGCACCTCGTCGATGGTGGAGACGAAGTCGGCGGCGGTGCCGTGCTGCCGGCCCGCGCCGAAGAGCGTCACCTCGTGGCCGTGCCCGGCCAGCGTGTCCACCAGCCCGTGCACCACCTGCTCCAGCCCGCCGTAGCCGGGCGGCGGCACCGACAGCCAGGGCGGAACGAGCATCGCGATCCGCAGTGGCGGCCCGGACGGTGAGCGTTCCGACGAGCGGTGGGTCACTGCCACGAATCCTCCCCCGTTGTCCCGATACGGAACCTCGTCCCGACCCGGGATCGGTGGCGGTTTCCCGCTGGCCGGACGGTCAAACGCACCCCGGTCGGGTGGGCCCGTCCGGGGTGCGTACGGCGGCGGGCGGCGGAGCCAACCCCCTTGGCTCCACCGCCCGCCGCCCGGAGGAGGTAGGTCTGAGAACTATGACGTCTCGGCGAGCGTCACGGTTGCCGTCGCCTCGACACCATTTCGCTTGTAGGTCACCTGGACCCGGTCACCGACCTTGCCGGCCTGCACCGCGCCGACCAGGTCGTTGGAGTCGTTGATCGCCTTGTCCCCGAACTTGGTGATCACGTCGCCCCGCTGGATGCCGGCCTTCTCGGCGGCGCTGCCCCCGGTGACGGCGGCCACCAGGGCACCGCCGTCCTCGGCCGCGTTGACGCTGACGCCGAGGGACGGGTGGCTGATCTTCTCGCCCCGCTGGAGCTTCTCGGCGACGTTCTTGGCCTTGTTGCTCGGGATGGCGAAGCCGACCCCGATGTTGCCGGTGCTGCCCTGCCCGGCGGTGGCGATGGCGGTGTTGATGCCGATCACCTCACCGCGGGTGTTGACCAGCGCGCCACCGGAGTTGCCCGGGTTGATCGGGGCGTCGGTCTGGAGCAGGCCGGAGATCGAACTGGCGCCACCCTGCGGGGCCTGCTGCGGGCTGTTGCCACTGCCGGCCTGGATGGTGCGGTCCCGGGCGCTGAGGATGCCGGCCGTCACCGAACCCTGCAGACCGAGCGGGCTGCCCAGGGCGAGCACCTGGTCGCCCACCTGCATGGCGTCGCTGTCGCCGAACTTCGCCGCCTTGAGGTTGTCGAGACCGCTGGTCTGGACCACCGCGAGATCGGTCTTCGGGTCGGTTCCGACGATCTTGGCCGGGGCGGACTTGCCGTTGGCGAAGACCACCCGGACGGTGTCGCCGGAGGCGGACGCGACCACGTGGTTGTTGGTCAGCACGAAGCCGTCGGCGCTGAGGATCACGCCCGACCCCTCGCCGTTGTCGGTCATGATCGAGACCACGCTGTCCTGCACCGACGCCGCGATCTTCGGCAGGTCGGCGCTGTTGATCACCGGCGCGGCCGAGTAGTTGCGGGTGATGCCGCCCCGGTCGCCGTCGACCGCCAGGGCGAGCGCCCCGCCGGCCACGCCGGAGCCGAGCATCAGGGCGAAGACCGCCACCCCCGCGCCGACGAACTTGGCCACCTTGCCGGCCTGCGGCGCCGGGCCGGACGCCCACGGCGGGACCGGCTGGCCGGGCTGCTGCGGCCCGCCCGGACCACCGGGGCCGGCCGACCCCGGGTAGCCGGCGGACGACTGCCCCGGATAACCACCGGACGACTGTCCCGCGAGGGCCGTGCCGTGCTGGCCGGGGTAACCCGCACCACCGGGCTGACCGCCGACGGCGGAGCCGGGCTGACCGCCGACGGCGGAGCCGGGCTGACCGCCGACGGCGGAGCCGGGCTGACCGGGGTAGCCCGCGGGCTGGGCACCCGCGCCGGGCTGGCCCGGGGTGCCGGGGCGGTGCTGGCCGGGGTGACCGCCGGCCCAACCGGACTGCTGCTGGCCGGGCTGCTGGTAACCGGCCGACGGGTACTGGCCCGCCTGCGGGTGACCCGGATAGCCGGTGGACGCCGGATACCCGGGCCGGTAGCCCTGGTCTCCGGAGGCCGCGCCGGCCTGGTACGGCGACTGCGGGTACGGGCTGGCAGAGGGCGGGGCGTACGACGAGGACGGCGGTGCGTACGACGACGACGGCGACGCGTACGACGATCCGGGGTGGGACGCGCCGGCCGGCGCCCCCGCGGTGCCGGCGGGGTCGCCCGGAGAGGCGGTGGTGTCGGACTCGCCGCGCTCGACGCGGGACGGCTCGGCGGAGGGGTGCGACGGCTCGGCGTCGGTGGCAGCCGGCCGACGCTGCGGGTCGGTCTCGAACTCGGTCATGCCCCTAGTTTTCCCCGTGCCACTGTCACCAGCCTGGAACCCCCCTGGAAGTTTTCTGAAAGTCACTCCGGGGCCGGTGGTGGATCACTCGCCGTCGCCGTCGGACTCGGGCAGCAGCGGCAGCCGGACCCGGAAGGTCGCCCCACCGCCGGGCGTCTCGTCCACCTCCACCGTGCCCTGGTGCGCGGTGACCAGCGCGGCGACGATGGCCAGTCCCAGCCCGGTGCTGGTGATCCCGCTGGCCCGGCGGGTCCGGGCCGCATCGGCCCGGTAGAAGCGCTCGAAGACCCGCTCGGCCTGCTCCGGCGCGAGTCCCGGCCCGCTGTCGGCGACCTCCACCACGGCCAGGTTCCCGGCCTCGGAGCGCAGCCGCAGGGTCACCGACGCCTCTGCCGGGGTGTGGGTCAACGCGTTGGTCATCAGGTTGCCGATCACCTGCCGCAGCCGGGCGTCGTCGGCGTGCACCACCAGCGGGCCGGAGCCCGGCGCGATCTCCAGTTCGATGCGCCGTTCCGGAGCGACCACCCGGGCCGCCTCGACCGCCTCGGAGGCGAGCACCGGCAGCTCCACGGGGGCCAGCGACAGCGGGCGCTCCCGGTCCAGCCGGGCGAGCAGCAGCAGGTCCTCCACCAGCAGGCCCATCCGGGCCGCTTCGTCCTCGATGCGACGCAGCAGGTCGGCGGTCTGCTCCGGGGCACGGGCGGCACCCTGCCGGTACAGTTCGGCGAAGCCCCGGATGGTGGTCAACGGGGTGCGTAGCTCGTGGGAGGCGTCCGCGACGAACTGCCGCATCCGCTCCTCCGACCGTCGGGCGCGGGCCTCGGACTCCAGGGCGGCGTGCGCCGCGTCCCGGGCGCCGGCCTCCGCCGTACGGGCGGCCATCTCCGACGCCGCGCGGGCGGTGAAGGCGGTCTCGATCTGGGCCAGCATCGCGTTCAACGCCCGGGAGAGCCGGCCCAACTCGGAGGTGGCGCACTCCTGCCCGTCCTCCGGGTCGGGCACCCGGCGGGTCAGGTCGCCGCCGGCGATCGCGGCGGCGGTGCGTTCGATCTCCATCAGTGGTTTCAGGCTGGTCCGCACGATGGCCGCGCCGACCGAGGCGAGCAGGATCAGCACCGCCCCGCCGACCAGCATGTCTATCCAGATCAACCGCTTGACGGCCAGGTCGACGTCGGTGAGGTGCTGCCCGACGGCGAGCACCCGACCGTCGGACAGTTCCCGATAGAGCATCCGCCACCGTTCCCGGCCGTCCTGGGAGCGGACCGTGAACGGCTCGCCCTCCTCGGCCCGGAAACCGGGCAGGTCCGCCGGGACCGGGGGAAGGTCGTCCGGTTCGAGCGCCCGGTCGTACCCGATGAAACGGGTGGAGTCCTCCCCGGCGAGCGCGACGACGTAGTCGGTGGGCAGGGCGGCCTTGGCCCGTCCGCTCTCCAGGTCCGGCAGCACCCGGCCGACCTGGACGCTGGCCGACTGCAACTCGCCGTCGACCTGCCCGATCAGGTACTCGCGCAGGAAATAGGTGGTCAGCGAACTGATCACCACGAGGGCGACGGCGACCAGGGTGAGGACCGCCGCAACCAGCTTGACCCGCAGCGGGATGCTTCGGATCCGCCCTTTCGCCTCGTCGAGCGGGCTCACGCCGCCGGCTTGCGCAGGACGTAGCCCACGCCGCGCAGGGTGTGGATCAGACGGGGCTGGGTGTTGTCCACCTTGCGGCGCAGGTAGGAGATGTAGGACTCGACGATGTTGTCGTCGCCCCGGAAGTCGTAGTTCCAGACGTGGTCGAGGATCTGCGCCTTGGACAGCACCCGGTTGGCGTTGAGCATCAGGTAACGCAGCAGCTTGAACTCGGTCGGCGAGAGCTGCACCCGCTGGCCGGCGCGGTGCACCTCGTGGGTCTCCTCGTCCAGCTCCAGATCGGCGAAGGTGAGCCGGGACGGGGCCTGCTCGCCGGTCGCGGTGCGTCGCAGCACCGCCCGGATGCGGGCGGTCAACTCCTCCAGGCTGAACGGCTTGGTGACGTAGTCGTCGCCGCCCAGGGTGAGCCCACGGATCTTGTCGTCGGTGGCGTCCCGGGCGGTCAGGAACACCACCGGGGTACGCGTGCCGCCCTCGCGGAGCATCCGGATGACCTCGAAGCCGTCCAGGTCGGGCAGCATCACGTCGAGCACGACCAGATCGGGGCGGTGGTCCTTGGCCGCGTGCAGGGCCGCGCTGCCGCTGGTGGCGGTCGCCACGTCGAACCCCGCGAAGCGGAGGCTGGCGGAGAGCAGTTCGAGGATGTTGGGGTCGTCCTCGACGACGAGCAGTCGCGCCTCAGTCTGGGTAGCGGCCATGCTGGCCATCATCCGTGATGTCGCTGCGCCAGCGCTGGATGGTTCCTGCAAAATCCCTGTGAAGCCGGGTGCGGCTGTCAGCGCAGCAGCCGGCGCAGCCCGTCCAGCGCGCCGTCGAGGACCCGGATCGCGGTACGCAGCTGAACGTCGCTGAGCCGCCCGGCCCGGACCAACGCGCCGACCTCGACGGTGAACTCGGCCAGCCGCTGGTCGAACTCGGCCAGCAGAGGGGACCCGCCCGGAGCGGGGGCCGCCGGGCGGGGCGTCGGGGCGGGTGCCGGCCGGTCCCAGCGGGTCTGCCGGGTCTGCCGGGTGGCCTCGCGCAGTTCGCGCTTGAGGTCGCGCACCGAGCCGCGTACCTCGGTCTGGATCTCCCCGGCCAGCGCGGACAGATCCTCCACCGAGGCGGTGATGTCGGATTCCAGGGTGGTCACCTCGTCGGCCCGCTGGCGCAGCTCGGCCCGGCCGGCCTCGGTGATCTCGTAGACCTTGCGGCCACCGGCGGCGGTGTGGGTGACCAGACCGTCGGCCTCCAGCCGTTGCAGCCGGGGATAGATGGTGCCGGCGCTGGGCGCGTACAGGCCGAGGAAACGCTCCTCCAGCAGTCGGATCAGCTCGTAGCCGTGCTTGGGCCCGTCGTCGAGCAGCCGGAGCAGATAGAGCCGCAGCCGCCCGTGACTGAACACGGCGGTCACGGCAGCTCCTCCTGGTCGGCGTCCACCGGCCGGGCGAGCAGCGCGATGCTGCCGGACGTCGCGGACGCCCAGAGCTTACCCTCGCCCGCGCCGAGCACCCCGCGGCTGTCCTTGACCGGGCCGACACCGACGCCGCCGTCGACCTGGGGGAAAGCGCTGGTGATCCGGCCGGAGGTGGTGTGCAGGTGGACGGAGAGGTCGCTGTCCTCGCGGACCCGGACGGTGATCGGCCCGGAGATGGTGGTGAGTCGGATCTCGCTGCGCCGGGGGTTGTCCAGGTCGCAGGTGATCGCCCCGGAGACGGTGTTGGCGTGCACCCGGCCGGCCGCGCTCTCGGCGAGGGTCACCTCGCCGGAGACCGTGTCCAGGGCGAGGTCGCCGGTGACGCCGAGCGCCTCGACGGGGCCGGAGACGATCCGCGCGTTGGTGCGCCCGGCCAGGCCCATCAGGGTGATCTGCCCGGAGGTGACGTTGACGGTGGTGTCGTTGACCAGCCCGGAGGCGACCAGCGACCCGCTGACCAGGTGCAGGTTGGCCAGGACGTCAGCCGGGACGGCGATGGACACCTCGGCGCGGAACCGGCGACCGAGCTGCCCGAGCCACCACAGGAACCCGGGCCAGCGCGGTTGGCGCTCGTGCCGGACCCGGAGCACGCCGTCGTGGTGTTCGACGATGACCGGCCGGCTGCTGATCCGGGTGACGTCGACCCGGACCGGGCCGTCGGTGCCGACCACGTTGAGCCGCCCGGTGATCAGCCGGACGTCGAGCCGGGTGACCGGCCCCTCGATGGTGAGTTGTTGCGGTCTGTCGACCGTCCAGGTGGTCATGACGTCTCCCTCCGGTGGGTCACGGCCGGCAGCCGTGCCACTTCACGGAGGAAGCGTAACGCGATACATCGCGATAGAACAAGACTGTCGCGAGTCGTGGAGCCGACCCGCGCGCCGGCGTCGTGATCCACTCGCCCAACGCCTCGCCCCACCTTGATCCACTCACTTGGGCCGATCTTGCGGTAACCAGTCACCCGGGATAGCGCAACATCGGCCCCGCTGAGTGGATCAGGCTGGCGACCACGCCGGCCGGGGGTTCGGTCATCCCGGTCGGCGGGTGGTCCGGGTGGATTTCGCCAGGCGGTCCTGACCGACCAACGCTCAAAGGACCCCTCGGCGCGATGCCGAGCGGTCCTCTGGTGTATCTGCCAGGCGACCTGACCCACAGTCAGCCGAGGCGTCCCCACTCCGGCGGACGAGTATTCCTGTCCGTCATATTCATGCCGCAGCGTCATACCACCCACCCCCCAGAACGGGCCGTCCTGCCCACGCCCGACAACGGGCGGACCTGCCGTCCCGCCCACGGGCACACCACCACCAGATCGCCGCCTCGATGACGTGATCCACTCATCTGGGTCGATGTTGCGGTAACCGGCCGCCAGGACACCGCAACAACGGCCCACCCGAGTGGATCCTGCCGTCGAAGCGGCCCTCGGGTGAGACGGGTCAGGCGGCCAGGCCGAGGCCCGTCCCGGCGGCCGGCGCGGACGCGGACCCCGGCGGGGCCACCACGGGCACGGCGGCCAGGGTGGGACGGCCGGCGACCGGGCGGGGCGGGAGCAGGTGCACGGCCGACTCGGCGGCCCGGGCCAGCAGCCGGCGGTCCGCGCCGGGGGCCGGGTGCAGGGCGGCGGTCACCACGACGTCCACCACCAGGTCCCGGGCGGCCAGCACCCGGCACACCGAGCGCCACAGGGTCTCGTCGCCGAGGAAGGCAGCGGTGGTGGTCGTCGCCCCGGTGGCAGCAGAGCGGTAGCTGATCCGGAGCGGCACCACCGGCGCCCCGGCGTCGATCGCCGCCTGGAAGGCCGCCGGCCGGAATCCTCGGCGCGGCCGGCAACCGGCCGAGGGGGCGACGCCGCACCAGGTCGTACCCTCGGGGAAGACCGCGACCGGGTGACCGGCCCGCAGGGTGGTCGCGAGCCGGCCCACCGTGCGGGGCAGGTCCCGGGGTCGCGACCGGTCCACGAACAGCGCGCCCCCGGCGCGGGCCAGCAGCCCGAGCACCGGCCAGTTCCGCACCTCCCGCTTGGCCAGCAGTCGGGCCGGCGCGACCGCCAGCACCGCGAGGATGTCCAGCCAGGAGACGTGGTTGGCGACCAGCAACGCCCGCCGTCGGGGCAGCCGCCCGCGGACCGCCAGCCGCACCCCGAGCGCCCCGGCGGTCCCCCGGGCCCAGCCCCGGACCACCGCCGCCCGCTCCGCCACCGGCAACACCGGCAGCAGTACGACCAGACCGGCCCCGACCAGCATCATGCCGAGCAGGCCCAGCAGCCGGGCCGCCCGCCGGCCGAGGGACACCTCCGCCCGCCGCGCTCCCGGCAGGCAGTCCGGGCCACAGCCGGCGGTCGGCCGCCACAACTCGGCGCTCACTGTGCCACCCCGCCCAGGAAGTGCCGCAGGTAGCGCGGGTTCATCCGGTTCAGCGAAAAGAGGACGTAGAAGTCGGCGCAGCGGAACTCCGGATCGTAGGCCGGCTCACCGGCGATCCACGCGCCGAGCCGCAGGTAGCCGCGCAGCAGTGGCGGGACCACCGCCCGCCCGGCCGGGCCACCGGTGGCGACCTCCGGCGTCACCGCAGCCGGCTCGGCGAACCAGGGCCGCAACGGGCGGACCCGCAGCGGCGGGGGTGCCAGGTGACCGGCCCGGCTCAGCGCCCACGCCTCGGCGACGGCCCGACCGCCGTCGTCGACCGGTACGGAGGCGCAGCCGCCCAGCCAGTTGGAGCCGCGCAGGTGCAGGTAGCGGGTCAGCCCCGCCCACATCAGATTGATCACCGCGCCGGAGCGGTGGTCCGGGTGGACGCAGGAGCGGCCGGTCTCGACCAGCAGGTCACGCAGGGGGTCCAGCGCGGTCAGGTCGAACTCGCCGGCGGCGTACCGGCGGTCGGTGCGGCCCGGTGGCAGCAGCCGGTAGGTGCCGACCACCTCGCCGGTCCGCTCCTCGCGGACGATCAGGTGGTCGCAGTGGACGTCGAGGTCGTCGGCGTCCAGTCCGGCGACGCCGGGACGCAGGGTCGCGCCGAGTTCGGTGGCGAACACCTCGTGGCGCAGGCGTTGCGCTGCCGCGACCTGGGTCGGGTCGTCGGCGATCAGCAGGGTGTATCCACTGGTCGTCAGGGATGCGCCAGCGGCATGCAGAACAGCCATGGGACCTGTGTAGGGGGCCCGGGTTGCCGGCCCCCCGGAGACGGGTGTCGATCCGGTGAACGCCGGTCGGCGGGCCGTCCCCCACCGTGACCTGCGGGACGGACGCGACCGCCGGGCCGGCAGGGGCCACCGGGCCGCGGGGTACGGGTGGGCCGCCACCGCGTTTCGTGGGGCGGGCGGGGCGTGCGAGGCTGCCTGCGGGCACCCGGCCACCCGGGCCGGACGGACGAAGCGGCGGAGCGGCGATGATCATCGAATCCCGGTACAACGGCCCGCCCGGCTCGGGCAACGGCGGCTGGAGCGCCGGGGTCTTCGCCGGGGCGTACGGCGTGGACCGGCCGGTCGAGGTGACGCTGCGTCGCCCGCCGCCGCTGGACACCCCGCTCACCCTCACCGACGGCGACGTGTACGACCCCGACGGGCACCTGGTCGCCGAGGTACGCCCGGCCGGCGACCTGCCCGCCCCGGTCCCCCCGGTCGACCCGGCGACCGCGCGTGCCGCCTCGGCCGGCTACCCGGGTCTGGTGGACCACCCCTTTCCCGGCTGTTACGTCTGCGGCCCGGACCACCCGGACGGGCTGCGGATCTTTCCCGGCCGGCTGCCCGACGGCCGGACCGCCGCGTCGTGGCGGGCGCCGCAGCGGGTGACCGCGCCGACCGCCTGGGCGGCGCTGGACTGCCCCGGGGGTTGGGCGGTGATCGCTCCCGGCCGGCCGTACGTGCTGGGCCGGATCGCCGTGGCGCTCGACGCGCTGCCCGAGCCGGGTGAGGAGTGCGTGGTCACCGGTAGGGTGATCACCGCGGAGGGGCGTCTGGCGGTGGTGCACACCAGTCTCTACGGCAGCGCCGGTGGACTGCTCGGCCGGGCCCGCGCCACCTGGGTGGCGTTGCCGCCCGAGTCTCGTCCCTGAGGACGACCGCCTCCTGCCTGAGACGGAGTACGACTTACCGACCCGGGCTGATGGCATATCTTGACCAGGCTTGCCAGGCTGGTCAGCGGCGCATTCCGCAACGGCGCCGCAGAATGCGGCGCGCGACGCGCCGCCGCACGGGAGGAGAACGATGTCCGACGGGCAGTGGAGCCCCAGCACCGGCCAGATCGTCGTGTCCGGACTGACCAAGCAGTACAAGAACGTACGGGCGGTCGACAACCTGTCCTTCACGGTCGAGGCCGGTCGGGTGACCGGCTTCCTCGGCCCGAACGGCGCGGGTAAGACGACCACCCTGCGGATGCTGCTGAACCTGGTCACCCCGACCGGTGGCACGGCGACCATCGGCGGCCAGCGGTACGCCGACCTGACCGACCCGCTGCGGCACGTGGGCGCGGTGCTGGAGGCTTCCAGCGCGCACAAGGGCCGCACCGGCATCAACCACCTGCGGGTGATCTGTGCGGCGGCCGGCCTGCCGAAGAGCCGCGCCGACGAGGCGTTGGCCCTGGTCGGGCTCACCCCGGCGGCGAAGCGCAAGTTCAAGGGTTACTCGCTGGGCATGAAGCAGCGGCTCGGTATCGCCGCCGCGATGCTGGGTGACCCCCGGGTGCTGATCCTCGACGAGCCGGCCAACGGTCTCGACCCGGAGGGCATCCGCTGGATGCGTGGCTTCCTCAAGGGCCTGGCCCACGAGGGGCGCACCGTGCTGGTCTCCAGCCACCTGCTGTCCGAGATGCAGCTGCTCGCCGACGACGTGGTGATCATCGCAGCCGGCAAGTTGATCCGGCAGGGTCCGGTCGAGCAGGTGCTCGGCTCGATGTCGCAGGGCGGCCGGGTGCGGGTGCGCACCCCGCAGGCCGAGGAGTTGACCGTGGCGCTGCGCGAGCAGTCCGCGACGGTGGAGACCGACGAGCACGGCGTGCTGCTGGTCAGCGGGGTGGACGCGCCGGCGATCGGCCGGGTCGCGCTGGCGGCAAAGGTCGAGCTGCACGAACTGACCCCGGAACGACCCGACCTGGAACGGGTCTTCCTGGAGCTGACGGCCGGGAAGGCGGGCATCCGATGAACCTGGTCCGATCCGAGCTGTTGAAGATCCGTACCACCAGCACCTGGTGGATCTTCGGGCTGATCACGCTGCCGTTGTGGGCGCTCACCGCCCTGATCAACTGGTTGCAGACCGACGCGCTGGCCAACAACAACTTCGGCGACGTGCCGGCCGACCAGGCCGACCAGATCCAGGCCGTGCAGTCGGTGGACAGCCTGGCCGCCAACGTCTACACCAACGGGCAGTTCTTCGGGCTGATGATCGTGATGCTGCTCGGCATCATCGTGGTGACCAGCGAGTTCTTCCACCAGACGGTCACCACCACCTTCCTCACCGTGCCGCACCGGACGGCGGTGATGCTGGCCAAGCTGGCCGCCGCGGCCATTCTGGCCGTGCTGTTCTGGCTGGTCACCACCGTGTTCAACCTGATCCTCGGGGCACTGGTGATGAGCAGCGTCGACCTGGGCTCCCAGCTCGGCAGCGGCGCGGTCTGGCGGGCCACCGCGCTCAACGGCCTGGCGTACCTGCTCTGGTCGGTGCTCGGGGTCGGGATCGGGGTGCTGATCCGCAGCCAGATCGGCGCCACGGTCACCGGCATCCTGCTCTACCTGGGCGGTGCGGTCGGCGCGGCCATCGCGATCAGCATCCTGGCCGCCCGGTGGGGCGACTGGATCAACGACCTGCAGGTGCTGGTGCCGTCGCTGGCGTCGTCGCTGATGGTCAGCGGGGCCGAGATCCCGGGCAACCCGCCCCGCTGGGCGGGCGCGGTGGTCCTGATCGGGTACGCGGTGGTGGCCGGCGCGATCGGCACGCTCACCATGCGGCGGCGGGACATCTCCTGACCGACCGCTCTCCGGCGGGCCCGGCCCGGCGCGACGACTGTCGCGCCGGGCCGTTCCGGCTCTCGGAGGGGTGCCGTCGCCCCGACCGCTCCGCTCCGGAGCCGATGGAACACGAAGAGCTGATTGACTAACTGCATGTTCTGTGAAACAGGCCACCCATCCGAGGTGGAAATGCCTATCGTATTCTCACGGCGTAGCCTGGAAGCCGTCTCCCGTCCCTCCACACTTCCGAACGACGGCGGACACCGCGTGACACACAAACCCGCGTGAAAGAGGCGATTACCGGCCGTGTCGACCCAGCAGACTTCGCAGGAGAACCCACTGGCGGGTTTCGGCCCGAACGAGTGGATCGTCGAGGAGATGTACCAGCGCTACCTCGCCGACCCATCAAGCGTCGACTCGGCCTGGCACGACTTCTTCACCGACTATCGACCCGCCCCGGGTGCCGCGACCCCGCGCCCGGCCGACGGCAAGGCCGCGACACCGGAACCGGCCGCGCCGCGGGAACCGGCCGCCGCCGCGAAGGCCGCCCCGGCCGCGAAGACGCCGACGCCCGCGAAGGCCCCGACGGCCGACGCCAAGCCGACCGCCACCGCGAAGCCGGCCACCGCTCCGAAGCCCGCCACCAAGCCGGCGGCGACCGACAAGGCCGCCCCGGCCAAGCCGGCGGCGAAGGCGCCGACGGCCAGCGGCGCGGGCACCACGCCGCTGCGCGGGGTGGCCGCCCGGATCGTGCAGAACATGGACGCCTCGCTGTCCGTGCCGACCGCCACCAGCGTGCGCGCGGTGCCGGCCAAGCTGCTGGTGGACAACCGCATCGTGATCAACAACCACCTCGCCCGGGGGCGTGGTGGCAAGGTCAGCTTCACCCACCTGATCGGGTACGCGCTGGTCCGCGCCGTGGTCGAGCACCCGGAGCTGAACAACTCCTTCGCCGAGGTCGACGGCAAGCCGGCGATGGTCCGCCCGGAGCACGTCAACCTAGGTATCGCCATCGACCTGACCAAGCCCGACGGCTCCCGCAACCTGGTGGTGCCGTCCATCAAGGGCTGCGAGCAGATGGACTTCCGGCAGTTCTGGCAGGCGTACGAGGACGTGGTCCGGCGGGCCCGCCGCAACGAGCTGACCATGGAGGACCACGGCGGTACGACGATCTCGCTGACCAACCCGGGCGGAATCGGCACGGTCCACTCGATCCCTCGGCTGATGCAGGGGCAGAGCGCGATCATCGGGGTCGGCGCGATGGAGTACCCGGCGCCGTACCAGGGGATGAGCGAGGCGACCCTGGCCGAGCTTGCGGTCAGCAAGATCATCACGCTGACCAGCACGTACGACCACCGGATCATCCAGGGCGCGCAGTCCGGCGAGTTCCTCAAGGTGATGCACGAGCTGCTGCTCGGCGAGCACGGCTTCTACGACGAGGTCTTCACCTCGCTGCGCATCCCGTACGAGCCGGTGCGCTGGATGCGGGACGTGGCCGTCGACTCCGAAGGCCAGATCAACAAGACCGCGCGGGTGCACGAGCTGATCCACGCCTACCGGGTGCGGGGCCACCTGATGGCCGACACCGACCCGCTGGAATTCACCATCCGCAAGCACCCCGACCTGGACGTCCTCCAGCACGGGCTGACCCTGTGGGACCTGGACCGGACCTTCCCGGTCAACGGCTTCGCCGGCAAGCAGCGGATGAAGCTGCGCGAGATCCTCGGGGTGCTGCGCGACTCGTACTGCCGTCGGCTCGGCATCGAGTACATGCACATCCAGGACCCGGAGGAGCGGCGCTGGATCCAGGAGCGGATCGAGCGGCGCTACGAGAAGCCGGCCGCCGACGAGCAGAAGCACGTGCTCAACCGGCTCAACGCCGCCGAGGCGTTCGAGACCTTCCTGCAGACCAAGTACGTCGGCCAGAAGCGGTTCTCGCTGGAGGGCGGCGAGTCGCTGATCCCCCTGCTCGGCGAGGTGCTGGAGGCGTCCGCCGAGGACGGGCTGGACGAGGTCGTGATCGGCATGGCCCACCGGGGCCGGCTCAACGTGCTCGCCAACATCGTCGGCAAGCCGTACGAGAAGATCTTCTCGGAGTTCGAGGGTCACCTGGACCCGCGCTCCACCCAGGGCTCCGGCGACGTGAAATACCACCTGGGGCAGAACGGCAAGTTCACCACCCCGGGCGGCGACCACTCGGTCAAGGTCTCCCTGGTGGCGAACCCGTCGCACCTGGAGGCGGTGGACCCGGTGCTGGAGGGCATCGTCCGGGCCAAGCAGGACCGGATCGACCTCAAGCTGGAGGGCTACACCGTGCTGCCGCTGGCGGTGCACGGTGACGCCGCCTTCGCCGGGCAGGGCGTGGTCGCCGAGACGCTCAACCTGTCCCAGCTGCGCGGTTACCGCACCGGCGGCACCGTGCACGTGGTGGTCAACAACCAGGTCGGTTTCACCACCGCCCCGGAGTACAGCCGGTCCAGCCTCTACAGCACCGACGTGGCCCGGATGATCCAGGCGCCGATCTTCCACGTCAACGGCGACGACCCGGAGACGGTGGTCCGGGTCGCCCGGCTGGCCTTCGAGTACCGGCAGGCGTTCAACAAGGACGTCGTGATCGACATGGTCTGCTACCGCCGGCGTGGACACAACGAGGGCGACGACCCGTCGATGTCCAACCCGCAGATGTACAAGATCATCGACTCGAAGCGCTCGGTCCGCAAGCTCTACACCGAGGAGCTGATCGGCCGGGGCGACATCACCGTCGAGGACGCCGAGGAGTTGCTGCGCGACTACCAGTCGCAGCTGGAGCGGGTCTTCAAGGCCACCCGCGACGCCGCCACCACCCCCCGCCAGGCCGGTCGGCCGCGCCGGGAGGACGAGCAGGAGCCGCAGGTGGCGACCGCCACCGACGCCGCCGTGGTCAAGGCCATCGGCGAGGCGCATGTCAACCTGCCGGAGGGCTTCACCCCGCACAAGCGCATCCAGCAGTTGCTCGACCGGCGGGCCCGGATGTCCGCCGAGGGCAACATCGACTGGGGGTACGGCGAGATCATCGCGTTCGGCTCGCTGCTGCACGACGGGGTCACCGTCCGGCTCGCCGGGCAGGACTCCCGTCGGGGCACCTTCGTCCAGCGGCACGCCTCGATCGTCGACGCGAAGACCGGCGACGACTACCTGCCGCTCAAGACGCTCACCGCCGACGGCGAGCGGTCCCGGTTCTTCGTGCACGACTCCCTGCTGAGCGAGTACGCCGCGATGGGCTTCGAGTACGGCTACTCGGTGGAGAACGTCAACGCGCTGGTCGCCTGGGAGGCGCAGTTCGGTGACTTCGTCAACGGCGCCCAGTCGGTGATCGACGAGTTCATCTCCTCCGGCGAGGTGAAGTGGGGCCAGCGCTCCGCGGTCACCCTGCTGCTGCCGCACGGCCACGAGGGGCAGGGCCCGGACCACACCTCCGGGCGTCCGGAGCGGTTCCTCCAGATGTGCGCCGAGGACAACATGCGGGTGGCCATCCCGACCACCCCGGCGAACTACTTCCACCTGCTGCGTCGGCAGGCGCTGTCGCCCAAGCGCAAGCCGCTGGTGGTGTTCACGCCCAAGTCGCTGCTGCGGCACAAGCTCTGCGTCAGCCCGGTGGAGGACTTCACCACCGGCACCTTCGCCCCGGTGCTGGCCGACACCGCCGCGCCTGCGCCGGAGCAGGTCAAGCGGGTGCTGCTCTGCTCGGGCAAGGTCTACTACGACCTGTTCTCCGCCCGCGCCGAGCGGGGCGTCACCGACACCGCGATCACCCGGATCGAGCAGCTCTACCCGCTGCCGGTCCAGGAGATCCGCGACGCGCTCGCGGCGTACCCGAACGCGGAGGACTTCGCCTGGGTGCAGGAGGAGCCGGCCAACCAGGGGGCGTGGAGCTTCGTCGCGCTCAACCTGCTGGAGCACCTGGCCGACGTCCGGCTGCGCCGCATCTCCCGCCCCGCCGCCGCCGCACCGGCGGTCGGCTCGGCCAAGATGCACGAGGTGGAGCAGACCGGGCTGATCGACGCCGCTCTCCCCCGCCCCTGACCCGACCATCCCGACCCATCCGGCCCGCCCCTGTCAGGGGGCGGGCCGGGCCCGTCAGCAAGGAACGAGGAGCCCGGTGTACTTCACCGATCGTGGCATCGAGGAGCTGGTGCAGCGGCGGGGCGACGAGCAGGTGACCCTGGAGTGGCTCGGGGAGCGGCTGCGCGACTTCGTCGACCTCAATCCCGAGTTCGAGACGCCGATCGAACGCTTCGCCACCTGGCTGGCCCGCCTCGACGACCTCGACGAGGACTGACCCCGGTGGTGGTCAGCCGCCGTTGCGGACGGCGGGCCCCAGGCCGGTGCGGCGCAGCTTCTGCCAACCCAGCCGGCCGCCGGTCACCGCGGTGACCACCGCCTGGACCATCACCAGGTACATCAGCTGCCGGTAGACGAACTGTTGGAGGGGCAGCACCCACAGCACCCCCAGCTTCTCCCGGTCCAGCCGGAACGCCACCACGGCGGTGGCGGTCTGCACCCCGAGCATCACCAGCCAGGCCACCGCCGTGGCCTTGCGGTCGAGGAAGAACAGGCCGTACAGGGCCAACAGGTCGATCACCGGCGCGAGCAGCGGCAGCAGCACCCCGAAGAGGCTGAGGAAGAACAGGCACCGGCGGGTGAACCGACCCGACGCCCCCCGGTCCCACACCGAGCGACGGTGCTTCCACATCGCCTGCATGGTGCCGTAGCTCCACCGGTAGCGCTGCTTCCAGAGTTGGCCGATGGTCGCCGGTGCCTCCGTCCAGGCGCGGGCGGTCTCCTCGTAGACCACCTTCCAGCCGGCCCGGCCCAGGGCGATGGTGATGTCGGTGTCCTCGGCCAGGGTGTCGTCGGTCATCCCCCCGGCATAACGCAGCGCCTCCCGCCGGAACCCGCCGATCGCACCCGGCACCGTGGACATGCAGCGCAGGGTCTCGTAGAGCCGCCGGTCCAGGTTGAACCCGATGACGTACTCGATGTGCTGCCACTTGGCGATCAGGCTGCGCCGGTTGCCGACCTTGACGTTGCCGGCCACCGCGCCCACCTGGGGATCGGCGAAGGGTTGCACCAGCCGGCGGACCGCGTCGGGCTCGAACACGGTGTCCCCGTCGACCATCACGATCAGGTCGTGCCGGGCCAGCGCCAGGCCGGTGTTCAGGGCGCTGGGCTTACCGCCGTTGGGCTTGCGGACGACCCGGACGTTGGGCAGGCCGAGCGCGTCGACGATGTCCGCGGTGCCGTCGGTGGAGCCGTCGTCGACGACCACCACCTCGATCCCGCCGGGGTGGTCGCCACCGGCCAGGGAGCGGACCGCCGCGGCGATCCCCTCCTTCTCGTTGTACGCCGGGACGATCACCGACACCGGCGCGGTGACCGGTGGCCCCCAGCTCCACCCCTTGGCCCGTCGGCGGCGGGCGTGCCGCCCGGCCAGCACGAACAGCACCAGGGTACGGCCCACCGTGAGCAGGCCGACGACCACGAAGAGCCCACCGAACACGGTCAGCACGGTGTCGGCCCCCTGCACGGCCCAGATCAGCATCCGACCGCGCCACCGGTCGGCGGCGGTGGCGGGTACGGCGGCGTCCACCCGGTGGTCCACCCCGGCGGCGGCGAAGGCGAGGTTCAACCCCTCGGTCGCGGTGACGAACCGGTACCCCCGCTCCTTCATCATCGGGATGAACCGGTCGAGGGCGGCGACGGTCTGCGACCGGTCACCGCCGGCGTCGTGCCAGAGGGTGACGGCACCGGCGTCGCCGTCCGGGGCGGCGTTCTCGATGATCCTGTCGGCCCCGGGCAGCGACCAGTCCTGACTGTCGGTGTCGTTGAGGAACGTCAGGTAGCCCAGGTCACCGGCGGTGGTGACCACCGGCCAGTCCCGGTTGTCGATCGCGCCCGGGTGGGAGGAGTACGGGAACCGGACCAGCGAGGTCCGCAGGCCGGTGGCGCCGGCCACGGCGAGCTGGGTCTGGGCGTACTCCAGGCGTTGCCGCCAGGTCGGCAGCTCGGCGAGATCGGGGTGGGTGAAGGTGTGCACACCGAGCTGGTGACCGCCGTCGGTCAGTTCCCGGGCCACCCCGGGGTGCCGGGCGACCTGCGATCCCAGCACGAAGAACGTGCCCTTGACCTGGTGGGTGCCCAGCACCCGCAGCACCTCCCGGGTCCAGACCGGGTCGGGGCCGTCGTCGAAGGTCAACGCGATGGTGCGCGGTGGCAGCCGGTAGGAGCGGACCGTCTCGCTGCTGGCGCTGATGATCGGCCCACCGGTCACCACCGAGGTGGGCACCTCACGCTGCCCGTCGGTGTTCTGTCGTCGGTCCGGGGCGAAGGACGCGTTGGCGTACGCCCCGACGAGCAGCACACCGGCCAGCAGGGCAAGCACCGTGCTCAGCAGGATCCAGCTCGGCGGCGGCACCGCCCGGCGACGCCGGGCCGACCCGACGACGCGACGACGTCCCGCCCGGAGGGTCGGCTCAGCCATCGACCGCGCCGGGCACCGGGTCGGGCAGGGCCGGCGGCTCGTCGGTCGGCTCCGGCGGGTGGGGCGTCGTGGTCTCCGGGACGGGGCGGGTCGGCCGGGGTGACGTCGACGCGGTGGCCGGGCTGCGGCTCGGCGAACGGGTGGCGCTCGGAGACGGCGAGGGGGTGGCGGTGGAGGGCGTCGCGGACGGGGTGCCCGGGACGACGACGGGTCCAGCCGCCCCCGGCGTACGGGAGGCGACGGTCGGCGGCACGGTGCCGGTGGCGACGGGAGCGCCGGTGGTCACCTCGGGCGACGGCGACGGCGACGAGGACGGCGACCGCTCGGGCTGCGCGACCTCGTCGACGAAGGGCAGCACCGCGTGCGGCGCGATGCCGCCCGCGAAGCTGACGCCCACCAACCCGGCGTAGATCAGACCCACCAACCCGAGGGTGTACGCCAGCCAGCGCAGCCGGGAGTGTCGTCGGCCGCTAGGGTCGACGAAGACGGGGGTCAGCTGGGGCACGGCGGCGATCGACGCGGTGGGCCCGTCGGCGCGGCTGATCACCACGGTCGGCCCATCGAGCCCCGTCACACTCTCGGTACGATGTGGACCAGCAGCCGACTGACCACCGATTGCGCCTGCAGGCTTCGATCTCCCGGATGGCGCATTCTTCCTGCTCAGACGGTCGGCAGTCATGGGATGCGAGTCTAGGCACGAGGATCACTCAGCTCCCAGCACGTCCCACGAATGAGACTCGGGTCGCACCGGTGGACGTCGGGCGGCCGCTGGCGGACACCGGCCGGCACCGTGGGGCGGCACCGGTTCAGGGCGAAGGTCCCGGGCGGGGGACGACATGATCTCCTAGGGTGGGGGCGTGGCCCGCAGCGTCTACCTGACCAGCGTGGGGTCCGGCGGGGGTAAGTCGACCATCGCCCTCGGCCTCGCGGAACTCCTCTCCCGGCAGGTCGAACGGATCGGCGTGTTCCGGCCGCTGGTCTCCGACGCCGGCACCGACCCGATCCTCGCCCTGCTGCACGACCGCTACCGGATCGATCTGCCCGAGGCCGACCTGACCGGCACGACGTACGCCGAGGCGGCGGCCCTGGTCGCCGACGGGCGGCGGGAGGAGCTGATCTCCCGGATCGTCGAGCGCTACCGGGCGGTGGAACGACGCTGCCCGGCGGTGATCGTGGTGGGCAGCGACTTCGCCGACGGCGGGGACGGGGCCGGCCCCCGTGAGCTGGCCTTCAACGCCCGGCTGGCCACCGAGTTCGGCAGCGTGGTGGTGCCGGTGGTGGACGGCTTCGGGCAGCAACCCGAGGCGATCACGGCGGCGGCGCGCGGGGCGTACCACGATCTGGCGGACCTGGGCGCGACGGTGCTGGCGGTGATCGCCAACCGGGTGACCGGGACGATGACCCTGCCGGAGCTGCCGGTGCCCGCGTACGCCATCCCGGAGGTGCCGAGCGTGTCGGCGCCGACGGTGGCCGAGGTGGCGGCGGCGCTCGACGCCACCCTGCTGGCCGGCGACGACGCCGCCCTCGGCCGGGACGTGCTCGACTACGTGGTCGGCGCGGCGCACGTGCCGATCCTGCTCGACCACCTGACCGAGGGGGCCCTGGTGATCACCCCCGGTGACCGGGCCGACCTGCTGGTCGCGGCGAGCACCGCGCACGTCGCCGGGCAGGTCTCGCTGGCCGGCGTGGTGCTCACCCTCGGCGAGCAGCCCGACCCCCGGGTCATGCGCCTGGTCGAACGGCTCAGCACCGGCTTCGCCGTGCTCTCGGTGACCAGCGACAGCTACGACACGGTCGAGGCGTCCAGCCGGATCGAGGGCCGGCCCGGCCCGGCCAACCCGCGCAAGGTGGAGGCCGCGCTCGGCGCGTTCGAGGGGCACGTCGACACCGTCGACCTGGCCCGCCGGCTGCGGGTCAGCCGCTCCGACCGGGTCACCCCGCTGATGTTCGAGTACGACCTGATCGACCGGGCCCGCGCCGACCGTCGCCGGCTGGTGCTGCCGGAGGGCACCGACGAGCGCATCCTGCGGGCGACCGAGATCCTGCTCCGCCGGGGGGTCGCCGAGCTGACCCTGCTCGGCCGCCCGGACGACGTGGCCCGGCGCACCCGCGAGCTGGGCATCGACCTCACCGGCGCGGAGGTGGTCGACCCGGCCGGCAGCGCCTGGCGGGACGAGTTCGCCACCCGGTACGCGCAACTGCGCGCCCACCGGGGCGTCACCGTCGAGTTGGCGCACGACATCGTGGCGCAGCCCAACTACTTCGGCACCATGATGGTGGCCACCGGGCACGCCGACGGGATGGTCTCCGGGGCCACCCACACCACGGCCGCCACCATCCGCCCCGCCTTCGAGATCATCCGGACCGTGCCGGGCGTCTCGGTGGCGTCGAGCGTCTTCTTCATGCTGCTCGCCGACCGGGTGCTGGTCTACGGCGACTGCGCGGTCAACCCCGACCCGGACGCCGCCCAACTCGCCGACATCGCCATCTCCTCGGCCGACACGGCGGCCCGGTTCGGCATCGAGCCGAGGGTGGCGATGCTGTCGTACTCGACCGGGGACTCCGGCGCGGGGGCCGACGTGGAGAAGGTCGCCGCCGCCACCAGGCTGGTCCGCGAGCGCCGGCCCGACCTGCTGGTCGAGGGGCCGATCCAGTACGACGCGGCGATCGACCCGCAGGTCGCGGCGACCAAACTGCCGCAGAGCACGGTCGCCGGGCGGGCCACCGTGTTCATCTTCCCGGACCTCAACACCGGCAACAACACCTACAAGGCGGTGCAGCGGTCGGCGGGGGCGGTGGCCGTCGGGCCGGTGATGCAGGGCCTGCGTCGACCGGTCAACGACCTGTCCCGGGGCGCGAAGGTCGCCGACATCGTCAACACGGTGGCGATCACCGCCATCCAGGCGGCCGGATCGCCGGAGGAGGGTTCGTGACCGACCGGGTGCTGGTGCTCAACTGCGGGTCGTCGTCGGTGAAGTACCGGCTCTACGACGGGGAGTCGGTGGTCGACTCCGGCACCGTCGAGCGGGTCGGCGAACCGGGCGGCGGACCGGCCGACCACGCCGCCGCCGTGCGGGACATCCTCGGCCGGCTCGACCTGACCGGGCTGAGCGCGGTGGGGCACCGGGTGGTGCACGGTGGGCGGCGGTTCAGCGCGCCGGTGCGGATCGACGACGCGGTCTTCGCCGCGATCGGGGAGCTGGTGCCGCTGGCCCCGCTGCACAACCCGGCCAACCTGGCCGGCATCGAGGTCACCCGGGAGCTGCTGCCGGACGTCGGGCAGGTGGCGGTCTTCGACACCGCGTTCCACCACACCCTGCCCGAGGCCGCCGCCACGTACGCCATCGACCTGGACACCGCCCGCCGCCACGACATCCGGCGGTACGGCTTCCACGGCACCTCCCACGCGTACGTGTCGCAGCGCACCGCCGAACTGCTCGACCGGCCGTACGACCGGTTGCGCACGATCAGCCTGCACCTGGGCAACGGGGCGAGCGCCTGCGCCGTGGACGGCGGACGCAGCGTGGCCACCTCGATGGGGATGTCGCCGTTGGAGGGGCTGGTGATGGGCACCCGCAGTGGCGACCTCGACCCGACGGTCATCTTCCACCTGCGCCGCGAGGGCGGGCTGACCGTCGACGAGATCGACGACCTGCTCAACCACCGCAGCGGCCTGCTCGGGCTGACCGGGGCCAACGACATGCGGGAGGTGCTGTCCCGTCGGGCCGACGGGGACGCCGCCGCCACCCTCGCCTTCGACGTCTACTGCCGGCGGATCACCGGGTACGTCGGGGCGTACCACGCGCTGCTGGGCGGGGCGGACGCGGTCACCTTCACCGCCGGGGTCGGCGAGCACTCCCCCGAGGTGCGGGCCGCCGCCCTGGCCGGGCTGGACCGGCTCGGCATCGCCGTCGACCCGGACCGCAACGTCGGTGCCGGGGACCGGGTGATCTCCCCGGCCGGTGCACAGGTCAGCGTCTGTGTGGTCGGCACCGACGAGGAGCGGGAGATCGCCCGGGAGACCCGCGCGGTGCTGGCCGACGGGGACTGACCGGTGGAGGCGGACCGACCGGGGTGGTGAGCAGCATCGGTCCGGACAGCCGGGTCGGACCGGGCAGCGGAACACCTACCGTGCAGGGATGGGGGCGAGACGGCTGTGCGCCGTGGTGCTGGCCGCGCTGCTCGCCGGTTGTGGCCCGGCCACCGCCGCCACCGAGGCGCCGCCGCCGGCCCGACACGCCCCGGCCCAGGTCCGACCGGTCGCGGTCCGCACCCTCATCGTCGACCCGTCCGGGCCACGCCCGCTGCCGGTGACGCTCTGGTACCCGACCGCGCACGGCCGGGTCGCCCCCGGCCGGTTCCCGGTGGTGGTGCACAGCCACGGCCTGCGCAGCCTGCCCGAGCTGCACGCCGCGCTGGCCACCCGGTGGGCCGCCGCCGGCTTCGTGGTGGCCGCGCCGACCTACCCGTACACCAGCCGGTGGGCGGCCCGGTTCAGCCGCGCCGACGTGCGCAACCAGCCCGCCGACGCGTGGCGGGTGATCCGCCACCTGGTCCGGCTGGACGCCCGCGCCGGTGACCCGCTGGCCGGGCACCTGGACGTCGGCCGGTTCGCCGCGACCGGCCACTCGGCGGGCGGTTTCACCACCGCCGGCATGTTCACCTCCGGCCACTCGGCCCGGCTGCGCTCCGGTGTGATCATCGCCGGGGGCGGACTGGCCGGCGCCTTCGCCGGGCCGACCGCCCCGCTGCTCTTCGTGCACGGCACCGCCGACCCGGTGGTGCCGTTGACCGTCGGCCAGGCCGGTTACCAGCGGGCGACCGGCCCGAAGGCGTTCCTCAGTGTGCTCGGGCAGGGCCACGGCGAATACCTCACCCCGGGCCGGCCCGGCTTCGACGAGGTCGTCGCCACCACCACCGACTTTCTTCGCTGGACCCTCTATGACGACCGGGACGCCGGCCGCCGGCTGCGCACCGACGCCACCCGCCCCGGCGTCACCAGCCTCGACGAGCGGTGGGCCGGCGGACCGCCATAGCCGGCCGGGCCGCACGACGGGCGAGGCACAATCGGGTTCATGTTCCGTCGCCGCACCCCGGTCCTGCTGACCGCCGCGCTGCTCGCCGCCGGCCTCACCGGCTGCTCGACGCAGGCGCCCGCCCGCACCGCCGCCCCTGCCGACCCCCCGAAGGCCAGCGCCCCGGCGCCGCGCGTCCCCGCCGGCACCGCGCCGGCCGAGGCGTTCGCGGTCGGCGTACGACAGCTGAAGCTCAACCGGGGCGGCGACCGCCCGCTGCCGGTGACCCTCTGGTACCCGGCCCGGGGCACCGCCGGCGAGGCGGCGCAGCGCAACGCGACGGCGGCGACCGGGCGGTTCCCGGTGGTGGCGTTCAGCCACGGCCTCGACGGGCGACCCGTCGACTACCAGGTGCTACTCACCCGCTGGGCGGCGGCCGGTTTCGTGGTGGCCGCGCCGACCTTCCCGCACACCGGCAAGGGCACCGACGGCAGCGTCCTCGACGTGCTCAACCAGCCCGCCGACGTGTCGTACGTGCTGGACAAGGTGCTGGCGCTGGACGCGAAGGCCGGTGACCAGCTGCGCGGCCGGCTGGCCACCGACCGGGTGGGCGCGGCCGGCCACTCGGCGGGCGGGGTGACCACCATCGGCCTGTTCACCACCGGTCGCGACGAGCGGCTGCGCGCCGGGGTGGTGCTCGCCGGGACGGGGCTGGGTGTGGGCACCGCCTTCGCCGGGGCCGCCGCCCCGCAGCTCTTCGTGCACGGCCAGGCCGACGAGGTGGTCGACTACGCCGCCGGCAAGGCCGTCTACGACGCGGTGCCCTGGCCCAAGGCGATGCTCAGCCTGCCCCGGGGCGACCACGGCCGGGCCCTGCTCGGTGACGGCCCGGCCCTGCGGGTGGTCGCCGACACCACCATCGAGTTCCTCCGCTGGTCCCTCTACGGCGACGAGGCCGCCAAGGGCCGGCTCCCCGCCTCGGCGGCCCGGGGCGACGTCGCCGTCCTCGACGACCGGCTCTGACCGGCCCCGCCGCCCGGCCGGCCGTCGGCCCGATCCGGTCGACGCCGCGCCGTCAGGCGGTGTGGTCGACGACGACCTTGCCGAAGACCTCGCCGGAGTGCAGCCGGGCGAAGGCGTCGGTCACCCGGCTGAACGGGACCACGCTGTCCACCACCGGGCGTACCTCGCGCTCGGCGCAGAAGGCGAGCAGCTCGGTCAGCTCGTCCGGGGTGCCCATCGAGGTGCCGAGGATCTCCAGCTGCATGGCGAAGACCCGGCGCAGGTTCACCGCCGGCAGGTGGCCGGAGGTCGCGCCGGCGACCACGATCCGGGCCATCGGGGCGGCCGACTTCAACGAGTGGTCGAAGGTCGCCGCGCCGACCGTCTCGACCACCACGTCGACCCGCTCCGGCAGCCGGGCACCGGGCTCCACCGCGGTCGCTCCCAGCGCGGCGATCCGCTCCCGCTTGGCGGCGTCGCGGCTGGTGGCGTACACCCGCTTGCCGAGGGCCAGGCCGAGCGCGACCGCCGCGGTGGCGACACCGCCGCCGGCCCCCTGCACCAGCACCGACTCGCCGTCGGCAGCCCGGCCCCGGGTGGTGAGCATCCGCCAGGCGGTGAGCCAGGCGGTCGGCAGGCAGGCCGCGTCGGTCATCGACAGGCCGGTCGGCAGCGGCAGCAGGTTCATCCGGGGTACGGCCACCCGCTCGGCGAGGGTGCCCTGGTAGTGCTCGGAGAGGATGGAGACGCCGCGCGGGTCGCCGGGGGTGGGCAGCACCGGGTAGATGACCACCTCGTTGCCGTCCGGGTCGGTGCCGGCCGCGTCGCAGCCGAGGATCATCGGGAGTTGACCGTCGGCGAGCCCCACCCCCTTGAGCGACCACAGGTCGTGGTGGTTGAGCGAGCTGGCCCGGACCTGCACGGTCACCCAGTCGTCGTCCGGGTGGGCGGGCTCGGGACGGTCGCCGACGGTGAGCGCGGCGAGCGGGTTGTCGGCGTCGAACCGGGAGGCATAGGCGGCACGCATGATCCGCACCGTAACAGCGGAACGATCGTTCAAGAAGGGTCCGGGCCGTCGGCCCGGACCCTTCCCACCCGCCCGCCGGCTCAGGCGCGGGCGACGCCGTCGTGGCGGGCCGCCTCGGCGACCGCCGCCGCCACGGCCGGGGCGACCCGGGGGTCGAGCGGGGACGGCACGATGGCGTCCGCGCTGAGCGACCCCTCGACCACCCCGGCGATCGCGTCGGCGGCGGCCACCTTCATCCCGTCGGTGATCCGGGTGGCCCGGGCGTCCAGCGCGCCCCGGAACACCCCGGGGAAGGCGAGCACGTTGTTGATCTGGTTGGGGTAGTCGCTGCGCCCGGTGGCGACCACCGCGGCGTACCGGGCGGCCACCTCGGGGTCCACCTCGGGGGTCGGGTTGGCCAGCGCGAAGACGATGCCGCCGGGGGCCATCCCGGCGACCGCCGCCTCGGGGATACGCCCGCCGGAGACGCCGATCAACACGTCCGCGCCGCGCAGCGCCTCGGCGACGTCCCCCCGACGACCCTCGGCGTTGGTGGTCTCGGCAAGGTGCGCCTTGGTCTCGGTCAGGTCGGTGCGGTGCCGGCCGATGACGCCCCGGGAGTCGCAGACCACCACCCGGTCGGGGTCCACTCCCCCGGCGACCAGCATGTGGGTGACCGCGACCCCGGCGGCACCGGCCCCGCTGACGGTCACCCGCAGGTCGCCGAGCTTGCGGTGCAACAGGGTCGCCGCGTTGCGCAACGCGGCCAGCACCACGATCGCGGTGCCGTGCTGGTCGTCGTGGAAGACCGGGATGGGCAGCATCTCGTCGAGCCGCCGTTCCACCTCGAAGCAGCGCGGGGCGCTGATGTCCTCCAAGTTGATTCCGCCGAACGAGGGGGCGATGGCGCGCACCGTCGCCACGATCTCGTCGACGTCCTGGGTGTCCAGGCAGATCGGCACCGCGTCGACATCGGCGAACTGCTTGAACAGCACCGCCTTGCCCTCCATCACCGGCAACGCGGCGCGCGCGCCGATGTTGCCGAGCCCGAGCACGGCGGAGCCGTCGGTGACCACCGCGACGGCGTGCGACACCCAGGTGTAGTCGTCGGCCAGGGCCGGGTCGGCGGCGATCGCCTCGCACACCCGGGCCACCCCCGGGGTGTACGCGAGAGAGAGGTCCTCGCGACTGGTCAGCGGGACCGTCGAGGCGACGGCGAGCTTGCCGCCACGATGCAGTCGGAAAACGGGATCAGCGGGATCCACGGTGGACGCAGACATGGTGACTCCAGGATCTGTCGAGCAGATGGAGCGGCCGGCGCGAGGGCGCGAGGTGAGGCGGAGCGGCGACACGCGGTACGCGGTTCGGGGGTCACCCGGGCACCTCCCGAGCATAGTCAGACCGCCGGTACCCGGTTGTGAGGAGGGTCATATCGGCGCGGGCGTCAACCGGCCGGGGCGCGGCCAGTAGCGGAACACCACCCGGCCCAGCACGTCGGCCACCCCGTACGCCCGGGAGTCGTCGGTGACCAGCGCGTTGTCGCCACGCAACCACCAGCCGTCGTCCTGCGGGCGGACGGCGCGCTTGACCACCAGCAGTTCCGGGCGGCTCCGGAACACGGCCACCACCACGTCGCCGGGGCGGACCGGCCGACCGCCCCGGCGGACCAGGACGGCGTCGCCGTGGCGCAGGGTCGGTGACATGGACGGCCCGGTCACCCCCACGGCGGTGAGCGGGGCGGGCAACCGTGGTGGGCAACCGGACCCGCCGACCGTCACGAGGTTTCCCCTCCGCCCCTGCCGGGGACGTGCTCAGGAGTAGTGTCGGCTCGGATCATCGCAAACATCCCATGGAGGACCCTGATGCGACTTGCCCGCATCCTTTCACCCCGTGTGACCGCCAGCGCGCACTGCGACCTGCCGTGCGGCGTGTACGACCCGGCGCAGGCCCGGATCGAGGCCGAATCGGTCAAAATGATCTGCGAGAAGTACCAGGCGAACACCGACCCCGAGTTCCGCACCCGGGCGATCCTGATCAAGGAGCAGCGCGCGGACCTGGTCAAGCACCACCTGTGGGTGCTCTGGACCGACTACTTCAAGCCGCCGCACTTCGAGAAGTACCCGCACCTGCACCAGCTCTTCAACGAGGCCACCAAGGCGGCCGGCGCGGCCGGCGCCAAGGGTGCGACCGACCCGGCCAAGGCCGACGAGCTGCTCCAGAAGATCGACGAGATCTCCAAGATCTTCTGGGAGACCAAGCAGGCGTGACCCTGCCCGCCACGGCACCGACGATCCGGCCGGCACGTCCCCAGGACGTGCCGGCCGTCGTCGCGATGGTGCACGAGTTGGCCGACTACGAACGGGCCGCCGACCAGTGCCGGCTCACCGGGGCGCAGCTGGACACCGCCCTGTTCGGCCCCGCCCCGGCCCTGTTCGGGCACGTCGCGGTGGACGACGACGACCTGCCCGTCGGCTTCGCGCTGTGGTTCCTCAACTTCTCCACCTGGGCCGGCGTACACGGCATCTACCTGGAGGACCTGTACGTCCGCCCGGCCCACCGGGGCACCGGGGCCGGCCGGGCGCTGCTCGCCACCCTCGCCGCCCTCTGTGTGCGGCGCGGTTACCGGCGGCTCGACTGGTGGATGATCGACTGGAATCCGGCCGCCCACTTCTACGCCTCGATCGGGGCCGAGCCGATGACCGAGTGGGTCCCGTACCGGCTCAGCGGGGCGGCCCTGGAGGCTCTCGCGGCCACCGGGGTGACGTCGACCACGCATCCGGACGCCCGGCCGGGTAGAGTCCCGGACCGGGGGGATGAGGCGTGACTCAACTGACCGGCCAGCCAGCGACCGACGACGACGTGGTGCACCTCACCGTGCCCGCCGACGGCGGCTATCTCGGCGTGCTGCGCACCGCCACGGCGGGGCTCGCGGCCCGCCTCCAGTTCGCCCTCGACGAGATCGAAGACCTGCGCATCGCGGTGGACGAGGCGTGCGCGATGCTGCTCGCCATCGCCACCCGCGACGCCGAGTTGGAGTGCCGCTTCGCGGTCACCGAGGACGCGCTGACCGTCGAGGTGACGGTGCCGACCGTGCGGGGTGCCACCCTTCCGGGCGAGTCCTCGTTCGCCTGGAAGGTGCTCACCGCGCTGACCACGGCGGCGGCGGCCGAGTCGGCCGACGGCCGGGCCACCATCTCGTTGTTGACCCGCCGCTCCGGCTACTGAACCCGCCGCCGGGCACGAGGGTGTCCCCCGGCCCCGCGCGGTGACCTCGCCCGGCGCGGTGGCGGTCGGCGCCCCCCGGTGGATCAGCCGAAGCCCAGGGCCTTCGTGGTGGGTGGGCTGACCAGCAACGCGCAGACGCCGAGACCGAGCACCATCAGCGGTACGCCGAGCCAGCCCAGCCCGCCGGAGATCATGAACCAGCCGACCGGCAGCAGCATCAGCTCCAGCACCATCGCCGGGGCGCGGGCACCGGCCCGACGACGGGACAGCGCGCCGCCCAACGCCCAGAGCGCCACCGCGCCGGAGATGGCGAACCCGGTCACGAAGAGTGCCGAGACCAGGTCGGTCCGGGTGGCGGTGAGGTCGGCCCAGACCAACCAGCCGGCGAGCACCGCGAGCGCGACGGCCTCGGCCCGCAGCAGGCGTACCGCCCAGTGCAGGGTGTCGGGAACCGGCGCGGAGTCGATCGTCACGCGGGCCACGATACCCCCGCCCGATCACGTAAAGTGCCGCCCATGCGGGCCGTCCTGGTGGTCAATCCGAAGGCCACCACCACCAGCGAGCGCAGCCGGGACGTGCTGGTCCGCGCGCTGCGCAGCCAAGTAGACCTGTCGGTGCGGTACACCCGCCGCCGGGGCCATGCCACCGACCTGGCCCGGGAGGCCGCCCAGGAGGGCGTCGACCTGGTGGTCACGCTCGGTGGTGACGGCACGGTCAACGAGGTGGTCAACGGCCTGATGACCGCCGATCCGCCGACGATCCGCACCGGCGGCTCCCCGGCGGAGCGGTTGCCGGCGCTGGCCACCGTGCCGGGTGGCTCGACCAACGTCTTCGCCCGCGCGCTCGGGTTGCCCCGGGAGTGGGCGGACGGCACCAGCATGATCCTGGAGGGGCTACGGCTGGGCCGGTCCCGCACGATCGGGCTGGGCCGGGCCGACGACCGCTACTTCACCTTCTGCGCCGGCTTCGGCCTGGACGCGGCGGTGATCAACCGGGTGGAGCAGGCCCGGCGACGGGGACGGGTGTCCTCACCGTCGCTCTACTTCCGTTCCACCCTGAGTCACTACTTCCTCGGTTCGCACCGCCGGCATCCGGCGATCAGCCTGGAGCGGCCCGGCGAGCCGGCCGAGGGCGAGCTGGGCACGGTGATCATCCAGAACACCGCGCCGTGGACGTACCTGGGCGACCGGGAGGTCAACCCGAACCCGGAGGCGTCGTTCGATCTCGGGCTGGACGTGATGGCGCTTCGTCAGCTCCGCGTCGCCAGCACCACACGGACGGTGACCCAGCTCCTGTCCCGACACCCCGATCCGCGCGGCAAGCAGGTGCTCCGGCTGCACGATCTGGATGAGTTCACCCTGGTCTCGGCCCGTCCACAGGCCTTCCAGCTGGACGGGGACTACCTCGGCGAGCGACACAAAGTCAGATTCACCTCCGTTTCCGGCGCACTGAGAGTAATCTGCTAGGTCTCGGGTAACGCCATAGGTCGAGCGGTCGGGACGCCGCACGACCGGAGGCCGCCACACCGAGGAGGAGTGCCGGAAATGTCAGCAATGTCACGCGGACTGTACTATATTGATCCTCGACTGTGGTACGCCGGGTAACAGGGAAGCCTGAAAACCCGACAAAAGGGTCGTGAGCTTGCTCACCGAGCGGAGTTTTTCCGAGCGTCACCCCTTGACATCGCGTTCGTTCGTGAAAGTATTCACAAGCGAACTTGAGTTACCGGGACATTGCCTGGAGATACTCGACTGGTAGAGCATTTCCAGCAGGCCCAGGCGCTGAACGAGTCTGCTCACGCAATGCCGAATAGTTGTACGCGAACCGTGACGACCGGCACTGCGGACGCAAATAAGAAAAGCACCAGCGTTATCTGCCATCCATCCAGAATGAGGAGTGTTGCCGCCATGGACTGGCGTCACAAATCCGTCTGCCGCGACGAGGACCCGGAGCTGTTCTTCCCCATCGGGACGTCCGGCCCGGCGGTTCTTCAGGTCGAGCAGGCCAAGGCCGTCTGCCGACGCTGCTCCGTGACCGACCAGTGCCTCCAGTGGGCACTGGAGTCCGGTCAGGACGCCGGCGTCTGGGGCGGGATGAGCGAGGAGGAACGCCGCGCGGTCAAGCGCCGTGGCGGTCTCCGGGTGCTGCGCGCTCACTCCGCCTGAATCCCATCACACGCTGTTCGCCCCGGCCGGATTCGATCCCGCCGGGGCGTTCTGCATCACATACTCTCCGTAACCGAAGCGACCGAAATCTCGGTGTCGGCGCCATGACGGAGAGTAACGTCGGCGCTGTGACGCCCGTCACCTGTGATCCGTCGCATCGACCCGGCGCAGCACCAGCTCGACCAGATCCGGCGAGTCGTTCAGCGGTCCGCTGACGGCCACCGCACCCGCCCGGTCGGCCGCCGCCACCACCGAGTCGTGAAACAGCCCCGGCGCCAGGAAGTACGCCACCACCGCCACCCGGCCGGCGCCAGCCGCCCGCAGCCGGGTCACCGCCACGTCGGCGGTCGGCGGGGCCGCCGAGGCGTACGACACGGTGCAGGGCACCCCGAAGCCGTCGGCCAGGGCGGCGGCGACCCGCCCCACCGAACCCCGGGCCCGCGCGTCCCGGGTGCCCGCCGCCGCCAGCACCAGCGCGTCCACCGGCCCCGGTTGCGTCTCGGCCAACCGCCCGGCCAGCCCGGCCAGCAGCCCCGCGTCCACCGTCCCGTCGGCCGGCCCGAGCACGTCGGTCACCCGTACCGTCAGCTCCGGCGCGTCCTGTCGGGCCGCCGTGACCGCGGCGGGAACATCCACCCGACGGTGGTAGGCGGCGGTGAGCAGCAGCGGCACCACCACCGCCGTGCGGTGACCGGCGGCGGCCAGCCCGCGCAGCACCTCCGTCGGCCCCGGTTCGGTGTGGTCCAGCCAACTGGGCAGCACCGGGGTGCCGGGCCGGGCGGCCTCCACGGCACCGGCCAGCGCCCGGGTCGCCGCCGCCGCCCGCAGGTCCCGGCTGCCGTGCGCCACCAGCACCACCGGCACACCGGAGCCGGGTCGCGCCGCCTCGACGGCACCTGACAGACCAATGGCCGGCGTGGTGACTCCCACGCCGGCCACCGGAACGCGCTCCGGCCCGGTCAGAGGTGCAGACCGCACTCGGTCTTCTCGAACATGGCCCACCGGCCGGACCGGGGGTCCTCCCCCGCCTTGGTCCGGCGGGTGCAGGGCCAGCAGCCGATCGAGCCGTAGCCCCGGCCGAGCAGCTCGTTGACCGGGATGTCGTAACGGGAGATGTAGGAGTCCACGTCGGCCTGGGACCAGGCGGCGATCGGGTTCACCTTGACCTTGCCGCGTCGGGGGTCGAACGTCACCACCGGCGTGTTCGCCCGGGTCGGCGACTCGTCCCGGCGCAGCCCGGCGGCCCAGGCGTCGTAGCCGGACAGGGCCCGCTCCAACGGCTCGACCTTGCGCAGCTGGCAGCAGTCGTCCGGCGAGCGGTTGAACAGCCGGGGCCCGTACTCGCCGTCCTGCTGGCCGACGGTCTGCCGGGGCCGGATCGACCGGACGTTCACCGGCAACCGGCGGGCCACCTCGTCGCGGACCCGCAGCGTCTCCGGGAAGTGCAACCCGGTGTCGAGGAAGACCACGTCCACCCCGGGGGCGACCCGGGACACCAGGTGGGCGAGCACGGCGTCGGCCATCGAGCTGGTCACGCAGAGCCGGTCCCCGAAGGTGTCGGCCGCCCAGCGGGCGATCTCCAGCGCCGGAGCGCCCTCCAGCTCACGGCCGGCCCGCTCGGCCAGCGCCCGCAGCTCGGCCGGGTCGCGGCGGGTGGGATCGCGACGGGCCGGGTCGGCCAGCTTCGGGCCGCCGGCACCGACCAGACCCAGGCCCGTGGCGGACAGCAGGCCGGTCACCGGGTCACCGCCCGGCTGAGCAGGCCGTTGAACTTCACGGTGAAGACCCGGGCGCAGGCGTGGCACTCCCAGGCGCCGTGTCCGGCCTCGTTCGGCCGCAGGTCCTCTTCGCCGCAGTACGGGCAGTGCAGCGGCGCGGATCGGGTTTCGCTCATCGGAGTTCCTCCTCGTCGACCCTGATCACCCAGTTGGCGAACGTCTCGCCCTCGGTCCGGCCGGCCAGGTAGCGGCGGGCCAGTCGTTCCACGTACTCGGGAAGCTCGTCGGCGGTGGTCTTCAGGCCGCGCAGCTTGCGGCCGAACCCGGCGGTCTGGCCCTGGGCCATCCCCAACCCGCCGCCGAGGTGCACCTGGAAGCCCTCCACCTGCTGGCCGTCGGGGCCGACCACCAGCTGACCCTTGAGGCCGATGTCGGCGACCTGGGTGCGCGCGCAGGCGTTCGGGCAGCCGTTGATGTGGATGGAGATGTCCGCGTCGAAGTCGCGCAGCCGCTCCTCCAGCCGGGCCACCAGCTCCTCGCCGCGCGCCTTGGTCTCGACGATGGCCAGCTTGCAGAACTCGATCCCGGTGCAGGCCATGGTGCCCCGCCGCCAGGCCGACGGCCGGGCCTCCAGGCCGATCCCGCGCAGCTCGTCGACCAGGGACTCGGTCCGCGCCGGCGGCACGTCGAGCACCAGCAGCTTCTGGTACGGGGTGAGCCGCACCCGGTCGCTGCCGTGCGCCTCGACCACGTCGGCGAGCTTGGTCAACTGCCCGCCGGAGACCCGCCCGACCACCGGGGCGGCCCCGACGTAGTGGCGCCCGTCGCGCTGCCGGTGCACGCCGATGTGGTCGACCGGCTTGTCGGGCAGCTGCGGAGCCGGACCGTCGAGCAGGGTACGTCCCAGGTAGTCCTTCTCCAGCACCTCGCGGAACTTCTCCACGCCCCAGTCGGCGACCAGGAACTTCAGCCGGGCCCGGTTGCGCAGCCGGCGGTAGCCGTAGTCGCGGAAGATGCCGACCACTCCCGCCCAGACGTCCGGCACCTCGGCCAGCGGCACCCAGACGCCGAGCCGCTTGGCCAGCATCGGGTTGGTGGAGAGGCCGCCACCGACCCAGACGTCGAAGCCGGGGCCGTGCTCCGGGTGATCGACCCCGAGAAAGGCGATGTCGTTCGCCTCGTACGGGGTGTCGACCAGCCAGGAGATCGTGGTCTTGAACTTCCGGGGCAGGTTCGAGTACGCCTTGTCGCCGACGTACCGGCGGACGATCTCGTCGAGCGCCGGGGTCGGGTCGAGCACCTCGTCCTCGGCCACCCCGGCGACCGGGCTGCCCAGCACGATGCGGGGGCAGTCACCGCACGCCTCGGTGGTCTGCAGGCCGACCGACTCCAGCCGACGCCAGATCTCGGGCATGTCCTCGACCCGAATCCAGTGGTACTGGATGTTCTGCCGGTCGGTGATGTCGGCGGTGTCCCGGGCGAACTCCCGGGAGATGTCGGCGATGACGCGCAACTGGGCCAGGGAGAGCTGACCGCCGTCGACCCGGACCCGGAGCATGAAGAACTCGTCCTCCAGCTCGTGCGGCTCCAGCACGGCGGTGCGTCCGCCGTCGATGCCGGCCTTGCGCTGGGTGTAGAGGCCCCACCAGCGGAACCGGCCGCGCAGGTCCTGCGGGTCGATGGAGGCGAAACCGCCGTGGGCGTAGATGTTCTCGATCCGGGCCCGGACGTTCAGCGGATCGTCGTCCTTCTTGATCCGCTCGTTGGGGTTGAGCGGCTCACGGTGACCGAGGGCCCACTGTCCCTCTCCACGGGGACGACGGGGAGCGCGGGTGGCGGGAACGGCGGTGGCCGTCGGGGTCCCGGGACGGGCCGGGGTGCTGCTGACCGCCATCGCGGCGTCCTCCGTTGTCTCTGCGGTGCCTCGGTGAGAGCGCGGACGCGGCGGCGGCCGGCCCTGGAAGGGCCGAGGACAACGGTGTCGGAACGGCCGGCGCGGAACACGCGCCCGAGACGGATGGGTCGGGCGTCGTCAGTGGGCCGGACAGATCGCGCTGCGCACGCGGCCGTAGTCGACGTGGCGACGGGCCACGAAGCGGCGGACGACAGCGGCGGTCATGCAGTCATGCTCGCACACCCTGCGGAGGTCGGCCAATGACCACGTGCGGCATCCCACATCACGGGCCGCATCCCCACCGTCACCGCCCTCCCCACGGCCCCCGTCGACCGCTCCCCCGCTACCCTGCCCGCCACGCCGCCGCCCCTCGGCCCGAAGTACATCCGGGTGCGCCCCTCCCCCGGCCCGTCGCCCTGCCGGGCCGCACTGCCCTGCGCCCTGCTGGTCGCTCTGTCGCTCGCCCTGCTGGCCGGCCTGTCGCTCGCCCCGCTGGTCGCACTGCCGGCGAAGATGCGGCACGCCAGGTGGAGAAAGGGCAGCTCATCCCGCCTGCGACACGCCCCTTGCCTACCTCCTCTGCATCCTTTGGAGCTGATGACGTAAACGAATCGGAACGGCCACGAACAGTTCCCGCGAAGACCACGCGCCCACTCAAGGCTGGACGCACCGACTGCTCCGGACCTGAGGTTCGGCCTGGGAATGATCCGGCGGGATCAACCTCGGGATCAACCTGGGGAATAGCGTGGCGGGATCAACCTGGGGATCAGCCTGAGGAAACCGCCTGGAGGGATCGCCCCCTGAAGGGGATCGACCCTGGGCGATCGGCGCAGCGCCTCATGCGCAGACCTCACCGGCACCACGGGCCGATCTCGACGCGGCAGGGCCAGTTGGTCGCGGCGGGGCCGACAACCAGCCGAGCTACCCACGTCGGCGGTGGTGAGTCGTTTACGTCATCAGCTCGAAAGGGAGCACACCGCTACTACTGCCCTCGGGCGGCCACCTGGTTGGAGCCGTCACCCCCTCCCAAGCCGAGGCAGAAAGCTCGGTCCAGGTCCAGGTCCAGGTCCAGGTCCAGGCCCGGATCCGGTTCCAGGTCTGGATCCAGGTCCAGACCCGGGTCCGGTTCCAGGTCTGGATCCAAGGTCCAGGTCCGGCTCCGGCTCCGGCTGCGTCGTGGGGCGGGGTGTGGGACCCTCGATCGGTGGGCATGATGTCCGGAAAGCGGCATTCGATGGAGCTGTCGAGGCCGCTGGTCTGGGCAGCTCCGACATTGGTCACCCTGGCCGCCGGATGCTACGGGATCAGCCAGGCCCAACCCTGGCGCGACGAGTTGGCCACCTGGAGCGCGGCAACCCGACCGGTCGGGGACCTGTTCCGGCTCACCCGCACCATCGACGCGTCGACCGGGCCCTACTACCTGCTGCTGCACGCCTGGACCGGGCTGTTCGGCGACTCGGTGGTGGCGCTGCGACTGCCCTCGGTGCTGGCCATGGCGGGGGCGGCCGGCCTCACCGCCGTACTCGGTCGGCGGTTGTTCGGGGCGCCTGCCGGCCTGCTCGCCGGCCTGCTCTTCGCGGTCCTCCCGGGCACCTCCCGGTACGCGCAGGAGGCTCGACCCTACGCGCTGGTGACCCTCTTCGCCGTGCTGGCCACGGTACTGCTGGTCCGCGCGCTGGACCGCCCCGGGCGACTGCGGGGGTCGTTCTACGCGGCGGCCGTCGCCGGGCTCGGCCTGGCCCATCTGCTCGCCCTGAGCCTGCTCGCCGCGCACGCCGTGGTAGTGCTGACCACCCGGGCCGCCGGCGGTCTGACGGCCGGCCCCACCCGCCCACCCCCCGACAGCGACACCCGACCGGGCGGCGGCAAGCCGGGTGACACCCGACCGGGTGCCAGCGGGCCGGGCGACAACGGGCCGGATGACAGCAGGCCGGGTAGCAGGCCAGGTGACAACGGGCCGGATAGCAGCAGGCCGGGCGACAGCGGGTCGGGCGACCGCCGACCGGGCAGTGGCGGGTCGGGGCACCGCAGGCCGGTCGGGGGGTGGCGGGAGCGGCGGTTGTGGTGGTGGGTGGTAGCCGTGCTGGTCGCCGGGGTGGTGCTGGCACCGCTGCTGGTCACCGCGCAGGGGCAGCGGTCCCACCAGCTCGACTGGGTCGCCCCGGCCCGGCTGGCCGACCTGGCGGCGCTGCCGGGCGGACTGGCGCAGAGCGGCGTGGTGGGCGGGCTGCTGGTCGGGCTCGCCGCACTCGGGGCGGCCCGATCGGGGTGGCGCGGTCTGCTCCCCGACGCCTGCGTGTTGCTGCCGGTCCTCCTGCTCTTCGTCGCCGCGCTGGCCGTACCCCTCTGGGTCCCGCGTTACCTGTTCTTCACGGTGCCCTTCGCCTGCCTGCTCGCCGGTGCCGCCCTGACCGGGCCACCGCCACCCACGGCCCGACCGGGAGCCGGGCCGCCACCCACGGCCCAGACGGAAGCCGAGCTGCCACCCACGGCCCGACCGGAAGCCGGGCCGCCGGAGGCAGCGCGGCCGACCCCGGCGGGGGCGCAGCCGGCGGGCACCGCAGGGGCAGGACCGGCGGGGACGGCAGGGGTGACGGCCCGGACGGGAGCGGGGCTGGCGGTGGTGGTGCTGGCCGGGCTGCTCGGGCTGCCGGACCAGGCGGCGGTACGGCACAGTCACGGCTGGCCGCGCAGCGCGACCGTCGACTACCGGGGGGCGGCGGCGGTGATCGCCGCCGGACAACGGCCCGGCGACGCGGTGGTCTACGCGCCCCGCGACGGTTGGCTCTTCCTCGACCTCGGGATCGACTACCACCTGTCCCGGACAGCCGAGGGCCGGACAGCCGAGGAGCGGGCAACCGAGGACCGGACGCCCGGGGACCGGGCAGCCGGCGGGATGCGACCCCGGGACGTGCTGGTCACCAGGGGCCGGCGGGACCGGGCCGACCTGTGGGTCGACGAGTGCCCCCGGCCCGCCGAGTGCCTGGCCGGCGTGGACCGGGTCTGGCTGGTGGTCGCCGGGCGGCACGACGATCCGCTCGCGGCGGTGCCCGGGGCCAAGGGCGACGCGCTGCGGACCGGGTTCGCCGTCGACCAGGTCCGGCCCCGGCCGGGGGTCACCGTGGCGTTGCTCGTACGCGGGGGATGAGCAGCGCCACCAGGACCGGTCAGGCCGGTTTGCGCTCCAGCAGGACCACCCGGACCCGGTCGAAGCGCTCGACGTGCCGGATCAGGAAGCGCTGCCGCAGCAGGGCCTCCCGGGCCGGCGGCAGCCCGGCCAGCGGGTCGTTGAGGTGCCCGGTCTCCACCAGCCAGATCCGCCGGGTGTCCCCGAGGCAGGGCAGCGGCTCCCGGCACTCGCGGGCGGTCAGCCAGCCGGTCTGCCGGGCCGGGACGGCCACGAAGACGTCCCGGGGGTGCAGCCGGTCGCGCAGGCCGTAGTCGGTGGCCTTGCGGGCCACGTCGCTGGAGCCACCGAACCCGTCGTTGTACGCGACCCCGTCGCCCGGCTTGACCTGCTTCCCCAGGTAGCGGACCGCGTCGAGGTAGCGGGGCTGCCCGTCGGCCTCGTTGGAGCGCACCCGCTCCTGGGCCGGCAGGGTCTGCCAGGCCAGCACCGGCAGCAGCACCAACGCGCCGGCCAGCCAGGCCGCCGGCAACCGGTCCCGGGTCAGCAGCCGGGCGGTGCGGCAGACCGCGAACGCGGCGAGCAGCGCCCACGCCGGGACGGTGAACAGGAAGTACCGGGCCAGGAAGAGGTGCACCACGCTGAACGTCAGGTAACCGGCGACCGGGGGCAGCACGGCCCAGATCAGCAGCATCAGCACCGTGGCCCGCCGGCGTGGGCCAGCCACCGCCAGCGCGAGGACGGCGAGCGCCGCGACCAGCGCCAACGCGGCCGTCGTGCCGGTCAGGTTGGCCAGGAAGCGGAGCACGGCGTCCTCGTCGTTCTCCACCCAGGAGATCTGCCCGGACTGCCGGCTGCCCAGGATCAGCACCGGGAGGATGAACAGCCCGGCGATGCCGGTGGACGCCGCCCACCGCCACCTCGGCTCCTCGCCGGGGACCGACCGCCACAGGTGGAACAGGTGCGCGACCACCACCAGCAACGCGACGAAGTGCAGCCAGCCGACCAGCACCAGCAGCACGCCGTACGCCCACCAGCGGCCCCGGGTCGGTCGGTCCACCGCGCGCAGGAAGAGCCAGGTGGCCGCCACCGCCACCAGGGTGACCAGGGCGTACGAGCGGGCCTCCTGGGCGTACCGGGAGACGGTGGGCAGCAGGGCGAAGACCAGACCGGCCAGCACCCCGACCGGGGTGTCGAAGAGTCGCCGCCCGATCAGGGTGACCAGCCCGGCGGTGAGCCCGATCGCGATCACCGAGGGCAGCCGCAGGGCGGTCGTCGAGTCCCCGGTCACCGTGGTCAGCACCGACATGATCACGTAGTAGCCGGCGTGCACCAGGTCGATGTTGCCGACCAGCATCCGGAACTGCTCGGCGGAGAGCGACGTGACGTGCCAGGTGACCAGCTCGTCGTTCCACAGGTCCCGGGCGTCCAGCCGCCACCAGCCGAGGCCGAGCGCGACGACGGTCGGCAGCAGCGCCCACCAGCCGCCCCGGCCCCCGGCCCGCACCGGTACGGCCGGGCCGGCGACCTCCGCCGGGTCGGCCTGCCCGGTCCACTGGATCGCCGGCGCGGTCACCTGACGGTCCTGATGTCGAAGCCGAAGGTGTCCTTCGCGGCGGACCGGCGGAACGCCCGCAGCGCGGCGTCGTCCCGGTCGATGTTCCACTTCCCGGAGCCGTTGATGTTGAAGTACGCCACCCCCAGGAAGTCCTTGCGCCGGGCCACGTTGGTGAGCAGGTCGGTGATCTGGGCCGGCCGTCGGCTGCTCGGTTCGGCTCCGGTCTCCACGATCAGCAACGGCCGTCTGGTGAAGGTCCGGATCTGGGTGATCGTGGGGACGAAGAGGTCCTGGAAGGTCTTCGGCCCCCGGTTGGTGTAGTAGCCGTCCATACCGACCCAGTCGACGTAGGCGTCACCGGGATAGAGCGCCCTGATGCTGACCTTGCGCAGGTAGTTGACGACGTTCGGGGTCCAGGTCCAGATCACGTTGGTGGCGCCCTGCTGGGTGAAGATGTCGTGCAGGTGCCGCCAGGCGGCGACGTACTCGGCAGTCTTGGTCTGCCGGGTGCCCCAGGAGTACCAGTGCCCGTTCATCTCGTGGGCGAAGGTGAGGGCGATCGGCAGGTTGAGGGTGCGCACGGCGGTGGCGAACTCCTTGACGTACGCGTCGTGCCTGCCGGCGGCGATGTCCCGCAGCGGCACGTCGTACGGCTCCCAGCGGATCACCGCCAGCGCACCGTACTGGTGCAGCTCACGGACCTTGCTGGCGGCGAACCTGTCGTCGAAGCTCTCGAAGATCGCCACCAGGTTCGGGGTCTTGCCGGTCTCCTCGGCGAACGTCCGGACCCGGCCCATCTCCGCGCCGCCGGTCACGGTGACGCCGAGGTACTTGCCCTTCGGCGACTTCAGCGCGGTGACGTCGTACGCCGGGATCTGTTCCTGGGCGGCGGCGACCCCGCCCGGTCCGCCGCCGGACCCGGCGACCTTGATGTCGACCCTGCGCAGCACGGCGACCTCGGTGAAGGCCAGCGCGAGCACCACCAGGAAGGTGATCAGGTATTTCGTCCTCACCGGACGACCTCGACGTCCTTCTCCGGGTCGACCAGCAGCGCCTGCCCGACGACGGCCAGATAGAACACGGCGCTGAGCAGGGCCGGCACGAAGATCCACGGCTCCGGCTCGACGAGCATGCGCCAGCCGGCGACGCCGGCCCAGACCAGGCCGGTGCCGGCGGTCCAGACCTTCATCCCGGTCCACAGCCGTCTGGTTTTGCTCTTCTTGGCGGTGCCGCCGGTGGGCTGCCAGCCCATCCGCCGGCCCCGGATGATGTCGATGATGGCGAAGGCGTGCGCCCAGCCGTAGATCATCTTGACCGTCCAGCTCTCCAGGCTGTAGCGGTTGCGGTGCCAGAACGGAAAGATGATCATGTTGTAGATCACGCTGGGCAGGATCAGCAGGTAGTTGGCGAGCGCGATCTGGTGCGCGAACGCGGTCAGCATCAGCACCGGGATGATCGGCGCGACAAAGGTGAACAGCCCGGTGTGCAGGTAGTAGCAGAAGCCGGAGATGTAGCTGAGCCGGGCCCGCAGCCGCAGCTTCGTCGACCAGAACTTCCTCGACCCGAGCAGGCTCATCGAGCCGGCGCACCAACGATATTGCTGGGTGAAGAACGAGTCCACGTCCGACGGGCAGAGCCCGGCGGCCAGCACGACCGGGATGTAGCGCAGGTTCCACCCCTGCATCCGCAGGTCGAAGCCGGTGTGCACGTCCTCCGAGTGCTCGATGAGGGTGGACCCGCCGATGGAGAAGAGCGCGTCGCGGCGGTAGATGGCGCAGCTGCCCACGCAGATCGCCGAGTCGTGGGCCTGCCGGGAGACCTGCACCGAGCGGTAGAACAGCTCCTGCACCGCCCCGGCGCCCCGCTCCACCCAGGTCTGCCCCAGGTGCACCCGGAAGTACTGCGGCGACTGCACGATGCCCGCCCTGGGCTCGGCGTCGAACCAGGGCAGCATCTGGTCGAGCATGTCCCGGCGCGGGACGAAGTCGGCGTCGAGGACCAGGATGAAGTCGCTCATGGTGCGCTCGAAGGCGTACCGCATGTTGCCGGCCTTCTTGAACCAGCCCCGGTTGGGTCGCCGCTGGTAGACGAAGCCGAAGGCGAGCGCCATCCGCTCCATCACCTCGTTGGGCGAGTCGTCGAGCACATAGACGGTGACCTCGCCCCGGTAGTGGCCGCCCATCGTCCGGACGTGCTCCCAGGTGTTGCGCAGCACGTGCGGGGGCTCACCGCAGACCGGCAGGAAGACGTCGACGCTCGGATAGCGGGCCGGCCGCCAGGTGCGGACCAGCTCCTGGTGGCGGGCCATGTCGAAGCCCGGAGTGAAGAGGTTCACCGCCAGCGAGATGAGGTAGTAGACGACCGTGAAGAACAGCAGCGGGGCGAGCAGCCAGAGCCACGGGGTGAGCCGGACGAAGAGCAGCTGACTGGTGATCAGGCAGCCGAAGCTGACCAGCGACGGCACCATCAGCGCGGCCAGCCGCCGCTTGCGGTAGGAGACCAGCTCGGCGTCCGTCGGCGGCAACGGCACCGGGGCGTACGCGGGCCGGTGCGCCACGTCGGGGGGCTTGCGGGGGGTCCACTTCGACACCTGACGCGGCACCCGGAACTCCGCGGTCGGCGACAGCACCGCAGCCGGATCGACCGCAGGCGGTGAGGTCATCGCTTCGTCTCCCCCGTTCGCCGGCCGCACGCACTCCCCGACAGGGCGAGCGGGATGTCGCCGGACGCGTCCAGGAAGCCGGGCACGGTGAACTGGCCGTGTCTGCTTGGTGGTGAAGCTAGAAAACTATTCAGTCGGCCGCAAGGTGTCAATGCCCCCGAATCAGCTGAAAGCCTCACCAGGCCGCAGATCGTACGTCGCTCTACTCACATTCATCCCGCCGTCACCGGTAGGCAACCGTTCCGCGTGGACCACCCTCAGACCTTGGCCAGCGGAAGCACCAGCACCGCCTCGGTGCCGCCGGTCGGACCGGGGCGCAGCTCGATGCTGCCGCGCAACTCCCCGGTGACCAGCGCCCGGACGATCTGCAACCCGAGCCGCCCGCCCCGGGCGGCGTCGAAGTCGGCCGGCAGCCCGCGCCCGTTGTCCGCCACCGAGACGTGCAACTGCTTGCGGTGCCGGTGCGCCGTGACGACCACCTCCGGCCGGTCCTCCGGCTCCGGTGCGTCGACCCCCTCCTCGGCCGGGGGAAAGCCGTGTTCGACGGCGTTGAGCAGCAACTCGTTGAGCACCATCACCAGCGAGGTGGCGATCTCGGCGGGCAGCACCCCGAAGCTGCCGGTGCGCCGCATCCCGACGCTCACCTCGGTCGCGGCCACCTCGGTCGCCGCGCTCGCCACCCGGTCGACGATGCCGTCGAACTCGACCGCCTCGTCGCTGGACATGGAGAGCGTCTCGTGCACCAGGGCGATGGAGGCGACCCGGCGTACCGACTCCTCCAGGGCGACCCGGGCCTCCGGCATCGACACCCGGCGGGCCTGCAGGCGCAGCAGCGCGGCGACGGTCTGGAGGTTGTTCTTCACCCGGTGGTGGATCTCCCGGATGGTGGCGTCCTTGGTGATCAGGGCCCGGTCGCGGCGGCGTACCTCGGTGATGTCGCGGACCAGGACCAGCGCGCCGATCGGCACCCCGGCGGGCATCAGCGGCAGGGCCCGGGTGAGCATCGTCGCCCCCCGGGCGTCGATCTCCCGGCGGGGCGGGCCCTCGCCGCGCAGCGCGGCGAGGATGCCGTTCGACGCCTCGGTGCCGTCCAGCGGGTCAGTGGCCAGCCGACGGTGCAGCTTGGCCAGATCCTCGCCCACCAGGTGGGAGGCGTAACCCAACCGGCGGTACGCCGACTGCGCGTTCGGGCTGGCGTAGGTGACCTTGCCGCCCGCGTCGAGACGGACCAGCCCGTCGCCCACCCGGGGCGCCGAGGTGGTCTCGCCCGGGTGCCGGGGCGGCGGGAAGGTGCCGTCGGCGATCATCTGGGCCAGGTCGTCGGCGGTGGTGAGGTAGTTCAGCTCCAACTGGCTGGGGGTGCGGGCGGTGGAGAGGTTGGTGTCCCGACCCACCACCGCGATCACCTCGCCGGCCTCGCCGTCGGCGGTGCGCAACCGGACCGGGATCGCCTCGTGCCGGGCGGGCACGTCGCCGTACCAGACCGGGTCGCCCTCCCGCCAGATCCGGCCCTGCCGGTAGGCCACCTCCAGGTGGGCCACCTCCGGCCCGCCCACGATCCGCCCCACCTGATCGTCCAGGTAGGCGGTCGGGGCGGTCGTCGGGCGGACCTGGGCGACGCAGAGGAACGTGCCGTCGTCGTCCACCGGCACCCACAGCAGCAGGTCGGCGAAGGACAGGTCGGACAGCAACTGCCAGTCCCCGGCGATCCGGTGCAGGTGGTCGATGTCGGCCGGGCGGAGCTGGGTGTGCTCCTCGGCGAGGTCGCGCAGCGTGGACACGAGACACAGCGTGCCACGCCCACCCCGGCCCCGTCCCGCTGGCCGGCCCGGCTCACATCGTCGCGGTGACCTTCTTCAGGCCGCGCGGGGCGTCCGGGTCCTCACCCCGGGCCAGCGCCAGGGCGAGCGCGAGGCGCTGCAACGGCAGGATGTCCAGCAGCGGGGCGTACCGCTCGTCGACCTCGGGCACCGGCATCCGGGTGGCCCCCTCGACCTCGGCCGAGCCGACCACCACCACGTCGGCGCGGCGCTCGCCGAGCCGGGGCAGCACCTCCCCCATGGACCGGCCGCCGGGGCCGGAGCCGACCACGGCCAGCACCGGCACGTCCGGGTCGGTCATCGCGAGCGGGCCGTGCAGCAGGTCCGCGCCGGAGAAGGCCAGCGCCGGCAGGTACGACGTCTCCATCAGCTTCAGCGCCGCCTCCCGGGCGGTCGGGTACGCGTACCCCCGGCCGGTGGTGACGAGTTGGCCGGCGAACCGGTAGCGCGGGGCGAGCTGGGCCGGGGTGGGGTCGGCGAGGGTGCGCTCGGCCAACTCGGGGAGGCGTTCCAGGGCGGCCCGCTGGTCGGCCGGCAGCCCGCCGTCGCCGGCCCGGACGCCCTCCACCAGCAGCAGCAGGGCGAGCAGTTCGGCGGTGTACGTCTTCGTCGCGGCGACCGCCCGCTCGTGCCCGGCGGCGATGTCGAGGCCCAGCTCGGCGGTCTGCGCCAGCGGCGAGTCGGGGTTGTTGGTGACCGCCAGGGTGAGCGCGCCGGAGGCACGGGCGGTGCGCAGCACCTCGGTCAGGTCGGGTGAGCCGCCGCTCTGGCTGACCCCGACGACCAGCGCGTCGGAGAGGTCGGGGCGGGCCCCGTAGACGGTGACCGCGCTCGGCGAGGCGAGCCCGGCGGGCAGCCCGAGCCGGATCTCGGTGAGGTACGCCCCGTAGAGGGCGGCGTGGTCGGAGGTGCCCCGGGCGGTGAAGACGACGTGCCGGGGGCGGCGTTGCGCGACGGCCGCCGCGACCCGGGCGATCGCCCCGGTGTGCTCGGCGGAGAGCAACCGGGCGTAACCGGCGGGCTGCTCGGCGATGTCGGCGGCCATTCCGGCCCCTGGCTGGGTCACGGAGACTCCCCTCCCTGCGCGTTTGGCGCGCGTTTCATGTTCAGTCTTGCACGATCGAGATACTTTCACCAACGCTGCGAGCACTAACGCGCAGGAGATCCACACTTGTTGCCGGCATCCCCTACGCTTGCCCAGCCCTGGCAACCCCCTGCGAGCGAGAGGCCGACGTGTCGGAGGAGCCACCCGCGCTGACCGCGGCGGAGGAACTCGCCCTCGCCCGGCTCGCACTCGCCGAGGGCGACCTGGCCCACGCCGCCGACCACCTCGCCGCCGCGCTGGTGCTGGCACCGACCCTGCCCGACACCCACGAGACGCTCACCCGGATCGCCACCGCAGCCGGCGGCGATCTCGACCTCTTCCCGCTCGGCCACCGCGCACACGTCGGGGCCGTCGTCGCCCGCGCCCACCTGCTCGCCGCCGCCGGCCGCCCGGCCGAAGGACTGGACCTGCTCGTCGCCGCCACCGGCCACGCCCCCGGCGTCGACTGGGCCGGGGTGCCCTGGGTGACCGACCCCGAGCTGGCCGAACGGCTCGACCCGGACCGCTGCGCCCGAATCCTGATGCAGGTCTGCGCCGCGGTGCCCGACCCGGTGCCCCGGATCGGCCGGGCGCCCCTGCGGCCGTACCTCACCCTGGCCCGGCACGCGGTCACCGCGCACCCCCGGCACGCCCTGCTGCTCGGCGCGGCGTCCGCGCTGGCCCGGCGGCTCGGCGAGGTCACCCTCGCGGTCACCTGGGCCAGCCGGGGGGTACGCGTGACGCCGTCCAAACTCGGCGAGGTCTGGCTCGGGTACGCCTACCGCAGCGCCGGCCGCACCCGGGAGGCCCTGGCCGCCCTGGAACGGGCCGTCGCGCACGACCCCGACGACCTCGCCGTCTATGCGGACATCGCCGGCACCCTGGCCGACCACGGTCAGCTCGACGAGGCCCTCGGCTGGACCGACCGGGCGCTGGCCCGCGACCCGACCTTCGACTGCGCGGTGCACACCGCGCACCGACTGCGGTTCCTGCGCGACGGCGACGTCGGGCACCTGGTCGCCCTCGCCGACTTCACCCGGGACCACCCCGACGACACCCACGAGCACACCGACCTCGCCGAGTCCTGCCGGGGACGCCCCTGGCTGGGGCAGGTCACCCCCGCCGTCGGCGCGATGGTCGACGCGCTGCGCCGCGCGCTCGCCGCCGACGGCCTCCCCGACGCGGCGGTACGCCTCGACACGGTCGAACCGCCGAGCGCGATGCGTACCGTCACCGCCGCCGTGCCCGGCCTCTACGTCGAGGTCACCGGGGTCGCCGACCCGGACCCACGCGAGCCGCGCCGGGCCACCGAGTACCAGCTCTGGCACTACGAGGGCAGCACGGCCGCGCCCACCCTGCCGGCCCCGTCCACCGTCGCCGCCGACCGGGTACGCCAGCTCGCCCACCCGGCCTGGCCCCACCCGCCGGCCGCCTACGACGCGGCGGTCGGGCTGGCCACCCTGGAACTGGCCGACCTACTCGGCCTGCTGGTGCACCCGCCCGAGGCACCGCCGACCGCACTGGGCCGGGTGCTCACCGGCCAGGACCCGTCACTGTGGGTGCGCTGCGTCCAGGTCTGGGCCTGCCTCGGCCTGCTGCACCACCGCACCGACGAACCGTGGGCCACCTCGACCCGCCGTCGGGTGCTGGTGGAACTCATCTGGGGCGTCGAGGACTGGATCACCGAGGCGGCGCTGTTCGCCCTGGTCACCGCCGCCTGGGTGGACCCGGAGGTACGCCCCGACGTGGCCGGGCTGGTGGCCGAGCGCCTCGCCGACGTGGCGACCGTCGCGCAGGGTCGACCGGTGCCGATCGCCATCTCCCTGGCGCACCTGGCGCTGGCCACCCCGAGCGTGGACCAGGACACCACCGCGCTGGCCCACCGGCTGCTCGCCACCCCGGTCCGGACCCACCGGACCGGTCGCCTGGCCCGCGCCTGGCGTCGCCTCACCGCCCGGCTCCGCCGCCGCCCCTGACGGCAAGATCCACTCCCTTGTGGCGAAGTAGCGGTATCCGTGCGGACGGATACCGCTACTTCGGCCCAGGGGAGTCGATCATGCGCGCGGAGAGGCGGAACGGCGCGCGGCCGACCCGTACCCCCGGATGGGGACGGACCGGCCGCGACGCGCGGGTGGGGTCAGGAGATCGGGGCCTTGCCGAGGGCGACCTCGGCCTGCTCCTCGGGCGTGGCGTCCGGCGGCGGGACGTCGTTCGCCGTGCGGAGCGGGATCTCCCTGATGAACCAGGCGAGCACCGGCACCGCGATCGTGATGATCATCGCCCAGAAGAAGACGTGCGAGATGGCGTCGGAGAGGCCGCCGAGCACCACCTCACGGGCCTGCGTCGGCAACTCCTTGAGCTTCGTCAGGTCCATCCCCTGGCCCTCGCCGGTGCCACCCTCGAAGGCGCTGCCGGCCGCCGAGCCGGCGAGCCGGTTGGCGAAGATCGCACCGAAGAGCGAGATGCCGAACGAGCCGCCGATGGAGCGGAAGAAGGTGGCCGCGCCGCTGGCCGCGCCGAGGTCCTTCTGCTCCACGCTGTTCTGCGCGATCAGCATCGAGGTCTGCATCAGGAAGCCCATGCCGGCACCGAGGACCAGCATGTAGAGCGACGACGCGAGCTTGCCGGTGTCGACCTCCAGCCGGGACAGCAACGCCATGCCGACGGCCATCACCACGCCGCCGACGATCGGGAACATCCGGTAGCGCCCGGTCTTGGTGATGGTCCGGCCGACCACCAGCGACACCACCAGCATGCCGAACATCAGCGGGAGCAGGAGCAGCCCACTGTTGGTGGCCGAGGCGCCCTGCACGGTCTGCTGGTAGAGCGGCAGGAAGTTCATCGCGCCGAACATCGCGAAGCCGAGCAGGAAGCCGATCATCGAGATCAGCGCGAAGTTGCGGTTGGCGAAGAGGCCGAGCGGCAGGATCGGCTCGGCGACCCGACGCTCGACGAGGCCGAAGGCCACCAGGCTCACCAGCGCCAGCACGGCGAGGCCGAAGATCTGCGGGGATGCCCAGTCGTACTCGTTGCCGCCCCAGGTGGTGACCAGGACGATCGCGGTGATGCCGACGGAGAGCAGCGCCGCGCCCAGCCAGTCGATCCGGTGCTCGGTGCGGTACTTCGGCAGGTGCATGCGGGTGGCCAGGATCAGCAGCGCCAGCCCACCGAGCGGCAGGTTGACATAGAACGCCCAGCGCCAGGAGAGGTTGTCGGTGATGAAGCCGCCGACCAGCGGGCCGGCGACCATGGCGATCGCCATGATGCCGGCGATCATGCCCTGGTAGCGGCCCCGCTCCCGGGGCGGCACCAGGTCACCGATGATCGCCATCACGCCGACCATCAGACCGCCGGCACCGAGACCCTGCACGGCCCGGAACGCGATCAGCTCGACCATCCCGTTGCCGCTGCCCCCCAGCACCTCCGAACCGGACATCCCGCAGAGCGCCGACCCGATCAGGAAGATGACCACCGAGGTCAGGAAGATCGCCTTGCGGCCGTACAGGTCACCGAGCTTGCCCCAGATCGGGGTGGAGACGGTGGTGCCCAGCACGTACGCGGTCACCACCCAGGTGAAGTGGTTGACGCCGCCGAACTCGCTGACGATCCTCGGCAGCGCCGTGCTGACGATCATGTTGTCGAGCATCGCGAGCATCATCGCGATCATCAGACCGAACAGCACCACCCGGATGTTGGGTTTCACCGTCGCCTGGGTTTCCTGAGTCATGGGTAAGCTCCCCCGGAGATCTGTCGCACTTACTTGCCGCCCGGCTAGTCACCTTACTAGCCGCACGGTAAGTTGGACAGCGGGACCCGTCAAGCGAATTGGGTGGTAAGGGTGAGTCAGAGCACAGGCGGCACGCGGGAGCGCATCCAGGCCGTCGCGCTGGAGCTCTTCACCGAGCAGGGCTACGAGAAGACCTCGCTCCGCGAGATCGCCGAGCGGCTCGGGGTGACCAAGGCCGCCCTCTACTACCACTTCAAGAGCAAGGACGAGATCGTCAACAGCTACGTCGAGGACCGGTTGCACCGGATGGACGAGCTGATCGACTGGGCCCGCGACCAACCCGCCACCCGGGCCACCCGGCAGGCCCTGGTCAGCCAGTACGCCGACACGATGTTCGCCACCGGGCAGCCCTCGGTGATGCGCTTCTTCGAACAGAACCAGACCGTGCTCAAGAGCCTCACCGCCGGCCAGCAGATGCGGGAACGGATGTTCCGCCTGGCCGACGCGATCTGCCAGGGCGACGACTCACCCCGGGCCCAACTGCGGGCCACGCTGGTCCTGTTCGCCGTGCACAGCAGTTGGTTCGCCGTCCGGTCCCAGGACATCACCGACGACGAACGCAAGAAGATCGCCCTTGAGGTGGCCGACGAGTTGCTGACCGGCATCGACGAGAGCTGACCGGTCGGACGAGACCCGGGGCGCACGGACGGCCGGCGACGCCGGGGCGGGCCCGGGGAGGAGAAGGGTCAGTCGGTGGGCGGGCGGGCCCAGGTGAGGAAGCGGTCGGTCACGTCGACCGGGCGACCGCTGTCGAGAGACGCGAGGTGGTCTTCCGCTTCCGCTTTCCAGCCCGCGAGCAGCGTCAGCAGCCGGGGCCGGTTGTCGGCGTACTTCGCGAGCAGTGCGAGTTTCGCCTCCCCGCAGGGCCACGGGTGCGCGTCCACCCGGCACAGCCAGGTCGGGGGTAGGGGCGTGTGCCGGCCCGGGATCACACCGGTCACGAGGTCGACACCTTTCGCGAGACCGGCCTGCGGGCCACCGGCCTGCGGACCGGGGCCTTCAGGCGCCCGGCGCCGGAGGGCTGGAGGAACAGGGTCCGCCGGGAGACCGCGTCGCCTGCGGCGTCGAGCACGTACGCGTCGATCCACACCCACCCGTCGTACGTGTGCCAGTCGGTCAGCACCCGGATGACCCGGACCGTGATCGGCCGGACGAACTGCACGCTGGCGGCGCGGGACAGGCGCAGCACGTCGCCGGAGCGAACCAGCGGCGGGGTCACCGCGCGGGCCTCCGCTCCCGCCAACGGTGCTCGGGAGTGACGTTCGCCAAGCGTCCGGGACCCCGCCACGGCGGGATGACCGGGCCGATCGGACCCGGCAGGTACGGGCGCGCGGGCGGCGGGTCGGCGGCCGGCTTCGGGTCCGGCGCTGGTGGCGGATCGGTGGGCTTCGGCTTGTCGGGCACAGTGCTCCCCTGACGTCGTGGCGTGGGAAGGGGGCCGCCTCCCACCCCTCGAAGGAGACGGCCCCCGCAGCAGACGCGACCGGCGGATGCCTTCTCCCACCGGCGGCGTCGCTCTGGGAGCAACCTTGCCGACTGTTGTGGATCGAACACACTGCGTTGCAATATGGAGATAGACGTTCGGAACGTTCGGCCGGAACGTATGGAGGCGCGGTATGAACCTGGCAGTGAAAGAGGCAATGGCAACAACGGGGGAGACCGCCGAAAGCCTGGCAGCTCAGATCGGGGTCGACCCGAAGACAGCCGCGAAGTGGGCGAGTCACGGCCGTATCCCGCAGACACGGCATCGCGCCAAGGTGGCGGCGGTGCTTGGCCGAGACGTTCTCGACCTCTGGCCGGACGCGCTGAAGCGCCACGAGCCGGTCTGGTTTCGACGGTGGGCGGACATCGAACGTGAGGCTGTCGTCTTGCGCGGGTTTCAACTCGCATGGGTGCCCGGCCTCCTTCAGACCGAGGCGTATGCACGGGCGACGCTGGCTGGCGAGGCGCTGACGCCGGACGAGGTCGACGAGCTGGCGGCGGCGCGCGTCGCGCGGTCCGGGCTGCTGCGGAAACCGAAGGGCCCGCTCTTCGTCGCCATCGTGGACGAGATCGCGTTACGCCGGATCGCCCCCGCGATCATGCCGGCCCAGCTCGCGCATATTGTCGAATGCGCGCAGCTCGACAGCGTGCAGCTTCACGTGGTGCCCGCATCGGCCGGGGTGTATGCGGGCCTCGGTGGGCCGTTCACGGTGGCCGAGCTGGACGACGGGAAGCGCGTCGGCCACATCGACAGCCAGGCTCGCGCGCAGATCGTCGACCAGCCGGCGGACATTGCTACCCTTGAACGGCGTTGGGTACGCATCGTGGGCAAAGCACTACCCACGGCGCAGTCCCTAGACCTCATTCGCAGATTGGCAGAGGCATGAACATGACCGGCGCACAGTGGCGAAAGAGCACGAAGAGCGGCAACAACGGCGGCGACTGCGTCGAGGTGGCCGACAACCTGCCCGGCGTCGTCCTCGTGCGGGACACCAAGGACCGCGACGGCGGGACGCTGACGTTCGCTCCCGGCGCGTGGCGGGGGTTCGTGAGCTTCGCGAAGGCGTCCCGCTAAACAGGACGATGGGCCCCCGGCCAGACGGCACTCGGGTGGGCTCGCATTGTCGGCGAGGCCCTACCCCGGGCACAGTCTCTCGACCTCGTGAGGAAAGTGGCAGCGACATGGACATGACCGGTGCGCAGTGGCGCAAGAGCACGAGGAGCGGGGACAACGGCGGGGCGTGCGTCGAGGTTGCCGACAACCTGCCCGGCGTCGTCCTCGTGCGGGACACCAAGGACCGCGACGGCGCAACGCTGACGTTCGCTCCCGGCGCGTGGCGTGGGTTCGTGAGCTTCGCGAAGGCGTCCCGCTAAACAGGACGGTGGGGCCCCTGGCCGGACGGCGGCCGGGGGCCGCCTGCTGTCCGGGGCCGCAGTGACGCGGCGACCCCGGCGGCCCTGCCCGGTGTCACGAGGGGTGCGACGCCGTCTGCGGGCCGGGCGGCGGGCAGTTCAGGCCGCAGCGGCGGGCAGGTCGGTGCGAACCGGTCAGGCCGGGTCGGCGGGCAGGGCCATCCGCAGGGCGAGCAGGTCGACGCCCGGCAGCGGCGACCAGTCCCGCTCCGGGGTACGCACGAAGCCGAGCCCCGCGTACAACCGGTGGGCGGCGTCGGCGAGCCCGCTGCGGACGCAGATGACCATCGCCGCGCAGCCCTGGGCCACGGCCCGGGACAGGCAGGCCCGGACCAGCGTCACGCCCACCCCCCGCCCCTGGGCGGCCGGGTCCACCGCCAACATCCGGAACTCCGCCTCACCCGGCCCGGACAGCTCCGCGTACGGGCTGCCGGGCAGCACGAAGGTGACCGAGCCCAGCACCGCACCGGTCGACTCGTCGACGGCGACCAGGATCTCACCGTGCTCCGCCCGACCGGCCACGTCGGCCAGCACCCCGCCGTAGCCGTTCTCGCCCTTGAGCTGACCGTCGGCCTCGTACGCGGCGACGGTCAGCCGGGCCACCGCCGGAAACTCGGCCGGCACGGCCCGCCGGACCAGCAGCCCGGTCGACCGGTCGCCGGGAATCAACCGATCACCGCGATCAGGTCACCGTCCTGCACCACGTCGCCCTCGTTGACCACGAGCTGCTCGACCACGCCGTCGGACTCGGCGACGACCGGGATCTCCATCTTCATCGACTCCAGGATCACCAGCGTGTCCCCCTCGGACACGGTGTCCCCCGTCGACGCCACGACCTTCCACACGTTGGCCACCATCTCGGCGCGGATCTCCTCGGCCATCACGGCCCTCCCTCTCCACCGGGTGTGTCTGCGTCGGTATCCAATCACGGACCGACCCCGCGCGGGCGGCGAGCGCCGACACCGACCAGGCCACACCCCGCCGACGTACCGCTGCCGCCCCGGCGCACGACGGCGGGTGCCGGCCGCACTAGCATCATCAGGTCGGACCCCGACGCCGGGAGGACCGGTGGCGTGCACCGGCGTCAACGGTCGCCGCAGCAGGGGTCGGACCCATCACGAGGAGGTCAGCATGGCGAAGAAGGCCCGCAAGAAGAAGGCCCGCAAGAAGAGCAGCGCGAACCACGGCAAGCGTCCCAACTCCTGAGTCGTCCCGGCGGGCATCCGCCGCGACGCCAGGTCCGGCCCGGAGCCGGACAGACCGGTGGCCCGGGTCGAGTCGACCCGGGCCACCGTTCTGCGTGCGTCATCCGGCCGTAACGGGCCGGGTGTCCGGCCGAGGTGGGTGCCGACGCCGGCCCGCCGGGCGGGTCCGGGGCGTCAGCCTGCCGCCGGTGGTGTCACTCGGCGAGTTCGCGGGACTCGCTGGCCTCGAAGACCACCAGCTCGGTGAGGCGTACCCGCAGCCGCTTCCGCAGCTCGTCGGGGGCGGTCTCGTTGCCGCAGCAGCGGGCCACCAGCGCCCGCACCTCCTGCTCGATGCCGTACTCCCGCAGGCAGGGCCCACACTCGTCCAGGTGGTAACGGATCAGCGAGCGGCGCTCCTCGGCGCACTCCAGGTCCAGGTAGAGGTAGACCTCCGCGAGCACTTCCCGGCAGTCCGTCTCGTGCGGCTTCCCACAGCTCACGTCACACCTCCCGACTGGCAGCGGCGGTGGTCGAGCCCTTCGCGGGCTGCGCGGTGCTGAAGCCACGCTCCGCGGCGTACCGCTCCAGCAGCTTGCGCAGATTGCGACGCCCGCGGTGCAGCCGGGACATCACGGTGCCGATCGGCGTGCCCATGATGTCGGCGACCTCCTTGTACGAGAAGCCTTCGACATCGGTCAGGTAGACCGCCAGCCGGAACTCCTCCGGCAACTGCTGAAGGGCCTCCTTGACGTCGCTGTCCGGCAGCCGGTCCAACGCCTCGGTCTCGGCCGACCGCAACCCGCTGGAGGTGTGCGACTCGGCCTCGGCGAGCTGCCAGTCGGTGATCTCCTCGGTGGGCGCCTGGATGGGCTGGCGCTGCCGCTTGCGGTAGGAGTTGATGTAGGTGTTGGTCAGGATCCGGTAGAGCCAGGCCTTCAGGTTCGTGCCCTGCTCGAACTGGTGGAAGGCGGCGTACGCCTTCAGGTACGTCTCCTGGACCAGATCCTCGGCGTCGGCCGGGTTGCGCGTCATCCGCAGCCCGGCGGCGTAGAGCTGATCGACGAAGGGCATCGCGTCCCGCTCGAAGCGGGCCCTGCGCTCGTCCGTCTTCTCGGTGGTCAACCGCACATCCCCTCGCGTCGGATGCTGTCCCGCCGAGGATACGCGGACGAACCCGTCCGCAGCTCGGGTTCCGCCGGGTGTGCTGGTGCTCACCGCCCCGGGGCCAGCCCCCACCGCCGGCCAGTCCGGGCCGTCCAGCAGCTGCCTGAGCTGCCGTGCGTCCCGCTCGTTCCGCTCCCGGTTCCGTGTCTCGGTCGGCACCGGTCACCCCCCTCGCCAGATTCCTCGTCCGGGAGTCGTAACGCCCGGTCGCGGGCCGGGCATTCCACCGGCCTCCCGCTCCTGGTCCCGGCCCACCGGTCGGATACCGGCGGACTGGGACCAGGAAGGGCCTGGGAGGGACGGTCCCGACCACCCGAACCGGAGGTCGACACCATCGGTTGCAACGACGGCTCCGCCGGGGCGGAAACGGGTGGTCAGCGCGTTGGTCCGGAGCCGGCCCGCCGGCCGGCGGGCGACCGGTGGACCGCCGCCGGGCGGGTCAGCGGGCCCACCCGTGGGCACGCAGCCAGGTGAGCACCGCCTCGGCCGTGCCGGCCGGGTCCTGGCGCAGGTCGTGACGTTCGCCACGGCGCACCACCACCTCGACCGGGCCACCGGCGGCGGGCGTCCCGAACGGGTCCCGGTCACCGTTGACGACCAGCGTCGGCAGCCCGGTGGCCAGTTCGGCGGCCCGGGAGCGCTCCGGCCGGCCGGGCGGGTGCAGCGGAAACGCCAACGCGACCACCCCGGCCGCACCCACCGCGCGGGCCGTCCGGCAGGCCACCCGGGCGCCACTGGACCGCCCGCCGACCAGCAGCGGCACCTCGGGATGCCGACGGCGCAGCACGGCCAGCACCGTCGTCCACGCCTCGTCCAGGTGACCGGCCGGAGCCGGAGCCCGGCGACCCGCCACCCGGTAGGGCTGGGTCACCCGGGCGACCACCATCCCCGCACCGCGGGCGGCGTCGCGCAGGGCGAGCAGGTCCGGCGCGTCCACCGCACCACCGGCGCCGTGTCCGAGGACGAGCAGCGACGTCGGCGGACCGGCCGGCAGGTCGGTGTCGACCCGGGCCGGACCCCGGGGGGTGTCGAGTGGTGTGAGGTGCGGCACCCGGTCATTCTGCGCCGCCCGGCGGGTCAGCTCAGCGGCACCAGGGTGAGCAGCCGGTCCCGCACCGGTGGGCCGGCGTCGTCGGCCGCATCGGGATCGGACTCGACCTCGCCGCGCCAGGCGACCAGCATGGCCCGGCGCTCGCGCGGCGTGGTGCCACCCCACACCCCGTGGGTGTCGCCCACCTCCAGGGCCCAGGCAAGGCAGGAGCCCTGGACGTCACAGCTGCGGCAGAGCGCCACCGCCGCGTCGGCCGGTTCGTTGGGTGCCGGAAAGAACGTCTCCGGGTCCACGCTCTGACAGGTTCCTCTGGTCCGCCAGGCATCGTCGGAACGGCGGTCCCGCAACGCCCGTAGCAGTCGCGGATCGCGTCGTGCGGCGGCCACCTCGTGCGGTCGGGGCATACGCGCCCGGGTCATCACACCCACCTCCCCCGTGGGACCGGCAAGATCGACGGGCGTCGTTCACACTGCGCGAAGACGCTCCCAGTGCCAGCGCTGTGTTCTATCGCACTGTTGGCTACGGGGACAAGGGGTGTGCCGGAAAGATGGCTAAAGGTCCGAGCGACGTTTCGCCCGGAACTCTGGCAATTCGTACGCGACAATGTCGCCTATCGCGTTCAGAACAGGGCGCTCTCCCCGTGGGAGCGTTCCCGGTCCACCGGCACCCGCGCGACCAGATCCGGGCCGTTGTTGCGGACATTGCCCACCGCCGGCCCGACCGGACGGATCTCCAGCCCGGCGAGCCACTGCGGCGTCGGCGTGACCAGCAACGCCGCCGGATCGTCGGCCGGGGCCAGCCAGTCCGCCCACCGGTCGGCGGGCAGCAGCAGCGGCATCCGGTCGTGCACCTCGGCCAGCTCACCCACCGCCGCCGTGGTCAGCACGCTGAACGTGAGCAATGTCTCCCAGCGGGACCAGATGCCGGCCAACGCCAGCACCGAGCCGTCGCGCGGGGTCATGAAGTAGGGCTGCTTGCCGCCACCGGCCCGACGCACCCACTCGTACCAGCCGTCGGCCGGGACCAGGCAGCGCCGACGGGCGAACGGCACGGCGTACGCCCGGCTGGTGGCGACCGTCTCGGCCCGCGCGTTGATCATGCGGGCCGCCCCGGTGGCCGACTTCGCCCAGTGCGGCACCAGCCCCCAGCGGCCGACCGAGAGCACCCGGCCCTGCTCGGGGTCGACCCGGACCACCGGCACCGGATCGGTCGGCGCGACGTTGTGGTCCGGCCCGAGCCGGCCGTCGGTGTCGTCGTACGACTCGAAGACGGCGCTCAGGTCCCCGGCGCTCCGGGTCGTCGCGTACCTGCCGCACATGGCACACACGCTAACGCCCCGCACCGTTGACGGCTGTCCCGCCAACCGGGAGTCGGCCCGACGGTCGACTCGAAGTCGCCGCCGGGTTGGCAGAATGTGACCGTGGGAAACCTGACCGCCACCCGTCCGCAACAGCCCTGGGCCGCGCCGACCGCCAGCGACCCGGTCACGGCGACGCTGCGTCTGCCCGGCTCCAAGTCGATGACCGCCCGTGCCCTGGTGCTCAGCGCGCTGGCCGGCGGCCCGTCCACGCTGCACGGGCCGCTGCGCGCCCGGGACACCGAACTGATGGCGGGCGGGCTGCGCGCGATGGGCGCGCACGTCTCGGTCTCCGACGACGAACGCTGGCTGGTCCGGCCGCACCCGCTGGTCGGCCCGGCCCACGTCGACGTGGGCCTCGCCGGCACGGTGATGCGGTTCGTCCCGCCGGTCGCCGGCCTCACCGACGGGCGGGTCACCTTCGACGGCGACCCGCACGCCCGGGTCCGGCCGCTCGGCCCGTTGATCGGCGCGCTGCGCTCGCTCGGCGTCCGGATCGACGCGCCGGAGACCGGCTCCCTGCCCCTGGTGGTGCAGGGCACCGGTGCGGTCGCCGGCGGCGAGGTGGTGATCGACGCCTCCGCCTCCAGTCAGCTCGTCTCCGGCCTGCTGCTCGCCGGAGCGCGCTTCGACCGGGGCGTGGTGGTCCGGCACGAGGGCCCGCCGGTGCCGTCCGCGCCACACCTGCGGATGACGGTGCAGATGCTGCGGGCCGCCGGGGCGGCCGTCGACGACAGCGTCCCCGACATCTGGGTGGTCGAGCCCGGGCCGCTCGCCGGCCGGAGCTGGGAGATCGAACCCGACCTCTCCGGTGCCGTCCCCTTCTTCGCCGCCGCCCTGGTCACCGGCGGTGAGGTGACGTTGCAGGGCTGGCCGCACAACAGCCTCCAGCCGGTCGAGCAGCTCCGCTCGCTGCTACAGCGGATGGGCGCTGCGGTGACCCTGACCACCGCCGGGCTGACCGTCCGGGGCACCGGCACGGTGCGCGGCCTGTCCGCCGACCTGTCCGACGTCAGCGAGCTGACCCCGGCGCTGACCGCGCTGGCCATGCTGGCCGACTCGCCGTCGACCTTCACCGGGGTCGGACACATCCGGGGGCACGAGACCGACCGGATCGCCGCCCTGGCCCGGGAGTTCACCGGGCTCGGCGCCGACCTGACCGAGACCGCCGACGGGCTGGAGATCCGACCCCGGCCACTACACGGGGGCACCTTCCGCACGTACGCCGACCACCGGATGGCGCACGCCGCCGCCGTGGTCGGGCTGGCCGTCCCCGGCATCGAACTGGACGACGTGGCGTGCACCTCCAAGACCATGCCGGAGTTCCCGGCACTATGGTCGGCGATGGTGACCGGCAAGAGCTGACGGCAGAGGGGGCAGGTCCTGACGACCAAGCGACGGGAGTACGACGAGGACGACGTACGGGTCCGGCCCGGCCGGTCCTCGCGTCCGCGTACCCGGACCCGCCCCCGACACGACGACGCGGTGGACGGCTTCGTGATCGCCGTCGACCGGGGCCGGTACACCTGCGTGCTCCCCGACGCCCCGGACGGTGCGGCGATCACCGCCATGCGGGCCCGTGAGCTGGGCCGCAAGTCGGTGGTGGTCGGTGACCGGGTGAACCTGGTCGGCGACGTCTCCGGCGCGGACGGGGTGCTGGCCCGGATCGTCCGGATCGCCGAACGGCGCTCGGTGCTGCGGCGCACCGCCGACGACGACGAGAACACCGCCGAGGGGCGACTGGAACGGGTGGTGGTCGCCAACGCCGACCAACTGGTGATCGTCAGCGCGCTGGCCGATCCGCCACCCCGCACCGGGTTCATCGACCGTTGCCTGGTCGCCGCGTACGACGCCGGCATCGAGCCGCTGCTCTGCCTGACCAAGGCCGACCTGGCCGGTCCGGAACAGGTGGTCGGCTACTACACCGAGCTGGAACTGCCGTACGTGCTGGTCCGGCCCGACTCCGACCTGAACGCGCTGCGCGCCCTGCTCGCCGGCCGGGTGTCGGTCCTGGTGGGGCACTCCGGGGTGGGCAAGTCGACGCTGGTCAACCGGTTGGTGCCGGAGGCGTTGCGGGCGGTCGGCGTGGTCAGCGCGATCGGCCGGGGCCGGCACACCTCGACCAGCGCGGTGGCGTTGCGGCTGCCGCGCACCCCGGACGCCGACGGCGACCCGGGCTGGATCGTGGACACCCCGGGAATCCGCAGCTTCGGGCTGGCCCACGTCTCGGCGGAGAGCCTGCTGCACGGCTTCCCCGACCTGGTGGAGGGGACGGTGGACTGCCCGCCGAACTGCCCACACACCCCGGACGAGGCGGAGTGCGCACTGGACGCCTGGGTCACCGCCGGCAAGGCCGACCCGCGCCGACTGGCCTCGTACCGCCGTCTGCTGGCCTCCCGGGCCGGCGACGTCGACCCCCGCGACCCCGAACGCAACCCCGGCGACCCCCTCGCCGGCTCCTCCTAACCCCCACCCCTCCCACCCCTTCCCTCACCCTCCCTCCCTGCCTGCCTGCCTGCCTGGCTGGCTGGCTGGCTGGCTGGCCCCGGTGATCAAGAAGTTTGCGTCACTGTGAACGCCCACCATGACCCAAACCTCTTGATCACCGGGGCGGGCGGGGACGGGCGGGGCGGGGACGGGCGGGCGGGGCGGGTTGGGTTGGGTTGGGGGCGGGCGGGGCGGTTGGGGGTGGGGTCTGGGGGTGGTGGGGGTGGGTGGGGTTAGGGTTTTGGGGTGACGGGGTTTGTGGGGGATCTGGAGTTTGCTCATCGGCTCGCGGATGCCGCCGATGCCATTTCGATGAGCCGGTTCCGGGCGATGGATCTGCGGGTCACGGCCAAGCCGGACCTGACTCCCGTCTCCGACGCGGACACCTCGGTGGAGCGGGAGATCCGGGCGTTGCTGACCGCCCACCGGCCGGGCGACGGACTGCTCGGCGAGGAGTACGGCGAGCAGCCGCCGACCGGCCCGCACGACCGACGGTGGGTGATCGACCCCATCGACGGCACCAAGAACTTCGTCCGCGGCGTCCCGGTCTGGGCCACCCTGATCGCACTGCTGGAGGGCGACCGCCCGGTGGCCGGCCTGGTCTCCGCCCCGGCGCTGGGCCGCCGCTGGTGGGGCGCGCCCGGCCTGGGCGCGTACGCCGGCCCGGACGCCGCCTCCGGCGAGCCGATCCAGGTCTCCGGGGTACGCGACCTCGCCGACGCCAGCTTCTGCTACTCGTCGCTGTCCGGCTGGGAGGCGGCCGGCCGCCTGGACCCGGTGCTCCAGTTGATGCGGGACACCTGGCGCAGTCGCGCGTACGGCGACTTCTACGGCTACATGTTGCTGGCCGAGGGGGCACTGGACGTGATGGTGGAGCCAGAATTGTCGCTCTGGGACATTGCCGCGCTGGTGCCGATCGTGACCGCCGCCGGGGGCACCATCACCACCCTGGAGGGCACTCCCGCCCCTGGTGGGACGGTGTCCGGGGAGATCAGCGCGATCGCCACCAACGGGCCGCTGCACGCCGACGTCCTCTCCCGGCTGGGTCGGCCGACCGCGCGCTGAGGCCATCGGCACTCTATTCTCGCCTGGTGGTCTCCTCCGGCTGGTGCTTCCTCGCGGCGATGATCGTCGCGTACGGCTTCGCCAACATGCTCCAGTCGGTCGCCGCCGCCCGGACGACCGTGCACCACACCTTCGACCCGGGTCTGCTGCTCCGGCTGGCCGGGCACCGGACGTACCTGATCGGGCTGCTCTGTCAGGTGACCGGCTTCGTGCTGGCCTTCCTGGCCCGCCGGGACCTGCCGTTGTTCCTGGTCCAGGCCAGCGTGGCGGCGGGGCTGGGGGTGACCGCCCTGCTGGGGGTGGTGGTGCTCAAGTGGCGACTGCCCGTCGCCGAGGTGGCGCTGCTGGTGCTGCTCTTCGCCGGGATCACCGCGCTGGTGCTCTCCGCCCAGCCGGCCCCCTCGAAGGGGCTCGGCACCGCCGGTCTGGTCGGCCTGGCGGTGGCGCTCGGCGGGATCGGGCTGCTCGGTTTCTTCGCGGTACGCCTGCACGGAGCACCCGGTTCGGTGGTGCTCGGCTCCCTGGCCGGGATGGCCTTCTCCGCCGCCGCGGTGGCCGCCCGACCGCTGGCCTCCGCCCCGTCGGCCGAGGCGTTCGTCCGCGACCCGCTGCTCTATCTGCTGATCGCCCACTCGCTGGTGGGTCAACTGCTGCTCGGGCTGGCGATGCAGCGGGGCTCCACGACGGCCGCCGTCGCCGCGATGGACGCCGCCGGTGCGGTGCCCGCCGCGATCGTCGGGCTGCTGCTGCTCAACGACAAGATCTGGCCGGGCCGGGAGTGGCTGGCCGCCGTCGGTTTCCTGATCACCCTCGCCTCGGTGATCGGGCTCACCAGGTACGCCGCACCCCAGCACCACCACGCGGTGACCCGGCCCCGGGAACGCGCCATGGTAGGCGCGGTCCCGCGCGCCTGAGCGCGCCGGGCGTCGACCCGGGCGGTCAGACTCCGACCGGCCCGGCGGTCGTGCCCCTGACCGGGGCGTCGGTGTCGGCCTCGGCCACCGTGGCGGCGTCGTCCTCGACCAACTGGTCGACGTCGACCGGCACCACGTCGGGCACCTCGACCGGCGTACGCCGGCCCACCACCCGCTCGTAGAGCCGCTCCAGCGCGCCGGCCGTCCGCTCCCAGGTGTAACTGCACCGGACCCGGTCCACCGCGGCGTGCCCGTACGCGAACCGGCCCGCGTTGTCGGCGAGCAGCCGGCGCAGCGTCATGCCCAGCGTGCGGACGTCGCCGGGGGGCACCAGCCGGCCGGTGACCTCGTCGACCACCGCGTCGGCGATCCCGCCCATGGCGTAGCCGACCACCGGCACGCCGCACGCCATCGCCTCCAGCGACACCCGCCCCGCACAGGAGTAGTGCGGGGTACAGGCCACCACGTCGGCGGAGCGGTACCAGGTCGCCAGTTGGTCGTGCGGCACCGCGCCGACCAGCGTGACCTGGTCGGCGACCCCGGTGCGCTCGGCCAACTCCCGCAGCCGCCGGGCCTCCGCGTGGGTGGCCAACTGGTCGGCCGGCGGCCCACCGGCGATCACCAGCTCCGCGTCGCCGACCAGCCGCATCGCCCGGATCAGGTCGTCCTGCCCGTGCCCCGGGGAGAGCCCGCCGACGGAGAGGATGCGGGCCCGTCGGTCCCGGGGGGCGGCCTCACCGTCGGGGTGGAACCGCTCGACGTCCACGCCGGTCGGCACCATCGCCACCGAGGTCCGTCGCAGCCCCATCCGGGTCAGCTCGTCGACCTCGTCGTTGCACTGGGCCACGGCGACGTCCACCGCCCGGAGAAGCGCCCGCTCCAGCGGAATCCGCTCGCCCGGTCCGGCGTACTGGCGGCCGAGGTGGCGGCGTTGTTCGACGCCGAGCGAGTGGAAGGTCTGCACCACCGGAATGTTCGTTTCGCGGACCGCGTGCGCGGCGGCCAGGCCCCCGATCCAGTAGTGCCCGTGCACCACCTCGGGCGTCCACTCCCCGGCCCAGCGTTCGGCCAACCAGCGGCCCAGCTCCGGGACGTACGGGACCAGGTCGGCGGTGGCGGTGGGCTGGGCCGGGCCGACGGGCACCCGTTCCACCCGGTAGCCGCCGATCTCGACGCTGGCCGCCAGGGCCGGGTCGTCGCGGCGCTCGTAGACCCGGACGTCGTGGCCTCGCCCGGCCAGCTCACCGGCGACCCGGGCGACGTGTTCGTGGGTACCGACGGGTGGTCCTTCCGCGGACCGGGACGGCCCGGCGTGCGCGCAGACGAGGCCGACGCGCATGGTGCACCTCCATGCGATCTGCGAGGGATGGTCTCCGGTCAGAGCGTCCCATTAACCGGGGTGTCGCGAGCCGAAACCTCGCAGATCGGAAGCGGTCAGCGGCTGGTCGGAGCGGTCGTGGGCGGCAACCGCCACCAGCCGGGTCCGCACGATCAGTCGCCGCGGCTCGGCATGACCCGGCCGGCTCGGGGGTACCGACCAGAGATGCCGATGACCCGCATCCTTGCCGAGGCCACCACGGTGGTCACCGACGCCTCCGGCGGGATCGACGCCGGCCTGGCGTACCCCGTCTCCCGATCCGGACGGGCGGCACAACGATGAGCCGCGCCGAACTGCCCCCGACGCGTCCCGGGGCGGGTTCCCCCGGGACGGTCCGCCCCTCGCAGGCGGGTTGCCGGGTGGCGGCCGACGAATCCTCGGCGCTGGTGTGGCTCAGTGGGGTGCTGGAGCCGGCCGAGCACGACCGGGTCCGGGACGCCCTGCTCGCCCGGCTCGGTGAACGGCCCGGCCCGATCGTGGTCGACCTGGGCGGGCTGCGGTCCGACAGGCCCACCGTCGGCCGGCTGCTGGCCGAGGTGCGGCGGACGGTGTGCGACTGGCCGGCGGCAGACCTGCTGGTGGTCGACCCGGCCGGGGCGGTCACCGGGGTCGCCGGGGAGTTGGCGGTCCATCCCCACCCGGACGACGCGACGGCCGCGCTGGCCCGTACGCCGATGGCGGCGGTGCTGACCGAGGAGCTGACGCCGGTGGTCGGGGCGGCCCGGCGGGCCCGGGAGCTGGTGACCGACGGTTGCGACCGGTGGGGCATGCCGGAGCTGACGGAACCGGCCTGCATCGCGGTCACCGAGCTGGTCAACAACGTGGTGGCGCACGCGGCGACCCCGATGACGCTGCGGTTGGCCCCGGGGGGCGACACCCTGCACCTGGCCGTCCGGGACCACTCCCGGCAGCAGCCGAGGTACGCGGGGCTGGCCCCGCTCACCTCGGCCGGCGGTCGGGGTCTGTTGCTGATCGACACGGTGGCCCGCCGCTGGGGCAGCACCCTGCTGCCGGACGGCAAGGTGATCTGGTGCGTGTTGCACACCGAGGACGAGTCGCACTGGCACCACGACTGATTCCTGCCCTTTCATCCCGATCCGGGGAGCGGGACCCGGTTACCCGACCCCTGCCAGTGGGTAGTGCTCAGCCATGCGCGACGACGAGTTCCCGACCCCCGTGTCCGACCCCGAGGCGCTCGGCCTGCCCGACACCGCCGACGACGACTCGACCGCCAACGACGACGTGCTGACCGGCCGGGAGGCCGACGGCCCGGACCCGGCCCAGCTGCCCGGCGACCGGACCCCGGTGGCGGTCGACCGCTTCGGCACCACCGCCGACGAGCAACTCGACGGCGAGTCGCTGGACTACAAACTCGCCCGCGAGCAGTACGAGCGGCGGGCCGACGACCCGCTGGCCGGCCCGGTCGACCCGGACATCGCCGCCGAGGCGGAGAACGAGGAGGCCGCCGCGCAGGCCCAGCTCGACGCCGACGTGCTGGACCCGGGCCCGACCTCGGACCCGAACTCGCCGGTCTCGCTCTATGACCACGGTCAGCTCGGCACGGTCGCCGACGCCCAGGTGGGCCGCCTGGTCGAACCGGACGAGGGCGCCCGCACCGACCAGGAGACCGACAACGTCGCGTACGACGCGGGCGCGGCCGGCGGCGGCGCGAGCGCCGAAGAGCTGGCCATCCACGAGACCCGGCCGCCCGAGGCGCACTGACCCCGGTCGCCCGGGCCCGTCAGTCGTCCAGGCCCCGCTCGATCGCGTAGCGGGTCAGCTCCACCCGGTTGTGCAGTTGGAGCTTGCCCAGCGTGTTCTGCACATGGTTCTGCACGGTGCGGTGCGACAGCCCGAGCCGCCCGGCGATCTGCTTGTAGGACAGCCCCTTCGCCACCAGCCGCAGCACCTCGGTCTCCCGTTCGGTGAGCCGGGGTGCCGCGTCGTGTCCGCCGTCGGCCGTCCCGCCGGCCGGGGGGTCCGCGGCGAGCCGCCGGTACTCGCCCAGCACCAGACCGGCCAGGCCGGGGGTGAAGACCGGCTCACCGGCCGCGGTCCGGCGCACCGCGTCCAGGAACTCCGCCGGGCCCGCCGACTTCAACAGGTAGCCGGTGGCGCCGGCCTTCACCGCGTCCAGGACGCCCTGTTGCTCGCCGCTGGCCGACAGCATCAGCACCCGGACCCGGGGCAGCGCGGCGCGCAGCCCGTGGATCACCTCCACCCCGGAGATGTCCGGCAACTGGAGGTCGAGCACCACCAGGTCGGGTCGGGCGGCCGCGGCCACCCGGACCGCCTGGCGGCCCTCGCCGCTGGTCGCCACCACCAGGTGGCCGGCCTCGGTGAGATCCCGGGCCACCCCCTCCCGCCACATCGGGTGGTCGTCGACCACCATCACCCGCATCCCGGTCATCGCTTCCCCCTCGGCACCATCAGTTCGAGTTCGGTGCCCTCCCCCGGTGTCGAGACGATCCGCGTCTCGCCGCCGAGGTCGGCTATCCGACCGCGGATGGCCTGGGCCACCCCCAGCCGCCCCTGCCGGGCCGCCTCGACCAGCCGGCCCTCCGCAATACCCGGACCCGCGTCACGGACCGACACGGTCACCGTCTCCCCCTCGTCCTCGACCAGCACCCAGGCCCGCCCGTCGGCGTGCCGCCGCACGTTGTCCAGCGCCGCCGCCGTCGCGGCGGCCACCTCCCGGGCCACCAGGGTGGGCAGCGGCACCGGCGTGGCCGGGGCGGAGACCTGCACCGCCGCCGAGGCGTACCCGGCCAGCAGGGAACGCAGGTCCACCTCCCCCACCGGGTCGGCGGGGGACGCCGGCGGGGCCCCGGAGATCAACGCGCGGAGCGCCACCTCCTGCTGGCCGGCGAGTCGGGCCAGCTCACCGGCCTCCCCGTCCAGGTGTGCCCCGCGCCGCTGGACCAGCGCCAGCACCTGGAGCACCGAGTCGTGGATGTCCCGGGCCAGCCGCTCCCGTTCCCGGGTCGCCGCCTCCAACTCCACCGCCCGCTGCAACCGCTCCTCGGCGGTCACCGCCAACCGGGCCACGTGCCCCACCACCACCCCGGCGAGCAGCAGCAGGATCACCCCGGTCAGCGAGGACGGGCCGATCCGGCCCCGGGTGGCCAGATCCGTGCCGCCGACCAGCAACGCGGCCACCGTGCCGCGCCGCCGCCCGCCGGAGACCGCCCAGGCCAGCACCGGCCCGGCCAGCCAGGCCACGGCCAGGGCCGGCACCCCGGCTGCCAGCGCCGGGCGGCCCACCACCCACGGCGTGACGGCCAGGATCAGCAGGACCACGCCGAGGTCGGCCAGGAGCAGCGGCCAGCCCCGGTTGGCCGGCCGGGCGTAGCCGGCCGCGGTCACCCCGGACCAGGCCAGCATCACCAGCAGTACGCCCCCGGCGGCGAGCGGGTGGGCGTACCGGTCGGCGTCGCGCAGGACCAGCAGCCCGACGTACGCCAGCGAGGCGAAGCGGAAGACCGCGACGGAGCGCCAGAGCGGGACCTCGAAACCACCCGGCGGGGACGACGGCATGGGCGTCACCATGCCACAGCCGCCCCGGTCACCCGCCGGGCCGGCCGGTGCGGCACGGACAACCCTGACGTACGGTAGAAACAGCGCGAAAGACTCCGAGATCGCTGCCGGGACAGGGCCCATGACGAACGCAGAACTTCCCACACCGCGTACGGTGGTGCCCATCGAACCTTCCCTTCTCATCGCCGAGGCGTTCGACCAGGCACAGGTGACCGAGCTGAGACACTCGGTCAGCTCCTGCGCGCACTCGGCCGGGCTGACCGGTCAGCGGCTCGACGACTTCGTGCTGGCCGTCAACGAGCTGATCACCAACGCCGTCCGGCACGGCGGCGGTCAGGGCTGGCTGCGGCTCTGGCGACGCCCCGGCCGGCTGGTCTGCGAGGTCTCCGACCACGGCAACGGCATGAGCGAGCAGCAGCTCGACGACCGCAGCCGGCCGGCCCCGGACACGGCCGGCGGCTGGGGGCTCTGGTTGGCCCGGGAGCTCAGCGACGCGATGCAGGTCGAGAGCGGCCCGGCCGGCACCACCGTCCGGATCAGCGCCGCCGCCGACTGACCACCGGCGGCCGAGTCAGCCGAACAGGGCGCTGACCGACTCGCCGTTGTGGATCCGGCGCATCGCCTCGGCCAGCGCCGGGGCCACCGACAGCACCGTCAGCTCCGGCACCCGCTTCTCCTGCGGGATCGGCACCGTGTTGGTGCAGACGATCTCACGTACCCCCTCGGTGGCGCTGAGCCGCGCCAACGCGCCGCTGGAGAACAGGCCGTGGGTGCAGGCCAGCCGGATCGACCGGACGTTGCGCTCCCGCAGGTGGGCCATCAGCTCGATCACCGTGCTGCCCTTGGCGATCTCGTCGTCCAGCACGATCACGTCCCGGTCGGCCACCTCGCCGATCACCGTGCTGATGGTGACCCGGTCGTCGCTGAACCGCTGCTTGGCCCCCGCCGCGACGGGGGTGCCGAGCATCCGGGCGAACGCCGCCGCCTCCTTGGCGTTGCCCAGGTCCGGCGAGACCACCACCGTGTTGCCCAGGTCGTACCCCCGGAAGTGGGCGGCCAACTCCCGCAGGGCGTGCAGGTGGTCGACCGGGACGCTGAAGAAGCCGTGCACCTGCGGCGAGTGCAGGGTCATCGCCAGCACCCGCTGGGCGCCGGCCGAGGTGAGCAGGTCAGCCACCAGCCGGGCGCCGATGGAGATGCGCGGGGCGTCCTTCTTGTCCGACCGGGCGTACGCGTAGTGCGGCAGGACCACGGTGATCCGCCCGGCCGACGCGCCCCGGGCGGCGTCGATCATGAGCAGCAGCTCGACCAGGTTCTCCTGGACGGGCGGCACCAGGGGCTGGATCAGGAAGACGTCCCGCTCCCGGCAGTTCGCCTGCAACTGCACCTCCAGGCAGTCGTTGGCGAACCGGGACACCCGCACCGGGTGCAGCGGCACCCCCAGGTGGGCACAGATCTCGGCGGCGAGGTCGGGATGGGCGGTTCCACTGAACACGGCGATGTCGCGCACGTCTGGAGATCGTACGGAGCCACCGCGGTTCTCCGGAGCGCACCCGGCCGGTACGGTGCCGAAATGACCGGAGAGTACGTCGCCGCCATCGACCAGGGCACCACCTCGTCGCGCTGCATCGTCTTCGACCGGGCCGGTGAGATCGTCGCCGTCGCCCAACGCGAGCACCGGCAGATCTTCCCCCGGCCCGGCTGGGTGGAGCACGACGCCGAGGAGATCTGGGCCAACGTCGAACGGGTGGTCCGCGACGCGCTGGCCGCCGCCGGCACCGGCCCGGACGGGTTGGCCGCCGTCGGCATCACCAACCAGCGGGAGACCACCGTGGTCTGGGACCGGGCGACCGGCCGGCCGGTCGCCCCCGCGATCGTCTGGCAGGACACCCGGACCGGTCCGCTGCTGCGCGAGCTGGCCGGGTCGTACGGCGAGGAGAAGCTGCGGGCCCGGACCGGCCTCACCCTGGCCACCTACTTCGCCGGCCCGAAGCTGCGCTGGCTGCTGGACCACGTCGACGGGCTGCGCGGGCGCGCCGAGCGGGGCGAGGTCCTCTTCGGCACCATGGACAGCTGGCTGATCTGGAAGCTGACCGGTCGGCACGTCACCGACGTGACCAACGCCAGCCGGACCATGCTGATGGACCTGGAGACCCTCGACTGGGACCCGGAGCTGCTCGACGCGCTGGGCGTCCCGGCCGGGATGCTGCCGCAGATCCGCAGCTCGGCGGAGGTCTACGGGACCGCCCACGGGGTGCTCGCCGGGGTGCCGGTGGCCAGCGCGCTCGGCGACCAGCAGGCCGCCCTGTTCGGGCAGACCTGCTTCCAACCCGGCGAGGCGAAGTGCACCTACGGCACCGGCAGCTTCCTGCTGCTCAACACCGGGGCCAGTCCGGTGCCGTCCACCCACGGGCTGCTGACCACGGTGGCCTACCGGATCGACGGCCAGCCGGCCGCGTACGCCCTGGAGGGGGCGATCGCGGTGACCGGTTCGCTGGTGCAGTGGTTGCGGGACAACCTCGGGTTGATCTCCTCGGCCGCCGAGATCGAGGAGTTGGCCGCCAGCGTGGACGACAACGGGGGCTGCTATGTTGTGCCCGCCTTCTCCGGGCTGTTCGCGCCGCACTGGCGTCCGGACGCCCGGGGGGTGATCGCCGGGCTGACCGGTTACATCACCAAGGGGCACCTGGCGCGGGCGGCGCTGGAGGCGTCCGCCTGGCAGACCCGGGAGGTGGTCGACGCGATGAACGCCGACTCCGACGTGGCGCTGCGCCGGTTGCGGGTGGACGGTGGGATGACCGCCAACGGGCTGCTGATGCAGTTCCTCGCCGACGTGCTGGAGGTGCCGGTGGTCCGCTCCCGGATCACCGAGACCACCTGCCTCGGCGCGGCGTACGCGGCCGGGCTGGCGGTCGGTTTCTGGCCGGACCTGGCGACCCTGCGGGCCCAGTGGCGCTCCGACGCGCAGTGGGAGTCCCGGATGGACCCGGCGGACCGGCAGCGGGAACTGGGCCGGTGGCGCAAGGCGGTCACCCGCACGCTCGACTGGGTCGACTGACTCCGGCGGCGACCCGCCGGTCGATCGGTTCCCGACGCCCCGACCGATACGATCGGCCGGGGGGATGCCACATGCAGACAGTCGGTCCGTACGCGCTGCACCGCAAGATCAGTACGTGCGAGCTGGGAGAGGTGTGGGCCGCGCGGGACAGCGCGGAGCGGCCGTTCACCGTGGCCGTGCTCGCGCCCGCCGCCGCCGAGGGTGGCTGGCGGGAGGCGTTCGCCGCAGCGGCCAACACACTGGCCCGCTCGGACGGCCTGCCCATCACCGGGGCCAACCACACCGGCCCGGTCCCCTGGGTGGCCTGCGCCGCCGAGCAGGGCGCAGGTGCCGCGCACGTCTTCCTCGCCCTCGGCCAGCGGCTCACCCCGGTCGGGGAGCCCTCGGCCGGGACCGGACCGCAGGGGGTCGGCCCGCCCGCCGGTCCCGCCCCGGCGACCCGGGCGGCCGGCGTGGGGCCGGCGACCGACCACCCGACCGGGCGGCCCGGCGGTGGCGCGTCAGCTGCCCCGGCGGACGGATCGCGCGCGCCCATGGCTACCGCCCTCTCCGCCGGGCCGGCCACCGACGGCAGCGCCCCACCGGCCGGTGCGCCCCGCCCGTCGGGGCCGACCTCCCCCGCCCCGCAACCGCCGGCCCCGCCCCGGACGGCGTCGACGCCGCAGCAGGCGCTGCCGGCCCTGCCGCGGCCAGCCCCGCACCAGGTGGTGCCGTACCCGCATCCACCGGTCATGCCCCGACCCGCGCCGGCCGGGTACCCGGCGTATCCGCCGGTCACGGCGCGCGGCCGGAGTCATACCGGATGGTGGTTGGCGCTGGTCGCGGTGGTCGCCCTGGTCGCGGCGGCGGTCGGCGCGGTCGGCGGGTTCGGCCTCGCGGGTCGGTCCGACGGCGGCCGGACCGGTGTCGTCGCCGGCACGGCCACGCCGACCCCGAGCGCCGACCTGGGGCTGCCGGGCACCCCGCCGCGCCAGCCGGGGGTGGAACCACCGATCGGCGGCGGCTGGCCGGCCGCCGCGCCCACCTTCGCCGGCACCGATCCGACCCGGGAGATCACCGGCCTGGCCGGGGTCGACTTCAGCTTCCGGGTGCCCATCGGCTGGAGCTGCACCGAGGCCGGCCGCACCAGCGGTTCGGCGCACTACCGGTGCGGCATCCCGGCCGCCGACGGGTCGATCATCGGTGGCGACCTGGTCGTCCGGCAGTGCCCCCGGCTCTGCACCGACGAGCGCCGCACCGCGCTGCGTCGGCAGGAGGAGGCATGGGGGTTGCAGTGGGTACGCAGCGGCGAGTTCACCACCTGGGCCGAGACCGCCCGGGTGGACGGTGCGCCCCGCTACGGGCTGGTCTACCTCTCCTACTGGCGCAGCGTGCCGGAGGACGCGATCGACCGGCAGTTGGTGCTCCGGATGACCGCGCCCCTGGACCGGGCGGACGAGGTGCGCAAGGTGGCCGCCTCGGTGCGCGCGGCCACCTTCACCATCTGACGCGGGGGCGAGTCGACCCCCCGTCGACCGGTACCCTTCGACCGGACGTCGACGACGAACCGGTCCGTCCTTCCACGACCGAGCGGGACCATGGTGCGCATGCTGACTGTCTCCCCTGACCGAGCCGGTGCCTGTCCGACCATCACGGACGCACTGGAGATCGCGCCGGACGACGCGGTCATCTCGATCGAGCCCGGCGTCTATGCCGAGGCGCTCCGGCTGGACGGTCGGCGGGTCCGGTTGGTGGCCGCCGGCGAGGCCGGTTCGGTCACCGTGGACGGTCGGGCCACCGGCCGGCCGACGGTGGCCTGCGCCGGCGGCGAGGTGCTGTTGCAGGGGTTGGTCCTCCAGTCCGCCGACCACCCGGCGGTGGACGCGGCCGGCGGCCGGCTCCGGATGGAGAGGTGCCAGGTCAGCGCCGGCTACGCGGCGGCCGTGTCGGTACGCGACGGTGCCCGGGTCGAGGCCGTCGAGGTGACCGTCACCGGTGGACAGCACGGGCTGGTCGTCTCCGACGCGGGCGGGACGATCGAGCAGTGTGAAATCCGTGACGTCACCGACGACGGGATCATCGTGCGGCTCGGTGCCGACCCGACCATCCGCAACTGCACCGTCAGCAACGCCGGCTTCCGGGGCGTGTACGTCTACCAGGCGGCCCGGCCCACCATCGAACGCTGTGACGTCTCCGGCACCGGCGACGCCGGGATCGTGGTGGCGTTGCAGAGCAGCCCCACCATCGTGGACTGCTGGGTGCACGACACCCGGGGCGTCGGCATCGACGTCGGCCGCGGCTGCGGCGGGACGATCGAGGGCAGCCACACCGAGCAGACCGCCGCTCCGGGCGTCCGGCTCGCCGAGGGGTCGACCACCGTGTTCCGGGCGGCCGAGGCGGGCGGGCGGCCGTTGGCCGGGGTGAGCGGGGGCGGCGGCACGGTCGGGCAGGACGCGCAGAAGGTCGAGGAACTCCTCGCCGAGCTGGACTCGATGATCGGCCTGGCCGGGGTGAAGGCCGAGGTGCGCTCGTTGATCGACGAGATCCAGGTCAACGAGTGGCGACGCCACGCCGGCCTGCCGGTGGGCGCGGTGAGCCACCACCTGATCTTCACGGGCGCGCCGGGCACCGGCAAGACGACAGTGGCCCGGGTCTACGGGCAGCTACTCAAGGCCCTCGGGGTGCTGCCCAACGGCCAGTTCCGCGAGGTGTCCCGGCGGGACCTGGTCGGCCAGTACATCGGACACACCGCCGAGAAGACCTCGTCGGTGTTCACCGAGGCGCTGGGCGGGGTGCTCTTCATCGACGAGGCGTACACCCTGTCCCGGGCCGGGGGCGCCGGCGGCGACTTCGGTCAGGAGGCGATCGACACCCTGGTCAAGCTGATGGAGGACCACCGCGACCAGGTCGCGGTGATCGTCGCCGGCTACACCACCGAGATGGCCGCCTTCCTGGACGCCAACTCCGGGCTGGCCTCCCGGTTCGCCAAGACGTTGGAGTTCGAGAACTACAGCCCGGTCCAGTTGGTCGACATCGTCGGGCGGATCGCCCGCAACGACGAGTACCTGCTCGCCGACGGCCTGGCCGACGGTCTGCTCGAGTGGTTCGGCCAGATCGAACGGGACCAGAACTTCGGCAACGCCCGGGAGGCCCGCAAGCTGCTGGAGGGGATGCGCAAGGCGCAGTCCGGGCGGCTGCGCGCGCTGGGCCGGATGCCGAGCCGGGACGACCTGCGTACCCTCGTCCTGGACGACCTGCTCGTCGCCACCCGGTGACCGGGATGTCGCCCACCGGGGGCACCGGCGCCAGGAGCGACGCGCCGACCGCCCTGATCGTCCGCGTCCCGGACGTGCCGCCTGACCCGACCGCCCCCTGGCGGCCCACCGAGGCCGACCAGCCGGCGCCACCGGAGCCGCTGGACGCGCCCTGGCTGCGCCAGCTGGCCCGGCTGCTGCCGATGGCCGTCGTCGCCGTCCTCGGCGCGATCGGGCTGAACCGCCCCGGCCTGTGGGAGGACGAGCTGGCCACCTGGGGCATGGTCACCGTCGGGTTCGACGACTTCGTCGCGGTGCTGCGCAACGTCGACGCCTCCATCGGCCCGTACTACCTGCTGCTGCGCGGTTGGGTGGCGCTGGCCGGCAGCTCCGACGTCGCGCTGCGGGTGCCGTCGCTGTTGGCCATGACGGCGGCGGCCGGCCTGGTCGCCGCGATCGGCCTGCGGATCGGCGGGCTGCGGGTCGGGCTGGTCGCCGGGGTGCTGTTCGCGGTGCTGCCGACCACCTCCCGGTACGCCCAGGAGGCCCGGCCGTACGCGTTCGCGGTGTGCGCCGCCGCGCTGGCCACCCTGCTGCTGATCCGGCTGCTGGAACGCCCCCGGTTCGTCCGCTACCTGGGCTACGCCGCCGTGGTGGCGTTGCTCGGGCTGCTGCACCTGGTCGGGTTGCTGCTGCTCGCCGCGCACGCGGTGGTGGCCTGGCGGATGGCGGCCCGACGGCGCACCTTCCTCGGCTGGCTCGGCGCGGCGGTGGCCGGCGTGCTGCCCGTCCTGCCGGTGCTCTGGTTCGGTCGTCAACAGACCGGTACGCAGATCAACTGGATTCCGCCGGTCACCCTGGACCGGCTGGTCGATGCCCCGGAGGCGCTCTTCGGTGGGCCGCTGCTCGCCGGCGCGGTGCTCGCGCTGGCCTTCCTCGGCATGTCGATGCGGGAGCGGTCCGCGGTGGCCACCACCTGGCTGGTGCTGCCCGCCCTCGGCCTGCTGGCCGCCGCCCAGCTCACCCCGCTCTGGCTGCCGCGCTACCTGCTGTTCACGGTGCCGGCCTGGGCGCTGGTCGCCGCGCTGGCGCTGCGCCGCAGCTCGCTGCTGCGGGGCACGGCCGCGATGCTGGCGATCGGGCTGCTCGGCATCCCGATGCAGACGGAGATCCGCGGCGTCACCGGCCACAGCCAGGGCACCAAGGAGATCGCCGCGGTGCTGCGGGCGCACGCGAACCCGGGCGACATCCTGGTGTACGGCCCGTTCGACGCCGGTGACCAGCGCACCAGCCGGGACGCGGTGAACCGGTACGTCGACGAGAGCTGGCGGCCCCGGGACGTGCTGATGACCGTTCCGGCCCGCCGGCAGGGCACCCTGGGCGCGCGGGAGTGCGCCGACCGGGACGTCCCGGTGTGCCTGGGTCGCCCGGCGCGGGTGTGGATCGTCCGCAAGGGAGCGTTCGACAATCCGGTGCAGCGGATCGGGGCGGCGAAGGAGGCCGCGCTCAAGCCGTACGCGGTCGAGCGCACCTGGCGGGTCCGGGGCTTCAGCATCGGGCTGCTGGTGCGCAAGCCCGAGGTGGCGAAGTGAGCACCCGGGCGCAGCGCGGTCCGGCACCCCCGCCGTGGCCGGGGCGGGTGAGCGAACCGGGCCCACCGGCAGCGGTGCCGACTCCGCGTCGACCGGTGGCGGTGCCGGCTGCCCGCGAGCCGGCGGCGGTGCCCACTCCGCGTGCACCGTCGGCGCGGCAGGTGGTGACGCCGGCCACGCTGGGCCGCCCGGCGACCGTCGACCCGTCGCTGCCGTTGCCGCCGGACGACGACGAGAAGGCCGCCTACCGCCGCCGCCGGCTGCCGGTGCTGATGATCGCCTCGTTCGTCAGCTTCACCGGGCTGCTCACCAGCCAGTTGCTCTTCGTCCGGATGGCGCCCTGGCTGCTGGTGCTGCTGCCGCTGTTCGGCTTCACCGTCCTCTACTACCTGATCTCGGCGACGGTGAACATCGGCACGCCCGGGTTCGACCTGGACCGGCACCGGCGGCTGGTCCGCGACTTCCAACCGCCCGTCCACCCGTCGGTCGACGTCTTCCTGCCGGTGTGCGGCGAGGCGACCGAGGTGCTGCGCAACACCTGGGAGCACGTCAGCCGGATGGTCGACCACTACCCGGGCCGGGTGCACGTCTACGTGCTCGACGACTCGGCGACCGACGAGCGGGAGGCGATGGCGCTCGCCTTCGGCTTCGTCTACCAGCGCCGCCCCAACCGGGGCTGGTACAAGAAGGCCGGCAACATGCGGTACGCGTACCAGCGCACGTTGGGCGAGCACATCCTGGTGCTCGACGCCGACTTCACCCCCCGGCACGACATGCTCGACGAGATGGTGCCCTACCTGGCCGCCGAGCCGGATCTCGGGATCGTGCAGTCCCCGCAGTTCTTCCGGGTGCACGCCGGGCAGGGTTGGCTGGAGCGCGGCGCCGGGGCGGTGCAGGAGCTGTTCTACCGGATGGTGCAGGTGTCCCGGCAGCACCACGAGGCGGCGATCTGCGTCGGCAGCTGCGCGCTCTACCGGCGCGAGGCACTCGACGCGATCGGCGGTTCCACGCTGATCGAGCACTCCGAGGACGTACACACCGGGTTCGACATGCGGCGGCGCGGCTGGCGGCTGCGGTACCTGCCGGTGCCGCTGGCCACCGGCCTGTGCCCGGCCGACGTCAGCTCGTTCTTCACCCAGCAGTACCGCTGGTGCGCCGGCTCGATGAGCCTGCTCGGGTCGACGAAGTTCTGGAACACCCGGATGCGGCTGCGCACCCGGCTGTCGTACCTCTCGGGGTTCTGCTACTACCTGCACACGGCGCTGTTCACCTTCGTCGGGCCGCTGGTGCCGATCGTGCTGCTGGCCTGGTTCCCGCAGTCGGTGGCCCCGGCGAACTACCTGTGGATCGTGCCGAGCCTGATCTACAACCTGGTGGTCTTCCCGCTCTGGCACCGGTGCGCCTACCGGGTGGAGGCGTGGACCGTCAAGATGGTCTACGGCTGGTCGCACGCCTTCGCGATCTGGGACCTGCTGCGCGGACAGAGCATGGGCTGGCAGCCCACCGGCGGCACGGGACGGAAGAACAGGACGGGTCGACTGTGGTGGGGAATGGCCGTCTGCACCGCGGGCAGTGGCGCACTGTGGACCGGCCTGGCGGCGCACCGGATGATCGGCGACGACCTGTGGACCTTCGCGCCCGCCTTCCTCGGGGGCGCGTTCTACCTGGCCGTCGCGTTGCAGGCGCTGCTGGTGAAGCCGGCGCGGGACATCCGGCCGGGGCGTTCCCGGTGACCTCCCGCCAACTGTTCACCATCGTGACGATGTTCGTGCTCGGGGTGTTCGGCTACGCCGCGCTCGCGCCCAGCCCGGCCAGCCGCCCGGCCCGGTTCGCCACCGGGGCCAGCGCCTCCCCCTCGCCCACCGGCCCGCCCCCGGCGTACGACGTCCGCCCGTTGGCGCAACCGCAGGGCCGCTACCTCGGGGTGGCGCTGAGCGGTGCGCCGCAGGACATGAGCCGGGTCGACCGGTTCGCCGACCTGGTCGGCAGCAAGCCCAACATCATCACCATCTACGAGAGCTTCGACGACGAGTTCGCCGCCGCCGAGGTCCGCCGGGTCCACCGGTACGGGGCGCTGCCGATCGTACGCTGGGAGCCGTTCAAGGCGAAGCTGAAGGACATCGCCGCCGGGCGGCACGACCCGTACCTGGTGGAGTTCGCCGTCGCGGTGCGCCGGCTCAACCTGCCGGTCGCGCTCACCATCGCGCACGAGATGAACGGCCACTGGTATTCCTGGGGCGCGCACAACAACACCGCCAAGGACTTCGTCGCCGCCTGGCGGCACATCCACGCCGTCTTCGCCCGCGCCGACGCGACGAACGTGATCTGGACCTGGACCCCGAACGTGATCAACCCGGTCCCGTCGGTGAGGCTCGCCCCGCTCTACCCCGGTGACGCGTACGTGGACTGGGTCGGCATCGACGGCTACTTCACCCGGCGCGGTGAGCAGACCTTCGACGCCCTGTTCGCGCCCACCATCACCCAGCTCCGGAAGTTCACCGCCCGGCCGCTGCTGATCGTGGAGACCGGGGCCGAGCCGGGCGCGATGCGCCGCCGCGCGGTCGAGGAACTCTTCACCGCCATGCGGAAGCGGCCCGACCTGCTCGGATTCGTCTACTTCAACCAGAAGGGCTCCGGCGACTGGGTGATCGACTCGGACCGGCCGGCGGTCGCCGCGTACCGGGCCGGGGCGGCCGCCGACCGCCGGCTCGGCTTCCGGGTGAACTGACAGCCGTCCCGGCTGGCGACCGCGCCGGCCCGGGGCGCTCCACGACCCGGCCTGCGGGCGAACCGGCCTGCGGGTGAGCTGGTTGGTGGGCGAACCGGTTGATGGGCGAACCGGTTGGCGGGTCGGCCGGTTGATGGGTGGGCGGCGGCCTGGCGACGTCCGGCACGCCGACCCCACGGGCCCCGGGTGGCGGCGGCGGGTTCCTATGATGAGGGCGGTCCGTCGTGGACGGGCCACACAGGTCGAGGCGTCTGGGGGCAGCCGGAGATGACCGGAGCACCACGACCGGCACGCATGGCATCCCGGTCGGACGATCCCGACGCCCGCCTGCACCTGGCCCCCCGTCGACGCCCCGGCCGGATCGGTGAGCTGCACATCCTGCAGCTGCTGCTGTTGGAGGCGGTGCTGCTCGGCGTCCTCGCCAGTGGACTGTTCGGGATGCCGGTGCTGATCGTCGCCGCGCTCTGCGGCGTACTCCTGCTGACCGTGGTGTTCCTGCGCTCGCGGGGCCGCTGGTGGCTGGAGAAGCGGGCGCTGGCCCGGCACCAGCGGCAGCGGGCCGCCGCGGCGGTGCCGGTCGCCGCCGACGCGGGGTTGGACGCCCTGCAACGACTCGCCCCCGGCCTGTCGGTGGGCACCGTGGCGATGGCCGACGGGACGCGGATCGGGGTGGCCCGCGACGACGCCGGCTGGTTCGCGGTGGCCGCCGTCGGCGGGTCCGGGCCGACCGGTGACGCGCCGGCCGGCCTGCCGCTGAACGTGCTGGCCACCGCGCTGGCCGAGTCCGGCCAGCCGGGCACCGTCCTCCAGGTGGTGACCAGCACCGTCCCGGCCGGCGGGCCGGGCGACGATCCGACCGCCCCGGCGCGGGAGTCCTACCGGCAGTTGCTGGCCGGCCTCGACGGCACCCCGGTCCCGGCCGGGCGGGCGACCTGGGTGGCGGTCCGGCTGGACGCCCGCGCGCTGGCGGAGGCGATCGGCGACTACGCGGTCGACCTGGGGGTCGCCCCCTCGGTGGTGGCCACGCTGGCCCGCCAGGTCGGCAGGTCGCTGCGCCGGTGCGGGGTCGCGCACCGGCTGTTGGACGCCCACGGGTTGCTCGCCGCCGTCGGTCGGTCCTGTGGCTTCACCCCGGGCGTCCCGGCCGACGCGACACCCGTGCGCGAGGAGTGGTCGGCCTGGCACTGCGGCCCGCTCGCACACCGCTCGTTCTGGATCCGCCGCTGGCCGCCGGTCGACCGGGCGGCGACGATGCTCGGTTGGCTGGAGACCCTGCCGGCCTCGTTGGTGACGGTGTCGTTGACGGTGGCCTCGAACGGGCCGGGGGAGGATCTCGACCTGCGCGGCCTGGTCCGGATCACCGGGCCGGCGGAGCTGCTACCGCAGCTGTGCGGGCCGGCCGTCGACGGGGTACGACAGGCGGGCGGGGAACTCTTCCCGCTCGACGGCGAACACGGCCCGGCGGTGTACGCGTCGACGCCGACGGGGGGTGGCGCGGGATGACCGGACCGGGTGACGAGCGGCGCACGGCGGTGCCGGCCACCTTCGGCGCGTCCCCCGACCGGCCCGCCGAGCCGCACCCGCAGGGCTCGGCCGACGAGTCGTATCCGCGGGATTCGACCGGTGGGCCTCGTTCCCCGGGCTCGGCCGGTGGGTCGTATCCCCCGGGACCGGCGGCTGCCGGGGCGTATCCGCACGGGTCGGTCGCCGCTGCCGGAGGGCTACCGGTCGCCTCGGCCGCCGTACCACCGCCGGTCGCCGCGCCGTCGATCACCGCACCGCCGGTCGGTGCGCCGCCGGTCGGTGCGGACGCGCCGGTGCGGGGTGCGCCCGGCGTCCGGATCGACGCCGACGCCGACGCGGTCGGCACCGCCACCGCCACCGCGCTGGCCACCGCCGATCCGCTGCCCCGGGCCCTCGCCAGTCCGCTGGCCGCCCCGGAGAGCCACCCGCCCGCTCCCCCCGCGCCACCGCCGGCCCGCAGCCCCGGGGGCGAGGCCGCGCCCGGTCGTGGCGGACCGTCCGGTCGGCTGCCCCGGCTGCGGATCGGCACCCACGCGGTCTCCCCGGCGGCCCTCGCCCGGCTCAGTCCCACCCCGCTCCCGGCCGGTCTGGTGCTCGGTGCGGACCGCCGCCGGGCGGCGGTCGCGATCCGGCTGTTCCGCCCCGAGCCGACCCGGGTCACCCTGGTCGGCGGGGTGTGGGCGGGTCAGCTCGTCGCCTTCCGCGCGCTGGCCCTGGGGGCCCGGATCGTCGTGCTTACCGCCGATCCCGCCACCTGGGCCGGGTTCGGTCCGGCGGCGCTCGGCCGGGCTGCCGACCAGGTCGAGGTACGCGCCGACGGCCGCCCGGTGCCCGCCACCGGGACCGCGCAGCAGCCCACCCTGATCGTGCGCGACCTACCACCCGGCGCGACCCGCCCGGCCGTGCCCGGATCGACCACGCCCGGATCGACGCTTCACGACCCTGCCACGGTCGGGGCGGCGGCCCTCGGGGCGTGGCAGGCCGAGCTGACCGTGCTGCGGCGGCTCGACCCCGGCACCGCGCCCGCCCTGCGCGACAGCGACCTCTGCGTGCTGCAACGGCTCTCCGCCGACGAGTCGGTGGCGGCGGCGCAGGCGCTGCGGCTGCCTCCGGACAGCGCCCGGTTCCTGCAGGTGATGGCCGACGACATGCTCACCCTGGTCGGTGGCGGCACGGACCGGCACCTGTGGATCAGTCAGACGTCGGTCGAGCAGCACCTGCTGGGCGCACCCCGCCGCTGACGAGCAGGCCGGCGAGGCGCTTCTTCCGGCTGTTCTCGCGGACGATCCAGGCCACGTCGCTGTCGTCGGCGGCGGCCAGCGCCCGGAACGGCGGCAGGCCGGCAGTCGGATCGGCCGCCACCGCGACACTCCAGCAGTAGCCCAGCGCCTGACGCAACGCCCGGACGTCGTCGTCGCGACGCCGGCCGGCCGGCAGGGCGGCCAGCCCCGCCGTCGCCCGTTCGCACAGTGCGACGGCGCGGGCGGCGGCCTCCGGGACGGCCAGCAGGCGCGGTTCGCACACCGCCGCGACGGCTGCCCGCCGGACCAGCGGGTGCGGGTCCCCGACCCAGGCCGTGCCGAGGTCGAGCAGACGCGGCAGGTCGGCGTCGCCGAGACGCTGCAACGCCAGGGCCACCGCCTCGCGTACCCGCCAGCGGGCGTCGGTCGCGTGGTCGTGCAGGCGTGCCTCGATGCCTGCCCGGGTCCGCGCGCCTGCGGCCAGCAGTCGGCCGAGACCGAGCACCCCGCAGAACACCAGATACTCGTCGTCGGTGGCGATCAGCCGATCGAACGAGGCGGGCTCCCCCTCGTCGGCGACGGCCTGGGCCAGCTCAAGGTTGGCCCGTGGCCCAGGCAGCCCCGAGTGCTCCCGCAGGAAGGCCGGCCAGCGCGCGGGATCGGACCCCCGCAACTCGACCCGGTACTGGTCACGCCGGTTCACCATCGCAGCGTAACCCGGATGACGCGCACGGCGGGCCGCCCGGCCATCCCGGGTCGCCGCCGCACTAGCGCAGCGACCGGAAGGCGGCGCGCAACTCATCGGCGAACACCATCGGCTGTTCCCAGGCCGCGAAGTGCCCACCCTTGTCGAGCTTGTGGAAGTAGATCAGGTGGGGATACGCCTGCTCGGCCCAACTCTGCGGGGCCTCGTAGAGCTCGTCGGGAAAGACGCTCACCGCGACGGGCACGGACACCCCCTTGGCGGCGAAGAAGGACAGCTTGTTCTCCGCGTACAGCCGGGCGGCGGAGATCGCCGTGTTCGTCAGCCAGTAGAGCGAGATGTTGTCCAGCACGTCGTCGCGGGTGAGGCCCTCGGTGGCACCCTGGAACACCCGCGAGATCAGCTCCAGGCTGCGCGCGTCGTGGTCGAGCAGGAAGGACGCCAGGCCGACCGGGGAATCCGCCAGGCCGGTCAGCGTCTGCGGTCGGGTCGCCATCATCAGGGCGTACGCGACGTGCTTCCAGACGTAGTCCAGCTCGGTGGCCGCGCGCATCTCGTCCTCGGACAGGCCCGACGGCAGCGAGCCCAGGGCGTCGTTCGCCCCGGTCGTGTCGCCCTGGAACAGCTTGTCGATCTCGGGGGGCACCGCGCCCGGCATGTTGGTGTGGATGCCGAGCAGCCCAGGCGGTGCCTGCACACCCATCTGGTCCACGACGACCGCACCCCAGTCGCCGCCCTGCGCCACGAACCGCTGGTAGCCGAGGCGCGTCATCAGCTCGGTCCAGGCGGTGGCGATCTTCTCCGGGTTCCAGCCCGACCCGGTCGGCTTGCCCGAGAAGCCGTGCCCCGGCAGCGACGGGATCACCAGGTGGAACGCGTCCGACGCGCTCGCGCCGTGCGCCGTGGGATCGGTCAACGGCTCGATGATCTTCAGCTGTTCGATCACCGATCCGGGCCAGCCGTGCGTGACGATGAGCGGCAGCGCGTCCTCGTGCGTCGACCGGACGTGGATGAAGTGGATGTCCACCCCGTCGATGGTCGTCACGAACTGCGGCAGGGTGTTCAGCCGCGCCTCGACCCTGCGCCAGTCGTAGTCCCGCTCCCAGTAGCGGGCGACGGCCTGGATCGTGGCCAGCGGAACGCCCTGCGACTGGTCGTCGACGGTCTCCTTCTCCGGCCATCGGGTCGCCGCGATACGTCGGCGCAGGTCGTCGAGGTCCGCCTCGGGGATGTCCACCGAGAACGGCCGGATCTCCGTGGTGCCGGGTCGCGTCCTGGTCCTGACCGCCATGGATGCTTCCTCTCTGCCTGAGTTCACGCCGCGCGGAGGTGAATCATGAGGTGAGGGGACTGCCGAGTGGTGTGCCGGGTCGACCTGGGCACGCCGCCGTCACATCTCGCAGCCTAGAACGCCACGACCGGCGCTCGCGGCGATACGCCTTCGACAGGCGGCCGGTTCATCCCGAGTGACCGCCGACGGCACGACGGCATCCGTGCAGTTCAAGGCAACCACGACCAACGCCCGACGAAGAAGGAACATGCCGCCGGCCAGAGCAGCCCGCCGCACGGGACGGTGATCCGGTCGTGGGACCAGCCTGCCGGGCGGTGGCAGGCCGGTCCGGGTCGACATCTGCCCGGCCCGGGGACCGTTGGCGGTGGAACGGCTAACCATTGCGGCGACATAGCGGTAACGGAGCGGCGCGGACACCGCTATATCGGCCCCATTGAGTCGATCATGAACCTCGACGCGCCCCAGGCAGGCCAACTGCCGTGGTAGCAATCAGTGGGGTGGGACCTGGGGGAGTTGGACGAGTTGGGCGCCGTGGCGGCGGGTGAAGAGCCAGCCCCGGCCGGCCGGCAGCCGCTGCGGCTTGATGGTGCCGAACAGCGCGCCCTCCTCGCGCGGGCCGGACATCATGATGCCCGGGGAGGCCAGCTCCCTGATCCGCCCGATCACCGGGTCGAACATGGCCCGCCCGGCACCACCGATGCGCCGGGTCAGCACCAGGTGCAGACCGATGTCGCGGGCCTGCGGCAGGAACTCCAGCAGCGACGCCAACGGGTTGACCGCCGCCCCGGCCACCAGGTCGTAGTCGTCCACCAGCAGGTACAGCTCCGGGCCCTTCCACCAACTGCGGTCGCGCAACTGCTCGGCCGTCACGTCCCGGCCGGGCAGCCGCTCCTTCATCACCGTCGCCACCTGGGTGACCAGTTCGGCGGTGACCTGCGGGGAGGTGCCGTAGCCGATCAGGTGCTCGGACTCCACCGCGCCGAGCAGGCTGCGCCGGAAGTCGACCAGGATGATCCGGGCCTGCGCCGGGTCGTTGCCCTCGACGATGCTGCGGGCCAGCCCCCGCAGGAAGGTGCTCTTGCCGCACTCGATGTCCCCGAAGAGCAGCAGGTGCGGCTCGGCGGTGAAGTCGAGGCGTACCGGCTGGAGGTCGGTCTCGGCGATGCCGATCGGGATCAGCCCGCCCTGCGCGGCGGGCAGGGCCTCGTAGGGCAGCTCGGCGGGGAGCAGCCGGACCGCCGGGGCACCCGCCGACGTCCAGTGCTGCTGCACCCGCGTGACCAGGTCGGCCAACGCGTCCGGCAGGTCGTCCACCACCGGCCGGCCGTCCAGCCGGGGCAGGCCGGCGAGGAAGTGCAGGCCGTCCGGGGTCAACCCGTGGCCGTGCTGCTCGGGCACGTTCACCGCGGCCCGCCGGTTGATCACCGAGTCGGCCGGCTCGCCGAGGCGCAGCTCCACCTTCGCGCCGAACATGTCCCGCACCGCCGGCCGGACGTCCATCCACCGGTTGGTCGTGGCCAGGATGTGGATGCCGTACCCCAGGCCCCGGTTGGCCAGCTCGGTGACCAGGGGCTCCAGGTCCTCGAACTCGGCCCGCAGCGCCGACCAACCGTCCACCACCAGGAACACGTCACCGAACGGGTCCTCCCGGAACCGCCCGTCCCGGCGGGCCCGCCGGTAGGCCGCCACACCCTCCACCGCGTGCGTGCTGAACAACGCGTCCCGGGCCTGCATCAACCCGTGCAGCTCGGCGATGGTACGCCGGACCTTGTCCACCTCCCGCCGGCTGGCCACCCCGCCGACGTGCGGCAGGCCACCGAGCGCGGCCAGGGTGCCGCCACCGAAGTCCAGGCAGTAGAACTGCGCCTCGCGCGGGGTGTTGCCCAGCGCCAGGCTGGTGACCAGGGTGCGCAGCAGGTTGCTCTTGCCGGTCTGCGGTGCGCCTACCACCATCACGTTGCCGGCCGCCCCGGCCAGATCCAGCCAGAGCGGGTCGCGGCGCTGCTCCAACGGCTTGTCCACGATGCCGGCCACCCCGTGCAGCGCGCCGTGCCGGTCCTCGGCGGCGATCGTCAGACCGCGCTGCGGGGACTCCAGCACCGGCGGCAGCAACACGTCGAGCGTCGGCGGCTCCTCCAGCGGCGGCAGCCAGACCTGGTGGGCCGCCGGCCCACGCCCCTCCATCCGGGCCACCAGCACGTCGAGCAGGCTCTCCCCGACGTGCTCGTCCACCGGGGTCGGCGTCGGCTCGTCCGGTGCGTCGTCGGTGGCCAGCGGGACGTAGTCGGTGGTGTAGTCGCGTACCGGGTCGATCAGCCGGCCGCCGACGGTGGGCACCCCGCCGTGCTGCCGGACCGCCCCCGAGACGTACGCGGCCTTGAACCGGATCAGGCCCTCGGTGCCCGCCTTGAGATAGCCGTGCCCCGGCGAGCGGGGCAACTCGTAGGCGTCGGCCACCCCGAGCACCGCGCGCGACTCCATCGAGGAGAACGTCCGCAGCCCCAGCCGGTAGGACAGGTGTGTCTCCAGGCCACGCAGCCGCCCCTCCTCCAGCCGCTGCGAGGCCAGCAGCAGGTGCATGCCCAGTGACCGGCCCACCCGGCCGATCTGCACGAACATGTCGATGAAGTCCGGCCGGGCGCTGAGCAGCTCGCTGAACTCGTCCACCACGATCAGCAGGCTGGGCAGCGGGGCCAGCGGCACCCCGGCCGCGCGGGCCCGCTCGTAGTCGCGCTGTGAGGCGTAGTTGCCGGCCCGGCGCAGCAGCTCCTGCCGGCGGGTGATCTCGCCCTGGATCGCGCCGAGCATCCGGTCGACCAGGAACAACTCGTCGGCCAGGTTGGTGATCACGGCGCTGGTGTGCGGCAACCGGTCCAGCGCGGCGAAGGTGGCGCCGCCCTTGAAGTCGACCAGCACCAGGTTGAGGATCTCCGGGCTGTGCGTGACGGTCAGCGCCAGCACCAGCGTACGCAGCAGCTCGCTCTTGCCGGAGCCGGTGGCACCGACGAGCAGCCCGTGCGGGCCCATCCCCTCCTGGGCGGACTCCTTGAGGTCCAGCTCGATCGGCCGGCCGTTCTCGTTGACCCCGATCGGCACCCGCAGCCGGCTGCGGTTGGGCCGGCTGCCCCAGGCGTCGGTCAGGTCCAGCTCGTACGGGTCACCGAGGCCGAGCAGGTCGGCCAGCCCCAGATCGGTGGCGACGGCCGGCTGGTCGGCGTACGACGCGGCGGACAGCCGCAGTGGCGACAGCTCCCGGGCCAGCACCTCGGCCCGTGCCGGGTCGAGCGTGTCGGCCCGACCGACCCGGGTGGTGCCGTCCATCGTGGTGCCCGAGATGGTGCCGTCCTCGGCGACGTCGAGCACCACCGAACTCTCGTCGAGCAGGCGCGGGGGGCGACCGGCGAGATCCAGCAGGGTCACCCCGGCGACCCCGCCCTCGGTCATCAGGTGGTCGGAGCCGGCGACCTGCCCGCCGTCGATCACCACCAGCACGTACGGCGCGACCGTCGCCGTCGCCGTCGGGTCGAAGCGCGGCCGGTTGGCGAGCACGTCGACGAGCATCGCCTCCAGGGCCACCACGGTCGGGGCGAAGAGCCGGATCGGCCCGACCGCGTCCAGTTTGGTCGGGTGCCGGGCGTGCGGCAGCCACTTCACCCACTCCCACCCGGCCCGGCGGTCGGGGTCGACGCAGAGCGCGACCAGCAGGTCGTCGGGGGCGTGGAAGGTGGTCAACTGGGCCACCACCGCGCGGACCAGCCCGCGTACGGCGTCGTCGGTGCCGCGCAGGTGGACGTGGGAGAAGTCGCGCAGCGCGATCGCCACCGGCAGGTCGGGCACCACCGAGTAGGTGGCGACGAACCGGCGCAGCGCCAGCGCGCAGAGCGGCTCCAGCTCGTCCACCGGTCGGGTCTGCGGCGGGATCAGCGGGGTGGCGACCTCCTGCGGGCCGAGCCCGATCCGCACCACGCTGAAGTCGGCGTCGCCCCGGCGGCGCTCCCAGAGCCGGCCACTGGTCACCGTGGACCACAGCGAGTCCGGGTCGGGGTGTCGGTAGTGGATGGCCTCCCGCTGCTGGCGGACCGTGTTGCGGACCTGGGCCCGCAACTGGGCGAGGCGGCGCAGGTACTGCCGGCGCGACTCGATCATCTCGCGCTTGCCCGGCCCGGACTGGTTGACCACCATCACCGCGATCATGCCGAGGATGGAGACCCCGTACATGCCACCGACCACATAGGTCATCACCCCGCCGCGCTGCATGCCCATCATCAGGCCCATCGCGGCGGCACCGGCCGCCATCGGCAGGATCATCAGCATCCGGGTCCAGCCCCGGCCGCCCGCCGCCGGCACCTCCGGCGGCGGATCGAGGATCACCTCCCCGGTCGGCAGCGAGGGCGCCGGCCGGCGGGGTGGACGCTTGACGACCACCAACGACGACATCTCCCCCGTACCTCCCACCACATAGGTCTTCGGCGGCCCACTCTATCGACCGGTCACCCCTGGCAGGGACCGCCTTGCGCCGCCGGACGGCCACCCGACAGGCGGCGCGACCGTGCTACCTTGACCGCCGCGGAGGGCCCAGGAGGCGACCGCGCGGACGCATGGCACACGGGGAGGTGACCAGCGTGACGGCCCCGGGCGGTCTCAGTCTGGCCAGGGTGACGATCGCCGCTCCCCAGCGGCGGATGGACGTGGCGTTGCCCAACGGCATGCTCGTCGGGGAGTTGCTGCCGCACCTGCTCCGGCACGCCGGGGAGGACCTCGGCGACGTCGGCGAGCAGCAGGGCGGCTGGGTGCTCCGACGGGCCACCGGCACCCTGCTCGAAGCCACCCGCAACCTCGCCGTGCAGGGCGTCCGCGACGGCGAACTGCTGCACCTCACGCCGGGCCGCGACGAGTGGCCCGAGCTGGCGTACGACGACGTGGTCGAGGTGATCGCCAGCGGCGCGCGCCGGACCGGTCGATCGTGGAGCAACGACACCACCCGGCGGGCCGGGTTGACGGTGACCGCCGCGCTGCTCGGGTTCGGGCTGGTCGCGTTGCTCGCGGTCGGCTCGCCGTGGCGTACCCCGGGTCTGCTGGCGCTGGGGATCGCGGCGCTGCTGGCGGTCGCCGGGCCGGTGCTGTCGCGGGCCCTGCCCGACGCCACCGCCGGTGCCGTGGTGGCCGCCGCCGGCCTGCCCTACGCCCTGCTCGGCGGCGCGCTGCTGGCCGCCCCGGACGGCGCGCGGGTCGTCGACCTGGGGGCGCCGAGCCTGCTGCTCGGCTCCGCTGCGCTGCTGGTCTTCGGCATCGTCGGCTACGCGGCGGTGGGCGGGGTGCAGCGGCTGTTCATGGCCGGGTCGACCGCCGGCCTCACCGGCGTGCTCGCCGCGCTGCTCTGCTACGGCGGGGTCTCCCCCGCCGGGTCGGCGGCGGCGACGTTGACCACCGTGATCGGCCTGCTCCCCGGCTACCCGCTGATCGCCGGTTGGCTGGGCAAGCTGCCGGTGCCGGAACTGCCCGACCGGCCGGAGGAGATCCTGAAGGACCGGCCGGTGCCCGAGCGGGCGAGGGTCTTCGTGACCGTGGCGCGGGCCACCGAGTTGCTCACCGGCATGCTGCTGTCCGCGGCGGTCTGCGGCGCGCTCACCATCGCGTTCCTGCTGGCCGAGGACCGCACCCCGGCCGGGGTGCTGCTGGCGCTCTGCGGTGCCGGCGCGCTGCTGCTGCGCGGGCGGCTGTTCCCCACCGCCGCGCAACGGGTGCCACTGCTGGTCAGCGGCCTGCTGGGGCTGTCGTCGCTGGCCGTCGCCGCGCTGCTGGCCGTCGCGCCGGGCGGTGGCCGGATGCTGGTCGGGCTCGGCGTGGTCGCCGCGGCGGCGCTGACCCTGGTCGCCGGCCTGCTCTACAGCCGTCGCCGGCCGTCGCCCTATCTGGGCCGGGCCGCCGACATCGCCGACGTGATCGCCATCATGGCGCTGATCCCCTTGGCCTGCGCGGTCATCGGCCTGTTCGGGGCGATCCGGGGAATGTTCGCCTCGATCGGCGGGTGAGGCGAGGATGACGACCCGGCGGGACCAGCTCCAGTCCTACCAGTTCATGACCCAGCGGGTGATGTCCGCGTTCGTGATGCGCGAGACCGACCCGCAGCAGTCACCGCTGCGCCGGGGCATCGGCGCGCTGTTCGGCGGCCTGATGGTGGCCGTCCTGGTCGCCGCCGGGGTGGGCATCTACGGGCTGCTCACCAAGGTCGGCGGGGACAGTTGGCGCAAGCCCGGCTCGGTGGTGGTCGAGAAGGAGAGCGGCGCCACCTACCTCTATCTCGACGGTCGGCTGCACCCCACGCTCAACTACACCTCCGCCCTGCTGGCCGCCGGCCGCCCCGGCACCCCGGTGGTACGAGTCTCCGGCAGCACCCTCGGCACGGTGCCCCGGGGCGTGACGATGGGCATCCCGAACGCCCCCGCCTCGCTGCCGGCGGCGAACCGGCGCGTCGGTCTGCCGTGGACGGTCTGTTCCACCCCGGGCGTCGACGACACCGGGCGCACCGTCGACTCAGTGTCCCTAGCGCTGGCCGCCCGGCCGGTCGACGGGCGGGGCGTCGGCGACGACGGGCTGCTCGTCAAGGACGCCACGCTGGGCATGAACTACCTGGTCTGGCACGGCCGGCGGCATCTGGTGCAGGGTTCCCGGGTGGTCGTCCCCGCCCTGTTCGGGGCGGTCACCCCCACTCCCGTCGGCACCGCCTGGCTGAACGCGCTGCCCGCCGGGGTGGACCTCGCCGCCCTGCCCGTCGCCGACCGGAACGGCCAGTCCCGGGAGGTGTCCGGCCGGCGCAACGGCGACGTGCTGGTCACCCAGACCGCCTCCGGTCCGCAGCACTACCTGGTGCTCACCGACGGCATCGCCCCGATCACCCCGGTGCAGCAGGCCATCCAGGCCGGCCAGTCGGGGCGGGAACCGGTGCCGGTCGCCGTCTCCGACGTCACGTCGCTGCCCAAGAGCCAACGGCTCCCCCGCCCACCGGACCGGGGCCGGCCGCCCGCCACCCCGCCGAAGCTGGTCGGCCCGGAGCCGGGTCAGCAGATCTGCGCCGCCACCACCGACGCCGGCACCCCGCCGGAGCTGACCGTGGGCGGCACCCTGCCCGGCGCGGACCGGGCCGTGCCGACCGGCTCCGTCTCCCCGGACGGCATCCCGCTCGCCGACCGGATCGCCGCCCCCGCCGGCCGGGTCACCGTGCTGAGGCTGCTCGGCAGTCCCGGCGCGTTCAGCATCGTCACCGACCTGGGCATCCGCTACCCGGTGCCGTCCGCCGAGGCGCTGAGTCTGCTCGGCTACCCGGCGGACGGGGCGTTGGCGGTCCCGCCGAGCCTGACCATGTTGATCCCGACCGGTCCGACCCTGGACCCCCGGGCCGCGGTCCGACCCGCCACGATCACCACCGGCAACTGACCGGCCAGCACCGGACCCCGGACCCGACCAGGCAGACCGCCGGTCCCGGGCGAGCCGACCGCCGGTCCCGGGCAGCCCGACCGGGCCGGCCGTCCCTTGACTGCCTGCGGGGGTCGACCGGTCAGGGTGGTGGTTCACCGCCCGGGGCCGGGCTCCGGATCGTCGAAGAGCTGCACCGGAGGGCCCGGTTCGGTCGGCTGCACCGACCGGGCGGGTGCCGGTGCCACGGCGGCCCGCCAGCGGCGACGCCGCAACCTGGGCAGGGTCAGCGCGACCGCACAGATCACCAGGACGGTGCCGAGGGCGAGCACGGCACCGGCCAGCGCGATCCGCCGGCTCTCCCGTACCGCCGGGTCTGGCCGTTCGACGGCCGGCCGGAACCGGGGCAGCGGGGCCGGTCGGGCCTGCGGCAGCAACTGGTCGTTGATCGCCCCGTACGGGTTGACCGTGCCGTGGCCGTACTCGACGCGGTCGGCGCCGGGGACCGCCGTCACCGTCAACAGTCGGACCAGTTCGCTGCGCGGCGCACCGGCCCGTTTGGCGAGGGTGAGCGCGCCCGCACCGGCGACGAATCCGCACGCCAGGGCGGTTCCGTCGGCGGCCTCGACCAGCCCGGTGCCACGCTGGGTGGTGGTGACGGCGACGCCCGGCGCGACCAGGTCCAGGTACGGCCCGTACTGCGACTTCGGCCAGCGCCGCCCGTCCGGGCCGATCGCCCCGACGGCGAGCACCTCCGGGTAGCCGGCCGGGTAGGAGACCGGGTTGCCGTCACCACCCCGGTCACCGCTGGCGGCCACCAGCAGCACGCCCCGGTCGACGGCCCGACGGACCGCGGTCCGCAACGGCGCGGTGTCCCGGTCGGCGGCGACGGTGACCGCGACCACCCGGGCACCCCGGTCGACCGCCCAGTCGATGCCCCGGGCGAGCACCCCGGGGTCGATCGGACGGTCACCGAACGTCCGGTCGTCGACCACCCGCACGGGCAGCACCCGGGCGCTCGGCGCGAGCCCCGCGAACGGGGACGGGCCGGTCTGCCGGGCGACGATCAGCCCGGCCACCCGGGTGCCCTGACCGGTGCAGTCGGTGTCGGCCGGGCCGCTGCCCCGGACCGCGTCGAAGCCGGTCTCGACCCGGCCCCGCAACTGTGGATGGCGACCGTCCACGCCGGAGCCGAGCACCGCGACGGTGACCCCGGCGCCCTGGCTGAACGGCCACACCTGCTCCGGGGCGAGCACCTGCTGGGCCCAGGACGGCGTGCTGACCTGCCCACCTGCCGGCGCGCAGTCGGGTGCCGCCGACGCGGGCACCGCCGGGCAGACCAGGGCGGTGGCGACGAGCCCGACGACGAGCCCGCCCGCCGCGGCACGCCGACCCGGCCTGGTCCGGCCACCCGCCGTCATCCGGCGGCGGTCCGGCCTGGTCGCGTCGTCGATCGTCGGGGCCGCCGCGGCAGGCCCGGCACGGTCCGGGCGACCACCCACACCGAACCGGTCGACCTGGTCGTCCCGCTGTCGGCGCACCGGCGGGTACCCCGTCATGTGTTCCTCCGTCCCGGCCTCACGGTGCCGGCTGCCGGCGGGCGGGCGGCAGCGCCGACCCGGTCCGCTCGTCCTCGACCCGGGTGACCCGGCCACCGGCCACCGCGCCCGCCGCCAGGTCGCGCAGCGACCCGGGCACCGCCCGCAGGTCGTGCCAGAAGACGCCGAAGCTGTCGGCGCAGCGGTGCAGGAGCCGGTCACCGACGTCGGCGGCGGTGTCGTCGTCGCGGGCCCGGGGGTCGTCATCGTCCCAGTACCAGACCGACCCCTCGTCGCCGCCGCCCACCCGCACGGCGAGCAGCCCGCCCTGCACGTGCCCGATGGCCAGCCAGTCGGTGGTGAACCGGTCGGTGAGCCAGGCGTTGGCGTGGCACAGGTCCTGCATCCAGTCGGCGCGGGCCATCCCGAACAGCGGCTGGTCGACCACGAATCCGAACCGGGGGTGGACGGCCGGCCAGCCCGGCCACCCGCCGTTGGTGCGGGCCAGGAAGTCCCGGTAGCCGGCCGGCAGCGCGGCGCCGAGCCGCTGCTCGATGCGGGACACCACCGCCGGGGCGAGTCGTTCGGTGAACCGCAGCGGCGGCGGTGCGGTGGTGTCCACCGGCAGCCCGCGCCGCCGGGGGTCGGCGTCGCCGGTGCTCACCCCGCCGAGGTGCCGCAGGGCCGCGTGCAGCTCCGCCGGCACCAGCGCGACCCGCCGGCACCGCGCCAGATGCGCCCAGACCCACCCCGCCGGGGTACGCCCCGACGCGTCCGGGTCCGTCGGGTCGGGCACGGCCAGGTTGGCGGTGAGCACGTCCAGCACCCGGGCTTCATCCACCCCGATCCCCGGCGGCAGCGGCGGCAGCGCGACCACCGCCCGCGCGTACGGCGTCCAGTCGGGAAAGCCGTACGGGTCGACCGGCACACCCTGCCGGTAGCGGACCCGCAGCATCGGCGCGACCGGGTGGACCACCCCGAAGGCGTGCCGGGCACCGGGGATCAGCGCTGCCCCGCTCACCGGCCCCACCGGTCACCGGCCGACCGGTCGCTGTCCGCCTCCCGGTCGGTCCGGTCGGAACCCACCCTCCCGGTCGTGGTCCCGCCGGGGGCGGTCCCGCCGGGGATGCTCTCGCCGGGGGCGGTCTCGCCGGGGGCGGTCTCGCCGGGGGCGGTCTCGCCGGGGGCGGTCTCGCCGGGGGCAGGCCAGAGCAGGAGGAACGGGACCTGGTCGGCGGGGAGCGTGATGCCGGCCGGCGAGTCCGGGTCGACGGCCAGGGCGTGCCCCGGCGGCCAGACCATGAGCAGCGAGATCATCGTCGCCCGCAGGCTCGGCGTGCCGTCCGGGTAGGCCCGGTCGAGGCGTTCCGGGGAGGTGAACACCTCGATCACCCGGGTCTCCCCCGTCCCCACCGCACGCCACGGGAAGTCCGGGTCGACCAGCCGGGCCGGGTCGTCCACCGGGCCGGTGGTGGGGAGCACCACCAGCGCGTCGAGCAGCCCGTCCAGGTATCCGGTGGAGTCCCCCCGCTCGGCCGCGTCCCGCAACAGCGCGGCGGTGTCCGGCTCGCCGGCCGGGGCGGCGGTCCGGGCCAGCGCGGCAGCTCGAGCCAGCGCAGTGGCGAACCCGTCGGCCGGGTCGGCGGGCCCAGCGGCCGGGTCGGCAGGCCCGGCGGTCGGGTCGGCAGGCCCGGCGGTCGGGTCGGCAGGCCCGGCGGTCGGGTCGGCGGGCCCGGCGGCCGCCGCGGCGGCGATCTCGTCGTCGGCCGCCGCCTCGGCCAACTCGGTGAGCAACTCCGCCCCGGCGGGTACGGCCAGTGTGCCGTCCGCCGCCAACCGCACCGCCTCCACCGGCAGGTACGCGTCCAGTGGGGTGCCCGGGTTGATCGCCAGCCGCCAGCCGGCCACCGGCCACCGCGCACACAGCTCGTCGTACCCGGTCACGGTGTAGGCGTCGGCCACCCCGGCGACCTGCGGCACCATCGCCTCCAGCGAGGTGAAGACCGGCAGGAACGGCTGTCCGAAGAGGTCCATCGTGACGAAGCGTTGACTGCCGTCATCGGTGTCGTCGTCGCGCAGTTGCGGCAGGAACAGCTCCGCCCGGGTGAGGATCCGGAAGAACTCCGGGCGGTCGTCGGCGCGCGCGGCGCGCAGCAGTGCCCGTTCGGTGTCGTTGGCCGGCTGCCACGACTCGTCCACGACGGGTCTCCTCCCTGCCCGGTGCCGACCTGAGCCTAGCGATGCCCCGCCGACGGGCGGGACCCCGCAGCGCCGCACGCTACGCTACGGGCCGGTCGCCGTCCGCCGACGTCCCCTGAGGAGGCTCCATGCGACGTGTCCTCGCGATCGCCGTCCTGGTGGCGGCCCTGGCCGGTTGTTCCTCCGGCACGTCCGCGCCGGAGCCGAAGCCGACGCCGGTGGCGCAGGTCGTCACGTTCTCCGTCGAGGTGGTCGGCGGCGGGGGCGGGTTCTTCGGGCTCTCGGTCTCCTGGGGGCACAGTGCGCTGGCGAATCAACAGGCCAAGAGCCCGACCTGGGCCTGGGCCCACTCGCTGACCCTCCGCTACCCCGACGTCGCGCAGGTGTGGGTGTCGGCGGCACCGGAGGCCCGGCCGGGGACCGAATCGCTGGCGTACGTCAACGGCGCACCGATGGTGCACTGCACCGTCCTGATCAACGACCGGATCGTCGCGGAGCAGACCAACGCCTCACCGTCGTGCACCGCGAACCTGTCGGCCACCCCACCGGTCGGGAAGAGTCCCACCCCCGCACGGACGTCCACCGGCACCGCAGGCTGATCCCGTCCGTCCCGCTGAGGTGCCTCGTCCTGCGCGAGCCGGCCGATCGGCACTCAGTCCAGGCGACGCAGCACCCCGGCGTACGCGGACCGCACCGCCGCCAGGCGGCCGGCCCGGAACCGGCCCGGTTCACGCTGGTAGACCGCACGGCCCAGCGCCGTCCAGACGGCGGTGAACGGCACCCGGGCACCACCCGCAGGCACGAACTTCACCACCTCGTCCAGCGCGGCGACCGCTGCCGTCAGCCGTAGCCGACAGCGCCGGCGGTCGACCTCCGGCAGGCCCGCCACCCCGGCCGGCACCCCCCGGGCGTGGTTCTCGGCGACCCACAGCCACTCGCCGGCGTCGATCAGCCGGGACGGCTCCGTGCCGCCGTACCGGAAGCCCTGCTCGACCTCGACGGGCCCGGCGGGCAGCCGGAACAGGAACTCCCGGGTCGTGCCGCACCCCTCGCACGGGCCGGCGTAGCGGCGGGCCAGCTCGCCGTCGGGCAGGGTGAGCACCGTCGCGCCGCGCGGGAACCGCCCCTGCCCGCAGCCACACGGTTGCAGGTCCATGTAGAGGTGGGCCTCGTGGGCGGAGCGCGCGACCAGCGGTGTCACGACGGGCTCCACGGCATGTGGTCCAGATGGAAGTCCCGGACGACCTCGATGCGGCGGCGGCGGAACCGTCCCGGCTCACGGTCGTAGACCGCCCGTCCCCGGGTCGACCAGAACGCCGCCGCCGGCACCGCGTCGCCGCCATCGGGCAGGAACTTGCCGATCTCCTCCCACGCGGCCACGGCGGTCCAGCGCAGGCCCGCCGCCTCGGCGTCGTCACCCTGCCGCTCGGCCACCTCCGCCGCCTCCCCGCACCAGTCGGCGACCAGCGACCACTCACCGGGGTCGAGCAGGGCGGAGGGCTGCGGACCGCCGAACCGGGTGGTGGGGTGCGGGCCGGCATCGGCGGGCGTCGTCCGCCCGTCGGGCAGCGCGAAGACGAACTCGCGTTGCTCCTGGCACTCGACGCACCGACCAGAGTACCGGTAGGCCGGTCGGCTCCCCTGCGCCGTCGCCGTCCCGGTCCAGGTGGCCTCCATCGACCCGCACCGGGCACACGGGTGCAGCTCCAGGTAGAGATCGGCTTCGTCCCGGGTCCGGACGGCGGGCAGCAGGCTCATTCGACGTCCCGGTAGTGGCCGGTGTCCGGGTCGAGGCCCATGATCTCCCGGGCCCGGCGCATGTATTCGCGCTGCGCCTGCGCCGACGGCGACCGGCGGTGGGTCGAGTCGGCACCCTCGGGGGTGAAGTCGACATCGTCCACCTGGTGCGTGGCCTGCCACCCGGCGTGCAGTTCGGCCAACTCCCGCAGCCGGCGTTGCCGCTCCGGATCGACGTTCATCGCCATCTGGTCACCTCCGGACACCGGCCGCCGGCGGACGAACCGCTCGCCCGGACCGGCGATTGTGGCTGGTCTCTCCTGACCGGTACGCCGCGCGTGCGACACCACGACCCGTCACGGCAGCGGACGCTCCACCCGCTCGGCGACGGTCTCCCGGACCCAGGTCGCCGCCCGGTCCGGCCCGCCCGTCACCGTCCACCGGTACACGTCGACCGCGGAGCGGATCTCCAACAGGTAGTGGTTGTGCGAGAAGAACCGCAGGGTCCAACCCCCGTCCGGGCCCGGCACGAACGTCGGGGGCGTCACCGCCGGAGCGTCCGGCACCGCCAGCACCCGGGCGAAGTGGTCGGGATCGTGGACCAACCAGCCGGCGCGGACACCCTCGGTCACCGAGAAGGGGTGTACCACCGGGCCGTCGATCTCCCACGCCGAGTACAGCTCACCGAGCAGCTCCGCGTAGGCCAGCGGGTCCAGCCCGGCGCCCACCCGACGGCCCAGGTCGGCCATCACCTCGGGCCGGTTGAGGTGCAGCGTCCCGCCCGACGCGGTGAGGAGCAGGCCGTGGATGACGAACATCGGCTGCCGCGCCGCCACCACCCGGACCGCGTCGGCCACCCACTCCGCGTCGGCCACCGCCCACTGCGCCGGGCGGGCCAGATAGCGCAGGCGGGTGGTCCGCACGGTCACCGACTCCGGACCGACCCACACCCGCTCGGTGGATTCGCCCGGGTCCAGCACCCACCGCTGGAGCGCCTCGGTCGTCCGCTCCGTGTCCACCAGCAACCTCCCCGTCACGGCCGTCGGCGCACGTCATCCTGCCACAGTGGGACGCCCCGCCGCCGCATCAGCCGGCCGCGCCGGGGTACGCCCGGGCCTGTGCCAACTGCTCGTACACCTCGGGTGCGAACCGCTTGCGCCGCAACGGTCGACTGCGGACGGCGAACGCGTCGGCGAAGCCCCCGGGGTCGTCGCGGTGCACGGCGCGCAGGTGCACGTGCCCGTCCGGCAGACCCGGCAGCAGGGCACCCGTCGGATAGGGCCAGGGGCCGCCCATCCGGTCGTGCGAGGCCAGCGCGGCGCAGCGCCCCGTACCCATCCGCTGCCGCACCGCCGACTCCACCCAGTGGTCGAAGTGCTCGGCGTAGCCGTTCTCGCGGTACAACCCGTCGAGGTCGACCCGCTCCACCCGGATGTCGGTGCCGTCGGCACCGAGGGTCAACCAGAGCACCGGCACCGACAACACCGACGACCAGCGGGTGGACACCTCTTCGATGGTCCGCTCCACGATCCGGAGGTAGTCGGACCGCACCGGATCGGGTAACCGCTCCAGGCTCTTCAGACGGGCACTGACCACCGGCCAACTGTCGTCCCCGGACGACGACCACGTCAACCGGGCACCTGACCGGTCAGCCCCGCTCGGGTACGGCCGCCGGGGGTGTCCACAGCAGGGCCGCCCCCGCCAGCGCCGCCCGATGGTACGGCGGCAGCGGCTCACCGGCCCAGAACGTCTCCACCTGCGGCGCCTGCTCACCCTTGTCGGCAAGGGCACGCTGCGCGTCGTGGGTGATGTCCCAGGCCCGCACCCCGGGGCCCAACTCCGCAAGACAGACCCGCCGTTGCGCCGGTGGACTCTCGGCGTCCAGCCGCCAGGCCCGCCAGATCCTCCGGACACCCGGATGGCGGGAGACATTGTCCATCCACCGGTCGTCGATCCGGTCGGTCAACTCGTACGCCAGATCGGCGAGCTGACCGAGCCGGGCGGGCAGCACGGTGAGATCCTCCGGGTCCCCGCCACCGGTCAGATCCAACGGGACCGGCAGCCGGTCCCCGGCCCGTTCGGCCACCGCCGTCGGCACCGGCAGGAAACGGAAGGCACCGAGCGGGGGCACCTCGTCGGCGACCGGTATCTCGTCGTACCGCTCGGGCTCACCGCCCGGCACCCCCAGGGCGAGCAGGATCCGCGCGAGCAACTCCTTGTCGGCGGCGGGCACCGCCACGGCGTACTGCACGGTCGCCACCGACACCGCATCCGGGAGGTGCCGCAGGTCCCCGTTGCCGAGGAACTCCCGTAGCTGGGCCACCACCTCGTCCGGAAGCCGCCCCGCCAACCGCAACAGCATCCGGTGCACGGCGGCGAACAGGTCGTCCGCCTCGTCCCATACCGGGTCTTCGTTCACTGACGCATCTCTTCCATGATGATGATTTCGCAGTTGTCCTGGAACTCGGCGGGCAGCTGGGCCCGCACCTGTTCGGCGAGGCCGGGGTCGGCGGTGCGTCGCATCCGCGAGTGCGGCGGAAAGACCGCCTCCTCGTCCACGGCGAAGGACGAGAACACCGAGATGTCGCGGGCCTGCTGCCCGGTGAGCCGGTAGACCACCAGGATTTTACCGCCCGCGGCGGGGTTCTCCGCCATGAACCGTACCGCCACGTCGAGGCGGCGGCTCACGCTGAGGAACTCCCGCGCCCGGCCGGTCGGCCACCACGAGTTGCCATAGATCGGGGAGTACACCGGGGTGATCCAGTCGCCCCGGTAGGCGAGCACCGGCCGGTCCGGACTGCCGACGGCGGGCAGTTGCATCATCGCGTCGTGGACCATGTCCGCATGCCACCGGGTCTCGTCGAAGAGCCGGGGTGACACCGCGCGGAGCAGGCTGGTCAGCTCGCTCCAGGCGGCGTCACGCGCCCGATCGGCGCTTCGCACCTCGCCGCCGGGGCGGCGCTGCCGTACGGAATCCCCGTCGCTGTGCCGCGCCTGCTCCTCGGCCGCCGCCAGGCGGCGTTGCGCCTGCACCCATCGCCCGGCCGGGTCACTGAGCGGCGCCTTGACGGTGAGGTGTCCCGGCCCCTCGTGCACCACGGCACGCAGCATCAGCGGCAACGGCAACGCCTTGGTGCCGGCGGCGATGTTGCCCAGGTAGTTCCTGACCAGTTCGGCGACCTTACGGTCGAAGACCTCCCGGGTCGGCCGCTCCGCCACCCCACCGGTGAACAGGTGGGTACGGATCACGTTGTTGATCAGGTAGTGGCTGTGTCGGGTGTAGACGGCCAACGCCATCACGTGCGGCTTCGACAGCCGCTGACCCAGTTCCCGCACCGCCGGGGTGTCGGCCGGGTCGAGGCCGTTGCGCCGCAGCCAGCCGGCGAGGTCGGCGTCATGCACCTGGCCGCTCGCCAACTGCGGCCAGAGCCGGTCCGCGATCGCCGGCACCTTGTGCTGGGTCTCCGAGAAGCCGTGCGGGTCGACGGCATGCTCCAGGTAACGGGCCTCGTGCGGGAACAGCCCGCCGACCGTCACCTCGGCCCGCAGCGTGGGCAGGTCGACGTCGGGCAGGCTGCGGTAGAGGTCCACCGCGGTGACGTGGCCGTCGGGTGGGCGCAGCGTCACCCGTGGGACCCCGGCGATCTCCGCCCCGCGCAGGATCTCGAAGAGGGAGTGGTCCCGGGCGGGCAGCATCCAGCCCATCAGTCCGCTGAGGAACAGCTCACCCTGGGACCGGTCGAGCCCGACGAACCGGGCGGCGGTGAGCATCCGGGCCGTGGTGCCGGAGACGCCGTCGACGACCGGGAAGCCGTCCCGACCCACCCAGCGGGCCCACGGCCCGTGGTCGGTGTCGTGTGCGGTGATCCCCTCCCGCCACGGCAGCGGGCTGTGCTCGCCGAGCGGATCGCCCCGTTCCCTGGTCACCTGGTCGACGTAGGCCCGTTCGAGCCGACCGAGCGGCGCACCCCACCGGGCGTAGTGGTCGGGGGTGTTGGCCAGTGCCGCCTGTTCCTCGGCGGAGCGGGAGCGGCGGACGTACTGGCTCGCCGTCATCTCGGTCAGGTCCCGCAGGCCGTGCGGCGAATTCCTCGCGACGTTGCCGGTGGCGAAGAAGTCCCGGCCGAACTTCAGCCTGTCCCGCAGGGTGTCCGGCATCAACCGGTTCACCGTGCCGTCGAGCAGGTCTCCCATCCGGCGGACGGCCGCCACGTCGAGGCCCGCCTCCCGGGCCTGCTCCCACCGGCCCTCGTCGAGCACCGTCAGCAGGGTGCGGGAGAGGGTGTGCGGGTTCTTCCAGTTGCAGTAGGCCGCGTTGTAGAAGGCGGTCATCGTCTCGCGCAGGTTTCCCTCGGCCAGCAGCCGGTCGAAGCCGACCGAGGTGCCGACCTGGCCGGCGCTGGCCGGTTCGTCGTCGCGGAAAAAGGCGCCCTCCACCCGGGCCACCACCTCGGCACGGGTCTCTCCCGGGTGCGCCGGCCCGGTCAACTCGACCAGGATGTCCCGCATCCGGGTCAGCGCCGTGCGCACCGTGTCCAGCACCTGCGGGTCGCGGAAGTAGTACGCGCCGAGCCGCTGCTCGAACAGGGTCGCGTCGGCCGACCAGCGGGGGTCGTGCAGGAACCTGGCGAACTCGAACGGCACCCGGCTGACCAGGGCCGGCCAGGTCGCCGACGCCCGTTCGGCGCGCGTCTGTTCCCGCTCGGCGCGCGTCGGTGCCGGGTCGGTCGCGGCCGGACCGGGCCCTTCGCGGTCGCGCCCGGCCAGGGACGTCCCGTCCTCCCGGCCACGTCCGGCCAGGTCGACGTCGGCGGGGGTACGGCCGGATGGCCCGTCGGCACGGACGCGCCCCGGCGGGCCGTCGGTCGGTGGACGGGCCCGCCCGCCCGGTGGGCCCTCCCGGCCCAGCAGCGCGTCCCGGCCGGCATCGCTGAGCCGCCCGCCGAGCAGCCGCAGCCGGGCCGCCGCACCGGGATCGTCCGGGTGCAGGCCGAGATGGTCGCGCAGGGCCCGCAGTTCGGTGCGGGCGTACGTCGCCTGCGCCGGGTCGCGCAGCAGGTCGGCCAGCACCTCCACCTCGGCCAGCCGGCCCAGGTCGTGCGGGCTGGGACCGACGCCGTCGGGCAACGCGCCCGGGGTGAGCGCGTCCGGCGTGAACGGGTCCAGCCCACCGGCGACCCGCTGCCTGATCGCCGCCAGCTCGGCCGCCTCGTGGGCGACGGCCCGCGCCACGGCGACGTCGGCGGCCCGGTCGGACAGCTCGATCCGCCAGCCGCCCCCGTCCGGTGCGACGGTGCCGTGCGGCAGGTCCCGGCCGTGCGTGTCGACCGGCACCGACCGGGCCACCGCGCCGTCGGGCAGGGCGTCCGCCGGAACGGCGGTCAGGTCCAGCCGTACGCCGTGCAGTGGGCTGTCCGCCGGCAACCGGTCCAGGAGCCGGCGCAACGCCTCGTCGCCGAGTTGGCGTACCAGCTCCGGCGCAGCCACCTCCCGGCCGTACCCGTGGAACTGCGCGTCGGGGACCCGGGCGGCGGTGACCGGCGGATGGCCCCCTCCGCTGAGCAGGCCGTGGATCGCCGACGGGTCGGGCACCCGGGGCAGCCCGGCGGTGTACGCCGACCGGGGGTGCAGCGGACCGGTGTCGCTGATCGACTTGACGCCCTTCCAGTCCGCGCCGAGCAGGGCCCGCTTGCCGATCCAGGAGGCGTCCCGCCCCCGGTGGTGCTCCCCCCAGCCGGCCTGGCTGATCTCGAACGGCGTCGGGTACCGGCCGCTGCCGAAGGGGTGGCTGCGGGCCCGGTCCAGGATCTCCCGTCCCGCCTCCCGCTGCCGGTACGCCTCGCTGAGCACCTGCTCCGGATCGGATGTGCCGTAGCGCGTCCGGAGCCGGTCGACCTCGACGGGGCCGTCGCCGTCGGCCGCGCGGCGGGCCAGCGCGATGTCGACGTCGACCGCGCGCAGCTCACCCCGGAGCCGGTCGAGCACGCCGTCGGCCCGGTGCCCGGTGTTCGGCGCCCAGTCGAACCCGTCGCGTGCCCACGCGTACCCGCCGACGGTGGAGGCGGCGTGCAGCTCGACCCGCTCGACGCCGGAGTACCGGTACCAGTCGGTGAGGTGGCCGTTCCACTCCCGGGCGAAGCCCTGCCCCTGGACCCGCTCGCTGAGCCGCAGCGAGACGTGTTCGACGAAGAGGCTGCCGTCGTGGTCGCGGTGGAAGGCCCGCACCACCCGACCGACGTGCACGCCGTCCGGATCGTGCACGGCGGCCCGGACGACGACCTCGTTGCGGTGCACACTGACGCTGTACGGATCGTCCAGGTCCACCCGGATCCGCAGCCCGGCGAACTCGCGCCCGTCCAACTGGTCGGCGAACTCCCGGCGGACGGCCCCGCCCCAGGCGTCGGCCTCCTCCCGGCTGCCGGGGATCAGCTCGTCGAGTGAGGGACGCCGGTCTTCCTGCCGCCACGGCGGGTCGGACCAGATCTCGTCGTTGCGGGCATGCTCCCGCCCGTCGGGCGGTGCCGCCCCGCCCGCCTGCGGCACCTGCTCCAGCTCGTGCACGGGGTAGCCGCGTCGGGCCAGGTCGGCGTCGAGCCGGTGGAGGTCTTCCCGGAGCCGGGCCTGGTCGATCGGGTCGGTCGCCGCCCGCAGTTCGTCGACGACGCACCGGCGCTCGGTCAGCCCGAGCAGGGTCCGGCCGTCCGGAGCCACCGCGTCGATCGCCCCGCGCCCCGCACCCGGCCGGCCCGTGGAACGGTCCGGCTCCGGAGCAGGCCAGCCCGGTTCCGGCGGCCTCGCCTGGTGGTCCACGGCCCGCTCCGGCGCCGCCCACCGGCCGGCGGCCCCCTCGCCCGGTCGCGGCGTCCCCGCTTCAGGGGTGACCGGCCGGGGTGCCGCTCCCCGCTCCGGTGCGCCCGGGGTCGGGTCGGCACCGCCGAGGAGACCGGTGATCCGGTGCAGGGCCCGACCCAGCACCCCTGGGCGACGCTCCGGCCCCGGCTGTGCCGACTGTCGGTCCGCCGGTCCGCCGTCGCGTGGTGGCCCCCACTCGGCGAGCGGTGGCGCACCGGGCTCGGAGCGGGGTGGGGCCGACACGTCCGGGGCCGCCGGCCGGTCGAGGAGCGCGGGCAGCGACCGTCCCGACTGCTCCTGCCCGATCGCGTCGAGGTCGAGGCCGTGCCGGGCGGCGATCTCCCGGCTCAGCGGGCCGTGGAAGGTGCCGCCACGACGCTCACCGGGGATCGGGTGGTTCGCCTCGGCGATCGCCAGTCGGGCGCGTTCCACGATCTGCGCGACAGGTTGGTCGACCGCCCGGTCGAGCAACTCCCGGGGCAGGACGGCCCGCTCGGCCGGATCGAGCACGTACCGGTCGAGGACGTAGTCCCGCATCTGCTGCGGGGTCCAGTCGGCCATCTCCTGGTAGGCGTCACTGCGGGGTAGGCGCGGGTCGCCTCCGTGGTCGGCGACGCGGAAGCCGGCCAGCCCCCGGAGGAAGTGCTGCTGGACGGCGAACGCCTGGAACTCGCCTTCGAACCGGAACGGCACCAGCACCTGCGCGGAGATGTCGTCGCCGTAGCGCCCCTCGGCGACTCCCTGGGCCAGCACGTCGCCCACCACGTCGGGGCTGGGCTGGAGCCGGTGCATGCTCTCGTGCACGACGGTCGCGGCGACCGCGCTGATCGGTCGGTTGGTGGCGCCGTCGCGGGGGTCGACATAGAGGATCTCGGTCCGGGTGTCGAAGCCACCGCGCGCCGGCCCGCCGATCCAGGCGTTCAGCTCCGGGTCGCGCAGCTCCGGTGGGAGCAGCGCCTCGACGCTCGCCGGGTCCTTGGGGATCAGCCGTTCGAAGGTGCCGGCCGCGTGCCGCTCGAACGCCGGCCCGAGCACGTCGCCGATCTTCGCCACCGCGATCGCCTGGTCGATGACGTGGAACCGGTGGGTGACCGGGTCCACGCTGACCACCCGGTGGGCCATCTCGACGGAGTGCAGCGGGTCCACCCCGTCCAGGTCCCGCCAGCCCGGGTCGGCGTGTTCCCCGCCCCGGGAGAAGTCCCGCCAGTCGCGGTACCGGTCGGCGTACCCGTCGACCGCCCGGCTCAGCGCGCGTACCTCCCGGACGACGTCACCGAGCGGGCCGCCGTCGCGGGCCCGGTCGGCGGCCAACTGCAACCGGTCGGCCTGCCGCCCGACCGCGTCGAGGTCGGCGAGCCGGGCGGCCACCGCCGCCTCCGGGTACCGGGCGAGCAGGTTCTCCTTCGCCCTGCCCACCAGCTCGTGCACCTGCTCGGGCAGCTCCGCGCCGGTCCTGGTCCGGTGCGCGGGGAAGTTGCTGCTGGGGGCGAGTTCCTGGCTGATCGGCAACTCGTCGCCGGCCCGTGCGGACCCGGCCGGCACCACCGGGCCGACGGCCACCGGGCCGACATGCCTGGGCGGGACGGCGTCCGGGTCGACCGGCCGCGTGGCGGCGTCCGGGTCGACCGGCCGCGGTGTGGCGGCGGGTGGATCGGCGGGCTTCGGCACCGCGGGTGGCACGGCGTTCGGGTCGGCCGGTATCCGCTGCGTGACCAGCGCCGTCGTCTCCGCCCGCAGCCAGGCCACCACGGCGTCGATCTCCGCCTGGCTGCGCGGCAGGTACGATCCGTCCTCCTGCCGTACCGCCAGGTGTTCCCGGGCCCAGTCCCGCAGCGGCCCGGGGGCCGCCGGGTCGCCGGTGAGCAGCCCACGCACGGTGTCCGGGGTGAGCAGCCGGGGCGGTACCGGTGGCGGCGCGGTGGCGTCCCGGAAGCCGACCGCGTCGACGTCGAGCACCGGCGGGTCGGGCCGCCCGGGTTGCTCCAGCGCCGCCAGCGACGGCTCCGGCTCCGCCCGCGCCGGTGCGGGCCGCACCGGCCCGTCCGGCGTCGCCACCGCGTCCCGCCCCGCCTCCGGTACGCCGTCCGCCGGCACCCCGGCCCGGCCGGACCCGACCGGCGCGGCGGCTTCGGCGGTACGCTCCGGCTCCGCCACGCGACCGGGCTCGGCCGGATGTCCCGCCTCGACGGACCGGCCCGCCTCAACGGGGTGGGCGGGCTCGACCGGGCGGTCGAGCACCTGGTGGATCTCCCGGTGCAGGGTGCGCCAGGCGTCGCCCAGTTGCCGGCCGACAAAGGCGGTACGCGCGGTCGGGTCGACCGGCAGGTGGTCCGGCAGCACGACACCGGCCGGCGCACGCTGCACCCACTGCCCGTGCTCGACCGCCATCCCCGGCCGCAGCACCACCGGCTGTCCGGGGGGCAGCGCCGAGTTGACCTGAAGCACCACCCCGACCTGCAGCCCGTCCGGGTACTCGACGGTGAGTAGGCGGGACGACTCGTCCCAGCTCGCCCGGTGCGGCTGGTCCACCGGCCCGACCTCCCGGCCGGCCAGCAGCTCCCCGATGTGCCCGTCGAACGTCGACCGCACCGCCTCGGGCAGCGGCACCGACGGCCCGATCGGGTGCGACCCGGCCGGCACCAGCTCGACCGGGACGTGCCCCTCGGCGGGCGCTACGCCGCGTAGCTGCCCTTGCGGGGCCAGCGTGCCTCGCTGCGGTGGAACCGCAGGATCTTCACGAACACCGCCGCGTAGTTCCCGTCCTCCCGGCCGTCGATCGGCCTGCCCTGGCCGGTGTCCTTCCGGATGATCAGCCGGCGGTCCATCGTCGGGTACCCGAAGGTGTATTCCACCTCCTGTCTGTCTTCCCGGACCAGTTCGAAGTCCAGCAGGATCGCCATCCCTTGCCCCCTCGCCCCACGACGCGTGCAGATCCTCGCCGACCCGCCCCGGCCGGATGCTCTCCCAGTTGTACCGGGCGTTCGCCGCGTCGTGCGCCTCCCGGTACGTGGCGTCCGGGTGCGCCCGTAGATGGCCCGCCTCGGTCAGCTCGTGTTCGAGCAGAACGAGATCCTCGGGCAGGTGCCGCCCCTCGCGGAGCCGGATCCACGCCTCGGCGATGTCCGGGTTGGCGTCGAAGCGCGCCCGCCGGTGCCCACCCTCGTAGTCGTCGAGCAGGTGTTCGTCCACCATCAGGTGCCGTTTGACCTGCCGGATCTCGGTGGGCGAGAAGCCGACCGCCCCGCTGGAGCGCGGGGTTCCGGCGAGGTGCCGGGCGATGTCCGGCAGGTCGTGGTCGTCGGCCCGGAAGCGGTCGTACGCCCGTTCCGCCCAGTCCCAGGCGCGTACCTCGTCGCGGGGCCGGATCGAGACGCCGGTCTGGGCGTCCCGGTCCTCGGGCCCCCGGTTCTCCGCCCCGCGATCCTCGGGGGGCGGGTCCTGCGGGGGCCGGTCGGCGGCCGGGCGGTCCTCGGGCCGGAGGTGGTCCGGGCGGAGGTCGGCCCGGGTCACCCCGGTCGGGTCGGTGCTCGGCCCGGTCCGGTCGACAACGGTGGCCGCCGCGTCGTCCCGGGTGGTCACCGGTGTTTCGGAGCGGCCGGCCGGCGACAGGGGCGACGCGTCGTCAGGGTCCCGCCGTCCCGGCTCGACGTCCCGGCGTCCCGGCTCGACGTCGGGGCGAACGGGTTCGACGTCGGGGCGGACGGGTTCGGCGTCGCGGCCGGGCGGCGGGCCGTCGGGGCGGGCGGGACCTCCGTCGACCGGACCGCGCGACGGTGCGGCGTCGGCCGGCGTCGGCCGGACCGCCGGTTCACCGCCCGTCCGCTCGCCGGTCGGCGGGGTCGACTCCCCCACCACCCGGTCGCCACCCGGGCGGGACCACTCCCCCGGCGTCCGCTCGTCCCCGGCCCGTACCGGGTCGGCAGGCGGGCGGGCCGGGTCGGCGAGGCGGGTCCCCGCCTCCGGGGTCCGCACCGGTGCGGGGTGGGCGGGCTGGCGCGGACCGCCGCCGCCACCGTCCCCGGTGCCGCCGGCCAGGTCGGTGCGTTGCGGCAGGTCGGCCGGGGGCAGCTCGGGTCGCGGCGGGTGGGGGTCACGCGGGCCGCCGGGGGTGGGTCCGTCGCCGTCGACGACCGTGGGGTCGGGCGACCGCACCCCGTCACGGGCGAGCACGCTGCCGTCGGCGGCGATCGCGCCGCCGTCGAGCCGCTGGCCGTCGCCGTCGACGTGGGCCCAGACCGCCCCGCGTTCGCTGTAGGTGACCCGCAGGCCGGCGGCGCGGTCGACGGCGGCCATCCCCTCGGGGAGCACCATGACGTCCCGGCCGATCCGCAGGTCCATCCCGCCGACCCGGACCGCGTCCAGCCTGTTCTGCGCGCCGAAGATGGCGCCGGCCTTGGCGCCCTCCGCCCCGCCGTGCAGCATGTTCTGCAGGTCGAACTTGCCCTGGGCGGCGTCGGTCACGCCGGTCACCAGCCCACCGGCGAGCCCACCGCCGACGATGTGGCCCGGTATCCCACCGAACATCGAGGCGCCGAAGATCCCGCCCTGGACGGTGGACATGCCGAGCTGGCCGAGGTCGAGGCTGGTCCGCTCGCCACCGGCGATCTGGTACATCTGGCCCAGCAGGTTGCCGCCGCCCATGAACGCCGTCCCGAACGCCACCCGCTGGCCCAGGTACTTCGTCAGCTCCCGGCCGAAGGTGGTGGCGGCGATCTCGCGGGTCGCGTACTGGCTCAGGGTGGCCCGGCTGAGCTGCTCGAACGCCTCGGTGCCGGCCAACCGGATGCCACCACGGGCGGCCAGGTCGGTGCCGACCCGGGCACCGAACTTGCGCAGCAGCTGTTCCTCGATCTCCCGGGCGAGCTGGTTGCGGGCGGCGAGCAGGCTCCGCCCGGCCAGCCGCCGGGACTCCAGCCCGGCCTCCCGGCCGAGCTGGCGCAGCAACTCCCGGTTGGTGACGCCGCGCAGCCACTGACCGGCCATCCGGTCGGCGACCGACCGGGCGATGACGTTGCGCGGCAGCACACCCCGGGCCAGGTTGCCGGCACCCTGCCGGGCCAGCGTCGGCAGGGTCTGCCGGACAAAGGCGGGGACCTGGGTACGCGCGAAGCGCGGCAACTGGGTGGTGACCAGCCGCGGCACCTGGGTACGCACCATGGCCGGCAGCTGGGTACGGACCAGGGTCGGCAGGGTACGGGTCAGCAGCGCGGTCACCTCGGCGAGGGCGGCGCGGACGGAGATGCTGCCGATCGCGCGTACCGCGTTGGTGGCGGCGGCGCCGATCGCGGCCCGGCAGGCGGCGAATGCCCCCGGGATGCCGGCGGTGGACAGGCCGAGTGACGGGATGGCGGCGGCGACCAGCATGAACAGCGAGACGGCGAGCATGATCAGGCCGATCAGGGCCATGAACTTCATCAGCTCGATCTGCAGGCCGAAGCTCTGTACCGCCTCCTCCATGGAGGCGAGCGTGTCCACGGTGCCGGCGAGGGACTGGAGATAGGACAGCCACTCCCGGGTGAACACGTCGGCGGCGCCGTCGCCGGACCAGTTCTCCAGGATGCCGTCGGCGGCGTGCACCGCCTCCTGGTAGAAGGCGGCGAGTTCCTCGGTGGCGGCGCCCCAGGCGTCGGAGAGTTCATAGACGGCGTCGATGTCCGACTCGGGGATCTTGCCGATGAGGATCTCACCGACGGTGGACCGGACGCCCGGGATGGCGGCTTCGAGATCGGAGAACCACTCCAGGATCTCGGCCAGGGCGTGGTCACTCTCGCTCACGCGGAGTCCTCCCCGGCACCACCGTGTCCCCCGGTCGGCCCCCTCGGGTCAGTGCCGGCCACCGGCCCGGTCGATGTCGGTGGCGTTGTCGTCGTCGGTGCCGGTGTAGCTCCACATCGCATCGGCCACGTACGCGCCGAGCTTGTCCATCGCCTCGCCGAGCTTGGGCACGGTGGTCTTGACGGCCTCGTTCATCTGCTGCCCGCCGCCGGAGACCTCGACCGACTTGTGGTACGTCTTGAGGAACTCCACGGTGAACTCGTCGGGCGGCAGCGTCCCGGGGGCGGCTTCCAGGGCGGTGATCGCCTGGAGCTTGCCGTCCATCGTGGTGGACATCGACTGCCCGGCGAACCGCAGCCGGTTGGCGATGCCGAGGATGTCGGCGACGCTCGTCCTGATCTCGACGAAGCTACTCATCGTCGTCTCCCTTCAGCCGCACGTCGGCATCGTGGCGGTGCAGCAGATTCTCCAACTGCGCACCGCCGGGTGCCATCCGCCGCAGGTCGGGGGCGATGCTGCCGTCGAGGATCTCCTTGGACTGCTCGGCGGCGTCCTCCACGGCGAGCCGGACGGTCGCCACGATGGCGGCGGCGAGGGCCTTGGAGTTGGGGTTGCGGAACACCCGTGGGTCGATGTCCAGCTCCAGCAGGTGCCCCCGGGGGCCGACGACCGCCTTGACGGTGCGGTCGTCCGACCAGGCCGTGCCGGTCACCCGGAGCATCCGGCGCTGCACCTCGTCCATGCCGGACCAGGCCTTCTTGAGGTCACCGATCATGGCGGTCAGCGCGCCGAAGTTCGGCCGTTGCTCCATCGTCCCTCCCCCGAGGTCACCCGACGGCAGCGTAACCGGGGTGTCACGACCCCGGCTGCCCCACCGGCGGCACGGCCGGCCCGACACCCTCGGCACCGGGGCGTCGGGCCGGCTCGTCACATGCCGGCGGCGATCTGCTGGTCGACCTGCTGCATCCGCTCGGCCGACGCGCCGAGCTTCACGCCGACCCGGGTCAGCGCCTCCTTGATTTCGGTGGCGCCCTGGTTCCACTTCTGCCGGGCCTCGTCGCACGCCTGCCCCGCCGACCCCTGCCAGTCCTCGGCGAAGAGCTGGGTGAACTGGGTGTAGAGCTCCTGGAGGCTGCCGTCCATCTGGCCCTGGTAGGTGCCGATCGCGGTGGCCACATCGGAGATCTGGCCGAAGTGGTAGGTGATGGGACTGCTCACTGGAATGTCACCTTTCGCTGGTCACAGCGGCATGCGCCGCCAGGATGCGGCCGGCGCGGGCCGCCCGTGCGGCGGCGTGGGCCGCGCCGGATGCCGGCGTCAGCCGCGCAGGATGCTCATCACGCTGGAGTTGCCGGTCTCGGCGGCGGCCTGGCGGATCTCGGTCGCGGCGTCGTCGTCGTTCATGCCGTACTGGGTGGCGGCGCTGGTCATCTTGCCGGACAGCTCGTCGAGCGCCGAGATGATCTTCTTGAGGCCGTCGTTGAGCTGCACGGAGACGTCCTGAAGCGCGTTGTTCGCCGAGCCCCGCATGCCGCCGCCGCCCAGGGTCTGCACCCGCTCGATGAGCTGTGCCATGCCCTGCGCGAGGCCCGCACCGGTGTCGTTGCAGCGTTGTGCCATCTGGTTCAGCTGTTCCTGGGTGGCGTGAACCTGGCCCAGTCCAGGAGTGTCGGTCAAGGTGGACTCACCCGCTCCTCTGCTTGCGCCCCCCGGTCAGGGAAGCGTCCCCTTGATGTGGTGGCGGCCGTGGTGGCCGATCCTGACGGTAGCGCCCCGCATCGAATCGGGCCACCTCACTATGTCCGAAGTGGCTGGTCGGGGTGCCGGCACCGGGGAATACCGGGTCCCGGCGGTGGTCGTGAGCCGTTAGGCTCGGGGCGATTCCCGGCGACACTCGGGCGGGGGCCCGCCGCACCAGGGGAGGTTCGGTGGCGGAGGACGACGGCAGCACGGGCGGCACCAACCCGTACCAGCAGGAGACCAACCAGAACACCCGCACCGACTGGCTCGCCGACCAGAAGCCGGTCGACGTCGATCCCGACGGGCTGGTCGACTACGGCAAGAACATGGTCACCATCCAGGAGAACCTGCAGGGCCACAGTGGCCGGTTGAGTCAGCTCGGCCAGTTGCCGCAGAGCGCCTGGGACGGCAACGCGCTGCCGGAGGGCACCTACATCCGGGGTCAGCTGACCCTCAACTACGGCGAGTTCCAGCAGTACCTCACCTATCTCGGCGTCGCGCTGACCAACATCGGCATGGCCGCACAGACGGTGGCGGACGCCTACGCCAACACCGACGGCTGGTCGGCGGCCTCGCTGGACGCGGTCCGGTTCGCCTTCGGCGACACCGACGCGCCACGACCGGCCGGGCTGCCCCCGTTCGTCTCCGGCAAGACCTGGTGGGACCAGTACTTCGAGACGGTGTCGAGCGGGCAGACCAGCACCGCCCCGACCCCCGAACAGTTCGTCGACCAGGGCAAGCCGCAGGTCGCCCCGGACGGCAGCATCACCTACACCGCGCTCGGCCCCGGCGGCGTGGTCCGGACCATGGTCCAGCGGCCGCTGCCCGGCGGCACGGGCACCGTGACGGTCACCACCACCGCCGACGCCACCGGCAAGGTGCTCGACAGCAGCACCACCCGGACCAGCACGATCGTCACCGGCAACTCGACGGTGGTCACCACCACGACCACCGACGCCGAGGGCCGGCGCACCGGCGGCAGCCGGGAGACCACGTCGTACGCCGCCGACGGTGGTCGCACGGTGACCAGCGAGCAGCTCGACGCCACGGAGCAGCCGACCTCGAAGAAGGTCGACGAGCACCACGCCGACGGGACGCGCACGGTCACCACGACCGACGGCAGGGGCACCGTCACCCAGGAGCTGCACGTCGGTCAGGACACCGAGGGTGTGGACCCGAGCGAGCTGACCGACTCCCCCACCAAGCAGGCGCTGGACGAGATCAAGCGGCACGACTACGGCATCTGAGCGGGGGAGGACACCATGGCCGACTACTGGGACGCCCGTGCGACGTACCCGTCCGGTGGCCCGCGCGGCGAGGGCACCCGGTACGTCATGCCGCCGGAGAACCCGGACCTGAAGTTCACCCCGGCGCCGAGTGACGAGGGCGGGGCCACCATCGAGGCGGTCCGCCAACAGGTGCTGGGGCAGCATCCGGAGGACATCTCGGCGCTGGCCGACCAGTGGCAGAACGCCTACCACCTGTTGCAGAGCATCCACCAGCAACTGCTGACCGCCAGCCAGACCCTGCACGACGAGCACTGGAAGTCGCCGCAGGCCCGCGACGCGTTCCTCAAGGCCGGGCCGGGCAAGACGCTGGCGTACCTCGACGAGTGGATGGACGCGGCCCAGCACAACGTCACCGCGCTGCGGGCGATGGTCGGCATCGCGCGGGACTCCCGGGCGGAGATGGACCGCCTCTGGACGGAATACCGCGACGCCATCGACGACGCGAAGAACTCCGACGGCTGGACGCAGTTCTCCGAGGGCTTCAAGCAGGGCTTCACCCTGGGCCTGTACGACGGCGAGAAGGGCATCCAGGCGGCCGAGGCCGAGGCGGTGCAGCAGAAGCAGCAGGAGTACAACCGTCGGGCCCAGCAGCTGGCCGAACGCACCGCCAACGAGTACTTCGGCACGTTGAGCAAGGTCAGCGGCGGGCACGGGCCGCCGTTCTTCCCGATGGACGCGGTGCTCAACCCGGTCGGTCACCCGCCGTGGCGCGGGCCGGTGGGCACGCCGCCGCCGGTGGGGCCGCCCGGCGTACGCCCGCCGGGGTCCGGCGCGAACCAACCCCCGACGTCGGTACGGGCGGTGCCCCGGCCCACGCCGACCGACCCGGACCAGTTGGCCCGGCAGGTGCTGGACACCCTGCGGCCGCCACCGGGGGCGGAGACCGGCACCCCGGCCCCGCCGCCCGGCACCGGGAACCCGGCGGGTCCCGCCGTGGCGCCGCCGCCGGTGGTGCCGCCACCGCTGGTCGCACCGCCCCCCGGGCTGCGTACCGGCGCACCCGGCCTGGGCGGCGCGAACGCCACCGCGCCGGGGGCGGGTCGGGCCGGGTTGGCCCGTCCGCCGGGCCTGGAGGGGGTCACCGGCGAGCGCGGTGGGCTGCGCAGCGGGGTGCTGCGCGGCGGTGCCGGCGCACCCGGGGTCGCCGAGCCACCCCAGGCGTCGCTGCGTTCCCCCGGCGCGAACGCCACCCCGCCACCGACCGGCGGCCGGGCCGCACCACCGAACGGGCTGCGCGGCCCCGGCGCCTCGTCGACGGCGTCGCCGCCGGGAGCCCGGGGTGCCGGTGGCACCTCGACGACGGGAGCGCCGCACTCCTCGGGTACCCGCCGGCCGGGCACCGAGGAGCAGGACGACCAGGCGCGACGCGGGTCCGTCCGCCCGGGTGCCGGCGACCTCGACCTGTTCGGCCGGCCGGCCGGCGAGACCACCGCACCGGTGTTGCAGAGCCGTCGCCCGGACGGTCGACGCGCGACCGGTGGCGGCAGCCGCGCGACCGGTGAGCGGGCCGGCGACGCGGCGACGCCGATCCGGCCGGGCACCGCCCCGTCCGTGCTGGGCAGCCCCACCCGGGGCGTCGGGGCGCCCGGCACGCCCCGGCCGAAGCGCCGCGACCGGACCGACGTGGCACGCCCGGCGATGCCGGGCGGCGAGTGGCTGGACGACGGCCGGTCGGAGGCGACCGCGCCGGTGCTGGGCGCGCCGGCCCCGCCGCTGTCCGGGGGGCGGGTGTCGCGGCTGGAGGAGGTGCCGACCTCGTTGCGGGGCCGGCCGTCGGCCGAGCCGGCACCCCGGCCGGCCCGTGGTGGGCAACCGGTGCCACCGGAGCTGGCCCCCCGACGGACCACCGCCGCGAAGCGCGACGACCGGGACGAGCGCCGCGACGGCCCGGAGATCGTCACCGACGAGCAGGCGTTCAGCGTGGAGACCCCGGGCGGCGGCGTCCTCGGCAAGCAGGCCGAGGACCGCTCCTACCGGGCCGAACCGAAGACCGCCCTGGGCGGCAACTGACCCTGGTACCCCGGCCGGCCCGCTACCGCGCCGGCCGGGGAGCGGCGGGTCAGGACCAGCGTTCGCCGGTCAACCGCTCGTAGACGTCGACGTAGCGGGCCCGGGTCGCCTCGACGACGTCGGCCGGGACCTCGGGCGCGGGGGCCTGCTTGTCCCAGCCGCTGCTGGTCGCCCAGTCCCGGACGTACTGCTTGTCGTAGGAGAACTGGGTGCGACCCGGCTGGTACGACTCGGCGGGCCAGTAGCGGGACGAGTCGGAGGTGAGCACCTCGTCGGCGAGGACCAGGGTGCCGTCCGACGCCCAGCCCAGTTCGATCTTGGTGTCGGCGACCAGGATGCCCCGGTCGGCGGCGAGTTCCGCACCCCGCCGGTAGACGTCGAGGGTGATCTGGCGCAGCCGCTCGGCGGTCTCCGCCCCCACCTTGTCCACCACCTCGGCGAAGGTGATCGGCTCGTCGTGCTCCCCGGCCGGCGCCTTGGTCGACGGGGTGAAGATCGGCTCCGGCAGGATCGACGCCTCGACCAGGCCCCGCGGCAGCGGTACGCCGGAGACCGCGCCGGTGCGCTCGTACTCCTTGAGGCCACCGCCGGTGAGGTAGCCACGGGCGACGCATTCGATGGGCACCATGTCCAGCCGGCGGCAGCGGATCGCCCGGCCCGCGAACTCGGCGGGCACCTCGGTGGCCGAGACGACGTGGTGCGGCACCAGGTCGGCCAACTGCCCGAACCACCAGAGCGACAGGGCGGTCAGCAGTCGACCCTTGTCCGGGATCGGGGTGGGCAGCACCACGTCGTAGACGGAGATCCGGTCGGAGGCGACCAGGATCAGGTCGTCGCCGTCGGCGTAGACGTCCCGGACCTTGCCCGAGTGCAGAAGTTCCACGCGCCCTAGTACACCACGGGTGTGCCGCCGGCCGGTGCGCCCACCCGGGCAGTCGTCGTACGGCGGGCCGACCGGCCGTTGACACCCGCCCGCGCCACCTGCGTGAATGATCCGGCTACCGGCCCGCCCGTCCCCAGGAGCACCCGTTGTCCCCTGCGTATCCCCCGCTGTCCCGGCCCGGCGTCAACCCGGCCCGGCGACGGCTGCTCGGTGCGCTGCTGGGTCTGCCCGTGCTGGCCACCGGCGGGCTCAGCGGGTGCGGCGTGGAGGAGGAGTCGCCGGCGCAGGACGGCCCGGTGGAGCTGTCGGTCTTCTGGTACGGCGGCACGAAGCGGGCGGAGGCCACCGAACGGGCCCTGCGGCTCTACTCGGCCCGCAATCCGCTGGTCACCTTCCGGATCACCTGGCAGGGGCAGGGCGGCTACTACGACCGGCTCGCCACCCAGGCCGGGGGCGGCAACGTGCCCGACCTGTTCCAGATCGACGACTCGATTCTCGGCGAGTACGCCCAGCGCGGCATCGTCCTCGACCTCGGCGGCTACGCCGACGACGGCCGGATCAACCTGAACACCCTGCCGCCCGGCCTGGTGGACTACGGAAAGATCGACGACCGGGTCTACGGCGTACCGGCCGCGCAGACCCACGCCGCCGTGGTGTTCAACCGGGCCCTGCTCCGCCGGCTCGGGGTGCCCGAGCCGACCACCTCGATGACCTGGGCCGACTACCTGAGCTGGGCTGCCCGGGTGACCCGGGCCAGCGGCGGCCGGGTCGCCGGCTCGATGGACCCGTCGGGTGACCACCGGGCGCTGTGGCTGTGGCTGCGCGGGTTGGGCACCAAGTTCTACCAGGGACGCCAGTTGGGTTTCGGCTCGGCGGCGCTGCTGGACTGGTTCGAGTTCTGGGAACGGGCCCGCAGCCAGCGGGCCACCCCGGCCGCCGCGCTGGTCGATCGGGCGGACAGCGGCGAGCCGGCCCGGCAACTGGTGGTCACCGGGCACACCGCCGCCTCGTTCGCCTGGTCACACCAGTTACCCGAGCTCCAGCGCTATACCGAGGACAAGTTGGCGCTGGTCGGCTTCCCCGGCCCCCGGGCCGCCCAGTGGGACCGGGCGTCGATGTACTGGGCCGGGTTCCGGGGCACCCGTCATCCCGGACTGGTCGCAAACGTGATCAACTTCCTGACCGGCAACGTCGAGGTGGGTCGGCTACTCGGCCTGGAACGGGGCCTGCCGGCCAGCCTGACGGTGCGCCAGGCGGTCGTCCAGACCCTCGACGATCCGCTGGCCGAGCAGGTCGCCACCCTCGGTGAGGCGCTGCACCAGCAGGTCGGCCCGGCACCCGCGCCGCCCCCGAAGGGGCACGGCGAGGTGCGTGACCTGCTCACCGAGGCGGCCCGGAGCATCCGCGCGGGACGCTCCGGGGCGCGGGCGGCGACGACACAGTTCATGGCCAGGGCCCAGGCGGCCCTGGCCAGGTGACGGGTCAGCGGGGCGGGCGGTTACGCCGGTTGCGCATCAGCAGGACGACCAGCAGGACGATGCCGCCGACCACCACCAGGCAGCAGAGCAGCCCGAAGACGCCGACCCCGCCACCGCGCGACCGCCGACGGGCCGCCTCCACCACCAGTTCACCGGTGCCGGTGGACGCCCAGGCGGCCACGGGCACGAAGACCGAGAGAACCACCGCGCCGAGGACCGCGCTCAGGCGGCCCCACCATGTGATCCTCGTTGACGTGTTGATCCCAGTAGACATGCCCTCATCCTGACCGAGGTCGGCAAGTCCGGCATCCCGAAGCACGCACCGCGCGCCGCGTACCGGCCGGGGCGGACGGCCCGAGGCCGGAAACGGCGAAAGGCCCCGGAGATGAACTCCGGGACCTTTCGAACAGTAGCGGGGACAGGATTTGAACCTGCGACCTCTGGGTTATGAGCCCAGCGAGCTACCGAGCTGCTCCACCCCGCGTCGGCTCGTTAAGCTTAACCCATCCTCCCCACGGTGATCAGCGGGGTCCCCGATCGACCATCCGCCCAGCTCAGCCCACCTGTGTGGGTCCCCGCCGACGGAGCGTCCCGACAGCCGTCCGGGCGGGCCGGGATGGAAACCACCGCCTCGGGCCGGGCGGGAACGACCACGCCGACCACTCGGGACCACCGTGCCGGCCGGAGCGGGACCACCCTCGCCGGGCCGGATCAGCGCAGCCGCTCGCGGTCGCGGCCGGGCGGGAAACGGCGAAAGGCCCCGGAGATGAACTCCGGGACCTTTCGAACAGTAGCGGGGACAGGATTTGAACCTGCGACCTCTGGGTTATGAGCCCAGCGAGCTACCGAGCTGCTCCACCCCGCGTCGCCTGGTTAACCGTAGCGCACCGACCCCCGGGCCCGCAAAACGGGCCCGGGGACGCTCAGCGCAGCCACTCGCGGAGCGCGTCCACCGCCCGCCGGCTGTCGGCATCCAACTGCGGTCGATCACTGGACGTACCCTCCCAGCCCTGCTCCCAGAGCACCGTCACCACGTCCCCGAGCCGGATCGCCCGGACCAGTCGTACCTCGCCCCCGCCGGCCGCGTCACCCTGCCCCGGCGGGTCCGCCCGGCGCAGCTCGAACAGCACCGACTCGTCGCCGTAACCGGCCCCGCCGAGCAACCGTTGCCGGGAGGTCACCCCCGGCGTGTCGGGTGACTCCTGGACCGGGCAGCTCCGGACCGCCTCCCGCAGCTCCCGGAGCGCGTCGTCGGCCCGTCCGGCGCGATAGATGGTGATGGTGTGCCGGTAACTGCCGTCGGGCACGTACCCCTTCGGGGTGTCGGCGTAGCGGAAGGCCAGGGCGCGGCCCTTGCGTTGGACGACGCCGGAGTCACCGGGGTGCGCGCCGCAGAGCTGCGGCACCGTCGGACCGGAACCGAACGTCGTGTGCAGACCGGTCTCGTTGGCCACCGCGAGAGTGAAGAAGGCCGCGTCGGGGATCGAGGTCGGCGGCCGGCCGGACGATGCCGTCACGGCCGAGCTGACCGGGCCCGACGGCGACCCGACGCGGGAACCGGTGAGCGCGGAAGGGGCCGGGGCGGACGACACCGACGACGCCGACCGGGCGGGTGCGGTGGTGGCGGGTGGGGAGGCGGGCGGCCCACCCGGGGTGGCCGGTCCGGCGGTGAGGACGAACCGGGTGCCCACCGCTGTCGCGCTCACCAGCGCCGCCACGGCCAGCACCCCCGCCGCCCGCCGCCGGGCCCGACGGTCGGCGTGCCGACGGACCAGGGCGGGCGAGACCAGGCCGCCCGGATCGGTGTCCTCGGCCAGCGACCGGTAGAAGCGGCGCAGCTCACGCGACATCGTTGACCTCCAACTCCTTGGCCGAGACCCCGGGCAGCAGCTCGGCCAGCCGGGACCGCCCCCGGGACAACCACGACTTCACGGTGCCGCTGGGCACCCGGGCCTCCCGGGCGATCTCCTCCACCGGCATGTCGAACAGGTAGTGCAGGGCCAGTGCCTGACGCTGGTTGGCGGGCAGTTGGCGCAACGCGGCGACCAGCAGGACGGTGTCCTCGCCGGGTGGCCGGACGTCCGGCGGTGGGCCGGCCCGGCTGATCGCCGTCCGCCAGCTCCGCAACCGGCGGAACCGGTCGGCGGCCAGCCGGCTGACCACCAGGCGCAGCCACGCCTCGGGGGCCGGGTGACCGGCCAGTCGGCCCCACTGCCGCCAGGCCCGGGCGTACGCCTCCTGGACCAGGTCCTGTGCCTCACCGTGGTCGCCCGCCACGCCGTGGCCGTAACGCAGCGTTCGCGCCGAGGTGCTCCGGTAGAACTCGTCGAAACTCTGCTCGTCTCTCATGTCCGCACCACGTCTCCCCCCGTCCCGGGCCACCTGCACTGGAGACGGCGGGCGGGGCCGCCTGGTTGCGGGACAACCGGTCAGAAAAGCGACGGAGCCCACGATCCCGACTCGGATCGTGGGCCCCGTCGGCGCGGGAGCGGGTGGGTCAGCCGCCGGAGGACGGTGACGGCGTGGCGGGTGGGTTGCCGCCGGACGGGGCCGCCGGGTTGCCCTGCTGAGCCTGCTGGAAGGCGGTGATCGCCTCGTCCAGCGCCTTCAACGCCCGGCCGTACCGCTCGAAGTCGCCGGACGCCTGCGCGGCCTTGACCTCGGCGATCGCCGTCTGGACCCGCTGCGCGGCGGCGGCCAGGTCACCGCTGGGCGGCGGGCTGCTCGCCCCCGCCGAGGGCGAGGCGGAAGGCGAGGCCGAGGGGGAGGTCGGCGGGGGCGGCGTTTCCCCGCCCGGTGGTGGGGTGCTCCCCTGCCCGGCCCGTTTGCCCTGCTCGACGAGCTGCTTGATGCCGTCGCTGACGTTGTTGGCCAGCACCACGTACGAGCCGCCGTCGCCGTACGACAGGAGCACCTTCTGCAACAGCGGGTACGCGTCCTGCTGGTTGCTCTTGACGTAGACCGGCTCGACGTAGAGCATCCCGTTGCCGAACGGCAGCGACAGCAGGTTGCCGTACTGCACCTGCGCCTGGTTGGAGGAGAGCAGGTTCAGCTCGGTCCGGATGGTCGCGTTGTTGGTCATCTGCTGGTGCACCTGCACCGGCCCGGAGATCCGGGTCTGGTCCGGCAGCTCCAGCACCTCCAGCTTCGGCTGCCCGTCGACGTACGACCCGGAGATCAGCGCGGCGAGGTTCTGCCGGCCGTTCGGGGTGACCGCCGAGGTGAGCTGGAACCGCGGCGCGTCCTGGTTGGGGAACTGGGTGAACAGGTAGTACGGCGGCTGCTTCTGCCCGCTGTCCGGCGCGTCCGGCACGTTGGGCACCTGCCAGAAGTCCTGGCCGGAGTAGAAGTCGCCGGGGTTGGTGACGTGGAACTTGGTGAGCAGGTTGCGCTGCACCTTGAACATGTCGGCCGGGTAGCGGAAGTGCGCGGCCAGGTCGGCCGGGATGGCGCTCTTGGGCAGCACCAGGTCCCCGCCGAACGCCTTGTTCCACGCCTTGAGCACCGGGTCGCCGTCGTCGAACTCGTAGAGCCGGACGGTGCCGTCGTACGCGTCGACGGTGGCCTTCACCGAGTTGCGCATGTAGTTGACGTTCTCCCGGGCCAGCTGGAAGGTGCCCCGGTTGGTCAGCTCGTCGGTGGTCTCCTGCTGGAGGTTGATCCGCTCGGCGTACGGGTAGGTCGCCGAGGTGGTGTAGCCGTCGATGATCCACTGGACCTTGCCACCCACCACCGCCGGGTACGGGTCGCCGTCCAGGGTGAGGAACGGGGCGACCTTCTCCACCCGGTCCCGGGGGTTACGCACGTACAGCAGCTTGGAGTTGTCGTTGACCGCCTCGGAGAGCAGGAAGTTCGTCTCCTGCTCCTTGATCGAGTAGAGCAGCCGCCGGGTGAACGAGCCGATCTCGACGCCACCCTCACCGGTGTAGGTGTAGTACTGCTCGCCGCCGGTGGTCGGGGTGGGCCGGTCGAACTCGGCGTTCTTGCCCTCGCCGGCCTGCCCGACGATCGCGTAGTCGTCGGCCTGCATCCGCTCGCCGTAGTAGATCCGCGGCTGGCTGGCCGGGATCTGCTCGGCCTGCGAGGAGCACGCCTCCTGGGCCTTCTCGCCGAGGAAGCCGGAGACGAAGTACGGCTGCCCGCCGCAGACCACCTGGTTGGCCGGGGCCGCGACCAGGCCGTAGCCGTGGGTGTAGACGGTGTGCCGGTTGATCCAGTTGTTCTGCTGGTCGGTCAGCTCGCCGTAGTTGATCTCCCGGACCCCGACCACGTAGTCGGAGGTCTTGTTCTCCATCGAGTACCGGTCGATGTCCAGCTTGGGGCCGAAGTCGTAGAACCCGCGGACCTGCTGGAGCTGGGTGTACGTCTCGGAGACCAGCTGCGGGTCGAGCAGCCGGACGTTCGGCACCACCGAGGTGTCGGTGGCCAGGCTGGCCGGTGGCACCAGGTTGCTGGCCGCGTAACCCTTGGCCTGCACCTCGGATATGTCGAACGCGGCGCGGGTGGCGTCGATGCTGCGCTGGATGTACGGGGCCTCCTTGTCCCGGGCGCTCGGCTTGACCTCGAAGGTCTGCACCGCCCACGGGTAGATGCCACCGATCGCGACGGCGGAGACCCCGAGCAGGGCCAGCGAGATGCCCGGCCAGACCAGGTTCCGCATCACCGCGTTGGAGAAGACGATGATGGCGATCGCCACCACCACCGAGATGTACGCCAGGATCTCCTTCGCCGGCAGCAGCGCGTTGACGTCGGCGTAGCCCGCGCCGTACAGCTTGGCGCCCTCGTTGTACTCCAGCAGCATGGCCCGCCGGTCCAGCACGTACGCGATGGCCTTGAGCAGGACGAAGAACGCGACCAGCGTGCTCAGGTGGGCCCGCGCGGCGCCGGTCATCCGGTCGCCGACGCCCTGCAGGCGCACCCCGCCGAAGATGTAGTGCACCGCCAGCGCGCCGATCAGGGCCAGCACCACGGCGGTGAAGCCGACCCCGAGCAGGTAGCGCCAGAACGGCAGCTGGAAGACGTAGAAGCCGACGTCGATGCCGAACTCCGGGTCCTTGACGCCGAAGTCGCCGCCGTTACGGAACAGCAACCACTGGGACCAGCGGCCCTGCGCGGAGAGCCCGGCGAACAGGCCGAGCACCACGGCGGTCAGGCTGATCCAGGTGCCGATCCGGGGGGCGAGCAGCATCCGGTACCGCTCCAGGGTGGCCTGCTCCAGCGAGTGCGGGCGCAGCTTCGGCCGCAGCCGGTAGGCCAGCCACAGGTTGCCGCCCACGAATGCGGCCAGGCCCAGCCCGACGGCGAGGAAGAGCAGCACCTGGGTCAGCAGCACGCCGGTGAAGACCTGGGTGTAGCGGACCTCGTCGAACCAGAGCCAGTCGGTCCACGCCTGCACCCCCCAGCCGAGCAGGGTGAACAGGAGGAACACCCCGACCAGGACCCCGATGGTGACGCGTCCGCGCCGACTCATCCTCGGCAGGGGGCTGCTACGCATGGCCACTGTTTGGCTCCGCACGCTCGATGTGATCGGCTCCGGACAGGCACCCAGAGTACGGGGTGTTCCTGAACGTCTCGGGTCAGGTCGCGCGGGTCGGTCCGGTGGCACCCGCCTCAGCAGCGGATCGGCTCCCCGCCAGCCCGTAACGTGTCCAGGGCGGTCAATGCGTCGTCCAGCGAACCGACCTTGAGCATGGGCAGGCCCGACTGCGGGTTGCGGACCGCCTCGGCGCAGTTGTCGGCGGGGACCAGGAACACCTTGGCACCGGCCTTCTTCGCCCCGACCAGCTTCTGGGCGATGCCGCCGATCGGGCCGACCCGACCCTCGTCGTCGATGGTGCCGGTCCCGGCGATGACCTTCCCGCCGGTGAGATCCTCCGGCTTGAGCTTGTCGATGATGCCGAGGGCGAACATCAGCCCGGCGCTCGGACCGCCGATGTCGTTCAGATCGATCTTCAGGGTGAACGGGTGCGGCTGCCGCTGGTCGGGGACCACCCCGATGCGCGGCCGGCCGTCCTGTTCCCGGCTGGTCACGGTGGCGGTGCCGGGGGTGCCGTCGCGGACGTACCCGATGCTCAGCGCGGTGCCGGCGGGCTTGCCCCGGACCAGCTCCACCAGCCGGGTCGCGGAGGTGACCTTCGCGCCGTCGACGGTGGCGACCACGTCACCGGCCTTCAACGCGCCGGCCGCCGGCCCGTCCGCGGCCACCTCCTTCGCCACCACCTCGACCGGGTAGCCGAGCTTGACCAGCGCGGCGGTCTCCGCGCTGCTCTGCGAGTTCTGGAAGTCCTCGGCGTTGCGCTTCTCGACCTCCTCCTGCGACTCGCCCGGCGGGTAGACCAGCTCCCGGGGCACCACCGCCTCGTCCTTCGACAGCCAGCCGACGATCGCGGCGCGCAGTTTCACCGTCGGTTGCACGCCGACCGTGGTCATCCGGAGCTGACCGGCGGAGGTGGACGTCTCCCGGCCGCTGATCTGGATGACCTCCCTGCCGTCGGAGGTGCCGAGGGTGTTCACCGTCGGCCCGGGACCGAGCACCACGTACGGGATGGGCGCGCCGAGCACGCCGATGCTCAGCAGGGTGGTGAGCAGAGCACCGAGGAGGACGGTCACGCCACGACGTCTCATGCGGCAGAGCGTACCGACCGGGGGTGGCGACACCGGCAGGCTGCGGCGGACTTCGCCCTCAGCGCAACGCCAGCAGCGGTTACCAGGGGCGCGGCGCGCGTACCGTAGACGTCGTGCCTGATATTCCGTTCGGTTTCGCGCTCCCGGGTGGGCAACCACCAGACCCCAACGATCCCGCGCAGATGCAGCAGTTCATGTCGCAGTTGCAGCACCTGCTCTCCGCGCCGGGCAGCGGGCCGGTCAACTGGGACCTGGCCCGCCAGGTGGCCGCCAGCCAGCTCGCCGCCACGGGTGACCCGATGGCCTCACCGTACGAGCGGCACGCGGTGGAGGAGGCGCTGCGCCTGGCCGACCTCTGGTTGGAGCCGGCGTCGGCCTGGCCGACCGGCATCCGCACCTCCGTGGCGTGGAACCGCAACGAGTGGATCTACAAGACGCTGGACGTCTGGCGCAAGCTCTGCGACCCGGTGGCCAGCCGGATGGTCGGCGCGATGGGCGACCTGGTCCCGCCGGAGGCCCGCGCCCAGCTCGGTCCGATGCAGTCGATGGTCGCCACCCTGGGCGGGGCGCTCTTCGGCGGCCAGCTCGGCCAGGCGCTCGGCCAGCTCGCCGCCGAGGTGCTCTCCGCCGGTGACATCGGCCTGCCGCTCGGCCCGGCCGGCACCGCCGCGCTGATCCCGGCCAACATCCGGGTGTACGGCGAGGGCCTGGAGCTGCCCGAGGACGAGGTGCGCCTCTACGTCGCCCTGCGCGAGGCGGCCCACCAGCGGCTCTTCGAGCACGTCCCGTGGCTGCGCGGGCACGTGCTGGCCGCGGTGGAGAACTACGCGTCCGGCATCCGGGTCAACCGGGAGGCGATCGAGGAGGCGATGGGCCGGGTCGACCCGACCGACCCGGAGTCGATGCAGGCGATCGCCCTGGAGGGGATCTTCACCCCGGAGGACACCCCGGCGCAGAAGGCGTCCCTGGCCCGACTGGAGACGGTGCTCGCGCTGGTCGAGGGCTGGGTCTGCCACGTGGTGGACAACGCCGCGACGGATCGGCTGCCCAACGTGGTCCGCCTCGGTGAGGCGTTCCGTCGTCGCCGGGCGGCCGGTGGGCCGGCCGAGCAGACCTTCGCCGCCCTGGTCGGGTTGGAGCTGCGTCCGCGTCGGCTGCGGGAGGCGTCGGCGCTGTGGGCGGCGCTGACCGAGCACCGGGGCATCGCCGGCCGGGACGCGGTCTGGGGCCACCCCGACCTGCTCCCCTCGGACGCGGACTTCGCCGACCCGGTGGCCTTCGCGACCACCTCGACGGATCTCGACGACGAGCTGGCCAACTTCGACTTCACCGCTCCCGGGGGCCCCGAGGAGCAGGCGCCGGGCAGCCGGCCCCGCCCCGACGACACCGACGGCGACGCCGACCGGTCCTGACCCGCTTCGGACCAGCCGCGACACCGGCCGGACCCGCCCGATCCCCGGGCAGGTCCGGCCGGTCGCCGTTGGCCGGTCGCCGTTGGCCGGTCGCCGGTGGCCGGTCGCCGGTGGCCGGTGGCCGGTGGCCGGTCGCCGGTGGCCGGTGGCCGGTCGCCGGTGGCCGGTGGCCGGTAGATCGCGGTGGCCGGTCAGGCCGACGTCGGGCGGCGGCAACCCGGCTGCCGGCCGGTCAGGGGCGGTGGCCGGTGGCCGGTCAGGGGCGGTGGCCGGTCAGGGGCGGTGGCCGGTCAGGGGCGGTGGCCGGAGAGCAGGGCGCGGGTGGCCTCCCAGCCCTCTACCGCGGGGTCCAGGGCGGCCAGGTCGGCCGGGCCGCGCAGCCGGTGCCAGCCGGGCGTGACCGCCACGTCGGTCGGGGCGGGTGCCGCGCGACGCAGGTCCGCCGGCCCGGCGACGTTCAGGTCCAGCGCCGGCAGCCAGCCGGGTACGGGTAACCGGCACGCCACGCCGAGCAGTCCCGCGCCGCTACCCTCGACCGGCGCGACGGCGACGGGTCGGCTGGTCAACGGTCGGAGCAGCTTGCCGAGGGTCAGCCCCGGCAGGTCGGGGGCGTCGGCGGCGACCACGGCGGCCTGGTCGTACCCGTCGAGGCCGGCCAGCGCGGCGGTCACGGTCGGCTCGGGCACCTCGTGCACAGGGGTGTCGGGCCAGCGCACCGCGTCGGCCAGCCAGCGGTCGGCCGGGGTCACCGCGAGCGCGGTCTCCACCTCGGCGAGGGTGGCGAGCAGGTCCACCACGTCCTCGGCCAGCGCGGTACGCCACTGCGTCAGCTCGACGCCGGGCGGCGACCAGGTAACCGGACCGAGCAACGCCACCACCACCCGTCGGACCATCCCCCGACCCTAGTGGGCGCGGCGTCCGTGATCGACTCCCGTGGGCCGAAATGGTGCCATCGACGCCCGCTGGACCCCGCTACCTGCGCCCAGAAGAGTTGATCAAGATTTGGCAGGCTGGGGAGCCGGGCGACGGAGGCGGCGGGAGGGGTTCAGCCGGGGACCGGGACGGCGGAGGCGGCGGCGACCCCCTCCAGATAGCCCCGCGCCCGTTCGGTCTTGGCGTACCGGCCGACCAGGGCCCAGAAGCGGGTGTTGTGGCTCGGCACGATGAGGTGCGCCAACTCGTGCAGCAGCACGTAGTCGAGCACCCAGTCGGGCATGTCCTGGAGCCGGTGCGAGATCCGGATGGTCCGGTCGGCGGGGGTGCAGGAACCCCATCGGCCGTTCTGGTTGGTGACCCACCGGACGCTGGCCGGCAGGGTCTCGCCGCCCTGGTCGGACAGGTACAGGTTGATCAATCGGAGGGCCCGGTCGAGCAGCTCGTTGTCGTTGCGGGCCAGCCGGCCCTCCCGGGCGGCGAGCCGGGCGAGCATCCGGTCGACCCACTCGCTCTCCTCAGCCCGGGAGAACTGGTCCGGGATGAGCACCACGACCCGTTCGCCGTCCCGGTAGGCGGACACCGTCCGTCGCCGGCGCTGACTGCGCCGTACCTCGACGACTGGCTTCCGCGCCGCCGCCATCAGTGGGCCGCGCAGCCGTGGTTTCCTGCCACGAGGGAAAGCTAATGCGTACTGACCAGGGGTCCGCAAGGGTCAACACCCCGACACGCGCCCGGAAAATGGTGGTTGATAGTAAGGAGTCCGAAAAAAACTGGTGGTGACCATGAGGCTGGACCCTCGTCACCCTTCGTGGCGACCCCGACAGCCCACGTCGGGCGCGATCTCCACGGTAGGTGATCGGCCCCGCCGACGCCGCCGCACCCCCGTCCGGGGGACCTCCCACAGGCCTCCACACGGCGTGTCCCCGGCAAACTCACTTATCCCGCCTATTTCGGGATGCACACTCTCGACGTCGACTTGCTCACAGTGTCGATGCACAGCTGACATGGAACCGCCCAGAGCTGGGTAGGGTCCGCCAACCGGCGGTCACGTGGGTGGCCGCGGAGAAGGACCCGGCGCCGCGCCCCGCGTGGCCTGCCGCCGGGAGAACCGCCGGACCGACGTGCCCGGCGGACGAGACGAGGAGGCTATCGTGGCCGACCAGGCCCAGACCTACAACGGTTACTGCGTGAAGTGCAAGGAGAAGCGGGACTTCGAGGGGCACGTCGAGGTCTCGAAGACCGGGATGAACATGGCCAAGGGCAAGTGTCCGGTGTGCGGCACAACAGTGAACCGCATCCTGGGCAAGGCCAAGGTCTGACCCGTCCGGGTACGACGCGGGAGGGGCGGCCGGTGGGTCCGCCCCTCCCGCACGTCCGGGCGGTCGCCGCCGACAGGTGGTCGGGCGGTTGCCGCTGACAGGTGGTCGGACAGCCCCGCTCTGTCAGCTGCCCGACATGACTCGCCGTAAGCTGTGGATAACTCGCCAAGCTCTGTGGACAACGCTGGATCTGGCGCTGCGCGCCTGTGGACAACGATCGACGCACCGCAGGGTTTCGGTCACGATTCGTCATCATGACCCCATCCCCTCCCGCACCCTCCCGCACCCCGCTGCTCCGCCCCGCCCTGCTACCGGGCCTGACCCGGCTCTGGCGCGACCGGCACACCCTGCAACTGGGGATGAGTCCGGGCCGGGCCGTGCTGCTGGAGGTGACCGACTCACGGGTCACCCGACTGCTCGACCTGCTCGACGGCACCCGGAGCGTGCGCGGCATCCTGGCGGACGCGGCGAACGCCCGGGTCGACCCCGGCCAGGCGCGCGGGCTGCTCGACACGCTGCACGCCGCCGGGCTGGTCGTACCCGCACACACCCTGCTTCCCCGGGACCTGACCGGCCCGGACCGGGCCCGGCTCGCCGCGGAGGCCGGTGCGCTCGCCCTGGCCTCCACCGCCCTGCCCGGCACCCCCGCCCAGGTGCTCCGCCGCCGGCGTGTCGCCCGGGTGGTGGTGGCCGGGGCGGGCCGGCTCGGCGCGCCCGTCGCCGTGGCCCTGGCCCAGGCCGGCGTGGGGCACGTGGCCACCGAGCTGACCGGCCCGGTGGACCCGGTCGACCTGGTCGGCACCGGGCTGGCCGCAGCCGACGTGGGGCAACCGCTGGCCGGGGCGGTCCGGGCCGCCATCGCCCGCGCCGCCCCGGGCACCCGGACCCACCCGGCCGGCCGCCGCCGGGTCGCACTGGTGGTGCACCTCGGCACGGACCGCCCGGCGGACCTGCTCGCCACCGGGTACGCCCGGCGTCGCCAGCCGCACCTGCTGGTCACCCTCCGGGAGGGGACACCGGTGGTGGGTCCCCTGGTCCGGCCGCCGGTGGGCCCCTGCCTGCACTGCCTCGACCTGCACCGCACCGATCGCGACCCGGGCTGGCCCGGACTGGCCGCGCAGCTCGCCACCGGCCCGGCCAGCCGCTCCTGCGGCACCGCCACCCTGCTCAGCGCCGTCGGCTACGCGGTCGCCGAGGCGCTGACCCAGGTCGACGGCGGCACCCCGGAAACGGTGGGCTGCGCGGTGGAGATCGGGCCCGCCGGTCGGTTCCGACGTCGAGCCTGGGCCCCGCACCCCGGCTGCTCCTGCTCCGGCACCGGTCGCCGTGGGTGACGTGCGGGAGCGCGGTGGGAGTCCGGGCGGGGCACGCGGAAGGGGTATGCGGCCACCCAGCCCGGCTTGGCGCAGCACCGGAGCCGGGAAGTCGGTAACAATGGCCAGGTGACCGACATCCCGCGCCGCGCCGTGTCCCGGACCGCCAAGCTCGCCGCTCTGCCGCTCGGCTTCGCCGGTCGGACCGTCCTCGGGATGGGTAAGCGCGTCACCGGCATCGCCTCCGACGTCATCTCCGCCGAGATCCAGCAACGCACCGCCGAGCAGCTGTTCAGCGTCCTCGGGCAGCTCAAGGGCGGGGCGATGAAGTTCGGCCAGGCGTTGTCGGTGTTCGAGGCGGCGCTGCCGGACGAGATCGCCGCGCCCTACCGGCAGGCGTTGACGAAGCTCCAGGAGGCCGCTCCGCCCCTACCGGTGGCGAGCGTGCACAAGGTGCTGACCGAGCAGCTCGGGCCGGACTGGCGGGACCGGTTCGTGGAGTTCGACGACACCCCGGCCGCGGCGGCCAGCATCGGCCAGGTGCACCGGGCCGTGTGGCGGGACCCGGAGACCGGGGTGTCCCGGACCGCCGCCGTCAAGATCCAGTATCCGGGTGCCGGGGACGCGCTGCTCGCCGACCTGAAGCAGCTCTCCCGGCTGGGCGGGATGTTCCGGGTCATCCAACCCGGCCTGGACGTCAAGCCGCTCCTGGCCGAGCTGCGGGAACGGATCACCGAGGAGTTGGACTACGAGCTGGAGGCCGAGTCGCAGCGCGCCTTCGCCGCCGCGTACGCCGACGACCCGGAGATCTTCATCCCGGCGGTGCTCTCCGCCTCGCCCCGGGTGCTGGTCACCGAGTGGATCGAGGGAACACCGCTGGCGGACATCATCCGGGAGGGCACCGACGAGCAGCGCAACGCCGCCGGTCGGTTGATGGCGACCCTGCACCTGTCCGCCCCGCCCCGGGCCGGGCTGCTGCACGCCGACCCGCACCCGGGCAACTTCCGGTTGCTGCCCGACGGCCGGCTCGGGGTGATCGACTTCGGCGCGGTGGCCCGGATGCCCGAGGGCACCCCGGAGCCGATCGGCCGGCTGCTCGGGCTGTCGCTGCGCGGCGACGCCGACGCGGTCGTCGCCGGGCTGCGTGAGGAGGGTTTCGTCAACCCGACCGAGCCGATCGACGCCCAGGCACTGCTGGACTACATCCGGCCCATGCTGGACCCGGTGGCCGAGGAGGAGTTCCGGTTCACCCGGGCCTGGCTCCGCGCCGAGGCGACCCGGCTGGCCAGCCCGAAGTCGCCCGCCTTCCAGCTCAGCCGGCAGCTCAACCTGCCGCCGTCGTACCTGCTCATCCACCGGGTGACGCTGGGCTCGATCGGGGTGCTCTGCCAGTTGGAGGCGAAGGCGCCCTACCGGGGCATCCTGGAACGGTGGCTGCCCGGTTTCGCGCCGGTGGCCTGACCGACGCACGATGTGGGGGCGGTGACCGGAACCCGGTCACCGCCCCCACGTGTCGCTGGTGGTCTCAGAGAACGCCCAGGTCGCGAGCCGACTGGCTCCGGCTGTTCATCGCGACGGTACGGGCAGAACGGTGCGCCTCAGTGCTCGTGGTGGTACGACCGGCCTGAGGCCGGCGCATTCGAGCCCGGGACAACGCTTCGTGGAGTAGTTGCATCTCGGTTCCGTTCGGCAGGTGCAGCATCGGGGTCAACTCTCTCTCGGCCGATGATCATCGGCGGGTGGGTGGAACGGATCGGGTAGGTCAGGCTGCCAGCCGGACCGCACTGCGCGAGGTGGCCACACCACTGGCCGCCAACCGCGCCTCGGCCTCGACCTGAAGGGCCGCGTCGCGGGCGAGGTCCTCCTTACGCGGACGGCCCCGGGGCCGCTTACGCGGGACGACCGCGCCACGCTCGAAGATCTCGCCGCCCCAGACGCCCCAGGGCTCGGCCCGCTCGACCGCGCCGGCCAGGCACTCGACGCGCAGCGGGCAGTCCCCGCAGAGCGTCTTGGCCAGTTCCAGATCGGTGGGCGAGTCGGAGAACCACAGGTCGGGGTCGAACTTCCGGCAGGGCAGGTTCGCCTCCAGCTCGACGCTCACGTCGAGGGGGGCCAACGCCAGACTCATCTCCCGGTCACCTCTCTCTCACTTCGATCCCTTGGATCGCATTCCGACGTACTTCGACGGGCAAAAAACTAAGGCCGCGGATCCCGGTGAGCGGGTTCCGCGGCCTCGAGGTGAGCCGGTGGTCTGAGTGTCAGACCGGTCTACCTCGAGGTGGAACGCCGCGGACATCCATGCGCTTCTTGGCGACATCAATGCCCAGACCCGTGAAGCCACTGGTCCCCTCGGCTCCCGCAGTGGGTGCAACAGTCAGGTTCAGCTCGGCCTGAACCGAGACCTGGTGCACCTGCGGGTTCGACGGTCGCGGAGCGGCAAGGGCCACCCGGACAGCCGACAGCGGAGCGAAGGCAGCTGGCATCGCCGCCGGACGCTCATAGGTGATGATCTCCACGGTTGCCACCTCCCTCACGTTCCTCGTGCCGATTCGGACTCACCCCCCGTGAGCAGCCGTAATGGCGCTGCTCCCGAGGTGCGTCCTGAGGCTATTCCTCGCCACGGGGCGAGGGCAAACGAATTTACGACGAGATTTCGAGAGTTTTCTCCGGGCCGATCTCGTCCACCGTCGCGCCCGCCACCAATGCCAGCACCGCCTCGCCGTAGAGGCCGAGTTTGCGGGGGCCGATGCCGGCGATGGCGATCAACTCCTCGACCCGGCCCGGCCGCCGTTCGGCCAGCGCGACGAGGGTGGCGTCGGTGAAGACCACGTACGCCGGGACCCGCTGCGTCCCGGCCACCCGGGCCCGCCAGTCGCAGAGCCGCTCGTACAGGTTCTCGTCGATGTCCGAGGGGCAGGTCGGGCAGCGGCCCAGTTTGCGGTCCGCCCCGGCCAGCAGGGTCGCGCCGCAGATCCGGCAGGATACCACCTGGGTCCGCCGACGTTCCACCGCCCGTTTCGCCCCGCCCGGCCCGGCCACCCGGCCCGCACCGGCCCGCTCGCCGCCACCGCTGCGGTCCAGTTGGGGCAGGAACCGCGACGGCCGCCGGGCCCGCCCACCCGGTGAGCGGGCCGAGGCGTACGACAGCCAGAGCCACTGCCGGGCCCGGGTGATCCCGACGTAGAGCAGCCGCCGTTCCTCCTCGACCTGCTCCGGGGTGCGGGCGTACGAGGTGGGCAGGGTCCCCTCGGAGAGCCCGACCAGGAAGACCGCGTCCCACTCCAGCCCCTTGGCCGAGTGCAGGGAGGCCAGGGTCACCCCGTCCACCGTCGGCACGTGCTGATGGGCGGCCCGCCGGGCCAACTCGTCGTTGAAGTCCGTCAGGGTGGCCTGGCGCTCCACGGTCGCCGCCTCGCCGATCGGCAGCACCTCGGGGGTGGCCGCGTACTCCTCGGCGAGCTGGACCAGGGCGGCGAGCGCCTCCCAGCGCTCCCGGGCGGCGCCGCCGGGCGGGGCGGCGTCGGGGGCCCAACCGACCGCGGTCAGCGCCTCCCGGACGGCGATCGGCAGCGGGGTGTCGCCCGGGATCGACCGGGTGGCGGCCCGCAGCGCCACCATCGCCTGGCGTACCTCGGACCGCTCGAAGAACCGTTCCGCCCCCTGCACGACGTACGGCACGCCGACCTCGGTCAACGCCTTCTCGTACGCCTCGGACTGGGCGTTGGTGCGGAACAGCACGGCGATCTCCTTCGCCGGGGTGCCCCCGTCGACAAGCGTCCGGCAGCGGGCCGCCACCGCGCCCGCCTCGGCCGGCTCGTCGGTGAAGATCCGCAGCTCCGGCTCGGGGCCGGGTGGGCGCTGACCGTGCAGCTCCAGCCGCAGCCGCGCCTCGGTGCCCCGGGCCTGCCCGATCACCGCGTTGGCCAACCCGACCACCTGCGGGGTGGACCGGTAGTCGCGGACCAGCCGGACCACGGTCGCGGCCCGGTGCCGACGCGGGAAGTCGATCAGGTACGCCGAGGTGGCCCCGGTGAACGAGTAGATCGTCTGGCTGGCGTCACCGACCACGGTCACGTCGTCCCGGCCGCCCAGCCAGGCGTCGAGCAGCCGCTGCTGGAGCGGGTTGACGTCCTGGTACTCGTCGACGACGAAGTGCCGGTACTGGCCGCGTACCTGCTCGGCGACGTCCGGGTGCTCCTCGATGCCCCACACCGCCGCCCGCAGCATGTCCTCGAAGTCGATCACCCCGGAGGAGCGCTTGAGCCGTTCGTACGCGGTGAAGACCTCGGCCACCTTCGCCGGCTCGTACGGCGTCTCGCGCAGCGCCCGGGCGGCGGCGACCACGTACTCCCCCGGCTCGACCAGCGACGACTTGGCCCACTCGATCTCCCCGGACAGGTCGCGGGCGGCGGCCCGGTCGGCCCGCAGGCCGACCTTGGCGGCGGCCAGGGTGACCACCCGGACCTTGCTGTCCAGCAGCTCCGGCATGGCCCGGCCGGACAGCAGCCGGGGCGCGAAGTAGCGCACCTGGCGCAGCGCCGCCGCGTGGAACGTCCGCGCCTGCACACCCGGCACCCCGAGCCCGGTGAGTCGGGCCCGCATCTCGGCGGCGGCCCGGGCGGTGAAGGTGACCGCCAGCACGTGTCGACCGACGATCCCCCCGGTCAGCACCCGGTGGGCGATCCGGGAGGTCACCGCGCGGGTCTTGCCGGTGCCGGCGCCGGCCAGGATGCAGACCGGGCCGGCCGGGGCGGTCACCGCCGACCGCTGCTCCGGATCCAGCCCGGCGAGGACCGACTCCGCCGCTGAGTGAACCACCACAGCGAGGAATCATCTCAGCTCCGGCCGGCGTTGTACCGGTCAGCCTGGCCTGACCGGGCCGGGCGCGGCGAACCGTGGAGGATCCGACGATGTTGACCATGTATTCCACCCCGTGGTGCGGCTACTGCCACCGGCTGAAGTCGCAGCTGGACCGGGAAGGCATCGGGTACGAGGTGGTCGACATCGAGCAGGACCCGCAGGCCGCCGACTTCGTGATGAAGGTCAACGGTGGCAACCAGACCGTCCCGACGCTGCGCTTCGCCGACGGCAGCGCCCTGACCAACCCCTCCATCACCCAGGTCAAGCAGCACCTGGCCGCGCTACCGGGCTGATCCGGTCATCCCGCCGACGCAGCGGCCGACCCCATCGGGGCCGGCCGCTGCGGGTCGTCGGCGGGTCGTCGGTCATCGACCGGTGAGCCGGTCGGCGGCGGGGTCGGAGAGCGGACGGCGGGGGGCCGGGATGCGGGCGGCGGGCGGCGGAGCGGGAGGTGTGCGCGGGCCCGGCGGGGTGAGCCGACGCCCCTGCCAGAGCCAGAGACCGGCGACCGTGGTGACCACCCCGACGAGGACGAACAGCAGCCGGTAGTCGAACACCCCGACGAGCAGTGCCCCGGTCCCGATGGACACCGCCTGCGGCCCGCTGACCAGTGCCTCCGAGGCCGCGGTGACCCGACCGAGCAGTCCCGGCGGGGTACGCCGCTGGACCAGCGTGGTCAGCCCCACCATGGTCAGCGGCAGGGACAGCCCGGCGAGCAGCAGGGCCAGCACCCCGAGGCGCAGGTCGGGCCAGGCCAGGGCCAGTGCGGCCGGGCCGAAGAGGGTCACCCCCGCGGCGAGCGCCCCCAGTTCGCCGACCCGACGCACGACCGTCGGCGAGAGCAGCCCGCCCACCAGGCCACCGATCCCCTGCACGGTGATCAGCACCCCGACGAAGGCGACGTCCCGGCGCAGCCCCTGGTCGACGTACGCGAAGATCAACGATTCGGTGAAGCCCATCACGAGTGAGCCCAGCCCGTACCCGAGCAGGGCCCGGCGCAGCGCCGCCTCGCGGGTGAGGTGGCCCAGTCCGGCGCCCAGCTCGGCGGGCCAGCGCAGGGTCGCGGTGGCCGGTGCGTGCTCGGTCACCCGGAGCAGCCCCACCACGGCGGCGGCGACCACGAAGCCGGTCATCGCCAGACTGGTCAGCAGCCAGCCGCCGACCGCCGCGTACAGGGCCGCCCCGGCCAGCGGGCCGCCCAGGCGCAGGCCCTGCCGCACGGTCTGCAACGCCCCGTTCGCATCGGCCAGCAGTTCGCTCGGCACGAGCTGGCGGAGCAGGCCGCTCAGGGTGGCGTGCAACGTCAGGTAGGACAGCCCGTAGCAGGCGGCCACCACGTAGATGATCCAGACGTCGGCCCGGTCGCGGACCACGAAGAGCGGGCTGAGCAGCAGCGCGGTGGCCAGGTTGGCGACCACGAAGAACGGTCGACGACGGTAGCGATCGACGACCCAGCCGACCAGCGGGGCCAGGATCATCGGCGCGATGATCGCGAAGATCGTGGCACCGGCCATGCCGTCGGAACCGGTCAGATCCTTGACCCAGATGGCCAGGGCGAGCAGCAGCATCGACTCGGCCGCCATGCTGGCCAGCAGCGCGACGAAGAGCAGACGGAAGTCGGGGCGGCGCAGGACGGTGCGCATGGGGGTTCCCTCCGGCGGGGGTGGCGCCCGGGTTGGACGCGTACGGAGGAACTGCCGCCAGCAGGGACGACGTCGTCCCGAGGCGCGGCCGGCACGTTCCACAGTCCTCTTTTTGACGCAAGACACGCCCTCGCCGGGACCTCCGACGCCGGTCGCGACGTCCATACTGACCGTGGGGGGCGAATTTCATACAGTTACCGTCGCGTCTCGCGACGGTCGACGGAATCGAGGACACCGTGCCTCCAGCCGTACCGAGTCCGATCCTGCGCCGGCGCAGGCTCGGCAATGACCTGCGCCGCCTGCGCGAGGCGGCGGGACTCACCGGTGACCAGGTGATCGACCGGATCGGCTGGGCGTCGGCGTCGAAACTCTCCCGGCTGGAGAACGGCCGCAGCCGACCCGACCCGGAGGACGTCGGCGTCCTGCTCGACCTCTACGGGGCCGCCCCCGCAATGCGCGACGAACTGCTCGCCATCACCGACGAGGCCGGCGACATGCGTGCCTGGCGCAAGTCGTACCCGGTGATGACCCAGCAGCAGTTGGGGTGGGCGGAACTGGAGGCGGGCTGCGCCCAGATCCGCGAGTACAACCCGGTCCTGGTGCCGGGGCTGCTGCAGACCGAGGGATACGCCCGGCTGCGGATCCTCTCGGCCGAGGCCGCCGCGGAGTCGGCCGACCCGTCCGGGGACGACCCGGAGACCGAGGTCAAGGCGCGTCTGGGCCGGCAGTCCCTGCTGGACCGGGCGGACGGCCCCCGGTACACGGCGGTGCTGGAGGAGGCGGCGCTGGGCCGCCGGGCCTGCCCGCCGGAGGTGCTGCGGGAACAGCTCGCCCACCTCTGCGAGCTGGCCATGCTGCCGAACGTGACCCTGCACCTGTTGCTGCGGGACACCCGGATCGGTGAGTTCTACCTGCCGCCGACGGCCTTCTCGCTCTACCGGTTCGCCGATTCGCAGGACCCGGAGACGTTGGCCATCGAAGGAGGCTTCATCGACGTCATGTCGACCGAGGCATCCACGGTGAATCGCTATAAAGTGGCATTTGAGTGGCTATGCTCGGCGGCGCTCTCCGCATCGGACACCCTTACCTGGCTCTTCGCGGCGACGGGACGGCTGACCGACACGGCGGCCTCGCCCGTGGTGGTTCCGGGTCCGACAGCAGCGCCGGCCCAACGCCGCCGACAACCTGGGCGTCTGACGGAACGGTGATCCCCACCGACCCCGTCCGGGCCGGGCGACCGCCCCTCGTTCCGTCGAAGCAGTTCCAGCAACCAGGAGCAGAACCATGAACGAGATCCAGACCGTGACCGCCGACGCGCGTTGGCACAAGAGCACCCGCAGCCAGACCTCCAACTGTGTGGAGGTCGCCCGGCTGCGTACCGCAACGGCCGAGGTGGCGCTGCGGGACAGCAAGGACCCGAACGGCCCGGTGCTGCTGTTCCCGCGGGCCGGTTGGCTCGGCTTCCTCGCGGGCACGAAGAACGGACAGTTCACGCTGGACTGATCCGGGGACCGGGTTGGGGCCGTCGGCAGGTTGCCGGCGGCCCCACGTCGTACGGGCCCCGGACCCGGCACCTCCGGACGGCGACCTGTCTGACCAGGCATCGGATGATCGGACAGGACCAGATCGATCGCCGCGTTTCACTTGCTGGGACCCCGGGCGGGCGTAACATGACGATTCAGTGACGTGGAAGTTCCACAACGTACCCGGTCACCCGCGGTCCGTCCGGAGACAGCCATGCGTTTCCTGATCGTTCGTACCGACATCCGCACCGCCGCCGACATCGACCTCGCCGCCGTCTGGGCCGGCGGTGGTTGCCTGCGCAACGAGACCACCACCCCGGAGTGCCGCCGACAGACCGTGCACGCCGAGGACCGGGACGCCGCCCTGCTGCTGGCCCGGGCCCTGTCCACGGTGGGCGCGGTCCGCGCCGGCCGGCAGCGGGTCAAGGTGCTCCCGCTCGCCGAACCCGGCCGACGCCGCCGGGGGCAACACCCGCCCGGCTGACCGACGTCCATCGTGTGGCCGCAACGGCTCCCGCCGAGTGCGTTCGCCGCCCGCCCACGACGGCCCGTGTTCCCGGTCCGGGACCGTCGCGGCAACGGCGGTCCGGGCCGGGGCAGTAGCCGCCCCCGACCGGTCAGCAGTGCCCGTCGAGCCAGCGGTGGATCAGGAAGAGGGCGATCGACGACGGCGGGGGCAGGATCATCCGGTCACCGTCCCCGGCGTCCACCGCCCGCCCGGCCAGCACCGCGCCGATCTCCCGCCGGGTGAACCACCGGGCGTACGCGATCTCCGTCGGATCGACCCGGACCGGCTCCCCCGGGTCCGCCTCGGCCAGGTAGCCCAGCATCAGCGAGCCGGGGAACGGCCATGCCTGGCTGCCCGCGTACATGATCCGCTCGACCCCGACGCCGACCTCCTCGCGGACCTCGCGCAGCACGGCCGCCTCCGCCGACTCCCCCGGCTCGACGTAACCGGCGAGACAGGAGAAACGCCGCTGCCCCGGGGTACGCGGCCAGGTGGCGTTGTTGCCGAGCAGGCAACGACCGTCCGGGCCGTCCACCCCGTCGTGCACCAGGACGATCATCGCCGGGTCGGTACGCGGCCAGGCCCGCCGGCCGTCCCCGTCCACCCGCGACCAGCCGCCCTCGTCGACCTCGGTCCGGTGCCCGGTGCGAGGCGACCAGCCGTGCCCCAGGTGCCAGTTGACCAGGGCGAGCGCCGTGGTGAAGATCCCGGCGTCCCGATCGTCGAGCAGGTGGCCGACCTCCCGCAGGTTGGCCTCCCGGGTGCCCGGCAGCTCGGGCAGCGGGGCGTCCACCGCGAAGACCGGCACCCCGTCGGGCTCCACCCCCAGGAAGAGCGGGAACGCCTCCCCCAGCGGGCCGACCTCGGCGGCGTCCCGCAGCACCAGCACCGGCGGATTCACCTCCGTGCGGACCAGCGCCCGCCCGTCCCGGGTCGAATCCAGCACCAGCACCCGGGCCCGCTGCCACGCCTGCGCCAACCACTGCGGATCGGTACGCCGGTGCGCCGCCCGGTCCAGCGTGGAACGGGCCAGCGGCGGCGCGGTCTCACCACTCACGCCGACTCCGTACGGACCGGGGTGAGGGCGGCCAGCGGACCGGCAACCCGCTCGGCGTCACCGAGCACCACGACGACCGCCCGCGCCGGGGCGAAATACCGGGCGCCCACCTCGGCGATGTCGTCAACGGTGGTCTTCGCCAGCCGGGCGGCGTGCTCGGCGAGGAAGTCCAACCGCAGCCCGTTGCCGGCGTACGCGCTGGTCAACGCGGCCAGCCCGGCCTGGGTCGAGATGCCGAGCTGGAGGGTGCCCAGGGCGTACTGGCGGGCCTGCGCCAACTCGTCCGCACCGGGCGGCACCGAGGCCAGCCGACCCAGCTCGTACGTCGTCTCCAGCAGTGCCGGGGCGGTCACCTCGGTGGCCACCTCGGCCCCGGCGACCAGCACCGATCCGGCGACGGAGTGCTCGACCGACGAGTGCGGGCCGTAGGTGTAACCCTTGTCCTCGCGGATGTTCTCCGTCCACCGGGACGAGAAGTAACCGCCGAAGATCAGGTTGGCCAGTTGCAGCGCGGCGTGGTCCGGGTGGGTGCGGGGCACCGCCGGCAGCGCGATCCGCAGCGACGACTGCACCGCACCGGGCCGGTCCACCAGCAGCAGCGGGCCGGGTTCCAGCGGTGGCGCGGGCGGCAGGTCGACGCCCCGGCTGTCCCCGGTCCAGCCGGCCAGGGCCTTCTCCGCGGCGTCCAACGCGCGCTCCGGCTGCACGTCGCCGACCAGCACCAGCACCGCCTCGGCCGGGTGCACCCGCTCGGCGTGCAACCGGCGCAGCGCCGCCGGACGGACCGCGCGGACCTGCTCCGGCTCCGGGGTCTGCACCGCGTACGGGTGCCGGCCGTAGATCCGCCGCAGCAGCGCGGTACGGGCCAGATGGGCGGGCTGGCTCTGCGCCACCTGGATCCGGTCCACCAGCCGGTCCCGCTCGGTCTGCACCCAGTCGGCCGGGTAGCTGGCGTCGGTCAGCACGTCGGCCAGGATCTCCAGCATCCGGTCCAGCCCGGTGACCAGGCCCGCGCCGGAGAGCATCAGCCGGTCCGGGTCGGCCCCGGCGGAGAGCCCACCGCCGACCTTCTGCAACTCGGCGGCGATCTGGGTGGCGGTGAGGGTGCCGGTGCCGGCCAGCACCGTCTCGGCGAGCATCGCCCCCCGGGCCAGGTGGGTACGGCCGAACGGCATCCACAGCCGCAGCTCGACCAGGGGGACGGCGGGCCGACGTACGGCGAGCACGGTGAGCCCGTTGGGAAGTCGCCGCTCGGCCTGCTTGGGCAGCTTCAGTCGCCGGGTCGGACCAAGCGGTGGCAGCACCCGGGTGTTGGCGGTCACTGCGTCATCTCCGTTCGCGACTGCGGGGCTCGCAAACCCGGCTCACTCCTCGCGCTCACCCAACCGCCCTCCATTCGCGACTGCGGGGCTCGCAAACCCGGCTCACTCCTCGCGCTCACCGGGCACCGCCGGGGATGACCTCGATGGAGGCGCGGCGTTCCGGGCGCAGGGTGGCGGCGGCGGCGCGGACCTGGTCCTCGGTGACCTCGCCGACCAACCGGGGCAGGTCGTTGAGCAGGCCCGGCTCGCCGCGCTGCTGTTCCAGGACCGCCATCCGCAGCGCCCGGCCGAGCACCGCGTCGGTGTCCCGCAGCAGGTGGGTGGCCATCCGCGCCTGGGTACGCGCCAACTCGCCGTCGGTCAGCCCGTCGGTGGCCAGCCGCTCCAACTCCTCGTCGACGGTGCGCAGCGCCTTGTCCACGTCGCCACCGGGCGGCAGGTGCGCCTGGAGCAGCAGCGCGGTGGGGTCGCGGACGTCGAACGGGTCGCCCATGAAGCCGAGGTAGCCGCCGAGGCCGGTGACGCTGCGGTCGCGCTGGACCATCCGTTCCACCAGCCGGGACGCGTCCCCGTCGGTGAGCACCTCGGCGAGGACGACGTAGGGCAGGTAGCCGGCGAAGTCGCCGACCGGGTCGGGCACCCGCCACGCCGAGGCCACCGCCGGCAACGGCGCCAACTGATCGGTGTACGAGGTGCGCCGCTCGGTGGTCAGGTCCGGCTCGGTGAAGTCGGGGCGCTCCGGGGCGGGACGGGCCGGCACGTCACCGAAGTGCCGTTCGACCAGGGCGGTCGCCTCCGTGACGTCGATGTCCCCACTGACCGCAAGAACGGCGTTGCCGCTGGCGTAGTAGCGGCGGAAGAAGTCGGCGGCGTCGGCGACGGTGGCGGACTCCAGGTCGTCGAAGGAGCCGTAACCGTCGTGCGCGTTGGCGAAGGTGTCGAACATGACCGGCGGCAGGGTCAGCCAGGGGAACCCGCCGTACGGCCGGTTGAGCACGTTGACCCGGATCTCCTCCTTGACCACGTCGACCTGGTTGCGCAGGTTCTCCTCGGTCAGCCGGGGGCCGCGCATCCGGTCGGCCTCCAGGAACAGCGCCCGCTCCAGGGCGTTGCCGGGCAGCGTCTCGTAGTAGTCGGTGTAGTCCAGGTGGGTGGAGCCGTTGAAGGTGCCGCCGGCACCCTGCACGTGCCGGAAGTGGGCCAGCTTCTCCAGGTTCTCCGAGCCCTGGAACATCAGGTGCTCGAAGAGGTGGGCGAAGCCGGTGCGCCCCTCCGGCTCGGAGCGGATGCCGACGTCGTAGACGACCGCGACGCCGATCACCGGGGCGCTGCGGTCCGGGGTGAGGACCACCCGTAGGCCGTTGTCGAGGGTGAACCGCTCGACCGGGTACTTCGTCGCTGGGATTCTCGCTCTCCGGGTCGGCACGTGATCGACCCTAGCGTGTCGCCACCCGGGACACGGGCGTCCTCGGCCCGCGTCTCAGTGCGACACCGCGACGGGTAGCGCGGTGACCCGGGGCAGCACCTCGGCGCCGACCCGCTCCGCCTCCTCCCGGTGCGGCCAGCCGGAGAGGATGAACTCGTCGACGCCGCTGCGGGCGTACTCGTCGAGCCGGGCGGCGACCTCGGCGTAGCTGCCGACCAGCGCGGTGCCCGCGCCCTCGCGGACCAGGCCGATGCCGGCCCACAGGTTCGTCGCGACGGCGAGTCGTCCGCTGCCGCCGCCGTGCAGCGCGGTCATCCGGGCCTGGCCGACGGAGTCCATCCGGCCGAACCGGGCCTGGGCGGCGGCGATCCGGTCCGGGCTCATCCCGGCCCGCAGCCGGTCGGCCTCGGCCCACGCCTCGGCGGCGGTGTGGCGGGCGATGACGTGCAGCCGCAGCCCGGTGCGCAGGGTGCGGCCCTGCTCGGCGGCGCGGGCCCGGACCCGGGCCACCCGGGTGGCGATGGCCGCCGGCGGCTCACCCCACATCAGGTACGCGTCGGCCTGCCGGGCGGCGACCGCCTCGGCGGCCGGGGACGCGCCGCCGAGGTAGACCGGCGGCGGATCGGCCAGCGGGGCGGCCAGCCCGCCGCCGTCGACCCGGTAGTGCGCGCCGGTGAAGTCGAACGGCCCACCGCGCCAGGAGCGCCGGAGCACCTCGATGAATTCGCCGGTACGGGCGTAGCGCGCGTCGTGGTCGAGGAAGTCGCCGTACGCCCGCTGCTCGGTGGGGTCGCCGCCGGTGACGATGTTCAGCGCGAGCCGGCCGCCGGAGACCGCCTGGAACGCCTCGGCCTGCTGGGCGACCAGGGTGGGCAGGGCGAAACCGGCGCGGACGGCGACCAGCAGGCCGATCCGCTCGGTGTGCTGGGTGACCGCCGCGCAGACGATCCACGGGTCGGGGCAGCCGGAGCCGACCGGGGTGAGCAACGCGCGGAACCCGCCCGCCTCGGCGGCCCGGGCCACCTCGGTCAGATATCCGATCGTGGCGGCCCGTGCGTGCCGGGCCGCGCCGGCGGCGACGGTGGCCGCGCCGACCTGGTCGCCGTCGCCGGAGGTGGGGAGGAACCAGTGGAAGGTCATGTCGGCAGCCCTCTCGCCCTGTCCCGCCCGGTGTACGTCGCCGGGGGCAGTTAAACCTATCAAGAAGGTAGGAAAACCAGGAATATCTGAGACCGAGCATCCCATGATGCGGACGGCGCTTGACGCCGGCGGACCCCTGGCCCACTCTTCCTACCAACTAAATAGGAATACTGCGGATTGGATAGACGATGAGACGGCTCCCCTTCCGTCGGTTGATCTCCCTCGCCACCCTCGCCGTCATCGGCGCGGCCACGCTGGGGACCACCGCGGCGTGCGGTGACGACGACAGTGCCGCCGGTGGCGGCGACTCCGGCCCGGTCACCCTGCGGCTGGGCTACTTCCCCAACATCACGCACGCCCCGGCCGTGGTGGGGGTGGAGAAGAAGATCTTCGAGGACAAGCTCGGCAACGGCATCAAGCTGGAGACCAAGACCTTCAACGCCGGGCCGGCCGCCATCGAGGCGATCTTCTCCGGCGCGCTCGACGCGACGTACATCGGGCCGAACCCGACGGTGAACGCCTTCTCCAAGTCCAAGGGCGAGGCCGTCCGGGTCATCTCCGGCGCCGCCTCCGGCGGGGTCGCCCTGGTGGTCAAGCCGGAGATCACCTCGGTCGAGCAGCTGCGCGGCAAGAAGATCTCCACCCCGCAGCTCGGCAACACCCAGGACGTCGCCATCCGCTACTGGCTCAAGGAGAAGGGCCTCAAGACCACCAAGGAGGGCGGCGGCGACGTCAAGATCGTCCCGCAGGAGAACGCCCAGACCGTGGAGACCTTCACCAGCGGCGCGATCGACGGCGCGTGGGTGCCCGAGCCGTTCGTCTCCCGCCTGGTCAACGCCGGTGGCAAGGTCCTCGTCGACGAGCGGGACCTCTGGCCGGACAAGAAGTTCGTCATCACCAACCTGATCGTCTCCACCAAGTTCCTCAAGGCCCACCCCGACGCGGTGAAAAAGCTGGTCGAGGGGCAGGTCGCGGCGAACGACTTCGTCAACACCAAGCCGGACGAGGCCCAGCAGGCCATCTCCGACCACATCGGCAAGATCACCGGCAAGCCGCTGGACCTCAAGCTGATCAAGCAGGCCTGGCCGACCCTGCTGTTCACCAACGACCCCATCGCGTCCTCGCTCAAGACCGGGCTGGACCACGCCGTCGCAGTCGAGCTGACCCAGCCGGTCAGCCTCGACGGCCTGTACGACCTGAAGTACCTCAACGAGGTGCTCAAGACGCAGGGTCAAGCCGAGGTCACCCAGCCGTGACGTCGACCACGACGACGCCGGAGAGTGCGACCGCCGCAGTCGCGCTCTCCGGCGTGACCAAGGTGTACGGGCGCGGGACGAACGCCGTCCTCGCCCTGGACGGGGTGAGCCTGGACGTCCGGCCCGGCGAGTTCGTCTGCCTCGTCGGCGCGTCCGGCTGCGGAAAGAGCACACTGCTCAACCTCGTCGCCGGGTTGGACCGCGCGCAGGGCGGCACCATCACGGTGGCCGACGACGCCCACCCCGGCCTGATGTTCCAGGAGCCGGCGCTCTTCCCGTGGCTGACCGTCGAGGCCAACGTGGAGGTGCCGTTGAAGCTGCGCGGGCTGCCCCGGGCGGCCCGCCGGGAACGGGTCGCGGAACTGCTGCGCACCGTCCACCTGTCCGACTTCGGCCGCAAACGGCCGCACGAGCTGTCCGGCGGCATGCGGCAGCGGGTCGCCCTGGCCCGCACCCTCGCCCTGGACACCCCGGTGCTGCTCATGGACGAGCCGTTCGGCGCGCTCGACGCGATGACCCGGGACATCCTGCACGACGAGCTGGAACGGATCTGGACGGAACGGCAGCTCACCGTGCTGTTCGTGACGCACAACGTCCGCGAGGCCGCCCGGCTCGCCGACCGGATCATCCTGCTCAGCAGCCGACCCGGCCGGATCATCTGGTCCACCGAGGTGAACGTGTCCCGCCCCCGACGCATCGACTCCCCCGAGGTGTCCGCGATCGCCTCCGAGGTCACCGACCGACTGCGCACGGAGGTGGGCCGCCATGGCAAATGACACCCTGACCGATGCGGCCCGCGCCGACGCGGAGATCTCCGGACTGGACGCGCTGGAGATCGCCGGCCGCGAGAAGGAGGTCTCCCGGGGGGCCCGGCTCTGGGCGTCCACCTGGCCCAAGCTCGCCGCGTTCGCCATCGCCATCGGGCTCTGGCAGGTGGTGGTCTGGAGTGGCTGGAAGCCGCCGTACTCGCTGCCCGGCCCGGTCACCGTCGCCGAGGAGCTGGCCCGGCAGGTCGGTGGACGGCAACTCTGGGACGGGCTCGCCACCACGCTGCAACGCGCCGCGCTCGGCTACATCTTCTCCGTCGCGGTCGGCCTGCTGGTCGGCCTGGCGGTGGCCCGGTCCAAGGTGCTCCGGGCGGCGATCGGCTCGATGATCACCGCGTTGCAGACGATGCCGTCGATCGCCTGGTTCCCGCTGGCCATCCTGCTGTTCGAGCTGAGCGAGAAGGCGATCTTCTTCGTGGTGGTGCTCGGCGCCGCGCCGTCCATCGCCAACGGGGTGATCAGTGGGGTCGACTACGTGCCACCGCTGCTGGTCCGGGCCGGCCGCAACCTCGGCGCCCGCGGGCTGAACCTCTACCGGTACGTCATCGCCCCGGCCGCCCTGCCCGCCATCGTCGCCGGGCTCAAGCAGGGCTGGGCCTTCTCCTGGCGCAGCCTGATGGCCGGTGAGCTGCTGGTGGTCGGCATCTCGCAGACCTCGCTGGGGGCCCAACTCACCTATTCCCGGGAGTTGTCCGACGCGCCCTGGCTGCTCGCCACGATGATCGTCATTCTGGTCGTCGGGCTGGTGGTAGACGCTGCCTTCGGGGCTGCCGACCGGACCATCCGGCGTCGCTGGGGCGTACTGGACCAGGCTGGTCAGTGACGTGTACATCTCCGCGCGCAGCGACTATGCGCTCCGGGCCATGCTCGCCGTCGCCGCGTCCGGCGACGGCGAGCCCACCCGACCCGACCGCGAGCCCACCCGACCCGACCGCGAGCCCACCCGACCCGACGGCGGGGACGGCCGACCCGGTGGCGGTGGCGGTGGCGGTGGCGAACTGGTCAAGGCCGCGCGCCTGGCGGAGGCGCAGGGCATCCCGCTGAGCTTCCTCCAGGGCATCCTGCTCGACCTGCGCCGCGCGGGCCTGCTGCACAGTCACCGGGGCACCGAAGGCGGCTACGCGCTGACCCGGCCCGCGTCGCGGATCAGCGTCGGGGACGTGCTGCGCGCCGTCGGTGGATCACTGACCACCGTACGCGGGCTGCCCGCCGGAGATGCCGGCTACCACGGGGTGGCCACCGGCCTGCGCGACGTCTGGCTCGCGGTGGACGGCGCGATCGCCGTGGTGGTCGACCGGACCACGCTCACCGACCTGCTGGTCCACCAGGAGCAGACCCCCGCCCGCTGACGGGCACCCGACCGGTGACGGCCACCCGACCCGCTGACGGGCACCCGTCCCGCTGACGGCATCCGACCGGTGACGGCACCGTCCCGCTGACGGCGCCCGACCGGTGACGGCACCGTCCCGCTGACGGCGCCCGACCGGTGATCCGTAACGTCCGTCCGACCGTCGACCCCCCAGGATTCGACGGTCGGACGGACGACCGGACCCACCGCCCCCACCGGCTCCCGCAGGGCCGACTCAGCCGGCGGTCAGCTCGACCGTCGGCGGACGCCCCTCATCGGGACTGTGCAACTCGACCAGCCCGGCCGGGGCGGCCCGCCCCGGCCTCGGGTGCCAGGGCGCGAACGCCGCGACCATGGCGAGCAGGAGCCCGGCGCCGGCCACGGCTAACACCACCAGTAGCTCGCGCCCCGCCCCCGACTCAGCGTCGCCCCCCATGGTCACCCCTCCCGTGCCCGACCGTGCCGGCCGGCTCTTTCCCCCGGGAGCAAGCTTCGACCAGCCGGGCCCGATGGAACAGTCACCGATCGGACGCAATAGAGCCGGCAAACCGACCTACCCGTCGGCATGATCACTGAGAGTTCACACCCGACCCCACACCGTCCCCCAAGTGGGACGGCGACCCGATCACCGCACGCCCAAAACAAGATCGACTCAGGTGGGCCGATGTTGCGGCATCTTCGGCACGATGACACCGCAACATCGGCCCCACTGAGTCGATCTCGATCGAACACGACGGCAAGCACGCTGTCCGCCCCTGCGGACTCCCGCCCCCGGACGGGACAGCACCCCGGTCAGGCGGACAGGCCGCCGGTCAGGCGGTACGCGGGCGACGCGGGCGACGGGACCGGCCCGACGCCCGGTGCGACCGGCCACCCTCCCCACCGCCACCGTTGCCGCCACCGACGGCGGCACGCGGCCGGGCGGCCGGGGTGGGCGTCGGGGCGACGATCGTCACCGGCACCCCGGACGGCTCACGGGCCCCGGTCACCCGGGCCAGCGCCCCGTCGTCGAGGCGTACCTGGGTCGACTGCGGCTTGATGCCGGCCACGCTCATCAGCCGGGAGACGTCCCGGCGCTGCTCCGGCAGGACCAGGGTGACCACCTGACCGGCCTCACCGGCGCGGGCGGTACGACCACCGCGGTGCAGGTAGTCCTTCGCCTCGGTCGGCGGGTCCACGTTGACCACCATGTCCAGCCCGTCGACGTGGATGCCCCGGGCCGCCACGTCGGTGGCGACCAGCGCGGTCACCTGGCCGGTGCGGAACTGCTCCAGGATCCGGGTGCGCTGCGGCTGCGACTTCCCACCGTGCAGCGCCGCGGCGCGGACGCCCTTGGCGAGCAACTGACGGGCCATCCGGTCGGCCCGGTGCTTGGTCGCCATGAACAGGATGGTGCGGCCCTCGCGGGCGGCGATCTGGGTGAGCGCGGTGGGCTTGTCGGCCGCGTCGACGTGCAGCACGTGGTGGGTCATCGCGGTCACCGTGGCGGTGCCCGGGTCCACCGAGTGCGACACCGGGTTGCTGAGGAAGCGGCGGACCAGGCGGTCCACCCCACCGTCCAGGGTGGCCGAGAAGAGCATCCGCTGGCCGTTCGGAGCGACCTGCTCCAGCAGCTTGGTCACCTGCGGCAGGAAGCCCATGTCAGCCATCTGGTCGGCCTCGTCCAGCACGGTGATGGCGACCTGGTCGAGGCGGGCGTCGCCCCGGTTGATCAGGTCGTGCAACCGGCCGGGGGTGGCCACCAGCACCTCGGTGCCGGCGCGCAGCGCGTCCGCCTGCCGCTGGAGGGAGAGCCCCCCGACCACGGTGGCGCAGCGCAGCCCCAGCGCCCGGGCGTACGGGGTGAGCGCCGTGGTGACCTGGGCGGCCAGCTCACGGGTGGGGACCAGCACCAGGGCGAGCGGGCGACCCGGGCGGGCCCGGTGGCCGGCGGTGCGATGCAGCAGGGGGAGCCCGAAGGCGAGGGTCTTGCCCGAGCCGGTGCGCCCCCGGCCGAGCACGTCCCGGCCGGCCAGCGAGTCCGGCAGGGTGGCCGTCTGGATCGGGAACGGCTCGGTGATGCCCTGCTTGGTCAGCTCGGCGAGCAGCGCCGGCGCGAGGCCGGTCGCGGCGAAGGTGGGAATGGTCATGGTCATGCGAAATGCCTTCCTCGACGCGGCACGTGTCGAGGGAGGGCGCCGAGAGTCGGCGCGGTCTCCGACGGAGCACTCCGTCGGGGACTCACAAGCACGAACCGATGGGGTACGGGCCGGTCCGCCGCAGCACGCCGCGTCCCGCCGGAGCGGGGGGCGGCGCGGCGGACCGGTCCGTCACCGGGTCCGGAGGACCTGGTGGGTGTTACCGGGACGATCCGAAGATCAGAGCGGGCGGATGTTCTCCGCCTGCGGGCCCTTCTGGCCCTGGGTCACCTCGAACTCGACCCGCTGGTTCTCGTCCAGGCTCCGGTAGCCGGAGGACTGGATCGCCGAGAAGTGGGCGAAGACGTCAGCGCCGCCGCCGTCCGGGGTGATGAAGCCGAAGCCCTTGTCAGCGTTGAACCACTTGACGGTGCCAATTGCCATCTGTTTCGTCTCCTTGACGGAACGTCGAACCCGCACCTGTTGCGGGCCCGAAGAGGAGCGCTCCGCGCGGGATGCGCGAATCGCCTGTTGTTTTTGGTCGCCCCGCCCGGAGAGCTCCGGACACAACAAAGAGCGCCTGGGGCTACAATCCGCCAGGCGCACACAGAGTCTCTGGAAACCAAAACTGCAACAAGAACAACCTACCACGGATCTTCCAGCGCGCCACCCCCCACCGGGTTTTCCGGCAACCCGGCGATGATCTCGGTCAGCCCGGCGGCGTCCAGCAGGTCCGCCGGCCGCACCGTCACCCCGTCCCGCACGTAGTGGAAGGCGGCCCCCACCCGGTCCACCGGCACCCCGGCCAGCTCCGCCCAGGCCAGCCGGTAGACCGCGAGTTGCACCGCGACCACCTGGGCCTCGCCGTCGGTCGGCTGCCGGCCCGTCTTCCAGTCGACCACGTCGTACCGGCCGCCGGGGCGGGAGAAGACGGCGTCCATCCGGCCCCGTACCACCACACCGGCCAGCACCGTGGCGAACGGCACCTCCACCTCCACCGGCACCCGGTCGGCCCACTCGCTGGCCAGGAAGCGCTCCTGGAGTTCGGCCAGCGCCCCGTCGGGCGCGGCATCCGCGTCGGCCGCACCCGGCAGTTCGTCCACGTCGAGCAGCCGGTCGGCCCCGAAGCGCTGCTCCAGCCAGGCGTGGAAGGCGGTGCCCCGCCGGGCGTACGGGCTGGGTGGGGCGGGCATCGGTCGGCGCAGCGTCCGGGCCAGCTGCGTAGGGTCCCGGCGCAACGCCACCAGCTGGGTGACCGACAGATGTCCGGGCAGCACCACCTCGACCGCCTCGGCCTGCCGCAGCAGCTCCGCCCGCTCGGCCAGGAGCAGGTCCGCCTCCCGCCGCCAGCGCACCACCTCCGACTCCGCCGCCTCGGGCTCAGCGACCTGCGGGCCCGGCACCTGCTCGGCGGCCTGCAGGGCGGGCGCCTGCTCGGCAGCCTGCGGGTCGGACGCCTGCTCGGCAGCCAGGGGCGCGGCAGCCTGCGCGGCGGCCGGGGGCGCGGCGGTCTGCCGGTGGGACGCCTGTGCGGCGGCCTGCGGGTCGGGCAGCAGCTCGCGGCGCGCCGCGTCGGGGTCGGCGAGGAAGCGGCGGACCAGCGCCGCCGCCTCGGTCAGCGCCGGCCGTCGCGGGCCGAGCGGGTCGGCCGGCCAGTCGGCCCGCAACACCAGCTCGGTGGTCGGATTGACCGCGTCACCGGCCGGCTCGGGCGCCCACTCGTCGACCAGCAGGCCGTCCCCGCCGGCCAGGCAGGCGTCGTAGACCTCGCGCAGCAGCACCGACGGGCCCCGGAACCGTTTGGTCCCCTCCCCCCACCAGTACCCGGAGCAGAGCAGCAGCCGCCGGGGCCGGGTCACCGCCACGTACGCCAGCCGGCGTTCCTCGCGCTCGTCGTGGGCCCGCCAGGCGTCGGTGAAGTCGGCCACCGCCCGGGCCACCCCGCGCTGGTCGGTCACCTCGGCGAGGTCGAGCACGGGCAGCCCGTCGGCGTCGCCGCGCAGCGGGAAGGGCAGCACCCCGAGCCCGCCCAGCCAGTGGTCGGAGTTGCGGACCTGGCCGGGCCAGCCGCCCCGGACCAGCCCGGCGACCGCGACGACGTCCCACTCCAGCCCCTTGGCGGCGTGCGCGGTGAGCACCTGCACCGCGCCCTCCACCACCTCCACCTCGCCCGGGGAGAGCCCCCGCTCCTCGTCCTCGGCGGCGGCCAGGTAGGCCAGGAAACCGGCCAGCGTCGCCGCCGGGGTCTCGCCGCTGAACCGGGCCGCCACGTCGCCGAGGGCGTCCAGGTGCCCCCGGGCCAGCCCGGCGTCGCCGGTGCCGTCCCGGCCGGCCCGGACCGCCACCTCGACGTCCAGGCCGATGGTGCGTTCCACGTCCGCGATCAGCTCCGGCAGCGTCTGGTCCAGCCGGTACCGCAGCAGAGCCAACTCCATCCCGTACGACCGCAGCCGTGCGTAGCCCTCCGCCGAGTACGTCTGCGCCGGCCCCAGATCGGCCAACGCCTCCACCAGGGTTGCCTCGTCCAGCACGTCCACGGTGATCTCCGGCCCGTCGTCGCCGGTCAGCTCCCGGCGGGCCCCTGCGATGACCCGCGCCCGCCGGTGCAGGGCCACCAGGTCACGCGGCCCGATCCGCCAGCGCGCCCCGGTGAGCAGGCGCAGCAGCGCCGCGCCGTCGGTCGGGTCGGCGAGCACCCGCAGGGTGCAGACCACGTCGCGTACCTCGGGGGTGTCCAGCAGCCCGCCCAGGCCGACCACCTCGACCGGCAGCCCCCGGGCCCGCAGGGCCGCCTCGATCGCCGGGATCTGACTGCGCACCCGGACCAGCACGGCGGTGGAGGGGCGCTGCGGCACCGGGATGTGCTCGGGCAGCGCGCCGGGCATCCGGGCCACCCCCCGCCAGGCGGCGAGCACGCTGTCGGCGATCCAGTCCGCCTCGGCGACGTACGTGGGCAGCAGCGCGCAGTGCACGGTGCCGGCGGCCAGGCCGCGCGGGCTGCGGTGCGGGATCGGATCGCGGACGCTCAGCGCGGCGTGCAGCTCCGGCACCCGGGCACCGGCGGCCCGCAGCGGCACCGACAGCGCGTTGGCCACGCCGAGGATCTCCGGCCGGTTGCGCCAGCTGGTGGTGAGGCTCATCGCCTCGGCGGGGGCACCGTCGGCGCGGGCGAAGTCGGTGGGGAACCGGTCCAGCGTGCCGGCGCTGGCCCCCCGCCACCCGTAGATCGACTGGCAGGGGTCGCCGACCGCGGTGACCGGGTGGCCGCCGCCGAAGAGGTGGTTGAGCAGCACCACCTGGGCGTGGCTGGTGTCCTGGTACTCGTCGAGCAGCACCACCCGGAAGCGGTCCCGCTCGACCGCGCCGACCGCCGGGTGGTCCCGGGCCACCCGGGCGGCCCGGGCGAGCTGGTCGGCGAAGTCCATCGCCTCGAAGTCGTCCTTGCGCCGGGCGTACGCCCGCACCAGCGGCAGCAGCTTCAGCCGGGTCCGCTGGAGCTGGAGCGCCTTGCGGACGTCGGCGTAGACCCGCCCCGGGTGGGACTGCACGTCGGCGAAGAACCGGCCCGTCCAGGCGGCCAGCGCGTCCGGGTCGACCAGGTGCTCGTCGAGTTCGCCGGCCAGCGCGAGCACGGCGTCGGTGATGGTGCTGGGCATCCGGTCGACCTCGGACATGTCGCCGTCGTAGTTGCGCACCAGCAAGTCGACGAGCTGCCACCGGGACGCCTCGGTGAGCAGCCGGGTGGTGGGTTCGTAGCCGGCCCGCAACCCGTGTTCGGTGACGATCCGGCCGGCGTACGAGTGGTAGGTGGAGACGGTGGGCTCGCCGGCCAGCGGATCGTCCAGCGGGTTGCGGGCCCGCCGCCCGAGCCGCCGGACCAGCTGGTCGAGCCGGGTACGCACCCGGTGCGCCAGCTCGCCGGCCGCCTTGCGGGTGAAGGTCAGCCCGAGGATCTGCTCCGGGCGGACGTACGAGTTGGCGACCAGCCAGACCACCCGGGCGGCCATCGTCTCGGTCTTGCCCGAGCCGGCGCCCGCCACCACCAGCAGCGGCGCGACCGGGGCCGAGATGATCGCGGCCTGTTCGGTGGTGGGGGCGGGCAGCCGGAGCAGCCGGGCCAGCTCCACCGGTGTGTAGCGCGGCCCGGCGTCGGCGGTCCGCGGTACGGGGGTGGCGGCACTGAACAGGGTCGGCTGGGTCACCGCTCCCCCTCGTCCGCGACAGCCGGTGGCTCGACGACCTGGCGGCCCTGCCCGGAGACCGGGCAGCTGGTCCGCACCGGGCAGACCCGACACTTCGAATTGGCGACGGCGGCGAAGGTCGCGGCGGCCATCGTATCGGCGGTGCGTCGGACCAGGGCGGTGGCCCAGCCGGCCTCGGGGCCCTGCCCGGCGGCGGCCTGGGTCTGCTCCCGGGCGTCCCTCGCTCCGGTGCCGAGCTGCACCAGCGCCGCTCCCCCGGTCTCGTCGCCGAACTCGGCGAAGCCGCCCGCCTCCACCGCCGCCTGGTACGCCCCGAGCTGCGGATGCTCGGCCACCTCCCGCTCGGTGACCGCAGTCGACTTGCCGGTCTTGAGGTCGATCACGACGAGCCGGCCGTCGGCGTCGACCTCCAGCCGGTCCACCCGGCCGGTCAGCTCGATCGGACGCGCCGGGTCGTCGAGGCGGACCGCGAACTCGTGCTCGATGGCGAGCAGCCGGCGCGGGTTGCCGGCCAGCCAGCGCAGCAGCTTGTCCACCATGGCCTCGGCGCGCTCCCGTTCCGGGCCGACCATCCAGCGGGCGGCCAGCTCGATCGCGTCGAACCGGGCGGCCACGTACTCCAGCAGGGCGGTCCGGTCGGCGCTGGCGTCCTCGGCCAGCATCGCGGCGGCGTGCACCAGGTTGCCGACCCCCTGGGCGGAGCTGGCCGGGCCGCTGCCACCGTGCCGTTCGAGCAGCCAGCGCAGGCTGCACCGCAACGCGCTCTCCATCGCCGACGGGGTGACCCGGACGGGTTCCCCCTCGTCCACCAGCGGCCGGTCGTCGGACAGGCCCCGCAGCCCCCACCAGTCGTCCGGGTGCGCGCCCGGGATGCCGGCGGCGGCCAACCGGGCCAGCTCGGCCGCCGCCGCGCGCCGCCGGGCCACCGACGCCGCCGGGTCCGTGACCGCGGTACGCAGCTCCGCCACCAACGCCGACAGGGTGAGTGCCCGGGGCGGGCGGCCCACCGGCAGCTCGCCGGGCAGGCCATCGTCCGCCTCCTCCACATCACCCCGCCCGGCCGACGGCTCCTGGCGGGAGCGTGCCCCCTGGGGGGCCGTTTCCGGCCGAGACTCCTGACCCGCCACACCGGCACCGCCGGTGGCGGTGGTGGCGGTGGTGGCGGTGGCGGGATCGGACCTGCCCGGATCTGGTGGGGCGGGAACCGCCCGGCCCGGTAAGGCGGGAACGGACGGGACGGACGGGACGGGCGGGACGGACGGGCCAGGCGGGGTGGAGGGGCCGGGCGGGGTGGGGGGCGGCGCGGACGGGCCGGGGCCGCCGTCGGACGGGCCCGGGGCCGGCCTCTCCCCGGCCGGGCCGGGGACCCCCAGCTCGTGCAGGAAGCGGCTGGGCTGTTCCTCGTGGTCGTCGCCGCCGACGGCCGCCGAGGCGACGGCGGTGACCAGCAGCCGACGCCGGGCCCGGGTCACCGCCACGTGGAAGAGCCGGCGTTCCTCGTCGAGCAGGGCGGAGGTCTGCCCGACCAGGCTGGCCCGGGCACCGGTGCCGTCCGCCCGGCCGACCAGCACGTCGACCAGCCGTTCGGAGCCGAGCAGACTGCCCCGCAGCCGCAGGTCGGGCCAGACGCCCTCCTGCACGCCGGCCACCGCGACCAGGTCCCACTCCAGGCCCTTGGCGGCGTGCGCGGTGAGCAGACGGACCGCCGCCCCCCGGTCGGCGCTGGCCGCCAGGGTGTCGGCCGGCAGGTCCTGGCCGAGGACGTGGTCGAGGAAGACCTCGGTCCGCGCGCCGGGCAGCCGGTCGACGAACCGGGCCGCCGCGTCGAAGAGCACCAGCACCGCGTCGAGATCCCGGTCGGCGGCCTCGGCCCGCCAGCGCTGGGCGGTCTCGTGCTCGCCGGTGGCCGCCCGCCCCCGGTTGATCGACCCCGCCCACCGTTCGGCGAGCCCGCTGGCGCTCCACACCGCCCACAGCACGTCCTCGGCGGTGGCGCCGGGAACCGCCGCCGCCGTCCGCGCGGTGGCCAGCAACTCCGCCACCGTACGGGCCGGTTCGATCCAGCGCCGCTCGATGCCGGCCAGCTCCGCCGGGTCGGCCAGGGCCTCGACGATCAGCTCACCGGAGGGCCGCCGGTCGCCCCGGGCCAGCGCGAGCGCCCGTAGTCCCTGCCGCAACCGCCGCTCGGCGAGCGGGTCGGCCCCACCCAGCGGCGAGTGCAGCAGGGCGATCGCGGACTCCTCGTCCAGCCGGGCCGGTTCGAGTGCGCAGCGCAGCAGGAGCAGCAGCGGGGCGACCGCGGGTTGCAGGTGCAGCGGCAGGTCCTCGCCGTGCACGACGGTGGGCACCCCGGCGGTGTGCAACGCCCGGCGCAGCGAGGGCAGATGCAGGTGGGTCGAGCGGACCAGCACCGCCATCGCCGACCAGGGCACCCCGTCGAGGAGGTGGGCGGAGCGCAGCGCGTGGGCCAGCCAGGCGGCCTCGCTGGTGGCCGAGCGGAAGGCCCGCACCTCGACACTGCCGGGCGGCGCGTCGGGCAGCGGCCGCAGCCGTCGGTGCCCGGCCGGACCGCGCAACCGCCGGGCCAGTCGACCGGTGGCCCCGAGCAGCACCGGGCCCGCCCGGTAGGAGGTGGTGAGGGTGACCTGCGCCGCCGGTGCCCCGGAGGCTGTCCGGAACCGGTGCGGGAAGGCGGTCACCACGGCCGGGTCGGCACCCCGGAAGGCGTACGTGGAGGAGTCCGGGTCGGCGAAGGCCACCAGGGACCGGCCGCCGTCGGCCAGGACGGCCAGCAGGTCCTGCTGGGCCGGATCGGTGTCGGCCAACTCGTCGACGTAGACGTGGGCCAGCCGGCGACGCTCGGCCTCCAACAGCTCCGGATCGTCGAGGAGCATGCCGGTGGCGGCACGGACCAGCTCGGCCGGGTCGTACGCCACGGAGCCCCGGTTGCTGACGTCGCGCAGCGCGAGGACCGCGACGTACTCCCGGAGGAACCGGGCGGCGGCCGGCCAGTCGGTGCGGCCCAGCTTCTCGCCCAGCCGGGCCAGCTCGACCGGGCCGACCCCCCGCTCGGCGGCCCGCATCAGCAGGTCACGCAGTTGGGCGGCGAACGCCCGGGTACGCAGGGCGGGGAGCAGGTCGTCCGGCCAGCCGACCGGGTCGTCGTCGGGTTCGGTGCCGACGACGTCCAGCAGCTCCCGGATGATCAGATCCTGTTCGGGGCCGGTGAGCAGCCGGGGGGACGGCTCCCCGCGCTCGGCGGCGGCCCGGCGCAACAGGCCGAAGGCGTACGCCGGGAAGGTGCGTACCAACGGCTCGCGCAGCACCCGGTGGCCGGCGGCGGCGATCCGGGCCTCGATCCGGTGCCGCAGCTCGGTGGCCTGCCGACGGCTGAAGGTGAGCACCAGGAGTCGCTCCGGGTCGACCCCCTCGGCGACCCGGGCGGCGACCGCCTCGACCAGGGTGCCGGTCTTGCCGGTGCCCGGCCCGCCGAGGACCAGCATCGGCCCGTCGGTATGCGCCACGACCTCCGCCTGGAGCGGATCGTGCCGGCGCACCCCCGGGTGCGTGGCATCGCCCGTCGCCCCCCAGGGTCGTGGCTCCCCCTCGGGATACGGAGCATCGCCCGCTGACCCCCCGGGCCGCGGCCTCCCCTCGACGCCTGACCCGGCCCGATCTGGCCCCTCGGTCGCCCCGCCGTGCCGACCGTCCCCCCGGACGCTCGTGGCGGACCGCCCGCCCTCCGGGCCCGATCCGGCAGGTCGGCGCACCAGCCGGTACCCCTGCACCCCTATATCCCACCACGCCGGTACGACACCACCCACCGCACCACCCCGGCCCCGTCGCCCGTCGCGAGGACCAGCCCCAGGGACCGGGCCGAAGCCGGGCGTGCTGACCGAAGCCGGGCGTGCCGACCAGGGCCGGGCGTGCCGACCAGGGCCGGGCGTGCCGACCAGGGCCGGGCGTGCCGACCAGGGCCGGGCGTGCGGGATCAGGGCAGCCGAGATTCCAGGGCGTCCAGCGCGGTGGGGACGGTGGGGCTGACCATGAGCAGTTCCAGGCCGGCGGGCCTGAGGAAGGCCTGGTCGGTGATGGCGGCCAGCCAGTCGAGCAGCGGCCGGTAGAAGCCGTCGGTGTCCACCAGCACCATCGGCTTGGTGTGCATGGCCAGGGTGGCGGTGGTCCAGACCTCGAACAACTCGTCCAGCGTGCCCAGGCCCCCGGGCAGGGTCAGGAAGGCGTCCGACTTCTCGATCATGATGGTCTTGCGGCTGGCCATGCTGTCGGTGACGAGCAGCTCGTCCGAGGCCAGGTCGGAGACCTCCAGGTCCATCAACGCCTGCGGGATCACCCCGACGGTGCGTCCGCCGGCCGACCGCGCCCCGTCGGCGAGGGCCCCCATCATGCCGACGCAGCCACCGCCGCTGACCAGCGTGTGCCCGCGCCGGGCCAGCTCCGCCCCGGTCTCGGCCGCCAGATCCAACCAACGCTGGTCGAGGGTACGGGAGGACGCGCAGAAGACACAGATCGCCGCCACCGTCTCAGCCCTCCCCACCGTCGATGACGCCCCGGCCCGCACCGGACCCCGGCTCACCGGGCCTGGCCTCACCGGACGGCGGGCTGCCGGACGGCGGGCTGCCGGAATCGGCGCGGCTCGACGCGGGGCTGCCGGACTTCGTGTCGGCGGCGTCTGCGACGGCGGCGGCCCGGCGGGCGGTCTGCTGGTCGGCGGCGGTCCGGGCGACCGCCTCCTCGCGTACCGCCTCCTGGTCGGCGGCGAGCGCCGCCTCGGCCTCGACGATGTGCCGTACCGCCGCGTCAACGTCGTCGGTGAGGCAGATCAGCTCCAGGTCCACCGGGCCGATCTTGCCCTCGGCGGCCATGCTGTCCCGCAACCAGTCGAGCAACCCCCGCCAGTACGCGGTGCCCATGAGCACCACCGGGAAGCGGGTCACCTTGCCGGTCTGCACCAGAGTGAGCGCCTCGAACAACTCATCCATGGTGCCGAAGCCGCCCGGCAACACGACGAAGGCCTGGGCGTACTTGACGAACATGGTCTTTCGGGCGAAAAAGTAACGGAAGTCGATGGCCAGGTCGACCCAGTCGTTGAGCCCCTGCTCGAAGGGGAGTTCGATGCCCAGCCCGACGGAGAGACCGCCGGCCTCTCTGGCGCCCCGGTTGGCCGCCTCCATCACGCCGGGGCCACCGCCGGTGATCACCGCGTAGCCGGCCCGGGCGAGGCCCGCACCCAACTCCTCGGCCAGCCGGCATTCCGGACTGTCGGGTTTACTACGGGCGGAGCCGAAGACGCTCACCGCGGGCGGCAGGTCGGCCAGCGTGTCGAAGCCCTCGACGAACTCGGAGAGGATCCGCAGCGCGCGCCAGGCGTCCTTGGTCTTCCAGTCGCTGCGCCCCCGGGAGTCCAACAACCGCTGGTCAGCGGTGCTGGTGGGGATCGCACCACGACGCAGTGTGACCGCTCCCCGGTGCCGCTCCGGACCGCGGCCCGACTGCCGCCCGTTCGTCTGACTCATGACAGCCACCGTAGTGGAGCCGCACGTCAGGGCGGTGCCGGCCGACGGGTCGCAGAAAAAGTTCGCGATCATGGGCAACTAATTCTGTCGCCCGCACGTCTTACTATTCACATACCGGGTATGGCCCGGCGCGCGCCTTCGGGGGAGGAGCAAGCGTGATCAGCAACAACGAGCGGATGCGTATCCGCCGGCAGATGCAGCGACGGATCAACGAGGTGGTGGCCGAGCGCCGCCGCACTCGACAACTGGAGGTGCCGGTGGAGCCCGCCGCCCAGCCCGTCGAGCCCACCGAACCCGACAATCCCCGCCTCACCACCGTCTGACGACCACCCAACGGCCCACCCGAGCCTCACCCACCCAGCCCCACCAAGGCCCCGGCGGTCCCCGACCCCGGGGCCCCACCATGCATCCCCCACCCCTCCCCGCGCCCACACCCCACCCGCACCCCTCCCCCGCATTGGTGATCAAGAGGTTTGCGGCTGGTGATCAAGAAGTTTGCGGGCCAGGAAAGCGCTCCCCGTGACGCAAACCTCTTGATCACCGGGCCGGGCCGGGCCGAGGCGGGGCGAGGGGAGGCGGGGTGGCGGGGGTGGGGGCAGGGTGGGTGGGGGTGGGTTACGCGGGGGTTAGCCAGCGGTGGAGGGTGGCGGCGCCGTCGCGGATCTTGGTCAGCTCGACGTGCTCGTCCTTGTGGTGGGCCAGGTTGGGGTCACCCGGGCCGAAGTTCAACGCCGGGATGCCCATCGCCGCGAACCGGGCCACGTCCGTCCAACCCAGCTTGCCCCTCGGGGCCGCGCCCACCGCCGCCAGGAACTCCTGGGCCACCGGCGCCTTCAGCCCGGGGAGTGCGCCGGCCGCCGCGTCGGTGACCGTCAGCTCGTAGCCGGCGAGCACCTCCCGCAGGTGCGCCTCGGCCGCCGCCGGGTCGCGATCCGGGGCGTACCGGTAGTTGATCTCGATCTCGCAGCGGTCGGGAACGACGTTGCCGGCCACCCCGCCGCTGATCCGTACCGCGTTCAGGCCCTCGCGGAAGTCGCAGCCGTCGATGGTGACTCGCCGCGCCTCGTACGTCGAGAGCCGGCGCAGCACCTCCCCCGCACCGTGGATGGCGTTCACCCCGAGCCAGGACCGGGCCGCGTGGGCCCGCTCGCCGGGCAGGGTGACGACCGCCCGCATGGTGCCCTGGCAGCCGACCTCGACGATGCCGTACGTCGGCTCCAGCAGCACCGCGAAGTCGGCCTGGAGCCATTCGGGGTGCGCCTCGGCGACCAGGGTGAGCCCGTTGTACCGCGACTCGATCTCCTCGGCCTCGTAGAAAAGGTACGTCACGTCGTAGCGCGGGTCGGGCAGGGTCACCGCCAGGTGCAGCGCGAAGGCCACCCCGGACTTCATGTCGGAGGTGCCGCAGCCGTACATCAGGTCGCCGCGCATGGTCGACGGGAAGTTGTCGTTGAGCGGCACCGTGTCCAGGTGCCCGGCGAGCACCACCCGGGAGGCCCGGCCGAGGTCGGTCCGCGCCATCACCGTGTTGCCGTGCCGGAAGGTGCTCAGGTGCGGCACCCGGCGCAGCACCTCCTCGACGCAGTCGGCGATCGCCTTCTCGTCGAGGGAGACGGACTCGATGTCGACCAGGGCACGGGTCAGCGCCACCGGATCGGCCAGGACCTCGGGGGTGAGCGGGTTCTCCATGGTTCGCACGGTACCGTCCTGAACGGTGGGCGCGAGGGGTGAGCCCACCGCCCCCGCAGCCGCGAACGAGAGGGTAGAACAGTGACGTCCCAATCCGCCTGGGGTATCGGCCTGGCCACCGTGACCGCTGCCGAGCAGGTGCTCGACACCTGGTACCCGACCGGCAAGCTGGGCCTGGGCGAGCTGCCGCTGGTCCCCGGCGAGGACCAGGCCGACGTGCTCGACCTGCCACCCGGCGCGATCGGCGGGCGGGCCCTGCCCGGCCTGCGTACGGTGCAGGTGGTCACCGTGATCGGCGCGCTGGACGAACCGATCAAGGACGCCGCCGACGCGTACCTGCGGCTGCATCTGCTCTCCCACCGCCTGGTGCGGCCCAACGAGCTGAACCTCGACGGCATCTTCGCCCAACTGGCGAACGTGGCCTGGACGTCGGCCGGGCCGTGCCCGCCGGAGCGGGTCGACGAGCTGCGGGTGATCGAGCGGGCCGCCGGCCGCCACCTGGCCGTGTACGGGGTCGACAAGTTCCCCCGGATGACCGACTACGTGGTGCCGTCGGGAGTGCGGATCGCCGACGCGGACCGGGTCCGGCTCGGCGCGCACCTCGCCACCGGCACCACCGTGATGCACGAGGGCTTCGTCAACTTCAACGCCGGCACGCTGGGCACCTCGATGGTCGAGGGGCGGATCGTGCAGGGTGTGGTGGTCGGCGACGGCTCCGACATCGGCGGCGGCGCGTCGATCATGGGCACCCTCTCCGGTGGCGGCACCGACCGGGTCCGCATCGGTGAGCGGAGCCTGGTCGGCGCGAACGCCGGCGTCGGCATCTCGCTCGGCGACGACTGCGTGGTCGAGGCCGGCTGCTACCTGACCGCCGCCTCCAAGATCACCCTGCCGGACGGCCGGGTGGTCAAGGCCCGTGAGCTGTCCGGTGTCGACGGGCTGCTGTTCTGGCGCAACTCGGTGACCGGGGCGTTGGAGGCGAAGCCGCGCACCGGTCGGGGCATCGTGCTGAACGCCGCCCTGCACGCCAACGACTGAACCGGCCCGCCGCAGGGCGACCGGCCCGCCCACGACCGCCCGGCCCGGCCCGGTCGGTCGATCCCGAACAACACCGGTCCGGGCCCGCGACGTCACCGTCGCGGGCCCGGACGTCGGGTCACTTCAGGCGGTACGCCTGGATGATCCGGGTGCTCGCGGTGTTGCCGTCGGTGTCCCGGGCGGTGGCCCGCAGGGACACGTACCCGGCGCCGGCCGGGTGGTTGACCAGCGCCACCGTGCCCTGGCCCGGCACCTTCACCACGGTCGCCCGCCGCCAGGTCTTCCCGCCGTCGTACGACACGTCGACGCTGAGCTTCGCCAGCTTGGCGGTGCCGGCGCCCACCTGCCGCCGCACCTGCACCGGTACGGCGAAGACCTGCCCGGCCGGCGCGGCGTTGTCGGTGCTCAACCGCGGGGTGAACCGGATCTCCGACAGCGGCAGCTGCTTCGGCGTGTCACCCGCCACGTGCCCCGAGCGGAAGGTCCAGCTCGCCTCCACCTCGGTACCGAGGTCGGTGAGGTTCCGCTTGGCCCCGACGGTCAGCTGGTAGTCGGCGGCCCCCTTCGGCACGGTGAACTCGCCGTACCCCGGGTTCTCCAGCTCCTCCACCAGCTTGCCGTTGCGCCACAGGGCGGTACGGGCGCTGTCGTTCAACGACCCGCCGGGGTGCCCGGCCGCGTCGCTGTGCAGCGCCACGCTCACCACGATGGTGTCCCCGATCCGGATGACACCGTCCTGCGGCCAGCGCGGGGCGGGCAGGGACGGCCCGAGCGGCGCGGCACCCCAGGTCTCGGTGACCCGGCGGCCGGCCGGATAGGCGGTGGGCAGGCTCTGGAGGATGGCCTGCACGTCCAGCCAGCCCTCCGGGTCGGGGACGCCGAGGTCCAGCTCGGACTCCCAGCGCACGCCCCTGGTGTTGTAGTGCTCGACCCGCTGACCGGGCAGGTCGGTGGCGAGCACGACCGCCCAGCCGCCGAGGTTGTAGCCGTTGTTCGGGAAGACCAGCCGCTCGGCTTCCATCTTCGGGTACGGGTCACGGAACTTGTGCACCACCGTGGCCAGGTCACGCGGGCGGTAGTCGCGGACGAATCCGCTGGGCAGCTTGCCCGGTACGGTCTCGGCCAGCGCGTACAGGTACGGGCTGTACTCGGCTTCGCGGTCGGCCCACTGGCTGTTGACGGTGGCGACGAACTGCTCGGCCGACACCGCCTTGCCCAGCTGCCCGGTGGACAGCCCGTCGAAGGTGTCGAAGGAGACGATGCCGAAGCCGAAGCTGCCGCCGTCGGGGGTGAGGAAGTTGGCGGCGACGTCGACCAGGGCGACCTTCGCGTCGGCCTGCGGGACGGTCATCCGCACCGGCTTGGCCTTCCGCAGGTCGATGGTGACCGCCGTGTCGCCGTTGACCACCAGCTCCGGCTGGGCGAGCAGGGCCAGCCCGCCCGACTCCTCGTCCGGACCCGGCTCGAAGAAGACGCTGCTCAGCCCGTACCGGCCCTTGGGGACCCGGATCTCGGCGACGCCGTCGAAGTCGGAGACGTCCACCAGGTCGCCCCCGGTGAGGTTGACCAGGGCGGTCGAGTAGTCGCCGCCGGGCTTGCCGCTGCGGTCGAGGTGGGTGAGCGTGACGGTGTAGCTCTCCACCTCCCGGTGCACCGCCAGCGGGGTGACCGCCACGGTGCTGCCCGAGCGGGCAACCACCCGACCGGTCCAGTAGCCGTCGACGCCGAGCCGGGTGTCGGCGGTGACGGTGGTCTCGGCCCGGCCGCCGGCCGGGACGGTGATCCGGTTGACGCCGAGGGTGAACATGCCGGCCGGCGCGGTCTTCCCGCCCGACCCCTTCACCTCGACGGTCAGGTCGAGGGTGACCGGGGCCGACCCACCGTTGTGCCAGGCGACGGTCCGGGTGATCGGGGCGTCGTCGCCGTGCGGCCAGAGGGCCCGGCCGAACGAGACGCTGACCGGGTCGGTGGTGACCTGCTCGGTGATCGCCCGGGTCAGGTCCACCCGGCCGGCGCCCTGCTCGTACGCGGTCTGCGTGGGGTGCGGCTTGGCGGCGGCCATCAGGGTCGCCTTGAGCTGCCCGGCCTTCCAGCCGGGGTGCTGCTGGGCCAGCAACGCCACCGAGCCGGCGACGTGCGGGGTGGCCATCGAGGTGCCGGAGAGCGCGACGTACTGCGTCCCCACCGGGTCACCGATCTGGCCGTCGACGGAGCGGGCGGCCACGATGTCGACGCCGGGGGCGGTGATGTCGGGCTTGAGCGCGTCGTCACCGACCCGGGGACCCCGGCTGGAGAAGTCGGCCAGTTCGTCGTCCCGGTCGACCGCGCCGACGGTGAGCGCGGCGTCCGCGGTGCCCGGTGAGCCGACCGAGCCGTCCCGGCCGTCGTTGCCGGCGGCGATGACGAAGAGGCTGCCGGTCTGGGCGGTCAGCGTCTGGACGGCCTCCTCCAGCGGGTCGACCTCCGGGGTGTCCGTGCCGCCGAGGCTCAGGTTGACCACGGCGGCCTTCTTGTCGACCGTGGCCCACTGCATGCCGGCCAGGATCGACGACTCGGCGCAGCCGAACTCCTCGCAGACCTTGCCGTCGAGGAGCTTCGCGTCCGGCGCGACGCCCTTGTACTTCCCGCCGGAGGCGGCACCGCTGCCGGCGATGGTGGACGCGACGTGGGTGCCGTGCCCGACGGTGTCCTTCTGGTCCGGCGTGTCGCTGAAGTTGCGCGCCTCGGTCACCTTGCCGGCCAGGTCCGGGTGGGTGGCGTCGACGCCGGTGTCCAGCACCGCGACGGTCACCCCCTTACCGGTGTAGCCGGCCGCCCAGGCGGCGGGTGCGCCGATCTGGGGCACGCTGTGGTCGAGGGAGAGTGCACGCCGACCGTCCAACCAGATCCGCTCGACGCCCCCTGCCGCGTCGAGTCGGGCACTGCCGGCACCGCCGGTGAGCGTCGACCAGACCGCGCCGGCCGAGGACTTGCCGGCGCTCAGGGCCGCGCCCTGGATCGCCGGCAGCTCGCGGGTCACCCGGGTGCCGGGCAACGCGACCGCGCCGCGCCGGGCCTGCCCCGAGCGGTACGACACCAGCAGCGGCAGACTGTCGCGGTGGGCGTCGTCATAGCGGGCGGCGATCAGGCCGGTGACGTCGAACAGCCGCCGGTCGACCTGGCCCGAGCGGAGCAGCGGCAGCGCGTCGCGGGGCACCACGGAGAGGTGACCGCGTTCGCGGCGTACCAGGAACTGCTGGTGCTGACGGCCGGCGCCGGGGCGCACGGCGGTGCCACCGGTGCGGGTGACGGTGACCTGGTCCCCGGTGATCAGGGTGACCGTGGTGGCGCCCACGGCCGGCGCGGCGGGCCGGGGCGTGGACTGGGCGGCGGGCGCGGCACCCGCGCTCGTCGCCGGCAGGCCGAGGGCCAGGGCGAGCACCAGCCCACCGGCCGCGGTTCTTCTGCTTCCGTGCAACGGATCCTCCTTCTGGAGCGTCTTCATGACTGGAGTCACATCGACGCCCAGAATTACATACTCGGTATGCAAAGAGAAGGCCGAATGATGACCGTCCGGACACATTGCTGAGACACGGCCGACCCGGTTCCCGGCGTCGGGACGCCCGATCGGCGACCATCACCTGGTGACGTCCATGAGGGAACGCATGCTCGCCGGCGAGCCGTACATCGCGAACGATCCCGAGATCAACGCCGACCTGGACCGCGCGGCGCAGCTCACCGAACGCTTCAACCGCAGCCCCGCCGACGACCCGCAGGGCCGGCTCGCCGCCCTGCGCGACCTGCTCGGCACTGTTGGCGAGGACGCCTGGGTACGCCCACCACTGCACTGCGACTACGGCTGGCAGACGCACCTCGGAGCCCGCAGCTTCGTCAACTTCAACGCGGTCCTGCTCGACGTCGCCCGGATCACCATCGGCACCGACGTCCAGATCGGACCGAACGTGCAACTGCTCACCGCCACCCACCCCGTCGAGGCGGAGCCACGCCGGGCCAGGTGGGAGACCGCCCAGCCGATCACCATCGGCGACAACGCCTGGCTCGGCGGTGGGGTGATCGTCCTCGCCGGAGTGACCGTCGGGGAGAACACGGTGGTCGGGGCCGGCGCGGTGGTGACCCGCGACCTACCACCCAACGTGGTCGCCGTGGGTAACCCCGCACGAGTGATCCGCACCCTGCCATAACAGCTTGAGCTGCGAAAACGTCAGTCAGATCGGTGGGCGAATCACGAAATCCGATGCACTCTGGGTAGTGACGACGTCACCAGGGAGCACCGATGGCCGAGCGGGTACTCGAACTCCGGGTGCACGGCGTGTCCAACACCCCGCCCGACCAGATCCTCGGCCTACCCACCGACCCGACCGGCGGCGGTCCGCCACCCCGGCTCGTCTCCGGCGGCGACGTCACCGGCTTCTACCGCGCCAGCGACTCCGCCGCGGACGACCCCGTCGTCGTCGAGGCGTACAGCTGGGGGCAGTTGACGTCGGGGGCGCGGACCGCGCGCGACGTCGAGCGGGCCCTGTGGACGCTGCTGCTGCCGTTCACCCTCGCCAACGTCGCCCTGTACGCCCGCCCCGGCATCCCGCCCGACCCGGACACCGAACGCTGGGGCAGCCGCTCCGGCATCGCCGCCTGGCTGATCCGGCTGTTCTGCCTGAGCCTCACCGGCACCCTGGTGCTCGCCGCCGCCGGCGTCGGGGTCGACCTGATCGCCTGGCAGTGCATCGATCAGGAGTGCCTGCGGCAACTACCCGGCTCGTGGGAGTTCCTCGGCCGGGGCTGGTGGCGCACGGACGCCCACGCGCTCGCCGCCGGCCTGCTGGTGCCGTTGTCCATGCTGCTGCTGCTCGGCGTCGTCGCCTGGCGCACCTACCAGTACGAGGCCGAGATGCCCGCCGACCCCCGCCCCCCGCTGGCGGACGACGGGGAACAACCCGCCGCTGCCGGGCCCGGCCTGGCCAACCCGTTGCAGGACCCCACCTTCTGGAGCGGGGAGGGCCAACTGCGCCGCGCCGCCGTCCTGCACCTGTGCGTCGGCGCGGCGCTCGCCGCCGCGGTACCCGTCGGCGCGGTGCTGGTGATGGACCCGGCCCGGGGCGTACGGGCCGTGATCGCCGCCCCGACCGTCACCGCCCTGGTCGTGGTGGTGGCGATCGCGATGGTGGCGGTGGGCCGGCCCTGGCTGACCCGGCGCAGCGGGGCCACCCCGCTCGGCCGGTGGAGCCTCGCCGTCGGCGTGCTCACCGGCCTGGCCCTGGCCGGTACCTTCACCCTCCTGCTACTGCCGGACGGCCCCGCCGGCACCCCGCTGGCGCAGTGGCGTCCGCCGGCCGGGTGCGTCCGTGACCCGGGCCTCGCCGGCTGCCTCACCGACCACTCCCTGCCCGGCTACGACGGTCTCGTCGCCTGGCTCGCCACCTACCAGGTGCTGCTGCTGATCGCCATCGGCACGGTCGCCCGGTCGGGACGACGCGCCCTGCTCCTCCCCGGCGCGGTCGGCGTGCTGCTGCCCCTCGGGATGGCCTGGCGCGACGGCTGGCTGCCCGGCCTCCCCACCGCCCCCGACGGGCTGCTGATCTGGATGCTCGCCGCACCGGCCATCGCGATCGCCTCGATCGGGTTGCTGCTGCCGCGCACCGGCAGCAACGACGACCAGCAACCGCTCGGCACATACACCGACGTGGCCTGGGGCGGCCGGGGGGCGGCGGTGATCGCCGGTTTCGGCTGGATGATGGCCATCGCCTACTGTGCCGGCCTGCTCTACTGGATCGCCGACCGGCTCGACGGTCCCGCCTCACCCAGCGGATTCTCCCCGATCGCGCCGCCGTTGCCGGTGATCTGGGCCGGCCTGGCCTTCACCGTCGCCACCGCTGCCCTGCTCGGCACGCTGATCCGCGCCGCAATGATCTTCGGCGGGCTGCGTCGCGCCGAGTACACCCGGCTCACCGCCGGCCGGCGGGACCTCTCCGCGCACGACCTGCGCCGCTGCCGGGACGTCAGCACCTTCCGCGCGCTGCACCGCCTGGTCGGCGAACACGCGGTACGGCTGATCGGCTACTACGCCGCCGTCGCGGCGGTGCTGGTGGCCTTCTCCTGCGTGGCCGCGCTCACCCGTACCCGCCCCGCACCGGCCGGCGCGTCGGGCTGGGCGGGTCTGGTACGCGCCGCCGCCGACCTCGGCGACACCATGCTGGGCTGGCTCCCCCTGGTGGTCGCCGGCCTGGGCCTGCTCGTCTACCGCAACGACACCGTCCGGCGCAGCGTCGGGGTGCTCTGGGACATCGGCACCTTCTGGCCGCGCGCCGCGCACCCGCTCGCCCCGCCCAGCTATGCGGAACGGGCCGTACCCGAGTTGCAGACCCGGGTCGCCGGAATCCTGGCGCTGAGCGAGCAGGACCCACGCCGGATGGACGGGGTGATCCTCTCCGGACACAGCCAGGGCACGGTGATCTGCGCGGCGACGCTGCTCCAGCTCCCGGCCCGATGGCGGCGGCGGATCTGGTTCCTGTCGTACGGCTGCCAGCTCACCCGGCTCTACGGACGGGTCTTCCCCGCCTACTTCGGACCGGACCGGCTCCGGGTGCTCGCCGACAACCTGACCTGGCCCTCCGGCCACGTCGCGTGGACCAACTTCTGGCGCGACACCGACCCCCTCGGCTGGCGGGTCAGCGCCGGGGAACGGGACGTGCCGGTGACCGACCCGGAGGCGCTGCACCCCAGTGGGGGTGAGGTCGCCGACCCGCCGATCCGCAACCACAGCGGCTACCCGGACGCGCTGGAGTTCCACCGGGAGCGGGCCGTGGTGGCCCGGCTGCTGCGGCGTGGCGTCCCGTCACCCCGGGTCGGTTGACCGGATCACCAGGTCGGCCCGGTCGGCGGTGCCCGCCACCAGCGCGGCGTTCGCCTCGTCGCTGCCGTACGCCCAGGCCTGCGCCGCCTCCGGCGACCGCCCGTACGCCAGGTGCCGCGCCACCAACCGGCGCAGCCGCAGCCCGGCGTCCAGATCGAGGAACCACGCCTCGTGCAGCAGTTGCCGCACCTCGTCCCAGGGGGGATCGTCGAGCAGCAGGTAGTTGCCCTCGGTCACCACCAACCGGACCGAGGGCGGCACCTCCACCGCCCCGGCCACCGGCTCCTCCAGATCCCGGCGGAACAGCGGCGCGTAGACGGCGGTCGGCTCCAACCGGCGCAACCGGCGCAGCAACGACACGTACCCGTTGGCGTCGAAGGTGTCGACCGCGCCCTTGCGGTCGGCCCGGCCCAGCCGGGCCAGCTCCGCCTGGGCGAGGTGGAATCCGTCCATCGGCACCAGCCGGGCGGTCGGGCCGACCGCCGCGACGATCCGCTCGGCCAGGGTGGACTTGCCCGCACCGGGCGCACCGGCGATGCCCAGCAACTGCCGGGGGCCGGCGTCGGCCAGCGACCGGGCCCGGGCCACCAGGTCGTCGAGGGAGAACGGACGCGCCTCGGGCATCAGGTCAGGACCGGCTCGCTGATGGTGAACCGGGCCCGCACCACGGCGTGCACCGACTGCGGCCGGGGGTCGAGTTCCAGCTCCGGCGAACCGGCCATTCGGTCCTGGCGGGCGTACATCGCCCCACCCCCGGCGAACCCCTCGTCGGTGTCGGCCAACTCCAGTAGCGCGGTCACCCGGGCACCGAGCGCCTCGGCATACTCCCGGGCCCGGCGCAGCGCGTCGGCGATCGCCTCGTGCCGGGCCTCCCGGTGGGCCGGGCTGTCCGGGCGCAGCGACCACCAGGGGCCGGCCACCTCGACGTGGTCCAGCTCGGCCAGCCGCAGCATCAGCTCGGCGAGGGAGCCGAAGTCGGTGACGGTGACCGTGGTGGAGACGCTGCCGAGGTAGCCGACGACCCGCTCACCGGACCGGTTCGTCTCGGGTCGCACCCGCAGCTCACCGGCCTCCCGGCGGTCCACCGCCGGTTCGTGTTCGTCGAGCACCACCCGGACGGCGGCGGCCCGCTCGGCGAGCCGGGTCAGGGCGAGCTGACGGTCCCGTTCCCGGGCCGTCGCGGTCACCTCGAACCGGGCCAGCTCGGGTGCCACCTCCCGGTACGCCTCACCGCGTACCGCCACCACCGGTCCGTCCACCACGCACCCACCCTAACGGCGCAGCCCACCCGCCGCCGGTTTCCGTGCGGTCAGGCCGGGGCGTCGGCGGGCCGCAGCCCGGTGTACGTCACCGTCTCCCCCGTCACCGTGCAGCCGGTGAGGTGCCCACCGGACTCGCCGACCGACCGGACGAACGCCAACTCCTCGGCGGGGTCCCCGACGAGGTCGAACCGCCGGCGGACGGGTCGGGTGTGGTCCGACGGCAGCCGTACCGTCCGGGCCCGCTCGTACCGGGCCACCAGCGCGGGCAGGTCGTCGGCGCGGACCGCCTCGGTCAGCCCGTCGAGCGCGGCCCGCACCTCGGCCAGTTGCCGGAGCACCTGCTCCCGGTTGGCCAGCAGCATGTCGGCGGTGCGCCGGGCCGGGGTCGTCGCGACCCGGGTGCCGTCGCGGAAGCTGCCCGCCGCGAGCCTGACCACCGCGTCCCGCACCGCCGAGTCGGCGGCGGCCCCGGCCAGACTGCCGGCCAGCAGGTGCGGCACGTGCGAGGAGAGCGCCACGACGGAGTCGTGCACCCCCGGCGACATCGGTACGACGTGCGCGGCGAAGACGTCGACGATCAGCCCGACCAGTGACCGGAACGGCACCAACCCGTCGGCGCTCGGGCAGAGCACCCAGGCCGCGTCGACGAACAGCCCGGCCAGCGCGGCCGTCAACCCGGCCCGTTCGGTACCGGCCATCGGGTGGCCGGGGACGAACCGGCCGGTCAGCCCGTGCGCCCCGGCGAACTCGGCGACGGCCGCCTTGGTGCTGCCCACGTCGGTGACGACACACCGGTCGTCGGTCAGCCCGGCCACGGTGAGCAGGGTCTGCGGCAGGCTCGGCAGCGGGCCACCGAGGAACACCACGTCCCGGCCCTGGACCGCGTCGGCCAGCTCGTCGGGAAAGGTGAAGCCCCGGCGACGGCCCTCGGCCCGGGTGACCGGGTCCGGGTCCCAACCGGCCACCGGCACACCGGCCTCGTGCAGCCGCAGCAGGATCGAACCGCCGATCAGGCCGGTGCCGACCACGGCGACCCGGGGCCGGCCCACCTCGTCACCCACCGCACCCGCCCCTACGGCTGGGCGAGCCGCTGGGCGACCGCCGCGACGTGCGCGTCCGACCCGGTCAACGCCACCCGGACGTGCCGCTGCCCGGCCGGGCCGTAGAAGGCCCCGGCGGCGACCAGGATGCCCCGCCGGGCCAGCCAGTCGACGGTGTCCCAGCAGTCCTCGTCGCGGGTGAGCCAGAGATAGAGGCCCGCCTCGGAGTGGTCCACCCGGAAACCCGCTCCGGTGAACGCGGCGAGCAGCGTCTCCCGCCGGGCCCGGTAGCGTTCCCGCTGCGCGTCGGCGTGTGCCTGGTCACCGAGCGCGGCCACCATCGCAGCCTGCACCGGCGCCGGAACGATCATGCCGGCGTGCTTGCGGATCTTCAGCAACTCGGCGACGAGCGCCGGGTCGCCGGCGACGAACCCGGCCCGGTAGCCGGCCAGGTTGGACCGCTTGGACAGCGAGTGCACCGCCAGCACGGAGTCGTACGACCCGCCGCAGACCTCCGGCGCGAGCACCGACACCGGCGCGGCGTCGGCCGTCCAGCCCAGCGGCAGGTAGCACTCGTCGCTGGCCACCACGGCACCGCGCTCCCGGGCCCAGTCGACCACCTTGCGCAGGTGGGCTGCGGGCAGCACCCGACCGGTCGGGTTGCCGGGCGAGTTGACCCAGACCAGGCGTACCCGGGAGGTGGGGCCGACGGCGGTCAGCGAGTCGGCGCGGACGGTGGTGGCACCGGCCAGCCGGGCCCCGTCCTCATATGTCGGATAGGCGACCGAAGGCACCACGACCACGTCGCCGGGGCCGATCCCGAGCAGGGTGGGCAGCCAGGCGACCAGTTCCTTGGAACCGATCGTCGGCAGCACCCCGAGCCCGTCGACACCGGCACCGCAGGCGCGGGCCACCCAGCCGGCGATGGCGTCGCGCAACGCCGGGGTGCCCGCAGTCAGCGGGTAGCCCGGCGCGTCGGCGGCGTCCGCCAGCGCCTGCCGGATCACCGGGGGCACCGGGTCGACCGGCGTGCCCATGGAGAGGTTGATCAGGCCGTCCGGGTGCGCCGCGGCCAGGGTGGCCGCGGCGTCCAGCGTGTCCCAGGTGAACTCGGGCAACCGGGCCGACACCGGCACCGGCCGGGTCGGCGCCGGTGCGAGCCCGGCCGGCGACCCCGGTGCCGGCCCGGCCGACACGGTCGCCGACCCGGCCGGCACCACGTCCGGCCCGGCCGGCGACCCCGGTGTCACGGCTGCCGGCCGGTTCAGTGGCCCTCGCCGCGCGGCGGCTGGCCGGCGACGAACGTCGCGTCCTTCTCCACCTTGCCGATCTTCGACGCCCCACCCGGCGAGCCCAGGTCCTCGAAGAACTCGTAGTTGGCCCCGGTGTAGTCCTTCCACTGCTCCGGGACGTCGTCCTCGTAGAAGATGGCCTCCACCGGGCAGACCGGCTCACAGGCACCACAGTCGACGCACTCGTCGGGGTGGATGTAGAGCATCCGGTTGCCCTCGTAAATGCAGTCGACCGGGCATTCCTCGATGCATGCCTTGTCGAGCACATCCACGCACGGCTCGGCGATGATGTAGGTCACCGGTCTTCTCCTCCGAAAGACTCGTCGCGATCACCCGCGACGCTAAGAGCCTAGTATCTCGCCGGGGAGGAGGTCGATCGTGCTCCGACAGCAGGATGTGGGACACCGGATCGTGGTTCGCCGCATTGTGGGGATTCGCGAGGGCCGGCCCCTCTTTTCGGACGCCCTCGGCGAGCTGGTCGAGCTGAGCGAGACCCATCTCACCATCGCCACCGCCCAGGGCCGGGTCCGGGTGCCGGTGGCCGAGGTGCACCGGGCCAAGCGGGTGCCCCCCACCCGCCGGCCCACCGCCTCCGCCGTGGTCGAACTGGAACTCGCCGCCGACGAGGCGTGGCCCGCGCCGGTCCGCGGTCGGCTCGGCGACTGGCTGCTGCGTTCCGCCGACGGCTGGACCGGACGGGCCAACTCGGCGCTGCCGGTCGGCGACCCGGACCGCCCGCTGCCGGCAGCCGTGGACGCGATCGAACGCTGGTACGCCGGACGCGGTCAACCCGCCATGGTCAACACGCCGCTGCCGCTGGCCGTGCCGGTCGGCGCCGAACTGGACGCCCGGGGCTGGACCGCCCGGCCGCTCACCCTGGTCCAGACCGTCCCGCTGACCACCCTGCGAGCGGCGGCGCCGCCCCCCGGGCCGGCGGACCGAGCCCCCCGGCCGGGCCGGGCCGGTTCAGCCGGCGACCCGCCGCCCGAGATCCGTGATGCGGGCCGACACGGCCCGGCCGGCCGTCCGGCTGCCCAGACGCACGACGCGGGCCGGCAGGGCCCTACCGGCCGTCCGGCTGCCCAGACGCACGACGCGGGCCGACACGGCCCGGCCGGCGGTCCGGCGGTCGTCCTCGCCGTCGCACCGTCCGAGGAGTGGCTCGCGGTCGCCGCCGGCCGCAAGGGCGGCCTGCCGGACTCCGCCCGACACATCCTGACCGCCGTGTCCCAGGTCCGCTTCGCCCAGGTGTACGCCGACGGCGTGCTGGTGGCGACGGGTCGGGGCACGATCACCGGGCAGGGCCGCTGGCTGGGGCTCGGCCTGATCGAGGTGGCCCCGCCGGCACGCCGGCAGGGCCTGGCCGCCCGGGTTATCCGGGCGCTGGCCGACTGGGGCGCGGCCGAGGGCGCGACGCACGCCTTCCTCCAGGTGGAGCAGCGCAACACCGAGGCGGTGTCGCTCTACCGCAAGCTCGGCTTCACCACCCACCACACCTACCTGACCCGCGTCGCCCCTCCCACCTGACCCACCCGACCCGCGTCGCCCCTCCCACCTGACCCACCCCACGACCTGGCCTGGCCCGGCCCGGTCGCCTTGATCGACTCTTGTGGGCCGATGTTGCGGTATCCCACCGGTCCGGATACCGCTATGTGCGCCCCCATGAGTTGATCAAGCCCCGACGCGGCGGGACGGGGCGGTGGCGGGCGAGCGCGCGGGCCAGGCGCGCGGGCCAGGCGCGCGGGCGGGTGGGTGGGTCGGGTCAGCGGCGGACGACCCGGCGGGGCTTGCCCACGTTGCGCTCCGCGTACCGCTGGAGCTGTCGGGAACGGTGGTCGCGGCCGAGGGCGATGAGCACCAGATAGCCGATCGCCACGCCGGCTGCCGCGGCGGCGAGGTAGAGCCAGATCTGGGCGAAGAAGAGCCCCACGCCCCCGCCGAACGGGTTGTTGCCGACCAGCAACGGGCCGACGAGCACGGTCAGCAGCAGCGCCACGGTCACCGCGGCAGCCACGTCGGTCCCCCACCGGGCGGCCGGTACGACCCGGCCCCAGGCGAAGACCACCCCGGCCAGGACCAGCCCGACCACGATGAACATGCCCAGCGAGACCCGGTCGGCGGCCGTGTCGTTCCCGTCGAAGCCGAGCTTGATGATCACCCGGGCCACCGCGTTGACCGCGAACAGGGCCGCCGCGAGTACGCCGACAGCCCGCCACCGATCTCTCATCACATGCCTCCTGCGGTACCGCCCGCCGCGTCGACGGGTCTCCTGGCAGGAATATCTACCACCGTCGGCGGTGCGTCGTCATCACCCGTCGTGGCGGCGTGGCTGCGGGCTGAGCATCTGCCGGAACGCCATCACCGCGAAGGTCATCGCCCCAACGGTGATCATCGCCAGCCCGACCCAGTTGTCCCCGGCGACCAGCAGGTCACCTTCGGCGGTACGGACCGCCGCCACCGCCATCAGCACGAACCACGGCAGCGCCGGCAGCGCCACCGCCCACTTCCGGCCGACCGTGGCGTACGCGAACCAGCTCACCGCGATCGCCCCCAGGATGGTGACCGCCACCGATACCCCGATCAACTGCCCGCCGGCCCGGACGGTGGACAGCAGCAGGCCGATCAGGGCGGTGAGCACCCCACCGGCCACGGCGACCAGCCCACCGACCACCCGCAGCACGACGTCGAACAGGCGTGCCGTCCGACCGGGTGGCGGTGGGACGGCGGCGACCTCCTCCTCGACGACCGGCATCGGCGTGGCGGGCAGGGTCACCGGGGTCCGGCCATCGCCGCGGCGACCCGGGTCGGTGCGGCGGCGTCGATCCCGGCGAAGAGGTCGTCCTCCCAGCCGTACCGGCCGGTGCCGGGGCCCTTCTCCCCCACCGCCAGGGTGAAGTACTCCACCCCCATGAACTCGGCGCCGAAGTTGCCGGCGATCGCGTACAACCAGGAGGTGGCCGGGATCTGGGTGCCGTGCGCCCGCATCGCCGCCTCCTTGGCGGCGTGCTGCTCGGTGGCGTCGATCCGGGCGGCGATCTGGTCGTCCGGGGTGCCGAAGGGCAGGTCGTCGACGCTCTCGATGCCCGCGAACGGGTTGTCCGACGACTCGGTGAAGTGGCTCATGCCGGCGTCCAGGACGCTGCGCGGCAGCGCCGTCCAGTAGACCTTGTCCGGGGCGATGCCCTCCGCGTCGGCCAGCTCGTGGGCCCGCATCGTCACCCGGTGTGCCTGGATGTGGTCCGGGTGCCCGTAGAAGCCGTTCGGGTCGTACGTGACGACGACCTGTGGGCGGACCTCCCGGATGACCTCCAGCAGCTGACCGGCCGCCTCGTCGAGGTCGGCCGCCCAGAACGCCCGGGGGTGCTCGTTGGTGACCATCCCCATCATGCCCGAGTCCCGGTAGCGGCCCGCGCCGCCGAGGAACCGGTGGTCGGTGACGCCGAGCGCGGCGCAGGCGGCGGCCAGTTCGCCAATCCGGAAGCCGCCGAGCTGGTCGGCCTCGGCGGCGGCGAGCTGCGCCAGCTCCGGCAGGTGGATCTCGCCTTCCTCGCCGAGGGTGCAGGTCACCAGCGTGACGTGGGCGCCGTCGGCGGCGTAGTGCGCCATCGTCGACCCGGTGCCGATGGACTCGTCGTCGGGGTGCGCGTGGACCAGTAGGAGGCGTCGGTCGGGCAGCGTCGTCACGACCGTCACTCTAACCGGCGGTCCGTCCGCGCCGGGGCGGACGCGTCCACGCAGGTCGGCCACATCACGCCCGGCACCGCTCTACGATCCGGGTTGTGGACTTTCCCGAGCTGGCCGCCCGTACCCGTCGGTTCAGCCATGGGGCGCCGCGTGCCGTGTCCGTGACCGACGACGGTTCCCGGGTGGTCTTTCTCCGCTCGGGTGGCCCGCAGGACCCGGCCGACGCGCTCTGGGCGCTGGAGACCGCCTCCGCCGAGGAACGCCTGATCGCCGACCCGGCCGTGCTGCTCGGCGACGACGCCGATCCGGTGGTGTTGGCCCCGGGTGAGCGGGCGCTGCGCGAACGACGCCGGCTCAGCACCGCCGGCATCGGCTCGTACGCCCTGGACGGGGCGGGCCGGGTGGCGGTGTTCGCGCTGGCGGGCCGGCTGTTCCGGGCCGACCTGGTGCACCGCGACGTGATCGAGGTGACCACCGTCGGCCCGGTGATCGACCCGCGCCCCGACCCGACCGGTCAGCGGGTGGCCTATGTCACCGACACCGCCGACGGGGTACGCCGGGGCGAGTTGCGGGTGGTCGCCCCGGACGGCACCGACACCGTGCTGGCCGGCGAGGACGGCGGGGTGACCTGGGGTCTCGCCGAGCATGTCGCGGCGGAGGAGTTCGGCCGGTTCCGGGGCTACTGGTGGGCCCCGGACGGGCGGATGGTGCTCGCCGCCCGGGTCGACGATTCCCGGCTGCCCCGCTGGCACCTGCACGACCCGGCGGACCCGGCGACCCCGCCGACCACCGTCGCGTACCCCCGGGCGGGTGGGCCGAACGCGGAGGTCAGCCTGCACCTGCTCGACCTGGACGACGGCTGGGTGGACGTGCACTGGGACCGGGAGACCTACCCGTACCTGGCGTCGGTCGACTGGGCCGACGGCAACCCGCTGATCACCGTGCTGCGCCGGTCGCAGCAGCACGGCCTGGTGCTGGCGGTGGACCCGCGTACCGGCGAGACCCAGGTGCACGCCGAGTTGGCCGACCCGCGCTGGGTGGAGCCGATCCCGGGCACCCCGGCGCACCTGCCGGACGGCCGGGTGCTGGTCGGCGGCGAGCTGGCCCACGACGGGTACGACGCCCGCTGCCTGTTCGCCGACGGCACCCTGCTCACCCCACCCTCGCTGTACGTGCGGCGGGTGGTGGGCCGGCTGCCCACCGGTCCCGGGCCGGCCGACCTGCTGGTGGAGGCGAGCGAGGGCGAACCGAGCCAACGGCACCTCTACCGGGTCCGTACCGTGATCGGTGGTGGGGTGGACGCCCGCCGGATGAGCAGCGCCCCGGGCTGGCACACGGCGGCGGTCGGCGGGGACACCCTGGTGGTCGGCACCGCCTCGCTGGACGAGGCCGGGACGAGCTGGTCGGTGTGGCGCGGCGACCGGGAGGTGGCCCGGCTGCGGTCGCTGGCGGCGACCCCGTCGTCGGCACCCCGGCCGATGCTGGTCCGGGTGACCGACCGCCGGTTACCGTCGGCGGTGCTGTACCCGACCGAGCACGTCAAGGGCACCCGGCTGCCGGTGCTGCTGGACATCTACGGCGGCCCCGGCCACCAGGAGGTGGTGGCCGCCCGGTCGGCCTGGCTGGAACGGCAGTGGTGGGCCGACTGCGGGTTCGCCGTGGTCACCATCGACAACCGGGGTACGCCGGGCATCGCGCCCTCGTTCGAGAAGGCGATCCACCGGCGGGTGGCCGACGTGATCCTGACCGACCAGGTGGACGCGCTGACCGCGCTCGCCGGCAAACACCCCGACCTGGACCTGGACCGGGTGGCGATCCGGGGCTGGTCGTTCGGCGGCTGGCTGGCCGGCCTGGCGGTGTTGCGCCACCCGGAGCTGTTCCGGTGCGGCATCGCCGGCGCCCCGGTCACCGACTGGGCGTTGTACGACACCGCTTATACCGAGCGTTACCTGGGCCTGCCCGACGACGGCATCGACGTGTACGGCCACCACTCGCTGGTGGAGCTGGCGGCGGAGCCGCTCTATCCCGGGGAGCCGACCCGCCCGCTGCTGCTGGTGCACGGGATGGTCGACGACAACGTGGTGGCCGCGCACACTCTGCGGCTGTCGGCGGCGCTGCTGTCGACCGGCCGGCCACACGCGGTGCTGCCGCTGACCGGGGCCACCCACATGGCGGCCGGGGGGCTGTCCGAACGCCTGCTCCGCCTGGAACTCGACTTCCTCCGTACCCACCTGGGCTGAGCCGTGGCGGCCTGCGGGCCGGCGCGGGCCTGCCGGGAGCTGCGGGCCTGCCGGTCGACGCGGTCGGGCCGGGAGCTGCGGGCCTGCCGGTCGACGCCTCGGGGCCGGTCGGCGCGGGACTGCCGGTCGTTTGCGCCGGGCCGGTCGGCGCGGGTGGCCGGCTCACCGCCCGGCGGGGCGGCGGGCCACCAGGGTGAACGCGTTCGGCAGGCGACCACGGAAGGCCGCCGCGTCGATGTCACCCATCCGCCAGAACGGCTCCGCGTACTCGTCGAGCTGCCGGATCTCCAGGCCCGCACCGACCACGGCGGTGACGATCCGCCCGAGCGTCCACTGCCACATGACGGCCCCGTGCGCCGGGAAGCTGTCGTCGTCGCAGACGAACGAGCAGCCGAAGTAGCTGCGGTCGGGGCGGATGCGTGGCTCATCCAGATCCCAGACCCCTCGTGCTGACCTGGCCCCGCCCCTGGTCCACGCCACGTGGGCCCCGTGCGAGGTGTACCGGCCAGGTCTCCGGGGCGGACCGGCGAGCTACGGCGGTCGACTTTCCGACCGTCTTCTCAGAGACCTCTGACTTCTCAGAGACCTCTGAAATCGACCTGCCAGTGTGGCCGGTGACTGAGTCGTGCCGGAGAGTAAGGAGTCGATGGTGAAGTTCTCCCGTACCGCCCGACGGGTCACCGCCCCCGTACTGGCGACGATGCTGCTCGCCCTCGTCGGCGGCACGCCGGTATCGGCAGCGCCGGCCACCGGCACCACCTCGGCCTGGACGCTCGTCGACCTGCCGCAGCGGATCTGCGCCACCCCCGACGACCCCCGCGCCCTGTACTACTTCGTCGTCCTCGACGGGACGTGGTCGTCGACGATCACCGCCAGCTACACCGGGATGCCCGCCGGCACCGAGGTGTACAGCCCGCAGAGCACCCCGCCCGGGTCCGGGGACGGCCACGTCGTGCAGATCCTGGCCGCGTTCCGGCTGCACGGTGCGCCGCTCGGCCACTACGTCCCCCAACTCCAGGCCACGGACGGCACCGTCACGCAGAGCGTCCCGGTCACCCTCGACATCCGGTCGTCCTGCTGAGTCCGAGAAGGGTTCTCGATCGACCCGGCCGGCTTGATCAACTCAATGTCGCCGAAGTAGCGGTGTCCCGTCGCTCGGACACCGCAACATCGACCCCACGGAGTGGATCAAGCCGGCCGGGCGCCCCCGGTCAGCGGTGTTCCACCCGGCGGGCAGGGACGGCCGTCGTCAGAGCAGTCCGAGGCTGACGGCGAGCGGGGTGATCGTGGTGGGGGCGTGCGGATCGCGGGCGAGCCGAGCGACCAACTCCCGTACCGCCGGGCGGTGCCGGACCTCGGCGGGCGCGATGCTGTCGACGCGGATCAGCACCCGGACCGCGCTGACCGGATCGCCCGGCCAGCAGGTACCCGCGCGCCGCGTCGACCAGGTGCGCCGCGCGGTGTTCGATCGGCAGCCACCGCCAGCCGTCCCACCCGATCACCTCCTCGTGCCGGGCGACCGCCTGCGGACCGTCGCCCAGCTCCACGGCGGCGGTGACCCGCCCCGCCTCGACTGCTGCCGGCCCGAACCCGGTCCGGTGGTGGTCGTGACCGTCGCCCACCCGGGCAGCCATCTCGGCGGCCTCGTCCAACAGGTCACCGGCCGCCCGGTCGTCACCCGCCCGCGCCGCGATCAGCGCGGCCTGCACCAGCAACGACCCGCACAGCGACCACTCCTGCGGCGTACCACCGTCGGGATCGGTCGGGGCGATCTGGTAGGCGGCGGCCAGCATCACCGACCGTGCCCGCGCCGCCGCCCGCAACACCTGACCGAGCTGCACCGCCGCGCCCGCCAGGAACATCCGGTCACCGACGGCGGCAGACATCGCCCGATCGGCGGCCAACCAGGCAAGACTCCCCTCGTCCCGCTTCACCAGCAGCGCCGCCGTCACCCGGTACGCCTGCACCACCGCCGCCCGACCCGCCTCCGGGTCCCGCACGTGGGCACGATGCACCTCGGTCAACAACCCCGGCAACAGCTCCACCAGGCGCGGATACCGGGCCTGCTGGTACGTCGTCCACGCATGCCCCAGCGCCCGCGCCAGCCGATCCGCCGGCAGCACCTTCCGGCCCGCCGTCGCCCGACCAAGAACCATCTCGTACGTCGACAGCGCCGCGCTGATCTGGGCGACGCCCGCGTCGCGCTCGGCCACTTCGGCGGGTCGGACGTCCCGACCGAGCAGCGTCGCGGTGTCCACCCGCAGCGCCGCCGCGACGTCCCGGATGGTCGACATCCGTTCCAGGGGGCGGACTCCGCGCTCGACCTTGTCCACCCAGCTCTTCGACTTGCCCAACCGGTCGGCGAACGACTGCTGCGACAGCTTCCGTCGCACCCGCAGGTACGCCACCCGCCGGCCGATCGGCAGCGAGTCACCGCCCACCACGCCACCGCCGATCCGGCACCGCCCGGGCCGCCCAATCTGCCAGTCAGCCGGCGCAGGACTGCTGTTGCGGTTTCCACAGATTTGTCTGCCGACGAACAATCGGCAGGGAATCGACGCTCATCACACCATCACCGGCCCGTCAGAGCCTACCACTACGGAGAGTGTACCGAGCGGACACGCCAACGTAACGGCCGGACGATTACTGGTGATGTGTCGCGCTCACGCGCTGCGCTGGTACCACCAAACTTCGATGCGGATTCCGCCGGTCAATATCGGCGATCAACGCCAGGTCATTGCAGTTGCGCGCCTTCCGAGTACCAAACGAATGCCGCAGAACTGGCCGCAGGTCGCCGTCGCCGGACTGTTCTGCCAAACCCGACCCTGATAGTGTCCAATTGACGGGTACACAAGTCCCACCACGCTCAAGAGGAGTCCTATGCGAATCAAGAGCCTGCTCGTCTCCGCATCGATCGGGGCGGCGATGGTCGTTACCGCGGCATCACCCGCATTCGCCGCGACGGGGTACAATCGCTGCCCGGACTTCAAGATGTGCGTGTTCACCGGCACGAATGGGTCGGGTGCCATTGCGTATTTCTCGACCGGTGACGGCAACCTGGGGGACAGCTCGGGTCCGACCGGGATGAACAACAACATCGAGAGCATCTGGAATCGAAGCGGACACACCTGGGAACTCTTCGACGGCATCGGATTCTCCGGGACCAGGTGGGAGTCCGATCCCTACGTCGGCCACAACAACGTGATTGCCGCCGCGGCCAACAAGGTGTCCTCACTGCGTGACACCTGAGCAGCGCCAGAATGCGGCATCGCCGCATCCGGGTGCACTCGACGGTTGGCTGCGCGCCACAGGAACGGCCCCCACGGGGGCCGTTCCGTCGTCAGAGGGTGTCGTAGACGTCGCTGCGGTGGCCGAGGTGGACCACGAGGACGATCAACTCCTGGTCACGGACGGTGTAGACGATGCGATGGTTGCCGACGCGGATGCGGAGCAGCCCGGGGTAGCCAGCGAGCGCCTTGACTTCGGCTGGGCGCGGCTGGGAGGCCAGGGCGGCGATGGCGGCGACGAGGCGTGCCTGCACGGGGCGGTCGAGCTTGCGCAGCAGCTTGGCGGCGGCGCGCTCGATGTGGACGGTGTAGGTCGGGGTGGTCACAGGCCCAACTCGCCCCGCAGCTCGGTCAGCGGAATCGGGGTGTCGCCGTCGTCGATGCGAGCCAGGGCTTCGCGGGCGGCAGCGACATCAGCGGCATCCTCAGCGCGTTCGATCGCTTCGGCGAGTTCGGCGGGGACGATGGCGGCCAGCCGCTGCCCACGCCGGGTGACGTAGGTGATCCGCCCGGCGTAGTGGGCGCGGGAGACGACGTCCGCAAGGCTGTCGCGGGCGTCGGAGATCGGAAGTTCGGCGGCGGGCTCGCTCATGCCGGCAATTGTACAACTCGTACGAGTCGTACGTATGGGGAGACGAGCACGCGCAGCGTCATCGACGCGCATCGGTGAGAACCGGTGGGCTCGCTCCCCGCCAGGACCGGGAGCGAGCCCTCGTCCGGCTCAGTACAGGGTCACCGCGTGACGTGGGCGTTGACGAAGGAGGGGTAGCCGAAGACGCTGGAGATGAAGACCCCGCCGGCCTTGGACCCGTGCACCGTGTAGGCCACGTCCACGAAGAGCGGCACCACCGGGGCGTACTCCTTCATGATCCGCTGGTCGAGCTTGCCCCACTCGGGCCCCTGGTCGGCCGGGGGCATGGCCTGGATCCGGTCGATCTCGGCGCTGACCGCCGGGTCGTTGAAGTACGCCTGGTTGCTGTTGCCCTCGGCCTTGATGGTGCGGCCGTCGTAGAGCACCGGCAGGATCGACGCGCCGCTGGGCCAGTCGGCGGCCCAGTTGCCGATGTAGAGGTCCCACGGGTTGTTCTTCTTCTTGATCTCGTCGAGCTTCGCGTCGTCCGGGATGTTCCGCAGAGTGATCTTGAAGCCGGCGCGCTCCAGGTTGCCCTTGAGCTGGGTGCCCATCTGCTGCTCGGTGGTGTTGTCGGCGACACCGAGGACCAGCTCCGGGGTCTTCCCGCCGAGCAGTTCCTTGGCCTTGTCGATGTCGCCGTTGGCGCCGGCCGGATAGGCGTCGTACGCCTGGTAGCCGATGGTGGACGGCGGCATCAGGGTGGTCATCGGCTGGGCGACGGTCTGCCCGCCGAGCGCCTTGACCAGGCCGTCCCGGTCGATGGCGTAGTTGAGCGCCCGCCGGATCGCGAGGTCGGTGACCCGCTGGTTGTTGATCACCAACTGGTTGGCGCTCGGCGTCGGGGACAGGATGCTCCGTGCCTTGAGCGCCTGGTCCTGGGCGACCCGGGCGACCAGCGAGGCGGGCACGTAGTTCCAGGCCAGCGCGCTCTGGTCGGCGCCGTTGTCGGCGATCATCCGGTTGACGGCCGCGTCGGCGGTCGGCCCGAAGGTCCAGACGAACTGGTCCGGGTACTGGTGGCGGACCGGGTCGGTGGCGGCGTCCCAGTGCGGGTTGCGGTCCAGGGTGAGCTGCACGCCGGCCTGGTTCTTGGCGATCTTGTACGGCCCGGAGGAGAACGGCCGCTGGTCCAGGTTGACCCCGGTGTCCTGGTCCGGCCGCAGCGGCGCGGTCGTCGGCAGCGAGACCGCGAACGGCAGGTCACAGCGGGGCTTGGCGAACTCGAACCGCAGCGTCTTGGCGTCCGGTGCGGTCAGCCCCGGCGGCAGCGACGTCTTGTTCTTCGCGAAGTCCCACTTCGTGTCGTACTGCGGGCTGTCGGCCAGCCACTCCTGGAGATAGGTCGGCCCGCCGGTCAGGGCGGGGTCGAAGGAGCGGGCGATGCCGTACGCGATCTCCTTCGCGGTGATCGGGCTGCCGTCCTCGAACTTCACCCCGTCCTTGATGGTGAACTCCCAGACCCGGCAGTCGCTGTTCACGTTGTTGCCGGGGGTCTGCGCCAGGTCGCCGACCAGGACCAGACCACCCTTGCCGTCGTCCTTCCAGGTGGTCAGGTAGCGGGCGAAGAGCGGGTTGGCCATCAGACCGGCGAAGGAGTACGTCCGCTGCGGGTCCAGGTGCGAGATGGGCGTCTCCCGGATGACGGTGAAGGTGCCGCCCTTCGCCGCCCCGGCCACCTCGGCGGCGGGGCCCTGCGAGTCCTTCGGGTCGGTGGCGATCACCCCGCTCTGCTGCCGTTCGGTGTCCACGGTGGTGCCCTCGCCGGTGTTCTCCGAGCAGGCCCCCAACGCCACCACCAGGGCGATCGCGCCGCCTACGGCGGCTGCTGCGCGTGGTCGCATCCCTACCTCCTCCACCCCGTCACCGTCGGGCGGTGAACGCCGACGTCGCGAGGATCGTCAAGAAGAAAAACTTCGGACTGTGTAACAGATATCGACAACTCTTGTCGCCCGACGGGCCGGCGTCCGCGGCACCGGACCGACCGGCAGACCGGCGGCTCAGCGCAGCCGTACCCGGGGGTCGATCGCCGCGTACAGCAGGTCCACCAGCACGTTCGCCAGCACCACGAAGACCGCCGCGATCAACACGGTCGCCATGATGGTGGGCAGGTCGCCGGAGCGGACCGCGTCGACCGCCGTCCGCCCCATGCCGTTGAGGCCGAAGGTCGTCTCGGTGATCACCGTGCCGCCCAGCGCGCCGCCGACGTCCAGCCCGGCGATGGTCACCACCGGCGTGATCGCCGCGCGCAGCGCGTGCCGGCCGTACACCGTGGGTGGGGAGAGGCCCTTGGCCCGTGCGGTCCGGACGAAGTCCTCCGACAGCGTCTCCAGCATCTGTGCCCGGGACAGCCGGGCATAGATCGCCGAGAACAGGAACGCCAGCGCCAGCCAGGCCAGCACCAGGCCACTGGCCCAGCGCAACGGGTCGTCCCGCAGCGGCGTGTAGCTCGGCACCGGCAGCCAGCGCAGCGTGTAGACGAAGACCAGCAGCAGCACCGCCCCCACGAAGTAGAGCTGCAACGACGCCCCGGCCAGCGAGAAGCCGATCGCCGCCCGGTCCAGCCAGGTGCCCCGGCGCAGCGCCGAGACCACGCCCAGGCCGACCCCGAGCAGCAACCAGAGCACCGCCGCCGGGACGACGATGCTCAACGTCACCGGCAGCACCCGGGCGATGGTGTCCGAGACCGCCTCGTTGGACACGTACGACCAGCCCAGGCAGGGTGCGTCGCACCGGCCGCCCTGGGCGCTGCCGAGATCCCGGCCGGTGACGATGCCCTTCATGTAGCCGGCGTACTGGCTGATCAGCGGGTCGCGCAGGCCCAACTCCTGGCGGACCCGTTCCAACCGTTCCGGGTCGCAGTTCTTGGGGCACATGCCGGTGACCGGGTCCCGGGGCAGGGCGAAGAACATCAGGAAGCTGAGCACGCTGACCGCGAAGAGCGTCAACGTCGCCGAGAAGAGCCGCTTGACCAGGAACCGCGCCACCGCCGCACCCTCCTACCGGGACGACTTCGGGTCGAGCGCGTCGCGCAACGCGTCACCGAAGAGGTTGAAGGCGAACACGAGCGCAAAGATCGTGATGCCGGGGAAGAAGACGTACGCCGGGTCGGTCTGGAGGTAGTCCAGGCTGCGGTAGATCATCCGGCCGAAGCTGGGGGTGGCGTCGGTCAGCCCGACCCCGATGAACGACAACGCCGCCTCACTGGTGATGTACGCCGGCACGGCCAGCGAGAAGGACACCAGGATCGGCGCCCAGAGGTTCGGCAGCAGTTGCCGGAACAGCATGTGTCCCAGCCCCGCGCCGCTGGCCCGCGCCGCGTCCACGAACTCCCGTTCGCGCAGCGCGATCACCTGGCCCCGGACCAGCCGGGCGGTGCTCGTCCAGCCGAACAGCGCGAAGATCGCGATCAGCACCCCGATCTGGAACCCGGCCGGCACCTCGTCCCGCTGGCCGTAGAAGCGCAGCGCGAGGGTCGGGATCAACGCCAGCGCGATGATCAGGAACGGCATGGCCAGGGTCAGGTCGGTGACCCAGTTGACCACCGCGTCCAGCCAGCCGCCCAGGTAGCCGGCGACGGTGCCCAGCACGACCCCGATCGCCGCCGTGATCACCGCCGCCGCCACGGCGATGAACAGCGAGGTACGCAGCCCGTGCACCAGCCGGATGAAGATGTCCCGGCCCAGCCCCGGCTCCAGCCCGAACCAGTGCTCCCCGGTCACCCCGCCGGCATACCCGAGCGGCATCCCGAAACCGTCCAGCCGGGACTGGAACTGCTCCCGGGGGCCGATCCCGTACGCCCACTCGATCAGCGGGACGGCGAGCGCCACCAGCACGAAGAAGACCAACATGCCGCCGCTGACCAGGCCGGTACGGTCGCGCCGCAGCCGGGCCCGGGCGAGCTGGCCGGGCGAGCGCCCGACGAACCGCCCCGCCGTCCCGGGCCGGTCACCACCCGTCCGGGTCTCGGCCTCGGCCTCCGCCTCGGCCAGCGTCGCCGGATCGACCGGGGACACACTCACCTCGCCACCTCCCCGGCGTTCCCGTCCACCCGATCCGCGCCGTCGCCCGGAGGCGCCGCGTCCGCCACGCCCACCACCGCAGCACCGCCCGGTCCGACCGCGTCCGCGCGGGACAGGGTCAGCGGTCCGGTCTCCGGGAAGTGGCAGGCGGTGGCCTGCCGGCCGCCGTCGTGGACCACCAGCGCCGGTTCCTCGCGGGCGCAGACCTCCCGTGCCTTCGGACACCGGGTCCGGAACCGGCAACCCGACGGCGGGTCCAGCGGCGTCGGCACCTCCCCGGTCAGCCTGATCCGCCCGGCCGGGCCGAGCGTGCCGACGTCCGGGATCGCCGACAGCAGCGCCCGGGTGTACGGGTGCCGGGGGGACCGGTAGATGTCGTCCCGGTCGCCGATCTCCACGATCCGACCGAGGTACATCACCGCCACCCGCTGGCAGAAGTGCCGCACCACGGCCAGGTCGTGGGCGATGAACACGAACGCCAGGCCGAGGTCGCGTTGCAGGTCCCGCAGCAGGTTCACCACCTGCGCCTGGATCGAGACGTCGAGGGCGGAGACCGGCTCGTCGGCGACGATCAGCTTCGGCCGCAGGGCCAGCGCGCGGGCGATCCCGATCCGCTGCCGCTGCCCGCCGGAGAACTCGTGCGGGTAGCGGTTGTAGTGCTCCGGGTTGAGCCCGACCAGCTCCAGCAGCTCCCGTACCCGCTGTTTCACCCCGCCGGGCGGGTCGATCCCGTTGACCTGCAACGGCATCGCCACGATCCGTCCGACGGTGTGCCGGGGGTTCAGCGAGGCGTACGGGTCCTGGAAGATGATCTGGAGGTCCTGCCGCAGCGGGCGCAGCGCACGACGGCGGGCGTGGGTGATGTCCCGCCCGGCGAACTCGATCGTCCCGGCGGTCGGCTCCAGCAGGCGTACCAGCATCCGGCCGGTGGTGGTCTTGCCGCAGCCGGACTCCCCGACCAGCCCCAGCGTCTCGCCGGGCCGCACCTCGAAGTCGAGCCCGTCCACCGCCCGGACCAGCCCGGCGGACCGGAAGCCCGTCCGCACCGGGAAGTGCTTGGTCAACCCCCGCACCCGCAACAACGGCTCCACCACGCTCACGGCATCCGCCTCTCGCTCGGGGACCCGGCCGCCAGGCGGGTGCGCGCGTCGGGGGGCAGGTGGCAGGCGACCAGGTGGCCGTCCGCGCCGGCCGGGCCGAGCTGCGGCACCTGCGTACGGGCGCGGTCGCCGGTGCGGTCGGCGTACCGGCAGCGCGGGTGGAACGCGCAGCCGGACGGCAGATGGATCAGCGAGGGCGGGTTACCCGGGATGGGCACCAGGTCCGCGTCCGCGTCGCCGTGCAGCGACGGCACGCTGGAGAGCAATCCCCAGGTGTACGGGTGCTGCGGCCGGCGGAGCACCTGCGCCACGCTGCCCCGCTCGACCACCCGCCCGGCGTACATGACCAGCACGTCGTCGGCGACCTGGGCGACCACCCCGAGGTCGTGGGTGATCAGCACGATCGCGGTGCGGAACTCGGCCTGGAGGTCGGCGAGCAGGTCGAGGATCTGCGCCTGCACCGTCACGTCCAGGGCGGTGGTCGGCTCGTCCGCGATGACCAGGGCCGGGTCGTTGACCAGCGCCATCGCGATCATCGCCCGCTGCCGCATGCCGCCGGAGAACTCGTGCGGGTACTGGTCGTGACGGCGGGCCGGCTGGGGGATGCCCACCCGGTCCAGCAGCTCCACCGCCCGGGCCCGCGCCGCCCGCCGCCCCACCCGGGGATGGTGCACCCGGTACGCCTCGGCGATCTGCCGCCCCACGGTGTAGTAGGGGTGCAGCGCGGAGAGCGGGTCCTGGAAGATCATCGCCACGTCCCGGCCGCGCAGCCGGCGTACCTGCTTCTCGGGGAGGCCGACGAGTTGCCGGCCGCCGAGGGTGATCGTGCCGCTGACGGTGCTGCGCCGGGGGTCGTGCAGGCCGAGCACGGCCAGCGAGGTGACGCTCTTGCCGGAGCCCGACTCACCGACGATGCCCAGCGTCCGGCCGCGCCGCACGGTGAACGACACCCCGTCCACCGCGCGCACCACGCCGTCGGCGGTGGCGAACCGCACCCGCAGGTCGTCCACCCGCAGGTACGGCTCGTCGTCGACGCGCTGCCCCGGCACGGCCGGGCCTACGGCCGGCGGGCCGGACGGCGCTGCTTGCGGACTGTCCACGACCGCCTCCCTCGGGTTGTAGGGAACCTACAACAAAGAGCCGAGGCTGAAAATAAGCTACGGACCGTGAGCTGACAGCGGACCACAGCGTAACGACCCGATGACCCCGCCGCGCGCCCCCGGCCGCCCGGCCCGAACCGGCGCGACCGTCGTCGCGGCTCCGCGTCGTCATGCGGTGTCGTCATCCGCCTGCCGCACCCGGGGTGCGACCATGACCATGGTGCCCGGTGGAGGATGCCCGGCGACACGAGGTGGAGGTGACCGACCATGACCGCAGCGGTGTTCGGCCACGACGGACCGTGGACCGAAGAGGATTACCTCTCCCTCGACGAGACGTCCCAACGCGTCGAACTCTTCGACGGGAGCCTCCACATGACCCCAGCCCCCACCCCCCGCCACCAGAACATCTCGGGCGAGCTCCGGGCCGTGCTACGGCAGCCGGCCCGCAGTGCGCACCTGCGGGTCCTGGAGGCGGTCAACGTCCGCCTCCAGCCGGGCCGGATCACCATTCCCGATCTCGTCGTCACCGGCGAGATCGACTTCGACGAGGTCTACATCGAGGCGCACGACGTCCGCCTGGTGTGCGAGATCATCTCGCCCGGCAACGCGGCGACCGACAAGGTCCTCAAGATGCACTACTACGCCGCCGCCGGGATCGAGTGGTACCTACTGATCGAGCAGCAGAACGGCAACCTGCACCTCTACCGGCGGCACGGTCGACACTACCTGGAGCAGGCGGTCGCCAAGGTCGGGGAGACGCTCGACCTCACCGCGCCGGTCCGGGTGCGCATTCGCCCCGAGGAGTTGCTGCCCTGACGGATGTCGGTGGGCTGGCCTAGGGTCGGTCCATGACCGAGTTCGACGCCGCGGCCGCCGCCGTGCAGGCCGCCCTCGACGCGGGCGCCCGGTATGCCGACGCCCGGGTGATGCACCTGCGCTCCGAGTCGATGTCCGCCCGCAACGGCGAGATCGAGGAGCTGGCCCAGGACGAGAGCCTCGGCCTGGGCGTCCGCGCGCTGGTCGGGTCGGGCTGGGGCTTCCACGCCGTACCCGACCTGTCCGACGCGGCGGCGCGCGAAGCCGGCCGGCGGGCGGCGGCCGTCGCCGCCGCGAGCGCCCGGGTTCCCGGCCCACCGATCACGCTGACCCCGGCCGAGCCGGTGGTCGCGAGCTGGGCCTCCGACTGCGCGATCGACCCGCTCGGTGTGGCGCTGTCCGACAAGGGCGACCTGCTGGTCCGGGCCACCGAGACGGCCCGTGGGCACGGGGCCGACCTGGCCCAGGGGCTCTACCAGATCTGGGACACCCGCAAGTGGTTCGTCTCCAGCGAGGGGCACCGCATCGACCAGCACATCCGGGAGTGCGGCGGCGGGATCTCGGCCACCTCGATCGGCGAGCACGAGACCCAGCGCCGCTCCTGGCCGAGCTACCGGGGCCAGTACGGCACCACCGGGTGGGAGCTGGTCGAGTCGTTGGACCTGGCCGGGCACGCCGCCCGGATCGCGGACGAGTCCCGGGCGCTGCTGACCGCGCCCGAGTGCCCGGCCGGCGAGACCGACCTGATCCTCGGCGACGAGCAGCTCGCCCTGCAGATCCACGAGTCGGTCGGGCACGCCATCGAGCTGGACCGCATCCTCGGCTGGGAGGCGGCCTTCGCCGGCACCTCCTGGCTCGACCTGGCCCAGCTCGGGTCGCTGCGCTACGGCTCCGAGCTGATGAACGTCACCATCGACCCGACCATCCCCGGCGCGTTGGGCAGCTTCGGCTTCGACGACGAGGGTTCCCCGGCGGTCAGACGCGACGCGGTACGCGAGGGCCGCTGGGTCGGTGTGCTCGCCGGCCGGGACTCGGCCGCCGTCGCCGGCCTGGACCACGGCGGCAGCGTACGGGCCGACGGGTGGGCCCGGCTGCCCATGGTGCGGATGACCAACGTGGGTCTGGAGCCCGGCCCGCACACCCTCGACGAGATCATCGCGGCCACCGACAACGGGGTGCTGATGGACATCAACCGGTCCTGGTCGATCGACGACCGGCGGCTCAACTTCCAGTTCGGCTGTGAGATCGGCTGGGAGGTGCGCAACGGCCGGCGGGGCCGGATGCTGCGCAACCCCACCTACACCGGCATCGGGCCGCTGTTCTGGCGGTCGATGGACATGCTCTCCTCCGAGATCGTCCCGTGGGGCACCCCGAACTGCGGCAAGGGCCAGCCCGGCCAGATCGGGCACACCGGTCATCCGGCCGCGCCGGCCCGGTTCCGGGGCGTCCGGGTGGGGGTGCGCGCGTGACCGGCCTGCGGGACGCCGGGGCGACCGAGCTGGACGTCGCCGCCCGGGTGGTGGAGCTGGTCCAGGAGATCGCCGGTCCGGCCGCCGAGGCCGAGGTCACCGTCGTCCGGCACGACCTGGCGCTGACCCGGTTCGCCAACTCGTTCATCCACCAGAACGTCGCCGAGTCGGGGGTGACGGTCCGGCTGCGGGTGCACGTCGACGGTCGGACGGCCGCCGGTGGCGGCAGCCTGGTCGGCCCGGACGGGTTGCGCGCCCTGGTCGGCCGGACCCTCGCTGCGGCGCGGCTCTGCCCGCCCGATCCGGCCTGGCCGGGGTTGACCCCGCCGTCGTCCGTGCACTCCAACGGCCTGCTCGACGAGGCCACCGCCTATGCCGAGCCGGCGGCCCGCGCCGACCGGGTCCGCGCTTTCGTCGATGCGGTGGGCGGGCTGGAGGCGGCCGGCTACTGCCGCACCTCGTACCGGTCGGGGGCGTTCGTCAACTCGCGCGGCCAGTCGGCGCAGGGGCGGACCACCGAGGCGGCGATGGACGGCATCGCCCGGGCCGGCGGGGCGGACGGGATGGCCCGGCTCTGCGCCGGCCGGCTCGACGCACTGGACGGCGCGGCCCTGGGCACCAGGGCCGCGGCCAAGGCGCGGGCCGCTGCCGACCCGGTCGAGCTGCCGCCGGGCCGGTACGAGGTGGTCCTCGAACCGGCCGCCGTGGCCGACCTCTTGCAGAACCTCGCCTGGTACGGCTTCAACGGCAAGCGGCACGCCGAACGCCAGTCGTTCGCCCTCCCCGGCACCGCCCAGTTCGACCCGGCGGTGACCCTGGTCGACGACCCGACGTACGGCGGCGCGATGCCGTTCGACCTGGAGGGCACCCCGTGCCGGGCGCTCACCCTCGTCGAGGCGGGCACCACCCGCGCGGTGGCCCACGACCGGCGCAGCGCGGCCGGGGCGGGCACCACGTCGACCGGTCACGGGACGCCCGGCGGGTCCACCTTCGGCCCGATCCCGCGCAACGTGCGCCTGCTCGGCAGCACCGCCGCGGACGACCCGGCGACCGGCCCGGCCCCGACCGACGGCGCGGTCGCGGGGGCGGTGGCGGATGCGGACACCGCCGCGCTGGTCGCCCCGATGGCCCGGGGGCTGCTGGTCAGCGACTTCTGGTACACCCGGGTGCTCGACCCGTTGAGCCTGGTGGTCACCGGGTTGACCCGTAACGGGGTGTGGCTGGTGGAGGACGGCGTGCCGGTGCGTGCGGTGCGTAACCTGCGCTTCACCGAGGCGTACCCCCGGGCGTTGGGGCCGGGCGCGGTGCTCGGCCTCGGCCGGCGGCCGGTCCGCCAGCCGGACCGGACCGACGGCGGCTGGTGGGAGGGGCCGTCGTTGCGGCTGGCCTCGTGGAACTTCACCGGTGGTGCCTCGGGCTGACCGGTTCCCGCCGGGCCACGGGGCGTGGGGTCCGGCAGCTCGGCACCGGTCAGGATTGATCACGGCCCGGGTCTTTCCAAGGTGCGGGACACACGGGACACTGCGTTGCGCGGCCCGGCCGTGATGATCGGCGTAACGTGTGTCACTTAGCTGCGCCGATGTCCCGGCGTGGCCGCCTGCTTGCGCACGACGCGGCAGTGGACACGGTCCGGCCGGTCCACTGACCGGCACGGAACGTGAACCGCCGCCCGCGAGGGCCCGTCCCGTCAGGAAGACGACTCGAATGACATCAACGGCAACGAAGCCGCGGGGTGCGCGGGCGCGCGCCGCCATCGCGGCGAAGACGTTGCGGACCGACCGCTGGTGGTTCGCCCCCCTCATCACCGTCGTCGGGCTCAGCGCCTGGGTGGCGTACGCGACCGTCCGGGTGTTCATGCACAAGTGGTACTGGGTGGACCAGTACCACTACCTGACCCCGTTCTACTCCCCCTGTGTGACCGACCGGTGTGTCGAGGGCTCCTCGCACTTCGGCAGTTTCCTGCCGGGCTGGTGGATCATCCCGGACGCGGCGCTGACCCTGCCGTTCCTGCTGCTGTTCCGGCTCACCTGCTACTACTACCGCAAGGCGTACTACCGGTCGTTCTGGTTGTCGCCGCCGGCCTGCGCGGTGCCGGACGGGCACAAGTCCTACTCCGGGGAGACCCGGTTCCCGCTGCTCGGGCAGAACCTGCACCGCTACTTCTTCTACGCCGCCGCCATCATCTCGCTGATCAACACCTGGGACGCGGTCCTGGCCTTCCACTCCCCACAGGGCTTCGGCTTCGGGCTGGGCAACATCGTCCTGCTGGTCAACGTGGTGATGCTCTGGGCGTACACGATCTCCTGCCACTCCTGCCGGCACATCATCGGCGGCCGGCTCAAGCACTTCTCCGCGCACCCGGTGCGGTACCGGGCCTGGACGTTCGTGTCCAAGCTGAACACCCGGCACATGCAGCTCGCCTGGATCACCCTCGGCACGCTGGCCTTCACCGACTTCTACGTGATGGCCATCGCCGCCGGCTGGTTCAACGACCTGCGGTTCATCAACTAGAGGGCGCGGCGACATGACCACTACCACTCGCATCGAACGACACCACTACGACGTCGTCGTGATCGGGGCCGGCGGCGCCGGCCTGCGCGCGGCGATCGAGGCCCGGCTCGCCGGCAAGAAGACCGCGATCATCTCCAAGTCGCTCTTCGGCAAGGCGCACACCGTGATGGCCGAGGGCGGCGCGGCGGCCGCGATGGGGAACGTGAACAGCCGGGACAACTGGCAGGTGCACTTCCGCGACACCATGCGCGGCGGCAAGTTCCTCAACAACTTCCGGATGGCCGAGCTGCACGCCAAGGAGTCGCCGCAGCGGATCTGGGAGCTGGAGACGTACGGGGCGCTCTTCGACCGGACCAAGGACGGGAAGATCTCCCAGCGCAACTTCGGCGGGCACGAGTACCCGCGGCTGGCGCACGTCGGTGACCGGACCGGCCTGGAGCTGATCCGCACCCTCCAGCAGAAGATCGTCTCCCTCCAGCAGGAGGACAAGCGCGACCTCGGCGACTACGAGGCCCGGATCAAGGTGTTCTCCGAGACCACCATCACCGAGCTGCTGCTCGACGGGGACCGGGTGGCCGGCGCGTTCGGCTACTACCGGGAGTCCGGCGAGTTCATCCTGTTCGAGGCCCCGGCGGTGGTGCTGGCCACCGGCGGCGTCGGCCGTTCCTACAAGGTCACCTCGAACTCCTGGGAATACACCGGGGACGGGCACGCGCTCGCCCTGCGGGCCGGGGCCACGCTGATCAACATGGAGTTCCTCCAGTTCCACCCGACCGGCATGGTCTGGCCGCCCTCGGTGAAGGGCATCCTGGTCACCGAGTCGGTGCGCGGTGACGGCGGGGTGCTGAAGAACTCCGACGGCAAGCGGTTCATGTTCGACTACGTCCCCGACGTCTTCCGCAAGCAGTACGCGGAGACCGAGGAGGAGGCGGACCGCTGGTACACCGACCCGGACAACAACCGACGCCCGCCGGAGCTGCTCCCCCGCGACGAGGTCGCCCGCGCGATCAACAGCGAGGTCAAGGCCGGTCGGGGTACGCCGGCCGGCGGCGTCTACCTGGACATCGCCTCCCGGCGTTCGGCCGAGGAGATCCGTCGCCGGCTGCCGTCGATGTACCACCAGTTCAAGGAGCTGGCCGATGTCGACATCACGGCCGAGCCGATGGAGGTCGGGCCGACCTGTCACTACGTGATGGGCGGCGTCGAGGTCGACCCGGATTCCGGCGCGGCGTTCGGCACGGTGCAGGGGCTGTTCGCCGCCGGTGAGGTCTCCGGTGGCATGCACGGCTCCAACCGGTTGGGCGGCAACTCCCTGTCCGACCTGCTGGTCTTCGGCAAGCGGGCGGGCGGGCACGCGGCGTCGTACACCGATCAGCTGGCCTCGCGGCCGAAGGTGCCGGTCGGCGCGGTGGAGGACGCGCTGGAGGCGGCACTCGCGCCGTTGCAGCGGGACACCGGTGAGAACCCGTACCACCTTCAGCAGGACCTTCAGGCGGTGATGGGGGACCTGGTCGGCATCATCCGCCGGGAGAGTGAGCTGGTCGACGCGCTGACCCGGCTGGCCGAGCTGCGGGAGCGGGTGGCGAAGGTGAGCGCGGCCGGCGGCCGACGCTACAACCCGGGCTGGCACCTGGCCCTGGACCTGCGCAACATGCTGGTCGTCTCGGAGTGCACCGCGAAGGCGGCGCTGGAGCGGCAGGAGTCGCGGGGCGGGCACACCCGGGAGGACTTCCCGACCATGGACCCCGGGTGGCGTCGGGTCAACCTGGTCTGCGCCCTGGACGGCGACGCCGTACGCCTGGAGCACAAGCCGCTGCCGAAGATGCGGGCCGAGCTGATCGGCCTCTTCGACCGTACCGAGCTGGCCAAGTACCTGACCGACGAGGAACTGGCCGACTTCGACGCCCGCGCCGAGGAGGCGAACTGATGGGAAACAAGAGGGAGTTCCGCATCTGGCGGGGCGACGAGACCGGTGGTGACCTCCAGGACTACTCGGTCGAGGTGAACGAGGGTGAGGTCGTGCTCGACGTCATCCACCGGCTCCAGGCCACCGAGGCACCGGACCTGGCCTGCCGGTGGAACTGCAAGGCCGGCAAGTGCGGCTCCTGCTCGATGGAGATCAACGGCAAGCCCCGGCTGAGCTGCATGACCCGGATGTCGACGTTCGAGGAGGCGGAGACCGTCACGGTCACCCCGCTGCGCACCTTCCCGGTGATCCGGGACCTGGTCACGGACGTCTCGTTCAACTACGAGAAGGCGCGGGAGACGCCGGCCTTCGCCCCGCCGGCCGACCTGGCGCCGGGCGAGTACCGGATGCAGCAGGTCGACGTGGAGCGGTCGCAGGAGTTCCGCAAGTGCATCGAGTGCTTCCTGTGCCAGAACGTCTGTCACGTGATCCGCGACCACGAGGAGAACAAGCCGGCCTTCTCCGGCCCCCGGTTCTTCATCCGGGCCGCCGAGCTGGACATGCACCCGCTGGACGCGAAGACCGACCGCAAGCAGTACGCGCAGGAGGAGCAGGGGCTCGGCTTCTGCAACATCACCAAGTGCTGCACCGAGGTCTGCCCCGAGCACATCAAGATCACCGATAACGGGATCATCCCCATGAAGGAACGGGTCGTCGACCGCAGGTACGATCCCCTGGTATGGCTCGGTAGCAAGATCTTCCGTCGGGGCGAGACGCCCCAGAGCACCGCGAACAGCGCGGGAAAGGGGTCCGTGGTGCACAGCGGCGCTCGTCAGACCGGGGTCCACTCGCACGCCGGCGGCTCCGGCGATCCGGCTGCGGAGGCCCAGGCGCAGCAGGGCGTGAACTGGCACCGCGAGGTCCCGCACCCGACGATGCCGGCGGTCGACGACCGGGGCCGGCTCCCGCTGACGGAGCTGACCTTCGACCGGGCGGCGGCCCCGTCGCCGTTCGGTGACGACGTCACCTTCCCCTTGCCGCCGGAGCACCTCAACTTCGCCCACCCGAGCCAGGACGACAAGCCCGCAGGCGAGGGCGACAAGCACTGACGCGGCGCGACGGGCCCGGAGCCGGCACGACAGGCGACCGGGCCGGGACCGATCGGCACTGCCGCACGACAGGCACTGCCGTACGACAGGCATTGAGCCGGGACCGGACAGGCCCGCGCAGCACGACAGCACCGAGCCGGCGCGATGCACGCCGAGCGAGCACCACGACGGCGGACGGGGCCGGCGGCGCAAGCCGTCGGCCCCGTCCATGTTCCGGGCCGGGCGCCGGCTCCGTCAGTCGGCGGCCAACAGCGGGCGGAGGGCGGCGACGATGGGGACATCGGCCGGGAGCCAGGTGACGGTGTGCAGCTCGCCGGCAGCGAGCCAGCGCAGCGCGGAATGCTCCAGCGCGCGCGGCTGGTCGCTGTGCAGCAGGCGGGCCGCGTACACCTTCAGCACCGACCGGCCGTGGGCCATCCGGACGTCCCGGCCGATCCGGTCGCCGATCTCCACCCGGACGGCCAACTCCTCGGCGCACTCGCGGATCAGCGCGGCCGTCTCGCTCTCCCCCGGTTCGACCTTGCCGCCGGGGAACTCGAACATGCCGGCGACCTCGCGGGGCGCGGTGCGCGCACAGGCGAGCACCCGCCCGGCGGAGATGATCGCCGCACCCACGACCACTCTCGGCTCACGCCGGTCGGCCTGTCCGTCACCGCTACACCGTTCGGTCTGCACGGGCATCCAGCGTGCCAGATCAATCGTCGGTTTGGGTACCGTGCTCGACCGGTAGGCCAATAAGAGACGGAAGTGTGGGCGTGGACACACCGCCGCCAGGTCGACAGACTGGTGACACCACGAGGACACGGGACGGCGACGATTTGGCCACAAGCCGGCAACGGCGCCTGGGAGGTGCGGTGATGCGCGCGCTGTTCACCAGTCGAACCAAGCACGACTATCTCAGTGACGCCCTCACGCTCCTGCACGGGTGGACCCGCGACGGTGAGCAGATCCGGCGCACCCTGGTGATGGACGACACCCAGCACGCGGCGTTGACCGAACGGGTCAAGGTCGTCGCGGACGCGCTGCGGTTGCGGCCGGACATCAGTCGCCGGGACACCGAGACCCGCATCCGGGTCGGGCACGGTGACGGGGAACCACTCACCGAGGGTGAAGTGCTGCTCGCCGCCCGGATCGAGGACGCGTACCGCGCGGTGACGGCGGACTGAACGCGCCTCGGCAGGGACCGCGCACCCGGCGACTGCACGCCTGCGGTCGTCCCCGCCATTGTCGGCCCCCGTCCCCCACCGCGTCGTCGTCGCCAGCCTAGGGCCGGCCGGCAACCGCCCTGATCCCCGGAACGTCCGATCCGTCCGCGCCGAGCGGTCGGCACACCACCGTCGGTGATGATCAGCGCATCGGTTCGCCCTGCGCGGTGGGCAACCCCAGCGCCTGGCGTACGGCCAGCTCGGTGGCCGGGTCCGGGTGCTGCCCGGCCTGCGCCACGACCTGGAGCAGCTTGCCCCGGTCGGGCTCACCGTCGGCGTCCCGCCAGGCCGGTTCGTCCTGCTCCATCTCGGTGAGCAGCCGCTCCATCGCCGGTCGGACCGGCTCCGGCCAGGGTTCCCGGCGCAACCGGAACCACATGTCGGTGTGGGTGGCCTCGGCCCGCCGCACCGCGTCGCGCAGCCCCGCCGGGGTGCTGGTCGGCCCGCCGGCCACCAGGGCGGCCCGCGCCTCGGTCCAGTCCCGGCTGGCCAGCAGGTAGCCGAGCTGCGCCGGGCTGAGCACCGTGGTGTCCATCCGCAGCGGTCGGGACAGCGTGGTCGGGGCGGTCAGATAGCAGGTGATGGTGGGATCGGTGGACCAGTCGACCCGGGTCGGCAGGTACCAGCTCAACCGCACCTCGGCGGGCAGCCCCAGCGGGTCCACCACGTAGCTGCGCTGCCGCTGCCGGCAGAGCGTCCCCGCCCGCTGGGAGAGCACCGCCGCGCCGGGGTAACGCTCGTCGGCGGAACGTTCGTACGCGGGGAAGTCGTCGACGTACTCGGCATTGTGGGACGCGTCACAGGCCACCCGGGTGACCTGTTCGGGGGCGGTACGGCTGGCGGTGGCGTCGGTGGGCACCCGGAAGCAGTCCCCCACCCGCAACCCGCGCAGCCCGGTGTCCGGGTCGGTGCCGGTCATCGTGAGCCCCCACACCGCCAGGCCGGCCAGCACCCACCCGCCGAGGAGCACCAGCCCGGCGGTCACCAGACCCTTGCCCCGCTCGCCGTTGCGCCTGATCCGGCGCAGCGCGAACACGGCGGTGACCGGCGCGAGCACCCCGCCGAGCAGGCCGAACACGAGGGTGACGACGGCCAGCCGGTTCAGTCGGCCCCGGACGGCCGGCCGCTGCGGCCACGGCTCCCAGTCGGGTACGGCGGTGCCGGCCGCTCGGCGGGACGGGGCCGCGTCCTCGCCACCGGTCGGTGCCGACGACGGCTCACGCCGGGCCTCATCGGTGGGTTGCGTCTCGGAATGTTCGCTGGTCACGCCGCTTCCCTCCCCCGTCGCCCGCGTCTGGCCAGGCATGGGGAGACTAGTCGACCGGACCGACCGACGGGGAACCACCGACGCTGGCGGGCACCTCCTACCGTGGATTCCATGGCAAATGCGACGTACGACCGCAAGGAGCAGTTCCAGCAGATCCAGAGTGGACTGCTCGACGGGGAACAGATCATCGCCGTCTACGACGCCGTCGGCACCGGCACCGGGTTCATCGGCCTGACCGACCGGCGGGTGATCATCCAGGACCGGTCATTCGTGGGAAAGAAGTACGCGATCACCAGCATCCCGTACTCGAAGATCACCAGCGTGAGCGTGGTGAGCAACAAGTCGTGGGGCGGGGAGTTCTTCTCCACCGGCTCCATCGCGGTGCACGTCGGCACCCACACCTACGAGGTGGAGTTCCGGGGCGCGCAGAAGAGCCACCACGTGCACAACGTGATCCTGCACTACATCTCCTGAGCCCCGCCCCGCCCGCCGACGTGCAGACCCGCAGCGGCGACCACCGCCGCCCGGCCTCACCGCAGGCGGGTGGGGGCACCGGTGGCGATGAGGGCGTCGAGGATGTCCCGGGCCGCGACGAGCCGTTGCATGGACGCGGTGATCCGCGCCCGCTCCTCGGCGAGGGCGTCGAGCAACTCGGGGCAGGTGGGGGCGAGCACCGTGGTGTCGTCCGGCACACAGGGCAGGATCTCGGCGATCACGGTCGTCCCGAGCCCGGCCGAGAGGAGCAACTGGATGCGCCGCACCGTGGTCAGCGCCTGCTCACCGTAGTCGCGGTAACCGCTCGGCCGCCGCTCGGGCCGCAACAGGCCCTGTTCCTCGTAGTAGCGCAGGGCCCGGGTGCTCACCCCGGCCCGCCGGGCCAGTTCACCGATCCGCATGCGGTACAGGAGAACGCGGACTTGACCTTCACGTCAACGTGAACGTCTACCGTCGCCGGCATGAGCGACCGACAACTCACGCACCACGACCCGGTGGCGGTACTCGGCCTGGGGCCGATGGGGCAGGCCCTCGCCACCGCCCTGATCTCCGCCGGGATTCCGACCACCGTCTGGAACCGTACGCCGGAACGGGCCGGACCCCTCGTCGCCCGGGGCGTGACGGCCGCGCCCACCGTCACCGCGGCGGTCCGGGCCGCCACCGTCGTGGTCACCTGCCTGAGAAACCCGGCGGCGGTCGACTCCGTGCTGGCCGCGCACGACGACTGGGCCGGTCACACCGTCGTCGACGTCACCACCGGTCGACCGGACGAGGCGCGGAAGCTCGCGGACTGGGCCGACGGCAACGGCGTCGACCTGGTGAAGGGCGCCATCCTGACCCCGACGCCGACGATCGGCACACCGGCCGCCGTGACGCTCTGGTGCGGCAGTCAGTCCGCCGTCGAGGCCGTCCTGCCCACCCTGGGGGCCTTCGGCGGCACGCCCGCCTACCTCGGCTCGGAGCCGGGTGCGACGGCGGCGTACGAAATGGCGCTGTTCGATCTGTTCGGCACCTCGGTCACCGGCCTGCTCCACTCCTTCGCGCTGGCCTCGGCCGAGGGCATCGACCCCCGGTCGTTCGCCCGGTACGCCGCCGGAATCGCCCCGACGCTCGCGGCGTTGGTGGCCCGCTTCGCCGACGAGATCGCCGAGGACCGGTTCCCCGGCGACCACTCCACCGTCGCCTCGGTCGGCTCGAGCATCAGCCACGTCATCGAGGCCACCGACGCGCACGGGATCGACTCCGGGATGCTGCGCGCCGCCCGATCCGTCATCGAGCGGACCGTCGCCGCCGGCCACGGCGAGGACGGCCTGGCCCGGCTGGCCCAGTTCCTCACCCCACCCCGCTCCGCCTGGCCCCCCGGATCGGGGCGACCCCTGGAATAGTCGTGCCATGCGGACGACTCTCCACCATGGTCGACGGGGGCAGGTGCGGCGTGTTCCTGCGTGACGTGCTGGCCACCGACGTCGAGGCGTACCTGCGGATGCGCTGCGACCCGGTGATGATGGCCGAGTTGGGCGGACCGCTGCCGGCCGCCCACGTGACGCGACAGGTCCGTCGGGACGCCCAACTGGCCGCCGACGGCACCGCGCTGATCAAGATGATCGTGGTGGACGACGCCGTCGCCGGGACCGTCACCCTCTGGCGGCCCGCACCGGACGACGGGACGGCCGCCGAGATCGGGTGGATGGTGCTGCCCGAGTTCCAGGGCCGGGGCCTGGCCAAGCAGGGCGTCCGGACACTGCTCGACCAGGCCCGCGCCGCGGGACGGGGGGACACCGTGCACGCGTTCCCGGCGGTCACCAACGGCCCGTCCAACGGGATCTGCCGGGCGCTCGGGTTCACCCTGCGCGGCGAGGAGGACGTCGAGTTCAACGACCAGGTCATCCGCACCCGACACTGGACGCTGGAGCTGGCCCGCCCACCCGAGCGGCCGGAAACCGGGTTGCCCCGCTGACGGGCCCGCTGCTTGGCCGGGTGCACGCGGAGCGGCAGCAGGACTGCTTCCGCAACGTGGCCCGGGTGCTGGCCCCCGGTGGCGAGTTCGTCATCGAGGCGTTCGTGCCCGACCCGGCCGACTTCGACCGGGACGAGCAGGTACACATGCGATCGGTGACCGAGGACTCGGCCACCATCCGGCTGCACCAGTACGACCGGGCCGCGCAGACCTTCGTCCGGCAGACGATCACCTTCGACCGCGACGGGGTGCACCTGGCGCCCTTCGCGATGCGCTACTGCTGGCCGGACCAGATCGACGAGTTGGCCGGGCGGGCCGGGCTACGGCTCGTCGCGCGGTACGCCGACTGGCACCGGCAACCCTTCGACGACGGCAGCCGATCGCACATCTCGGTCTACCGTCGCTGACCCGGTGGCCCGGCCGGGGTCGGGGCGAGCGTCCCGACCCTGGCCGGGCCGGCACGCCGTCGCCCGTTCCCGGGGCGCTCGTTCAGGCCCGCCATTCGCACGTCACAACCGCTTGGCCATCCGGATGGCGGTGACCTCGAAACCCATCTGCTCGTAGAGCGCCCGCGCGCCGGAGTTGAACCCGAAGACGCTCAGCCCGATGGCGACCACGCCCCACTCCCGGCAGAGCCGCTCGGCGGCCTCGATGATCGCCCGGCCGTAGCCCTGGCGGCGCAACTCCTCGCGTACCTCGAAGTCGTAGCCGAAGGCGTGCAGGCCGTCGGACTTCTGCTCCAGGTGCAGCCAGAGCATGCCGACCTCGTCGGCGTCGTCGTACGCCGTCCAGAGCCGGTGTCCCTCGGTGGCCAGGCCGTCGGGCAGCAACTCCTGGTACTGCTGGCGGGCCTTCTCCTGAGCGTCCGGCAGCGGCATCGCCCCGGAGGCGGCGATGTTCTGCGCGTAGTCCTCCTCGGCGCGTTCCCGGTAGCGCAGGTACTGCTCGTCGGTCATCGGTTCGAGCCTCAAGGTCGCCACGCCGCCACGGTAGGCCAGCACCGTCCCGGCCCGCTGCCCCGCCACCCGTGGCCGGGAAGCGCGCAGGTCACCCGGCCCGCCCGCTGCTGGACGCCCCTCCCCCGAGGCGGCGCACCCGAGACGAGGGCAACGACTGGTGCCCGAGAAGGACCGCTGTCAGGCTGGGTCCGTGCGGTACGACCCCCACCGGCACATCTGGGCGGCGCTCTCCGTCGCCGAGGTGCGCTCGCTGTTCACCGGCGGCCCGGCGCGCTGGTGGCTCTCCGGCGGGTGGGCCATCGACCACTGGCTCGGCAGGCCGAGCCGGGCGCACGGCGACATCGACGTCAGCACCCTCCGGCCGGCGTTGTCCGGCCTCCTCGACGACCTGCCGGCACAGCTGCGGCCGTACGCGGCCATCAGCGGGCACCTGCTCCCCCTGGCAGGGCAGCTCGGCGACCACCGGCTGCACAACATCTGGGTACACGACCCGGATCGGGAGCGCTTCGTCCTCCAGATCAATCTGGAGGACGGCGACGGGGCAGGCTGGCGCTACCGCCGCGATCCACGAATCACGCTCCCGTGGGGTTCGGCGGTCACGCCCATCGACTCCGTGCCGACCGGGACGCCGGTCACCCAACTACTGTGGAAGTCGCGAGACCCGCGCCCTCGGGACGAACACGACCTGGACATCGCCCATGGTCTGCTGAGTCCCGAGCAACGCCGGTGGCTGGGCGAGGCCGTCCGCCGTGCACACCCGCGCTCACCGTGGGCCGACGACCCTCGACTGGCACCGCACTGACCCTCTCCAGAGCCGGAACCGGCGAGATGGTGAAGCCCGACCCGTCGGTATGCGACAGCCGAACGCCCGCGCGCAGCAGGCCAGGCGGTCATTACCGAATGCTACGGTGACGGCATGACTGCGGTGCCCGAGTGGATGCGGCCGCCCCGCCCCGAGGGGTGGTACGCCGACGACCTCGACCACCTTTCCGAAGCGCCGCGTCACACCGAGCTGATCGATGGAGCACTCGTCTTCATGATGTCCCCCCAGCGGGTCTGGCACGCCAGGATGATCACCGCGCTGGTGAACTCCCTGAGCGGCCAGGCACCGGCAGGCATCGAGGTGGACCGGGAAATCACGATCCGACTCGACAGGTGGAATCGTCCCGAGCCCGATCTCCTGGCCACGACGGCACCTTACGATCCGTCCCGTACCTGCTACACGCCGGAAGAGACCCTTCTGGTCGTGGAGGTGGTCTCGCCGGAGTCGGCGCACCGGGACCGCAACGTCAAGCTGCGCAAGTACGCGGAAGCCGGCATCCCGAGCTACTGGCGTATCGAGGACGAGGACGGATCACCTGTGGTCCACGCCTACGAACTCGACGAGCCCACCCGGTCGTACGCGCCGACCGGAATCCATCGACACGAGTTGCTCACCACGACGCCGTTCGCGATCAGGATCGATCTGGATGGGCTGGTGCCCGGCCGCAACAGCTAGACCGGGCAGGGCACCCGGCCGATGTCCGCCAGAGGCCGTCCGTCGCTACACGTTGAAGCGGAACTCGACCACGTCGCCGTCCTGCATGACGTACTCCTTGCCCTCGATCCGGACCTTGCCGGCGGCCTTCGCCGCCGCCATCGATCCGGCCGTGACCAGGTCGCCGTAGGAGACCACCTCGGCCTTGATGAAGCCGCGCTGGAAGTCGCTGTGGATCACCCCGGCGGCCTCCGGGGCGGTCGCGCCGACCGGCACGGTCCAGGCCCGCGCCTCCTTCGGACCCGCCGTGAGGTACGTCTGGAGCCCGAGCGTGCGGAAGCCGACCCGGACGAGCTGGTTCAGGCCCGGCTCGTGCTGCCCGATGGACTCCAGCAGCTCGCGGGCCTCGTCCTCGGGCAGGTCCACCAGCTCGGATTCGATCTTGGCGTCCATGAAGACCGCCTCGGCGGGGGCCACCAGCGCGCGCAGCTCGTCGAGGAAACCGGCGTTGGCCAGCTCGGCCTCGTCGACGTTGAAGACGTAGAGGAACGGCTTGGTGGTGAGCAGGTGCAGCTCCCGCAGGTGCTCCAGCTCGATCTTGGCGGCGGCGGCCCCGGCGTACAGGGTGGTGCCACCGTCGAGCACCTCGACGGCCTGCTTCGCAGCGGTGACGGCGGCGGCCCGGTCCTTACGGAGCTTGGCCTCCTTCTCCAGCCGGGGCAGCGCCTTCTCCAGGGTCTGCAGGTCGGCCAGGATCAACTCGGTGTTGATCGTCTCGATGTCGTCGGCCGGCGAGACCTTGCCGTCGACGTGCACCACGTTCGGGTCGGAGAAGGCCCGCACCACCTGGCAGATCGCCGAGGCGTCCCGGATGTTCGCCAGGAACGCGTTGCCCCGGCCCTGCCCCTTCGACGCGCCCCGGACCAGGCCGGCGATGTCGACGAACGACACCGGCGCGGGCAGCACCTTCTGCGACGAGAAGATCTCCGCGAGCTTGCCGAGCCGTTCGTCCGGCAGCCCCACCACCCCGACGTTGGGCTCGATGGTGGCGAACGGGTAGTTCGCCGCGAGCACGTCGTTCTTGGTCAGCGCGTTGAACAGGGTGCTCTTGCCGACGTTGGGCAGGCCGACGATGCCGATGGTGAGACTCACGACGGGCCAGCTTACGCCGTCACACCCGCACCCCGGACAGGCAGCCCCGGCAGAGATCGTCAGGCGGTGAGCAGCCGGGGCTCGATCCGGGTCTCCCGGACCCCACCCGCACCGTCCGGCACCACCTCGTACCCGGCCACCCCGGGCCGGTCGGCGACCACCTCGGCCAGCCGGGTGCCCCGGTAGACCAGCCCCACCCCGTCGTCGGTGCAGTGGCTGGCCGGCAGGGTGCCGTCGGCGACCAGCCGGTGCAGCAGCGGCCGGCGCTCGGCCTCGCTGTCGTAGTGCACCCCGTTGCCGTACGGCAGCCAGCCCAGACCGTCGGTGTAGGCGCGCAACTTCCGGCCGAAGCTGTCGGTGGTGCCGCCGACGTGCCAGCAGATCGAGCCGGCGGAGACCCCGCCGAGCACCACCCCGGCCTCCCAGCACTCGCGCAGGATCTCCGGCAGGCCGTGCACCCGCCACACCGCGCAGAGGTTGGCCACGCTGCCGCCACCGACCCAGATGATGTCCTGACCGAGCAGGTGGGCCCGGACGTCCTCGACGTTGGGCATCGGGAACAACGCCAGGTGCGAGGGGCGGTAGCGGGTACCGGCGAACGCGCCGTGGAAGACCGTCAGCGAGGTGGGCTGGTCGCCGACGGCCTGGTTGAGGTAGCAGATCCTCGGCTCGTCGGCCTGCGCCAACCCGGCCATCAGGTCGAAGACCGGCCCGGGGTCGGCGTCCCAGGGCCCCCGGCCACGGCTGGTGAAACCCATGCTGGTGGCGACGATCGTCGGTTCGCTGGCGGGCATGCTGGTCCTCTCGTCGGCTGGCTCCGCCCCCATCCTGCGCCACCGTCACACCCCGACCGCCGTCACACCCCGGCTGTGTCCCGCCCGACCGGAACCGCGCCCCGGTCACTGTCGTCCCGGTCACTGTCGCCCCGACCGCCGGCCCGCCCCGACCGCCGGGCGGGGTCACCCGGCCAGCCGCCAGCCCGCCCCGCCGTCGGTCACCCCGGGCAGCTCACCGGCCGCCGCGAGCGGCAGGGTGAACCGGTCCCGCGCGGTCGGGCCGGCCCGCTCGGACTCGCCGAGCATCCAGCGGACCTCGTCGACCGTCCAGCCCAGCCCCCGCCGGCCGGCGATCTCCCGAACCAGCCGCCGACCGACCCGGGTGTCGTCGTCGTAGAACCGCATGCACCAGTGGTGCGCCCACATGCCCAGCGCCCGCAGGCCGGCCGCGTCGAGGGACCCGGCCAGCCGACCACAGGCGGTGTCGGCGAACGGCCGCGCCGGGTCGTCGGCCCGGTCCCGCTCGATCGCGCCGAAGGCGGCCGGCGCGACCACCCGCATCCGGTCGTAGAGGCCCTGCGCCACAGCATCGTCCAGCCGCGTCCGCCCTGACCGAGGGTCCCCACGCCCGGTCACGCTCGCCATCGCCGCACCCTTCTGGAGTTGGTGCCGGGACGCTACCGACCACTACCGACACTTTCCGGCGGGAAACTCCGTCCGGCCACCGGGATAGCTGCGACGAGCTGGGGCGTCTGTATCTGTGACAGCCAACATCGGGGAGGGCGGGTGGACGAGGACGACCGGGCCCGACTGGCCGATTTCGTGGCCAGCCGGACGCCGGCCCTGATGCGGGTCGCGTACCTGCTCACCGGGGACCGGCACGCCGCCGAGGACCTGTTCCAGTCGGCGCTGGCCAGGACCATTCCGAGGTGGCGCGAACTGCGGCACACCGACCCGGAGGGTTACCTGCGCGCGGTCATGTACCGGGAGCAGGTGAGCTGGTGGCGGCGACTGCGCCGGTACCGGGAGACGTTGCTCACCGGCGCCGACGAACGGGCCGGTCCCGATCCGAGCGGCGGCACCGACGTACGGCTGGCGATGCGGACCGCGCTGCGGGCGCTGCCGGCGGCCCAGCGCACGGTCGTGGTCCTGCGCTACTACGAGGACCTGACCGAGACCCAGGTGGCCGCCGCGCTCGGCTGCTCGGTCGGCACCGTACGCAGCCGCACCCACCGGGCCGTGGCCCGGCTGCGGCAACTCCTGCCGGACATCGAACTGCTGGAGGTACGGCGGTGACCACGCCCTTCGAGAACCTCATCCGCGCCACCCTCACCGACCTTGCCGAGGAGGCACCGACAGTGCACGACCAATTGCCCCGGGCCGAACACCGGGCCCGGACCCGACGCCGCGCCACGGTGACGATGAGCGCGGTGGGCGCCCTCGCCGCCGTGCTGATCGCCGCCCCGATCGCGATGGCCGCCAGCGGTGGCCGGGACGCCCCGCCCGCCGTGCCGGCCTCGACGCCGAGTGGCCCGCCGGCCGCGCCGGCCCCCGCGCCGGCCCGGACCGCACCGCCCGCCGACCCGGCCCCCCTGACCGGCCGGACCGCCGCGCCCGAGCCACCGGTCCTGCCCCTTCCGGCGGCACCCGGGGCACCCGTTCCGGCCCAGACCGCGCCGCCCCTCGACCAGCCCCGGACCGGCAATCCGGCCGCACCGGCCCCCGCCGTCACCGCACCCCCGGTCGACCGGCCCCGAACCGGCCGGACGGCCGCACCGGCCCCCGCCGTCACCGCACCCCCCGTCGACCAGCCCCGAACCGGCAGGATCGCCGCACCGGCACCGGCGGCGCCGGCAGGAGCGCCCGGGCGCTGACGCCCAGCGACCGCCCCCGGGCCGGCCATGCACTGTCGGCCCGGGGGCGGTCGCTGCGCCGGCCACTGACCTGTCGGCCCGGGGGCGGGCAGCCATCGGGCCAACCACTGACCTGTCGGCCCGGGGCGGTCGCCAGCGTCCGGGCGGGTTGCCGGTCCCCGGGGGTCGTCCCCGGAAAGCGGCACACTGAGGTCCGATTTCCGCGAGCCACCGCCGCTGAGCTGCGGGCATGATCGGTGGCGTGGAGTTGGACTTCGAACGGTGCTACCGGGCCGTGGACAGCCGTGACCAGCGGTTCGACGGCTGGTTCTACACCGGCGTCACGTCGACCGGGATCTACTGCCGGCCGTCCTGCCCGGCGATGACGCCGAAACGACGCAACGTCCGGTTCTTCGCGTCGGCAGCCGCCGCGCAGGGGGCCGGGCTGCGGGCCTGTCGCCGGTGCCGGCCGGACGCCGCGCCCGGCTCGCCGCAGTGGGACGTCCGCGCCGACGTGGTGGGCCGGGCCATGCGGCTGATCGCCGACGGGGTGGTCGACCGGGACGGCGTGCCGGGGCTGGCCGCCCGACTGGGCTACACCGAACGGCACCTGCACCGGATGCTCCGGGCGGAGCTGGGGGCCGGCCCGTTGGCGCTGGCCCGGGCGCAACGCGCACAGACCGCCCGGACGCTGATCGAGACCACCGGGCTGGGCCTGGCGGAGGTGGCGTTCGCGGCAGGTTTCGGCAGCGTGCGGCAGTTCAACGACACGGTCCGCGAGGTGTACGGGACCGTGCCGTCCCAGCTGCGCACCGCGCGGGGCGGCCGGCCGGCACCGGGCGGGGCGGGCACGATCACGCTCCGGTTGGCGTACCGGCCGCCGTTGCACGCCACCGCGCTGCTGGACTACCTGGCCGCCCGGGTGCTGCCCGGCGTGGAGGACGTGGTCGACGGGACGTACCGCCGGGGGTTGCGGCTGCCGCACGGCCCGGCGGAGATCGCGCTCACTCCGGTCGCCGGATACGTCGCGGCGACGCTGAGGCTGGCCGACCTGCGCGACCTGGCCCCGGCGGTGGCCCGCTGCCGTCGCCTGTTCGACCTGGACGCCGACCCGGAGGCGGTCGACCAGACGCTGGCCGCCGACCCGGCCCTCGCCGGGATCGTCGCCGCCGAACCCGGCGTCCGCCTCCCCCGTGCGGTCGACGGTTTCGAGCTGGCCCTGCGCGCGATCATCGGCCAACAGATCTCCCTCCGCGCCGCCACCACCACCCTCACCCGCCTCCTCCACCACCCCCGCACCCCCTCCCCTCCCCCCGCCCCCTGCCCTCCCCCCACCGACCGCCCCGGCTCCGGTGATCAAGAGGTTTGCGTCACGGAGAGCGCTTCCCGGCGTCCCAAACCTCTTGATCACCGCGGCGAACCCGGAGCGCACGGCGGACACGGAGCGCACGGCGGACACGGAGCGCACGGCGGACACGGAGCACGCGGCGGACACGGAGCACGCGGCGCGCGTGGAGAGGGCGGTGGGGTGGGGGGTGCGTGGGGGGTGGTGCGGGGGTTTCCGGGGGCGGAGGAGGTGTTGGGGTTGCCGGATGCGGCGTTCGGGATGCCGGTCGCGCGGCGGGAGACGATCCGGACGCTGGCCCGGGCGGTCGCCGCCGGGGAGGTCGACCTGGAACCCGGCGGGGACCGGACGGAGACCGTACGGCGGTTGACCGCGCTGCCCGGGATCGGCCCGTGGACGGCCGGCTACCTGGCCATGCGCGCCCTCGGCGACCCGGACGTGCTGCTCCCCACCGACCTCGCGGTACGCCGGGGCGCCGCCGCCCTCGGCCTGCCCCACACCCCCACCACCCTCGACGCGTACGCGGACCGCTGGCGGCCCTGGCGGTCGTACGCGGCGATCAGACTCTGGAGAGCGGCATGACGACCATCGACACCACCACCATGGACACCCCGACCGGCCCGCTCAGTGTGCTGGTCGGCCCGGACGGCGCGATCCGGGCCGCCGGGTTCACCGCCGACCCGGAGAGCCTGCTGCCGCTGGTGCACCCGAGCCTGCGCGGCCCGCTGCGGCAGCACGCCGACCTCGGTCCGGTGACCGCCGCCGTCCACGCCTATCTCGCCGGTGAGCTGACCGCGATCGACGAGGTGCCGGTGACCCAGCACAGCGGTGGGGCGTTCCAGAGCCACGCCTGGATCGTGCTGCGGGACGTCAAGCCCGGCGAGCCGATCACCTACACCGGGTACGCCGCGCTGGCCGGTCGGCCCGCCGCGGTCCGGGCAGCCGCCGCCGCCTGTGCCCGCAACGCGGTCGCCCTCTTCGTCCCCTGCCACCGGGTGCTGCGCACCGACGGGACCCTCGGCGGCTACCGGTACGGGTTGGCGGTGAAGCAGTGGTTGCTCGGTCATGAGCGCGGGCTGACGGCAACCTGACAGCGGCATCGACGCCGTTCGACGCTACCGTCGGGTAGTGCCTGCGCAGTGCGACGGCGACCCGGCCACCCCGAGGGCGGACGGCCGGGTCCGGTCGCTGCGCAACCTCTGGCGGCTGCGCCGCTACCTGCGCCCGTACGCCGCCGCGTACGTGCTGCTGTTGCTGGCCGCGCTGGCCGCCACCGGGGCCGGTCTCGCCGTACCGCTAGTGGTGCAGCGGGTGGTGGACGGGCCGATCGCCCGGCACGACGAGGCCGGGCTGCTCCGACTCGGCGGGCTGGCCCTGCTGCTCGGGCTCGTCGAGGCGGTGCTGATCTTCATCCGGCGGTGGAGCCAGTCCTCCTCCTCGGTCGGCATGGAGGCGACCATCCGCGCCGACCTCTACGCCCACCTGCAACGCCTGCCGGCCGGCTTCCACGACCGCTGGCAGTCCGGGCAGCTGCTGTCCCGGGCCATCAGCGACCTGTCGGTGCTACGCCGGTTCCTCTCCTTCGGGCTGCTCTTCCTGGTGCTCAACATGGTCACCTACGTCGCCGTGGTGATCCTCCTGCTCCGGTTGCACGGGCCGCTGGGGCTGCTGGTGGCGGCCAGCGCGGTGCCGCTGTTCCTGATCAGCCGCCGGTTCGGCCGGAACTACCACGCCGCGTCCCGAAGGATGCAGGACCAGCAGGGCGACGTGGCCACCCTGGTCGAGGAGACCGCGCAGGGGCTGCGCACCATGAAGGCGTACGGGCGGGGGCCGGAGTTGGCCGACCGGTTCGCCGGGCGGGCCCGCGCGCTGCACGACACAGGCGTCGGCAAGGGCGTCCTGCTGGCCGGCGCCTCGGCGCTGTTCGACCTGGTGCCCAACCTGACCCTGGGGGTGACGCTGGTCGGCGGCGCGACCCTGGTCGCCCGGGACGCGTTGACCATCGGCGAGCTGGTCGCGTTCGTCAGCCTCCAGCTCATGCTGATCTGGCCGGTGCAGTCGCTCGGCTGGATCATCGCCAACGGGCAGGAGGCGGCGACCGCCGCCGACCGCATCCAGGAGGTGCTGGACACCCCGCCGTCCATCGTGGATGCCCCGGGTGCCGTGCCGTTGGCCCGGTCGGCGGTCCGCGGCCGGCTCCGCTTCGAGGGGGTGTCGTTCCGCTACCCGGGAAGCGCCGAACCGGTGCTGCGGGAGATCGAGCTGACCGTCGAGCCGGGCGAGACGCTGGCCCTGGTCGGGGCGACCGGCTGCGGCAAGAGCACCCTGCTCTCCCTGGTCCCCCGGCTCTACGACGTGACCGGCGGCCGGATCACCCTGGACGGGCACGACCTGCGCGAGGTACGCCTGGACGCGCTGCGCCGGTTGGTCGGGGTGGCCTTCGAGGAGCCGACCCTGTTCTCCATGTCGATCTGGGAGAACCTCACCCTGGGCTGCCCGGACGCCGACGCCGACCAGGTCCGGGCCGCGTTGGCGCTGGCCCAGGCCGACTTCGCGTACGACCTGCCGTGGGGGTTGGCGACCCGGGTGGGTGAGCAGGGCCTGTCGCTCTCCGGCGGGCAGCGGCAACGGTTGGCGCTGGCCCGGGCGGTGCTCGGCCGGCCGAAGCTGCTGGTCCTCGACGACCCGCTCTCCGCCCTGGACGTACAGACCGAGGCGCTGGTCGAGGCGGCGTTGCGCCGGGTGCTGCGGGACACCACCGCGCTGCTGGTGGTGCACCGGCCGTCGACCGTCGCGCTGGCCGACCGGGTGGCCCTGCTCGACGGGGGTCGGATCACCGCCGTCGGCCGGCACTCCGAACTGCTGGCCACGGTGCCGGCGTACCGGGCGGTGCTCGCCGCCGAACCCTCGCCGACGCCGGGCCTGGTGCGCTCGTGAGCCGCCCGCCCCGACAGCACCCCCCGACCGGGGGCGACGGCCGGCCCGCCGCCGAGTTGTCCCACTGGCGGGGACTGGCCACCGACCCGGACGCCGACCGCAGCCGCGCCGAGGACGACTCGCCCGAGGCGGTGGCCCGGCTGCGCGGGCGGAGCCGGGCGCTGCTGCGGGACCTGCTCCGCCCGCACCGCAGGCCACTCGGCGCGGCGGTGGCCCTGCTGCTCGTCCAGAACACCGCCGCGATGGCCGGGCCGTACCTGGTCATGCTCGGCATCGACCGGGCGGTGCCGCCGCTGCGGGCCGGCGACCCGGGTCCGCTGGCGGCCGTCGCGGGCGCGTTCGCCGTCGCGGCCGTCACCGAGTACGCCGCCCGGCGCAGCTACCTCACCCGCTCCACCCGGATCGGCCAGGCCGTCCTGCTCCAACTCCGCCAGCGGGTGTACGGCCACCTGCTGACCCTCTCGGTCGGTTTCCACGAGCGCTACACCTCTGGTCGGGTGGTGTCCCGGCTCACCAGCGACGTGGACTCCATCGCCGAACTGGTCGACGGGGGGATCGACACCCTGGCCGCCGCCGCGTTGTCGGTGCTGTCGGTCGCCGCCATCCTGCTCTGGCTGGACCTGCCGCTGGCGGCGGTGACCCTGCTGGCGTTCCCCTTCCTGTTCTGGCTGTCCCGCTGGTTCGCCCGCGCCTCGGCACAGGCCTACCGGCACAGCCGGGAGGCGGTGGCCCTGGTGATCGTCCACTTCGTGGAGTCGCTGCGCGGCATCCGCGCGGTGCAGGCGTTCCGCCGCGAACCGCGCAACCAGCAGATCTTCGTGACGGTCAACGACGAGTACCGGCGGACCAGCCAGCACGGCTTCCGGCTGATCGCCACGTACTCGCCGGCGATCAAGGTGATCGGCAACGTCACCGTGGCGCTGGTGCTCGGGTACGGCGGTTGGCGGGTGCTGGGCGGCCACACCGACGTGGGGGTGCTCGCCGCGTTCCTGCTCTACCTGCGCCGGTTCTTCGAGCCGATGCAGGAGCTGAGCCAGTTCTACAACTCCCTCCAGTCGGCGACCGCCGCCCTGGAGAAGCTCGCCGGGGTGCTGGACGAGCAGCCCGGGGTGCCCGAGCCGGCGTCGCCGGTGCCGTTGCCGGCCGGGCCGGGCCGGGGTGCGGTGACGTTCCGTGCGGTGTCCTTCGGCTACCGGCCGCAGACACCGATCCTGACCGGGCTGGGCCTGGCCGTGCCGGCCGGGCAGACGGTGGCCCTGATCGGCCCGACCGGTGCCGGCAAGTCGACGGTGGCGAAGCTGCTCGCCCGCTTCCACGACCCGGACGACGGCACGGTCGAGCTGGACGGCGTCGACCTGCGGGCGCTGTCCGACGCGGAGCTGCGGCGCGCCGTGGTGCTGGTGACCCAGGAGAACCATCTGTTCGGCGGCTCGGTGGCGGAGAACATCCGGTTCGGCAGGCCGGACGCCACCGACGCGGCGGTGCAGGCGGCGGCGCGGGCGATCGGCGCGCACGACTTCATCGCCGCCCTGCCCGACGGGTACGCCACCGAGGTGCACCGGCGCGGCGGCCGGCTCTCCGCCGGGCAGCGGCAACTCGTCGCGTTCGCCCGCGCGTTCCTGGCCGACCCCCGGGTGCTGATCCTGGACGAGGCGACGTCGTCGCTGGACGTGCCGACCGAGCGGTTGGTGCAGCGGGCGCTGGCCACCGTGCTGCGGGACCGCACCGCGCTGGTGATCGCGCACCGGCTCTCCACAGTGGAGACCGCCGACCGGGTGCTGGTCGTCGACTCCGGACGGATCGTCGAGGACGGCTCACCGGCCCGGCTCGCCACCACCGGCGGCCGGTACGCCGCACTGCACCGGCAGTGGCGCGATTCGCTGATCTGACCTCGGCCGTCCGGGGCGGCCGGTGGTGCACGGGACGGCTAGACTCTCTGCGCATTGATGGGCCCCGCCGCCCGCCCGACCGCTCCGACCGGTCGGGCGGGCGCGGCGGGGTCGATCGCATCGCCGGCATACGGGGGAGGGCGCGGCGTGCGGATTCGTGGACGAGTGGTCCTGGCGGCGGCATTGGCGCTGAGCACGGTGGGAACGACGGGGGTGGCGTTGGCCGTGGACCGGGACGCCGGTCCGGCCACCGGACCATCCGGCGGCGCCTGGTCGGCCGGGGCGGCTCCGGCCGCCGAGGACGTCCGCGCGGCGGCCGGAGCCGGCACCGGCGGCCGGGTCGCGGCACCTGCCGCCCCCCGCCCGGCACCGGTGGTGACCCGCCCCGCGACCCAGGTCGCGCAGGCCGCCCCCGCCTCGGTGAGCTACCTGAGCGACCGTTACCGGGTCGCCCCGGGCGAGGCCGCCCGCCGGCTGGCCCTCCAGGAGCTGTCCGCGCCGCTGGCCGACACCCTGGCCGCCCGTTTCCCCGACTCGTACGCCGGGATGTGGCTGGACCAGGCCGGTGGCGGTGTGCTCACCATCGCCGCCACCGATCCGGCACCGGTCACCGAGGCGGTCGCCGGCCTGCCGGACGCCCGGCACGTCACCGTCGTGCCGGTGCGCCACTCGCGGCGCGACCTCGACGCGGCGGCGGCCCGGCTGGCCGGGACGCTGGGCGTCACCGCCGGTCGGGACGTGCTGGTCGACGAGCGGGCCAACGAGGTGCTGGTGCTCACCGGCGACGCGGTGCCCGCCGACGACGCCCGGCTGGCCGGCACGCTCGACGCGGCCGGGGTGCCGGTGCGGGCCCGGGCCCGGCTCGACGACTCCGCGATCCCCAAGGCGTGCGACCCGCGCTACTGCGCCAAGGCGCCGATGCGCGGCGGCATCCGGCTCGACGTGCCCCGCGACGACGGCACCGTCGGCGGTTGCACCACCGGCTTCAACGTCCGGGCGAAGTCCGGGCAGTACTACGTGCTGACCGCCGGGCACTGCGTGGTCGGCGGCCGGCACCAGCGCGTCGACGACACCTGGCACCAGTTCCTCGGGCCGAAGGTGCCGGTGGGCCTGGAGTCGACCAATCCGGTGCTGGCCGAGAACGCCTTCCCCAACGACTACGCGGTCCTGCCGTACGCGAAGGGCGCGACGACCCGCTGGGCGTACCCGAGGCGGACCGTGGGCAACGCCCCGAGCCTGGTCAACTACTGGTGCGTGGCGGACAATCCGGCCTGCGCCAGCAAGGGCAGCCGCGACGTGCCGATCACCGGCGTCACGCCGTACGGCGCGGTGCAGGCCGGCTGGGTGGTCTGCGCCACCGGTTCGGCGTACACCCCGGCGGCCGGCGAGCAGTACGTCGACTCGGGCGCCGGGGCCGGTTACCTGCCGGGCACCCGCTGCGGTGAGGTCATCGGCAAGGCCAGTGGCGGCATCGACGTGCGGGTGTGCGCCCGGCCGGGTGACAGCGGCGGTCCGCTGTTCACCGAGTCCGACGGGCGGGCGCTGGGCATCCTGAACAACGGCGACCCCGGTGAGGGTCCCTGCACCAACCCGGACGAGAAGAACACCTACGCGCCGGTCTCGGTGATCCTCGACCGGGTCAACGGCCGCACCGGGCTCGGCTTCCAGATCGCCACCCAGGGGCCGCTGCTCACCCCGCCGGTCGGCTCCTCGAACCGGTAGCCCACCGGGTCCGGCCGGCTTCCCGAACCGGCCGGTCGCCCGGTCCGGTAGGTCGCCCGGTCCGGTCGGCTCCTCGAAGCGGTAGGTCGGCCGGTCACCGCGCCCGGCCCGCCCCACGTCGCACCGCACACCCGGCCCGCCACGACCCATGACGCACCGCACACCCGGCCCGCCACGACCCATGACGTGCCGGGCACCCGGCGCGAGGCAGCCGGCACGCCGGGTAAAGCCGGTGGTCGGGAGGTCGGTGGCTGCCTACGATCGACCGATGACTGACACGGCGAGGACGGCCCGCGCCGGTGTTCCCGAACGTCCCACCCTGGACGGCATCGAGGAGCACTGGGCGCACCGCTGGCAGGAGGAGGGCACGTACGCGTTCGACCGGGAGAAGGCGACCGTAGCGGGTCGCGGGCCGGCGGCGCAGACGCCCCGTCGGCACGGTCGCGGCGACGACGTGTACTCCATCGACACCCCGCCGCCGACCGTATCCGGCGAACTGCACATGGGGCACGTCTTCTCGTACACGCACACCGACACGGTGGCCCGGTTCCAGCGGATGCGCGGCCGCAACGTGTTCTACCCGATGGGCTGGGACGACAACGGCCTGCCCACCGAACGCCGGGTGCAGAACGTCTACGGGGTGCGCTGCGACCCGTCCCTGCCGTACGACCCGACGTGGCAGCCGCCCGACGCCCCGGTCACCGAGGCCCGACGCCGGGAGCCGACCCCGATCTCCCGACGCAACTTCGTCGAGTTGTGCGCGCGGTTGACCGCCGACGACGAGCAGGTCTTCGAGGCGCTCTGGCGGCGGCTCGGGCTGTCGGTGGACTGGTCGCTGACGTACACCACGATCGGGCGGGCGGCGCGGGCCACCTCGCAGCGGATGTTCCTGCGCAACCTGGCCCGGGGTGAGGCGTACCAGGCGGAGGCGCCGACGCTGTGGGACGTCGGGTTCGGCACCGCCGTGGCCCAGGCGGAACTGGAGGACCGGGAGCGCCCGGGGGCGTACCACCGGCTGCGGTTCACCGGGCCGGGCGGGCGGGAGGTGCTGATCGACACCACCCGGCCGGAGTTGCTGCCGGCCTGCGTGGCGCTGGTCTGCCACCCGGACGACGAGCGGTACGCCGACCTGGTGGGCGCGACGGTGCGTACCCCCGTGTTCGGGGTGGAGGTGCCGGTGCGCGCGCATCCGCTGGCGGACCCGGCCAAGGGCACCGGCGTCGCGATGGTGTGCACGTTCGGTGACCTGACCGACGTGACCTGGTGGCGGGATCTCGACCTGGCGACCCGGGTGGTGATCGGCCGGGACGGGCGGCTACTGGCCGAGCCGCCGGCCGGCGTGCCCGCGGCACCCTACGCGGCGCTGGCCGGGCAGTCGGTCAACGCCGCCCGACGGACCCTGGTGGAGCTGCTGCGCGCGGCCGGTGACCTGGTCGGCGAGCCGCGCGAGATCACCCATCCGGTGAAGTTCTACGAGCGTGGCGACCGGCCGCTGGAGATCGTCTCGACCCGGCAGTGGTATCTGCGCAACGGTGGCCGGGAGGCCGAGTTGCGGGCGGCGCTGCTGGCCCGGGGGGACGAGCTGCGCTGGGTGCCGGAGCACATGGGGCACCGCTACGCGCACTGGGTGGGCGGGCTGACCGGTGACTGGCTGGTCAGCCGGCAGCGCTTCTTCGGTGTGTCGGTGCCGGTGTGGTACCGGCTCGACGCCATTGGCGAGCCGGACCACACCAACCCTCTCACACCGGACGAAGCGTCGCTGCCGGTCGACCCGTCCAGCGAGCCGCCGCCCGGCTACGACGAGTCGCAGCGCGGTGTGCCCGGCGGTTTCGTCGGCGACCCGGACGTGCTGGACACCTGGGCCACCTCGTCGTTGACCCCGCAGATCGTCGGCGGTTGGGAGACCGACCCGGAGCTGTTCGACCGGATCTTCCCGATGGACCTGCGCCCGCAGGGGCAGGAGATCATCCGCACCTGGCTCTTCGCCACCGTGGTCCGCGCCCACCTGGAGCACGGGGTGCTGCCCTGGCGGGACGCGGTGCTCTCCGGCTGGATCCTCGACCCGGACCGCAAGAAGATGTCCAAGTCCAAGGGGAACGTGGTCACCCCGATGGCGTTGCTGCAACAGCACGGCTCGGACGCGGTCCGCTACTGGGCCGCCAACGGCCGGCCCGGGATGGACCTGGCCTTCGACCCGGCGCAGATCAAGGTGGGCCGGCGACTGGCCACCAAACTGCTCAACGCGTCGAAGTTCGCGCTCGGGCTGGGCGCCGGCGACGCCCTGCGCGCCCCGGCGACCACCCCGCTGGACACCGCCATGCTCGCCGAACTCTCCGCCGTGGTCACCACCGCGACCACCGCCTTCGACGGGTACGACCACACGACCGCCCTACAGGCCGCCGAGGCGTTCTTCTGGCGGTTCTGCGACGACTACATCGAGTTGGTGAAGGAACGCGCCTATGGCACCGGGCCGGGTGCCGACTCGGCCCGGGCGGCGCTCGCCACCGCCCTGTCGGTGCAGTTGCGGCTCTTCGCCCCGGTGCTTCCGTACGTGACCGAGGAGGTCTGGTCGTGGTGGCGGTACGGCTCGGTGCACCGGGCCACCTGGCCCACCACGTACGAGGTGGACCGGGCCATCACCGGCACCGGTGACCCGGCCCTGCTCCGGCTGGCCGGGGACGCCCTGGCCCAGGTCCGCCGGGCCAAGTCCGACCGCAAGCTGTCGATGCGGGCGGAGATCCCGCTGGCCGAGGCGTTGGGCCCGGCCGCCCTGCTCGACCAGCTCACCCTGATCGCCGACGACGTCCGCGCCGCCGGCCGGATCACCACCCTCGACCTGCTCCCCGACCGCGCCCCCGAGCTGGTGATCGCCAGCGCCTTCTGACCGGCAGGGCCCCGCGCGGGGTCGGCGACCCCGCGCGGAGGTTCGCAATATCGCCGATATAGCGGTGTCAGCGTGGGGCGGATGCCGCTATATCGGCGCACCTGTGTCGATCATGCCGCCCCACCCGGCCCGCCCGGCCCGCCCGGCCCAGCCCCGCCCCGCCGCACCACCGCCCGGCCCGGGACAAGGCTGCCGGGCCGGGCCGGGCGGGGTACCGGGATCAGCTGGTCTCGCCGGCGACGCTGAAGGAGCGGAGCCGGTCGATCGCCAGGACGGTGAAGCCGACGCTCACCAGGGCGGTCAGCACCACCGCGACCGGCACCGAGACGGTCGTCGACAGCAGCGCCGTGGGGGCCATCCGGTCGGTCAGGGCGATCACCCACTGCTGGATCGACAGCACCTTGGTGCCGCTGACGAAGTTGCCCAGCAGCCCCTCCCAGATCAGCACGTAGACCAGGCCGAGCAGCACCGGCCGCCGGGTGACCAGGCTGAGCGCCAGGAACAGCGCCGAGTACGCCAGCGCGCCCAACGCCGAGGCGGCGGCGAGGGCCAGGCCGAGGCGTGCCGAATCGGCCAGCACGCCCGCGACGTAGAGCGGCACGGCGACCGTGGCCGCGCTGACCCCGGCGGCCACCATGAGTTTCGGCAGCACGATCTGCCAGCGCGGCAGCGGCTTGGTCAGGATGTGCACCACCGTGCCGTCGTCGATCTCCGCGCCCAGCACGCCGGTGCCGATGATGAGCGCCACCACCGGCAGCACCACGGCCAGGCCGAGGCCGACCAGCACCGGCGGCGCCCACTCACCCGGGTCCACCCCGAGCGACCGGCAGAGGACGGCGAGCAACACCAGCACCGCCGGCAGCGGCAGCAGCATGAGGAACCGGCGACGGCCGAACAGCCCACGCGCGGTGATCCAGGAAACGGTTGACATCAGGCCTCCACCAGGTAGGAGAAGACGCTCTCCAGGGACTCGTCCTCGGGGGTCAACTGCCGGACCCGGATCTGCCGGGCGAGCGCGATCTTCGGCAGTGCCCGGGTGAACGCGCCGTAGTCGCCGGCCCGTACGGTCAGGCCGGTCTTGTCCAGCTCGACGCCGGTGACCGACGGGTCGGCCATCAGCGCCACGGCCAGCGCCCGGTCGTCGGTGGAGCGGACCGCGAAGACGTGCGGCCGGTTGGTCATCAGCCGGCGGATGGTGCGGAAGTCACCGGAGGCGGCCAGCCGGCCGGCGACCATCACCTGCACGGTGCCGGAGACCTGCTCGACCTCCTCCAGGATGTGCGAGCTGAACAGGATGGTCCGCCCGGCGTCGCCGAGGGAGTGCAACAGGCCCATCATGTGCAGCCGCTGGCGCGGGTCCATCCCGTTGAACGGCTCGTCGAGCAGCAGCACCTGCGGGTCGTGCACCAGCGCGGCGGCCACCCGGGTACGTTGCCGCATCCCCTTGGAGTACGTGCCGATCCGGCGGTCCTGCGCGTCGGTCATCTCGACCAGCTCGATCGCCCGGCGGGCGGCGGCCTCCGGGTCGGGCAACCGGTGCAGCTTGGCGCTGGCCAGCACGAACTCCTTGGCGGTGAGGAAGGAGTGCACCGCCTCCCGCTCGCTGACCAGCCCGAGCCGGCGGTAGACACCGGGATTGCGCCAGGTCGACTCGCCGTCGAGGGTGAGCGTGCCCCGGGACGGGGCGAGGAAGCCGGCCATCATGTGCAGCAGGGTGGTCTTGCCGGCGCCGTTGGGGCCGAGCAGGCCGGTCACCCCGGAGCTGAGCTGCATGGTGACGTCGTTGACCGCCACCACGTTGCCGTACCAGCGGGAGACCCCGACGAGATCCAGGGTGCTGGTGGTGACCGCCGGCCGGGCGTCGGTGTCGAGTGTGGTCATCGGGCGGCCACCTTCCGGTATCGCAGCAGCAGCAGGGCGGTGCAGGCGGTGACCAGCAGCACGGCGACGATCGCGTAGACCGGGCCGAAGCTGCCGATCGGCATCCCGCCGCCCTGTCCCTCGGGCACCAGCAGGTCACCGAGCGCCCAGGTGCCCACCCCACCGACCAGCGTCGACGGCGAGGCGAGGAAGGCCAGCTCGTTGACCGCGTGGGACGGCAGGATCGACAGCACGCCGACGATCGGAGTGGTCATCAGGAACACCGCCACGATCCCGCCGGCGGCGAACGCCCGCTTGCCGGTGAGCGAGGCGACCAGCAGGCCGATCGCGGCGAAGACCACCGCCCACAGCCCGGCGTAGAGCAACCCGGGGAGCAGGTCCAGCAGCTCGTTCCAGGTCCCGCGCAGGCCGTCGGAGGTGGTGAACGCCGCCGCCAGGAACATCACCAGCTGCGGCCCGCCCAGCAGCAGCCAGAGCGCGCTGACCAGGGAGAGCAGCTTGGCCAGCGCGTAGTCGTCGCGCGGCAGCGGCCGGGAGAAGTACAGCGGGAGCACGCCGCTGCGCAGGTCCCGGGAGACCAGCTCGGGGGCGGCCACCGCGACGAAGAAGATGACCAGCCAGCTCATCGCGTCGGCGAACTGGGCGTACGTCATCACCACCTCGCCGAGCTGGCTGCGGACGGCGGCGAGGCCGGCAGCCACCACGGTCACGATGCCGACCACCAGCCAGGGGAAGATCTTCGCCTTGGCGCTGCGGCCCAGCCCGAAGACGGTCCGCAGGCCGTGCAGGTAGAGCGCGCCGAAGACGTGCCGGCGGCCCAGCCTCGGGCCGGTGTACCGCTGGTAGCCGATGTCGTGGATGACGCCGGTCGGCTCAGGCATTGCTGGGCTCCCTCGGGGCGAAGAGTTCGGCCACCCGGTGCCGGCGCTGGTCCAGCCGGTGCAGCGGCAGGTCCAGCTCGGCGACCGCGCCGAGGATCAGGTCGTAGGTGCGCTCGTCGACGAGCGGGACGAGCAGCATCCGGCCGTCCCGGGTCACCGGCAGGTCGAGCGTGGCGAGTCGGCCGGCCAACTGGTCGGTGCCCTCGCTGACCTCGACGGCGAGCACGTCGGTGGCCGAGGTCATCGCGTCGATCCGGTCGGCGCGCAGGAGCCGGCCGCCGTCGATGGCGACCAGGGTGTCGCAGATCCGCTCCACCTCGCCCAGCAGGTGCGAGCAGACCAGCACGGAGATGCCGAACTCGGTGCCGATCCGGTGGACCAGGGCGAGCATGGCGTCCCGGCCGGCCGGGTCGAGGCCGTTGGTGGGCTCGTCGAGCAGCAGCAGGTCCGGGTCGTGCACCAGGGCCTGGGCGAGCTTGACCCGCTGCTTCATTCCGGTGGAGTAGCCGCCGACCGGCCGGTAGCGCTCCTCGTAGAGGCCGACGTGCCGCAGCGTCTCGGAGGCACGCTCACGGGCCACCGTCCGGGGCAGGCCGCTCATCCGCCCGAGGTGGGTGACGAGCTCGGCGGCGGAGAGGTCGGGTGGGAGCGCCTCGTGCTCCGGCATGTAGCCGACCCGGGCGCGGACCGCCGCCGGGTCGGTGGTGGGGTCGAGGTCGAGCACGGAGACCCGTCCGCTGGTCGGCGGGAGCAGGCCCAGCAGGATCTTTATCAGGGTCGACTTGCCGGCGCCGTTGGCGCCGACCAGCCCGATGATCCCCGGCTCGACCGCGACGGTGAGGTCGGCCAAGGCGGTGACCCGGCCTCCGTACGTCTTGGTCAGCGACTCGGTCGCGATCAGTGTCACGCCGCCAGCCTAGGGAGGTGGCACCCTGGCGGGTATCCGGAATCGCCCGGGGTCGCCCCTGATTCCCGCCCTCGACCAGCCCCGTCCTCGACCGGCCGGCCGGGCCGCGCTGCGCCGGGTGGGCCGGCGGGCCGGGCGGAGGCGGCCTGGCGGAGGCGGCCGGGCGGGGCGGGGCAGAGTGGTGATCCACTCGTCATCAGCGATGTAGCGGTATCCGCCGCACCTGATACCGCTACATCGACCCCAGCGGGTCGATCCAGGGCAGGCAGGCAGAAAGTCTGCACGGCCGGGGCGGTAAGGCTTTCGTAACGGCGTTGGGCGGTGACCGGCCACCGTTGTCCGGCGAGACTGGGCGGCATGTCCCGTCGCCTGTTGCGTACCCCGCTGACCTGGGTCGCCGTCGCCGTCCTCGGCGTCGGCGTCGCCTTCGGCCTGTACTGGTTCCAACCCTGGAAGGTGGTGACCGACAACCAGGTCGACGAACAACTCGCCGAGGTGGACGCCACCCCGGCCGGCACCACCCCGGCCGACGCCCCCGGCACCGGGGCCACCCCCGCCGGCACCACGCCGACCACCCCGGCCGCAGGGACAGGGACCCCCGCCGGCAGCCCCACGAGCACCCGTCCGGTGGTGGTCAGCCGGGGGAAGTTCGTCAGCCACGAGCACGACACCGCGGGCACCGCCCGGATCGTCCGTACCGCCGGTGGGGGGCACCGGTTGGAGCTGGTCGGATTGGACACCTCCAACGGCCCCGATCTGAAGGTCTGGCTCACCGACCAGCCGGTACGCACCGGCCGGGCCGGCTGGGGCGTCTTCGACGACGGCCGCCGGGTGGAGCTGGGCCGGCTCAAGGGCAACAAGGGCGACCAGGCGTACGCCATCCCGTCCGGCACCGACCTCGCCGGACTGAACAGTGTCGCGATCTGGTGTCAACGATTCGCCGTCTCGTTCGGTGCCGCGCCCCTGGTCCCGGTGGGTTGACCTCGCTCACCATCCGGTCGACGCACCCCTCCATTGATCCACTTCCGGGTCGGCAGTGGAGTGGCGCTCTCGACCGATCGCCGGTCGGCTGAGAAACTGTGAGCCGGTCGGCGAGTGAGGGGTAACGATGAGCAACAGTTGGGTGCTGCCCGAGGACGTGTTGCGGGATGCCCCCGCGTACGCGCCGCGCCCCGGTGAGCTGGCCGATCTGGAGTTGCTGCTGAGTGGGGCGTACACCCCGCTGGCCGGCTTCATGACCCGCGCCGACCTGGCCTCGTTGTCGCGTCGGGGTCGACTGGCCGACGGCACCTCCTGGCCGGTCCCGGTGACCCTCCAGGTGCCCACCCCGGTCGCCGACGGCCTGGACCCGGCCGATCCGGCCCGCCGGACGCTGGTGCTCACCGACGGCGAGGGCGCCCCGGTGGCCGCCCTGGAGGTGACCGACGTCTGGCCGGTCCGCGAGGGGGTGGCCGGGCTGGGCGGCCCGGTCCGCCGGCTCGGCGACGGCGGGCACGGCCCGTTCCAGCGGTTGCGTCGGGGCCCGGAGGAGATCCGACCGCTGCTGCCCCCGGGCCGGGTGCTCGGGGTGATCGCCGACCGGCCGCTGCACCGGCCGCAGCTGGCGCAGATCGCGCACGCCGCCCGTACCCTCGGTGCCCATCTGCTGGTGATGATCCCGGTCGGTGAGGACGGCGCCGGCGGGCTGCCCACCGAGGCCCTGGTCCGCAGCGTCTTCGCCGCCCGGGACCGGATGCCCCCGGCGACCCTGGTCGCGGTGCCGCTGCCGCGGCGCACCGACGAGATCAGCGACGCCCTGCTGCGGGCCCGGATCTCCGCCGCGTACGGAGTGACCCACCTGCTCTCCACCGGCGGCATGCTCTCCGGCGCCGGGCTGCGGGTGCTCGTCCCCCGCGAACTGGCCTACGACAGCCGGGACGGCCAGTGGCGTTGGCGGGACGACATCCCGCCGCGCAACCGCAAGCTGGCGCTGAGCGAGGCGGAGATCGACGACCTGCTCGACCGGGGGTTCCCGCTGCCCGAGTGGCACACCCCGCCGGCGGTGGCCAAGGAACTCAGTCGGGCCCGCCCGCCGCGCCGGCACCGGGGGCTGGTGGTCTTCCTGACCGGGCTCTCCGGTTCCGGCAAGTCGACCATCGCCCGAGGGCTGGCCGATCTGCTGCGGGAGCAGGGCGAGCGCACGATCACCCTGCTCGACGGCGACGTGGTGCGCCGGGAGTTGTCGGCCGGGTTGACCTTCAGCCGGGCCGACCGGGACGCCAACGTCCGGCGGATCGGTTGGGTGGCGGCCGAGATCGCCCGGCACCGGGGGGTGGGCATCTGCTGCCCGATCGCCCCGTACGCCCAGGCGCGGGCCGCCGTCCGCGAGATGGCCCGCTCCGCCGGGGCGGGCTTCCTGCTGGTGCACGTGGCCACCCCGTTGGAGGTCTGTGAGCAGCGCGACCGCAAGGGCCTCTACGCCCGTGCCCGCGCCGGTCTGCTCACCGGGATGACCGGCATCGACGACCCGTACGAGACGCCGACCGATGCGGACCTGGTGGTCGACACCACCGACCAGAGCATCGAGGAGGCCGTGCAGGTGGTGATGAACCACCTCACCGAGACCGGTTGGGTGGAGCCCCGCCTGCCGTCCGCCTGACCTCGGGGTTCCACTTCCGCCGCTGCCCGCTGCGCGCTAGTGTTCAATCTTGTTTGAACACGTTCGAGCGCGTGCAGGTGTGTGGACCGGGAGGCAGGGCGGATGCTGGCGCGGCAGCGACAGGCGACGATCCTCGACCGGGTCCGGACCGCCGGTGGCGTACGGGTGACCGAACTGGCCGCCGAGTTCGGCGTCTCCGACATGACCATCCGGCGTGACCTGGACACGCTGCACGACCAGGGGCTGTTGGCCAAGGTACATGGTGGGGCGACCGCCACCGGTCCCGGCTCGACCGACGAGCCGGGCTTCCACGCCAAGTCCGTTCGGCAGTCCGCCGAGAAGGCCGCCATCGCCGGCCACGCCGCCGAACTGGTCCGGCCCGGTGCGGCGATCGCGCTCTCCGCCGGCACCACCACCGCCGAGCTGGCCCGCCGCCTGGTCGACGTCGCCGGGCTGACCGTGGTGACCAACTCGCTGCCGGTGGCCGAGATCCTGCACACCGCCGGCCGCCCCGACCAGACCGTGGTGCTGACCGGCGGGGTGCGCACCCCGTCCGACGCGCTGGTCGGCCCGCTGGCCGTGGAGGCCATCCAATCGCTCCACCTGGACCTGCTCTTCCTCGGCGTCCACGGGATCACCGAGCGGGCCGGTTTCACCACCCCCAACCTGATGGAGGCGGAGACCGACCGGGCCCTGGTGGAGGCCGCCGACCGGCTGGTCGTCCTCGCCGACCACACCAAGTGGGGCACCGTGGGCATCTCCTCCATCGTCGGCCTGGGCGCCGCCGACGTGCTGGTCAGCGACGACCGGTTGGCCCCCGAGGCGCGCCGGGTGATCGACGAGAAGGTGGGCGAGCTGGTGATCGTGACAGGCACGGGCCGGGCGACCGGGCAGGAGACGACGCGGTGAAGCGTACGGCGATCGAGTTGGCCGACGGCCGCGAGCTGATCTACTTCGACGAGCGGGACGACGCGGTCCGGGACCAACCGGACCAGCGGGAACTTCCCCCGCCGCCGCCGGCCTCCCAGCTGCGGTACGACCCGCTCACCGACGAGTGGGTGGCGGTGGCGGTGCACCGGCAGACCCGGACCTTCCTCCCGCCGGCCGACCAGTGCCCGCTCTGCCCGTCCCGGGGCGACCGGCACAGCGAGATCCCCGCGCCCGACTACGACGTGGCGGTCTTCGAGAACCGGTTCCCCTCGCTGAGCCAGCGGATCGCCGACGAGCCGGCTGAGATCACCCCGTTCACCCCGGTCCGCCCCGGCCAGGGCCGCTGCGAGGTGGTCTGCTTCACCGACGACCACCAGGCGTCCTTCGCCAGCCTCTCCCCCCGTCGGGTCCGGCTGGTGCTGGACGCGCTGGCCGACCGGACCACGGCGGTCGGCGCGCTGCCCGGGGTGGAGCAGGTGTTCTGCTTCGAGAACCGGGGGGTGGAGATCGGGGTGACCCTGCACCACCCGCACGGCCAGATCTACGCCTACCCGTTCGTCACGCCACGTACCCGGTCGCTGCTGGCGGCGGCCCGCCGGCACGCGGAGCGCACCGGCGGGGGCAACCTCTACGCCGACGTGCTCGCCGCCGAACGCGCCGCCGGCGACCGGGTGGTCGCGGCCAACGACCACTGGACGGCGTACGTGCCGGCGGCGGCCCGCTGGCCGTTCGAGGTACACGTCGCGCCGCACCGGCCGGTGCCGGACATCCCGGCGCTCGACGACGCCGAACGGGACGCGTTCGGCCCGCTCTACCTGGACGTGCTGCGCCGCTTCGACGGGCTGTTCGACCTGCCCATGCCGTACATCGCGGCCTGGCACCAGGCACCGGTGCGGATCGACCGGGAGCTGGGCCACCTGCATCTCCAACTGTTCACCGTCCGCCGGGCGAAGGACAAGTTGAAGTACCTGGCCGGCTCCGAGTCGGGCATGGGGGTCTTCATCAACGACATCGCCCCCGAGCGCGCCGCCGAACTCCTGCGCGCCGGCTGACCCGCACTCCTGACCCGCACTCCTGGCCCGCCGGCTGACCCGCATCCCTGCGGGCCGGCTGACCCGCACCCCTGCTGCGTGTCGCCGGACCCCGGACAGCAGGACGCGGGGGCCCGGGACCGGGCCCCGGCGGGGAAGGGACGACTGGCTGTGCTCGACAGCCGGGGAGGCTGGCCGATCGGCACCGGTGCCGTGCCGCGATCGACGTGCTCCCTGGACGCGACTGGCACCACGTCCACCCGGCTCAACGACCCTTTTCCCGGCCGGTGACGCCGGCGTCACCCGGACGGGTGGCGCCTCCGGGTGACGCCGGTACGCGCCCGCCGGCCGGGTACGACGGAACCCGCCGGCGGTCCGCCGACGGGTTCCGAGGGTGCGGGGTGAGAGATCAGGCGCCGAGCTTGCGGGCCAGATTCTCGTCGAGGGTGTTCATGAACTCGTCGGTGCTCTGCCACGGGGCGTCCCGCGAGATGAGCAGCGCGAGGTCCTTGGTCATCTGGCCGGCCTCGACGGTGTCGACGATGACCTGCTCCAGGGTGTCGGCGAACTCGGTGACCGCCGGGGTGCCGTCCAGCTTGCCCCGGTGGGCCAGGCCCCGGGTCCAGGCGTAGATCGAGGCGATCGGGTTGGTCGAGGTCTTCTCGCCCTTCTGGTACTGCCGGTAGTGCCGGGTGACCGTGCCGTGTGCGGCCTCCGCCTCGACGGTACGACCGTCCGGGGAGAGCAGCACCGAGGTCATCAGGCCGAGCGAGCCGAAGCCCTGCGCGACGGTGTCGGACTGCACGTCACCGTCGTAGTTCTTGCAGGCCCAGACGTAGCCGCCCTCCCACTTGAGCGCGGCGGCGACCATGTCGTCGATCAGCCGGTGCTCGTAGGTGATGCCGGCGGCGGCGAACTCGTCCTTGAACTCGGCCTCGAACACCTCGGCGAAGAGGTCCTTGAACCGGCCGTCGTACGCCTTGAGGATGGTGTTCTTGGTGGACAGGTAGACCGGGTAGCCCCGGTCCAGGCCGTACCGGAACGAGGCGCGGGCGAAGTCCCGGATCGACTCGTCGTAGTTGTACATGCCCATGGCGATGCCGCCGCCGGGGAAGTTGGCGACCTCCAGCTCCATCGGGGCGCCGCCGTCGGCCGGGGTGTAGCTGATCGTCACGGTGCCCGGACCGGGCACCACGAAGTCGGTGGCCTTGTACTGGTCACCGTGGGCGTGCCGGCCGATGATGATCGGCTTGGTCCAGCCGGGGACCAGCCGCGGCACGTTCGACATGATGATCGGCTCGCGGAAGACCACGCCGCCGAGGATGTTGCGGATGGTGCCGTTCGGCGACCGCCACATCTTCTTGAGGCCGAACTCCTCCACCCGGGCCTCGTCCGGGGTGATGGTCGCGCACTTGACGCCGACGCCGTGCTCCTTGATGGCATTCGCGGCGTCGATGGTCACCTGGTCGTCGGTGGCATCCCGGTGCTGGATCGACAGGTCGTAGTAGTGCAGGTCGACGTCGAGGTAGGGCAGGATCAACTGCTCCCGGATCTGCTTCCAGATGATCCGGGTCATCTCGTCGCCGTCGAGCTCCACGACCGGGTTGTTTACCTTGATCTTCGCCATCGGCCGGCGCTCCTCTCGGGGGACACGTGCTCTAGCAGTACGAGCGTACTGGAAACCGGTCGACGGCACCGAGCCGGCCTCGACCCGGGCCCCTCGGCCGGCAGAAACACCGGGCGGACCGCAGCGGACACCTGACAGGATCGCCGGATGCCGCTCAGCCGCACCCTCGGGTCTATCACGGTCACCGCCCTCACCGACGGTGAGGGACCGTTCTTCCAGCCTCGCGCGGAGGCGTTTCCCGCAGCCACCGCCGCACACTGGCGCGAGGCGGACCGGCGGGAACCCGACTCGGTGACCGCCGACGGCGGCTGGTGGCTGCCGTTCCGCGCCTTCGCCCTGCGCGTCGGGGACGGGCCGGTGACCCTGATCGACGCCGGCATCGGGCCGGCCGACTCCCCCGCCGCGAGCTGGGCGCCGGTGCCGGGCCGGTTGCCGGCCGAGCTGGCCGCCGCCGGCATCGACCCGGCCGACGTGCACACCGTCGTCCTCACCCACCTGCACAGCGACCACATCGGCTGGGCGGTGACCGGCACCCCGGGCCGCCCCTACTTCCGCAACGCGACCTACCTGCTCCAGCGGGCCGAACTGGCCGCCGTGGAGAGCATCAACCCCGAACTGCCGGCCGGCCTGATCGCGCCGTTGCGCGCCGCCGGCCAACTCCGGGTCGTCGACGGCGACACCACCCTCACCCCGGGGGTACGACTGCTGCCCGCTCCCGGGCACACCCCCGGCCACCAGTGCGTGCTGGTCGACACCGGCGACGAGCGGGTCCTGTTCACCGGCGACCTGCTGGTGCACGTGGTGCAACTGATCGACCCGGAACTGGCGTACGCCCACGAGGTGGACCCGGCCACCGCCCGCCACTCCCGCACCACCCTGCTGCGCGACCTCGCCGGTACCACCCCTCCCCCCACCCTCCTCGCCACCCCCCACCTGTCCACCCCCTTCACCCCCCACCCACCCGCCCCCGCCCCCGCCTTCAGCCCCAGCCCCGCCTTCAGCCCCGGCCCGCCCCGGTGATCAAGAGGTTTAGGTCAAAAAACCGCCTCGGCGTGACCTAAACCTCTTGATCACCGGAGCGGAGCGGGCGGAGCGGGCGGAGCGGGCGGAGCGGGCGGAGCGGGCGGAGCGGGCGGAGCGGGCGGAGCGGGGCTGAGGGTGGGAGTGGAGGGCAGGGGTGGGGGTGGGACGGCTGAGGGGCGGGCCGGCGGGAGCCGGCCCGCCCCTCAGGGTGGGTGTTTCAGGTGGTCACATGCTGGCTACGTCGGCCTGCTTGGCGCGGACGGCCTCGGCGGCCGCCTTGAGGCTGGCCAGCTCGTCGGCGTCCAACTCGGTCTCGACGACCCGCTTGACGCCCTCGGCGCCGATCTCGGCCTCGACGCCCAGGTAGACCCCGGAGATGCCGAACTCGCCGTCGACCCAGGCACAGACCGGCATGACCGCGCCGGAATCCTCGGCCACGGCCCGGGCCATCCGCGCGGCGGCGGCGGACGGGGCGTAGTACGCCGAACCGGTCTTAAGCAGCGCGACGACCTCGGCACCACCGTTGCGGGTCTTGACGACCAGTTCCTCGATCTGCGCGGCCGGCATCGCGTCGCGCAGCGGCTTGCCGTTGACGGTGCTCTGCGACGGCACCGGGACCATGGTGTCGCCGTGCGAGCCCAGGGTCAGCGTCTTGACCGACTTGACCGGCACCTCCAGGGCCTCGGCGACGAAGTTGGTGAACCGGGCGGTGTCCAGCATGCCGGCCTGGCCGAGCACCCGGTTCTTGGGGAACTGGGTGGCGAGCTGGGCCAGCGCGGTCATCTCGTCGAGCGGGTTGGACACCACGATGACGACGGCGTTCGGGGCGTACTTGGCGACGTTCTCGGCGACCTGACGCACGATCTTGGCGTTGGTCTCCAGCAGGTCCATCCGGCTCATGCCCGGCTTACGGGGCAGACCAGCGGTGATCACCACGACGTCCGAGCCCTCGATGGCCTCGTAGCCCTCGCCGTTGGGGCCGGTGGTGGCACCGACGACCTTGGTCTCGAAGCCCTCGACCGCCCGGGACTGGTTGAGGTCCAGCGCGAGACCCGCCGGCTTGCCCTCCACGATGTCGGTGATCACGACGGTGTCGAAGACGTCGTACTCGGCCAGGCGCTGTGCGGTGGTGGAGCCGTAGAACCCGGCCCCGACGACAGTGACCTTCTTACCCATGGTCGTCCCACTCCCTGCTACCAGTCGGTTTTCCCGACCGTAACAGTCATCGCGGCACCGTTCGGGCCAGGGGCGGCGACCATCCCCGGGATGGGGCCAACGTCACCACCGCCCGGTTCCCGGCCGGTGGCGCGAGTGCCGACGGCCCCTGCCCCGGGACACCGTCGCCGAGCAGGGGTGATCAGCCTCGCTCGGCGCGTTCGACGACGTTGGTGAGCAGCATGGCCCGGGTCATCGGCCCGACGCCGCCCGGCATCGGCGCCAGCCGGGCGGCGACCTGGGCCACCTCCGGGTCCACGTCGCCGGTGTACCGGCCCTTGCCGTCGTCGCCGATCACCCGGGTGATGCCGACGTCCACCACGGTGGTGTCCGGGGTGACCATGTCGGCGGTGAGCAGGCCGGGCACCCCGGCGGCGACGATGACGATGTCGGCGGCGCGGGTGTGCGCGGCCAGGTCGAGGGTGCCGGTGTGGCAGAGGGTGACGGTGGCGTTCTCGCTGCGCCGGTTGAGCAGCAGGCCGAGCGGTCGCCCGACGGTGTTGCCCCGGCCGACGAGGGCGACGTTGGCGCCGCGCAGCGGCACGTCGTACCGGCGGAGCAGCTCGACGATGCCGCGCGGGGTGCAGGGCAGCGGACCGTCGTAGCCGAGCACCAGCCGACCCAGGTTCACCGGGTGCAGCCCGTCGGCGTCCTTGTCCGGGTCGATCATCTCCAGGGCCCGCTGGGTGTCCAGGTGCCCCGGGAGCGGCAGCTGGACGATGTAGCCGTGGCAGCCCGGGTCGGCGTTCAACTCGGTGAGCACGTCGTCGAGCTGCTGCTGGGTGGCGTCGGCGGGCAACTCCCGGCGGATCGAGGCGATGCCCACCTCTGCGCAGTCGCGGTGCTTGCCGTTGACGTACGCCTCCGAGCCGGGGTCCGCGCCGACCAGGACGGTGCCCAGGCCGGGGGTGACACCTCGCTCCGCCAGCGCCTTGACCCGTACCCGCAGCTCGTCCTTGATCTTGGCCGCGGTCGCCTTGCCGTCCAGGATGATCGCCGTCACGACCAGATCGTCTCACGGCCGATGGACGGCGGACCGCCGACGGGGGAAGCGTCACTTTCCGTTACGTGCAGTTGGTCACTTTGAGTTACCGAATGTGGATCGGGCCACTCGCCGGGCGGGACGACCAACCCCTGCCGACCACGGACCGGACGGGCGGCAACCAACCTCCCGGACTGGTCGACCCGGCCCACCGGCCCCCGATCCACTCGCTCCCACACGGAATCTGAGCAGCAAGAACAACCACCCTCCCTACCAGGCAGACAGGCCGACGACAAGGCCGTCGACGGTGATCCGTTATCCGTTCGCAACGCTTCCGTTGTCGCCGGGCCGATCCTGACCTACCGTTGCCGAACGTTGCGCAGAGTCACCCAGCGCCGGGTTCGGCTGCGCTACGTGATGAGATGAGGAGACCCCCATGCGTGTGCGCAGGCTTGCTGCCTGGACCGCTCTCCCGCTCGCGGTGACCCTGGGCCTGGCGGCCTGCGGCTCGGGCGGCGGCAGCGGAACCGGTCAGTCCGACCCCAATGCGGCCGTGCGGATCGAGATCGCCGAGCCGCAGCACCTGGTGCCGACCAACACCAACGAAACCAGCGGTTCGCAGGTGCTCGCCGCCCTGTTCAGCCCGCTGGTCGACTACGACGAGGCCAACAAGCCCTACGAGGTGGCCGCCGAGTCCGTCACCTCGTCGGACAACAAGGTCTGGACGGTCAAGCTCAAGGACGGCTACACCTTCCACAACGGCGAGAAGGTCACCGCCGACAACTACCTCGACGCCTGGAACTACGGCGCGTACGCCCCCCACGGGCAGAACTCCAGCTACTTCTTCGAGAAGATCGCCGGGTACGCCGACCTCCAGGGCGACAAGCCGGCCGCCGAGCGGTTGTCGGGGCTGAAGAAGGTCGACGACCTGACCTTCACCGTGACGCTGACCGAGCCGTACAGCGAGTTCAAGACGATGCTCGGGTACACCGCCTTCTATCCGCTGCCGAAGGCCGCCTTCTCCGGGCCCGGCACGCTGAAGGAGGGCTACGAGCAGGCCCCGATCGGGCAGGGCCCGTTCCGGATGAAGGGCTCCTGGCAGCACGACGCCAAGGTCGAGGTGGAGCGCTACGACGCCTTCCCCGGCGAGCAGCCGAAGGTGGGCGGGGTCGAGTTCCGGATCTACCAGCAGCCCACCGCCGCGTACGCGGACGTGCTGTCGGACAACCTCGACGTGATCAAGACGATCCCGACCGAGAACCTGTCCACCGCCGCCACCGACCTGGGCGACCGGTTCCGGCAGAGCCCCGCGTCGTCGTTGCAGGTGCTGGCGTTCCCGACCTTCCAGAAGGAGTTCAGCAACCCCGAGGTCCGCAAGGCCATCTCGATGGCGATCGACCGGGACGAGATCACCAAGTCGATCTTCAAGGACTCGCAGCGGCCGGCCCGCTCGTTCGTCTCGCCGGTGGTCGCGGGCTACCGGGAGAACACCATCGGCACGGCCGCTGAGTTCGATCCGGCCGCGGCGAAGGCGAAGTACCAGGCCGCCGGCGGCCCGAAGAAGATCGAGCTGTCGTACAACGGCGACGGCGGGCACAAGGACTGGATCGACGCGACCTGCAACCAGCTCAAGGCCAACCTGGGCGTGGACTGCGTCGGCACCGCCGAGCCCAAGTTCGCCGACCTGCTGACCAAGGTCAAGGCGAAGCAGCCGGTGGGCCTGTTCCGGATGGGCTGGGTGATGGACTACCCGTCCATGGAGAACTACCTGGGCCCGCTGTACAGCACCAACGGCTCCTCGAACTACTACGGCTACCGCAACCCCGAGTTCGACAAGCTGCTCGCCGAGGGCGCCAAGGCCCCGAACGAGGAGGCCGCGGTCGCGAAGTACCAGGCCGCGGAGGACCTGCTGGCCAAGGACCTGCCGGTGATCCCGCTGCGCTACGGCCAGAACAACTTCGGGCACTCGACCAAGGTGAAGAACGTCCAGATGGACCTCTTCGACCGCATCGACCTGCTCAAGATCGAGGCGGTCAGCTAGCCCGGGAGGGCGTCGGCGGCGAGCGGGCCGCCGACGGGTGAAGGCGCGTCGGCGGCAACGGGGCCGTCGGCGGGAGCAACGGGTCGGGTCATCGGTGGACGGTGGCCCGACCCGCCTCCGTCCCCGCCGGTTTTCGGCAAGACTGCACAGTATGTTCCGCTTCGTTCTGCGGCGTCTGCTCCAGATGGTCCTCGCCTTCTTCGGGACCACGCTGATCGTGTACGCCCTGATGTTCGCCGGCCAGGGCGACCCGATCCAGGCGCTGGCCGGCGAGCGGCCGGTCACCCCGGCCCAGCGGGCGTACCTCACGGAGAAGTTCCACCTCGACCGCACCGGCGTCGGCGGCTTCTTCTACCGCTACTTCGACTACCTCAGGAACCTGCTCCAGGGTGACCTCGGCCAGTCGCTGACCGGCCGGTCGATCGGGGACATCCTCGCCGCCGCCTGGCCGGTCACCGTCAAGCTGGCCGTGATCGCGATGGCCGTGACGATCCTGTTCGGGGTCACCGCCGGGGTGCTCGCCGGCATCCGCCGGGCCAGCCTCTTCGACAACGCCACGCTGGTGCTGACCCTGCTGGTGCTGGGCATCCCCACCATCGTGCTGGCCCCGCTCGCCCAGTACCTGCTCGGCGTCCGCTGGCCGCTCTTCCCCCCGACCGCCGGCGCCGACCCCGACCTGTACGCCCTGCTGCTGCCCGGCATCGTGCTCGGCTCGCTGTCGCTGGCCACCGCGCTGCGGCTGACCCGGACCTCGGTCGCCGAGAACCTGCGCGCCGACTACGTGCGCACCGCCCGGTCGAAGGGGCTGGTCCGGCGACGGATCATCGGCGTGCACGTGCTGCGCAACTCGCTCATCCCCGTGATCACCTTCCTCGGCGTCGAGCTGGGCAACCTGATGAGCGGCGCGATCATCACCGAGGGCGTGTTCAACATCCCCGGGGTGGGCTTCAACCTGTTCCGGGGCATCCGCACCGAGGACGGACCGCTGGTGGTGGGCATCGTCAGCGTGCTCGTCGTGGTCTATCTCGTCGCCAACCTGGTGGTGGACGTCCTGTACGCCGTACTCGATCCGAGGATCCGCTATGAGTGAGCGCGACGAGGTGCCGGCATGAGCGACTTCGAGACGGTGGCGGCGACGGAGGACCAGGCCGCCCGGCGGGGGGTCTCCGGCGAGCCGGGCACGCCCGACCGGGTGGGCGTCCCGCAGCGGCCCCGCAGCCTGGCCGGGGACGCCTGGCGCGACCTGCGCCACAAACCGGTCTTCTGGATCAGCCTGGTGCTCGTCGTGCTGGTCGCCGCGATGGCCGCCGTACCGTCGCTGTTCACCGCCAACGACCCGCGCGACTGCCTGCTCTCCCGCCAGCACGCCGCCGCGTCCGGCGGGGCCGTCTTCGGGTACGACTTCCAGGGCTGCGACACGTACGCCCGGGCGGTCTACGGGGCCCGCGCCTCGCTGCTGGTCGGCGCGCTCTCCGCCCTGCTCACCGGGGCCGTCGCGCTGGTGGTCGGGATGGTGGCCGGGTACTTCGGCCGCTGGGTCGACGCGGTGCTCTCCCGGGTGATCGACATCGTGCTCGGCATCCCGCTGCTGCTCGCCGCGATCGTGCTGCTCAAGCGGGTCAGCACCAGCAGCGACACGGTCCGGCTGTTCGCGGTGATCTTCGTGTTGGCGGTGCTCGGCTGGACCACCGCCGCCCGGGTGGTCCGCTCCTCGGTGATCACCGCCAAGGAGCAGGACTACGTCGCTGCCGCCCGGATGCTCGGCGCGGGCAACGGCCGGATCATGTGGCGGCACATCCTGCCCAACGCGCTCGCCCCGGCGATCGTGGTGCTGACCATCGCGCTCGGTTCGTTCATCGCCGCCGAGGCGACCCTGAGCTTCCTCGGCATCGGCCTGAAGGCCCCCACCATCTCCTGGGGCATCGAGATCGACGCCGGCCGGGTGCACATGCGCGAGTCGGCGACCCCGCTGGTCGTCCCGTCGGCCTTCCTCGCGCTGACCGTGCTGGCCTTCATCATGCTGGGCGACGCCATCCGCGACGCCTTCGACCCGAAGCTGCGGTGACAGGCGTGCCCGCCACCACCACGCGCCGGACGCCCGCCCGCCGAGCGCGAGGAGCGGGACCGACCGGTGCGCGCAGGAGATCGACGCCGCGCGCGCAGGGAGCGAGCGCAGCCCGCCCCGCTGTCGCCAGCGAGAGGGAGATCCGGTGACCGAGTCCGTGGTCCGGCCCACGCCGGCCTCACCCACCCCACCCGGCGGGCACCTGCTGGAGGTACGGGACCTGCACGTCGAGTTCCGCACCGGTGAGGGGGTGGCCAAGGTGATCAACGGGGTCTCCTACCACCTGGACCCGGGCGAGACGCTGGCCGTGCTCGGCGAGTCCGGCTCCGGCAAGTCGGTCACCGCCCAGGCCATCATGGGCATCCTGGACACCCCACCGGCGGTGATCCGTTCCGGTCAGATCCGCTACCGGGGCCGGGACCTGCTGACCCTGCCCGAGGAGCAGCGCCGGCAGGTACGCGGCAAGGAGATCGCGATCATCTTCCAGGACGCCCTGTCGGCGTTGAACCCGGTCTTCCCGGTCGGCTGGCAGATCGGCGAGACGCTACGGCACCGGGACGGGATGTCCCGCGCCGACGCCCGACGGCGGACCGTCGAGTTGATGGACCTGGTCCGGATTCCCGGGGCGGCCGGGCGGCTCGGCGACCACCCGCACCAGTTCTCCGGCGGGATGCGGCAACGCGTGATGATCGCGATGGCGCTGGCCCTGAACCCGAAGGTGCTGATCGCCGACGAACCGACCACCGCCCTCGACGTCACCGTGCAGGCCCAGATCATGGACCTGCTCGCCGACCTGCGCCGCGACCTCGACATGGCGATGATCCTGATCACCCACGACCTGGGGGTGGTGGCCGGCGTCGCGGACCGGATCGCCGTCATGTACGCCGGCCGGATCGTCGAGCACGCCGACGTCCGCGCGCTGTACCGGGCCCCGGCCCACCCGTACACCAAGGGGTTGTTGGCCTCGATTCCCCGGCTGGACGTGCGCGGCCGGGAGCTGTCCACGATCCGGGGACTGCCACCGAACCTGATGCGGATCCCCACCGGCTGCCCGTTCCACCCCCGCTGCCCGTACGCCCGGCAGGTCTGCGTGGACGTGGTGCCGGACGACCTGGTCCTCGCCGACGGCCGGACCAGCGCGTGCCACTTCGCGCAGGAGGTCCACGATGACCGCGCCCGCTAGCCCGGCCAAGGTCCGGGGCGAGACCATCCTCGCCGTCGACGACCTGGTCAAACACTTCCCGATCACCCGGGGCGTGCTCCTTCAACGGCAGGTCGGCGCGGTGCGGGCCGTCGACGGGGTCAGCTTCGCGCTGCACCGGGGCGAGACGCTCGGCATCGTCGGCGAGTCCGGCTGCGGCAAGTCGACCCTCGCCCGGCTGCTGATGCGACTGGAGACGCCGACCTCCGGCCGGGCCACCCTGGAGGGTCGCGACCTGCTCTCCGCCTCCGGGGGCGAGCTGCGCCGGTTGCGGCGCAACATGCAGATGGTGATGCAGGACCCGTACACCTCGCTGAACCCCCGGATGACGGTGGGCGACATCATCGGCGAACCGTTCGACATCCACCCCGACGCCGCACCCAAGGGCAGCAAACGCGGCCGGGTGCAGGAGCTGCTGGACGTGGTCGGGCTCAACCCCGAGCACGTCAACCGCTACCCGCACCAGTTCTCCGGCGGCCAGCGGCAGCGCATCGGCATCGCCCGCGCGCTCGCCCTGCGCCCCGAGGTGATCGTCTGCGACGAGCCGGTCTCCGCCCTGGACGTCTCGATCCAGGCGCAGGTCATCAACCTGCTGGAGCAGCTCCAGGACGAGTTCGGGCTGTCCTACGTCTTCATCGCGCACGACCTGTCGGTGGTCCGGCACATCTCCGACCGGGTGGCGGTGATGTACCTGGGTCGGATCGTCGAGATCGGCACCGAGGAGGAGATCTACGAGCGGGCCACCCACCCGTACACCCAGGCGCTGCTGTCCGCGGTGCCGGTGCCCGACCCGGACGCCCGCGACGACGCCGGCATCATCCGGCTGACCGGTGACGTGCCCAGCCCGGCCGACCCGCCGTCCGGCTGCCACTTCCGCACCCGCTGCTGGAAGGCCGAGGACATCTGCGCCCGGGAGGACCCGCCGACCGTTCCCCGCCCCGCCGACCCGCACCCCAGCGCCTGCCACTTCGCCGCCCTGCGCGACCCGCCGGGCGGGGTCTGAGCACCGGTCGCCGCACCGCGCACACACCTACGGCCGAGCACACATCGGGTGCCGCTCGGCCGTAGGTGATCACGCAGGTGGTGCGCCGGGCCGGACGGTGGCGGCCCGCCCGGCCGGGGTGGATCAGTGGAAGAAGTGCCGGGTGCCGGTCAGGTACATGGTGACGCCGGCCTGCTGGCAGGCGGCGATGGTGTCCTCGTCGCGGATCGAGCCACCGGGCTGGACGATCGCCTTCACCCCGGCGTCGATCAGGATCTGGGGGCCGTCGGCGAACGGGAAGAAGGCGTCGGAGGCGGCGACGGAGCCCCGGGCGCGCTCCGCGCCGGCCCGGCTGACCGCCAGCCGGGCCGAGTCGACCCGGTTGACCTGCCCCATCCCGACCCCGACCGAGGCACCGTCGCGGGCCAGCAGGATCGCGTTGCTCTTCACCGCGCGGACCGCCCGCCAGGCCAGCACCAGGTCCCGCAGGGTCGCCTCGTCGGCGGCCTCGCCGGTGGCCAGCTTCCAGTTGGCCGGGTCGTCACCCTCGGCGTCGATCCGGTCCCGCTGCTGCACGAGGACACCGCCGGTGACCTGCCGCCACTCGGCCGGCAGCGGGGCGAAGGCCGGGGCACGCAGCAGCCGGATGTTCTTCTTGCCCTGGAGGATCTCCACCGCGCCGGGCTCGAACCCCGGGGCCACCAGCACCTCGGTGAAGATCTCCGCGACCTGCCCGGCCAACTCCACCGAGACCGGCCGGTTGACGGCGATCACCCCGCCGAAGGCGGAGACCGGGTCGCAGGCGTGGGCCTTGCGGTGGGCCTCGGCGACGTCCGCGCCGACGGCGATGCCGCACGGGTTGGCGTGCTTGATGATCGCCACCGCCGGCTGGTCAGGGAAGTCGTTCGCGGCCCGCCAGGCGGCGTCCGCGTCGACGTAGTTGTTGTAGGACATCTCCTTGCCGTGCAACTGCTCGGCCTGGGCCAGCCCCGGCGGGCTACCCGGGTCGGCGTAGACGGCGGCGCCCTGGTGCGGGTTCTCGCCGTAGCGCAGCGTCGCCTGCCGGTGCAGGGCCAGCCCGGCGAAGTGCGGCCAGCCGTCCTCGGCCGGGGCGGCGGTGCCGGCGAACCAGTCGGCGACCGCGACGTCGTACTCGGCGATGTCGGCGAAGGCGCGGGCGGCCAGCGCCCGCCGCTGGGCCAGCGTGAAACCGCCCTCGGCCAGCGCGGCGACCAGCGCCGGGTACGCGGCCGGGTCGGTCACCACGGCGACCGAGGCGTGGTTCTTGGCGGCGGCCCGGACCATCGCCGGCCCGCCGATGTCGATCTGCTCCACGCACTCGTCCGGGGACGCGCCGGAGGCGACGGTGGCCTGGAACGGGTAGAGGTTGGAGACCAGGACGTCGATCCCGGCGATGCCGTGCGCGTCGAGCTGCGCGCCGTGCGACTCCTTACGCAGGTCGGCCAGGAGACCCCCGTGGATCTTGGGGTGCAGGGTCTTGACCCGGCCGTCGAGGATCTCGGGGAAGCCGGTCACCTGCTCGACCGGGGTCACCGGCACGCCCGCGCCGGAGATCGTCGACGCGGTGGAACCGGTCGAGACGATCTCCACCCCGGCCTCGTGCAGCGCGCGGGCCAGCTCGACCAGACCACTCTTGTCGTAGACGCTGACCAGTGCCCGCCTGATCGGGCGGCGGGAGTCCTGCGGGGCACTCACGGAACGGTGACCTTTCTTCCGGTGATCGTCCAACCTGCACGAACCAGGCGACCGACCTGCTCGACGAGCTGGCGGCGCTCGGCTTCCTTGATGCGCTCGGTGAGCGCCTCCTCGTCGTCGTCGTCGCGGACCGGCACGGCGACCTGCGCGACGATCGGGCCGGTGTCCATCCCGGCGTCGACGAAGAAGAGGGTGGCCCCGGTGATCTTGACGCCGTAGGCGAGCGCGTCCCGGGGACCGTGGATGCCGGGGAACGCCGGCAGCAGCGTGTTGTGCGTGTTCAGATAGCGGTCGCCGAAAGCCGCCAGGAACTGCGGCCCCACCAGCTTCAGGAAACCGGCGGAGATGACCAGGTCGGGTCGGTGCTCGGCGACGTGTGCGGTGAGGGCCTTGTCCCAGTCCGCGCGGGTCGGGTGGTCCTTCACCCGGTCGACGAAGGTCGGCACCCCGACGGCGGCGGCCCGGTCCAACCCGGCGATGCCGTCCCGGTCGGCGCCGACGGCCACCACCCGGGCCCCGTAACCGGGGTCGGCGGCGGCGTCCAGCAGCGCTTGGAGGTTGCTGCCGGAGCCGGAGACGAGGACGACGAGGCGGGCGACGGACGCGGGCTCGGTCACCCGGCCACCCTAGCGGGCAGGTCGGCACGCCCATCCTGCGGGCGGCGACGTTTCGGGTGATCACGCGTGTCGCCCGGACACGGTACGCTGCCGGTCGCCCGGTGGCCGGGCTGTGCCCGCCACCGCACCCCTAGCCAATGATCAGGTACGGACGCCGTACCGACGTGAACGAGGAGCACCACGATGCAGCCCGGCTACCCCCACCCGCAGCAGCCGATCAACAACAACATGACCCCGTCAATCGTGGCCATCTTCTTCTTCTGGCCGCTGGCGATCCCCGCCATCATCAACGCCTCGAAGGTCAACCCGCTGCTCCAGCAGGGCGACTACGCGGGCGCCGAGGCCGCCGCCCGGGAGTCCAAGAAGTGGTCGAAGCTGGCCTTCATCATCGGTGCCGTCTGGCTCGTCATCGTGCTGCTCTGCTGCATCTTCGGTGGTCTGATGGGTGCGATCGGCGGCAACACCAGCACGAGCAGCTACTGACGGACCACGACTGAGGAGCACCCGAGATGCAGCCCGGAGACCCCGGCCAGGACCCGTACGGCCAGCAGCCCCCGCACGACCCGTACGGGCAGCAGCCCGTGTCGGGCCAGCCGCAGGACCCGTACGCCGCGCCGCAGGCACCGTACGGCCAGCAGCCGGCGGCACCGTACGGCGAGCAGCCACAGTACGGGCAGCAGCCGCAGTACGGGCAACAGCCGCAGTACGGGCAACAGCCGCACGACCCGTACGGCCAACCCCTCCAGCAGGACCCGTACGGCCAGCCCGTCCACAAGGACCCCTTCGGGCAGCAGCCGTACGGCGCGGCGGCTTCCTCGTACCCGGGGGCCGGCTACCCGGCGCTGCAGGGGCAGCAGAACACCCTCGGCCTGGTGTCGCTGATCCTCGGCATCGCGTCGCTTCCCCTGCTCTGCTGCCTCTTTCTGGGCATCCCGCTCGGCATCGGCGCAGTGATCACCGGTTGGCTGGGCATGCAGAAGGCGGCCCAGGGGCTGGCCAGCAACGCCGGCCAGGCCAAGGCCGGCCTGATCTGCGGCGCGATCGCCATCGGGCTCGGCATCCTGCTGATGCTTCTCAACCTCATCGGCAGCTTCACGCTGCCCACCTCGCCCTGACCGGGCGCGACATCGAGGGGCGTCCCGGCACCGTCCGGGGCGCCCCTCGGCACCTGCTCAGTCGGGCACCGGGCGGTGCGGGCGGTCCTCGGACGACCGGGGTCGGTCCCGGGTCGGATGCGGCCGGCCCTCGGCCGAACCGGGCCGGTCCAGGGCCACCCGGGGCCGACCGGCGGACGGCCGCGGCCGGGTAGCCGGGCGGGGGGCGGCCGACGGGCGGTCGAGCACCTTGGCGGCGGCGGCCCCGAGCAGCGCGCCGACCGCGACCACCCCGGTCGCCACCGCCGCCACCTGCCAGGGCACCGGGCCGATCTCGGCCAGCCGGCCGCCACCGAGCGGACCACCGGAGGCCGCCGCGACGAGCCCGACGGCCAGGCCGGCCACCGGCCCGGCGAGCGCCGCCGGGACGAGCAGCGCCGGCCAGTCCGCGACGGCCCGGCCGTCGGGGTCCGGGCGGAGCAGCCGGCGGCCGAGCAGCCAGCCCGCCGTCATGCCGGCCAGCACCGGCACCGCCAGCAGGGCCGCGCCGATCCCGTCGACCGGGCCGCTGGGCAGGCCGGCGAGCAACGGTACGGCCGGCAGCGACCCGACGGAGACCTCACTGAGCCGCACCGCCGTGCCGGTGCCGACGGCGAACCCGGGGCCGAGCAGGTAGGCGGTGGACCAGACGGTGGCGTTCGGCGCGTAGGCCAGGCTGACCAGGGTGATGCCGGCCTGACCGGCCACCCCGGTCCGGTAGGCCCCGATCAGGTCGGCGGCGTCTCCCCCGCCGGTCGCCACCGCCAGGCCGGCCGCCCCGGCGCCCGCCCCGAGCAGCAGCAGACCGGCGACCAGTCCGGTGCGGACGCCGTCGCGCAGCACCGTCGGCGCGCGCTCGGCGAGCAGGCCGGCCACACCGGTGGTGCGGGCCGCGCCGACCAGGGCCGTCAACGTGCCGAAGAGCAGCAGGGTCAGCCCGGAGCGGACCGGGGAGACCCGCAGGCCGGCGCTGTCGACCAGCAGCGCGGCCAGGACGCCGAACAGGGCGTACCCGATGCCGACCGCAACGGCGACGGTGGCCGCCTGCCGCGGTGACCGGCCGCCGCGCGCGCCGACCGCCCGGCTGGTGTGCACCCCGGCCCGGCTCAGCCGCCAGAACGCGAACGCGGAGAGCGCCAGCGGGACGAGGCCGAGCGGGCCGGCGGTGGTCTGCAGCGGCACCCCGTGGCCGAGCAGCCAACCGGCGAGCCCGGCGCGCAGCGCACCGACCACCGAGCCGGCGTCCTCGCTGAACTGGGCCAACCCGAGCACCACCGCCACCGGCAGGTACGAGGTGACGGCGGCACCGGCGGCGGCCACCCCGGCGGCGACCGGCAGTGGCGCCCGGGAGCGTCCGGACCGCTCGGGTCGACGGGGTGCGGGCACCCGGGCGCCGCCGGCCCGGCCCGGCGGCCGGCCGCCGGCGCGGACACCGCTGGGACGGCGGGGCTGATCAGGGGTGATCGAGGACATCGGCTCTACTGTGGCACGCCGCGCCGGTGGTGGCTGCCCGTCGGGGCCGCCCGTTTCCGGCGAGTTCCGTGATCCACCGTCCTCGGGTGCCGATCCGGTCTAGCCTCGGCGCAGGGACGCGACCGAAGTCGCGGCACCGATCGCCCGGAGGAAGCCGTGAACGCTCCGTACCCACCGCCCCCGCCGCCGTCCGCGGCCGGGCGGGACCGCACCACGCTCTGGGGGGTGCTCGGCATCGTCCTCGGTCTGATCTGCTGCGGCATCCTGGGCATCGTCTTCGGCTATCTGTCGATCCGGGACGCCAAGCGGTACGGCCAGTCGCCGGTCCTCGGTTACCTGGCCATCGCGTTCGGCGTGATCAACATCATCGGTACCGCGATCTGGCGGGCCAACGGGACGTACCCGCTCTGGAACAACAACTGAGGGGGCCGGCCGTCTCCGGCCGACCCCCACGGTGGTGGCGTCGTTGACTCGGGTGGTGCCACCGGCGGCTCAGCGGCCGGACATCAGCTCCCGCATCAGCTCGGCGGTCTCGGTCGGGGTCTTGCCGACCTTGACGCCGACCGCCTCCAGCGCCTGCTGCTTGGCCTCGGCGGTGCCCGCCGAGCCGGAGATGATCGCGCCGGCGTGCCCCATGGTCTTGCCGGGGGGCGCGGTGAAGCCGGCGATGTAGCCGACCACCGGCTTGGTGACGTTGCCCTTGATGAAGTCGGCGGCCCGCTCCTCGGCGTCGCCGCCGATCTCGCCGATCATCACGATCGCGTCGGTCTCCGGGTCTGCCTCGAACGCGGCGAGCGCGTCGATGTGGGTGGTCCCGATGATCGGGTCGCCACCGATGCCGACGCAGGTGGAGAAGCCGATGTCGCGCAGCTCGTACATCATCTGGTAGGTCAGCGTGCCGCTCTTGCTGACCAGGCCGATCCGGCCGGAGCCGGTGATGTCGGCCGGGATGATGCCGGCGTTGGACGCGCCCGGCGAGGCGATGCCGGGGCAGTTCGGCCCGATGATCCGGGTCTGCTCGCCCTTGGCCACGTTGTACGCCCAGAACGACGCGGTGTCGTGCACCGGCACGCCCTCGGTGATCACCACGGCGAGCGGGATCTGCGCGTCGATCGCCTCGATCACCGCGCCCTTGGTGAACTGCGGCGGTACGAAGATCACCGTGACGTCCGCGCCGGTGTCCCGCATCGCGTCCGCGACGGAGGCGAAGACCGGCAGCTCGGTGCCGTCGAAGTCGACGGTGGTGCCGGCCTTGCGCGGGTTCACCCCGCCGACGACGGTGGTGCCCGCGGCGAGCATCCGCCGGGTGTGCTTGGAACCCTCGGACCCGGTCATCCCCTGCACGATGACCTTGGATTCCTTGGTCAGCCAGATCGCCATCGTCAGACCCCCGCAGCTGCCAGCTCGGCGGCCCGCTCGGCCGCGCCGTCCATGGTGTCGACCCGCTGCACGAGCGGGTTCCCGGCGCCGTCGAGGATCGCCCGACCGGCCTCCGCGTTGTTGCCGTCGAGCCGGACGACGAGCGGCTTGGTGACCTTCTCGCCGCGCTCCTCCAGCAGGGCCAGCGCCTGGATGATGCCGTTGGCGACCTCGTCGCAGGCGGTGATGCCGCCGAAGACGTTGACGAAGACGCTGCGCACCGACGGGTCGGAGAGCACGATCTCCAGGCCGTTGGCCATCACCGCGGCGCTCGCGCCACCGCCGATGTCGAGGAAGTTGGCCGGCTTGACGTTGCCGTGCCGCTCGCCCGCGTAGGCCACCACGTCGAGGGTGGACATGACCAGGCCCGCGCCGTTGCCGATGATGCCGACCTCGCCGTCGAGCTTGACGTAGTTGAGGTCCTTCTCCTTGGCAGCCTGCTCCAGCGGGTCCACCGCGGCCTGGTCGACCAGGGCCTCGTGGTCCGGGTGCCGGAAGCCGGCGTTCTCGTCCAGCGTGATCTTGGCGTCGAGCAGCAGCAGCGTGCCGTCGCCCGTGGTGGCCAGCGGGTTCACCTCGACCAGGGTGGCGTCCTCGGCGACGAACGCCTTCCACAGCCCCACCGCGACCGCGACGACCTGGTCGGCGACCTCGGCCGGGAAACCGGCCTGGTCGACGATTTCCCGTGCCTTCGCCTCGTCCACGCCCTCGACCGCGTCGATCGGGGCCTTGACCACCTTGTCGGGGGTGTCGGCGGCGACCTGCTCGATGTCCATGCCGCCGGCCACGCTGGCGATGCAGAGGAAGGTGCGGTTCGCCCGGTCGAGCAGGTAGGAGAAGTAGTACTCCTCGGCCACGTCCGCGGTCACCGTGATCATGACCTTGTGGACGGTGTGGCCCTTGATGTCCATGCCGAGGATGTCGGTGGCCCTGGCCACCGTCTCGTCGGCGCCCTCGGCCAGCTTGACGCCGCCGGCCTTGCCACGGCCACCGACCTTCACCTGCGCCTTGACGACCACCCGGCCGCCGAGGCGTTCGGCGATCGCGCGTGCCTCCTGCGGGGTCGTCGCGACGCCGCCGGCGAGCACGGGCAAGCCGTGCCGCTCGAACAGGTCCCGCCCCTGGTACTCGTACAGGTCCACGATTGCGCGTCCCGTCCCGTCTCCGCGGCGCGCCGTCGCGCCGCCGCCAGCCTTGTGGAAACTCCGTTGACGCCTGCCATCAGTTGAAACAGGCCATTGGCCGCAGCCTAGCGAGGTGGGCACCGGCGGCAACCGAGCGGGTGCGCGGTGTGCGGTAATGCACAGCGCGCCGTCGGCGACTCGCCGGTGACACAAGTTGGTCCACAGGTTGTCCCGCGCAACGCGTAACCCCACCGTACGGGCCTCGTTGAGTCTGATGTCGGAGCGCTGAACAGCGCGAAGACGGGAGCGGCCGATGCCCTGTCGGTCGAGGGGTGGCGGCGGGGCATCGTGCATAGAAGGGCCGGGCGTGTGAGGGGTGCGTCCGGCCCTTCACCCTGCCCGGATTCGGCTGACCTGCCGCCGGGGACGTACGGGCCCGGGCGATGAGCGAGCTGCCCGCCCTCGTGACGGATGACACCACCGCCCGGTCCCGGATGACCCACCGTCGGTAGTTCGGATGACCGCACCGTCGGGGTCGGGCACGACGAAACGGCGGCGTCCCGGGATCGGCACACCGCCGTCGGCACACGTTCGGGTGCGGCGCACCCGGGGCCGTCAGCCGACCGGCTGGGCCACGTTGGCCCGGACCCACTCCACGATCGACTGGGTGGTCGCGCCCGGCGTGAAGATCTTCTTGACGCCGAGCTCCACCAGCTCGGGGAGGTCGGCGTCGGGGATGATGCCGCCGCCGAAGACCACGATGTCCCGCGCGTCCCGCGCGGCGAGCAGCTCCAGCACCCGACGGAAGAGCGTCATGTGCGCGCCGGAGAGCACCGACAGGCCGACCGCGTCGGCGTCCTCCTGGATGGCGGTCTCGACGATCTGCTCCGGGGTCTGGTGCAGGCCGGTGTAGATGACCTCCATGCCCGCGTCACGCAGCGCACGCGCCACCACCTTCGCGCCCCGGTCGTGGCCGTCGAGGCCCGGCTTCGCGACGACTACCCGGATACGAGAGTTCATCAGCGCACACCCTTCACGGCTCCGCGGCTACCAGCTGAACGAACGGTAACCCGGCCGACCAGGGGTGGAGAACCCGGGCCGGACCCCTACCGTGCCGACCGGCCACCCGGAAGCCGGACGCCTCCGCCGAACGGTCACGGTGCGCGACGAACGGGCAGGAAGGGGGACAGCCGTCCGGCGTCCCGAGCTATGACAATGATGGACGGAAAGGGACAGAACGAATCGCCGGTTCGGCGCTTGCGCTTGTGACCGGAGCGGTGGGGGGCTAACGTGTCCACGGTTGTCATCAGGTCCACGGACGGGTGATGACGCGATCTCCGACCGTTCGATCAGCTGCACCGAACGGTCGGAGGTGGCATCGGATCCCCGACAACGGAGGGTGTGCGTGCGCCAGCGCCTGTCGTCTGAGCCCGATAGATATCGCGGCCGTCGCCGTGTACCCACCCCCCCGCGGAGCCGCTACGCGGCGGTCGTCACCACCGCGTTCGTCGGCGCCGGGATCGTCGCGCTCGGCGCGGGTGCGATGCCGGACGCCAAGAGCGTCAGCCCGTCGGTACTCGACGAGCTTCGGCAGGCCTCGATCACCAGCCAGGACGCCGCCGCGCGAGCCGACGCCGCCGACCGGGCCACCCGGGACAACGCCCGGGACACCTCGGCGGGCGTCGACGAGCAGGACCCGTGGCTGCTGCCCATGCAGGGCTACGACTTCAACTCCCCGTACGGCGTGCGCTGGGGCAAGCTGCACACCGGCATCGACCTGGTCGCGCCGGAGGGCACCCCCTACGTGGCCATCCACTCCGGCACGGTCACCAAGGCCGGCTGGTTCGGCGGCTACGGCTACGCGGTGATCGTCCAGCACACCGACGGCAGCGAGGCCATCTACGGCCACTCCTCCGCGGTGAGCGTGCACGAGGGCCAGCAGGTGAAGGCGGGCGACCAGCTCGGCCTGGTCGGCAACACCGGCCACTCGTACGGCGCGCACCTGCACCTGGAGGTCCATGTCAAGGGCCAGCCCCTCGACCCGGTGCCGTGGCTGCAGGAGCGCGGAGTGGACATCAAGCTACAGGTCGAGGCGTACTACACCGAGAAAGCCGCCTCCTGACGCTGGGTAACGCCTGCTGACCGCCCGGATCTGCGGATCCGGGCGGTTTCGTGTGTGGGCAAGTCCGCTACGTCACACTCCGGAATGTGACCGACGGCACTGCCGGTCGGGTTCCGCCAACGGGTCAGACGACACCCGCGCGGGACATAGCCGGGCAGCTCTCCCGGAGACCCCGGGCTACCCGCCGGTACCGGCACCCGCCCCGGCGCGCTTCGACACCCAGGATGGTCCGGTCCGCATCCCCTGAGTGTGTGAAGGTCCGCCGTGCAGGAAGACAACGACCGCCGGGACGACAGCACCCCCCGGAACGACAGCACCACCCGTACCAGCCGCAACGCGCGGATCTCCGCCGCCGTGACCCGGCACCGGCGGCGGCACCCACGCGGCGCACGCGCCCTCGCCGTCGGCGCTGTCGCGCTGGTCGGCCTCGGCCTGGCCGGAGCCGCCACGATCGCCCTCGACCGGGACGACGCCCCCGAGCCGGCCGCCGTCGCGCTCGACGCCCGGGCCCGCGCCGAGGCAGCCGACCGCGCCGACCGGTCCGCCCGGGAGTCGACCGCCCCGACCAGCCCCACCGCCGTGCCCACCGCCACCAGTGCCAGCCCCACCCCGACGGTCGCGCCGACGAAGAAGGCTGCGGCCACGCCGAAGGTCACCGTGAAGCCGAAGGCCGTCGCCAAGAAGACGACCAGTCCCAAGCCGAAGCCGAAGCCGTCCTGGGTGATCCCCATGGCGGGGGCCGAGATCACCTCCTGCTACGGGCAGCGAGGGGGCGCCCTGCACGCCGGCATCGACTTCGCCCTGCCGGCCGGCACCCCGATCCACGCCGCCGCGGCCGGCACCGTGGTCAAGGCCGGCGATGTCGGTGACGGCTACGGCACCTCGGTCTTCATCGACCACGGCAACGGCTACCTGACCCACTACGCCCACCAGAGCAGCCTGAAGGTCTCCGAGGGCGACCGGGTCGGCGTCGGCCAGGTGATCGGCTACGAGGGCTCCACCGGCGACTCCACCGGCCCTCATCTGCACTTCGAGGTGCACCAGGGGCAGATGTGGAACCAGATCGACCCGGCGCCGTTCCTGCGGGCCCGGGGCATCGACGTGGCCTGCTGAGCCGCGGCGGCGAAGGGCCCGGCCCGGCACCACGCCGGACCGGGCCCTTCGCCGCCGGTCAGAGCTTGTCGAGCGGGGCGTGCCGCAGCACCAGCCACATGGTCTGGTCGCCGAAGTCGATCTGCGCGCGGGCGCTCGGCCCGTGCCCCTCCACCGCGAGCACCCGACCCAACCCGTACCGCTGGTGGTTGACCCGGTCGCCGGCCGACACCTTCGGCCCCTGGGGCAGCTCGCTGGCGGTGGCCAACCGGCTGGCGTCCACCCCGAGCCGCTTCGCCAGCTCCGCCGCCTTCGGCGTACCCCCGGTGAAACCGCCGCGCCCGCCGGGCACGCGGTCCGCGCGACCCCCGACGCCACCGCCGCCGCCGGCCCACGAGGTGTACGTCCCCTCGGTGCGCTCCCAGCGGACCAGCTCCGGCGGCAGCTCCTCCAGGAACCGCGACGGCGGGTTGTAGGACGGCTGCCCCCAGGCCGAACGGGTCACCGCCCGGGACAGGTAGAGCCGTTGCCGGGCCCGGGTGATGCCCACGTAGGCCAGCCGGCGCTCCTCCTCCAGCTCACGGGTGTCGCCGAGTGAGCGGAGGTGGGGGAAGACGCCGTCCTCCAGGCCGGTCAGGAAGACCACCGGGAACTCCAGGCCCTTGGCGGTGTGCAGGGTCATCAGGGTGACCACACCCTGGTGGTCCGGGTCGTCGGAGGGGATCTGGTCGGCGTCGGCGACCAGCGCCACCTGCTCCAGGAAGCCGGCCAGGGTGGCCCGCTCGCCGTCCTCGCCCAGCGCCTCGATCCGCTCGGTGTACTCCCGGGCGACGCTGACCAGCTCCTGGAGGTTGTCGACCCGGCCGGCGTCCTGCGGGTCGAGGCTCTCCTCCAACTCGGTCAGATAGCCCGACCGGGTCAGCAGCGCCTCCAGCACCTCCTCCGGGGTGCCCTCCTCGGCCAGTTCGCGGGCGCCGTCGAGCAGCGCGACGAACTCACCGATGGAGTTGGCGGCCCGGGTGGAGATGCCCGGCGCGTCCCTGGCCCGGCGCAACGCCGCCCCGAAGGAGATCCGGTCCCGGCTGGAGAGCGCCTCGACGCACGCCTCGGCGCGGTCGCCGATGCCCCGGCGCGGGGTGTTCAGCACCCGGCGGAGGCTGACCGTGTCGTCGTCGTTGACCACCGCGCGCAGGTAGGCCAGCGCGTCGCGGACCTCCTTGCGCTCGTAGAAGCGCACCCCGCCGACCACCTTGTAGGGCAGGCCGACCCGGATGAACACCTCCTCGAACACCCGGGACTGGGCGTTGGTGCGGTAGAAGACGGCGACGTCGGCGGGGCGGATCTCCCCCGCGTCGACCAGCCGGTCGACCTCCCGGCCCACCCAGTCGGCCTCGGCGTGTTCGGTGTCGGCGACGTAGCCGACGATCTGCTCGCCCGCCCCGGCGTCGCTCCACAGCCGCTTCGGCTTGCGGGAGGTGTTCCGGTCGATCACCGCGTTGGCCGCGTTGAGGATGGTCTGGGTGGAGCGGTAGTTCTGCTCCAGCAGGATCGTCCGGGCGTCGGTGAAGTCCCGCTCGAACTCCAGGATGTTGCGGATCGTCGCACCCCGGAACGCGTAGATCGACTGGTCGGCGTCGCCGACCACGCACAGCTCGGCCGGCGCGATCCCCTCGGTGCCGGCGACCAGCTCCTTGATCAGGGTGTACTGCGCGTGGTTGGTGTCCTGGTACTCGTCGACCAGGACGTGCCGGAACCGCCGACGGTAGCTCTCCGCGACGTGCGGGTGCGACTGGAGCAGGTGCACCGTCGTCATGATCAGATCGTCGAAGTCCAGCGCGTGCGCCTCCCGCAGCCGCCGCTGGTAGAGCGTGTACGCCTCGGCCAGGGCCCGCTCGTTGGGCCCCTTCGCCCCGGCGGCGAAGGTCTCCGGGTCGGTCAGCTCGTTCTTCAGGTTGGACACCTGGGCGGCCAGCCCCCGGGCCGGGTAGCGCTTCGGGTCGAGATCCAGCTCCCGGGCGACCAACTGCATCAGCCGGCGGGAGTCGTCGGCGTCATAGATGGAGAAGGTCGACTTCAGGCCGGTGTGCTCGTGCTCCGCCCGCAGGATGCGGACGCAGGCGGAGTGGAACGTCGACACCCACATCAGCCGGGCACGCGGCCCGACCAGGTGGGCCACCCGCTCCTTCATCTCACCGGCGGCCTTGTTGGTGAAGGTGATCGCGATGATCTCGCCGGGGTGGACGTCCCGCGCGGCGAGCAGATAGGCGATCCGGTGGGTGAGCACCCGGGTCTTGCCGGAACCGGCCCCGGCCACGATCAGCAGCGGTGAGCCCGAGTGGGTGACGGCGTCCCGCTGAGGGCTGTTCAGGCCCTCCACCAGGGCCTGCGGGTCCAGGCGGTGGGCGGGGCCGGGCCGGCGTGGGGAAACCGACGCGGGCTCGGGCGCGGGCGGGGACGCGGGGATGTCGAAGAGAGGATGCATCGCACGGCGAGTCTATGCCGACGGCCGGACACTTCCCGCCCGCGCACGCCCGGCGGGGCGGCGAGCACCCACCACCGCCACTCGGCGTCCCGTCCCCGTCACCGGGCGGCGCGGCTGGCGTCGGCCGGGCGGCGCGGGGAACGTCCCGGGCCCGGATGCGGCGGGGCCGGGACTGAGACGAACCTGTCACGGTGGCCCCACTGGCATCTTCGTCCCCAAGGCGCGACGATGACCCGGGAAATCCCCGCCTGCTCCCCCGTAGACAACCTGGGAGAACAACCATGAGTCAACCGCGCTCGCGCGGTCGGGCCGTGCTGCGTCACCTCGCCGCGCCGGCTCTCGCCCTGGCCGTCGTGGCCAGCCTGCCCATCACCGGCCGCACCACCACGCCGCCGGCCGACGCCACCCCCGGGGCCGGCCTCGCCCCGGTCGCCGTCTCGTACGCCACCAAGACGGGCGGCGAGGTCAAGGGCCAGTTCCTGAGCTACAACGACTTCCACGGCGCGATCGACCCGCCCGGCGGCAGCGGCGCCACCGTCAACGGCACCCCGGCGGGCGGGGTCGAATACCTGGCCACCTGGCTGAAGAAGCTGCGTGCCGAGGCGAGGACCGAGGGTCGGGTCACCACCACGGTCGGCGCCGGCGACCTGATCGGGGCCACCCCGCTGGTCAGTGCCGCCTTCCACGACGAGCCCACCATCGAGCTGATGAACCAGATCGGCCTGGACGTCAGCTCGGTCGGCAACCACGAGTTCGACGAGGGCGTCAAGGAGCTGCTCCGGATCAACAAGGGCGGCTGCCACCCGGTCGACGGCTGCCAGGACGGCGACGGTTTCGCCGGCGCGAAGTTCACCTACCTCGCCGCCAACACCATCAACAAGAAGACCAAGCTGCCGATCCTGCCTCCGGTCGACGTGAAGTTCGTCGGCGGCGTGCCGGTCGGCTTCGTCGGGGTCACCCTGGAGGGCACCCCGGGCATCGTCAACCCCGCCGGCATCAAGGACGTCACCTTCGCCGACGAGGTGCAGACCGCCAACAAGTGGGGCGGCGTGCTCAAGCTCTTCGGTGTCAAGGCGATGGTCCTGCTGGTGCACGAGGGTGGCGCGCAGTCCGCGCCGCCGGCCACCCCGGGCGTCTCCGACTGCGCCAACTTCTCCGGCCCGATCGTCGACATCGTCAAGGGCCTGCGGCCGGAGTTCGGCGTCGTGGTCTCCGGGCACACCCACCGCTTCTACTCCTGCTCGCTGCCGAACTCCTCGGGCAAGCCGAGCGTGGTCACCAGCGCCGGCAACAACGGCCAACTGGTCACCGACATCGACTACTCGTTGGACCGCCGCTCCGGCCGGTTCACCGGCATCACCGCGAAGAACGTGATCGTGGAGAACGGCGTGCGCAACGCCGACGGCAGCTGGCAGCAGACCGGTGGGGTGTTCGCCAAGAACCCGGCGCTGGTCGACGCGGGTGCGAAGGCGCTGGCCGACAAGTACCGCACCGCCGTCGCCCCGATCGCCAACCGGGTGGTCGGCAAGATCAGCGCGGACATCGTCCGGGACGCCCGGCCCAACGGGGAGAGCCCGATGGGTGACGTGATCGCCGACGCGCAGCTGGCGTACACGAAGGGCGACGGGGCGCAGCTCGCGCTGATGAACCCGGGCGGCGTCCGGGCCTCCCTGTCGTACGCGGCGTCGACCGGTGGTGAGGCGCCGGGCGAGGTGACCTACGGCGAGGCGTTCACGGTGCAGCCGTTCAACAACCTGGTGGTCACCCAGACGTTCACCGGCGCACAGCTCAAGAACGTGCTGGAGCAGCAGTTCGTCGGCTTCAACGGGCAGACCACCCAGCGCATCCTCCAGCCGTCCGCCGGGCTGACCTACTCGTACGACAGCACCGCGGCGGCCGGTTCGCGGGTCAGCGCGCTGGCCCTGAACGGCACCCCGATCGATCCGGCGGCCAGCTACCGGGTCACCACGAACGACTTCCTCGCCAACGGCGGGGACGGGTTCACCGAGCTGGCGGGCGGCGCCGGCCGGACCACGGCCCCCGGCTTCGACGTGGACGCCCTGGTGGCGTACCTGGGTGCCGGGGAGGCCGTCGCTCCCACGGCGGCGGACCGCATCACCCGCCTCGGCTGACCGGCGGGCGGGGCTCCCGGGTCGGCGCGGACGTGCCGACCGGAAGGGGCCCCGCCCGACCCGGTGGCCAGGGACTGCTTGCGCGGACCGGCTTCCGGTCGGCATACTCGACGACGTGATCGAGCGGCGGTCCTACTTTTACTACGGCACCGGGAGTCCGGCAGCCGTGGGTCGCGCCTGATCGACAGGACCTACGAAAGCCCCGGGCTCGGAGAGCCCGGGGCTTTTTCGTCCCGGGATCCGAACACCGGGCCCGAGACCCGAGGGGTACGACGATGATGACTGACGTGGTGGAGTCCAGCGGTGGCCCCGCGCGGCACGACGAGCCGGCCGAGGCCGATCCCACGGCGGCCGACCCGACCGGTGCCGCTGCCGCCCGTACCGGCACCGGTGACACGGCGGCGGCCGAGCGGATCGTGGCGATCAGGGAACGGATCGACGAGATCGACCGTACGCTGATCGCGCTCTGGCAGGAACGCGCCGCGCTCTCGCAGGAGGTCGGGGTGACCCGGATGGCTTCCGGGGGCACCCGGCTGGTGCTCTCCCGGGAGCGGGAGATCCTGGAACGCTTCCGCAGCGAACTGGGGGCCGACGGCACCCAACTGGCGCTGCTGCTGCTGCGGGCCGGGCGCGGACCGCTGTAACGGCGAACCGCCCGGTACGGGCCGCTTGTAACGGCGAACCGCCCGGTACGGGCCGCTGTAACGGCGAACCGCCGGGTGCGGGCGTGGAGATGACGGACCACGGGCCGGGCAACGACGAACCGCCTGCCGCCGTCGGGTGACGGTGGCAGGCGGCCCGGGTGTGGCTCACGCCTCGTGCGTCGCGACGATCTCCCGCTTCTCGGCGAAGTGGCAGGCGCTCGGGTGGTCCGAGCCCGACCGGATCTCCAGCAGCGGCGGCTGCTCGGCGCAGACGTCCTGCGCCTTCCAGCACCGGGTGCGGAACCGGCAGCCCGACGGCGGGCTGATCGGCGACGGCACGTCACCGGTGAGCCGGATGATCGCCTTGTTGTCGCGCAGCGTCGGGTCCGGCACCGGCACCGCCGACAGCAGCGCCTGAGTGTACGGGTGGGTCGGCCGCTCGTAGATCTCGTCCTCGGTGCCGATCTCCACGATCTTGCCGAGGTACATCACCGCGACCCGGTCGGAGAGGTGCCGCACCACCGACAGGTCGTGGGCGATGAAGACGTACGACAGGCCCAGCTCGTTCTGGAGCTTCTCCAGCAGGTTCATCACCTGCGCCTGGATCGAGACGTCCAGGGCGGAGACCGGCTCGTCACAGACGATCACCTCGGGACGCAGGGCGAGCGCCCGGGCGATGCCGATGCGCTGCCGCTGGCCGCCGGAGAACTGGTGCGGGTACCGGTTGATGTGCTCCGGGTTGAGGCCCACCAGGTCGAGCAGTTCCTTGACCTTGTCCCGGCGGCTGCCCTTCGGCGCCACCTCCGGGTGGATCTCGAACGGCTCACCGATCAGGTCACCGACCGTCATCCTCGGGTTGAGCGAGGTGTACGGGTCCTGCATCACCAGCTGGATCTGCCGGCGCAGCCGACGCAGCGCACCGCCGGAGAGCTTGGAGATGTCCTGGCCCTTGTAGTGCACGGTGCCGGCGGTCGGCTTCTCCAGGTTCATCAGGACCCGGCTCAGCGTCGACTTGCCGCAGCCCGACTCGCCGACCACACCGAGCGTCTCGCCGGCCCTCAGGTCGAACGAGACGCCGTCGACGGCCTTGACCTGACCGATGGTCTTCTTGAACACGACGCCCCGGGTGACCGGGTAGTGCTTGACCAGGTCACGGACTTCGATGATGTGCTCAGTCACGGTTCACCAGCTCCTCGGCGAAGTGGCAGGCGCTGGCCCGACCGGTGCCGATCTGCAGCAGCGGGGGGATCGTCTCCCGGCACACCGGCTGCGCCATCGGGCAACGCGGGTTGAACGGGCAGCCCGGGGGGATGTTCATCAGGTTCGGCGGGAGACCCTTGATCGTGCGGAGCTGCTGCCCTCTCTCGTCCAGCCGGGGAATCGAGTTGAGCAGGCCGAGGGTGTACGGGTGCGCCGGCTTGGCGTACAGGTCGTAGACGTCGGCTTCCTCGACGATCCGGCCGGCGTACATGACCGCGATCCGGTCCGCGACGTCGGCGACCACGCCGAGGTCGTGGGTGATCAGGATCATGCCCATCCGGCGCTCCCGCTGGAGTTCGCCGAGCAGGTCCATGATCTGGGCCTGCACGGTCACGTCCAGCGCGGTGGTCGGCTCGTCCGCGATCAGCACCTCGGGGTCCAACGCCAGCGACATCGCGATCATCGCGCGCTGCCGCATGCCGCCGGAGAACTGGTGCGGGTAGTTGCTGAACCGGCCCTTGGCGTTCGGGATCTTGACCTGGTCGAGCATCTCGATCGCGCGCTTCTTGGCGTCCGAGCGGCTCATCCCACGCCGGATCCGGAACTGCTCGGCGATCTGGAACCCGACGGTGAAGACCGGGTTCAGCGCGGAGAGCGAGTCCTGGAAGATCATCGCGATGCCCTCGCCGCGGATGCGGCGGCGCTCCTCGGCGGACATGGTGAGCATGTCCTTGCCGTGGAAGCGGACCCGGCCCCCGGTGACGAAGCCGGGGGGCATGTCCAGGATGCCCATGATGGTCTGCGCGGTGACGCTCTTGCCGGAGCCGGACTCGCCGAGCACGGCGAGGGTCTCCCCCGCGTCGACGTGGTATGTCACTCCGTTGATGACCTTGGCGACGCCGTCCCGGGTGCGGAACTCCACCCGCAGGTCGTCGACCTCGAGCAGCCGACCGGAGGGGCGGCCGGATCCGTCGGCGCCGGGCGCGGACTGCTCGGACACGAGAATGTCGGACAACTCAGTCTCCCCTATCGGAGCTTCGGGTCGAGGGCCTCGCGGACCGCCTCGCCGAGCATGACGAAGCTCAGCACGGCGGTGACGAGGAACGCGGAGGGGAAGAAGAGCAGGTACGGCGAGGGCCGTAGGTAGTTCTGCGCCTCGTTGATCATGATGCCCCAGGAGACCACCGGACTCTTCAGGCCGATCCCCAGGAAGGACAGGGTGGCCTCCGCGCCGATGAAGGAACCGATCATGATCGTCCCGTAGACCAGCAGCGGCGCCAGGCAGTTCGGCAGCAGGTGCTTGAAGATGATCCGAGTGGTGCTCGCACCCATCGCCCGGGCGGCCACGATGTAGTCGGCCTCCTTGGTGGCCAGCACCGAGGACCGCATCAGCCGCATCACGACCGGCCAGCTCAGCACCACCAGCGACGCGATGACCAGACCCATGATCTGCCACGCCGTGTTGTTCGAGGTGGCGCCGTTGAACGTGGTCAGGATGACGATCGCGCCGAGCACGAACGGCAGGCCGAAGAAGATGTCGGCGATCCGGGAGAGCAGGCCGTCGACCCAACCACCCTTGTAGCCGGCGATGATGCCCATCGTCCCGCCGATCAGCATCGTGCCGATCACGGAGAGCAACGACACGACGATCGAGGCGCGGGCGCCGTAGATGGTCCGGGCGTAGACGTCCCGCCCGAGCACGTCGTAGCCGAACCACGCATCGCCGGAGGGCTCGACCCGGCTGCGGGAGAGCGAGGTGGCGGTCGGGTCGCCGGAGGTGAACAGCGACGGGAAGGCGGCCATCACCACGAAGAGCAGAATGAACGTGGCGGAGATCCAGAACAGCGGCTTGCGCCGCAGGTCGAGCCAGGCGTCGCCGAGCAGGCTGCGCGGCTTCTCCTTCTTGCCGACGGGTCCGGCGGTGGCCGGAGAGCTTGCCTCGGTCAACTGCTCGGGACGGGGCGTGCTCACGATCGAAGCGGCACTCGGGTCGCTCATGCCTGCACCTCGCTGCGCTCGGCGCCGGCCTGGTTGCCCGCGCGCACTGCAATGACGATTCGTTCGCTGCTGTGCTCACTCATAGCGGATCCTCGGGTCCAGCGCGGCGTAGAGCAGGTCCACCACCAGGTTCATCAGCAGGTAGACGAGCACCAGGACGACGACGATGGAGACAACGGTAGCGCTCTCCTTGGTGACGATCGCCCGCAGCACGGTGCGGCCGACGCCGTTGATGCCGAAGATGCCCTCGGTGATGATCGCGCCGCCCATCAGGGCACCGAGGTCGGTGCCGAGCAGGGTGACCACCGGGATCAGCGAGTTGCGCAGCAGGTGGATGCCGACCACCCGGCGCATCGGCAACCCCTTGGCGATCGCGGTACGCACGTAGTCGGCGCGACGGTTCTCGGCGATGCTGGTCCGCGACACCCGGGCGATGTACGCCATCGACGCGCTGCCCAGCACGAAGCCGGGGAGGATCAACTCGGTGAGCCGCATCTCGTTGGAGACGGTCGGCGTGACGATGCCCCACTTGACGCCGAAGAACCACTGGAGCACGAAACCGACCACGAAGACCGGCAGCGCGATCAGGAAGAGCGTGGAGACCAGGACCAGGTTGTCCAGGAAACCGTTGCGGCGCAGGCCGGTGAGGACGCCGGCGGTGAGACCGATGACCGCCTCGATGACCAGGGCCATCGCGGCCAGCTTGAGGGTGTTCGGGTAGGCGGTGGCGATGATGTCGCCCACCTCACGGCCCGACCAGGTGGTACCGAAGTCCCCTTGCAGGAGGTTCTTCATGTAGGTGGCGTACTGCACGAACCAGGGCTGATCCAGCTGGAACTTCTCGGTCATCATGGCCCGGTAGTTTTCGGGGCAGCCACGGTCACCGCACTTGCCGGCGAACGGGTCCCCGGGGACCTTCCACACCAGCAGGTAGATCATCAGCGTCGTCCCGATGAAGACCGGTACGAGTTGGAGCAGCCGTCTCACCAGATAACGGCCCATGGGGTGGTCCTCCTGACAAGGGGCGTGCCGGGCGGGGTGCCGCCGACACGGGTGGCGAGAACGTGGCGAGGGGTGTGGTGCACCCGCTCGCGGAACGGCCCCGGGTCGGGCTCACCGGTAGGCGAGCCCGACCCGGGGTCAGACCGAACGGATCAGAGCTCGACGGAGGTGATGTCGAGCTCGCCGACGTTGGACAGCTCCATCTTCTTGATCTTCACCGAGTGGCCGGACTGCTGGCCACCGAAGTAGATCGGCATCGTCGGAACGTCCTGGTCGATCTTCTCGACCGCCTTGGCGAACAGCTCGTGCGAGGCCTCCAGGCTCGGGGCGGAGCTGGCCTGCTTGGCCAGGGCGTCCACCTCGGGGTTGCTGTAGAGACCGTCGTTCGAGGAGCCACCGGTCACGTAGAGCGGGTTGATCCAGTTCTCCACGTCCGGGTAGTCCTGCTGCCAACCGGCCCGGTAGGCGCCGTCCATCTTGTGGGCGTTGATGTTCTGCCGGAAGACCGCGAAGGTCGGCACACCGACGGCGACCGCGTCGATGCCCAGGGTGTTCTTGACCTGCCCCGCGACGGCCTCCATCCAGTCCTTGTGGCTGGCGTCGGCGTTGTAGTACATCTTCAGCTGACCGGTAAAGCCACCGGCCTCGGCCAGGAGCTGCTTGGCCTCGTCCGGCTTGAACTGGCAGGCGGTGCAGTTGCCCGGCTTGGCGCCCGGGGTCAGCGGGTTGGCCCAGCTGTCGGCCGGCTTGCGGTTACCGAAGAAGATCTTGTCGGTGATCTCCTGCCGGTTGACCGACAGCGAGATCGCCTTACGCAGCTTCGGGTTCTGGAAGCGCTTGTCGTAGATCGGGAACGCGATGATGCCGGTGGACGGCGTGGTGGACGAGATCGCCCGGTCGCCCAGGTCGTTCTTCCAGTTGTCACCGGCCAGCGAGGAGACCGGCACCTGCTGCTGGAAGTCCAGGTTGTTGGAGACCAGGTCGTTGTAGGCCGCCGTGTCGTCCTGGTAGATCTTGACGTTGACGTCCTTGATCTTCATCTTGTCGCGCAGGTTGTAGTCGTCGAACCGCGTCAGCTTGATCGCGACGTTGTTCTCCCACGAGACGAAGCTGACCGGGCCGTTGCCGATCGGCTTCTTGCCGAATGCCTCGGCGCCCTGCGAGAAGAAGGCGTCCGGCAGCGGCATGAAGGTGCTGTAGCCGAGCTTGGTCGGGAACACGGCGGTCGGCGCGGCGAGCGTGACCTCGAAGTTCCAGTCGTCGACGACCTTGAGGCCGGACATCTCCTTGGCCTTGGGCTCGGGCGCCTTCTTCGGGCCGTCACCGTCCGGGTCGGAGGTGTTGACGTCGGCGAAGCCGTCGATGTCGGCGAAGAAGCTGGCGTTCTGCGCGCCGTTCGGCGAGTACGCGCCCCAGTTCCAGGCGTCCACGAAGTTCTTGGCCTTGACGACGGTGCCGTCGTGGAACTTCGTGTTCTGCTTGATCTTGATCTTGTAGACCTTGGAGTCGCTCGTCTCGATCGACTCGGCCAGCGCGTTCTGCGGCGCACCACCGTTGTTCGGGTACTCGACCAGGCCGGTCCAGAGCCAGTCGATGATCTTGCCGCCACCGGTCTCGGTGGTGTTCGCCGGAACCAGGGGGTTCTCCGGCTCGGTGCCGTCGACGACGATGGCACCGTCCGAGCTGTTGGCGCTGGTGCCGCCTTCGTCGTCGTTACCGCTGGAGCAGCCGGACGCGATGAGCGCGAACGCCGCACCCATCGCGATGGCGCCGCTCGCCCGCTTCGAGACTCTCATTCCGAGGGGCCTCCTCTTTCTAACCTGGTTCCGTCGTGGGTTTCACGCACGTTGGGGGGTGACACCGCACGGCGATCATGTGTTGCAGATCACCGGTTACCGCAGAGAAATCGGGACACCCCAGGGGTACCGATCCGCCGGGCCACCACACTCCCGCACTCGGCTCCCGGGCAGGCTCGACGACCACGATCCGTGCCGGAGGCAGCGGTGACGTGGTCGGCCGGGACACACGGGTGCCTCACGTCAGGGGTGAGGTGCTGCCACTGTGACACCCACCGGCCCATTACGTGAAGGTGCCGTTATCAAGCCGTTAGTTGCCCGCCATGTTGCCGATACTTGAGAAAAGATCATGAGATGCCCTGGTCATACCGCTCTGAGCAGGAAAGACAGCAAGTCCGCTCCACCGGGAGGTGACCGCCGCGTCAGCAGTGTGAGCTTTCCCGCCGCCCGCTCGACGTGCGTCCACGTCCACCGTGCGTCACCCGTTTCTGCCCGACCGGATGAGGTCGACTTCCGCCAGCCGGAGCAAAGTCCCAGCCAGGCGGCCGAAGACAGCCAGTTCGCATGTCCGAATCCGAGCGGACACCGACCGGTGTTCCGGCCCGCCGACGGCCCCTCAAAGGCCGGAACACCGGGCCACCCGGGCGGCACCGGGCGTCGATCGGCCCGGGCGGGCGATCCGGAAAGGGGCCGGCCCCGGCACCATCGGGTGCCGGGGCCGGAGGTATCCGTGCCTCAGACGGTGAAGCGGACCTTGCGGCGACGGACCACCAGCACGGCCACCGCACCGAAGGCGAGCAGCGCCATCCCGGCCAGGGCGGCCATCGCGATCGGCGAACCGGTCAACGGCAGCCCGCCGCCGCTGCTGGCCGGCGAGGTCGACGGGGCCGGGCTGGCCGGCGGCGACGAGGACTCGGCCGGGGCGGACGGCGACGGCGACGCGGCCGAGGGCGACGGGGAAGGCGACGGCGACCCGGACGGGGTGGACGACGACGGCGACGGTGAGGCGGGGGCGGCCGCGAAGCTCGCCGCCGCGTCGGCGGTCACCGAGGTGCCGGTGCTCCCACCCAGGATCAGCTTCTGCTTGGCGTTCTTGCCGCCGGAGAAGAGGAAGACCCGCCCGAAGGAGACCGAGTCCGGGGCGGCGACGGTCACGGTCACCCGGCCGGCGGCGGTGGCGGTCAGCCAGAACCGGCCGCCGTTGGTGGTGGTGCCGACCGGACGGCCCTCGGCGTCGACCGCGGTCCCGCCCTCGACCTTCAGCGTGATCTCCCCGGCCGGCCCGTGCACGGTGAACGGCCCAGCCCGACCACCGGTGGTCGCGGTGGCCGACGCCGGGTCGAGGCTCAGCTCCGCCTTCGGCTCCGGCTGGTCGGTGGCGTTGCGCACCAGGTAGTCGTGGACCCGCCGGATCACGTCGTACTCGGCGGCGGCGGTCAGCCCGCGCTCCCAGTCGCCCAGGCTGATGCCGTCGCTGAAGTGCCAGACGGCAGTCTGGGTGCCGAAGTAGAGCAGCGCGTCACGCCGGGAGTCCGGCAGCCCGCCGGGCAGGGTGGCCCCGGCAGCGGCGAGCAGCTTCGTCCGGTCGGCGTTGGGGTAGCCGTGGGTGAGCACCCACTGCACCCGGCCGAGGTTCTTCACCTCCGACTGGCTCCAGGTGCCCTCGGCGTACTCGCCGTCGCGGGCCACCGGGGTGTGGAAGTCGATGCAGAAGACCGGCACGGTGCCGTCCTTCAGCTCCAGGGCCAACGCCGAGGTCTTCTGCGCCCGGCCGTTGAGCTTCAACGTGACGGCGGTGCCCGGCACCGCGCGGGCCACACCCTTCGTGGCCGGTTCCGCGGCGGCCGGCCCGGCTGCGGCGAGCACCAGCGCGCCACCGGTGACGAGCGCCGCGGCGAGCCCCGCCCAGCGTCGTCCTCGTTTTCCGAACATCAGTTCCGTGCACCTCTCCCCAGGGGTGGGCCCGCTCCCGGCGGGCCTGCATGCGTCGCCGTCCCGCGGGGTCGTGACACCACCCGCACGCGCGAAGGCGACGGGGCATTATGCGACACGAATTGATCTCTTGTCAGCCCCTGGGGCGATGCTCCCGGAATGAGGAGTGTCAGACGAGTCGTCGGTCCGCCGCCCAGCGGGACAGCTCGTACCGGTTGGACATCTGGAGCTTGCGCAGCACGTTCGACACGTGCGTCTCGACCGTCTTGATCGAGATGAACAGCTCCTTGGCGATCTCCTTGTACGCGTACCCGCGGGCGAGCAGGCGCAGCACCTCGCGCTCGCGGTTGGTGAGCTGGTCCAGCTCGGGGTCGGCGACCGGGGCGTCCGGCCGGGCCGCGAAGGCGTCCAGCACGAAACCGGCCAGCCGAGGGCTGAACACGGCGTCACCGTCGGCCACCCGGCGGATCGCGTCGGTCAACTCGTCCGGGGAGATGGTCTTGGTCACGTAGCCCCGGGCACCCGCCCGGATCAGCCCGATCACGTCCTCGGCGGCATCGGACACGCTCAGCGCCAGGAACTTCACCTGCGGGTGGCTGCGGCGCATCGCGTCCAGCACCGCCCGTCCACCACCATCGGGCATGTGCACGTCCAGCAGCACCACGTCCGGCCCGGTCGCGGCGATCCGGGCAACCGCCTCGGCGACCGTGCTCGCCTCCCCCACCACCTCGACGTGCGCGCCCAACTCGGCCCGCACCCCGGCCCGGAACATGGCGTGGTCGTCGACGAGGAAGACCCGCAACCGCTCCACCCGTGCCGGGGCGTCCGAACCCGGTTCCATCGACTGCTCCGCCATCTCAGCTGTCCCTTTCCGCCGTGGAGCCGGTGCCGGTGATCGGCAGCATCAACCGGACCTCCGTCCCCTCTCCGGGCTCGGAACGGATCTCCGCCCGGCCACCGTGCCGCTTCATCCGTCCGATGATCGACCCTCGGACGCCGTGCCGGTGATCCTCCACGGTATCCGGGTCGAAGCCCTTTCCCCGGTCCCGGACGAAGACGCTCACCTGCTCCGGCTCGACCTCGGCATAGAGCGACACCGTCTGCACCCCGGCGTGGCGGGCGGCGTTGACCAACGCCTCCCGGGCCGCCGCCACCAGCGCGCCGACCCGTTCGTCGGTCTCCCGGTCGCCCACCACCACCGCCTCGACGGTGATCGCGAAGGTGTCCTCCACCTCGGCGGCGGCCTGTTCCAGGGCCGCCGCGAAACGCTCGGTCGGTGACGCGGTCGGCTTGTAGAGCCAGTTGCGCAACGACCGTTCCTGACCCCGGGCCAGGCGCTGCACCGTCTTGACGTCGCTGGCGTTGCGCTGGATCAGGGCGAGGGTGTGCAGCACCTGGTCGTGCACCATGGCGGCCAACTCGGCGCGTTCCTGCTCGCGGATGCGCCCCTCCCGTTCCGAGCGGAGCTGGTTCCACGTGCGCCACAGCACCGGTGCGGCCACCACCCCGACGCCGACCAGCCCGACCAGCGCGAAGATCACCCCGTTGACCACCGCGTCGAGGTTCTGCACCGGGGAGTAGACCGCCGCCACGCCGATGATGCCGACGGCGACCAGCACCGCGCCACCGGCGAAGCGGAGCACGAAGGCCCGCCGGTCGCTCTCCTCCACCACCGCGCCGAGCCACGGCACCGGCATCGACCCGCTCCACTGGCGGCGGCGCTCCGGCGCGGACTGGTGCCAGATCACCCCGGCGCCGACCGCGATGATCGCCACCAGCCAGCCGGCGGTGCCCGCCGCGCCGACCGAGTCGAAGACCAGCACCTGGACCAGCAGCACCCCGAGGCCGATCGCCACGAACGGCAGCAACTGCCCGGGGTCGCGCCGGGGCGGCGTGGCGGTGTCACCCGGCCGCAGCGGCACCACCGCCCAGAACGCCGCATAGAGCAGCAGCCCCAGTCCGCTGAGCCCGAGCAGCACCATGAAGGCGACGCGTACCCGCAGCACCGAGATGCCGAGGTGGTCGGCGATGCCGGCGGCCACACCGGCGGCCAGCCGGTGCTCGGGCGCCCGGTAGAGACGCGGCGGCGGGGTCACGACGCTGATCGGAGACTCCCTGGTCACGGTGGGTGGCGGATGGGCACCATGGCGTACGGTGCCGCTCCGATCGTCACACGTGGGGGACGGCGCCGACCACGGGGACGCCCCGGACATCCGCCCGCCGGGATCTCAGGGTGGGGTCAGGGTCGGTTCCGGAGGTAACTCGGCCCGGCGACGCCGCAGGATCGAGTCATGACCGAGGACCCCGCCCCGCCGCCGTACCCTCCGGTGGCCGCACCGGGTGGTATGCCGCCGCCCGGCTCCGCCGCCGGGCCGCCCCCGACGGCGCCCACGTCGCCCACGGGGGGCGACGACGCGCCGAGACCACCCGGGGGATACCCACCGCCGTCCGGAGGTGCCAGCTTCACCTCACGGTACGGCCTGGTCCGGCCCCGCGACGGCCGTTACCTGGCCGGAGTCTGCGCGGCCATCGGCCGGGCCACCAACACCGACCCGGTGCTGTGGCGGGTGCTGCTCGCCGTGCTCGGGTTCTTCGGCGGGGTCGGCATCCTGGTCTACGTGGCCGCCTGGCTGATCATCCCGGGCGAGGGTGACAGCGCCTCACCGCTGGAGTCGATGCTCGGGCGGGGCCGGTCGAGCATGTCCCCGATCACCGTGATCGTGCTGACCATCACGGTCGCGGTCGGCTTCGGGTACATCGTCACCGATGCGTTCCGGGCGGTGCTGCTGGGCGCGGCGATCCTCATCGGCGGCGCGCTGCTGCTCAACCGGGATAGCCGGTCCGGTGCCCCGGCCGCCGGTCCGGCGCCCGGTCCGGCCACCCCACCCGGGCTGGTGCCCCCGGTGGGCTGGCCGGCGCCGGCCCCGTTCACCCCGGCGGCAACTGCCGCACCGGTGCTCCCGTTCCCGCCGGGTCGTGGCGGACTGCCCACGGGGTGGCCGCCGGCCCGCACCGGCGAACAGGTGGGCTGGCCGGCGCAGACCAGCACCGCCCCGCTACCGGCCTGGCCGCCGGCCGCGCCGATGACACTCACGACGACCCGGGCGGACGCACCGAACTGGCCGCCCCGCCCACCGGTGACCGGTGGACCCACCGCCGCACCGGTCACCGTCCCACCACCGCCCGGTACGGGCTACCGGCCGCCGTTCGCCCCGCACGGCCCGTACGCCGGGGGAAATCCCCCGCCGGTGCCGCCCGCGCCCCGGGTCAAGCCGCCGAAGAAGCCGAAGGAGCGGTCGGCGCTGGGTGCCGCGACCTTCTCGCTGATCTTCCTGGCTCTCGGCGTGGTCGCCATCCTGGACCTGCTGGACGTCTTCCCGATCAGCGCCGCCGGCTACTTCGCGGCGGTGCTCGCCACCATCGGGCTCGGGCTGCTGGTGGGCACCTGGTTCGGCCGGGCCCGCTGGCTGATCGCCCTCGGTCTGGTCGCCGCCGCCGCCCTCGGTGTCGCCACGGTCGCCGAGTCCTACGACCGGGTCCGGGGCGTCGACGGGGCGGTCACCTGGGCGCCGACCAGTTACCAGGACCTCGCCGACCGCTACGAGAACAGCTTCGGTGACGCGACCCTGGACCTGCGCGCGGTGGACTTCGACAAGCGGGACACCGACCTCACCGTGGTGGTCAACTTCGGGGAGGCCACCATCGTGGTGCCGCCGAACGTGGACGTCACGGCGGTGACCAACGTCAAGGCCGGGGAGGCCACCGTGTTCGGGCGGCGTACCTCCGGGATGGAGGGGCAGGGACGCCAGGTCACCGATCCGGGCCTGGACGGGGCCGGCGGCGGCACGCTGCGGCTCACCGTCCACGTCAACGCGGGCAATCTGGAGGTGATCCGGTGAAGGGCCATCGCACCGATCTGGTGTCGTTCGTCTTTGGACTGATCTTCGTCGGGCTCTCCCTCTGGTGGCTGCTCGCCCAGATCCTCGGGTTGGCCCTACCCGCGGTGGGCTGGTTCCTGGCCGGCGCGCTGGTGTTCATCGGAGTGCTCGGCCTGGTCGGTGCGGTGCGGTCGGCCCGTACCCCGGACCGACCGGCACCCGCCGCCGCCGGCGGTGAGGCGGCCCTCGCGCCAACCGGCCCGGTGGGCGGACCCGTGAGCGGACCCCCGACCGGCTCGGTGAGCGGACCGGTGAGCGGACCGCCGGGTGGGGACGACGAGCGGGCCGACTGGCGGGACACCGCCGAACTGCACCTCGGCGATCCGGCACGCGAGCCCGGCCAGCAGCACGGGTGGGACCAGCGAGGCGAGCCGGACCGGCCGGACGACGAGGGTGCGCAGTTGCGGCCGACGGGCGAGCTGGTGGTGCCCCCGGTCACCGGCCCACCGGGCACCCCTCCGGGGGCATCCAGCTGACCGCACCGGTGCGGGCGGCGTCCGACGGCTCGTATGCTGGCCGGGGGAGATCCCGCCTCCGCCGGCCGCGCCACGTCGTCGGGCTCCGCCGGTGCCCGCGCAACAGGTGCCCCGGCACCGGCCCGGATGCGCCTCGTCCGGGCGTCCGAGGCGGTCCCGCCGCGACGTCCGTCTCTACCCCGTCAGGAGCCCGCCCGACATGACCCAGTCCCCCGCCGTGCGCCCCTCCGGTCCGCCCGGTCCGGTCCGCATCGGCGAGCGTGCCGCCCGTACCCTCGTCGCCGAACTCGCCCGGCGCAACGACCCGAAGGCCGCCCTGCTGGTGGGTGCCGCCCCCGGGGCCGCGGTCCTCGCCGCGGCGATCGACGCGCTGCTGCCGGGCGACACGTTGACCGTCGTGCCGGCCGCGACGACCGACGCCGCCACGCTGCGCGAACACGTGACGGCCCAGGGCCGCTGGGTCGCCGACCGGGTCCGGGTGGTCGACTCCCTCGCCGAGGCGGACGCTGCCGAGCTGGTCATCGCCGCCGAGCCGTTCACCGGCACCGACGAGGAGACCCGCGACGCCGTCGACGGTCTCACCAAGTACCTCACCGACGGCGCGGTGCTGAGCGTCGCCGCACCGGTGTTCCGCACCGACGGGGCGGCCGCCGAGCTGGACCGGCACGGCGTGCTGCACGGTGTCCGCACCGACCTGGTGCTACGTAACTCCCCGCCGGTCCGGGTGCACCACCTGCGGTTCACCCCGGCCAGCGCCGCGTCGGCCGACCAGCTCGCCCCGGCGTACCGGCCGTCGAGCGTGCCGCTGACCCGGGGCATGCACATCGACTCGAACGGGGTCGCGGCGGCCGGCATCGCGCTCGGCCTGGCCGCCGTCGCCCGGGTCGTCCGGCCGAAGTCGAAGTTGTGGCTGGTGCCGGCGCTCGCCGCCGTCCCGGTGGCCGCGTTCTTCCGGGACCCGCAGCGGGACGTGCCGGAGGACCCCTCGGCGGTGGTCGCCGCCGCGGACGGTCAGGTGCTCTCGGTGCAGCGGCTGCACGACGAGCGGTTCGGCGACGGTGAGTGGCTGCGGATCGCGGTTTTCCTGTCGGTGCTGGACGTGCACGTCAACCGCGCGCCGGTGGCCGGCAAGGTGGTGGACTACTTCGTCGCCGACGGCGGCTTCGTCAACGCGATGAAGCCGGACGCGGAGCACAACGTCGCGGCCTACACGGTGCTGGACACCGCGCACGGCACGGTGGTGGTGGCCCAGCGGACCGGGCTGATCGCCCGACGGATCGTCCAGCGGGCGCCGGTGGGGGCGCTGCTGGCCCGGGGCGAGCGGTTCGGGCTGATCCGGTTCGGCTCCCGTACCGATGTCTACCTGCCGGCCGACGCCGCCGCGCCACTGGTCGGCCCCGGCGACAAGGTGGTCGGCGGTTCCTCGGTCATCGCCCGCTGGAGCTGAGTCGACGCCGACGCGAACAGGGGCGCCGCGGTCGCGGCGCCCCTGTTGCGTAGCTACAGACGGGTCAGGCGGTGCGGCGCTGGTGCAGCCAGAGCAGCGGCCCGCTGACCAGGTAGGCCACCACCACGAGGGCGAAGGTGAGCCGGATGTCGACCAGCGCGCCGACGACCGGGGCCAGCCAGAGCCACGGCGGCAGCTTGACCAGCCGGGCCAGCTTGGCGTACGGGAAGCTGGAGACCATCGCGAAGGCCAGCAGCGCCACCCCGCCGATCTGCACGGTCGCCGGCAGCGGCAGCCCGATGGCCACGGTGAGCGCGAGCACCGCCGCCGCCATGGTCGTGGGTACGCCGCAGAAGAACCGGCCGTCCTTGGGCGAGACATTGAACCGGGCGAGCCGGATCGCGGCGCAGGACGCGACGAGGGCCGCCGCGACCGCGGCTGCGGCGGTGGGGGCCGATCCGGCGAGCGAGGCGTAGACCACCACCGGGGCGGCGAGTCCGAAGGAGCACATGTCGGCCAGCGAGTCCATCTGGGCGCCGAACGGGCTGGCCACGCCGAACTTGCGGGCGAGCGCGCCGTCCAGGCCGTCGAAGACGACGCAGGCGATCAGGAGGAGTGCCGCGAGCCGGGGCTGGCCGTGCATGGCGACGAAGATGGCGTTGATGCCGAGCACCAGGCTGGCCAGGGTACAGGCGTTGACCAGCGCGAACTTCATCCGCCGGGCGGGGGTACGCGCACCGGGGAGCAGCGGGATCGCCATCGCCGGCGACTCGTCGACCGGGGCGGTGGGGCCCAGCGCCGGGCTGACCGGCACGACCGCCTCGATCTCGGCGCGGCCGAGGGTGACCCCCCGACGGTCGAAACCGTAACGGCGGCGCTGCCGGTCGACGCGGTGCTCGGGAAGGACCAGGTCGGTGCCGTTGAGCTGGTCACCGTCGCGGCGACCCACCCGGACCAGCAGCACCTGGCGGGCGAACGTGCTGCTGCGGCGCAACCGGCCCGCCCAGCGACGCCCTGCGGGGCGCGGACTGTCAGTCGTACGACGCCGGCGCCATGGGGCTCTCGGCACGTTTCCTCCATCACCGGATCGGCTGGCCGCCCGTGCGGGCGGGTGTCCGGCTGTCTCGTGCCGGACCGCTCTTGGCCCGGCAGCCGTTCAAGCGGAGTACACCATTGCACAGGGGCCTGGTGATTGGCGATAGCTGCCGGCGGTACTTGTAACTACCTTTAACCGCGCAAACCGCTTTCTTATTCCCATCTCGGGCTTCATCGCCCGTTTTCTTCGCCAACCGCAGGGCCGACTTTACCGGAGCGCCCCACGGTCGGCTCGTCGAGCGACCGTCATCCGACCGACCGTCCGGTTGCCAGCACCGCGACATCGGTCATCAAAAGGCCGCGGAGCTGGGAATACGTGAACCAGGCGGCGCTCTGCGTCGATCCGCCGGCCTGCTCGGTGACCACCGGCTCGGTCGGCTCGTCGACCAGCACCCGATAGATCACCCGCACTCCGTGCCAGTCCAGCAGCCGCCCCTCGGGGCCGAGCGTGGCCGGATTGTGCAGATTATCGGCCAAGATCAGGCGATCGACCCGACCCCGCTGACCCGACTCCTCCACCAGTTCCCGTAACAGACCGTCAACCGGCTGCTCACCGTGATCGGTGCCGCCGCCCGGCAGGTGCCACAGGCCGGCACCCGGATAGCCGGGCGCGATCATCGTGAGCAGCACCCGTTCATCGGGGTCGGTGACCAGGCCGTACGCGGAGAACCGCTGCCGCCGGTCGCCGGTGGCCTCCGACCCGACCGGCGGCTCGTCCACCGACGACGTCGACCCGGCCGGCTCCGGCTCGGCGGGCAGGCCGGTGGGTGGCGATGGGGTGGGCAGGCCGAGCAGTGCGGCGGTGAACGGCATCAGCGGCAGCGCCGCCGTCTCCTGCGGGGTGCACCAGGCCAGCTCGTCGGGGCCGTCGGCGACCTCCCGACGGGGCGTCCGCTGCGCGAGGTCACCGGCGTGCCCGGGCTGAGCGCCCCGGATCGTGACGTTGAACACCAATCGGTCGGTGTGCACCGACACCTCGGTCGCCCCGAGGCGGAGGGCGGACAGATCGGCGACGGCGGCGCGCAACCCGGCGACCGCGACGGCCAGCCCGGTCTCGTCACCGAACTCCCGGACCACGGTGTCGGCCGGATGCTCGGCGTGCGGCACGCTCCCACCGGGCAGTCGCCAGGGCCCCGGCACCGGGCCGGACGCCGCCCCGCGTGCCAGCAGCACCCGACCGGCGTCGTCCGCACACCAGCCGTACGCCGCGATCCGTCGTCGCTCCTGCACGTCCCACCCTCCCGCCCCGCGATCCGCCCCGTCGATCATGAGGCTAGCGGTCGCCCGAGCGGGGCGGGTGCCGTCGCACCGGCTCTCGTCTGCCGCCGGCGGTCACGGAACCGGCGGCAGTCCAGGGGCGGACTGTCAGGCGGTGAGCCGGGCGGCCTGGACCGCCTCGGCGGTGACCTCGGTGAGCCGGTCGGTGGGCAGGGCGCCCAGCTCCTCGCGGGCGAACCAGCGGGCCTCACAGGTGGAGCCGCCCACGTCGGTGACGGTGGGCGGGGCGGGCTGGTCGACCATCACCCGGTAGAAGGCCCGGACACCGTGCCAGTCGATCGGGTAACCCTCGGGGCCGAGTGAGGCGGCGTCCCGGTGACTGGCCACCCGAGCAACTCGACGAGACGACCCGTCTGCCCGGTCTCCTCGACCAGCTCCCGGATCAGCGCCGCGCCCGGCTGCTCGCCGTAGTCGGTGCCGCCGCCCGGCAGGTGCCAGCAGCCCGCGCCCGGGTAGCCGTCGGAGACCCGGGTGAGCAGCACCCGGCCCGCCGGGTCGGTGGCCACCGCGTACGCGGCGAAGCGCTGTGCCCGGTGCAGCCCGTCGGGGCCGGGCACGGCGTAGAAGGAGGGGAACTCGGGGGCCTCGTCGGGGACCACGTCGGCGGAGGAGGTCGGCAGCCCCAGGGCACGGGCGGTGAAGGCCCGCAGCGGCAGCTCCCGCGCCTCGTCGAGGGTGTGCCAGCGGGCCAGGTCGGTGGAGCGGTCGACCCGGTCGGTGAGGGTGCCGCCGCGCACTGCCACCTGGTAGATCAGGCGGTCGGTGTGGATGGTGATGCGTCGCTCGGGCAGGGCGCGCATGTCGGCCAGGACGTCCGCCAGGCCGGCGACGGCGACCGAGAGCCCCGTCTCGGCGGCGGTCTCCCGGACGACGGTGTGGTTCGGGTCCTCGCCGTGGTCGACCGCCCCGCCGGGCAGGGACCATACGCCGGGGGTGCCGGAGCGCTCCGATGCGCGGACCAGTAACACTCGGCCGACTGAATCTGCACAGACTGCATATGCCGCGATCCTGCGGAGCGGCTCCAGCAAGGTGGTCACGGAGCTAAATTCTCCCCGGATCGCGTTACCAGCGCGGAAAAGAGTCGGATTCCTGACTCAGAGCTGGCCTCTCGGGGATCGATCAGGGTAGGGATCGGGGCAGTCACCGAGGTCGTCGGGGCGGTCGGCGCGGACCGTGGAGACATGACCTCGACGAGCACCCCCCACGCCCCGTACAAGCAACTCCGCCGGCCGACCACCGACCGGATGGTGGCCGGCGTCGCCAGTGGCCTCGGCCGCTACTTCGCCGTCGACCCCACCCTGGTCCGGGTGTTGTTCGCGGTGGCGACCCTGGTCACCGGCGGCCTGGCCGCGCTGGCGTACCCGATCATGTGGTTCCTGATGCCGGAGGAGCCGGCCGGCGCACCGGCCTGGCCGCACCCGACGGGCCCGGCGACCCCGCCGCAGTCGCCGGGCTGGCCGCACCCGACGGGCCCGGCCGCCCGGCCGCAACCACCGGCCTGGCCGCACCCGACGGAGCCGGCGACCCCGCCGCAGCCGGGCGTGCCGGTGGCGCAGCCCCGACCGGAGCCTCAGCCGCCGACGGCCGGCTGAGCCCCGCTCACTCCCACTCGATGGTGCCCGGCGGCTTGCTGGTCACGTCCAGGACCACCCGGTTGACCTCGGCGACCTCGTTGGTGATCCGGGTGGAGATCCGGGCCACCACCTCGTAGGGCAGCCGGGACCAGTCGGCGGTCATCGCGTCCTCGCTGGAGACCGGGCGCAGCACCACGGGATGCCCGTAGCTGCGCCCGTCACCCTGCACGCCGACGCTGCGCACGTCGGCCAGGAGCACCACCGGGAACTGCCAGACGCCCCGGTCCAGGCCGGCCGCCGTCAGCTCCTCCCGGGCGATCAGGTCGGCCTGGCGCAGCAGCGCCAACCGTTCCCGGTCGACCGCGCCGATGATCCGGATGGCCAGGCCAGGCCCCGGGAACGGGTGCCGCCACACCATCGCCTCGGGCAGGCCCAACTGGAGCCCGAGCGCCCGGACCTCGTCCTTGAACAGTGTGCGCAGCGGCTCGACCAGGGCGAACTTCAGATCGTCGGGCAGGCCGCCGACGTTGTGGTGGCTCTTGATGTTGGCGGTGCCGGTGCCGCCGCCCGACTCGACCACGTCCGGGTAGAGGGTGCCCTGCACCAGGAACTCGACGTCACCGTGGGCGGCGATCTCCCGGGCGGCGGCCTCGAAGACCCGGATGAACTCGCGGCCGATGATCTTCCGCTTCTGCTCCGGGTCGGTCACCCCGGCCAGCGCGCCGAGGAACCGCTCCTGGGCGTCGACCACCTTCAGCTTGATGCCGGTGGCCGCCACGTAGTCCTTCTCGACCTGCTCGGCCTCACCGGCACGCAGCAGGCCGTGGTCGACGAAGACGCAGGTGAGCTGGTCCCCCACCGCCTCGTGGACCAGCGCGGCGGCGACCGCCGAGTCCACCCCGCCGGACAGGCCGCAGATGACCTCCTTGTCGCCGACCTGGGCCCGGATCCGGGCCACCTGCTCGTCGATGATGTTCTGCGGCGTCCAGGTGGGCGCGATACCGGCGATGTCGTAGAGGAAGCGCCGGAGCATCTCCTGCCCCTGCGCGGTGTGCCCCACCTCGGGGTGGAACTGCACGCCGGCCCGGCGACCGGCCAGGTCCTCGAAGGCGGCGACCGGCGCGCCCGCCGACTCGGCGGTCACCGTGAAGCCGGCGGGGGCCTCGGTCACCGCGTCGCCGTGGCTCATCCAGACCGGCAGGTCCGCCGGCAGGTCACGCAGCAGCACACCCGGGTCGAGCAGCCGGGGACGCAGCGGGGTGCCGCCGTACTCCCGGTTGCCGGTCCGGGCGACGGTGCCGCCGAGCGCCTGGGCCATCGCCTGGAAGCCGTAGCAGATGCCGAAGACCGGCACGCCCGCGTCGAACAGCCCGGCGTCGATCTGCGGAGCGTCCGGGGCGTAGACACTGGACGGGCCGCCGGACAGGATGATCGCGGCCGGGTCCTTGGCCAGCATCTCGGCGACCGGCATGGAGTGCGGGACGATCTCCGAGTAGACCTTCGCCTCGCGCACCCGGCGCGCGATGAGCTGGGCGTACTGGGCTCCGAAGTCCACCACGAGGACTGGGCGAGGCGTGCTCATGTGCGCAAAGCCTACCGACAGTCACACCCGCCCCGGGCACGGGCCGCCCCCGGGCGTGCCGCACCCGGTCAGTGCGGCCCACGACGCAGCGCGCCGGGGGCGTCCGCCGGGACCGCCGGGTGCCGCGGTGGCACCGCACCCACCCGGGTGTACGCCGACCCGAGCGGCGGCCGGGGGTCCGGTTCGCCCTTGTTCGGCCAGTACGACATCGCCCGTTCCGCCTGCGCGGTGATCGTCAGCGACGGGTTCACCCCGAGGTTCGCCGAGACCGCCGCCCCGTCGACCACGTGCAGCCCCGGATGGCCGTGCACCCGGTGCCACGGGTCGATCACCCCGTCGGCCGGGCTGACGCCGATCACCGCCCCGCCGAGGATGTGCGCGGTCATCGGAATGTCGAACGGTTCGGTCAGCGCCCCGCCCGGGGTGCCGTCGATCTCCTCGGCGAGCAGCCGGGCCGCCCGGTTGCCGGCCGGGATCCAGGTCGGGTTCGGTGTGCCGTGCCCCGGGCCGGAGACCAGCCGCCGCCGACCCAGCCACCCCCGCCGCCAGCGGGTGGTCAACGAGTTGTCGAGCGACTGCATCACCAGCGCGATCACGGTCCGCTCGGACCAGTGCCGCACCGAGAGCATCCGGACGGCCTGCCGGGGCTGCCGGACCAGGCCGCCCAGCCAGCGCCGGAGCCGGTGCGGGCCGCCGTCGACCAGCAGCGACTGGAGCAGCCCCATCGCGTTGGCGCCCCGGCCGTAGCGGACCGGCTCGACGTGGGTCTGCGGGTCGGGGTGGAACGAGCTGGTGATCGCCACCCCGTCGGTGAAGTCGAGCCCCCGTTGCCGGGCCTGCCGACGGCCGACCGACGCGCCGAGGATCGCCTCCGAGTTGGTGCGGGTCAGCTCGCCGAGGCGGTCCGACAGGTGGGGCAGCGCCCCGGTCTGCCTCATCTCGTGCAGCAGCCGCTGGGTGCCGAGCGCGCCGGCCGCGAAGACCACCTGGTCGGCCCGGAACACCTGGCGACGGCGGCGCAGCCAGGCCCCGGTCCGCGCGGTGTGCACCCGGTAGCCGCCGTCGGCGGCCGGGTGGACGGCGGTGACCGTGGTCAGCGGGTGGACCCGCGCGCCGAGCCGTTCGGCCAGCCACAGGTAGTTCTTGACCAGGGTGTTCTTGGCACCGTGCCGGCAGCCGGTCATGCACGACCCGCAGTGCGTGCAGCCGGAGCGCTCCGGCCCCGCCCCGCCGAAGTACGGGTCCGCCACCCGTTGGCCGGGGCGACCGAGATGCACCCCCACCGGGGTGGGCCCGAAGGTGTGCCCCACCCCCATCCGCTCGGCCACCGCCCGCATCGCCCGGTCCGCGCCGGTGTGCCGGGGGTACGTGGTGACCCCGAGCATTCGGCTGGCCTGGTCGTAGTGGGGGGCGAGTTCGGCCCGCCAGTCGGTGACGTCGCGCCACTGCGGGTCGGCGTAGAAGGCGGCCGGCGGCTCGTAGAGGGTGTTCGCATAGACCAGGGAGCCGCCGCCCACCCCGGCGCCGGAGAGCACCAGCACACCGCCGCCGGCCTTCCGGTCGGCCGGGCGGAGCAGGGTGATCCGTTGCAGCCCGTAACAGCCGAGCCGGGGAGCCCAGAGGAACCGGCGCAGCCGCCAGGAGGTCTGCGGGAACTCGTCGTCGGCGAACCGCCGGCCCGCCTCCAGCACCCCGACGGTGTAGCCCTTCTCGGCCAGCCGCAGCGCGGTGACGCTACCGCCGAAGCCGGACCCGATGACGAGCACGTCGTACCGCATGGACGCATCATTACCGGCGGGTAGCCATCGCGCCAGTGCGGGATTTCGCGCGATCATGCTCACCGTCGCCGATCGGCAGCCGCAACCAAGGGGGCCGGTCGACGCGTTGTGCAGACGGGGGTGGCGGGCGATGACTCAGGAAACCGGAACGGGACGCCCACGATGGGTGTGGGTGCTGGCCACCCTGGTCGGTGTCGTGCTGGTGGCGGTGGTCGCCCTGGTGGTGACCCGGCAGGTCCGCGACGACGGGCCACGGCGTACGGCCGGGCCGGTCGCCACGACCGCCAGCCCGACGCCGAGCCCCACCCCCAGCCCGACCCCGCCACCCGGCGCGGCCATCACCGGCCCGCTCAACCTGCTCCTGGTCGGGGTGGACACCCGGGTCAGCGTGCCCGGTTGGGAACCGCACGGCGACTCGGTGCTGGTGCTGCACGTGCCGGCCGGGCTGGACCGGGCGTACCTCTTCTCGCTCCCCCGCGATCTGGTGGTCGACATCCCGGCGTTCCCGAAGTCGGGGTACAAGGGCGGCCGGACCAAGCTCACCCACGCGATGAGCTACGGCAGCCGGGTGCCGGGCAAGCCGAAGAACCCCAGCGCCGCCCAGGGGTACGAGCTGCTGCGCAGCACGGTCGCCGGGTACACCGGGCTGCGCTTCGACGCCGGTGCGGTGATCACCTTCAACGGCTTCGACCGGCTGGTCGACACCCTCGGCGGGGTGGACCTCTACGTCGACCAGCGGGTCCCCTCGCTGCACCGCCGGCCGGACGGCAAGTACCGCGACCCGGCCCCCGGTGGCGGCGGCTACACCGGCCCGCAGATGGTCTACGAGAAGGGCGAGCGGCACCTGAACGGCTGGCAGGCGCTGGACTACTCCCGGCAGCGTTACATCACCGGCGGCGACTACGCCCGGCAGCGGCACCAGCAGCAGCTCCTCCGGGCGTTGGCCGCCAAGATCCTCGGCGAGAACCTGGCCCGGGAACCGGACCGGGTGGAGCAGGTGGTGGCGGCGCTCGGCGACACCCTGGTCTATGCGGGCGGGCCGCGCATCGTCGACCTGGCGTACGCCCTGGGTGGCATGAGCGCCGACCGGATCACCCTGGTCGGCCTGCCCGGCGACGGGGTGGGCAAGGGCAGCAGCTACCGGGGTGAGCAGCTCACCCCGGTCGGCAAGGGCTTCCTGCCCGCACTCAAGGCCGGCAAGGCCGAGACCTATCTGGACGCCCACCCCGAGCTGCGGGTCAAGAACTGAGGGGTCCCGCCCACCTTGATCGGCTACGGCTCAGCCGCACTCACCCGGCGGTCGAGTCGGTCAGCCGAGACGCCCGAAGGGCGGGTCAGCGGCGGGTCGGGGGCGGCGGGCGTTCGGTGCCGTACAACCAGGCGGCGAAGAGGTCGTCGAGTTGCTGCCCGCTGACCCGCTCGGCGGTCGCCACGAACTCCGCGGTGGTGGCGTTGCCGTTGCGCTTCTCGGTCGCCCATGCCTTCAGGAGCCGGAAGAACGCGTCGTCGCCGACCGCCACCCGCAACGCGTGCACGGTCATCCCGCCCCGCTGGTAGACCGATTCGCTGAACAGGTTCGCCACCCCGGGCGCGGCCGGCGGCACCCGCCAGACCTGGTCGTCGGACGCGGTGTACTGCTGGTCGAAGGTGGCCTGTGCGGTGTCCCGGCCCTGGTGTTCGGCCCAGAGCCACTCGGCGTACGTGGCCAGCCCCTCGTTGAGCCAGATGTCCTCCCAGCGGGCCACCGAGACGCTGTCGCCGAACCACTGGTGGGCGATCTCGTGGGCGACCACCCCGGTGTTCACGCCGGTCCGGAAGAAGTTGGCCGAGTAGACCGGCCGGCTCTGCGTCTCCAGCGCGTACCTGATCCGGGGCTCGTCGACCACCACCCCGCCGTACGCCCCGAACGGGTACGGCCCGAACACGGTCTCCAGGTAGTCGGCGACCGCCAGGGTGCCGGCGATCGACTCGTCGGCGGCCCCCCGGGGCAGGCTGCTGGCGACCGCGCTGAACACCGGCCGGCCCCGGTGTTCGCCGGTGCTGGTGCGGTATTTCCCGATCACCACCGTGCTCAGGTAACTGGCCATCGGGGTCGCCTCGGACCAGCGCCACGTGGTCCAGCCACCCGCTGCGGGGCGCTGCCCCTGCGGCACCCCGTTGGCGACCGCGACCAGCCCCTTGGGCACGGTGATCTCGACGTCGTAGGCGGCCTTGTCGGAGGGGTGGTCGTTGACCGGGAACCAGGTGCTCGCCGACTCGGGCTGGCCGAGCGCGATCGCCCCGTCGGCGGTGTGCAGCCAACCGCCCTCGCCGATCGCCTCGTTGGGCAGCGGCACCGGCTGCCCGTCGTAGCCGACCTCGACGGTGAACGCCGTCCCGGACCGGACCGGCGCGGCCGGGGTGACCACCAGCTCGGTGCCCTCCCGGGCGTGCCGGGCCGGGCTGCCGTCCACGGTGACCCGACGGACCGTCAGGCCGGCCAGGTCGAGGTGGAACAGGGGCAGCTCGGCGGTGGCGGTGGCCCGCACCGTGGCGGTGCCGCGCAGCTCGTCGCGGGCCGGGTCGTAACGGACCTTGAGGGTGTACCGCTCGACGTCGTAACCGCTGTTGCCGGCGGTCGGGAAGTAGGGGTCGCCGACACCGGCCGGGCCGGGGGTCACGCTCGGGGTCGCACCGGGGGTCGGGACGGACCGGGACTCCGGGGGCTTCGGGGGCTTCGGGTCGGCCGTGCAGCCGGCCAGGGCCAGCGCCACGGTCACCAGCAGCGCGAGGCCGCGCCGGTTCCGGCTCATGGCCACCTTCGTCCCCCGTTCGCCGCCCCGCCGTGCGCGCAGCCTACCGAGCGGGCCGACCCCGTGCGCGCCGATCGACGGCCGGCCGGCCCCCGCTGGGGCCGGCCGGCCGTCGTGCCGGGCGGGTCAGCGGTCGAGGACCAGGCCGACCTTCTGGAACTCCTTCAGGTCGCGGTAGCCGCACTTGGCCATCGCCCGGCGCAGCCCGCCGAAGAGGTTGAGCTGGCCGTCCGGCTCGTCGGCCGGGCCGAAGAGCAACCGCTCCATCGAGCCGAGCGGCTCACCGGCCACCTCGAACGCGCCACGCGGCAGCGACGGGTGGCTGGCCGCCGAGTGCCACCAGGCCCCGCCGGCCGGGGCCTCCGCGCAGAGCGACAACGGCTCGCCGAGCATCACCGCGTCCGCCCCGCAGCCGAGCGCCTTGGCGATGTCGCCGGAGGTCTGCATGTCACCGTCGGCGATGAGGTGGACGTAGCGTCCGCCCGTCTCGTCGAGGTAGTCGCGCCGGGCGGCGGCGGCGTCGGCGATCGCGGTGGCCATCGGCACCCGGATGCCGAGCACCGACTCGCTGGTCGACCAGTCGTCGCCACCGATGCCGACGATCACCCCGGCCGCACCGGTACGCATCAGGTGCAGCGCCGTCTTGTAGTCGGTGCAGCCGCCGACGACCACCGGGAGGTCGAGGTCGGCGATGAACTCCTTGAGGTTCAGCGGTTCGTCGGTGGTCGAGACGTGCTCGGCCGAGACGATGGTGCCCTGGATGACCAGGATGTCGACGCCCGCGTCCAGGATCACCGGGGCCAGCGCCAGGGTGTGCTGCGGGGACACCCGGACGGCCACCGTGCTGCCGCCCGCCCGCAGCTCGCGGACCCGCTCGGCGATCAGGTCGGGGCGGATCGGCTCGGCGTAGACCTCCTGGAGCCGTTTGGTGGCACGGGCGTCCTCGCCCAGACCGGCCAGCTCCTCCAGGACCTTGGCCGGGTTCTCGTACCGGGTCCACAGACCCTCGACGTTGAGCACGCCCAGGCCACCGAGCTGGCCGAGCCGCACCGCCGAGGCGGGGCTCATGGTGGCGTCCGACGGGTGGCCGACGCAGGGGATGTCGAACTGGTAGGCGTCGAGCTGCCAGCCGGTGGAGACGTCGTCGACGTCCCTGGTCCGGCGGCTGGGCACGATGGCGATGTCGTCCAGGTGGTAACCGCGCTGCGCGGTCTTGCCCAGCCCGATCTCGACCACGTCACGCATGAGGGACTCCAGATGGTTGAGGGTGGTGGGTCAGCGGGTGTGGTAGTTGGGCGCTTCGACGGTCATCTGGATGTCGTGCGGGTGGCTCTCCTTGAGGCCGGCCGCGGTGATCCGGATGAGCTGGCCCCGGTGGTGCAGGTCGGGGATGTTCTCCGCGCCGGCGTACCCCATCGCCAGCCGCAGCCCGCCGACGAGCTGGTGGGCCACCCGGGACAGCGGCCCCCGGTAGGGCACCTGGCCCTCCACGCCCTCCGGGACCAGCTTGTCGTCGCTGAGCACGTCCTGCTGGAAGTAGCGGTCCTTGCTGTACGACTTGGCCTGGCCCCGGGACTGCATCGCGCCCAGCGACCCCATCCCCCGGTAGGCCTTGAACTGCTTGCCGTTGACGAAGATCAGCTCGCCGGGGCTCTCCTCGCAGCCGGCCAGCAGGCTGCCGAGCATCACCGCGTCGGCACCGGCCACCAGGGCCTTGGCGATGTCGCCCGAGTACTGGATGCCACCGTCGCCGATCACCGGGACACCGGCCGGGCGGGCGGCGCGGGCCGCCTCCATGATCGCGGTCACCTGCGGCACGCCGACCCCGGCGACGATCCGGGTGGTGCAGATGGCACCCGGGCCGACACCCACCTTGACGCCGTCGGCACCGGCGTCGACCAGGGCCTTCGCCCCGGCGTAGGTGGCCACGTTGCCGCCCACGACGTCAACCGTGACGTCGGCCTTGAGCCGGCGGACCATGTCCAACACAGCCCGCTGGTGGCCGTGCGCGGTGTCCACGATCAGCACGTCGACGCCGGCGTCGACCAGGGTGCGGGCCCGCTTGTAGGCGTCCTCACCCACCCCGATGGCGGCGGCGACCCGGAGCCGGCCGGCGTCGTCCTTGGTGGCCTCCGGGTACTGCTCGCTCTTGGTGAAGTCCTTGACGGTGATCAGGCCACGCAGCCGACCGGCGTCGTCCACGATCGGCAGCTTCTCGACCTTGTGCTGGCGCAGCAGCGCGAGGGCGTCGTCCTTGCTCACCCCGACCTGGGCGGTGACCAGCGGCGTCCGCGTCATGATCGAGTGGACCGGGGTGGCCGGGTCGGAGACGAAGCGCATGTCCCGGTTGGTGACGATGCCGACCAGTTGGCCCTCGCCGTCGACCACCGGGACGCCGGAGATGCGGTAGCGACCGCACAGCTCGTCGACCTCGCGCAGGGTGTCCTCGGGGCTGGCCGTCACCGGATTGGTGATCATGCCGGACTCGGAGCGCTTGACCAGGTCGACCTGGAGCGCCTGGTCCTCCAGGGAGAGATTGCGGTGCAGCACGCCGATGCCACCCTGGCGGGCCATCGCGATCGCCATCCGGGCCTCGGTGACGGTGTCCATCGCGCTGGACAGCAGCGGGATGGTCAACTCGACGTTGCGGGTGAGCCGGGTGCGGGTGTTCACCCGGCTCGGCACCACGTCCGACTCGCCCGGCTGGAGCAGCACGTCGTCGAAGGTCAGCCCGAGCGGCACCACCCGCGCCGACCCGGCGGGCAGCTCCGGCAGGTGGCCGCCCCACTCGCCGCTGTCGACGCCGGCCGGAAGATCGGTGCTGGGCGAATTCTCCACGATTGCTCCCCTGAGCTGCTCGGATGGGATTCAGCGAGGCGGCGCGCGCGGCACCGGCGCACGCCGGGGTGACGGCGAGTCGTCTCATCGTACCCACTGAGCTGGGCGGCCCTCGCCGGCGACCGGCCGGCGTCGGCGACGCCACAGCGACCGCCGGGGGGCGCGTGCCGCGAGGGTTGGGTCTACGGTGAGGGGGTGCACGACGAGCCCATCGACCCGTTCAACGGCGACCCGGCCGATCCGGCTGCGGGGCTGGACGATCCGGGCGACGACGCCCCACTCGACCCGCTGACCGAGGTCGAGCGGCAGGACGTGCTGGAAGACCTCGCCGATCTGGAGATCTACCAGGCCCTGCTGGCCCCGATCGGGGTACGCGGGCTGGTCATCGAGTGCGAGGACTGCCGCGAGCCGCACTACTTCGACTGGGACCTGCTCCGGGGCAACCTGCGTCACCTGCTCAGCTCGGGCCGTCCCCGGGTGCACGAGCCGGCCTACGACCCCGACCCGGACCACTACGTCACCTGGGACTACGCCCGCGGCTATGCCGACGGGGTGCACGACACCCTGACCGAATCCACCGCGGACGACCCCGACCCGGAGGACTGACCGCCGGGACGCTCAGGCGACCAGGCCGGCACGGAAGCCGGCGGCCACCGCGTGCGCCCGGTCCCGGGCACCGAGCTTGCGGAACAGCCGTCGGGCGTGCGTCTTGACGGTGTCCTCCGAGACGAACAGTTCCCGGCCGATCTCCGCGTTGCTCTTGCCCTCGGCCATGCCGAGCAGCACCTGGAGTTCGCGCTCGGTCAGCCCGACCGAGGTCCGACCGCTGCGCGCCCCGGGGGCCGGTCGCGGCGACGCGCCGGTCGGGTGCGACTCGGCCGGGCCGACCTCCGACTCGTCCTCGACCTCGTCGTCACCACGCTGCACGGGCACGACCGACGGCGCTCCGGGCGGCCCCTCGGCCGCCGCCTGCGACCAGCCCGCTCCCGGCGTACGACCGGTGGCGGGTCGGGGCGGCGCACCGACCGAGGCGGTGTCCCGGGCGGGGTCGGCGACCCGGTGCCGGGTGGGCCGGCCGGGTGCGGAGAGCAGCAGCAGGGCCTTCGCCACCGCGCTGGTCAGATCGTGGTCGGCACCCTGGATCAGGCCCCGCGCCCCGGCGCTGATGGTGGCCGCCGCCGCCTCCGACTCCTCGGTGCCGAGCAGCAGCACCGCGGCCTGCGGGGCACGGGCCAGCACCCGGCGGACGAAGCCGGCGCTGTCCGGCCGGGTGAGCGCCGTGTCGGCGAGCACCACGTCGACCGGGCGTTCGGCGAGCCGCAGCATCACCTCGGGATCGGAGACGGCTGTCCGGATGACCGCGGCCAGGCCGAGTCGCGCCGCCGCATTGGTCAACTGCTGCGCGGCGGCCGGTGTCCGAACGCATACGAGAACGGTACGCAAGGTGGTCTCCTCTCCGGACACGAGCAGACCATGACGGGGTCCACCGGGGAGGAGGTTCCGGGCAATCCTCCGAACTTTTCCGACATTTAGCCCATAAGCCGCAGGCTGCTCGGGTTTTCGATCTCAACACGTGTGAGTCGGTGAGCGTTCGGGTACCGAGGCTCCAGCCCGGAAGGCGGTACGCCAGCGCGGACCACAGCCCGGACACCGGTTCAACGAGGATCTCCGCGGTGCCGCGCGGGAGGAGGGGTGCTGATGTCGAACGTACGTAGACTGCCCGGACCCATCGTCGACCTGTGGGACTGGCAGCGTCTTGGTGCGTGCCGGGGCCGCGACAGCGCCCAGTTCTTCCACCCGGACGGCGAGCGCGGCTCGTCGCGGCTGCGCCGGGAGTCCGGCGCCAAGTCCGTCTGCCAGGCCTGCCCGGTGCGCGCCGAGTGCGCGGCACACGCCCTCGCGGTCCGCGAGCCGTACGGCGTCTGGGGTGGCCTCAGCGAGTCGGAGCGGCTGCGGCTGCTCGCCCTCGGCTGGGAGGACCTGGCCGACCGCCGGCAGACCCGGGTGGACATCGCCCGCATGGAGGCCCGCCTCGGCGCTCCGCACAAGACCGCCATGCCGGCCCAGCGCAAGATCGCCTGACCGACCCAGCACACCTCGACGAGGCCGCACTCCGATCTCCGGAGCGCGGCCTCGTCGTTTCCCCGGCCCCTGGTCCCGACGCCGGGCCGGCCGACACGCACGAAGAGCGGGGCGGGCCCGGCATCGCCGGACCCGCCCCTCATTCCACCCGATCCCGCTCCCGAGCCGTCCTACGGCTCACCCGGTGCGGCGTACGCCGCCGGTCGCGGGAGTCAGGAACAGCGGGGTCCCACCTGCGTCACGCCGTCAGCGCTGCAGGGTCAGCAGACCCGGCCGGTACGGCAGGAGGCCGTAGTCACCGCCCGAGTTCGTGGCGCGGCCCTGGTACAGCAGCTGCAAGTTGCACGGGTCGATCGTGTTCGTCTGATCCGCGCTGGTGCGCAGCAGCTCGCCGTGGCTGATGTCGTTGGTCCAGGTGGCACCGCTGTTGGCCTTGCCCGCGAACGGGTTGTTGTAGGTCGTCGCGTTCGGCGTCCAGGTGCCGCCCAGGCTGGTCGCCGTGAACGAGCGGAAGTAGCGCTCCCAGGAGCTGGTCCTGGCCTCGATGATCATCAGGTACTGGTTGCGGCCCTGCACCTTGTAGACCTGCGGTGCCTCGAAGATGTTCTCCGAGGTGTCGCTCATGATGGTCGTGTAGTTGGCGCCGAAGCTGCCCGGGAAGTTCCCGATCGGCATGATCTGGCGGTAGATCCTGCCGTTGTCGCCGGCGAAGAACAGGTACATGTTCTGGTCGTCGCCGATGATCGTCTGGTCGATCACGCCGGTGCCGGAGTCGGTGATCTTCGCGGTCGACAGGGTCTGCACGGCCGACCAGCCGTTGGCGTTGGCCGGGTTGGTCGACGTGCGGTACGAGAACGACGCCCCGCCCCACTGGTGGGCGAGAACCCAGATGTTCTTCGGCGCGAAGTAGAACAGCGACGGCGCGACGGTGCTCTGGCTCATGGTGTTCTGGGGGGCCGAGCCGAGCTGGTTGAGGTTGTCGACCAGGCCGAAGTTCATCGAACCCCAGCCGCCGGTGGCGCTGCTGCTGTGGGTGGTGGCGTACACCAACTGCTTGCCCTGGTAGGGGGCGATGGTGAAGTCCTTGAGTGACGCCCAGCCGGACTTCGGCTGCGCCAGCGGGCCGGTCGACGACCAGCGGTAGGACGTCGGCAGGGAGCAGTTGTTCGGCGGCGGCGTGGTTGGGGGCGGGGTGGTCGGGGGCGGGGTCGTCGGCGGCGGCGTCGTGGGCGGCGGGGTCGTCGGCGGCGGGGTGGTCGGGTTCGGGCCACCGTTGCAGGCCACCCCGTTGAGCGCGAAGCTCGTCGGGACCGGGTTGCTGGACGTCCAGGCCCCGTTGAAGCCGAACGACACCGAGCCGTTGGTCGGGATCGCACCGTTGTAGCTCACGTTCTTGGCGGTCACCGCCGAACCGCTCTGCGTCACCGTGGCGTTCCACGCCTGCGTCACCGACTGCCCGGAACCGAAGGACCAGGTCAGCGTCCAACTGCTCAGCGCGTCGCCCAGGTTGGTGATCGCGACGTTGGCACCGAAGCCGCCGCCCCACTCCGAGGAGACGGTGTAGTTCACCGAACAGCCCGCCGCGGCGGCACCCGCCGGCAACGCGGTGACGATCGACGCCGACGCCAGCAACGCGACACCGGCCGAGATCAGGCCGACATTGGCCGATCTGGATCTGGACATAAAACACCCTCCTGACGGGATGGCGACCTGCACATTGGTGGTGGTCGTTGTTAGGTGAACGTTAACAGTCGCGTCAGGTATGTTACGGGAGCGCTCCCACAGCCTCAACCCTCGATACCACCGGGGAATTTCCGGTAATCAACATATCGATCATGGCTGATGACCGAGGGTGGTGTGAAATCAGCGGACGGTGACTGTGACGCTGTGCCAACCGGTGGCGCCGTCCGGGGCCACCGGGGCGGCCAGCGGGGTCTGGGTCTCGCCGTCCCGGTCGGTCGCCCGCACCTGGAGGGTGTGCTCACCGGCGGTCGCCGGCCAGCGCCAGGACCACTGCACCCAGGTGTCCACCGACACCGCCGGGGCCAGGGTCGCCTCCTGCCACCCGCCGCCGTCCACCCGTACCTCGACCCGGCTGATCCCCCGGTGCTGCGCCCAGGCCACCCCGGCCACCACCACCTCACCGGCGCTCAGCCGGTTGCGCGGGCGCGGGGTGTCGATCCTCGACTGGGTCTTCACCGGCCCCTGCGCCGACCAGCCGCGCGGCACCCAGTACGCGTCGAAGTCGGCGAAGCTGGTCAGCTCCAGCTCGGTGACCCACTTGCAGGCCGACACGTACCCGTAGAGGCCGGGCACCACCATCCGCACCGGGAAACCGTGCTCGACCGGCAGCGGCTCGCCGTTCATCCCCACCGCCAGCAGGGCGTCCCGGCCGTCGCGCAGCGCCGCCGTGGGGGTGCCGCAGGTCCAACCGTCGACCGAGCGGCCGACCACCTGGTCGGCCCCCTCCTCCGGCTCCGCCTCGTCGAGCAGTTCCCGGATCGGCACGCCCAGCCAGCGGGCGTTGCCGATCAGGTCCCCGCCCACCTCGTTGGAGACGCAGGCCAGCGTGACGTAGCGCTCCACCATCGGGCGGGCGAGCAACTCGGCGAAGGTCAACTCGATCGGATTGCGTACCCGGCCATGGATGCGCAACCGCCAGGTCGCCGGATCGACCTGCGGCACCACCAGCGCCGTGTCGATCCGGTAGAAGCCGCCGTTCGGGGTGGTGTAGGGGGCGAGCTGGGCCAGCGACAGATCCGCACCGGGCGGCACCGTCGGCGCCACCGCCGACGGGGTGGGCAACGCGACGGCCTCCCGGGCCGCCGAGACCCCCCGTCGACCGGCGAGCCAGTGCCCACCCAGTCCCACCACGGTCGCCGCGCCCGCCAGCAGGCCGGCCCCCCGCAGGAACCGCCGCCGGGACTCCGGGTCGGTCGGCTCCAACGGCTCCCAGCCGACGGGCGGCCCGCCGGCCGGACCCGCAGGCGCACCCGGGCCATCGGCCGCTGGGCCGTCGCCGGCCATCGACCCGGCGGCCGGCGTACCGTCGACCCGGTCCACCGCTGGACCGGCCACCGGCGGCCCGCCGGCCGGAAGCGGCCCGGCGGCGGACGACGTCCCGGCGGCCGGGGGCGGCCCGGGGTGGACGGCCGGCAGCGGGGTGGGCGGCTGCCAGGGCCAGGGGTCGAGCTGCCAGGGACCGGCCACGAAAGCCCAGAGCACCAGCGCGCCCAGCCCCCCGCCGACCAGGGCGGGAAGCGCATCGGCGGCATCCGCGCCGGCCCGGGTGAGCGCGGCGGCGGCACCGAGGCCGGCGAACGCCGCGATGCCCACAAGTCCGACGGAGAGCCGGCGTGCGGCCAGCGCGCCGATCCCGGCGGCGAACGCCGCCAGCAGCACCGCCGTCCCGACCAGCAGGGCGATCTTGTCGTACGTGCCGAAGACGTCGATGGCGAACTGCTTGAGCGGCTCGGGAACCACGTCGACCACCACCCCGCCGACCGCGATCAGCGGGGCGGAACGCGGGCCGGTGAGGACGGCGACCGGCTCGGCGACACCGATGGCCACCACGGCGGCGGTGACCCCGGCCAGCGCGGCGAAGCCGCGGGGGGTGGTGCTCATCGGGCCAGTGTCGTCGATCGACCACCCCGGCCGCCAACCACGTCACCGTTCCGTAAGCAGCCGCCCCCCGGACGCGTCAGGGCGCACCGCCGACGTACGACGATGCGCCCTGAACAGTCGTGCTACCGGGTCAGAACCCCGGGCCGTGCTGGTGGCCGTGACCGTGGCCGTGCCCACCGGCGGCAGCCGGCTCCGGCTGCTCCGGCTTCTCCACCACGAGGCTCTCGGTGGTCAGCAGCAGACCGGCGATCGACGCGGCGTTGGTGACCGCGTTACGGGTCACCTTCACCGGGTCGATGATGCCGGACTTCACCAGGTCGACGTACTCGCCCTTGGCGGCGTCGAGGCCGTGGCCCCACTCCTTGCCGGCGACCTTCTCGACCACCACGTAACCGTCGTGGCCCGCGTTCTGGGCGATCCAGCGCAGCGGCTCGACCAGCGACTTGCGCACGATCGAGACACCGACCTTCTCGTCACCGGTGAAGCCGAGGTCGTCGTCGAGCACCGAGCGGATCTGGGCCAGCGCGGCGCCGCCGCCGGGAACCGTGCCCTCCTCGACCGCGGCCTTGGTCGCGGCGATCGCGTCCTCGATGCGGTGCTTGCGCTCCTTCATCTCGACCTCGGTCGCCGCGCCCGCCTTGATGACCGCGATGCCGCCGGAGAGCTTCGCCAGCCGCTCGGCCAGCTTCTCCCGGTCCCAGTCGGAGTCGGACGCCTCGATCTCCTTGCGGATCTGGGCGACCCGGTCGGCGACCTCGGCGGACTTGCCGCCGCCGTCGATGACGGTGGTGTTCTCCTTGTCGACCACGACCCGCCGGGCGGTGCCGAGCGCCTCCAGGCCGACCTGGTCGAGCCGGTAGCCCAGCTCCGGGGCGACCAGCTCGGCGCCGGTCAGGATCGCCATGTCCTGGAGCATCGCCTTGCGGCGGTCGCCGAAGCCCGGGGCCTTGACCGCGCAGACCTTGATGGTCTTGCGGATCGCATTGACCACCAGGGTCGACAGCGCCTGGCCGTCGACGTCCTCGGCGACGATCAGCAGCGGCTTGCTGTTCTGGAGGACCTTCTCCAGCAGCGGCAGCAGCTCCTCGATCGCCGAGATCTTCTGCGTGGTGATGAGGATGTACGGGTCGTCCAGCACCGACTCCTGCGACTCGGAGTCCGTGACGAAGTTCGGCGAGATGAAGCCCTTGTCGAACTGGAGACCCTCGGTCACCTCCAGCTCGGTGGTGAGGGTGGAGCCCTCCTCGACGGTGATGACACCGTCGCGGCCGACCCGCTCCATCGCCTCGGCGATCAGCTCGCCGATGGTGGCGTCCTGCGCGGAGATCGTCGCGACGTGCGCGATCGACTCCTTGTCGGCCACCTCGACGGCCCGGCCGAGCAGCGCCTCGGAGACCTTGGCGGCCGCCGCGTCGACACCCCGCTTGAGGCCGGCCGGGTTGGCCCCGGCGGTCACGTTGCGCAGGCCCTCGCGCACCATCGCCTGGGCCAGCACGGTCGCGGTGGTGGTCCCGTCGCCGGCGACGTCGTTGGTCTTCGTCGCCACCTCCTTGACCAGCTGCGCGCCGAGGTTCTCGTACGGGTTGGTGAGCTCGATCTCCTTGGCGATGGTCACACCATCGTTGGTGATCGTCGGCGCACCGAATTTCTTGTCCAGGACGACGTTGCGCCCGCGCGGGCCGAGGGTGACCTTGACCGTGTCCGCGAGGGCGTTGACACCGTGCTCCAGCAGGTGCCGGGCGTCGTCCGAGAAGCTCAGGATCTTCGCCATGAATGTCCCTTCGAAGCGTCGTCGCCCCGGCCCGGCGAGCCGGACCGGGGCGACGACACTGGAATCGGTTGGTTACTTCTCGATGACCGCGAGAACGTCGCGGGCGGAGAGCACCAGGTACTCCTCGCCGGCGTACTTGATCTCGGTGCCGCCGTACTTCGAGTAGAGAACGGTGTCGCCGACCTTGACGTCGAGCGGCACGCGGTTGCCCTTGTCGTCGATCCGGCCCGGGCCGACGGCGAGGACAGTGCCCTCCTGCGGCTTCTCCTTGGCGGTGTCGGGGATCACGATGCCCGACGCCGTGGTGGTCTCAGCCTCGTTCGCCTGGACCACGATGCGGTCCTCGAGCGGCTTGATCGCAACCTTGGTCGCGGTAGTCACGGGCATACCCTCCTGGGGTACTTGGTTTCGTTGCCGGCCGAGAGTCCGACCAGCGTCAATCTGCCACATGCCACCGGGCGGGGCCGTCGTCGCGGGTGCCGGTCCGCCTGGCGTTCAGCACCCGGGCCGGGTGGCCCGGACGCTGGCACCCTCAGGGTGAGAGTGCTAATCGCAGGTTATTCCTCGGCTAGCACTCCGTCAAGGAGAGTGCCAACGCGCCGCCCTCCGTGTCGTCACCGTTCCACCGCCAAGCATGATCACCCACCACCCGCCCGACCCGCCGCCACATCCCTGTCCGCCGCCGCATCCGGCCAGCCCGGGTGGTGATCAACTCAATGGTGGCGATGTTGCGGTGACGACACCGCCCGGACACCGCAACATCGGCCCCACTGAGTCGATCTTCCCCGCTCAGCCCGGCAGCCCGGTCGGGCAGGCGGACAGGCGGGCAGGCGGGCAGGCGGGCAGGCGGGCAGGCGGGCAGGCGGATCGTGCCGGGAGCGGTCACGGGTCGGCACCGGCGGAAACCCCGGACCGGCCGGGCCGGACAATGGGGGCGTGGATCTCGACCAGTTCGCCGCGCTGCGTACCCCCGAGGGGTCGGCCGTGCTCGCCGCGGCGACCGAGGTGGCCGGCGGCGATCCGCTGGTCGCGGCGGCGGCGCTGCGGTCACGCGGGGTGCCGCCCGGGTTGGCCGCCGCCGCGCTGACCCAGGCCGAGCTGCGCCGCCGGGCGGTCGGCAAGTTCGGCCCGGAGGCGGCCGGGATGTTCCTCACCCGCCCCGGCCTGGAGCAGGCCACCCGGCGGGTGGTCGCCGACCGGCGGGCCGCCCGGCTCGCCGCCGCCGGGGTGCGCACCCTCGCCGACCTGGGCTGCGGCCTCGGTGCCGACGCGCTCGCCGCCGCCCGCGCCGGCATCCGGGTGTACGGGGTGGAGGCCGACCCGGTCACCGCCGCGCTGGCCGCCGCGAACGCCGAGGCCGCCGGGCTGGCCGGGAGGTTCACCGTCGAGTGCGGCGACGCGACGGCGTTCGACGTGACCCGGGTCGACGCGGTCTTCTGCGATCCGGCCCGGCGGCAGGGCGGCACCGGACGACGGATCTTCGACCCGAACGCCTACTCGCCACCGTGGGACTTCGTCACCGGGCTGGCCGGGCGGGTGCCGCACACGGTGGTGAAGGTGGCCCCCGGGCTCGACCACGCGCTGATCCCGGCCGGGGCCGAGGCGGAGTGGGTCAGCGTCGACGGCGACCTGGTCGAGGCGGCCCTCTGGGGCGGCCCGCTCGCCGAGGTGCCCCGCCGGGCGACCGTGCTGCGACCGGGACCCGCCGCCCGCCAGCGCCCGACGGACGGCTCAGACGGACCGGGCCGCCCGACGGACGGCTCAGACGGACCGGGCCGTCCGGCGGACAGCCCGGACGGCCCCGGCGGCCCGGCGACGCGCGGCCACCAGTTGACCGGTACGGGCGACGTGGAGGCGAAGGTCGGACCGGTCCGGCGCTACCTGTACGACCCGGACCCGGCGGTGGTCCGGGCGCACCTGGTCGCCGAGCTGGCCGACACGCTCGACGCGACGCTGGCCGACCCGAGCATCGCCTACCTGTACGCGGACACCCCGCAGCCGACCCCGTTCGGCAGGTGCCTGGAGATCGTCGACGTGCTGCCGTTCTCGCTGAAGCGGCTGCGCGCGCTGCTGCGGGAGCGGCGGGTCGGCCGGGTGGAGATCCTCAAGCGGGGCTCGGCGCTGGTGCCCGAACAACTGCGCCGGGACCTGAGGCTGGCCGGGGAGCACCCGGCCAGCCTGGTGCTGACCCGGGTGGCCGGGGCGCCGACGGTGCTGATCGGTCGACCGGTCGCGGGTACGGGCACGCCGGGCTAGCGTGACCGCATGGCGGGACAGGCCACCGCGGCGACGGCGCTGCTGACCAAGCGGAAGATCGCGTACCGCACCCACCCGTACGACGTGTCCCCGGACGCGCCGCACTACGGCGCGCTGGTCGCGGCGGCGCTCGGGGTGCCACCGGAGCGGGTGTTCAAGACGCTGGTCGCCGAGGTGGACGGGGCGCTGGCGGTGGCGGTCGTCCCGGTCACCGGTGAGCTGGACCTCAAGGCGCTGGCGGCGGCGCTGGGTGGCAAGCGGGCCGTGCTGGCCGACCGCGCCGCCGCCGAGCGGAGCACCGGTTACGTGCGGGGCGGGATCAGCCCGCTGGGTCAGCGGCGACGGCTGCCGACGGTGGTGGACGCCTCCGCGCTGGACCACGAGACCGTCTATGTCTCGGCCGGCCGCCGGGGGTGGCAGCTCCAGCTCGGCCCGGCCGACCTGGTCGCCCTGAGCGAAGCCGGCACCGCGCGGATCGCCGCCCGCTGACCGCCCGGACCAGGGCGGTTGCGAACCAGACACGCAGCGTGATCGCGGGACGGGTGTCCCCGGGGTGACAGCCACGTTGCTGAATTGTTACCGCCGCCAACAAACTTCTGACCTCGGCAGTCTTGCGCCCCGAAGGTGAGCGGGAATACGTTGCCGGACACAACAAACACCGACCACTCCTTCCCCCACCCTCGAAAGGACCCGTGCAGACATGCGCAAGGGCTTCCTCACCTTCGCCGCCGTCGGCCTGCTGGCCACCGGCAGCATGGCCGCCTGTGGCGACAACTCCACGAGCGACGACACCGGCGGCAGCGCCGCCAAGAAGCCGAAGATCGGCGTGATCCTGCCCGACAGCAAGTCCTCCGCCCGCTGGGAGACCGCCGACCGCCGGTTCCTCAAGGAGGCGTTCGACAAAGCCGGTGTCGAGTCCGACATCCAGAACGCGCAGAACGACAAGAACGCCTTCCAGACCATCGCCGACCAGATGATCACCGGGGGCGTCACCACCCTGATGATCGTCAACCTGGACTCCGGCACCGGCAAGGCCGTGCTGGACAAGGCGAAGTCGCAGGGTGTCGCGACGATCGACTACGACCGGCTCACCCTGGGCGGCTCCGCCCAGTACTACGTCAGCTTCGACAACGAGGCCGTCGGCAAGCTCCAGGGCGAGGGCCTGGCCAAGTGCCTGACCGAGAAGGGCGTCAAGAACCCGACGGTCGCCTACCTCAACGGCTCGCCGACCGACAACAACGCCACCCTGTTCAAGAACGGCTACGACTCGGTGCTCAAGCCGAAGTTCGACTCGAAGGAATACACCAAGGGCCCGGACCAGGCCGTCCCGGACTGGGACCCGGCGCAGGGCGCCACCATCTTCGAGCAGATGCTCACCCAGACCGGCGGCAAGATCGACGGTGTGCTCTCCGCCAACGACGGCCTCGGCAACGCGGCCATCTCGGTGCTGAAGAAGAACAAGCTCAACGGCAAGGTCCCGGTGACCGGCCAGGACGCCGACGTGACCGGCCTGCAGAACATCCTCGCCGGTGACCAGTGCATGACCGTCTACAAGGCCGTCAAGAAGGAGGCCGACGCGGCCGCCGAGCTGGCCATCGCCGTGGCGAAGGGCGAGCGGAAGGACACCGGGCAGACCGTCAAGGACCCGGAGAGCGGCCGGGACGTCCCGTCTGTGCTGCTGGAGCCGAAGGCGATCGACAAGTCGACCGTCAAGGACGTGGTGGCCGACGGCTACGTCGACAAGGCCAAGCTCTGCACCGGTGCGTACGCCGCGCTCTGCGCCGCGAACGGCATCAGCTGACCCGTACGACGAGCGTCGTACCCCGTCGACGCGACGCCGCCCGGCACGGAACCTCGTGCCGGGCGGCGCTCGCCGCCGGACGGGCTCCGAGATCTTCCCTCCGTCTGAAGGAGACCCCCGTGTCCGCGACCCCCCTGCTGGAACTGCGCGGGATCGACAAGAGCTTCGGTCCCGTCCAGGTCCTGCGCGACGTCGCCCTCGCCGCCCACGCCGGCGAGGTGACCGCACTGGTCGGCGACAACGGCGCCGGCAAGTCCACCCTGGTCAAGTGCATCAGCGGCATCTACCCGGCCGACGCCGGCGAGTTCCTCTTCGACGGCCGGCCGGTGAGCATCAACAGCCCCCGGGACGCCGCCACGCTCGGCATCGAGGTCGTCTACCAGGACCTCGCGCTCTGCGACAACCTCGACATCGTGCAGAACATGTTCCTCGGCCGGGAGAAGCACAGCGGGCTGGTGCTCGACGAGCCGACCATGGAGCAGATGGCGGCGGAGACCCTGGCCGGGCTCTCGGTGCGGACCGTGAAGTCGCTGCGCCAGCACGTCTCCAGCCTCTCCGGCGGCCAGCGGCAGACCGTCGCCATCGCCAAGGCGGTGCTCTGGAACAGCAGGCTGGTCATCCTGGACGAGCCGACCGCCGCGCTCGGCGTCGCCCAGACCGCCCAGGTACTCGAACTGGTCCGCCGGCTGGCCGACAACGGCCTGGCCGTGGTGCTGATCTCGCACAACATGAACGACGTCTTCGCCGTCTCCGACCGGGTCGCCGCGCTCTACCTCGGCCAGATGGTCGCCCAGGTGAAGACCATCGACATCACCCACTCGCAGGTCGTCGAGCTGATCACCGCCGGCCGCTCCGGCAACCTCGGCCTCACCGGCGAGCCGGTCACGGCCGGCAACGGCACCGGCGCAGGGCCCGCCGACACCACTCCAGGAGGCGTTCGATGACCACCACCGCCGTGCACAAGGAAGGCCCGGCGGCGGTCACGCCGAGACCGACCGTCGGCAGCCATCTCCGCGGCTACTGGGGCCGGGTACGCGGCGGCGACATCGGCGCGCTGCCCGCCGTACTCGGGCTGATCGTGCTCTGCACCGTCTTCTCGATCATGCGGCCGTCGTTCCTCACCGCCGGCAACTTCGCCAACCTGTTCACCCAGGGCGCGGCGGTCACCCTGATCGCCATGGGGCTGGTCTTCGTCCTGCTGCTCGGCGAGATCGACCTCTCCGCCGGCTTCGCCAGCGGGGTCTGCGCGGCCATCCTGGCCAACGTCGCCACCAAGGCCGGCTATCCCTGGTACGTGGCCGTGCTCGCCGCGATCCTCACCGGCGTGGTCATCGGCACCGTGCTCGGCTTCCTGGTCGCGAAGATCGGCATCCCGTCCTTCGTGGTGACCCTGGCCGGTTTCCTCGCCTTCCAGGGCATCGTGCTGATGCTGATCAGCGGTGGCGCCAACATCTCGGTCAACGACGAGGTGCTGGTGGCGATCGCCAACCGCAACCTGCCGCCCACCCTCGGCTGGGCGCTGGCCGCCGTCGCGATCGGCGGGTACGCGGCCGTGCAGCTGCTGCGCCACCGCAAGCGGCTGGCCCGGGGCCTGACCACCGACCCGATGGCGGTGGTGCTGGCCCGGATCGGCGGGCTGACCCTGATCCTCGGCATCGCGGTCTACATCCTCAACCAGGAGCGCAGCCGCAACGTCCTGATCAACTCGCTCAAGGGCGTGCCGATCGTGGTGCCGGTCATCGCGGTGCTGCTGATCGTCTGGACCTTCGTGCTCCAGCGCACCAGCTACGGCCGGCACGTCTACGCCGTCGGCGGCAACAAGGAAGCCGCCCGCCGGGCCGGCATCAACGTCGACAAGATCCGCATCTCGGTCTTCGTGATCTGCTCGTCCATGGCGGCGGTCGGCGGCATCGTCGCAGCGAGCCGGGCCAACTCGGTGGACCCGAACACCGGCGGCAGCAACGTGCTGCTCTACGCTGTCGGCGCGGCGGTGATCGGCGGCACCAGCCTCTTCGGCGGCAAGGGCCGGGTCCTCGACGCTGTGCTCGGTGGCGCGGTGGTCGCCGTCATCGACAACGGGATGGGCCTGATGGGCTACAGCGCCGGGGTGAAGTACGTGGTCACCGGCGTGGTGCTGCTCCTCGCGGCCAGCGTGGACGCGCTGTCGCGCCGCCGCGCCTCCGCCTCCGGCACCCGCTGATCCGCGTACGCCACCGGCGGGACATGGGGTGCCATCAACGATGCGGGTAGGACCGAGCCAGGACGAGATCCGGCGGCAGAACCTCGGCGCGCTGCTCCGGCACGTCCACGTGCACGGCGCCACCTCCCGCGCGGAACTCACCACCGCCCTCGGGCTCAACCGCAGCACCATCGGCGCGCTCACCGCCGACCTGGCCGGCGCCGGGCTGGTCAGCGAGGGCACGCCCAAGGAGACCGGCCGGGCCGGACGACCGTCACTGGTCGTCCGGCCCGAGTCGGCCCGGGTCTACGCGTACGCGTACTCGATCGAGGTGGACCGACTGCGGGCCGCGCGGGTCGGGCTCGGCGGCGAGGTGCTGGACCGCCGCGAGCTGGACCGGCCGCGCGACCTGGACGCCGCCGAGACCGCCCCGATGCTGGCCGGTGCCCTCAAGCAGATGCGGGAACGGGTGCCACCCGGGTCGATCTGCGTCGGGGCCGGGGTCGCGGTCTGCGGCATGGTCCGCAAGGCCGACGGGCTGGTCCGGCTCGGCCCCACCACCGGCTGGGTGGACGAGCCGATCGGCGCGGCGCTCGCCGCCGAACTGGGCGCGGACCTGCCGATCACGGTCGGCAACGTGGCCGACGTCGCCGCCTTCGCCGAGCACGCCCGGGGTGTCGCCGCCGGCTGCGACAACGTCATCTACCTCTACGGCGACGTCGGCGTGGGCGCCGGCATCATCGCCGGAGGCCGCCGGCTCACCGGCCACGGTGGGTACGGCGGCGAGGTCGGGCACATGGTGGTGGTGCGCGACGGCACTCCCTGCGAGTGCGGCTCCCGGGGCTGTTGGGAAACCCAGATCGGCGAGTACGGGCTGCTCCGGGCCGCCGGCCGGTCCGACGCCCGGGGCCGGGAGGCGCTGCTGGCCGTCTTCGACGCCGCCGACCGGGGTGACGCCCGCGCCCAGACCGCGGTACGGCACGCCGGGGACTGGCTCGGCTTCGGGGTGGCGAACCTGGTCAACATCTTCAACCCCGAGATGGTCATCTTCGGCGGCACCATGCGGGACCTCTACCTGGCCGCCGCCGCCCAGGTCCGCAGCCGTCTCAACGAGACCGGGCTGCCCGCCTGCCTGGAACACGTCCGGCTGCGTACCCCCAAGCTCGGTGACGACGCGGCGCTGATCGGCGCGGCCGAGCTGGCCTTCGAACGGCTCCTCGCCGACCCGCTCGACGTCACCTGAGCCGTTGCCGCACCGATTCCCGCCGCCGTGTCGCGGCTGGCCGGTCGAGGCTGCGCTGCTTACGCCGTCCTGCTCCCGCTGCGCCGTCCCGCCCTGGCCTGCGCCGATCGGCGAGTTGACCGGACCGATGAACTGATCGGCCCGGTGTTCCGTACCAGTGGATGGACGGGCAGCCTGCGGGTCGCTGCCCGGCAGGACAGATCGGCCCGGATCGAGGAGGCACCGCAGCATGGCACCGCTGGATTCCGTACGTCGTCGGCGAGGGCACCGGACCTACCGGGTGGCGGTGCTGCTCGTCACCTTCCTGGCCGGCCTGGTCGTCCTACCCGGCATGGCCGTCGCCGCACCCGGCGTCCAGATGAACGCCGCCGACACGGCGCTGCTCAACGGTGTCCGACTGGCCGGCCTGTGGGAGATACCGGCCGGCACGATGGCCGCCGAGAAGGGCCAGTCCGCGCGGGTGCGGGAGGTCGGCGCGGAGATCGCCCGCCAGCACGGCGTCCTCGACGAGTTGGCGGTGCAGGCCGCCAACAAGCTGGGCGCGACGCTGCCGAGCGACCCCACCACCGAGCAGAAGGGGTGGCTGACCGAGATGCAGAACGCCTCCGGTGCTCAGTTCGATCAGATCTTCGTGACCCGGCTCCGGGTGGCCCACGGCAAGATCTTCCCGGTGATCGGCGCGGTCCGGGCCAGCACCCGGGACAACACCGTCCGTAAGCTCGCCGACGAGGCCAACAAGTTCGTGGGCGACCACATGGCCATGCTGGAGAGCACCGGCCTGGTCCGCTGGCAGCAGATGCCGCCGGCCGCGATCCCGGCCGCGCAGAACGACTCGCTGGTCGCCGCCGCCCAGGCCGGAGCCGCCGGCCCGTCGGTGGCGATCAGCACCACCGTCGTCTGGGCGGTATTCCTGCTCGCGCTCGGCGCGGGCGGCTACGCCACCTGGCGGATCACGCGACGCAGTTGACCCCACCCGTTCGACCGACGGCCCGTAGGCGGTACGCCTGCGGGCCGTCCGGCTGTTCGGCGGCTGACTGTTCGGCGGCCCGATGTTCGGCGGCCGGCTGCTTGGCGGCCGGCTTGTTCGGCGGCCGGCCGTGGCCCACTGTGGTCAGCGGTCGACCTGGGTGAAGTCCCAGGAGTGCGGAGGGCGGGCGACCAGCGTGGCCGGCGGCTCCGGCAGTGGGCGGGGGCTGCTGCGCCACTTCGAGATCACCACCACCCGGTGGTCGGTGGACGAGAAGACCTCACTGGACACGTGCAGCGGGTCGTGTGCGAACTCGGGCAGCGCGGTCTCACACACCCAGGTGATCAGGTCGGCGAAGCCGTACGACTCCGCCCGCGCCTCCCACATCCGTACGATCACGTCGGCCTCCCTCCCGTCACACGCTGACCGTGGTCAGTGGCAGCGCCGAGTCGGCGGGCAGATCCAGCCGGCTCGGTGCCACCCCGGCGGCCACCAGGTGCGCGCCGAGCGCGGCGACCATCGCCCCGTTGTCGGTGCACAGACCCGGCCGGGGCACCCGGACCCGGATGCCGTACCGCTGGGCCCGCTGCTCGGCCATCGCCCGCAGCCGCGAATTCGCCGCCACTCCCCCGCCGATCACCAGGGTATCCACCCCGTGCGCCCGGCAGGCGGCCAGCGCCTTGCCGGTGAGCACGTCGCAGACCGCCTCCTGGAAGGACGCGGCCACGTCGGCCACCGGCACCGGCTCACCGGAGCGTCGCCGCCCCTCCACCCAACGGGCCACCGCCGTCTTCAGCCCGGAGAAGGAGAAGTCGTACCGGTGGGCGGCGAGATCCTTGGCAGCGGTGAGGCCGCGCGGGAAGCCGATCGACGCCGGGTCACCGGCCCGCGCCTCCCGGTCGATGTACGGGCCGCCCGGGAACGGCAGGCCGAGCAGCCGGGCCACCTTGTCGAACGCCTCCCCGGCCGCATCGTCGATGGTCGCGCCCAGCGGGGTCACCCCCCGGGCCAGGTCGTCGACGAGCAGCAACGAGGAGTGCCCGCCGGAGACCAGCATCGCGATCGCCGGCGCGGGCAGCGGGCCGTGCTCCAGGGTGTCCACGGCGACGTGCGCGGCCAGGTGGTTCACCCCGTACACCGGCTTCTCGGCGGCCAGCGCGTAGCCCTTCGCGGCGGCCACCCCGACCAGCAGGGCACCGGCCAGGCCGGGGCCGGAGGTGACCGCGATCGCGTCGATGTCGGCGATGGTCACCCCCGCCTCGCGCAGTGCCCGGTCCATGGTCGGCACGATGGCCTCCAGATGTGCCCGGCTGGCCACCTCGGGCACCACCCCACCGAACCGGGCGTGTTCGTCCACACTGGAGGCCAGCGCGTCGGCGAGCAGGGTGTGCCCGCGCACGATGCCCACCCCGGTCTCGTCGCAGGAGGTCTCGATGCCGAGGATCAGCGGTTCGTCAGCCATGTTCCGTCCCGTCTGCGGCCGGCTCCGCGTCACGCCGCATGACCAGCGCGTCGGTGTTGCTCGGTTGGTAGTAGCCCCGCCGTACGCCGATCGGCTCGAACCCGTACGTCGCGTAGAGCCGCTGGGCGGGGGCGTTGTCGACGGCCACCTCCAGCAGGACACTGTCGATCCCGCGCCGGGCGGCCTCGGCGAGCAGGTCCTCCAGCAGCGTCCGGCCGATCCCGCGCCGCTGGGCGTCCCGGCGGACCGCGATGTTCTGCACCCACGACTCGCCCTCCGGATCGACGGTCAGGCCCGCGTAGCCCAGCAACGACCCGTCGGTGTCCAGGGCGACCCGGTAGTGGTGGCCGCTGGCCAGCTCGTTCCAGAACATCGCCGGCGACCACTGCTCGGGGCCGAACAGGTCCGCCTCGATCAGCAGCACCTCGTCGATGTGCCACCAGCGGAACCGGTCGAGTCGTACCGTCACGGCAGCACCGACTTACGGCTGGTCGCCGCGACCGCGTCCGGCCGGCGCAGGTACAGCGGGGTGAGCGTCTCGCCGGGGGCACCCGCCCGGATCCGCTCGGCGGCGAGGGTGGCCAGCGCGAACACGGCCGGGTAGCGGGGTTCGCCGCGCAGTGGCAGACCGAGCACGTCGGCATACCGATGGGCGCCGTCCCCGACCGCGGCGGTGACGGCCAACTCCCGGGCCCGGGCGGCCGCCACCGCCGGGGCGTCCACCGCCGGGCCGGCGATCCGCTGGCCGGAGTCGTCGTAGACCGCCCAGTACACCTCTTTGCGCCGGGCGTCCGCAGCGACCAGCACCCGCTCATCCCGCGCCGGGGTGTCCTGCTCCCGCGGCGGGGTGCTCTGTTCCCGCAGCGGGGCGCTCCCGGTCGTGCCGGCGGCCGAGGGATGGCCGATGCCGTCGAGGGAGCAGACGCCGTACGTGGGGATGCCGAGCACCTGGCCCATGGTGGCGGCGGTGACCAGACCGACCCGGAGCCCGGTGAAGGGGCCGGGGCCGAGCCCGGCGACGATCGCGCCGAGGTCGCCCGGCCGTGCGCCGACCTCGGCGAGCACCGCCTCGACCTGCGGGGCCAGCAGTTCACCGTGGGCCCGGGCGTCGACCGTACACCGGTGCGCCCGCACCACGACGCCGTCCGCCGTGACCTCGACCAGGGCCGCGGTGACCGCGGGGGTCGAGGAGTCCACCACCAGTACGAGCACGGTAAGCCAGCCTAGCCGTCCACCCGTACGGCCCGGTCACAGCCCGCCCGTCTCTCTCGGCCCGACCCGTCGCCCCACGGCCGCAGGTCCCCGCTGCCGGCTACGGCCGCCGATTCCCAGCGACCCCACCTGCCGATCCGCACCCGCCGGGTTCCCCGTTGCCCCCCGGCGGCGGGCGGCGGGGTGTGACGGGCGACAGGCGGCACGGACGACGGACGGCACGAGCGGCGGACGGCACGAGCGACGGGCGGCACGGGCGGCGGGCGGAACGGGCGGCGGACGGCACGAGCGACGGACGGCGGGCGGCAGGGTGTTGTACGTGGTGGATAGCGGTATGCCTGCCGGTCATGAGTATGACAGCTGGGCATACGGCTCACCCGCATCACGCCATCATGGGGAGATGCCGCAGAGTAGTCGTCTCGCTACGGATGTCGCCGCTCTTCTTCGCCGGGAGCGCGGTGCCTGACAGCTCACCCAGCAGCAACTGGCCGATCGGGCTGGGACGAGTCAGAGCGCTGTGGCCCGCATCGAGCGCGGGGATCGGGTGCCGGGCATTCCGCTGGTGGAGCGCCTCTTCGCCGCCCTCGGTCTGCAAATCGCCGTCACCGCCGAGGAGCTCGACAGCCACCTCGATGCCCGGATGGACGCCCTCGCCGCACGGTCGCTCGACGACCGGATCGACGAACTTGGGCTGGACCAGCTGCTGAATCGGCTGGGCGACCTGCCCCATCTGTTGACCGGCAGCACCGCCGCACTGCTCCAGGGTGCCCCGGTACCGGCCGATGCCGTCGAGATCGCCGTCCGGTGGGGCGACTCCGCCCGGTTCACCGCCTGGCTGGAGGCCGCCTACGGGCAGCGCTGGAACGCCAGGTGGCGCGAGTTCGGCGGCCTGTACCCGGCACCGGAGAAGCCGGGCGAGCACTACTGGTCGACCCGGTACGGCAAGATCCGCGCCCAGATGTGCGACGAGCTTCCGGAGGCGATCGAGGTGCGACACGGCAACCGCAGCTACCGGGTGGTCCCGCTGGGTCACGGTGGAGCTGACCGACCCGCAGGCCGCTGACCTGTTACGCCGACACCGCCAACGCTCAGCCGAGGTCAGCCCCTCAGCCGCCGGCCCCGTCGCGCGAACCCCGCAGTGAGCGCCGCCCCCACGGCGCCGGGACAGAGCACCACCGCGAAGCAGCACCACCGCGCACCGCCGACGTCAGCCGGCGGTGCGCGGTGCGGACGCGCGGGCGTGGCGGGTGGGTCAGCCGGCCGGGCGCTCCCAGTCGATCGGGGGCAGACCGGCGTCGGCGAGGGCCTTGTTGGTGGCGCTGAACGGGCGGCTGCCGAGGAAACCCCGCGGGTTCATCGGGCTCGGGTGGCCGGCCTCCAGCACCACGTGCCGTGGGTTGGTGACCAGGGCCGCCTTCTTGCGGGCGTAGCCGCCCCAGAGCAGGAAGACCACCGGTTCGTCCCGGGCGTCCAGGGCCCGGATGGTGGCGTCGGTGAACTCCTCCCAACCCTTGTTCGCGTGCGAACCGGGGCTGGCCTGCCGGACGGTGAGCACCGCGTTGAGCAGCAGCACCCCCTGCGCCGCCCAACCGTCGAGGTTGCCGCTGCGCGGCTTCGGCACCCCCAGGTCCTCACCCAGTTCCTTGAAGACGTTGCGCAGCGACGGCGGCACCGACACCCCCTCGCGCACGCTGAAGCTCAGCCCGTGCGCCTGCCCCGCCTTGTGGTACGGGTCCTGGCCGAGGATCAGCACCCGGCACTGTTCCGGGCCGCACAACCGGTAGGCGGAGAAGAGATCCTCCACCGGCGGGAAGACGGTCTGGGTGGCGTACTCGTGGGCGACGAATTCGGCCAGCGCGGCCGTACGGGCCGGGTCCAGGTGCGGGTTGAGCACGGCACGCCATGCCTGCGGCAGCAGCGCCAGCAGGTCGAGGGTGGGGGTGTCGTCGGGCATCGGCAACCTTTCACAACGAAGTCCCCGGCACTCTAGGCATCGGGTGCGACAACCCTCAGCCCAGGGCGGTCAACCGTTGCGTCCAGTCCCCGCCCACCGGCTCCAGGTCGACCACCCGGCTGTCGTCGTCGCGCCGGTCGATGCGGACCCGCAGGTGGGCGTCGGCCAACTGCTCGACCAGCCCCTCACCCCACTCGACCACGGTCACCGAGTCGTCCACCGAGGCGTCCAGGTCCAGGTCGTCGATCTCGGCGCGGGGATCGGTCGCGTCACCCAACCGGTACGCGTCGGCGTGCACCAGGGCCACCGTGCCGCCGCGCGCCGGGTCGGGCCGGTGCACCCGGGCGATCACGAAGGTCGGTGAGGTGACGTCGCCGCGTACCCCCAGGCCGACGCCGAGACCCCGGGTCAGCGCGGTCTTGCCGGCCCCCAGCGGGCCGGTGAGCAGCAGCAGGTCGCCGGCGCGCAGCACCCCGGCCAGCCGGCGGCCGAAGGCGTGCGTGTCCTCGACCGTGGGCAGCGTGACGCGCACGGTCACCGTGCCGCCCCGGATCGGTCCGGCCCGCCGGCGGCCTGCGCCGGGCCGCGCGCCGGCACGACGAGCCTGCTCACAGCGCCTCCAGGAAGCGTTCCAGCCCGGCGTTGACCTCGTCGGCGTGTTCCAGCATCACCACGTGCCCACTGTCATGGATCTTGAGATATTCGGCGTGCGGCAGCCGACGGACGATCTCGTCCGAGTGGACCACCGGCGTGATCATGTCCTTGTCGCCCACCACGACCAGCACCGGCGTGCCGCTCAGCGCGGCCAGCGCCGGGAACCGGGAGTGGGTGGCCAGGGTCCGCAGGTAGCGGGTCACCGTGTCGGCCGACGTCCGGGAGTTCATCCGCTCCACGTACGACACCAGGGCCGGGCTCGGTTTCGGGGTGCCGAAGCCGTACCGGCGGGTCAGCAGCCAGGCCACGTTGGAGGTGGACTTCCGGGCCCGGTCGATGACGATCCCGCCGTACCGGGTGGTGGTGCTCATCATGAACAGCACCGGCGAGCCGACCCGGCCGAGCAGGGCCGGCGCGACCAGCTTCGTCTCGGCGAGCAACCCGCCCGACGTGGCCATCAGCACCGTGCCGACCACCCGGTCACCGAACAGCTCCGGGTACGCCTCGGCGAACGCCATGATGGTCATCCCGCCCATCGAGTGCCCGACCAGCACCAACGGCCCCTCCGGGGCGGTCCGGTCGATCACCCGGCGCAGGGTGCGCCCGAGCGCGGCGAGGTCGTACTCGCCGGTCTCCAACCGACCCGACCGGCCGTGCCCCGGCTGGTCGTACGCGACGATCCGGTAGTCGCCCCGCTCGGCCAGCAGTTGGCGCTGGAAGTGGAACGTCCCCATGTCCAGGCAGAAGCCGTGCACCAGCACCACCGTCGGGCGCCCCGGCACCGGCCGGGTCGGCTCGACCACCTCGACGTGGATGTCGGTGCCGTCCGGCAACTCCAGCCGGTACGCCTCGTCGTAACGCTGCACGCCGAAGTCCTCCCCGGCATACGGGTCGGCGGGGTCGGCCTTGAGCCGGCGGACCAGGGCCCGTTCGGTGGCCACCCCGGCGGCCAGCCCGGCGGCGGCCACGCCCATCGCAGCCCCGACCACACCGGCAACCTTCCCGGCGGCGGTCCTCGGCCGGGGCACCCGGAACCGGTTGACCGCGCTCACGGCCGCTCACCGTCGTAGACCCGGGGCACCCGGACCCCGCCGAACCGGGTGACGATCTCGTAGTTGATGGTGCCGACCGCCTCGGCCCAGTCGTCGGCGGTGGGCATGCCGTCGTCGCCGCTGCCGAAGAGGGTGGCCACGTCACCGGCGGCCACCTCGTCGTCGCCGCAGTCGAGCACGAACTGGTCCATGCAGACCCGACCGGAGATGGTGCGGCGCTTCCCGCCGAGCTGCACCGGGCCGACGTTGGAGGCGTGCCGGGGCACCCCGTCGGCGTAGCCGAGCGGCACCACCGCGAGGTTCGCCTCCTCCTCGGTGGCGTACGTGTGGCCGTAGGACACGCCGGTGCCGGCGGGGACCCGCTTGGTGAGCATCACCCGGGCCCGCGCGGTCATCGCCCGACGCAGCCCGAACTGCTGACCGGCGACCGGCGACAGCCCGTACACGGCGATCCCGGGCCGGACCAGGTCGAAGTGGGTGTCGGGCCGGGTCAGGGTGGCCGCCGAGTTGGCCAGGTGCCGGTAGCGGGGGCGCAGCCCGGCCCGCTCGACCATGGCCAGCCCTTCGTGGAAGACCGCCAACTGCCGGTCGGTGGTGGGGTGGCCGGGCGAGTCGGCGTACACGAAGTGGCTCCACACGCCGACCACCTCGACCAGGCCGTCGGCCTGGGCCTTCGCGGCGGCCTCCAGCAGGGTCGGCCAGTCGGCGACGGTCGCCCCGCCGCGCGCCAGGCCGGTGTCGATCTTCAGGTGCAGCCGGGCCGGCCGGTCGGCGGCCCGGCCCGCCGCGACCATCTCGTCGAGCTGGGACAGGCTCGCGGCGGCCAGGTCCACCCCGGCCGCCACCCCCTCGTGCAGGGGCAGCCCCGGGTCGAGCAGCCAGGCCAGCACCGGCGCGGTGATTCCGGCCCGGCGCAGGGTCAACGCCTCGTCGAGGGTGCACACCCCCAGCCAGTCCGCCCCCGCGTCGAGCGCGGCCCGCGCCGACGGGACCATGCCGTGGCCGTACCCGTCGCCCTTCACCACCGCCATCAGCTCGGCGCTGGTCCCCGACCGGAGCCGGGCCACGTTTGCACGGATCGCGTCCAGATCGACGCGCACCTCGGCCTGCCACATGCGCCCAGCCTACTGGCGTCGGTGATCACCGGCCGGTGGACGCCGACCCGGGCCGCCGACCCGGGCCGGTCAGAGCAGCGGAGCCACCACCGGGCGCAACGCGGCCACCACGTCCGGCGCGGTCACCGGGCCGCCCCGGGCCGCCTCCCGCCCGGCCAGCCCGTGCAGGTACGCCGCGACGACCGCCGCCCGTTCCGGGGCCAGCCCGGCGGCGAGCAGCGCGCCGAGCAGCCCGGCCAGCACGTCCCCGGTCCCCCCGGTGGCCAGAGCGGGGCTCCCGGTCGGGTTGACGTACGCCCGGCCGTCCGGCGTGCCGACCACCGTGCGGTCCCCCTTGAGCAGCACCGTCGCGTTCATCCAGGCGGCCAGCCGCAGCGCGGCGGCGACCCGGTCGGCCCCCGGCTCCTCCCCGCACAGCCGGCGGAACTCCCGGTCGTGCGGGGTGACCACGATCGGGGCTTCCCGGTGCCGTAGCCGGTCGGCGAGCGAACCGTCCACCAGCAGGGTCAGCGCGTCGGCGTCGAGCACCACCGGCACCGGCGCGGCCAGCACCGCGCGCAGCTCCGCGCCGGCCTGGTCGTCGGTGCCCAGGCCGGAACCGCAGACCCAGGTCTGCACCCGGCCGGCCCCGGCGACCCGGTCGGTGGCGATCACCGACGGGTGCTGCCGGACCACCTCGCCCCGGGCGCCACCGGCGTACCGGACCAGGCCGGTGGGGCCGGCCAGCGCGCCACCCACCGAGAGCACCCCCGCCCCCGGGTAGGTCCGCGACCCGGTGGCCACCCCGACCACGCCCCGGCGGTACTTCTCCGAGGACGCCCCGGTGCGGGGCCACCAGTCGCGCACGTCCGACCATTCGGTCACCCACAGCGCGGGGGTGCCGCGCAGCCACGGCCCGAGCCCGATGTCGACCAGTTCGACCTGGCCGGCGAGCGGGGCCGCCGGGCCGACCACCAGGGCCGGCTTGAGCGCGCCGAACGCCACCGTCACGTCGGCCCGGACGGCGGCGGGCCGGCCGGACCCGCCCGTCGGCACGTCCCCGGTATCCACCGCCACCCCGCTGGGCACGTCCACCGCGACGACCGTGGCCCGGCCGCCGTCGCGTCCCCGCAGGGCGGGCAGCCCGGCGACGAGTTCGTCGGCGGCCTCCCGCAGACCGCCGCTGCCCCCGATCCCGACGATCCCGTCGAGCACCAGGTCGACGGTGCCGGGCGGGGTGTCGACCAGCCGGCCACCGGCGGCACGCAGCGCCGCCAGTCCCCCGGCGTGCGCCCGCCCGGGGCTGGTCGGCAGCACGGCGACCTGCGCGCCGCGCCGGGCCAGCCGCTCGCCGGCGTACAGCGCGTCGCCGCCGTTGTCACCGGTGCCGACCAGCACCAGCACCCGCGCGCCGTAGACCCCGCCCCGGTCGGCGAGCAGCAGGGCGCAACGCCGGGCCAGCCCGGCCGCCGCCCGCTGCATCAGCGTCCCGGGCGCCACGGTGGCCATCAGGCCGGCCTCCGCCGCGCGTACGTCCGACACCCGCCACACCGGTTTCATGCCGCCCCCGTCTTTCCTGCCGACAGAACGTCACCCTACCGGCGGCGGGGGCGGCAGATTAGCCATCGGCGTCACGGCCGGCAAGACCTGTGGACAACCCGGGGGTACGACCGCCGCCCGTCGTCCACAGGGCCGACCCGGCCGCCGTCCGCGCCCCTAGCGTCGGTGCCACGTCGGCAGCGGGGGCCGGCGACGGGGGCACGGGAGGCAGCCGATGACGAACGAGCCGGTGGAGGTCGACCTGTCGGTGCTGCGGGTGGCGGCCGGCGGGCTGGCCGACGAGGCGTACGCGCTGGCCCAGGGGTTGGCGGGTCGGCCCGGCCTGGTGCCGGCCGCGCCGGGTTGGCGGGCCGGCCCCGCCCTGGCCGGGCTGGAGTCGGCGGTGCACGCGTGGCACGGGGCGCTGGGCGTCCGGGTGGCGCAGGCGGGTGCGGCCCTGCGCGCCGCCGCCGAGGCGTACACGGTGGCCGACGACCGGGCAGCCGGGCGACTGGTCGGCCGACCCCGATGATCGGGTACGCCCAACTCTGGTCCGCCTCACCGGGTGACTGGGACGCGGCGGGGGTGGCCTGGCGCGGGTTGGACGCCCCGGTCGGGCGGCGGCGGGCCGGCCTGGCCGACCGGGCGGCGGCGTTGCGGGCGGGCTGGTCCGGCAGGGCGGCGACAGCGGCCGGTGGCCGGCTCGACGGGCTCCGGTCGGAGTTGGCCACCATCCTGCCCGCGCTGGTCGAGATCGATCAGGTGCTGGCCGAGTTCGCCGGTCGGCTCCGGGTGGCGAAGGCCCGGCTCACCGAGGCGGTGGCGCTGGCCGACCGCACCGGCGTGGCGGTGGACCGGCACGGCGGGGTCCGGGCGGCACCCCTGCTCTGGCGCGGCCCCGAGGCGGGTGCGCTCCCGGTCGGGGTGGGTGCCCACCCTTCTCCGGCGGGCGGTGCCGTCGGTACCGACGCGGTCGACGCCCGTGGTCCTGCCCGAGACCCCCGCGCCGGTAGCGGCGCTGCCGGCAGCGGTGCAGGTGCCGGGGGCGGAAGCGGGGCGGCTGCCGCAGGTACAGGTGGTGGCGGGGCCGGTGGCGTGGGCGGCGGGGTGGGCTCGCCGGCGGCGGTGGGTCAGGTGGCGGCGGCGCTGCGGGAGGCGCTCGCGCTGGCCGACGCGGCCGACCGGGAGGCCGCCTCCCGGCTGGCCGAGCTGTCCGGGGCGGCCCGCACCGGCTGGGTCGAGCGGCCACCGCCGGGCCGACCGGCGGACGACGCCACCCCGGCGGTGGTCCGTGCCTGGTGGGCCGGCCTCACCCCGGCGCAGCGGCGCTGGCTGGTGCTCCACGAGCCGGCCCGGATCGGCCCGCGCGACGGGGTGCCGGCGGCGGCCCGGGACCAGGCGAACCGACTGCTGTTGGCCGGCCACCGGGAGGCCCTGCTGGCGGCACGCCGTTCGACGGCGGGCGAGCGCGGTCGGCGGCGGATCGACCGCGCGTTGGCAGTCCTGGACGGGCTCGCCGGGCGGCTGGCCGCCACGTCGCCGCCCCGGGCGTACCTGCTCGGGCTCGACCCGCGCGGTGACGGCCGGGCGATCGTCGCGCTGGGCAACCCGGACCGGGCCGGCCGGGTGCTGACCTACGTGCCGGGGATGACCAGCGACCTCGCCGACGTCCCCGGTGAGCTGAGCCGGGCCGCCCGGGTGCAGGCCAGGTGCACCGCCCTCGCCCCGGGTGCGGAGACGGCGGCGGTGCTCTGGCTGGATTACGACGCCCCCGACTTCCTGCCCGAGGCGTCCTCGCCGGCCCAGGCCCGGGACGCCGGGCCGGCGCTGCACCGCTTCCAGGAGGGGCTGCGCGCCACCCACGACGGGCCGACGGCCCGGCAGACCGTGCTGGGGCACAGCTACGGCTCGCTGGTGGTGGGCAGCGCCGCCCGCGACCACGGGTTGGCCGCCGACGCGCTGGCCTTCGTCGGCTCACCCGGCGTCGGGGTGGACCGGGCCGGTGCGCTCGGCCTGCCACCGGAGCGGGTCTGGTCGAGCACCGCCGGTGACGACGTGATCAGGCTGGTCGAGCCGCCCCGCGACCTGGCCGGCCGGGCGGTGCTGGCCGCCTCGCCGCTGGCCAGCGCCGCCTGGCTGCTCCGCCCGGACGACCACCAGCTGTGGTTCGGGCACGACCCGAGCGATCCGGGGTTCGGCGGCCGGACCTTCCCCAGCGGCCGGTACGGCCACACCGGCTACTGGGAGCCCGGCAACCCGGCCCTGGACGGGATGGCCCGGATCGTGCTCGGCCAATGACCGGACCGCCGTCGGTGGCGCGGGGTCACCTACTCGACGGTGACCGACTTCGCCAGGTTGCGCGGCTGGTCGACGTCGTGCCCCCGGGCGGCGGCGATCTCGGCGGCGAACACCTGCAACGGCACGGTGGTGACCAGCGGGGCGAGCAGGGTCGGCGTACGCGGCACATAGATCAGGTGGTCGGCATAGCGGACCACCGCCTCGTCGCCCTCCTCGGCGATCACGATGGTCCGGGCACCCCGGGCCCGGACCTCCTGGATGTTGGAGACGACCTTGTCGTGCAACATGCCCCGGCCGACCGGCGACGGCACCACGCAGATCACCGGGGTGCCCTGGTCGATCAGCGCGATCGGGCCGTGCTTCAACTCCCCGGCGGCGAACCCCTCGGCGTGCATGTACGCCAACTCCTTGAGCTTGAGCGCGCCCTCCAGGGCCACCGGGTAGCCGACGTGCCGGCCGATGAAGAGCACGGTCGGCTCGGACTTCAGCTCCCGGGCCAGCTCGCGCACCGGCTCGATCCGGTCCAGCAACTCCCGCAGCTTGTCCGGCATCTCCTGGAGCTGACTCACCACCGCACCGACCTCGTCGGCGAACTTGATCCCGCGTACCTGGGCCAGGTGCAGGCCGATCAGGTAGCAGGCGACCAGTTGGGTGAGGAACGCCTTGGTCGAGGCGACCGCGATCTCGGGGCCACCGTGGGTGTAGAGCACCGCGTCGGACTCGCGCGGGATGGTGGAGCCGTTGGTGTTGCAGATGGCCAGCACCCGGGCCTTCTGCTCCTTGGCGTGCCGCAACGCCATCAGGGTGTCCATCGTCTCGCCGGACTGCGAGATCACCACGATCAGGGTGGACCGGTCGAGCACCGGATCACGGTAGCGGAACTCACTGGCCAGCTCCACCTCGCACGGGATCCGGGTCCAGTGCTCGATCGCGTACTTGGCGACCATGCCCGAGTGGTACGCGGTGCCGCAGGCGACGATGAAGATCTTGTCGACGTCGCGCAGGTCCTGGTCGCTGAGGCGGACCTCGTCGAGGGCGATCTCCCCGGCCTCGGTGAGCCGGCCGAGCAGGGTGTCCGCGATGGCCTGCGGCTGCTCCTCGATCTCCTTGAGCATGAACCAGTCGTAGCCACCCTTCTCGGCGGCCGAGGAGTCCCAGTCGATGTGGAAGTCCTTGCCGGTGGCCGGCTGACCGTCGAAGTCGGTGATCTCGATGCTGTCGGCGGTGATCAGGACGAGTTGGTCCTGACCCAGCTCGACCGCCTCGCGGGTGTGCTCGATGAACGCCGCCACGTCACTGGCCAGGTAGTTCTCCCCGTCGCCCCGGCCGACCACCAGGGGCGAGTTGCGCCGGGCGCCGACCACCGCACCGGGGACGGCCGCGTCGACCGCGAGCAGGGTGAACGCGCCCTCCAACCGCCGGCACACCACCCGCATCGCGGCGGCGAGCAGTTGCGGGCTGTCGGTCCCGCCGGCTGCCCGCAGCTCGGTGAGCGCGTGGGAGAGCAGGTGGGCGGCACACTCGGTGTCGGTGTCGCTGGTGAACTGGACGCCATCGTCCTCCAGCTCGGCGCGGAGCTTGGCGAAGTTCTCGATGATGCCGTTGTGGATCACGGCGACCCTGCCGTCGGGGGCCAGGTGCGGGTGGGCGTTACGGTCGGTCGGACCGCCGTGGGTGGCCCACCGGGTGTGGCCGATGCCGGTGGTGCCGTCGCCGATACCGACGGGGCTGGCGGCGCAGTCGTCCGGGTTGTTGGCGGCCCGCTCCGAGAGGACCTTCTCCAGGTTGGCCAGCTTGCCGGCCTTCTTCTCGGTGAGCAGCTCGTCATCGCAGACGATCGCGACCCCGGCCGAGTCGTAGCCCCGGTATTCCAGCCGCCGCAATCCGTCGAGCACGATGCCGAGCGCCGGGCGCGCGCCGGCGTAACCCACGATTCCACACATGGCTTGCAGCCTAACCCAGCTTCGCTCACCTCGCGTGCGCGGAAGTCGGGTAAACAATCACCGAATTTGAGCGATCGGTCGGTGACGGGCGGCAATCGGACGACCGGCCGGCCCATCCGACCGCACGGGGTTGCGAGAGGTCCGGCAGTACGACAGTCTCTCGGCGACCCTGGAACGTCCCTGGGACGGCCCGCTCGCCCCCTTCCTCCTCTTCCGTCCCCGGAGCGACCATGTCCGACGCGCCACCTCCCAGCGATCCCCCATCTCCGCCCAGCGACCCGACCCCGCCGGCGTCCAGCGACCCGTCTCCCCCGCCCAGCGGGCCGGACGTCCCGGCCTCCGCCGGTGGTCAGGTCCCCGCCGGTGGTCAGGCCCCCGCGCCGCCGGGCGGTGCCGGCGTGGACCCGACGGCCGACCCGAAGCCCGGCCCGTCCCCCTGGACCCCGCCCGACCCGTTCGCGGTCCCGCAGCCCTGGGCCGCCCCCGACCCGTGGCCCGGCAGTCCGACGACCGGCGGCCCGCCCGCCGGCACGGCCGGCCCGGTCTCCCCCGGCCCGCCGAGCGACCCCGCCGGCCAGCCCGCGCCCACCGGCTGGCCCGGCCCGACGCCGGGACCCACCGGCTGGCCCGGCCCGATCGCGGGGCCCACCGGCTGGCCCGGTCCGATCGCGGGGCCCGCCGGCTGGCCCGGTGCCGCCTCTGGACCCGGCGGTTGGCCCGGTGGGGTTCCCGGGATGCCCGGCGGCCCGCCCGCCGGTTGGCCCGGCACGGCACCGGGAATGCCCGGCGGTCCGCCCGGTCACGGTTGGCCGCCCCCGGGCTACCCGCCGCCGTTCGCCCACCCCGGGTATCCGCCGTCGGGCGCACGCAGCTCCACCGGCACCGGTCAGGTGGTGGGGATCGTGATCGCCGTGGTCGTGGTGCTCGTCCTCGGCTTCTGCGCCTGCGTCTGCGGGGGCAGCACCCTGCTGGGTGACATCGCACCGGACTCGGCGACCGAGGACCCCTACGACCGCGGCTACTACGACGACGACCCCGAGCCCAGTTGGAGCCCGCCACAGCCGTTCCAGCCGTCCGCGCCCGCCACCAGGCCGGCGGACGGTCCGGGCCGGTACGCCGTGACGTACGAGGTGACCGGCACCGGGCCGGTGGACCTCCAGTTCTACGACGGTGACGGCTACTTCATCCAGCAGGAGAAGGCGCGGCTGCCGTGGCGGATGGAGCTGCGCACCGACGACCCGGACCGGGTGCTGGTCAGCGCCGCCCGCGCCGATGACAACGAGGGCGGGTTCCGGTGCGCCACCACGGTCGCCGGCCGACCCCGGGTGACCGACGCGGTGGGTCCGGACGGCTGGCGGGTGCAGTGCCACGCCAGACCGATCCGCTGACCGGTCACTGCGCGCGGCGCACCGGCCGGCAACCGGCCTGTGCCCTGCCGGTCGACCACGAACCGGGGTGGCACACGCGGCCACGAGCTGGTGGCAGGGGCGGTCCCGGGCCGTAGGCTGACAGGCGTGACGACGCCGACCGATGTGGACCCGCTGGTGGCCCGGATGCGTGCGTTCGGGACGACCGTGTTCGCGGAGATGTCCGCGCTTGCCGTCCGGACCGGCGCGGTCAACCTGGGCCAGGGCTTCCCGGACACGGACGGGCCACCGGAGATGCTGGCCGCCGCCGCCGAGGCGCTGCGCTCCGGGCACAACCAGTACCCGCCCGGTCCGGGCATCCCGGCCCTGCGCGCTGCCGTCGCCGCACACCAACGGCGGTTCTGGGCGCTGGACTACGACCCGGCCGACGAGATCGTCGTCACCGCCGGGGCCACCGAGGCGGTCGCCGCGAGCATCCTGGCGCTCTGCGAGGCGGGCGACGAGGTGATCTGCTTCGAGCCGTACTACGACTCGTACGCGGCGTCGATCGCGTTGGCCGGGGCGGTGCGGCGGCCGGTGACCCTGCGCCCCGGCGACGACGGCCGGTACGCCTTCGATCCGGCCGAGCTGCGGACCGCGTTCGGGCCGAAGACCCGGCTGGTGTTGCTGAACTCTCCGCACAACCCGACCGGCAAGGTCTTCACCGCGTCGGAGCTGGCCCTGGTCGCCGAACTCTGCCAGGTGCACGACGTCTACGCGGTCACCGACGAGGTGTACGAGCACCTCGTCTTCACCGATGCCGCCGCCGCGCACCTGCCGCTGGCCGGCCTGCCCGGGATGCGGGAGCGCACGCTGCGGATCTCGTCGGCCGGCAAGACGTTCTCCTGCACCGGTTGGAAGGTGGGCTGGGTCAGCGGCCCCGCCCCGCTGGTCTCGGCGGTGCTACGGGTGAAACAGTTCCTCACCTTCGTCAACGCCGCCCCGCTGCAACCGGCGGTGGCCGTGGCGCTGGCCCTGCCCGACGCCTACTACACCGGTTTCCGCGACAGCCTCCAACGGCAGCGGGACCTGCTGATCGGCGGCCTGACCGACGCCGGCTTCGAGGTGCTCACCCCGGAGGGGACGTACTTCGTCACCGCCGACATCACCGGCCTCGGCGGTCGGGACGGGCTGGAGTTCTGCCGGTCCCTGCCGGAGCGCTGCGGCGTGGTGGCGGTGCCCACCCAGGTCTTCTACGACGACGCCGAGGCCGGCCGCCGGCTGGTCCGGTTCGCCTTCTGCAAGCGTCCCGAGGTGCTGACCGAGGCGGTCACCCGGCTGCGTGCGCTGGCCGGGGCCCACTGACCGCACCCGCCGGCACCTCGCCGGCCCGGCGGTCGGCAATCACCGGCCCGTCGGGTAAGCGCCCCGGCGGGCACGGCCGGGCGTCAGTTGACGGGGCTGGCGGTGCGGACGTGTTCGGCGATCCGCTCGGCCACCGACCGGGCGGTCTCCTCGGTGCCGGCCTCGACCATCACCCGCACCAACGGTTCGGTGCCCGACGGGCGCAGCAGCACCCGACCGGTCTCCCCCAGCTCGGCCTCGGCCCGCTCGACCTCGGCCCGGACGGCGGGCGCGGCGGCACCGACGGTACGGTCGCCGACCGGCACGTTGATCAGCACCTGGGGCAGCTTGGTGACCACCGAGGCCAGCTCGGCCAACGACCGGCCGGTGGTGGCCATCCGGGCCATCAGGTGCAGGCCGGTGAGGACCCCGTCCCCGGTGGTGGCGTGCGCGGGCATGACGAGGTGGCCGCTCTGCTCGCCGCCGAGGGCGAGCCCGGAGGCGCGTAGCTCCTCCAGCACGTACCGGTCGCCGACCTTGGTCTCGACCAGCCGGATGCCCTGCGCGGACATGGCCAACCGCAGACCGAGGTTGCTCATCACGGTGGCGACCAGGGTGTCCTGGGTCAGCTCGCCGGCGTCCCGCAGGGCCAGCGCGAGGATCGCCATCAGTTCGTCGCCGTCGACCTCCTCGCCGGTGGCGTCGACCGCCACGCAGCGGTCGGCGTCGCCGTCGTGGGCGAGGCCCAGGTGCGCGCCGTGCTCGACCACGGCGGCCCGCAGGCTGTCGAGGTGGTTGGAGCCGCACTCGTCGTTGATGTTGAGGCCGTCCGGCTCGGCGTGGATCGCGATCACCTCGGCGCCGGCCTCCCGGTAGGCCACCGGGGCGACCTCGGCGGCGGCGCCGTTGGCACAGTCGACCACGACCTTGATGCCGTCGAGGCGGTGCGGCACGGTCCCGACGAGGTGCTGCACGTAGTGGTCGGCACCGTCGAGCAGGTCGTGCACCCGGCCGACCCCCGCGCCGACCGGGCGGTCCCAGGCGGTGGTGGCGTTCGCCTCGACGGCCGCCTCGATCCGCAGCTCGATCTCGTCGGGCAGCTTGTGCCCACCGGCGGCGAACAGCTTGATCCCGTTGTCCGGCATCGGGTTGTGCGAGGCGGAGAGCATCACGCCCAGGTCGGCCTTGGCCTCGGCGGTCAGGAACGCCACCGCGGGGGTGGGCAGCACGCCGACCCGGACCACGCTGGCCCCGGCGCTGGTGAGCCCGGCGACCACGGCGGCCTCCAGCATCTCGCCGCTGGCCCGGGTGTCCCGCCCGACCACCGCGAGCGGCGGGTGGCTGCGGTCCGACTCGGCCAGCGTGTGCGCGGCGGCCACCGCCACCGCGAGCGCCAACTCCGGGGTGAGATCCACGTTCGCCCGCCCGCGTACGCCGTCCGTGCCGAACAACCGCCCCATACCGCGAACCTCCGGTGCACCTGCGATGAGTGGAGAAAGCGGAACGGCCGGGCCGCCTCCCGTGGGGGAGGCGGCCCGGCCGTCCGTCAGAAGTACAACGCGCTGTGGGAGATCAGCGCTTCGAGTACTGAGGAGCCTTACGGGCCTTCTTGAGACCGTACTTCTTGCTCTCCTTGACCCGGGCGTCCCGGGTCAGGAAGCCGGCCTTCTTCAGGGCCGGACGGTCGTCCGGCTCGTTGACGATCAGCGCACGGGCGATGCCCAGCCGCAGCGCACCGGCCTGGCCGGTGGTGCCGCCGCCACGCAGGTTGGCGATGACGTCGAACTGCTCCAGCTTCTCGGCGGTGACCAGCGGGTCCTTGATGAGCTGCTGGTGCACCTTGCTCGGGAAGTACGACTCGAGCTCCTGGCCGTTGCAGGTGATCTTGCCGGTGCCGGGGACGATACGGACCCGGACGATGGCTTCCTTGCGGCGTCCCACGGTCTGGATCGGCCGGTCACCACGAGGCGCGCGGGCGACGGGCGCGGGCGCCTCGGTGGCCTCAGGGGCTTCCGGGGCAACCTCGGTCTCGGTGATGTCGGTCATGCTGTTTCCTTCGCCCTCGCTCACTGCGCGATCTGCTTGATCTCGAACGGCACCGGCTGCTGCGCCAGGTGCGGGTGCTCGGCACCGGCGTAGACCTTCAGCTTCTTGATCAGCTGACGGCCGAGCTTGTTGTGCGGGAGCATCCCCTTGACGGCCAGCTCGATGGCCCGCTCGGGCCGCTTGGTCAGCAGCTCCTCGTAGCCGATCTGCTTGAGGCCGCCCGGGTAACCGGAGTGCCGGTAGGCGACCTTGGTCTGCCGCTTGTTGCCGGTCAGCGCCACCTTGCCCGCGTTCACGATGACGACGAAGTCGCCCGTGTCGACGTGCGGCGCGAAAGTCGGCTTGTGCTTGCCGCGCAGCAGCGTGGCGGCGTGGGTGGCCAGGCGGCCCAGCACGACATCAGAGGCGTCGATAACGTGCCACTGACGCTCGATCTCACCCGGCTTCGGGCTGTACGTACGCACAGGTCTACCTTGTCTCGTCGTCGGTCTGGGGTCGCGCGCCGAGGTGACCAGAGGCTTCCCGGCCGGACCAGCGCGCACGAACGACCAAGCGTACCTGAGCGGCACGCCTCTGGATGTCGTACAACAGCAGGCAACGATACCCGGCGCCCCGTCGGCTGGTCAAAACGGGGGTTCGACCGGCGTGGCCTGTGGTTTCGGCGGATGACCAGCGTCACACGCCGATCAGCTTACCCGGGCCGGGCCGCAGGTAGACCACCCAGGTCACCACGACGCAGAGCGCGTACCAGCCGATGAAGGCCAGATAGGCGGCGTCCGCGTTGCCCGAGGTGAGGAACGACTGCCGGAAGGCCACGTTCACCAGCACCCCGCCCGAGGCGCCGACCGCCCCGGCGATGCCGATCAGGGCCCCGGAGCGCCGCCGGGCCCGGCGTTGCGCCGCGACCGGGTCCCCGGTCAGCTCCGCCTCGGCCGCCGCCCGGACCCGGAAGATCGCCGGGATCATCTTGTACGTCGACCCGTTGCCGATGCCGGAGAAGACGAACAGCGCCAGGAACCCGGCCAGGTAGAGCGGGAACGACCGCTCCCGGGCGGCGTACAGCACCAGGCTGGCGCCGGCGGCCATCGCGACGAAGTTCCAGAACGTCACCCGGGCCCCGCCCAGCCGGTCGGCGAGCTGCCCGCCGAGCGGCCGGATCAACGAGCCGATCAGCGGCCCGAGGAAGGTCAACCAGGCCGCGTCGACGGGGGTCGGGAACCGCTCGGCGAACTGGAGCTGGAGCACCTGGCCGAAGGCGAAACCGAAACCGATGAAGGAGCCGAACGTGCCCACGTAGAGCAGGGACATCACCCAGGTGTGCCGGTCGCGGGCGGCCTCCCGCAGCGCGCCGGGCTCGTTGTGGGCGTCCGGGATGTTGTCCAGCCAGCGGGCGGCGGCGAGCGCGGCCAGCACGATCAGCGGCAGGTAGACCGCCGGCACCAACCGGGGGTACGCGGCCCCGGCGGTGGCCAGCACCGCCAGCCCGACCAGTTGCACCGCCGGCACGCCGAGGTTGCCGCCGCCGGCGTTGAGCCCGAGCGCCCGGCCCTTGAGCCGGTCCGGGAAGAACAGGTTGATGTTCGCCATCGACGAGGCGAAGTTGCCGCCACCGACCCCGGTCAGGCAGGCCAGCACCATCAGCGTGGTGTACGACACCCCCGGCTCCAGCAGCAGCGCCATCGGCACCGCCGGCACCAGCAGCAGCAGCGCGCTGACGATGGTCCAGTTCCGCCCGCCGAACCGGGCCACGGCCAGGGTGTACGGCAGCCGCAGCACCGCCCCCAGCGCGGCCGGTACGGCGGTGAGCAGGAACTTCCCCGCCGGGTCGATGCCGTAGGCCGGGCCGAGGAAGAGCACGGTGACCGACCAGAGGCTCCACACCGAGAAACCCACGTGCTCGGCGAAGATCGACACCCAGAGGTTGCGGCGGGCGATCGGCGCTCCGGTCGTCCGCCAGAAGGTGGGGTCCTCGGGCCGCCAGTCGTCGATCCGGTGCCGACGTCCGGCGGGGCGGGTGGGTCCGGGGGCGGCGACCTGCGCGTCGGCGGTCGGCGGGACGGCGGTGTCGCCCGGCGGACCGACGGCGGTGGTGGCCGACGGATCGGTGGTGGTGGCGGCGGCCGACGGATCGGCGGCGGTGCTGCTGGCGGGCGTGCTCACGGCGACTCCTCCTCATCGATGTGAGCAGGAGGCTAGGCAGGGCCGGTTTCCCGGCGGTGCCCCACGTGGGTCGTTCCGGAAACGGAGATCGCACGTCGACCGGGGAGCAGCGGTGAGGGTCAGAGCTCCTGGAGGATGCGCAGCGCGCGGGCCACCCGCTGCATGGTCTCGGTGTCGGCGACGTCCACGCACTCGGTGAACCACTTCTTCATCGGCGCCGACAGCCGGTCGGGCATCACCACGTTGCCACCCATCGGCACGGCGAGCGGGGAGTCGCGCAGCAGGGCGGTCTCGACCACCTCGGCGACGATCACGATCGGCACGTCGGTGGAGTTGTAGACGTCGGAGCTGATCACCAGGCCGAGCCGTTCCCGGGCGCCCTCGATGCGCCAGACCTCTCCCCTACGCAGCACGTGGGCGACCGCCGAAGAGCACGTCGGCGACCATCCCCACCTCGCGGGCGTCGGCGAGGGCGGCAGACTCCAGGTCGAGCCCGGCCCGGCCGACCGCCTCGGCGTGAGCGGTGAAGACCTCGCGCAGCGCCTTCTCCCGGGCGGCCTGGTCCATCCAGGCGGAGAGGGAGAGCCCTTCCCGCTTGGCGAACCGGCGGGCCTCCTCGATCGTCTCGTCGGAGAACGAGAGGGTCACCTTGGCAGTCATGCCGTCGATCCTACTCCCGGTATGACCGCCGGTCATCCTCATCGGTGCTTCCCGACGACCCGGCAGACCGCCTCCCAGCACGCCCGGACCGGTCCCGGCCATTGCGCCGGGGCGGCCCGGGTCAGGCCGGGCGACGGCCGCCGAAGACGGCGAACCGCCACGCCTTGTAGAAACAGTCCACGTCGACCAGGCCGGCGTCGGCCAGCCAGCGGCACTGGTCGGCCACCGACGCCGGACGGTCGTGCCGCATCCGCTCGCGGGCGGCGGCGATCTCGTCGGCGTCCGCGCCGCGCGCGGCGGTCTGCGCCAGCCAGACGTCGTCGTACCGGCGGTCCAGGGTCGGGGTGGGGCCGGCCACCTGCTCGGCGTTGACGAACACCCCACCGGGGACGAGCACCTCGGCCGCCCGGCGGTAGAGCGCGCGCTTGCCGTCGTCGTCGAGGTGGTGCACGGCCAGGGCGGAGACCACCGCGTCGTACCGGCCGGCGGGGAGCGGGTCGGCCAGGTCGGCGACGACGGTCCGGTGCGCCACCCCCCGCGCGGCCAGCCCGTCGGCGGCCACCGCGAGCATCCGGGCCGCACCGTCGACCAGGGTCACCCTGACCTCGGGCAGTGCCGCACCGAGCAGCAGCGACAGCAGCCCGGTGCCGGCGCCGAGATCGAGCACCTCCGGGGTGCGACCGGCGGCGAGGGCGGCCCGCAGCGGCGGGGCGGCCACCTCGACGGCGGTGCCGTAGAAGTCGTCGAAGCAGGGGACGAGCCGGCGGCGGGCCCCGTCGTAGGAACCTGCCACCGCATCGAAGGCCGCCGTCACGTCCACGATCCACTCCTCTCACATACTAAGAAAGTTGTCTCATATTATAGACCCCACCGACCGCTTCTCTGCCCCCGTGCGGTGTGAACCGCTCTTGACAGGACCGAAACAGAAGGGACCCCGGTCGGAAACCGCCCGGCGGCACGCTTTGCGGACATGACAGACGGTGCACGCGCCGCAACACGAACGGGGCCCCCGCCCCCGGAGGCGGAAACGCACTGCCCGTACTGCGCACTCCAGTGCGGCATGGTGCTGCGGGACACCGACGGCCGGATCGAGGTCCGGCCCCGGGACTTCCCCACCAACCGGGGCGGGCTGTGCCAGAAGGGCTGGACCGCCGCCGAACTGCTCGACCACCCCGACCGGTTGACCACCCCGCTGGTCCGCGACCCGGCGGGCGAGCTGCGCCCGGCCAGCTGGGACGTCGCCCTGGACCGGATCGCCGACGGACTGCGCACCGTCCAACGTGCCCACGGTCGGGACGCGGTCGCGGTCTTCGGCGGCGGCGGTCTCACCAACGAGAAGGCGTACGCGCTCGGCAAGTTCGCCCGGGTGGCGCTGCGGACCCGGCACATCGACTACAACGGCCGGTGGTGCATGTCCTCGGCCGCGGCGGCCGGCCTGCGCGCCTTCGGCATCGACCGGGGACTGCCCTTCCCGCTGACCGACCTGGGCCGGACCGGAACCCTGCTGCTGGTCGGCGCGAACCCGGCCGAGACCATGCCACCGCTGATGCGGCACCTGACCGACCAGCGGGCCCGGGGCGGCCGGCTGATCGTGGTCGACCCCCGGCTCACCGCCACCGCCCGCCAGGCCGACCTGCACCTGCAACCGCTGCCCGGCACCGATCTGGCGGTCGCCAACGCGCTGCTGCACATCGCGCTCACCGAGGGGCTGATCGACCGGGAGTACGTCGCCGCCCGCACCGAGGGCTTCGACGCGGTACGCCGTACCGTCGCCGGGTACTGGCCGGCCGAGGTGGAGCGGCTCTCCGGGGTGCCGGTGGCCGACCTGGAGGAGACCGCCCGCGCGCTCGGCACCGCCGACTCGGCCGTCATCCTCACCGCCCGGGGCGCCGAACAGCACGCCAAGGGCGTCGACACGGTCAGCGCGTACGTCAACCTCGCCCTCGCCCTCGGCCTGCCCGGCCGCCCACACTCCGGGTACGGCTGCCTCACCGGCCAGGGCAACGGCCAGGGTGGCCGCGAGCACGGCCAGAAGGCCGACCAGCTCCCCGGCTACCGGAAGATCGACGATCCGGTGGCCCGCGCCCACGTCGCCGGGGTGTGGGGGATCGACCCCGCCGAGCTGCCCGGCCCCGGGGTGCCGGCCTACCAGCTGCTCGACTCGCTCGGCACCCCCGACGGCCCCCGCGCGCTGCTGGTCTTCGGCTCCAACCCGGTCGTCTCCGCGCCCCGGGCGGCCCGGGTCGAGTCCCGGCTGCGCGACCTGGACCTGCTGGTGGTGGCCGACTTCCTGCGTTCCGAGACCGCCGAGCTGGCCGACGTGGTGCTGCCGGTCGCCCAGTGGGCCGAGGAGGACGGCACGATGACCAACCTGGAGGGTCGGGTGCTGCGCCGCCGGGCACTGCGCGAACCACCCCCCGGCGTCCGCACCGACCTGGCCGTCCTCGCCGGCCTCGCCGACCGCCTCGCCGACACCCCCGGCGCACCGGTCCCGGCGGCCACGTCGGACGGTCCGGCCCCGACGACCCCGACGACCGCCCGGACCGTCGTCCCGGCCCCACGCACCGCCCCGGACCACTTCCCGGCCCCACGCACCGCCCCGGACCGCTTCCCGACCGATCCGAGGACCGTCTTCGCCGAGCTGCGGCGGGCCTCCGCCGGTGGCGTCGCCGACTACGCCGGGGTCACCTGGGACCGGATCGAGTCGACCGACGGCGTCTTCTGGCCGTGCCCCGACCCGGACGGGCCGGACTCCCCCCGACTCTTCGCCGACACCTTCCCCACCCCCAGCGGCCGGGCCCGGTTCCACGCCGTGCAGCACCGGCCGGCGGCCGAGGAGGTCTGCGCCGACTACCCGCTGCACTTCACCACCGGGCGGGTGCTGGCCCAGTACCAGTCCGGCGCGCAGACCCGGCGGGTCGCCGCGCTGCACCGGGCCGCCCCGCACGGCTTCGTCGAGCTGCACCCCGACCTGGCCGCCCGGCTGGGAATCGGCGAGGGCGACGAGGTCCGGGTCGCCTCCCGCCGGGGTGAGCTGCGGGCACCGGCCCGGCTCAGCCCGACCATCCGGCCGGACACCGTCTTCGCCCCGTTCCACTGGCCCGGGGCGGCCCGCGCCAACTCGGTCACCAACGACGCCCTCGACCCGGTCTCCGGGATGCCCGAATTCAAGATCTGCGCGGTCCGGGTGGAGCGGGCATGACCGGGCAGATCGTGATCGTCGGGTACGGGATGGCCGGCGCCCGGCTCGCCACCGAACTGCACAGCCGCAACGGCGACCGGAAGGTCACCGTGCTCGGGGCGGAACCGCACCGGGCGTACAACCGGATCATGCTCAGCACGCTGCTGGCCGGCAAGGTCGACGAGCCCGACGTGGAGCTGGCCGAGGTCGCCGGGCAGGGCACCGACGTGCGTACCGGCGTGGTGGCCGCCGCGATCGACCGGGCGGCCCGGACGGTGCGCACCACCGACGGCGACCGGATCGACTACGACCACCTGGTCCTCGCCACCGGCAGCCGGGCCGTGGTGCCCCCGCTGCCCGGCCTCGACCCGGCCGCCCTGCCGCCCCGGGTGGCCGTCTTCCGCACCCTGGCCGACTGCCGCCGCATCCTCGCCGCCGCCCGCACCGCCCGTACCGCGCTGGTGCTCGGCGGCGGGCTGCTCGGCCTGGAGGCGGCGCGCGGCCTGGCCGCCCGGGGGCTCTCGGTCACGGTCGTCCACCCTCACCCGCACCTGATGGAACGGCAGCTCGACCCGGCCGCCGGGGAGGTGCTCGCCGGCACGCTGGCCGGGCTCGGCGTCGCCACCCGGCTGGGGGTGCCAGCGGCCGGGCTGGCCGCCGACGCCGACGGGGTCCGCCTCGCGCTGGCCGACGGCACCCGGCTGACCGCCGACCTGCTGGTGCTCTCCTGCGGGGTACGCCCCGACACCGACCTCGCCGCCGCCGCCGGACTGGCCGTCGACCGGGGGGTGCTGGTCGACGACCGGCTGCGCACCGACGACGAGGCGATCTCGGCGATCGGCGACTGCGCCCGCACCGGCGGCCCGACCGGGCTGGTCGCGCCCGCCTGGGCACAGGCCCGGGTGGTGGCCCGGCTGCTCACCGGCGAGGAGCCCACGGCCCGCTACCGGCCCCGGCCGGTGGTGACCCGGCTCAAGGCCGCCGGGATCGACCTGGCCGCGATGGGCGACCCGACCGGCGGCCCCGGCGAGGAGCTGACCTTCGCCGACCCGGCCCGGGGGACGTACGCCCGACTGCGGATCCACCACGACCGGCTGACCGGGGCGATCCTGCTCGGTGACAACCCGGCGGTCGGCACGGTCGTGCAGCTCTTCGACCGGGGCGCGGCGGTCCCCACCGACCGGCGGGCACTGCTGCTCGGCCGGTCGCTCGGCAACGCCCCCGCGACACCCGCCGCGTCCCCGGCGCTGATGCCGGACACGGCGACCGTCTGCCAGTGCAACGACGTCGACAAGGGCACCCTGGTCCGCTGCTGGCGGGCCGGTGCCCGGACGGTCGACGAGGTGGTCGCCGCCACCCGGGCCGGCACCGGCTGCGGTGGCTGCCGGCAGGCCGTCGGCGGGATCGTCGGCTGGCTGTCCGAGGTGGACTCGGTGGGGACACCCCGATGACCGTGATGACACCACGAGGAGGTGACCCGATGACCGGTGGACGATTGGTCGTCGTCGGCAACGGCATGGTCGGTCAACGGTTCGTCGAGGCGCTGCGCGCCCGCGACCACGACCGGCGCTGGCAGGTGACGGTGCTCGCCGAGGAACCCCGCCCGGCGTACGACCGGGTGCGGCTGTCCGCGTTCTTCGACGGGGTGTCCGCCGGGGAGCTGAACCTGCACACCCCGGACGACGGGGTGCAGTTGCGCCTCGCCGACCCGGTCACCGGGATCGACCGGGACCGGCGGGTGGTGACCACCGCGACCGGCGAGCACCCGTACGACGCGCTGGTGCTGGCCACCGGGTCGTACCCGTTCGTCCCGCCGGTGGCCGGCACGGACCTGCCCGGCGTCTTCGTCTACCGCACCCTGGACGACCTGGAGGCGATCCGGGAGCACGCCCGGGGTCGGGTGACCGGGGCGGTGATCGGTGGCGGCCTGCTCGGTCTGGAGGCCGCCAACGCGCTGCGGCTGCTGGGGCTGCGTACCCACGTGGTGGAGTTCGCGCCCCGGCTGATGCCGGTGCAGGTCGACGAGGCGGGCGGCGCGATGCTGCGGCGCTACGTGGAGGAGCTGGGGGTCACCACCCACCTGGGGGTGGGCACCACCGCGCTGCGGCCCGGCCCGGACGGCGCGGTCGCCGCGTTGGACCTCTCCGACGGCGGCACGGTCGACGCCGACCTGGTGGTGGTGGCCGCCGGCATCCGGCCCCGCGACGAGCTGGCCCGCACCGCCGGGCTGCGCCTCGGCCCGCGCGGCGGGGTGCTGGTCGACGGGAGCTGCCGCAGCGACGACGCGCGGATCTGGGCCGTCGGCGAGTGCGCGGCCGTCGACGGCACCTGCCACGGCCTGGTCGCCCCCGGGTACGCGATGGCCGAGGTGGTGGCCGACCGGCTGCTCGGCGGCGCGGCCACCTTCCCCGGCGCGGACAGCGCCACCAAGCTCAAGCTGCTCGGCGTCGACGTGGCCTCGTTCGGCGACGCCCACGGCACCACCCCGGGCTGCCTGGACGTCACGTTCACCGACCCGGTCACCCGCTCGTACGCGAAGCTGGTCCTCTCCGACGACGCGCGGACGCTGCTCGGTGGGGTGCTGGTCGGGGACGCGACCGCCTACCCGACGCTGCGGGCCAGCGTCGGCGGGCCGCTGCCCGCTCCCCCGCTGGCGCTGCTGGCCCCGGCGGGCGAGCCGGGAGCCGGGGTGACGACGCTGCCCGGGGCGGCGCAGGTCTGCTCCTGCAACGCGGTGACCCGGGACGACATCGACACGGCGATCGCCGGTGGGGCCACCGACGTGCCGGCGCTGAAGGCGTGCACCCGGGCCGGGACGAGCTGCGGCTCCTGCGTGCCGATGCTCAAGCAACTGCTCGACGCGGCCGGGGTGCAGCAGTCCACCGCCCTGTGCGAGCACTTCGACGTCAGCCGCCAGGAGCTGTTCGACATCGTCCGGGTGCGCGGCATCCGGACGTTCTCGCAGCTCGTCGCCGAGCACGGCCGGGGCCGGGGCTGCGACGTCTGCAAGCCGGTGGTGGCCTCGATCCTCGCCTCGCTGGGCACCGGGCACGTGCTCGACGGCGAGCAGGCGTCGTTGCAGGACACCAACGACCACTTCCTGGCCAACCTGCAACGCGACGGCAGCTACTCGGTGGTGCCCCGGATTCCGGGCGGCGAGATCACCCCGGACAAGCTGATCGTGATCGGGGAGGTGGCCCGCGACTTCCAGCTCTACACCAAGATCACCGGAGGGCAGCGGATCGACCTGTTCGGCGCACGGGTCGAGCAGTTGCCGCAGATCTGGCGTCGGCTGGTCGACGCCGGCTTCGAGTCCGGCCACGCGTACGGCAAGGCGCTGCGGACGGTGAAGTCCTGCGTCGGCGAGACCTGGTGCCGGTACGGGGTGCAGGACTCGGTCGGCCTGGCCGTCGCCCTGGAGCTGCGCTACCGGGGGCTGCGCGCCCCGCACAAGCTCAAGTCCGCCGTCTCCGGTTGCGCCCGGGAGTGCGCCGAGGCGCGCAGCAAGGACTTCGGCATCATCGCCACCGACACCGGATGGAACCTCTACCTCGGCGGCAACGGCGGCTTCCGGCCCCGGCACGCCGACCTGTTCGCCACCGACCTGTCCACCGACGAGCTGATCACGCTGATCGACCGGTTCCTGATGTTCTACGTCCGCACCGCCGACCGGTTGCAGCGCACCGCCGCCTGGATCGAGGCGATGGACGGCGGCCTGGACCACCTCCGGTCGGTGATCGTCGACGACTCGCTCGGGCTCTGCGCCGAACTCGACGCGGCGATCGCCCGGCACGTCACGTCCTACTCCGACGAGTGGCGCGACGTGCTCGAAGACCCGGAACGGCTGCGCCGGTTCACCTCGTTCGTCAACGCCCCCGACGTGCCGGACCCGTCGATCACCTTCGCGGTGGAACGCGGCCAGCCGGTGCCGACGCGGGAACCCCTCACCGCGACCGGGGCCGCGCCACCCACCGGAGCCGCCGCCTCCGCCGGGGCCCCCACCCGGCGTCGTCAGCCGGTCGCCCTCGGACTGCCGGAGGTACGGCGATGAGCGACACCGTCACCCTCACCTGGACCCCGGTCTGCCCGCTGGACCGGCTGGAGCCCGAGCGGGGCGTCGCCGCCCTGGTCGACGGCGTCCAGGTGGCCATCTTCCGCACCGACGACGAACTGTTCGCGGTCGACAACCTCGACCCGCTCAGCGGCGCGTACGTGATGTCGCGGGGCATCGTCGGCAGCCGGGGCGGGGCGCCCACCATCGCCTCACCCCTGCACAAGCAGGTGTACGACCTGCGAACCGGGCTCTGCCTGGACCTGCCCGGGGTGACCCTGCCCCGGTACGACGTCCGCTGCCGGGACGGCCTGGTCGAGGTGCGGCTGCGACAGGAGGAGTGATGCGGGACGAACTGGCCGGCTTCACCATCGGGGTGACCGCCGACCGGCGACGCGACGAGTTGGCCGCGTTGCTGGAACGGCGTGGCGCCCGGGTGGTGCTCGCCCCGGCCCTGCGGATCGTGCCGTTGGCCGACGACACCGACCTGCGGGACGCCACCCGGGCCTGCCTGGACCGGCCACCGGACGTGCTGATGGCCAACACCGGCATCGGGATGCGTGGCTGGTTGGAGGCGGCCGAGGGCTGGGGGCTGGCCGAGCCGCTGAAGGGCGTGCTCTCCCGGGCCTACGTGGTGGCCCGGGGTCCCAAGGCGCGCGGCGCGATCCGGGCCGCCGGCCTGCACGACCAGTGGTCACCCGCCTCGGAGAGCTGCGAGGAGGTGGTCGAGCACCTGTGCCGGCGCGGGGTGGCCGGGCAGGTGATCGCCATGCAACTGCACGGCGACCGGCAACCGGAGTGCACCGAGGCCCTGGAGGCCGCCGGGGCCACCGTCATCGAGGTGCCCGTCTACCGGTGGGCCCCACCGACCGACCCGGCCCCGCTGCACCGGCTGATCGACCTGGTGGCCGGCCGACTGGTCGACGCCGTCACCTTCACCTCCGCCCCGGCGGCGGAGGCGCTGCTGCGCGCCGCCGGCGACCGTACCGAGGCGGTGCTGGCCGCGTTGCGGGGGGACGTGCTGGTCAGCTGCGTCGGCGCGGTCACCGCCGAACCGCTGGTGCGGCGGGGGGTGCCGGTGAGCGCGCCGGCCCGGGCCCGGCTCGGCGCGCTGGTCCGCACCATCGTGGACGAACTTCCCCGCCGTACCGTCACGGTCAAGGCGGCCGGGCATCTGCTGACCCTGCGCGGGCACGCCGCCGTCATCGACGGGGAGCTGCGGCCCCTGGCGCCCGCGCCGATGGCGGTGCTGCGGGCGCTCGCCGCCCGGCCCGGTCGGGTGCTGTCCCGGACCGAACTGCTGCGCACGCTGCCCCGGGGGGCCGACGAGCACGCGGTGGAGATGGCGGTGGCCCGGCTGCGGGTGGGGCTGCGGGCGCCCCGGGTGGTACAGACCGTCGTCAAACGCGGCTACCGGCTCCGGGTGGAGTGAGCCGGCAACGGGCCGGGTCACCGGTGGCGACGACCCGGCCCGAGGGCTGCGTCGTCGCCACCGGTGACCCGTGCGCGCTCAGCCCACCGGGGCCGGGAAGCCCCGGCCGTGCTCGGCCTGCAGCCGGATCATGGCGTGCTCGACCACCGTCACCAGCACCTGCTTGACCGACTCCCGGTCCCGGGCGTCGCACATCACCAGCGGCACGTCCGCCGAGATGGCCAACGCCTCGCGGATCTCGTCCGGCTCGTACAGGTCCGCGCCGTCGAACCGGTTCAGCGCGACCACGTACGGCAGTTTGCGGTTCTCGAAGTAGTCCAGTGGGGCGAAGGCGTCGGTGATCCGTCGGGTGTCCACCAGGACGGCGGCACCCACCGCACCCCGGATGATCTCGTCCCACATGAACCAGAACCGGGTCTGCCCGGGGGTGCCGAACAGGTACAGGATCAGGTCCTGCGCCATGGTGATCCGGCCGAAGTCCATGGCGACCGTGGTGGTCTCCTTGCCCGGCACCTTCGACGGGTCGTCGATGCCGACGCCGGCGGCGGTCATCAGCGCCTCTGTGGTCAGCGGAGTGATCTCGGAGATCGCTCCGACCAGGGTCGTCTTGCCCACGCCGAAGCCGCCCGCGACCACGATCTTCGCGGAGACGATTCCCCGGCTCTGGCGCGACCCGGCGGGGTCATAGCCTGCGAAGTCCACTTAGCACCCTTCCAAGGATTTCCATTCGCTCCTCGAACCCCTCGGCGGGAGCGGCAGTGTGTAGCGTGAGCAGACCGTCGGCGACCAGGTCGGCGACCAGCACCCGGGCGACGCCCAGCGGCATCCGGGTGTACGCGGCGATCTCCGCCAGCGACTGCGCCCGACCCTCGCAGACGGTGGCGATTCGATACTTGTCGTGCCCGGCGAAGCGGGACTCGGCCACCTGGGTCGCGCTGCAGGTGAGCACCGCCTCCAGCGCGATGTCCCGGCTCGGTTCGGTACGGCCTCGGGTGACCGCGTACGGACGCACCAGCGCCCCACGTGGGTCCCGCCGGGGGTCCATGCCGCGATCACCTCCTCCCGCCCGGGTCCGGCCCGGATGCGTCGTCCCTCTGGCCGGACGCGGTCGCGCCCGGCCCCGTCCCCGCTACGAGCGCACCGCGTCCCGGGGCAGCGGCACCAACGCCGCGCCCACCCGCTCGACCAGCAACGCCATCTCGTAGCCGACCTGACCCACGTCGCAACTACGGGCGGCGAGCACCGCCATCGACGAGCCGTCACTGATCGACATGAGGAACAGGTATCCGCTGTCCATCTCGATCACTGTCTGCAGCACCCCGCCCGCGCTGAACATCCGGGCGGCACCCTCGGTCAGACTCACCACGCCGGAGGTGATCGCGGCGAGCTGGTCGGCCCGGTCGGTGGGCAGGTCCCGCGAGGAGGCGAGCAGCAGCCCGTCCGCGGACACCGCCACCACGTGGGCGATGCCCGCCACGCTGTCGGCGAAGTTGGTGAGCAGCCAACCCATGTCCTGCATGGCAGCTGGCCTGTTCATCGGTTCGTCTCCTTGGTCGAGGTGCTGTTGAGGTCCGCGCCTGCGGTGCGACCGCGCTGCACGCCGCGGTGGTAGGCCGAGAGCAGGCCGCGTACTTCGTCGGGGGTGCGACGGCTGCGGTCCCGGCCCCCCTTCGGCTCGATCCCGCCGGGGACGAGCTGGGCCTGCGGCACCCGCTTCGGCAGGCCGGAACGGGTGGTGCCGGCGTTGGCCGGATCGGCCGCCTGGGTGGCCCGGGACCAGCCCTCGTCGGCCGCCGTCCGCCAGGCGTCGGCGTCGCCGGCCGGCGGGCCCGCCGGGGCCTCGGGGGCAACCGGCGGGGGTGTGTCGTAGGTCGGCGACGCGGTGGCTGCCGGCGGGACGGGGCCCGTCGCGGCCGGCGGGACGGGGCCGGTCGCGACGGGTGGGACGGGGCCGGTCGCGGCGGGCATCTCCGGCGCGGTCGGGGCGGACGTGACGGTCGGCGTACCGGCGGCGGTGGGTGCGGTCGGCACCCGGGTGGGTAGCGGCGGGCGGGACGCCTTGGTGGTGCCGTTCGACCGGGGTGGTGCGGCGGGCGGTTCCTCGTCGAAGCGGGGCCGGGTGAAGATCGCGGTGGCGTCGTCCCCGTGGGACCGGAACCACACCGCCTCCATCTCCCGGAAGATCGGCGAGTCGGCCGGCCGGTCCGGCCGGGCCACCACGGGCGCGGCCGGTGCCGGCGGGGTGTACGACGCGGCCGGTGCGGCGTACGGCTGGGCTGCGGGGGCGCTGTACGCGGCTGGCGGGGCGGCCTGGGCGAACGCCCCCGCCGCAGCCGGGGCGAACGGGGTGGCCGCCGGAGCACCGGCGTACGGGGTGGCTGCCGGAGCACCGGCGTACGGGGTCGCCGCCTGGGCACCGGTGTACGGGGTGGCCGCCTGGGCACCGGCGTACGGGGTCGCGGCGGGCGCACCGGCGAACGGCATGGCCGGACCGCCGTACGACTCCGTCGTGCCGGGGGCGGCACCGGCGACCGGACCGGCCGGGAGCACCGGGGCGGGCTCGCCCGGCATGGCCCGGCGCGGCAGCGGGTCGATGGTCGGGTTCGCCACCGTCGGGCTGCCGGCCGAGAAGGCAGCGAATCCGGAGTCGGCCGAGGGGGTGGAGAGCGGCGCGAACGGCGGGGCGGAGACCGGGCCGCCGAACTGCACGGCGGGGGCGGTCTCCCGGGCGTCCACCGGCGGGTGCCAGGGCGCGGGCGCCGGCGGGGTGGTCCGCCACTGGTCGGTCAGCGTCGCCGCCGCGCTGCGGGCACCGCTGAAGGCCCCGCCGATACCGGCCGACGCGGGCGGCGGCTGCTCGACCGCGAGCGGCTGGCGCGGGCGGCTGATCGCCTGGTCCCGGCCCCGGTGGGCGGGCAGCACCACGGTGGCGTTGGGCAGCGTCACCTGGGCGACGGTGCCGCCCTCGACGTTGCGGCGCAGCTCCACCCGGACGCCGTACCGGCTGGCGAGCCGGCTGACCACGGCCAGACCCATCAGCCGGAAGGCGGCCACGTCCACGGTCGGCGGCGCGGCGAGCCGGCGGTTGAGCGAGTCCAACTGCTCGTCGGTGAGGCCGAGCCCCCGGTCCTCGATCTGGATCAGCACGTAGTCGCGGATGCGTCGGCCGTCGGCGACCACGGTGGTGGTCGGCGGCGAGAAGCGGGTGGCGTTGTCCAGCAGCTCGGCGACGAGGCGTACCACGTCGTTGACCGCGTGGGCGGCGACCGAGATGTCGGTGTCGACGGTGCCGAACTCGATCCGGTTGTAGAGCTCCACCTCGGACTGGGCGGCACGCAGCACGTCGACCAGCAGCGCGTCGTCGCGACGCGGCACGGCCGAGTCGGCACCGGCCAGGACCAGCAGGTTCTCGTCGTTGCGGCGCATCCGGGTGGCGAGGTGGTCCAGCTCGAAGAGCTGGGCGAGCCGCTTCGGGTCCTCCTCGCCGCGCTCGATCGCGTCCAGCTCGCCGATCATCCGGTCGACCAGGGTCTGACTGCGCCGGGCCAGGTTGAGGAACATCGCCGAGACGCTGGTCCGCAGCGCCGCCTGCTCGGCGGCGACCCGGACGGCCTCCCGGTGGACCACGTTGAAGGCCAGGGCCACCTGGCCGACCTCGTCCCGGTTGGTCAACCTGATCGGGTCGCGCACCTGGCGGACGATCTCCTCCACCCCGCCGTCGCCGACGCTGCCCATGTTCTGCAACCGCTTGACCGCGTCCGGCAGGTCGTGGTTGGCCACCGAGAGGGCGCCCTCACGCAGCCGGCGCAGCGAGTGGTTGAGCGAGCGGGCCAGCACCACGGCGAGGGTGATCGCGATGATCAGGGTCAGCAGCACCAGCACCGTCTCGATGACGGCCTGCTGGATGACGTCGCTGCGGGCCTGCTCGGTGCGGGCGAGCAGGGTGTCCTGGAGCTGGATCTCGGTCCACCGCATCAGGTCGTTGACCGCGCCGATCGCGGCGCTGGCGTCACCGGCGCTGACCGGGCTGCGCTGCCCGACCGAGCGGGTGATGTCGGCGGCCACCCGGTCGGCGAGCCCGACGGCGTCACCGGAGACCGCGCGGTCGACCAGCGCGCGCTGGGTGGGGTCGGCGGCGAGGGAGAACCCGAGCAACGCCTCCTGCTGGCTGGTCAGGGTCGCCACGAAGGAGGAGAACTGCTCCTCGTCGAGACGTCCGCCGACCAGCGCGGTGTAGGCGACCGCCTCCTCCTCGGCGACGGCGGACTTGGCCCGGCCGAACGCGGCCACCGCGCGGCGGGCGTCCGCCAGGCTCTCCTGGCCGGGCAACTGGGCCAGGGTGTCACCGTACGAGACCAGGTCGGTGAGGATCACCCCGTACCGCAGGGTGGCCTCGGCGACCGGCATCTGCCGGCGGTCGAGCACCTCCTGCCGGGTCGCGTCGAGCGTCCGCAGGTGGTCGTCGATCACCTTGAGCCGGTCCCGCACGGCGGCCGGGACCTCACCGAGGTCGGCCCGGTCGGCCCGGTAGGAGTTGATCCGCTCGCCGGTGGCCCGGACCCGCAGGTTGTAGTCGTCCGGGCGCAGCTGCGGGTTGGCCAGGTAGCCGGCCGCCGCCATCCGCTCCTTGTGCAGATCCTGCGCGAGCGCCGAAACGTCGATGGAGAGCGCGGTCAGCGACCGGATCTGGGTGGCGTCGACCGCACCCTCGGTAGTGGAGACGAGTCGGATTGTTGCCAACGCGATGACCGCCGCAACCGGTACGACCAGAATGAGGGCGAGTTTGGAACGAATGCGCGCATCCCGCAGCCGGGGCAGGCGGCGCTTCCGTTCGTGTCCGGCGCTTTCGCCTGGCTCGGGCAGGGTCGTCGGTCCGGTGCTCACGACATCGCCTCCGTCGTATCTTCCACACGCCTGACCCGCCGACCCGCGCCTGGTGCGACGGACAGCGCCATGCGCGGCACGGCCGCGATTTCATCAGAGAAGATCCTGTTTGGGAAGCCGCAGTCGGACAGAAATCGGTCGACCAGCACGCTGGTCACCGTTTTCCCTGGTTAGCAGGCCACCCCTGAACAGGGCATGTCACTCCAGAGTGTTCGTACGCCTCTGATGAGTGAGCATGGGTAAATATCTGATGTCCCCACAATGTGAGATTCGCGTCCCGAAACCGCCGACAGCATCCGCGCTTGACCGCACGCCCCGGCATTGGCAAGGTTTTGCAGGCTTTCGCGCACACCGTACGGCACACAATCCCGTTTCTCCACTGAGGACGGACTAGCGGCGGTGACCGGGCCTGTCCCGCGCCGCACCTGGAGGACTGAGTTGAGCCCCATCCGCTCCGCGACCATCGTGGCGCTCGCATCGGCCGTGCTGGCCACCACGCTCACCGGCTGCTCGTTCGGCGCGACAGAGGAGGACAGCAGCCCGATCACCATTGGCGCCGATCTCGAACTCTCCGGCGCCGCCGCGCCGGTCGGCAAGGCGTACCAGCGCGCCCTGGATCTGAAGGTCGAGCAGTTGAACGCCTCCGGCGCCCTGGGCGCCCGGAAGATCAAGCTGGTGGTCAAGGACAACCGCTCCGACGCCAACGAGTCGCTGCGCAACATCGGCGACTTCAGCAACGACTCCACGGTCAACGCCATCATCATGGGCGGCTGCAACGAATGCGCCGTCGGCGCCGTACGCACCATCAATGAACGGAAGATCCCGACGATCGCGCTCGCGCCGTCCAGCGCGGTCGCCAGCCCGGCCCCCGAACGCCGGTACGTGTTCAAGCTCGCGCCGAACGCCGCCGACAGTGCCGCCGCCCTCACCGCCGAACTGCGTCGACGCGGGATCACCGAGGTCAGTATCCTGCACAGCGACGACGACTACGGCCGCGAGGGTCTGGCCGCACTGGAGAACGAGTTCGGCAAGGCCAAGATCAAGCGGGTCCGCGCCGAGGCGGTGCGTACCACCGACACCGAACTCGCCGCGCCGATCGGCCGGCTGACCGACCGCGACCCCACCGGCCTGGTCATCTGGACCCCGCCGGAGCAGGCCGTTCTCGCCGCCGCCGCCGCCGACCAGTCCGGTTACGCCGGGTCGCTCTTTCTCGACGCCGCCGCAGCCGGCGACCTCTTCCTGGGCAGCTCCGGCCGGGCCACCGAGCGGGCCACCCTGATCTTCACCCAGACCATGGTGATCGACGACGTCATCGCCACCACCCCGGCCAAGGCGGCCCGCCGGCAGTGGTTCCAGGACTACACCGCCCGGTTCGGCGGCTACAACGGCCTCTCGTCGTTCGCCGCCGACGCCGTGCAGCTGATCGCCGACTCGGCGGTACGGGCCGGCGGTCCGGCCGGCCGGGTCAACCGGGACGGCCTGCGGGACGTGCTGGAGACGTCCCAGCTGGACGGCCTCTCCGGGCCGATCCGGATGACCCCGGACAACCACTCCGGCCTGATGCCGCAGGCGCTGACCACGCTGGTGGCCCGGGGCGGACGGTGGCGGTTGGCGGGCTGACACGACCCTGGACCGACGGGCCGATCCCCAGGTGGGATCGGCCCGTCGGTGGCGTCGGGGGGCGCAGCGGGACGGGTCAGCGGGCTGAGGTGGTGGCCCGGACCCAGGGGAGGGCCAGCCGCTCGACCAGCGACAACGCCGAGTAGAGCAGGATGCTCATCGCCGCGATCAGCACGATCGCCGCCCACGCGGTGGCGGTGTCGCCGACCCCGTTGTACTGAAGGATCTGGTAACCCAGACCCGGCTTGTCGGAATAGAACTCCCCGATCACCGCGCCGATCGCGGCCAGCGGCATCGCCACCTTCAGCCCGACGAAGATCTGCGGCAGCGCAGCCGGGAACCGCACCTTGCGGAACGACTGCCACCAGGAGGCGTTCAGCGACCGGGCCAGCTCGGCCAGGTCCGCCGGGGTGGTGGTGAGGCCGGTGGCGGTGGAGAGCACGATCGGAAAGAAGCAGAGCAGGAACACCATGGTCAGGATCGGCTTCGCACCCCAGCCGACCGAGACCACCAGCAGCGGCCCCAGCGCGATCTTCGGCACCGCGTTGATCGCCACCAGCAGCGGGGCGAACATCCGCTCGGCCCGCCGGGAGGCGGCCAGCGCCATCCCGATCAGCACCCCGGCGACCATCGACAGCAGGAAGCCGAGCAACGTCATCAGGGTGGTGGTGCCCAGCGCCGGGAAGAGCACGTCCGCCGACGCGGTCAGCGACGTCCAGACCGCCTGGGGCGGCGGCAGGGACGCCGGGTGCACCAGGTGCAGCCCGGAGGTGACCGACCACCAGACCGCCACCGCGACCAGCAGGCCGAGCAGCGGCAGGCCGGCCGCTGCGGGGCGTACCCGGGACCAGGCTGACCGGCCGGGCGGCGGGGGGACGGTCGGCACGGTCTGACCCGTGGGCGCTGGTGGGCCGGCCGAGCCGGATACGGGGCGGGTCCGGATCGAGTCCGTCACAGGGTCCTCCTCTCCTGCCGGCACGATGGCCGGCACGCGACGGGGGTGCGCCCACCGGTCGTCCCGCTGGGTCGCACCCCCGTGGCACCTACGGCGTCGGTCAGGCCTTCGGCACGAGACTGAAGTCGATGATCTGGTCCGGGGTGATGTTCGACTTGAGCGCGCCGGCGCCCTGGAGGATCGCGATGCTCTTGGCGACCCGGTCGCTGTCCAGGGTGCCGATGGCGGTGCCGGAGTTGCTGGAGCGCACGTAGCCGGCCATCAGCTGCAACTCGGCGGCGGCAGCTGCCGGGTTGGTGGTGTCCACGTTCTTCTTCAGGATCTCGGCCGCCTCCTGGGGCTTGGCCAGGGCGTACTCCAGGCCCTTGAGCAGCGCGGCGGTGAACTTCTTGACCTTCTCCGGGTTCTCCTTGGCGATCTTGCTGGAGGTGATCAGCGCGTTGCCGTAGAGGTCCTGCATCACGTTGCTGTACGGCAGCACGACGGGCTTCTTCCTGGTGACCGCCTCGACGGTCGGCTGACCGACGACGAACTGGCCGATGCCGTCCACCTGGCCGGAGGCCAGCGTGCCCATCAGGGTCTGCGCATCACCGTTGACCCAGGTCACCTTGTTGTAGTCCACCCCGGCCATCCGGGCGTACGTCGGGAAGAGGTTGCGCACGACGGAGCCGGGGGTGTCCGCGAGCTTCTTGCCCTCCAGGTCCTTCGGCGTGGCGATGTTCTTGCCCTCGACCGAGACGATGGCGGCCATGGTGCGCTGCTGGATCGCGGCGACCGCCACGAAGTCCTTGGCCACCCCGTTGCCGACCTGGAGCAGGCCACCGGTCAGGTCGATCGGACCGAAGTCGGCCTGGCCGCCGACGATGGTCTGGATGACCGCGCCGGTGCCCTGACCGGGCTTGATCTCCACGTCGAAGCCGGCCTCCTTGAAGAAGCCCTTGTCCTTCGCCACCCAGACGTACGAGTCACGGCCGAAGTTGCCGAACGAGGTGAGGTAGGTCACCTTCTCCAGCGACTTGCCGTCGCCGTTCTTTGCGTCCGCCGAGTCGGACCCGCCACTACAGGCGGATACCAGAGCGAGGGCGGTGGCCAGGGTGGCCGCGGCGACCGTGCGGGTCAGCCTTGTCATCAGTGCACCATGTCCTTTCCGACCGGGCGGTTCACCCGGAGGGGGTTGTCGGTCCGGCGGCACGGCGTGAGGGGGCACCGACGCCGCCGTCGTGAAGGGACTCTTCGCTGGCACAGAGTACGAGACACTGACGGTCACCACACCAGGCGGATCGGGTTGCGGAACGGAAACAACTCCACTCCACCCCGGACGGTGAGCAGCCGACACGCTGGGGATACCCTTGTCGGATTCCTGACCGCTGACTCAGGGGAGACCGACGGCGATGATCCGACTGTCCGATGTGTCGCGCACGTTCGACGGCCGTTCCGGGCGGGTCGAGGCGCTGCGCGGGATCAACCTCGACGTGACCGAAGGCGAGTTCGTCGCCGTGCTCGGCCGCTCCGGCTGTGGCAAGTCCACCCTACTCAGGATGATCGCCGGGCTGCTGCCGGTCAGCGGCGGCGAGATCACCGTAGCCGGCAGCCCGATCACCCGGCCGCGCCGGGACGTCGCGATGCTCTTCCAGAAGCCCGCCCTGCTCCCCTGGCGCACCGTGCTCGACAACGTACTGCTGCCGGCCGAGATCTTCGGCTGGAGCCGCGCCAAGCACCGCCAGCGGGCCCGCCAACTGCTGGAACTCTCCGGCCTGGGCGGCTTCGAGAAGCGGCTGCCCCACGAACTCTCCGGCGGCATGCAGCAGCGGGTGTCGCTGTGCCGGTCGCTGATCGGCGAGCCCCGGGTGATGCTGATGGACGAGCCCTTCTCCGCCCTGGACGCGCTCACCCGGGAGGAACTCTCCGGCGAGCTGCAACGGGTGCACATGGAGACCGGGGCGACCGTCGTCTTCGTCACCCACTCCATCGACGAGGCGGTGCTGCTCGCCGACCGGGTGGTCGTGCTCAGCCCCCGCCCGGGACGTATCCGCAAGATCGTCGAGGTGAACATCCCCCGACCCCGCACCCTCGGCCGCAACGCCCACCTCGCGGACGTCGCCCGGGTCAGCGCCGACCTGCACGAACTGCTGATGGAGCGGGAGACACCGGCGGCGGCCGGGGTGGAAGGACGATGACCATGCGGGTGGCGATCTTCACCGAGCCGCACCGCGGCGCGAGCTACGACGACCAGCTCCGGTTCGCCCAACTGTGCGAGGCCGGCGGCTTCGACGGGTTCCTCCGGGCCGACCACTACCGGGCGATGGGCGACGAACCCGGGCTGCCCGGCCCCACCGACGCCTGGCTGACCCTGGCCGCGCTCGCCCGGGAGACCTCCCGCATCCGGCTCGGCACCCTGGTCACCTCGGCCACCTTCCGGCTGCCCGGCCCGCTGGCCGTGATGGTCGCCCAGGTCGACCAGATGAGCGGCGGCCGGGTCGAGCTGGGCATCGGCGCCGGCTGGTACGAGCGGGAGCACACCGCGTACGGCATCCCCTTCCCGCCGGTCGGCGAGCGCTTCGACCGGCTCGCCGAGCAGTTGGAGATCGTCACCGGCCTGTGGCGTACCCCGGTCGGCGAGACCTACAGCTGGGCCGGGGAGCACTACCAGCTCGCCGACGCCCCGGCCCTGCCCAAGCCGGTCCAGCAGCCCGGCCCGCCGGTGATCGTCGGCGGCCGGGGCCCGAAGCGCACCCCCGACCTCGCCGCCCGGTACGCCGACGAGTTCAACATGCCGTTCAAGTCCGTCGAGGAGACCGCCGAGGCGTACGACCGGGTACGGGAGGCGTGCGAGCGGGCCGGCCGGGCCGAGGCGGGGCGGGCGCCACTGGTGCTCTCCGCCGGGATCGTGGTGGCGATCGGGCGTACCGACGCGCAGGCGCAGCTCCGGGCCGCGCCGTTGCACGTCAAGAGCGCCCTGCCGCCGGAGGACCCGGTGGTCGGCTCCCCCGCCCAACTGGTCGACCGGATCGGCGAGTTCGCGGCGATCGGGGCCACCCGGGTCCACCTGCGGCTGATCGACCTCGACGACCTCGACCACCTGGAGCTCATCGCCGCCGAGGTGCTCCCCCAACTGGACGGAACCCGATGACCGACGTGACCCACGACCTCGAACTCGGCCCGGTCGGCCAGGAGATCGTCTACGAGAACGACCGGGTCCGGGTCTGGCACATCCGGCTGGCCCCGGGCGAGCGGCAGCCGCTGCACCGGCACGACCACCCGTACCTGGTGGTGGCGATCGAGGGTGCCAAGAACGTGGTGCAGACGATCGACGGGACCCGGATCGACGCCGACGAGCCCGCCGGCGGCGTGGTCTACCGGGACCCGGGTGCCGTCCACATGCTCACCAATGTCGGGGACACGACCTATCTGGCCCGCCTGGTGGAACTCAAGTAGTCGCTGGTCGCGCTTGGGTAACAGCTGGTCCCGGCCGCGCCGCGCCACAGTGGCGATCGGGCGCACCGGGCCGTAACGTGCGCGACATGGCCTTTCGGACGTGGGGCAGACTGCTGCTCACCGCACTCGGGGTGAGCATGTTGGCCGGGGCCGGCCAGCTGGGCATCGCGTACGGCTTCGGCATCGTCCGACTCACCGGCGATTTCCCCGACGTCAACCGGTGGCCGGCCCAGCTCGCCTGGGTCGGTTGGTTCGCGGTGACGGCTGCGGTGGTCGGCGCGGTCCTCACCGGCCGGCTCGTCCGCCGCGAGGGGTTGCCGCAGGACACCCCCGTGCAACTGGCGATCTCCGGGGCCGCCGCGCTCGGCGCGCTGGTCGTCGCCCCGCTGTGCATGCAGCCCGCGCGGGCTGTCGAGCTGAGCGCCGTCGACCCGGTCTGGGCGGTCGGCATCTGCGCGGTCGCCGGGGCGGTGGTCGGCGCGGGTGCCGCGTCGGCCGTCCTGCTGCGCCCCCCGCTGGGCTGGAACGTCGCCCTGCTGGGCGGGGCGGTCTGGCTGGTCGCGCTCGTCTCGGCCGCGCCGGGGGTGCTCTCCACCGAGCCGCTGCGCACCGTACGCCTGGGCGTGCTGGAGCCGGCCTGGCTCGGCGCGGACCGGGCGCAGCAGCTGGCGATGCTGCTGCTGCCCGTGGTCGCGCTGGTGGCTGGCGCGGTGACCGGCGGGCTGGCCCGCCGGCGGGGGCACGTCCCGCTGATCGGCGGGGCCGCCGGGGCGGCCGGCCCGGTGCTGCTCGCCTTCGCCTACCTGACCGCCGGGCCGGGCGACCCGGGGGACCGTTACCAGCTTGCCCCCTACTACGGCGCGCTGATCGCGGTCGCCACCGGCGCGCTCGGCTCGGTCGCCGCCACCCTGCTGCGGTGGCCGCTGCTGCCCGCCCGCCCCACCACCGGTGCGGGCGACGACGACACGGCGATCGAGCCGACCGACATCCTCGCGCCGCTGCCCACCGTGCCCGCCCCGCCCCGACCCGACCCGACCGAAGCCGTCTCCGCCGGAACCGCCTCGACCGGAACCGCCTCGACCGGAACCGCCTCGGACGAGCCGGCCACCGTGGAGCTGAGCGTTGCCGCCCGGACCGTCGACCCCGACCCGCCGGGCGCCGGGCGCACCCCGGCCCACTGGGACTGGCCGGATCCCGCCGCCACGGTCACCGACCGGCCGACGACCCGCCCCGTCACCCCGCCCCCGAGCGGACCGTCCCGGACCGGGTCGACCTCGACCGAGCCCACTCCCACCTGGCCCGCCCCGACCGGGCCGATCCCGACCGGGCCGAATCTGGCCGGGCCGAATCTGGCCGGGCCGGCCCAGGATGAACCGGCTTCGGCCGACCCGGCTCCGACCGGGCCGGGCCGGAGCGGACCGAGTCCGGCCAGGTCGGCGCGGGCCGAGAGCGCACCGATCGGCGCGAAGCAGCGGAAGGCGGCCACACCGCCCCCGGGGGATGAGCCCGTAGCCGCACCCAAGCCGCGGGTGAAGCGGACCACCCGGACCCGTCCCGCCACCGGCGTTCCGGTCGCCGACACCGGGCGACCCGAGCCCGATCCAGCGACCGGGGTGGGTAGCACGGAGGGGAACGAACCGGCCGTCACCGAGCCCGCCCCGACCGTCACCACCGGACCGGGCACCACCGAGTCCACCCGTCCGGGCACCGCCGGGCCGGGCACCGCCCGTCCCGATGCGGCGGCCGCCGGGGCGCTGCCGCCGGTGGCCGGGTTGCGGCACGTCTCGCCGGACGGTGTCGAGCGCACACCACGCCCCCGCCACCAACTGCCGGACCTGAGCGGTACGGGTGCCCCGGCCGACACTCCCCGCCCCGTACCGGCCCGGGCCTCCCTGCCGTTTCCCGAACCGGACACCGCCGAGCGAACGGAACCCCTGGGAGCAGTCAGCCTCCGCTGGGAGGCGGATGGCTCCCCCACCACCGCACCGGTGGACGGCACTACCGCCGAACCGGCTTCCACCGATCCCGCTTCCGCTGACCCCGCGTCGACCGGTGCCGACGGTCAGCAGCCGTCCGGGAAGGCCAAGGGCCGGCGGGGGTTGTTCCGGCGTAACCGACCGCCGGAGGGTGAGTCGGCAGCCGCTCCCACCGCAGAGCCGGCGACGGCCGACGACGAGTACGTCGACTGGGTCGCCGGCCTGGGCAAGCCCCTGGCCGACAACGAACCGGAACGGGAGAGCGGCCGACGTTCCCTACGTACCAGCGGCCGCCACCACCGCGACTAACCCCCACCCCTCCCCTCCCTCCCCCGCCCGTCGCCCGCCCTGGTGATCAAGAGGTCCACGTCAGATTCCGGCCGTCCCGTGACGCAAACCTCTTGATCACCGGGGCGGAGCGGGAGTGGAGCAGAGCGGGGGGCCGGGGCGGGGGCAGAGCCGGAGCGGGGCGGGGTCAGGGTCAGGCTAGGGGGAGGTAGACGCGGTTGCCGGTGGAGCGGAATTCGGCTGACTTGTTCTGCATGCCCTGGGCGGCGTACTCCTTGAGTTCCTGGGTGATCTTCATGGAGCAGAACTTCGGGCCGCACATGGAGCAGAAGTGGGCGGTCTTCGCCGGCTCCGCCGGGAGCGTCGCGTCGTGGTAGGCGCGGGCGGTCTCCGGGTCCAGCGACAGGTTGAACTGATCCTCCCAGCGGAACTCGAACCGCGCCTTCGACAGCGCGTCGTCCCACGCCTGCGCACCGGGGTGCCCCTTGGCCAGGTCGGCCGCGTGCGCCGCGATCTTGTACGCGATCACGCCGGCCTTCACGTCGTCCCGGTCGGGCAGGCCGAGGTGCTCCTTCGGGGTGACGTAACACAGCATCGCGGTGCCGAACATGCCGATCATCGCGGCCCCGATCGCCGAGGTGATGTGGTCGTACGCGGGCGCGATGTCGGTGGTCAGCGGGCCGAGGGTGTAGAACGGGGCCTCGTGGCACCACTCCTGCTGGAGGTCCACGTTCTCCTTGATCTTGTGCATCGGCACGTGGCCGGGGCCCTCGATCATCACCTGCACGTCGTACTCCCAGGCGATCCGGGTCAGTTCACCGAGGGTGCGTAGCTCGGCGAACTGCGCCTCGTCGTTGGCGTCGGCGATCGAGCCGGGCCGCAGCCCGTCGCCGAGGGAGAACGTCACGTCGTAGCGGGCGAGGATCGCGCACAGCTCACGGAAGTTGGTGTAGAGGAAGTTCTCCTCGTGGTGCGCCAGGCACCAGGCCGCCATGATCGAGCCGCCCCGGGAGACGATCCCGGTGACCCGGTCCACCGCCAGCGGCACGTACGGCAGCAGCACCCCCGCGTGCACCGTCATGTAGTCGACGCCCTGCTCGGCCTGCTCGATGACGGTCTGGCGGAACACCTCCCAGCTCAGCTTCACCGGGTCGCCGCCCACCTTCTCCAGCGCCTGGTAGATCGGCACGGTGCCGATCGGCACCGGCGAGTTGCGCACGATCGCCTCCCGGGTCTCGTGGATGCGCTTGCCGGTCGACAGGTCCATCACGGTGTCCGCGCCCCACCGGGTGGCCCAGGTCAGCTTCTCCACCTCCTCGGCGACGGACGAGGTCACCGCCGAGGTGCCGATGTTGGCGTTCACCTTCACCAGGAACGCCTTGCCGATGATCGCCGGCTCACACTCGGGGTGGTTGACGTTGAGCGGCAGCACCGCGCGCCCGGCGGCGATCTCGTCGCGGACGACCTCCGGCGGCAGGCCCTCCCGGATCGCCACGAACTCCATCTCCGGGGTGACCACCCCGGCGCGGGCGTACCAGAGCTGGGTGGGGCGTTGGGAGTCGACGCCGGCCAGGGGGGTGCCGGCGCCCCGGACCGGAGCGACGCCGCCCCGCTCGGCGATCCACGGTCCGCGTAGCGGCGGCAGTCCCACCTCCGGGTCCGAGCCGGGGCCGGACGTGTCGTAGAGACGGACCGGCGGGTTGTCCCCGCTCAACTCCACCTCGGCGAACGGCACCCGGACGTCCGGCCGGGGCCCCTCGACGTAGACCTTGCGACGTGCCTGCATGACAGCCTCCCTGATGGTCAACGGGACCAGCCGAAGTGGTCCAACGGGCCGCGTCCCGCGCCCAGTTCCCAACCCCGCGCGCCGGTCAGCGCGCGGGTCACGTATTCCTTGGCGGTGGCGACCGCGACGGGCACCGGGTCGCCGGCCGCCAGCCGCACGGCGATCGCCGCCGAGAACGAGCAGCCGGTGCCGTGGCTGTGCCGGGTGTCCACCCGGGGCGCGCGGAGCAGGGTGGTCGTCGTGCCGCCGGCCAGCACGTCGACCGACTCGCCGGCCGCGTCGACGTCACCGCCGGTGACCACCACGAACTCCGGGCCGCCGGCCGCCAGCGCCTGCGCCGCGGCGACCATCTCCTCGACCGTGGTCACCGGGCGTCCGGTGAGGGCGGCGGCCTCCGCGCAGTTCGGCGTCGCCACCCGGGCGTACGGCAGCAGCCGCTCGACCGCCGCCACCACCCCGAGCCGGTGTCCGCTGGTGGCGACGAGCACCGGGTCGACGACGAGGTGCGGCAGCCGACCCGCCTTCGCCGCCTCGGCCACCGCGTCGGCGACCGCCGGGGTGCCGAGCATCCCGGTCTTCACCGCGCGGACCGCGAAGTCGGTGAGCACGCTGTCGAGCTGTTCGGTGACGGTGCGCGGGGGCAGCGGCAGCACGGCGTCCACCCCCCGGGTGTTCTGCGCGGTGACGGCGGTGAGCACACTCGTGCCGTACGCGCCGAGGGCGGCGAAGACCTTCAGGTCGGCCTGGATGCCGGCGCCGCCGCCGGAGTCGGAACCGGCGATGGTGAGCACCGTCGTGGGCGTCATGTCGTCTCCTCGGGCCACGCCCCGCCGACCGGGATGCGGTCCGTCGTGCGGGGGGTCGAAGGCTGCGGCCGACCGCGCCCACTCGGGGCGGTCAGGCCTGATCCCTGCGTGGGCACGGTCGGCCACGGCTCCGTGCCGGTGACGTCCGTACCGGCGGGTGGGGTTGCCGGGGCAGGGGCGGTCGGTGGCGGGCCGGCCGGTCGGCGTGGGGGGAAGGCGCTGGTGAGGGCCGCCGCGATGGCGGTCGGGTCGGCGGCCCGCATGATCGCGCCGAGCACCGCCACCCCGACCGCGCCCGCCTCGGCACACGCCGTCACCTGGTCGGGGGTCTCGACGCCGCCCAGGGCGAGCACGGGCACCGGGCTGCGCCGGATCAGGTCGCGCAGCCCGTCCGGGCGCAGGGGTGGGCCGTAGCCGGGCTTGCTGCGGGTGGGCCAGACCGGCGAGAGCGTCACGTAGTCCTCGGTGGTCAGTCGGGCCAGCTCCGCCGCGTCGTGGCAGGACCGGCCGACCAGCCCGACGGCCGGCGGCGGGTACGGCCCGGCGGCGGGCAGGTGGACGGCGTCCCCGTCGAGCGGGTCGGGACCGGCGACGATCAGGCCGCCGCCGGTGTCAGCCAGGGCGGCCCGCAGCGCGACGGCGAGTGCGGCCCGCTCGGCGCGGGGCAGGTCCTTCTCCCGCAGCACCACCCACCGCACGCCACCGCGGGCCGCCCCGGCGACGACGTCGACGAGTTCCCCCCGCGTCGCCCGCCGGTCCGTCAGCAGCACCACCCCGTCCGGCCGGAGGAGGGGTGGGGCGGCGGGGCGGGTCACAGCTCGGGTCTTCCGTCGTCGGGGGTGGAGGCGAGGGCGTGGAAGCGGCGGGGAATCCGACCGGCGGTGTACGCGAGCCGCCCGGCCTGCACGCCGTACCGCATGGCGGTGGCCATCGCCGTCGGATCGGCGGCCCGGGTGACGGCGCTGGCCAGCAGCACCCCGTCGCAGCCCAGCTCCATGGCGAGCGCCGCGTCGGAGGCGGTGCCGATCCCGGCGTCGAGGATCACCGGCACGTCGACGCTCTGCCGGATCAACCGGATGTGGTGCGGGTTGCTCACACCCAGGCCGGAGCCGATCGGCGCGCCGGCCGGCATCACCGCCGCGCAGCCGACGTCGGCCAGCCGGCGGGCCAGCACCGGGTCGTCCGAGGTGTACGGCAGCACGACGAAGCCGTCGGCGACGAGTTCCTCGGCCGCCCGCAGCAGCTCCACCCCGTCGGGGAGCAGGGTGCGTTCGTCACCGATCACCTCCAGCTTGACCCAGTCGGTGTCGAACGCCTCCCGGGCCAGCCGGGCCACCTTGACCGCCTCCCCGGCGGTGTAGCAGCCGGCGGTGTTGGGCAGCAGCCGCACCGCGCACCGGTCGAGCAGGTCGAGCAGTCCCCCGGCGGTGCCGGGGGCGGTGTCGACCCGGCGCAGGGCGAGGGTGACCAGTTCGGTGCCGGAGGCCCGGATCGCCTGCTCCAGCACGTGCAGGTTGGCCGCGCCGCCGGTGCCGAGGACGAGCCGGGAGGTGAAGGTCCGGTCGGCGATGGTGAGGGACATCCCGCTCACCCGCCCTGGGCGGCGCTGAGCACCTCGACCCGGTCGCCGTCGCACAGCACGGTGGCCGGCCAGCCGCCCCGGGGGACCACCTCGCCGTTGACCGCGACCGCGAGGCCGCGCCGCTGCTCGGTGACCGCGGCGACGAGGTCCGCGACGGTCGTGCCGCCGGCCAGCTCGCGTCCGACGCCGTTGACGATCAGTCGCACGTCTTCCTCCTCAGTGGAACCGGTCGGCGGTGAAGGGGGTGAGCAGCGGGTCCGGCTCGCCGGTGACGATCAGGTCGGTGATCAGGTCGGCGGTGACCGGGGTGAGCACGATGCCGTGCCGGTGGTGGCCGGTGGCGGCGAGCACGCCGGGGCGGCCGGGCAGCGGCCCGAGGATCGGCGCGTTGTCCGGGGTGCCGGGGCGCAGCCCGGCGGTCGCCTCCACCAGCGCGTACTCGGCGAGTTCGGGGACCAGGTCGACGGCGGCGCGGAGCAGGCGCAGCACCGCCCCGGCGGTCACCTCGGTGTCGGCGCGCTCCTCGACGGTCGCCCCGACCACCACCTCGCCGCTGTCGCGGGGGACCAGATAGACCGACTCGCCGTCGGCGTACCCCCGGATGACGTGGCGGAAGCCGGGCGGGCGGTGGTCGGGCGCGCGCAGCCGCAGCACCTGGCCCTTGACCGGGCGGACCGGCAGCCCGGTCAGCGCGGCGGCGCCGCAGCCGGCGGCGACCACGACGACCGGCGCGGCCAGTTCGGCCAGCCGGGTCACCGGGCCGGGGACCAGGGTCACGCCGGCCCGTTCGGCGGCGACCCGCAGCGCGTCGACCAGCCGGCGCGGGTCGACCTGGTGGTCGCCGGGGGCGACCGCGCCGCCGCGCAGCCGGGGGGTCAGCGCCGGTTCGCGGTCCCGCAACTGCGACGGGCGCAACGCGCTGATCGGCAGTCCCAGCCCCTGCTGGTACGACCAGAGCCGGCGCGCCTCGGCCAGGTCGTCCCCGGTCAGCCCGACGACGAGGGTGCCGTCGGTGCGGTAGCCGAACTCCCTGCCGGTGGCGGCGGCCAGCGCGGCGGCGAAATCCGGCCAGCGGGCGGCGGACGCGGTGAGCAGCCCGGTCAGCTCCCGCTCCCCGAAGTACGCCTCGGCGACCGGGGCGAGCATCCCGGCGGCGACCCGGGACGCGCCGGAGCCGGGGGCCGGATCGTGCACGGCCACCCGCAGGCCCCGGGTGGCGCAGCGCCAGGCGATCGCCAACCCGACCGGCCCCGCGCCCACGATGGCGACGTCGGGCCGGGTCAGCACGTCAGCGCCGCGATCAGCTCGGCGGTGGCCCGGCCCGGGTCGGCGGCGGTGGAGAGCGCCCCGACCACCGCCACCCCGTACGCCCCGGCGGCCCGCAGCGCCGGCACCGTCGCGACGGTGACCCCGCCGATGGCGATCACCGGTACGGCGACGGCCTCGGCGACGGCGCGGATCCCGGCCGGGCCGATCGGGTCGGGCAGGCCGGCCTTGGTGGTGGTGCGGTGGCACGGGCCGACGCCCAGGTAGCTGGCCCCGGCGGCGACCGCCCTGCCGGCGGCCCCGGGTTCCCGGGCGGTCGCGCCGAGCACGGCATCGACGCCGAGGACCCGACGGGCCGCCGCGACGGGCAGGTCGTCCGCGCCGACGTGGCCGCCGTCGGCGTGCACCGCGAGGGCGACGTGCAGCCGGTCGTTGACCAGGCAGGTCGCCCCGTACGGCGCACAGAGCGCGCGCACCCGCCGGGCCAGGTCGTACGCCTGCCGGTCGGTGGTCCCGTCGGTGACCCGGACCTGGACGACCAGCTCGGCGCGGGCTACCGGGAGGGCGGCCCGCAGGACGGCGAGCGGGTCGCACCCGGGTCGGGTGTCGGTGATCAGATGCAGTCGGCCGAGGGACGGCACGTCAACTCTCCTCCCTGCGCCGGCATTATCCGGATCAGGTTCGACGGTCGGGGGCTCTCAGCCCCCCTCTCAGCCCGGTGTACCGGGCTCCCGTGGGTCACGTGCCTGTGACCGTACGACAGATCCGCTGATCCGCCAAGGGGTGTTACCTTGATCCAAGCATGTCAATCCCTGCCCTTTGCCCCCTCTCTCCACATAAGCCGGAAAAGCGAGTCGACGATACCGAATCGTTACATGCTCATGCCTTGCCGGAAACCAATCCAGCGGCGCTAATTTGTTCAACCGATCGACATTATTCCGGTGCGCGGCCTCGACGAGGTCGACACCTGATCGCCACCGATGCGGACCTCGGCGGGCCCGCACCCATCCGACCGGGGACGGTCTGCGGCGAGTCGTCCCCATGCCCCCACCACTGTCCAGCTCGGACAAAAGGAGCATGGAGTGTCTCCATCCCGCCATCGCCGCGCCCGTCGCGGCCCACTGGGTGCCGGTCTACTGGCCCTCTCCCTACTCGCCAGCGGCCTGATCGGCGGCACCGCCGCCCAGGCCGCTCCCGCGGCGGCAGCCCTGCCACAGGCCGCACCGGCACCCGCACCGGCGGCGGCAGCCGCCGCCGAACCGTTCTCGGTCCTGGTCTTCTCCAAGACCGCCGGGTTCCGGCACGACGCCATCCCGGCCGGCATCACCGCGATCCAGAAGCTCGGCACCGACAACGGGTTCACCGTCGACACCACCGAGGACGGGGCCGCCTTCAACGACACCAACCTGGCCAAGTACCAGGCGGTGATCTGGCTCTCCACCACCGGTGACGTGCTCGACAGCACCCAACAGGCCGCGTTCGAGCGTTACATCAAGGCCGGCGGCGGCTACGCCGGCGTGCACGCCGCCTCGGACACCGAATACGACTGGGCCTGGTACGGCAACCTGGTCGGCGCGTACTTCTCCGGCCACCCGGCCAACCAGCAGGCCACCGTCAAGGTCGAGGACCACGCGCACCCGTCGACCGCCGACCTGCCGGACAAGTGGTCCCGGTTCGACGAGTGGTACAACTTCCGCACCAACCCGCGCGCCAAGGTGCACGTGCTGGCCAGCCTGGACGAGAAGTCCTACAGCCCGGGCGCCGGCGCGATGGGCGCCGACCACCCCACCGCCTGGTGCCAGGACTACGACGGCGGCCGGTCCTGGTACACCGGCGGCGGCCACACCCAGGCGTCGTACACCGAGCCGGAGTTCCTCTCCCACCTGCTCGGCGGCATCCGTACCGCGGCCGGGGTCGAGAACGCCGACTGCGGCGCCTCGAAGACCGCGAACTTCGAGAAGGTCACCCTCGACAGCAACACCAACAACCCGATGGAGCTGGACATCGCTCCGGACGGCCGGGTGTTCTACGCCGAGCGGGACGGCCGGGTGCAGATCGTGAAGCCGGACACCGGCAACACGGTCACCGCCGTCCGGCTGGACGTCTTCACCGGCAACGAGGACGGCCTGCTCGGTCTCCGCCTCGACCCGGACTTCGCCACCAACAAGTGGATCTACCTGTACTACGCGCCGGCCGGTGGTGGCCCCCGCAACTACCTGTCCCGGTTCACCGTCAACGGTGACACCATCGACAAGGCCACCGAGAAGGTCGTCCTCCAGGTCGACACCCAGCGCAACACCTGCTGCCACGCCGGCGGCAGCATGACCTTCGACTCGCAGGGCAACCTCTACCTGGCCACCGGCGACAACACCAACCCGTTCGAGTCGAGCGCGTTCACCCCGATCGACGAGCGGGCCGGCCGGCAGGACTACGACGCGCAGCGCAGCGCCGGCAACACCAACGACCTGCGCGGCAAGGTGATCCGGATCCACCCCGAGGACGACGGCACCTACACGGTCCCGGCGGGGAACCTGTTCGCCCCGGGCACCGCGAAGACCCGTCCCGAGATCTTCGGCATGGGCTTCCGTAACCCGTTCCGGATCGGCGTCGACCAGAAGACCGACACCCTCTACGTCGCCGACTACGGGCCGGACGCCTCGGCGGCCAACCCGAACCGCGGCCCCGAGGGCCTGGTGGAGTGGAACATCGTCGCCACCGCCGGCAACTACGGCTGGCCGTACTGCACCGGCAACAACAAGGCGTACAACGACTACACCTTCCCGTCCGGGCCGAGCGGGGCGAAGTTCGACTGCGCCGCGCCGGTGAACGACTCGCCCAACAACACCGGCCTGACCACCCTGCCGCCGGCCATCGCGGCGACCGTGGACTACGGCTACGCGGGCGACCCGCGCTTCCCCGAGATCGGCGGCGGCGGCGCCCCGATGGGCGGCCCGGTCTACCGCTACGACGCCGACAACACGTCGAGCCGCAAGTGGCCGGCGTACTACGACGGCAAGGCGCTCCTCGGCGAGTGGAACCAGTCGAAGATGTACACGATGCAGGTCAGCGCGGACGGCAAGTCGCTGATCGACATCAACCAGCTGCTCACCGGCATGTCCATGGTCCGCCCGATGGACTTCGAGTTCGGTCCGGACGGCGCGCTCTACCTGATCGAGTGGGGCACCGGCTTCGGCGGTAACAACGACGACTCCGGGGTCTACCGGATCGACTACACCGCCGGTGACCGCGCGCCGATCGCCGAGGCCAGCGCCGACCCCACCTCCGGGGCCGCACCGCTGACCGTGAACTTCTCCAGCGCCGGTTCCCGTGACCCGGACGGTGGCACGCTGACCTACGCGTGGAAGTTCGGCGACGGGCAGACCTCCACCGAGGCGAACCCCACCCACACCTACACCGCGGCCGGCGACTACACCGCACAGCTCACCGTGACCAACCCCAAGGGCCGTTCCGCGGTGGCGAACGTGCCGGTGACGGTCGGCAACACCGCCCCGACGGTGACCATCGAGTTCCCGCCCAGCGGCGGCTTCTTCGAGTGGGGCGACCAGGTCAAGTACACGATCAAGGTGACCGACCCGGAGGACGGCACCGTCGACTGTGACCGGGTGCAGCTGCAGGTGCTGCTCGGCCACGACGAGCACGCCCACCCGCTGGAGCAGCACACCGGCTGCACCGGCACCGTGCAGACCTCGCTGGCGTCCGGCCACGGCGCGGAGGCGAACGTCTTCGCAGTCTTCGAGGCCACCTACACCGACGACGGCGGCACCGGCGGCGCCGGCCCGCTGACCGGTCGGGCGATCGAGATCCTCCAGCCCAAGCGCAAGCAGGCCGAGTACTTCACGGCCACCGGTCGTGCCCCGGGCAGCACCGGCGGCGGTGACCCGGGCGTGCAGAAGGAGACCACCACCGACCCCGCCGGGGGCGGCCAGAACATCGGCTTCATCGAGGACGGCGACTGGTGGTCGCTCGACCCGGCCAACCTGACCGGTGTCGACCAGATCCGGTTCCGGGCGGCCTCCGAGGTGCAGGGTGGACGGATCGACGTGCACGCCGGTGCCGTCGACGGCCCAGTGGTCGCCACGGCCACCGTGCCCACCACGGGCGGTTGGCAGCAGTTCGTCGACGTGACCGCGCCGGTGACCGCCGCGGCCGAGGGCGTGCTGTACTTCGTCGCCAAGGACCCGGCCGGTGGCACCGGTTCGCTGTTCAACGTCAACTGGATGGACTTCATCGGTCGGGGCGTCACCGACAACGCTCCGCCGCAGGTGACGGCCACCGCCAACCCGGCGACCGGCACCGCGCCGGTCACCGTCGCCTTCACCGGCACGGCCACCGACACCGAGGGCGACACCCCGCTGACGTACGCCTGGGACTTCGGTGACGGCGGGACGGCGACCACCCTGAACGCCACCCACACCTACACCACCCCGGGCACCTTCACCGCCACCCTGACGGTGACGGACAAGCGGGGCGCCAAGTCCTACGCGACCGTTCCGGTCAAGGTGGACGCGCCGACCAACTCGTGCCTCGGCGCGCGGTCGGACGAGTTCCTCGGCAACAGCCTCGACAAGGACCGCTGGTCGGTGGTCCGGGAGAACCAGCTCTACTCGGTCTCCGGCGGGGCGCTGCGACTGCCCACCGCCTCGGGTGACCTGTACGGCACCCGTAACGACGCGACCAACCTGGTGCTCCAGCCCGCGCCCAGCGGGGCCTGGCAGGCCACCACCAAGGTCACCGTGCCCGTCACCGCCGACTACCAGCAGGCCGGCCTGCTGATCTACGGCGACGACGACAACTACGCCAAGGTGGATCTGCTCTACGGCGGTTCCCGCAAGGTGGAGTTCATCCGGGAGACCGCGGCGACGCCCCGCAACGACGCGGCCGACGCCGTGGCCGCACCCGCCGGTGACACCATCTGGCTGCGGCTGATCAGCGACGGCACCAACCTGACCGCACAGTTCTCCACCGACGGTGCGACGTTCACCCCGGTCGGCCGGTCCGCCGCGCTCGCCGGCATCACCAACCCGCGGATCGGCCTGCTCGCCCTCAACGGCGGCACCACCGCACCGGTGGTGGACGCGGTGTTCGACTCGTTCCTGGTCTCGCCGGATGCTCCGGCCGGCCCGGTCAGCCCGTCGGACGAGTTCACCGGCACCACGCTCGACAAGTGCCGGTGGAACGCGGTGCTGCGGGAGGACCCGGCCGCCTACCGGGTGACCGACGGCGCGCTGAAGATCGACGTGCCGAAGGGTGACATCTACGGCACCGGTAACACCGGGCCGACGAACTTCATCCTCCAGACCGCGCCGAGCGGCGACTGGACCCTGGAGACGAAGGTCGACGGCAGTGCCCTGGCCGAGCAGTACCAGCAGGCCGGTCTGATCGTCCACGCCGACGACGACAACTACGTCAAGTTGGACTTCATCGTGGACAACCAGGCCGGGCAGACGCCCTCCCGGCGGATCGAGTTCCGTGGCGAACTCGCCGGGGTGACGCAGAACCCGCAGCCCCAGGTCTCCAACCTGACCTCGGGGGTGTGGCACCTGCGGCTGGCCCGGGCCGGTGACACCTTCACCGCGTCCTACTCGGCCGACGGGCAGGAGTGGACGACGTTCGAAACGGTGACCAACGCCGCCGTCGGGGCCACCCCGAAGATCGGTCTGTTCACCCTCGGTGCGAACGCGGCCACCTCGAAGACGGCCTCGTTCGACTACTTCCGGCTCTCCACCAAGGCGGCCGACACGACCGCCCCGGTGACCACGGCCACCGTCTCCGGCACCCCGACCGAGGGTTGGCACACCGGCCCGGTCACCGTGACGCTGGCGGCTGCCGACGAGGCCGGCGGTAGCGGGGTGGCGAGCACCGAGTACCAGCTCGACGGGGCCACCACGTGGACCGCGTACACCGCGCCGGTGCAGGTCACCGGGGACGGCACGCACGAGGTGCGGTTCCGGTCGACGGACGCGGCCGGCAACGTGGAGGCGACGAAGAAGGTCGCCGTGAAGATCGACGCCACCGCGCCGGTCAGCTCGGCGGCGTTCGCCCCGGCGAACGACGACGGCTGGCACAACGGCACCGTCCCGGTGGTGATCACCTCCACCGACGCCGGTTCCGGGGTGAAGAAGCTGGAGTGGTCGCTCGACGGTGGCGCCTGGACGGCGTACACCACGCCGGTCGAGGTGACCGGGGACGGCACGCACGAGCTGCTGTACCGGGCCACCGACGCCGCCGGCAACGTCGAGTCGCTGAAGTCGGCGGTCGTGAAGATCGACGGCACCAAGCCGACGCTGCTGGTCTCCGGCATCGCCGACGGCCAGCTCTACGGTGACAGCCAGGACGTCCGGATCTCGTGGCAGGCGGTCGACCCGACCTCCGGCATCAAGACGACCTCCGGCGTGCTGGACGGTCGGGCGTACGCCAGCGGCACCCTGCAAGCGCTGTACGAGCTACCGCTCGGCCTGCACGAGCTGACGGTGACCGCGACCGACAAGGCGGGCAACTCCACCACCTCGACGGTCCGGTTCTTCGTCACCACCTCGTTCCGGGACATGCAGAACCTGCTGGACCGGTTCAAGGCGACCGGACGACTCTCCACCAAGGCGCACCGTCAGCTGTCCAACAAGCTGGACGCGGTGCGGGAGTCCGAGGCGGCGGGCAACGACAAGCGGGCGGTGCAGCAGTTGACCGCCTTCAAGGCGTTGGCCAACGATGCCGCACTGGTGACTGACACCGACGTCCGGGACGTGCTGGTCCGCGACGCCGACGCCATGATCGTCCGACTCGGTGGCGCGGCCACCAAGGCCGGCGTCAAGGCGAACAACAACAAGTCGGTCGACGGGGCCGGCCGGCTCGGTGCCGATCCCACCCGGATCGCCGAGGGCGGTTCGCTGTAACACCACCACCGGGGCCGCTCCCACCGTCGACACCGACGGTGGGGGCGGCCCCTCCACATAGCGAGGGAGACGCCGATGCGTACCTGCAGAGTTCTCGCCGCCGCGCTGGTCGTGGCGGGCCTGGTGGCGCTGCCGGCGGGCCCGGCGGCAGCGCACGGCGGGAAGGTCAAGCTGACGGTGGCCGGTGACGGCGCCGGCGGGGTCACCGTGATGGCCGTGTACGCCGACGGACACCGGCTGGACCAACCGGTACGGCTCACCCTGACCGCCGAGGGCGAGGGTGGCCGGACGGCCGGGCCGGTGCAGATCGCCCCGGCCGGGGAGGGACAGGGCTTCTACAGCAGCGGCCCGCTGCTCTCCCCCGGCGACTGGCGGGTGACGGTCAGCGCCCCCGCCCCGTACCAGAGCACGGCGACGGCGCAGGTGCAGGCCCGGGTGGCCCAGTCGCCGCCACCGGCTGCCGCCGCCCGCCCTGAGACCGGGGCGGAGGCGGACGGGGTCGGACGGTGGTCGTGGCTGGCCGGCGGGCTGGCGGTGGTCGCCGTCGCGGGGGTGGCGCTGCTGTGGTGGCGTCGCCGCCGGGTCCACCCCGGGCCCGCGGACCCCCCGGTCGGCCTGGGCGGCTGACGGGCCAGGCCGGGGCACCCGCCCCGGGGGTCACCGAATCGGGCCCGGACACCTCAGCGGTGTCCGGGCCCGATCACATAGCCGCAAGGTCCGCCCGGGTGGGGCGGGGTCTGCGCCAGGTCGGGCCGGACCGACCGGTCAGAGCAGGGCGTCCAGGGCGTCCAGGTCGTCGTCGGTGGGCTGCCAGGTGCCGGCGGCGGCGTTCGCGCGTACCTGCTCGGGCGTGGTGGCACCGGCGATGACGGAGGCCACCGCCGGTCGGGCGGCCAGCCCACCGATGGCGACCTGGAGCAGGGTCAGCCCCCGCTGCGCCGCGTACCCCTCCAGCGCCTCGATGGTGTCCCAGCGGGCGGCGGCCAGCCGCTCGGCGTACCGGCCGCCGCCGGAGAGGCGGCTGCCGGCGGGCGGGGCGGTGTCCCGCTGGTACTTGCCGGTGAGCAGCCCGTTGGCCAGCGGGAAGAACGGCAGCAGACCCAGGCCGAAGCGCTCGCAGGCCGGAATGATCTCGACCTCGGCGTCCCGGTGGAGCAGGTTGTAGTGGTTCTGCGCGCTGACGAACCGGGCCAGCCCCCGGGTCTTCGCCGCCCAGTCGGCGTCGGCGATCTGCCAGCCCGAGAAGTTGGAGTTGCCCAGGTATCGCACCTTGCCGGCGCGGACCAGGTCGTCCAGCGCGGCGAGCGTCTCGTCGATCGGGGTGTCCGGGTCGGGTTCGTGCAGCTGGTACAGGTCGATGTGGTCGGTGCCGAGCCGACGCAGCGACGCCTCGACGGCCCGCATCACGTACCGCCGGGACCCGCGCACCCCGAAGTCGCGGCCGTTGCGCCCGCCCATCGACATGCCGAACTTGGTGGCCAGCACCACGTCGTCCCGGCGGCCCTTGAGGGCCTGCCCGAGCAGTTCCTCGGAGCCGCCCGGGGGTTCGCCGTAGATGTCGGCGGTGTCGAAGAAGGTGATCCCGGCGTCGAGCGCGGCGTCGACCACCGCCCGGGTGCCGTCGATGTCGAGCTTGCGGCCGAAGTTGTTGCAGCCGACACCGACCACGGACACCACGAGCCCGGAGTCGCCCAGCCGGCGGTAGGTCATCTCAGTCACGAGATCCACCCTATGCCGCCCGGACCGGCCCCGACCGGCGACGACCCCGCCCGATGACCGAGCGGGGTCGGCACCTCACGGCTCGCGCAGGTCGGCGGTCAGCCCACGTCCCAGACCGGCTCCGGGGTCTCCACCACGTCCCCGTCGCCCCGGAACAGCACGAACCGGTCGAACGAGCGGGTGAACCAGCGGTCGTGGGTGACCGCGACCACCGTCCCGGCGAACGCGGTCAGCCCCGCCTCCAACGCCTCGGCCGAGGCCAGGTCGAGGTTGTCGGTCGGCTCGTCGAGCAGCAGCAGGGTGGCCCCCGACAGCTCCAGCAGCAGCACCAGGAACCGGGCCTGCTGACCGCCGGACAGGGTGCCGAAGCGTTGGTCACCCTGGCCGGCCAGCTCGTAGCGGCTCAGCGCCGCCATCGCCGCGTGCCGGTCCATCCCGGCCCGGTGCTCGTCACCCCGCCACAGCGCCTCGACCAGGGTCTTCGCCATCAGCTCCGGCCGGTCGTGGGTCTGCGAGAAGTGCCCCGGGCGGACCCGGGCGCCCAACCGGACCACCCCGCCGTGCGCCACCGGGGCCAGCGCGGCGGCCCCGTCGACCGGGCCGTTGGCCGGGTCGGGATCGGTGCCGCCCCGGGCCAGCAGGCGCAGGAAGTGCGACTTGCCGGTGCCGTTGGCACCGAGCACCGCCACCCGGTCGCCGTACCACAGCTCCAGGTCGAAGGGGTAGGTCAGGCCGTCCAGCTCCACCTGCTCGCAGATCACCGCGCGCTTGCCGGTCCGCCCGCCGGCGAGCTGCATCCGGATGTCCTGGTCCTTCGGCGGTACGGGCGGCGGCCCGGCCTCCTCGAACTTGCGCAGCCGGGTCTGCGCCGCCTGGTAGCGGGAGGCGAGCCCGTCGTTGTACGCGGCCTTCTGCTTGTACATCAGCATCAGCTCCCGCAGCTTCTGGTGCTCCTCGTCCCAGCGGCGGCGCAGTTCGTCGAGCCGGGCGTGCCGGGCCGTGCGCGCCTCGTGCCAGCTGGCGAAGCCGCCCGGGTGCACCCAGGCGCTGCCGCCCTCGACGGCGACCACCCGGTCGGCGGTACGGGCCAGCAGCTCCCGGTCGTGCGAGACGTACAGCACCGACTTGGTGGACTCGCGCAGCCGCTGCTCCAGCCAGCGTTTGCCGGGCACGTCGAGGAAGTTGTCCGGCTCGTCCAGCAGCAGCACCTCGTCGGTGCCACGCAACAGCAGCTCCAGGGCGAAGCGCTTCTGCTGCCCCCCGGACAGGGTCCGCACCGGACGGTCCCGGGACGCGTCCCAGGGCAGGTCGAGCACCGTGGTGGTGACGGTGTCGAAGAGCACCTCGGCGTCGTACCCGCCGGCCTCGCCCCAGGCGGCCAGCGCGTCCGCGTACGCCAGCTGGGCCTTGCCGGCGGCGGTGCTGTACTTGCCGCGCAGTTCGGCCGCGCGCATGGCCTGTTCGGTGTCGACGAGCCGGCGGCCGGCGTCACGCAACGCCGGTGGGGCCAGCGACAGGGCCAGGTCGGCCAGCGTCGACTCGTCGCCGATCATGCCGATGAACTGCCGCATCACGCCGAGCCCACCGGCCCGCGCGACCGCGCCGGTGCGCACCGGCAGGTCACCGGCGACCATCCTCAGCAGCGTCGTCTTGCCGGCGCCGTTCGGCCCGACCAGGGCGACCTTGGCCCCCTCACCGACCCGGAACGACACGTCGGCGAAGAGTTCCCGACCGTCCGGGAGGATGTGCCCTACCGCTGCCACGTCCACGTATCCCACGCCGGCATCCTGCCCGAGGCGCGGGGCCGGGCGACACCGGATTACCGGGTGACCCGCAGCACCCGGTAGCCCTTCTGGCTGGCGTGCCGGGTCACCGTGAAGCCCTCGTCGATCAGCCAGCGGTGCAGCGAGTCGCCGCCGAGGTGCCGGGCCACCACCAGCCAGCCGACGCCGTCCGGGGTGAGCCGGGGCAGCCAGCGGCGCAGCAGCCCGTGCAGTTCGGGCTTGCCGATGTGGATCGGCGGGTTGGACCAGATCTGGGTGAAGGTGACGTCGGCCGGCACCTCGTCGGGGGCGACCGCGTGGACCCGGTCGCCGGTGTCGATCCGGGCGGCGTTCGCGGCGGTCAGCGCGCGGGCCCGCTCGTTGACGTCGACCGCCCAGACGGTGGCGGTCGGCGCGAGGTCGGCCAGCACGCAGCTGATCGGGCCGAACCCGGAGCCGATGTCGAGCAGGTGGCCACCGGTGGCGGCGGTCGGCAGGTCGGCCTTGCGCAGCAGGACGGCGGTGCCGGGGTCGAGCCGGGTGGCGGAGAAGACCCCGCTGGCGGAGGCGAGCGCGTAGTCGCGCCCGGCGACGTGGAACTCCACCTCGCGGGGACGGGCCGGGGCGCTGGGCTCCGCGGTGAAGTAGTGGTCGCCGGTCACCGGGGCATTCTTCCACCGGCCCGGACCGGGTGCGTCGTCGGCCAGCGTCGCCGCCCGACGCGCCGCAGGCAGTATTTCCCGTTATTAGCCCCTAAAGGGGCAATGGACCCTACTCTGGGCGACATGGTATATCGGTACGAGTCCGCTGAGGACGCGTTTGAGGAGAACCCGCAGCCCGGCACGGACCTGCCGCTGTTCCAGCCCGTGCCGACCACGGCGGCCGGGCCCTCCCCGTCCCGCTTCCCGGCCCCTTCACTGCCCCGGGTCAGCCAGCCGGTCCCACCGGCGGCCGACCCCGTCCCGATCCGCTCCGCCGTCCAGGTGCCCGCCCCGACGTCCGCACCGGACCGGTCCCGGTCCCGCCGCTCCGGCGACGGCCGGAGCAGCCGGGGTGGCCGGGGCTGGCAGATCGTCGTCGGTGGCGCCGCCGTGCTGATGCTGCTCGGTCTCTGCGGGCTCGGCGGGGCCGTCCTGCTCATCGACCGCACCCCGACCGACGACTCGTCGCCGAACGGACAGGCCGCGCCGACGGCGCCGGGCGCCACCGCCCCGGACGAGCAGGCCGCCGGCGGCCCACTGGACTCCCGGGACGTCGACCGGCAGCCGTTGACCGTCAAGGAGGTCTTCCCCGGCAAGAAGTTGGTCGTCGGCGTCGACCGGCACGAGTACCAGGTGCTCAAGACCCAGTCCGGCAGCAGTTGCGCCGTCGCGGCCACCGGCGAGATCGCCGACCTGCTGGTCACCCTCGGGTGCAGCCAGGTGGTCCGGGCCACCCTGCGCTCCCCCGACGACGACCACCTGGTCACCGTCGGCCTGTTCAACCTGACCGACCTGGCCACCGCGCAACGGGTCCGGGAGCGGATCCGACCGCTGCTCGACGACCGGCGCGGCCGGTTCCGGGGCATGCCCGCGGGGGACGACACCGAGTCGGTCGCCACCGCCGCCGCCCGCGTCGCCTGGCAGGTACGCGGCCACTACGTCGCCTACTGCCTGGTGACCAGGGACGACGCCGGTGCCGTGCCGGCCGACGACAAGACCGTCCGCGAGATCATCTACGACCTGATCGAACTGCACCTCGACAAGGGGGTGCTGGACCGCCGGGCGGCCGGCGTCAGCGTGGACCAGCCCACCGTGAAGGCCACCAGCCCCTCGGCCACCCCGCGCGCCGGGGACCGGAAGACCCCCACCCCGTCCGCCTCTGCGAACCGCGACGACCCGGACACCGGCGAACTGCCCGGCGACTGACGACCACATGACCGGGGCTCGGTCGTCCCGGCCGGCCTCCGTCGGGGCCGGTGGGCCCGCTGTCGGGGCCGGTCCCGGCGCGAGCCGTAGGCCTTCCGATCCGCACGGGTACGCGGCCTGCCGCCGTCGGAGCCGGGCACCCGGATGTCTTACCCGGTCGCTACGCCGGCTCGACGGGCAGCCAGAGCTCGCGGGTCGTGGTGCTGTGGTCGTCCGTCGGCTCGGGCATGGCGACGATCTCCGGGCCCGGCCGCAGCCGCCACGGGTTGAAGGGAAACCACTCGGTTGCGGCCGTGGCCCAGATCTTCCGCAGGGCCTGCGGAGACGGCCCCACGGCCCGGATGACCACCCAGTGGCCTGCCGGGACCTCGATGACGTCGAGGTCGCCCGGGACCGGCGTGCTCGGGGACACGGCGACCCCGTGCAGGTAGGTCAGCTCGCTGCCTTCGTCGTAGTCCGCGTCGAGGTCGTCGCAGACCGCGAGCAGGCCGCCCGGCTCAGCGTCGCCGAGTGTCTTCAAGCGCAGATGCTCCTCTGCCGGCAGCGCGGCGACGTGCTGCTCAATGTACGGGTTGACGCCTCGGTGGATCAGTGGAACCCGGGCAGCGTGCCCCACGAGCCGGAACGCGGGACGGTCGACGATGCGGGTCAGCATGCGTTCGCTCCCTTCGACGGTTGGGCGGAGTCTGAGCTGTGCTGTGGTGCGACAGGGCCTCCGTAGCGTGACCGGCGCTGTGGCGGCACACCCGACGGATGCGGAGCGGAAAGTGTCGGGAGATCGGGGTCGGTGCCGCCACACGATGGGGTCATGGACGACACGACACTGGTATCCCGGTTCCTTCGCGACGGCTTCGTGAAGTTGACGGGCGCCGTCGCACCGCGCGTGGCCACGGACTGCGCGCGGCTGCTGTGGCGGGAGACCGGCTGTGACCCGGACGACCCCGCCACCTGGGCGCAGCCCGTGCACTGGGTGCCCGGCATGGCGCAGGGGCCGTTCGCCGCCGCACCCAATTCTCCGTTCCTCCATCACGCGTACGACCTGCTCGTCGGCGCGGGACGCTGGGAGCCGCGCTACTCACTGGGCACGTTCCCGTTGCGCTTCCCGCACGAGGATGAGCCGAACGACGCAGGCTGGCACATCGAGGGCAGCTACCTGCCGGAGGGTGCGAGCTGGTACTTCACGAATGTTCGCTCCCAGGGGCGCGCGCTGCTGATGCTGTTCCTGTTCAGCGAGGTCGGTGCGGAGGACGCCCCGACCCGGATCCGGGTCGGCTCACACCTCGACGTGCCGAAGGTGCTGGAGAAGTACGGGGAGGACGGGGCGAGCGGGCTGGACCTCGCGCCCGAGTTGGTGGCGGCGTCCGACCACCGGCCGGTCGCCCTCGCCACCGGGTCCCCGGGTGATGTCTTCCTCTGCCATCCGTTCCTGGTGCACACGGCGCAACCGCACCACGGGACGCGGCCGCGCTTCATGGCCCAGCCGCCACTGATGCCGGCCGCGCCGTACGAACTGGATCGGGCCGACGGTGCGTACTCGCCCGTGGAGATCGCGATTCGCCGGGGTCTCGGGCAGGACACCCCCGGCCCCGACGGGCGAGGGACGCGGGGACGACGGTGAAGGTGCGGGTGAGTGGCCGCAACGCGCGGTTCCAACAGTGGGAGGCGCTGCTCCGCAATCGGACCAAGCGGCAGCGTCGCGGCGAATTCCTCGTGCAGGGCGTGCGCCCGATCGCCATGGCCATCGCACACGGCTGGCAGGTCCGAGAGTTGCTCCACGACGCCGACGGTCCGCTGTCCGGTTGGGCACGCGAGGCCCTGGACACGGTCCGGGCCGAGAAGTTCGCCGTATCCCGTGAGCTGATGCACGAGCTGGGCGGCAAGGCGGACACGGTTCCGGAGCTGCTGGCCGTGGTCGCGCTACCGGAGGACGACCTGTGCCGCATTCCGGCCGGGCCGACCATGCTCACCGTCGTGTTCGACCGGCCCACCAGCCCTGGCAACATCGGGACACTCATCCGGTCCGCAGACGCCTTCGGCGCGTCCGGCGTCATCGTCACCGGCCATGCTGCCGATGTGTACGACCCGAAGGCGGTGCGGGCGAGCACCGGCTCGCTGTTCGCGCTGCCCGTGGTCCGGGCGCCCGCACACCAGGCCGTGCTGTCCTGGGTCGCCGACGTGCGCGCCGACGGCGTCGGCATCGGCATCGTGGGTGCCGACGAGCACGGCGCACTCGACGCCGCCGAGTACGACTTCACGCAACCCACGTTGACCCTGATCGGCAACGAGACCACCGGGCTCAGCGTCGGCTGGCGTGCGGCCTGCGACCAACTCGTCCGGGTCCCGATGTCCGGGGCCGCCAGCTCCCTGAACGCGGCGGCCGCCGGGACCGTCGTGCTCTACGAATCGGCACGCCAGCGCAGCGCCGCCGCCCGCCGGTAGCGCACTGGCCACCCGGGTGGGCCGATCACCTGTCGGCACGGATCTGCTGGCGGCATCACCCATACCCGGCAACCTGTCGATGAACCGACGACTCAGAACACTAGGACTCCACCGGGAGTCGCAGCCGGCGGGTGCGGTCGGCGCGGTGGGCGTACTCGGCCGGGTCGTCCGGATAGCCGACGGCCACCAGGGTCAACCCGTGCGCCGGGGCGACGGTCACCTCGCTGGACCGTTCCCGCCGGGCGAGCAGGCCGGACGGCCAGGCCACCGGGCGTCGGCCGTCCCCGGCGGTCAGCATCGCCCCCACCAGGCTGCGCACCATCGCCTGGCAGAACGCGTCGGCCTGCACGGTGGCGACCAGGATGCCGTCCGGGTCCCGCCGCCAGTCCAACCGGGTCACCTCGCGCACCGTGGTGGCGTTCTCCTTGCGCCGGCAGTACGCGGCGAAGTCGTGCTCCCCCACCAGGCCGGCCGCCGCGACGTTCAGGGCGGCCAGGTCCAGCGGTCGGGACCAGGCGAGGATGTCCCGCCGCCGCAACGGCTCGGCACCCCACGGCGCGTCGGTCACCCGGTACTCGTACCGGCGGAAGGTCGCCGAGAAGCGGGCGTCGAAGTCGGCGGGCACCTCGGTCATCGCCCGGACCCGGACGTCCCCGGGGAGCAGCCGGGCCACCCGGCGCAGCAGCCGCCCCTGGTGCTCCCGCCAGGCGAGGGTGGGCAGGTCGAGGTGACAGACCTGACCGGTGGCGTGCACCCCGGCATCGGTCCGACCGGCCACGGTCAACCCGGTCACGGCACCCGCCCCGAGCACCAGGTCCAGCGTCTCGACCAGCACCCCGGCCACGGTGCGCCGGGTCGGCTGGACCGCCCAGCCGGAGAAGTCCGTGCCGTCGTACGAGACGTCCAGCCGCAGCCGGATCCGCTCGTCCACCTCGTACCTCCCGTTCACGGCATCGGGCCCGGCACCCCAGGAAGGGATGCCGGGCCCGACGATGCTGCTCGTGCTCAGGCCTTCTTCTCGGTGGCCTCGTCGGTCTCGGTGGCCTCGTCGCTGTCCTCACGGGCGGCGGCGGTGTCCCCGGACGCCGAGACCGGCGCCTCGGAGTCCTGGTCGGCCGAGGCCGCCGGGGTCTCCTCGGCCGGGGCGAGCGCCTCGACCTTGTCCTGCTGTGCGCTCTTGCGGGCAGCGGTCTTCTTGTTCGCCTTGGGCTCGGCGACCTGAAGCTCCTCGACCAGCTCGATGATCGCCATCGGAGCGGCGTCACCCTTGCGCGGACCGGTCTTCACGATCCGGGTGTAGCCACCGTTGCGGTTGGCGTACCGGGGCGCGATCTGGTCGAACAGGGCGTAGACCACGTCCTTGTCCTTGACGACGCCCAGCACCCGACGCCGCGCGGAGAGGTCGCCCCGCTTGGCCTTGGTGATGAGCTGCTCGGCCAGCGGACGCAGCCGCCGGGCCTTCGTCTCGGTGGTCTTGATCTTGCCGTGCTGGAACAGCGCGGTGGCCAGGTTGGCCAGCATCAGCCGCTCGTGCGCGGGGCTGCCGCCGAGGCGGGGGCCCTTGGTGGGCGTGGGCATGCTTGGTGCTCCTCAGGTGTGGCGGCAGCGCGGACTAGAGCTGCTCGGTCTCGCGATAGTCGTCGGTGTCGTAGTCGGCCTCACCGAAGGCGTCCACGACGTGTGCCGGGTCGAAGTTCGGGGCCGAGTCCTTCAGCCCCAGACCCATCCCGGCGAGCTTCATCTTGACCTCGTCGATCGACTTCTGACCGAAGTTCCGGATGTCGAGGAGGTCGGCCTCGGTACGCCCGATCAGCTCACCAACGGAGTTGATGCCCTCGCGCTTGAGGCAGTTGTAGGAGCGGACGGTGAGGTCCAGCTCCTCGATCGGCAGGGCCAGGTCCGCCGCCAGCTGGGCGTCCTGCGGGGACGGCCCGATGTCGATGCCCTCGGCGGTCTCGTCCAGCTCCCGGGCCAGCCCGAAGAGCTCCACCAGCGTCGAACCGGCGGAGGCCAGCGCGGTGCGCGGGCCCATCGACGGCTTGGTCTCGACGTCGATGATCAGCCGGTCGAAGTCGGTCCGCTGCTCGACGCGGGTCGCCTCGACGCGGTACGTCACCTTCAGCACCGGCGAGTAGATCGAGTCGACCGGGATCCGGCCGATCTCGGCGCCGGCCTGCTTGTTCTGCGCCGCCGTCACGTAGCCACGACCCCGCTCGACGGTCAGCTCCATGTCGAGCCGGCCCTTGCCGTTGAGGGTGGCGAGCTTGAGGTCGGGGTTGTGCACCGAGACGCCGGCCGGGGGCTGGATGTCGCCCGCGGTGACGTCGCCCGGACCCTGCTTGCGCAGGTACATGCTGACCGGCTCGTCGTGCTCGGAGCTGACGCAGAGCTCCTTGATGTTCATGACGAGCTCGACCACGTCCTCCTTGACCCCGGGGATCGTGGTGAACTCGTGCAGCACACCGTCGATCTTGATCGAGGTGACCGCGGCACCCGGGATGGACGACAGCAGCGTACGCCGCAGCGAGTTGCCCAGGGTGTAGCCGAAGCCGGGCTCCAGCGGCTCGATGGTGAACCGGGAGCGGGTCTCGTTGATCGACTCTTCGGAGAGAGACGGTCGCTGGCTGATGAGCATTTCTTCTCTTCTCTTCCGGGACGCCCGCTATATGACGTCCACGACACAAACTGTTCCGGTGGCCCGCCCCGCAGGACGGGCCACCGCAACGGGCCCTACTTGGAGTAGAGCTCGACGATCAGCTGCTCCTGGACCTGGGTGTCGATCACCTGACGGGCCGGGAGCGAGTGCACCAGGACCTTCATCTGGCTCGGGATCGCCTCCAGCCACGCCGGAACGGTCTTCGAGCCGGCCTGGGCCTGGGCCACGATGAACGGGGTGAGCTCCTTGCTCTTGCCCCGGACCTCGATGATGTCGTGCTCCTTGACGCGGTACGACGGGATGTCGACCTTCTTGCCGTTCACGGTGAAGTGACCGTGCTTGACAAGCTGGCGGGCCATGTCCCGCGAGTGCGCGTAACCGGCCCGGTAGACCACGTTGTCGAGGCGCGACTCGAGGATCTGCAGGAGGACCTCACCGGTCTTGGCCTGCTTGGCCACGGCTTCCTCGTAGTAACCGCGGAACTGCTTCTCCAGCACGCCGTAGACCCGACGCGCCTTCTGCTTCTCGCGGAGCTGGAGCAGGTACTCCGTCTCCTTCGTGCGGCCACGACCGTGCTGCCCGGGCGGGAACGGCCGGGACTCGAACGGGCACTTCGGGCCATCGCACTTGCTGCCCTTGAGGAACAGCTTCATCTTCTCCCGCCGGCAACGGCGGCAGTCAGCACCGGTGTAACGAGCCATCTCTCTCTAACCTCTCAGACCCGGCGACGCTTCGGCGGACGGCACCCGTTGTGCGGCTGCGGGGTGACGTCGGCGATCTGGCCGACCTCCAGCCCGACGGCCTGCAGCGAACGGATGGCGGTTTCCCGGCCGGAGCCGGGACCCTTGACGAACACGTCGACCTTGCGCATGCCGTGCTCCATCGCCCGACGCGCGGCGGCCTCGGCGGCCAACTGCGCGGCGAACGGGGTCGACTTGCGGGAGCCCTTGAAGCCCACCTGGCCCGCGGAGGCCCAGGAGATGACCGCACCGGTCGGGTCCGTGATGGACACGATGGTGTTGTTGAACGTGCTCTTGATGTGCGCCTGCCCGTGGGCGACGTTCTTGCGTTCCTTGCGCCGGACCTTCTTGACAGCGGCTCCGGCACGAGCCTTCGGTGGCATAAGTCTTCTGCGCTCCTGTATGGGTTCTCGATCGGCTGTTGGCTCTTCGCCCGTCGATCACGTGGACACCGGTTCCGGTGGGAGCCGGGCCTACTCGACGGGGGACGAGCAGAATTCCGGTGGAAGAATTACTTCTTGCCGGGCTTCTTCTTGCCGGCGACGGTCCGCTTCGGGCCCTTGCGGGTGCGGGCGTTGGTCCGCGTCCGCTGGCCGCGCACGGGCAGACCCCGGCGGTGCCGGATGCCGGCGTAGCAGCCGATCTCGACCTTGCGGCGGATGTCAGCGGCGACCTCGCGGCGCAGGTCGCCTTCAACCTTGTAGTTCGACTCGATGTGGTCGCGGAGCTGTACCAGCTCCTCGTCCGTGAGGTCCCGAGCGCGCTTGTCCGGCGAGATGCCGGTAGCGGCGAGCGTCTCCTGGGCACGGGTGCGACCGACCCCGAAGATGTAGGTGAGCGCGATCTCCATCCGCTTCTCGCGGGGGAGATCCACGCCGACTAGACGTGCCATGTGCGGGCGTACTCCTCGTGATGTGTGGCGGAGGTGTGGACCCGTCCCATCCCGCTACCGACCTGTCCGTCTCCGACGCGGTGTGCGTCGGCGACCGAACGGCCGCTGCCCGAGCGGGCCCCGGCCTCCGACCGGGGGTTGGCCACGAGAAGGTACGCATGCGTACGTTCCGCGGCTGGGACGAGCTGGTGACGTGTTGTCGTGGGATCTGCGCGACCCGGACCGGTCCGCCGCCCTCCGTTCGTCACGGAAGGCGGGATCGGATCAGCCCTGGCGCTGCTTGTGGCGCGGGTCGGTGCAGATCACCATGACCCGGCCGTGCCGGCGGATAACCCGGCACTTGTTGCAGATCCTCTTGACGCTCGGCTTGACCTTCACGGTTGCCTTACTTCCCATCTGGCCCGGCGACGCGATGACCACGACTCCGGACGTCGAAGACGGACACGGGGACTTCCCGGCCGCCGTCAGGCTTACTTGTAGCGGTAGACGATGCGCCCGCGGGTCAGGTCGTACGGCGAGAGTTCGACGACGACCCGGTCCTCCGGCAGGATGCGGATGTAGTGCTGCCGCATCTTGCCGCTGATGTGAGCCAGCACCTTATGGCCGTTCGCGAGCTCCACCCGGAACATTGCGTTCGGCAGAGGCTCGATGACCCGACCCTCGATCTCGATGGCTCCGTCTTTTTTCGGCATGTACTCCGCTGTCCTGACGTCGGTTGCTCCGGACGGCCCACAACGCCTTACACGGGCCTTCCGATGGTCATCGGGGACCCGCGCCAGCCGCGGCTCCGGCTCCCACCGAAGCGCGGGGTGGGCATGCCGGAGTGGACGCTGTGCGCCGATCTGAAAGTGTACGCCCGCCCCCGGGTGGCCGCCAAACCGGCCACCCGGAGTGTCACCCATCCGGACAAAAAGGGGCACCGAACCCACCAGTCCCACTCGGCGACGCCGGGCCGACCGAGGCCCGAACCGACCGGCCGTGCCCACCGGACCCGCGTGGTCCGGGCTTCGGCACGCCTCGCCGGCAGCCGGTCGGATCAGCGTCAGCGATCGCGCCGGCGCCGCTCCCGGCGTTCCCCGCGACGGACCGCGCGGGCCGCCCGCCGCCGGTCCCAGTGGTCGACGTCCCGCCTGGGCGCGCCGCTCGCAAACCCGCTCGCAGAGCGGAAGAGCAACAGCGCCCCCCACGGGCCGAGGGCCCACACCGGCCAGTAGAACAGCAGGTCCCGGCTGCCGACCGAGGAGATCGCCCAGATCGCGGTGAGGACCGCCGCCGCCCGCAGCCAGGGTCCCCACACCTCGGCCAGCCAACGACCGGAGACGGCACCGGTCGGCACCCCGGCCACCGGCTCCCCGCCCACGGGCACGCCGGTTGCCGGCTGCCCCGGCATCGGCTCCCGTCCGGGCACCGTCGCGGCGTCCGGGCCGACCGGTGCCGGCGGCGACGGGGCCGTGTCGGTGCCGACCGGCGCGAGGGCGGACCGCTGCACGGACGCCGGTCCCGGCAGATCCGCCAGCACCGTGTCCAGCTCCGCGTAGGTCTTCGCCCCGTACGTCTGCTGCAGGCGCTCGTCGTACTCGTGCAGGTCCAGGCGGCCTTCCTCCAGGGCGACCCGGAGCCGCTCCGCCGTCGCCTCCCGGTCGGTGTCCGCCGCCCTCATCCCGTCCCGCCCCTCCATGCCGGCAAGCATGACACCGCCGGTCCACCCCCGCCGACCCCCACCACCGCCGCCCGCCACCCGGTCGCTCCGTGTCACGTCCGTGCCGGCCGGCTCCGCCTCCCCCGCCCTGTCGTCCGCCCTGCCCCTGTGGTCCGCGCCCTGTCCCCTGCCCCTGCGGTCGGCCCTACTGGGTCGGCCCCGCCCCTGCGGTCGATCCTGTCGCGCTGATGACGTTGGCGACCCACCCCGCTCGCCCGGACTCCGAGTCGTTCACGTCATCAGCGCGACAGCAGCCGGCGAGGAGGTGTGGTGGGGGCCGGCGGCGTCTGCTGTTCGCGGTGGCTGCCGGGGAGGCTCCGCTTCGACGGCTGCAGCTCGACGCACCCGGGCACGCGGCTCGCCGCACTGCTGCCACCGACCGGTCCCGACCCGACCCGGAAGCGGGTGCGGCTGCGGGGCACGACCACCCGAGGCAGCGGGGTCGGTCGGGGAGGCCGGACGGGCAGAGCGGGGAGTAGGCGGCCGGGGTGAGCCAGCCGGAGGGCCGGAGGGCCGGGCAGCCGGAGAGCCGGGCAGCCGGAGAGGCAGGCGGCTGGAGAGGTGGGGTCAGCCGGCCGGGGAGACGGCCGGCTGCCGGGCGGTCACCAGATCGCCGAGCCGGGCCCGACCACCGTCGAAGGCCGTCAGCACCCAGACCCCGTCCGCCAGCAACGCCATCGAGTGCTCGACGTGCACCGCCATCGACCGGTCCCGGGTGACCACGGTCCACCCGTCGGACAGTTCGACGGTACGCGGGGAACCCATCGTGATCATCGGCTCGATCGCCAGCGCCATACCCGGCACCAGCCGGGGGCCCTTGCCGGGACGGCCGTGGTTGAGCACGTGCGGGTCCTGGTGCATCTCGGTGCCGATGCCGTGGCCACCGTAGCCGTCCACGATGCCGTACCGGCCACCCCTGCGCACTGCCGTCTCGACCGCGTGGGAGATGTCGGTGAGCCGGCCCCGCCCACTCGCGGCGCCCCGGGCGGCGGCGGCGATCCCGGCCCACATGGCGTCCTCGGCGACCGAGGCCATCTTCAGCAGCGCCGGGTCGACCTCGCCCACGCCGACGGTGACCGCCGCGTCGCCGTGCCAGCCGTCCAGCACCGCGCCGCAGTCGATCGAGATCACGTCGCCGTCCCGGAGTACCTGGTCGGCCGCCGGGATCGCGTGCACCACCTGCTCGTTGACCGATGAGCAGATCGAGGCGGGGAAGCCGTGGTAGCCCTTGAACGACGGCACCGCGCCGGCCTCCCGGATGGTCGCCTCAGCGATCGCGTCGAGGTCGGCCGTACTGACCCCGGGGGCGACCGCCGCGCTCATCCGACGCAGGGCCTCGGCGACCACCAGGCCGGCGGCGCGCATCTTCTGGATCTGGTCAGGGGTCTTCAGCTGGATGTCCAGCTGGGCACGGCGCATGGAGCATTCACCTTTCGTTGCCGATGCACAGCGAAACAGCGGGGCACGTCGCGCACCCCGCTGTTCGCACTCTATCCGCCGGGCTCCGGCGGGAGGTCAGCCGCCGTACGAGCGCAGCGCGTCGATGGCGCGGACGGTGACGTCCTCCACCGGACCGGTGGCGTCGATCCCGACCAGCTTGTTCTGGGCGCCGTAGTAGTCGACCAGCGGCGCGGTCTTGTCGGCGTACTCCCGGAGGCGGGCCGCGATGGTCTCCGGCTTGTCGTCGTCGCGCTGGAACAGTTCGGCGCCACACCGGTCGCAGATGCCGTCCTTGGTGGTGGCGTCGAACTCGACGTGCCAGATCTTGCCGCAGCCCCGGCAGGTACGCCGGCCGGAGAGCCGTCGGATCACCTCGTCGTCGTCGACCACCAGCTCCAGCACGAGATCCAGGGCGGTGCCCAGATCGGCGAGGAGCTTGTCCAGCGCGGCGGCCTGCGGCGTGGTCCGCGGGAAGCCGTCGAGCAGGAAGCCCTCGGAGGCGTCCGGCTCGGCGAGCCGGTCCCGGACCATGTTGATGGTCACCTCGTCCGGAACCAGCTTGCCCGCGTCCATGTACCGCTTCGCCTCGACCCCCAGGGGCGTCCCCTGGGAGACGTTGGCCCGGAAGATGTCACCGGTGGAGATCTTCGGCACCGAGAGGTGTGCGGCGATGAACTCCGCCTGTGTGCCCTTGCCCGCGCCCGGCGGGCCAACCAGAACGAGTCGCATCCTACCGCAGGAACCCTTCGTAGTTCCGCTGCATGAGTTGGCTCTCGATCTGCTTCACGGTCTCCAGACCGACGCCGACCATGATGAGCACAGCGGTGCCGCCGAACGGGAAGTTCTGGAACTGCTGGCTGTTCAGCCAGATGAAGAAGAAGTTCGGCAGGACCGCCACGATGCCCAGGTAGAGCGCGCCCGGCAGGGTGATCCGGCTGAGGATGAAGTCGAGGTAGTCGGCGGTCGGCTTGCCGGGGCGGATACCCGGCACGAAGCCGCCGTACTTCTTCATGTTGTCCGCGACCTCGGTCGGGTTGAACGTGATCGACACGTAGAAGTACGTGAAGAAGATGATCAACAGGAAGTAGATCACGATGTGCAGCGGCGCGTCGGCCTGCACGATGTTGTTCTGGATCCAGGCCTGGGTCTTGCCCGGGTCGGTCTGGTCGAAGAACTGGAGCGCCAGCTGCGGCAGGTAGAGCAGCGACGAGGCGAAGATGACCGGGATGACACCGGCCTGGTTCACCTTCAGCGGGATGTAGGTGGAGGTGCCGCCGTACATCCGCCGGCCGATCATCCGCTTGGCGTACTGCACCGGGATGCGGCGCTGCGCCTGCTCGATGAAGCAGACCGCGGTGATGACCACCAGGACCAGGGCGAGCACCAGGGCGAACTTGCCCCAGCCCTCGTTGGTCTTGATCTTCCAGCCCTCGCTGGGGAGCCGGGCCGCGATCGAGGTGAAGATCAGCACGGACATGCCGTTGCCGACGCCGCGGTCGGTGATCAGCTCACCGAGCCACATCACCATGCCGGTGCCGGCGGTCATCGTCATGACCAGGATGCCGAGCGTCAGCCAGTTCGGGATGCCGGTGCCCTCGGGCACGATCGGGAACTGGTCGCAGCGGTTCTGGAAGAGCTGGCCGGAACGGGCCAGCGCCACGAAGGCCGACGACTGGAGGATGCCCAGGCCGAGGGTCAGGTAGCGGGTGTACTGGGTGATCTTCGCCTGGCCGGCCTGGCCCTCCTTGCGGAGCTGCTCCAGCCGGGGGATGACCACTGTCAGCAGCTGCAGGATGATCGACGCGGTGATGTAGGGCATGATGCCCAGCGCGAAGACCGAGAGCTGCAACAGCGCGCCGCCGGAGAACAGGTCGAGCAGGTTGAGCACGCCCGTGTTCTGGCCCTGCAGACTGTCGAGACACTTCTGCACGTTGCCGTACGAGACGCCGGGGCTGGGCAGAGTGGCGCCGAGCCGGTAGACCGCGATGATGCCTACTGTGAACAGCAGCTTCTTGCGCAGGTCAGGCGTACGGAACGCACTGAGAAAGGCGGACAGCAACTTCTTCCTCCTGCGCGCGGGCCGCCCGGTGGTGGTCCCTGGCGGGTCGGGGTGGGTGCCGGGCGAGTGCCCGATATCCATGGCTGGGAAGGGACTCTAACAGTCCGATCCCGCTCCGGGCAGGTGTGCCCGGCTACATAAACCAAATCCGATGTTACCCGGCGCACACGCTCCGGGGAGACCACGGCGCCCGCCCAGTTACGGAGAACTGAGCGGGCGCCGTGGTTTGCCTGACCTACAGCTCGGTGACCGAGCCGCCGGCGGCGGTGATCTTCTCCTTGGCCGACGCGCTGAACGCCTGCGCCGACACCTGGAGGGTCACCCCGCCGAGATCGCCGGTGCCGAGGACCTTGACCGGGTGGCCCTTACGGACCGCACCGGCCTCGACCAGCTCCAGCGGGCCGACCTGGCCGCCGTTGGGGAACAGTTCGGCGAGCCGGTCCAGGTTGACCACCTGGAAGACGACCTTGAACTTGTTCTTGAAGCCCTTCATCTTCGGCAGGCGCATGTGGATGGGCATCTGCCCACCCTCGAACGCCGCCGAGATGTTCTTGCGGGCCTTGGAGCCCTTGGTGCCGCGACCGGCGGTCTTGCCCTTGGAGCCCTCACCGCGACCCACCCGGGTCTTCGCGGTCTTGGCGCCCGGGGCCGGACGCAGGTGGTGAACCTTGATCGTCATTACTCGACCTCCTCGACCTTCACGAGGTGGCTGACCGTGAAGATCATGCCCCGAATCTCGGGACGGTCCTCCTTGACCACCACGTCATTGATCCGCTTCAGGCCGAGCGAACGCAGCGAGTGCCGCTGGTTCTGCTTCTTCCCGATCGCGGACCGGAGCTGGGTGACCTTCAGGCGTGCCATCAGGACGCCACCCCCGCCCGCGACGCCAGCATGGCGGCCGGCGCGACGTCCTCGACCGGCAGGCCACGACGGGCCGCGACAGCCTCCGGGGACTCCAGCCCCTTCAGCGCCGCCACCGTGGCGTGCACGATGTTGATGGGGTTGGACGAGCCGAGGCTCTTGGAGAGCACGTCGTGAATGCCCGCGCACTCCAGGACGGCACGCACCGGGCCACCGGCGATGACGCCCGTACCGGCGGACGCCGGCTTGAGCAGCACGACGCCGGCAGCGGCCTCACCCTGGATCGGGTGCGGGATCGACTGACCGATCCGCGGCACCTTGAAGAAGTGCTTCTTGGCCTCCTCGACGCCCTTGGCGATCGCCGCGGGCACCTCCTTGGCCTTTCCGTAGCCCACGCCGACCGTGCCGTCGCCGTCGCCCACGATCACCAGGGCGGTGAAGCTGAAGCGACGACCGCCCTTCACGACCTTGGCGACGCGGTTGATCGCGACGACCCGCTCAAGGTGCGGGGTCTTCTCGACGGGCGCGTTTCCGCGGCCGCCCTCACGGCGGTTGTCGCGGCGACCACCCTCGTTGCCACCGGACCCGCCGCCACGGCGCTGTTGACCTGGCATCAGCAGCCTTCCTTATCTCTCGTGACGGGGTTTCTAGAACTCGAGCCCGGCTTCGCGGGCGGCATCGGCAAGCGCGGCGACCCGCCCCGCGTACCGGTTGCCACCGCGGTCGAAGACGACCTTGGACACACCGGCGGCCTTGGCCCGCTCGGCGAGCAGGCCGCCGACCTTGCCGGCGAGGGCGCTCTTGTCGCCCTCCGCACCGCGCAGCGACGCGTCCAGGGTCGAGGCCGACGCCAGGGTGTGACCCTTGGTGTCGTCGACGATCTGGGCGACGATGTGCCGCAGGGAGCGGGTGACCACCAGGCGGGGACGCTCGGCGGTGCCGCTGACGTTCTTGCGGACCCGGAAGTGTCGACGCGCACGGCCGACGGCGCGCTTGGCGGCGACGCCGCGGCGGCGCTTGAGCAGCGTGGCGCTCACTTCTTACCTGCCTTTCCGGCCTTGCGGCGGATGACCTCGCCCTGGTACTTGACGCCCTTGCCCTTGTAGGGCTCCGGCGGGCGGATCTTCCGGATGTTGGCGGCGACCTCACCGACCTGCTGCTTGTCGATGCCGGCCACGTGGAACAGGGTCGGCCGCTCCACCGTGAAGGTGATGCCGTCCGGCGCGGGGACCAGCACCGGGTGCGAGAACCCGAGCGCGAACTCCAGGTCCTTGCCCTTGGCCGTGACCCGGTAACCGGTGCCGGCGATCTCCAGGCTCTTGCGGTAGCCCTCGGTCACCCCGACGATCATGTTGGCGACCAGGGTACGGCTCAGGCCGTGCAGTTCCTTGGCCTTGCGCTCGTCGTTCGGCCGGTTGACGTGCAACTGGCCGTCCTCGCCCCGCTCCGCCTTGATCGGCTCGGCGAGCGTGTGCGACAGCTCGCCCTTCGGGCCCTTGACCTTGACGGTCTGGCCCTCGATCTTGATGTCGACGCCGGAAGGCACCGGGATCGACTTACGTCCAATTCGCGACATTTCTACCTGTCTCCCGTTACCAGACGAAGGCGAGGACTTCCCCGCCAACGCTCCGCTTGCGGGCCTGCCGGTCGGTGAGCAGCCCCTGGGACGTCGAAATGATCGCCACGCCCAGCCCGCCGAGCACCCGCGGGAGCCCGTCCGACTTGGCGTACACCCGGAGACCGGGCTTGGACACTCGCTTGATGCCGGCCAGGCTACGCTCGCGGCTCTGGCCGTACTTCAGCTCGACGACCAGTCGCTTGCCGACGGCACCCTCTTCGGGCTCCTCGACCGACCAGGTGGCGATGTAACCCTCGGCCTTGAGGACCTCGGCGATGTTCGCCTTGATCTTCGAGTAGGGCATCGTCACCCGGTCGTGGTACGCCTGGTTGGCGTTACGCAGACGCGTGAGCATGTCTGCGATCGGGTCGGTCATCGTCATGAATTCGTCAACCTTTCTCGCCGGGGTTCCCCGGGCACGGCCCGGGGCCTACGGCGAAGAGACAGTTCAGCTGACACGCCGAAGCGCGCCGGGCTATTACCAGGAAGCCTTGGACACGCCGGGCAGCTCACCGCGGTGGGCCATCTCCCGGATGCACACCCGGCAGAGACCGAACTTGCGGTAGACCGCCTTCGGACGCCCGCACCGCTGGCAGCGGGTGTACGCGCGAACCGAGAACTTCGGCTTCGCAGCCGCCTTGATGATCAGCGCCTTCTTGGCCATCTCAGTTCTCCTTGAACGGGAAGCCCAGGAGCTTGAGCAGCGCCCGGCCCTCGTCGTCGGTCGTGGCGGTCGTGACCACCGTGATGTCCATGCCCCGCTGGCGATCGATCCGGTCCTGGTCGATCTCGTGGAACACCGACTGCTCGGTCAGGCCGAACGTGTAGTTGCCGTGCCCGTCGAGCTTGCGCCCGTCCAGGCCGCGGAAGTCACGGATACGCGGCAGCGCGATCGACAGCAGCCGGTCCAGGAACTCCCACATCCGGTCGCCGCGCAGGGTCACCTTCGCGCCGATCGGCATGCCCTCACGCAGCTTGAACTGCGCGATCGACTTGGTGGCCCGCCGCACCTGCGGCTTCTGGCCGGTGATCGTGGCCAGGTCGCGGACGGCGCCGTCGATCAGCTTGGCGTCGCGAGCGGCCTCGCCGACGCCCATGTTGACGACGATCTTGACTAGCCGCGGCACCTGCATGGGGTTGCCGAAGCTGTGCTGCTCCTGCAGCTTGGCCACGATCTCGTTGCGGTACCGCTCCTTGAGGCGCGGCAGGGTCTTGGTTTCGGTAGCCGTGGTCATCACAGGTCCTTACCGGTGCTACGCGCGATGCGGACCTTCTGGCCGTTGTCGTCGAACCGGTAACCGACCCGGGTCGGGTTCCCGTCGGAGTCCAGGACCTGCACGTTCGAGACGTGGATCGGGGCCTCCTGGGTGACGATGCCACCGGTCTTGGCGCCACGCTGGGTGGTGCTGATACGGGTGTGCCTCTTGACCCGGTTCACGCCTTCGACGAGGACCTTGTCCTGCCGCGGGTAGGACGCGATGACCTTGCCCTTGGCACCCTTGTCCTTGCCGGCGATGACGATGACCGTGTCGCCCTTCTTGACCTTCACGGTCACAACACCTCCGGCGCGAGGGAAATGATCTTCATGAACCGCTTGTCCCGCAGCTCCCGGCCCACCGGGCCGAAGATGCGGGTACCGCGCGGGTCCCCGCCGTCCTTGATGATGACGGCGGCGTTCTCGTCGAAACGGATGTACGAGCCGTCCGGCCGCCGCCGCTCCTTGGCGGTGCGGACGACGACCGCCTTGACGACGTCGCCCTTCTTCACCCCGGCACCCGGGATCGCGTCCTTGACGGTGGCCACGATGACGTCGCCGATGCTCGCGTAGCGCCGACCGGAGCCACCGAGAACCCGGATGCACAGGATCTCCCGGGCACCCGTGTTGTCGGCGACGCGCAGTCGCGACTCCTGCTGAATCACGTCTATCTCCTATGTCTGCCGGTTCTCCGGCCGCCCTCACGGGCGGCCGGAGCCTGGCGGAACCTGCGCCCGACCGAAACCGGCCGAGCTCGAGCCTTCGCTACTTGGCCTTCTCGAGGATCTCCACGATCCGCCAACGCTTGGTGGCGGACAGCGGCCGGGTCTCCATGATGAGGACCCGGTCGCCGATGCCGGCGGCGTTCGGCTCGTCGTGCACCTTCAGCTTGCGGGTACGGCGCATGATCTTGCCGTACAACGCGTGCTTGACCCGGTCCTCGACCTCGACCACGACGGTCTTGTCCATCTTGTCGCTGACCACCAGGCCCTCACGAACCTTACGGCGGGCCCGCACGGCAGCGGTGGTGTTCTCGGTCTCGCTCATGATGCAGTCACCTCAGTCGGCGCGGCCGAGAGACCCAGCTCGCGCTCACGCATGATCGTGTAGATCCGGGCGATCTCCCGACGGATGACCTGCAACCGCCGGTTGTTGTCCAGCTGACCGGTCGCGGCCTGCACGCGGAGGTTGAACAGCTCCGCCTTGGCCTCGCGCAGCTTCGTGACCAGCTCCTCCTCGGAGAGCTCACGCAGCTCGGAAGGCTTGACGCCCGCTGCCATCAGGATTCACCCACTTCGCGCGTAACAATGCGGCACTTCATCGGGAGCTTGTGGATCGCGCGACGCATCGCCTCTCGCGCGATCTGCTCGTTGGGGAAGGACATCTCGAAGAGAACCCGCCCCGGCTTGACGTTCGCGACCCACCACTCGGGCGAGCCCTTACCGGAACCCATCCGGGTTTCGGCCGGCTTCTTGGTGAGGGCCTGGTCCGGGAAGACCGTGATCCAGACCTTGCCACCACGCTTGATGTGCCGGGTCATGGCGATACGAGCCGCCTCGATCTGCCGGTTGGTCACGTACGCCGGCTCGAGAGCCTGGATCCCGAACTCGCCGAACACCACCCGGTTACCACCCTTGGACGCACCGTGGCGGTCCGGGTGGTGCGGCTTGCGGAAGCCCTTCGGGGGCTTGCGCGGCATCAGCATCTGTCAGCCCTCCTGCTGCGTTTCTGCCGGCTGGGTGACGGCCGCGGCGACAGCGGAGCTGTCGACCGGCTCACCACTCGGCGTCTCGGCCTGCTGCGCGATGGTCGTCGCGGCAGCCCGGCCGGCCTCGGTACCGCCGGCGGTCGTACCGGACGAACCCGACCGGCCACGACGCGGCCGCTCGGGGCGGTCGCCACGCTCACCACGACGCGGGCGGGACGGACCGGCCTCGGCCGGAGCCTCCCGGCCCGGGACGGCGTCGCCCTTGTAGATCCAGACCTTCACGCCGATCCGGCCGAAGGTGGTACGGGCCTCGAAGAAGCCGTACTCGATGTTGGCCCGCAGCGTGTGCAGCGGGACCCGACCCTCGCGGTAGAACTCCGTCCGGCTCATCTCGGCGCCGCCGAGACGGCCCGAGACCTGCACCCGGATGCCCTTGCAGACGGGGTTCTTCATCGCCGACTGCATGGACTTGCGCATGGCCCGACGGAAGCTGACCCGGCTGGAGAGCTGCTCGGCGACGCCCTGGGCGACCAGCTGCGCGTCCGACTCGGGGTTCTTCACCTCGATGATGTTCAGCTGCACCTGCTTGCCGGTGAGCTTCTCCAGCTCGCCGCGGATCCGGTCGGCCTCCGCACCCTTACGGCCGATGACGATGCCCGGCCGGGCGGTGTGGATGTCGACCCGGACGCGGTCCCGGGTGCGCTCGATGTCGACCTTGGAGATGCCGGCGCGCTCGAGCCCCTTGGACATCATCCGGCGGATCTTGACGTCCTCGCCGATGTAGTCCTTGTAGAGCTTGTCCGCGAACCAGCGGGACTTCCAGTCGGTCGAGATGCCGAGCCGGAATCCAGTGGGGTGAACCTTCTGACCCATTACTCGGCACCCTCCGTCTTACTCTCGGTCGCCGCGGGCTCGGCCTGCTGCGCCGGCGCCGCCTTCTTCGCTGCGGACTTCTTCGCCGCAGCCGGCGCGACCGCCTCGACCGCCACGGTGATGTGGCAGGTGCGCTTGCGGATCCGGTACGCCCGGCCCTGCGCCCGCGGCCGGAACCGCTTCATGGTCGGGCCCTCGTCGACGAACGCCTCGCTGACGAGCAGCGCGCCGGGGTCCAGCCGCTCGTTGTTCTCCGCGTTGGCAATCGCGCTCGCGAGCACCTTGTACACCTGCTCGCTCGCCGCCTGCGGCGCGAACTGCAGCACCGTGAGCGCCTCCTTCGCGGGCAGGCCGCGGACGAGGTTGACCACCCGGCGCGCCTTCATCGGCGAGATGCGCACGTGTCGCGCAACCGCCCGCGCGCCCGGAAGCACCGGAGCGTCGCCCTTTCCTGGCATCGCTGTAACCCCTTGTTCCTCTATCCGTATGCCCGCGGCTCAGCGCCGGCGGCTCTTCCGGTCGTCCTTCTCGTGACCCTTGAACGTGCGGGTCAGCGCGAACTCGCCGAGCTTGTGCCCGACCATGGCCTCGGTCACGAACACCGGGACGTGCTTGCGTCCGTCGTGCACGGCGATCGTGTGCCCGAGCATCTCGGGGATGATCGTCGAGCGGCGCGACCAGGTCTTGATGACGTTCTTCGAGCCCTTGTCGTTCTGCGTCTCCACCTTCTTGAGCAGGTGGTCGTCGATGAACGGGCCCTTCTTCAGGCTGCGAGGCATGCTCTATCTCCCTCAGCCGCGCTTACGCGTGGCGTAGCGGCGGCGGACGATCAGCCGGTCGCTCGGCTGGCCCTTACGACGGGTGCGGCCCTCGGGCTTACCCTGCGGGTTCACCGGGTGACGACCACCGGAGGTCTTACCCTCACCACCACCGTGCGGGTGGTCGACCGGGTTCATCGCGACACCACGGACGGTCGGGCGCTTGCCCTTCCACCGCATCCGGCCGGCCTTGCCCCAGTTGATGTTCGACTGGTCGGCGTTGCCGATCTCGCCGATGCTGGCGCGGCAGCGCACGTCGACCCGCCGGATCTCACCGGACGGCATCCGGAGGGTCGCGTAGACGCCCTCCCGGCCGAGCAGCTGGATGCCGACGCCGGCCGAACGGGCCAGCTTGGCGCCGCCGCCCGGACGCAGCTCCACGTTGTGGATGGTGGTACCTACCGGGATGTTGCGCAGCGGCAGGTTGTTGCCCGGCTTGATGTCGGCGCCCGGACCGGACTCGACCCGGTCGCCCTGCTTCATGTCCTTCGGCGCGAGGATGTAGCGCTTCTCGCCGTCGGCGTAGTGCAGCAGCGCGATGCGCGCGGTGCGGTTCGGGTCGTACTCGATGTGCGCGACCTTCGCCGGCACGCCGTCCTTGTCGACCCGCTTGAAGTCGATCAGGCGGTACTGCCGCTTGTGGCCGCCGCCGTGGTGCCGGGTGGTGATCCGGCCGTGGGCGTTGCGACCACCCTTCTTGGGCAGCGGAGCCAGCAGGGACTTCTCCGGCGTGGACCGGGTGATCTCGGCGAAGTCGGCGACGCTGGAGCCGCGTCGGCCCGGCGTCGTCGGCTTGTACTTACGGATAGCCATTGTCTACACCCCTCAGCTGACCGGGCCGCCGAAGGCCTCGATACGGTCACCGTCAGCCAGCTTCACGATCGCCCGCTTGGTCGCCTTGCGCTGACCGAAGCCGGTCTTGGTGCGCTTGCGCTTGCCCTGGCGGTTGAGCGTGTTGACCGTCAGGACGCGGACGTTGAAGATCTGCTGGATAGCGATCTTGATCTCGGTCTTGTTCGCGTCCGGGTGCACCAGGAAGGTGTACCAGTTCCGGTTCAGCTCGCTGTAGCTCTTCTCCGAGACGACCGGCGCGACGATGATGTCCCGCGGGTCGGCGATCGTGCTCACTTGCCACCCTCCTCGGTGGTCTCGGCGGCGGACTCGGCCGCAGGGCCGGCCTCCGCGGGCACGCCCAGGAACTCGTCCAGGGCGTCCTTGGTGAAGACCACGTCGTCGGCCACCAGCACGTCGTACGTGTTGAGCTGGCCGGACTCGATCAGGTGCACCCGCGGCTCGTTGCGCAGCGACACCCAGTTCAGCTCGTCGATGCTGCTCAGCACGACCAGGACCCGACGGGCCTCGGTCAGCTTGCCCAGCGTGGCCAGCGCCGTCTTGGTCGACGGCTTCTCGCCCGAGACGAACGCCTCGACGACGTGCACCTGGCCGGCGCGGGCCCGGTCGGAGAGGGCGCCACGCAGGGCGGCGGCCTTCATCTTCTTCGGGGTCCGCTGGCTGTAGTCGCGCGGCACCGGGCCGTGGACCACGCCACCGCCGGCGAACTGCGGCGCGCGGATCGAGCCCTGCCGGGCCCGACCGGTGCCCTTCTGCTTGTACGGCTTCTTGCCCCCACCGGCGACCTCGCCGCGGGTCTTGACCTTGTGGGTGCCCTGCCGGGCCGCCGCGAGCTGAGCCACCACGACCTGGTGCATCAGCGCGATGTTGGCCTGGACGTCGAAGATGTCGGCCGGCAGCTCGACGGAGCCGCTCGTGGCGCCTTCGGCGTTGCGGACGTCAACGGTGGTCACTTGGCCACACCGCCCTTCTTCGCCTTCGTCTTGGCCGCGGTGCGGACCAGGACCAGCGCGCCCTTGGGGCCGGGGATGGCACCACGGACGAGCAGGAGGTTGTTCTCGGTGTCGACCGCCTGGACGGTCAGGTTCTGGACGGTGTAGCGCACGCCACCCATCCGGCCCGCCATCCGGGTGCCCTTGAAGACACGACCCGGGGTCGCGCAGGCGCCGATGGAGCCCGGCGAGCGGTGCTTGCGCTCGACACCGTGGCTGGCGCGCAGGCCGTGGAAGCCGTGCCGCTTCATCGGGCCGGCGTAGCCCTTGCCCTTGGTCTTGCCGGTGACGTCGATGGTCACGCCGACCGGGAACTCCTCGACCGTGACCTCCTGCCCCAGCGAGTAGTCCGCGGCGTTCGAGGTGCGCAGCTCGACGATGTGCCGGCGCGGCGCCACGTCCGCCTTGGCGTAGTGCCCGCTGAGCGGCTTCTTGGCCTTGCGCGGGTCGATCGTGCCGTAGGCGAGCTGGACCGCGGAGTAACCGTCCTTCTCGGCGCTACGCACCTGGCTGACGACGCACGGGCCGGCCTGAACCACGGTCACGGGCACAACCTTGTTGTTGTCCCAGACCTGGGTCATACCGAGCTTGGCGCCCAGGATCCCCTTGACTTGCCTGTCCATTTGTCCGGTCCCTACAGCTTGATCTCGATGTCGACGCCAGCCGGCAGGTCGAGGCGCATGAGCGAGTCGACCGTCTTCGGGGTCGGGTCGATGATGTCGATCAGCCGCTTGTGCGTACGCATCTCGAAGTGCTCGCGCGAGTCCTTGTACTTGTGCGGCGAGCGGATGACGCAGAAACGGTTGATCTCCGTGGGCAGCGGCACCGGGCCCGCGACCTGCGCCCCGGTGCGCGTCACCGTCTCGACGATCTTCCGCGCCGAGGAGTCGACGACCTCGTGGTCATAGGCCTTGAGCCGGATGCGGATCTTCTGTCCCGCCATGGTGGCTTCTGTTCCTTCTCTCGATGCCGCTGTGTTGCGGGCGCCTGTACCGGCTGGCACAGGCCCGCTTCGCCGACCCCCGCGGTCGGGCGTGTCGCGCCCTCGGACCAGGCTCCGCCCCGAGTCTCCGGAGCGGCTCTCTGACCACACGGTGGGTCAAGGCGCCGATCGCATCACAGCGATCTGGACGCCGTGCGAGGGTGGTTGACCGCCAGGGGCGATCAACCACCCTACGCGCGATTGTCAGTGTCCCGGAGGTCCAACTTACGCCGGACACGGGCGACTAACCGTCGTTACGCAACCTGACTAGTATGCCGCACGACCGGCGGCAACGCTAATCGGGGTTACCTAGTTCACTTGATGATCTTGGTGACGCGACCAGCGCCGACCGTACGACCACCCTCGCGGATCGCGAACTTGAGGTTGTCCTCCATCGCGATGGGCTGGATGAGCTTCACGGCCATCGTGGTGTTGTCGCCCGGCATGACCATCTCGGTGCCCTCGGGGAGGGTGACGACACCGGTGACGTCCGTGGTCCGGAAGTAGAACTGCGGGCGGTAGTTCTGGAAGAACGGGGTGTGCCGGCCGCCCTCCTCCTTGGAGAGGATGTAGACCGTCGCCTCGAACTCCGTGTGCGGGGTGCTGGTGCCCGGCTTGACGACCACCATGCCGCGCTCGACGTCCTCGCGCTTGATGCCACGCAGCAGCAGACCGACGTTCTCGCCCGCGCGGGCCTCGTCGAGCAGCTTGCGGAACATCTCGATGCCGGTGCAGACCGTCTTCTGCGACTTCTCGCGGATGCCGACGATCTCCACCTCCTCGTTCGGCTTGAGGATGCCGCGCTCGGCGCGACCCGTGACGACCGTGCCACGACCGGTGATCGTGAAGACGTCCTCGATCGGCATCAGGAACGGCTTCTCGGTCTCGCGCTCGGGCTGCGGGATCGCGGTGTCGACCGCGTTCATCAGCTCCAGCAGGCGACCGGTCCACTCGGGGTCACCCTCGAGGGCCTTCAGCGCCGAGACCCGGACGACCGGCAGGTCGTCACCCGGGTACTCCTGCGCCGACAGCAGCTCGCGGACCTCGAGCTCGACGAGCTCCAGGAGCTCCTCGTCGTCGACCATGTCGCTCTTGTTGAGCGCCACGACGATGTACGGCACACCGACCTGACGGGCCAGCAGCACGTGCTCGCGGGTCTGCGGCATCGGACCGTCGGTCGCCGCGACCACCAGGATCGCGCCGTCCATCTGGGCGGCACCGGTGATCATGTTCTTGATGTAGTCGGCGTGCCCGGGGCAGTCGACGTGCGCGTAGTGCCGCGACTCGGTCTGGTACTCGACGTGTGCGATCGAGATCGTGATGCCGCGGGCCTTCTCCTCCGGCGCCTTGTCGATCTGGTCGAACGGCGTGTACGGGTTGAGGTCCGGGTACTGGTCGTGCAGGACCTTGGTGATGGCCGCCGTCAGCGTCGTCTTACCGTGGTCAATGTGACCAATGGTGCCGATGTTGACGTGCGGCTTAGTCCGCTCGAACTTAGCCTTCGCCACTGGTGTCCTCCTGTGGACTTCTTGGTTCGCGCCCCGGCGCGCCGGACGGCGCTTAGGACTCTGTCGACAGCCTTTCCGGCCTTCGGCCGGAGAGCTTGGTGGGTTCTGCGGCGATGAAGCCTACAGGCCCGGATTCATACAACCCGACCGAGGTGGTCGCGGGTGGGATTCCCGCCCGCGACCTGCCCCGGCTCACCGGATCAGCAGCGGGTGAGCGTCACTCACCCGTCGCCTTGGCGATGATCTCCTTCGCCACGCTCTGCGGAACCTCGGCGTAGGAGTCGAACTGCATGCTGTAGCTAGCCCGGCCCTGGGTCTTCGACCGCAGGTCGCCGACGTAGCCGAACATCTCCGACAACGGCACCAGAGCCCTCACGATGCGGGCGCCGCTGCGCTCCTCCATCGCCTGGATGATGCCGCGGCGGGAGTTGAGGTCGCCGATGACGTCACCCATGTTCTCCTCAGGAGTGGTGACCTCAACGGCCATCATCGGCTCGAGCAATGCCGGGTCGGCCTTGCGGGCCGCGTCCTTCATCACCATGGAGCCGGCGATCTTGAATGCCATTTCCGACGAGTCGACCTCGTGGTACTGACCGTCCAGCAGGCTCAGCTTGACGCCGACCAGCGGGAAGCCCGCCAGGATGCCGTACTGCATGGCGTCCTGCGCGCCGGCGTCGACCGACGGGATGAACTCCCGCGGGATACGACCGCCGCTGACCGCGTTGACGAACTCGTAGGTCGGCGACTCGTTGTCCAGCGGCAGCGGCTCGATGCTCACGATGACGCGGGCGTACTGGCCGGAGCCACCGGTCTGCTTCTTGTGCGTGTACTCGACCTTGTCCACCTTGCGGCGGATGGTCTCGCGGTACGCCACCTGCGGCTTGCCGACGTTGGCCTCGACGTTGAACTCGCGGCGCATCCGGTCGACCAGGATGTCCAGGTGCAGCTCGCCCATGCCGGAGATGACCGTCTGACCGGTCTCCTCGTCGAGCCGGACCCGGAAGGTCGGGTCCTCCTCGGCCAGCCGCTGGATCGCGGTGCCGAGCTTCTCCTGGTCGGACTTGGTCTTCGGCTCGATCGCCACCGAGATGACCGGCTCCGGGAAGGTCATCGACTCCAGGATCACCGGGTTCGCCGGGTCGGAGAGCGTGTCGCCGGTGGTGGTCTGCTTGAGACCCTGCACCGCGATGATGTCGCCGGCCTGCGCCGACGGACGCTCTTCCCGCTTGTTGGCGTGCATCTGGTAGATCTTGCCGATCCGCTCCTTGCGGTCCTTGGTGGAGTTGACCACCTGGGAACCGGATTCGAGCAGGCCGGAGTAGACCCGGACGTAGGTGAGCTTGCCGAGGTGCTTGTCCGTCTGGATCTTGAAGGCGAGGCCCGAGAACGGCTCGTTCTTCGACGGCTTGCGCAGCAGCGGGGTCTCCCCGTCGGTGGCCGTACCCTCGATGGCGGGAACGTCCAGCGGCGACGGCAGGAAGTCGACCACGGCGTCGAGCATGGGCTGCACGCCCTTGTTCTTGAACGCCGAGCCGCACAGCACCGGGTTGGCCTTGCTGGCGATGGTGGCCCGCCGGATGGCGGCCTTGATCTCCTCGACGGAGATCTCCTCGCCCTCCAGGTACTTCTCCATCACCGCGTCGTCGACGTCGGCCAGGGTCTCCATCAGCTTCTCGCGCCACTCGGCCGCGGAGTCGGCCAGGTCGGCCGGGATCTCCTCGATCGCGTAGTCCTCACCCTTCTGGGTCTCCCCGCGCCAGGTGAGGGCGCGCATGCCGATCAGGTCGACGACACCGATGTGGTCGCCCTCGAGCCCGATCGGGATCTGGAGCACCAGCGGGGTGGCGTTGAGCCGGTCGATCATCATCTGCACGCAGCGGAAGAAGTCCGCGCCCGTGCGGTCGAGCTTGTTGACGAAGCACATCCGCGGGACGTGGTACTTGTCGGCCTGCCGCCAGACGTTCTCCGTCTGCGGCTCCACGCCGGCGACGCCGTCGTAGACCGCGACCGCACCGTCCAGCACCCGCAGCGACCGCTCGACCTCGACCGTGAAGTCGACGTGACCGGGCGTGTCGATGATCTGGATCGTGTGGCCCTTCCACTCACACTTGGTAGCAGCAGAGGTGATCGTGATGCCACGCTCCTGCTCCTGCTCCATCCAGTCCATGACGGCAGCGCCCTCGTGGACCTCACCGATCTTGTAGGTGATACCGGTGTAGAACAGGATCCGCTCGGTGGTCGTGGTCTTACCGGCATCGATGTGCGCCATGATGCCGATGTTGCGTACGTTGGCGAGCGCGTCTGCGGCGGCCACTTCAATCCCTACTTATCGTCGTCTCGACTCGACCGATGGCGGTTCCGGCGCCGGTCCGGCGCCGGAACCGGGCTGTTACCAGCGGTAGTGCGCGAAGGCCTTGTTGGACTCCGCCATCTTGTGGGTGTCCTCGCGCCGCTTGACGGCGGCGCCCAGACCGTTGCTCGCGTCCAGCAGCTCGTTCATCAGCCGCTCGATCATGGTCTTCTCACGACGGGCCTTGGAGTACGTCACCAGCCAGCGCAGACCGAGGGTGGTCGCCCGGGCCGGGCGGACCTCGACCGGCACCTGGTAGGTGGCGCCACCGACACGGCGGCTGCGCACCTCAAGGGTCGGCTTGACGTTGTCCATCGCCCGCTTGAGGGTGACGACCGGGTCGGTGCCGCTCTTCTCGCGGCAGCCCTCCAGGGCCGCGTACACGATGCGCTCGGCGAGCTGACGCTTACCGCGCATCAGGATCTTGTTGACCAGCTGGGTGACCAGAGGCGAGTTGTACACCGGGTCAGCGACCAGCGGCTTCCGCGGAGCGGGTCCCTTACGCGGCATGTCAGCTCTTCTCCTTCTTCGCGCCGTAACGGCTGCGCGCCTGCTTGCGGTTCCGGACACCCTGGGTGTCCAGCGAACCGCGGACGATCTTGTAACGCACGCCGGGGAGGTCCTTCACCCGGCCGCCGCGGACGAGCACGATCGAGTGCTCCTGCAGGTTGTGACCCACGCCCGGGATGTAGGCGGTCACCTCGATCTGGCTGCTGAGCTTGACACGAGCGACCTTGCGGAGCGCCGAGTTCGGCTTCTTGGGGGTGGTGGTGTACACGCGGGTGCACACACCGCGCCGCTGAGGGGATCCCTTCAGCGCCGGGGTCTTGGTCTTGGTCGTCTTGGCCTGGCGGCCCTTTCGGACCAGCTGCTGAATGGTGGGCACCGGGTTTCTCCGCTCCCTTCGGCCGCTCACGCGACCGCGCCGTCTGCTCGTTAGCCGACCTGATGGCCGGCTCTCCTACATTCCGACCGGGACCGCCTCACGGAAGTCCCGGCACCCGCGGTCGGGCGTGTCGCCTGATTCGCGGTTCCGGTGCGGTCGCTCACGCGCGCACCGGGTTTCTGTCACCGGCGCGTGATCGTCCGCACGCCGGGTCCTGGGCTGTGTCGTACGGCCGCTGGATCTCCGGATCAATCCGGGTCCCGCGCACGCACGAGTCGCCCGGGCATGCCCGGGCGCAAGGGGAAAGAGTACCTACCACAGCCTCGCAGGTCAAAACGGGCTGGTCCGACGGGTCTCAGATCCCCGTCGGTCGCGCCGTGCGCCCTGGTCTGCTCGCCCGTGGCGGGCCCCTAGGACCTCCAGTGTACCGGCTGCCGCGTGCCGCAGCCCGTCACCCCCGGGCGACGGGGGTCACGCCAGCTGCACCAGCAACGCCAGTCCCAGCCCCAGCCCCAGCAGGCTGAGCACCAGCCCCACCCCACCACAGCTGATCCCGGCCGTCGCCAGGCCCCGACCGGTGAACCGCACCGCCGGAGGCGGCGCGGCCCGGCGGATCTGGCGGCGGGCCAGCAGACCGGCGACGATCGCCGCCGCGCCGGCCAGCGCGCCGGGCACGGTGAACGCGCCGGCCGCCCACGCCCCGCCGAGCCGCGCTCCCCCCACGCCGAAGCAGATCACCAGGAACGACACCAGGATCGACGCCACCCCGGCGATCAGCGACCCCACCGCCAGGCCGGAGGTGACCGCCGGGACGTCCAGGTGCACCACCGCGAAGGGCGTGCCGGGGACCGGGTCGACCCGTCTCGGGGCGCGGGGGGCGTCCGGCGGCGGCGGGGGCAGCGCCCCGGGTCCGTGCCCCGAGGGCGTCGGCCAACCCGTCCCGGCCGGCGCACCCGCCAACTGTCCCGGGTACGACCCGGACGGCATCCCCGGGTGCACCCCGGGATAGGCCCCACCGGTCCCCGGATACGCCCCACCCGCAGCGGGGTACGGCGACGCGGCGGGGTGCGAGGAGCCCGCTGCGGGGAACGGCCCGGCGGCGGAGGTCGGCGGCGGGGCGTACCCGATCGGAGCGGCCTCCGGCGGGATGCCGGTGCCATGGACCGGTCCGGGGACGGACGGCGTCCCCCAGGGGCCGGCGGCCCACGGATCGGGCCGGCCGAATGCCCCGACCCCGTGGTCGGACCGGGTCGGGTCGACGGACCCCGGGTCGGATCGGGCCACGCCGACCGGGTCGGTGCCGGCGGGGCGGGCCGCGACGGCGTCGTTGCCGGGATCGGGGGAGCCGCCGGGCGGGCCGCCCGGGTCGCCTCCCGACGGCGGCGCCGGTTCCGTCACGGGGTGTCCTCCTGTCGCGATGTGGGGTCCACCGTCACGCGACGGACACCGGCCAGGCTACCGCCGCCGCGCACCGCGGGTGCCCCCCACCGGATCATCACCCCGACGGGTCAGTCCACGTGCGGCGCGAAGTCCTGCCCGTACGGGGACCCGGCCAGCCGGACCACGCCGATCACCACCAGTGTCACCACCGCGACCGCGACCAGCACCAACCCCGCCCAGGCCAACCGCTCCCCCCGCCGCAGCCAGGCCGCACCGGTGAGGAAACCACCCGAGGCGTACGCCTCCCGGCGGGCCTGCCGCGCCAACTGGAGGGCGATCGTGGCGGGCACCACCCCGCCGACGAAGAGCCCGGTCAACGCCCCGATCAGCCCGAGCGCGAAGACGGCCCGCGCCTTGGTGGCGCGCACCGGGTCGGGGTCGAGCGGATGACGTGGCGGCTGGTACGCCACCGGCACCTGCCCCGCAGCGGTCGTCATGCCCACCATCATGCCCGGCCGACGGCCGCCCCGGGCACTCCCCCGGCGGACCCGGACCCGGCGGAGATCCCCCCGGGCCCCGGAAACGACGAAGGCCCCCGGCGTGGTGCCGGGGGCCTTCGTCAGAGGTTGCTCAGCGGTACGACCCGAAGTCGAAGTCGTCCAGCGGAACCGCCTGGCCGCTGGCCGGCCCGAAGCCGTAGTCGGTCTCCGGGTAGCCGGTCATCGAGTAGACCTTGGCCTTCGCCTCCTCGGTCGGCTCGACCCGGACGTTGCGGTACTTGCTGATGCCGGTACCCGCCGGGATGAGCTTGCCGATGATCACGTTCTCCTTGAGGCCGACCAGCGAGTCGCTGCGCGAGTTGATCGCCGCGTCGGTCAGCACCCGGGTGGTCTCCTGGAAGGAGGCCGCGGAGAGCCAGGAGTCGGTGGCCAGCGAGGCCTTGGTGATACCCATCAGCACCGGGCGACCGGCGGCGGGCTCGCCACCCTCGCCGACGAGCCGGCGGTTCTCCGACTCGAACAGCGCCCGGTCGACCAGCACACCCGGCAGGAACTCCGTGGAGCCGGAGTCGATGACCGTCACCCGCTTGAGCATCTGGCGGATGATGATCTCGATGTGCTTGTCGTGGATGAGTACACCCTGCGAGCGGTAGACCTCCTGGACCTCACTGGTCAGGTGGACCTGGACCGCCCGCGGACCCATGATCCGCAGCAGCTCGTGCGGGTCGATGGTGCCCTCGGTGAGCTTCTCGCCGACCGCGACGTGACCGCCGTCGTGGGTCCGCAGCCGGACCCGCTTGGAGATCTTGTCGTAGACGATCTCCTCGCTGCCGTCGTCGGGCACCACGATGATCTTGCGGGAACGCTCGCCGTCCTCGATCCGGATCCGGCCCGGGGTGTCGGCGATGGGCGCCTTGCCCTTCGGGACCCGGGCCTCGAAGATCTCCTGCACACGCGGCAGACCCTGGGTGATGTCCTCACCCGCGACACCACCGGTGTGGAAGGTACGCATCGTCAGCTGGGTACCCGGCTCACCGATCGACTGGGCGGCGATGATGCCGACCGCCTCGCCGACGTCCACGGTCTTGCCGGTCGGCAGCGAGCGGCCGTAGCACGCACCGCAGACGCCCAGCTTCGACTCGCAGGTGAGCACGCTGCGCACCCGGACCGTCTCCACCCCGGCGGCGACGATCTTGTCGACCCCGATGGAGTTGAGGTCCTGACCCCGGTGGGCCACCACGGTGCCGTCCGGCCCCTTGATGTCGTCGGCCAGGGTACGGGCGTGCACGCTGGTCTCGGCGTGCTCGTGCACCGCCAGCCGGCCACCCTCCAGACGCTCGCCGATCTGCATCGGGATCGCCCGGTCGGTGCCGCAGTCCTCCTCGCGGATGATCACGTCCTGCGAGACGTCCACCAGACGACGGGTCAGGTAACCCGAGTCGGCGGTACGCAGCGCGGTGTCGGCCAGACCCTTACGGGCACCGTGCGTGGAGATGAAGTACTCCAGCACGGACAGACCCTCCCGGTAGCTGGCCTTGATCGGCCGCGGGATGATCTCGCCCTTCGGGTTGGCCACCAGACCACGGATCGCCGCGATCTGCCGGAGCTGGAGCAGGTTACCGCGGGCACCCGAGTGGATCATCTTCCACAGCGGGTTCTCCTGCGGCAGCGCGGTGTCCATCTCCTTGGCGACCTCGTTGGTCGCCTTGGTCCAGATCTCGATCAGCTCGCCGCGACGCTCCTCGGCGGTCATCAGGCCACGCTGGTACTGCTTGTCGATCCGGTCGGCTTCCTTCTCGTACTTCTCCAGGATCTCCCGCTTGCGCGGCGGAGCGATGACGTCCTCCATGCCGATGGTGACGCCGGACCAGGTGGCCCAGTGGAAGCCGGCCTCCTTGAGGCCGTCCAGGGTGGCCGCCAGGGCCACCTTCGGGAAGCGCTCGGCGAGGTCGTTGACGATCGCGGAGAGCTGACCCTTGCGGATCTCGTAGTTCACGAACCGGTAGCCCTGCGGCAGCGTCTCGTTGAACAGGACCCGGCCCAGCGTGGTCTCCACGGTCAGGGCCTCACCCTCGACCCAGCCCTCGGGGGCGACCCAGGGCTCGGCGCCGGCGCCGTTGTCGACACCGACCACGCCGCGCAGCCGGATCTTGACCGGGGTCTGCAGGTGCAACTCGCTCGCGTCGAACGCCATCCGCGCCTCGGCGTCCGAGCTGAACGCCCGGCCCTCGCCCGTGCCACCCGGGGTCAGGTGGGTCAGGTGGTAGAGACCGATGACCATGTCCTGGGTGGGCATGGTGACCGGCTTGCCGTCGGCCGGCTTGAGGATGTTGTTCGACGACAGCATCAGGATCCGCGCCTCGGCCTGGGCCTCGGCCGACAGCGGCACGTGCACCGCCATCTGGTCACCGTCGAAGTCGGCGTTGAACGCGGTGCAGACCAGCGGGTGGATCTGGATCGCCTTGCCCTCGACCAGCTGCGGCTCGAAGGCCTGGATGCCCAGGCGGTGCAGGGTCGGCGCACGGTTGAGCAGCACCGGGTGCTCGCCGATGACCTCTTCCAGCACGTCCCACACGACCGGGCGCTGACGCTCGACCATCCGCTTGGCGGACTTGATGTTCTGCGCGTGGTTGAGATCGACCAGCCGCTTCATCACGAACGGCTTGAACAGCTCCAGCGCCATCTGCTTGGGCAGGCCGCACTGGTGCAGCTTGAGCTTGGGGCCGACCACGATGACCGAACGGCCGGAGTAGTCGACGCGCTTGCCGAGCAGGTTCTGCCGGAACCGGCCCTGCTTGCCCTTGAGCATGTCGGACAGCGACTTGAGCGGGCGGTTACCCGGGCCGGTGACCGGCCGGCCACGACGGCCGTTGTCGAACAGCGCGTCGACGGCCTCCTGGAGCATCCGCTTCTCGTTGTTGACGATGATCTCGGGGGCACCGAGGTCGATCAGGCGCTTGAGCCGGTTGTTCCGGTTGATCACACGGCGGTACAGGTCGTTCAGGTCGGAGGTCGCGAAGCGGCCACCGTCGAGCTGCACCATCGGGCGCAGGTCCGGCGGGATGACCGGGACGCAGTCCAGCACCATGCCGAGCGGCGAGTTGCGGGTGTTCAGGAACGCCGCGACGACCTTCAGCCGCTTGAGCGCGCGGATCTTCCGCTGGCCCTTGCCGGAGCGGATGGTCTCGCGCAGGCTCTCGGCCTCGGCGCCGAGGTCCATGTTCTGGACCAGCGCCTTGATGGCCTCGGCGCCCATGCCGCCGGTGAAGTACTCGCCGAACCGGTCGCGCAGCTCACGGTAGAGCAGCTCGTCGGTGACCAACTGCTTCGAGTCGAGCTTGCGGAAGGTGTCGAGGACCTCGTCGAGGCGGTCGATCTCGCGCTGGGCCCGGTCGCGGATCTGGCGCATCTCGCGCTCTCCGCCCTCCTTGACCTTGCGCCGGACGTCCGCCTTGGCACCCTCGGCCTCCAGCTCGGCCAGGTCGGCCTCGAGCTTGGCGGCCCGCTTCTCGATCTCCGAGTCACGGCTGTTCTCGGACTGCCGCTTCTCGGCGAGGATCTCGTTCTCGATCGTCGACAGGTCACGGTGACGCGCCTCGGCGTCCACGCTCGTCACGACGTACGAGGCGAAGTAGATGATCTTTTCGAGGTCCTTGGGGGCGAGGTCCAGCAGGTAGCCCAGCCGGCTCGGCACGCCCTTGAAGTACCAGATGTGGGTCACCGGAGCAGCCAGCTCGATGTGCCCCATCCGCTCACGACGGACCTTGGACCGGGTCACCTCGACGCCGCAGCGCTCGCAGATGATGCCCTTGAACCGGACCCGCTTGTACTTACCGCAGTAGCACTCCCAGTCCCGCTGAGGGCCGAAGATCTTCTCGCAGAAGAGTCCGTCCTTCTCCGGCTTGAGGGTGCGGTAGTTGATCGTCTCAGGCTTCTTGACCTCACCGTGCGACCACTGGCGGATGTCATCCGCGGTCGCGAGGCCGATGCGCAGCTCGTCGAAGAAGTTGACGTCGAGCACTATGTCCCCTATGTCGTCGTCTGTACAGCTAGATCACGGGCGGGGGTGGGGGCCGACCGACTCGCGTCGGGCTCACGCCTGACCGCCCGAGCGGGTCGGCCGGCCCCCACCGCCACCACCTACACCTCTTCGACCGAGCTCGGCTCGCGCCGGGACAGGTCGATGCCCAGCTCCTCCGCGGCCCGGAACACCTCGTCGTCGGTCTCGCGCATCTCCAGGGCCACCCCGTCGCTGCTGAGCACCTCGACGTTCAGGCACAGCGACTGGAGCTCCTTGAGCAACACCTTGAACGACTCCGGGATGCCCGGCTCGGGGATGTTCTCGCCCTTGACGATCGCCTCGTAGACCTTGACCCGGCCCAGGACGTCGTCGGACTTGATGGTCAGCAGTTCCTGCAGGGCGTAGGCGGCGCCGTACGCCTGCATGGCCCAGCACTCCATCTCACCGAAACGCTGGCCACCGAACTGCGCCTTACCACCCAGCGGCTGTTGCGTGATCATCGAGTACGGACCGGTCGAACGAGCGTGGATCTTGTCGTCGACCAGGTGGTTGAGCTTCAGGATGTAGATGTAACCGACCGCGATCGGGTCGGGCAGCGGCTCGCCGGAACGACCGTCGAACAGCTGCGCCTTGCCGGAGGAACCGATCAGCTGCTTGCCGTCCCGGTTGGGCAGGGTCGACGAGAGCAGACCGGAGATCTCCTCCTCGCGGGCACCGTCGAAGACCGGAGTGGCCACGTTGGTGTCCGGCTCGGACTCGTGCGCCTCGATCGACCGGAGCTGACGCTTCCAGTCGGTGTCGTCGCCGTCCACGCTCCAGCCGGTCTTGGCCACCCACCCGAGGTGGGTCTCCAGGACCTGGCCGATGTTCATCCGGGACGGCACACCCAGCGGGTTGAGCACGATGTCGACCGGGGTGCCGTCCTCCAGGAACGGCATGTCCTCGATCGGCAGGATCTTCGAGATGACGCCCTTGTTGCCGTGCCGGCCGGCGAGCTTGTCACCGTCCTGGATCTTGCGCTTCTGGGCGACGTACACCCGGACCAGCTCGTTGACGCCCGGCGGCAGTTCGTCGCCGTCCTCGCGGGAGAACGTGCGCACCCCGATGACCGTGCCGGTCTCGCCGTGCGGCACCTTCAGCGAGGTGTCCCGGACCTCCCGGGCCTTCTCGCCGAAGATCGCGCGCAGCAGCCGCTCCTCCGGGGTCAGCTCGGTCTCGCCCTTCGGCGTGACCTTGCCGACCAGGATGTCGCCGGGGACGACCTCGGCGCCGATCCGGATGATGCCGCGCTCGTCGAGGTCGGCGAGCATCTCCTCGCTGACGTTCGGGATGTCCCGGGTGATCTCCTCCGGGCCGAGCTTGGTGTCCCGGGCGTCGACCTCGTGCTCCTCGATGTGGATCGAGGTGAGCACGTCCTGCTGCACGAGGCGCTGCGACAGGATGATCGCGTCCTCGTAGTTGTGACCCTCCCAGCACATGAACGCCACCAGCAGGTTGCGTCCGAGCGCCATCTCGCCCTCGTCGGTGCACGGACCGTCGGCGATGACCTGGCCGGCCTCGACGCGGTCGCCCTCGAAGACGACCGGCTTCTGGTTGACGCAGGAGCCGGCGTTGGAGCGGCGGAACTTGTGCAGCAGGTACGTCCGGCGGTGGCCGTCGTCCTGGTGGATGGTGATGTAGTCGGCGCAGAGATCCTCGATCATGCCACCGACCTCGGCCACCACCACGTCACCGGCGTCGACCGCGGCACGGTATTCCATGCCGGTGCCGACCAGCGGCGACTCCGCCTTGACCAGCGGCACCGCCTGACGCTGCATGTTGGCGCCCATCAGCGCGCGGTTGGCGTCGTCGTGCTCCAGGAACGGGATCATCGCGGTCGCGACCGAGGTCATCTGCCGCGGCGACACGTCCATGTAGTCGACGGCACCGGGGACCACGTCCTCGGTCTCGCCACCCTTACGGCGACACAGCACCCGGTCCTCGGCGAACGTGCCGTCCGCCTGCAGCGGCGCGTTGGCCTGCGCCTTGACGAACCGGTCCTCCTCGTCCGCGGTCAGGTAGTCGATCTGGTCGGTGACCCGACCCTCGACGACCTTCCGGTACGGCGTCTCGATGAAGCCGAACGGGTTGACCCGGGCGAAGGTGGACAGCGCGCCGATCAGGCCGATGTTCGGGCCTTCCGGCGTCTCGATCGGGCACATCCGACCGTAGTGGGACGGGTGTACGTCCCGGACCTCGAAGCCGGCCCGCTCGCGGGACAGACCACCCGGGCCGAGCGCGCTCAGCCGACGCCGGTGGGTCAGGCCCGCCAGCGGGTTGGTCTGGTCCATGAACTGGGACAGCTGCGACGTGCCGAAGAACTCCTTGATCGCCGCCACCACCGGGCGGATGTTGATCAGGGTCTGCGGCGTGATCGCCTCGACGTCCTGGGTGGTCATCCGCTCGCGGACGACCCGCTCCATCCGGGAAAGACCGACCCGGACCTGGTTCTGGATCAGCTCGCCCACGGTACGCAGGCGACGGTTGCCAAAGTGGTCGATGTCGTCGGCCTCATAGCCGTCCTCACCGGCGTGCAGCCGGCAGAGGTACTCCACGGTGGCGACGACGTCGTCCTCGGTCAGCGTGCCGGTGGTGATCGGCACGGCCACTTCGAGCTTCTTGTTGAACTTGTAGCGCCCGACCTTGGCGACGTCGTACCGCTTCGGGTTGAAGAAGAGGTTGTCGAGCAGGGTCTGGGCGTTCTCGCGGGTCGGCGGCTCGCCAGGGCGGAGCTTGCGGTAGATGTCGAGCAGGGCCTCGTCCTGGCCGGCGATGTGGTCCTTCTCGAGCGTGGTCATCATCAGCTCGGACCAGCCGAACTTCTCGCGGATCTGCTCGGCGGACCAACCGATGGCCTTGAGCAGGACCGTGACGGCCTGCCGGCGCTTGCGGTCGATGCGGACGCCGACCGTGTCGCGCTTGTCGATGTCGAACTCCAGCCAGGCACCCCGACTCGGGATGACCTTGACGCTGGAGAGGTCGCGGTCGGAGGTCTTGTCCGGCTCCTTGGAGAAGTACACGCCCGGGGACCGGACGAGCTGGCTGACCACGACGCGCTCGGTGCCGTTGATGATGAAGGTGCCCTTGGGCGTCATCATCGGGAAGTCACCCATGAACACCGTCTGGCTCTTGATCTCGCCGGTGGTGTTGTTGGTGAACTCCGCCGTCACGAACAGCGGGGCGCAGTAGGTCAGGTCCTTCTCCTTGCACTCCTCGATCGAGGCCTTGACCTCGTCGAAGCGCGGTGCCGAGAAGGAAAGCGACATGGTGCCGGAGAAGTCCTCAATGGGACTGATCTCGTCGAGGATTTCCGCGAGACCCGAGCGTGCGTGCGGGTCGTCCGCCGACCGGCCCTGCCAAGCCTCGTTGCCGACGAGCCAGTCGAAGGACTCGTTCTGAATGGCGAGGAGGTTGGGGACCTCGAGGTGTTCGGTGATCCTGCCGAAAGAAACTCGGCGGGGAGCGAAAGCGCTCGACGTACGACTGGTCTTCGCAGGGCGGGAAGCTGCCAAGATGCGTCCTTCCGAGGACCGGTGCTGCATAACGGCTGGTACGCGTGCACTCCAATGACCCCACCAGAAATATCCGTAAACGGACATTTCCGAGCAGGGGTCAAGTCGGAAGGCAGCGCAAACTAGCAGTGTAGCCGAGAGGCTAACCGCTGTCCAGCCCATCCCGCAGGTCGTCGCGGAACGTGCCTCGGGGCCCCGGAAAACCGGGGTCACACCGGGCCGCTCGGAACGCGACGTTCCTGTCGGGCCGCTCGGGTGCAGCGGCTGCTGATGCTGCCGCAGCCATTACCCAAGAGGTGGCCGTCGCAAGCGCGGAAGGTCTTGCTGGTGTCAGCGTGCCTGGCAGGTCGGGGCCGCGTCAAGAGCCTCCTCGCGGCTGCTCGCCGGGTTTCCCACGGACGGGCTACCCGCCGACGTCCCCGCCGCGTCGCACCGCCGGTGCGAACACCCTGCTCACGCCACTGATACCCGGAGTCACCAAGCAGGACGGGCGGTGATCCGTTGTCGGATCACCGCCCGTTCAGGTTGCGGTGTGCCGCGGCTCACGAGCCGGACAGCCGCGGAGGTCGACCCGCGAGGTCGACCTCAGGTCACTTGAGGGTGACCTTGGCGCCTTCGCCCTCGAGCTTGGCCTTGGCCTTCTCGGCGGTCTCCTTGTTGACCTTCTCCAGGATCGCCTTCGGGGCGGCCTCGACCGCGTCCTTGGCCTCCTTGAGGCCCAGGCCGGTCAGCTCACGCACGACCTTGATGACCTGGATCTTCTTGCCACCGTCGGCCTCGAGGACGACGTCGAACTCGTCCTTCTCCGGCTCGGCCTCGGCCGGGGCGGCAGCGCCGCCGGCAGCGGCGACCGCGACCGGCGCGGCAGCGGTGACCTCGAAGGTCTCCTCGAACTGCTTCACGAACTCAGAGAGCTCGATCAGCGTCATCTCCTTGAACGCGTCGAGCAGCTCGTCGGTGCTGAGCTTCGCCATGTCTGGCGTCCTTTCTCGCAATGAAAATTAAGAACGTGGTGCGCCGGGAGGGCCTCAGGCCGCCTCGGCGCCCTCCTGCTCGCGCTTCTTGTCCGCCAGGGCGGCCGCCGCACGGGCGGCCTTGGAGAGCGGTGCCTGGAACAGGGCCGCGGCCTTGCTCAGGTTGCCCTTCATCGCGCCGGCCAGCTTGGCCAGCAGCACCTCACGGGACTCCAGGTCGGCGAGCTTCGAGACCTCGGCCGCGGAAATGGCCTTGCCCTCGAAGACACCGCCCTTGATGACGAGCTTCGGGTTGGCCTTCGCGAAGTCGCGAAGACCCTTCGCCGCCTCGACGACGTCGCCCGAAACGAAAGTCAGCGCGGTAGGACCGGTGAACAGCTCGTCGAGGCCGGAGATGCCCGCCTCGGTCGCGGCACGCTTCGCCAGCGTGTTCTTCGCGACCGTGTAGGTGGTCTCCTTGCCGAGCGAGCGCCGCAGCTGGGTGAGCTGGGAAACCGTCAGACCACGGTACTCGGTGAGCACCGCAGCGCCCGAGGTACGGAAGCTCTCGGTCAGCTCAGCGACGGCCGTGGCCTTGTCGGCCCGGATCGGCTTGTCCGCCATGTCCCTCCTCTCTCGTTACTCGGAGCTGGTCGCCGTCGAGGAGCACGAGGCTCTGCGACGGCACCGGAGGCGTCACGACAACGAAAAAGCCCCGGCGCAGGGCGCGCGGGGCGAGGGCCGGGCCGATCACCGTGGTCGGCAGACCACGGGGAGGAACCGTATTACGCTTACCGCCCTGCGCGGGTCGCCCGTCATCGCGGAGCCTTCGACCGTGCCGGGGCACGGTGACCAGCGGTCTCTGGGTGGAACTACCGGCCCAGGTTACGCGACGCGTCCACCCATCGCCAAATCGCCGCCGGGCACCGGGCCCCGACGCCCCTTACCGCAGGGCGGCGGGGTCCGGTGTGGCCGCCGCACGCCACCCCACCGCCCTTCAGGGGCGGGTCCGCCGCCACCAGGCGTAGCCGGTCAGCGCCACCCCGGCCCAGGCGAGCGCCCAGCCGGAGAGCAGCAGGGCGGTGCCGGCCGGGAGGGAACCGGCGAGCGCCCGGGCGGTCGCCAGCACCGGCGGCACCAGCCAGGGCGCCACCGAGCCGCGCAGGCCCAGCGCCAGGGTGCCGACCACGCCCACCGCGAGCACCGCGACGCCGTACCCGGCGGTGCGGGTCAGCGCCCGGCTGGCCAGGGCGCCCCACGCCACCGCCGGCAGCAGGGCGAGCAGGTGGGCCCAGAGCCCGAGCGCCAGCACCGTCGCCAGCGGCAGGTCACCCGGACCCGGCATGGTCACCGCGCCGACCAGCCAGGGGAAACCCAGCGCCACCAGGACCGTGCCCACCCCCGCGACCATGGCCGCGAGCAGCCCGGCGGCCTGGTCCCGGGTCGGCCCGACCAGCACCCGCGCCAGCCGGCGCTGCACGTCCGGTTCGACGTCCAGCAGGATCTTGGCCTGCCAGGCCAGCACCGGAAAGAGCACCACGGCGCTGACGCCGTACGCCTCGGCCGGTCGGGCCGGGCCGCCGCCGTACAGGACGCCGAGGGTGAGCAGGCCGGCCAGCACGGGTGCCAGTGCCCGCCCGGTACGCAGGAAGCCGGCCAGCCGCATCCGGACCAGCGCGCTCACCGGGCCACCTCCCCCGTACGACCACTGCGCGCCGGACCACCCGCCGGCTCGCCAGCCGAGGGCGGAACGGGTGGGGGCGACGCAGCCGCCGGTGCGGGTGGGGGCGACGCAGCCGCCGATGCGGGTGGGACGGTGGGTTCGCGTACCCGCAGGACGTGGTGGCCGTCGGCGCGCAACCGGGCGACGGTGCCGGCCACCCGCGCGGCCGGCACGGCGACCTCGACCACGGCGACGGCGACGGCCGGATCGCCGGTGGTCGTCTCCTCGGTGACCAGTCCGTCGGCCACCGTCCAGTGCCGGGCGCCGGGGAGCCGGACCGTCTCGCCCCGGTGGTCGCTGACCAGAACCGCTCCCCCGTCGGCCAGCACCTCGTCGATCAACTCGGGGACCAGGCCCCGGGCGGCGGAGTCCAGGCCCTCCCAGGGCTCGTCCAGGACCAGCAGGCCCGGGGTACGCAGCATCGCCTGAGCCAGGCCGACCTTTTGCGCGGTGCCCTTGGACAGGTCGGGGAGGCGGACCCCGCGGAACGGGATCAGGCCCAGCCGGTCGGTCCACCGGTCGACGGCCCGGTCGGCATCGGCCCGGCCCAGGCCGGCGACCCGGCCCATGGCGGTCAGATAGCGGGTCACCGTGAAGGGCTGGTCGGCGGGGAACCGCTCGGGCACCCAGCCGACGTGGCGGGGCCGGTCGACCACCCGGCCCCGGACCGGCCGCAGCACCCCGGCGCAGAGTTGCAGCAGGGTCGACTTGCCGGCCCCGTTGCGGCCGAGCGCCACCGCCACCTCGCCCGGGTCGAGCCGGGCCGTGACGCCACGCAGCACCCACGGGCCACCCCGGCCGTATCGAAGCCGGACGTTCTCCAGTCGCATGGGAGGAGCCTGCCACAGCGGAACATGCGGAAGGGCCCCGCCACGATCCGTGGCGGGGCCCTTCGCGGGAGAAGCCGGGCTCAGCCCTCGGCGCCGGTCTCCTGGAAGTTCTTCACCACGTTCGGGTCGATCGGAACGCCCGGACCCATGGTGGTGGCCAGGGTGACCTTCTTGAGGTACTTGCCCTTGGCCGCGGACGGCTTGGCGCGGAGCACCTCGTCGAGCACCGCGGCGTAGTTGTCGATCAGCTGGGTCTCGGAGAACGAGGCCTTGCCGATGATCAGGTGGAGGTTGGAGTGCTTGTCCACCCGGAAGGTGATCTTGCCGCCCTTGATGTCCGAGACGGCCTTGGTGACGTCCATGGTCACCGTGCCGGTCTTCGGGTTCGGCATCAGGCCGCGCGGGCCCAGGATCCGCGCGATCCGGCCGATCTTGGCCATCTGGTCCGGGGTGGCGATCGCCGCGTCGAAGTCCAGCCAGCCGCCCTGGATCCGGGCGACCAGCTCGTCCGTGCCCACCTCGTCGGCACCGGCGGCGACGGCCTCCTCGGCCTTCGCGCCGGCGGCGAAGACGATCACGCGGGCGGTCTTACCGGTGCCGTGCGGCAGGTTGACCACGCCGCGGACCATCTGGTCCGCCTTGCGGGGGTCGACGCCGAGGCGCATGGCGACCTCGACCGTGGCGTCGAACTTGGCGCTGGTGGTGTCCTTGGCGAGCTTGACCGCCTCGGCCGGGGTGTAGAGCTTCGACTTGTCGACCGCCTCGGCGGCCTTGCGGTACGTCTTGCTGCGCTGCATCTCGGGTTACTCCTGTGGTCTCTGGCGGGCCGCGGTCGACGCGTGCCCTCCCACGAACTGATCTTGGGGACCGACCGGGGTCAGTCGTTGACGACGATGCCCATCGACCGGGCGGTGCCGGCGATGATCTTCGCAGCCTGGTCGATGTCGTTGGCGTTGAGGTCGACCATCTTCTTCTCGGCGATCTCGCGCACCTGGGCCTGGCTCACCGCGCCGACCTTCTGGCTCTGCGGCACGCCGGAGCCCTTGTCCACGCCGGCGGCCTTGAGCAGCAGCCGGGCGGCGGGCGGGGTCTTCAGGACGAAGGTGAACGACCGGTCCTCGTACACGCTGATCTCGGCGGGGACGATGTCGCCCCGCTGGGCCTCGGTCTGCGCGTTGTAGGACTTGCAGAACTCCATGATGTTCACGCCGTGCTGACCGAGCGCGGGGCCCACCGGCGGAGCCGGCGTCGCCTGGCCCGCCTTCAGCTGAAGCGTGAACGTCTTGACGAGCTTCTTCTTCGGAGGCATGTCACTTCCTGGGGCTTGGAACTGGGAAAGGTGCCGGCCACGGGCGCGCACGGTCAGCGCGGTGCCACAGCGACGACGTTCAAGAGTAGCGCAGCGCCCGGTGGCCCTCTGCGCCGAGGTCCGCGCCGGGGGTAACGACGTCGCCGGCGGCGGGCTGCTGCCCACCGCCGGCGACGAGGAACGTCGTCAGATCTTGGCGACCTGGTTGAAGTTCAGCTCGACCGGGGTCTCCCGGCCGAAGATCGACACCAGCACCTTGAGCTTCTGCTGATCGGCGTTGATCTCGCTGATCGTCGCCGGCAGCGAGGCGAACGCCCCGTCGGTGACGGTGACCGAGTCGCCCACCTCGAAGTCGAGGACCCTGATCTCGGGCTTGGCCTTCTTCTGCTCGTTCTCCACCGCCGGAGCCAGCCACTTGAGCACCTCGTCGAGGCTCAGCGGCGCCGGACGGTCGGCCCGGTCGGTGGCCCCGACGAAGCCGGTGACCCCGGGCGTGTTGCGCACGCACGAGTAGGACTCGGCGGTCAGCTCCATCCGGACCAGGATGTAGCCGGGGAAGACCTTGGCCTGGATCTGGGAACGCTTGCCGTTCTTGACCTCGACCTCTTCCCGGGTCGGCACCTCGACCTGGTAGATGAACTCCTCCATGTCGAGGGAGGTGATCCGGGTCTCGAGGTTGGTCTTGACCTTGTTCTCGTAGCCGGCGTACGAGTGCACCACGTACCAGTCGCCGGGCGCGTAGCGCAGCTTCTGGCGCAGCTCGGCGACCGGGTCGTAGTCCGGCTCCGGCTCCGGCTCCGTGGTCGGGAATTCCGGCTCGCTGGCGGCCTCGACCGACTCGTCACTCGCCGCCGTCGCGACCGTGGACTGGTCGTCCGTGGTCTCGGCGGTCTCGTCGTACTCAGGCACGCTTGCTCACTTCCGTCACTATCGGCTCAGTCTGCCGGTCAGCTGGGGCTGCCAAAGACCCACAGCACGCCCTTCGCGAAGGCGAAGTCGAGAAGGCCCACGATCGTCAGCATGACCGCGACGAAGGTGACCACCACGGCCGTGTAGGTCAGCAGTTCCTTGCGGGTCGGCCAGATGACCTTACGCAGTTCGGCGACGACCTCGCGGAAGAAACGCGCGATGCGCGCGAACGGCCCCACCCGGTCGGTCTCGGACCGGGTCTTCGGCTTGCTGTCGGCAGCACCCGCGCGGGTCCGCGACCGGGTCGCGGTGCCGCCCCGGGATACCGGCTCGTCCGCGTCGGTGGCGTCGTCGTCGATGGCGTCGTCGTCGTCGGGGGCGTCGTTGTCGGCGGTCACCTCGTCGACGACCTCGTCGCGCTCGTCGCGCCGACCGTCGTCGCCGGCGTCCTCGCCGCGCCGCTTACTCTCGGCCACTTCGCCCTCCGTCGCGGGATGTCGGTTCGTACGCCGGGAGGCGTACGCGGCGCGCTGGTCACGCCGGCCGGACCAACCGTCCCGCGACGGGCCGCGGCCGGCGGACCGGACGAAGAGGAGCCGAGTCGCCTCGGAACCACCCCGCCGATGCCACCACCACGGGCCGGACGCCGCCTTGCGGCGGCGCGACCCACGGGAACGGTCAGGCCTGAGGCGCAGGGGTGACAGGACTTGAACCTGCAGCCTGCGGTTTTGGAGACCGCTGCTCTGCCAATTGAGCTACACCCCTGTGCGGCAACGCTCGCTCCACCCGACCTGCACGGCCGGGCAGAGGTCACTTGCCCCACGGCGGACCAGTGTACGGGTAGCGCCCCGACTTTCCCAACCGGTCCCGCCCCGTACGTTTCCGGAGGCCGTCAGCCGGTCGTCCGGACGATCGCCCGCGCCTGCGAGAGGATCTTCTCGTCACCACATCGGGCGGTCACATCGAGCCTGGTCAGCCCCGCCTCGGTGACCTCCTTGACCACCGCGTCCACGGTGATCTCGGTGCCCTCGTCGTCGTCCGGAACGACCACCGGCCGGGTGAACCGCACCCCGAACTCGACCACCGCGTCGGGTGCGCCCGCCCACTCGGTGACCGCCCGGCCGACCAGCGCCATGGTGAACATGCCGTGCGCGATCACCCCGGGCAGGCCCACCGTGGTGGCGGTCCGGTCGTTCCAGTGGATCGGGTTGAAGTCGCCCGAGGCGCCCGCGTAGCGGACCAGGTCCGCCCGGGTCACCCGGAACGTCCGGGTCGACAGTTCCACGTCAGGACTCCCCACGTACGACGAGCTTGGACCAGACGGCGACCACCGGCTCACCGGCCGAGGTGGTCACGTCGGTGCGGGTGGTCAGGAAGGCGTGCCCACCCCGGTTGCTGATCTCCTCGATGGTGTTCACGCAGACCAGCTCGTCCCCGGCCACCACCGGCCGGGTGTACGCGAAGCGCTGGTCGCCGTGGACCACCCGGCTGTAGTCGACCCCGAGTGCCGGGTCGTCGACGATCTGCTGGCTGGCGGCCATGGTGATCAGGACCGGGAAGGTGGGCGGGGCGACCACGTCCGGGTGGCCGAGGGCACGGGCCGCCGCCGAGTCGTGGTAGGCCGGTTCGGTGGCCCCGATGGCGGTGGCGAACTCGCGGATCTTTTCTCGGCCCACCTGGTAGGGGGCGGTCGGCGGATACGTCCGGCCGACGAAGGACGGGTCCAGGGACATGCCGCCGAACCTACACGGACGCACGAACGCCGACCCGTACGGGCAGGCGGCTCTCAGGCCGCGCCATCCGTGCGGATCGGCGTCCGGGGTGGTCGCTGCGGACCGGGCCGGCCAGGTGGCCGGCCGAGAGTCAGCGGGTTTCGCGGTGGGCGGTGTGCTTGCCGTCCCGGGGGCAGAACTTCTTCAGCTCGATGCGGTCCGGGTCGTTACGACGGTTCTTGCGCGTGATGTAGTTGCGCTCCTTGCACTCCACACACGCCAGAGTGATCTTCGGCCGGACATCGGTCGCCTTCGCCACGGCGGAGTGCCTTCCTCGCTACGGATATCAACTACAGCGCATCAGCCTACGCGGACGATGCCTGGACATGCAAAGTGGGCGCCTATGGCGCCCGTCCCACTCACCACCGGGGATAAGCCCGGAGGACGAGAGTAGCGGTGGCCGGAATTGAACCGGCGACACAGCGATTATGAGCCGCTTGCTCTGCCATCTGAGCTACACCGCCGAGGCGGGTCCAACCGGACCCTCTGAGCCCCCTTACGGAATCGAACCGTAGACCTTCTCCTTACCATGGAGACGCTCTGCCGACTGAGCTAAGGGGGCCTACCCGATCACCCCGGAGGGCGTCGCGCAGGGGATACATTACACGGCACCGCGCCGGGGGTGAAATGGGATCCCCCGATACCGCGTCGACCCAGCTCAGGGCACGACGCGGAGTCTCGGCAGCTCGCCCGGGTCGGTCGCCTCCTGGTCCACCTGGGCACCGAACCAGGCCTCCAGCCGCTCGTACGGCAGGGGCCGGCTGAACAGGAAGCCCTGCCCGATCTCGCAGCCGATGTCCTGGAGCAGTTCGAGGGTCAGCTCGCTCTCCACCCCCTCGGCCACCACGGACAGCCCGAACTGCTGGGACAGCGACACCACCGCGTTGACGATCGCCAGGTCCCCCGGGTCGGTCGCCATCCCCTGCACGAACGACCGGTCCACCTTCACCTCGTGCACCGGCAGCCGACGCAGCTGGGCCAGCGACGAGTTGCCGGTGCCGAAGTCGTCGACCGCCAGCCGGACGCCGAGGTCCCGCAGCCGGCGCAGGGTGGGGATCGGCCGCTCGGTGCCGTCCAGCACCGCCGCCTCCGGGATCTCGACGGTCAGCAGCTGCGGCGGGACGCCGTACTCGGCCAGCAGCTCCCCCACCCGGTCCGGGAACTGCCGGTCGATCAGCGAGCGGGCGGCGATGTTGACCGCCACCGCGAGCGGCTGCCCGGTGTGGCTCCAGTCCCGGCTGCGGCGCAACCCCTCGCGGAGGACGAACTCGGTGAGCCGACCCAGCTGCCCGGTGTGCTCGGCCACCGCGACGAAGTCCTCCGGGGAGACCGTGCCGTGCGCCGGGTGCTCCCAGCGGGCCAGGCACTCCACCCCGAGCAGCCGGCGGTCCCGCAGGGTCACCTTCGGCTGGAAGTAGACCTCCAGCTCCCCCTCGTCGAGGGCGCGGCGCAGGTCGCCGGCGAGCCCGAGCCGGCGCAGCGACCGCGACTCCAGCGCCGGGTTGAACAGCTGCACGCTGCCCGGCACCGCCTTGGCCGCGGTGGCCGCCAGGTCGACCCGTTGCAGGAGTACGGCGGCGTCACTGCCGTGATCCGGATGCACGGTCACCCCGACGGCGGTGTCCACGTCGAGGGTGAGCGCGTCGAAGACCATCTCGTCGCGGATCTGCTCGCGGAGCTGGGCGGCCAACTCCAGGGCCGCCTCGGCGTTCTCCAGCCGGAGCGTCACCAGGAACTCGTCTCCACCGGCCCGGCCCACCAGGGCGGACGACGGGGCGCACGCGCGCAGCCGCTCGGCCACCTCGACGAGGACCTTGTCGCCCGCCGCGTGCCCCAGCGACTCGTTGACCTGCCGCAGCCCGTCCACGTCGAAGAGCAGCACGGCGACCACCTCGCCGGGGGCCCGGATCTTGACCGCCTCGGCCAGCGCGGCGGTGATCCGTCGCCGGTTCGGCAGCCCGGTCAGCGCGTCGTGGTAGGCGTCGTGCCGCAGCCGGTCGACCAGCCGGGAATTCTCCAGGGCGACGGCGGCGTGCGCGGCCACGGTCTCGAAGACGGGGATGTCACTCGTGGTGAAGTGGCCGATGTCGCTGAGCCGGTTGGTGACCTCCAGGGTGCCGATCACCGCCTGACCGGAGCGCAGCGGCACCACGATCGCGTCCTTGACCTGCTGGGCGCCGACCTCGCGGCGCAGCGCGGTGTCGTCGCCGAGCAGTCGGCCGATGGACAGCGTCTTGCCCAGCTCACGGGCCTGCTCCCGGAAGACCGTCGGGGTGGGCGCGAAGTCGAGCAGGCCCGGGGTGTCGACCCGGGCGGTCAGCAGCACCTCCGGGTGCCGGCGCTGGGCGGGCAGCCAGAGGGTGGCGTACTCGGCCTGCATCAGGCCCCGCACCCGGTCGAGGAGGATGTCGGCGAGCGCCCCCTCGGCGCTGTTGGTGAGCAACCGGGTCAGGTCGTACATGCCGGTGAGAGTGCGGTGCTGTCGGAAGAACTGCGAATAGGAGCGGTAGACCTGGAACAACGCCGCGAACAACGCGGCCAGCAGCAGCACCGACCACCAGGTGGTCTTCAACGCGATCAGGACGAGCAGGCCGACCGAGGCGTTGATCGAGGTGGTGAGGAAGACCGACGGCGCGGTACGCAGCGCCTCCCGGCCGGCCTGCCAGCCCTGCAGCAGCACGTGCACCCCGGCCACCGAGAGCAGGCTGACCAGGGTGATGGTGTTGACCGCCAGGAACAGGCTGACCCAGGTGCCCGGCCCGACCCCGTTGATCGGGGGCAGGGCCAGCAGGAGCAGCCCGGCCAGCGAGGTGGCCGCCGCCGCCTTCGCGACGTTGAACCACAGCTTGGCCGGGGCGAACCGGTGCGACGCGCTCCAGATCAGCACGGAGAGCGTGTAGATCAGCACCACCGTCAGCGGTGGCAGGAAGAAGAGCGCGACGACGAGGGGCACCTCGGTCAACGTCACCCCGACCGACTGTCGCCGGACTATGACGTTGAGGACCGGGATGCTGATCCCCGTCATCGCCACGAAGAGAACGAACGCCAGGCCCCACTCCCCGAACTCGGGGCGCAGGACACCGATCGCGGTACTGAAGACGATGGCCAGCAGGGCCAGGGGGGCGGTGATGAACCAGGCGCGTTCGGTGGACTTACGCCGCTGATCTCGGCTGGCCATGCGCCACCCTCTCCCTGAGAGACGTCACCCCCAGGACACCGGGAGCGGGGACGACGCGGGGGCTTAGCGCGCGCCGCCCATCGTCCAGACGACGTCCGCCATTTGCGCGCCGCCGTCGATGGCCTGGACGCCGGTGACGGCGAGTCCACCCAGGATGGTGGCGAGCACGAGGAGCGAGCCAAACAGCCGGCCCAGCCTTCGACCAGACATGATTGCTCCTGTCGAGAGAGTGTTCACGGGGGATGGTGGAGGTTCCACGATCGTGCCACACCTCGGGTACCCAGAAAAGCGGGGAGAGCGGCGCTGGTCCAAGCAGCGGAGAGGTTCCGCCGTTCGGCCCACCGCCGTCACCTCCCCGTGCCAGATCAGCGGCACCAGGACGGGTAGCAGCCTCCACGAATTGCCCAATGTCACTATCGACGCAAACCCGATCTTTAACGGCGCGGGGCCGTCGTCCGGGCGGCAGGGCGACCGTCGCATTCGAGGGTCGCGACGACTGCTCCCGGAACCGCCACATCGATCACCATAGCTCATTTCGTCGGGTACGGAAGCGGCCTGTCGGGAGTCGACGGACTCCGCATCAGATCAACGACAAAACACGCGTACGGTGGCGAGCTGGCGCGAGCAGGCGAAACACCCGCCAGAGGCGGTCGGACACTGCGATGTCGTACCGCGATGGTGTCGTGAATCCATGACATCGCAGCCGCCGGTGACGCCGGTGATCGAGGAACGCCCGGCCCAGCCGTACGTGGGGATCAGACGCCCGGTGACCATGGAGACCATCGGCGACGCCGCCGGCGCCCTGTCCGACCTGGCCGACTGGCTGACGGCGCGGGAGATCACCCCGGCCGGCCCGGACTTCCTGCGTTACCACGTGATCGACATGGCGCGGGAGCTGGAGGTCGAGGCGGGCGTGCCGGTCCCGGCCGACGCGCAGATCGCGGTCGAGACGCCCATGGAGACCGGCGTGCTGCCGGCCGGCCGCTACCTCACCACCACCCACGTCGGCGACCCCGACGAACTGGTCGCGGTGACCGGGGCGTTCCTGGAGTGGGCGGAGCGCAACGGGTTGCGCTGGGACGTCAGCGACACCGGGGCGGGTGAGCGCTGGGGCTGCCGGCTGGAGATCTACCACCTCGGCCCGGACGACGACCCGGACCGGAGCACGTGGAAGACGCAGCTGGCGTTCCGACTGGCGGACTGAGAAGAACGGTCGACCGCGCAGGGATGGGATACCTGGGGCGGTGTGGGGGTATGTCGGGGGTTATGGCAGGTCAGAACGGTGCTGTGGATGAGGAGCACGCGCGGCCGGCGGGAGTCGACGACGCGACGGTCGAGGCGTTGGGCAAGTTGAGTGAGGCGTTGGAGACGATCCACCGGGTACGCGGGCACCTCTATTCCGCGCACCAGCTCGTCGGCGGCGCGGATCTCACCCTGGACCGGGTGGTGGAGTTGCTGCGCGCGGCCGGGCACGACGAGGTGGCCGACCGGGTCGCACACGAGCTGTTGGGGCGCAACGTGCTCCCCGGCCGGTGGACGTTCCAGCTCGTGGAGGAGTTCGACGACGGCTACTACGCCACGTTCCAGGAGATCGAGCGGTACGCCCGGGAGAAGCTGGCCGGCGGTCGGCGGCACCTCTACGAGGCGGAGATGAAGCAGCGCCGGCGTACCCCCGGCATGCCCGGCCACGAGGCCACACCGGAGTCGGCGCGACCCGGCCGACGGGGCAGGGGCGCATGATCGACTCAATTGGGCCGATGTAGCGGTATCCACCCTGCCTCGATACCGCCACATCGGCCCAACGGTGAGGCGGGCGGGGGCACCCCGAGGCGGGTGGGGGTCACCCCTGGCGGCGTACCGTCGCTTTGGGGCCGGTGACCAGGGTGGCGGGCGGGATGTCGTCGGCGACGACCGACCCGGCCGCCACCACGGCGTCGCGGCCGATGCGGACGCCGGGGAGGATCGTCGCGCCGGCCCCGATCCAGACGTTCTCCGCCACGTCGATGGGCGCTCCGGTCAGCCACTCCCGCCGCTGCGCGGGGTCGACCGGATGGCCGAGGGTGATGAAGGTGGCCTTCGGGCCGATCATGACGCCCGCGCCGAGCCGGATGCCGGCATAGTCGAGGAACGTGCAGTTCTGGTTGATGAACACCCGCTCCGCGATCTCCAGGTTGAGGCCGTGATCGGTGTAGAACGGCGGATAGATGGTGACCCGCGCCGGCAGCGGCCGGCCGAGGAGCTGCGCCAACAGCTCCGCCCGGCCGGCTTCGTCCTCGAAGGGCAGGACGTTCAGCCGGGAGGTCAGCTCGGTGGCCCGCAGCACCCTCGCGGCCATCGCCTGGAACTCGGGGCTGTGGATACGCATGTAGCGGTCGTCGGACATGCCGCGATCCTCGCCGACGCCCCCGGCACGCGCCCCTGCGGGCCGCCGCCGCTCACCGCTCCTCCCCCGCCGGCCCCGACCGACCGACCGGTGCCCGCATCAGCCGACGCGCCTGGGTCAGCTCCTCGATGAGCCGGTCGACCTGCCCGGGCGACAACAGCACGGCCCGGGTCGCGCCGTACCGGGTCGCGTCGAGCTTGATCGCCGCCTCGCGCCGGACGAACCGGTCGACGAGCAGTTGCAGGCTCACCCAGCCGGTCCGCTCCCGCCCCACGGTGGCGAGGAACCCCCGGTGCATCGGATCGTTCGGCCCGCACCCCCGGCACCACACCGGACAGACGACCGGCCGACCACCCTCACTCATCGCCGACCCCCTGCTGGCCGGGTTCGTCCCGGTCCGCGTCGCCCTGGTCGGCCACCTGGGTCAGCAGGCCGCTCAGCTGCGCGGCCAGTTCGGCGGCCTGGGGCAGGGACAACTCGGCCCAGGCGTTGCCGGCCCGGCAGGTCGCGTGCACCCCGACGAGCGGCGCACCCGGGACTTCCGCGCTGATCAGGTACGTGACGACGAGGCCACTCGCCCGACTCTCACCGACCCGGAGCATCGGGCCACGATGCCGGCGAGCCATGTGCGGCATCACCGGCGGGACCAGGTAACCGCAGCGCTCGGGGGTACACCACTGCGGGTGGGTGGTGACCGGCTTGTTGGTACGGGTCATCGCTGCCACCGCCCGCCGTTGCCCCGACGCGCCTGGCCCACCGTCAGCAGCGGGGCACACCGCAGCGTGGGCAGCTCGCGGGTCACCCCGACCGACCACCACGGCGCGGCGAGGGCGGAACCAGCGGGCGTGCTGGGCGGGGCGTTGCTGCGGACAGGTCGCGATGGTGGACGCCGTCGGGACCGCCAAGACGAGAACCAACCGCATCGACGATGAGTGCCGGACATCACACCTCCACAGGTAACCGGGGCGACGACCCCGGGTTGCGTAGCTGCCAGCGCCACGGCCTGGTCCTCCGAACGGCGTGACTCCAGGCCGACGACCTGCTCACGACAGGAACATCGTCGCCGCCAACTGGCTTAAGCCAGCTTCGATGAAGGGCGACAGGCTGTCAATAGCTGGCTTGAGCCAGTTGCGCTAGCCTGGGTATCACCTTGAGGAGTGGTGATCCGATGAGTGACCAACGGGAGCGGCAGCCTCCGAGCCGCCGCATCGCCGAGAAGCTACGGGCCGCGATCATGCGCGGTGACCTCGGCGACGGCGACCAACTACCTTCCGAACGTGACCTGGCAGCCAGATACGCCACGGCCCGCAACACCGCCCGAGAGGCATTGGGCATCTTGCAGGCCGAGGGCCTCGCCCAGGCCCAGCACGGCCGAGGCGTGTTCGTGCGCCTGCGGCGTCCGCTGATGAGGATGGGTCGGGACCGGTACTCCCGCCGGGCGCGGAACGAGACGGGGCTTTCACCGTTCCGCATCGAGGTGGAGCGGCAGGGGCGCACCCCGCACACGGAGTGCCGGTCGGTGACGACCGTGCAGCCGCCCGCCGACGTCGCCCAACGGCTGGGGCTCGACGCCGGCCAGGAGGTCATCCGGCGAGAGAACTGGTACTTCGCCGATGACGAGCCCATGCAGGTCGGGGTGACCTACATCCCGACAGCGGTGGTCGAGGGATCACCACTGGCGAGTGAGAAGAAGCTCGGCCGAGGCAGCATCTACCAGCGGTTCGAGGATCTCGGCTATCCGATCGCGCGTATCCGGGAAGAGGTGAGCGCCCGGATGCCGACGCCGGAAGAGGTGAAGGGGCTCTCGATGCCGCCGGGTGTGCCCGTGATCGAGTTGCTGCACACCAGCCTTGATGGTGACGGACGAGCCTTCGAGGTGACCCGGTTCGTCATGCGCGCCGACGTGAACGGCCTGGACTACGACATGCCCGTTGAGGACTGACCGCCAGCGGGTCTCCCGGGCAGGTATCGCCCGGGTGGCCGGTCTCGCGCTGCTGTGGGGTTCCGGCTTTCTCTGGATCAAGCTCGCGTTGCGGGGCTTCAACCCGGTGCAGATCGTGTTCGCCCGGCTCCTGCTCGGCTTCCTGATCCTGACCCCGATCGCCCTGTCCCGGGGACTTCGCTTTCCGAGGCAGGGGCGGTTGTGGGGTCACCTGTTCGTCGCGGCCCTGGTCGCCAACGCCGTGCCGTACCTGTTGTTCAGCATCGCGGAGGAGACGATCGGGTCGAACGTGGCCGGGGTGCTGAACGCGACCACACCGCTGTGGACGCTGCTGCTGGCGTTCCTCGTCGGCGTCGACCGGGCCGTCACCGTGCAGAAGGCCGCCGGGTTCGCCCTCGGGTTCCTCGGCGTCGTGGTCATCTTCTCGCCGTGGCAATCCGCGAGCGAGATCGCCAGTTGGGGTGGCCTCGCCTGCCTCGCCGCAGCCGCCAGCTATGGGCTCGGCTACGTCTACATGGGTCGGTTCCTGACCGGGCGCGGAATCCCACCGCTCATGCTGTCGGCGGCCCAGCTCGGCGCGGCCACTGTTCTGCTGATCCCGGCGCTGCCGTTCGCCGGACTGGAACCACCGGAATGGCAGCTCGACGCGGTGGTGAGCCTTCTCATTCTCGGGGTGCTCGGCACCGGGGCCGCCTACGTCCTGAACTACCGCATCATCGACGACGAGGGGCCGACCGCCGCCTCGGTGGTTACCTATCTGCTGCCCGTCGTCGCCGTGATTCTCGGATGGGTCTTCCTCCGCGAGGCCGTCACGACCGCGATCGTTGCCGGTATCGCACTGGTCCTCGCCGGGGTCACCCTCACCCGGAAGCGATCCACCGAAATCAGATAACCCACTCTTCACATCGATCAGCGACCCTCATACCCGGGTGGTCCGAGTGGCCGGCCCAGCCTGATGGTCACCGCGTCGAACCCGGACACCCACGATCCGCACCGGATCGGATCATCGCCGGCTGGACCGCATGGAGGACGCTGATGCAGGTCGTCACGGCAACCAGCCCGGCCAAGCCCGACCAGCCCAACGAGGACTTCACCGGTGCCGTACCAAATGCCGTCGTCCTGCTCGACGGTGCCGGGCTGGCCGGCACCACCTCGACCTGTCTGCACGGCGTCGCCTGGTACACCCGCCGGCTCGGCGGGGCGCTGCTCGGCCAACTGGCGGCCGACGACGGCCAGGATCTCACCGCCATCCTCGGTCAGGCGATCGCGCAGGTTGCCGACGCGCACCGGGACACCTGCGACATCAGTGACCCGAGCAGCCCGTCAGCAACCGTCACCATCTTCCGGATCGACGACAACCGCGCCGATTACCTCGCGCTCGCCGACTCCGTGCTGGTCCTCGACCACGCCGGGGACGCCCCCGAAGTGATCACCGATGGCCGGGTGGACGCCGTCGGTAGCCGCTACCGCGCCGCGATGGACGCCGCCCCGAACGGAACAATCGAACACGACCAGGCGCTACGCGAGTACATCGAAGCCCTCCGCGCCCACCGCAACCAGCCCGGCGGTTTCTGGGTGGCCGCCGACGACCCCGGGGCCGCAGCGGAGGCCCTGACCGGAAGCCGGCCCGCCGAGGGCCTCAGCAGCGCTGTCCTACTTAGTGACGGCGCAAGCCGCATCGTGGACCAGTTCGCACTCGCGGACTGGCCGGGAGTTCTGGCCCTCATCGCTGCGGAAGGGCCAGCCGAGGTCATCCGGCAGGTCCGCGCGGCGGAAACCAGCGATCCGCAGGGCAGAAGGTGGCCGCGCGCGAAGACGCACGACGACGCCACACTGGCCCGGTGCACCCGATTCCCGCCTGGTAGACGCCGGATGGATCGAGTCAGCAAATGATCGACCTCGATCAACGCACTTATGACAGGTCAGACCAGTCACGACAGGCTGGCCGCAGCGGGACGGAGCTAGATCAATGAGAACGGCCCCCGATCAGCATTTCTGCTGCTCAGGGGCCGCATCTGCGCCTGGTGGCGGGTAGAGGATTCGAACCTCTGTAGCTTTCGCGACGGATTTACAGTCCGCTCCCATTGGCCGCTCGGGCAACCCGCCAGGGCACACCACCGCGTCGCAACGCGGCAGCGGAGCAAGGATAGCGGTCACCCCCGGGGTCATGGCAACCGGGTACCGTCAGAGGGTCGTGGGGCTGGTCAGCGCCGCGACGACCCTGACAGACCGCCGGACAGCAGGAGCATCAGCATGGCAGCGAACCCGTCGTTCGACATCGTGAGCAAGGTCGACCGGCAGGAGGTCGACAACGCCCTTCGCCAGACGGAGAAGGAGCTTGCCCAGCGGTTCGACTTCCGTGGCACCGGCGCCGAGATCTCCTGGTCGGGAGAGGAGGCGATCAGCCTCCAGGCGGAGACCGAGGAGCGGGTCGCCGCCGCGCTCGACGTGTTCAAGGAGAAGCTGGTCAAGCGGAACATCTCGTTGAAGTCGCTGGACGCGGGCGACCCCCGGTCCTCGGGCAAGATTTTCAAGATCGACGCCAAGGTGATCCAGGGCATCGAGTCCGAGAAGGCCAAGGCGATCAGCAAGAAGATCCGCGACGAGGGCCCGAAGGGCGTCCAGGCCCAGATCCAGGGCGACCAGCTCCGGGTCACCGGCAAGAAGAAGGACGACCTCCAGGCCGTCATCACGCTGCTCAAGGGCGAGGACTTCGGGGTGGCCCTCCAGTTCACCAACTACCGCTGACCCGGTAGGCAGGCACCCACCCGGGCGGTCGTCCCCCCGACGGGGACGGCCGCTCGGCCCACGTACACCGTCAGACGGTGACGGGGTGTTCGGCGCGGGTGGCGGCGGCTTCGGCGCGGGCGATCGGGCCGCCGGGCAGTGCCGCGACGGCGGCTCCGACGCCGACCGCCCCGGCGGCGAAGAGGAACGCCCAGGGCACCCCGCCGGTGTGGTCGACGATCAGGCCGGCGACCGCGCCGCCGGCCGCGCTCGCCGCCACCGACATGGTCACCACCCAGGTGTACGCCTCGTTCAGCATGCCCGTCGGGGTGATCCGCCCGACCAGGGTGTTCTCCAAGGTCAGCGCGGGGGCGATGGTGGCCCCGCCGATCACCAGGGCGATGCCGAGCGACACCGGGCCGGGCATCACCGCGAAGATCGCCAGGGTGCCGGCCACCGCCGCGAGCAGCCAGGCGAACTGGCGGGTCATGTTGGCCGCCGGGCGGCGTACCCCGAACCAGAAACCACCCACGGCGCTGCCCACCCCCCAGACGGCGAGCAGCAGGCCGGCCAGGCTCTGTGGGTCGTCGGTGGGCTGGTTGCCGGCGAACGCCGGCACGATCACCCCGGCCGCGCCGAACGCGATGCCGAGGCTCGCCACGCAGACCAGCAGCGCCGGGAAGCCACCCACCCGCAGCGGGCCGAGGCCCCGGGCGTGGTGCTCACGCGAGTGGGGCCGCCAGGCGCGCATCACCCGGCCCAGCGCCACCCCGCCGGTGCCGACCAGGGTCACCACCGCCGCGCCGAACAGTGCGGCGGCGGCATCGGCCAGCAGGACGAAGGCGGCCACCAGCAGCGGACCGAGCACGAAGACGACCTCGAACAGCGACGTCTCGGCGGCCAGTGCCGTGTTGCGCAGCGGGTAACGGCCGGTCGCCGGGCCGGTCAGGTCGTTCCAGGCGCCCCGGATCGCGGCGGTCAGCGGCGGGTAGGTGGCCCCGGCCAGCCCCGCCGCCAGATAGATCAGGCGTACGTCGGCATCATCGGCGCGGCTCGCCCCGAGCAGCCCCAACAGGGCCAGCGGGTGCGCCACGGCGGTGACCAGCAGCACCGGGGTGGGGCCGACCCGGTCGGCGATCCGGCCGGCGACCGGGCTGAGCGCGGCACCGGACAGGGCGTAGATGCCGCCGGCCACGGCGGCGAGGGAGTACCGGCCGGTGACCTGCTCCACGACCAGGAGCAGCGCCAGCGGGGTCATCCCGATGCCGAGGCGACCGACGACACCGAGAAGCAGCAGCAGCGGTGCGCCGGGAATCCGCCAGACGCCCAGGTACTGGCGCAGTGCGGCCACGGTGGCACCTCCCAGGAGACGATCACGTAACGACTCAGAACCCTGTAGACCCTAACGCCGCAGGTCGCTCCAGGAATGGTCGATTCACTCACACCCGGGGTCACTCACCCGGTGGCGGTGAGGGGGTAACTTGCTGATCGACCCAGATACATACACCGCTGAATCGCCCCCCCGACGCCGTAGGAGGTCCGGCCGACCTGATGACCGACGCCGACGAGCGGCTCTCGCCGACACCCGGTTACCGGGCCCTGTTCCGCCACCCGGTCGCCTCCCGGTTGGTCACCGCCCGGGGCATCTCCGAGCTGGGCGACTTCGTGGGGCTGGCCGCGCTGCTGCTGCTCGCGTACGACCAGACGCAGTCGGTCCTCGGGCCGGCCGCCGTGTACGCCGCCCGTGCCCTGCCCGCCCTGCTGGTCGCCACGGTGTTCAGCGGCTGGCTGGACGTGCCGGCCCGCCGTACCCTGCTGGTCTGGCTCTCGGTGGCCGGCGCGGTGCTGATCGCGGTCCCCCTCGCGGTGCCCCGGCCGGTGCCGGCGATCATCGCGGCGGGGCTGCTCGGCGCGGTCCGGGCCGCCTACTCCAGCGTCAACGTGGCGGTCGCCGCCGAGGCGGTGGACGCCCCGCTGCGACTGCCGCTGTTCGGCCTGTCCGCCTTCGCCAACCAGGCCGGCCAGGTCATCGGCCTGGTCGCCGGGGCGAGCATCACCGTGGCGCTCGGCCCCCGGGTGGCGCTCCTGATCGACCTGGTCTCGTTCCTGGTCGCGGCGCTGGTGCTGGCCGGGCTGCCAACCGGGCAGCAGCGGCGGCGCGGGCCACGCCCACCGGCCACCGCCGGCATCCGGACCATCACCGGGCACCCGGTGCTGCGCGGCGTCGCCCTGCTCACCCTCGCCACGGTGGTCTCCGGCGCGCTGCCCGAGACCCTCACCCCGGACCTCGCCGACGGGGCCTGGCGGCCCGTGGTGCTGGCCTCCTCGGCGCTGGGCGGCGCGATCTTCGTGCTGGTGCTGGGCCGGGGCACCTGGCTGGGCCGGTTGACCGGGCAGGTCACCGTGGCCGCCGCCCTGGCCGGGGCGCTGCTGCTGGCCGCCCTGCTGGTCGCCACGCACGCCCCGGTCTGGGCGCTGGCCTGCGCCAACGCGCTGATCGGCGCGGGCGGCGGTTGGCTGATCGGCGCGCAGGCCACCTTTGCCCGGCTGGCCCCGGTGGAACGGATGGGGCAGGTGGAGGCGACCATCGTGGCCGCCAACATCGTCGTCGCCGGCTGCGGGATCTTCCTGCTCGGCTCGGCCGCCGCACTGTTCGGGCCCGCCGTCGCCTACCTGCTGGCCGGGGTGCTGCTGCTGGTCGTGGTGCTGCTGACCCGCCCCGACCAGTTGCCGGCCGACGCCGGCCCGCAGCCGACCGGTTCCCCGCGCTGACGGCTCCGGCGGCCCGGCTCGCGGCGGAGGCACCGCGCCGGACCACTGACGCAGACGACCGCGCCCGCGTCCGGGACGGGGACGCAGGCGCGGGTCGGGTCTCGCTCGGGGTCAGCGCTGGAACTGCACCGGGCCGGAGTTGCGGGCCAACTGCTCCAGCCGGGCCACCCGCTCCTCCATCCGGGGGTGGGTGGAGAAGAGCGCGGCGATGCCGCCACCCCGCTTGAACGGGTTGTCGATCATCAGGTGGGCGGTGCTGGTCAGCTGGCCCTGCGCGGGCAGCGGCCGGGCCTGGGTCCCCACGTGGATCTTGCGGAGGGCGCTGGCCAGGGCCAACGGGTCCCGGGTGAGCTGCGCGCCCGAGGCGTCCGCCTGGAACTCCCGGCTCCGGCTGATCGCCAACTGGATCACGGTGGCCGCGATCGGGCCGAGGATGATGGTGAGCAGCAGCACCGCCGGGTTCGGGCCGTCCTCGTCGTTGCTCCCGCCCAGCGGGATGAAGAACGCCAGGTTCGCCAACATGGTGATGATGCCGGCCAGCCCGGCCGCCACGCTGGAGATCAGGATGTCCCGGTTGTAGACGTGGGACAACTCGTGACCGATCACCCCGCGCAGCTCGCGGTAGTCGAGGATCTCGGTGATCCCGTGGGTGACGCAGACCGCCGCGTTGGCCGGGTTACGACCGGTCGCGAACGCGTTGGGCTGCGCGGTGGGGCTGACGTACAGCCGGGGCATCGGCTGCCCGGCCTCGGTGGCCAGCTCACGGACCATCCGGTACAGCTCGGGGAACTGAGCCTCGCTGACCGGTTGCGCCTTCATCGAGCGCAATGCCAGCTTGTCGGACCAGAAGTAGGTCACACCGTTCATCAGCAACGAGACGACGACGGCGATGACGAGGCCGCCGCTCCCACCGAACCAGTAGCCGACCGCGAGGATCAGCGAGGTCAGCAGGCCCAGCAGCGCTGCGGTCTTCAGACGGTTGTGATGCACGATCGCTCCTTCGGTGCGCGGGTCGCGCGGGACCCGCTGACCGGTACAACGTCACCGGTACCCGTCAACCATCCAGCTCATGACTGGCAGTTGACTGACAGAAGCTGGGAACCCGCTGAACGGACCGGACACCGGTGACGACGAGGGACACCAGGTCAGCGGCCCACCGCGCCGCCGGGCAGCGACCGTAGCGGGTCACCTCGCCACCGGGCCGTGACCGTAGCGGGCCGCCGGGTCAGCGGGCCGCGAGGTCCAGCACCAGTTGGGGGGCGAAGCCGATCACCACGGCCAGCGCGGTCGCCCCGGCCAGCGCCACGGTGACCGGCCAGGCCGCCCGACCGGGCACCGCGCCGAGGGTCGGCGCGGTCGGCTCACCGGCGGGGGCCGGGTCGGTCGGCAACGGGGTCGGATCGGCATAAAGAGTGGCGGCGAGGCGCAGGTAGTAGGCCAAGCCGATGACCGCGTTCAGCGCCACCACCAGGGCCAGCCAGCCGGCACCGCCGTCCAGCACCGCCCGGACCACGGTCACCTTGGCGAACAACCCCGCCAGCCCGGGTGGCAGGCCGGCCAGCCCGACCAGGGCCAACGCGAACGCCGCCCCGGCCCAGGGCCGTCGCCGGGCCGCCCCGCGCAGGTCCGCCACCGTGCCACCGTCCGCACCCGCCGGACGCAACGCCACCAGCGCCGCGAACGCCGCCAACTCCACCACCACGAAGAAGACCGCGTACGCCACCGCGGCGGCGTACGCGCCGGCCCGGACCTCGTCGGCCCGGCCGGCGGTCAACGCCAGCACCCCCAGCGGAGCCAGGATGTAGCCCGCCTGGGCCACCGACGACCAGGCGAGCAACCGGACGGTACGCCGCTGGCGCAGCGCCACCAGGTTGCCCACGGTCATGGTGAGCACCGCCAGCAGGGCCAGCACCGGGCCGGTCACCTCGGCCGGCAGCGCCCGCTGCACCACCGCCAGCAGGGCCACCACCCCGCCCAGCTTCGATGCGGTGGACAGGTAGGCCGCCACCGGCAGCGGCGCCCCGTCATAGGTGGCCGGGGCCCAGGCGTGGAACGGCACCGCGGCGACCTTGAAGGCCAGCCCGAGCACCACCAGCGCCACCGCCGCCGGGATCAACGGCAGGTCGGGCGCCTCGGCCAGCAGCCCGCCGAGCCGGTCCAGGTGCAGGCCGCCGGTCGCCGCATAGAGCAGGGCCGCGCCGAGCAGGGTGACCGTGGTGGCCACCACGCTCACCACGAAGAAGGTGACCGCCGCCTCGGCGCTGGCCAGGCTGCCCCGGCGCAGGCCCACCAGCACGTACAACGGCAGGGTCAGGGTCTCCAGGGCGACGATCAGGGTGATCAGGTCGCCGGCCGCGCCCAGCACCACCCCACCGGTCATCGCGCAGGCCAGCAGGAAGCAGTACTCACCGACCGGCGTCGGGCCGCCCCGCAGCAGTGGAGCGGAGAGCCCGAGCACGCCCAGGGTGAGCAGGGCGAAGACCCCGGCGATCAGAGCCGCCCGGCCGTCGAACACCCACGAGCAGTCGGCACCCACACAGAACGTCCGCCGGGTGCCGGCCACGCCGACCACCACCGCGCCGACCCCGGTGGCGACGACGCCCGCGCAGGCCACGGCCACCGTCGCGCCCGCCCGGCCGACCAGCAGATCCGCCAGCAGCACGAGTACGGCGGTGCCGGCCGCCAGGTACGCCGGCAGCAACGCCACGTTGTCGACGCTCTGCACCAGACTCACCGGTACCCACCTCCGTTCGCGACTGCGGGACTCACCGAACCGACCTTCCGTTCGCGACTGCGGGGCTCCGCTGCGCTGCACTCCTCACGCTCACCGGACCCACCCTTCGTTCGCGACTGCGGGGCTCCGCTGCGCTGCACTCCTCGCGCTCACCGGGCCAGCCTTCCGTTCGCGACTGCGGGGCTCCGCTGCACTCCTCGCGCTCACCGGAGCACCGCCACCAGGGCGTCCACTGGGCCGGTGGCGTAGCCGAGCACCAGGGTCGGCACCAGGCCGACGGCGAGGGCGAGCAGGACCAGCGGGACCCAGGCGGTCAGCTCCACCCCGGCCAGGCCGGGGGTGAACCGGCCGACCACCGGGCTCGGCCGGCCGTGGGTGACCCGGCGTAGCAACCGCAGGAAGTACGCGGCGGTGAGCGCCCCGCCGACCGCCGCCAGCACCGCCAGCGTGGTCCACAGCGGCCCGCCCCGCTCGACGGCGGCGACCACGGCGAACGCCTCACCCCAGAAACCCGCCAACCCGGGCAGGCCAAGCGAGGCGACCGCCGCGAAGCCGAGCAGGCCGGCCAGTCGGGGCGCGGTCTCCCGCAGCCCGGACAACTCGGCCAGCGCCCCGGTGTGGGCCCGGTCCTTGACCGCCCCGGCGAGGAAGAACAGCAGCCCGGTGATCACCCCGTGCGCCACGTTGCCGATCAGCGCCGCCTGGATGCCGGTGGCGGTCAGCGTCGCCACCCCGAGCAGCACGAACCCCATGTGCCCGACGCTGGAGTAGGCGATCAGCCGCTTCAGGTCCTCCTGAGCCAGGCAGACCAGCGAGCCGACCAGGATCGCCGCGACGGCCAGCACCCCGAGGACCGGCGCGGCCCATCGGGCGCCCTCCGGGGCCACCCCGACCGCGACCCGGATCAGGCCGTACGTGCCCATCTTGAGCAGCACCCCGGCGAGGATGACGCTGCCGACGGTGGGGGCCTGGGTGTGCGCGTCGGGCAGCCAGGAGTGCAGTGGCCAGAGCGGGGCCTTCACCGCGAACGCCAGCCCGAGCAGGGTGAACGCGGCCAACTGGGTGCCCCGGGACAGTCCCGCCCCACCGGTCAGCGCCACGATGTCGGCGGTGCCGGCGGCGGCCACCACCACGAACACGCCGACCAGCAGCAGCACCGAGCCGAAGAGCGTGTAGAGGGCGAACTTGCGGGCCGCCGCCCGGGCCGCGTCGCGCGCCGGCAGGTCGACGCCGGTGCCGCCCCAGCCGGCGATGATCGCGTACATCGGCAGCAGGACGACCTCGAAGAAGACGAAGAAGAGCACCAGGTCGAGCGCGAGGAAGGTGCCGAGGATGCCCACCTCGACCACCAGCAGCAGCGCCACCAGGGCCCGGCCACTGCCCCGGCCCTCGGGCACCCGGCGCACGGTGTAGCCGCAGCAGAGCAGGGTGAGCAGTGCGGTGAGCACCACCAGCGGCCAGGAGATGCCGTCCACCCCGAGGTGGAAGCGCAGGTCGAGGCCGGGCACCCAGGGCAGGTCGACCTGGTGCCACGGCTGCACGGCGGGGGCCGGGCCGTAGCCGAACCAGCCGTGGTCGCCGAGCACCAGCAGCACCGCCCCGACCAGGGTCAGCCCGGCGACCGCCGTACCCAGCAGCCGGGCCGCCCGCTCCCCGGGCAGCACGGCGACCAGCGCCGCCCCCACCGCCGGCAGCGCCAGCACCGCGACCAGCAACACCTGCCCCAAGCTCACCGGATTGGCCTTTCGCTCGCGACTGCGGGGCTCCGCTGCGCTGCACTCCTCGCGCTCACCGGATTGGCCTTTCGCTCGCGACTGCGGGGCTCCGCCGCGCTGCACTCCTCGCGCTCATGAGACTCCGATCAGGGCGGCGGCCAGGCCGATCAGCAGGGCGCCGGCCAGCACCGCCGCCGTCGCCCGGGGCAGTGCCGCCCGGTGCAGCCCGGCCAGCCCGGCACCGAGCGTGGACGCGCCCCGGCCGATCGCCTCGACCAGGCCGTCCACCCCGACCTCGTCACCGGTTCGCGTCACCCGGGCGAGCGCCGTCGTGGGGCGTACCACGAGGGTGTGCTGGAGGTCGTCGAGGCGGAAGGCGCGGGCGAACACCGGGCGCAGCGGGCCCAGCGCGCGGGCCGGGTCGGCGGCCGGGTCCCGTCGCCAGCCGGCCCAGGCCAGGCCCGCCCCGGCCAGCAGCAGCACGAGCGGCAGCAGCACCGCCGGGGCCAGGTGGACCAGCTCGATGTCGGCGGCGGTGCCCCGCAGCCGGTCGGTGAACGGCGGCCAGAACGCCGCCAACCCGAGCAGCGCCGCCGGGACGGCCAGCAGCAGCACCGGCCAGCGCATCAGGGCCGGCGGATCGTGCGGGTGCAGCAACGGCAGTCGGGGCTCGCCGAAGAAGGCGCGCAGCAGCAGGCGGGTGGCGTACGCGGCGGTCAGCAGCACCCCGAGCAGCCCGGCCAGCCAGACCAGCCACCCCACCCAGGCCGGGGCGGGACCGGTGCCGTCGAGCGCGGCCGACTCCGCGGCGGCGAGCACCCCGTCCTTGCTCCAGAAGCCGGACAGCGGTGGCACCCCGGCCAGCGCGCCGAGGCCGATCAGGGTGCACCAGAAGGTGACCGGCATGCTGCGGCGCAACCCACCCATCCGGGACAGCAGGGTGGTGCCGACGGCGTGGATCACCGCACCGGCGGCGAGGAACAGCAGCGCCTTGAACGCGGCGTGGGTGAGCAGGTGGAACAGCGCGGCGGCCGGGGCGCCGACGGCGAGCGCGCCGGTCATATAGCCGAGCTGGGAGACCGTCGACCAGGCGAGCACCCGTTTCAGGTCGTCCTGGGCGGTGGCGGCGAGCGCGCCGAGCAGCAGGGTGATCGAGGCCAGCACCCCGAGCACCGTCAGCGCCACCGGGGCCCGGGTGAACAGCGGGTAGAGCCGGGTCACCGCGTACACCCCGGCGGCGACCATCGTCGCGGCGTGGATCAGCGCGGAGATCGGCGTCGGGCCGGCCATCGCGTCCGGCAGCCAGGTGTGCAGCGGGAACTGGGCGCTCTTGCCGGCCACCCCGGCGAGCAGCAGCAGGCAGGCGGCGGTCAGGGTGCCGGTGGCATGGTCGTGGGCGAGCACGTCGGCGATCCGGAAGCTGCCGGCCGAGACGCCGAGCAGCGCGATGCCGAGCAGGAAACCGACGTCACCCACCCGGGTGACCAGGAACGCCTTCATCGCGGCGGCCGGGGCTTCGGGCAGCCGACGGTCATGGGCGATCAGCAGATAGGAGCAGAGGCCCATCACCTCCCAGCCGACCAGCAGCAGGATCAGGTCCCCGCTGACCACCACCAGCAGCATCGCGGCGGTGAACAGGCTGATCTGCGCGGCGTAGGGCGGATAGCGGTGGTCCACCTCGACGTCCTCGTGCGGGCCGCGCCGCAGGTAGGCCACCGAGTAGACCTGCACCGCCAGCGCCACCGCCGACACCGCGACCGCGACCAGCGCGGCGACGCCGTCCAGCCGGACCCCGAGGGTGACCCGCAGCCCGCCGAAATCGATCCAACTGGTGCTGGTCTCGACCGGGTCGCCGACCCGGACCAGCAGCAGCACCGCGACCAGCAACGCGCCGGCAGCGCCGGCCACCCCCAGCCCGATCGCCGCCCGCCGGGCCGCGTCCCGCCCGCCGGTCGCGCCCTTCGACGCCGGCGGCAGCAGCAACCCGAGTAACCCGGCAACCAGGGGTACGGCCGGCAGCGCCGCCCCGAGCACCCCGGTCACCGGCCGACCTCCGTCCGACCGCCGGCCGACCCGGTGCCCGCGTCGCCGCCCGACCCGACTCCCACCCGGTCGTCGGCCGGCTCGGTCAGCGGCACGTCGTCCACGGTGACACTGGCCCGCAGCCGGTAGAGCTGGAGCACGATGGCCAGCCCGACGCCGATCTCGGCGGCGGCCAGCACGATCACGAAGAGCGCGAAGACCTGCCCGGAGTGCGGCAGCACCGCCCGCACGGTGGTGTCGGCGGTGACCAGGATCAGGTTGACCGCGTTGAGCATCAACTCCACCGCCATCAGCACCAGCACCGCGTTGCGCCGCCGCAGCACGCCGTAGACGCCGAGGCCGAACAGCAGCGCGGCGGTGACGTACGGGATGACCGGCCTCACCAGGCTACCTTCATTCGCGACTGCGGGGCTCGCAAACCCGGCTCACTCCTCGCGCTCACCGGACCACCTTCATTCGCGACTGCGGGGCTCGCAAACCCGGCTCACTCCTCGCGCTCACCGGACCACCTTCATTCGCGACTGCGGGGCTCGCAAACCCGGCTCACTCCTCGCGCTCACCGGACCACCTTCATTCGCGACTGCGGGGCTCGCAAACCCGGCTCACTCCTCGCGCTCACCGGACCACCTTCGTTCGCGACGACGACGCGGCGGTGTCGGGGCGGCGGCCGATGTCCGGGCGGGACAGGATGATCGCGCCGACCAGGGCGGCCAGCAGCAGCACCGACAGCACCTCGAACGGCAGCACCCAGGAGCGGAACACCTGCTCGCCGATGCCCTCGGCGGTGCCCGCCGCCGGCAGCTCCACGCTCGACCAGCGGAACGCGTCGACCAGCAGCGCGGCCAGGCCCAACCCGACGCCGCCGCCAATCAGCGCAGCCGGCCAGCCCGGCCGGTCCAGGTCGTCGGAGGCCCCGATCGGGGCGCGGGTCAGCATCACCGCGAACAGCAACAGCACCACCACCGCGCCCACGTAGATCAGCACCTGCACCCAGGCGACCAGCTCGGCGGTGAGCACCAGGTAGTCGCCGGCCAGCGCGCCCAGGCAGAGCACCAGATAGAGGCCGGCCCGGACCAGGTGCTTCGTGGCGACCACCAGCACACCAGACCCGACCGCCACCGCGCCCAGGGCGAGCAGCAGCACGTCCGCACCGGTCACCGCGAGGCACCTCCGTCGCCGGCAGAACCGGGCTCGGGGGCGGGGCCGGGCTCCGGGCTCTGAGCGGGCGCGGGGCCCGGCTCGGGGGCGCCGGGGGCGGTGCGGGGGGCGGCGGGGGCGGGTTCGGGGCGTACCACGGTGGGGCGGGCGGCGGAGCTGGTCGGGGCGGCGGCCTTGCGCGCGGCGGTGGCCTCCTCCTTCGCCGGCTCACCGTGCGGGTCGTGCGCGGGCGGCGGCGGCACGGTGGCCATCCACTGGCCGAGGTGGTCCTTGTCGTGCAGCAGGTCCTTGATGTCGTACTCGGCGTACTCGAACTCCGGCGACCAGTAGAGGGCGTCGAACGGGCAGACCTCGATGCAGATGCCGCAGTACATGCAGAGCGAGAAGTCGATGTCGAACTTGTCGAGGACGTTGCGCTGGCGGGGGCGGGCCGCGCCCGCCACCGCCACCTCCTCCTTGTGCGAGTCGATGTAGATGCACCAGTCGGGGCACTCCCGGGCGCAGAGCATGCAGACCGTGCAGTTCTCGGTCAACAGCGCGATCACACCCCGGGAGCGGGGTGGCAGCTCGGGGGCGACGTCCGGGTACTGCTGGGTGGTCGACCGGCGGGTCATCGTCTTCAACGTGACCGCCAGCCCCTTCACCAGCCCCTCGCCAGGAATCCCGCTGCGCTCGCTCACGACATCGCCTCGCTGCGCTCGCTCATGGGGTCATCCTGCCCTGTGGCCACGGCGCGCGCGACCACCACCCGGCGTTTGCCGGCGTTACCCTGACAGCCGGGGAGAACGACGCACCGGGAAGGACCGACCGATGACTGCCGCGTTGCAGAACGACTATCCGCCCGAGGGCGGCTGGACGACCGACGATCTGGACGCGCTGCCCGAGGACGGCCACCGCCGCGAACTTCTCGATGGAGTGCTGATCGTGTCCCCCTCCCCCACTCGCATCCACCAGACCATCGCGATGCGACTTGGCGTCGCGCTCGAAGAGGAGTGCCCCGACGACTACGACGTGACCCAGGCCGTGGAGGTGCGGATCAACCGGACCCGCTCCTTCATCCCCGACGTGCTGGTGACCACGTCCACCGCCGCCGCCCGCGAACCGTCCCGCTACGAGGCGCACGAGGTGGTGCTGGCCGTCGAGATCGTCTCCCCCAGCACCCGCTCCATCGACCGGGTGCTCAAACCGACCCTCTACGCACAGGCCGGCATCCCGTTCTACTGGCGGATCGAGGTGGAGGACGACGGTCTGGTCGTGCACACCTACCGGATCGACGCGGTGAACGAGGTCTACCTGGAGACCGGGCGGTGGACGAAGTTCGTCGACACCGGCGAGCCGTTCCCGGTGAACCTGTCGATCGCCCGGATCACGCCCCGGCGTCGGTGAGCGGCGGCAGCATCTCCACACCCAACTGTTGCAGCAGTTGGAACAGCTCGTTGACGCTCCACACGTCGACGATCCGCCCGGCGGTGTCGAAGCGCAGGAACGTCGCCCCGGAATAGCTGACCACCTGCCCCGTCGGCGGCACCGGGCCGAACTGTCCCGCCTGGGTGCCGGCGGCCCGCCAGCGCAGCGCCACCCGGTCCCCGGTCGCCACCACGTCCACCAGCTTGTAGCGCAGGTCGGGGAAGGCGGCCCGACGGTCCCGGTGCCAGGCCAACAGCGCGGCCGGGCCGGTGCCGCCCAGCCCCGGGCACTCCTCGGCCACCAGCTCGTACACCGACTCCTCGTGGCCGGCGTTCCACACGTCGGCCACGAACCGCCGGGCCACCGCCGCAACGTCGATCATCCGGGCAGCGTAACCAGCCCACCCGCCGGGCCGACGACGCTCCCACCGCCCACTCCACCCGACAGACCGGCCGACCCCGGCGCGCCTCGGCATCCGGGCACCGACACCCGGAGGCGGGGGCGGGTGCCGGTACCAGCACTCCGGGTAGTGCCCAGGGGCCGGGACCAGCGCGCCGGAGGCCGACGGCGCGGAGATCAGTCAGGATGGGGCTCAGACACGAACGACGCAGACTCAGGGGGCGACGTGGGCAACGAGGCAGGCACGACGACCGGCGGCAAGTACGTCGAGCCGGGGGGTGAGTTCACCCGGGACCAGCGCTACATCGCCACCCGGATCACCGCCGACGGGCGGGACGGTTACCCGGTCGAGCCGGGCCGCTACCGGCTGGTGGTCAGCCGGGCCTGCCCGTGGGCCAACCGCATGATCATCGTACGGCGGCTGCTCGGGCTGGAGGAGGCGCTGCCGATGGCGGTGGCCGGGCCGACCCACGACGCCCGGAGCTGGACGTTCGACCTGGACCCGGACGGACGGGACCCGGTGCTCGGCATCGAACGGCTGGCCGACGCGTTCTTCGCCCGGTTCCCCGGCTACGAGCGGGGCATCACCGTGCCGGCGATCGTCGACGTGCCGACCGGGCAGGTGGTCACCAACGACTACGCGCAGATGACCCTGGACCTGTCCACCGAGTGGACGGCGTACCACCGTGAGGGCGCTGCGCAGCTCTACCCGGAAGCGCTGCGCGCCGAGATCGACGAGGTCAACGCGGTGGTCTTCGCCGACGTCAACAACGGGGTCTACCGGTGCGGCTTCGCCGGCTCGCAGGAGGCGTACGAGAAGGCGTACCGGCGGTTGTTCGACCGGCTGGACTGGCTCAGCGACCGGTTGGCCAACCAGCGTTACCTGGTCGGGGACACCATCACCGAGGCCGACGTGCGGCTGTTCACCACGCTGGTCCGCTTCGACCCGGTCTATCACGGCCACTTCAAGTGCAACCGGCAGAAGCTGAGCGAGATGCCGGTGCTGTGGGCGTACGCGCGGGACCTGTTCGCCACCCCCGGGTTCGGCGACACCATCGACTTCGACCACATCAAGCGGCACTACTACGAGGTGCACCGGGACATCAACCCGACCGGGGTGGTGCCACTCGGCCCGGACCTGGTCAACTGGCTCAGCCCGCACGGGCGGGAGGCGCTGGGTGGTCGACCGTTCGGCGACGGCACTCCCCCGCCGCCCCCGCCGCCCGGCGAGCAGGTGCCGCCGGAGCACACCCCGATCGGCTGACCCACCGTCCCGACCACGCGCCCCCGCCCGGCCCGCCGGGTGGGGGCGCGCTGCTGTCACCCCACCTGCACGCGAAGCCACGGCGGCCCGGCAGGTCACCGCGCCACCGCCGTTCCGGCCGGTCGCCGGACCACCGAATCCGGCCACTGAGAGCTGTCGCACATTCACCTTCGGTGCTCAAGAGTTAACACGGTGGTCAATATGACCTGTTCAACTAGGGGGCGTCCGTCGATGCGATTCCCGCCGGCGGGCCGCCTGTCCACTACGGACTCCCCTCTTGAGGAGGATCGAGCCTTGCGCAAGCTGGGTAGCAGGACCGCACGTCTGGGCGTACTCGCCGGTGTTCTCGTCGGCGCGCTCGCCACCACCACCAACGCCGCCGTCGCGGCACCGGGCACCCCCGGCCCGGGACGGGCCGCGCCCGCGCCGCTGCTGGCCGGCAGCGCGGAGGCCGCGCCGGACCGGTACATCGTCGTGCTCTCCGACAAGCCGACCGGCACCGACCGCACCGACCGCCTCGCCCGGACCGGCCAGTCGGCCGCCGCCGCCGAGCGGGCCGGTGGCACGGTGCTGACCCGCTACACCCAGGTTCTCGAAGGGTACGCCGCCGTGCTGCCGCCGGCCGCCCTCGCCGCCGTCCGCAACGACCCGGCCGTGCAGTACGTGGAGCGGGACACCCGCATCCAGGGTGGCCTGACCAGCACCACCCCGGACCGGACCGGCCCGATGACGGCCCGGGCCGACCGCAGCCAGGCCGGCGGCGTCTCCATCCAGGCCGTGCAGAGCAACCCGCCGTCGTGGGGGCTGGACCGCATCGACCAGCGCAACCTGCCGCTGAGCAACAGCTTCGGCTACACCTCGACCGGTTCCGGGGTGACCGCCTACATCGTCGACTCCGGCATCCGGGCCACCCACGTCGACTTCGGCACCCGGGCCGCAGGGGTCTACGACGCGGTCGGCGACGGCAACGGCACCAACGACTGCCACGGCCACGGCACGCACGTCGCCGGCACCATCGGCGGGACCACCTACGGGGTCGCCAAGTCGGTGACCCTCCGGGCGGTCCGGGTGCTCCAGTGCGACAACTCCGGGTGGAGCACCGACCTGATCGAGGGCGTCGACTGGCTGGCCACCCACCACGCGACCACCTCGGTGGCGAACTTCAGCCTCCAGGGCTACGGCACCTCCGCCAACACCTCGATCGAGAACCTGATCGACCACGGGGTGTACCCGGTGTTCATCGCCAACAACTTCAACACCGACGCCTGCACCAACGGCCCCCGCTCCACCCGGGGAATCACCGTCGCGGCGACCGACATCAGCGACAACCGGGCCTCGTTCTCCAGCTACGGGACCTGCGTCGACATCTTCGCCCCGGGGGTGGACATCACCTCCGCCGGCATCGCCTCGAACACCGCCGTGGCCAGCGGCTGGTCCGGCACCTCGATGGCGGCCCCGCACGTCACCGGGTGGCTGGCCCGCTACCGGCAGACCAACCCGTCGGCGACCCTGGCCACCGCCAAGAGCGCGTTGATCACCGCCGCCAGCACCGGCAAGGTGATCAACCCGGGGGTCGGCTCCCCGAACCGCCTGCTCTACGCCGCACCGTGAGCGCGCCGGAGGGGCCCCGGGAGTGTTCCGGGGCCCCTCCGGGCCGCGTCGGTGTGGTGCGGCCTCGGGTGGACGGGCCACCCGGGGGCATCCCGTGGGCCGACCCGAACGCCCCGCTCAGTTCAGCGAGAGGCGTACGGCGGCGGTGAGGACCAACTGGGCCAGCGCCGCCGGCACCAGGACCAGCCAGCACAGCCGCTGGAGCTGGTCCTCCCGCAGCCGGGGGAACGACACCCGCAGCCAGATGATCACGAACGAGACGGCGAACACCTTCAGCAGGGTCCACAGCCAACCGAGCTGGGCGTCGGCGAACGGGCCCTGCCACCCACCGAGGAAGAGCACGGTGGTCAGCGCGGCGATCACCACGATCCCGACGTACTCGGCGAGCAGGAAGAACGCGAACCGCAGCCCGGTGTACTCGGTCATGTAGCCGAAGACCAGCTCGGAGTCGGCGACCGGCATGTCGAACGGGGGCCGCCGGATCTCGGCCAGCCCGGCCACGAAGAAGACGATCATCGCGGGCGCCTGCCAGAACAGCCACCACGGCTGCCACGCCTCGACGATCCCGCCGAGACTCAACGTCCCCGCCGCCATCGCCACCGAGGCGGCGGCCAACACCAGCGGCAGCTCGTAACCGAGCAGCTGGGCCGCCCCGCGCAGCCCGCCGAGCAGGCTGTACTTGTTGGCCGACGCCCACGCCGACATCAGCACCGCCACCACACCGACCCCGACCACCGCCAGGACGAAGAACAGGCCGATGTCCAGCGGCTGCCCGACCAGGTCGTTCGGGCCGAGCGGGATCACCAGCAGCACCAGCAGGTAGGGCACCAGGGCCACCACCGGGGCCAGCCGGAACACCGCCCGGTCCGCCTCACGCGGGGTGATGTCCTCCTTCTGGACGAACTTGATCCCGTCGGCGACGAGCTGCGCCCAGCCGTGGAAGCCCCCGGCGTACATCGGACCGAGCCGGCCCTGCATGTGCGCCATCACCTTGTGCTCGGCCTGGCCGACGATCAGCGGCAGGGTGAGGAACGCGACCAGCACCCCGCCGATCCGGATCACCAGCTCCAACCAGGTCGGCATCAGGCCGTACCCCCCTCGTCGCCGCCCTGGTCACCGCGCGCCGGCCGGGCCGGACGCTCCCGGGGCGCGCGGGCCGGGGTGCCGCCGCGCGGCCCGTTGCCCACGGTCACCGGGCCGGCCGGGGCCGGCACCAGACCCCACTCCCCCGGGGCGGGCACCCCGGGCGGGCGGACCACGCGGCGACCGCCGCCGGCCTCGGACTCGCCCGGTTCCTTCGCCCCCGGCCACGGTTTCGCCACCCGGGAGGCGAGCACGAACTCCTTGCGCAACGGATGCCCCTCGAACTCGGGCGGAAGCAGCAGCGGGGTCAACCCCCGGTGGCCGGCGAAGTCGATGCCGAACATCTCGTGGGTCTCCCGCTCGTGCCAGGCCGCCCCCGGGAAGACGTCGACCACCGACGTCACCGTCGGCGTCGCCCTCGGCACCCGGGTCCGCAGCAGCACCCCGTGCCGGTGCCGGGTCGACCACAGGTGGACCACGATGTCGAAGCCGCCGGCCAACTCGTCCACGGCGGAGAGCCAGTCGAAGAAGTCGCAGGCCAGCTCGGCGTCGTCGCGTACCGCGCGGAGGGTGTCCGCCCAGGCCGCCGGGGGTACGTCGACGGTGGCCCGGGCGTGGGCCTGCCCGCCGGACACCGACGCGGTCGCCTCGACCGGCGTGAGCAGCGCGACCACCCGCCGACCGACCTCTTCCGGAGTCATGCGGTTGATCCTATGGCCGTCGCCCCGGCCCCGGGTCCGCCCGCCCGGTCGTACGCGCCCGGCGGACACCTGGATGAGGTGAACGGACGGCCGTCCGCCGCGTCGCGGAGTGGTCCCGGACGGGGCGGCTGCCGCGTCGCCGGGGGTCCCGGGCGGGCATCTGTCGCTTTGCCGGGCGGGGCGGGACTGGGCGGGGAAAGATGGGGCCGTGCGCGCTGTGACGGTGACTCCCGGGGTCCGCGACTCGCTGCGACTGGTGCAGGACTGGCCCGAGCCGGCGGCCGAGGAGGGCGCCATCCTGGTCGAGGCGCTCGCCGTCGGCATCTGCGGCACCGACCAGGAGATCACCGCCGGGGACTACGGCGAGGCCCCGCCCGGTCAGCGGGAGCTGGTGCTCGGTCACGAGTCGCTCGGCCGGGTCCTGGAGGACCCGTCGGGCACCCTGCAGGCCGGTGACCTGGTGGCCGGCGTCGTCCGGCATCCTGACCCGGTGCCCTGCCCCAACTGTGCGGTCGACGAGTGGGACATGTGCCGCAACGGTCGGTACACCGAGCACGGGATCAAGGGGCTGCCCGGCTTCGCCCGGGACCGGTGGCGGGTGCAACCCAAGTTCGCCGTCGGGCTCGACCCGGTCCTCGCCCCGGTCGGCATGCTGCTGGAACCGGCCAGCGTGGTGGCGAAGGCATGGGACCACATCGCGCGGATCGGCACCCGCGCCGAGTGGAAGCCGCAGACCGTCCTGATCACCGGCGCCGGGCCGATCGGGCTGCTGGCGGCCCTGCTGGCCGTCCAGCGGGGGTTGTCGGTGCACGTGCTGGACCGCAGCACCACCGGGCCGAAGCCGGACCTGGTCCGGGCGCTCGGCGCGACGTACCACACGGTGCCGGTGAACGAGCTGGACTTCGAGCCGGACGTGGTGGTCGAGTGCACCGGTGCGCCGACGGTGGTGCTGGACGCCATGTGCAAGGTCGGCCCGGCCGGGATCGTCTGCCTGACCGGGGTGTCCAGCGGGGGCCGGACCATCGACTTCGACGCCGGGGCGCTCAACCGGGCGCTGGTGCTGGAGAACAACGTGGTGTTCGGCTCGGTCAACGCCAACCGGCGGCACTGGGAACTGGCCGCCCAGGCGCTCGCCCAGGCCGACCAGTCCTGGCTGAACGCGATGATCACCCGCCGGGTGCCGGTGTCGGCGTACGCCCAGGCGTACGCCCACGCCGACGAGGACATCAAGGTGGTGCTGGAGTTCGGCCAGTGAACCCCGCCCGCCGCGGCCGACCGGCGCACCCGGCGGACCGGGCTGCTCAGATGCCGGGGAGCCGGCCGTTGCGGAACAGGTCGACGAAGAGTTGGTGATCGGTGCGGGCCCGGACCCCGTACGCGTGGGCGAACTCGACCAGGTGTCCGACGAAGCCGTCGGTGTCGTCGCCGATCGCCGCGACGATCGCCTCCTCGGTGGAGTAGTCGACCAGGTCGTGGCTGGACTCGTCGTCGGCGACCGAGTGCATCCGGGCCACCGCCCGGCCCAGGTCGGCGAGCACCCCGGCCAGTTCCTCGGGCTCGTTGACGTCCGACCAGTCCAGGTCGGCGGCGTACGGGGAGACCTCGGCGACGAGCTGACCGACCCCGTCCAGCTCGGTGAAGCCCAACCACGGGTCGGCGTGCGCCTGCAACGCCCGTTGCGACTCGGCCGTCCGGTGGCCCTGGTGCCGGAAGTAGCCCCGGACCCGCTCGTCGTCGATGTGCCGGGCCACCGCCGGCACCTGCGCCTGCTTCATGTAGATGACCACGTCGTTCTCCAGGGCCTCGGTGTGCCCCTCCAGCAACAGGTTGTACGACGGCAGCCCGGCCGAACCGATGCCCACGCCCTTGCGCAGCACCACGTCCTTGATCTGGGTGGCGACCGGACGCAGCCGGGCCGTCGCCTCGGGCAACGTCTTCAGGTACGCGGTGAACGCGGCGCAGACCCGCTCCCGGGTCTCCCCGTCGATCTCGTAGACCCCGTCGCCGAGGGAGAACCGCCGCTCGTAGTTGTCGACGGTGGTCTGCGCGGCCAGCAGGTCGACCCGGGTGTTGAGGCGGGCCTCCTGGAGCACCCTGCGCAGCACCCCGTCGGCGTTGTCCAGCGTGATCGACCCGATCGCGTCGTCCCCACCGGCGGCGATGGCCCGCAACTCGGTCAGGTACGACCGGGCGAACCCGGTGACCAGGTCGCCGATCGCCTGGTCGGACAGGGCTTTGGCGTAGCCGAGCAACGCCACGCTGGCCGCGAGCCGCTTGAGGTCCCAGGAGAACGGCCCGACGTACGCCTCGTCGAAGTCGTTGACGTTGAACACCAGGTGCCCGGAGCCGTTCATGTAGGTGCCGAAGTTCTCGGCGTGCAGGTCGCCGTGGATCCACACCCGGCTGGTCCGCTCGTCGAGGAACGCGTCGTCGGCGAAGTCGCCGCGCTGGTCTGCGTAGAACAGCGAGGCGCTGCCCCGGTAGAAGGAGAACGGCGACGCCGCCATCTTGCGGAACTTGCGACGGAACGCCGCCGGATCGAGCGCCATCGACGCGCCGAACTCATCGGTCAACACGTCGACGATGAAGGCGGACCGCTTGTCCGCAGAGTCGTTCATGCCCGCACGCTAACCCCCACCCACCACCCCACCAGTTGCCCCCCGCCGACCCACCCTCCCCCGCCCACTCCACCCCCGCCCACTGCTCCGCCGCTCCGCCGCTCCACCGCTCCGCCCCCGCCGGCCGGCCCGCCCCCGCCGGCCGGCCCTCGTTGATCAAGAGCTTTACGTCAAAATCCCGCGAAGAACTGACCCAAACTTCTTGATCACCGAGCCGAGCGGCAGCCGCACCGCTCGGCCTGCCTGCTCCGGCGGGGTTGCGGGTGGCGATCAAGAGGTTTGGGCCAGGTTTTGGTGTGGAGATGACGTAAAGCTCTTGATCAACGGGGGCAGCGCGGGGCGCGGGAGCACGGGGCAGCGCGGGAGCACGGGGCAGCGCGGGAGCACGGGGCAGCAGCGCGGGAATACGGGAGCAGCGCGGGGAGCGGGTGGGGCGGGGGGTCAGGGGGTGGGGGGGCGGTGGATCGGGGGGGCGGTCAGGGACTCGACCGGGCGTGGGGGGTTGCCGTCGGAGGGGGTGACGTCCGCCAGGGGGGCGAGGGGGTCGGTGCGGTCGACGCCGCCGATGCCGGACTGCTCGGCGGCGATCTTCTCCTGGAGGCGGAGGATGCCGTGCAGCAGCGCCTCCGGCCGGGGCGGGCAGCCGGGCACGTAGACGTCGACCGGGATGAGCTGGTCGACGCCCTTGGTCACCGAGTACGAGTCCCAGTACGGGCCACCGCAGTTGGAGCAGGCCCCGAAGGAGATGACGTACTTCGGCTCGGGCATCTGGTCGTACAGCCGCTTGATCGCCGGGGCCATCTTGTCGGTCACCGTGCCGGAGACCACCATCAGGTCGGCCTGCCGGGGCCCGTGGGCGAACGGGATGACGCCGAGCCGGATGAAGTCGTGCCGGCCCATGCTGGTGGCGATGAACTCGATCGCGCAGCAGGCCAGGCCGAAGTTGAACACCCAGAGCGAGTAACGCCGCCCCCAGTTGAGGACGAACCGGATCGGCTCGCCGAGCACTGCCGGCAACTGCACGACCGCCTCCTCGTCCGGCCGGGCGACAACCGTTACGTCGCCGTGGCCGCTGCGCTGTCTCCCAATGGACAGTCAACCACAGCTGGCGGACGCAACCCGGTGCGCAGGCAGAGGGCAGGAGACGGTGGCGGTGGTCCAGTGCGTCTTCGGCACCCACGGCTGGCAGCAGGTGGTGGCCTTCGACCGGGACTCCACCGGCCGGGTCGTCACCGTCGGGCGGGTGGTCCTCAGCGCCCGGGAGCGGCCCCAGTGGCTGATCGGAGTGCAGGTACGCGGCGACGGGGTGGTCCGGGTGCAGGTCGGGGACATCTACCCGGGCGGTGGTTGGGCCGGTGAGTGGTCGCAACGGCAGTGGCGCGGTTACCGCTGGGACGGCGGGTCCTTCCGCCAGGTCTCCGGACCGACCACCTTCCCGGTCAACCCGCACGAGGTGAATCTCGTGGTCACCGCCACCGACCTGGTGCTCGGCGTCGCGCCGGACGGCTCCCGTGCCGGCGGCACGACGGTGCGGGTCCGCAACGTGGGCTCCGCCCCGGCCCGCTCCGTGGCGCTCCGGTTCGACCTGCCGGCGGCGCTGCGCCCGGACGGCGACGGCTGGAAGGCCTGCCGGACCGCCCCGGGGACGGCCGGCGGGCCGGTGCGCTGCGATCTGGGCGGCCTGGCACCGGGGGCGGAGTTCCGGCTGTCCCTGGGGCTGCGGGTGGCGCCCGACGACCCGCTCGGGGCGGGCACGGCCGAGCTGACCGCGCAGGCGTTGGACGCCGAGAACCAGGTCGTCGCGGAGGTGGTCGAGTACGACAACGTCACCCCGCTGCCCTACCGGTGACCAGCTGGCCGGGCACGACGACCGTGCCCGGCCGGCTGGTCGGGGCCGGCCGGCTGGTCGGGGCAGGGCCCGCGCGTGGGCAGGGCCAGGGGTGGGCAGGGCCGAGGGTGGGCAGGTCCCCAAGCGGGCAGGGCAGGGCCGGGGGTGGATCAGACGGGTTCGGGGCGTTCCGGGGGCTGCCGAGACAGCCCCCGGGACGGTCACCAGGTGGGGCGTTGCAGCAGGCCGACGAACTCCACCAGCAGGCGTTCCCGCAGCGCGGCGGGGGCGGCGTCGAGCAGGGTGTTCACCATCGCCATCCGGTCCGGCGGCCCCGCACCCAGCCCCAACCCGGCGGCGAGTCCGCCGATCAGTTCCGGGGTGAGCGCCGCCGGGGTCAGCGACCCGGCCAGGGCGAGCAGTTCGGCCGGCAACTCGACCGGCCCGGCCCGGCGGGCGGCGGCCACCGCGGCGGCCAGGTCCGGGCCGAACTCGGCCACCCGGGGCGCCACCGAGGCGGTCACCGTGAGGTGCACGCTGGCGGGCAGGTCGGCGTACCGGAGCTGGGGTTGGGTGTGCCAGCCCCGGGCGGTCAGCTCGTCGACCAGGACGAACAGGTCGAGCGCCGGGTCGGTGCTGGTGAAGCAGACCACTGTCGACTCCGGCTCGGCCATCAGCCGCAGCCCGTCGACCCCACGGACGGCGGCGGCCAGGCAGCCGACCGCGTCCCGGGTGGCGGCGGCGAGCCGCAGGTAGCCGTCGTCGCCGAGGTGCCGCAGGGTGGCGTACGCCGCGGCGATCGGCCCACCCGAGCGGGTGGAGGCGAGCACCGGGTTGACCATGGTATAGCCGGGCCAGTCGGCGTACGCGAAGAACTGCGGGGCACGCAGCGTCGCATCCCGGTGCAGCAGCACCGACACCCCCTTCGGGGCGTACGCGTACTTGTGCAGGTCGACGGAGATCGAGGTGACCCCGTCGACGGTGAAGTCGAACGGCGGCACCGGCACGCCCAGGCGGCGCAGGTAGGGCAGGGTCCAGCCGCCGAAGCAGGCGTCCACGTGGCAGCGCACCCCGGCCGCCGCCGCGACCTCGGCGATCCCGGCCACCGGGTCGATCACCCCATGCGCGTACGACGGGGCGGAGCAGGCCACCAGCACCGTCTCCGGGCGGATCGCGGCGGCCACGTCGGCCACCGACGGGCGCAGGGTGGCCGGGTCGACTCCGACCGTGTCGAGGGTGACCCGGAGCAGGTGGGCGGCCTTGGCGAAGGCGGCGTGCCCGCTGGCCGGCACCACGATCCGGGGTGCGGTCAGCTCCGGGTGGGCGTCCCGGGCCGCCTTGACGGCCAGGATCAGCGACTCGGTGCCGCCGCTGGTGACGCTGCCCACCACGTCCGGCGCGGCGCTGCCCGGCCCACCGCCGAGCAGCCCGCCGGTCGCCCCGACCAGCCAGTTCTCCATGGCCAGCAGGGACGGGAAGGCGGTCGGGTCGAGCCCGTTGACGTGGGCGCTCGTGGCGTGGGCCGCACCGGCCAGCGCGTCCAGCCCGGCGACCCCGGGGTCGTACACGTAGGCGAACAGCCGGCCGCCGTGCACCGGGCGGTCCTGCGCCCGGAGCTGCCTGATCTCGTCCAGCACCCGCTCCGCAGGCACCCCGTTCTCGTCGATCATGGAAGCGTGGTGCCCTTTCCGGTGGCGTGGGTAACCTCGGCGCCCGCCCGGCCGTCGGGCGCGGCGGGACCGGCAGGCGGCAGGTAGCGGTGCGGGCGCAGCAGCAGCGTGGCCGGGGCGATCAGCAGGGCCGGGATGAGGGTGAAGCCGAGCAGCACGCCCAGCCGGGCGGTGGAGGTCTGCGCGGCGGCGGTGCCGGTGGCCGAGGAGACGTAGCCGGACAGGGCCAGGACCAGGCCGTAGATCCCCGGGCCGAGGGCCAGTCCGAAGGTCTCCCCGGCGGTCCACAGGCCGGTGAACACCCCCGCCTGACGTCGGCCGGTGCGCGCGGTCGAGGCGGCCACGCAGTCGGGCAGCAGTGCCAGCGCGAAGACCTGCTGCCCGGCGTACCCGACGCCGAGGAGCGCGACCACCGCGTAGACGGCGGCGGCGGGCAGCACCGGCGCGGCCACCAGGGCCGCCGCCCCGGCGGCCAGCAGCAGCGAGGCGGCGACCAGCGCGGTCTTCTTGCCCAGTCGCGCGCCGAGCCGGGTCCACAGCGGCATCACCAGCAGCGCCGGCCCGACGAAGCAGGCGAACAGCACGGTGGGGCCGGTGGTCGGGTCCCGCAGGATCTGGGCCGCGAAATAGCTGACCCCGGCCAGCACGGTCGCCACCCCGGCGGACTGGACGACGAAGCAGAGCAGCAGCGCCCGGAACGGCCGGTCGGCGGCGACCACCGCGAGCTGGGCGCGCAGCGTCGGTTCGGTGGCGGTCACCGTGCCGGTCGCCGCCGACCGGGTGCCGAGGAACGCGCCGAGCGCGCCGAGCGCGATCAACACGGCGACGAACACCCCCATCCAACGGTGCCCGGCCACCCCCTCGCCGCCCGCGGTCACCACCATCGGGGCCACCGCGCCGGAGATCAGGATGGCCAGCGCCAGCACCGCGACCCGCCAGCCCATCAGCCGGGTACGCTCCGCCGCGTCGTCGGTCAGCTCGGCCGGCATCGCCACGTACGGGACCTGGAAGAAGGCGAACGCGGTGGCGGTGGCGAGGAACGCGACGGCCACGTACGCCCCGGCGGCCGGCCCGACGCCGAAGGGGGCGGCGAAGATGGCGGCGAAGAGCACCGCCAGGGCGAGCCCGGCACCGAGCAGCCACGGCCGGCGCGGCCCCCACCGGGAGCGGGTCCGGTCGGAGATCCGCCCGGCGACCGGGTTGACCAGCACGTCCCACGCCTTCGGCAGCAGCACCAGCAGGGCGGCCAGCCCGGCGGCCACCCCGAGCGTGTCGGTCAGGTAGGGCAGCAGCAGCAGGCCGGGCACCGTGCCGAACGCCCCGGTGGCCAACGAGCCGAGCGCATAACCCGCGTGCACCCGACGCGGCAACGGGTCGGGGCCGGGACGGCCGGCAGGCCGGGCCGGGCCGCCGTCCGAGGTGGGCACCCGGGCGGCCGGCACGGAACCGCCGACGCCCGTCCGGGACACCCCGGCGGGCGGCGCGGGCGGGGAGCCGGGCTCGGCCGGTGGCGCGTCCATGCGGCCGAATGTTACTCACGTTCCCGCCTGGTCACCGCCCCTCATCCGGCCACCATTTGGCGGCATCCAGATCCACCCCGGCGCCCCGCAGCGGGCAGCCCTCGGCGCGCAGCAGCGCCCGCGCCCGCACCTCGTGCCCGGGTGGCAACCGGCCCGCCGCGTTCACCACCCGGTGCCAGGGCACCCCGCCGCCGTGCCGGGCCATGATCGAGCCGACCAGCCGGGCCGAGGCCCGCCCGGACCGCTCGGCCAGCGCGTCGGCGATCGCCCCGTAGGACATCACCCGACCCGGCGGAATCCGCTCGACCAGCGCGAGCACCGCCTCCACATACTCCTCAGGCGTCACGACCGGCCAGGATATGGGAACGCGGCGGGGTCCGCCGGGACCGACCACGCAGAATGGGCGGGTGCGTGAAGCAGTCACCCAGGCCCGACGGATCGTCGTCAAGATCGGTTCGTCTTCGCTGACCACCGCCACCGGTGGCCTGGACGAGACCCGGGTGGACACCCTGGTGGACGCCCTCGCCGCGCTCGCCGCCGCCGGCCGCGAGGTGGTGCTGGTCTCCTCCGGGGCGATCGCCGCCGGGCTCGCCCCGCTCGGGCTCCCCCGCCGCCCGCGTGACCTGGCCACCCAGCAGGCCGCCGCCAGCGTCGGCCAGGGCCTGCTGATCGGCCGGTACGCGGCCGGCTTCGCCCGGCACCGGCTCACCGTCGGGCAGGTCCTGCTCACCGTCGACGACGTGACCCGGCGGGCGCACTACCGCAACGCGTACCGGACCCTGCGCAAGCTGCTCGACCTGCGGGCGGTGCCGATCGTCAACGAGAACGACACGGTCGCCACCGAGGAGATCCGGTTCGGCGACAACGACCGGCTGGCCGCCCTGGTCGCCGCCCTGGTCGACGCCGACCTGCTGCTTTTACTCTCCGACGTCGACGCGCTCTGGACCGGCAACCCGACCCGACCCGGCAGCACCCGGATCACCGAGGTACGCGGCGAGGCCGACCTGGCCGGCGTCGACATCGGCGGGGCCGGGCGGGCCGGGGTCGGCACCGGCGGCATGGTCACCAAGGTGGAGGCCGCCCGGATCGCCACCGGCTTCGGCATCCCGGTGGTGCTGACCGCCGCTCCGCTGGCCGGCGAAGCCCTGACCGGCGGCCCGGTCGGCACGTTCTTCCACCCGGCCCGACGACGCCCGGCGGCCCGGCTGTTCTGGCTGGCGCACGCCACCGCGCCCCGGGGGCGGCTGCACCTCGACCCGGGCGCGGTGCAGGCCGTGGTGGGTCGGCGCAAGTCGCTGCTGCCGGCCGGGATCACCGCCGTGGACGGCACCTTCACCGCCGGGGACCCGGTGGACCTGGTCGACGTCGACGGCACGTCGGTCGCCCGGGGGCTGGTCAACTACGACGCGGTGGAGCTGCCCGGCCTGCTCGGCCGGTCCACCGGGGAACTCGCCGCGGCGCTCGGCCCGGCGTACGAACGCGAGGTCGTGCACCGCGACGACCTGGTGCTGCTGTGACACAGGTGGCCCTGCGCGGGGGCACCTCCGGACACCCAAGGAGTGCGCAATGAGCGTCGTCGAGCAGGCCCGGCGGGCCCGGGACGCGGCGGAGGCCCTCGCCGTCGCCACCCGTACGGTCAAGGATGCCGCGCTGCACGCGATGGCCGACGCGCTGGTGGCGCGTACGCCGGAGATCCTCACCGCGAACGCGGCGGACCTGGCGGCCGGGCGGGAGGCGGGGCTGAGCGCGGCCGTGCTGGACCGGCTCGCCCTCGACGCGGGCCGGGTGGCCGGCATCGCCGACGCGTTGCGTGAGATGGCCGCGCTGCCCGACCCGGTGGGCGAGGTGGTCCGGGGTTCGACCCTGCCCAACGGGCTGGAGCTGCGGCAGGTCCGGGTGCCGTTCGGGGTGGTCGGGATCATCTACGAGGCCCGGCCGAACGTGACGGTGGACGCCGCCGGCATCTGCCTGAAGTCCGGCAACGCGGCGCTGCTGCGCGGGTCGTCGTCGGCCGCGCACTCCAACGCGGCGCTGGTGGCGGTGCTGCGCGACGCGGTGGACGGGGCCGGCCTGCCGGCCGACGCGGTGCAGCTGCTCGACGCCACCAGCCGCGACTCGGTCAAGGAGCTGATGCGGGCCCGGGGCCTGGTCGACGTGCTGATCCCGCGCGGCGGCGCGTCGCTGATCCGCACCGTGGTCGAGGAGTCGACGGTGCCGGTGATCGAGACCGGGGTGGGCAACTGCCACGTCTATGTGGACGCCGCCGCCGACCAGGCCAAGGCGGTGGCGATCGTCCTGAACGCCAAGACCCAGCGCCTCTCCACCTGCAACACCGCCGAGTCGCTGCTGGTGCACGCCGATGTCGCCGACGGGTTCCTGCCGGTCGTGCTGGCCGCGTTCGCCGAGGCCGGGGTGACCGTGCACGGCTCCCCCGAGGTCGCCGCGTACTCCCCCGCCGTGGTGGCGGCCACCGACGAGGACTTCGCCACCGAGTACCTCTCGGCCGACATCTCCGTCGCCGTGGTCGGCTCGCTCGACGCGGCGGTCGCGCACATCCGCCGCTACGGCACCGGCCACACCGAGGCGATCGTGACCGACTCGCAGGCCGCCGCCCGGGAGTTCGTGGCCCGGGTCGACGCGGCGGCGGTGATGGTCAACGCCTCCACCCGGTTCACCGACGGCGGCGAGTTCGGCTTCGGCGCGGAGATCGGCATCTCCACCCAGAAGTTGCACGCCCGGGGGCCGATGGGGCTGCCCGAGCTGACCTCCACCAAGTACGTGGTGACCGGGGACGGCCACCTGCGCTGAGCGGACCGCCCCGGCCCGCCCGGCCCGAGCGGAACCGCGCCATCCGGGAACGGGCGACCGGGGACGGTCACGCCCGGGGCCAGTGGCCCGCAGCCGGGCGCTGCGGGCCCGGGGTCACCAGGTGCCGGGCTCGTCGTCGGCCGGCGGGACCACGCGGGCCCGGCGCACGATCGGTGAGCCGGGCGGGGCGACCGGCCCGATCGGGCGGCAGGCACGGATCGCGGTGAGCGTGGTGTGCACGTCGAACTGGTGGCCGTCGTCGCTGCTCCAGCCGCCGTCGCTGCGCTGGGTCTCGGCGAGCCGCCTGCGGGCCGACACCAGCACCCACTGCTCCTCGCCCACCTCCACCCGACGCAACGTGGCGGCCAGCGCGGCCACGTCGGCCGGGGACAGCTGCGGCATCCGTTCGGCCAGCACCGCCTGGATCCGGGCCGACTCGTAGTAGAGCTGCTGGCGGTGCAGCACCGCCGCGCTCAGCCAACCGGCGGCGAGGAAGGACGGCCAACTGCCGTCCGGGGCGAGTTGCCCGGCCAGGGCCTGCGCCGCCGCCTGCACCACCCCGGCGTACGCCCCGCCGACCCGTTGGTCCAGCGGGCCTGCGGCGCGGGCGTCCCGGCCGGCCACGCTGAGCCAGAACGCGGCGTTGGCGGAGAGGTAGAGCCGGGCCTCCGGGTCGCCCGGGGTGGCCCACTCGGGGGCGCTGCCGGCCAGCCTCGGGTCCTCGTCCCAGCCGCCGTCGGGCAGTTGCCGGGCGGCCAGCCAGTCCAGGGAGCGCCGGGCGGCCGGACGACCGAGCGCGCCGAGATCGTCCAGCTCGGCCAGGCGGAAACAGGTGGCGTCGATGGACGGCACGTCGCCGCCGAGAAGCGCCGGCCAGCCGCCGTCGACGGTCTGCCCGACCTCGGCCGCGTCGAGCAGGTCGGGGGGTACGGGCGCACCGGTGCGCAGCCGGGACAGCCGGGCACGATCCACCGCGTCGCCATGCGCCACGACGAAACCGATCGCCGCATCCAAGTCCACCACGGCGCAGACGCTACCGGCGCGGACGCGATCCCGCCTCGGGGAATCGGTCGGGGCCGGGGGCGGTTCGTCGCCGGCCCCGGCCCCGACCACCGGTCAGTACGCGGGCAGCGAGGGATCGATCTGCTTGATCCAGGAGAGCACCCCGCCCTGGACGTGCACCGCGTCACGGAACCCGGCCGCCTTCAGCGCGGCGAGCGCCTCGGCCGAGCGAATCCCGGACTTGCAGTGCAGCACGACCTGCCGGTCCTGCGGGAGCTTCGCCAGCGCCTCGCCGGAGATGATCTCGCCCTTGGGGATCAGGGTGGAGCCGGGAATCCGGACGATCTCGTACTCGGCGGGCTCCCGGACGTCGACCAGGAAGATGTCCTTGCCGGCGTCCTGCCACTCCTTCAGCTCGGTGGCGGTGATGGTCGAGTCGACGATCGCCTCCTGGGCCTCCTCGGAGACCGCGCCGCAGAAGTCCTCGTAGTCCTCCAGCAGGTCGGTGACCGTGGGGTTCTCCCCGCAGAGCACGCAGTTCGGGTCCTTGCGGATCTTGATCCGGCGGTATTCCATCTCCAGCGCGTCATAGACCATCAGCCGGCCGACCAGCGGCTCACCGATCCCGGCGAGCAGCTTGATCGCCTCGTTGACCTGGATCGAGCCGATCGACGCGCAGAGCACACCGAGCACGCCGCCCTCGGCGCAGGACGGCACCATGCCGGGCGGCGGGGGCTCCGGGTAGAGGCAGCGGTAGCAGGGACCGTGCTCGGCCCAGAAGACCGACGCCTGGCCGTCGAACCGGTAGATCGACCCCCAGACGTACGGCTTGCCGAGCAGCACCGCCGCGTCGTTGACCATGTACCGGGTGGCGAAGTTGTCGGTGCCGTCGACGATCAGGTCGTACTGGGCGAATATCTCCCGGACGTTCTCCCGGTCCAGGGCGGTGTTGTGGATCTCCACCTGGACCAGCGGGTTGATCTCGCGGATCGACGCGGCGGCAGACTCGGCCTTGGACCGGCCGATGTCGGAGACGCCGTGGATGATCTGGCGCTGGAGGTTGGACTCGTCGACGGTGTCGAAGTCGATGATGCCGAGCGTCCCGACCCCGGCGGCGGCCAGGTACATCAGGGCCGGCGAGCCGAGGCCGCCGGCACCGACGCAGAGCACCCGGGCGTTCTTCAGCCGCCGCTGCCCCTGCACCCCGACATCCGGAATGATCAGGTGACGGGAGTAACGGCGGATCTCGTCAACGGTCAGCTCGGCGGCGGGTTCGACGAGCGGGGGCAACGACACGGTGGACTCCCCGGTGATCGGCTGGTGGCGAACCGAGCCATTGTCGCTCGGACGACCACCGCCCGGCCATGAGCAGTGACACCCCGTCCGACATACGGGAGGGGAATAACTCAGCTGCCGGGGATCAGCTCGCCGGAGTAGCGGGAGCCGTCGACGTACGGCCAGGCGTTGGCCACGCAGCCGTCCAGCCCGTATGTCTGCTGCTGCATCACCGGTGCCGGCTCGCCGGGGCCGGGGCAGGCCTGGTGCTCCTCGCCGAGTTCGTGTCCCACCTCGTGGTTCACCACGTACGTCCGGTAGACCGACAGCGGGGCACCGTAGTCCGGCACGGCGTCCATCCAGCGGGCCAGGTTGATGATCACCCGTCCGGGTAGCCGGCAGGAGGTGTAGCCCTCGGTGTCCAGCCCGCCCTCGGCGCACATCCGCTCGGAGGTGGCCGGGGTGGCCAGATAGATCGTGAAGTCGGCGGCGGCGGCCTCCGGGACCCGCCGGAACCGCAGTTCGCCGGAGCCGATCCAACTGTGGGGATCGCCCAGGGTGTCGTCCACGGCGGCGGCGAACGCGTCCACGTCCTGGCCGGTGCCCTGCTCCACCTCGATCCGGTAGCGGTACAGCGGGCCGTCGGAGCCGTACACCTCGGAGCGGCCGTCGGCGGCGGTGAAGCGGCCGGGTCCGCTGCGCGGGTAGCCGGTGGTGGTCGGGTCGCCGTCCGGTCGCCCGCCGCCCGGCCCGTCGGTGGGCCGTCCGCCGCCGGCCCCGTCGGCCAGTCGTCCGGCGACCGGCGCCGGGGTGCCCGCCGGGTCGTCCGGGTAGAGCCCGACGAACCCGCCCGCGCCGAGCAGGGCCAGGCCGAGCAGCGCGGCCCGGCGGCGACGGCGCAACCGGCGGCTGCGGTACGGCTCGCGTGCCGACCCGCCGTGCCCCGCTGCGGCGTGGCGCGATCCGCCGTACCGGTGCCCGGCGTGCGGGTCGGTGTGCCGCAGCATGGCGTGCGGGTCGGTGGCGCGCGGGTCGGGCCGGCCGGCGGCCGGCGGCTCCGGGTGCGCGGCGGAGTCGGTCGGGGTGCTCACCCGTTCAGCATGGCAGACTAATCGGTCATATCTGCTTTATTGCCACATATTACGAGAGCATGTTTCACATCCCCCGGAACGCCCCCACCGCCGACGGGTCAGAGCGCCGGGCCGGCGTACCGACGCCCGTCCAGGTAGGGCCACGGGTTCGCCGTGCAGCCACGCAGGAACAACGACTGCTGCTGCATCACCGGTGCCGGTCGACCCGCCCCCGGGCACCCCTCGTGGCGGTGCCCCAACTGGTGCCCCACCTCGTGGTTCACCACGTACGTCCGGTAGAGCGCCAGCGGCACCCCGGCCCGGACGAAGTGCGGCACCGACGTCCGCCACCGGTCCAGGTTGAGGATCACCCGCCCCGGCGCGCGGCACGACGTGTACGGCACCCCACCGACCCGGATGTCGACGCCCCCGGCCCGGCACAGCCGACCCGCCGTGCTCCGGGTCGCCAACTGGACCGTGAAGTCGTACGGCGCGTCTCCCGGCACCCGCCGCAGCCGCAACTGCCCACCGTCCACCCAACTGCCCGGCCCGGTCAGCGCCGCCTGCACCTGGTCGGAGAAGTCCCGGACGTCCTCGCCGGAGCCGTTCTCCACGGCCACCCGGTACCGGCGCAGCACACCGGACCGGCCGAGCGTCGCCCCGGCCCGGTCGTCGTACCCGAAGGTGCCCCGGCCGGCCGCCGGGACCGGCCCGGACAACGCCAACGGCGGCACGGTCGTGGTCGGGACCACCCCGCCGGGCTGCTCCGCCGACGGCATCGTGAACGGCGGCACGGGCCCGGCAGCAGTCGACGGACCGAGCAGCCCGGAGACGTCGGCGACCCCGGCCCGCCCGAGTTCGACGACCGGGCCCGTGGCCTCGGCGGCTCCCGGCGCGTAGCCGGTGGAGAACGCGGCACCGGGCGGCCCGGCGGAGGTCGCCACCGGGTGGGTGACCGGTCGACCGGCACCCGGCCGGGCCCCCGTGGTGACCGCCAGCCCGCCGGAGACCACCACCAACAGCAGCACGGTCGCCAGCACCGCCGGACGCGACCGGCCGATGACGACGGACGGGCGGCGCAGGGCCGTCCGGGGGCGGCGGATGCCACGGGACCATCGCGGACCGTGGCGCAGGAGCGCAGACATCCGGGTCAGGATGCCACCCCGGGCCGCCACGCCGCGTCACCATCGCACTCCGGCGCGTCGCCCCCGCCGGCCGGTGGCACGACGCCACCTGCGGTGGGCGGTCCGTCGACACCGGTCGTGGGCGGTCCGTCGACACCGGCGGCCGGTGGCGCGGGCGGTGGGGTCTCCGCCGCCTCGGCGAGCAGGTGCAGCACGGCGCGGGCCACCGTACGCGGCACCTCCAGCTGCGCCACGTGCCCGACGCCCGCCAGCATCATCAGCCGGCTGTCCGGGATGATCCGGGCGGTCTGCGGCGCCACCCGGACGTCCACCAGCCGGTCCTTCATGCCCCCCACCACCAGGGTGGGCGCCTCGATCGCGGCGGCGATCCGCCAGAGCGACCCCGGCCCCGGCAGGTACGACCGCAGGAAGCTCGCGACCAGCCCCCGGAACGTCCGGACGTACGCGGCGGCGTAGTGGGTCGCCTCGTAGCGGACCCGGATCTCCTCCAGCGCCTCCTGCCGACGCTGCTCGCTGATCCGGCTCAGGTCGGCCACGCACGCCTCCATCGCCTGCCGGGCCATCACCTCCGGGGCCAGTTGGGCGAGCCGCCAGGCGGCCAGCCGCTCCCCGCGCGGGATGGCCAGCAGCGGCAGCATCCGCCCCTGCAACGAGCGGCCGAAATTGAGGAACGGCAGGGCCGGCGAGATCAGCGTCAGGGTCCGCACCAGGTCCGGCCGGCGACCGGCGACGTGCACCGCGACCGCCCCGCCCAGCGAGTTGCCGAACAGGTGCACCGGGCCCCGGCCGGAGTGCTCGATCCAGCGCACCACCCGGTCGGCGAAGGACGGGATGGTGTACCTCAGCCCCGGCTCGCTGCGCCCGAAGCCGGGCAGGTCGATCGCCTGCCCGTCGAGGCGGTCGGCGAGCAGGCCGGCGAGGTCCGTCCAGTTCTGCGACGAACCGCCCAGCCCGTGCACGTACAGCGCCGGTTCCGCGTCCGGCCCGGTGGCCGGGGTGTCCCGGACGTAGGTGACCGTGCCGTCGAGGCGTACCGGCCGGCCGGGCCAGGGTGGGGGCAGCCGGTGCGGGGGCAGGTGCTCCTCGGGCCAGAGGGCGGCGCGCTTCATACCGGCAGTGTTACCGCCCTGCCCCCTCGCCGACAACGTGCCAGGTCAGGCGAGCAGTGCTTCGAGGCGACGGTTGACCGCCGCCAGGGTCGCCCGGACCACCGCCTGACGCGGGTCACCGGCGACCAGCGCCGAACCCGCCAACTGCTCCACCCAGCCGTCGCAGACCAGCAGCACCACCACGGTCGCCACCTCGCAGTTGCCGAACGGCACCACGGCGGCGTGCTCGACGAAGCAGCGTCCCCGCTCGGCGGTGCGCTCGGCGTGGCGCAGCAACTCGTCCACGGCCGCCGCGGCGGCCACCGCGCACAGCCGCAGCACGTAGCCGTCCACGGCCGGCCCGGTGGCGTGCCCGGCCGCCGGCTCACCGGCGGTGAGCAGGCGTACCTCGACGTTGGCGTCCAGGCCGAAGGTGCTCACCTGGACGTGGTCGATCACCACCCGGGGCCCCGGCACGCCGCCGGTGTCCAGCGGTCGCGAGGGCGCGGTCTCCGTCGTGGTCATCTGTCCGCCGGAGTACGACGCGTTGAGGGTGGCCGGGCTGCCGGTGGGTGGCAGCAGCGCCCCCGGAGTGGCCTCCTCCACGCTGGCCCGACCCCGATGGGTGGGCTGCCGACGTCGCCGGGGCACTCCGGACACGGTCGGTGACTGCTCGGCGGGCTGCTCCTCGCCGTCCCAGACCGCCCCGTCGGCACGTACCCCGGTGGCCGGTCGCTCCGGGCCGGGCCGGGCGGGCGGCTCCCCCACCGACCCGGCGGGATCACCGGTCGGGCGCTCCTCGACCGGGGGCGGCGGAACAACGGGCGGCACCACGGCGGACGGCGGGGCCACCGGCGACACGGCGGCGGGCGGCTCGACGGCGCGGGCCCGGCCGGTCGGGGCACCGCCCCGGTTCGGGTCCCCCCGGTCGGCCTGGCTGAACTCGTCGCGGCCCCGGGGGTCACCCGGGCGCGGCTCACCGGCACCCGGGCGCGGCTCACCGGTACGCCGGCGCAGTGGCGGCGGCACCGGGGCACTCGGCTCTCCGGGCAGGTTCTGCGGTGCCGCGGCGAGGCCCATCCGCTCCTGGAGCAGGCGGGCCACCAGCCGGCTCACCTCCGCCGGGTCCGCCCCGTCGGACAGGTCGAGTCGCAGGCTGTGCGCCCCGGCCGGGGTACGACGCAGCGCCGCGTCCCGCACCCCGGCCACCTCCCGTACGGCGTCCAGGATCGCGTTGACGTCGAAGCCCTCGGGGCGTTCCCGCAGCGGGGCAGGCTCGTCGTCCCGACGCAGGTGGGTGGCGATTCGGGCGAGCTCCGGGGTCTCTGCGGGGGGCTCCACGGCTGGCGGCTCCGGCACGACGGGCACGTCCGGCTCGGCGGGGACGCGCTGCGGCAGCACCGCCATGCCCCGGTCCGGCTTCCGCTCGTCCACCACCGGCTCGGTCGTGGTCAGCGGGTCAGGGGCGGATCGGCGCGCCGCGTAGGGGGGTGCGCTCGTCGGGACGGGCGCGGGGGGAATCCGGTCCAGGCGGCGTGGCCCGCTCGTGACGGGGGCACCGACGGCGGAGACGGGGGGCTCCGGCGGGTGGCCGGGAAGATCAGTGGGGGCGGCCGGCTCGGTCGGCACCGACCGGAGTCGGAACGGCTGATCGGCGCGACCGGGCGAGGTGGCCGGCCGGGTGGCCGGTTCGTCCCGAGGGAGTCGGAACGGCTGATCGGCGCGAGCGGCGGGCGGCAGACCGGTGCCCCGTTCCCCGCCGGGGCCGGCCGGCGGCCCGAGGGGTTCGGTACGCGACAGGGGCGGCACGCCGCGCGGCTCGTCCCGAGGGACGGGCGGCATACCGGGCGGCTCGTCCCGTGGCAGGCCGGCGAACGCGTCGTGGGCAGGAGGTGGCGGGCCGGTCGGCGCGTCGCGCGGCACGGGTGGCATGACGGGGGGCGCATCGGCGGGTGGGCCCACGGCCCAGGGGGGCCGCTCGGCCGGCCGGTCCGGCGTACGCGACCGCCCGGTCGGGGGCAGCTCACCCGCCGACCGGTCACGATCGGGCCGCTCCACCCGACCCGGCCAGTCCCGGCCGGACTGATCGGGCCGGTCCCGGTCGGGCCACTCCCGCTCGGTCCGGTCGGCCCACTCCTGCTCGGTCCGGTCGGCCCACTCCTGCTCGGTCCGGTCGGCCCACTCCTGCTCGGTCCGGTCGGCCCACTCCCGCTGCACCGGATCGGACCAGCCCCGCTCGGGCCGCTCTGCCCGACCGCCATGGTCCACCCAGTCCGGCCCGGACCGGTTCGTACGGTCGGCGTAGTCCCGCGCGGACCGGTCGGCGTAGTCCCGTCCGGACTGGTCGGAGAAGTCCCGTCCGGACCGGTCGGGGCGGTCCGCGGAGTCCCGCTCGGGCAGGTCGGCGCGCTCGGGCCAGTCCCGCTCGGGCTGTTCACGGTCGCGACCGGTGCGGTCGGACCAGTCGGGCTCGGGGTGGTCGGTGCCGGGGCGACCCGGGGCGGACCGGTCGACGACCGGCGCGACGGTCGGCTGATCCCGACCGGGCCGGGCCACCACCGGCGGCGTGGGCTCCGGCAGCGCCGGTGGGGTGACCGGCTCGGAGCGGGTCAGCTCGTACGGGCGGGGCACCTCCGACCGCACCGGCTCGTACGGGCGGGCGGGCTCGGCACGCACCGGCTGGTACGGGCGGGCGGGCTCGGCACGCACCGGCTCGTAGGGGCGGGCGGGCTCGGCCGACCACTCCGCCGCCCGTTCGGCGCGAGTCGGGCGGCCGACGGGCGGCTCCTCGTCCCGCGACCAGGAGGGCGCCCAGGTGCCACCCCAGCTCGGCCGGTTCCAGCTCGGGCCGGACCAGTCCGGCTCGTCCGGTCCGACGCCCGGTCGACGCCCGGCGGAGGACTGCTCCCCGCCGTGCTGTTCGGCACCGTGCTGCTCAGCACCACGAGGATCGGCACCACGAGGATCGGCATCGGCACCACGGGGATCGGCACCGGCGGTCGGCTCGGTGGGGGCGAAGCGGTCGGCCCCGCGCGGCCCGCCCTCGGTGGGAAAGCGGCTGCTCCAGTCGCGGGGGCCGTCGGTCGGGGGCGACCCGGCCTCGCCCCGCTCGGGGGCGTGGAAACCGGGGGGCACCTCGAACCCGGAGGCGGCGGTGCCCACCGGGGGGACCTGCACGGCCGGCGGGGCCGAGGTGGGAAGGCCGCTGCCGGGCCAGGGGCCGCGCCGGGGTGCGGCGGGATCGTCCGAGGAGTGCCGGGCAGCCTCCGGATCGTGCGGCGGCTCGGAGGGGGACGCCGGCCGCTGGGCCGGCACGACCAGTCGGTCACCGCCGGTGAACCCAGGGTCGTCGGCGGGGTGACCGGGCCCGCCGGGCGGGGCGCTCACCGGACGACGCAGGGGGGCCGGGAAATCCGGTGCCGAGTCGTGACCATTGCGGTGGGCCCGACCGTTGCGGTGGGCGTCCTCGCCGGCCGGTGGAGTGGGGAACGGCGCAGGCAGGTCACCGTGTCGGGACGGCTGACCACCCCAGCCGGCGGTGGGGTCGGGCCGGTGCCACGGTGATGCCGACTCCCGGTATCCCGGGGCGTCGGTTCCGCCGGACCACCCGGTCGCAGGTGCCCACCCACTGACGGAACGGGCCAGGTCGTCCTGCTGACCCGTACCGTCGTCATGCTCTCCCGGGGTGGCGGCACCGGGTTGCCCTGATTCACTCACCGCGCGCTCCTTGGTCGCCCCCGCTGAGGCTACCGTGTGGTGACAGTGGCGATAAGTTACAGCGGCGGGCCAATTCCGGGGCCGGGGCGAGTGCCCTGACCGGTACGGGGTGAAAGTGCCGGCTGGATGACGAAACTCGGAGGTTCCCATGACCGCTGTGGGGAACGGTGCCCAGACTGCCGGCCGGCCCACCCGGCTGCCCCGCTCAGCACGCCGTAAGCAGCTACTCGCGGCGGCTCAGGAGGTGTTCGTGGCCCAGGGGTACCACGCCGCCGCGATGGACGACATCGCCGAGCGGGCGGGGGTTTCCAAGCCGGTGCTGTACCAGCACTTCCCGGGAAAGATGGATCTCTACCTGGCGCTGCTCGACACGCACTGTGACGCCATCGTCGCCAAGGTGCACGACGCGATGCGCGGCACCAACGACAACAAGGAGCGGGTCGGCGCGTCGGTGCGCGCCTACTTCGACTTCGTCGACCACGAGAGCGAGGCGTTCCGGCTCGTCTTCGAGTCGGACCTGCGCAACGATCCGGCGGTCCGGCAGCGGGTGGAGCGGGTGGAGCAGGGCTGCATCGCGGCGATCACCGACACCATCATCTCGGACACCGGCGTCAGCCGGGCCCATGCCGAGCTGCTCGCCTCCGGCCTGGTCGGCGCGGCCGAGACCGCCGCCCAGTTCTGGCTGGCCGGTGGCCGGCAGGTGCCGAAGGCCGAGGCCGAGGCGCTGGTCGCGGCGTTGTCCTGGCGGGGCATCGCGAGCTTCCCGCTCCAGGGTGAGTCGGCCTGAACATCCCGCCCCGAGATCGGATAGCCTTCGAATCGGCGGCTATCTCGCCCACCTGAGGAGGCACAGTGGAGGTCAAGATCGGCGTGCAGTACGCGCCGCGCGAGCTGGTTCTGGAGAGCGCGCAGTCGCCGGCCGAGATCGAGCAGATCGTGACCGACGCCTTCGCCAAGGTCGAGGGGACGCTGTCCCTGACCGACGAGAAGGGTCGACGGGTCATCGTGCCGGTCGGCAAGGTCGCCTACGTCGAGATCGCCGAGGCGTCCCCCCGCTCCGTCGGGTTCACCGTTCGCTGAACCGGTCCGGCCCCTGCGGCGGGTGATCCCGCCGCAGGCCGGACCCGGCGGGTAGCGGATCACCGACCGTGTCGATGCCGGTCACCGTCCCCGGTCCGCGCTCCGGCCAGCGCCACCACCGGTGACCTAACAGTGACTCAGGTCACAATTTCCACCCCCGGCGAAAAGCTGGCCGTCCAGGTCAGGGGTGTGTGCCGACCTGCTCGGGTAGGATGAGGTAGTTGCCGTGGGCGCCGATCTGATCGAAGTCCTGCCCACGGCGCGCGTGCGGCCCGGTCCGGCGCGGCGATTCTCCGCCGCCGATCGCGTGGCCCGCGTCATACCGAACGCGCCCTGAGGACAAAACGGGGCGCACCACGAGAGGGCACCCCCAGATCCAGATGAGCGAACAGATTCTCGACCAACTGGAGGGCCAGGAACTGGTCCCCACCGCCCCGGTCCGCCCGGAGGCCCCCACGTTCGCCGCGCTCGGCGCGCGGCCCGAGACCGTCGAGGCCCTGGCCGCGGCGGGCATCACCCGCGCCTTCGCGATCCAGGAGTACGCGATCCCGATCGCGCTGCGCGGCACCGACATGATCGGCCAGGCCCCGACGGGCACCGGTAAGACCCTCGGCTTCGGCGTGCCGCTGCTGGATCGGGTCCTGGCGCCGGGCGAGGGCAGCGACGGCGTGCCCCAGGCGCTGGTCGTCGTACCCACCCGCGAACTGGGCATCCAGGTCGCCAAGGACCTCGCCGCCGCCGGGCGGACCCGGGGCGTGCGGGTGCTGCCGATCTACGGCGGCGTGGCGTACGAGCCGCAGATCGACGCGCTGCGCAAGGGCGTGGAGATCCTGGTCGGCACCCCCGGCCGGCTGATGGACCTGCAGAAGCAGAAGCACCTGCGGCTGGACCGGGTCCGCGCGCTCGTGCTCGACGAGGCCGACCGGATGCTCGACCTGGGCTTCCTCGACGACGTCGAGAAGATCCTGGCGATGCTGCCGGAGGACCGGCAGACCATGCTCTTCTCGGCCACCATGCCGGACCCGATCGTCACCCTCTCCCGACGGTTCCTGCGTCGGCCGGTGACGATCCACGCCGGGCACACCGCCGAGACCGGCCCGTCGCCGCAGACCCAGCAGCTGGCGTACCGCACCCACTCGATGAACAAGATCGAGATCGTGGCGCGGATCCTCCAGGCCGAGGGGCGCGGGCTCACCATGATCTTCACCCGTACCAAGCGGGCCGCCGACCGGGTCGCCGAGGACCTCGACTTCCGTGGCTTCGCGGTGGCAGCGGTGCACGGTGACCTGGGGCAGGGCGCACGGGAGCGGGCGCTGCGCGCGTTCCGGGCCGGCAAGATCGACACTCTGGTCGCCACCGACGTGGCCGCCCGGGGCATCGACGTCAGCGGCGTCACCCACGTCATCAACTACGACTGCCCCGAAGACCAGGACACCTACACCCACCGGATCGGTCGTACCGGTCGGGCCGGGGCGACCGGTGTCGCGGTCACCTTCGTCGACTGGGACGACATGCCCCGGTGGCACATCATCGACAAGACGCTCGGCCTGGACATGCCCGAGCCGCCGGAGACGTACCACACCTCTCCGCACCTCTACACCGACCTGGACATCTCGTCCGAAATGACCGGGACGCTGCCGACCGCCGAGCGGACCCGCGCCGGGCTCTCCGCCGAGGTCGAAGAGGACCTGGGCGGCCGTTCCCGCCGGGGCGAGACCGGCAGCCGGGGCCCCCGACGTGGTGAGGGCCGGGGCCGTGGTGACAGCGGCGGTCGCGGTGACAGCGGTGGCCGAGGCACGACCGGCGGTCGCGGCGAGCGGCGGCGGGGCCGCCCCGACACCGACGCGCCGGACGCCACCGAGACGCCCGTGGAGTCCGCCGAGGAAGGCACCCGTACCCCGCGCCACCGGCGTCGCCGTCGGGCCGGCGAGGTGGTCGTGGGCGAGGCGACCGCGGTGACCGGCGGGGAGTCCACCGACATCCCGGCGGGCGCGGACACCGAGCCGGCCGCCGCAGCCTCCGGACCGGCCGGCGACGGCGAGTCGACCCGGCCGCGTCGCCGTCGGCGTCGCCGTGCCGGCACCGGCACGGACACGCCGGCCGAGGCCAGCGCCGACTGACTGGCACCACCGACATCCCCCGGCCCGTACGGACGGCCCGGGGGATGTCGCGTTTCCGCCCGGTGCGGGCGCCAGCGGGTCATCTGTGCGGACCAGCGTGCGGGCGCCAGCGGGTCAGTGGTGCGGACCAGCGTGCGGGCGCCAGCGGGTCGGCCGTGCGGACCAGCGTCACCACCATCCCGGCCCCGAAGCCGGGCCGAACCCAGCCCGTAGCCAGGCCGTCAGCCTCCGTTCGGCCCCGGAGACGAGCAGACCCAGGTCATCCCCGAACTCCGGTTGGTGCGGGGGCACCATGATCAGATTGCGATTTCGCGTACTCGCATCGGCGGGTCGTCGGCAAAACTGCAATCTGATCTTGAGACCACTCCGAGTCTGCGCGGGTGAGGAGCAGACCGACTCCGGGTTTGCCGCGAGATGCCGCCGGTGCGGGGCGGCCGGTGCGGGGCGGCCCGAGTGCGGGGCGGCCCGAGTGCGGGACCGACCGGGCGGAAAGGATGATGGACCGATGCCGGAATCGTTGGACGCCGCCCTGACCGAGGTCCGGGCGTTGCTGCTCGACCCCGCCCTGACCCGTGCCGTCGCCGCCGGCCGACGCCGTGGGCAGCGCCCCTCCCTGGTCCGCGCCGAGCTACGCCCGGTGGCCCTCAAGACCGGCCCCCGGTTGCAGATCTCCACGTCCGACGGCGTCCGGCCGTACACCCGGAACGTGTCGCCGGGCGCGGAGGCCGACGCGGCGGTCGACGCGCTGCTCGCCGAGCCGTTCGGCAACTGGCACGTGGAGACCACCGGGGCGACCCTCCAGCTGCGGGTGACCAAGTCCGGCGAGGCCCAGGTGCACCGGGCCGCCGCCAGCCGCCCGGTGACCGGGCCGGTGGGGCACGACCGGGTGAAGGAGTACCTGCTCGATCCGGGGGACCCGATCTTCGCGGCGATCGGCGGCAACGCCGCCAAGCGGCGGCAGGTCGACGCCTTCCTCCGTGCGCTGGCCGCCACCCTCCCCGACGATCTCACCGGACGGCTGAGGGTGGTCGACCTGGGCTGCGGCAACGCCTACCTGACCTTCGCCGCCTACCGGTACCTGACCGGTCGCGGGCTGGACGTGGAACTGGTCGGGGTGGACGTCCGGGAGGATCAACGGCAGCGCAACACCGAACTGGCGGCCCGCCTCGGCTGGGCCGACCGGGTCTCCTTCGTGGCCGGCACCATCGCCGACGCGGTGGTGGAGCCCGCCCCCGACCTGGTGCTCGCACTGCACGCCTGCGACACCGCCACCGACGAGGCGTTGGCCCGGGCGGTGCGCTGGGACGCCCGGTGGGTCCTCGCCGCGCCGTGCTGCCACCACGACCTGGCGGCACAGCTACGTACCCGGCCGACGCCGGCCCCGTACGAGTTGCTGACCCGGCAGGGCATCCTGCGGGAGCGCTTCGCCGACGTGCTCACCGACGCGCTGCGGGCCGGACTGCTGCGGGCGCACGGCTACCGGGCCGAGGTGGTCGAGTTCGTCGACTCCCGGCACACCCCCCGTAACCTGCTGATCCGCGCCCGCCGTACCGGCGCGGGGGTCGCTGCCGGGGTCAACAGCCCTGGTGCGGGGGCCGCCGCCGGGGCCGACAGCACCGCCAGTGACGGCGGCACCGGCGGCGAGCAGCAGTGGGCCGAATACCAGCAACTGGTCGACCAGTGGCAGGTCACCCCGCGCCTGTCGACCCTGCTGGACGACCGGCCCACGCCGCCCGACGGGGTGTGAACCGGGCTCAGCGCCGCCGCCTGCCGGGTCGCTCCCCCGTCCCCCGGTCGAAGACCGACGAGATCCGCTCGCGCGCCCCACGCTCGTCCTCGCCGAGCGGGGTGGGGAACGGCACCACCGTGCCGGACGTCTCGGCGTTGCCGGCGGCGGCGAAGGCGTTCCAGGAGATGTCGACCAGGAGCCGCTTGAGTTCGGCGTGCCGGGCGGCGGCGCTGCGTTGCAGGGCCAGCCGCACGCCGAGCACCACCCCCACCAGCGTGGTGGTGACGGCACCGGCGGCGGCCAGGACGTGCGCCCCGGTCACCCCGTCACCGGTCAACACCAGCACCAGCAGCCAGGTCCAGAAGCCCAGGGCGAAGACCGCCGCTTTGGCGACGAAGAAGAGGCTGACCACACCCGGGCGATGCGGCACCGGACGGTCGGGCTCGGCCATGCTGCCCCTCCTCGGTGGTACGGAACGAATCGTGAACCGCAGATCTTCATGAGTCGGTGACAACTGCCGCCGCTCGCGCCCGCCGGCCACCGGGGCCACCACCTGCCCCGCAACTCTCCGACGGCCTAGTCGTCGGAACGGACGGACGGACGGACAATTGTCACGACGTCCCGTGGTACTACCCTCGAAGGGCGCACCGGACACCCGACTCCCACCGGAAGGGGACGATCTCACCGGCATGGGTTCGACAGAGGTTTCACCACAGATGGCGTTCGCGCGTTTCGTGCGACGGGCCATCGACGACGCCCGTGACGAGCGGGGTTGGACGGTGAGCGACCTCGCTGCCCATACCGGGGTCGGTCGGTCCACCGTCTTCCGTTGGCTCGCCGGCGACTGGCAGGACTATCCCGAACTGGCCAAGGTGCGCGGTTTCTGCGCCGCCCTCGACCTGCCGGTCGCGGCGGCCTTCCGGGCCCTCGGCCTGCCCGACTCGGGGCCCACCCCCCGCCGCCGCGCCGACGACGGCCCGGTGGAGGCGGACGTCCGGGTGATCCTCGACCGGCTGGCCGATCCGACGGTGCCGGCCGAGGAGAAGCACCACATCCGCGACCTGCTCCGCTACCTGGCCCGCCGCCCGGTCCGCCGGGCCGGCTGACCCCCTACGGCTGACCCCCTCCGGTTGGGCCCCTGCGGCTGAGCCCCGGCGGCTGCCCCTCTCCGGCTGAGCTTTTCGGCTGGCCCCTTCATCGGGCCGGGTGAGCCGCTCCGGCTGAGCCGCTTCGCCGGGCCGGGCAAGCACGCGGGATCGGCAGCGCCGCGCCGGGCCGGGTGTGCCGGTGGACGGGGTCAGCGGACCGTGAGCGTGAACTCGGCGGTCCGCACCACGCCCGCCACCTGGAAGTCCAGGTACATCCGGTAACTGCCGGGGCCGGGCGCGGTCAGCCAGAACGTCACCGTGTCGGTGGCCGGCCCGGGTCCCGGGTGCACGTGCAGGTAGCCCAGGTCGCCCTCGCGCAGGGCGACCAGATGCCCGTACGCGCCGAGGTAGCGCTCCAGGGTCGCCGGCTGCCCCGCCCCGTCCCGGACCCGGAACCGCAGCGGTACGGCGGCACCCACCTGCGCCGTGCCCTCGTAGTCGACGGTGAACCCGGCCACGGTCGCGCGGGTGGCCGGGGCCGGCAGCGGGCGGGGCGTGTAGTCCCCCGGAGCGACCAGGTCCACGCCCAGCGTGGCCGGGGTCTGCTGGCCGTCGTCGGCGAGCGCGGTGAAGTCCGTGTACGCCCGCCAGACGCCTGGCTGCGGCAGGGTCAGCGGGATCGACCAGGTGCCGTCGGCGGCCATCGTCGGGTGCAGGTGCTGGAAGCCGGTGAGGTCGCGGCGGACCACGACCAGGTGCATCGGCTTGTCGTGCACGATCGCGAACCGGGTGACCGGCCGTCGCTGGGCGTCCCGGATCTGGAACCGCAGTTCACCCGCCCGCCCGGCGACGAACTCCCCGCCCGACGGGGTGAGCGTGTAGCCGCCGGAGGTGACCGACAGGCCGGTGGCCGCGTCGCCGCCGGACTGTCCGGCGGTGCCGTCGTGCTGGTGCGCCCCGGTGCCCGGCGCGTGGGTGTGGTCACCGGTGGCGGCGGTCGCCACCGTACGGTCGATCGGCCTCCCGTTGGCCCGGCCGAGACCGAAGCCGAGCAGGACGGCGAGCACCAGGCCACCCACCACCAGCGCCAACCGCAGCGTGGCCCGGTCCGGTCCGACCGCCGACGCCCCGTCCCCGGCCGAGGTCCCGCCTGCGGACAGCACCCATCCGCCGGGCTCCACGGCGCTCCCGCCGAGGCCCCGTCCATCCCGGTCCACCGGCTCCGGGGTGCTCCCGTCGACGCCTGGGCCCTCCCGGTCCACCGGCTCCGGGGTGCCCTGGTCGGTGGCCGGTCCGCCGCTACCTGCCGGGCCGGCGGGCCGGGTGACGGATCGCTGGTCGGCCATCCGCCCACCGTACCGTCGACCCCGTCGGCACCGGGGCGACGGCCGGACACCGTGGCGACGGTCGCACTACGGCCGGCCGGGGAACTGATTCTCGTCGGCCCGCCACCGACCGGTCGGCCCACCACTCGGATCGGCCCACCGCTGTCGGCCGGGTCAGCCGGATGTCGGTCACCTGCGGTGGACCGCCTGCCGCCGCGATCGACCCGAGCCGGGTCAGCCGGTTGTCCACCGCCTGCCGTGGCCGCTCGCCGCCGTCATCGGCCCGGGCCGGATCAGCCGGCGACGGCGAGGGCCAGGGGGAGGACGTCGGGGGCACCGGCCCGGCGCAGCAGGCGGGTTGCCATCGCCATCGTCCAGCCGGAGTCGACCAGGTCGTCGACGAGCAGCACCGGACCGTCCAGCCCGGCCAGCGCCCCGGCCACCTCGTCGGGGACGGTGAAGGCGTCGTGCAGGGTGCGTACCCGCTGGGCGCTGTTGCCGCGCGGCCCGCCGACGCCGGCCGGGCCGGTGGGGGTGACCAGGCCGAGCAGCGGGAGCCGACCGACCGTGGCGATCCGCTCGGCGAGCGAGGCGACCAGGGTCGGATGGCTGCGGGAGCCGACCGCGACCACGCCGGACGGGCGGCGCGGCCACGGGTCGTCGCCGTGGGCCCACGCCTTCAGCACCTCCACCACGGCCGCCGCCACGTCGTCGGGGACCGGGCCGTCGGCCGTGTCCGGGCCGACCAGGGCGCGCAGCCGGCCACCCCAACCCAGGTCGGACAGCCGCCCCACTGCCCGGCCGGGCAGTGCCTGCTCCGTCGGCGGAATCCGCCCCTTCAGCGGTACGCCGACCGCGTCGAGGCCGGTCGGCCAGAGCTTCTTGGGGGCGATCTGCACCCCGGGGCGGCCGAGGAAGGTCTGCGCGGCGGTCAACGCGGGGTCGGAGACGTCGGCGGTGAACAGTGGCGCGGCACAGCGGTCACACCGGCCGCAGTCGTCCGCCCCGCTGTCGTCCAGGCAGTCCCGCAGGTAACGCATCCGGCAACCGGGCGTGCTGGCGTACTCGCGCATGGCCTGCTGCTCGGCGGTGCGGGCCTGGGCGACGCGACGCAGCCGGGCCTCGTCATAGGTCCAGGGCTCGCCGGTGGCGAGCCAGCCGCCACGGACCCGGCGGACCGCGCCGTCGACGTCGAGCACCTTGAGCATCAGTTCGAGGCGGGTACGGCGCAGGTCGACGATGGGTTCCAGGGCCTGGGTGGAGAGCGGCCGGTCGGTGTGCAGGGCGGCCAGCACGGTGCGCACCTGGTCCTCGGGCGGGAAGGCGAGCGAGGCGAAGTAGCGCCAGATGGCGGCGTCCTCGACACCGGGCAGCAGCAGCACCTCGGCGTGTTCGACGGCGCGACCGGCGCGGCCGACCTGTTGGTAGTAGGCGATCGGCGAGGGCGGCGCACCGAGGTGCACCACGAAACCGAGATCGGGCTTGTCGAACCCCATCCCGAGCGCGCTGGTCGCCACCAGAGCCTTGATCTTGTTGTCGAGCAGGTCCTGTTCGGCGGCGCGACGGTCGGCGTCCTCGGCCTGGCCGGTGTAGGAGGCCACCGACCAGCCGCGCCCCCGCAGGAAGTCGGCGGTCTCGGTGGCCGCCGCGACGGTGAGCGTGTAGATGATCCCGGAGCCGGGCAGCACGTCCAGGTGGTCGGCGAGCCAGGCCAGCCGGTGCGCCGGGCTGGGCAGGTCGAGCACGCCCAGCCGCAGCGACTCCCGGTCCAGGGTGCCCCGCAGCACCAGCACGTCGGCCCGTCGCCCACCGGCGTCGGCGGGCGACGCGGCTGGATCGGCGGTCGATGCGACGCCGTCGGCGCGAGTTCCGGCGGGCGACGCGGCGCGGTCGGCGGAGGATGTGGCGCGGTCGGCAGGGGGTGGGGTCGGTTCGGTGCCGAGTTGCTCGGCGACGTCCCGGGTCACCCGCTCGTTGGCGGTGGCGGTGGTGGCGAGCACCGGGGTCCGCTCGGGCAGGTTACCCAGAAAGGTACGCAGCCGGCGGTAGTCGGGCCGGAAGTCGTGCCCCCAGTCGGAGACACAGTGCGCCTCGTCCACCACCAGCAGACCGGTGGTGGCGGCCAGCCTCGGCAGGACGGTGTCCCGGAAGTCGGGGTTGTTGAGCCGCTCGGGGCTGATCAGCAGCACGTCGACCGCCCCCGCGTGGATCTCGGCGGTGATCTCGTCCCACTCGTCGAGGTTGGCCGAGTTGATGGTGCGGGCCCGGATGCCGGCGCGGGCCGCCGCCTCCACCTGGTTGCGCATCAGCGCCAGCAGCGGCGAGACGATGACCGTCGGGCCGTGCTCGCCGCGCTCGCGCAGTAGTGCGGTGGCCACGAAGTAGACCGCCGACTTGCCCCACCCGGTGCGCTGCACGCAGAGCACCCGCCGCTGGTCCACCACCAGCGCCTCGATGGCCCGCCACTGGTCCTCACGCAGCCGGGCGTGCGCGCCGGCCAGCCGCCGCAGCACCCCCTCGGCCCGCTCCCGCACCGCCACCCGATCCTGCTCCACCCGCTCCCGCACCTCCACCCGCCATTCCTACCACCCCGGCCGGACACCCCGACCCCTCACGCAGTTGATCAAGAGGTTTACGTAAAGATCCGCGCTCAGGGTGACGCAAACTTCTTGATCACCGGGGCGGGCGGGCGGTCACCGGGGGTGCCGGGTGGGAGGGGTGGTGGGGTGGGGGGTGCAGTCGTCGTGGTGGTCGGCTGGGCGTGTGCAGCGCCGGCCGGGTGTCAGTGGTCGGTCGCAGAAGACCCAGTGGCGTACGGACTGGGCGTCCTCGCGGGACACGGTGGTGCCGCCCCGGTCGACGTCGGACAGGAAGCCGAGTGCCCGGGTGATCGCCCGGGCAAGTCCCTGGGCGGCGACCAGATCGTCGGCGGCCACCGGCAGGTGGACGACGAACCGTTCCCGGCTCACCACCGCACGCCCGGCTGACCGACAGTGCAGCCTGTCCGGGTCACCACCGCACGCCCGTGCTGCTCGACGGCGAAGCCTGTCCGGGTCACCACCGCATGTCCGACGTGAAGTGGGTCCGCCAGGAGCGTAACGCGCGCTTGATCCGTTGGTTCTCCTCCCTGGTCAGGGCCAGGTCGCGCCGGGCCGCCGCCAGGTCGGCGGCCACCCGGTGCAGGAAGGCGTGCACCTCCACCGGGTCTAGCCCCCGCTTGACCAGGCCGAACTGTCGTTCCTCGACCTGTCGGGCGGTCAGCGGCCGACACGCCTGCGAGCGGTACCAACCACCGTTCGGCGGGCGCTCCGACCAGCGTCGTCCCGCCCGGCGACGGTGCGGACGAGGTTCCAGGCGATGACACAGGGGGCGGGTAAGGCCGCGCCACGGGCGGTGGCCGGATCGACCGAGCCACGGGCGGCGGAGCAGGGACAACAGGATGTGCATGGGTCACCTTCCGGGTCGCGTTCCATTCGGTGCAGTGGAAGGTGACCCGGCCCGCCGATAGGGGACGCGGACCGGGTCACCGGCCTCGGGACCGCAGCCCTGTTCGGCGGTACGGCCCCGGAGCCAACCCTGGGTGTCCGCCCCCGAGGTTTGCCGAACCAACCGGAACCGGACACCAGCAACCTACACCAGTATCTAGCGGTAGTCGACATTCAGTTATCGGAGCGTCGACAACTTGTTGCAGTTACTTGTGTAGGTAGGGCAAGATCAGGGATGCCGAACCAACCGGAGTCCTTGCCATGCCCACTGCGCCCGCGCCCTACAAGGTGATCGCCAACGACTTCACCGCAAAGATCAAGAGCGGTGAACTGAAACCGGGCGACAAGCTGCCCTCGACCCGTCAGATCGCCGACCAGTACAGCGTCAGCATGAACACCGCCTATCGGGCGATGTCACTGCTGCACGACCGCGAGCTGATCACCGGGCAGCCCGGTCGTGGCACCTACGTCGCCCAGCCCTCGACGCAGTAACCCGCCCGCCCCGGGGTCCGGAGACCTCGTGACGTCCACGATCAGGGGCCGCCCGGCCAGCGACACACGTGGCACGCCGAGCCGTTGGACCTGATGACGTCAGCGGATCAGACGATTCGTCGAGGCGCTCCGGGCCGGCATTCCCCCGTCCACCGCTGTGGCTTTGATCCTCGTCGGTCGGGGCTTCCCGGGCTGCCCCGGCTGGTCGGGATCGACGTGGGGGCCGGTCCGTTAGGGTGGGCCGATGCGGCGACTCTCCGAGGAGACGGTCCTGGCCGTCGGCAGGCTGACGTTGGCCGCGACCGAGCTGGAATACCTGCTCGCCGGCATCGGTGCAGGTCAGGCCGACGACGGCGACCTCGCCGCGATCTTCACCGCTCCCGGCGAGCCGTTGCAGGTGGCGCGACGCCGCGCCCAGCTGGCCTCCCCGGACCACCGTGCCGAGTTCGTCGGGCTGGTCGAGGCTGCCGCGACGTACCTCGTGCAGAGCCGGACGGCCGTACGCGCCCTGTGGTTCGACGGTAACCGCGTCGACGCGGCGACCTTCGACGAGATCGCCGGCCTGGTCCTGCGCTGCCGGGACCGGCTCCAGGCGCTGCACGACGACCTGACCCACCGCGCATCCGCGCCACCCCGCACCCGTTGACCGCCCGAGCGGGCCTCCACCGGCTCAGTCGGTGGATTGTGGAGAGTTGTTGCGGCCCAGGCCCAGGCGACAACAACTCTCCACAATCTGACAACCTGGACCACCCGACGTCCGTGCTACCCCGATCGAGGTAGTCGCTCCCCCAGCGTGCGCACGGCGGTCGACGACATCGCCGCCAGTTCGGGCTGGGCGGGCAGGAAGACGGTGGGGACGCCCAGCGACTGGTTCATCGCGGCGAGCCGGCATTCGACCTGCAGGTCGGTGGTGTTCCGCACACCCCGGACGATCACTCCCACCTGGTGGCGAAGGCAGTAGGCGGAGGTCAGCCCGCGCCAGGTGGCAACGGTGACAGAGGTCCATCCGGCCGGCAGCACGGCCCGGACAGCGGCGGCCCGCTCCTGCTCGTCGACGCCCGGATTCTTGCTGCTGTTGACCGCGACGAGCACGACCACCTCGTCGAAGAGGGTGCGTGCCCGGTTCACCACGTCCAGATGCCCGGGGGTGAAGGGGTCGAAGCTGCCGGGATAGACGGCACGCACGCGTACCCGACCGGGAGTTCCTGCCGGGGGCGGCCCGTCGATGCCCATGCCCCGACTGTAGGTTCCGGCCGTCACCACGTGCCAGCGAGACCATGTGTCGCGGCCGCACGACTCCTGGCCGGTCCGGGATCGCGCCTGGGCGAAGTCGCCCTCTTGATCCACTCCTGTGGGCCGATGTAGCGGTGTCCCGCCGCCCGGGACACCGCTACATCGGCGACATTGAGTTGATCAAGCACCCGACCAGACCCGGCCGGGGGCGGGCGGTCAGCGGGCGGTCAGCGGGCGGTCAGCGGGTGGACAGGCCGGCGCGGGCGGCGACGGCGGTGTCGGGCTGGTCGGCGAAGACGCCGTCCAGGCCGAGGCGGAGGAAGAGTTCGTACTCGGCGGTGATGTCGCCCCGGGCGTTCGGGTCGGTGCCGATCCGGAAGTCGACCGGGAGGAACTGGTTCTCGGCGCGGAACGTCCAGGCGTGCACCACCAGCTTGTGCCGGTGCGCGTCGCGGATCACCGTGGTCGGGGCGAGCAGCTTGCCGGTGGCGTCCCGGGGGACGATCAGGTTCTTGTTCAGACCGACCCCGTCGGCGTACTGGGCGATCCCGCGCAGGCCGGCGGCGGTGGCCAGGTCACGGTAGGTGCGCGGGTCACCGGCGGCGGCGAGGTCGTACGGCTGGCCGGTGGCGTCGAGGAGCTGGACCAGCGGCACGTCGATCATCCGGTCGAGCTTGCGCAGGTTGCCGGTCTCGAAGGACTGGATGAAGACCGGGTCGTTGCGGTGGTTCAGCTTGTTGCGGCGCAGCACCGCGACCAGCGGCTCCTCCAGCGGCAGCCCGATCGAGGCGAAGTAGCTGGGGTGCTTGGTCTCCGGGTAGACGCCGATGGTGCGGCCCCGCGCCTTGGACTCGGCGCGGGCCAGGTCCAGCACCTCCTGGAAGGTGGGCACCTCGAACCGGCCGTCGAACGCGGTGTTCGCCACCCGCACCTGGGGCAGCCGCTCCTTGGCCCGCAGGGTCTTCAGCTCGGCCAGGGTGAAGTCCTCGGTGAACCAGCCGGTGACCGGCACCCCGTCGATGGACTTCGTGGCCTTGCGGCCGGCGAACTCCGGGCGGCCCGCCACGTCGGTCGTACCGGAGATCTCGTTCTCGTGCCGGGCGACCAGCACACGGTCCCGGGTGGAGACCAGGTCCGGCTCGATGTAGTCGGCCCCCAGCCGGATCGCCAGCCGGTACGCCTCCAGGGTGTGCTCCGGGCGGTAGCCGCTGGCGCCCCGGTGGCCGATCACCACGGGCCGGTGGGTGGCCCGGTCGGCGCGGTCGGCGCGGTCCGCGTCGTCCTCGCGGGCCGAGGCCGCGCCGGGCACGGCCACCGGAACGGCGACGGCCACGGCGAGCAGCGCGCCGGCCACACCGAGGGCGGAAAGGGTACGTCGCAACGCGGTCTCCTTCGTCGAGGGGCACCCCGGCCCAGGCGCGGGACGCCCGGCAGGTGCCGATGGGGCGCCCTCAGCAGACCGGTCGCGGCTGACCGCCAGTTGGTCGTCGACTGGCCGCCAGGTGAACCCTGCGGGATACGCGATTCACCGACCCGATCCCGCCGTAATCGACAGGATTGTCTGGTGCGCCGGTTCCTTCGTCACCCCGTCCGGCTGGTGCCGCTCGGTTTCCTGGTGGCGATCGCGATCGGCACCGGCCTGCTGATGCTGCCCTGGGCGACCAGCGCGCACCGCTACACCCCGCTGGTCACCGCGCTCTTCACCGCCACCTCGGCGGTCTCGGTGACCGGCATGAACGTCACCGACACCCCGAACTACTGGAACGGGTTCGGGCTGGTGATGATCACCGTGCTCACCCAGGCCGGCGGCCTCGGCATCCTCACCGGCGCGGCCCTGGTCAGCCTGACCGTCACCCGCCAGCTCGGGCTGCGCAACCGGCTGCTGGTGCAGGCCGAGTCCGCCGACTACGGCATCGGCGACATCCGCCGCCTGCTGATGCGCATCGCCGGCACGGTGTTCGGCTGCGAACTGGTGATGACCATGGTGATCACCGGGCGGCTCTGGCTGACCTACCACTATCCCCCGGGCCGGGCGCTGTGGTCCGGGGTGTTCCACTCGGTCCAGGCGTTCAACAACGGCGGTTTCAGCCTCTACTCCGAGGGCCTGATCGCCTTCGCCCGCGACCCGTGGGTGACGCTGCCGCTGGCCCTCGGCGCGATCGTCGGCGGGCTGGGCTTCCCCGCCCTGTTCGAGGCGTTCCGGCAGTGGCGTCGCCCGGTCCGCTGGTCGGTGTCCACCAAGTTGACCATCTGGGGCAGCGTGGTGCTGCTGGCCACCGGCTTCGTCGGCCTACTCGCCGCCGAGTGGGCCAACCCGTTCACCATCGGCACCTACGACACCCCCGGCAAGGTGCTCGCCTCGTTCAGCCAGATCGCGCTCAGCCGCACCGGCGGCTTCGATGTGATCAACGTGTCGGCGTTGCGCGAGGAGAGCTATCCCCTGATCATCGCCCTGATGTTCATCGGCGGTGGCAGCGCCAGCACCGCCGGTGGCATCAAGGTTTCCACGTTCTTCCTGCTCGGATTCGTCATCTGGGCCGAACTGCGCGGCGAACCCGACGTCATCGTGGGTCGCCGCCGGATCGCCGCACCCAGCCAGCGGCAGGCGTTGACCGTGGCGCTGCTCAGCGTCGCGCTGGTGACCGTCGGCACGCTCGGCCTGACCGTGCTCACCACCGGCGTCCGGTTCAACGACACGCTGTTCGAGGTGACCTCCGCGTTCAGCACCACCGGGCTCACCGTCGGGCTGGCCGAGCGGTTGCCCGAGTCGGGGCAACTGCTGCTGACCGTGCTGATGTACATCGGCCGGATCGGGCCGCTCACCCTCGGCTCGGCGATCGCGTTGAACACCCGACGTCGGCTCTACCGCTACCCGAAGGAGCAACCCGTTGTCGGCTAGGGACGAGGACAACGGCGACATCGCCGTGATCGGGCTGGGCCGGTTCGGCTGTCACCTGGCCGGGGCGTTGGCCCGACTCGGCCACCAGGTGCTGGCCGTGGACCACGATGCCGCGCAGGTGCAACGCTGGTCGGCGTCGCTGGACCGGGTGGTGCAGGCCGACGCCACCGAGGAAGAGGCGCTGCGGCAGCTCGGCATCGGCGACTTCCGCCGGGTGGTGGTCGCCATCGGCGCCTCGGTGGAGGCCAGTGTGCTCACCGTGCTGGCGTTGACCGAGGTGGGCGTACCGCAGATCTGGGCGCGGGCGACCTCCCGGAAGCACGCCAAGATCCTGGCCTCGGTCGGCGCCCACCACGTGGTCTTTCCCGAGGCGGAGACCGGGGAACGGGTGGCCCACCTGATCGTCAGCCGGATGCTCGACTTCATGGAGTTCGGCGACGACTTCGCCATCGCCAAGGTGCCGGTGCCCCCGCCGCTGGTCGGCCACCGCCTCGGTGAGCTGGCCCTCCAGGAGCGCTACGGGGTGATGGTCGTCGGCGCGAAACCGGCCGGGGAACCCTTCCGGTACGCCGAGCCGGGCACCGTGCTCGGGCCGGGCAGCATCCTGGTCGTCGAGGGCGGGATCGCCCAGGTGCAGCAGTTCGCGACCCTGCGCTGATCACTTCCCCGCTTTTCCCCCGGCGGCTCCCGGCCCCTTGCCCGCTCCCGGGCCCTTGCCGGGCTGCTCGGCCTTCGGCTTGGGCTTCGCCGGGCCGGCCGCGCCGGAACCACCCTTGCCGGACGACTTGCCGGACGACTTCGCCGGCTTCTTCGCCGGTGGCTTCTTGGCTGCCGGCGGCTTCACCACCGGGGCGCTGCCGGCCACCCCGGAGACCCGCACCCCGCAGCTCGAATCGCCGACGGTGAACTCCAGCGGCAGCGGGTTGCCGCCGGTGTACCGGCCGGTCAACGAGACCTTCTCCGACCCGCCCGGGGCCAGCGCGGCCCGTCCGGCCGCCGGGGTGACCCGGACCAGCCGCCCCTCCTGGCGGACCTCGGGGGTGGCCCGGGTGACGGTCTGCTGGCCGGGGAAGGCGAAACTCATCGTCCAGTCCCGCAGTTCCCGGGGACCGGTGTTGGTCAGCGTGAGCTGGGCGGCGAAATCCTTGCCGGAGTCGCTGCGCAGCGCGTACTCGACCTCGCAGGGAATGGGCTCGGTCAACCCCATCCGGGCCTCGGTGGGCTGGTCGACGCCGCCGCTGGCCGGGCTGCGCGAGGTCACCCCCCAGATCGCCGCGGTGACCGCGACGAGGCTCGCGGCGGCCACCCCGGCCTCGATCCGACGGCGACGGGTGGCGGCGCGGCGACTGCGGGTCCGGCCCGAGAAGGGCAACGCGTCGGTGTCGGCCGACCAGGGCAGGATCGTGGTCCCGGCGTTGGCGAGCAGAGCCGGGTCGACCCGGCCGGGGGCCGGGGACACCGGCACGGCCGCGACCATCCCGGCCGCCCCGGCGAGGGTACGGGCCACCTCCGGGGTCGCCGGCCGGTCCTCGGGGCGCTTGGCCAGGCAGCGGCCGACCAGTTCGACCACCTCGTCGGGGAGCCCGCGCACCGGGGGCATCGGCTCCGGGTCGTGGTACATGTGCGCCCGCAGCATCTGGGTGGTGGTGCTGGCCTGCCAGGGCAGCCGTCCGGTGAGCATCCGGTAGAGCAGCAGCCCGACGGCGTACACGTCGGTGGCCGGGGAGACCTGGCCGTTGTCCAGGCGCTCCGGGGCGAGGTAGGCGGGGGTGCCGAGCAGGGTGCCGTCCGGCCCCTTCTCGCTCTCCCCGACCAGCGCCGAGATGCCGAAGTCGACCACCTTCACCCCGGTCGCGGTCAACATCACGTTGCCCGGGGTGACGTCCCGGTGCACCACCCCCCGGGCGTGCGCGGTGGCCAGCGCCGAGGTCACCTCGGCACCGATGGTCACCGCCTCCCGCCAGGGCAGTTGCCCGTCGCGGCCGAGCCGCGCGGTCAGCGGGCCGCCGTCCACCAGCTCCATCACCACGTACGGCACGGTCAGCCCGACCTGCTCGGACTCGCCGTAGTCGTACACGTTGGTGATGTTGGGGTGGCAGAGTCGCGCGGCGGCCTGCGCCTCGATCCTGATCCGGTGCCGGAAGGCCCGGTCGGTGGCCAGCCGGGAGGCCAGCACCTTCACCGCGACCTGACGGCCGAGCACCTGGTCGTAGCCGCGCCACACCACGGACATGCCACCCGCGCCGAGCTGCTCGATCAGCCGGTACCGGTCACCGAGGAGCTGTGCGGCGTTCCGGACTCCTGCACCCATGGTCGACCGAGTTGCCCGGGACGGCCCGACCTACACCTCGATGGTCGTAATCGGTCAGGAAAGTCACCCGATCAGGCGGTCGCGAGCAGTTGGTCCACCGGGGCGTAGTCGTCGGTCAACACCAGCGCCCCGTCGACGAACCGGGTCACCTCGCTGCCGGCGACCATGTCCGGGATCTTCGCCACGGCGCCCAGCCGGGTCCGCAGCGCGTCCAGCGGCAGCGGCGCGTCCGAGGCGACGATGAGGAAGTTGCTGCCCTGTTGCCCGGCGATCGCCTCCGGCGGCGCGACCAGCGCCACATGGTCGAACTCGGCGGCCACCGTCGCCAGCTCCGAACGGATGAACCGGCCCGGCGGGTAGTCGATGACGTTCTGCACGTAGATCCCGCCGGGGCGCAGCACCCGGTCGACCTCCGCCGCCATCTCCCGGGTGGCCAGGTGCCAGGGCACCACCAGGTGCCCGAACGCGTCCCCGACCACCAGGTCACGGCTGTTCGCCGGCTCCCCGCCGACCAGCATCCGGGCGTCCCCCACCTCGGCCCGCAGCCCCGGCCCGGTCCGGACGCCCAACTCCCGCCGGTCCAGCTCGACCAGCTCGCCGTCGATCTCGAAGACCACGTTGTCGGTGCCCGGCCGGGTGGCGCTCAGGTAACGGGGCATGGTGAACCCGCCCCCGCCCAGGTGCAGCGCGTCCAGCCGCTGCCCCTTCGGGGCGGACACGTCGGCGACCGCGCCGATCCACTGGGTGTACTCGTACTCCAGGTGGGTCGGGTCGTTCAGGTCGACGTACGAGTGCTGGGCCGAGTTGAGATAGAGCGTGCGCCCACCGTCCCGGGACGGATCACGCTCCACCCGGGCGCAGTGGTACGCGGTCTCCACGTCGCACGGGTTCGGCGCGACCGCGCTCAGCCCCGCCGCGACCAGCCCGAGCACCGCCAGGGTGGCCTTCATCCGGGCCGGACCGGGCAGCCCCGTGGCCTCCTGCCGACGCAGGTAGACCCCGAGCGCCAGACCGGCCACCCCGAGCGCCGCCGCCAGCCCGATCAGGATGACGGTGCTGGGCAGCGCCGCCACCAGCACGAACCCGGTGACCAAGGTGGCGGTGATGCCGCCGAGGGTGCCGATGCCGGAGAGCCGCCCGACGACCTGCCCGGTGCGCCGCAGGTCGGCCAGTTGCAGCTTCACCACCAGCGGGGTGACCGCCGACAGCAGCGCCGCCGGCACGAACACGGCCAGCGCGGTGAGCAGCAGGATGCCGCTGACCGCCCCGCCGCGCAGCAGCTCACCGGCGTACCGCACCACGGGCAGGGTGACGGCGGCGGCGATGCCGGCCAGGATCAGCGCCGGGGCGAGCAGCCCGCGCGGGTCCCGACGGTCGGCAAGCCAGCCCCCCGTCCACGCCCCGTACGCGATGGCGGCCAGCGCGATGCCGATCACCGAGCTGGTCACCTGGAGGGTCACCCCGACGTACGGGCCGACCAGGCGCAACGAGACCGTCTCCAGCACCAGCACCGCGCCGCTGGCGAAGAACACCAGGAACGCGGCGAGCCCGTTGGGCAGGGCGCGGGACGGGGCCGGCGCGGAGGGCGTCGGAGCGGTCACGACGTCGGACGATGAGCTGCTCACCGTCGCGATGCTACGTCCCGTTCCTGGGCCGGACCGTCAGTACATCGAAAGGTGAACATGGTTTGTGTGGTCGGCGGCCGGGCTGCCGGAGCCGCTGTACGCCTGCCAGCCGGTGTTCGGCAACCAGATCTGCCGATACCAGATCACGTAGAGCACGCCGAGCCGGCCGGCGTTGTTCTTGAAGTAGTTGGCCAGGCTGTCGCCGTACGCCTTGTCCCCGCCGGTGGCCGTCTCGTCCTTGAAGCCGCTGGTGGCGGCGGAGAAGTCGCAGGCCCGGCCCTTGGGGTGCTCGCCGCCCCCGCCGCTGCGGTGGCAGGACACGAACCGCTTGTAACCGGCCGCCTTGGCCTGCTGCATGGCGTGCAGGGTGCGCGGGGTGATGCAGCCGGAGGTGGTCGGGTCGTTCACCGAACACGACTCGCCCGGCCACGACCCGTCGGAGTTGCGCGGGGCCGGCTTCGCCGAACTCGACCCGCCGCTGAAGCCGGCGCTGCTGCCCGAGCTGACGGTGGCCAGGGCGCGCTCCGCCTCCCGCTTCTTCTTCGCCAGCGTGGCGAGCTGCTTCTGCTGCTCGCGGACCTCGGCGTTGATGGCGAGGGTGGCCTGGGTGGCGTTGTGCCGAGCCTCGGCGAGCGCACGGATCTGCTTGCTGTCCCGCTGGGCCATCAGGTCGAGGTCGGCGGCACGCTTGAGGAACGCCTCCGGGCTGGCCGTGTTGAGCAGCATCGACGTCGGCGTCAACCGGCCCACCCGGTACGACTGCGCGGCCACCTCGCCCACCTGGGCGGTCAGCTCACCCAGCCGGCCCTCGATCACCTTCAGCTCGGCGGTCAGCACGGTCTGCCGCCGCTTGGAGCTGTCCAGCTTGGCCTTGGCCTCGATGTGCCCCTTCGCGGCCGCCGTCAGCGCATCCTTGAGCTGCTTGGTGCCGCCCTCGCCGGGCTCCGCCGAGGCGGGCACCGCGCCGACACCGAGCAGCAGCGCCAGCGCGGCGAGCAGCACGGTCAACGGCCGACGCACGCGTGGCCGGGTCAGGCTGGTCCTGGGCACGGAGGTGTCCTTCCCTCTGCCGCCGACGCCCGCCCACAGGGCCGGTACGGCGGCGGTCCCGCCGGCCCCGGTTGGCGGCCTGGGGGCGGAGACCGCCGGTCACACTACCGCAATCACGCCCGGTGACCAGGCCCGTGACGACACCGGACAGCAACGCTCGACGGGGCGTGTCGGGCCGGTCGCCGAGGGTCCACCTCGTCGATCCCTCACCCGCCCGCAGGACGGTCCACCGCCCGGCCCCACCGACCCGCTGGGCCGGCAGGACGGCCCACCCGTCCGACGCCCACCAACCCGCCACGCCGGCAGGACGGACCACCGTCCGGCACCCACAAAGCCGCAGGCGGCGGGCGGTCAGTCGCCGAGCAGGGCGGCCCGGACCTCGTGCCAGGTCTGCTCGTCGGCGGCGACCAGCAGCCCCCGGCCGTCGTCGGCCGGGTGGTACTCGGTGCCGTCGAACCGGCGGGCCACCCCGCCCGCCTCGCGGACCAGCAGCGCACCGGGCGCATGGTCCCAGGGCAGGGTCCGCCAGAACATGACGAACTGCTGGTCACCGGTGAGCAAGTCGAGGTACTCCCGGCCGGCGCAGTGCTGACCGGGCAGCAGCTCCCCGATCCGGCTCTCGCCCGCCGCCACCCGGTCCCGGGTGGCCTGCGGCAGGTACTGGACCATCGCGGTGCCCCGCAGCCGCTCGGGCGCGACGGCGGCACCGGCCCGCACCGGCCGGCCGTCCAGCCGGGTGCCGTCGCCGGCACGGGCCACGGCCATCGTCCCGGCCAGCGGGTCGAACACCCAGGACGCGGCCGGCTCGCCCCCGCTGAGTAGGGCCACCATCAGGGCGAACGGCCGGCGGCCGGCAGCGAAGTTGCCCGTGCCGTCGACCGGGTCGACCACCCACACGTCGCCGCCGTCGCGCAGGTGGCGCAGCAACGACCCGTCCTCGGCCACCGCCTCCTCGCCGACGACCAACGACCCCGGCAGCAACCGGCGCAGCTCGGCCGAGATCCGCTCCTCGGCCCGCTGGTCGGCGACAGTGACCAGGTCACCGGGTGCCTTCTCGGTGACGTCGGCGGCGTCCAGCCGGCGGAACAGCGGCAACACCACGTCCGCCGCGGTCTCCCGCAGCAGCGTGTCGACGTCGTCGAGCAGTTGGTCAGCCACGAGGCGGCAGCTTGACCACGCTGACGAAGAACTCGTCGATCTGCCGGACCACCGCGATGAAGCGCTCGAAGTCCACCGGCTTGGTCACGTAGGCGTTGGCGTGCAGCTGGTAGCTGCGCAGGATGTCCTCGTCGGCCTGGGAGGTGGTGAGCACCACCACCGGGATGCGGCGCAGTTCCTCGTCGTTCTTGATCTCCTCCAGCACCTCCCGGCCGTCCCGGCGGGGCAGGTTCAGGTCGAGCAGGATCAGGTCCGGGGCCACCGCGTCCGCGTAGCGGCCCTCGCGCCGCAGGTAGGCCAGCGCCTCGGCGCCGTCGGAGACGACGGTCAGCCGGTTGCGGAGCTTGTGCTCCTCGAACGCCTCCTGGGTCATCAGCACGTCACCCGGATCGTCCTCGACCAGCAGGACCTCGATCGGGCTCTTGCCGTCCGCCGGCGCGGTCATCCCACCCTCTCCTTCGTACCACCCGTGGTGCCTTGCCCCGGCGGCCCGCCGGGTGGGTCCTCGTCCTGCGTGCCGCCCGGCTGCCGGCCGACCGGGGTCGGTCGGTCCGCCGGCTCGGGGTCCTCCGCCGGGACGGGCGTCTCCCCGGCCGGCAGGGACGCGGCGTCGTCGTCGGACGTCGTCGCCGTGGCGTCCCCGTCGGGCGTCGCCGTCGCCTCCTCATCGGCCGCCGGGCCCGCCTCGGCTGCCGCCTTCGCCGCCTCGACGTCCTCCGGCCGGGCCGGGAGGGTGAACCGGATCGCGGTCCCCTCGGCCTGGTCGGTGTCCACCCAGACCCGACCGCCGTGGTACTCGACGATCTTCTTGACGATGGCCAGGCCGATGCCGGTGCCCGGGTAGGCGTCCTTGGCATGCAGCCGCTGGAAGATCACAAAGATCTTGTCGGCGAACTCGGGCTCGATGCCGATGCCGTTGTCCTGGCAGGTGATCTCCCACTCGGCATCGACCAGCCGGGCCGAGACCCGCACCTTGGGCGTGACGTCCGGGCGGCGGAACTTCACCGAGTTGCTGACCAGGTTGACCAGCAGGTTGGTGAGCAGCGGCTCCTCGCCCCGGATCACCGGCAGCTCACCCCAGGTCAGCTCGGCGTCGGCGTACTGGCGGCCCGGCTCGGTCTGGCTGGCCACGTCGCCCATCACCCGGTTGAGGTCGACATCGACGAACCCGGTGGTGAGCCGGCCGATCCGGGAGAACGCCAACAGGTCGTTGATCAGGCGTTGCATCCGCTGTGCGCCGTCCACCGCGAACGCGATGTACTGGTCGGCCCGCTCGTCGAGCTGCCCCGCGTACCGGCGCTGGAGCAGCTGGCAGAAGCTCGCCACCTTGCGCAGCGGCTCCTGGAGGTCGTGCGAGGCGACGTAGGCGAACTGCTCCAGGTCACGGTTGGAGCGGGTCAGCTCCTCGGCCTGCTTCTGCAACTGGCTGTTGACCCACTCGATGTTCTCCCGGGCGGCCCGCACCTCCGCCAGGTCCTTGGCGATCTTCTGCCGCATCACGTCCACGTCGTCGGCGAGCCGGCGGAACTCCGGCGGCCCCGTCCCGGCGATGTGGTGCTGGTAGTCACCCTCGGCGACCTCCCGCACCTGCTCGGCCAGGCCGGTCAGCGGCCGGATCACCATCCGCTCCAGGGAGAGCAGCATCAGGGTGCCGGCGAACACGACCACGACCGCCGCGACGATCAGCAGCATCACCAGCATGTTGCCGGTCCGCTCGATGTCCCGGGCGCCCTTCTCCCGCTCGGCCAGGATCGCCGTCTGGAGGTCACCCACCGACGTCCGGATCTCGTCGAACTGCTGCCGCGCCTGGGCGGTGATCAACGCCTGACCGGCGGCCGTGCCGCTGCTCCCGGTGGTCGCGATCACCGGCTCGGCCACCGTCCGCCGCCAGCCGTCCGCCTGCTGCTGCACCGTTCGCAGCGCGTCGGCGACCCCGGGATAGTCACGGCTCAGGGTGGTGATGGTGGCGGCCACGTCGCGCTCCTGCTGCACCCCCTGCTCGTACGGGGCCAGGTCGGCGCGGTTGCCGCTCACCGCGTACCCACGGATGCCGGTCTCCTGGTCGAGCAGCGCGTTGAGCAGCTCCTGCCCCTGCACCCGCAGCGGGCCCGTGCGGGTGAGCAGGGCGTCGGTGTAGGCGCGGTTCTTCGCCGCCACCACCGCCTCGGCCACGGCCAGCCCGACCAGCAGCACGCCGACCACGGCCAGCAGCGCCAGCACCCGACGACGCAGGGTCCACCCCCGGCGGTACGTGTTCACCGGCCACCGCCCCGGCTGACCAGCAGCATGGCGACGTCGTCGGCGAGCGGCCCCCCGTTGATCTGCTCGGCCCGGCCGACCAGCCAGGCGGGCAGCTCGGACAGCGGCACGGCGTGGTTGGCGCGCTCCTGGAGCAGACCGGTCAGCCCGTCGACGTCCAACCGGTCGTCGCCGTCACCCACCCGTCCCTCGATCAGGCCGTCGGTGTACATCAACAGGGACCAGTCATCGGTGTCGAACTCCAGATCGAACGCAACGGGACGGCGGGGTCGTACGCCGAGCAGCAGACCCCCACGGGCCGGGACGGGCGCGACCTTACCGCCGGCGAGCAGCAGCGGCGGCGGGTGACCGGCCAGCCGGACGGTGGCCCGGTTGGCGGCCAGGTCGAGCCGGACGGTGGCGACGGTGGCGAAGATCTCCTGGAGCCGGCGCTCGCTCATCAGCACCTGCTCCAGGGCGGGCAGCACCTCGTCGTCGGGCACCCGGGCGAGGATCAGCGCCCGCCAGGCGACCCGCAACTCGACACCGAGGGCGGCCTCGTCCACCCCGTGCCCGCAGACGTCGCCGACGATCAGGTCCACCCGGTCGGGGCGGGTCTGCACCACGTCGAAGAAGTCCCCGCCGATCAGCGCCGCGTGCCGGCCCGGCCGGTAGAAGGTGTGCACCGCCACCTCGTCGGTGGTCATCAGCGGCTGGGGCAGCAGGCCCCGTTCCAGCCGGGCCGACTCGGCCTGGCGCAGCTCGACCTCGCGCAGCCGGCGGGCGTTCACGTCGGCCCGCTTGCGCTCCACCGCGTACCGCAGGGCTCGGGTCAGCAGCACCCCGTCGACCTGCCCCTTGACCAGGTAGTCCTGGGCACCCTCGGCGACCGCGACGATGCCCAGGTGCTCGTCGGAGCGACCGGTCAGCACGCAGACCGCCGCGCCGCTGGACATCTCCAGCACCCGGCGCAGCCCGTCCAGGCCCTGCGCGTCGGGTAGCCCGAGGTCGAGCAGGACGCAGTCGACCCCGGCGATGCGCTGGCGGGCCTCGCTGAGGCTGGTGGCGACCAGCAGGTCGATCATCGAGTTGGTCTCGGCGAGCAGCTCACCGACCAGGAAGGCGTCGCCCTCGTCGTCCTCGACCAGCAGCACCCGCAGCCGTTCACCCGGCGGCAGGTTGGCGTGGGACCCGAGCCCTCCGTGCGGGTACGGCGCGACGGAGGGCCCGGCCAGGCCAGGCCCCCGGTGCGACCGGGTCACCGCCGCGAGACGCGGGAGTTCGCTGGTGATGTCGGGCTCCTTCCGAGTGCCCTGCTGATCCTGTATTAGACAACGGTCGCACACAACACGGTCCGCCCGGTCCGGGCGTACCCGGGCAAGGCCGTCACCAGGTGAGCGTCCGGTCAGCGGCCCGCGTCACGGTTCGGTCCCGGTACGCCCCGGGCGCTGCCCGCCGGGGCAGGATGGTGCACCACCCCCGCACCACCTCCGAGGAGTCCCCGTGGGCGTACCCCCCGCCTCCGCCGCCGACCGGGCGCTGACCCGGCCCCGGCGTCGTCCGCTCGCCGCCCTGGCCGCCCTGTCGGCGCTGGTCGCGGTGGGCGCGGTCATGCTGGTCACGCTGACCACCCCGACGCCCCGGCCGGCCGACGCCCCGGCCGACGAGTTCAGCGCCGGGCGGGCCTACCGGACCGTGCAGACGGTGGCGGCCCGGCCGCACCCCGCCGGCAGTGCCGCCAACGACCAGGTCCGCGAGCACCTGGTCGGGGCGCTGCGCGGGCTGGGCCTGCAGACCGAGGTGCAGGACACCGTCGCCCCGGAGGCCGGGCAGCTCAGCGGGGCGGCCGGCGGGGCCACCGTCGCCCGGGTGCGCAACGTGGTGGCCCGGCTGCCCGGTACCGCCTCCACCGGCCGGGTCTTCCTGGTGGCGCACTACGACTCGGTGCAGACCGGCCCGGGTGGCAACGACGACGCTGCCGGCACCTCCACCGTGCTGGAGGTGGCCCGCGCGCTGACCGCCGGCCCCCGCCCCCGCAACGACGTCGTGTTCGTGCTGACCGACGCCGAGGAGGCGTGCCTGTGCGGCGCGGCGGCGTTCGCGGCCAGCCACCCGCTCGCCGCCGACGGCGGGGTGGTGCTCAACCTGGAGGCCCGGGGTTCCACCGGGCCGGTGATCATGTTCGAGACGTCCCGGAACAACGCCGAGTTGGTGGCCGCCTTCGGCCGGGGCGCCCCACACCCGGTGGGCACCTCGTTCGCCGTGGAGATCTATCGGGCGCTGCCCAACGACACCGACTTCACGGCCTTCCTCGACCACGACTTCGTCGGGCTGAACTCGGCCTACATCGACGGGGGCGCGATCTATCACACCCCGCTGGACACCCCGGCGGCGATGGATCGGGGCAGCCTCCAGATGCACGGCGACAACGCGCTCGGGCTGGCCCGGGAGTTCGGCCGCGCCGACCTGACGGCGCTACGCGCCGGGCACGACGCCACCTACTTCCCGGTGCCGGGCGGGCTGGTCCGCTACCCCGGCTGGCTGACCTGGCCGCTGGCCGCCCTGGCGGTGCTCGGGGCGCTGGCCCTGGGCTGGCTGGTCCGGCGCACCGGCCGGGCCGGGACGGGTCGCCTGTTCGCCGGGTTCGGGCTGGCGCTGGTGCCGATCGTGGCCGCCCCGGTCGCCGCCCAACTGCTCTGGGCGGGGATCACCGCGCTGCGCCCCGGCTACGCCGAACTGCTCGACCCGTACCGGCCGGTCTGGTACCGGTTGGCGGTGGTCGCGCTCGCCGCCACGATCCTGCTCGCCTGGTACGCGCTGGCCCGCCGCTGGGCCGGCCCGGCGGCGCTGGCCGTCGGCGGGCTCGGCTGGCTGGCCCTGCTCGGGGTGGTGCTGGCCGCGCTGGTGCCCGGTGGGGCGTACCTGGCCACCCTGCCGGCGCTGGCCGGCGCGCTCGCCGGCCTGGTCGCGCTGCGCACCCGGATCGACGGCCCGTGGCCGGTGGTCGCGGTGACCCTGGCCGGGGCGGTCGCCGTGGTGATCCTGCTGCCCACGGTGGTGCTCCTCTTCCCCGCGCTGGGAATGGCGATGGGCGGGGTGGCGGCGCTGTTCGCGGTGCTGCTCGGCCTGGCCGCGCTGCCGGTGCTCGACCTGCTGCACCCGGCCGCCGGCGGCCAGCGCGGCCTGGTCGCCGCCCGCGCCCGCCGCCTCGGCGCGCTGCCGGCCGTCGCCGCCGCGCTCGCCGCCACGGTGTTCGCCGGGGTCGGCCTGGCAGTCGACCGCTTCGACGCCACCCACCCCGTCCCCACCCACCTGATGTACGCCCTCGACGCCGACACCGGCACCGCCCGGTGGATCAGCCGGGAGGCGGACCCGCAGCCCTGGACCGACGGGTACGTCGACGGGCCGGCCGCGCTCGCCGGCTTCCCCGGCCTGGGCGGGACCGACCTGCGTACCGGCCCGGCACCGGCGGCGAACCTGCCCGCGCCGACGGTGCAGGTGCTGGCGGACACCACCGCCGGTGGGCTGCGCACCCTGCGGTTGCGGCTGCTCCCCCAGCGCACGGTCCGGCTGGCCACCCTGCACGTCGACGCGACCACCGCCGAGGTGACCCGGGCGGAGGTGGCCGGCCGGGAGGTGCCGGTCGGGCGGCAGCCGACCGTCGAGGAGGCGTCGCTGGACCGGTGGGGTTTCGGGATCGTGTTCCACGCCCCGCCTGCCGAGGGGGTCGAGATCACCCTGGCCATGCGGCCCCGGGCGGGGCAGGTATCGCTGCGGGCGATGGACGCCAGTGACGGGTTGGACGCGTTGCCGGGCTTCCGGCCCAGGCCGGCGGGGGTGGGGGTGGTGGGGTCGCACACCTCGGAGATGCTGGCGGTGGCCCGCACCTATCCGTTCTGACGCAAGGCGATCGAGAAGAAGGAGGCCATGTGATGCAGAACGTTGGTCCCGAGGTGAGCCACTACACCTGCCGCGTCACGTGGTCGGCCCAGGACAACGAGTTCGTCGCCACCTGTGCCGAGCTTCCCTCGCTGTCCTGGCTGGCTCCCTCCCAGATCGACGCCCTGCAAGGACTCCAGAACCTGCTGCGTGAGGTGGTCGCGGACATGGAAGAGCAGGGCGAGGAAGTACCGGAGCCGTTTGCCGAACGGAGCTATTCGGGCAAGTTCAACGTGCGCGTCGGCGAAAGCCTGCACCGCGAGCTGGCCACCCATGCCGCAGAGGACGGAATGAGCCTCAACCAGTACGTCGTACGGAAACTGTCGGCAGCCTGAACAGGGTGGGGCGCCCAGGACGGCCCGGATAACCGGTCGCCGGGGCCGGCGGGGCGGACTACGGTCCGCAGCATGCGGCTGGAGAAGGTCACCCCGAAGAACTACGAGGCGGCGCTCGGGCTGTCGGTGCGCCCGGATCAGGAGGATCTGGTCGGGCCGGTGGTCAAGTCGCTGGCCGAGGCGTACGTCTTCCCGGACATCGCCTGGCCGAGGCTGATCTTCGACGGCGACCGGCTGGTCGGCTTCCTGATGGCCTTCCTCGACTACGCGTGGGGCGACAACCCCGATGACGTCCGGTCCGGCCTGTGGCGGCTCAACATCGCGGCCGATGCGCAGGGGAAGGGTTACGGGCGGTTCGCCGTCGAGGCGGTGTGCGCGGAGATCCGTGCCCGGGGTGGCGACCGGGCGTACGTCACCTGGGTGCCCCGCGAGGGCGGGCCGGAGGACTTCTACCTGAAACTGGGCTTCCGGCCGACCGGCGAGCAGAGCGACGGGGAGACGGTCGCCGTCCTGGACCTCTGACAGTGCTGATGTGGGATCGGGGTCACCCGTCCGACCTGCTCACCTTTGACGAATTGGGGCCGACACCGCCTCAGCTGGTTGTCCGGCTCCGAGACCGTCCAGCGCTACCATGAGCCTCATGACCGCCGCACACGCGTTCGAGTATGAGGTTCCGCCTCATGCCGGTCCGCCGCCTGAAGCTGTCGAGGCGGCCGAGGAAGGAAACGTCGTCTACCTGACTCGCCAGGGGCAGCGGGTGGCAGCGATGGGACCACCGACGTCGCTCGATCCGCAGGGTCTTGAGAAGATCGGGCAGTACCTGCAAACGGTGGCCGGGAACCCGAACCGGACGCCCGCGCTGCGGACCTGGGCTCGCGAGCAGCTCGCGCAGCTTGACGAGATCATGGAACAGGTGATCAACGAGGAGGACGCCGAGGCATGCGACGACGCACTGGCGTCGATGCGTGCTGGTGAGTCGACGCAGCCGTGGAGCGCGGTCAAGCGGGAGCTCGACCTGTGACATGGAAGGTGGAGCTCACCAATGCTGCGGCGCGCGAACTGGCCAAGCTCGACCGCTCCACCCAGGTCCGCATCGGTGCCGCGATCGATCAACTGGCAGTTGACCCTCGGCCCGCTGGCTGCGTGAAACTGTCCGGTGGCGATACCAAATGGCGGATCCGGGTAGGTGACTTTCGGCTCGTCTACCTGATCCTGGACGACCAGGTTCTGATCGCAGTCGTGCGAATCGCCCACCGCAGAGACGTGTACCGGTCCTTCTAGGGCACGTCACTTCCAGCGAAAGTGGACGAAGAGGCGGCCGAAGTTCTTGGAGTCCTTCTCGACCCGGTGATAGAGCTGCTTGACGTCCTTCTGGTCGAGGAAGCGCAGCACCTTCTTCTTGAGCTGGCCGGACCCCTTACCAGGGATGATCTCGACCAGGGTGGCCTTCTTCGCCACCGCCTCGTCCATGATCCCGCGCAGGGCGCGGTCGATGTCGTGGCCCTTGTTGAAGATCTCGTGCAGGTCCAGCTTGAGCTTCATCCCGCCTCCCCCACCTGCGCAGCCCTCATGGCAGGCCCATCGTAGGCCCGCAGGTGTCGGGGTGAGGCTCAGGCTTCGTCGGGCAGGTTCGGCCGGTGCTCGCGGATCCACGCCTCGATGTCCTCGGTACGCCAGATCCGACCGGTGGCGAGCGACTCGTAGGGCTTCGGCCAGTCGGGGCGCTTCATCAACTGCTCGACGCGTTGCCTGCTCACGCCCAGCCTCATCCGGATCTCGTACGCGCCCATGAGATTCCGGCCCATGCACGGGAGGCTACCGGGTGCGCCTCGCCACTCTCAGCGACAAGTGGGCAGCCAGATAGCTGCCCCGCGGGCCGGGTCAGGCGGGCTGTTCCTCGTCGTCTGCCTCGCCGAGGTGGGGGCGGTGTTCCCGAATCCATGCTTCGACCTCTGCCTTGAGCCACACAGCACCCATCCCGAGCCGGTCGTACGGCTTGGGGAAGTCGGGCCGGTCGATGATCTGGCGCGCTCGTTGCCGGCTGACGCCGAGCCGCGTCGTGATCTCGCCTGCCCCGTAGAGGTGGCGTGGCACGGCGCGAGAGTAGCCAGACCGCCAGTGGTCAAACAGCAGCTAGTCTAGATGCAGCTTGGCAAATACACCCTTGCACCTTGACAAGTGACGGCAAGGTCAGCACGCTGGGGTGATGTCGCCGTACTCCCGCCGCGCGCTGATATCCGACCCTGCGGAGGTTCCGATGGAGGCCAGCCAGACCGGCGCACCCCGCCCCAGCGAGCCGCGTGGCCGGTTCATCGCCGGGACTCGACGGAGACCGAACGCCTCACCGGTACATGCGCGCGAGGGTGGGGCGATTCGGCCGCACGTGCCGATGCGGCCCCTCTGGTTGTGCCGGGTGTGTGCCGCTCCCTGGCCGTGTCAGCCCGCCCGCCTGCTGCTGACCATGGACTACCGGCAGGACCGGGTCGGGTTGTCCGTCTACATGGCCGGACGACTGTTCGACGCCACCGGCGACCTGGTCACCCTCAACCCGAACGCCGTCCCACCCCCGGCGGAGCTGTTCGAGAGGTTCCTGGCCTGGACCAGACGCAGAACCGGGCCGGAGGAAGGGTAGAAGCCCTCCCCCGGCCCGGCGTGGTCAGGGACTCAGCGACCGTTGCCGACCCGGCTCTCCACCCGGCGCAGCGCGGTCACGTAGTCGTCGTTGGTCGAGTGCATGGCCGCCGCGATGCGCAGGTGCCGCAGCGCGTCCGGGTAGCGGTTGAGCCGCTCCAGCGTCCGGCCCAGCACGTGGTGGGCGTAGTGGTCGCTGGGGTCCCGGTCGACCAGCTCCCGCAGCTGCTCCTCGGCGCGGCCGAGTTGGGCGGTCTGGAAGTACGCCCGGGCCAGCAGCTGACGTACGGAGGAGTTGCCGGGCTCGGCCGCCACGATCGGCTCCAGCAGCCGGACCGCTCCGCTCGGGTCACCCATCTCGAAGTACATGGTCGCCCGTCGGTACTCCGCCAGAAGATCCATCCCGACCCACCCCCTCGCGTCACGTCGCCATTGCTCCGACGCTGGCACAACACCGGGCGTACCGCGAGTGTTCCTGGGGGTGGACTTGTGGCTCAGGAGGTCGGGTCGTCCCGTTCGCCGGTCAACTGCCAGGCCCGGACCCCACCGACGATTCCGGCCGTGTTGGGCACGATCACCACGTCGTCGCCCATCCGGGCCACCTGCTCGGGGCGGATCAGCCGCGAGTTGCCGCCGCCGAGATAGAGCCGGTCCCAGCGGAACACCGGCCGCAGCCCGTCCACCACCTGCCGGATCCGTCGGGACCAGAAGGCGTCGCCGAGCCGCCGCCGCTCCGGCTCCCCGACGTACGTGTCGTAGGTGGTGCCCCAGCGGACCGGGGCGTGCGACAGCTCCAGGTGCGGGGCGAGCCGCCCGCCGTCGAAGAGCGCGCTGCCCAGCCCGGTGCCGAGGGTCAGCACCAGTTCGCAGCCGGTGCCCGCGACCACCCCGGCGCCGTGCACCTCGGCGTCGTTGAGCACCAGCGCCGGCATCCCGAAGGCCTCGGTGACGGCCCGCCGGGCGTCGTACCCGGACCACTCGGCGAGCAGGTCCGGGTCGACCCGGCTGCGCGGCCCGGACCGGGTCACGTAGTGCGGCGTGGCCACCACGACCCCGTGCCGGATCATGCCCGGCATCCCCACCGTGATCCGGTCCGCCCGGGGGAACCGCCCCGCCAACTCGACAAGCATCTTGACGAACAGCTCGGGCGGCAGCGGGTACGGGGTGTCCACCCGGAGCACCGGTGCCCGCAGGTTGCCACCTCCGTCCAGCACCGATCCCTTGATGCCTCCGCCCCCGCAGTCCACCGCCAGCGTCAATCCCACACCCTCACCTTGCCCCACCCGCCCCGCTCATCCCGCCCCTGCCCCACCTTTCGCCAACCGGGGGCGGGCGACCCGACCGACAGCGGGCGGCCGGGGGCCGACGGACCGCGAGGGCCGCATGGGTTTGTCGAGAGTTGTTGTCGCCGTAGCCGCCGTGCGAGGACCGCGCCGGTCCCGCCAGCCGGCGATCCGGCCAGGCTGTCGGCCCGCTGCGAGGTCCGCGACGCGCAGCCAGGAGCCTGGGCAGGCGTGGGCCGCGCCGCGCGGCGTCCTCGCCCGGATGGGCGGGCGATAGGCTCGGGGCCTCATGAGCGCCACGATGATCGTCAAAGGACTTGCCGCCGGGCACGGGGAGCGGATGCTCTTCAGTGACCTCGACCTGGTGGTCGCCCCCGGCGACGTGGTCGGACTGGTGGGGGTCAACGGAGCGGGAAAGTCGACGTTGCTGCGGACGCTCGCCGGGTTGCAGGGCGTGGAAGAGGGCAACGTCTCGTTGAGTCCGCCGGGGGCCTCGGTGGGATACCTGCCGCAGGAGCCGGAGCGGCGGGCGGGCGAGACGGTCCGCGACTTCCTGGCCCGCCGGACCGGAGTCACCGGCGCGCAGGCGGCGCTGGACGCGGCCACCGAGGCGCTCACCGAAGGCACGGCCGGGGCCGACGACGCGTACGCCGGGGCACTGGAGCGGTGGCTCGAACTCGGCGGGGCGGACCTGGAGGAACGCGCCGCCCAGGTCGCCGCCGAGCTGGGGCTGACGGTCGACCTGGACCACCCGATGACCGCCCTCTCCGGCGGCCAGGCGGCCCGCGCCGGCCTGGCCTCCCTGCTGCTCAGCCGGTATGACGTCTTCCTGCTCGACGAGCCCACCAACGACCTGGACCTGGCCGGCCTGGACCGGCTGGAACGGTTCGTCACCGGGCTGCGCGCCGGGACGGTGCTGGTCAGCCACGACCGGGAGTTCCTGACCCGGGCGGTGACCCGGGTGCTGGAGCTGGACCTCGTGCAGCAGCAGACCCGGCACTACGGCGGCGGCTACGGCGCCTATCTGGAGGAGCGGGAGGTGGCCCGCCGGCACGCCCGCGCCGATTTCGAGGAGTACGCCGACACCCGCGCCTCGCTGGAGGCCCGCGCCCGCACCCAGCGTTCCTGGATGGAGAAGGGCGTGAAGAACGCCCGCCGCAAGGCCCCGGACAACGACAAGATCGGCCGGAAGTTCCGGACCGAGGCGACCGAGAAGCAGGCGGCCAAAGCCAAGCAGACCGAGCGGCTGATCGAACGCCTCGACGTGGTCGAGGAGCCGCGCAAGGAGTGGGAGCTGCGGATGGAGATCGCCGCCGCACCCCGGGCCGGTGCGGTGGTGGCCTCGCTGCGCGACGCGGTGGTCCGCCGGGGCGACTTCACCCTCGGCCCGGTCACCCTCCAGGTCGACTGGGCCGACCGGGTGGCGATCACCGGGGCGAACGGCTCCGGCAAGACCACCCTGCTCGGTGCGCTGCTGGGTCGGCTGCCGCTCGACGCCGGTCACGCCGCGCTCGGCCCGGGGGTGGTGGTCGGCGAGGTCGACCAGGCCCGGGGGCTGTTCCTCGGCGACCAGCCGCTGCTGGAGGCGTTCGGTGCCGCCGTACCCGAGATGACGCCGGCGGATGCGCGGACGCTGCTGGCCAAGTTCGGCCTGCGGGCCGCGCACGTGCTGCGGCCGGCGGCGACGCTGTCGCCGGGCGAGCGGACCCGGGCGGCGCTGGCGCTGCTCCAGGGCCGGGGGGTCAACCTGCTGGTGCTCGACGAGCCGACCAACCACCTCGACCTGGCGGCCATCGAGCAGCTGGAGTCGGCGCTGGCCGGCTACCCGGGGACGTTGCTGCTGGTCACCCACGACCGGCGGATGCTCGAAGCGGTCAGCGTCGACCGGCGGCTGCGGGTCGACGCCGGGCGGATCGCCGAGGACTGATCCGCGCCGTCCGGTAGCGGCCGGGTGACAATGGGTCATGCTCAGATGGGAGTACGCGCTGCTGGTCCGCCGTCGCCAGCCGACCGCCTCCGACCTCAGCTGGGAGGTCGTCTTCTCCTGGTACGGCCCGGACGGCTCGATGGCCGACGTGACCGCCTACGGCGACACCGCGCTGGCCCACCTGAACCGGGCCGGTGACCAGGGTTGGGAACTCGTCGGGATGAGCGAGGACCCGTCCCTGGCGGGCCACAACGAGCTGCACCGCTACCACCTCAAGCGACCCAAGTCGGCCGACACGCCCCGGCAGCGCATCCGGGCCGTCGGCCGGCCCACCCGCCGCGCCGGCGGCTGACCGGAGGGGTACCCGTTCCGCGCCCAAAGCCGTCACCGGGCTGGACGGCCGCGGTGGTCCCACCGGCCCCGCGATGGGCAGCAGAGCGGGCGGCAGTTGCCGGTAACCGACCGGATCGGGTGGTGTGCCGGGCCGGAGAGCGGGTAACGGCCGGCGGGAGGTGGCCATGGTCGCGTTGGCGCAGGCACCGCCCTCGGCCGAACGGCTGCGGGCGCTCGACGGGTTCCTCGATGCGGCCTGGGTCGAGCAGGCCCGCCACGACGAGCGGTTGCGCGGGCTCCCGGTCGAGGTGCGGTTCGACCGGGGGGTCGCCCACCTGAGCGGGGAGGTGGCCGAACCGGATCAGTTGCGGCTGGTCCGTGAGCTGGTCGGCCGGCTGGCCGGGGTGTACGGCGTGTGGGGGCGGGTGCGCGTCGGTGGCCGGGACCCGGTGGTGGTGGACCTGGGCTGCGGCGGCCAGAAGCAGTACCCGACGAACCTGGGGCTGGACATCTTCCCGGCACCCGGGGTGAACGCGGTGGCGGACCTGTCCGGGTCGCTGCCGCTGGCCGACGGCTCCGTCGACGTCATCTTCACCGTGCACATCCTGGAGCACCTGATCGACTTCCTGCCGCTGCTGGACGAGTGTCACCGGGTGCTCCGGCCGGGCGGGGTGCTGCACGTGATGAGCCCCTGGTGGGGGCATGTCAACGCGGTGGCCGACCCGACCCACGTGCGACTGTTGGACGTGCAGACGATCAAGGGGGTCTGCGGTCAGCGCCCGCCGGGCACCCCGCGTTGGCATCCGCTGCACGCCGGCTGCGACGGGGCGTCCATCTTCGCCGACCTCACCCCGCTGCCCGTCGACGCCCCACCCGTCGCCCCGACCCACCTGGCCCGCTTCTTCGACTGACCGGCTGCGCGGCGGCGGGCTGACGGGCCGGCAGGTGGGTCAGGCGGTGCTCTCGCGGGGGGTCAGCCGGTGCGGGGCGGTGAGTTCCCGTGGCGGCGCGTCCCGGTCGCCTGCCAGCCGGCCGGCGAGCAGGTCGACGGCGAGCCGGGCGATCCGCTCCTTGTCCGGGGCGACCGTGGTCAGGGTGGGGACGCTGAACCGCCCGTCCTCGATGTCGTCGAAGCCGGCGACGGCGACGTCGCCGGGGACCCGGAGGCCGGCCTCGTGCAGGGCGCGCAGCGCACCGAGGGCGAGGGTGTCGTTGAAGCAGAAGACCGCGTCGGGGCGGGCCCCGGAGTCGAGCAGGTGGCGCATGGCGGCGGCCCCGTCGGCGCGGTGCCAGGCCGGGGTGGGGGCGACCAGGCTCTCGTCGTACCCGAGGCCGGCCTCGGTCAGGGCGGCGGTGTAGCCGGCCAACCGGAGGCGGGCGCCGGCCCCCTCGGGGGTGCGTGGTGAGCCGATGGCGGCGATCCGGCGGCGGCCGAGGCCGATCAGGTGGGTGGTCATCTCCCGGGCGGCGGTCACGTTGTCGATCACCACGTGGTCGGCGAGGCCGTGGTCCACCCGTTCGCCGAGCAGCACCATCGGCATGCCGTCCAGGCCGGTGAGGTCCTCGGCGTCGAGGGACAGCGGGCTGAAGATCAGGCCGTCGATCATGTGGTCGCCGATGCCGGCGGCGGCGACGCGTTCCTGCTCGGGGCCACCACCGGTCGGGTGGATGAGCACGGTCCAGCCGTGGTCGGCGGCGGCGGTGACCACGTGCCGGGCGAGTTCGGCGAAGTACGGGATGTCCAGTTCCGGCACGGCGAGGGCGATCACGCCGGTGCGGCCCTTGCGCAGGTTGCGGGCGGACAGGTTGGGCCGGTAGCGGAGTTCGGCGATGGCCGCCTCGACCCGGGCCCGGGTGTCCGGTCGCACGTGCGGATAGCCGTTGACCACGTTCGACACGGTCTTGACCGACACCCCGGCCCGTTCGGCCACATCCTTCAGTCTGTGCCGCACGATCGGCCACCTCCCCGCCTTCGACTCAGGACTGTATCGCGTGACAAGTCCTTTACAACGTTGGTTACAACGTTGTAGGAATGCGGGGGTAGGGCGTGACCGCAGTCACGGAGCAGGTCGAGGAAAGGTGGCACCCCCGGTGCGTACAGCTCGGTTGACGATCGATCCGGCCTTCACGATCGGCCCCGTGGATCGACGGCTCTTCGGCTCCTTCGTCGAACACCTGGGCCGCTGCGTGTACGGCGGGATCTACGAGCCCGACCACCCCGAGGCCGACCCGCTCGGCCTGCGCCGCGACGTGCTGGCGCTGACCCGGGAGCTGGGCGTCTCGATGGTCCGCTACCCCGGCGGCAACTTCGTCTCCGGCTACCGCTGGGAGGACGGCGTCGGCCCGGTCGGCGACCGCCCCCGCCGGCTGGACCTGGCCTGGAAGACCGTCGAGACCAACGCGTTCGGCATCGACGAGTTCATGACCTGGGCCGCCGCCGCCGAGGTCGAGCCGATGATGGCGGTCAACCTCGGCACCCGGGGCGTCCAGGAGGCGTGCGACCTGCTGGAGTACGTCAACCACCCCGGCGGCACCCAGCTGTCCGACCTGCGCCGCGCACACGGCGCGGAGCAGCCGTACGGGGTCCGGCTGTGGTGCCTCGGCAACGAGTTGGACGGACCGTGGCAGGTCGGCCACAAGACCGCCGAGGAGTACGGCCGGCTCGCCGCCGAGACCGCGCGGGCGATGAAGCTGATCGACCCCTCGATCAGCCTGGTCGCCTGCGGCAGCTCCGGTCGGGGCATGCCCACCTTCGCCTCCTGGGAGGCGACCGTGCTGGAACACACCTACGAGCACGTCGACTTCATCTCCGCGCACTCCTACTACGACCCGACCGACGGCGACCGGGCCAGCATCCTGGCCTCGGCCGTCGACATGGACCAGTTCATCACCGAGGTGGTCGCCACCGCCGACCACGTGGCCGCCCGACTGCGCCAGACCCGCAAGCTCAAGATCTCCTTCGACGAGTGGAACGTCTGGTACCAGTCCCGCGTCCAGGGCGACCTGGACGGGCGCGGCTGGGTCGAGGCACCCGCGCTGCTCGAGGACGACTACACCGCCGTCGACGCGGTGGTGGTCGGGAGCCTGCTGATCACCCTGCTCCGGCACGCCGACCGGGTCGGCGTCGCCGCCCAGGCGCAGTTGGCCAACGTCATCGCCCCGATCCGTACCCGCACCGGCGGGCCGGCCTGGCGGCAGAGCATCTTCCACCCGTTCGCGCTGACGGCCCGCTACGCCCGGGGCACCGTGCTGCGTACCGAGCCGGTCTCCCCCCGCTACGAGACGAAGCGGTACGGCGACGTGCCGGTGCTGGACACCGTCGCGCTGCACGACGAGGAGTCCGGCGAGCTGACCGTGTTCGCGGTCAACCGGGGCACCGCGGACCTCCCGCTGGACCTCGACCTGCGGGGCCTGTCCGGGCTGCACCCGGTGCAGCACCTCAGCCTCGCCGCCGGGGACGACCCGGACGCGGTCAACACCGAGGCCGAGCCCGACCGGGTGACGGCCCGGGAACTGCCCACCGCCGACGTCGACGGCGATCGCTGCTCCGTACGCCTGCCGGCGGTCTCCTGGAACGTGCTGCGCTTCGCGCCGCAGCCCTGATCAGCCGACCCGGCCCCGGGCGCACCCACCCTGTCGGGACGCGGGTGCGCCCGGGCCGGGTCGGCCAGCTGCGGCGGGCCAAGGTAACGCCCGCCGGGTGCGGGTCGGCCGGGTGCGGGCCGGCCGGGTGCGGGCCGGCCGGGTGCGTCGGGGCCGAGGTCGGGCCGGCCGGGTGCGGCAGGCCGAGGTCGGGCCGGCCGGGTACGGGCGGCGGGAACGGTGTGGCCGGCAGCCGACCGGGCGGTCAGGCCGAAGCGGGCTGCTTGGCGCGGCCCTCGGCTTCGCCGGTGGCCAGGCGGTTGCGACGGTAGCCGTAGCCGAAGTAGATGATCCCGCCGAGCGCCATCCAGATGAGGAACCTGATCCAGGTCTCGATCGACAGGTTGAGCGTCAGATAGAAGCAGGCCAGCGCGGTGAAGATCGGCAGCACCGGGGAGAACGGGACCCGGAACGGCCGCTCCAGGTCGGGGCGCTTGCGGCGCAGGATCGGCACCGCGATGGCGACGATCATGAACGCGCAGAGCGCGCCGATGCTGACCAGGTCGGCCAGCGCGGACAGCGGCAGGAATCCGGCGAGCAGCGCCACCGCCACCGTCATCACGGCGGAGATCCGGTACGGGGTCCCCCAGCGCGGGTGGATCTTGGCGACGGCGGGCGGGATCAGCCCGTCCCGGGAGATGGCGAACCCGATCCGACCCATGGCCACCAGGTCGACCAGGATCACGCTGGTCAGGCCGGCGACGGCGGCGATGGAGACCAGCACCCCGGCCCAGCTCGCACCGACCGCGTTGAAGGCTGCGGCGATCGGGGCGCCCCGGTCGATCTCGCCGTACGGCACCATGCCGACCACGACCAACGAGACGCCGATGTAGAGCGCGGTGGAGATCAGCAGGGTGCCGAAGAGCCCCAGGGTCAGGTCCCGCTTGGGCCGCCTGGTCTCCTCACCCAGGTTCGCCACCGCCTCGAACCCGGTGTACGCGAAGAAGACCACGGCGGCGGCGCTGAGCACCCCGACGAAACCGAAGACGGACGGCTCCAGCCCGAAGAACGCCTGGACGACCGGCTGCTTGATCCCGTCGTCACCGGCGCCGGCCGGCTCGGCCGGCGGGATGAACGGGCTGAGGTTGGCGGCCTTGACGAAGAACAGCCCGGCGACCACGACGAAGACGCAGATGGCGACCTTCACCAGGACCAGGATGTTGGTGATCCGGGCGGACTCGCGGATGCCGATGATGGCGACCACGCCGAGCAGCAGCACGATGCCGATCGCGCCGAGGTTGACCACGCTGCCCTCTTCGGCGAACCAGGTGCTCGGCAGGCCGAACAGCTCGGCCAGGTAACCCGACCAGCCCCGGGCCACCACCGCCGCGCCGAGCGCGAACTCCAGCAGCAGGTCCCACCCGATGATCCACGCGACGATCTCGCCCATCGTGGCGTACGCGTAGGTGTAGGCGCTGCCGGCGGTCGGCACGCTGGACGCCAGCTCGGCGTAGCAGAGGGCCGCGAGCAGGGCGACCACCCCGGCGATGGCGAACGAGATCACCACGCCCGGCCCGGCGCTGTCGCGTGCCTCGATGCCGGTGAGGGTGAAGATGCCGGTGCCGATCACGATGCCGATGCCGAAGCCGGTGAGGTCGCGGGCACCGAGCCGACGTTTCAGGCCGGGGCTGCCGTCGCTGCCGTCGGCGTCGCCCTGGGCAACCACATCCTTGATCGGTTTGGTTCGCAGCACAGACACCGTACTCACCCCTCCCACCACCGCGATCGCCCTGCTGACGACCGGTGCCGCGCGTTGCTACCCACCCCGACCCCCCGCCAATCACCCCTCCCCCACCCACCCACCATCAACCCCCAGTCCCCCCACAACCACTTTCGGTCACACCACCCCCACCCCGGCCCGCCCCACCCCGGCCCGGCCCGGTGATCAAGAGGTTTGCGTCATCCGCCGCGCGAAAGCTGACGCAAACCTCTTGATCACGGGGGGGTGGGGGGTGACCCGGAGGGCCCGGGGGTGGAGGGGGTGACTGGGGATGGGTTGACGTGTATCTCTTTCTCGTGGGGAGCGGTGGGGGCCACCGGGGACCTATTGAAGGGATATCGGCGTGAGAGTGACTCGGATCGGTGTGGTCGGGCTGGTGGTGGCACTGCTGGGAGGGCTCTCCTGGAGTGGGGCGGCCGGGGCGGCCGGGGCGGCCGGGGCGGCCACCGCGGCCGGGGCCAGCTTCACCGGCGGGGCCGGGCTCACTGGCACCGGAGCTGGTGGTGTCTGCGAGGTCGATCCGGCGGTGCCGAAGCGGCAGTTCCGGGCAATGTGGATCTCGTCGGTGGTGAACATCGACTGGCCGAGTGCGGGCTCCCGGACCGCCCCGGACCGGGTCGCCGCCCAGCAGGCGGAATACCGGGGCTGGCTCGACCTGGCGCAGCGGCTGCACCACAACGCGGTGGTGGTCCAGGTCCGGCCGACCGCCGACGCGTTCTGGCCGTCGCCGCACGAGCCGTGGTCGGAGTACCTGACCGGGGTGCGCGGGCAGGACCCGGGCTGGGACCCGTTGGCCTTCCTGGTGGCCGAGTCGCACCGGCGGAACCTGGAGTTCCACGCCTGGTTCAACCCGTACCGGATCTCCATGCCGGCACCCGCCGGCGCGGGCGCGGACCTCGGGCAACTCGCCCCGGGCCACCCGGCCCGGCAGCACCCGGAGTGGACCTTCGCCTACCCGCCGGCCGGGGTCGCCGGCAGCCGGCTCTACTACGACCCCGGCGTCCCGCAGGTCCGCGAGTTCGTCCAGACCGCGATGCTGGACGCCGTCGGGCGGTACGACATCGACGGCGTGCACTTCGACGACTACTTCTACCCGTACCCGAGCGGCACCTACCCGGTGCCGGACGATGCGACGTTCGCCGCGTACCACCGGGGATTCACCGACCGGGCCGCCTGGCGGCGGGACAACATCGACCTGCTGATCCAGGAGATGGGGACCAGGATCAAGGCGGCCAAGCCGTGGGTGAAGTTCGGGGTGAGCCCGTTCGGCATCTGGCGCAACGCCAGCGCCGACCCGAACGGCTCGGACACCACCGGCAGCCAGTCCTACGACATCATCTCCGCCGACACCCGTAAGTGGGTCAAGCAGGAGTGGATCGACTACATCGTGCCGCAGCTCTACTGGTACATCGGCCAGTATCCGGCCGCCGACTACGCCCGGCTAGTGCCCTGGTGGGCGCAGACGGTACGCGGCACCCGGGTGCAGCTCTACATCGGCCAGGCGGACTACAAGAGCGGCGACCCGGCCTACGGCACGTACTGGATGAACCCGCAGGAACTGTCGGACCACCTGACGCTCAACCGGTCGTACCCGGAGGTGCTCGGCAACGTGCACTTCTCCGCCGTGCAGGTGCGGGCCGACCGGCTCGGCGCGACGAGCAGCTACGCCGCCGCGCACTACTCCCGCCCGGCGCTGGTGCCGACCATGGCGCACCTGCCGGCGAAGCCGCTGCTGCGCCCGGCACTCACCCGGGCCGAGCGGACCACCGAGGGGGTACGACTGCGCTGGCGGCAGCCGGCCGACGGGAAGGGCCCGCTCGGCACCGCCACGTCGTATGCGGTCTACCGGTTCGACGGGCCCGGCCGGGTCGACGGGTGCGACCGGGCCGACGCGGCACACCTGGTCGGCACGGTCCGGGCCGCCCCCGGGCAGCCGCAGTCCTGGGTGGACGGCACCGCTGAGCCGGGCCGGGCGTACACCTATCAGGTGACCGCGCTGGACCGGCTGTGGAACGAGAGCGCCGCCTCGTCGGCCCGGGTGGTGCGCTGATCGACCTCGGACGCCCCGGGTGCCACGGCACCCTGGGCATTCGTCTGTTTCGACGTATGCCATCAATACGTCGCCTCCACCACATCCCACCGACGGGATATTGATCGAGACTGATCCCATTCCGGTAACCAGCCACTGACGCACCGTACCGCCCACCCCGCGGAGGAAACCGTGTCCCGTCGTCTCGCCACCGCCCTCGCCGCCGGCACGTTCGCACTGCTCAGCGTGCTCGGCGTCGGCTCACCCGCGTCCGCCGCGGTGAGCACCGCACAGAAGCTCAGCGTGCTGAGCAGTTGGACCCAGACCAGCGCCAGCAGCTACAACGCGTGGAACTCCGGCCGCCTCAACCAGGCCGCCTGGGCGGACTACGGCTTCGACTGGTCCACCGACTACTGCTCGTCCAGCCCGGACAACCCGCTCGGGTTCACCTTCAACCTGTCCTGCTACCGGCACGACTTCGGCTACCGCAACCACAAGGCGATGGGGATCTTCTCCGCCAACAAGACCCGCCTCGACAGCGCCTTCTACGAGGACCTGAAGCGGGTCTGCGCCACCTACAACTCCGTCGTCCGCCCGGCCTGCACCAGCCTGGCCTGGACGTACTACCAGGCAGTCAGCATCTTCGGCTCGGTCGCCGCCGTCTCGCAGGCCGACCTCGACCGGGCCGCCCGGATGAAGGCCGACGCCGAGCGGGCCGCCGCCGTACGCGGCTGACCCACCGGCGCCCCGACCCACCCGCATCCGGGCGTCCGGCGGCGCGGACCGCGTCGCCGGACGCCCGCGCCCGCCATGCCGCGCGCACCACATCCACCGGCGGCCCGCGGTGTCGCTTCCGCACCACCGGACGGCGCGGCGGGTCAGGCCCACTCCTCCCGACGTTCCGCATCGCGGCGGCCCACCGGCCGAGGGGTGACCGCACTGGCCGGTCGGGGCGTGGCCGTGCCGTTCGGTCGGGGCGTCACCGCGCCGGTGGCCCGGAACCGGACCGAGTCCGCTGCCAGATCCGGGTGCTCCACCGCGAACGCCAACGCCGCCGCCTCCTCCAGGCCCAGCTCACCACCCTCGCCGTAGGCGGCGTCGAAGGCCGCGTCGCCGAGGGCGCGCCGCAGCTCCGCCTGCCGCTCGTGCCAGTACGAGGCGAAGATGCCCGGAGTGCCCCGTAACCTGGCCCGGGTGGCCTGGGCCGCGCCGAAGAGCCGGGCCGCCGTCACCGGCTCCCCACCCAGCGCGCACCGCACCGCCACCGCGTTCACCGTGTCGCAGGCCCGCCCGTGGTAGCCGTGGCCCATCCGGGCCCGCAGCGCCACCAGCAGATGGTCGTGCGCGGCCACCAGGTCACGCCGGGCCAGCGCCACCATGCCCAGCAGCATGTCCACCGACCGGCAACCCCGCTCCACCGGGCGGGCCGCCTCCACCGGCCGGGCCGCCCCGAGCAGCTCCGCCGCCTCCGCCAACGCGCCCCGCCGCCACAGCAGCTCGGCCAGGTTGTAGACGGCCAGCAGCGCGTCCCCGCTGACCTCCAGCTCGCCCGCCCAGTCGATGACCTCCCGGCAGACCCGCTCCGCCTCGGCGAACTGCCCCATGTCGACCAGCGGTGCGGCCCGCCCGGCGAGCACCCGGGCCAGCAGCCCCGCGTCGCCGGCCTGCCGGGCCGCCGCCTCAGCCCGCTGCGAGAACCGCAGCTCCTCGGCGAACTCGCCGTCCGCCCCCGCGTGCAGCGAATGCAGGTGGTACGCCGCCGCCAACTCCGCCTCGGGGATCGACTCGCCGGTCTCGGCGATCCGCCCGTACAGCCGGAACAGCCACAGCCGGGCCTCCCGGGACAGCCCCCGCTCCCGCCACCACTGGTCCAGCCCACCGGCCAGCCGCAGCCCGGCCCGGGCGCTGCCCCCGGTGGCCGACCAGCGCAGCGCCGCCCGCAACTCACGGGCGAGCGGGTCCACCGCGTAGAGCGACAGGGTGACCGGGCGGCCGTCCTCCCCCAGGTGCGCCCGGTGCAGCGCGTGCTGGGCCCAGGCCACGTGCCGGTCCCGGGCGGCCTGCTCCTCGCCGGTCTCGACCAGCCGCCGCGCCGCGTACGCCCGGATCGGGTCGAGCATCCGGTAGGTGCTGCCGGAGGCGTGCGGCTCGGCCAGCACCATCGACTTGTCCACCAGCACCGACAGCGGGTCGAGCGGGTCCTCGGCGAGCAGCCACTCCACCGTGGCCAGATCCACCGGCCCGGCGAACACCGCCAACCAGCGCAGCAACCGGGCCGCGCGGGGCCCCAACGTCCGGTACGACCAGGTGACCGTGGCCTGCATGGTGAGGTGCCGCTCGGTGGCGGACCGCTGCACCGCCCGGTGTGCTGGGCTCGGCGGCGCCTGCCCGAAGGCGGCGGCGACCAGGTCGACGGTGTCCTGCTGGTTGCCCGCCCAGCCCCGCCCGGCGGGTGGTTCCGTGACGTCCCTCCCGGCGTCGAGGGTGCCCAGCATGTCGTCCAACCGGGCGGCCAACTGGCCGGCGGAGAGCACCCGCAACCGGGCTGCGGCCAACTCGATCGCCAACGGCAGCCCGTCCAGCCGCTGCACCACCCGGCGCAGGTCGGCGGCCTCCGTCCACTCCGGCGGGCGACCACCCCGGGCCGCCGCCGTACGGTCCAGCAGCAGCGCCACCGCATCGCTCTCGGTCCGCCCCGGCTGCGGGTCGACCGCCAGCGGCGGAATCCGCCACACCACCTCGCCGGGGAGACCGAACGCCTCCCGACTGGTGGCCAGCACCCGCACCCCGCTGCCACCGGCGAGTAGTCGGGAGATCACCTCGGCGCAGGCCGCCGGCTGGGCGTCACAGGTGTCGAGCACCACCAGCATCCGCCGGACGGCCGCGTACTCCACCAGGGTGTCCAGGATCGGGCGGCCCGGTTCCGGGCGCGGCCCGAGCACGGCGGCGATCGCGAACGCCACCAGCCCCGGGTCGGTGACCGTGGCGATGTCGACGAACCACACCCCGTCCGGGTACGCCTCCACCTGGCCGGATGCCACCTCGACGGCGAGTCGGGTCTTACCGGCGCCGCCCGCGCCGACCACCGTGACCAGCCGGTGCCGGCGGATCAGCAGATCCAGCTCGACCCGCTCGGTCTCCCGGCCGACGAACGAGGTGACCTGGGTGGGCAGGTTGTGCGCCAACGCCTCGGCGGTACGCGGACGGGGGAACTGCCGCCCCAGCCCCGGCGCGACGAGTTGGAACAGCCGTTCCCGGTCGTCGAAGCCCCGGAGCCGGTGCAGGCCCAGGTCGATCAGGCTGGCCCCGTCGGGCAACGGCTCGGCCAGCCGTGCGGTCGACGCCGAACAGAGCACCTGTCCACCGTGCGCGGCGGCAGCCACCCGGGCGGCCCGGTGCACCTCGGGGCTGGCGTACTCACCGTCGCTGGGTTCCGCGTAGCCGGTGTGCAGCCCCATCCGTACCTTCGGGGCGGCCTCCGGGTTCGGCCAGTCGTGGGTGGACAGCGCCCGCTGCGCGGTCAGGCAGGCGGTCAGCGCCGCCGACGCGTCCGGGAAGGCCAGGAAGAACGAGTCCCCCTCGGTCAGCAACTCCGCGCCGTCGGTCTCGGCCAGGGTGTCGCGCAGCAGCCGACGATGCTCCCAGAGCACCGGGCGATAGTCCGACCCGAGCAGTTGGGCCAGCCGGGTCGACCCTTCGATGTCCGTGAACACGAAGGTCACCCAACCGCTCGGGAGGTGGATCCGTGGCGACATGCGTGGCACCTCCGCCCCTGACGTCGGGTTCATGCTGCCCTATGGTCAACCGGTCACGCATCGTGAGAACGGTTGGGCGATATCGGACCCAAGGGGCCAATGATCTCGGCGCATCATCGCGCCGCACCGTTACATCGGGCCGCGTCCGGCCCGGTCGACAGCCGGCCGGGTCAGCAGCCCGCCTGGTCGACAGCCCGCCCGGTCAGCAGCCGCAGCCACCACCGCAACAACCGCCCCCGGAGGCGGGACCCGCCGGGGCGCCACCGGTCGCGGAGCCGCCACCACGGCCGGTGACCGCCACGGTGGAGAGGAGCTTGACCGTGTCGGCGTGGCCCTGAGGGCAACCGGCCGGCGCACCGGCCTCGACCATCGGTCGACTGACCTCGAAGGTGTCGCCGCAGGCGCGGCAGCGGAACTCGTACCGGGGCATGCCCCCACCCTACGACCGGACCTGACTCCCTGGCCGACATGGGTGATACTCAAACAGTGGTGAGCGGCGAAGATTCGACGGTACGAGCCCTGCGCGCAGCGACCCCACCCGAGGATGTGCCCCCCGCTCCGCGTCGCGGCTGGATCCCCCGGCCCCGCCGACCCCGCCGTGACCCCGCCAGCCCGCCGGCCGACCCGGCCGACCCGGCCACCGTCGCCTCGACGGTGGACTCCGCCGCAGGTCGTCCCCCGGCCTCCGAGGTCCGACCGGACCCGGCGACGCCCGGGGCGGAGCCGACCACGACGACCGGCCCCGACGACGATGCCGGGCCTGCGCCGAAGACGGATGCGGGAGAGAAGGCCGGGCCGACTGCGAAGGCCGACGCGGACGGCGGTGCGGAGCCCACCACGAAGGCCGACACGGTGGCGGGTCGGCGGCGGAGGATTCCGTTCGCGCACGCCGTCCGGCTGCCGCCACCCCGGCAGGCGGTGGGAGCCGCGACCCGGGCCACCCGGGCCTGGTCCCGTCGTCCGAGCGGCCGGCTGACCCTGCCCGCCCTGTTCCTGTTCGCACTGGTCGCGGCGACCGCCGCCGTCGGCGCGGTGGTGGTGCCGAACGCGGTCCGGGCACCCCGACCGGTAGCGGTGGACGACACCGCCACCACCGGCCCCGGGTTCCCGCCGGTCACCGCGACCACCGGGGTTCCGCTGCTCCCGGGCGGGAGCGTCCCCGGACTGCCGCCGGGCGGGGTCGCACCGACCGGGCCGATCGCCCCCACCGCCGCCGGTCGCCCCGCCGACGCGCTGGGCGACTGGGCCCGGGTCACCGGCACCAAGGTGGGCATCTCCCCGATCGCCATGCAGGCGTACGGCTACGCCGAACTGGTGCTCGCCCAGACGAACCGGAGCTGCCAGCTGAGCTGGACGACGCTCGCCGCCATCGGCTACGTCGAGTCCCGGCACGGGCAGGCCAACGGCGCGACGCTCGGGCCCGACGGCCGGGCCGTACCGGAGATCATCGGCGATCCGCTCGACGGCAAGGGCGGACGGTCCCTGATCCGGGACACCGACGGCGGGCTGTTCGACCGGGACACCGTCTACGACCGGGCGATCGGGCCGATGCAGTTCATCCCCACCACCTGGGAGCAGGTCGGCGCGGACGCCGACAACGACGGCCGCAAGGACCCGCACGACCTGGACGACACCGCGCTCGCCGCCGGCAACTACCTGTGCCAGGGCGGCCGGAACATGACCGTCCCCGGCGACTGGTGGGGGGCCATCCTCTCCTACAACGATGTACGCCGGTACGCGCAGGACGTCTTCGACAAGGCCCACGAATACGGACGCGCAAGCCGTACGTGAGGTGATCGTTCGCATACATTGCCGGACCGGACACTTCCCCCGAGAAGCCGTTGACGGCAAGCTAGACGCGTGATGGTGCGCGAGTGGGATCCCCGAACCGCGTCGTCCGCCGAGATCGGCTCCGTGCTGGACACGCTGAACGCGGTCCTCGCCGCCGATCTCCCGCAGGACCCGCCGTGGCGGGAGGATTCCCTGCGGGAGTACCTCTCCGAGGTGATGCCCGGCGAACGACGCATCTCCTGGGTGGCGGAGGCCGATCCACCGGCCGGGGGCGGTCCCGGGCAGATCCTCGGGCACGTGCACGTGCTGCTGCTCGGTGACATCGGCGTGCTGGAGGTGCTGGTGCACCCGGCGGTGCGCCGCAACGGGCTGGGCCGGGAGCTGGTGCTGACCGCCGCCCGTCGGGTCTACCAGGAGGGCTTCCAGTCGATCGGGGTGGAGGTCGTCGGGGACACCCCGGCGATCGGCTTCTACTCGTCGCTGGGCTTCGCCCTGGAGTACGTCGAGACCCGCAGCGTGCTCGAACTGGCCACGGTCGACTGGACGGCGCTCACCGAGATGGCTGCCGGCGTCGACCCGGGCTACCACCTGGAGTTCTACCCGGGCGGGCCGTCCGACGACCTGATCGAGGCGTACGCGCGGGCGAAGGCCGAGGTGCGCGATGTCGACGACGGCGAACTGCGCCCCAGCTCGTACGACCCGCAGCGGCTGCGGGACAGCCTCGACACCCTGCACCGCCGGGGCATGAAGCCGTACATCGTGCTCGCCCTCCAGCAGCGGACGGGCACGGTGGCCGGCCTGACCGAGGTGGTGGTGCCGGTCCAGCACCCCACCCGCGCCGACCAGTACGACACCATCGTGGTGCGCGACCACCAGGGATACGGCATCGACCGGGCGATCAAGGCGCGGATGCTGCTGGAGCTGCGTTCCGCCGAGCCGGAGCTGGCCGAGGTGCAGACCTGGAACGCCCAGGCCAACGAGGCGATGCTCAAGGTGAACGCCGAGCTGGGCTACCAGACCGACCGGGACTGGTGCGAATACAGCGTGGACGTCGCCGAGCTGGTACACCGGTTCGACGCCCAGCGCTGAGCAGCGACCGGCGGCACGGCACCCCGCAGCAGCGGGCGACAGCCGGCGGGCGGCCGCACCGGGCGGGTGCTGGGCGGCACCGGGCGGCACTGTCGCGAATTCACCACATCGCCGCCGCAGGGATGGACGGCGGACAGCGGCGCACCTTAACGTGCGTTGGTTCCCGTCCACCCATCGTGGAGGCCCCATGCGCCTGCGCCGCAGATTCGCCGCGCTCGCCACCGTCGCCGTCGTCGCCGTACCGGTGCTCGGCGTCGCTCCCACCGCGGCCACCGCCGCGCCCACCGACCTGTTCATCTCCGAGTACGTCGAAGGATCGTCGAACAACAAGGCGATCGAGCTGTACAACGGGACCGGCGCACCGGTCGACCTGACCGCCGGCGGCTACCAGCTCCAGCTCTATTTCAACGGGGCCACCACGGCCACCACCATCGCCCTCACGGGCACCGTCGCCGCCGGGGACGTCTTCGTCTTCGCCGCCGCCTCGGCCGGCCCGGCGATCCTCGCCCAGGCCGACCAGACCACCGGCGCGAGCCTGTTCAACGGCGACGACGCGATCGTGCTGCGCCGGGGTGGGACCGTGCTCGACGCGATCGGGCAGGTGGGCGTCGACCCGGGAACCGAGTGGGGCAGCGGGCTGACCAGCACCGCCGACAACACGCTGCGCCGGCTGCCGTCGATCTCCGCCGGGGACACCGACCCGTCGGACGCGTTCGACCCGGCCGCCCAGTGGGCCGGGTTCGCCACCGACACCTTCGACGGGCTGGGCGCGCACACGCGCGACGGCGGCGGCCCGGTGGATCAGCCGGCCGTGCTGACCTGCGGCGGCGCGTTGACCATCGAGGCCGGCGCGACCGGCAGCCGGGAGGTGACCGGCACCGACCCGGACGACACGATCGTCGACCTGGCGGTCACCTCGGTCAGCCCGGCCCCGGCGAGCGGCTCGATCAGCCGTACCGCGTTCACCCCGGCGACCGCGACGGGTGGCACGGCGACCGCGACGGTGACCGCCACCGGCCTGCCCGGCGGCACGTACGCGGTCACCGTGACCGCGACGGACGCCGACGGCGGCACCGCCACCTGCCTGCTCACCGTGCAGGCCAACGGGGTGCTGTCGGTGGGCCAGGTGCAGGGCCCGACCGGCGACGACGAGAACCCGCGCACCGACCGGTCGCCGCTCGCCCCGCCCACCGGCACCGGCACCAGCCCGCTGCTGTACGACGTGCGCGGCGTGATCACCCAGAAGTCGCTGACCCGCACCTCGGCCGGCGCCGACCAGTACGGCTTCTACCTGCAGAGCCGTACCGGCACCGAGGACGGGGACCCGCTCAGCTCGGACGGCGTCTTCGTCTTCATGGGCGCGTTCACCACGCTGATCGGCGGCTACGCGCCGACCGTCGGCGACGAGGTGCTGCTGCGCGGCCGGGTGTCGGAGTACTTCGACCAGACCCAGCTCTCCGGCGCCTCGCTGGTCCGCCGGCTCGACACCGGGCTGGACGTGAACACCGCCGTGACGGTGGACGACGCGGTCCCGCCGGCCGACGCTGCGGCGGCGGACCGGTTCTGGGAGCGGCACGAGGGGGCCCGCCTGCGGGTCCGCAGCGGCTCCGGCGTCACCGGTCCCCGGGACGTGTTCGGCTCCACCGCCGACTCCGAGGTGTGGGTGGTGGACCGCGCGGATCCGCTGTTGAAGCGGGCCGACCCGTACGCCCGCCGGGTGTTCCGGGACACCCACCCGCTGGACGACGTGCCGGGGCAACTCTTCGACAACGGCAACGGGCAGCGCATCCTGCTCGGCGGCGGCGGCGTGAAGGCCACCGCCGGTGACTCGACGGCGCTCCTCCCGCCGGCCCGCACCTTCGACACCCTGACCGCCGACGCGTTCGGCGCGGTGTCGTACGGCTTCAGCAAGTTCAGCGTGCAGCCGGAGTCGCTCGCCCTGACCGCCGGGGTCGACCCGGCGAAGAACAACCCGCCCCGCCCCGCGGACCGCTCCCGGGAGGTCGCGGTGGCGACCTACAACGTGGAGAACCTGTACGACTTCCGCGACGACCCGTTCGACGGTTGCGACTTCACCGGCAACCCGGGCTGCCCGGGGGTGTCCCCGCCGTTCGACTACGTGCCGGCGGGCGAGGCCGACTACCGGGAGCACCTGACCGAGTTGGCCGCCCAGATCCGCACCGACCTGCACGCCCCGGATCTGATCCTGGTGCAGGAGGCCGAGGACCAGGACATCTGCGCGGTCTCCGGGGGCAGCCTGGTCTGCGGCACCACCGACAACGCCGATGGTGCCCCGGACACCCTCCAGGATCTGGCGCTGGCGATCCGGGCCGCCGGTGGTCCCGCCTACCTGGCGGCGTACGACCGCACCGGCGCGGACGCCCGGGGCATCACCTCGGCGTTCCTCTACCGCACGGACCGGTTGTCGCTGGCCGGGGCGACCGCCACCGACCCGCTGCTGGGTTCCGCTCCCACCGTGCAGTACCGGTCGGCGGGGCTGGCGTCCAACGCGGACGTGCAGAACCCGAAGGCGCTCAACGCGGTGCTGCCGGCCGACACCGACACCTCGACCGGCAAGGACGGCAACAACGTCTTCACCCGGGCCCCGCAGCTGGGCAAGTTCGTGGTGCGGGCGACCCCCGGCGGGTCGGAGTCCTCCCTGCTGTACGCGCTGAGCAACCACTACTCGTCGGGGCCGGACACCCGGGTCGGGCAGCGCACCGAGCAGGCCGGGTACGGAGCCGCGATCGTCACCGCGATCGAGGCGGCCGACCCGAACGCCCGGGTGGTGTACGGCGGGGACCTGAACGTCTTCCCCCGCCCGGACGACCCGATCGCGACCGGCGCCAACCCGACCCCGTCGGACCAGCTCGGGCCGCTCTACCGGGCCGGCCTGCACAACCTCTGGGACGACCTGGTGGCCGACGTGCCGTCGGCGGCGTACTCGTACAGCTTCCAGGGGTCGGCGCAGACGCTGGACAACCTGTTCGTCAACGACGCGCTGCACGACGACCTGGTGCAGATCCGGGCGGCGCACGTCAACGCGGACTGGCCGGCCGAGTTCACCGGGGACGGCACCCGTGGGGCCAGTGACCACGACCCGCAGGTGGCCCGGTTCCGCAGCCAGCCGTCGCTGCGGGTTGCCGACACGTCCGTGGTGGAGGGCGACCGGGGCACCAGCACGATGATGTTCCAGGTCACCGTGTCCCGCCCGCTGTCCCAGCCGACGACGCTCTGCGCCGCCACGGTGGGACTGACCGCGACCGTCGTGTTGGACTTCGACCCGTACGTCGGCTGCCGGACCCTGCCCGCCGGGCAGACCTCCCTGGCGTTCCCGGTGACCGTGCGCGGTGACCGGAAGCGGGAGGCGGACGAGAAGATCGCGTTCGCTGTCGCCGGTCCGTTGCAGCTGCGGTTCGCCGACCTGCTGGCGACCGGCACCATCACCGACGACGACTGACGATCCCGTACCTCCGACGGCCCGTCGGTCCGGCTTCCCGCCGGGCCGGCGGGCCGTCACCATTGCGGGCCCACCACCCGGGGCGGTGGTGGCACGTTGCGGTACTTCGCCACCCGCACCTCCCACTGGCTCCGGCGGCGCATCGCGTCCCGGACGGCCCGGTTGCGGTAGAACGTCTCCGGCGGCCGGGCCAGCCCGTAGACGTCCGCCCACCACTCACCGGGTTCCGGGTCGAGAATCGTGTCCAGGTGCGAGGGGTAGCGGCGCTCCGCACCGTCGCGTGCGTCGTCGCGGTCCCGCATCGGGGTGAGCACCCGGCCGAACTCGTCGACCACGGCCAGCCGGAAACCGGCCGCCGCGATGATCCGGCGCAGCAGGGCGATGCTCGGCGTGAGCGCACCCGCCTCGATCCGGCCCACCGTGCCGTGGTGCACCCCCGCCCAACGGGCCAGTTCCCGTTGACTGGCGTCCGCGCGACGACGGACCGCCCGCACGATGCCGGCCGCCGGCCAGGGCAGGTCGTACGGCTTGCTGAGGAAGGTGGGCGGCTCGTCCTCCCATCGCCTCTCTTCCCTCGCACGACCCGGCGCGTCCCCGGACGCCGCACGCACAGAGGCCGGGCCGCAGGCAGCCGCCGGAATGGCCCCGGAAGCCGGAACAGAACCGACGTCCGGGGCGGCATCAGCGGCCGGGGTGGCATAGGCGGCCGGGGTCGCATGAGCAGCCGGGGTGGGGTGGGCGGCGGGTCCGTGCGGCGGGACGGAGTCGGTCATGTCGCCACCGTCGCGCTCGGCCGGGCACCGCGGCAACCCCGCCCTCGTCACCTGTGGACAACGCCGCCCCCTGTGGAAAACCCTCCCCCACGACCAGCCACCTCGACTACAACGAGTGACTGTTCCGCTCAGATCACCTCGGTTACTGGGCGTAATCGGGAATTCAGCCTCGCCGACACCATCAAGATCCGCAATATCCGCCTCACCTGTGAAAACAAGACTCCATCGTCGGCCCGGCCCCACCCCAATGCCGGCGCTTTGCTCTGCTGCCCCATCAGCGACGGACACCCAGAGCAAGCGTCGCGCGGAGGGCAGCAGAGCAAAGCGTGCGAGAGAGGGTAGGGATGGTCGGGCAATAAAGTGCGGAGAGTGACCGAAGCCGTGTCGAAACCGGACGGGCGACGCCGACGAGGGCCAGCCACCCCTGCCGGAACGGGGCAGGCAGACGAGGCGGTGGAGGCAACCATCCCGTGCCGGAACCGGCAGGCGGGCGAGGCGGTAAGGGGGCAGCCGCCCCGTGCCGGAACCGGGCAGGCGGTCAAGGGCCAGCCCACCCTGTGCCGGAACCGGACGGCGGACGACACGGTCGAGGGTCAGCCCGACCGGTGGCAGCCCGACCGGTGGCAGCCGGCCGTCAGCGGCGGCGGACGATGGTGACGGATGACGGTGGCGACCCGGGCGGGTGGCGCGAACGAGGGCCGGTGACAGCGCTCAGGACGGGCTGCGGGCCCAAGGTCGGGCAGCGCGCGTCCGGGTCAGTAGCGCTGGCGCAGCAGAGCAGCAGCCTCGACCGCCCAGTAGGTGAGGATGACCTGCGCACCGGCCCGCCGGATCGAGGTGAGCGTCTCCAGCATCACCCGCTCGCGGTCGATCCAGCCGTTCGCGGCAGCCGCCTCGACCATCGCGTACTCGCCGGAGACCTGGTAGGCGGCGACCGGGACGTCCACGGCGGCCCGGACCGCGGCCACCACGTCGAGGTAGGGCAGGGCCGGCTTCACCATCACCAGGTCGGCGCCCTCGGCCACGTCCAGCGCGACCTCGCGCAGCGACTCCCGCAGGTTCGCCGGGTCCTGCTGGTAGGTGCGCCGGTCGCCGTCGAGCGCCGACTCGACCGCGTCGCGGAACGGGCCGTAGAAGGCGGAGGCGTACTTCGCCGCGTACGCCAGCACCGCCACGTCGGCGTGACCGGCGGCGTCGAGGGCCCGGCGGACCACGCCCACCTGGCCGTCCATCATCCCGGACGGGCCGACCACGCCGACCCCGGCGTCCGCCTGGGTCACCGCCATCTCGGCGTACGCGGTCAGGGTCGCGTCGTTGTCCACCCCGCCGTCGGGGGTGAGCAGCCCGCAGTGCCCGTGCGAGGTGAACTCGTCCAGACACAGGTCACTCATCACCACGGTGGCGTCGCCGACCTCGGCCACCACGTCACGGATCGCGACGTTCAGGATGCCGTTCGGGTCGATGCCGCCGGAACCGGTCGGGTCCCGTCGCTCGGGCACCCCGAACAGCATGATCCCGCCGACCCCGGCCTGGACCGCCTCCACGGCCGCCTTGCGCAGCGAGTCCCGGGAGTGCTGGAGCACCCCCGGGAGCGACGCGATGGCCCGTGGCCCGGTCAGCCCCTCCTTGACGAACATCGGCACGACCAGCTCGGCCGGGTCGACGCGGGTCTCGGAGACCAGCCGCCGCACGGCCGCGTTACGGCGCAGCCGGCGGGGCCGGATCTCGGGGTACGGCATGAGGGGCCTCCCAGTACGACTAGCGGAACCTGAGCGCGGTCGGCCCCTGCACCTTCGAACCCCGACGCTGCTTCGCCGGCATGGCGGCGAGCTTCTCGCGCAGTTCGACGGCGTAGGCGGCGAGCGCCTCGACCAGGTCGGGCACCGAGGCGTGCGGCGGCTGCACGTCGACCCGCAGGCCGAACTCCGTCGCGGTCTCCGCCGTCTTGGGCCCGATGACGGCAACAACGGTACGCGCGTGCGGCTTCCCGGCGATACCGACGAGGTTGCGCACCGTGGAGGAGGACGTGAAGAGCACCGCGTCGAACCCGCCCGACTTGATCGCGTCCCGGATCTCGGCGGGCGGCGGAGCGGCCCGGACCGTGCGGTACGCGGTCACGTCGTCGACCTCCCAGCCGCGCTCGGTGAGCCCGGCGGCGAGCGTCTCGGTGGCGATGTCGGCGCGCGGCAGCAGCACCCGGCCGACCGGGTCGAGGATCTCGTCGTGCGGGGAGAACTCGGCCAGCAGCCCTTCGGAGGACTGTTCCCCGGCGGGCACCAGCTCCGGCTGGATGCCGAAGGCGCGCACCGCGTCGGCGGTGGCCTCACCGATACAGGCGATCTTGACGCCGCCGAAGTGCCGGGCGTCCAGTCCGTGCTCGGCGAACTTCTCCCAGACGGCCCGGACCGCGTTCACCGAGGTGAAGATCACCCAGGCGTACCGGCCGTCGACCAGCCCCTTGACCGCCCGCTCCATCTGGGCCGGGGTACGCGGCGGCTCGACCGCGATCGTCGGCACCTCGCACGGGATCGCTCCGTACGCGCGCAGCCGGGCGCTCATCGCCCCGGCCTGCTCCTTGGTCCGGGGGACCAGCACCTTCCAGCCGTACAGCGGGCGGTTCTCCCACCAGCTCAGCCGGTCCCGCTGGCCGACGCCCTCGCCGACGGTGAGCACCACCCGGCCGGTGAATCCGAGCGCCGCCGCGACGAACGAGTCCACGCTCGACGTGGTGGTGTACTGCGTCTCGCCGGTGCCGTCACCGGTCACCCCGACCCCGGTGGTGCCGTCCACCCCGGCGGCCAGCAGGCCGTCCCGCACGGCGGCCAGGTCACCGGCGTCGACTGCCAGGGCCAGCGACCCCCGGCCGACGGCGGCGGCGAGCGCGTCGAAGTCCAGCGTGCCGACGTCCTCGACGTCGGCGGCGGTGCGTACCCCGGGCAGTGGCACCCCGGCGTAGGTGGCGACGCCCTCGGCCTGGCCGACGCCCGGCACCACCTCGAAGTGCGCGGCGGTACGCGCGACCGCCTGCACCTCCTTGACCACCGAATCGTGGCCGAACGGGTCCCCGGCGACCAGGTGCACCGCGTTGAGCCCGGAGCGGGCCGCGCTGATGAGCATCTTCGCCACGTCGCCCGGCACGCCTTCGGCGGGGCTGAACTGGGCGTCTGACCGGGCCTGGGCGCGTACGACGTCGAGCAACGAGTCGGGGACTCCCCGGTCGTACACCACCTGGTCGGCGTCGATCAGGGCGTCGTGGGCCCGGCGGGTCAGCAGGCCCGGGTCACCGGGACCGGCGCCGACGAACGCGATGCGGCCGACGGGCTTACGGGTGCGGGTCATTCTGTGCTCCCAAATTGCTGGGTCCCCGGGCCGGTGCTTCCTTCGTGGCCGAGGATCGAGTCGGCGCCGAGTTCGAGGAGTTCGGCGGCGAGTGCCTTGCCGATCTCCGCCGCGTCGGCGGGCGTTCCGGTGCGGGACAGCCGGATGTCTCGGGAACCGTCCGGGCTGATCACCGCCCCGCGCAGGTAAATCTCGTCACCGGCGTCGCCTTCGGCGAGTTCGGCGTAGGCGGCGACCGGGGCGGAGCACCCGGCCTCCAGGGTGGCCAGCAGCGCCCGTTCCGCGATGACCGCGGCCCGGGACGGCGCGTGGTCGAGCACGGCGAGCAGCTCGACCAGGTCGGAGTCGTCGGCCCGGCACTCCACGGCCAGCGCGCCCTGGGCGGGCGCGGGCAGCATCAGCATCGGGTCGAGCGTTTCGGTGATCACGTCGGTCCGGCCCAGCCGGGCCAGCCCGGCCCGGGCCAGGACGACCGCGTCGAGGTCGGCGTCCGGGCCGAGTACCCGGCCGAGCCGGGTGTCGACGTTGCCCCGGATCGGGGCGACCTCCAATTGCAGGCCGAGGGCGTGCAACTGGGCGATGCGGCGCAGCGCGCCGGTGCCGACCACGGCCCCGGGCGGCAACTCCGCGAGGGTACGGCCGCCGGTGGCGACCAGCGCGTCACGCGGGTCCTGCCGGGGCGGCACCGCCGCGATGTGCAGCCCGCTCGCCCCGGCGGTGGGCAGATCCTTGTAGGAGTGCACGGCGAGGTCGATGGTGCGGGCGGTCAACGCGTCGCGCAGCGCCGAGACGAAGACGCCGACGCCGAGCCGCTGCACCGGCGCGGACGAACGGTCACCGACGGTGACCACCTCGACCAGCTCGACGGCGCGGCCGGTCGCCGCGGTGATCGCCTCGGCGACGTGGCCGGACTGGGCCATCGCCAGGGCGCTGCCCCGGGTGCCGAGGCGCAGGGGGGTACTCATCGCTCACCTCCGGTGGGCGGCTGGTCGGTATCGGTCGGCGGCACGTCGGCGACCTCGAACGAACCACGGCCGTCGACGGTCTCGACCACGTCGGGCACCGAGTCGACCGGCGAGGTCTGCGGCACCTGCAGGTCGAACAGTTCACGCAGCAGCGCGGCGTACTGGTCGCCGCCCGGCTCGGCGGCGAGCTGGCGGACCTTGACGGTGGGCTGGTGCAGCAGCCGCTGCACCACCCGGTGCACGGTCCGGGCGACCTCGGCGCGCTGCTCGTCGCTGAAGTCCGGGCGACGCTGGGTGAGTCGACGCAGCTCGGCGGTGACCACGTCGTCGGCGCGTCCGCGCAGGGCGGCGACGGTGGGCGCCACGTCGGCCCCGCGCAGCCAGCTCAGGAACGCCTCGACCTCGGCGGCCACGATCCGGCCGACCTCGGCGGCGTCGGCGGCGGCCGGGCCGTCGGCGAGCAGTGCGGCCATCCGGTCGATGTCGATCACCTCGACGCCGGGCAGCCCGGCCACCTCGGGTGCCACATCACGGGGTACGGCGAGGTCGAGCAGGACCAGTGGCCCCCGGTCGGGGTCCCGGCGGGCGAGCGCACCGGTCACCACGTCGACGGTGAGGACCGGTTCGGTGGCCGCGGTGGCGGCCACTACGATGTCCACTGTGGAGAGCGCGGGGACGAGTCCGGCGATCGGAACGGCGTTCGCGCCGTACGACTCGGCCAGCCGGACGGCCCGGTCGATGCCCCGGTTGGTCACGGTGAGCGGGCCGGCGTCCCGGCGGGACAGCGTCGCCACGCTCAGCGCGCCCATCGCGCCCGCGCCGACCACCAGGGCCGGCCGGCCGGCGAGGTCGCCGTCGAGAAGTTCGGCGGTGAGGTCCAGGGCGGCGGTGACGACACTCTGCCCGGCCCGGTCGATGTTGGTCTCGGCGTGGGCCCGCTTGCCGACCCGCAGCGCCTGCTGCATCAGCTCGTGCAGCAGCCGCCCGGCGGTGTCCGCGCCGGAGGCCCAGTGGTAGGCGTCCCGGAGCTGGCCGAGGATCTGCGCCTCGCCGACCACCATGGAGTCCAGCCCGGCGGCGACCCGGAAGACGTGGTCGACGGCGGCCGAGTCGTAGTGCACGTAGAGGTGGTTGGCGAACACGGCGGGCGGGGCGCCGGCCTGCTCGGCGAGGACGGCGCAGATGTCGCCGAGGCCGCCGTGGAAACCGGACACGGCGGCGTACACCTCCACCCGGTTGCAGGTGGAGACGAGCACGGCCTCGGCGACGTACGGCTGGGCGACCAGGCGGTCCAGGGTTCGGGTGAGGTCGGCGGGGGCTACCGCCAACTGCTCCAGGGTGGCCACGGGAGCGGTGCGGTAGGACGCGCCGACGACGAGCAGCTTCACGTGCCGATCGCCTCCTGGGTGTCGGGGGTCGCGAGCCCGCCGGGCAGGGCGGTGAGGGCGGAGCCGCCGGCGGCGGGCAGCGCGGTCAGCGACGCCTTGCGGTGCTCGTGGAAGGACAGGATCTGAAGCTCGATGGCGAGGTCGACCTTGCGCACGTCGACCCCGTCCGGCACCGAGAGTACGCACGGCGCGAAGTTGAGGATGCTCGTGACGCCGACGGCGACCAGTTGCTCGGCCACCGCCTGGGCGGCCGGGGCGGGAGTGGCGATCACGCCGATCGAGATGGCCTCCTCGGCGGCGACCCGGGGCAGCTCGTCGACGTGCCGGACGACCAATCCGTTGATCATCTCGCCGACCCGGGACGCGTCGGCGTCGAACAGGGCCGCGATCCGGAAACCCCGGCCGGCGAAGCCGTCGTAGCCGGCCAGGGCGTGACCGAGATTACCCACCCCGACCAGGGCGACGGCCCGTCGCTGGGTGAGCCCGAGCACGAACTCGATCTGGTCGATCAGCAGGGCGAGGTCGTAGCCGACCCCCCGGGTGCCGTACGAGCCGAGGTGGGAGAGATCCTTGCGGAGCTTGGCCGAGTTGACCCCGGCCGCCCCGGCCAGGCCCTCGCTGGAGACCGTCTCGTGCCCGGCGTCGGCGAGGTTGTGCAGGGCGCGGAGATACTCGGGGAGCCGCGCGACGGTCGCCTCCGGGAGGTCCGGGAGCGCCGGTACGGCACCGGCGCGGTCGGGCGCGCCAGGGTGACGGTGCTGACTCATGAGACTCCGTGCGGTGCGATCCTCGGCCGGCTCCGGTGCCCGCCCGTTGGGGGACCCCCGCCGGTGGCCGGGTGAGCCGGCCGTGCTAGCAGGGCGCGTCGAAACTACAGAGTAGGCGCTTGTGAAGACGTGCACAAATCGCGATCTTGCTGAATCGCGGCGCCCCTCCACCAGCTCCCCCCATCCCGCAAGATCGATCCGGCAGGTCAGTGCTGCCGCCGCGCGATTATGACGCAATCGCGACTTCCCTCACCAATCGCGCGCGGTTGCTGACCCACCGTGATCCTCGCCACCCTAGAGCTGGGGAGTGGTCAGGTCGCGCAGCAACCGCTCCTCCTCCACCCGCCAGTAGCCGTGCTCCTTGCCGTCGAGCAGCACCACCGGCAGCCGGTCGCCGTACTCGCGCTCCAACTCGACGTCGCCGGTGACGTCCTTCTCCACCCAGCTGTCGCCGGTGACCGCCACCACCCGCTCCAGCGCGGCCTTGGCGTCCTCGCACAGGTGACAACCGGGCCGGGTGATCAGAGCGAGCCGGGCGGCAGTGGACATCGGGACCTCCGGGTACGGGCGGCCGGGCTCGGCCGCGACTGGGATGCGCGCGGTGGACAGACCACGGCGCACCGGGTGCCGGACGCCCGACGACACGCGCCGGGCAGGCCCGCCCAGTCTCACCCGCCCCCGGGGGCGGCACACCCTGGACGGCGGAGCCGGTCGTCCGCCCGTCGCCGCGCGGTGGCTGAGTCTGACACGCCGTCGGCCGCCCGGCCAGGCGCACACACCGTACGGTCACGCAGCGTCAACCGGACCGCTCGACCAGGGCGGTCGGTCCGCGTCCAGACCGCCGCCGGACGGGCCGGGTGACGCTGGCCGCCGGAGATCTGGGCCACTCCGCCACCGACCGGCCACCCCCGCGCTGACCTGGAATTTCCATCCCGAAACAAGTCGTGACGTGAAAGTCAACCGACCACGACGGACAACCGGTCCGCCACCGGTCTGCGGGCCGGGCAAATACTTTGGCCCTGTGTAACGGACTTGGCACACGCGGGTGACGTTGGCCCTATCATCACTCGGGTCGGCTCACCCCATTTGCCGTGAGTCGACACCCCTCAGCCCGAGGAGGCCCCCGTGCCTGTGCGCGCATTGGACCAGCACCTCAAGGGGATCTGCCGCGCGTCGGCACCCCACCACACGGCCCTGTCCGGCAGGGACAGACCCGGCGCGGCGGCTGCTCGCCGCCGCCCGAGCCCGGCCGTGTCGCGCCCCCGGGAGGCCCGATGACCGCCTTCGGCTACCAGGATCGTCCCACCGGACTGACCGGGCCGGTGCCCCGGGCCTCGGTCAACGAACGGTTGGACCCGGCCCGCCCCGAGGCGGCGTCCCGCCGGGTACACCAGCGTCCGCACCACAACGAGGCCGCGCCCCGGCCCGCCGCACCCGGCGGCAACGCCACCCCGGCCGGCCGGGTGACCTCACCCGCCCGGCCACCCACCATGCCGACGCAGAGCCGACGGGTCGGCGACCCCCCCGCCGTCGCCGATCCGGCCGCCGGGGAGACCGCCGTGATCCCGGTGGTCCCGGCCGACGACACCGCCGTCATCCCGGCGGTCCCGGCCGACGACACCGCCCTGATCCCGGCCGTCACGACCGACCCCACCGTGCTGCCGACGGCCCCGGCCGCCGCCCCGCCCGGCACCGCGGCGACGCCCGCCGGCAGCCCGCCGACCGGCTTTCCGAGCCGGCCCGACCCGTCCGACCCGGCCACCGAGGTCTGGACGCTGGTCGAGCGGGCGCAGGCCGGCGAGTCCGAGGCGTTCGGGCTGATCTACGACCGGTACCTGGACACGGTCTTCCGGTTCGTCTACTTCCGGGTCGGTAACCGCCAACTGGCGGAGGACCTCACCTCGGACACCTTCCTGCGCGCCCTCAAGCGGATCGGCAGCTTCACCTGGCAGGGCCGTGACCTGGGCGCCTGGCTGGTCACCATCGCCCGCAACCTGGTCGCCGACCACTTCAAGTCCGGCCGCTACCGGCTGGAGGTGACCACCGGCGACGTGCTCGACGCGGACCGGGAGGACCGCGGGCCGGAGGGCAGCCCCGAGGCGGCGGTGGTCGAACACATCACCAACGTCGCCCTGCTCACCGCCGTCACCCGGCTCAACCCGGAACAGCAGGAGTGCATCGTGCTCCGCTTCCTCCAGGGCCTCTCGGTGGCGGAGACGGCCCGGGCGATGGGCAAGAACGAGGGAGCGATCAAGGCGTTGCAGTACCGCGCGGTCCGCGCGTTGGCCCGTCTGCTACCGGACGGTTTCCAGCCCTGACCTGCGGTAACGATCACTCTTCGTGATTTCGCTACCGGCCGCCCCGTAACCGGTGCCCGGCACGGAGCGTTTCTCCGGGTGCGGCCGGTGGTTGTCCCGGCGCCCCCGGATCCGTCCCGATCCGGAGCAGCGCCGCCGACCATGACCCTGGTACGACGGTGCACGCCGCCGCCGGTCGCTGGGAACCACCGCGGCCGACCGGCCGTGACCAGCGATAGGGGGTGCCTGCGGTGGACAGCGACCTTTTCTCCCGTCGTCGGGCCGTACGCTTCGCCCAGCTTCTCGACGAGGCCAACGGCGGTCGACGCCATCACGTCAGGTCCCGCGCCGACGACCAGCTCACCAGGCTCGTGGCGGTCGGGCAGCGACTCGTCGCCGAACGACCCGACGTCCAGGTGGACGTCGAGTTCCGCGCCGGCCTGCGGGCCATGCTGGTGGCCGCCGCCGAACGGGAGCACGCCGCCGACCCGGTTGTCGACTCCGCGCCGCAGGCCACCGGCCGGAGTTCGCTGCTGGGTGGGGCGACCGCCCGCCGGGCCCGGGCCCGGGGCGCCATCCTGGTCGGCATCGCGGCCGGGGCGGTCGCCGTCTCCGGCATCTCCGCCGCCAGCGAGAACGCGGTACCGGGCGACGCCCTCTACGGCATGAAGCGCTCCACCGAACGGGCCCAGCTCGCCCTGGCCGACTCGGACCTCGGCCGGGGGCAACTCTTCCTCGACTTCGCCCGGACCCGGCTCGACGAGGCAGCCACGCTCCGCGACGACGCGACCGGATTCAGCGCGGTGCTCGACGACATGGACGCCGACACCCGGCAGGGCGTACGGCTGCTCACCACCGGGGCCGCGCAGCACACCGATCCGGCGGCGCTGGACGCGGTGAACACCTTCGTCAGCGGGCAGCGCCGGGCGGTAGCTGGCCTGCTCGACGGGGCCGGCTCCGCCGAGCGGGAACGCACCCGGCAGTCCCTCGCCCTGCTTGACGCGATCCGCAAGCGCTCCGACGCGCTGCGCGCCGCGATCGCCTGCACGCTGCCCACCCCGGTCGGCAGCGACGCCCTCGGCCCCATCCCGGCCGGCTGCCCGATCGGCCGCTGAGCGGCGGCGGAGCCGCACGCCACAGTTCCTGCGTGGACCGGCCGGCCGGTGCCCGGGCCCGACTAGGCTCGTCGACGGAGGCCGACTCGTCGGCGCGGGAGGAGGTGCGATGGCCAGCACCCGAAAGGTCACTGTCAGCACCGACGTCCACGGGCACACCGCCGGCTGGGCGGACGCGACGCCGGCGCCCGGGCCCGCACCGGCGGACTCCCGCGCCGCCGCGTTCTTCGACATCGACAACACCATGATGCAGGGCGCATCGATCTACTGGTTCGCCCGTGGGCTCGCCGCCCGCCGCCACTTCACCACCGGTGACCTGGCCCGGTTCGCCTGGCAGCAGGCCCGGTTCCGGTTGCTGGCCACCGAGCACGCCGGCGACATGTCGCAGGCCAGACAGGCCGCCCTCGCGTTCGTCCAGGGCTGGCGGGTCGGTGACGTCGAACGGCTGGCCGAGGAGATCTTCGACGAGTTGATGGCACCGAGGATCTGGGCCGGCACCCGTCGGCTCGCCCAGCACCACCTCGACGCCGGCCAGCGGGTCTGGTTGGTCAGCGCCGCGCCGGTGGAGATCGGCCGGGTGATCGCCGCCCGGCTCGGTCTGACCGGCGCGATCGGCACGGTCGCCGAGGTGGTCGACGGCGCCTACACCGGTCGGCTGGTGGGTGAGCTGATGCACGGGCCGGCCAAGGCCGACGCGGTCACCCAGCTCGCCACGGTCGAAGGACTGGACCTGGCCCGCTGCGCCGCCTACAGCGACTCCCGCAACGACCTGCCGATGCTCGACGCGGTGGGCCGGGCCGTGGCGGTCAACCCGGACGGCGCATTGCTGCGGACCGCCCGGGAACGGGGCTGGGAGGTTCGTGACTTCCGCACCGGCCGCCGGGCCGCCCGGATCGCCGTACCGTCGACGGCTGCGCTCGGGCTGTTGGCCGGCGCGGTCTCCGCCGGCCGGGTGCTGCACCGACGCCGACGCCCGGCCTGACCCGGGCCGCCTCGGGCCGCAGCCCGGCCCGGATCGCCACACCGCCGGCGTCACCGCAGGGTCGGCGCAGGGTCACCTCAGGGTCGGCACCTGCCCGGGCAGGTGCCGACCGGGGGCGGTCAGGGGCCGAACGGGTCGGGGCGGCGTTCCAGCAGCTGGTGCAGGGTCTGCTGGATGGTCTCGCGGACCTGGTCGGCGAGGTTGAACACGACCAGCGGGTCGTCCGCCGAGTCGGTCAGGTGGGCGGTCGGGATCGGCGGGCAGAACTCGATCAGCCACTTGCTCGGCAACGGCACCATGCCCAGCGGCCCCAGCAGGGGGAACGTCGGCGTGACCGGGAAGTAGGGCAGCTTGAGCAGCCGGGCCAGCGGCTTGATGTCGGCCAGCATCGGATAGATCTCCTCGCCGCCGACGATGGCGACCGGAACGATCGGGGTGCCGGTGCGCAGCGCCGCCGAGACGAAGCCGCCCCGGCCGAAGCGTTGCAGCTTGTAGCGGTCGGAGTAGAGCTTGCCGATGCCCTTGAAACCCTCCGGGAAGACCCCCACCAGCTCGCCGTTGCCGAGCAGTCGCTCGGCGTCCAGGTTGCAGGCCACCGTGCCGCCGGTCTTGCGGGCCAACTCGGAGACCACCGGCATCCGGAAGACCAGGTCCGCGCCGAGCAACCGCAGGTAGCGGCGGGCGGGATGCTGGTCGTGCAGGGCGGCGGAGAGGATCAGCGCGTCCAGGGCCACCGTGCCGGAGTGGTTGCCGACCACCAGGCCGGCCCCGTCGGTGGGCACGTGCTCCAGGCCGGTCACCTCGGTGCGGAACCAGTCGCGGTAGAGCAGCCGCAGCAGCGGGTGGAAGATCGCCCCGGTCAGCTCCGGGTCGAACCCGAACTCGTCCACCTCGTACTGGCCGGAGAGGCGGCGGCGCAGGAACGCCAGACCGGAGGCGACCCGACGGTCCCACTGGTCACCGGACCGGTCCGCCACCGAGGGGCCAGCGACGGCCGGAGCGGGCCGCACCCGGTCAGCGACAGCCAGATCGGGGACAGCCGGATCGGGTCGCGCCCCGTTCCGGGACGACGGGGCGGGTACGGGTGCCGTGGTGAGCCGACGGTGGCCGTTCTGCTCGGTCACGTACGTTCCCGGACGGCGGCACGGACCTGACGGATGCTCTCCAGCACCAACTGCTCGGCCGCGGCGAGCTGGTCCCGGCTGACCACGACACCACCGTGGTGGGCGCGGATGAAGTCGTCGAACGCGACGGCGGTGGAGCGCGGGGTGAAGCCGTACTCCCGGGTCAGTCGGCTGGTGTCGACCACCCGGCCGTGCACGATCAGGTCGACCTGGTCGAGGCCGTAGCGGCCGAAGCCGAGGTTACGGGCGAGCGCGGCGGCCCCGGACAGCCCCGGCTCCCACACCGGCACGGCTACCCGGCCGGCCCGGCGGATCGCCTGGGACAGCGAGAGCACCCCCGGCCCGGCGACGTTGTACGTGCCCGGATGGTCCTCGGCGATGGACCGGTGCAGCACTTCGAGGGCGTCGTCGAAGTGCACGAACTGGAGCCGCGGATCGCGGCCGAAGACGGTGGGCACCACCGGCTGGGAGAGGTAGCGGGTGAGCGTGGTGTCGGCGGTCGAGCCGATGAACGGGGCGAAGCGCAGCACCGTCGCGGTCACGTCGGGCCGACGGCGGCGGAAGCCCCGCACATACCCCTCGATGTCGAGGATGTCGCGGCCGAAACCGCCGCGCGGCACCTCGCGGGGCTCGGTCTCCTCGGTGAAGACCGCCGGGTCGCGGAAGGACGCGCCGTAGGCGGCGGTCGACGAGCGGACCACCAGCTTGCGCAGCCGGGGCGCCCGCTGGCAGGCGGCGAGCAGCTGCATGGTGCCGATGACGTTCTGTTCCTTCATCCCCGACCGGCCGCCCTGCTGCGGGTCGGGGGCGGTGGCCAGGGCCAGGTGGACCACGGCGTCGACGTCGAGGTCGGCCAGCAGCCCCCCGAGGGAGTCGAGGTCCAGCCGGATGCGTTCCACCCGGCCGAGCAGGTCGGTGAACTCGGGGCCGGGGGCGGCCGGGTCGACGCCGATCACCCGTTCGATGCGCGGGTCGGCGGCGAGCCGGGCGGCGACGTGCGCCCCCAGGTAGCGACCGACCCCGGTGACGACGACGACCCCCGGAGCACCTGGGGTGCCACCGGGGGTCATCGCGCACGCCCTGACCGGCAGGTGGGATCGAGCCGGGATGTCCGCGGCCTGATCACCTGAGCCTCCGGGGGTCGACAGTTGGCAAGTGGTGCCGGACGCCGGGTGGTGACCCGGCGTCGGTCACTTACCGAGACGGCGACGCTGGACGCGGGTCTTGCGCAGCAGCTTGCGGTGCTTCTTCTTAGCCATGCGCTTGCGGCGCTTCTTGACCACCGAGCCCATACGACAGCCTTTCAATGCAACGTTCGGCGCGGACTCCCGGCGTCGAGATGGTGACGCCGGTGGCCGCTCTGCGGACAACGGACCTGGACCAGTCTGGTGGCGGCGGGGCACACCGGCGCACGGTCAGGATCGGCTCCAGGGTAGCCGGAGAGCGTCAGCAGGACCAACGCGCCCCCGTCGATGCCCGTTACGTCGCGATCGGCGAGGTCAGGCGGTCTCCTGGAACGCCCCGCGCAGATAGTCGTGCACGGCGTGCTCGGGCACCCGGAACGAGCGGCCCACCCGCACGGCGGTGAGTTCACCGCTGTGCACCAGGCGATAGACCGTCATCTTGGACACCCGCATCACTGCGGCGACCTCGGCGACCGTGAGGAACCTGACGTCCGACAGCCGACCGTCGGAGGACTGCGACCCGGCCATGGCTCACCCGACCCATCCCATGCCCGGCGCGCGCCACCCGACGGAGCTCCCGTACGGGCCGGCAACGCGCGTGTTACCAGTACGGTAGCGGGGCGGCTGTGACCTGCGCGATCCCTTCCCACAACTGATAGTGCCCGGAGCCCCGTTCACCCGGTCGTGACCTGGCGTCCTCCCCCCGGACGCCGGTCAGGCCCGGGCCCGGACGTAGGCGACGCACTCGTCGTGCAACGGTTGCCACGGCTCGCCGAAGACCTGCGCGGACGCCTCCTCGACGGCACGGCCCCCGGACAGCGCCGCCCGGAAGAAGTCCCGGACGCGCTGCTCGCCGTACCGGTCGACGAGGTGCCGGACGGCCAGGTAGCCGATGCCGTAGGCGGCACCCGCCCGGTCGGCCGGGGCGTCGTCGGCCGGGGCGAGGGCGGCGAGCCGACCGTCCCAGCCGGCGGCGACGAACCGGTGCACCTGGTCCAGCCCCTCGTAGCGGTCGACCGGGGCGTGGTCGGTGGCGGCGTACTCGGCCAACCCCTCCACCAGCCACCAGGTCGGCCCGCCCCGCCAGCCCGCCGCAGGCAGCGAGGCGGCATGGGCCAGCTCGTGCCGGAGCAGCTCGTCGGGGCCGCTGGCGGTGAGCGCGGCGGCGTTGAGCACCACCTCGTGCCGCCCGTCGCCGACGGTCACCGCGTACCCGGCGGTCCACCGGGGTCGGCCGCCGCCGTACCAGCGACGCCACTCGGCCCGGCCGGCGTAGAAGATCCGGTACCGGTCCGGGGGCGGACCCGCGACCGCGAACCGGTCGGCGACCTGCGCCGCCGCCTCGGCCCCGGCCAGCAGCCCCGGCAGCCGACCCCGGTAGGCCGGGGTGGTGGCCACCACGCTCCGGGGGCCGACGGCGGTGACCAGCTCGCTGACCTCCCAGGGACGCGGTCCGGTCCGCCCCGCCCGGGACTCCTCGACGGCGACCAGGACGGGGGTGTCCCCCGACTCGCGCCACCGGGTCTGGACCCGCACCGGGTCGGGCCGGCAGTCCGGCACGACGAGGCAGTAGCGGAAGGTGACCGGTTGCCGCCACCGGCCGGGCTGCCCGGCGACGGCGGTGGGCGGCCCCTCCGGCTCGGCCCGCCACACCCTCACCCGCAGCGCCCGCAGGGCCGCGTACCGGCGGGCCAGATCGGGGCGGGCGGGCCGGTCGGCGATCGCCAGGAAGCCGGCGCGGTCACCGCGCCGCAGGGCCACGGCCTGCCGGTCGAGCTGGGCCGCGAGGTCCCGGCCGAGGCGGGCCGCCCGGCCGGCCGGGGCAGCCTGGCCAGCCTGGTCGACCGGGTCCGCCGGGTCGGCCCGGCCGGCCGCCGGACGGGCCGCCGCCGGACGGTCGGCACCGCGCTCGGCGGCGTCGGCCAGCAGCACCGCCGGCAGACCGCAGACGAGCAGGGACAGGGCCACCGCGAGCGCCGTCCGCCGCGGCCACCGTGGGCGACGGCGCGGGGCGTCCTCGGTCACCGGCGAAGAGTACGACGAATCGGGGCGATCCCTCCAGAGTCACCCGCGCGGCGACCCGCCCCGGCCCGGCGCGACCGGCACCCGTCGGTTCACTGCGCCGGGGTCGCCCCCGAGCGGCTCACTTCTTGGAGGCCAGGGCCCGGCCGAAGAAGACCAGGTTCGCGGGACGCTCGGCGAGACGGCGCATCAGGTAGCCGTACCAGTCCTCCCCGTACGGCAGGTAGGTGCGCACCGTGTAGCCCTCGCCGGCCAGCCGGGCCTGCTCCTCGGGACGGATGCCGTACAGCATCTGGAACTCGAACTCGTCCGGCCCCCGGTCGAACCAGCGGGCCCGGTCCTCGCCGATGGCGATCAGGCGCGGGTCGTGGGTGGCCAGCATCGGGTAGCCGGCCCCGGACATCAGCACGTTGAGGCAGCGCACGTACGACTTGTCCACCTCGCGGGCCGACTGGTAGGCCACCGACTCCGGCTCGGCGTACGCGCCCTTGCACAGCCGTACCCGGGAGCCGACGCCGGCCAGTTCCCGGCAGTCCGACTCGGTCCGCCGCAGGTAGGCCTGGAGCACCGCCCCGGTCGACGGGTGGTCCTTGCGCAGCTTGAGCAGCGTGTCCAGGGTCGAGTCGGTGGTGGTGTGGTCCTCCATGTCCAGGGTGACCGTGGTGCCCGCCTGGTCGGCCGCCACGCAGATCGCCCGCACGTTGTCGTACGCCAGCTGCGCGTCGAAGCGTTGGCCGAGGGCGGAGAGTTTCACGCTCACCTCGGCGGCCGGGGTGAGCCCGGCGGCGGCGAGCCCCCGCAGCAGGGCGAGGTACTCGTCCCGGGTGGCGGTGGCCTGGTCGGGGGTGACGGTGTCCTCGCCGAGATTGTCGAGGGTGACCGTGAGGCCGTCGGCGACGAGTTCGCGGGTCGCGCGCAACGCGTCGTCGGTGCCGGTGCCGGCGACGAACCGGCGGACGACGTCCCGGGTGAGCGGGGCCGTCGCGACGAGCCGCTCGACCTGGGATGACCGGGAGGCGGCAAGAATGACGGAACGGAGCATGAGCCGAGCGTATCGCCCGGGGGTGTGACCGCGCCCGGCGGCGGCCGGACCGCACCGGGAGGTTCCAACCGCATCACGGGCCCCGGTCCGGGGGCGCGCCGGTGGCGTGGATCAGTTACAACCATGAGCGTGGAACGACACCCCCGCCGCCGGCTGCGGTCGGCCTCCGTGCAGCTCGGCGCGCTCACCGCGCTGGCGCTGGCCCTCTCCGGCTGCAACCTCACCTCCGACGACGACGATGACGACTGCGCCCTCGGGCCGGTCGGCGGCGGGGACACCGTGGCACTCGCCATGCAGGTGCCGACCGTCGGCATCGATCCCCGGGCCGCGGCACCCGACCCGGTGGCCGGCGCGCTGCCGGACCGCGGCGGCTTCGGCACCCATCTCGCCTCCTGCGGCGGCTGACGGTGCGCCGGGAGCGGGTCACCCCCCGCCCGGACTTCGACTCGGTGATCCGCACCCAGGGCCTGGTGTACGTCGACACCGAGCTGCCCGACGGCGAGATCATGTCGTACTGGGACGAGTCCGCCGCGTACGCCTTCGACCTCGACGAGGTGCTGCGGCTGGAGGAGGCGACCGAGGAGCTGCACCGGATGTCGGTGGCCGCCGCCGAACACGTGGTGGCCCGTGGCCGGTACGCCGAGTTCGGCATCCCGGCCTGGGCGGCGCAGGCGGTGGCCCGGTCCCTGCACGAACGCCCACCCACCCTGTACGGCCGGTTCGACCTCGCCTACGACGGCTCGTGGCCGCCGAAACTGCTGGAGTACAACGCCGACACCCCGACCGCCCTGGTCGAGGCGAGCATCGTCCAGTGGTACTGGCTGGAGGAGACCCGCCCCGACGCCGACCAGTGGAACAGCCTGCACGAGCGGCTGGTCGGGGCGTGGGCCAAGATCGGCGCCGGGCTGCACGACCGGCGGGTGCACGTGTGCTGGTCCAACGAGGAGGAGTCCGGCGAGGACCAGATCACCGCCGGCTACCTGGCCGAGACGGCCCGGCAGGCCGGACTGGACGTGACGCTGCTGCCGATCCAGCACGTCGGGTGGGACGGCCGGCGCTTCGTCGACGCCGCCGACCAGCCGGTCACCACCTGCTTCAAGCTCTACCCGTGGGAGTGGATGCTGGCCGAGCCGTACGGCCGGCCGGCGCTCGACCCGGGCACCCCGACCACCTGGATCGAGCCGGCCTGGAAACTGCTGCTGTCGAACAAGGCGCTGCTGGCCGTGCTCTGGGAGCTGTATCCGGGGCACGAGTACCTGCTCCCGGCCTATCTGGACTCGCCGCGCGGGATGGCGGAGTACGTGGCGAAGCCACTGCTCGGCCGGGAGGGCGGCTCGGTACGCATCGTCACCGGCGACACGGAGATCAGCAATCCGGGGATCTATGGCGACGAGGGCTTCTGCTATCAGGAATTCCGGCCGTTGCCGCAGTTCGACGGGGGTCGGATGGTGCTGGGCAGCTGGATCGTCGACGGCGAGTCGGCCGGGGTCGGCATCCGGGAGAGCGAAAGTCTGATCACTGACGGTTACGCGCGCTTCCTGCCGCACTACATCGACGCGCCGCGTGCCCCGTGAGTCGTCTACCGTTGGTCGGGTGAACTTCGACGCGTACGCCAGGACCGGCGTTGACCTCGTCAACGCCCACCTGGACGACCTCGACGACCTGCGGGCCCTCTTTCCGGACGACAACGCGTGGATGCGCGACGAGGTCGCCGATCGGGACCTGGCGATCTTCCGGCGGGCCCAGAAGCGGCTGCGGGACGTCTTCGAGTACGGCACCTCGGGGCGCGACACCCAGGCGGTGGCCGAACTCAACGCCATGCTGGAGGCGTTCCCGGTGCAGCCGCGCATCTCGGGTCACGACTCCAGCGACTGGCACATGCACGTGACCAGCCGGGGTGCCTCGGTCAGCGCGGAATACCTGGCCGGCGCGGCGTGGGGCCTGTCGGTGTGGCTCTGCGAGTACGGCAGCGCCCGGTTCGGGGTCTGCGCCGACGAACGCTGCGGCAACGTCTACCTGGACACCTCGTCCAACTGCTGTCGCCGGTTCTGCTCGGAGCGCTGCGCCACCCGCTCCCACGTCGCCGCCCACCGCGCCCGCAAACGCGCCGCCACCGAATCCCCCACCCTCACCCCAGTCCCCTAACCCCACCCCACCCCCCGCCCCGCCCCGCCCCGCCCCGGACGAGTTGATCAAGAGGTTTACGTCAAATCTGCGCCCGAACATGACGCAAACCTCTTGATCACCGGGGCGAGCGCGGACGGAGCCGGGGCGAGCCGGGGCGAGCACGGACGGAGCCGGGGCGAGCGCGGGCCGGGGGTCAGGCGTTGAGGGGGGTGGGGGCGGTGAGGTGGGCGCGGGCGAAGGCGAGGGACTCGCGCAGGTCGGCCTCGCGGACGGCGCGGCTCTTGGCGCCCCGGGTGGTCACCTCCACCGCCACCGAGCCGGTGAAGCCGCGCCCGGCCAGGGAGCGGAGCAGTGCGGCGCAAGGTTGGGTGCCCCGGCCGGGCACCAGGTGCTCGTCACGCCCCTCGCCGGTGCCGTCACCGAGGTGGACGTGGGCCAGGCCGGCACCCATCCGGTCGGCCATCGCCAGCGGGTCGCTGTGCGACGCGGCACTGTGCGACAGGTCGAGGGTGTAGGCGCGGTAGCCGACCTCCGTCGGGTCCCAGCCGGGCGCATACGGGACGAACTGCCGCCCGGCCATTCGTACCGGGTACATGTTCTCCACCGCGAAATGCACCCCGTCGAACCGGGCGGCGACGGTGTCCAGCCCGTCAGCGAAGGTCCGGGCGTAGTCACGCTGCCAGGTGAACGGCGGGTGCACCACCACCGTCGGCGCCTCCAGCGTGTCGGCCAGCTCGGCGGCCCGGCGCAGCCGCTCCCACGGGTCGGGGCTCCACACCCGCTGGGTGACCAGCAGGCAGGGGGCGTGCACCGACAGCACCGGGACGCCGTAGTGCGCGGCGAGACCGCGCAGCGCGCCCGCGTCCTGGCTGACGGCGTCGGTCCAGACCATCACCTCGACCCCGTCGTAGCCGAGTGCCGCGGCGAGTTGGAACGCCGCCGCGGTCCGTTCAGGAAAGACCGAGGAACTGGACAGAAGCACCGGGACGCGGGAAGTCACATCCCCGAGGGTAGCTTGGCTCGCCACCACAGTTCCGGACGAGCAACCGCAAAAGCCGCGCAACGACCGGCGTACGTCACATCGGTTCCAGCTGATCCAACCGTCTGAGGATGACGCCCTCACGCAGCGCCCACGGGCAGATGTCCACCGCCGGCACGTCGAACCGGCGCAGCACCGCCTCGGCCACCACCGCGCCGGCCAGCAGTTGGTGGGCCCGGCCGGCGCTCACCCCCTCCAGCTCGGAGAGCTTGGCCGGTGGGATGTGCCGGACGAACCCCAGCACCTGCCGCACCCCGGTCCGGGTGAGGCCGCGCCGGGCCCACAGGCCCGCCGAGGAGGGGGCCGCCCCGGCCAGCCGGGCCAGCGTCCGGAACGTCTTGGAGCTGGCCACCGGGCGGTCCCAGCCCACCCCGGACAGCTTCTCCACCACCGGGTCGAGCTGCGCGTCGACGTACTCCCGCAGCTCCTCCACGGCCTCGGCGGTCGGCGGCGTCGACCCCGACGGGTCGACGTGCAGCCGGTCCCGGCTCAACCGGCCGGCCCCCAGCGGCAGCGACACCGCCACCTCCGGGTCCTCGTCGATGCCGGCCGCCAGCTCCAACGACCCGCCGCCGATGTCCATCGCCAGCAGCCGCCCCGCCGACCAGCCGAACCACCGCCGGACCGCGAGGAATGTCGCCCGCGCCTCGTCCGCACCGGAGAGCACCTCCAGCCGTACGCCGGTCTCCTCGCGGACCCGGGTCAGCACCTCGGCGGCGTTGGTGGCGTCGCGCACCGCGCTGGTCGCGAAGGCCAGCAGGTCGTCGGCGGCCAGCGCGGTGGCCGACGCGCGCGCCGCGCCGACCGCCCCGACCAACCCGTCCGCGCCGGCCCGGGTGAGCGCGCCGTCCGGGCCGATCTGCTCGGCCAGCCGCAGCACCACCTTCTCGGAGTGCGCCGCCCACGGGTGCGCGCCGTGGTGGGCGTCGACCACCAGCAGATGAACCGTGTTGGAACCGACGTCGAGCACACCCAGCCGCATGAGAAAGACCCTAGGGCCACCGTGTTTCGGCGGCACGCCGGCCGGCCGCACCGCGCGCGCGTACGCTGGTCCGGGTGACGAGCCAGGTGGAGCTGCACGTGCTGGTGGACGACCCCGGCGACCCGCGCAGCCGGGAGGTGGAGCTGGACTTCCCCCGGGAGTGGATCGAGTTCGTCGACCCGGCCGACGGGCGGCACCTGGTCCGCGCCGACCTCACCTGGCTGCTGTCCCGTTGGACGTGCGTCTTCGGCCGGGGCTGCCACGGCATCGTCGCCGGCCGGGCCGCCGACGGCTGCTGCTCGCACGGCGCGTTCTTCACCGATGCCGACGACGAGAAGCGGGTCCGGGCGGCCGTCAAGCGGCTCACCCCGCAGACCTGGCAGCACTTCCGCCGGGGTACGAAGAACTGGACCGAGACCGACACCGTCGACGGCAAGAACCCGGCCCGGCGTACCGCCACCCGGGGCGAGGACGCCCCGTGCGTGTTCCTCAACGACGCCGACTTCCCCGGTGGGGGCGGGTGCGCCCTGCACGGCCAGGCGCTGCGCGACGGGGTGCACCCGCTGGAATACAAGCCGGACGTCTGCTGGCAACTGCCGATCCGTCGCGACCAGGAGTGGACCACCCGGCCCGACGACACCAAGGTGCTGGTCTCGACGCTGGCCGAGTTCGACCGGCGGGGCTGGGGCTCCGGCGGGCACGACCTGGACTGGTGGTGCACCTCCTCCACCGACGCGCACGTCGGCACCGAGGCGATGTACCTGTCGTACGGCCCGGAGCTGACCGCGCTGATCGGCGCGCCCGCGTACGCGAGGCTGGCCGAGCTGTGCGCGGCCCGGCTGGGTCAGGGTCAGATCGCCCCGCACCCGGCCAGCCCGCAGGGGTGAGCGCCGTGCGCCGCCGGCCTACGGCTCGAACTTGTAGCCCAGCCCGCGCACGGTGACGATGAACCGGGGCGCCGACGGCTCCGGTTCGATCTTGGAACGCAGCCGCTTGACGTGCACGTCCAGGGTCTTGGTGTCACCGACGTAGTCGGCGCCCCAGACCCGGTCGATGAGCTGCCCCCGGGTGAGCACCCGGCCTGCGTTGCGCAGCAGCAGCTCCAGCAGCTCGAACTCCTTGAGCGGGAGCTGCACGGTCGTCCCGTCGACGGTCACCACGTGCCGTTCGATGTCCATCCGGACCGGGCCGGCGGCCAGCGTCGGCGCACCCGACTCGGTCACCTCGGGGCTCTGCCGGCGCAGCACCGCCCGGATCCGGGCCACCAGCTCCCGGGGCGAGTACGGCTTGGTGACGTAGTCGTCGGCGCCGATCTCCAGCCCGACCACCTTGTCGATCTCGCTGTCCCGGGCGGTCACCATGATGATCGGCACGTGCGAGCGCTGTCGCAACTGCCGGCAGACCTCCGTCCCGGACATCTCCGGGAGCATCAGGTCGAGCAGCACGATGTCCGCGCCGGTCCGGTCGAACTCGGTGAGGGCGGAGGTGCCCGTCGCGGCGACGGAGACCTCGAAACCCTCCTTGCGGAGCATGTACGACAAGGCGTCGGAGAACGACTCCTCGTCCTCGACCACCAGTACGCGGCTCAACGGGGTGTTTCCTTTCCTACGGTCAGGCCCGGCGCAGTTCGGCCGGGCCGGGCTCGATCCCAGCCGACGGCAGTATCGTCTCCAGGGCGTCCGGCGGGCCGGCGGGTAGCCGGAGGGTGAATGTCGAACCCCCTCCCAGAGTGCTCGCCACCTCCACCCGGCCGCCATGGTTGCTGGCGATGTGTTTGACGATGGCCAGGCCGAGGCCGGTGCCACCGGTGGCGCGGGAGCGGGCCTGGTCGGCCCGGTAGAACCGCTCGAAGATCCGGTCGACGTCGGTGGGGGCGATGCCGATGCCCTGGTCGGTGACGGAGACCGTGACGTGGTCGTCGTCCGCCCGGGTGCTGACCCGGACGGTGGTGTCCTCGCCGGAGTAGGTGATCGCGTTCTCCACCAGGTTGGACACGGCGGTGGCGAGCTGACTGTCGCTGCCGTACGCGGTCAGCCCCCGCTGCCCGTCGGTGACCACCTGGACGCGGCGCGCGGCGGCCGAGGTACGGGTCCGGTCGAGCACCTCGGCGATCACCCAGTCGACCGCGACGGGCTCCGGCGCGGGTTGCGGCTCGGCGCCCTGGAGCCGGGTCAGCTCCAGCAACTCCTGGACCAGCCGGCCGAGCCGGGTCGACTCGTGCTGGATGCGCTCGGCGAACCGGCGGGCGGCCAGCATGTCCTCGGAGAGGTCGGGTGCCCCGTCGGCCGGTTCGGTGGCGTCGACGAGCGCCTCGGCGAGCAGCTGCAACGCCCCGATCGGGGTCTTCAGCTCGTGGCTGACGTTGGCCACGAAGTCCCGCCGCACCCGGGCCAGCCGGTGCGACTCGGTGACGTCGGCGGCTTCGACGGCGATGTACCCGCCGCCGATGCCCATCGCCCGCAGGTGCACGCCGAGCGGGTTCTCCCCGGCGTTGTCGCGGCCCCGGGGCAGGTCCAGCTCGATCTCGCGCCGCACCCCGGTCCGCCGGACCTGCCCGGCGAGGGTACGGATCAACGGATGGGCCGCGATGGAGCCGGGAGTGGCGCCGGTACGGAGCAGTCCCATCGCCCGGGCGGCCGGGTTCACCAGCACCGGCACGTCGTCCGGGCCGAGCACCACGACACCGGCGCGGAGCGAGTCGATGGTCTTGCGGCCGAGCCCGGTCAGCCCGCCGGACTGGTCGTCGGGAATCGCACGCCTCCCCAGGTTCCAACGGGAGCCCTCGCTCCCGGACGACGCCGCACGACGCCGCCAGTCGTGGACGGGTCGCGACAGCAGCAGCCCGGCGACCAGTCCGGTCCCCAGGGCCACCACGATCGCCACCGCCCATTCCACCCGGCGATCGTAGGGTCATTGTTCACCTGGCTATCGCCCATAACAGGACGAACCACACTCGCTTTGGGAGAAATTCACTCCCGGGCCCCGCGTCGTTCACCCGGGTTCATCTGCGGTCCGTCGCCCCCGCCTACGGTGGGTCGCGCACCTGCTCAACCCGTACGTCGGCGATCCTTCGGGCCGCCGGCGGCACCGACCCCAGGAAGTGACGATGCGCGACGAGTTCCGGGCCGACCTGCAGATTGTCAGCCAACTGCTGGTGGACATGGCGGAGGGGGTGCGCGCCGCGATGCGCCAGGCCACCCGCGGCCTGCTCACCGCCGACCGCGAGGCGTCCGAGGCCGTGATCGCGCGGGACGCCGAGATCGACGACCTCTACCAACACGTCGAGGAGCGGGTCTGTGACCTGCTCGCCCGACAGGCGCCGGTCGCCTCCGACCTGCGCGCGATGATCACCGCCCTGCACGTCGCGGCCGACCTGGAGCGGATGGGCGACCTGGCCGACCACGTGGCGAAGACCGCGCTGCGGCGGCACCCGTCCCCGGCCGTACCGGCCGAGCTGCGTCCGGTCTTCACCGACATGGCGTCGGTCGCCGACCGGATGGCCGAGAAGATCGGCAAGGTGCTGGCCAGCCCCGACGCCGACATCGCCGCCGAGTTGGACCGCGACGACGACGTGATGGACGACCTGCACAAGAGCCTGTTCGGCGTGCTGCTCGGCGACGGGTGGCCGTACGGGGTGGAGACCGCCATCGACGCCACCCTGCTCGGCCGGTTCTACGAGCGGTTCGCCGACCACGCGGTGAACGCCGGCGAGCGGGTGGTCTACCTGATCACCGGCGAGACCGTCCCCGCCGCAGGCTGAAACCGGCGGCCGGCAGCACGCCCGGACCGGGGGACGGCCGGTGGCGCCCGCCGGACCGGGTGGTCCGGTAGCGCACCGGAGGACGGCCGGGGGCGCACGGAGGACGCCGATAGCGCACGCCCGCCGGCCGGGACGGGCGACAGCGCGCCGGGCCGACGCAGCCCGGCCGCGGGCCCGACCGGGCCGATACCGAGGAAGGGCTCCCCGGCAGCGGGTTCATCCGCTGACGGGGAGCCCTTCCGTGCGGCTCAGCGGCCCTGGTTGGCGACCGCGGCGGCGGCCTCCTTGGCGGCGGTCGGGTCGAGGTAGGCCCCGCCCAGGGTGATCGGGCGCAGCTGCGGGTCGAGGTCGTAGCGCAGCGGGATGCCGGTGGGGATGTTCAGCTTGGCGATCGCGGTGTCCGAGATCTGGTCGAGGTGCTTGACCAGGGCGCGCAGCGAGTTGCCGTGCGCGGCCACCAGCACCGTCCGGCCGGCGAGGATGTCCGGCACGATCGAGTCGTACCAGTACGGGAGCATCCGCTGCACCACGTCCTGCAGGCACTCGGTACGCGGCATCAGCTCGGTGGGCAGCAGCGCGTAACGCGGGTCACCGACCTGGGAGAACTCGTCGTCGTCGGCGATCGGCGGCGGCGGGGTGTCGTACGAGCGACGCCAGAGCATGAACTGCTCCTCGCCGTACTCGTCCAGGGTCTGCTTCTTGTTCTTGCCCTGCAGGGCGCCGTAGTGCCGCTCGTTGAGCCGCCACGACCGGCGCACCGCGATCCAGTGCCGGTCGGCGGCGTTCAGCGCCAGCTCGGCGGTGCGGATCGCCCGGCGCATCACGCTGGTGTGCACCACGTCCGGCAGCAGGCCGTGCTCCCGCAGCAACTCGCCGCCGCGACGCGCCTCGGCCTCACCCTTGGCCGTCAGGTCGACGTCGACCCAGCCGGTGAAGAGGTTCTTCGCGTTCCAGTCGCTCTCGCCGTGCCGCAGCAGGACCAGCGTCCCGACGGTGGGTCCCTCGCTCGCAGTCATGCCGATCATCCTGCCGCACCCGGCGCGGGGACACGCGGGCAGTGGTGGTGACGACCACCACGTGGAAAAACGGGTGACCGGTGTCGGACCCCGGAACTAGGTTGTAAGGCGCTTCAAGGGCAGCGGTCATTACCTGAGTGGGGGCGCGGGCGTGCGGACGGTACGGGGATGGTTCCGGGACACCACCGGTGGACTACCGAGGACCTTCTGGTACCTCTGGACCGGCACCCTGATCAACCGGCTCGGATCGTTCGTGCTGATCTTCCTCGCCATCTACCTGACCCAGGCGCGCGACTTCTCCGCCGCCCAGGCCGGCCTGGTGATCGGCCTGTGGGGGGTCGGTGGGGCGGTGGGCACCACCGTCGGCGGCACCCTGGCCGACCGGTGGGGACGGCGGCCCACCCTGCTCACCGCCCACCTGGGCGCGGCCACCATGATGCTGGCCCTCGGCTTCGCCCGGCCGCTCTGGACGGTGGCGGTGGGCGCGCTGCTGCTCGGCATGTTCGCCGAGGCGGCGAGGCCGGCCTTCGGGGCCATGATGGTCGACGTGGTGCCGGAACGGGACCGGCTGCGGGCGTTCTCGCTCAACTACTGGGCGATCAACCTGGGCTTCGCCTGCGCCGCCGTGCTCGCCGGGCTCGCCGCCGAGGCCGGCTACCTGCTGCTCTTCGTGGTCGACGCGGTCACCACCCTGGCCACCGCGCTGATCATCTTCGTCCGGGTCGGTGAGACCCGACGCGCTCCGACGACCGGCGCCGTCAAGGGTGCGACGGGTGGGCCGCCCCGGGCGGGCGCGCTGCGCACCATCGCCGCCGACCGGGTGTTCCTGGGATTCGTGGTGCTCAACCTGTTCGGTGCGCTGGTCTTCCTCCAGCACATCTCGATGCTGCCGATCGCGATGGGTGACGCCGGGCTGTCCCCGGCCACCTACGGTTCGGTGATCGCGCTCAACGGGGTGCTGATCGTGGCGGGCCAACTCTTCGTCCCCCGGCTGATCCGGGGGCGGAGCCGGTCGCACGTGCTGGCCCTCGCCTCGGTGGTGATGGGCATCGGTTTCGGGCTGACCGCGTTCGCCGACGCCGCCTGGTTCTTCGGTCTCACCGTGCTGATCTGGACGCTCGGCGAGATGCTCAACTCCCCGTCCAACGCCACCCTGATCGCCGAGCTCTCCCCGGCCGAGCTACGGGGCCGCTACCAGGGCGTCTTCTCGCTCTCCTGGCAGGTGGCCGGCGCGGTCGCCCCGGTGCTCGGCGGGGTGGTCCGGGAGCATGTCGGCAACGGCACGCTCTGGCTGGGTTGCGCCGCGATCGGCGCGGCGACCGCGGTCGCCCACCTGCTCTCCGGGCCGGCCCGGGAACGCCGGGCGAGCCAACTGACCCGTCCCACCGCGCCGACCGTGCCGGTCACCGCCGTCCAGCCGCCGCCGCCCCAGTCGGCCGAGGCCGCCGCGACCGCACCCGCCGAGCCGGTCCCGGCCCGCACCCCCGCCTGAGTACGACGCCCGCCCACCCGGCGCACGGCTCGGCGCTACCTGCCCACCCGGGCCCGGCGCGGCGCGCCCACGGAAGGACCGGCAACGGCAGAGCGCCCACCGACGACCGAAAGTCGCGGTGGGCGCTCGTACCGCCTGCCCGGCGGCGGCGGGCGACCCTCACCCCCGTAAGCGTCGCCCGCTCGCGCCGCCGGTTCCCGGGTGGCACCGTCCCCCAACGGCGTGCTCCACCCGATGTGCGTCTCGCCCGGTGCACGGATCTGATCGATCCGCCGCTCCCCCGAACGTTTCCGAGCGTGACGCGGTGCAATAAAGTTAGTTCGCCCGGATTCCGGATTCAACCCGCGAACACTGTTCCGCCGGTCACAACACCGGCCTTCCCAGCTGCGGTGATGCCGTTCCGGGCCTCGTGACTGCCAACATGCGGCTACCCGGCAGCCATTCCCGCAAACCCCTCAACCGTCTTCCCGATCGGGTGATTCGGTCCGGAAGAAGTTGCTCTGCCGGCCGTCCCGCAACTGCTCCTGGAAGATCAGGTTCAGCTTGCGGCTGTCGAACGTCCGGAACCAGTCGTCCCAGCTGACCACCCGCATCTGCCGGCTCTCCCGGTAACCCGGCAGGTCGAAGGTGAGCACACCCGGCCGGCCGTCCCGCTCGGTGCCGACGATGGTGGCCGGCTTCGCCCCCCGGGCCGCGGCCCAGTTCCGGATCACCTCGTGGTTGGTGGTGACCAGGCTGCGCCCGGGACGTTCCGGCCGGTCCGCCGGGGACGAGATGAGCTGCGAGGACCGTACCGACCGGGAAGTGGAGCGCCCGGTCCGGACGCCCGATGCGCGGCTGGCGGCCTTTGCCGGTGCCGCCTTCGCTCCCGGCCGCGACAGGGCCGCCCGTCCCGACCGGGACGCCGCCGTCGCCTTCGCCCGGGAGGACGCCGACGTCTTCGTCCGGGACGGGACGGTCGCCTTCGCCAGTACGGTCGGCGTCGCCTTCGCCCGGGAGGGAGCCGCCTTCGCCCGGGAGGACGAGGCCGCCGGCCGCCGGGCGGCGGTGGAGGTGGCCTTGCGTGCCGGGGCCGGAGCCGCCTTGGCCCGTGCCGACGTACCCCGCCGGGCCGAGGTGCCCTGACCGGCACCGGTCTTCCTGGCGGGTGCCCGGCCGGACGGGCCGGTGCCGCGGCGGGCGGCGCCGCCGGCCCGGCCCTCCGAGCGCAACGTCCGCGCGAGCGTCTTCACCAGTTCCGGCTTGCGTAGCGCGGAGATCCCGGAGACTCCCCGGCGGCGCAACTGACCCCGGATGTCGTCGACCCTCATCCGGGAGATCTCCGACTCGGAGATGCCCGGCGTGTTCGGGGTCTGGTTGCCGGCCTGACGCGTGGTCCTGGTCGCCGTCGCGCCGCGACCTGAGCTGTTCCGCTGAGCCATGACACGCTCCTCGACGGTCCGTCCTCGGCCTGCGGCGGGTCCCACACTGCCGCACCGCAGCGGTGCGGCATACCCGTCAGGACCGGTCCGAACCTCCGGCGGACGGGGTGAACAGGTGAGCGAAGGCGGCGAGGTTCGCGGTCGACTCGCCCCGCTTGACCCGCCACTCCCACTCCCGGCGGATGGAACTGCCGAAACCGATCTCCAACATGGTGTCGAAGGACTCGTCGGCATAGCTGAGCACCGCCCCGAACAGGCGGTCCAACTCGTCGGCGTCGACACCGGCCGGGTTGACCCGGCCGGTGAGATAGACGTCCCCGACCGCGTCGATCGAGAACGCGACGCCGTACATCCGGGCGTTGCGCTGCAGCAGCCACGCCCACAGCTCCTCGCGCCGCTCGTCGGGCTGGCGCATCACGAACGCCTCGACCCACAGCGCGTGCTCGCCGACGATCAGGTTGCAGATCGTCTTGAGCTTGTGGGTGCCGGGCAGGGTGACCGCGTACGAACCCTCGCCGGTGGCCTCCCACTCCAGCTCCCGCTCGGTGCAGAACGACTCGATCAGGGCCGCCAGCTCGCTCTTCGCGCTCATCGGACCCACTCTACGGCCGGGGCGACGGGCCCACCGGATGACGCCGGGCCGGCAACCCGGTCACCAGGAGCCGGTGAGCGCCGGCCCCTCGGCCAGCCGGGCCGCCAACCGCTCCCGGTGCCCGGTGACCGCCTCACCGTAGACGGCGAGCAGGCCGGAGACGGTGCGCTCCCAGGAGAAGCTCCGGGCGTGCCGGGCGGCGCCCCGGCCCAACGCCTCCCGGGCCGACCGGTCCGGGAGCAGCCGGGCCAGCGTACGGGCCCAGTCGGTCGGATCGTGGCCGTGCACGAGCACGCCGCTGACCTGGTCCCGAACGGCGGTGACCAGGCCACCGACGGCGGCGGCGACCACCGGGGTACCGCAGGCCTGCGCCTCCAGGGCCACCAGGCCGAAGGACTCGTTGTGTGAGGGCACCGCCACCAGGTCGGCGGCCCGGTAGAGAGCGGGCAGGTCGTCCCCGGTGCGCGGCGGCAGGAAGCGGACCCGGTCGGCGACACCCAGCGAGCCGGCCAGCTCGATCAACGAGGTGGGCCGGTCCAGGCCGCTGCCGCTCGGGCCACCGCAGATCACCACGGTCAACTCTTCGGCGAGCTCCGGGTCCCGCTCGCGCAACGCGGCGACCGCGCGGACCAGCACGTCGGGTGCCTTCAGCGGCTGGATCCGGCCGACGAACGCGACGACGTACCCGTTGGTGGGCAGGCCCAGCCGGTGGCGGGCGGCGCGGGTCGCCGCGGCCCGGTCCCCGGCGGCGGGGCGGAACCGGTCCAGGTCCACCCCGGGTTCGACGACCGCGACCCGGGCCGGGTCGGCGGCATAGCGGTCGATCAGGTCGGTCGCCTCCACCCGGGTGTTCGCCACCAGCCGGTCGGCCTCGGCGACCACCTGCTCCTCACCGATCACCCGGGCCTTCGGCTCCGGCCGGTCACCGGCGGCGAGCTGGGCGTTCTTCACCTTGGCCAGGGTGTGCGCGGTGTGCACCAGCGGCACCCCCCAGCGCTCCTTGGCCAGCCAGCCGACCTGCCCGGAGAGCCAGTAGTGCGAGTGGATCAGGTCGTAGTGACCGGGCGGGCGGGCCGCCTCGGCGCGCAGCACCCCGGCGGTGAAGGCGCAGAGCTGGCCGGGCAACTCCTCCTTGGTCAGCCCCTCCAGCGGGCCCGAGGTGACGTGCCGGACATGTACGCCGGGTGCCATCTCCACCACCGGGGGCAGGTCACCCGAGGTGGCCCGGGTGAAGATCTCCACCTCGACGTTGGCCTCGGCGAGCCGACGGGCGACCTCCAGGATGTAGACGTTCATGCCGCCCGCGTCGCCGGTGCCCGGTTGGTGCAGCGGCGAGGTGTGCACCGACAGGGTGGCGATCCGGCGGGGCCGGGGCCACGGCAGGGCGCCTCGCTGCCGACCGACGCCGGTGTGCTGATCCGCCACGTCCGCTCCCTCTGTCACGGTTGATGCCGTCCCGCACGACCGGCGCCTCCTCGGTCAACCCGAACGCCGGGTGTCATCTTCCCCATCGGGCTTCGGAAATGCGTCGCCCCGGGTCGCCGGGGTGACGGACCTCATCACCGGGGCCCCGGGTCCCGGCCGCGCGGTCGGGGTGAGAATGGCCGGATGACCTCTGTCGCGATCGTCACCGGGGCGTCCAGCGGGATCGGCGCGGCCACCGCCCGCCGGCTCGCCGCCGCCGGTTTCCACGTGCTCGTCGCCGCCCGCCGCGCCGACCGGCTCGCCGGTCTGGTCGCCGACATCACCGCGGCCGGTGGCAGCGCCACCGCTGTGGCCTGCGACGTCACCTCGGACGAGTCGGTGGCCGGGCTGGCCCGGGCCGCCGCCGACGCCCCCGGACCGGTCACCGTGCTGGTCAACAACGCCGGTGGCGCACGCGGCCTGGACCCGGTGGAGAGCGGCTCGGTGGCCGACTGGCAGTGGATGTACGACGTGAACGTGCTCGGCACGCTCCGGGTCACCCAGGCCCTGCTGCCGGCCCTGGAGCGCTCCGGCGCCGGGACCATCGTGGTGGTCTCGTCCACCGCCGGCTTCACCGTGTACGAGGGCGGCGGCGGCTACAGTGCGGCCAAGCACGCGCAGACCGCCGTGGCGGGCACCCTGCGGCTGGAGCTGTGCGGCCGGCCGGTCCGGGTCGTCGAGATCGATCCCGGGATGGTCCGGACGGACGAGTTCAGCCTGAACCGGTTCGGCGGGGACGCCGCAAAGGCCGACGCTACCTACACCGGGGTGGCGCAGCCGCTGGTGGCCGAGGACGTCGCCGAGTGCATCACCTGGTGCGCCACCCTCCCGCATCACGTCAACGTGGACCGGTTGGTGGTCCGCCCGCTGGCCCAGGCCGCCCAGCACAAGGTGCACCGGGTCAGCCAGTGACCCGACCCGGCCTACCCGACCGGGTCGGGCGATGATCCGGCACGGCTGGTGCCGCCGGCCGGAGTGGGCGGTGGCCGGCTGTGGCTGACCGCGACCGGCACCGGCCGTTGGGGGTGGTGACCCGGGGGACGACGAACCCGAACCGGCTCCGCCGGGTCGACAACTGGCTCGTCGAGACCTGCGGCGACCGGTTGCGGGCAGCAGCCGACCCGCTGGTGGTGGACCTCGGTTACGGCACCACCCCGGTCACCGCCGTCGAGCTGCGAGGCCGGTTGGCCGCCCGGGTCCGCGCCGATGTCCGGGTGGTCGGGCTGGAGATCGATCCGGTACGGGTGGCCGCCGCCGCGCCCGCCGCCGATCCCCCGGGGCTGACCTTCGCCCGGGGCGGCTTCGAGCTGGCCGGCTTGCGTCCCACCCTGGTCCGGGCGTTCAACGTGCTACGCCAGTACGACGAGAGCGAGGTCGCCGACGCCTGGCGGACGGTCACCGACCGGCTCGCCCCGGGCGGGGTGCTGGTCGAGGGGACGTGCGACGAGTTGGGCCGGCTGGGCGGCTGGCTGCTGATCGACGCGGACGGCCCCCACACCCTCACCCTGGCCGCCCGACTGACCACCCTGGAGCGCCCGGCCCAGTTGGCCGAACGCCTGCCGAAGGCGCTGATCCACCGCAACGTCCCCGGGGAACGCATCCACGCCCTGCTGCGCGCCCTGGACGACGCCTGGCACTCCGCCGCCGGCTACGCCCCGTTCGGCCCCCGCCAACGCTGGCTGGCCGCCGTCACCGCCCTCAGTTCCACCGGCTGGCCCATCCTCGACGGCCCACCCCGCTGGCGTCACGGCGAGCTGACCCTCCCCTGGCAAACCATCGCCCCCACCTGACCCACCCGCCCCTCCACCCCCACCCTTAGCTCCCCACCCAACCCCGCCCCACTTCACCCCGCCCCTGCCCCTGCCCCTGCCCTGCCCCGCCCCGCCCCGCCCCGATGATCAAGAGGTTCAGGTCAACATCCCGCCGAAAACTGACGTAAACCTCTTGATCACGCCACCAACCCCACCCCAGCTCGGCCAGTGCGCCTGTTCGGGCGGGGTGAGCGCGATGATCAAGAGGTTTACGTCATGAAAGCGGCCGAGGATGACGTAAACCTCTTGATCACCGGGCGGGACGGGACAGGACGGGACAGGACGGGACAGGGCGAGGCGCGGCCTGGTGGGGATCAGGGTGGGGTGGGGTGGGTCAGATGGTGCAGGTGATGAGGACGGGTTCGGGGTGGAGGGGGACGCCGAAGCGGGTGTGCACGCCGTCGCGGATCTCGCGGGCGAGGGCGATCAGGTCGGCGGTACGGGCGGTGCCGCTGTGATTGGTCAGAGCCAGCGTGTGCTTGCCGGAGATGGCGGTGCCACCGGGTCCGGGATGCCCCTTGGCGAAGCCGGCCTTGTCGATCAGCCAGGCGGCGCTCACCTTCACCAGGTCGCCCGGGCAGGGCCAGGAGGGTGGTTCGCCGAGGTCGGCGGCGCGCTCGCGCAGCAGCTCGTACGCCGCCCGGTCGAGCACCGGGTTGGTGAAGAACGAGCCGACCGACCAGGTGTCCGGGTCGGTGGCGTCGAGCACCATGCCCTTGCCGGCGCGCAGCGTCAGCACGGTGTCCCGGGCGGCGGCCAGCGGCACCCGGTCGCCGACCTCGACCCCGAGCGCGCGGGCCAGCTCGGTGTAGCGGACCGGCCCGGACAGCGGTGAGCGGTCCAGCCGGAAGTCGACGGAGAGCACCACCCAGCGGTCGCTGTACTTGAAGATGCTCCCCCGGTAGGCGAACCCGCAGTCCGCCGCGGCGACGGTGGTCAGCCGGTCCTCGGCGCGGTCGTACACCTGGACGCCGGTGATCCGCTCGGCGACCTCCTGCCCGTACGCGCCGACGTTCTGGATCGGGGTGGCACCGGCCGAGCCGGGGATGCCGGAGAGGCACTCCAGACCGGACCAGCCGTTACCGACGGTGGCGGCGACCAGGTCGTCCCAGGGCTCGCCGGCTTCGACCCGTACGGTGACGGTGTCGGTGTCCTCGGCGACCACGGTGAACCCCCGCGACCGGACCAGCACGACGGTGCCGGGGAAGCCGGCGTCCCCGACGACCACGTTGCTGCCACCGGCCAGGACCAGCACCGGTTCGTCGCGGCGGTGCGCCTCGCGGACCCGGCGGACGATCTCGTCGGCGCTGGTGGCGGTCTCCAACCGGGCGGCGGGGCCACCGAGACGCAGGGTGGTGTAGCCCGCCAGGACGGCCGGATCGGCGGGTTCGGCGCTCGTTGTCGGTTTGGCGTAGACGTCTGACACGCCTTTCACCCTAGGCTGAGGGGTAGCCACGGCACCCACTGGTCGCCGGGTCACCCCGGGGAGGATTGCGATGAGCAGACTGCACGCCACGAAGGACTTCTGGACCGGAGCGCTCCGGGTCGACGGCCCGGCATTCGCCGCAGCCGTGGCCGAGGCCCCGCCGGAGACACCTGTGCTGTCCTGCCCGGGGTGGACGGTGGCGGACCTGACCCTGCACCTCGCCGGCCTCTACCACTGGGTGCACTCCGTCGCCGGCACCGGCGACACCGCGCAGCCGGCCAGCCGCGACGACACCGTCGACCTGCCCGCCGGGCTGACCCCGCTCCAGCTCTGGCAGCACGAGTACGACCGGCTGATGACCCTCTTCGACGCGCTCGACCCGGAGGCACCGGCGTGGAACTGGGCGCCGCAGCCGAAGAAGACGGGTTTCTGGTCGCGCCGGATGGCGCACGAGACGGCGGTGCACCGGTGGGACGCCCAGCTCGCCATCGCCGCCGGTGACCCGATCGAGACGAAGCTCGCCGCCGACGGGGTGAGCGAGGTGCTGGACACCTGGCTGCCGTCCGGTCGTCGGCGCAACCGGGGGCAGTGGCAGGGGGTGGTGCACCTGACCGCGACCGACGCCGCCCAGGACTGGTACCTGCGGATGCGCGGCGAGGGGGTGGCCCTGCTGGACACCGCGACGGTCTTCGGGCACGACGACCACCACGCCCGGGTGCAGGTCACCGGCTCGGCCAGCGACCTGCTGCTGGCACTCTGGGGCCGGGTCAGCTTCGACACCCTCGGGGTGGCGGGGGACCGTTCCCTCCTGGAGGGCCTGCGCGTGGGCTGAGGTCCGCGCACCACCGCTACCGCACATCGGGAGCGGCCGTCCCACCGGGGACGGCCGCTCCCGGCGTTCCCGGGGCGGGACGCGACCCCTCCCGGCGTTGCCGGTGGGACGGCCGCTCCCGGCGTTCCGGCGAGTTTCGAGAGAGCGCTCTCTTGACAGGAGTCCATCGACCTACCACCCTGTCGTGAGAGCGCTCTCTCATCGAGATCGAATCCGGGCCGGCGACCCTCGCGGCCCGCTCATACGCAGGTCCACACCCCACCACCACCCGACCTGAGAGGGGTCCGACCCATGGGTGTCTTTTCCCGCCGCCGCCTCGCGGCGATCGCGCTGGTGGCCACCAGCGCGCTGCTCTCCACCACCGCCTGCGGCGGCGGCGACGAAGCCGCCGACGGCGGGCCGGTCACGCTGACCGTCGACGTGTTCGGCCAGTTCGGCTACGAGAAGCTCTACCGGCAGTACGAGGCCGACCACCCCGGCGTCAAGATCGTGGAGCGGGGCACCGGCGGCAACCTCGACGAGTACTCCCCCAAGCTCACCCAGTGGCTCGCCGCCGGCAAGGGCGCCGGTGACGTGGTCGCCATCGAGGAGGGGCTGCTGGTCGAGTACAAGGCCAACCCGCAGAACTTCGTCAACCTGCTCGACCACGGCGCCGCCGACCTCAAGGGCAACTTCCTGGAGTGGAAGTGGAACGGCGGGCTGACCGCCGACGGCAAGCAGCTCATCGGCCTCGGCACCGACGTCGGCGGGATGGCGATCTGCTACCGCAAGGACCTCTTCGCCGCCGCCGGCCTGCCCGTCGACCGGGACGCCGTGTCCAAGCTCTGGCCCACCTGGCAGGACTACGTACGGGTCGGCGAGCAGTTCACGGCGAAGAACACCGGCGCGGCCTTCCTGGACGCCGCCACCAACACCTTCAACACCATCCTGTTGCAGACCGCCGGCAACACCACCGGCTACAGCTACTACGACACCACCGACAAGCTGGTGGTCGACAGCAACCCGGCGGTACGCCAGGCGTACGACACCACCGTCGACATCATCGACTCCGGACTCTCCGGCCGGTACGGGGCATGGTCCGAGGAGTGGGTGTCGGCCTTCAAGCAGGCGAAGTTCGCCACCATCGCCTGCCCGGCCTGGATGACCGGGGTGATCGAGGGCAACGCCGGCCCGGACGCCAAGGGCAAGTGGGACATCGCCCAGGTGCCCGGCAGCGGCGGCAACTGGGGTGGCTCCTACCTGGCGGTGCCGAAGCAGAGCCGGCACCAGGCCGAGGCGATCGCGTTGGCCAGGTTCCTGACCAGCGCCAAGGGCCAGATCGGCGCGTTCCAGGAGAAGGGGCCGCTGCCGTCGTCCCCGCAGGCGCTGGACGACCCGGCGATCGTCAACTCGACGAACGCGTACTTCTCCGACGCCCCGGTCGGCAAGATCTTCGCCGCCGGCGCCAAGAGCCTCAAGCCGGTCTACATGGGCCCCAAGAACCAGGCCGTCCGGACCGAGGTGGAGAACGCCGTCCGCACCGTCGAACTGGGCCAGCGCAACCCCGCCCAGGGCTGGACCGACGCCACCAACAACGCCCGCAAGGCCGCCGCCAAGTAACCCTCCCCGACCGCGTGGGGGCGATGTGGCGGGGTCACCCACACCGGGACACCGCACCATCGCCCCCCGGCGGGCCGCTGCCCGCTCCCACCGCGCCGCGCGATCCGGGCGGGCGGCGGGGCGGACAGCGGCTCGCGGCACAGAGCGGGCGCGGGCGGGCCGGTCGCGCGGGACAGGTCGGGCGGACAGAGGTCGGGCGGGTCAGGGAGAGAGGGAGCACGCGGGAGATGGTTGTTCAGGTTGAGGGTCGGCCGCCGAGGGCGGCCAAGGCCCGGGGCAGGGGGCCGGCACGGGAGCACCGGCTGGCCCGGCTCGACGTCAGGTACTCCCCCTATCTGTACGTGACGCCGTTCTTTCTGCTCTTCGCGATCTTCGGGGCCTATCCGCTGGTCTACACGTTCTGGGTGTCGCTGCACGACTGGGACCTGCTGGGGGTGGACCCGACCTTCATCGGCACGCAGAACTACACCCAACTGCTGGCCGACGCCGACTTCTGGCACTCGGTGGTGAACACCCTCGGCATCTTCGTCATCTCCACGGTGCCGCAACTGCTCGCCGCCCTGTGGCTGGCCAACCTGCTCAACCGGCGGCTGCGGGCGCGGACCACCTGGCGGATGGCGGTGCTGGTGCCGAACGTCACCTCGACGGCGGCGGTGGCGATCGTCTTCGCGGTGCTCTTCGGCCGCGAGTTCGGCATGATCAACTGGCTGCTCGACCTGGTCGGCATCGACGCGATCGACTGGAAGGCCAACCGCTTCGCCGCCTGGACGGCGATCTCCGCCATGGTCGACTGGCGGTGGACCGGCTACAACGCGCTGATCTTCCTGGCCGCCATGCAGGCCATCCCACGCGACCTGTACGAGTCCGCCTCCATCGACGGGGCCGGCCGGGCCCGGCAGTTCTGGTCGATCACCGTGCCACTGCTCAAGCCCACGATCATCTTTGCGGTGATCATCTCCACCATCGGTGGGCTGCAACTGTTCACCGAACCCCGGCTGTTCAACTCCGGCACCAACGCGATCCGGGGCGGGCCGTTGCGGGAGTCCCAGACGGTGACCATGTACATGTTCGAGAACGCCTTCGCCCCGCACTACAACTTCGGCTACGGCTCGGCCGTCGCCTGGCTGCTCTTCGCCCTGATCGCGGTGGTCGCCGCGATCAACGTACTGATCCTGCGCCGGCTCGGTGGCGGCGCGCGCAAGGGGGACCGATGACCCGGATCTGGTCGGCCGGCCGGCTCACCTACCCGGCGCTGGCGCTCACCGCCCTGCTGTCGATCTTCCCGATCTACTGGATGTTCGTGGTGGCCAGCCGCAGCAGCGACGCGATGGGCCAGGTGCCGCCGCCGCTCACCCCGGGCGGCAACCTCGGCACGAACATCTCCCGACTCTTCGCCAACCCCGACGCGCACTTCCTCACCGGCCTGGTCAACTCCACGATCGTCGCGGTCAGCGTCACCTTCTCGGTGGTGCTCTTCTCCACCCTGGCCGGATTCGCCTTCGCCAAGCTGCGGTTCCGGGGACGCAACGCGCTGCTCATGGTCATCGTCGCCACCATGATGGTGCCCACCCAGCTCGGGGTGATCCCGCTCTATCTGCTGATGACCAAGCTGAACTGGAACGACCGGCTGCCGGCGGTGATCGTCCCGGCCCTGGTCACCGGGTTCGGCGTGTTCATGATGCGCCAGTACGCGGCCCAGGCGGTCAGCACCGAGCTGATCGAGGCGGCCCGGGTCGACGGCTGCCACACGCTGCGGATCTACTGGAACGTGGTGCTGCCCGCACTGCGGCCCGCCGCCGCCGTACTCGGCCTGCTCACGTTCATGACCACCTGGAACGACTTCCTCTGGCCGTACGCTGTGCTCAACGATCCGGAGAACCCGACCGTGCAGTTGTCGCTGCGGGCCCTCTCCGACGGTTACTACCAGGACATGTCGCAGGTGTTCACCGGCACGGCGATCGCCACGCTGCCGTTGCTGCTGGTGTTCGTCGTGTTCGGCCGCCAGATCATCGGCGGCATCATGGAAGGTGCGGTCAAAGCGTGAGCGCCGATCCTGCGAGCCCCGCAGTCGCGAAGAAGGAGAATGCCGCGTGAGCGAGCTTCGGTTCCCCGAGAACTTCGTGTGGGGCGCGGCGACCGCCGCGTACCAGATCGAGGGCGCGGCCCGCGACGACGGTCGCGGCGAGTCCATCTGGGACACCTTCAGCCGTACGCCGGGCAAGGTGTTCGCCGGGCACACCGGTGACGTCGCCTGCGACCACTACCACCGGTACGCCGACGACGTGGCGCTGATGGCGGAGCTGGGGCTGGCCGCGTACCGGTTCTCGGTGGCCTGGCCCCGGATCAGGCCGGACGGCACCGGCCCGGTCAACCCGCGCGGGCTGGACTTCTACGACCGGTTGACCGATGCGCTGCTCGACCGGGGCATCGACCCGATCATCACGCTCTACCACTGGGACCTGCCCCAGGCGTTGCAGGACCGGGGTGGCTGGGCCAGCCGGGAGACCGCCGAGCACTTCGCCGACTACGCCCTCGCGGTGCACTCCCGGCTCGGGGACCGGGTGCGCACCTGGACGACGCTCAACGAGCCGTGGTGCTCGGCGTACCTCGGTTACGGCAACGGGGTGCACGCTCCCGGCGAGCAGGACGCCGGGGCGGCCTTCCGGGCCGTACACCATCTGTTGCTGGGGCACGGGCTGGCGGCGCGGGCGCTGCGGGCGGCGGGCGCGCGGACCGTCGGGATCACCCTCAACCCGGCGGACGTCGCGCCGGCCGACCCGGGCAGCGCCGCCGACGCCGCCGCGGTACGCCTCGTCGACGGCCTCCAGAACCGGATCTTCCTGGACCCGCTGACCGGGGCCGGCTACCCGGCCGACGTGCTCGAACACGTCGCCCGGATGGTCGAGCCCACGTTCGTCCGGGACGGCGATGAGAAGATCATCGCCGCGCCGCTGGACCTGCTCGGGATCAACTACTACTCGCCGACCTATGTCGCGGGCCGCCCGGACGGGGGTGGCAGCAGCGCCTACCCGGGCACCGAGGGGGCGGTGGAGTTCCTGCCGGCCACCGGCCCGGTGAGCGACATGGGCTGGCAGATCGAGCCGGCCGGGCTGACCCGGTTGCTGGTGCGGATCGGCACCGACTACCCCGGGCTGCCGCTGATGATCACCGAGAACGGTGGCGCGTTCCCGGACGACGCCGCCAGCCTGGCACCCGAGGGGTCGGGCCGGATCGCCGACAACGACCGGATCGCCTACCTGGACGGGCACCTGCGGGCCGCGCACGAGGCCATCTCCCGCGGAGTCGACCTGCGCGGCTATCTCGTATGGTCGTTGCTGGACAACTTCGAGTGGGCCGAGGGCTATCGGAAGCGGTTCGGGATCGTCCACGTCGACTACCTGAACCAGCGGCGCACCCCGAAGTCGAGCGCCCGGTGGTACCAGGAGGTGATCTCCCGGAACGGGCTGTGACGAGGCGGTGGTAACGGGTATGACGGCGGCACAGCGACCCACCCTGGAGGCGGTCGCCCGGCAGGCCGGCGTGTCCCGGGCGACGGTGTCCCGGGTGGTGAACGGCTCCACCACGGTCGCCGAGCCGATCCAGGAGGCGGTCCGTCGGGCGGTGGCCGAGCTGGGGTACGTGCCGAACCTGGCCGCCCGCAGCCTGGTCACCCAGCGGACCGACTCGATCGCCCTGGTGCTGCCGGAGGTCGCCACCCGGGTCTTCTCCGACGACCAGGTCTTCCCCGGGCTCATCCGGGGCGCGGCCCAGGAGTTGGAGGCGGCCGACAAGCAGCTGGTGCTGATGCTGGCCGGCTCGCCCGCCGGGCACGACCGGGTCACCCGATACACCACCGGCCGGCACGTCGACGGGGTGCTCTTCGCCTCGCTGCACGGGGAGGACCCGCTGCCCGGTCGGCTCGCCCGGCTGGGGATACCGGTGGTGTGCAGCGGCCGACCGCTGGACGCGGCCGACGTGCCCTACATCGACGTGGACCACATCGGCGGGGTGGCCGCGGCGACCCGTTACCTGATCAGCAACGGTCGCCGCCGGATCGCCACCATCGCCGGCCCGCAGGACATGGTCGCCGGCATCGAACGGCTCGCCGGCTACCGGGACACCGTGGTCGCCGCCGGCCTGCCGCAGATGATCGAGTACGGCGACTTCACCCGCGAGTCGGGGACCACGGCGATGCGTCGGCTGCTCGCCGCGTACCCCGATCTGGACGCGGTCTTCGCCGCCTCCGACCTGATGGCGCACGCCGCCCTACGAACGCTGCACGAGGCGGGACGGCGGGTGCCGGAGGACGTCGCGGTGATCGGCTTCGACGACATCGAGACGGCCGCCTACACCGAGCCGCCGCTGACCACCGTGCGGCAGCCGATCGTCGAGCTGGGCCGGAAGATGACCCGGCTGCTGCTGGCCCTCGCCGATGGCGCGGAGGTCGAGCGGGCGGTGGTGTTGCCGACCGAGCTGGTGATCCGGCAGTCCGCCTGACCTTGCTGGTCCTGACCCCGTCGCTCCTGCTCCCGGGGCCGGGGCCGGCCCCCAGGAACGGGTGCACCCGCCTGGCGGGCAGCAGCCGACCCGCAGCCCTGCCCCATTACTCTGAGCGACAGAGCCGTCGACCCCACCTCAACCCACTCGACCCCTTTGCTCTGCTGCCACCCAGGCGACAGGCACCGGGAGTAACCGGTTGGCGTGACAACCGACCACACCGCCGAGCCGAACTCACCAGCTCAGTCGCCCGTCGCGCCCAGGGCAGCAGAGCAAAGGGGCTGAAGGTGACATGAGGGGGGTGGACTGGCAATCGCGGAGAGTGACCGCCCTCGGCAGCAGGGGCCGATGTCACTCAGAGTTGGATTGCGGCGGCGAGGGGCGAAAAGCTGTGGCAGCCGGTTCGACGGGTGCCTACGCTCGCGGGCATGTCTGACCTTGCCCCATCGTGTCGTCCCACCAGCATGCCGCCCGACGCCGGAGTGCGGCGACCGGGGGCGGGGTGGCGCGGGTGCTGATCCGTACCGCTCGACCGGACGACGCGCCGGGGGTGGTGGCGCTGCGGTCGCTGGTCCATCCGTACCTGGTGCGGGGCGTCGCGTCGACCCGACAGATGATCGCCCAACCACCGGACGGCGAGGACTGGGCCGCCTGGGTCGCCGAGACGGACGGGCAGGTCGTCGGCTGGGCCTCGGCATACCGGAACGTCGAGACCTCGGAGCCGGACTTCGGGGAGATCTCCACCCTGCACGTGCACCCGGAGCATCGGGGCCGGGGCACCGGAACGGCGCTGCTCACCACCGCCCTGGCACACCTGAGGTCCCTCCGCGCCCGCCGGGTACGGACCTGGGCGCAGACCGACTCGCTGCCGTACGCCCGTCGGCACGGGTTCATCCCGAGCCGGGAGCTGCGCTACTCGGCGCTCGACCTCCACCAGGCTCCGCCGATGCCCGAGCCACCCGCCGGGGTTCGCCTGCTCCCGATCACCGGACTCGATCCGTACCAGATCTATCTTCTCGACGTGGCCGCCGCCACGGACGAGCCGGGGGACGTGCCGGTGGATGCGACCAGCTACTCCTACTGGCGGTTCGCGTCCTGGGACAACCCGGGTCTGGACCGGGACGCCAGCACGGTCGCCGAGATGGACGGCGCGTTGGTCGCGCTCAGCCTGGTCAAGCGGGACGGCGACCGGATGTGGTCCGACTTCACCGCGACCCGGCCGGAATACCGGGGCCGGGGGCTGGCCCGGCTGACCAAGCAGGCCGCGCTACACCGGGCCGCCGGCCGCGGGGTACAGACGGCCTACACCTCGAACGACGAGGCCAACGCGCCGATGCTGGCGATCAACCTCCGCCTCGGCTACCGACCGGTGGCGTCCGGCTGGTCCTGCCTGCACGAACTGCGCTGAGAGGCCCGACCGCGACGGCGGGCCGCCCACCATGGTCACGCCGTCGGCCGACCGCCGGCTCAGCTCTCGTCGATGTGCTGGCCCAGCGACCGGCGGGCGAGCAGCGCGGCCCCGGCCACGGCGGCCGGCATGACCAGCACCGCGCCCAGCGGGATCAGGAAGCAGAGGAAGACCGCCACGCCGAAGCCGAGCGAGGTGGCCCGGTCCGCCTTCAACCTGGCCCGGCGGTCCGGCAGCCGCAGCCCGCGCCGGGAGAACGGCGCCCCGACCAGCTCCACGGCGAGCAGCCAGCCACCCACCGCCGCGCCGATCACCGGCACCACGGTCTGCCCGACCACCGGGATGAAACCGGCCGCGAAGAGCGGGATGCCGAACAGCACCGAGAGCCCGACCAGCCGCAGCGAGTCGACGATGCTGCGCCGCAACGACGCCCCGAACGGCACCTCCACCGCGCCCGGGGTGCCGCCGAGCCGGTCCTCCACCCGCTCGGAGATCTTCTCGTAGAACGGGTCCCCGATGACCAGGGTGACCGCGGTGAAGCCGACCACGGTGAGCAGCCCGCCCAGCCCGAGGAAGGCCAGCCCGGCGATCACCCGGACCAGGCTGCGCGCAGTGCCCGACCAGTCGTCGGCGAACGGGGTCACCCACGCCGCCAACTCGTCCACGAAGTAGACCAGGGTGGCGAACGCGGTGACGAAGAGCACGGCGGACAGCAGCGCCGGCACCACGCCGAGCAGCATCAGCCCCGGGCTGCGTACATAGAGGCCGAGGCCACGCACGAGCAGGCCCACACCGCCGAAGAAGCGGCGGGCGACGCCGGTGACCGGCGCGGCGATGGTACGGGGTCCGTTCACGACCGCAGAGCCTACTGGCCGGAGACCACCCCCACCGGGCACCCGGTGGTGCCGGTCGGCCGGTCGGGCCGGCAGGATGCGGGGGTGCGCGCCTCCCGGTTGATCTCCCTGGTGCTGCTGTTGCAGTCCCGCGAGACGATGACCGCCGCCGAACTCTCCCGTGAGCTGGAGGTTTCCGAACGGACCGTCTACCGGGACGTGTTGGCGCTCTCCGCCGCCGGGGTGCCGGTCTATGCCGACCGGGGACGGGCCGGGGGTTACCGGCTGCTCGGCGGCTACCGGACCCGGCTGACCGGGCTGACCCGGGACGAGGCGGAGGCGCTCTTCCTCACCGGCCTGCCCGGCCCCGCCGGTGACCTGGGGTTGGCCGACGCGGTGGCGTCCGCCGAGCTGAAGGTGCTCGCCGCGTTGCCACCGAGCCTGCGCGACGCCCCGGCACGGACCGGCCAGCGGTTCCACCTGGACGTGCCGGGCTGGTTCCGCGAGTCCGCCCCACCCCGCTGGCTGACCGAGCTGGCCCGGGCGGTGTGGCGGGACGGGGTGGTCGCGCTGCGGTACCGGCGCGGCGACCGGGAGGTGACCCGCCGGGTCGAGGCGTACGGGCTGGTGCTCAAGAGCGGCACCTGGTATCTCGTGGGCCGGGTCGGCGACACGATGCGCACCTACCGGGTGGACCGGGTGCGCGACGTCGTCGCCGACCCGGCGACCTTCACCCGGGAGGACGGCTTCGACCTGGGCGGCTACTGGCGGGAGCAGGCCGAGGCGTTCCTGCGGGAGATGCTCGCCGCACGGATCACCGTCCGGGTCAGCCCCGCCGGTCTGCGCCGGCTCCGCTTCCTCGCCGACACCCCCTTCGCGTACGAGGAGGCGGTGGCCGCCGCCGGCACACCCGACGGGCAGGGCTGGGTGGTGACCCGGCTGCCCGTCGAGTCCGTCGAGGTGGCGTACCCGCAACTGCTCGGCCTCGGCCCCGAGGTGGAGGTGCTCGACCCACCGCAACTGCGTGCCCTGCTCGCCGACGCGGCGGCCCGCACGGCCGCCCGCTACGGCGTCGACCCGGACCACCCGCCCCGCTGACGGCACGCGGGCGACCGGGCCGACGAGTCGTCAGCGGTAGCCGGTGACGTCGGCGGGCCGGTCGGTCTCGACCACGTCGGTGAGATAGCGGAAGGCGTCCGGCCGGCTGCCGTCGAGGTCGGTGAAGCCGTACACCTGGGCCAGTTCGCCGGCCGAGACGGACGCCTGGTTCCAACGGGCCCGGTCCTCGGCGGCGGCCAGTGCGGCGACCGCCCGCCCGACGAAGGCCGGGGTCTCCGAGATGAGGAAGTGCGGGTCCTTCGCCGCGCCGTCGCGCCAGGTCTGCTCGGTCACCCCGAAGTGCTCCAGCATCGCCTCGGAGCGAATCCAGCCGGGGGTGAGTGCCACCGCCGTGCACCCGTGCGGTTCCAGCTCGTGCCCCCAGCTGTACGCGAGCCGGGTCACCGACACCTTCGCCAGGTCGTAGAAGACCGACAGCCGGTAGTGCGTGTCGTTGTACGCCCGGGTACCGTCGCCGATCTCGACGACCAGGCCGCCGGGACGGCGGATCAGCAGCGGCAGCGCGAAGTGGCTGGTGATGATGTGGGTGTCCACCGCCAGCCGCAGGGTGCGGAACCCGGCGTCCAGCGGCTGCTCCCAGACCGGCTTCTCCCAGGTGATCATGGGATCGGCGCCCCAGATGTCGTTGACCAGCACGTCGAGCCGGCCCTGTTCGGCGTCGATCCGGGCCACCAGGTCACGGACCTGGTCGGGCACCAGGTGGTCGACCCGTACCGCGATGCCGGTGCCTCCGGCGGCGGTGACCAGCTCGGCGGTCTCCTCGATGGTCTCCGGGCGGTCCAGCTCGGAGCGGCCGGCCCGGCTGCTGCGCCCGGTGGCGTAGACCGTCGCCCCGGCCGCGCCGAGCTGGACCGCGATCTGCCGGCCCGCGCCCCGGGTCGCGCCGGCCACCAGCGCGACCTTTCCTTCCAGCGGTGTCGTCGTCATACCGTCGAGGGTGTCAGCGATACCTGACAACCGAAGTCCGGTTTCGCGCAACGGTTCCGTCCGGCATGCTCCCGACATGCACCTGTTGCTCTCCGGGATCGTCGGCTCGGTCGCCTACGGGCTGGCCGGCCCCGGCTCCGACGTGGACCGGATCGGTGTCTTCGCCGCCCCGACGGTGGCCTTCCACGGCCTGCGGCCACCCCGGGAGTCGGTGGTCAGCACCGACCCGGACGTCACCCTGCACGAGGCCGGCAAGTACGCCCGGCTGGCGCTGAGCGGCAACCCGACCGCCACAGAGCTGATCTGGCTGCCCGCCGACTGCTACGAGACCCGCACGGACCTCGGTGACCGCCTGATCGCCATCCGGTCGGCGTTCCTCAGCGCACCGCGCGTCCGCGACGCCTACCTCGGGTATGCGAGTCAGCAGTTCCGCAAGCTGACCACCCGCGACTCGACGGTGGGCGGCCGGCGGCGCTCGGCCAAACATGCCCGGCACCTGGCCCGGCTGCTGCACCAGGGGCGGACCCTCTACGCCACCGGCGTGCTGGAGATCAGGCTGGCGGACCCGGCGTGGTTCCGGGCGTTCGGCGAACGGGTCGCGGGCGGCGCGCTGGCCGAGGCGGAGCTGCTGGTCGCCGAGGCGGAACGGGACTTCGCCCGGCTCCGCACCCCGCTGCCCGACCGGCCGGACGAGGCACCGGTGGAGCGTTGGTTACGCGACGTCCGCGCCGCGCACCTGCCGACGCCGGGGCACGACGTCAGTCGTTGAGGAAGCTGGAGATCCGTTCCCGCACGTCGGCGCGATCGGTCCAGGCGAACCCGGGGCGGTCGTAGACGTGCAGGGTGGCGTGGGGCAGCGCGGCGGCCAGCTCGGCGGCGATGTGGGTGGGGTGCAGGTCGTCCCCGACGCAGCCGATCACCAGGGCCGGCGCGGTCACCCCGGCCAGGGCGGTGGCGTCCGGCAGCGGGGACTGTTCCGGCAGGTCGGCCAGGCCGGGGGCGAGGCCGTCGCGGAGCAGCTGGTCGAGTCGTTGACGCAGGTACGCCCAACCTGCCGGGGTGTTGCGTACCGACGGCGGCAGCTCCAGGGCGACCACGTCCGCCACGGCCGAGGCGTCGCCGCCGGCCACCGCGTCGAGCAGGTCGCTCAGTCGTTGCTGGGCGATCGGGCCACGCGGCCGGTCGAGGGCGGCGGGCAGCAGGAAGACCAGCTTCTCGAAGCGGTCCGGGCTCTCGACGAGCAGCCGGCAGAGCGCGCCCGCGCCGAGGCTGGCCCCGAACGCCCGGGTGGCGCCGCTGAGATCCGCCACCGCCCGCAGGTCACGGGCCAGGTCGAGGTAGCTCCACGGGCCGGGCGGCGCGTCGGAGCGGCCGTGCCCCCGGAACTGGAAGAAGACCCGCCGGCCGGTGACCGCGCTGCCGAACGGACGGGTGGTGGCGATGCCGTTGCCGAACCCGTGGGCGAACACGGTGACCGGGTCACCGACGCCGGTGACCAGCCGTTCCAGCTGTACGTCGTGCGGGGTGGCGACCAGTTCGGTCTCCGGTTCCGGCAGGGCGGGTCGCCCGGTACGCGGTGCGCCGGGGCCGGGGCCCCAGGTGCGGGGCCCGCCGTCCGGCGGTGGCGGCCAGCGGAAACCCCTCACCAGAACCCTTTGCCGTCGTGCAGGTCGCGCAGTCCGACCCGGACGTCCAGCAGGTAGATCAGGCCGGCGGCGATGCCGATCAGGCCGAAGATGCTCAGCGCGCCGAAACCGAGCAGGGTGAGCAGCATGCAGACAGCCAGGATGGCGATCCAGCCACCCTTGGGGAGGGTGCCGATGGCGGGAAAGGCGTCCGAGCGCTGGGTGAACGCGTGCACCAGCGAGATGCCCTGCACAGCCAGGGCGAACACGAGCAGGATCAGATCGATCACGTAGACGAGGTGGAACACGAAGATCGGCGCGGCGATGGCCATGCCGGCCAGCATATGCCGACGGCCCCGGAAACGTCCGTCAGGACGCCCCCGGGGCCGGTGCCGGCAACGGTCACTCGGCGGCCGGGCGGGTCCGCTTCGTGGTCTTCGGCTGCTTCGCCGCCGGATCGGTGGCAGCGGGCTTGGCAGCGGCCTTGCCCGCCGCCGGCTTGGCAGCGGCCGGCTTGGTCGTGGCCTTGGTGACCCGGGTCCGGGTGACCTTGGCGGCGGTCGGCTTGGCCTCGACGACCTCGGCCACGTCCGCCGGGGTCGGCGTGTGGTCCGGGGCGACCTGCGCCACGTCCGCCGGGGTCGGGGTCCGGTCCTGGGTGGCCACGGCCTGCGCCCCGGCCGGGACGGTGGCGTCGGTCGCCTCGATGTCGGCGTTGACGGTCTCGGCGGCCTCCAGCACCCCGGCACCGACCACCCGCTCACCACGGGCGATCAACGCGCCGTACGCGGCCAGCGCCCGTTCCTGGGCCGCCTGCGCCCCGGCGAGCACCACGGCGGCGTTGCGGGTGGCGGCACCGCGCAGCTTGTCCAGGTCCAGCTCGGTCCGCAGCTTCTCCAGATCCAGCTCGGCGCGCAGCTTGTCCAGGTTCAGCTCGGCCGGGGTGGCCTTGTCACGCAGGCCGGTCGCGGTCAGGTTGGCCGTCCGGAAGGTCTCGGTGGCCTTCTGCCGCAGCTCGACTCCGGTGACGACGGCCCGGCCGCCCCACTCGGCGGCGACCTTGGTGCCGTCGGCGACGACCCGGTTGCCCAGCTCGCTCACCACGGTCGGGAGCTTGCGTAGCTGCTGGAAGGCCAACTCCCCGGCGCCGGCGGCGGCGTAGAGCGGGGCCGGAATGCGGTTGGTCTTCGGCTGGGTCATGACAACTCCTCCTCGGCCGCTCCGGCGGCCTTGCTGTTGCTGGTCGTGGACGCGGCATCCGCCAAGCTGTCACGGGTGCCGGTGGCGGGTGCGGTGCGCGCCTCGCCGGTGGCGGTCCTGGTGGCCGCCCCGCCGGTCGCGGGGGCGGGAGCAGTGCCCGCCTCGGTGACGGCGACCGATTCGAGGACGGCCTCGGTCGGCGTGCCCTCCGGGGTGACCGGTCCGGTGGCGGCCGACGCGACCGTCGCCGCCGCCTCCGTCGGCACGCTCGGAGCCGGCACGCTCGGAGCCGGCGCGGTCGGTCCGGTGCCGGCGTTCGGCCGGTCCGCCGAAGCGGCGGTCCGATCCGTGACGACCGGCTGATCCGTGATGACCGGCTGATCGGTGCCCACCTGGTCCGCAACGGGACGCTCCGTGACGGCCGGCTCGTCCGTGACGGCGGGCTCGCTGGTCGCGAGCGCCTCGTCGGTGGTGGGTTCCGGCGGGGTGGGCCGACCGGCGGTGGCCTCGGTCAGCCGGGTGTTCTCCCGGCGGAAGGTCTCGTAGATCTGGCTGAGCGACTGCTTCTGGGCCATCGTCAGGTCGGGGTCGATCGCGATGGCGGCGAGCACCCCCTGACCCTCCTTGTCGTCGAGCAGCCCGGCCCGCAGGTACATGGCCGGGGTGGAGACCCGTAACGCGCTGGCGAGCTGCTGGAGCACCTCGGCGCTGGGCTTGCGCAGGCCCCGCTCGATCTGACTGAGGTAGGGGTTGCTCACCCCTGCCTGCTCGGCGAGCTGGCGGAGCGAGATCTTGGCGTTCCGCCGCAGGTCACGGATGAATCCGCCGACGTCGGGTAGATCCTTGGGTGCGGCCATGACTCCACGGTAGTCCGCGCTGCTAGCTCCAGCAAGCAAAACGCTAGCCAGAGTTAGCAAGGTTACAAAGTGCGTTGCCGCCAGGGAGGTCCGGTCGTAGCTTGCACGGCGTGACCAAGAAGATCGCCGTCAACGGCACCACCCTCGCCTACGACGAGGCCGGCAGCGGCACCCCGGTGCTCCTGCTGCACGCAGGAATCGCCGATCGGCGGATGTGGCGCGCGGTGTCCGACGCCCTCACCGACCGGCACCGGATGATCGCCCTGGACCTACGGAGCTACGGCGACTCCGCGCTTCCGCCCGAGTCCTTCGCCCATCACGACGACGTGGTGGGTGTGCTGGACGCGCTCGACATCGCCCAGGCCGCCCTGGTCGGCTGCTCGTTCGGCGGGGCGGTGGCGATCGACACCGCATTGGCGTACCCGCAGCGGGTGTCGGCCCTGGCGCTGTTCGGCACCGCCGTCTCCGGGCACGAGTGGTCGGAGGACACCGAGCAGCTGTGGGACCGGCTGGTCGGCGAGGTCGACCAGGAGGACCTGGCGGCGAGCGCGGCCGGTGAGGTCCGGTTCTGGGTGGTCGGTCCGCACCGCCGCCCGGAGGATCTCGACCCGGCGTTCATCGCCTTCGCCGAGGAGTTGGACCGGCGGGCCCTCGCCGCCGAGCAGGCGTTGAGCGCGGTGGACGTCGTCGATCTCGACCCACCCGCCATCGGCCGCCTCGACGAGTTGCAGGTGCCGGTTCTCGTCACCGCCGGCGCCGTCGACATCCCGGACATCATCCGGCTGGCCGACCGGATCGCCGCCGAGGCTCCCCGGGCCGTCCGCCTGCCCGACATCCCCGACGCCGCACACCTGGTCCCCCTGGAACGCCCCGCCCCGGTCGCCGAGGCCCTCCGCGCCTTCCTGCCCTGACCATCCCGGCATCGCCGCTCCGGCCCGGCCTGCCGCCGCCCCACCCGGCGGAGAGGGCACCAGGCCGACGGTCCTGGTCGCGCAGACTTCACCAGACGGGACGGACGCCGCCGACCGGAAGGGCACCACCCAGCAGGGGGAATTCGGCGTACTCGGTGAGGACGGGGGCCCGCACGCCGAGCCGGCGCAGCGCCGAGACCAGCACCGGCATCCGGGCGCGGGTGGCGCCGTCGTCGATCTTGAGGACCACCGCGCCGACGTCGGGCAGCGCCGCGGCGATCACCCCCTCCGCGCCGATCTTGGCCACCATCCCGGGTACGCCCCGCATCAGCCGGGTGTCGTCCGCCACGGTGCCGCCGACCACCTCCGGGTACGCCCGCATCGCGTCCGCCACCGTGCGCGGCAGGGAACCGGGCTCGGCGGCCACCAGTCGCAGGTACGCCCGCGCCAGCCCGGTCAGCGAGACCGCCAGCACCGGCGCCCCGCAACCGTCCACGCCGACCGCCGCGGCCCGCTCGCCGGTGAACTCCTCGATCGTGGCGGTCAGCCGCTGCTGCAACGGGTGCTCCGGCCGCCAGTACCCGTCCCACGGCCAGCCGGCCGCGAGGCAGGTCAACAGCATCCCGGCATGCTTGCCGGAGCAGTTCATCGCCAGGCGGCTCGGGCCACCACCGGCCCGCAGCACGGACTCCCGGGCCGCCACACCGAACGGCAGGTCGGGCGGGCAGTGCAGCGCTCCCGGGTCGAGGCCGGCGGAGCCCAGCAGCGCCGCGACCCGGGCCAGGTGGAACTCCTCGCCGGCGTGGCTGGCCGAGACCAGCGCGACGTCGGCGGGGTCGGTCAACGCGAGTCCGGCCCGGAGCATCCCGAGCGCCTGCAACGGCTTGCTGGCCGACCGGGGAAAGATCGGCGACACGCCGTCCCCCGCACCGGCCACCGGCGCACCGGCGGCGTCGAGCACCACCACCGAGCCACGGTGCAGACCCTCCACGAACCCGGACCGGACCACCTCGGCGAGCGGCTCGCCACCCTCGTACGTCTTGGACACCTGGCGAAGGTACCGACGGGGGTCGGAGCGCCCGACACCCGGGTGACCTGCAACGTCAGCCACGGCGTACAGGAGTGCCGGGCCAGGCGTGGCTTACCGCGCCGCGCCGACCGGGACCGGAGCGGGCCGCCGAGACGGAACCGGACCATTGGCCGAACCGACGCCGTCCCCGCCCCGGCCACGCTGCCCGCCGGACTAGCGGCCGAGCAGCCGTCGGGCCTCGGTGGTGGTCAGCGGCGGGCGCTGGGCGAGCTGCGCGAAACCAACCGCACGGGCGACCAGCTGCATGTTGGACTCCACCGGGCGACCCTTGGCGTACGTCACGGTGTCCTCCATGCCGACCCGCAGGTGCCCGCCGGTGGAGAGCGCGGCCAGCATCACCGCGATGGAGCTGCGGCCGACACCGGTGGCCGAGAAGGTGGTGCCCGCCGGCAGGTCACGCAGCATCTGCTGGGCGGCGACCAGGGTGGCGGTGGTGCCCGGCATGCCGCCCGGGACCCCCATCACGAAGTCGACGTGTACGTGCCCGCCGTGCGGCAGGCCGTGCCGGTCGAGCAGGCGTTGCAGGGTGGTGAGGTGACCGAGGTCGAAGATCTCGTACTCGGGGAGGATGCCGCGCTCCTGCATCCGGGTGTGCAGATCGACGATGAACTCCCACCGGTTGAGGAAGACGTCGTCGCCGAAGTTGACCGTGCCCATGGTGCAGGAGGCCATGTCCGGTGCCGCGTCCAACACGGCCAGCCGATCGGCCTCCGGATCGGTGACCGCCCCGCCGGAGGAGAGCTGCACGATCAGGTCGGTGCCGTCGCGCAGCGCCGCCACGGTCTCCCGCAGCCGCCCCTGGTCGAGGGTGGGCCGGGCCTGGTCGTCGCGGATGTGGACGTGGATCACGGAGGCGCCGAGCGCCTCACACTCCTTGGCGGTGAGCAGCAACTCGTCGAGGGTGACCGGCAACGCCGGCACCTGCGCCTTGGCCGACTCCGCGCCGGTCGGGGCCACCGTGATCAACGTCCCTGTCGTCATGCCGGCGATGGTAGCCGCCCCGACCGCCCGAGGTCGATGGCGCAGCCCAGTCACGACAGGAAGAACCGCACACTGAAAGAGGAAGGCGCGAAAGAACTCCCGCCCACCGGGCGATGATGAGCCATCCTTGCTTCCGGCCCGGCTACTCCGGGTCGATTGCGGCGGCGCTGTCGCCCACCGACAGCCGGGCGTCGTCGGCGAGGTTGCGCTTGACCACGGCCAGCGCGACCTGACCCAGCTCGAAGTGGTGCACGGCGGTGCCGACGAAGCCGACCGTCCGGCCGTCCAGGGTGACCGGGGTGCCGGCCGCCGGCAGGTGGTCGGTGGTCACCCCGTCCAGGTGCAGCAGGACGAGCCGACGCGGCGGCCTACCCAGGTTGTGCACCCGGGCGACGGTCTCCTGCCCCCGGTAGCAACCCTTGTCCAGGTGCACCGCCGGGGCGATCAGACCCGCCTCGGCGGGGATCGTCCGGTGGTCGGTGTCCACCCCGACCCGGGCCTGCCGGGCGGCCACCCGCACCGCCTCGTACGCCCACAGCCCGGCCGGGGGGACCCCGTGGTCGCGCAGCGCGGCGACGACCTGGTCCAGGGCCGACCGGGGCACCAGCAGGTCCACCCCGAGCGGCACCCGTCGGGCCCATCCGCCACCGGTCAGCGGCTGCACGTCGTACCCGACGGTGGGGCGGGGGGGCAGCTCGCCGGAGCGGAACTTCGGACCCGGCACCGCGAGCACCTCGGGTGCGGTCAGGCCGGTGACGCCGAGCGCCGCGACGGCGTCGGTGGCCTGCGGCCCGACCAGCGACAGCAGCGCGTGGTCGGCGGTGGCGTCGCGCGGTTCGACCTGGCTGAAGAACCGCATCTTCTCCAGGTACGTCAGCAGGCCGGCGGTCATCCCCGGCTCGGTGTCCAGCCAGGTGGTCACGCCGTCCTCGGCGACCATCGCGTGCTGCTCGACGTGCCCGTGCGGGCTGAGCACCAGCAGCTCGGTGCCCTGGCCGGGGCCGAGCGCGGCGAGGTGCTGGCTGGTCAGGGTGTGCAGCCAGCCGATCCGCTCCGGGCCGGTGACGGCGATGACGCCCCGGTGCGAGCGGTCCACCAGGCCGACCCCGGTGGCCAGGGTGCGCTGCTCGCGCATCGGGTCGCCGTAGTGCGCGGCGACACCCCGGACCCCGGCCGCCCGGTGCTCGGCGTCCGGCTGGTCCCGGCTGGCCTCGTCGATCGCCTCGACGGCCACCGCTCCCGCGATGTCGATCATGTCGGTTCCCCGTCCTCACAGTTGCCGCAGACGCCGAAGAGCGCCACGTGCCCGATGTCCACCTGGAAGCTGCGCTCCGTGGCGAGCCGGTCGGCCAGTGGGCGCATCAGCTCCGGGTCGATCTCGTCCACCGCGCCGCACTCCCGACAGACCAGGTGGATGTGCTGGTGCTCCCCCGCCGCGTGATAGGTCGGCGAGCCGTGCGACAGGTGGGTGTGGGTCACCAGACCGAGCCGTTCCAGCAGCTCCAGCGTGCGGTAGATGGTGGTGATGTTGACCCCGGCGGCGACCTCCCGGACGGCTGTGTGCACCTGTTCCGGTGTGGCGTGCCCGAGGTCGAGCACGGCCTGCAGGACCAGTTGGCGCTGCGCCGTCAGTCGCAGCCCACGCGAGCGGAGCATTTCCGCCAGGGAGGATTCGGACACCGTCCGATCATAGTTCGGCCGCCGCCGATCACCGCCCGCCCGCGTCGCGCCGCCGTCGGTTCCGGGACGCGCCGCTAGGCTCGGCGGTCATGGTGGCATCGAGGGTCGCCGTGCTCGGCCGGGGCGTCGTCCCCGCGACGGAGCCGGTGCTGCGCGGGAACGATCTGGGTGTGCTGCACGGGGACGGGCTCTTCGAGACCATGGACCTGCGCGGCGGACGCCCCTGGCTGCCCGCCGCCCACCTGGCGCGGCTGCGGGCCGGGGCCGCCGCCCTGGAACTCCCGCTCCCCCCGGACGAGGCGCTGGTGGAACTGCTGGACGGCATCGCCGCCGGGTGGCCCGCCGAGGTCGAGGGCGCGTTGCGGCTGGTCTGCACGCGGGGGCCGGAGGGGGGCGGGCTGCCCAGCGTGTACGCCACCCTGGCCGAGGTGCCGGCCGCCGCGAAGCGGCTCCGCCGCGACGGGGTCACCGTCGCCACCCTGCCCCTCGGGGTGCCGGCGACGGGTCGCCCCGAACTGTCCTGGCTCCCGGTCGGCATCAAATCGATCTCGTACGCGACCAACAGCGCCGCCCGCCGCTGGGCCGCGCGCAACGGGGTGGACGACGTGCTCTGGGTCTCCACCGACGGCTACGTGCTGGAGGCGCCCGGCGCGAACGTCGTCTGGTCCGACGGCGACACCCTGTGCACCGTCCCGGCCGCGCGTACCGGCATCCTGCCCGGCACCACCTGCGGCTGGCTGCTCGACCACGCCGCCGAGCTGGGCCTGGAGCGGGCCGAACGGATGGTCACCCCGGCCAGGTTGCACGCCGCCACCGGAGTCTGGCTGACCTCGTCGGTACGCGGTCTGGTCGAGGTCAGATCGTTGGACGCCACCCCCCGCCCACCCGCCCCGCACACCCCCCGCCTCCAGGAGCTGCTGGGCTTCGCCTGACCGACACGCGGCATGATCGACCCAGCGGCATGATCGACACCGCGGGGCTGATGTTGCGGTATCCCGGCAAGCAGACACCGCAACATCGGCGCAATGGAGTCGATCAACCAGCCGCCGGGCGGCTCAGTCCGGTGGCGGGGGTCAGCCGGCGACCCGGATCAGGCGGGCCGACAGGTGCGGGGAGAGACTGTGGCCCACGCCGGCCATCTCCTGGGCATAGAGCAGCGCCCCCTCGACGATGCCGAAGAGCCGGGCGCCCGCCGTCACCTCCTTGGCGGTGGCGGTCCGCACCACCGCGTCGGTGGCGAACTCGATCTGGGTACCCGTGCGCTTGCCGATGTGCAGCTCCATGATCCCGGTCGGGGTGGTCATCAGGGCTTCCAGCTCGTCGGTGACCCGCTCGCCGTCCAGCACCGGACGCCACCAGCCCACCTCACGCCCGGCCGGACGGATCGGACGGCTCTCCTCGTCGAGCAGCCAGGCCCGGGACTCGTAGAACAGGAACGGCCGGCCGTCGTGGCTGATCCGGATCTCCTGGGCGTAGTCGAAGTCCTCGATGGTGGGGAACCCGCCCCGACCGCGCCCCCGCCACACCCCGACGTACGGCAGCAGGCCATCCAGCGCCGGGTGCAGTTTCGGGCCGACCCGCAGGTCGTGGCTCTCCTGGTACGGGTACTCCTCGACCGGCGGCGCATTCAACCACGGCGGCTGAAGGGGATTCTCGCTCACCGGGCCACCTTCGTTCGCGACTGCGGGGCTCGCAACCCCGGCTCACTCCTCGCGCTCACCGGGCCACCTTCGTTCGCGACTGCGGGGCTCGCAAGACCGGCTCACTCCTCGCGCTCACCATTTACCTCTCGACAGGCGTACGGCCAGGTAGACCAGGCCACCGGCGAGCGCGCCCAGGCCGGCGACCAGCAGGCTGACGAACCCGATCTCGGTAACCATCATGGTCATCCTATGCTGGGTCCCATGGGCCGCACTCTCGTCGTCAAGGCCACCGCCGGAGCGGACGCCCCGGAGCGGTGCGCGCAGGCGTTCACGGTGGCTGCCACGGCCGCCGCCGCCGGGGTACCGGTGTCGCTCTGGCTGACCGGCGAGTCCGCCTGGTTCGCCGTGCCCGGCCGGGCCGAGCAGTTCGCGCTGCCGCACTCCGCGCCGCTGGCCGACCTGCTGGGCATCATCCTGTCCACCGGCCAGGTCACCGCCTGCACGCAGTGCGTCGCCCGCCGGGACATCGGCCCGGACGACGTGCTGCCCGGCGTCCGGATCGCCGGCGCGGCCGTCTTCGTCGAGGAGGCGATGGCCGAGGGTGCCCAGGCGCTGGTCTACTGACCACCCCGCCTGCTGGCCCCACCGGCCCGCCCGCGCGCCGCACCCGGACCGGCCCCACGGGCCCACCGGCCTGCCGACCGCACCGGATCACCGACTCCGCCGGCCTGCTGACCCCCACCCGGTCTGCGACCGCACCGGCTGTCCACCATTCGGCCGACGCGGTTCGCCCGTGGTGCGCGCGCTGCCGATCCTGAACCTAATTGTCGTTTTGCTGCCTACCATTCGGGGGTGAGCCAGGCGACGGAGGAGTTCTTCGCATCCCTGCCGGCGCGCGCCCCGGCGATCCTGCGCGCCCCCGTCACCGGCACGCTCCAGATCGATCTGACCACCGACCACCGCACCGACCACTGGCTGGTACGGCTCAGCCCCGGCAGGGCCGTGGTGGACCGAGCCCGGGGCCCGGCGGACGCGGTGTGGAGCAGCAGCGCCGACCTCTTCGAACGGCTGGCCATCGGCACCGCCCAGAGCATCTCGGCGGTGCTGCGCAACGAGTCCACGTTCAGCGGGAACGTGATGCTGTTTCTGGTCTTCCGGCAGTTCTTCCCCACCCCGCCCGGCGTACGCGACCCCCGGGAGACCGCCCGTGAGCAGACCGGGCGGGCCTGATGCAGCAGCGGGTGAGCATCCTCGACGGCAACACCTTCCTGGTCTGCGACCGCAGCGGGGACGTCGAACCCTCGTTCGACTTCCCCACCGGGATGTTCTCCTTCGACACCCGGTTCCTCTCCACCTGGCTGCTCACCCTCGACGGCGAACGCCTGCACGCCCTCTCGGTCGACGACGCGCACTCCTACCAGACCCGGTTCTTCCTCGTCCCCGGTGAGCCGACGCACTACCTCGACGCCAAGGTGTCGATCATCCGGAGCCGGTCGATCGGCGGCACCTTCACCGAGGACCTCACCGTGCTCAACCACTCCGGCCGGGAGATGCGGTTCCAGTTGCGGCTGGAGATGGGCTCCGACTTCGCCGATCTCTTCGAGATCAAGCACCAGCGGCCCAAGAAGGGTCGGACCAGCGCCCAGGCCGGCGAGAACGAACTGCGGCTGACCTACCGCCGGGAGGCCTTCCACCGGGAAGCGATGATCACCAGCAGCGCCGACGCCCACGTCGACCAGAACGGGATGACCTGGTCGATCACCGTCGCGGCGCACTCCGAGTGGAGTACCTGCGTGACCGCGACGCCGATCATCCACGGCGCCCGGGGCGAGGACGTCCGGGCGATCACCGCGTTGGGCGCCGCGCGCGGCCCGGCCGTCATCCGTGACGAGCAGGAGGACCTGGTCGGCCGGGCCCCGCAACTCGGCTGCGACTGCGAGCCGCTCGCCGGGGCGTACCGGCAGAGTCTGCACGACCTGGCGGCGCTCCGGTACGAGTCGATCACGCTGGGCGTCCGGCTGCTGGCCGCCGGGCTGCCGTGGTTCATGACCCTGTTCGGGCGGGACAGCATGCTCACCTCGTTGCAGGTGCTGCCCTTCCTGCCGGAACTGGTCCCGCCGACGATCCTGATGCTGGCCGGGCTCCAGGGTTACCGGCTCGACGACTTCCGCGACGAGGAACCCGGCAAGATCCTGCACGAGCTGCGGTACGGCGAGACCGCCGGCTTCGAGGAGCAGCCGCACTCCCCCTACTACGGGGCGGCCGACTCGACCCCGCTCTTCGTCATCCTGCTCGACGAGTACGAGCGCTGGACCGGGGACGCCGCGCTGGTCAAGCAGCTGGAGTTGCCCGTCCGGGCCGCGCTGCACTGGATCGACACCTATGGCGACCTGCTCGGCACCGGCTACGTCTGGTACCGCAGCCGCAATCCGGAGACCGGTCTGGAGAACCAGTGCTGGAAGGACTCGTGGGACGCCATTTCCTACGCCGACGGCCGACTGCCCGGCTTCCCCCGCGCCACCTGCGAGATCCAGGGGTACGCCTACGACGCCAAGCGGCGCGGCGCGCGGATGGCCCGGCTGTTCTGGAACGACCCGGAGTACGCCGACCGGTTGGAGCGGGAGGCGGCGGCGCTCAAGGAGCGCTTCAACCGGGATTTCTGGATTCCCGAGAAGAACTACTACGCCCTCGCCCTGGACCCGGACGGCCGGCACGTCGACTCGCTCACCTCCAACATCGGCCACCTGCTGTGGAGCGGCATCGTCGACGAGTCCCGCGCCGCCCTGGTCGCCGAGCACCTGCTCGGCCCCCGGCTCTTCTCCGGCTGGGGGGTCCGCACCCTGGCCACCGACGAGGGCCGCTACAACCCGATCGGCTACCACGTCGGCACGGTGTGGCCGTTCGACAACGCCTTCATCGCCTGGGGCCTGAGCCGCTACGGCTTCCGTGAGGAGGCCGGACGGATCTGCGAGTCGATGATCAGCGCCTCCCGTTACTTCGACGGGCGGCTGCCCGAGGCGTTCGCCGGCTTCGAACGCCACCTCACCGACTATCCGGTGCAGTACCCGACGGCGTGCAGCCCGCAGGCCTGGTCGGCCGGCACGCCCCTGCTGCTGTTGCGGGTGATGCTCGGCCTGGAACCGCAGGGCGAACACCTGATCATCGACCCGCTGGTGCCGGAGGGGATGGGCCGGGTCGAGCTGCTGGACATCCCGGGCCGGTGGGGTCGGGTCGACGCCCTGGGCCGCAGCCGCACCCCGCACGACCACGAACACCACCACTGACCCGGCAACCGGGCGGCCCGGCGGGCCAGGCGGGCCAGGCGGGCCAGGCGGACCCAACGCCGGCCGGATCAGGCGGGGCAGCCGGGCAGACAGAGAGCAGGGGGCAGCAGAGCAGGGCGGGTCAGGCGGGGGCAGGGGGCCGCAGAGCAGAGCAGGGCAGGGCAGGTCAGGCGGGGCAGCCGGTGGAGGCGGAGAGGCGGAGCTGCGCGCCGGTACCGTCGGCCAGCACCGTGGTCGGGCCACTGCGGTAGGCGTACACCTCGGGGAGGTCGACCACCGGGGGGCCGGCGGCCAACGGGCGCAGGCCGGTCAGCGCGACCGGCGCGGCCCCGGCCGAGACGGCGAGGGTACGGGCGGTGCCGCCACCCGGGCAGGGGGCGGTGACCGGCTGCGGGGCGGACTGCGCCGCACGGCCCAGGGCCCCCAGCGCGGCGTCCAGCGTCGGATCGGTCGGGGCGGCCGGGGGTTGCGGGTAGCCGGCGCCGATCGGGCGGCAACCGGTGTCGGCGGTCAACCGGACCCGTCCGCCGCTGGTGACCCGCCCCTGCACGGTGATGAACTCCCCCGCGTCGGCCCGTAGCCGGGGCCCCGACGAGCCGGACCGCACGCCGGCCCGCCAGTCGGCCGGCAGCCGGTCGGCGACCCGGTCCAGCAAAGCCCGCTCGCCGCCCTCGGCGACCAGCACGTCCAACCCCCGGCTCAGGGTCGCCCCGGCGGACATCGGGGTGAGCCGGCAACCCCGTTCGACCTGCGGCCCGGTCAGCGCCCAGGCGCCGTCCCCGACCGCCGCGACGAGTTGACCGAGGGCCCGGTCCACGACCGGACCGGCCTCGGCGACGGTGCGCTGCTCCCGCACGGTCGGCGCGTCGTGCCGCGCCGACCACCAGGTGAGCACGCCCAACAGCACCGCCCAGGCCACGGTCACCGCCAGCAGCCAACGCCACCGGCGGCGCGGCGCGGACGGACCGGGCGGTGGGGCGTACCCCGGATGGACGGCACCACTCACCGGATCATCGTGTCACGGCCCCACCGCCGGCTGGCCGGGCGGTACGGCGAGCCGGTAGCCGACGCCGCGCACGGTCTGCACCTGCGGGCAGCCCGGCACCGCGCCCAGCTTGCGGCGCAGCCGCTTGACCGCCGAGTGCAGGATCGCCGCGTCGCCCAGCCAGGCCCCGCCCCAGACCGAGCCGAAGATCCGTTCGTAGCTCCACACCGCCCCCGGGTCGCCGGCCAGCCGGGCCAGCAGCTCCCGCTCCAGCCGGGTCAGCGCCAACGGCTCCCCCTGCCAGGTGACCAGGTGACCGGCCGGGTCGACGACCAGGTCGCCGCAGCGCACCGGGGTCGCCCCGGTGGGCGGCGCGGCGGGCGCCGCCGGGGTCGGGAAGAGCATCGCGCGCAGCTCGGCCAGGTCCGCGCAGATCACCACCGGCCCCACGTCGTCGAGCTGCCGGACCACCCGCTCCCGGACCGAGACGTCGGCGCTGACACAGACCACGAACGGGATGTCGACACCGGTCACACGTCCTCCCCAGGACCGCACCTGCCGCCCGCTCCCGACGGTCCCGTCTGCCCATGACAGGTGCCGGCGCGGCTGGTGTCAGCCTAATGGTCAGCGTGGCGCCTGGTTACTGACCGAATACTGACCGACCCGATCCATTGATCAGCTTGGTTCCCCGGCTGAGCATGATGCACAGCGGCCGTGGGGGGCCGGCCCACCAGCACCCACCACCGGCCACCTCCCCAGCCGCTCCGCGTGGCCGCGACCCCGGCACACGCAGCCGGGTCCGAACCGATCGGGCCCGAAGACGTGGGGAGGAACTGTGCGCAGACGACCGACCGGACGACCGTCCCGGTGGCGATTGGTGGCCGCGCTCGCGGCCGGACTGTTGGGGCTCACCATCCAGCCCGCACTGCCCGCCGCGGCCGCGCCGGCCGCACCCCGGGCCACCGTGGACCAGCAGGTCCTCGACGGGCTCGCCGACGGCACCGAGACCTTCCTGGTCTACCTGCGTGAGCAGGCCCCGCTCGCCGAGGCGGCCCGGCTGCGCAGCGCGGACGCCCGCGCCGACGAGGTGCACCGGTTGCTCACCACCACCGCCGAGCGGACCCAGCGCGAGCTGCGCACGGTGCTCGACGAGCGGAAGGCCACCTACACCGCGTACTGGATCGCCAACGCGCTGCGGGTGACCGGGGACCGGGCGCTACTGGACGTCGTCGCCGCCCGCCCGGAGGTCGCCCGGATCGCCCCGACCCGCAGCTACCCGCTGGTCCGCCCGGTCCGCAGCACCGCCGCCCGCGCCGGCACCAACGCCGCCGAGTGGGGGCTGACCAACATCGGCGCCCCCCGGGTCTGGGACGAGTTCGGCGACCGGGGTGAGGGCCTGGTGGTCGCCAACATCGACAGCGGTGTGCAGTTCGACCACCCCGCGCTGGTCGGGTCGTACCGGGGCAACCTCGGTGGCGGCACCTTCGACCACAACTACGACTGGTACGACCCGGCCAATGTCTGCCCGCAGGACGCCCCCTGCGACAACAACGACCACGGCACCCACACCATGGGCACGATGGTCGGCACCGACGGGGCCAGCAACCAGGTGGGTGTCGCCCCCGGTGCGAAGTGGATCGCCGCCAAGGGCTGCGAGTCCAACAACTGCTCGGACGCCTCGCTGTTGGCCGCCGGTCAGTGGGTGCTCGCCCCGACCGACCTCAACGGGCAGAATCCCCGCCCCGACCTGCGCCCCGACATCGTCAACAACTCCTGGGGCGGCGACGGCGGCGACCCCTGGTACCAGCAGACCGTGGCGGCCTGGCGGGCCGCCGGGATGTTCCCGGTCTTCTCCTCCGGCAACGACGGCCCGGCCTGTGGCAGCGCCGGCTCCCCCGGCGACAACCCCAACGCGTACGCGGTCGGCTCGTACGACGTGAACAACACCATCTCCGGCTTCTCCGGTCGGGGCAACGCCACCGACCCCTCCGGGCTGAAGCCGAACATCGCCGCGCCCGGCAGCAACGTGCGCTCCAGCGTGCCGGGCAACGGATACGCGTCGTTCAGCGGCACCTCGATGGCCGCCCCGCACGTAGCCGGCACGGTCGCCCTGGTCTGGTCGGCCGCGCCCAGCCTGCGCGGGAACATCGCCGCCACCGAGACGCTGCTCGACCGGACCGCGACGGACGTCGACGCGACCACCTGCGGGGGCACCGCCGCCGACAACAACGTCTTCGGCGAGGGGCGGCTCAACGCGTACGAGGCGGTGCGGCAGGCCCCGCGCGGGCCGGTCGGCCGGGTCAGCGGCCTGGTCACCGACGCGGCGGGTGGCGGCCCCGTCGCCGGTGCCACCGTCTCCGACGGCGAGCGCAGCGTCACCACCGGCACGGACGGCCGTTACACGCTGACCGTGCCGGCGGGCGAGATCACCCTGACCGTGTCCGCGTACGGCTTCCGCACCGCGACCGGCACCGTGACCGTCCCCGAGGACGGCGCGGTCACCCGTGACTTCGCCCTGACGGCGACGCCGACGGTCACCGTCTCCGGCCGGGTCACCGACGGCTCCGGGCACGGCTGGCCGTTGTACGCCAGCATCGAGGTCGCCGGCCGCCCCGGCGCTCCGGTCTTCACCGACCCGGTGACCGGCCGGTACTCCTTCACCGTGGCCGGCAACACCGACTACAAGCTCACCGTCACCGCGAAGTACCCGGGCTACCGCACGGTGACCAAGGACCTGACCGTCGGGTCGACGGCCACCACCGCGGACATTCCGGTCCCGGTCGAGGCGGCCTGTGTCGCCGCCGGTTACACCGGCAGCCTCAGCGCGCCGCTGCTGACGCAGAGCTTCGACGGCACCACCGCGCCGGAGGGCTGGTCGGTGCGCAACCGCACCGAGAAGGGCGGCTGGGTCTTCAACGACCCGGGCGCGCGGGGCAACCTGACCGGCGGCACCGGCGGGTTCGCGATCGTCGACAGCGACAAGCTCGGCACCGGCAACACCCAGGACACCGACCTGATCGCCCCGCCGGTCGACCTGTCCGCCTCCGCCGCGCCGCTGCTGCGGTTCCGCAGTGACTGGCGGGCGGTCGGGATCAGTGACACCGCCGACGTGGACGTCTCCACCGACGCCGGGGCGAGCTGGACGAACGTCTGGCACCAGACCGCCAGCCGGCGGGGCCCCCTGGTCGAGGAGGTGCCGCTGACCCCGGCGGCCGGCGCGACCGGGGCGCTGGTGCGCTTCCGGTTCAAGGGCACCTACGCCTGGTGGTGGCAGGTGGACGACGTCCAGCTGGTCAACCGGGACTGCACGCCCGTACCGGGTGGGCTGGTGGTCGGCAACACCACCGACCGCAACACCGGCGCGGCGGTCAACGGGGTGACGGTCACCAGCATCGACCGGCCCACCGACACGACCGTCTCGGCGGCCACCCCGGACGACCCGAACCTGCCGGACGGCTTCTACCACCTCTTCTCGGGGCTGACCGGCGCCCACCCGTTCACCGCTTCCCGGCCGCCGTACTCGGCGGTCACCCAGCCGGTGACGGTGGTGGCGGACAGCACCCGCCGGGCCGACTTCGCCCTGACCGCGGGGCGGCTCACCGTCAGCACCACCACGATCGAGGCCCACCAGCCGTACGGCAGCACCCGCAACGCCAAGGTGACGGTACGCAACACCGGCACCGCCCCGGCCACCGTGGAGCTGCTGGAACGCGGTGGCGGGTTCGAGGTGCTCGCCACCGGCGGCGCTCCGCTGCGGGAGCAGGTGGTCAAGGGGATCAGCACCGCCCGTACCGGTGCCCGTTACGGCGGCGGGAACTCCGACGCCGCGCCGCAGGCCGACGACGCCTGGACCCGGATCACCAACCTGCCCGCCGCGATCTATGACAACGCGGCGGCCAACCTGGACGGCAAGGTCTACTCGGTCGGCGGCGGTGGCGACACCGGCAACGAGCGCAAGGCCTGGGTCTTCGAGCCGGCCACCGGCGTCTGGACCGCGCTGCCCGACCTGCCGCACGCCCGGTCCAAGCCGTCCGCCGTGGGCATCAGCGGCAAGCTGTACGTGATCGGCGGCTGGGGCGCCAGCGAGGGCACCGAGCCCTCGGTGGACGTCTTCGACCCGGCCAGCGGTTCGTGGAGCACCCTGGCCGGGGCGGTCAACCCGGCCCCTGCCGCCGCAGCCGGCACCGCTGTGGCGGGCGGCAAGGTGTACCTGGTCGGCGGCTGCCTCGACGGCACCTGCACGGAGTCCAACAAGCTGGTGGTGTTCGACCCGCGCACCGGGACGTTCCGCACCGGCGCGGCCTACCCGCACCCGGTCTCCTGGCTGTCCTGCGGCGGGATCGGTGCACAGGTGTACTGCGCCGGCGGCGTCGCCGACGACGAGTACACCGACGCCTGGCGGTACGACCCGGCTTCGGACACCTGGAGCCCGCTGCCGAACCTCCCGGTCGACCTGTGGGGCTCCCAGTACGCGTCGGCCGGCGGCATGCTGGTGCTGGCCGGCGGCGTGACCGGCGGCTCGACGTCGGTGACCAACCGGACGGTCGGCTTCGACCCGGTCGCCGGGGCCTGGCGGAACCTGCCGAACGCCCAGTTCAACCGGTACCGGGGCGCCGCCGCCTGTGGGGCGTACAAGATCGGTGGTTCGCCCAGTTCGTTCGTCGGCTCGGCGGACAGCGAGCGGCTCGGCGGGCTGGAAGGCTGCGCGGACGCCAGTGACCTGCCGTGGCTGTCCACCGCACCGACCAGCTTCACGCTGGCCCCGGGCGCGTCCCAGACGGTCACCGTCACGCTGACCGCCACGGCGGCGGCCGGGGTGCTCCAGCCCGGGGCATACTCGGGTGAGCTGGGGATCACCTCGGACACCCCGTACCCGGTGTCGTCGGTCGGGGTCGAGATGAACGTCTCGCCGCCGAACAACTGGGGCAAGATCCAGGGCACGGTGACCGGGGTGACCTGCGGTGGTCAGACCGTCGGCGTCCCGGCCACGATCCGGCTGAACCTGGTCGGCTCGACCACCGGCACCACGCTCACCGCCGACGGCCAGGGCCGGTACGCCTGGTGGCTGCCGAAGGGCAAGTACGAGGTGATCGTGGCGAAGGACAGCTGGGTGCCTCAGGTCCAGCGGGCCGTCGTGGAAGCAGGCATCGTCGGCACGCTCGACTTCCGCCTGGCCCCGACGTCGACCTGTGCGGGCGCACGGGCATCCGGCCTCTGACCGGATAGCAGCACCGACGGTGGCCGTCGACCCCGCCCGGGTCGGCGGCCACCGTCGCGCCCACCCACCGTCGCGCCCACCCACCGTCGCGCGCCCACCCACCGCCGCGCGCCCACGGACCGCCGCGCCCATCCACCGCCGCGCCCATCCACCGCCACACCCACCCACCGCCACACCCATCCACCGCCGCGCGCCCACCGACCGCCGCGCCCGCAGACCGGCGCCCATACATCGCCGTGTCCGCAGACCGCCGCGCCCACACACGGCCGTGTCCGCAGGTCAGCGGACTGACCCGGAGTCATTCCTGACCCGGCACCCGCCCCGGGGAACGCTGCTCCCTTTCGGCTGTCTCATGGCGGGTCCGCCGGCAGGAGTCCGGGGAGCCGTGCTCCTCTCGGCTGCCTCGGGGGCACACACTATGTCCCGAACGCTGTATGCCTGCCCGTCATATTTATGACGGACAGGCATACCCGTCGCCGAGGAAACAGTCCCCACCGGGTCCCGCCGGGCGGCAACCCACGTCGTGTCCACAGGGCCCGGCCGGGATCGGCAGCTGGGGCTCCGCAGGGCTCGGCCGGTTGGGACTCGATGGGCCCAACAGCTGGGGCTCGCCATTTTCGGCCAAATAGCGGCATCAGAGCGGGCAGATACCGCTACATCGCTGACAATGAGTTGATCATGGCACCTTGTCCGGACCCGGGCAGCACTGGTCAACCAGAGGGTCGCTACTCCGACTGCTGTGCGCGCACATTCCTCGCCGCGGCCGGCGGGCGGCCGGGCTTGCCGGCCGAGCGGGTGCGACGGGGACGAGAGCGGGTGCGACGGCTCGGGGCCGGTCACCCCGGGTGGGGTGACCGGCCCCGGGGCCGATCGATGCGTGGGTCAGGCCACCGTGACGGAGACCTCGTTGATGCCCCGGTTGGCGGTCACGGCGGTGTCGCCGTTGCCGTGCCGGGACAGCGCCCGCAGGGTCCAGTTGCCCGGCGCGGCGAAGAACCGGAACTGCCCGGTCGGGGAGGTGACCACCTCGGCGGTGAACTCACCGGTCGAGTCGAGCAGCCGGACGTACGCGCCTGCTACGGGCTCGCCCGACTCGGCCAGCACCTGGCCGGTGATGACGGTTTCCTTCTCCAGGTCCAGGCTGGCCGGCAGGGGCGCGGACTGGTCCGGCGCGGCGCAACCGGCGGCGGTGGGAGCAGTCATGGCTCAGGCCTCCCCGGGCTCGTCGCCGAGCGCCACCGGCACACCGACCAGCGAGCCGTACTCGGTCCAGGAACCGTCGTAGTTCTTGACGTTGGGGTGGCCGAGCAGCTCCTGCAGGACGAACCAGCTGTGCGAGGAGCGCTCGCCGATCCGGCAGTAGGCGATGGTCTCCTTGCCGTCGTCCAGCCCGGCGTCGGCGTAGATCTTGCGCAGCTCGTCGTCGGACTTGAAGGTGCCGTCCTCGTTGGCCGCCTTGGACCACGGCACGCTGATCGCGGTCGGGATGTGCCCGGCCCGCTGCGCCTGCTCCTGCGGCAGGTGGGCGGGGGCCAGCAGCCGGCCGGCGAACTCGTCGGGGCTGCGCACGTCGACCAGGTTCTTGGTGCCGATGGCGGCGACGACCTCGTCGCGGAAGGCCCGGATCGAGGTGTCCGGCTCGCTCGCGACGTACTGGGTGGCCGGGCGGGTCACCGCGTCGTTGACCAGCGGGCGGGCGTCCAGCTCCCACTTCTTGCGACCGCCGTCGAGCAGCTTGACGTCGCGGTGGCCGTAGAGCTTGAAGTACCAGTACGCGTAGGCGGCGAACCAGTTGTTGTTGCCGCCGTAGAGGACCACGACGTCGTCGTTGCCGATGCCCCGCTCGGAGAGCAGCGCCTCAAACTGGGTCTTGTTGACGAAGTCCCGGCGGACCTGGTCCTGGAGGTCGGTCTTCCAGTCGAGCTTGACGGCGCCGGCGATGTGGCCGGTGTCATAGGCCGAGGTGTCCTCGTCGACCTCGACGAAGACGACGCCCGGAGCGCCGAGGTTCTTCTCGGCCCATTCGGCCGAGACGAGTGCGGTGTCGCGACTCATCAGATCACTCCCTGGTGATGATGGGTGGTGAGCCAGCGCGTTGGTGGAGACCGGTGATGTCGCACCACGCGCGGGACCCATAGAGGAACGGATCACGGGTTTGAGCGACGGCGCCGCTGCCGGGCGTTTCGGAGGGTGGGCACCGGAGGTCAGTGGAACCCCGGGCGCAATGGCCGCTGGGCGGCCGGAGACAGCCCCGCCGTCAGATGACGGAGCGACACAGGCAGGTGGCCACGCGGCACAGGTCGACCGCGCGCCGTTTGGTGAGGTGCGTCCCCATGGTGTCGGAGCCTACCAGCCGTCCCGGAGAGTGCCAGGGGCCGACCAACATACGGGACACAGCCCGGCCTGCCGGGGAGCCCCGGGGCCGGGCCGCGCCCAGAACTGAGCGGCGAGTCAGCTCGCCGAGTTGATCGGGACGTCCTTCGCGTCGGCGGTCACCGTCAGCCCCTCCGGGCGCGGCTCGACCTTGCGCACGTTGAGCTGGAACGGCAGCGCCGGCAGGGGCACGTCGACCGAGATGCCCCGGGCGTAGTTGTTCAGCAGGGCCCGGGCCAGCGGCACCGCCGGCAGCCCCTGGGCGTTCAGGTCGCTGAACTTCAGTGCCACCTTGCCGTTGTCGGCCACCGTCACGTCGGCGGTGCCGGTGACGGTGAGCTTCTGGCCGAGGATGTCGACCGGCGCGGTGACGGCCAGCTTGCCGTTCTGCTCGCCGAGCTTGAGCCCCGGCCGGTCCAGCAGCTTGGCCAGGCTGTCATAGGTGACCGTGCCGGTGCCGGCCACCGTCTCGGCCACCACCTCACCCTGCCCCGAGCGGATGGTGTCCAGCGAGGCGCGCACGTTGCGGGCGTCCACGTCGAGCCGGGGCAGGCTGACCGCGTTGCCCTCCACGGAACCCTGCACGTCGGTCAGCACGATGGAGATCCGCTCGTACCGGCCGTCGACCACCTGGGTGAGGAACGGGAAGCCACCCACGTCCACCTGGGGTGGGGCGGAGCTGGCGTCCTGCTTGGCGACCTCCTGCTGCACCTGGTCGGCAATGGCCCGCTCGGCCAGGCCGGCCGCCACCCGGTCGGCCACCACCAGCAGCCCGCCCAGGATCAGCACCAGGACGACCAGTACGACGAGCCACCTGCGCCCGCGCCGCCGGGGCCGCTCCTCGTACGTCTCCGCCACGCCCGTCTCCATCCGTCGCCGTCGCGGTCACGCGACGTGCCGTCATCGATGCCGCCGTCGCGGCGCACCGCTACTACCCGAGTACCCGAGCGCCGTCGCGCCCAATCGCCGTCGCGCGTCCCGCCGCCGTCAGAGGAAGAGCACACACATGGCGTACGCCGCCGGAGCGGCCAACGCGAAGCCGCCCAGCGGACCCTGCATGTGCCGGGCGATCCACATGGTGGGCGGTTCGCCGGCCATCAACCGGCCTGCCTCGGCGTAGCCGACGGCGAGGTCGGCCAGCACGGCGGTGGCTGCGGTGACCAGCCCGATCAGCGCGGCGCTGGTCGGCGTGAAGCCCACCAGGTAGCTGCCGAGCAGGGCGCTGGTGAGGGTGCCGACCATCGCGCCGACGACCACCCCGGCGGCGCCCCGGGGCACCTGCGGCGCCAGCCGGGGCCAGGCCAGCACGGCGTCGGTGAGCCGGGCCACGGTGAGCGCGACGCCGGTGGCGACCAGGCAGACGGTGATCGCCTGGGTGCCGGCGGGAATCCGGCTGAGCGTGATCAGGGTGGCGAACGCCACCACGCCCACCACGATCAGCAACGTGGTGCCGAGCGAGTCGGTCACCCGGACCCGGTCCACCCGGCGGACGAGCTGACCGAGCACGCCGAGCAGGAAGCCGCCGAGCGCCACGAACCCGAGCGGGGCCAACCCGGCGACGTCGGTCTGCACGGCGGCGACGTCCGCCGCCGCGGCGACCACGCCGCTGGTCAGCGCGACCAGCAGCAGCGCGGGCGGGCGCATGGCCATCGTCCAGGCCAGCACGAAGAGCAGTTGGACGCCGAACACGATGATCGCGAACGGCAGCCGGTGTCCGGGGCCGGCGGTCTGCGCACCGAGCACCAGTCCGACGCCGAGCAGCGCGGCGAAGCCGGCGACGGTCAGCGAGAGCGGCCGGCGCACCTCGACCGGCTCGATCGGCTCCTCGTCCGGCTCGACGTCGTCATCCTCGCTGCGGCGCGGCTGACCGCCCTTGCGGAACCGGCGTGGGCCGCGCTCGCGTCGGCTCCCGGCGTCGTCGGCCGGGGCGGGGCGGGGCTCGGGTGCGGGTCCGCCTGCCGGGCCGGCGGGCCCGTCGGGGGCGCCGTCGGCCCACGGGTCACGGCCGGTCTCGGGCGAGGTGGAGGGAAACACGCCCCGATCGTGCCAGACCGACGGGCTTCGGCGGGGATCACGTGGGCTCCCGGCGGGGATCACGGTTTCGGTCACGTTAAAACCTGGGTGGTGATCACGGGCAGATCCGACAAACAGGAAAGGACGCCGAGGTGACGACGGAGCAATCGGTTACGCTCAAGCCGTTACCCGCCCGTCAGCGACGCCGGGACCCACGCAAGTTCTCAGCGCCCCGCCCACCGGCGGGGCAGCTGGTCGCGTGCGGCCATTGAGCCGCCGGGACGGAGGTGATCGTGTGGAGCTCCTGCTGCTGGTGACCGCGCGTGCAGGTGAGCCCTCGGCGGTGCTGCCGGCACTCGACCTGTTGCCGCATTCGGTGCGTACCGCGCCGCGTGACGTCCGCACCCTGGTTTCCGGGCCCAGCCCGGACGCGGTGCTGGTCGACGCCCGGTCGGAGTTGAGTGAGGCCCGGGCCACCTGTCGGATGCTGCACGCCACCGGCCTGGGCGTGCCGCTGGTCGCGGTGGTCACCGAGGCCGGCCTGATCGCCCTGAACGCCGACTGGGGCGTGGACGACGTGATCCTGGCCGGAGCGGGCCCCGCCGAGGTGGAGGCCCGGCTGCGGCTCGCGGTGGGCCGGCTGAGCAACGCCACCTCCGGGGCCGGCGGTTCGATCCGGGCCGGCGAACTGAACATCGACCCGGACACCTACGCGGCCAAGCTCAAGGGCCGGCCGCTCGACCTCACCTACAAGGAGTTCGAGCTGCTGAAGTTCCTGGCCCAGCACCCGGGCCGGGTGTTCACCCGGGACCAGTTGCTCCGCGAGGTCTGGGGCTACGACTACTTCGGCGGCACCCGCACGGTGGACGTGCACGTCCGACGGCTGCGGGCCAAGCTCGGCTCGGAGTACGAGTCGATGATCGGCACGGTCCGCCAGGTGGGCTACAAGTTCGTGGTCCCGCCGTCGTCCCGCTCGCTGCCGGAGTCCGAGCCCGCCGTTGCCGGTCTGATCCCGATCGACAGCACCGCACCCTAGAAGGACTATTTCCGATACGCCCCTTTTGCACCTGTTGCCGGCTTTAGTCTTACTGCCGGAATCAGCAGGCGTGAAAGGGGCGACGGTGCGTGCACTGACCACGGGGGCGACGAGAGGGCCGTCCCGCGATCCGGACCGGTGGGGACGCTGATGCGCACCCGGTCGACCAGCGGGACCGTCGGCGTCGTCACCCTGGTGCTGGCCGCCCTGCTCGGGTCCGCGTACGCGCTCGGGCGCAGCATGACCCCGGCCACACCCCGGCAACCGATCGGCGCGTCGGCGCAGATCGACGGCGCCCAGTACGGCGAGCAACCCGCCGACCCGGCCGCCCCGCACACCGATCCGGACGGCACCCGCCCCGACGGGGGCACCCCCACCACCGGGGCCGACCCGGATGCCCCGCAGCCGGCCAGCGACGGTGACGGCCCGTTCGGCAGCCACGCCAGCACCGGTACTCCCGAGGTCGCGCTGACCTTCGACGACGGACCGGACCCGACGTACACGCCGCAGGTGCTGGAGGTGCTGCGCGCGTACGGGGTCAAGGCGACGTTCTGCGTGGTCGGCGAGAACGCCCAGGACCACCCGGACCTGGTCCAGGCGATCGTGGCCGACGGGCACACCCTCTGCAACCACTCGTGGCACCACGACGTGCTGCTCGGCAAGCGCTCCCCCGCCCTGATCCGGGCCGACCTGATCCGGACCAACGACGCCATCCACGCCGCCGTGCCGGATGCCCGGATCAGCTACTTCCGGCAGCCCGGCGGGGCTTGGACGTACCCGGTGGTGTCGGTCGCCGAGGGGCTGGGGATGACCCCGCTGCACTGGACCGTCGATCCCAACGACTGGCAGGTCCCCGGCGCCGCGAAGATCACCACGACGGTCACCCGGGACACCGGGCCGGGCGCGATCGTGCTCATGCACGACGCCGGTGGCGACCGGCAGGGCACCGTGGACGCGCTGCGCCGGCTCCTGCCCGAACTCGTCAGCCGATTCCGGCTGGAGGCGTTGCCGGCCAACGGGGCCAACTGAGCCGACCGGGGCCCGCAGCGCCGTCGCCGGCCGGCAGACCGGACGGGCCGGGGACGGACAGGACCGGGCAGGCCGGAGGGCCGACAGGGCTGGGCAGGTCGGGGACGGACAGGACCGGGCGGGCTGGACGAGCGCGCGGAGCCGACTACGGTGACGGGATGAGCAGCGGCGAGTCGACGACCGACCGGTTGGCCCAGAGCGACCGGCTCACCCCGGCCGAGGTGACCGAGGTGCTGGCCCTGGCCCGGTTCGCGGGCGACACCGACGGTGCCGACCCCTTCGACGAGCACACCCTGCTGCGGCTGCGCGACCCGCAGGCGTCGGCCCGGCACCTGACGGCCCGCGCCACCGACGGCACCCTGACCGGGTACGCCCACCTGGACACCACCGACCCGACGTCCGGGGTCGGGGTGGAGTTGGTGGTGCGCCCGGGTTTCCGGCGGCGGGGCACCGGACGGGCGCTGGCCCGGGGCGTACTCGCGGCGGCTCCCGGCCCGGCGCGGGCCTGGGCGCACGGTGATCACCCGTCCGCCGCGGCGCTCGCGGTCGACCTGGGCCTCACGCGGGCCCGGGTGCTCTGGCAGTTGCGTCGGTCGCTGACCGACCCGGTCTCGCCGCCCCGCCTGCCCGACGGGGTGACGCTGCGCTCCTTCCGCCCCGGCGAGGACGACGACGCCTGGCTCGCCGTCAACGCCCGCGCCTTCGCCGAGCACCCGGAGCAGGGCCGGTGGACCGCCGACGACCTGCGGGCCCGACTGGCCGAGCCGTGGTTCGACCCGGCCGGTTTCCTGCTCGCCGTCGACTCCCCGGGCGGACGGCTGCGCGGTTTCCACTGGACCAAGGTGCACGAACGGCCGGGCGCGGCCCGGATCGGCGAGGTCTACGTGGTGGGGGTGGACCCGGACGCGCACGGTGGCGGTCTGGGGCGGGCCCTCACCACCGCCGGGCTGGCGTACCTGCGGGACCAGCGCGGGCTGGACCGGGTGATGCTCTATGTCGACGAGTCGAACACCGCCGCCGTCTCGCTCTATGAACGGCTCGGCTTCGCCCGCTGGTGCGGGCACGTCAACTACCACCTGGGCTGAGACTCCCCCCGGCCATGGCCGGCCGGCTCCGCCGGCGCGACCGGCGGTCTCCGTGCGGTAACGGCGGGGCAACGCCAGGATAACGGCTGCCCGGATATATCGCATCAATGCGGATACCGGGACGGCAGTTCACCTAACGGACAACCCTCCCTCAGGCAGCGGTCACCTTTCCGGCCGGGGCTGTTCATGCCCCGTTCACTTCCGACCGGCGAACCGTCTACCTGGCACTTCTAGCTTTCGTGTCAGCCGGTCAGCGCCGGCACTCGGGCCCCAATCCGGGCGACCTGACCAAAGACGTGAAGGGAAACCCCTCAGGTGAAGCTCCAGCGGCACGGCGCCATTGCCTGCCTCGCTCTTACTGCGGTGCTCGGCCTCAGCGCCTGTGGCTCGGACAACAACGAGCCGGCCAACACCTCCGCCTCCGCCTCCGGCTCGGCCAGCGCGGCCGACTGCGGCAAGGGCACCCTGAACGCGCAGGGCTCCTCCGCGCAGAAGAACGCCATGGCCGAATGGATCAAGGCGTACCAGCAGAAGTGCGGCGGCACCACGATCAACTACGAGCCCACCGGCTCCGGCGCGGGCATCCAGGCCTTCATCGCCGGCACCGCCGACTTCGCCGGCTCCGACTCCGCCCTCAAGCCGGAGGAGCAGCCGCAGGCCGACGCCAAGTGCACCGGGGGCGCGGCGCTCAACCTGCCGATGGTGATCGGCCCGGTCGCGGTCGTCTACAACGTCGGCGGCCTGGACAACCTCCAGCTCAAGCCGGCCACCCTGGCGCAGATCTTCGCCGGCAAGGTCACCAAGTGGGACGACCCGGCCATCAAGGCCGACAACCCGGACGCCAAGCTGCCCGCCACCGCGATCCAGACGGTGCACCGCTCGGACGAGTCGGGCACCACCGACAACTTCACCAAGTACCTGTCCAAGACCGCCGCGACGGACTGGACCTTCGGCAACAACAAGGCGTGGAAGGCCCCCGGTGGGCTCGGCGCGCCCAAGTCCGACGGCGTCGCCGCCAAGGTCAAGAGCACCGAGGGCACGATCAGCTACGTCGAGTGGTCGTACGCCGAGAACTCCGGTCTGAAGAAGGCCAAGGTGCAGAACGGCGCCGGCGAGTACACCGAACTGACCGCCGAGTCGGCCGGCAAGACCATCGCCGGAGCCAAGATCGAGGGCCAGGGCGACGACCTCAAGATGTCGATCGACTACGCCACCAAGGAGGCCGGGGCGTACCCGATCGTCCTGGTGACCTACGAGATCGTGTGCAGCAAGGGCACCGCCGCCGACAAGCTGCCGCTGATCAAGGGCCTGCTGGGCCACGCCGCCAGCGCCGAGGGCCAGACCGAGCTGGTGGAGCTGGGCTACGCCCCGCTGCCCGACTCGGTCCGTACCAAGGTCGAGGCTGCGGTCAAGAACCTCGGCTGACCGTCCCCAGCGACAACACCTCCTCAAGTCGAAGCGAGCGAGCAGATGGGTGAAACCCCTCACCGCTCGGCACACGCCGGCACCGGCGGGCATCCCGTGACCCAGGGTCACGAGCGGTCCGCCGGTGCCTCGGCGCGTGTTGCCGAGGCACCAGTCAGCCTCCGTACCCCCGATGACGACCATGGCCTGGGCGGAGGCGGCGGGCTGCCCCGGGCCCGCGCGTTCGGCGCGGAACGGGCGTTCCGTGGCCTGACCCTGGCCGCCGGCGTCACCGTGCTGGTCATCATCGCGGCCATCGCGGTCTTCCTGATCGCCAAGGCCGTCCCGGCGCTGCGGGCCAACAGTGCGAACTTCTGGACCTTCGAGGGCTGGTTCCCCAACGACGATCCCGCCACGTTCGGCATCGGCGCGCTCGCCTTCGGCACCCTGCTCACCGCCCTGTTGGCGCTGCTGATCGCGGTGCCGGTGGCGCTGGGCATCGCCCTCTACCTGTCCCACTACGCGCCGCGTCGGCTCGGCACCGCCCTGGGCTTCGTGATCGACCTGCTGGCCGCCGTGCCGAGCGTGGTGTTCGGCCTGTGGGGGCGGGACTACTTCGTCGGGCCGGTCGCCGACCTGTCGGCCTGGCTGCACACGTACTTCGGCTGGATTCCGATCTTCGGCGACGGCCCGTACGGCAACTCGATCCTGCTCGGCTCGCTGGTCCTGGCGATCATGGTGCTGCCGATCATCACCTCGCTCTCCCGCGAGGTGTTCCTCCAGACCCCGACCGCCAACGAGGAGGCCGCCATCGCGCTGGGGGCCACCCGCTGGGAGATGCTGCGTACGGCGGTGCTGCCGTACGGCCGGCCGGGCATCATCGCCGCCGTCATGCTCGGCCTCGGGCGGGCGCTCGGCGAGACCATCGCGCTCGCGCTGACCCTCGGCTCGACGTACGCCATCTCGTTCAACATCCTCGCCAACGGCGGCAACAGCATCGCCGCGAACATCGCCAACCGGTTCGCGGAGGCCAACGAGACCGGTCGGGGCGCGCTCATCGCCTCCGGCCTGGTGCTCTTTGCGATCACGCTGATCGTCAACATCACCGCGCGGGCGATCATCTACCGCCGCCGCGAGTTCACGGAGTCGGCCGCATGACCACGACGCTCACCCCCCGCCGTTCCCGCCCGCCGGCCCAGCCGGACAGCCTGCGGGCCAGGCGACTGCCCGGGTACGCCGCCCCCGCCCTGGCGGTGCTGGCCCTGCTGCTCTCCGCCGGCATCGTCTACGGCGTCGACCTCGGCGGCCCGGTCCTGGTCGTGGTGTTCGGCGTACTGCTCTATCTGGCCGGGCTGTTCACCGCCGCCAACGCGGTGGAGGGCCGCCGGTCGGCCCGCAACCGGGTCTGGAGCGCCCTGATCCACTCCGCCCTGGTGCTGGCCGTGCTGCCGCTGGCCTCGGTGGTGTGGACGCTGGTCAGCAAGGGCACCGCCCGGCTCGACGGCGACTTCTTCGGCAGCTCGATGAACAACATCGGGGCCCGCGACGCCAACGGCGGCGCGTACCACGCCATCGTCGGCACCCTGCAGCAGGTCGGCATCGCCACCGCGATCACCGTCCCGCTCGGCGTGCTCTGCGCGATCTACATCGTCGAGTACGGGCGCGGCCGGTTCGCCTTCGCCATCCGGTTCTTCGTCGACGTGATGACCGGCATCCCGTCCATCGTCACCGGCCTGTTCGTGCTGGCCTTCTGGGTGCTGATCGTGTCGCCGTGGTTCAACGACGGCCGGCCCAGCTTCTCCGGCTTCGCCGCCGCGCTCGCGTTGAGCGTGCTGATGCTGCCGACGGTGGTCCGCTCCACCGAGGAGATGCTGCGCCTGGTCCCCCCGCCGCTGCGCGAGGGGGCGTACGCCCTGGGCGTACCGAAGTGGAAGACCATCCTGCGGGTGGTGCTGCCCACCGCGCTGCCCGGCATCGTCACCGGCATCATGCTCTCCATCGCGCGGGCCGCCGGGGAGACCGCCCCGGTGCTGCTCGTCGCCGGCGGTGGCGCGGCGATCAACTTCAACCCGTTCGAGAACAACCAGTCCTCGCTGGCCCTCTTCGTCTACCAGCAGGCCGGCGAGGCCTCGAAGTACTCGCCTGCCCGGGCCTGGACGGCGGCGTTGACCCTGGTCGTCCTCGTGCTCGTCCTCACCGTCGCCGCGAAGCTGCTGGCCCGCCGCAACCGGCTCGGCCGATGAACCCCGGAGGTACCACCATGGCCAAGCGCATCGACGCCACCGACGTGACCGCCTACTACGGCGGTTTCAAGGCGATCGAGAACATCAACCTGACGGTCGAGCCGAAGACGGTCACCGCCCTGATCGGCCCGTCCGGCTGCGGCAAGTCGACCTTCCTGCGGTCGATCAACCGGATGCACGAGGTGCTGCCGGGCGCCCGGGTCGAGGGCAGCCTGACCATCGACGGTCAGGACGTCTACCACCGGGACGTCGACGTGACCGCCGTCCGCCGCATGATCGGCATGGTGTTCCAGCGCCCCAACCCGTTCCCCACCATGAGCATCTTCGAGAACGTGGTGGCCGGGCTGCGGCTCAACGGGGTCCGCAAGAAGTCCATCCTGGACGAGGCGGCCGAGCGGGCGCTGCGCTCGGCGAACCTGTGGGACGAGGTCAAGGACCGCCTCGGCAAGCCCGGCGCGGGCCTGTCCGGTGGCCAGCAGCAGCGGCTCTGCATCGCCCGGACCATCGCCGTCGAGCCGCAGGTGGTGCTGATGGACGAGCCCTGCTCGGCGCTGGACCCGATCTCGACGCTCGCCATCGAGGACCTGATGTTCCAGCTCAAGGACAAGTTCACCATCATCATCGTCACCCACAACATGCAGCAGGCCGCCCGGGTCTCCGACCGCACCGCCTTCTTCTCGATCGAGAAGACCGGCGACCCCGGCCGGCTCATCGAGTACGACAACACCCAGAAGATCTTCAGCAACCCCAGCCAGAAGAAGACCGAGGACTACATCACCGGCCGCTTCGGCTGACCCCTGCGCCGCCCCTGCACGGGCCGGGGCGGGCCGCGTGAACGCGGGTCAGGTGAGGGTGAAGTGGGGGGTGCCGTTCTCCGGAACGTGCAGGCGGGGGGTCACCGGGGTGGCCGCGTCCCGGGTGGCCGAGGCGCGGGCCACCGCAGCCAGCGCACCGGCACCGGCCAGGTCACCGGCGGCGGCCACCTCGGCCAGGGTGACCAGGGTGGGCGGGAGCATGGTCAGCTCACCGGCCCGCGCGCGGGCCAGCGCGTCCACCGGGCGGACCCACATGGTGTGGTCGGCCTCGCCGGACACATCCCGGGTCCGCTGCCCCTCGGGCAGCAGGGCGACGAAGAAGTACGTGTCGAAGCGGCGCGGCTCGAACTCCGGGGTGATCCACCGGCTCCACGGCAGCAGCAGGTCGGACCGGAGGGTGAGCTGCCGCTCGGCGAGCAGCCCGGCGAAACCCCGACGACGTGCCTCCAGATCCTGCCGTGCACTTTCCCAGTCGTCGCCGCTGACGTCACCCACCACCGTGCCGCCGACAGCATCCCCCGCCGTGCCGCCGCCGGGGCCGGCCAGCAGCACGCCGGCCTCCTCGAAGACCTCCCGTGCGGCGGCGCACACCACCGCCTGGGCGGCGTCGGGCGTGACACCCAGCCGTCCCGCCCAGGCCGCCGGGTCGGGACCGGCCCAGTCCAGGTGCGCCTCCGAGTCCGACGGGTCGACACCACCGCCGGGGAAGGCGTACACCCCGCCGAAGGCCATCGCGGCGACCCGGCGGATGACGTACACCTCGAAGTCGGTGCCGGCCGGGCGGAGCAGCAGCACGGTGGCCGCGACCCGGGGCGGGGCCGGGGTGCCACCCTCGGCGTGGAACCGGCGGGCGTGCTCGACCAGCGCCGGCGGGGCGGGGAAACCGGAACTGTCGATCGTCATGCGCCGAGCCTAGTCCCGCCGGACGGACCCGCCCCCTCCGCCGACAACCGCCGACAGGCGACAGGCGACAGGCGGACGGGCAACGGGCGGCGGTCAGAGCAGGGGACGGGCAGCAGGCGGCGGGCAGGAGACGGGCGGCGGGGCACGTGGGCGGGGAACAGGGGGCGGCGGGTTAGCGTGAGCGCATGACACGTTGGGGGATTCTGTCCACCGGCCACATCGCCGGCCGGTTCGCCGAGGACCTACGGCTGGTGCCGGGGGCCGAGCTGGTCGCGGTCGGTTCACGTACGACGGAGAGCGCCGAGGCGTTCGCCACCCGGTACGGTGCCGAGCGGGCGTACGGCTCCTGGGCCGAGCTGGCCGCCGACGACGGGCTGGACGCGATCTACGTGGCCACCCCGCACGCCGCCCACCACGAGGCCGCCCGGGTCTGCCTGGAGGCCGGCCGGGCGGTGCTGTTGGAGAAGCCGTTCACCCTCGACCTGGCCACCAGCACCGAGCTGGTCGAGCTGGCGCGGGCCCGGGGGGTCTTCCTGATGGAGGCCATGTGGATGCGGTGCAACCCGCTGATCCTGCGCCTGGTGGAGCTGGTCCGGGGCGGGGCGATCGGCGAGGTGACCAGCGTCCGGGCGGACTTCGGGGTGGCCGGGCCGTTCCCGCCGGAGCACCGGATGCGTAATCCGGCCCTGGGTGGCGGTGCCCTGCTGGACCTGGGCGTCTATCCGGTGAGCCTGGCCCACCTGCTGCTCGGTGTGCCGCAGCACGTGCAGGCCTGGGCCAAGCTGAGCCCGGAGGGGGTGGACGAGAACACCGGCATCGTCCTCGGGTACGACTCGGGCGCGGTCGCCACGCTGGGCTGCGGCATGGTCGGGGCCACCCCGCTGACCGCCGCGATCACCGGCACCACCGGCCGGATCGAGCTGCCCGAACCGTTCTTCCGCCCCGGCTCCGCGGTGCTGCACCGCACCGACGCCGAGCCGGAGACGCTCACCGACGACCCGGCCGGCGGCGGTTACCAGTACGAGGCCGCCGAGGTGCAGCGCTGCCTGGCGGCGGGGCTGACCGAGAGCCCGCTCGTGCCGCACGCCGTCACCCTGGAGGTGATGGCCCTGCTGGACGACATCCGGGCCCGGATCGGAGTCGACTACGCCTGAACAGACAGCGGGAGGGGCACCCCGTCACCGCGCGGTGCGGTGACGGAGTGCCCCTCCCGACCAGGTCAGGTACCCCTCGGGTCACCTTCCCGCAACGGTCAGAACAGCGGACGGACCACCAGGTAGGTCAGGCAGGCGATCAGCGCGGCGGCCGGGAAGGTGATGACCCAGGCGAGCACGATGTTGCCGGCCACGTTCCAGCGGACCGCGGAGAGCCGCTTGGTGGCGCCGACCCCCATGATCGCCGAGGTGATCGTGTGGGTGGTGGAGATCGGGGCCTTGAGCACCAGGGCGTTGAAGTAGAGCACCGCGCTGGCCACGGTCTCGGCGGCGAAGCCCTCCGGCGGCCCCAGGTCGATGATCTTTCGACCGAGGGTCCGGATGATCCGCCATCCACCGGCGTACGTGCCGAGCGCCAGCATGGTCGCCGAGGTCCAGAAGACCCAGCCCGGGATGTGCGTCTTGTCGTCCTGGAAACCGCCGGTGTAGAGGGCCAGCACCACGATGCCCATGGTCTTCGCGGCGTCCTGCATGCCGTGGCCGACCGACATGGCCGCCGCCGAGGCGGTCTGCGCCCAGCGGAAGCCCCGGTTGAGCCTGCCCGGCTGCCCCTTACGGAACGCCCACAGGATGGCCAGCATCAGCAGATAGCCGAGGGTGAGGCCGACGATCGGCGACAGGATCATCGGCAGGATGACCTTCTCGCCGATGGTGACCCACTGCACGACGCCGCCGGAGGAGAGCAGGGTCGCCCCGACCAGCCCACCGAAGAGGGCGTGCGAGGACGACGACGGCAGGCCGAAGTACCAGGTGATCAGGTTCCAGGCGATCGCGCCGAGCACCCCGGCGAAGACCACTCCGAGGCTGCCCACCCCGGTGGGCAGGGTGACCAGGCCGTCGCCGACGGTCTTGGCCACGCCGGCGCCGAAGTGCGCGCCGACGAAGTTGCCGACCGCGGCGAGGCCCAGGGCGATCCGTGGGGTCAGCGCCCGGGTGGAGACGCTGGTGGCGATCGCGTTGGCGGCGTCGTGGAAGCCGTTGGTGTAGTCGAACGCCAGGGCCACCGCGATCACCGCCAGCACGGCGATGAGTTCGGGACTCACAGGATCAGGACTCCTTGACCGCGATGGTCTCGACGGTGTTCGCCACGTGCTCGAAGGCGTCGCAGGCGGCCTCCAGCTCGTCGGCGACCTCCTTCATCTTCAGCACGGTCAGCGCGTCGTACTCGCCGGAGAAGAGTCGGACCAGCAGCATCCGGTACGCCTGGTCACCGTCGTTCTCCAGCCGGTTGCACTCGATCCAGTAGTCCTCGAGGTCCTTCATCGACTTCAGCCGGGGCATCGCCTCGGCGGTCAGCTTCGCCTGGAGGTCGAGCACGTTGACCAGCTCGTGCAGCTCGCGCGGGAGCGACGGGAGCTTGGTGAGGCCGTAGAGGTAGAGCAGGTTGCCGACCGCCTCCAGGTGGTCCATCACGTCGTCGAGCAGCGAGCCCAGCCGGTAGATGTCCTCCCGGTCGAACGGGGTGATGAAGGTGGAGTTGATCTTCTTGTAGAGATCGTGGGTGATCTGGTCGCTGTCGTGCTCGACCTCGGTCAGCCGCTCGCTGACCGACTGGACGTCGACGCCGGGCAGGGCCAGCTCGTTGAGCAGCTCCGTGCCCTTCACCAGGTTCTGCGCGGCCCTGGTGAAGAGCTCGTAGAAAGCGCCCTCGGTGGGACGGAAGGAAAACTTCACAGCACGGACCTCGTCGTGTCGGTGGAAGGGTGGCCGCCGCCCCAGGGGGCGTCCGCTGATGCATGCTAGGTACCGCACCGGAGTGGGTCTCCGCCGGCCCACCCCTGGTCAGACCCGATTCACCGGTCGTTCATCTGTTGTTAACCTCGGCCGTCACCGCCGCCACTCGACAACCGCCGGCGCTCCCGTTCCACGTCGAAACCGGCAGCCGGATACCCCAGATCAAGACCCTCGAACGTCTCCCGCAGCAGGTGCGCCACCGCCCAGTCCCGGTACCACTTGCGGTCCGCCGGCACCAGGAACCAGGGCGCGGCGTCCGTGTCGCACCGCCCCAGCGCCTCCGCGTACGCGGCCTGGTAGTCGTCCCAGCGGGCCCGGGAGTCGAGATCGCTCGGCTGGTACTTCCAGTGCTTCGTCGGATCGGTCAACCGCTCCGACAACCGCCGCGCCTGCTCGTCCCGGGAGATGTGCAGCATCACCTTCACCAGGGTCACGCCACCGTCGGTCAACTCCCGCTCGAACGCGTTGATCCGGTCGTACCGGGCCCGCCAGGTCTCCTCCGGCACCAGCGCGTCGACCCGGGCCACCAGCACGTCCTCGTAGTGCGAACGGTTGAAGACCCCGACGTACCCGGGTGGGGGCAACGCCCGGCGGATCCGCCACAGGAAGTCGTGCCGCAGCTCCTGCCGGGTCGGCGGGCCGAACGAGCGGATGTGCAGGCCGAGCGGGTTCATCGCGCCGGCCACCCGCTTCACGGTGCCGTCCTTGCCCCCGCAGTCCATCGCCTGGAGCACCAGCAGCAGCCGCCCCGGCCGCCCCGGCCGCAGCTTCGACCCGCCACCGGTCGGGGCCGAGGTGGGCGCGTCCGGCCCACCGGCCGCCTTGGCGGTGGCGAAGAGCATCTCCTGCTGCCGGGCCAACCCCGCACCGATCAGCTCGACCTGCCGGCGGGCCCACGGCTTGCGGTCCTTCCCGCCGCCCGCCGCCGCCGGCAGTCCCGGGGTGGACCGGGGATCGACCGCCCCCAGGTCGATCGGTCCACCGCCCGGGGACACCCGCAACAACTCCCGCACCGTCGCACCCTCGGGTACGACGATCTCCGTCTCCTCGTCTGCGCGCATCCCCCGATCCTCGCCCACCGCCGCACCACCCGCCCGTCGAGCCGGCACCGGGCTGTCACCTTTGCCGGTGGCGGGACGTCCGGTGGGTGGGGAGAATCCGGTCGTACCCCGGGGAGGTTTGTGGTGACGGTGGACCTGGTGGCGGAGTTCGAGGCGGAACGCGGGCGGCTGACCGCGGTGGCCCACCGGATGCTCGGCAGCCGCAGCGAGGCGGAGGACGCCGTCCAGGAGACCTGGCTGCGCTACGCCGGGGCGCTCGCCGACCCGCAGCGCCGGGCCGAGATCCGGCACCTGGGCGGCTGGCTCACCACCACCTGCGCCCGGATCTGCCTCGACGTGCTCCGCTCGGCCCGGGTCCGTCGCGAGACGTACCCGGGGCAGTGGCTGCCGGAGCCGGTGGTCACGCCGTGGGACGGCGGCGTGCCGGCACCGGACGGCTTCGCCCCCGACCCGGCCGACCGGGCGGTCCGGCGCGACCAGCTCGGCACCGCCCTGCTGGTCGTCCTGGAACGGCTCAGCCCCGAGCAGCGGGTCGCCTTCGTCCTGCACGACGTGTTCGCGGTGCCGTTCGCCCGGATCGCCGAGGTGCTGGCGAGCACCCCCGAGGCGGCCCGCCAGCACGCCTCCCGGGCCCGCCGGGCGGCCACCGCCACCGACGTGCCCCGGCACACCGCCGACCCGGCCGAGCAGCGCAGGGTGCTGGCCGCGTTCGCCGCCGCGACCGAGTCCGGCGACCTCGACGCGCTGGTCCGGGTGCTCGCCCCGGACGTGGTGCTGATCGGCGACGGCGGCGGGCACTTCCCGACGGCCCGGCGACCGATCGTCGGCGTCGACCCGGTGGCCCGCTTCCTGCTCGGCCTCTTCACCCGGGCCAGCCGGTACGGCCAGCACCTGCGGGCCGCACCGGTGCTGGTGGACGGGGTGCTCGGCCTGCACCTGGAGACCGTCGCACCCGACGGCCGGCTGCTGCGGATGGTCACCGGGTTCGCCGTGCACGACGGCCGGATCAGCGGGCTGTTCCACCAGCTCAACCCGGACAAGCTCCACCTGCTGCCCGACCTCGCCCCCGACGCCACCTGGCCGCCCCGCTGGTGACCGGCCCCGCCCCGCCCCGCCCCGCCGCGACCGCACCCACCGGCCGGACCACGCCGACCCGCCCAGGCCGCACCACGCCTACCGGGGCGGGCCGCTCCCGTCGGTCGGACCAGCCGGGTCACCACCGGCCGCCGGGTCAGACCACCAGGGCCAACCACTTGCGGTAGGCGGAGGCGAACGGCTCGGTGCCGTCGCCGAGGGCGGTGAGCAGCCGGGCCGCCGCCGCCTGCGCCTGCGCCACCACCTCGTCCGGATAGCCGAACCGGACCCGGTGCTCGGCGAACTCGTCCTCGTCGCGCAACTCCACCAGGCCGGTGCTCCGGCGGCGCACCACGTCCAGGTCGAGGTCGATCAGGTGGACGGTGTCGTCACCCTCCCAGCGGGCCGGGGTGGTGATGTCGCAGTAGACCTCGCTGGTCCGCGGCGGCGGGTTGAACATGCCCGTCCACCAGGCCCGGTGCGGCACCAGCAGGACGAAGGGAATCTGCTCCACCGAGGGCCGGCCGTGGTAGACCGACGCGGTGCCCTCGGTCACCCCCAGCCACACCCCGAGGTCGTCCTCGGCCAACCGACGGGCCGGGTAGTCGCGATGGGCGCTGCCGTCGTACTTGCGGTAGATCACACGGACCACGTCGCTCGGCATGAGTCGCACCCTAGCCGATTCCGCCCACTCGTCGCCGCAGGGAGTTGAGCGGTCCGGGGTGGCGACAATCCGGACGGTGACCGCGCCACGCGGGGGGCAGCGGCGCGTCCACTGTCGGCGGCGGCGGGTACCGTCGCACGGTGACTCCGCCCCGTACCGCCGCCGGCCCCAGCACCCCGTCGGCCCGCTCCGGCCGACGGCGCGGTGGCCGGCCGAGCGGCACCGAACTGCTCGCGGCGGCGGTCGGCGCGGTCCCCGGCGGCGCCACCCGGCCGGGCCAGCAGCAGATGACCGAGGCGATCGAGCACAGCGTCGCCGCCCGCGAGCACCTGCTGGTGCAGGCGGGCACCGGCACCGGCAAGTCGCTTGCCTACCTGGCCCCGGCGTTGACCGTGGACGGGCCGGTGGTGGTCTCCACCGCCACCCTGGCGTTGCAGTCCCAGCTGGTCGAGCACGACCTGCCCCGGCTCGCCGACGCGGTCGAGCCGCTGCTCGGCCGCCGCCCCACCTTCGCCGTGCTCAAGGGTCGGCACCACTACCTCTGCCTGGCCCGGTTGGACAACTCCACCGAGGACGAGCCGGAGGACACCCTCTTCGACGCCCCCGCCGCCCGGCCGGGCGGCGGGACGAAGTGGCTCGGTGAGGCCGGCCGGATGGGCAAGCAGATCCAACGGCTGCGCGACTGGGCCGAGAAGACCGACACCGGCGACCGGGACGAGCTGGACCCGGGCGTCGACGACCAGGCATGGCGGCTGGTGTCGATGCCCGCCCGCGAGTGCGTGGGGGCGTCCCGCTGCCCGTTCGGCCAGGAGTGCTTCGCCGAGGCGTCCCGGGCCCGCGCCCGGGAGGCCGACGTGGTGGTCACCAACCACAGTCTGCTCGCGGTGGACATGCTGGCCGGCCGGCACATCGTCCCGCCGCACAAGCTGCTGATCATCGACGAGGCGCACGAGCTGGCCGACCGGGTCTCCTCGGCCGCGCAGGCCGAGCTGGTCCCGGAGCTGATCGACCGGTCCGCCCGGCGGGCCCGGCCGCTGCTGCGGCCGGACGTCGCCGACCGGCTCACCGAGGCCGGTGACGCGCTCGCCGTCGGGCTGGCCGAGGCCCCGGCCGGTCGGCTCACCGGCGGTCTGCCCGGCCCGTTGCGCGAGGCGTGCACCCTGCTCGACGCGGCCACCCGGGCCGCGCTCGACGCGATCGGCGACGTCAAGGCCGACGACCCGGACCCGGTCCGCAAGCAGCAGGCCAAGGCCGCGCTGGACGAGCTGTCGACCACCGCGCAGCGGCTGCTGGAGGAGGCCGACCACGACGTGGCCTGGGTGGAGAAGCCGGACAACGGCAGCCGCCGGGCGCTGGTGGTCGCGCCGCTGTCGGTCGCCGGCACCCTGTCCACCCACCTGTACGACGAGCGCACCGTGGTCGCCACCTCGGCGACCCTGGCGCTGGGCGGCCGGTTCGACACGGTGGCCCGGGCCCTCGGTCTGGACGCGCCGCCGCCCGCCCCGCCGTCCCCGGCCGCCGCCGCGTTGGCCACCGCCGCCGCCGGCCGGTCGACCGGCGTCGTACCGGGCGGGGCACCGGGTGCCGGTCCGGTGGCGACCACGCCGGGCAGCCGGGCCGCCACCGGCGTCGTACCGGCCACCTCGGGGCCGGGCTGGTCGTCCCTCGACGTCGGCTCACCGTTCGACTACGCACGGCAGGGCATCCTGTACGTCGCCGCGCATCTGCCCCGCCCCAGCGTCTCCGGGCTGCCCGAGGCGGCCGGCGAGGAGTTGCTGACCCTGGTCGGTGCGCTCGGTGGTCGTACCCTCGGGCTGTTCTCCTCCCGACGGGCCGCGCAGCAGGCCGCGGAGCTGGTCCGGGCCCGCACCGACCTGCCGGTGCTGCTCCAGGGCGAGGAGGCGCTGCCGCTGCTGGTCCGCCGGTTCCGGGAGGAGCGGTCGAGCTGCCTGTTCGGGGTGATGTCGCTCTGGCAGGGGGTGGACGTGCCGGGCGACTCGTGCCAACTCGTGGTGATCGACCGGCTGCCCTTCCCGCGTCCCGACGAGCCGCTGGCGGCGGCGCGGGCGGCGGCGGTGGACGCGGGCGGTGGTTCCGGCTTCTCGGCGGTCAGCGTGCCGATCGCCGCGGTCCGGCTGGCCCAGGGCGTGGGTCGGCTGATCCGGGCCACCGGCGACCGGGGGGTGGTGGCGGTCCTCGACTCGCGGCTGGAGACGGCGCGCGGCTACGGCCCGTTCCTGCGCCGCTCGCTGCCGCCGTTCTGGTACACCACCCGGCCCGAGGTGGCCCAGGGCGCCCTGGAACGCCTCGCCAAGGTCTGACCACGCGGAAGCCGCCCGCTCCCGCAGGGGAACGGGCGGCTTCTCGGCTGTCGGACGACCGGCCTGACCAGGGGTCGATCGGACCGGCCCCGGTCAGGGGGCCTCGGAGGCGACCACCACGGCGTCCGGTGGGGTGTCCGGCACGCTGCGGGCGGCCAGCCGGCGTACGGCGGTGTTGAGCACGGCGATCAGCGGCACCGCGACCAGCGCGCCGGTGATGCCGGCGAGCACCACACCGGCGGCGATTCCGATGATCACCGCGAGCGGGTGGATGGCCACCGCCCGACCCATGATCAACGGCTGGAGCAGGTGCCCCTCGACCTGCTGCACACCGATCACCACGCCCAGGATGATCAGGGCGGTCACCGGGCCGCTGTCGACCAGCGCCACCAGCACCGCCACCACCCCGGAGAGGAACGCGCCGACGATCGGGATGAACGCGCCGAGGAACACCAGGGCGGCCAGCGGGAAGGCGAACGGGACGTCGAAGACGACCAGGAAGATGCCGATGCCCACCGCATCGATGAACGCCACCAGCACGGTGGCCCGCACATAGGCACCGAGCGTGGCCCAGGAGGCCCGACCGGCGTCGTCGACCTTCCACCGGGCGGCGACCGGCAGCAGGCGGACCAGGAACCGCCAGATCCGGTTGCCGTCACGCAGGAAGAAGAAGGTGGCGAAGAGCACCAGGACCGCGCCGGTGAGCAGCTCGGCCAGGGTGGTGGCGGTGGCGAGGGCACCGCTGGTGAACTTCTCGGTGTTGCCGTTGATCCAGCCCTGCGCCTCTTCGATGTACCGGTTGAGCTGGCTGTCGGACAGGTGCAACGGGCCGGTCTTGAGCCAGTCCTGGATCTGCCGTACCCCCTGCGACGACTTCTCGCTCAGCTCCGGCACCCCCTGGATGAACTCGTTGACCACCAGGGTCAGCGTGCCGAACACCGCGACCAGGCCGCCGACCATCACCACGGCGGTGGCCAGCGAGCGGGGGGCCCGGACGCGCAGCAGCCAGCCCACCGCCGGGGCGAGCAGCGCGGAGAGCAGCAGCGCCACCAGCAGCGGGATGATCACGATGCTGATCGCCCCGACGATCTTCAACAGCGTCCAGGTGACCGCACCGATCACGATCAACCGCCACGACCAGGCGGCAGCGATCCGCAGGGCGTGCGGCACGTCGGCGTCATCGCGGCTGGAGGTGGAGTGGTACAGGGCCGCCGGAGGCTCGGCGCCGACCACCGTCGCCGACGGGGCCGCCACCGGGCCGGGCGACGCGGGGGTGGCCACTCCGGTTCCCTCGGGCGCATCGGCCGGATCGGCACGCCCCGCGCGGCCCGACTCCCGCCCGGACTCGTACGCGCGGCGGAGCCGGCCGCGTACCCGCTCGAAGCGGCTCAAGCGCACCTCCTGCTGAAGAACGACACACCGGGTCGCCTGGGGCGACGGCCCGGACAGGGTACGTCCGGGAACCCGCCAGCGTAGGACAGTTCCGCCACTCAATGCCCCGCGCGGCACCAGCTCAACCCGCCCGTGCCGCATCGGCTCAACCACCGGGTGGACGCCACCGGAGCACACGGTAGCGTCTTGGCGTGACCGTCGACCCGAACCTCGACACCGGCCTGCCGATCCGCCTGCTGCACGACCGGGTGCTGGTGAAGGTGGACGGCAGCGAGGGCGAACGCCGTTCCACCGCCGGCATCGTCATCCCGGCCACCGCCGCCGTCGGCAAGAGACTGGCCTGGGCCACCGCCGTGGGAGTCGGCCCGCACGTCCGCGCCGTGGTGGCCGGCGACCGGGTGCTCTTCGACCCCGACGACCGCTCCGAGGTCGAACTGCACGGTCGGGGGTACGTGCTGTTGCGCGAGCGCGACGTGCACGCCGTCGCCGCCGAGCGGGTGGAGAGCGAGCCCACCGGCAGCACCGGCCTCTACCTGTAGGCGTACTCGCCGTCGGGCATCACCCGCCTGTCCCGCTGGTTCACCCGGCGTCCGGTTGGCGGCCGGCACGCATCCCCCCGTCCGCGCGTTTGCCCGGCCCCTGGCCCGCCCACCTACCCGGCCCCTCGGTGTTTGTCCAGCCTCCCGGTTTGTCCGGCTTCCTGGTGGGAAGCCAGGCACGTCCAGGTGCCCTGGGGAGGGACGATGCCGATTCTCGTGAAGAAGGTGCTGCTCTGGGGCAGCGTCGCCTTCCTGATCTACTTCATGGCGTTCCGCCCGGACGGGGCGGCGCAACTGTTCAAGGGGATCGGGGCGGCCCTGATGGCGATGGCCCAGGGCCTCGGCGACTTCCTCACCACCCTGATGACCTGACCGGTCCCGGCCGGGCACGATCCGAACACCCACGCGGGACGCGGCTGCGCCTCGCAGTGGTCAGATGTTCAGCAGCCCGCCGTTGCGCAGCACATCGTCCTTGATCGCGATGAGATTCGCCGAGACGTACGGGATGTGGTGCGTCTGGTGCCATTCGCTGGGGAAGTACGTGACCAACCGCGACGCCTGGAATCGGCACCGGATCTCCGGCACGAAACGAGAGTAGTTGGCGTCCGTGAAATACCAGAAAGAGTTCTCGTTGTAGAACGCCACGTGCGTCGGGTCCTGGTAGGCGCCTCGACCGTCGGTGCTGGGGGTCAGCGACAACAGCATCCCGTTCGGAGCGAGCAGCCGGTACAACTCGTTGAAGAGTGCGATCTTGTCCGGAATGTGCTCCAGGAAGTCCACGGCCCTGATGACCCCGACGCTGCCGTCCGGCAGATCGACTCCCTTCGTCACATCGCAGACCAGGTCGACGCCCGGCCCGTCGTGGTAGTCCAGACCGAGATAGCCCTCCGGCTTGTTGTGCGCGGCACCCAGGTCGAGCGCCTGGAGTCCCTGCCGCCGCGACCAGGCCAACGCGTTCTGTTGGATGTTCCGGTCGTAGATCTCCACCGTCCGCTGCTGAATGCGGGCGTTGAACTCCGGAATACGCTGCGTGTTCTTGGCGTGCATGCGCTGCAGGTAGAGGCATTTCTGAATGTGGTGGAACTCGCTCACCTGGTAGATCCGCGCCATGAGGTCGGCGTCATCCGCGACGTCGAGCGACTCGTCGTATCCGCCGACCTTCTCGTAGATGTCCCGGCGGAAGGCCCGCACGTGGTTCGGTGCGTACCAGATGTAGCTCACGTTGTGCGGCGTCGGCGGCAACGCCCGACAGACCAGCACCTCGCGGCCGTCCACCTTCTCGTCGTAGTGCCGCCAGCCGAACGAACTCGCGAAACGGTCCTCGCAGCGGCCACCGTCCTCCTGGATCTGGGCGGTGTCGCTGTAGACGAACCCCACCTCCGGGTGGGAGTCGAAGGCGTCGACAATTTCCTGCAGGCAGTCGCTGCTGAGCAGATCGTCGTCGTCGAGTTCGACCAGGATGTCCCCGGCAGCCTCGGCGCAGGCGAACGCCTTCACGGCACCCACACCGTTGAGGTCGTCCTGGACGACGAGCCGGATGCGATCGTCGTGCGCCTCGGGCCGCCACCGGGACCCCTGGTTGAGAATGACCACCCATTCCCAGTCGGTGAAGGTCTGCGCCACCAGCGACCGGAAGCACTCGTCGATGAAGCGGGTGCGGTTGCTTCCGGTGAAGACCGTTACACGCGGTGTGTGCATCGGGTCGGTCACCTGCCCGTCGGGGCGGGCCGGTACTTCGCCGGTACGGCAGAGGTGAGTCCCTTGTCCAGCCGGATGGCCGCCTTGAAGGCGTCCCGCGCCGCCGCTTCGTCACCGGACTTGGACAGCAGCAAGCCCAGTCGGAGGTAGGCGGTCGACGCCTTGTCGTCGATGGACACGACCTTGCGGTAGATCTCCATCGACGTCGTCGGCGCCTTGCCTTCCAGAACGATGGCCTTGTTGTAGAGGGCCGGCTTGTAGTCGCCGTCGGCCGCCAACGCCTTGTCGTAGTTGCTGATCGCCTCGTCGACCTGGTTGCGCGACTGTGCGATGAAGCCGAGGTTGAACCAGGCGAACTTGTTGTCGGCCTCGTCGGCCAGCACCTTCTCGAAGCTGGCCTTCGCCGTGTCGTAGTCACCGGCCTGGCCCTGCTCGACACCGAGTTTCAGGAGATCCGCCGGCGTGGATCCGGTGTGGGAACCGCCGTTCGTACTGTCGCTGCTGCCGGAACTGCTGGCCTGCGGCTTGTCGGCGGGTTTAGCGCTGCACGCCGGGACTCCGACAAGCAGGACCGCACCACAGGCAAGTGAACCGAGTATCTGACGCGTGCTCATTTCTCCTCCTTGACGGTACTGGGGCGGTTCGGCCGGCTGGTACGGCCACTGTTCTTCGCCGTTGCCCGATCCGACCTGTCGGCCGCAGGGGCGAGCGCCAACGGCATGGCGGGCGAGATGCAGGACACCCAGATGTCGGCACCACCGCCGGTGAAAGTGAACTGGTAGCCGCTGATCGAGAGCGGCTGGATCAGCACCGGATTCACGCCCGCACCCGAGAGTTGGTATCCGGTGCCGACAGCGATGTCTCCGGGCACGCACCCGAAATCAACGGGGGTGTCCGCGATCACGGTCAGCGGGCCCTGAATGTAGGCCGCCTGGATTCCGTTGCCCGCCGTTCCCTGCGCGCCCTGAGCACCCTGAGCACCCTGCACGCCCGCGCCCTGAGGTCCCTGAGGTCCCACGTCGCCCTGGGCACCTTGTACACCCTGAATGCCCTGTGGACCGATGGCACCCTGCGCGCCGACGTCGCCCTGGGCACCCTGGAAGCCCTGCGCACCCTGAACCCCTGCCGCACCCGCGACACCCTGCGGCCCCTGCACACCCGCATCGCCCTGCGCACCCTGCACGCCCACGTCGCCCTGCGCACCCTGCGCGCCCTGCGCGCCCGCGACACCCTGCGGCCCCT
>NZ_FMCU01000016.1 GCF_900091525.1 Micromonospora matsumotoense
CCCCCCCCCCCCCCCCCCCCCCCCCCCCCCCCCCCCCCCCCCCCCCCCCCCCCCCCCCCCCCCCCCCCCCCCCCCCCCCCCCCCCCCCCCCCCCCACCCGCCCCCGCCCCCGCGTCCCGCCCCCGCGTCGTGCTGCACTGGTGATCAGAGTGCCGAAAAGCAGACGACACGCCGGGGAAAGTGCTCGTAACTGCAATCTGATCTTGAGCCCACCCGGTAGTCCGGCCAGGGATGCCTTGGTTCCTTAGCAGATCTCGTGGGCGGGTGGGGTGTTGTCCACAGCGGTGGTGGGTGTCCACAGGGCGGTAGCGGAGTGTTGCTGCGGTACGCCTGCCGGAGGCAGCCTTCGGGCATGCACCCGGTGTTGCGAGCGTTGGTGGAGCGGGACGGTGGTTTGGTGACGCGCCGGGCAGTGGTGCAGGTGGTGCCGGCCTGGGTGCTCACCCACGCCCATCGCGTGGGCCAACTCCGGCGGGTCCTGCCCGGCGTCTACGTCGACGCCGCCCTCATCACCCCCACCGCCTCCACTGTCTCCGTTACCCCCACCGCGCCGGGTTCCGTTGCCGGGGTGGGAGCCGTCGGACCCGATGGTGACGAGGCGTTCCGGCTGCTGGACGTCACCCGCCGTCACCGGGCGGCGCTCGCCTGGGCCGACGGGCGTGCGGCGCTGGGCAGTGTCACCGCCCTCGCCGTCTGGGGAGTACGCAGGCAGCCGGACGGGGAGCCGGTGCGCCTGGACGTGATGGCGGGTTCCGGCCTCAGGAGCCGATCGCACCTCGTGATCCACCGCCGGGACGACCTCTCCCTCGCCCCACCCGGGGTGCTGACCCGGCGTGGTCTTGCGGTGGTGCGGTGGGAACGGGCACTGGTCGACGCCTGGTCGGTGTTGCCCCCGCAGGATCGCCCCGCTCCGGTGATCAAAGCCGTCAACGACCGGCTCACCACCCCGGGCCGGATCGCCCCAGTGCTTACCGCCGTGCCGAGGCTGACCGGCCGGGCGCAGTTGCGCACCCTGCTCGACCGGCTCGCCGCCGGCTGCCGTAGCCCGCTGGAGATCTGGGGGCACGACCACGTCTTCACCGGCCCGGGAATGCCCGTCTTCCGCCGGCAGGCCCGGATCGCCGTCGGTCGGCGCACCATCTACCTCGACGTGTACGCCGAGCGGGAGCGCGTCGACTTCGAACTCGACGGCGCGACGACCCACGGTGATCCCCGCGAGCGGGAGATCGACCTGCGCCGGGACGCGCTGCTCGCCACCGTCGGCATCCTGGTGGTGCGCTTCGCCCGCCACCGCCTGGTCCACGAGCCCGATGCGGTCCGCCGTGAGGTGCACGCGATCCTCGCCACCCGACGCGCAGACACGTTGGTCGGTCGAGACACTGCCTTCCCACCGCCATGAACACCTGTAGGAGACACTCACGGCAGGCACGGCGTGGGGCAGCACGGCGCCGCGTGGGGGGCGGTGCGGGGCAGCGCGGCCCGGCATGCCGGGCCCGGTGCGGCTCTCCAGGTGCGAGGTGCGAGGTGCGAGGTGGCCGGCGGGTGTCAGTCGCGGAGGGTGCGCAGGATGCGGGTGAGGTCGGTGTGGTCGGTGGGGGAGAGGTGGCCGAAGAAGCGTTCCGCCTCGGCGCTGCGGGCCGTCCGGATGGCCGCGCCGACGCGCGTACCCTCGTCGGTCGGCGCGACCAGGGTCGCCCGCCGGTCGGCCGGGTCCTGCCGGCGTGCGACGAGCCCGCGTTCCTCCAGGCCGTCGACGACCTCGGTGGTGGAGCGGGGTGCGATGTGCAGGTGCTCGGCGAGGGCGCTGAGCCGCATCGCGCCGTGCCGGGTCAGCACCGCGAGGGCGCGGGCGTGTCCGGGGTTGACGTCCCAGGGTTCGAGGGTACGACGGGACTGGTGGCGCAGCCGTCGGGCCACCGCCCAGAACAACTCCGCGAGACTCTCCTCGGCCGGCTTGGTGGGCGGCGCGGCGGAGCGCCCAACCTGCGGATCAGTGGAGCGCGCGGCGGGCGGATCAGTGGAGCGCGCGGCCGGTTCGGCTGGCGGGTCGGATGTCGCACCGGTCACCGGAATACGGTAGCAGGAGTCGCTGTTGCTACCTCATGATGAGGTAACCTCAGCATTACCCGCACCCGTGAAACCCCCGACCGGGAGTACCAGCCCCGGTGACAACACGAAGCACGCACCCCCGGACGAAAGAAGGAACCCTTGGACACCACCCAAACCCACCGGGAGGGCCGCGGCGGCGCCCCCCGGACCGTCAGTGCCGCCGAGAAGACCCAGGCCCGTGCCGTCTCGCTGCGCCGGATCGGTCGGCTGTTCACCGCGTACCGTGGGCAGTTGGCCGTGGTCACCGCGATCATCGTGGTGTCGTCGATGGTCGCGATGGCCTCGCCCTTCCTGCTGCGGGCGGTGATCGACCGCGCGTTGCCGGAGCGCGACCTGACCCTGCTGGTCTGGCTGGTCGTCGGCATGATCGCCGTGGCGGCGGTGACCGCCGTGCTCGGCGTGGCGCAGACCTGGATCTCCACCCGGGTCGGGCAGTTGGTGATGCACCGGCTGCGCACCGACGTCTTCGCCCACCTGCACCGGCAGTCGATCGCCTTCTTCACCCGTACCCGCACCGGCGAGGTGCAGTCGCGGATCACCAACGACATCGGCGGCATGCAGGCCGTGGTCACCTCCACCGCCACCTCGATCGCGTCCAACCTGACCACCGTGGTGGCCACGCTGGTCGCCATGGTGGCGCTGTCCTGGCGGCTCACCCTGGTCTCCCTGGTGGTGCTGCCGCCGGCCATCTGGCTGACCCGCCGGGTCGCCGCGATGCGCCGCGAGATCACCGCCCAGCGCCAGCGGGAACTGGCCGACCTCAACGTCACCATCGAGGAGGGGCTGTCGATCAGCGGCGTGCAGCTCAGCAAGACCCTCGGCGCGGGTGGCGCGCTGATCGACCGGTTCACCACCAGCTCGGCCCGCCTGGTCGACCTGGAGCTGCGCTCGGAGCTGGCCGGCCGCTGGCGGATGGCCACCATGACGATCATCTTCGCCGCCATTCCGGCGGTGATCTACCTCGGCGCGGGGCTGCCGGGCACCGCCGGCACGCTCAGCATCGGCACCCTGGTCGCCTTCACCGCCCTGCAGGGTGGGCTGTTCCGGCCGCTGATGGGGCTGCTCAACGTGGGCGTCACGCTGACCGCCTCGCTGGCGCTGTTCGCCCGGATCTTCGAGTACCTCGACCTGCCGGTGGAGGTGGACGACCCGGCCCGGCCGGTGCCGCTCGACCCGACCCGGGTGCGCGGGCACCTGCGCGTCGAGGACGTCACCTTCAGCTACCCCGGCAGCGACACCGCCGCCGTCGCCGGCATCAGCCTGGACGTCCCGGCGGGCACCAGCCTCGCCCTGGTCGGCGAGACCGGCTCCGGCAAGAGCACCCTCGCCGCCCTGGTCAGCCGCCTGCACGACCCGGACGCCGGTCGGATCACCATCGACGGTGTCGACCTGCGCGACCTGCGCCTCACCGACCTGGCCGCCGTCGTGGGCGTGGTCAGCCAGGAGACCTACCTGCTGCACACCACCATCCGGGAGAATCTGCGGTACGCGCGCCCCGACGCCACCGACGCCCAGTTGGCCGACGCCGCCCGTGCCGCGCAGATCCACGACCTGATCGCCGCCCTTCCCGACGGGTACGACACGGTCGTCGGCTCCCGGGGCCACCGCTTCTCCGGCGGCGAGAAGCAGCGTCTGGCGATCGCCCGTACGCTGCTGCGCGACCCCCGGGTGCTGGTGCTGGACGAGGCGACCAGCGCGCTGGACACCGAGACCGAACGCGCCGTGCAACGGGCCTTCGACACCCTCGCCGAGGGGCGCACGGTGATCACCATCGCGCACCGGCTCTCCACCGTGCGGCACGCCGATCAGATCGCGGTGCTCGACCACGGTCGGATCGTCGAGTCCGGGACCCACGAGACGCTGGTGGCCCGCGCCGGCCGGTACGCCACCCTGGCCACCTGACCGCCGGCCACCCCGGCCGCTACCGTGGGGCCTGAGACGCCGGTCGGGGCTGCCGGCGCTATGCCACCCTGACCGCCGGCCCGCCCCGTCGTCCTGCGCCCCGCCCCGGCCGGTCCACGAGCAGGGTCTTGACCAGGGCCGATGGTGCGTGGTGAGAAACCCGAACTACGAGACGTGAGTCCCCGATCGGCAGTGGTTAGAGTGACGCCGTGCAAAGTGGTGTGGCGGCCCAGGTGCCGGTGCTGTACGTGGCGGACGCCGACGCGGCCCGACGGTTCTACGAGATCTTCGGCTACACCGAGATCCGGGCCGGCGGCGACGGCGGATCACGCTGGTCGTACCTGCGGTGCGGGGAGTTGACGCTGCTGCTGGCGGCGGTCACCCCCCGCCTGGTCACCGTCGAGCTGCCCTTGCTCGTCTACCTGTACGTCGACGACCTGACCGCGACCGCCGAGCGGCTCACCGCCGCCGGGCACCCGGTCGAGAAGGCCGGCTACCCGGAGCACGCCCCCGGAGGCGAGTGCCGGGTCACCGACCCCGACGGCAACGTGGTCGCCTTCGGGCAGCGGCAGGCCGTACCGCCGCAGGAGCGTGACCCGCAGGCGGGCGGTGAGGTGCGGTTCTCGCTGATCCGGGAGGCCGCCGAGGCGGCCGGTCGGCGCGGCGGCGCACCCGCCCGCTGCCAGATCGGCGGCCCGCGCGGCGAATCCTGTGCGGAGCCGGCAGAGGTCAAGCTCGCCGACTCGTGGGGCGACACGGCGTGGGGTTGCATGGCGCACGCCGACGAGACGCTGCTCACCGCGCGCGGCGCGTTCCTGGCCACCGAGGACGGAATGGGCCTCGGCCCGTTCCTGCGCGCCCGTCAGGGCCAACCCGATCGCCACCCCACCGAGGAGACTCCGGTGCCCTGAACCGCCCGGCACGGTTCAGCTCGGCCGGTTCACCCGGAACCGGTGCCGGCCCGGCGGGCCTGGTGCTGTCGGTCGCGCACCGGCGTTGCCAGCTCAGTGCGGCGGGCAGACGCTGTCGGTCGCGCACCGGCAGAACCGACTCGGGGCGGCGGGGTCGGCGCTGGTGATCGCGCGGCGTTGCCCCGGTCCGCCCGGGTCGGTGGGGCCGCTGGCGGGGCCGGGCGCAGGCCGTCGAGCCGGACGAATATCTCCCGCCTGGCCACCGCCCGGTCGTGCTGATCCAGGACGTACCCGGTGAGCCAGAGCCAGGACCGATAGGGCACGATCTCGCCCACCGACACGACCCGGAACCGCAGGGCGCGTTCCCCGGCGAACTGCACCGAGGCGGCCCGGTCGATGATCAGCAGCTCACCGGGGCGGGGTGGCGCGACGGCCGGTGTCCCGCCGCTCACCAGGGCCCGCCGTTGCGCGGTCGGCACCGCCGGGCCTGCCAGTCGCGCAGGGCCCGCCTCAGCCGGTCGTTCTCCTGGGCCAGGACGCGGATCTCCTGGTACAACGCGGCGAGTTCGTCGGCGAGTCGGGCCTGGAACCGGTGTACCTCGACGGGGTCGACGCCGCGTCGGAGTGGCGGAAACTCGTGGGTGCGTACCTCGTGGGGGGTCAGTAGCGCCGGGCGGCCGGTCCCGTAGGGCTGGCCGCCCCGATACACCTGGGCCACGGGGGTCCTTTCCGGTGCGGGGGAGGGCGGAAGGGTCCTATCGGTGGTGCTGGAAGGCGGGTCGTCCGCCGCCGGCTGCGGACGACCCGCCGGCCCGGCCGTCGCAGCCCACATCGGCGGTACGACAGCAGAGCAGCCGGATGGGGTCGGGACGGGCACACGCACCCGCCCCGACCAGGGGAAACCCCTCGTCCTTGTTGCCACGCAAGGGGAGAGGCAGCACTCAACTTAGCTGTCCCAGTCATCCGAGTCAAACGTAGAGTTGTTGGAGGGTGTCCTTGCGTGATCGAATTGGCGTGCCACGCAGGGGGAGTCATGCCGATCACCGCCGACTACATCCGCATCGCCGATGAGATCGTCGCCGACGTCAGGGCGAAGAAGCTGACGCCGGGGGACAAGCTGCCCTCGATCACGGAGCTTGCCGCGCTGCACAAGGTCAGCCCGTCGACGGTGAAGCAGGTCTACGTCCGGCTGGAAGCACTGCGAGTGATCTGGCGACACCAGGGCAAGGGCGTCTTCGTCAACGACCCGCAGCTCTGGATGCGCGAACCCTGACCCCTTAACCCGCCTCACCCCGCCCCACGCGCGGCGGTCTACCCGGTGATCAAGAGGTTTACGTCAACGTTGATCTCCCCGATGACGCAAACTCCTTGATCACCGGGCGCATGGCAGGCTCTGCGCCCCCGCGTCTCCGCTTCGCCTCGCCCGCTCCTCACGCCGAGCGCCCCGCCCGGTGATCAAGAGGTTTGTGTCATACAGAAGATCAACCTTGACGTAACCCTCTTGATCACCGGGCGGGGTGGGAGCGGGAGCGGGAGGTGGGGTGGGGTGGGTGGGGAAAGTGGGGGGAGCCGTGGGGGGTCTGGGTGCGTCCAAGGGGTATGACGAGTTTTCGAGGCATATGGGTGGCGGTCGTTCCGCTGCTCCTGCTCACGGCTGCCTGCGCGGGGCAGGGTGAGCCGACCGGTGCATCCGAGGATGCCACGCCTACCTTTCCGGCTGATGTGCCGGTGCTCCGGATCGACCACACGGGCGGCTTCGTGCGGCCCGAGACGAACCTCACCCGGCTGCCGGCCGTCAGCGTCTACGGCGACGGCCGGGTGATCACCCAGGGGCCGACCATCCTGAGCTATCCCGGGCCGGCGCTGCCCAACATCCAGGTCCGCACGATCAGCGCGGCCGAGGTGGCGAAGCTGGTCGAGCAGGCCCGCGCCGCCGGGGTGGGCAGCTCCGTCGACGTGGGCACCCCGTCGATCACCGACGTGGCCACCACCCGCTTCACCATCCGGGGATCGGTCGGCACCGAGCAGTTGGAGGTCTACGCGCTGGGCGAGGCGACCGGCCCGCAGTCCGGCCTGACCGCCGCCCAGCAGGCCGCCCGCGACAAACTGCGGGCGTTCGCCGACAAGGTGACCGACCCGGCGGGCGCGGCGACGCAGCCGTACCAGCCGACCGCCATCGCGGCGGTGGCCGGGCCGTGGGTCGCCACCCCGGAGACGGCGAAGCAGCCCAGGGTGGAGTGGCTCGGCCCGACGTTGCCCGGTGCCAGCCTCGGCGAGGGCCTCAACCTGGGCTGTGTGACGGTCACCGGCACCGCCGTGCAACAGGTGATCGCCACCGCCGGCAAGGCCAACGCCGCGACCCCGTGGACCTCCGGCGGGAAGCGGTGGACGGTGACCCTCCGCCCGCTGCTGCCCGACGAGACCGACTGCGCCAGCCTCACCGCTGGCCGCTGAGCCGCCCTCGGCCGGTCGACCCGACTACGTGTCGACCGGCCGAGGCGGCCGCTCGGATCTGTGCGCTGTCAATACCGGAGCTGGCCGTCCGGTTGGGGGGCCGATCCCGCCTGGGCAGATGTAGGTGATCGGCCGGGGCGAGCGTGACGACGATCGTGCTCATGGTTGCCCCGGGCCTGTCGGGCCGCCGGATCGCCCCGATGCTGGTTCGCCTGTCTGCGGGTCGACGACGCACTTGTTTCCATAGGCAACCATCACTACATTGGGTCCGGGTGCCGCCGAGTTGCCGGGCGGCTGTTCAGCCTGAGCCGGGCTGTTGTCCATGTGCCGAGAAGGCACGTCGACGCGCGAGCGATGTCACTGCTCCCGTGCCGTCGGTCCACACCGACGGCCAGCCGGAAGGACCCCTGTGAGGATTTCCCGTACCCGTATCACCGCCGCCGTGGCTGCCACCGTCACGGTGGCGGCGGCCGTCACCACCGTGCTCGCCGGCACCGCCTCGGCCGCCCAGGGCTGCCGGATCGACTACCAGCCCAACGAGTGGACCGGCGGCTTCACCGCCAACGTCCGGGTCTCCCCGGGCGACACCGCCCTGAGCAGTTGGACCGTCACCTGGTCCTACCTGGGCGGGCAGCGGATCACCGGTGGCTGGAACGCCCAGGTCAGCCAGGCCGGCACCACGGTCACCGCCCGCAACGCCGCCTGGAACGGCAGTGTCCCGGCCGGCGGCTCGACCGAATTCGGCGTCCAGGGGACCAGCACCTCGGGTTCCGCCGTGCCGACCGGGTTCGCGCTCAACGGCGTGGCGTGCAACGGCGGTCCGCCGCCGACCACCACGCCGGTGCCCCCGACCACCACGCCGGTGCCGCCGACGACCCCGCCCCCGACCACGCCGCCCCCGACGACCCCGCCGCCGACCACGCCGCCCCCGACCACCCCGCCGCCCACGACTCCTCCGCCGACCACCCCGCCGCCGGTCGGGTGTGCCGGTGCGGTGCTCTGTGACGGATTCGAGAACCAGACCGGCACCACGCCGGCCGGCGACTGGAGCGTGGTCAACCCGGACTGCTCCGGGGCGGGCCGGGCGGCGGTGGACACGACCACCACGCACAGCGGTAGCCGCTCGCTGCGGATCGACGGCGCGGCCGGTTACTGCAACCACGTCTTCGTCCGGTCCAACAAGGACCTCAGCGCCGTGGGCACCGTCCGGTACGGCCGGATCTGGCTGCGCCACACCACCGCCCTGCCGACCCAGCACGTCACCATGACGGCGATGACCGACACCGCCGACGGCAACAAGGACCTGCGGATGGGCGGCCAGAACGGCGCGTTGCAGTGGAACCGGGCCTCCGACGACGCGACCCTGCCCGAGCAGAGCCCGGCCGGGGTGGCGTTGAGCGTGCCGCTGCCCACCGGGCGCTGGACGTGCCTGGAGTTCATGGTCGACGGCAACCAGGGACAGCTGCGTACCTGGCTCGACGGCACCGCCATCACCGGGCTGACCGCCGACGGGGTGGCCACCCACGACATCGACGGCCAGTGGTACAACCGCACCTGGCGGCCCCGGCTGACCGACCTGAAGCTGGGCTGGGAGAGCTACGGCGAGGGCGCGGACACCATCTGGTACGACGACGTCGCCCTGGGCAGCAGCCGGATCGGCTGCTGACCCGCTCCGGGGCCGGGCGGCCGACGGGGCTGCCCGGCCCCGGCCGGGCCGACTGACCATTCAGCCGGCGGTGGGGTGCCGATCATGGTGCGTTCATCCACGATTGCCAGGCTGACCTCTGGTCGGCGGGGTTCGTCTCCCGCCAGAATGTGGCTGATCGGGATAACCATCTCGGTCGATGCATTCCTGTCGGCCCCCGCGACCCGGAGGACCCGTTGCGCACTCCCGCGAACCCCGTCACCGCCCCGACCCCTGCCACCCCCGCCCCGCACCCCGTCACCCGACCGCGTCGCCTGCTGGGCACGCTCGCCCTGCTGACCGCCATGGTCGCGGCGGTGCTGGTCGGACCGTCCGTGGTGACCCCGAGACTGACCGACTCCGCGTCGGCGGCGGTCTACGGCTCCTGCACGATGTCCCGCTGCGCGGACGCCCGTACCGCCCGCTCCGGCTGGTCGGCCAAGAGCTTCCCCACCAGCCGGGGCTGGTACGCCTGGAGCGGCGGCCTGTCGAACTTCGCCGGCGGCCAGTTCCACAACTACGAGGGGCAGCTCCCCGGCGGCGCCACCTACTACGAGTACGACGTCTATCCGCGGGTCTCCGGCGCGGCGCGGGACGCGTACCGCATCGTGGTGAACAGGAGCACCGGGGCGACCTGGTTCTCGCCCGACCACTACGCGAACTTCTACCGGATCTGAGCCAGGACCATCGGGGTGGGCCGGTCCGCCGGCCCGCCCCGGGCGAGCAGGAGGATGCACGATGACCGGACAGCGTCAGCCGGGGTGGCTGCGGGTGACCGACGAGGCCCGGCCGCCGGGGCACCCGACGTCGTCGGTCACCGTGGCCGGCGCGGCGGCCCGTACCCGCCCCGCGCTGTTCGACACCCTCACCGACGCCCTCGACCTGCCCGGACACTTCGGCCGCAACTGGGACGCGCTCGCCGACGTGCTGGCCGACCGGCTCGACGTCGGGCCGGTCACCCTGGAGGTGACCGACGCCGGTCTGCTGCTCGCCGACGAGCCGCCCGGGCAGCTCGGCACGCTGCTCGACGTGGTCGGCGGGGTGTCGGCGGGTGCCCGGGAGCCGGTCCGGCTGGTGCTGCGGGACACCCCGCAGCGGCTGCCCGCCCTGCGACTGCGGCTCTCCGCCGTCCTCGGCGGCTGCGGCGTGGCCGCCCCGCCGGGCGGCGTGGCGCACTGAGGCGTGGCGTGCTGAGCCGTCTTCTGCCGCTGGCCCGGCGCGCCGCGCCGTTCCTGCCCGTCGGCCACGCCCGGCGCGCTGAGCCGGACCCCTTGCCCGGCCGGTGGGGGACGGGCAGCGCCGGTGCCGGGGGCCGTGGTCAGTTGGGGTGGTCGAGGATCGCGCTGAACCGCTCCTCGGCCAGGTCGAGCTGGGCGAAGATGTGCCGCTTCACCGGTGCCGACAGCGGGGTGTCCGGCCGGGCGATCAGATCACGGAAGACCGGCACCAGTGGACGGTACTTCGCCGCCGAGCGGGCCACCTTGGGCCCGACGGCGTAGACCACCCCCACGCCGTTGTCGGTGAAGTCGCTGACCTTGATGACCCGGGCCCACGGCTCCCGGTCCAGGCTGGCCGCGACGTGCTCGCGGTACTGCACGTGCGGGTCCCGGTCCGGGTCGTACACCGGGTTGGTGACCGCGCCGACGAGCCGGGCCACCCGCGCCCCGAACCGGTCGGCCAGCGTGGCCAGCGCCCCCGCCGTCGGATCGGCGGCCTCCGCGCCGGCCAACTCCCGGGGGTGGTCCTCCACCGCGTCGTGCAGCAGGCCGGCGACGATCACGTCGACGTCGTGCACCTGGTAGTGGTGCATCATCCGGATCGACACCCGCAGCAGGTGGTTGAGGTAGGGCTCCCGGGAGCGGCGGTCGTCGCGGTGCAGCTCGGCGGCGAGGTCCAGGGCGGCGGTCAGCCGGTCCCGGTCGGCCGCCGCGAAGGCCGGCAGCTCCAACCGGAACCGGGCCAGCAGGCCCGGCTCGCCGTGCAGCTCGGTGATCGCGTGCATCGGCATGGTGGCGAGGTACGGCGGGAACTCCATCGCCTACTTATAGCCGATCTTCACTGTCCAGCGGACCCCGTCGTCGGGCATGTGACCGGGTCACCTCCTGCCGGAAAGGTGCTTGACCAGGCGTACCGTCGTCCCGCCGGGGGTGCCGTCGAGCTGTGCCTCGTCCATCAACCGGGCCATGATCAGTCGCCCCCGGCCCCGGTCCCGCCCGCCGGAGGGGCCCTCCCGCCAGCCGCCGGTGTCGGACACCTCGATCTCCAGTCGGCCGGCGTGCAGCCCGGCCCGTACCGTGACGGTGGCCTCGGACGCGAAGCGGCAACCGTGCTCGATGGCATTGGCGCACGCCTCGCCGACGGCGATCAGCACCACCTCCAGGTCCGCCTCGTCCACCCCGGCCCCGGCCAGCCACGACCGCAGCGCCTCCCGGGTGGGGGAGAGCTGGGCCGGGTCGGCGGCCAGCGCGGCGCGGAACACCACCGGCGCGTCCCGGACCATCGGGCCGGCCGGCGACGGCATGCCGGGCGGGTCGTCCGCCGGGCGGCGTCCGGCCGTCGGGTCGGGGCAGCTCGCGCCGACGTCGCGTCCACCCGTCACCCGCGTCCACCTCCCGCTGATCCTTGCCGCCCGGGTCGAGGCAGGTCGACTACCAACAGGCCGACCGGTGCCGGCGAGCCCCGATCGTCGTCCCCGGGCCATTCTGCCTGTCCCGGCCCGCCGCCGGGTGCCGCCCCCGGGGCGGGGCCTCCCGGCGGGTGGAGCCGGCCATGCGGGGTGGCGATCCCGGCCGGCGGGAGTGGGTGGATGCTGTCGCGCCCGGGCCGGACCGGGGCGACCCGGCGGTCGGCGGCGGCTACGAGGCCAACCGCTCGCCCGGGTCGGGCACCGGGTCGGCGAGACCGATGCCGCCGTCGGACCGCCTTATCTCCGCCCAGACCGCGTCGAGCGAGAGGCCCAGGACGTCGGCGAGCACCGCGATGGTCGGGAAGGCGGGGGTGGCCACCCGGCCGGACTCGATCTTGCGGAGGGTCTCCGGTGAGAGCCCTGCGGCCAGCGCGGTGCCGAGCATCGAACGCTGCCCCCGGGCGCGGCGCAGCAGTGCGCCGAGACGTTGTCCGCGTTCGACCTCGGCGGGAGTGAGCGGCAACCTGACCATGGCTGCGATTCTAGTACCGGGATAACATGGCCGGGATATTTATTGGTGGTCCGAGGAAGGCACCGCATGATCGAGATCCTGAACCCCGCCGACCTGGTGCGTGCGCGGGACACCGGCGCTCTGGTCGCCGACATCCTGCGGACACTGAAGAGCCGCAGCACGGTCGGCACCAACCTGCTGGAGATAGACCAGTGGGCGCAGGACATGATCGTCGAGGCCGGTGCGCAGTCCTGCTACGTCGACTACGAGCCGTCCTTCGGACGCGGACCGTTCGGCCACTACATCTGCACCTCGGTCAACGACGCGGTGCTGCACGGCCTGCCGTACGACTATCCGCTCGCCGACGGTGACCTGCTCTCGCTCGACCTCGCGGTCTGTCTCGGCGGCGTGGTCGCCGACTCGGCCGTCAGCTTCGTCGTGGGCGACGCGTCGTCCCCGGAGAGCGTCGCCCTGATCGACGCGACCGAGCGCGCGCTGGCCGCCGGGATCGCCGCCGCCGGCCCCGGCGCGCGCGTCGGTGACATCTCGCACGCCATCGGCAGCGTCCTCGACGCGGCGGGATACCGGATCAACACCGAGTTCGGCGGCCACGGCGTCGGCTCGACCATGCACCAGGACCCGCACGTGTCCAACACCGGCCGGCCCGGTCGCGGCTACCGGCTGCGCCCCGGGTTGCTGCTGGCCCTGGAGCCCTGGGTCATGGCGGACACCGCCGAACTCGTCACCGACGCCGACGGCTGGACGCTGCGCAGCGTGACCGGCTGCCGGACGGCACACAGCGAACACACCATCGCCATCACCCCCGACGGCGCCGAGGTGATGACCCTGCCGCGGTGACCCGGCACCGACCGCCGGCACCCCGACCGGTGCCGGCCCGTCGTCGCGCGGGCCGCCGGCGAGGGGGCGCGACGATCGCCCCGGTCGGGCCGCACCTGGGACGGCGCGGCCCGACCGGGGGCGGGTCACAGGGGCAGTCGACCGGCCCCGGCGAACGGCCCCACCACGAGCGGCACCAGCGGCGCGGGCACCGCCGGCGACGCGCGCAGGGTCGGCGTCCAGCCGGCGTCACCGCCCAGGTCCGGGTCGTGGGTCGCGTTGTAGGCGGCCACCAGGTCGACCGGTCGGGGCAGCGCCCGGTCGGCGTCCACCCAGTTGCCCCGGGTGGTGACCGCGGTGCCACCCCAGTCGTACAGCAGGTCGCCGGAGGCGACGCCGACGCCGAGGGTGAAGAAGTTGTTCTCCACGTACGCGGCGGACTGCACGCCCACGCCGATCGCGTACGCGAAGTCGTCGCCGGCCAGCCGGTACCAGTTGTTGTAGACGTCGACCTGGCCGAAGCGGACCCGGGGCAGCCGCTGGAGCACCCGGTCGAACAGGTTGTGGTGCAGCGTCACCTTCAACCGGCCGACGTCCGGCCCGACCGTGTTGGACGAGCCGATCAGCATCAGCTTGTCCCTTCCGGTGAACCGGTTGTACGAGGCGGTCACCAGGCTGGCGGTGTGGGTGATGTCCAGCGACCCGTCGTGCACCTGGTACGGCCGGCCGAAGTACACCGGTTGGGCGCTGTCCGGGTTGTCGCCGTCGGTGAAGGTGTTGTGGTCGACCCAGACGTGCTCGCTGCGGCGTACCGAGATCTGGTCGTACTGGGAGTTCCAGTTGCCGGTCGCGCCGTCGGTGGGCGACCAGGCCGGGAAGCAGTCCCGGGTGTCGTCGAAGGTCAGGTTGCGGACGATGACGTTGTTGGCCCCGTCGACCATCAGGGTCAGTCCGGTGAGGACCGCCCCGTGTCGGCCGACGATCGTGGTGTTCGGGCCGACGTTGATCTGCGTCTGCCGGGTCTGGCTGGCCACCGAGCGGACCCGGGCGGCCTCCAGTGCCCCGGTCGGCGGCACCATGCCCCACACCGCCGGGTCGTACGCGGCCAGGTAGGCCGGCAGGCTGTACTCCGGGTCGGCCAGGTCGGCACAGCTGCGCAGGCTGCCGTCGTCGGCGGCGAACCCGTCCACAGTGCCGTCCACGACGATCACCTTCGGGGTGGCGTTGCTCCGGTTGGTGGCGTTGTCGCCGCCCAGCGCGCGGACCAGGTCGGCCCGGCTGCGTACCAGGTGGACCTGGTCCGGGCCGGCCGCCGCGCCGCCGGTGGTGCCGGGGCCGTCGGCCGCCCAGCCGTCACCGGCCGGCAGGGTCTGCCGGGCGATCCGCTCGACGGCCCGGGGCGGCCCGTCGGGTGGCGCGGCGTACGCGGCGGTGCCCGAGGTCAGCAGGAGGGAGAGGGCGACCAGGGCCGCCCCGGTGGTGCGTGGACGCATAGGACTCTCCGGAGGGTGTGGTGGTGGGTGGTGGGTCAGTCGTCCTGCGCCGCCAGGGCGGTGCGCACCGGCGGCACCGCCCACGGCACCGCCAGCTCCGACAGCAGCGCCCCCTGCTCGGCGGCCCGGCGCAGCACCGCGTTGATCCCGCGCACCGTCACCGCCCGCTCCGGTCCGCTGCCGGTCACCGTGACCAGGTCGCCGCCGAGCATGGTCGGCTCGGGAGCGCGCTGTACCTGTTCCAGCACGGCGGTGAACGGGGCGGTCCGGGCCAGCGGGGCGATCAGCGGGGTGCCGGCCGGGTCGGCGCGGTGGGCGAGCAGGTTCTCCAGCAGCCCCCGCCGCCCCGGCACCACCCGGGGTTGCGGGTCACCGGGCAGCAGCAGCCGGTCGGTCGGGTACTCCAGCACCGCCCGCCCGGCGGTGCCGGTCACGATCACCTCACCGGCGACGAAGTCCTCCCCGGCCAGCGTCACCGCCACCACGATCGGCGGCCCGCCGGCGACGACGATCCGCAGCGCGGCGGTGTCGTCCACCTCGATCGGCCGGACCCGGTAGCGTTCCAGCTCGATCTCCGACGGCCGGACCGGCGCGCCGGTCACCGTCTCGGCCACCGCCAGGCACTGCATCACCGCGTGCGCGAGCGGGTTCACCAACGCCCCGTCCAGCACCGGCCGACCGTGCAGGGTGCGTCGGCCGGCCCACGGGGAGCGGGCGAAGTAGCCGTCCGGTCGTTGCCAGGCGGCGACCGTGCCGATGCCGGTGACGGTGCCCAGCCGGCCCTGCCCGACGGCGGCCGACAACTGCGCCAGCGCCGCCGACCCGAGCGCCTGAAAGCCGACCTGGCAGGCCCGCCCGGTCGCGGTCAGCGCCCCGGCCAGCGTCCGGTGTTCGGCGGTGGACAGCACCGGTGGCTTCTCCAGCAGCAGGTCCGCACCGGCGGCGAGGGCGTCCAGGGCGATCGGCAGGTGGGTGTGCGGCGGGGTGCAGACGATCACCACGTCCGGCCGGGTGGCGGCGAGCATCTCCCGGTGGTCGGTGTGCACGGTGGCCTCGGCCGGCACGGGCGCGGCCGGCTCGTCCTCGATCGGCCGCACGTCCACCAGCGCCACCAGCTGCAACCGTCCCGCCGCGTGCAGCGGGGCCACCGTCCGCCGGTGCCAGCGGCCGTGCCCGTTCGCGCCGACGATCGCCACCCGGGGTACGGCGACCCCGGTGCCGGTCGGCGTTGCGGTGGCGTCGCGGGTGGCCGGCGCGTCCTGGGCGGCCAGCCCACCGGCGGCGGCCGGCGGCACCGGGGCGGTCACGCCGCGCCCGCCAGGACCGCCGCCACGCCGTGGGTACGCAGCGCGCCGAGCCACCCGGCGACGTCGGCGCGGAACCCGTCGTCGTCGGCGAGCGCGGCCGGGAAGACCTCCGGCAGGGCGAACAGCGCCTCGACCGTACCGGCGGGGGTGTCCCCGGCGGTGGCGAGCGCGGCGGTGATCCGGTCGGCCAGCGGGTCGTCCAGCGGCAGCACGGTGCCGTCGTCGGCCCGCCCGTCGAGGAACCGCAGCCAGGCCGCCACGACCAGCGCCGACCAGTACGCCGGCCGACCCTGCGCGCGCAGGTCGACGGCGGTGTGCAGGACCCGCTGCGGCAGCTTCTGCGAACCGTCCATCGCCACCTGGAGGGTGCGGTGCCGGATCGCCGGGTTGGCGAAGCGGGCCAGCGCCTCGTCGCCGTACCCGGTGACCCGTACCCCGTCGGGCGGGGTGAAGCTGGCGGCCACGTCGTCGGCGACGAACCGACGCAGCACGTCGGTCAGGCCGGGCAGGGTCAGCGCCTCGGCGATCGTCTCGCGGCCGGCCACCGCCCCCAGGTAGGCCACCGCGGAGTGCACGCCGTTGAGGCCGCGCAGCTTCAGCCGCTCCCACGGCCCGGCGTCGGTGGTGAGCACCGCGCCGGCCTGCTCCCACCGGGGCCGGCCGCCGGGGAAGTCGTCCTCCACCACCCACTGGGTGTACGGCTCGGCGGCCACCGCCGCCAGGTCGGCCACCCCCAGCGCGGCGCGGGCGTCCGCCAGCGTCCCGTCGGTGCTGGCCGGGACGATCCGGTCCACCATCGTGCCGGGGAAGCTCACCTGCCCGGCGAGGGCGTCCAGCACGGCGTCCGGCGCCCCGGCCAGGGTCAGCGACTGCTGCACCAGGCCGCGCAGCCGACGCCCGTTGGACGGCAGGTTGTCGCAGCTGACCAGCGCGATCGGGCCCGCCTGCGCGGCGGCACGGGCGAGCAGCCCGCGCACCAGCAGGCCGGGCACGGTGACCGGCAGCCGGTCGGTGGTCAGGTCGAGGGTCAGCTCCGGGTCGGCCCGCAGCACCCCGGAGACCGGGTCCAGGTGGTACGCCTTCTCGGTCACCGTCAGCGTCACCACCCGGATCGCCGGGTCGGCCAGCAGCGCGACCACCGCCGCCGGGTCGCTGGCCGCGTGGCGTACCCCGGCCAGCGCGCCGACCACCCGGGTCTCGGACCGGTCGGCGGCCAGCGTGGTGACGCTGAACAGCGCGTCCTGCGCCGCGAGGGCCTCGACCAGCGCGGTGCTGCGCGGGGCGACCCCGATGATGCCCCAGTCGCCGCCGGCCGCACCGATCGCCGCCTCGGTGAAGACCGCCTGGTGGGCCCGGTGGAACGCGCCCAGTCCCAGGTGGACGATGCCGGCCGGCACGGTGCCCGGCCGGATCAGCGGTCGGCTCTGCGCGGGCACCCGGTGCAGGGTGGCCAGGCCCAGCCGTTCGGCGCCCCCGTTCACCGCCATGCCGGGCCGTCCGGGAAGCGGAACCGGGCGATCGACTCGGGGCGCATGGTGGCGCTGTAGCCGGGGGCGGTGGGCAGCAGGTACCGGCCGCCCCGGGTGTGGACCGGGTCGACGAAGTGCTCGTGCAGGTGGTCGACGTACTCGACCATCCGCCCGTCCAGGCTGGCCCCGACCCGCAGGTAGTCGAAGATCGCCAGGTGCTGCACGTACTCGCAGAGGCCGACGCCACCGGCGTGCGGGCAGATCGGCACCCCGAACTTGGCCGCCAGCAGGATCTCCGCCAGCACCTCGTTGACCCCGCCGACCCGGCAGGCGTCGATCTGCATCACCCCGATCGCCTCGGCCTGGAGCAGCTGCTTGAAGATCACCCGGTTGGCGGCCACCTCGCCGGTGGCGACCCGGCACCGGCCGTCGGTCAGCGCGGTCACGGCGCGGGCGATCCGGGCGTGCCCGAGGATGTCGTCCGCGTGCGTCGGCTCCTCGATCCAGTACGGGTCGACCTCGGCCAGCGCGGTCATGGCGGTGATCGCCTCGTCGACGTCCCAGACCTGGTTGGCGTCCATCATCAGCAGCGCGTCCGGGCCGATCTCGGCCCGGATGATCCGCGCCCGGCGCAGGTCGTCGGCCGGCGGACCGCCGACCTTCATCTTCATCGCCCGCCACCCCTGGGCGTACGCCTCGCGGGTCAACGCCCGCACCTTCTCGTCCGGATACCCCAACCACCCGACCGACGTCGTGTACGACGGAAAACCACCCTGCTCAAGTTCCGCGAGCCGTCCCGACCCTCCGACTAATCCCTTGTCGAGGATGGTGGCCGCCTCGTCGGGGGTGAGCGCGTCGGTGATGTGGTGGAAGTCGATGTTGGCGACCAGTTCGTCGGTGGGCAGCTCGGCGAGGTAGCGCCACATCGGCTTGCCGGCCAGCTTGGCCCGCAGGTCCCAGACCGCGTTGACCAGCGCGCCGGCGGCCATGTGGATGACCCCCTTCTCCGGCCCCAGCCAGCGCAGCTGCACGTCGGCGGTGAGCGAACGCCAGAACGCCACCGGCTCGGCCGCGATCTCCTCCACGGTGCGCCCACGGACGTGGTGGGCGAGGGCCTCGATCGCCGCGCAGGTGATCTCGTTGCCCCGGCCGTTGGTGAAGGTGAACCCGGCGCCGGTCGGACCGGTGTCGGTGCGCAGCTCCACGTAGCTGGCCGAGTAGTCACCCCGGTTGATCGCGTCCGAGCCGTCGCCGGCCGCCGCGGTGGGGAACCGGACGTCGTGCACGTCGACGTCGGTGATCCTGGTGCTCATGCGGACCCTCCGAACCTGAAGACCTTCTTGGGCAGCCGGTACGCCAGGTCGACGACCGTCTCGGCGGCCTCGTCCTCGGTCAGCCGGTGTTCGGCGACGAGGCGGGCCAGGAACCCGGCGTCGATCCGGCGGGCCACGTCGTGGCGGACCGGGATGGAGCAGAACGCACGGGTGTCGTCGACGAACCCGGCGGTGTTGTAGAACCCGGCGGACTCGGTGACCGCCTCCCGGAACCGGCGCAGCACCTCCGGGGAGTCCAGGAACCACCAGGGCGCGCCGAGGTAGAGCGCGGCGTAGCCGCCCGCCAGCGGGGCCAGCTCCCGGGTGAAGGTGTACTCGTCGAGGGTGTAGAGCACCACCCGCAGCCGCGGGTCGTTGCCGTACGCGTCGAGCAGCGGGGCCAGCGCGTGCACGTACTCGGTGGCCTGTGGGACGTCGCCGCCGACGTCGCGGCCGTGGCTGGCGTACAGCCGGCGGTTGTGGTTGCGGACCGCGCCGGGGTGCAGTTGCAGCACCAGCCCGTCGTCGAGGGACATCCGGGCGAACTCCACCAGCATGTGTGCCCGGAACGCCTCGGCGTCGGCGGCGTCGGCCAGTCCGCGCCGGCCCCTGTCGTAGAGCTTCGCCGCCTCGTCGGCGGTCAGCGCCAGGGTCCGCGCGGTGGGGTGGCCGTGGTCGGAGGAGGTCGCGCCGGCCGCGATGAACGCCGCCCGGCGGGCCCGCAGCGCGTCCAGGTAGCCGGCGTACGTGCCGGTGTCGACGCCGGCCACCTCGCCGAGCCGGGCCACGTTGTCGGCCCAGCCGTCGAACTCCATGTCGACCACGTTGTCCGGGCGGAACGTGGTGACCACCCGGCCGCCCGGGCCGCCCCAGCCGTCGGCGGCGAGCTTGGCGTGCCGGCCGAGGTCGTCCAGGGGCGACTCGGTGGTGGCCAGCACCTCGATGCGGAACCGTTCGAACAGCGCCCGGGGCCGGTACTCCGGCTCGGCCAGCCGGGCGGCCAGCTCGTCGTAGACGGCGTCGGCGGTGTCCGGGGTCAGCGCGGTGTCCACCCCGAACACCTCGCTGAAGGTGCGGGTCAGCCACAGCCGGGACGGGGTGCCCCGGAACAGGTGCCAGTGCGCGGCGAAGCGCCGCCAGATCGTCCGGCCGTCGGTCTCCACCGGGCTGCCGTCGACGCTGGGCACGCCCAGCTCGGCCGGGGGGACGCCCTGGCTGAGCAGCATCCGGGTGAGGTAGTGGTCGGGCACGATGAGCAGCCGGGCCGGGTCGGGGAAGGGCTGGTCCTCGGCCAGCAGCGCCGGGTCGACGTGCCCGTGCGGCGAGATGATCGGCTGCGGCCCGGCCAGGGCGTACAGCTCGCGGGCGATGGCCCGGACGCCCGGGTCGGTCGGCAGGAGCAGGTCAGGAGAGGTCGGCACGTCGGGGGACTCCTCGGGTACGGGCGGCGGGTCGGCGGATCAGGGCGGGGGCGGTGGTGGCGTGGGCCGCAGCGGCCGGGGTGGGCCGGTGGGTGGGCCGCAACGGGTCAGGGTGGGTGCAGGGTCGGCCGGCAGCGGTCAGGGCAGGGTGAGCAGGTCGGCCACCCGGACCGGATCGCCGGTGGCGAAGGAGCGGTTGGCGGCCAACCCGGTGAGCAGGGCCAGCGCTCCGTCACGGGCGGTGGCGGCCCGGTCCAGCGGGTCCGACTCGCCACCGAAGATCACCCGGGTCATCCGGGCGTCCGCGCCACCGTGGCCCTGCCGGGTGTAGCCCTCGACCGGCACCCGGGTGGGCGGGGCCCAGAACGGACGCAGGGTCAGGGTGGCCGTGCCGTGTTCGGCGGCGGCCTCGTCGCCGTGCAGGGCGGCGCCCTTGAGCGCGCCGGCGGCCCCCGGGCTGACGAAGTCGCTCTCGGTGACCTCCAGTTCGAGGCGGCCCCGGCTGCCGTTGACCATCACCCGGTAACCCTCCCAGGGCGCGTACGCGGTGAGGTGGTAGGTCATCGTCGCGCCGGTGGAGTAGCGGGCCAGCACCGCCATGTCGTCCTCGATGCTCACCCCGGGGGCGAAGACGTTGCGGTCGCGGTGGTAGCCGTCCTCTCCCTCGGCGTCGAGGTACAGCTCCCGCAGCCGGGGGTGGTCGGCCAGCCGCAGGGCGAACGGGTCGTCGGCGGCGGCGGGGGAGTCGTGCGCCCGGTCGTAGTCGCGGGCGTAGCCGTGCCGGCGGCCGTCGGCGCCGTAGAAGAACAGCCGGCCGGCCGCGTACACCTCGACCGGGGTGGCGTCGAGCCACCAGTTGACCAGGTCGAAGTGGTGGCTGGCCTTGTGCACCATCAGCCCGCCCGAGCTGCCCTTGTCCCGGTGCCAGCGGCGGAAGTAGTCCGCGCCGTGCCGCACGTCGAGCAGCCACTCGAAGTGCACCGAGCCGACCTCGCCGACCGCGCCGTCGGCGAGCAGCCGCCGGACCTGCTCGTGCAACGGGTTGTAGCGGTAGTTGAAGGCGACGGTGACCTGCCGGCCGGTCTCGGCGACCGCGTCGAGGATGCGTCGGCAGCGGGCTGCATCGACGGTCATCGGCTTCTCGGTGACCACGTCGCAGCCGGCCCGCAGGGCCGCCACGATGTACTCGTCGTGGGTGACGTCGACGCTGGTCACCAGGACCACGTCGACCCGTTCCCTGTCGAGCATGGCGGCGAAGTCGCCGGCCCGGTAGGTCGGCACGGCCGGGTGGCCCAGCTCGGCCAGCCACCGGTTGTGCGCGTCCATCCGGGTCTGGTTGACGTCGGCGAAGGCGACCAGCTGGGCGGTGTCGGCGTGCTCGGTGACCAGGGCACGGACGAACATCTCGGCCCGCGCCCCGGTGCCGACCAGGGCGTGCCGTCGACGCGGCGTGGCGGGTGGTGACATCGGGTGGACCTCCCCGGTCGCTGCAAAGGTTTGCAGTGAAGAAACCACGACGATGAAGATCACGTCAACGATCGATGCCAATCCCGTGGTATAGATACCCTTTTGTGGGCTTAAGGGGGCATGGTGAGAGCGCCCCCGCAATCGACCTGTAACAAACTCCCGTTGACAGTGGAGCAACCGTTTGCATTAATTGGCGGCACCCACGTGACCCCGACCACACCATCGACGAGAGGGCCGCCCGTGCCAGCCACCATCCGCGACGTCGCGCGGGCCTCGGGCGTGCACATCTCCACGGTGTCCCGCACCTTCTCGGCGCCGCACCTGGTCAACCCGGAGACCCGGGTCCGGGTGCTGGCCTGCGCCGAGGAGCTCGGCTACCGGCCCAACCGGGCCGCCCGCGCCCTGATCACCGGCCGGACCCACAACATCGGCCTGATCATCGCGGACATCGCCAACCCGTTCTTCCCGCCGTTGATCAAGGCGGCCGAGGGGCAGGCCCGGCACCGCGACTACCACGTCTTCGTGGCCGACACCAATGAGGACCCGGCCGCCGAGGAGGAACTGGTCCACGCGCTGGCCAAGCAGGTGGACGGGGTGCTGCTGTGCAGCCCCCGGATGAGCAACGCCCTGATCGAGCAGGTCAGCCGGGAAGTCCCGGTGGTGGTGATAAACCGCCAGGTGACCGGTCTGCCCTGCGTGATGATGGACGTCGGTCAGGGCGCCCGCGCCGCGATCGAGCACCTGCTGGGCCTCGGCCACCGGCAGCTCGCCCTGCTCGGCGGCCCGCGCGGCTCCTGGACCAACCAGCAGATGCGCCGGGCGGCCGGGGCCGCCGCCCGCTCCGGTGGGGCCGAGCTGACCGTGCTCGGCCCGAACCCGCCCACCGAGACCGGCGGCAGCGCGCTGGCCACCCAGGTACGCGACAGCGGCGTCAGCGCCGTGCTCGCCTACAACGACCTGATGGCGATCGGGCTGATCGAGGGGCTCGACCACCTCGGCATCCGGGTGCCGCAGGACGTCAGCGTGGTCGGGGTCGACGACATCGCGCTGAGCCGACTCACCCGCCCCAAGTTGACGACGGTGGCCACCCCAACCGCGGCCGCCGGCCGGACGGCCGTCGACATGCTGCTGCAGCACGACTCCGAACTCCGCCCGCGCGGCGGGGGACGGGCAGCGGCCGTCGGCGACCGACGCACCACCGCACAGGTAATGCTCCAGACCGAACTGGTCATTCGCGACTCGACCGGACCCGTACCCGGTCGATCCCGTCCCGGATCCGTTCCGGATGGCCCGGGCCCGCATCGCCTTGCGGACCCGGGCAGCCCGACCGTGACCACCGGTGGCGTCGTCGCCTCCTAACCCGAGGAGTGAGCGCATGCACCCCGCAACGTCCCCCACCGCCGGTACGCCGGCCGAACCGCACCACCGTACCCTCGCACCCCGTCGTCGATTCCTGCGCGGCCTGGTCGCCGCCGCCGTCGCCGTACCGCTGATGTTCGGCGCGGCGGCCTGCGGCGACGACGACGCCGGTGCCGACGGACAGGTCAAGCTCTCGGTCTTCTGGTGGGGCGGTGAGGCGCGGGCCAAGCTCACCGAGGACGCCCTCGCCCTCTACACCAAGAAGCACCCGAACGTGACGTTCGAGAAGACCTGGCAGGCCAACCAGGGCTACTTCGACAAGCTGGCCACCCTCACCGCCGGCGGCAACCCGCCGGACCTGTTCCAGATCGACGACAACTACCTGTCCGAGTACGCCGGCCGCAGCACCGTGCTCGACCTCAAGAGCTACCAGGACTCCGGCAAGCTCGACGTGTCCAAGTTCCCCAAGAGCCTGCTGGAGTACGGCGTCGTCGACGGCAAGCTGGCCGGGGTCGCCTCCGGCGAGAACACCCAGGGCCTGGTCTACAACAAGACCCTGCTGACCAGCAACGGCCTCGCGGAGCCGACCACCGGCCAGAGCTGGGAGGAGCACATCGCCTGGGCCGAGCAGGTGGCCAGGAAGACCAAGATTCCGGGCACCCAGGACCCGAGCGCCGACTACAAGGCGTTCTGGGTCTGGCTGCGCCAGCAGGGCAAGGACCTCTACAACGGCAAGGACCTGGGCTTCACTGCCGAGGACGTGACGAAGTGGTTCGAGTTGTGGAAGGGCGCCCGGGACCGGGGCGCCACCCCCACCCCCGACGTGATCCACGAGGGCAACGCCAGCGACGTGACCAAGCAGCTCGTGGTCACCGGCAAGGCCGCCACCTCCTGGGTCTGGGTCAACCAGATGCCGGACCTGAAGAAGAACACCAAGGACGAGCTGGGCGTCGTGGCGTACCCGGGTGACCCGAGCGCCCAGTGGGCCCGCGCCTCGATGTACTGGTCGGTGTTCAAGAGCAGCAAGCACCGCGACACCGCCGTCGACGTGATCAACTTCCTGGCCAACGACCCGGAGGCGGCGGCGCTGCTCGGCACCGACCGGGGGCTGCCGTCGAACATGGACCTGCGGGCCAAGGTCAGCGAGTCGGTGACCGACCCGGCGATGAAGCAGTCCATCCAGGTCGAGTCCGAGCTGGCGCAGAAGTTCGGCCAGTCGCCGCAGGTGCCGATCAAGGGACACAGCAAGGTCAAGTCCGAGCTGATCAAGGCCGCTGAGAACGTCCAGTACAAGCGGGCCAGCCCGGCCCAGGCGGCGGAGCAGTTCATCACCGCCTGCAAGTCCGCGATCGCCTGATCGACCCGTCGCGGTCGACGAAAGGAGCCGGCCCCGTGGCCCTCACCACGGCCCCCGGCCGGACCGGACGCACCGGTTCCGCCCGCCCCCACGCCAACCGGCGTCGGGTCGGGCGGGACCGGCACGCCGAAGGACTGGCGGGTTACGTATTCCTCTCGCCCTGGCTCATCGGACTGATGGGCGTCACGGCGATCCCCATGCTGCTCTCGCTCTGGCTGAGCTTCACCAACTACGACATCCTCACCCCGCTGTCCGAGGTGCAGTGGGTCGGGCTGGCCAACTACGAGCGGATGTTCACCGCCGACCCGTCGTACTGGCACGCGGTCCGGGTCACGTTGACCTTCGCCCTGGTGGCCGTGCCGCTGAAGCTGGCCGCCGCGCTCGGCGTGGCGTTGCTGCTCAACAAGGCGTGGCGCGGGGTGGGCCTGTTCCGGGCGCTGTTCTACCTGCCGTCACTGCTCGGCGGCAGCGTGGCGCTGGCCATCGTCTGGGTCAACATGTTCAACCGGGACGGCGCGTTCAACTCGTTCCTCGCGCTGTTCGGCATCGAGGGGCTGCCCTGGGTCAGCGACCCGGACTGGGCGCTGCAGACGCTGATGGTGCTGGCGATCTGGCAGTTCGGGGCCCCGATGGTGATCTTCCTGGCCGGGCTCAAGCAGGTGCCCACCGAGCTGTACGAGGCCGCCTCCGTCGACGGCGCCAGCCGGTGGTCGCAGTTCTGGCACGTCACCCTGCCGATGCTCTCCCCGGTCATCTTCTTCAACCTGGTGCTGGAGACCATCAACGGGTTCCAGGGTTTCACCGCCGCCTTCGTGCTCAGCAACGGCACCGGCGGCCCGGTCGACTCCACCCTGATGTACACCCTGAAGCTCTACATCTCCGGCTTCACCGACCTGGAGATGGGCTACGCCTCCGCGATGGCCTGGGTCTTCCTGATCGCGATCGGCCTGATCACCGCGATCTTCTTCAGCACCGGGCGGTTCTGGGTGCACTACTCCGACGGGGAGAAGTGATGGTGGCGGTGACCTCGACGGCGCGTCCACGCAGCAGCCGCAAGTCGGGCGGCCGGCAGGCGGTACGCCTGCTCATCCTGATCGTGATCGTGGCCGTGGTGCTCTATCCGCTGCTGTGGATGCTGGGCACCTCGGTCAAGTCGCCGGAAGAGATCGTCAACAACGTCGGCCTGCTGCCCGAGACGTTCACCCCGGGCAACTTCACCGCCGGCTGGGGCAACTTCGACCTCAGCTTCGGCACGTTCTTCCTCAACAGCGCGATGGTCAGCCTGCTGACCGTGGTCGGCAACGCGGTCTCCTGCCTGCTGGCCGCGTACGCCTTCGCCCGGCTGCGGTTCCGGCTGCGGGGGATCTGGTTCGCCGTCATGATCGGCACCCTGCTGCTCCCCGGCCACGTGCTGATCGTGCCGCAGTACATCCTGTTCCGCAGCCTGGGTCTGGTCGGCGGGGAGTGGCCCTACCTGCCGCTGCTCATCCCGCAGTTCCTCGCCACCGAGGCGTTCTTCGTGTTCCTGATGGTGCAGTTCATGCGGGGCATCCCGCGCGAGCTGGACGAGGCAGCCAAGATCGACGGTGCCAGCCCGTACGGCATCTTCCGGCACGTCATCCTGCCGCTGAGCCGGCCGGCGCTGGTCACCACCGCGATCTTCTCGTTCATCTGGACCTGGAACGACTTCTTCCGGCAACTGGTCTTCCTGTCCAGCCTGGACGACTACACCGTGCCGGTGGCACTGACCCTGTTCATCGACTCCACCAGCCAGAGCGCGGTCGGCCCGATGTTCGCGATGTCGGTGCTGTCGCTGCTGCCGGTCTTCCTGTTCTTCCTGGCCTTCCAGCGGATGCTCGTCGAGGGCATCAACACCAGCGGGTTGAAGGGATGACCGCCGTCCCGCTGGCGCAGGAGGACGCCGAGCCGGTCCGTCGGGACTGGCGGGACACCCTGCGCGACGCCACCGACCTGGCGGTGCTCGGGTTCGCGCTGACGCTGGCCGCGCTGCCGGTGCTCACCCTCGCGCCGGCCCTGGCCACCGCCAGCGCCGCCGTGCACGACCGGCTGACCCTCGGCGGTTGGCCGGACCTGCGCACCACGCTCGCCCGGTTCGGCCGGGGGGTGCCGGCCGGCCTGGCGGCCAGCGCCGTCGGGGTGGCCGTCGCCGTCGCGCTCGGCGTCGACCTGGTCGCGCTGGCCACCGGCCGGGTGCCCGGCGGCGGGGTCGCGTTGGCCGGCACCGCCGTGGTCACCGCCGCCCTGGCCGGGTACGCCGGGCTGACCGTGGTGGCGATCGGTCGTACCGGCGGGCGGGGCTGGCGGGGCGCGGCCCGGGTCGCCGCCCGGACCGGCCTGGCCCGGCCGGGGACCTGGGTGGCGGCCGGAGGGGTCTGCGCGGTGGCCGCTCTGTTGGGGATACTGGTCACCCCGGTGGCGGTGCCGATCCTGGCCGGCTACGCGTTGGCCGCCCTGCACGCCGTCGCCGCCCGCCGGTCTTCCCCCCGGACGGAGGCACCGTGACCGGTCACCCCCACCCTGCTCCCGCGCGGTTCGACCCGCAGCCGCACCACCCCGGCCCGGACCCGGTCGGGGCGGTCACCCACCCGGGTGCGTCCGACGCGGGCGGGCCGGACGACGACGATCCGGCGCTGCACATCGGTGACGTCGAGGTGGCCCGGTACGTGGTGCGGCCCGACCTGGCCCCCCGCCACGGTCCCCGGCCCTACCTGCACCCGGTGCGGACGCTGGCCGGCACCCCGGTCACCGACGCGCTGCCCGCCGACCACGTGTGGCACCTCGGGGCGTCGCTGGCGGTGCAGGACGTCGACGGCACCAACCTGTGGGGCGGCCGGACGTACGTCCGGGACACCGGCTACACCTGGCGCGACGACCACGGCGTGATCGCCCACACCCAGTGGCGGGAACGGGCCCCGGACCGGTTGGCGCACGCGTTGCAGTGGCGCGACCGCGGCGGCGGTGTGCTGCTCACCGAGCACCGCCGGCTCGCCGCGACCCCGGTGGCCCCCGACGCCTGGGCCCTCGACATCGACTACACCCTCACCGCCCCCACGGACCGGGACGTCCACCTGGGCAGCCCGGCCACCAACGGGCGACCCGACGGGGCCGGCTACGGCGGCTTCTTCTGGCGGGCGGTCGCCGACGGTGAGCCGGTCACGTTCACCGCCGACACCGACGGGGAGAAGGCGGCCAACGGCAGCGCCGCCCGCTGGGTCGCGCTGACCGGCGTCGCGCCGGGCGGTGGGGCGTACACCCTGGTCTTCACCGGGCTCGGGCTGGGCGACCGGTGGTTCGTGCGGACGGCGATGTATCCGGGCGTCTGTGTGGCCTTCGCCTTCGACCGGCCGGCCGTGGTGCCCGCCGGTGGTCGACGGACCGGCCGGCACCGGGTGCTGGTCGCCGACGGGGTACGCGACCGGGCCGGCGTGGCCGCCCTGCTCGCCGCCGCGGAGCCGGCGTGACCGCCGGCGGACCGACCGCCGTGGCGGGGCACCCCGAGCCGTCGGCCGGACCTGAGGTGGTCACCGTCGGCGAGTCGATGGTGGTGCTCAGCCCGGACCCCACGGGCCCGCTGGCGCGGGCCGACCGGCTGGGCGTCTCGGTCGGCGGCGCGGAGTCCAACGTGGCGTCCGCGCTCGCCGCGCTCGGCCACCGGACCGCCTGGGTGAGCCGGGTCGGCGACGACCCGTTCGGCCGGCGGGTGCTACGACACGTCGCCGACACCGGGGTGGACACCGGCCTGGTCGCCGTCGACCCGACCGCGCCGACCGGCGTCTACCTCAAGGACCCGACGCCCGACGGCACCGCCGTGCACTACTACCGGTCCGGTTCGGCGGCCTCCCGCCTGCACCCCGGGGTGCTGGACGACCCGGCGCTGGCCGGGGCCCGGCTGCTGCACCTGTCCGGGATCACCGCCGCCCTCTCGCCGTCCTGCGCGGCCCTGGTGCGCCGGGCGGTCACCGACCGGCCGCTGCCCGCCGCCCGGGTCACCTTCGACGTCAACCACCGGGCCCGGCTCTGGCCGGCCGGGACCGCCGCGCCGGTGCTGCGCGGGCTCGCCGACGCCGCCGACGTGGTCCTCGTCGGGTTGGACGAGGCACACACGCTGTGGGGCGTCACCGACCCGGACGCCGTGCGGGATCTGTTGCCCGGCCCGGACCTGGTGGTGGTCAAGGACGCCGACGTCGGCGTCACCGCGCTGCCCCGCACCGGCCCGGCCGTCTTCGTCCCCGCGCTGCGGGTGCCGGTGCACGAGCCGGTCGGCGCCGGCGACGCCTTCGCCGCCGGCTGCCTGTCCGGGCTGCTGCGCGGCCTCGACCTGCACCACTGCCTGCGGCTCGGGCACCTCTGCGCGGTCCCCGCCCTGACCGTGGCCGGCGACACCGCTCCGCCACCGGGGCGGGCGCTGGCCGATCGGCTCCTCGCCCTGCCGGCACGGGACTGGGCGAGCCTGGACCTGGTCGACGCCGGCCTGCTCCCCACCCCCGCCACCGGAAGGAACGGTCGATGACCGCGCACGACTTCGCACCCCTGTTCGGCACCGCACGGGTGATGGTGATCCTGCGCGACCTGCCCCCGATGGAGACCGTGCGGCTCGCCCAACGGGCCTGGGATCTGGGCATCGACGTGGTCGAGGTGCCGATCCGCACCCCCGACGCCACGCTCGCCCTGCGGGCGGCGGTGGAGGCCGGCAAGGACCGGGGCCGACGGGTCGGTGCCGGCACGGTGCGCACCCCCGCCCAGGTCCGGCAGGCCGCCAGCGCCGGGGCGGCGTTCACCGTCGCCCCCGGGTTGGACCTGGCGGTGGCCGACGCGGCGGTCAGCTACGGCATCCCGCACCTGCCCGGGGTGGCCACCCCCACCGAGGCGCAGCTCGCGCTCGACCACGGGCTGATCTGGCTCAAGGCGTTCCCGGCGGTCAGCCTCGGCCCACAGTGGTTCAAGGCGGTCGCCGGCCCACTGCCGGAGCTGCGGTTCGTGGCGACCGGGGGGATCGACGCGGGCAACGCCGCCGACTTCCTCGCCGCCGGGGTGCGGGTGGTGGCGGTGGGTTCGGCGCTGTCCGACCCCCGGCAGATCGACCGGCTCGCCGAGCTGGCGACGACCCCGGCCTGAGCCGGTGCCGACCCCGCCCGCCGCCCTGCCGGGCCGGACGCTGCCGCCCGCCGGCCTGCCGCGCCGGCCGGTGTCGACCGCCGGCCTGTCGCGCGGGCGTGCGGCGGCCAGGGCACCGATCCGGTGGATCGGTGCGGGCGGGTCAGTCCGGGGCGGGGCCGAGACTGTCCCGGACGACCAGGGTGGCCGGCAGCACCTCGACCCGGGACCGGTCGGCGGCCGGGCCCAGGGCCAGGGTCATCGCCCGTGCGCCCAGCTCCACCAGCGGCAGCCGGACGGTGGTCAGCGCGGGGGTGACGTCGGCGGCGACCGGCATGTCGTCGAAGCCCACCACCGAGACCTGCCCGGGGACCGGGATGTCGCGGGCGCGCAGCAGGGTCAGCGCGCCGACGGCCATCGAGTCGTTCAGCGCCACCAGGGCGGTCAGCCCGGGGACGGCGTCGAGCAGCTCACCGGCGGCGCGGGCGCCGCCGTCGCGGTCGAAGTCGGCGTAGCGGATCCGCTCCTCGGACAGCGGGTGGCCGCCCTCGGCGAGCGCGGCACGCAGCCCGTCGAGCCGGTCGGTGATCGTGGTCAGCACCTGCGGCCCGGCGACCACCCCGATCCGGCGGTGTCCCTGGCGCAGCAGTTCCGCGCCGAGCAGTCGGCCGCCGTCGGCGTTCGCCGGCATCACCGCGTCGCCCGGGTGCTCGTGCCGGCCGACCACCGCCACCCGGCCGCCGGTCGCCTCGTAGGCGGCCAGCTTCTCGGCGAGCCGGGCGGTGAAGGTGGCGTCGTGGTAGCCGGAGCCGGCCAGCACGATCGCGGCGACCTGCTGGGCGCGCAGCATCTCCACGTACTCCAACTCGCGTTCCGGGTCGCGGTAGCTGTTGCAGATGATGACCAGCCGGCCGTGGTCGGTGGCAACCCGTTGCAGTCCCCGGGTCAGCTCGGCGAAGTACGGGTCGGAGACGTCGTGCACCACCACGCCGACCACGCTGCGCTGCGGCCGGGCCAGCAACTGGGCGTGCGCGTTCGGCACGTAGCGCAGGTCGGCGACGGCCCGCAGCACCCGTTCGCGCAGGTTGTCGGCGACGGGCTTGCTGCTGCCGTTGATCACCCGGGAGGCGGTGGCGGGGGAGACCCCGGCGCGGCGGGCGACATCGGCCAGCGTCGCCATGGGCACCCCCGAAAGTGTCCGGCCCCGATCCGGGCCGCGCGGTAGCGGACAGGTTACCGCAACGGCCGGGGCGGGCCCTTGCCCGTGGTCGGGCCGCCGCCTAGGCTGCTAGGAAAGCGCTTACCTATGTGATGTGCAAAGGGGAAGGACGACCATGACCCGAAGGTCGATCGGCATCATCGTCAACGGCGTCACCGGTCGGATGGGCTACCGCCAGCACCTCGTCCGCTCCCTGCTCGCGATTCGTGAGCAGGGCGGGCTGCCGCTGGGCGACGGCACCCGGATCTGGCCCGAGCCGATCCTGGTCGGCCGGGACGAGACCCGGCTGCGGGCGGTCGCGGAACGGCACGGCCTCACCGACTGGACCACCGACCTGGCCGCCGCCCTGGCCCGCGACGACGCGGAGATCTACTTCGACGCCCAGGTGACCCAGCAACGGGAGAAGGCGATCCGCCAGGCCATCGAGGCCGGCAAGCACATCTACACCGAGAAGCCGCTCGCCGAGTCCAGCGCCGCCGCGCTGGAACTGGTCCGGGCCGCCGACGCCGCGGGCATCCGCACCGGCGTCGTACAGGACAAACTCTTCCTCCCCGGGCTGCGCAAGCTCCGCCGGCTCATCGATGGCGGCTTCTTCGGACGCATCCTGTCCGTCCGCGGCGAGTTCGGCTACTGGGTGTTCGAGGGCGACTGGCAGCCCGCCCAGCGACCCTCCTGGAACTACCGCACCGAGGACGGCGGCGGCATCGTGATGGACATGTTCCCGCACTGGCAGTACGTGCTGGAGGAGCTGTTCGCCCCGGTCCGCGCGGTCACCTGCCTCGCCGCCACCCACATCCCGCAGCGCGTCGACGAGGCCGGTCGCCCCTACCCCGCCACCGCCGACGACGCCGCGTACGGGATCTTCGAACTCGACGGCGGGATCGTCGCCGCGCTCAACTCGTCCTGGGCCACCCGGGTGCACCGCGACGAACTGGTCGAGTTCCACGTCGACGGCACCGAGGGCAGCGCCGTCGCCGGGCTGCGCCGGTGCCGGGTCCAACACCGGGCGGTCACCCCCAAGCCGGTCTGGAATCCCGACCTGCCCGCCACCGAGGACTTCCGGGCCCAGTGGACCGAGGTGCCCGACAACGAGGAGTTCGACAACGGGTTCAAGGTGCAGTGGGAAGCGTTCCTGCGGCACGTCGTCACCGGCGCCCCGTTCGCCTGGGACTTCCTGGCCGGCGCGCGCGGCGTGCAACTGGCCGAGCTGGGGCTGCGCTCCGCGCGGGAGGGCCGCCGCGTCGAGGTGCCGGAGCTGTCCCGGTGACCGGCACCGTCCGGCTGCCCGACGGCAGCACCCACCGGCTGCGCGGCAGCGCCGGTCATGACCGTCCCACCGGTCCGTCCACCAGCCGGGTGGCGTACGCCGCCGCGCACGTCGTCGCCGACCCGGGCGCGGAGAACGTCCCGGGCGCCCCGGCCGCCGTCGACTGGGAACGCACGCTCGCCTTCCGCCACCACCTCTGGTCGTACGGGCTGGGGGTGGCCGAGGCGATGGACACCGCCCAGCGCGGCGCGGGCCTGGACCACCCGGCCACCCGGGAGCTGATCCGGCGCAGCGCCGCCGAGGCCCGCGCGGTCGGCGGCCGGATCGTGGCCGGGGTCGCCACCGACCAGCTGCCACCCGGCCCGGCCACGGTGCCCCAGGTGACCCGGGCATACGCCGAACAGCTCGCCGACGTCAGCGCCGCCGGCGCCCGCCCGGTGCTGATGTGCAGCCGCCACCTGGCCGCCGCCGCCACCGGCCCCGACGACTACCTTCGGGTGTACGCCGAGCTGCTCGCCGCCGCCGACCAGCCGGTGGTGCTGCACTGGCTCGGCGACATGTTCGACCCGGCGCTCGCCGGTTACTGGGGTTCGGCCGACCTGGACGAGGCCACCGAGACGGTGCTGCACCTGGTCAAGGAACACCAGGGGAAGATCGACGGGATCAAGGTGTCCCTGCTCGACGCCGGTCGGGAGGTGGCGCTGCGTCGCCGCCTGCCCGCCGGGGTACGCCTCTACACCGGCGACGACTTCCACTACCCGGAGCTGATCCGGGGTGACGCGCAGGGCCACTCCGACGCGCTGCTCGGCGTCTTCGCCGCCATCGCGCCGGCAGCCGCCACCGCGCTCGCCGCGCTCGACGCCGGTGACCTGGACCGGTACGACGCGGCGTTCGCCCCGACCCTGCCGCTGGCCCGGCACCTGTTCGCCGCGCCGACCTGGTTCTACAAGACCGGCATCGTGTTCCTGGCCTGGTTGGCCGGGCACCAGGAGCACTTCACCATGCTGGCCGGGCAGCAGTCCGGTCGGTCCCCGGCCCACCTGGCCCGGCTGCTCGTCCTCGCCGACGCCGCCGGGCTGCTGCCCGACGCGGAGCTGGCCGCCGCGCGGGCGCGGGCGTACTTCACCGTGGCCGGGGTGACCCAGTGACCGGGATGACGCCCGGCGATGGCGCGGTGGCCGGCGATGGCGCGGTGGCCGGCGGCGGCGCGGTGGTTGGCCGTGGCACGGCGGCCGGCGGTGGTGCGGTGCTTGGTGGTGCGGTGGCCGGGCTGGAACGGTTCTCGTTCAACCAGGCCACCGCCCAGCACTGGCCGCTGGCCGCGGCGGTCGCCGGCTGCGCGGCGGCCGGGGTGCCCGGCATCGGCCTGTGGCGGGAACCCGTCCAGGAATTCGGGGTCGAGCGGGCGGCCCGGCTGGTCCGTGCCGCCGGGCTGACCGTCACCTCGCTCTGCCGGGGCGGGTTCTTCACCGCCCCGGACTGGTGGGACGAGAACCGGCGGGCCATCGAGGAGGCGGCCACCCTCGGCACCCGGGAACTGGTGCTGGTCTCCGGTGGGCTGCCGCCCGGCAGCCGGGACGTCGACGGGGCCCGCCGGCAGGTCACCGACGCCGTCGCCGCCCTCGCCGACGAGGCGGCAGCGGCCGGGGTACGGCTGGCCATCGAGCCGCTGCACCCGATGTTCAGCGCCGACCGGTGTGTGATCGCCACCCTCGGCCAGGCGCTCGACATCGCCGAGAGGTTCGATCCGGCGGTGGTCGGGGTGGTGGTCGACACCTACCACGTGTGGTGGGACGACACGGTGTACGCGCAGATCGCCCGGGCCGGGGACCGGATCGCCGCGTTCCAGGCGGCGGACTGGGTGACCCCGCTTCCGGAGGGCGTGCTGCTCGGTCGGGCGCTGCCCGGGGAGGGCTGTGTGGAGCTGCGCCGGCTGCGCGAGGCGGTCGACGCCGCCGGATACGTCGGGCCGGTCGAGGTCGAGGTGTTCCAGACCGCACTTTGGTCCCGGCCCGGCCCCGACATCCTCGCCGCCACCATCGACGCCTACCTGGCCCACGTGTCCTGACCGGATCGGAACGGGCCCGGTGGGCTGGGGGCTGCCACGACGGCGGGCGATGCTGGCCGTCGGGTCCGTCGGGTCCGTCGGGTCCGTCGGGTCCGTCGGGTCCGTCGAGTCCATTGGGTCCGTCGGCCGGCAGGACCTGTCGGGGTCGTTGGGGTTGTCGGGGTCGTCGGACAAGGGGTCTTTCTGGGTCGTCGGGTCTGCCTGGGACGCGGGGTCCGTGAGCTTCGTCCGCGCGGGGGAATCAGTTTCACACTGAGTAGTGGAGAACAGGCAGTCTCCTGAAGGAGCGGTATGCCTCTGTGGCATGAATATGACGGAGAGGCATACCGCTCCGTGGCCTGTCATGCCTCTCCTGTCTCACCACCGCCGGCCACCTCACCTCACTGACCCGCCCACGCGCCAAGCGACCACCGTCGGACCACCGACCGTCGGACCACCACCGGACCGATCACCGACGGCCGATGACCGACGGACCGGCCGACGACCGACGACCGATGGACCGACCGATGGCCGATCACTGCCGGACCGACCGACGGCCGATGACCGACCAGACCTCCCGGCCAGACGGGCGGGGGGCGTCATTGGACGGTGGCAGTGACGCGGACGGCCTTGACGATGGCGGGGATGGAGCCGATCAGCAGCACCAGGCCCCAGACGATGGCCACGATCGCGAACACCAGGGCGCCGACGTCGTCGAGGATGCTGACCAGGATCACCGGCACCAGCCGGTGTAGGAACTCCAGCACGACCGTGCAGACCAGGGTGGTCAGGACCAGCAGGACCAGCCCCTTGTTCTGCAGGAAGCGGGGCTGGGCGAGCAGTAGCAGCACACCCCAGACCAGCTTCAACAGCAGCACCAGAGCGAGCAGCAGGCTGGCCTCGCCGACCGGGAAGAACCCCCACAGCGCCAGGTAGGCCAGGGTGCCGAAGGGTGCGGCCAGGAAGAGCGACACCATCACCGTCAACTCGACGAAGGCGATCACCAGCAGCACCAGCGAGGCCAGGATCAGCAGGATCGAGAAGATCAGCGTGGCCACCCCCTGCACCCGGCCCTGCACCCGGTCGGAGAGCAGCAGACTGAGGCTGAACAGCCCGGTGGTCCACAGCGCCACCACGTCGATCAGTGCCAGGTAGCCGGTGCCCCGCCCGGAGGGCTCGCTGATCCGGCCCACGTCACCGACATCCACGCCCAGGTCCTGGGCGCTGGTCAGCAGCGCCCCACCCGCCTCGCCGCCGCCGGTGAGCAGCGACGACTTCGGGTCCGGCTCACCCGCGCCGGCCCACAGCAGGGTGGCCGTGCCGTCGTACCAAGACCCCGCCCTGGTCCGCATCCGGCCGGGGGCAGCCGCACCCCGGCCAGCACCGGCACGGTCGGCAACACCGGTGCCGCGTACCGCCGGGCGGACCCGGGACCAGGCGCCGTCCGCGCCCACCACGAGATCGAAGTGCCACACCTCCTGGGCCAGGCGTTCCACCGGAATGAGCACATTTTCGTTGACCGTCAGGACCACCATCAGATTGCGTTGCTTGGGGGCATTTATGTAGTAGTTTTGCCCGGGAAGTATGCGGTATGCTCCGAGTGGGTCGAACTTCACGTATCCCCCACGACGCGACGTGCCCCGGTCCCGTCAGGTGAAGCCATTCAATTGAACCTAGTCGATCAACAATGACCGGTCTCGCGCCGTCTTCCCCGGCTGCGGGGTGGCACCCCCGGGCGTCGGACCCGATGCCTCGGTGCGGGCCGCAGGTCGGTCGGGCCCGGTAGTCGTCGGACCGCCCTGGCGCGGTAAGGGGCACGTCGCGCTTGTGGCCGTGACGAAACCGGTGTGAGATCTCCGGTGAGGACGTCGTGCCCGCACGGGGACGGGCCACCCCCGGAAGGGACCACACCGCCGTGAACGCCGCCACCGAGACCCGTACCGTCGCGCCCCGGGCGGTGCGGGCAGCCCGTACCGGCGTCGCGGTGGTCTTCGCCCTCAACGGTCTCGCCGTGGCCACCTGGTTCTCCCGGGTCCCGGCGGTACGCGAGGCGCTCGGTCTCAGCGCCGGCCGGCTCGGCCTGCTGCTGCTGGCCATGTCCGGCGGCGCGGTGCTGGCGCTGACCAGCGCCGGCCTGGTGACCCAGCGGCTCGGCCCGGCCCGCACCGTCGTCGTCTCCACGGTGCTGGTGGCGGTCGGACTGGTCGGGGTGGGCGTCGCCGCCGGCCCGATCGGTTCGCTGCCCGGGGTGGCGGCCGGCCTGTTCGCCCTCGGCTACGGCTCCGGCACCTGCGACGTGGCGATGAACGTCGAGGGCGCGGCGGTGGAGAAACGGCTGGGCCGCACCATCCTGCCCCGGTTCCACGCCGCCTGGAGCCTCGGATCGGTGGCCGGCGCGGGACTCGGCGCCGGCGCGGCCCGGTTCGGCGTGCCGATCACCGCCCACCTGACGGTGCTGGCGGCGCTGGTGCTCGGCGGCACCGTGCTCGGGGCGCGTCACTTCCTGCCCGCCCCGGCCGCCGACGGGGCCGCGTCCACCCGCCGCGGCGGCCTGCTCGCGGCCTGGCGCGAGCCGCGCACCCTGCTCATCGGCGCGTTGGTGCTGGTGATGGCGTTCACCGAGGGCAGCGCGAACGACTGGTTGGCGGTCGCCTTCGTCGACGGCTACGGGGTCAGCGAGGCCGCCGGCGCGGCCGTGTTCGGGGTCTTCGTCGTCGGCATGACCATCGGCCGGACCGCCGGCACCGTGGCCATCGACCGCTGGGGTCGGGTGCCGGTGCTGGTCGGCACGATCCTGCTGGCCGCCGCCGGCTCGCTGCTGGCCGTGCTGGCCGGCTCCGGCCCGCTCGCCGTCGTCGGGGTGGTCCTCTGGGGGCTCGGCGCGTCACTCGGCTTCCCGGTCGGGATGAGCGCCGCCGCCGACGACGAGGACCGGGCACCCGCCCGGGTCAGTGTCGTCGCGGTGATCGGCTACACGTCGTTCCTGGCCAGCCCGCCGCTGCTCGGCCTGCTCGGCGACCACGTGGGCACCCTGCAGGCGCTGCTGGTGGTGCCGGTGCTGCTGATCCCGACGCTGGCCCTGGTGCCGGCCACCCGCCCGCCGGCCGGCCCGACGCCCACCGCCCCGATACAAGAAAGTTAGCAGTCGCCGGCCGTCGTCGGTATCGGGTGCGCGGCCGATCACCCGGGCCGCCGCCACTGGCTACGGTCGCCGAATGCCAATCGAGATCACCGCCGCAGCGGCGGGCCGCTGGACCCTGGGCGACCGCCCCGTGCACCGGATGGGGTTCGGCTCGATGCGGATCACCGCCCACCCCGACCGGGACCGGGCGTTGCGCGTCCTGCGCCGGGCCGTCGAGCTGGGGGTCGACCACATCGACACCGCCGCCTTCTACGTCTCGCCGGGCGGCACCCTGAAGGTCGGCACCGGCCCCGCCCGGTACGCCACCGAGCTGATCCGCGCCGCGCTCGCCCCGTACCCGGAGCACCTGGTCATCGCCACCAAGGTCGGGTTCCGGTCCGACCCGGCCACCGGCACGCACGAGGAGGCCGGCCCGGCGCAGCTGCGCGCCCAGGTCGAGGAGAACCTGCGCCGGCTCGGCCGCGACCACCTCGACCTGGTCAACCTGCGGATCGTCAAGCGCCCGACGCCGGACTCCGTGGCGGAACGCTTCGGTGCGCTGGCCGAGTTGCGCGACGCCGGCCTGATCCGGCACCTGGGCCTGTCCAACGTCCGCCTCGACCACCTCGACGAGGCGCAGACCATCGCCCCGGTGGTCTGCGTGCAGAACAACTACGCCCTGGACAACCGCGGTGACCAGGACGCCCTGATCCGTGAGTGCGGTGCCCGGGGCATCGCCTACGTGCCGTTCTTCGCCCTGGCCGGCGGGAACCGGGAGGGCGGGGCGCGCGCCGACCACAGCGCGGCGGTCCGCGCCGTCGCCCGTGCCCACGACGCCACCAGCGCGCAGGTGCGGCTCGCGTGGACCCTGCACCAGGGCCCGCACGTGCTGGCCATCCCCGGCACCGGGGACCCGGCCCACCTCGCCGAGAACGTCGCCGCCGCCGCGCTGCGGCTCACCCCCGACGAGCTGGCCGCCCTCGACCAGCAGTGAGCGGGGCGTTCAGCGGGCTGTCACGGGGTTCGCAGCGCCCTACCAGGTGACGGTGCTGCACTGGAGGCACGCGAGGAGAGGAGCGGGAAGATGGGCTGGTTCAGCCGGCGGCCCCGGGCCGTCGAGGGCATCCCGACCACGCTCGACCGGGAGGCCACCCGGGAGGACCTGACCGCGTTGGAGGACTTCGTGGCGGCCCACCGTGGGGTGGAGTTCTATCTCGAACCGGAGACCACCGCCACCGACACCACCGTCGTGGCGATCGCCCACGACGGGGAGTGGATCCGTCGCCGCACCGGCTCACCGCGGACGGCGGCGAAGCTGGCCCACCGGCACGCGGTGCCCCTCTACGAGGCGGCGAAGACCGGCTACCCGGAGCGGATGCGGGTCTGGAACCGGGCCCACCCGGAACGTCGCCTGCGCTGAACGGCGGCTCCCGCGGACCCCGGTCGCACCGGCCCCGGCACCGGGCTCGATGGACGCCGTCCGGGGCCCGGTGCCTGCCGTTGACCTCGGGGTGAGGAGTGTGGCAGCATTCGCGGCCTGACGGCAGTGAAGGAAGTCGGTGCGATTCCGACGCGGTCCCGCCACTGTCACCGGGGAGTGATCCCCCCTCGTGAGTCACGACCGTGTGTGTGCGGTTGGAAGACCGGGGGTGAGCGTCGATCCGGAAGCCAGGATACTTCGGCCGTCGGAGAACCCCAGGGCGTGGACACCCGAGGAGGACCCGATGACGCACCGCGTCCCCACCGGCCCGACGACGGCCGGTGATCCCCGCATCGCGGCCGAACCCGTGCCGCTGCGCGTACGTGTCGCCGCCGGCCTGTGCCGGGTCGGCTGGCCCGCCACCCACCACTGACGACCGGTCCCGGGTGCCCCGCCCCGCGGCGCGGGTGAGCCGGTACCTCCGTCACCGCTGACCGGCGTCCATCCCACCCCGTCCGACCCGGCACCGTGGTCGAGTCGGGTGTCACTCTCCGGAGCCGCACGTGCGCATCCTGCTGCTGTCCACCGCCGACACCGATCTGCTCGCCGCCCGCGCCAGCGCCGCCGACTACCGGCTCGCCAATCCCACCCGGGTCGACGTGGACGCCGTACCGGCCCTGCTCGACGGCGTCGATCTGGCTGTCGTACGGCTGCTCGGTGGTCGGCAGGCGTGGCCGGACGGCCTCGCGGCGGTGCTCGGCTCCGGCGTGCCCACGATCGTGCTCGGCGGCGAGGCGGTGCCCGACGCGGAGCTGATGGCGATCTCCACGGTGGCCTCCGGGGCGGTCACCGAGGCGCTGTCCTACCTGGTCGAGGGGGGTGCGGACAACCTGGCCCAGCTGGCCCGGTTCCTGTCCGACACGGTCCTGCTCACCGGCGAGGGCTTCGACCCGCCCACCCCCACCCCGCCGTTCGGCGTCCTCGACCGCCAGCGGGCGGCCGGACCGGCCGGGCCGCAGGTGGACGGCGACGGACGTCCGACGGTGGGGATCGTGTTCTACCGGGCGCACGCGCTGGCCGGCAACACCGAATTCGTGCAGATCCTGGCCGACGCGGTCGACGCGGCGGGCGGGAACCCGCTGCCCATCTTCTGCGGCTCGCTGCGCGGGCTCAGCCCCGGCGACGGGCCGCTGGAGCTCTTCGCCCGCTGCGACGCCCTCGTCGTCACCGTCCTCGCCGCCGGTGGGACGGTCGCCGCCGACGCCTCCGGCGGAGGCGACGAGGACGCCTGGGACGTCGGCGCGCTCGCCGCCCTGGACGTCCCGGTGATCCAGGCGCTCTGCCTCACCAGCACCCGCGAGCAGTGGGCCGGGAGCGACGCCGGGATCTCCCCGCTGGACGCGGCGATGCAGGTGGCCATCCCCGAGTTCGACGGCCGGATCGTCACCGTGCCGTTCTCGTTCAAACAGATCGACGCCGACGGGCTGTCGGTCTACGCCGCCGACGCCGAGCGGGCCGCCCGGGTCGCCGGGATCGCCGTCCGGCAGGCCCGGCTGCGACACCTGCCCGCCGCCGACAAGCGGCTGGCGATCGTGCTCAGCTCCTACCCGACGAAGCACTCCCGGGTCGGCAACGCCGTCGGCCTGGACACCCCCGCCTCGGCGGTACGGCTGCTCGCCGCCCTCGCCGCCGCCGGATACCACCTCGGCGACGCGCCACCGCCCACCGACGGGGACGCGCTGATCCACGCGTTGATCGCCGCCGGGGGTCACGACGTCGAGTGGCTCACCCCGGAACAGTTGTCCGCCGCCGAGGCCCGGGTGCCGGGGGAGACCTACCGGCGCTGGTTCGACCAGGTGCCGGTCGACCTGCGGGACCGGATGCGGGAACACTGGGGTGAGCCACCCGGCCAGCTCTACACCGACGACGGCGACATCGTCCTGGCCGGGCTGCGGTTCGGCAACGTCACCCTGCTGATCCAGCCGCCGCGGGGCTTCGGCGAGAACCCGATCGCCATCTACCACGACCCCGACCTGCCGCCCAGCCACCACTACCTGGCCGCCTACCGGTGGCTGGCCGCGCCGGTCGCCGACGGCGGCTTCGGCGCGGACGCGGTGGTGCACCTCGGCAAGCACGGCACCCTGGAGTGGCTGCCCGGCAAGGGCCTCGGCCTGGCCGCCGACTGCGCCCCCGATGCCGTCCTCGGTGACCTGCCGCTGGTCTACCCGTTCATCGTCAACGACCCCGGCGAGGGCACCCAGGCCAAGCGGCGGGCGCACGCCGTGGTGGTCGACCACCTGGTGCCACCGATGGCCCGCGCCGAGACCTACGGCGACCTGGCGAAACTCGAACAGCTCCTGGACGAGTACGCCACCGTGCAGGCCCTCGACCCGGCGAAGGTGCCGGTGGTCCGGGGGCAGATCTGGGAGCTGGTGCGCGCCGCCGAACTGCACCACGACCTGCACACCGAGGCGATGCCCGCCGCCGACGACTTCGACGACTTCGTGCTGCACCTCGACGGTTACCTGTGCGAGGTCAAGGACGTGCAGATCCGCGACGGGCTGCACATCCTGGCCGAGGTGCCCACCGGTGAGCCCCGGGTGAACCTGGTCCTCGCCGTGCTGCGCGCCCCCCAGGTCTGGGGCGGCGCCCACGTCCTGCCCGGCCTGCGCCAGGCCCTCGCCGCCGGTTACGGCCTGGACGAGCAGGCGCTGCTCGCCGAGCCCGGGGCGCGGGTGGTGGTGCCGGCGACGCTGACCGACATCGTCGACGGGCCGGCGGTCACCGCCGCCGACGCCGTGGACCTGATCGAGGGGCTGGCCCGGCGGCTCGTCCTCGGCATGGAGGCCCTCGGCTGGGACCCCGCCCGGGTCGACGAGGTGGTCGCGGAGGTCACCGGCCGGGCCGGCCCCGACGTCGCGGCGGTGCTGCGCTTCGCCGCCCGGGAGGTGGTGCCCCGGCTGGACCGCACCACCGACGAGATCACCCACACCCTCGGCGCGCTCGACGGCCGGTTCGTGCCGCCCGGACCGTCCGGGTCGCCCACCCGGGGCCTGGTCAACGTGCTCCCCACCGGCCGCAACTTCTACTCCGTCGACCCGAAGGCGATCCCCAGCCGCAACGCCTGGGACGTCGGGGTGGCGCTGGCCGACTCGCTGCTCGCCCGCTACCTCGCCGACACCGGGGAGTACCCCCGCTCGGTCGGGCTGACCGTCTGGGGCACCAGCGCCATGCGTACCCAGGGTGACGACATCGCCGAGGTGCTGGCCCTGCTCGGCTGCCGGCCGGTGTGGGACGACCGGTCGCGGCGGGTCACCGGCGTCGAGGTGGTGCCGCCGGCGGAGCTGGGCCGGCCCCGGGTCGACGTCACGGTCCGCATCTCCGGCTTCTTCCGGGACGCGTTCCCGCACGTCGTCGCCCTCCTCGACGACGCGGTACGGCTGGTCGCCGCCCTCGACGAGCCGGCCGAGGACAACTACCTCCGGGCCCACGTCGCCGCCGACGTCGCCACGCACGGCGACGAGCGGCGGGCCACCGCCCGGATCTTCGGCTCCAAACCGGGGGCGTACGGGGCGGGGCTGCTGCCGCTGATCGACGCCCGCAACTGGCGCACCGACGCCGACCTGGCCGAGGTGTACGCCGTCTGGGGTGGTTACGCCTACGGCCGGGGGCTGGACGGGCGGGAGGCGCGGGCCGACATGGAACGGTCCTTCGCCCGGATCGCGGTGGCGGCGAAGAACCAGGACACCCGCGAGCACGACATCGTCGACTCCGACGACTACTTCCAGTACCACGGCGGGATGGTGGCGATGGTCCGGCACCTCACCGGGGCCGCCCCGGCCGCCTACGTGGGCGACTCGGCGATGCCGCACGACGTGCGTACCCGCACCCTCGGCGAGGAGACCCGGCGGGTGTTCCGGGCCCGGGTGGTGAACCCGAGGTGGATCGCCGCGATGCGCCGGCACGGCTACAAGGGGGCATTCGAGCTGGCCGCCACCGTGGACTACCTGTTCGGCTACGACGCCACCGCCGGTGTCGTCGACGACTGGATGTACGAGCAGCTGGCCGAGGCGTACCTGTTCGACGGGGAAACCCGGGAGTTCCTGGAGCGGTCCAACCCGTGGGCGCTGCGCGGCATCACCGAACGGCTGCTGGAGGCCGCCGACCGGGGACTGTGGGCCGCGCCGGAGCCCGCCACCCTGGACCGGCTCCGCGAGACGTACCTGGCCACCGAGGGCGACCTGGAGGATCGACAGTGAGCGCGAGGAGTGAGCCGGTTTTGCGAGCCCCGCAGTCGCGAGCGAAGAGTGGCGCTGTGAGCGCGAGGAGTGAGCCGGTTTTGCGAGCCCCGCAGTCGCGAGCGAAGGCAGCCCAGTGAGCGGCTATCCCTTCTCGGCCGTGCTCGGGATGGACGACATGCGGTTGGCGCTGCTGCTCAACGCGGTCAGCCCGGCGATCGGCGGGGTGCTCGTCCGGGGCGAGAAGGGCACCGCCAAGTCCACCGCCGTGCGGGCCCTTGCCGCCCTGCTCCCGCCGGTGGACCGGGTCGCCGGGTGCCGGTTCGGCTGCGACCCGGCCGCCCCCGACCCGACCTGCCCGGACGGCCCGCATCCGGGCGGCGTGGAGCACGCCGGGGCGGTCGAGCGCCGTCCGGCCCGGCTGGTGGAGTTGCCGGTCGGGGCCGCCGAGGACCGGGTGGTCGGCTCGTTGGACCTGGAGAAGGCGCTCGCCGAGGGGGTCCGCGCCTTCGAGCCCGGCCTGCTCGCCGCCGCCCACCGGGGGGTGCTCTATGTCGACGAGGTGAACCTGCTGCACGACCACCTGGTCGACCTGCTTTTGGACGCCGCCGCGATGGGTCGCTGCCACGTCGAACGGGAGGGCGTCTCGGTCAGCCACGCCGCCCGGTTCCTGCTGGTCGGCACGATGAACCCGGAGGAGGGGGAGCTGCGCCCGCAGTTGCTCGACCGGTTCGGGCTCACCGTCGAGGTGGCCGCCAGCCGCGACCCCGCCGTCCGGGTGGAGGTGGTGCGTCGCCGGCTCGCCGCCGACGCCGACCCGGCCGGGTTCGCCGCCCGCTGGGCCGCCGCCGACGCCGAGGTGGCCGCCCGGGTGGTTGCCGCCCGGGACCGGCTCGACCGGGTGCTGCTGCCCGACGCCGCGCTGCGGCAGATCGCCGAGGTCTGTGCCGCGTTCGACGTCGACGGGATGCGCGCCGACATCGTCACCGCCCGTACCGCCGTCGCGCACGCCGCCTGGCAGGGCCGGGACCGGGTCACCGCCGACGACGTCCGGGTCGCCGCCCGGCTGGCCCTGCCGCACCGCCGCCGCCGCGACCCGTTCGACACCCCGGGGCTGGACGAGAAGCGCCTCGACGAGGCGTTGCAGCGGGCCCGCGACGAGCACCCCGACGACGACCCGCCGGACACCGGCCCGGGTGACCCCTCCGGCGGGCCGGACGGTTCCGGCCCCGGTGGGCCGGGCGGCCCGTCGGCGGGTGGCCCGGGCGACGGTGGGGCGGGTCCGCAGGACCCCGACGCCGCAGGTGGGCCGCAGGGCGACACCGGGTCGCCGGACCGTGGCGACCACGGTGCCGCCCGGACCGGTCCGACCTCCCCGTACTCGGCGGACGGCCGTTGGCCGGACCGTGCCGACGACGGCGGGCCGGACGGCGACGACCGCGCCGACGGTCGGTCGGGACGCCCCGACGACGGGTCGGCCGACCGCGCCGAGGCCCGTCCCGGGCGACCCGGCCAGGGCGGCACCCCGGACCCGGGCGGCCCGGGGACCGGGACATCGTCGGTGGCCGTACCTCAGCGGGGTTTGACGGCCCGGTTGTTCACCGCCCCGGGGGTGGGCGACGGGGTGCCCGGTCGGCGGTCGCGGGCCCGGACCGGGCGGGGCCGGACCACCGGCGCGCGGGTGTCCGCCGGCCGGCCGGCCGCGGTGCACCTGCCGGCCACCCTGCGCGCCGCCGCCCCGCACCAGGCCGGGCGGGGCCGGTGCGGCGGTCGGTTGCTGCTGCGCCCCGGCGACCTGCGGGAGGCGGTCCGGGAGGGCCGTGAGGGCAACCTGGTGCTGTTCGTGGTCGACGCCAGCGGATCGATGGGCGCGCGGCAGCGGATGGCGGCGGTGAAGGGGGCGGTGCTGGCCCTGCTCACCGACGCCTACCAGCGCCGGGACACGGTGGCGGTGGTCGCCTTCCGGGGCGCGGGCGCGCAGGTGGTGCTGCCGGCCACCTCGTCGGTGCTGGCCGCGTCGGCGCGGCTGACCGAGCTGCCCACCGGCGGGCGTACCCCGTTGGCGGAGGGGTTGCTGGCCGCCGTCGACCTGCTGCGGGTGCAGCGGCTGCGGGACCCGCGACGGCGTCCGCTGGTGCTGGTCGTCACCGACGGCCGGGCCACCGCCGGCACCCGGCCGCTGGAGCGGTCGGCGCGCGCGGCGGCCGTCCTCGCCGCCACCGGTGCGCCGTGCGTGGTCGTCGACTGCGAGGCCGGCCCGGTCCGGCTACACCTGGCCCGCCGGCTGGCCGACCAGCTCGGCGCGGCCCACCACCACCTCGACACGGTGGCCGCCGACCCGCTGGCCGGCCTCGCCACCGTCGGAGCGAATCGGAGCGTGCGCTGATGCCGCAGGGAAAGCCGGAGCACGTGCCCGCCGACGGGCTGACCACCCGGCAGCGGCGGCACCGCCCGCTGACCATCGTGCACACCGGGCAGATGAAGGGGAAGTCCACCGCCGCGTTCGGCCTGGCGCTGCGGGCCTGGACCGCCGGGCTGCCGATCGGGGTGTTCCAGTTCGTCAAGAGCGCCAAGTGGCGGGTGGGTGAGGAGAACGCCTTCCGCGCCCTGGGCCAGGTGCACGCCGACACCGGGCAGGGCGCCCCGGTCGCCTGGCACAAGATGGGCGAGGGCTGGTCCTGGCTCCAGCGCGGCGGCGACGCCGACCACGCCGCCGACGCCCTGGAGGGGTGGCGGCAGATCCAGCGCGACCTGGCCGCGGAGCGCTACGGTCTGTATGTCCTGGACGAGTTCACCTATCCGATGAAATGGGGTTGGGTGGACGTCGACGAGGTGGTCGACACCCTCACCCACCGGCCCGGCTTCCAGCACGTGGTGATCACCGGCCGGGACGCCGACCCGCGCCTGGTCGAGGCGGCCGACCTGGTCGCCGAGCTGACCAAGGTCAAGCACCCGATGGACGCCGGCCAGAAGGGCCAGAAGGGCATCGAGTGGTGACCGGACCGACCCGCCGCACCGACCAGCGTCGCCCGCACGGCACCGCGCCGGCCGGCCACCCGGGCGGCACTGCGCCGGGCGGACCGGAGCCGTCGGCCGGGCGCGCCGCGTCGGCCGGAGCCTGGGCGCTGCCCCGGCTGGTGGTCGCCGCCCCGGCCAGCGGACACGGCAAGACCACCGTGGCCACCGGCCTGCTCGCCGCCCTGCGCCGGCGGGGCCTGCGGGTCAGCCCGCACAAGGTCGGCCCCGACTACATCGACCCCGGCTACCACGCGCTCGCCGCCGGCCGACCCGGCCGCAACCTCGACCCGTGGCTGGTCGGGGAGGAGCTGATCGCCCCGCTGCTGCGGCACGGCGCGAGCGTCCCCACCCCCGCCGACGTCGCGGTGGTCGAGGGGGTGATGGGGCTGCACGACGGCGCGGTCGGCCGGGCCGGGTACGCCTCCACCGCCCACGTCGCCACGCTGATCGACGCGCCGGTGCTGCTGGTCCTGGACACCACCGCGCAGGGCCGCTCGGCCGCCGCGCTGGTGCTCGGCATGCGCGCCTTCGACCCGGCCGTGCGGATCGGTGGGGTGATCCTCAACCGGGTCGGCTCGCCCCGGCACGAGACCCTGCTGCGCGACGCGCTCGCCGAGGTGGGCGTACCGGTGCTGGGGGCGGTCACCCGGGCCGTCGAGGTGGCCGCGCCGGCCCGGCACCTGGGGCTGGTGCCGGTCGCCGAACGGGCACCGGAGTCGCTCGCCGTCGTCGAGGCGCTCGCCGGGCTGGTCGAGTCCACCGTCGACCTCGAGGCGGTGCTCGCCCTGGCCCGCAGCGCGCCACCGTTGACCGTGGACGCCTGGAACCCGGCGACGGCCGTCGGCGGCCCGGCCGGCGGGGACCGTCCGGTAGTCGCGGTCGCCGCCGGAGCCGCCTTCACCTTCTCGTACGCCGAGACCACCGAACTGCTCACCGCCGCCGGGGCGGACGTGGCCCCGTTCGACCCGCTGCGGGACCCGGCCCTGCCCGCCGGCACCCGGGCGGTGGTCATCGGCGGCGGCTTCCCCGAGGTGCACGTGGAGGCGTTGAGCGCCAACACCGGGCTCCGCGCCGAGCTGGCCGGCTTCGCCGGGCCGGTGGTCGCCGAGTGCGCCGGGCTGCTCTATCTCGGCCGCTCGCTGGACGGGGTGCCGATGTGTGGTCGGCTCGACCACCACGCCCGGATGACCGGCCGGCTCACCCTCGGCTACCGCGACGCGGTCGCCGTCACCGACTCCCCGGTCCACCCCGCCGGTGAGCCGGTACGCGGCCACGAGTTCCACCGCACCGTCACCGACCCCGGGCACGGCGACCGACCCGCCTGGCGCTGGGACGACACCGCCCACGGTTTCGTCACCGGGCAGGTGCACGCCTCCTACCTGCACACCCACTGGGCGGGTCGACCGCAGGCCGCCCGTCGCCTGGTCGAGGCGGCGAGCCGGTGACCGCCGCCGGGGCGGGTCGCCCGCCGACGACCGGGGCAGGCGGCCCGCGTGCCGTCGAAGCCGACGCGGATCGGGCCGCGCCGACGGACCCCGCCACGCTGACCGGGGTGGGGGTCGGGCCGGGGGACCCGGAACTGCTCACCCTCAAGGCGGTCCGGGTGCTGGCCGAGGCCGACCTGGTGGTCGTACCGGTGCTGGACCGGCTGGCGGCGGACCCGGCGACGCCCCCCGGCCGGGCCGAGACGACGGTCCGCGCCCACGTGCCGGCGGACCGGCTGCGCCGGTTGCCGTTCGCCCTCGACGACCGGGGCGGGGTGACCGCCCGGCGGGAAGCCGCCTGGGACGCCGCCGCCCGTGCCGTGGTCGACGCGATCGACGCCGGTGCCCGGTCGATCGCCTTCGCCACCATCGGCGACCCGAACGTCTACTCCACCTTCGCCTACCTGGCCCACGGCGTCCGCGCGCTGCGGCCGGCGGTGCGGGTGCGGACCGTGCCCGGCGTCACCGCCATGCAGGAGCTGGCCGCGCGCAGCGGCGTCCCGCTCTGCCAGGGGCGGGAGCCGCTGACCCTGCTGCCCGCCACCGCCGGCCCGGCGCTGGTCGCCGACGCCCTCGCCGGGCCCGGCACCGTCGTGGTCTACAAGGGCTGGCGTCGGCACCGGGAACTCGTCGACGAGCTGCGCCGGCACGACCGGCTCGACGACGCGGTGCTCGGCCGGGGCCTCGGCCTGCCCGACGAGTCGATCGGGCCGGTCGGACCCGCCGACGACGACCTGCCGTACCTGTCGACGCTGCTGGTCCCGGCGCGCCGGGACGGGCGGGGAGGAAAACTGTGACGTCCACCGGAAAGGTGTGGTTCGTGGGGGCCGGGCCCGGCGCGGCCGACCTGCTCACCCTGCGCGCCGCCCGGGTGATCGCCGACGCCGACGTGGTGATCTGGGCGGCCAGCCTGGTGCACGCCGACGTGCTGGCCCACGCCCGCCCCGACGCCGAGATCGTCGACTCGTCGCAGCTGCCCATCGAGGGGGTGCTGCCGCTCTATCGACGGGCCGCCGCCGAGCGGCTCACCGTGGCCCGGATCCACTCCGGCGACCCGGCGCTCTGGGGCGCCGTGCAGGAGCAGCTCGACCTGTGCCGGGCCCTCGACCTGGCCGTGGAGATCGTCCCCGGGGTCTCCTCGTTCACCGCCGTCGCCGCGATCGTCGGCCGGGAACTGACCATCCCCGAGGTAGCCCAGTCGGTGATCCTCACCCGGCTGGAGGGCGGCAAGACGCCGATGCCGGCGGGGGAGCGGGTCCGCGACTTCGCCCGGCACGGCACCACCATGGCGCTGTTCCTCTCCGCAGCCCGCGCCGGGCAGGCGCAGACGGAGCTGCTCGCCGGGGGCTACCCGGTCGACACCCCCGTCGTGGTGGCCTACCAGGCGACCTGGCCGGACGAGCTGGTGGTGCGGTGCGCGCTCGGCGACCTGGCGGCCACCGTCAAGGAACACCGGCTGTGGAAGCACACCCTGTTCCTGGTCGGGCCGGCGCTCGCCGCCAGCGGCACCCGTTCGCACCTCTACCACCCCGGGCACTTCCACACCTTCCGCCGGGCCGAGCCGACCGCCCGCGCCGAGCTGCGCCGGTCCCGCGCCACCACAGCGGAGGACGCGACACCGTGACGTACGCCGAGCCGCCGTTGCGCGAGCCGGACCTGCCGCGTACCGCGAAGGTCCGGCCGGTGGCGCTGCGGACCGGCTGGACCACCGGCGCGTGCGCGACGGCGGCGGCGAAGGCGGCGGTGACCGCGCTGGTCACCGGCGTGCCCCAGCGGGAGGTGGAGATCGGGCTGCCCGCCGGGCGGCGGGTGGCCTTCCCGGTCGCCCGGTGCGAGCTGACGCCGTCGCCCGATCCGCAGGCGGAGGCGGTGGTGGTCAAGGACGCCGGGGACGACCCGGACGTCACCCACGGCGCCCAGCTCACCGCCACCGTCGGCTGGCGGCCCCGACCCGGCCTGGACCTCGCCGGCGGTTCGGGCGTCGGCACCGTCACCCGACCCGGGCTCGGCCTCGCCGTCGGCGGGCCGGCCATCAACGACACCCCCCGGCGGATGATCGGCCAGGCCGTGGCCGAGGTGGTCGACCTGACCGAGGTGGGCGTCCGGGTGGTGATCAGCGTGCCGGGCGGTGAGGTGATGGCCCGCAAGACCACCAACCGGCGGCTCGGCATCGTCGGCGGCATCTCGATCCTCGGCACCACCGGCATCGTCCGGCCGTTCTCCACCGCCTCCTGGCGGGCCAGCGTGGTACAGGCGGTGCACGTGATGGCCGCCCAGGGGGAGCGGACCGTGGTGCTGTGCACCGGCGGGCGGACCGAGCGGGCCGCCCGCGCGCTGCTGCCGGAGCTGCCCGAGGTGTGTTTCGTCGAGGTCGGCGACTTCACCGGCGCGGCCGTCACCGCCGCCGTGGGCGACGCGATGACCGGGGTGGTCTTCGTCGGGATGGCCGGCAAGCTGGCGAAACTCGCCGCCGGGATCCTGATGACCCACTACACCCGCTCGAAGGTGGACCTGTCCCTGCTCGGCACGGTCACCGCCGAGGCCGGCGGCGACGCCGACCTGGTGGCGGCGGTGGTGGCGGCCAACACCGGCCGGCACGCGTACGAGCTGTGGGAGGCCGCCGGGCTGCTGCGTCCCGCCGGTGACGTGCTCTGCGACCGGGTCCGGCAGGTGCTGCGCCGCTTCGCCGGGCCGGCGCTCACCGTCGACGTGGCGATGGTCGACTTCACCGGCGACCACCTGGTCGCCTCCTCCGGCCGGTGGCCGGCATGACGCGGTCGGTGCCGGGGTCCGGATCGGAGCCGGTGGCCGGCGGGTCCGGATCGGTGCCGCCGGTGCTGCAGCCAGAGCCGGTCGTGGTGGTGGGGATGGACGCGGTCGGCCGGCCGTTGTCCCCGTCGGCGGTGGCCGCCCTGGCCGGGGCCCGGCTGGTCGTGGGAGCGGCCCGGCACCTGGCCGCCGTGCCGGTGCCGTCCGGCGTCGACACCGTCGTGCTCGGCCCGCTCGCCCCCGCGCTGGACCGGCTCGCCGCCGCCCACGCCGCCGGGCAGCCGGCTGTCGTGCTGGCCAGCGGCGACCCCGGGTTCTTCGGCGTGGTACGCCGGCTGCGCGCCGCCGGCCTGCCGGTGCGGGTGCTGCCGGCGGTGTCCAGCGTGGCCGCCGCGTTCGCCCGCGCCGGGCTCGACTGGGACGGTGCCGTGGTGGTCACCGCCCACGGTCGGGAGTTGGGTCCCGCGCTCAACGCCTGCCGGGCGCTGCCCGCCGTGGCCGTGCTCACCGCGCCGGGTGCCGGGGCCGCCGAGATCGGTGCCGGGCTGACCGGCTGGGCCCGGTGTCTGGTGGTCGCCGAACACCTCGGCACGCCCGCCGAGCGGGTCACCTGGACCACCCCGGAGCAGGCCGTCACCCGCGCCTGGGCCGACCCGCACGTCCTGCTCAGCCTGGCCGCGCCCGGCGGTGCCGCCGACGGCGACCCCGGGGCGCAGCCCGCCGGGCGTCCCAGCACCGCTGAGCGGGACGGGGCCGTCGGACCGGGTGACGCCGGCCGGTCGGATGACGCCGGCCTGGCGGGCGACGGCGGTCCGGCGGGCGATGGTGCCCCGGCCGGGGTCGGGCCGGTGCGGGCGGACAACCAGCCGGCCGCCGCGCCCGTCGGCGGCTGGGCGCTGCCCGAGTACGCGTACCGGCACCGGGACTCGATGATCACGAAGGCCGAGGTGCGGGCCCTGGCCGTCGCCCGGCTACGCCCCCGGCTCGGGCGACTGGTCTGGGACGTCGGTGCGGGCAGCGGATCGGTCGGCATCGAGTGCGCGCTGCTCGGCGCGGCGGTGATCGCCGTGGAGCGGGACCCAGCGGCACCGGTCGCCGAGAACGCCGCCCGGCACGGCGTCGCCGTCCGGGTGGTGACCGGCGACGCGCCAGCCGTGCTGGGCGGGCTGCCCGACCCAGACGCCGTCTTCGTCGGCGGCGGGGGGACCGACGTGCTGACCGCCGTCGCCGACCGCCGCCCCGCCCGGGTGGTGGTCGCCCTCGCCGCCCTGGACCGGGTCGCCCCGGCGGTGCACCTGCTGCGCGCCGCCGGCTACGCGGTGACGGGCAGTCAGCTCACCGCCGCCCGCCTCGCCGATCTGCCCGGCGGGTCCATCCGACTCGCGGCCACCAACCCGGTGGTCGTCCTCACCGGGGAGCGCCCGTGACCGCCACCGCACCACACCGGCACCGGGCCGGGACCGGCACCGGCACCGGCCCGCCCCGGGTCGGACTCGTCGCGGCCACCGCCGCCGGCCGCCGGCACGCCCGCACCCTGGCCGCCGCCTGGCCGCACGCCCGGCTGGTCGAGGCCGACGGGGTCGCCGACGCGCTGCGGACGGCCTGGACGGGGTACGACGCGGTGGTGGCGTTCCTGGCCACCGGGGCGGTGGTGCGGATCCTGGCGCCGCTGCTCGGTGACAAGCGGACCGACCCGGCGGTGGTGGTGGTCGACGAGGCCGCCCGGCACGCCGTCGCCCTGCTCGGCGGCCACGCCGGCGGCGCGAACACGCTCGCCGCCGAGGTGGCCGCGCTGCTCGACGCCCGGCCGGTGGTCACCACGGCCACCGACGCGGTCGACCTGCCGGGCCTGGACACCCTCGGCTGGCCGGTCGAGGGGGCGGTGGCCGCGGTGTCCCGGGCGATCCTCGACGGCGAACCGGTCCAACTGGTCGCCGACGCGGTGTGGCCGCTGCCGGCCCTGCCGCCCAACGTCCATCTCGTTCCACCGGCCGCCGCACCGTCTCCCGCCGCGCCACACCCGCCCGTCCGACCGGGGCCGGCCGCCGATCCGGCGGGCGGGTACCGGGTGCTGGTCACCGACCGGGTGGTGCCGGTCGACGACCGCACCGCCGTGTTGCGACCGCCGTCCCTGGTCGCCGGGGTGGGGTCCAGCCGGGGGGTGGCCGCCGCCGAGGTCGACGCGCTGCTGTGTCGGGTGCTCGCCGACGCCGGGTTGAGCCCGGCCAGCCTGCGCTGCCTGGCCAGCGTCGACGTGAAAGCCGACGAGGAGGGCATCCGGGCCACCGCCGACGCGCGCGGCGTACCCCTGCGGACCTGGCCGGCGGCGGACCTGGCGACGGTCGACGTGCCGCACCCCAGCGAGGTGGTCCGGGCCGCCGTCGGCACGCCCAGCGTCGCGGAGGCGGCGGCGTTGCGCGACGGCGGCACCCTGCTGGCGCCGAAGACCGCCTCGGCGATGGCCACCGTCGCGGTCGCCCGGCAGGCCCCGCGCGGCCGGCTGGCGATCGTCGGCCTGGGCCCGGGCGCGGCCGACCTGCGCACCCCGCGCGCCGTCGCCGAGTTGCGCCGGGCCGCCGTGGTCGTCGGCCTCGACCAGTACGTCGACCAGGTCCGCCACCTGCTCCGGCCGGGTACCCGGGTGCTCGCCAGCGGGCTCGGCGCGGAGGAGGAACGGGCCCGCAGCGCCGTCGCCGAGGCCACCGCCGGGCACGCCGTCGCGCTGATCGGCTCCGGTGACGCCGGGGTGTACGCGATGGCCAGCCCCGCCCTGGAGTACGCCGACGAGCGGATCGACGTGGTCGGTGTGCCCGGGGTGACCGCCGCGTTGGCCGCGTCCGCCCTGCTCGGCGCGCCGATCGGACACGACCACGTCTATCTGAGCCTGTCCGACCTGCACACCCCGTGGGCGGTGATCGAACGGCGGGTCGCCGCCGCCGCCGAGGCGGACCTGGTCGCGCTGCTCTACAACCCGCGCAGCCGGGCCCGGGACTGGCAGCTCGGCGCGGTGCTGGCGACGTTCGCCGCGCACCGCCCGCCGCAGACCCCCGTCGGGGTGGTACGCAACGCCAGCCGGCCCGACGAACAGGTCCACCTGGCCACCCTCGCCACCTTCGACCCGACCGTGGTCGACATGTACGGCCTGGTGGTGGTGGGCAGCTCGCAGACCCGGCTGGTCGGCGGCCGGATGGTCACCCCCCGGGGCTACCGGTGGCGCGGGTGATCCCCGCCCTTCCGGTGCCCGACCCGGTCGCGGTGCTGCCACCGGCTGACCCGTCGGCGGGGGTCCCGGCCTTCCCGCCGGTGGTGATCGACGCCTGCCAGGGCTGCGGGGCCTGCCTGCTCACCTGTCCCACCCACGCGATCCGCCCGGTGCCCGGCGGCCTGACCGTCCGGGCCGACCGCTGCACCGGCTGCCTGGAGTGCGTGGAGGTCTGCCCGGTGGACGCGATCCGGACCGTCACCGACCGACGAGGAGCACCATGACCAGCATCCGCCCGGCCCGCCACCGGCCCGCTCCGGGAGGGGGGCGGTGAGCCGGGTCGTCCACCCGATCGAACAGGAGTCGTACCGGATCCTGCGGGACCGGGTCGACCTGCGGCAGTTGCCCCCGCTGACCCGGGCGGTGGTCGAGCGGGTGGTGCACGCCAGCGCCGACCTCGACTACGTCACCGACCTGGTCTGCGACGAGGCGGCGCTGGCCGGCGGGCTGGCCGCGCTGCGGGCCGGGGCGTCGATCGTCACCGACGTGGCGATGGTGGCCGCCGGGATCACCCGCGCGGGGCGGGAGATCGTCTGCCCGGTCGCCGAACCGGCCACCGCCGTCCTGGCCGGGGAGACCGGGTTGACCCGGTCGGCGGCGGCCGTGCGGATCGCCCTGGACCGGGTCGGACCGGGGGCGGTCTGGGTGGTCGGCTGCGCGCCGACCGCGTTGTTCGAGCTGATCGCCGTCGACGCCGCCCCGGCGCTGGTGGTCGGGCTGCCGGTCGGTTTCGTCGGGGCCGCCGAGTCCAAGGCGGCGCTGCGGGCCAGTGGCCTGCCCGCCGTGTCCAACATCGGCGAGAAGGGTGGCTCGGCGGTCGCCGCCGCCGCCCTCAACGCCCTGCTCTACCAGGAGGAAACATGACCGCACTGGTCATCGTCGGGCACGGTACGCGCAGCGCGGCCGGGGTCGCGCAGTTCGCCGCGCTCGTCGACCGGGTCCGGGACCGGGCCGGCGCCGCCGTCGGCGACGTCGAGGGCGGTTTCATCGAGCTGTCCCGGCCGCCGCTGACCGACGCGGTGAGCGCCCTGGTCGGGCGGGGGCACCGGGCACTGGTCGCGTTGCCGCTGGTGCTCACCGGCGCCGGTCACGGCAAGGGCGACATCCCGGCGGCGATGGCGCGTGAGCAGGACCGCCACGCCGGCCTGACCTACCGTTACGGTCGGCCGCTCGGCCCGCACCCGCTGCTGCACGCCGTCCTGGAGCAGCGGATCGACACGGCGCTGGCCGGGGCGGACCGGGCCGGCACCTGGGTGGCGCTGATCGGGCGCGGCGCCACCGACCCGGACGCCAACGCCGAGGTGGCGAAGGTGGCCCGGCTGCTCTGGGAGGGGCGCGGTTACGCCGGGGTCGAACCGGGGTTCATCTCGCTGGCCGAGCCCTCCGTGCCGGCGGTGCTCGACCGGTTGCGCCGGCTCGGTGCCCGCCGGATCGTGGTCGCGCCGTACTTCCTGTTCGCCGGGGTGCTGCCGGACCGGATCGTGGCCCAGTCGCAGGCGTACGCGGCCGGGCATCCCGACCTCGACATCCGGGTCGCCGACCTGATCGGTGACTGCGACGCCCTGGCCGACCTGGTCCTGGAGCGGCACTCCGAGGCGTTGCGCGGGGACATCCGGATGAACTGCGACACCTGCGCGTACCGGGTGCTGATGCCCGGCTTCGCCGACAAGGTGGGTCGCCCGCAGACCCCCCACGACCATCCCGACGACCCGGTCGACGGTCACGGCCACCACCATCACCACGAGGGCGGTCACCACCATCACGAGGGCGGTCACCACCACGACAGCGGTCACCACCACGACAGCGGTCATCACCACGACAGCGGTCATCACCAGGACGGCGGCCAGCATGCGGTGCGGGACGTGACCCCGGTGCGTTGAGGCCCGGTTCGCCGGTTCGCCGGTCAGCCGGTCAGCGTCCGGGCCAGGGCGAAGCCGAGCGTCGCCGCGCCCAGCCCCGCGACCACGCTGACCAGGGCGTTGGCCAGCGCGTACCGCCGGTCACCGGCGCGGGCCAGCCGTACGGTCTCGTAGCCGAAGGTGGACCAGGTGGTCAGCGCGCCACAGAAGCCGGTGCCGACCAGCGCGGTCACCGCCGGTCCGGCGGGCACCCCGACCACCGCGCCGAGCAGCAGCGAACCGACGACGTTGACGGTCAGCGTCCCCCACGGGAACCGGGAGTGGTGGCGGGCCTGCACGGCGCGGTCGGTGAGGTAGCGCAGCGGCGCACCCAGCGCCGCGCCGAGCGCGATCAGCAGCACGGTCACCGGGGGCCCTCCCGGTCCATCCGGCCCGCTTCCGGCGACCGGTCGTCTCGGCCCGTGCCCGGCGACCGGTCGTCCCGGCCCGCCTTCGGCGACCGGCGGCGCCGACCAGAGCCTGGCGGTCGTCCGCCCCGGCCGGCCCCCCGGCCCAGCAGCCGGGTGGCCAGGGCGTCACCGGCGACGACCGCCAGCAGCCCGCCGGCCAGGGTGGCGGCCAGGTAGCCCCACGCGATCCCGGCCGCCCCGGCGGCCAGTGCCCGGTGCACGTCGACGACGTACGCGGAGAAGGTGGTGAAACCGCCGAGCACGCCGACCCCGAGGAACGGCCGGACCAGCGGGCCCACCCGACGCCGGCCGAGCACCGCCATCAGCGCCCCGATCAGCAGGCAACCGGTGACGTTCACGGCAAAGGTGGACCAGGGGAAGCCGGTCGGGGTGTGCGGCAGGGCGGCCTGGACCCCGGCCCGGGCGAGGGCCCCGAGCACCCCACCGGCGGCGATCGCGCCCAGCACGGTGGCCGGGTGCGCGGTCAGTTCGCTCCGGTCGGTCGGGACGCGCAGGTCGACGTCGGGATCGACGCGACGCGGTGCCCCCTGGGTCATCGGGACCTCCCCACCAGTATGCGGACCACTGGCAGGGACCGTTGGCGCCTCCGGCGCGGTTCTCCCGGTCGGGCCGGGACGGCGGGCCCCACCGCCGACACGTCCGTGAGCATAGCCCGACCGGCCGCCCCCCACCGCGAAAGGAGGCGGCACCGGCGGCCGACCCGGGTCGGTGTGTCCGGGCCGTGCGGCAGGTCGGATGCCCGCCACGGCCCGCACCGGGTGGATACCGCCCCGGCCGCGTACGGTCGGCAGCGACGACCGGGACCCGTGCCGGCCGCCGCGCCGTGACCATCAGGAGGAACCGTGCCGGACCGCAGCCCGCCCCCCAGCGCGCCCGACCCTGCCGAGGAAATTGGCGGCGGCCGGGTCGAGCGGGTGCCGCGCGGCGGGGCCGGGGTCGAGCGGGTGCCGCGCGGCGGTGGCGGGGCCGGTCGGACGGCCGCCCACGACATGTTCGACGCCGACGTGGCCTCCCGGGGCCTCGGCATCGAGCTGGTCTCGGCCGGGGGCGGCGCGGCGGTGGCCCGGATGCGGGTGACCGCCGGGATGCTCAACGGCCACCGGATCGGTCACGGTGGTTTCGTCTTCCTGCTCGCCGACACCGCCTTCGCGCTGGCCTGCAACACCCACGGCCCGGCCACCGTCGCGGCCGGCGGTGAGATCAGCTTTCTCCGTCCGGTGCGCGAGGACGACCTGTTGACCGCGTACGCCACCGAACGTGCCCGGTACGGCCGCAGTGGCATCTACGACGTCACCGTCACCCGCGGGGACGAGGTGGTCGCCGAGTTCCGGGGACGCAGTCGCACCCTCGACCGGTCCTCCGGCGACCGACCGGCACCGCAGGAGGTTTGACCGTCGCGCGGTGGGAAACAGGGTGTATGCGCCCGTCCGCCGTGCACGCTCCACACGCGACGGCGCGCGGCGGTCGGCGGTCGGCGCGCCGATCAGCTCCGCCGGTGACCCCCTGAGGTGCGGGGGTCGTCCGGGGACAGTCGGGGAATTGCGTTGGTTTCATTGACATCGCCCCGGTTGGCGGAGAAGACTCGCCCTTTGATCTGCCAGGCGACGGAGGGTGACCGAGTCCATGACCAGATCGAGGATCGTCGCAGCGGCGCTCGCCGTCGCCCTGACCGGGCTGGCCGGATGCGGCGCCGGAGACAGCGTCGACGTCGACGGTGACGCCACCGCCGGCGGATCGGCCGGGGGCACGCTCACCGCCGCGATCGGCGGCGAACCGGACCAGCTCGACCCGCACCGGACATCGGCCTACTACAGCTTCGAGGTGCTGGAGAACGTCTACGACACCCTCGTCGAGCCGGACGCCGACCTCAAGATGGGGCCCGCGCTGGCCACCAGGTGGACCACCAGCAGCGACCAGCTCACCTGGACGTTCACCCTCCGCGAGGGCGTGACGTTCTCCGACGGTTCCCCGCTGACCTCGGAGGACGTCGTCTACTCGTACCAGCGGATCATCAGGGAGAAGCTGAACGCGGCGTACAAGTTCGCCACCGTCAAGTCGGTGACCGCGCCCGACCCGGCCACGGTGGTGGTCACGCTGACCGCGCCCACGCCCAACCTGCTGGCCAACCTCGGCGGCTTCAAGGGCGTCGCGATCGTCGAGAAGTCCAACGTGGAGTCCGGCGCGATCAAAACCAGGCCGGTGGGCAGCGGCCCTTTCACGGTGGCCTCCTACACCTCCGGCGACACCATCAAGCTGACCCGCAACGACGCCTACTGGGGGCAGAAGCCCAAGCTCGACGGGGTCACCTTCACCTTCGTCAAGGACCCGACGGTGGCGTTGCAGAATCTGCGCGGCGGTGAGGTGCAGTGGACCGACAACCTGCCCCCGCAGCAGGTGCCGGCGTTGAAGGAGGCCGGCGAGGTGGCCGTCACCACCACCCCCTCGACCGACTACTGGTACCTCGCCCTCAACGAGGGGCGCGAGCCGTACGACGACGTGAACGTCCGCCGGGCCGTCGCGTTCGCCCTGGACCGGGAGGCGATCACCAAGGCCGCCAAGTTCGGGCAGGCCACCGCCAACCAGACCGCCATCCCCCAGGGCAGCTCCTGGTACTACGACTACTCGCCCTACCGGCACGACCCGGACCAGGCCCGGCAGTTGCTCGGCCAGGCCGGCGTCAAGGGCCTCACCCTGGACCTCATGGTGACCAGTGAGTACCCGGAGACGGTCAGCGCCGCCCAGGTGATCGCCGCCCAGCTCAAGGAGGTCGGGATCACCGTGAAGATCCGTACCCTGGACTTCGCCCAGTGGCTCGACGAGCAGGGCAAGGGAAACTTCGGCGGATTCCTGCTCGGCTGGCTGGGCAACATCGACCCGGACGAGTTCTACTACGCCCAGCACCGCACCGGCGGCACGTTCAACTTCCACAAGTACAGCAACCCCACCGTCGACACCCTGCTCGACCAGGCCCGCACCCAGACCGACGAGGGCGTACGCAAGCAGACCTACGAGCGGGCGGCGAAGCAGATCGTCGACGACGCCAGCTACATCTACCTCTACAACCCGGACGTGGTGCAGGGCTGGTCCAAGAAGGTCACCGGCTACCAGGTGCGCACCGACCGGGCGATCCGGTTCCGCGACGTCGCCCTGGCTCGCTGAGGCGGCGGCGTGGGACGCTTCGTCCTGCGGCGGCTGCTCCAGTCGGTCGTCGTCCTGCTCGGGGTGACCCTGGTGGTCTTCCTGCTGCTGCAACTGGTCCCCGGCGACCCGGTCCGGGTCGCCCTCGGCACCCGCTTCGACCAGCAGACCTACGACGCGCTGCGGGAACGCTCCGGGCTGGACCGGCCGCTGGTGGTGCAGTACCTCAGCTATGTCGGCCACGCGCTCACCGGCGACCTGGGGGTCAGCTTCCGCAGCGGCCAGCCGGTCACCTCGATCGTGCTGGAACGACTCCCCGCCACCGGATCGCTGTCGGTGACCGCCGTGCTGTTCGCGCTGCTGGTCGCCTTCCCGCTCGGCGTGCTCTCCGCGATGCGCAGCGGCTCGTTCGTCGACCACGCCGCCCGGGTGTTCAGCCAGTTCGGGGTCTCCGTCCCGGATTTCTGGATGGGCATCATGGGCATCCTGCTCTTCGCCGGGGTGCTCGGCTGGCTGCCACCGTCGGGCTACGTGGCGCTCACCGACGACCCGGCGGGCTGGGCGTCCCACGTGGCCCTGCCCGCCGCCGCCGTCGGCCTGGTCACCGCCTCCATCCTCACCCGGTTCATCCGCTCCTCGGTGCTCGAGGTGCTCGCCGAGGACTACGTGCGCACCGCCGAGGCCAAGGGGCTGCGCCGCCGGGTGGTGATCGTCCGGCACGTGCTGCGCAACGCGCTGATCCCGGTGGTCACCGTGGTGGCGGTGCAGTTGGCCAGCCTGGTCGGTGGGGTGATCGTGATCGAGGTGCTCTTCGCCTGGCCCGGCGTCGGTCGGCTCACCTACGACGCCGTCCAGGCCCGGGACTATCCGGTGCTCCAGGGCGCGGTGCTCTTCGTGGCCACCCTCTTCCTGTTGATGAACCTGCTGGTGGACGTCCTCTACGCCCGCCTCGACCCGAGGATCACGCTGCGATGAGCGCGGCCGGGGACCGGGCGTCGGCGGACGCCGGCACGCCGGGCGGCGCGGCCGACCCGTCCACCGCGCCGCACCCGCCGACGCGCGCCGACCTGACGTCGCCGCGTCCGGTGGACGACCACCCGCCGACGCGGGCCGCCGAGGCGGGCACCCTGCGGCGTACGCTGACCGCGCTGCGGCACGACCCGCCCGCCGTCGCCGGCACGGTGGTGCTGCTGGCCCTGCTGGTCGTCGGGCTGGCCGGGCAGTGGCTCGCGCCGGCCGGGATCAACGACGTGGACGTCGACCAGATGCTCCGCCCGCCCAGTGGCGCACACCCGTTCGGCACCGACGAGTTGGGCCGCGACGTGCTCAGCCGGGTGCTGGTGGCGGCCCGGGTGTCGTTGCAGGTGGGCCTGGTCAGCGTCGGCATCGCCCTGGCCGTCGGGGTGACCGTCGGCCTGCTCGCCGGCTGGTACGGCGGCTGGGCGGACAACCTCCTGATGCGCGGCATGGACGTGCTGTTCGCGTTTCCGGTGCTGCTGCTCGCCGTGGCGATCGTCGCGGTGCTCGGCCCGGGGCTGGTCACCGCGATGGTCGCCATCGGCGTGGTCTACACCCCGATCTTCGCCCGGGTGACCCGGGCCAGCGTGCTCGCCGTCCGGGAACAGGTCTTCGTCCGGGCGGCCGTCTCCATCGGCACCTCCGACCTGCGCATCCTGCGCCGGCACGTGCTGCCGAACATCGCCGCCCCGCTGATCGTCCAGACCTCGCTGTCGCTGGCCTTCGCGATCCTGTCCGAGGCGGCGCTGTCCTTCCTCGGGCTCGGCGTCCAGCCACCCGCGCCGGCCTGGGGCCGGATGCTCTACGACGGGCGCGGGTTCATCACCGACGCCTGGTGGTTGGGGTTCTTCCCCGGCGCGGCGATCTTTGTGACCGTACTCGCCTTCAACCTGGTCGGTGACGCGCTGCGGGACGTGCTCGACCCGCGTCAGCTCACCGTCAGCGAGGCCCGCAGGAGCACCCGATGAGCGCGCCCGTCGTACCGTCGCCCCGGGCCGGCGGGGAACCGCCCGGTGGCGAGCCGGTGCTGGCCATCGACGACCTAACGGTCACCCTCGGCACCCGCAACGGTCCCGCCCGGGCGGTCGCCGGCGTGGACTGGTCGGTGGCCCCCGGTCGGACCCTGGCCCTGGTCGGCGAGTCCGGCAGCGGCAAGAGCATGACCGTGCTCGCGGCCACCGGCCTGGCGCCACGCTCCGCCACGGTCACCGGCCGGGTCCGGCTGCTCGGCCGGGAGCTGACCACGATGTCCGAGACGGACCGTCGCCGGTGGCGCGGCCGACACGTCGGTTTCGTCTTCCAGGACCCGATGACCACCCTCAACCCGGTGCTGACCGTCGGCCGCCAGGTCACCGAGGCGTGCGAGGAACACCTCGGGATGAGCCGGCGGCAGGCCCGGTCCCGCGCCGTCGAGTTGCTCGACCTGGTCGGCATCCCGGCACCCGAACGTCGGGTGGACGCGCACCCGCACCAGTTCTCCGGCGGGATGCGCCAACGGGTCGTCATCGCGATGGCGCTGGCCTGCGAACCGGAGTTGCTCATCGCCGACGAACCGACCACCGCGTTGGACGTCACCACCCAGGCGCAGATCGTCGAACTCGTCGCCGACCTGCGCCGCCGGCTCGGCACCGCCGTCGTCTGGATCACCCACGACCTCGGGGTGGTGGCCGGGATCGCCGACACCGTCGCGGTGATGTACGGGGGGCGGATCGTCGAGCAGGGGCCGGTCGACGCGGTGTTCGCCGCGCCGGGGCACCCGTACACCCGGGCCCTGCTGGCCGCCCGGCCCCGGCCCGGCGCGGCGGGGGAGGAGCTGGCCGCGATCCCCGGCGCGCCTCCCAGCCCGCTCGACCTGCCGGCCGGTTGCGCGTTCTGGCCCCGCTGCCCGGTGCGGGGCGACGCCCGCTGCGCACACGAACTGCCACCGCTGGTCCCGATCGCCCCCGGGCACCGGGTCCGCACCTTCTATCCCACCACCGCCGACGGCGGCGCCACCGCCGACCCCACCACCGCCGACGGCGGCGCCACCGCCGACCCCACCACCGCCGACGGCGGCGCCACCGCCGAGGACCGCCATCAGCTCCGCCCGGAGGATCGATGAGCACCGCAGCCGTCGCCGAAATCGACGACCTCACGGTCTGGTTTCCCAGCCCCGGTGGCCCGCCGGTGCGCGCGGTGGACGGGGTGTCGCTGACCGTGCGGGCCGGCGAGACCCTCGGCCTGGTGGGGGAGTCCGGCAGCGGCAAGTCGACCACCGGCCTGGCGCTGCTGCGGCTGGTCGACCCGACCACCGGGCGGATCAGGGTCGGTGGCGAGGACGTCACCGGTTGGTCGCGTCGCCGGCTGCGCGGGCTGCGCCGCCGGGTGGCGATGGTGTTCCAGGACCCACAGGCGTCGCTGGACCCGCGCCGGACCGTCGGCGCCAGCATCGCCGAACCGCTGGTCGTGCACCGGCTGGCGGGTTCCGCCGACGCCCGCCGACGCCGGGTCGCCGAGCTGCTCGACCTGGTCGGGCTGCGACCGGAGACGGCCGGTCGGCACCCGCACGAACTCTCCGGCGGCCAGCGCCAACGGGTCGGGATCGCCCGCGCGCTGGCCGGTGAACCCGACCTGATCGTCCTCGACGAACCGATCGCGTCGCTCGACCTGAGCGTCCAGGCGCAGATCTTGAACCTGCTGCGCCGGCTGCAACGGGACCTCGGGTTGACCTACCTGTTCATCGCGCACGACCTGGCCGCGGTGGAACACCTCAGTGACCGGATCGCGGTGATGTACCTGGGGCGGATCGTCGAGACGGGCACCCCGACGCAGCTCTGGCGGGAGCCGGCCCACCCGTACACGGCGGCGTTGCTGTCGGCGATCCCGGTGGCCGACCCACGGGTGGAGCGCGACCGCCGACGGATCATCCTCAGCGGTGAGCTGCCCAGCCCGACCGACCCGCCGAGCGGCTGCCGGTTCCGGACCCGCTGCCCGCAGGCCCGTCCGGACTGCGCTGAGACCGATCCGCCCGCGGTCGAGGTGGCCCCCGGCCACCGTGCCGCGTGCCTCTACGCCGGGGAGGCGGTCCGCGCCATGCGGGCCGATCCGCCCGCGCCGGTCACCGGGGGACCCCGCTGACCCCCGGTGGGCGGACACCGGCCTGCGGGAACGTGCAACGACCGGCCGGGCACACCCGGTGCGCGGGGCGACGACCGGCGGGGCACGGGTCAGGCGGCCCGCGCCGGTAACGGCACGGCGGGGCGGGGCACGCCTTCCCCGCGTCGCCGCCGGCCGCCGGCCAGCGGCCCGTGACCGGTCGGTACGCCGGCCCCGCGCGACGGTAGCGGCACGACGACGCCGCGCGTACGGGCTGACCCGGGGTCGACGGGCCGGGGACGGTACCCGCCGCGCGCCCCCGCCCACCGGCCGTCCGGTGTCGACCCGGCGCGCGGGCGCCCGGCGGCTGCGCCCGGAACCGGACCGGTCGACCCCGGACCGGTCGGGGCGTTTCCACCTCCCCCGGCAGCGACGAACTCCCGATGTGGGCCGGGGGAGGCGGGGAGGGCGACCACCCGGCCCGGCCCGTCGGCGTCGCAGACCGCGAACGTCGGGCGCGGCTCCTCGACCCCGGGGAGGGGGAACACCGGGAGCAACCCGTCCCGCCCGGCTCCGCAGCGGGGTGGATCGTCGATCCCCGCCGCGGCAGACCGGCGTGGCTCATCGATCCCGGCTGCGGAGCGGCGTGGATCACGGCTGCAGGGGTCCACCCCCCTGGCGGCCGTCCGCTGCCCAGTTCCCCCGCGGTGCGGCGAGCTGCCCGTGGCCGGGCCCGGCTCGGGGTTGGTGCCCGGTCGGATGGCCAGGACCGACCGACCGGTCCCGGTCCGGTGGCTGGTCCCCGTCTGAGGCGCGGTCCCGGCCTGGCGGGCGGTCCCGGCCTGGCGGGCGGTCCCGGTCCGGTGGCCGGGGTCCGTGCGTCGGGTGCTCTCGGCGGGACGGCTGGCCCCGGCCCGCCGGGTGAACTCGGCGCGCAGCGTCCGTGGCAGTCGGTCGTACGCGCAACGGCGCAGGGCGGGATCGACGATGACGTGGCCGCCCCGGGAACCGGACCGGACCAGTCCGGCGTCGATGAGCCGGCGCAGCGCCTGCGCCGCCCGGCCCGCCGCCCAGCCGAGCAGCACGTCGACGGTCGACGCGGCGAACTCGACGTCGAGCGTCGCGGCGGCCATCAGGACCGCCCGGTGCGGGCCGTCGCACCGGTCCAGCAGGGCGGCGACGCGACGGCGGAGCGGCTCGGGCAGTGGCGGCTCGACCGGCCGGCCGGTGAGCGGGCCCGGCGTGACCCGCGCCCCGGTGTCGGCCACACCGCCCACCGCGCTCGGGCCGGTCGGGCGCACCGACGCGTGGACGTAGGCGGCGGCGTAACCGGGACGGCCGGTGACCAGCGGCGCCAGCCGGGTGGCGGACGCGACCGACTGGCCGGCGCGGGTGAGTAGCCGGCGCAGCAACCGGCCGGTGTGGAGGGTGCTCAACGGGGTCAACTCCACCCGGTGGTACCGGTCCGTCGGCGTGGGGTGCGGGTCCGCCCGATCCGGCCGGTGGGTGGCCAGCACCGCCAGCGGCAACCCCCGGGCGGTCGCGGCGGCGAACAGCGAGTGCAGGAAGTGACCCAGTTCGGGGGCTGCCCGGTCCAGGTCGTCCACGCCGACCACCACCGGTCGACGGGCGGCCAGGGCGAGCAGCACCCGGCGTACCGCCGCCGCCCCGGCGACCGCCGACCGGTCCGGCGCGTCCAGCAGCGCGGCGAGCGCCGCCACCGTCGCCGCGCCCTGACCCGGCGGGACCAGGCCGTCGACCAGGGCGGCCAGCCGGGCCCGGACGGTGTCCGTCCCCTCGGTGGCGGACAGGCCCAGCAGGTCCCGCAGCAACTCCGCGACCGGCCCGAACACCCGCTCCGGGTACGGCGGGCAGTGCACCACCGCCCAGCGCACCGGCGTGCCGTCGACCTCCGGTAGCCGGTGACGCAGCTCGGTCAGCAGACGACTGCGGCCGATGCCGTCCGGGCCGACCAGGGCCACCCACCGTGGACGGTGTTCCCGGGCCACCCGGGTGAGCTGTTCCACGGCGGTCGCGACCTCACGGCGGCGGCCGATCAGCGGGCCGTGGTGCCGGGCCGGGCGCGGGTGTGTCGGGCCGGTGACCCGCCAGACGTCGACCGGCCGTGCCTTGCCGGTGAGGGCGGCCGGGGCGAGGGCGTGCTGGTCGATCAGGCCGGCGGTGGCCCGGTGGGTGGCCGCGCAGACGACCACGCCACCCGGCGGGGCGTACTCCTGGATGCGGGCGGCGGTGGTGAGGACCGCGCCGGAGGCCATCCCGTGGCCGCCGTCGCGGACGGCGGCCAGGTCGACCACCGCCTCGCCGGTGGCGACGCCGACCCGGACCCGCAGCGTCACCCCGCCGGGCAACTTCCGCCGGTCCAGCGCATCCTGGATCTCCAGGGCGGCCCGCGCCGCCCGGTAGCCGTCCAGCCCGTCGGAGGTACGCGCCCCGAACAACGCCATCACCGCGTCGCCGACGTACTTCTCCACCGTGCCCTGCCAGCGGCGCAGCACACCGGCGACGGTGTCGAAGTAGGCGAACTGCACCGCCCGGACGTCCTCCGGGTCGAGCCGTTCGGTCAACGCGGTCGAGCCGACGATGTCGGCGAAGAGCACGGTCAGCGTGCGTCGTTCCTGCGGGACCGGCCAGGGCGTCGTGGTGACGTCTTCCCGACCGGTACCGACCGTGGACAGTGGCATCCCACCCACCCTTCCTCCGCAGTGGTCTGATGACTTCGGAGACTGTCACCACCGGTCTGACGGGGGATCTGCCGAACGACGTATGTCGGCGGGCGAGGTCCTTTAGTCGCAAACTCGACGCGAGAGGTACCAGAGACGGATCTAGCCCGTAGAACGGTGCGGGGACCTGTGACTAGGCTGCGGACATGGCCAGCGATGTGGACAGCGCGCCGCTCGTCGGCCGTGCCGACCAGCTGGCGGCGCTGCGCGCCGCGCTCCACGACGACATCGGCCCCGGGCAGACCGCCGCCGTCTTCGTCACCGGTGAGAGCGGGGTGGGTAAGACCCGGCTGCTGACCGAGGCGGCGGCGCGGTTGCGGGACGCGGGAGCGGTGGTGCTCACCGGTTCCTGCCTGGACATCGGCGACGCCTCCCCGCTGCACCCGGTGCTCCAGGCGCTGCGCCGTTTCGACGCCGATCTCGCCGCCGGCCAGGCCCGCACCTCCTCGGCGGTACGCGGACTGCTGCGGACCTTCGCCGAGGAGAGCGGCGGCGCGGACAGCGCCGGGGCGCTGCTGGAACGGGTCTCCGCAGGGCTGAGCCTGATCGCCGAGGGGCGTCCGCTGGTGCTCGTCCTCGACGACCTCCAGTGGGTGGACCGGACCACCCGGCAACTGCTGCTCTATCTGCTCGCCGGCCTGGGAGGGCTGCAACTGTCGGTGCTGGCGGCGGTCCGGGCCGAGTCGTTGCAGGGGGCCCATCCGCTGCGCCGGGTGCTCACCGAGCTGCGCCGGCTACGGTCGGTGCGGGTGCTCGACCTGGCCCCGCTCGACCGGGCCGACACCGACCGGTTGGCGGGCGAGATCGTCGGCACACCCCTGGCCCCGGAAGCCGCCGACCAGGTCTGGCAGCGCAGCGGCGGCAACCCGTTCGTGGTCGAGGAGTTGGCCCGTGACCTGCGCGACGGCCACGACGGGCTGTCCGACACGCTGCGGGAGATCTTCCTGTCCCGGGTGGACGTGCTGCCCCGACAGGCGCACGCGGCGGTGCACGCGGTGGCCGCCGGTGTCGAGCCGGTCGAGCACTGGCTGCTGGCCGAGGTGCTCGGGCTGCCCGAGCCGGAGCTGATCGGGGCACTCCGGGAGGCGGTCGCCCACCGGCTGCTCGTCGGCGCGGACGACGGCTACCGGCTGCGGCACCGGCTGGTCGCCGAGGTGCTCGCCCACGAACTGCTCCCGGCGGAGCGCGCCGGCCTGCACCGCCGCTACGCCGAGGCGCTGACCCAGGCCCCGGCGGAGCTGCACCAGGCCCGGCTGGCGCATCACTGGCGGCTGGCCGGCGAGCCCGGACGGGCCCTGCCGGCGGCGATGGCCGCCGCCCGGGAGGCGCAACGGCTGCACGGTTTCGCCGAGGCGCACCGGCACTGGTCGGCGGCGTTGCAACTGGCGGCGACCCCGACCAGCGGTCGGTCGGGCGCACCGCCCGAGGTGGACCGGGCGGTGCTGCTCGAGCAGGCCGCCGAGACGGCCCACCAGAGCGGCGAGCACGCCCGTGCGCTGTCCCTGCTGGCCGAGTTGACCGGGGGTGAACCGCTCGATCCGTCCTGCGGCTTGCGCATCCGACGGGCCCGCTACCTGGCTGCCGCCGGCCGGTCCGCTCCCGCCGAGGCGGAGTACCGGGGGGTGCTGGAGTCCGTCGACTGCACCGCCCGGGACCGGGCCGCCGCCGCCGCCCGACTGGCCGAGCTGCTGCTGCACCTGGGCCGGTACGCCGACGCCGGGCAGCGCGCCCGGGAGGCCCTCGAACTGGCCGCGACGGTCGACGGCAGCACCACCGAGGTGGTGCTGGCCAGCTCCGCGCTGGGCTTCAGCGAGGCGTTCCTGGAGGACCCGGACGCGGGTCTGGCCGTGGTCCGCCGGGCCCTGGAGACCGCCGAACGTTCCGGCGGCCCGGAGGACGTGGCCTGCGCTTACCTGCATCTGGCGGAGTTGCTGACCGGACCGCTGAACATCCTGGAGGAGGGGGTGGTGGTGGCCCGCCGGGGTGCCGAGCGGGTCGCCGAGCTGGGCCTGGGCCGCACCTACGAGACGCGGCTGCTGGCCATCGCCACCAACGGGCTGTTCCGGGTCGGCCAGTGGGCGGAGGCGGAGAAGGTGGTCGCGGCGGCGCTGCGGCACCGCCCCTCCGGGGCCGACGCGGTGGAGCTGCTGCTGGCCCGCTGCCGGCTCTCCGTCGGCTACGGCGACGTCGAGGCGTCCGACCGGGACCTGGAGGCGGTGGCGACCATGCTCGCCGGTGGTGGTGCGCCCCGGCACGTGCTGCCGATGCTGATCCTGCGGGCCGGCCTGGCGATGTGGCAGGGCCGGCACGATGTGGCCCGGCAGGCGGTGCAGCGTGGGCTGACCGAGAGCCGCTCCGACGACGTGGTGCTGCTGGGCGCGCTGGCCTGGCACGGGCTACGGGCGGAGGCGGAGGCGCACGCCAGCCGTACCGTGGCGGTGGACCCCACGGCGGTCCGCCGGCTGCGCGACGCGGTCGACCGGGTGACCGCCAAGAGCGTGACGGCGGCCGGCCCGGTCCGGCTCAACGCCGACGGGTTCCTGGCGCTGTGCACGGCCGAGCTGACCCGGCTCGACGGCCGGGGCGACCCGGACGCCTGGGCCCGCTCGGCGGCCGAGTGGGACAAGCGGCACCACCCCTATCCGGCGGCGTACTCGCGGCTGCGGCAGGCCGAGGCGTTGCTGGCCCGACGCAGTCGCAGCAGCACCGCCAGCAAGCTGCTGCGCCAGGCCCACGAGATGGCGTTGAGCCTGGGGGCGGTGCCGCTGACCAGCGAGATCAGGACGCTGGCCGGCCGGGCCCGGGTGGAGTTGACCGAGCGTGCCCAGCCCACCGGCCGCCGTCCGGGTCGTACCCGGTCGACCGGGGTGGGCCGTCAGTCCGCCGGGGCCGCTCCGGCCACCGCCACCGGCGAGCCGGTCGCCGACGAGCTGGTCACGCTGACCGCGCGGGAACGCGAGGTGCTCACCGCGGTGGCCGAGGGGCTGACCAACAGGGAGATCGGCCAGCGGCTGTTCATCAGCGAACGGACCATCGGCGTACACGTGTCGCACATCTTCGACAAGCTCCAGGTGCGGACCCGGGTGCAGGCCAGCGCCATTCACCTGCGTAACCGGGGCGAGTGAGCGTACGTACGGCGCGGTCGAATACGTCGTTCTACTGATCCCGTGCGCGGTCGACGCTGACAGGCTGTCCCTCGGAAACGACGGCGCGGCGCTGCCCCGACCACTGTGGAGGAGACATGACGGAACCGGTCTGGGGCCCCGTCCACGCGGACATCGTCGATCTGCTCGCCGATCATCCGGAGGACGTGCCGGCGGTGGTCGACCACCTCACCAAACTCCAGGACCTGCTGGTCCGGCTGCCGCCGTTGGAGCGCAGCTGCCCGCTGGCCGACTTCAACCGGCTCTACCTGACCATCACCAGCCGGGTGTTGGAGGGGCTCTACGACGACTACTTCGCCGACCCGGTGTTCCTGTCCCGGCTGGACGTGGAGTTCGCCGCCCGCTACTTCGACGCGATGCGGTTGTGGACCGAGTCGAGCCCGACCACGCCGCGCGCCTGGTCCTGCCTGTTCAAGCGGATGAAGGGCCCGGACGCCCGGCCGTTGCCGTCGGCGGCGGCGGGGGTGAACGCGCACATCAACTTCGACCTGCCGTTCGCCCTGGTGACCACGTTCGACCACCTGGAGTCCGAGCCGGTGGACGGCACCGAGCAGCACCGCGACTACCTCAAGATCAACGACATCTTCGCCGACAAGATCCCGTCGCTGCGGCGGGGCTACCTGGAGCGGTGGCAACTCCTCCTCGACATGCTCAACGGCGACATCGACGACTGGTACCAGGGCGAACTGGTCGAGTACACCCGGGACGTGGCCTGGCGCAACGCGCAGAAGATCTGGCGCTGCCGGCACGACCCGCAGGCCCGCGACGGCGAGCGCACCCGGCTGGACGACAACGCCGCGGCGCTCGGCCGGCTGCTGCTCTCACCGCTGGGGGCGTTCCTGCAGTAGCAGCCGGGACGGGGGGTCCCCGCGCGCCGGGAAACCGGCGCGCGGGGACGCGTCCGTTCGGCCAGGATGGCGGGGTGAGCCCCGACGAACAGCCACTGCCCGGCAACGTCACCACCGGTGTGGTCCGGGTCGGCGACACCGTCCGCCGGCCGGTCGGCCCGTGGACCGACGCCGTCGACGCGCTGCTGACCCACCTGCACGCGGTCGGCTTCGACGGTGCGCCCCGGCCGCTGGGCCGCGACGACCAGGGCCGCCAGGTGCTGGAGTACGTGCCGGGGGAGTGCGGCCACCCCTCGGGTCTGTACCGGACGGCGGAACTGGCCTCGATCGGCCGGCTGCTGGCCGACCTGCACCGCGCGGTCGCGGACTTCGTGCCCCCGGCGGCGGCCCGCTGGCAGGTGCCGATCCGGCCCGACGGCACGGATCTGCTCTGCCACCACGACGCGGCGCCGTGGAACCTGGTCCGCGCGCCACGCGGCTGGGTGCTGATCGACTGGGACGGCGCCGGCCCCGGCACCCGCCGCTGGGAGTTGGCGTACGCCGCCCAGGCGATGGCCGGGATGCGCCCCGACCGGCCGGTCGGGGAGTCGGCCCACCGGCTGCGCACCCTCGTCGACGGGTACGACCTACCGGCGGCGGAGCGTCCCGCGCTCGCCGCGACCCTCGGCCCCCGGGCCCGGTCGATGTACGACCTGCTGTGCGCCGGGGCCCGGGACGGCGTGCAACCCTGGGCCAGGATCCACGCCGAGGACGGCCCCTACTGGCGGTCCGTCGCCGACCACCTGACCGCACACGTCGACGACTGGACCCGTGCCCTGACCTGACCCGGCGGCCCGGCCCGGTCGGGTGTCGGGCGGTGCGTTCGGCCCGGCCCGGGCGGGTGTCGGGTGGCGCGTTCGGCCCGGCCCGGTCGGGTGTCGGGCGGCGCGCTCGGGGTACCCGTCGGTCATGCCCGTACAACGGTTCGCGTTCCGGTTCGACCCGACCTTCCGGGTCCCGTTGGCGCTGCTCGGCATCCGCCCGCAGACCTGCGTCGTGCTGCTCGACGACGAGGAACTGGTGATCCGGTTCGGCCGCTGGGGGCTGCGTACCGCGCGGGCGAACGTGGTCGGGGCCCAGCAGGGTGGGCCGTACCGCTGGTGGCGGGCGGTCGGGCCGCACCTGTCCCTGGCCGATCGGGGGGTGACCTTCGGCACCGGCACCACGGCCGGGGTGTGTCTGCGGTTCGGTACGCCGGTGCCGGGGCTGGCCCCCGGCCGGTGGCTGCGCCATCCGGCGGCCACGGTGACGGTGACCGACCCGGCGGCCCTGCTGGCGGCCCTGCACCCTGCGCCGGCCGGCCACACCCGTCCCGCCTGACCCCCGCCGCCGGACCCGTCGTCCCGCCTGCACTGCGCCGTCCTGCCCGCGCCGCCCACCCCGGCGTCGTTCCGTCTTCGCCGGCCGCCGGGGTCGGTCCCGCCCGGGGTTGGTCGCGCCGGGGTCGGTCCCGTCCGGGTCGGTCCCAGGCGGGTCGACCCCGCCTGGGCTGCTCCGTCCGGCTTCCCCTGTTCCGTCCGGCTTCCCCTGTTCCGGCCGGTGGGGCCGGGTTCAACGCCTACCGTCGGGACAGGGGCTACGAGGGCGGTCGGGGGATGGCGGACGGGCGGGACGGGGGTCGGGAACGGCGGACCCGGGAACGACGGGGGAGCACGCCGCCGCCGGGGCACGGGCGGGCGCTGCGGGAGGCCCGGGACGCTGGACAGGGTGAGCGCACCCGGCCGGGGCCGGTGGGGTTGCCGGAGTGCGTGGAGAGCCACGCCCGGCCGGCGCGGCCCGGGGGTGCGCTGCGCCGGTGGCTCTTCGCACACCGGGTGCAGCCGGTCGGGCCGGAGGCCGAGGAGGGCAGCCAGCGGCGGCACCCCTGGTGGCAGGTGATGTGCCTGACCGGCGTCGACTACTTTTCGACGCTGTCCTACCTGCCGGGCATCGCGGCACTGGCCGCCGGGGCGCTCTCCCCGCTGGCCACCCTGCTGATCGTGGCGCTCACCCTGCTCGGGATGCTGCCGATGTACCGGCGGGTGGCCCGGGAGAGCCCGCACGGACAGGGTTCGGTGGCGATGCTGGAGCGGCTGCTGCCGTTCTGGCGGGGCAAACTCTTCGTGCTGGTGCTGCTCGGTTTCGTCGCCACCTCGTGGATCATCACGATCACGCTCTCCGCCGCCGACGCGACGGTGCACCTGCTGGAGAACCCCTACCTGCCGTCGTCGGCACCGCACAGCGCCGGGGTCGCCGTGCTGGTGACGGTGGCGCTGCTGCTCGTCCTCGGCGGGGTCTTCCTGCTCGGGTTCAGCGAGGCGGTGCTGGTGGCCGTACCGCTGGTCGTGGTCTTTCTCGGTCTCAACGCGGTGGTCGTGGCCGCCGGTCTGGCCGAGATCGCCGCGGACCCGGGCACGGTGCGGGAGTGGACGGCTGCCCTGGCCGCCGGGGGCGCCGGCGTCGGCGACCTGCTCGGTCCGGCGGTGCTGGCCTTCCCGCTGCTGGTCCTGGGCCTGTCCGGTTTCGAGACCGGGGTGAGCATGATGCCGCTGGTACGCGGGGCGGGCGCGGACCGCGAGCAGCGGCTGGCCGCCCGGATCCGCAACACCCGTCGGCTGCTCACCGCCGCCGCGCTGATCATGTCGGTGTACCTGCTGGCCACCGCGTTCGTCACCACCCTGCTGATCCCGCCGCAGGAGTTCCAACCGGGCGGCGCGGCGAACGGCCGGGCGCTGGCCTGGCTGGCCCACGCCCACCTCGGTGAGGGGTTCGGCACGGTCTACGACATCAGCAGCGTGCTGATCCTCTGGTTCGCCGGTGCGTCGGCGATGGCCGGCCTGATCAACATCGTGCCGCGCTACCTGCCGTCGTACGGGATGGCGCCGGAGTGGGGTCGGGCGGTCCGGCCGGTGGTGCTGGTCTACACCCTGATCAGCATCGTCATCACCGTCGCCTTCCGGGCCGACGTCAACGCCCAGGCCGGGGCGTACGCCACCGGCATCCTGGCGATGATGGTCTCCGGGGCGGTGGCGGTGACCATCGCGACCCTCCGGGCCCGGCACCGGTTCGCCGCGCTCGGCTTCGCCGTGCTGACCGCGGTGCTGCTCTATGCGCTGATCGAGAACGTCATCGAGAAGCCGGACGGGATCGCCATCTCCGGGCTGTTCATCGCCGGCATCGTCACGGTCTCGCTGGTCTCCCGGATCACCCGCACCACCGAACTGCGGGCCGAGCGGATCGAGTTCGACGAGCCGGCCCGGCGGTTCGTCGCCGAATCACTGGCCCATGACGGTCGGCTGCACCTGATCGCCAACAAGCGGGACGGCGGCGCGCTCAAGGAGTACCGGGTCAAGGAGCGGGCCCAGCGGGGCATGAACCCGGTGCCGGGCGCCTCCGACGTGCTCTTCCTGGAGATCGACGTGGTGGATCCGTCGGAGTTCAGCCAGGTGCTGTGGGTGCACGGGGTCGAGGTGGGCGGATTCCGGGTGCTGCGGGCCAGCAGCCCGGCGGTGCCGAACGCGATCGCCGCCATCCTGCTGGCCCTGCGCGACGGCACCGGGGTGCGGCCACACGCCCACTTCGAGTGGTCCGAGGGCAACCCCATCGCCCACCTGCTCCGCTATCTGATCCTCGGCCGGGGCGACACCCCACCGGTGGTCCGCGAGATCATCCGCAAGAGCGAACCCGACCCCTCCCGCCGCCCCGGCATCCACGTAGGCGGCTGACCCCCCTCTCCCTCCCCTTCCCCTCCCCCCGTTCCCGGTGATCAAGAGCTTTGCGTCAGGTGATCAAGAGCTTTACGTCAGAAAACCCCCTCGGGGTGACGTAAACCTCTTGATCACCGACCAGGGGCGACCAGGGGAGGGGGTAGGGGCGGGGGTAGGGGGCGGGCCCCCTGGAGGAGGTGGGGTGCGGCGGAGGGAGAGCGGGGTGGTCTCCTAGGATGATTTAGGGGTGGTGTGGGGGGTCACGGGGGTTGGGGTGGGCGGGGTGATCTGGAGCGGACATGAGGCGGCCCGCGCCCCGAGGGGTGGGCGCGGGCCGGGGTGAGGCGGTTTACTTCGACGGCTCGGGGAGCTTGCAGTCGATCTTCGGGTTGGCGCCGATGTAGTTGAGCGGCCCGGCCACGATGGTCACCAGGATGGTGCCGGCCTCGGCACAGTTGGTGTCATCGTTTCCGTAATACCCGCGCTGACCGGCGGCGACGGCGCCGATGACCAGCCAGATGACGACGATGACTCCGAGGATCGACGAACCGCGCATGGGGGTGCCTCCCGGCTTGTGGTGTATTCGAGGTGACGCCCATGTACCCAGGGGCCGGGACCGGGTAAACGGTATTCCGGAACGGTCAGTGCGCCGATGCCGGATTCTCCGGTGGTCCACCCCGACGCGGCGGCGGCCGGTGACCCCCGCCGAACCGCCCCTGAGGGCGACCCGGCACCTGGGACGCCCGTTCGGCCGGGCACTGGAGGAAGGCCCACCGAGGCTCCTCGCGGTGCCGGGCCGGGTGCGATTGCGTGACCGCAGGCGTGGGGTTCCGGCCGAGAATGCGAAAGGGCCGGTGGGTGCGCGTGGCGCGCGCCCACCGGCCCTGACCGGGGTCAGCTGATCAGTCCTGGGTGTCGCCGCCGGTCGGCGTGGGCAGCACCCGCTCGGCCTCGGCACCCGCGCCGGCCAGCACCTTCGCCTGCTGCGGCCAGGTGGCCAGGCTCGCGGTGGCGCGCAGCCCGGCGGCCCGGATCGTCTCCCGCAGGCCCGACTCGTCCAACGCGGCGAGCTGCCGGTAGGTCTGAATGCCGGCGGCCTGGAGGGCGGCGGCCATCTTCGGGCCGACACCCTGGATGCGGCGGAAGTCGTCCGCCGGCCCGTCCTGGGCGGGGGAGGCGTCCGAAAGCGGGGCGGCCGCCGGGACCGGAGCGTCTGCGGCGGGGATGGTGTCCTCGACGGAGGTGCGCTGCGCCGGGACCACCGGCGCGACGGCGACGGGAGCGGTGTCCACCTCGTCCGTGACCGGCTGGTCCGGGTCCGGCAGGGTCTCCGGCGTCGTCGACTCCAGGTCCGGCACGGTGGAGACCTGCGTGGTCGACTCAGCGGTGACCGGCTCGGCGGCAGGCTCAGCGGCGGCAGGCTCAGCGGCGACCGGCTCGGCGGTGACCGGCTCGGCGGCAGCAGGCTCGCTGGTGACCGGCTCGGTGTCGGGCTCGGCGGCGACCGGCTCGATGGTGGCCGGCTCGGCGGGCTGCGTGGTCTCGGCGCTCGGCGCCGCGAGCGGGTCGGTCCCGGTCTCCGTGCCGCTCGCGGCCGGACCGGCGTCGGTGGCGACGGGCTCCGGGTCGACCGTGGTCGGTTCCGGCAGCCCGGTCTCCGTACCCGGGATGTCAGGGGTGTCCTCGACGGTCGCCCGCGGCGCGGGGACGGGCGCGGTGCTCTCGCCGGCGTCGGTGCTCGCGGGCGTCTCGTCCGAGCCGGTACGACCGGTCAGGTCGGCGGTGGTCGGCTCGTCGTCGCTGCCGGTCAGCGGGGTGGACCGCTCGGCGGCGAGCGTGGTGGGCGTGCCGTCGACGGCGGTGGCGTGCGCGGCGGCGGAGCTGTCGTCGGCGGTCGAGGCGGCGGTCGGGGTGGTGTGGTCGGCGTCCGGCGCGGCGTGCGGGGTGAGTTCGTCCACGACGGCGGCGGGGGCCGGGGAGTTGTCGACCGTGGCCACCGGGCGCGGGGCGTCGATCGTGGCGGCGGCGGCCTTCTCCTCGGCGGAGAGCCCGACGACCGGGTCACCCTCCACGATGGGTGCCCCGGTGGTCGGCTTCTGCCGTCCCCACAGCGCCCAGCCTCCAGCCAGGCCCACCAGCAGGGCCAGGATCACGATCAGCCATTGCCCGAAAGTCGACGGCACGGCTACCTCCCTATTGCGTATGTCGTTGAAGTCGCGAGAAAACGCGAAGACCCGCCGCAGCTTTGCATACGCGAATGTCGGACGACAGGGAGGATCGCCCCTCGTTGCGCAGGTGAAATGCCCGGTGTCGGGCGGTGGCGGCACCGCAACGGGTTGTCATCGTCGCCGTACTCTCGGGTGGTGGTGGCCACTCCCCGTGGTGGCGCTCGGCGCCGCGCTTTCAGGCCCGGCGCCGCGCTTCCAGGCTCAGCGCAGGGCCTCCAGGCTCAGCGCAGGGCCTCCGGGCTGGGCGCGTCGGAGACGTCCCAGCTGTAGAAACAGCCGGCCGGCGCGTCCCTGGGGGAGCGCCAGGTCGGCAGGTACGCCGAGGTGTGTGCCGACAGCCGCTCGTTGGTCCGCTGATAGAGCGGGTGGTTGTGCGCGGTGACCAGGGTGTCGAGATCCACCTCGGTGGTCTCCATCAGATGTACGCACAGGTCGTGCAGGCGGTACAGGGAGCGGTGACGTAGCCCGGTGAGACCGGGCAGTTCGGTGGCATCGGATTCGGCGAAGATCTGGGCGACCCGCCCCTCCGCGCCGGGAATGATTCTGCTGACGATCACCAAGCGGCTCATCGGACCCCTCTCGCCGGTGGTGCGCCCCGATCGGTCCAGGGCTCTCGGTGGGTCCACCCTGGCGCAGGAGCTGTCACCTGCTCGTCACGCCGCTCGTGCGGATCGTGACGGCGGGCTGCCGGGGTGCGGCGGGTGGCCTGCCGGATCGGGGCGAGGGTCTCGTCGACCAGGGCGCACATCGCGGGGGAGGGCTCCAGCCGCAGTTCCCGCATGAGCAGGTCCCGGTAGACGTAGAAGGCGTGCACCGCCTCGAACGCGTTGCCCTCGGCGAGGTGGATGCGTACCACCAGGCGGTGCGGGGTCTCCCGGAGCGGCTCGGCGGCCATCGCCGCCAGGGCGGCCTGCAACGCCTCGCCGTGCCGGCCCGCGTCGAGGTGGTCGACGGCGAGCTGTTCCAGCATGTGCAGGCGGAGCTGGCGGAGCCGTTCCCGGTCCAGCAGCACCCAGTCGTCGTACCAGCCGGGGAGCAGGTCACGGCTGCCGGCGGTGAGCGCTACGGCGGTGGCGCGCGGGTCACCCCCGTCGCGGACCCGGGCCGCGGTGGCGACGAGGTCGTCCACGTCGAGGCGGACCGTCGGGTCGAGGCGGACGGTGTCACCGCTGGACAGCAGCGGGCAGTAGGGGTCCTGGCGCAGCCGCCACAGCGCGGTGCGCAGCGACGACAACGCCCGCTCCTCGGGCACCTCCGGCCAGAGCAGGCCGGCCAGGTTACTGCGGGTGGCGCCGGGACGTAGCCCGATCACGGCGAGCACCCGTTGCAGCCCCCGGGGCACCACCACGGGGTTGTCGCCGTGCAGCAGTCGGAAACCGCCGAGCAGGTGCAGGCGCACCGGCGGGCCGTCCGGAACGTCACTGGTCGGCGTGCTGGCATGACCGGTCACGGGCGCACCCCCTGCACGCAAACCTGGGTCCAGATCGTCCGGTGTCCCGACGCGGTCGGCCGTGACGCGGTGGCCGGGTCGCTCCGCTGTGGTGCCGGACCCGCCGTTCCCGCCGGACCGGCCGGCACGAACACTACCAATGCGATTACTCTCAGTCAACGAGGCTGTAGGTATCGTGACTGGACGATATTGCCTCTGAACTGCGAACTGCCATCACGATGGACAGCCGGCACATAGCTGATACACAGTCAGCGTCAACGCAACGTCACCACCATGAGGGGTATGGCGGGCCGCCGGGTGACGTCCGGGAGACGGGCCCGGCCGGAAGGTGACGGCTACCGGGGTGAGTCGCCCGGTGGAGGAGGACCCGAGATGACCGTCACCCATGGCACGCCGCTCACCAGTGAGATCACCGAGATCCTGGTGACCCGGTGCGGCCTCGACGCCGACGCCGCCGCCCGCGCGCCCGCCGCCAGTCTGGAAGAGCTGGGCATGGACTCGCTGGCCCTGCTGGAACTGTCCGCCGTGGTGGCCGACCGCTGGCGGGTCCACATCCCCGAGCAGGCCGGGCAGCTCAGCATCGGCGGTGTCGCCGACCTGGTGGCCGCCGCCGGGCCGGCCGGGCACACCGAGAACAGCATCGTCATCGCCGCCCCGCTGCCGCTGGTCTGGGAGATCACCAACGACGTGGCGCGCTGGACCGACCTGTTCACCGAGTACGCCGTGGTGGAGATCCTGCACCGCGACGGGGACACGGTGCGGTTCCGGCTCACCATGCGCCCCGACGAGAACGGCGTGGCGTGGAGCTGGGTCAGCGAACGCACGGCCGACCCGGCGACGTGGCAGGTGCGGGCCCGCCGGGTGGAGACCGGTCCGTTCGAGTACATGCGGATCCACTGGCACTACGACACCGAACCGGAGGGCACCCGGATGACCTGGGTGCAGGACTTCGCGATGAAGCCGACCGCCCCGGTGGACGACGCGGCGATGACCGCGCGGATCAACACCAACAGCCGGGTGCAACTGGCCGTGATCAAGGAGCGGATCGAGCGGGCGTACGCGGGAGGCGGCGATGAGTGACGTCACCACCGGACTGGTCGCCGCCCGGGACGTAACGGCCGACCGGCGGCGCGGCGGGGAACTGCGGGTGCTGCTCGGCCCGCGTACCGTCGGCAGCACCTCGGGGTTCATGGGGGTGGTGACGGTGGCCCCCGGCGACCGGGTGGCCGAGCACTACCACCCGTACAGCGAGGAGTTCCTCTATCTCGTCCGGGGCGCGATCACCGTCGACCTGGACGACGTGCCGGTGCCGTTGGCCGCCGGGGAGGCGCTGTTCGTGCCCCGCAACGTCCGGCACCGGTTGCGCAACACCGGCGACACCGCCGCCGAGGTGGTCTTCCACCTCGGCCCGCTCGCCCCCCGCCCGGAACTCGGCCATGTCGACACCGAGCTGGTCGAACAGCGGGGCCCGTCGTGACCGGCCGCCGCGCGGTGGTGACCGGGATCGGGGTGGTCGCCCCGGGCGGCGTCACCCGGGACCGGTTCTGGAAGACCCTCACGGAGGGGCGCACGGCCACCCGGCGGATCAGCTTCTTCGACCCGTCGCCGTACCGGTCGCAGATCGCCGCCGAGTGCGACTTCGACCCGGACGCCGCCGGGCTCACCCCCGCCGAGCGGCAACGCTCCGACCGGTACGCGCAGTTCGCGCTGGCCTGTGCCGCCGAGGCGCTGGCCGACAGCGGGCTCGACCTGACCGACGCCGACCGGGACGTCACCGGGGTGGTGCTGGGCACCGCCGTCGGCGGCACCACCGCCCTGGAACAGGAGTACGTCCGGGTCAGCGACTCGGGTCGACACTGGCTGGTCGACCACGCCCTCGGCGGGCCGTACCTCTATCAGGCGCTGGTGCCGAGCAGCCTCGCCGCCGACGTGGCCTGCCGGCACGGACTGCGCGGCCCGGCGCAGGTGGTCTCCACCGGCTGCACCTCCGGCATCGACGCCATCGGATACGCCCACCAACTCGTCGCCGACGGGGAGGCGGACATCGTGCTGGCCGGCGCCGCCGACTCGCCGATCTCCCCGGTCACCGTCGCCTCGTTCGACGCGATCCGGGCCACCAGCCCGGACAACGACGACCCGGCGCACGCCAGCCGGCCCTTCGACGCCCACCGGCAGGGCTTCGTGCTCGCCGAGGGGGCGGCGGTGCTGGTGCTGGAGGAGTGGGAGCACGCCCGGCGGCGCGGCGCGCACGTCTACTGCGAGGTCGCCGGTTACGGCAGCCGCAGCAACGGCTTCCACATGACCGGGCTGCGACCCGACGGCGTGGAGATGGGGTTGGCCATCGCGGCGGCGTTGCGGCAGGCCCGGCTCGACCCGTCGACGGTCTCCTACGTCAGCGCGCACGGGTCCGGGACCCGGCAGAACGACCGGCACGAGACGGCGGCGTTCAAGCGGGCGCTCGGCCCGACGGCGTACCGGGTGCCGGTCAGCTCGATCAAGTCGATGGTCGGGCACTCGCTGGGCGCGATCGGCGCCATCGAGATGGCCGCCTGCGCCCTGGCCATCGAGTACGGGGTGGTGCCGCCGACGGCCAACTGGACCACCCGGGACCCGGAGTGCGACCTGGACTACGTGCCGAACGTGGCCCGGGAGACCCCGGTGGACGTGGCGTTGTCGGTGGGCAGCGGGTTCGGTGGCTTCCAGTCCGCGATGCTGTTCCGCCGACTGGCGGTGACGCCGTGACGGCCTCGGAGGCGCTGACCGCCGACCCGGACGGGGATCGGGTACGGGCGGTGGTGACCGGGATCGGGGTGGTCGCGCCCAGCGGCATCGGCGTCGACGCGCACTGGCGGACGGTGACCGGGGGCATCCGGCGGACCGGCCCCATCACGCTGTTCGATCCGACCGGCTACCCCACCCGGGTCGGCGGCGAGGTCCCCGACTTCCACCCGGCCGCGTACGTCGACACCCGACAACTCGTGCAGACCGACCGGTGGACCCAGCTCGGGTTCGCCGCGACCGCGTTGGCGCTCGCCGACGCCGGGCTCCCCGACCGTGCCCCCGACCCGTACGCCTGGGCGGTCATCCTGGCCAGCTCGTCCGGCGGGAACCTGTTCGGGCAGCGGGAGCTGCAACGGCTCTGGGGCGGGTCGAGCCGCACCGTCGGGGCGTACCAGTCGATCGCCTGGTTCTATGCGGCGAGCGTCGGGCAGCTCTCCATCCACCACCAGTTCAAGGGGCCGTCGGGGGTGCTGGCCGCCGAGGCCGCCGGAGGGCTGGACAGCCTCGCGCACGCGGTGCGGACCATCCGGCGGGGCACGTCGGTGGTGATCGCCGGGGCGACCGAGTGCCCACTGAGCCCGTACGCGCTGGCCTGTCAGCTCCGCTCCGGGCTGCTCAGCGACATCGACGAGCCGGCGGCGGCGTACCGGCCGTTCGACCGGGCGGCCGGCGGATACGTGCCTGCCGAGGGGGGCGCGGTCTTCGTGGTGGAGGAGCGGGGGCACGCCCTGGCCCGGGGTGCCCGGATCTACGGGGAGGTGACCGGCTGGGCGGCCACCCACGACGCCGTGCACACCGGCCCGGACACCGCCGGCGACCCGGCGATGTACGCCCGGGCGATGCGGCTGGCGCTGGAGCGCTCGGGGAGCACCGCCGACGAGGTGGACATGGTCGTCCCCGACGCGCTCGGGGTGCCCCGCTACGACCGCAGTGAGGCGACGGCGCTGCGGGCGGTCTTCGGCGACCGGCCGCCGCCGGTGAGCACCCACAAGTCGTTGACCGGCCGGGCCCACCAGGGCGGGTCGGCGTTGGACGCGGCGACCGCCCTGCTCGCCCTCCACCACGACACGCTGCCCGCCTCGGCCGGGCCGACCGACCCGGCTCCCGGCTGCGAGCTGGGCTTCCTGCGTGCCCCCCGGCAACCCCGCCACCGGGTGGCGCTGGTCTGTGCACGCGGCTTCGACGGGTTCAACAGCGCGGTGGTCCTGCGCGGGGCGCCCCCGGCGCCCCGGAGCGCCCCGGACTGACCATCCACCCACCCCGTCCGATCCACCCCTTCCCCATCCGGCTTCTGCCCGGTTCGTGGTGCCTGGCGCACTCCTTGCCCGACCCCTCGTGCCTGGCCTCTTTCTGCCTGGTGCCTTCCCGCCCGGCCCTTTCTTGCCCGACTCCTCGTGCCTGGTGCCTTTCCGCCTGGTCCCTTCTTGCCCGACCCCTCTTGCGTACCCTCCTTGCCTGGCGCTTCCCGGTCCTTCGCCGTCCTGTCCTGCCTCGGGTAGCCCGACTCGGCCCCGGCCGACTGCTCGTGTGCCCTGACCGGGTCGCAGGTCGTCGCTGGCGTGGCTGGGCCACCCGATCGGATCGTGCCGGGCTGGCGTCCCGGGGATCGGCCGGGCTGCCGGTGGCCGGCATGTCGCAGGATCGGTGTGTGTTCGGCGGGAGGTGTATGCCGAGCTGGCATCTTTATGCCAGCTCGGCATATCCGTCTGGGGACATCGGGTGGGTGGGGCCGCCGACCACCCGAGGCCGGGCGAGCCGGGGCCGGGCCAGCCGCGTTGCCGCGTTGCCGCGCTGATGCGCGCGGGGCCGACCTCGACCCCGCCGCGTTGCCGCGCGCGGCCGACGTCGAACCCACCGCACTGGCACGACAGTGGTCACCGAGCGTGCGCGCGCGACCCCGCTGGGGTGGGTGCCCGGTCCGACCGGGTCCGTGCTGGGCGGGGGCCCGGGCCGATGGCCCATGCCGGGGCCGGACGCGCCGGCCCACGGGGCGGCACCGGCCGGGCGATGCGTCGCCGGGGGTGTCCCCGGTGGTCAGTGGGGGGTGCCGACCAGGGTCGGGGTGCCTCCGACCCGTCCGACGGTCGGTCAGTTCCACACGGGATCGCCGGGCACGGCAGAGCCGCCGGTGGTGTCGCGGGCCGGCGTACGCGCCCGATCCTGCCCGGCCGATCGAGCGGCGGCAATCCGGCCGGCCGCCTTTTATGATCTAGCCATTCGCATCTAGTAATGGTCTTCCGGGCTGTCGTAGGGTGCCGTGAGCACGCCAAGAGACATCATCTTTGGGCGCTTTTGCCCGATTCTATGCTGGACGGTGGCCGGCGGTGACCATGTATCGCCAAACGAAAGATCCTGCTGCGCAAGACCCCGGTTGGGTGGACGACGTGTTGTTCGCCGGCCGTCCGACCGATGTTTGTCTCCGGCTACCCGAGCCGGTGGACCGGGCCACCCTGCACCGCCTGGTCACCGAGGCGCAGGCCCGGTTGGTGGCCGCCGGACTACGCCCCGGCGGGGCTGCCGCGCTGCGTCTGCCCCCCTCATTGTCCTATGTGGTCAACCTGCTGGCGACCTGGCGCAGCGGGGGCCAGGCCGTGCTGCTCGACCACCGGCTCACCGACCACGAGGTCGACCGGGCGCTGCGTCGGCTCACCCCGCAGGTGGTCGTGGCCCCGGTCCGCACCGGCGGCGGCGCGCTGAAGGTCTTCGTCGACGTCACCGAGCGCGTCACCGGCTACGCGGACCGTCCGGCGGTCAGTGGCCACGCGGTGATCCAGCTCAGCTCCGGCTCCACCGGACCGTCCAAGGTGATCGGACGTACCGCCGCCGACCTGGTCGCCGAGGTGGAGCGTTACACCCGGATCGACGGGGTGGCGCTGCCCGGCGAGCGGATCATCCTGTTGCCGTCCATGGTGCACGTGCTCGGCCTCGTCGGTGGGCTGCTCTATGGTCTGCACGCCCGGGTCGAGCTGGTCCCGCCGGAGCGGCTCGGTGGCGACGCCGTGCTGGCCGCCATCGCCGCCCAGGACACCCCGGCCACCGTGCTCGGCGTGCCCTTCCACATTGGTCTGCTCGCCTCCACCCGCCCCGACCGGCCGCTGCCGCAGTTCACCCGGATGACCACCGGCGGGGAGCTGGTCCCACCGGCCGTCGTGCAGGCGTTCACCGACCGGCACGGCGTACCCCTGGGCAACATGTACGGGATGACCGAGGTCGGTGTCATCGGCACCGACCTGCACGGCAGCCACCGGCCGGCCATCGCGCCCGCCCCCGGCATCGAGGTCCGCGAGTCCGACGGTGAACTGCTGATCAGCTGCCCCGCCTCGCCGTACGTCGGGCTCAGCGACCCCGACCGCTGGGCCGACGGCTGGCTGCGTACCCGCGACGCCGGCACCGTCGACCCGGTCACCGGCCTGGTCACCGTCCGGGGCCGGCTCGACTCGCAGGTCTCCGTGGGGGGCCTGAAGGTCGACCTGACCGAGGTCGAGGCCACCCTCACCGGGCTGCCCGGGGTGGCCGCCGCCGTGGTCACCTACGACGACGGGATCACCGCCTACGTGCAGCCCGACGGGCCGCTGTCCGGGGATGCGCTGGACAGGCTGCTCGCCGAACGGCTGGCCGGTTACAAGCGTCCCCGCACCCTGCACCTGGTGGCGCAACTGCCACGTACCACCACCGGCAAACTGGTCCGCTCGCTGGACGTGCTGCGAACGGCGGCCCCGTGACCGGTCCGCTCCACCCCGCCCACCGGCCGGTCCCCGAGGGCCGCCGCCGGGGCGTCACCACCGCGTCACCACCGGCCGACCGTCGGCGGTACGCCCGAACCATCCCCGCACGGTGCCCCGACCGGACGCCGGCAACTCGCCCATCGAGAGAGGTTACCGTCATGCGAGACGAGGTCCGTACCTTCGTCATCGACCAGCTCCAGGACATGAACTACGACGTCGACGAGATCGACGACGACACCACCCTCGGCCCCTCCGGGGTGGACCTGGAGTCCCTCGCCCTGTCCGACCTGTCCGTCCGGGTGGAGGACCGGTACGGGCTGCGGTTCGCCGACGACGAGTCGGAGAAGCTGGCCCTGATGACGGTGGGGGAGTTCACCACCATGGTCGCCGACCGGGTCGCCGGGGCGACCACCGACAACCGCTGATGTCCGGTCAGCCCGACCTGGGGCGAGCTGACCTGGTGAGCATGCTCGCCGAACTGACCGGCAAACCCGTAGAGCAGGTCCCGCACCGGGTCGGCTCGATGGAGCTGGCCTGGCTGGTGCACCTCGTCGAACAGCGCTACGGCACCCAGATGGACCTCACCGACGACCAGCTCGCCGGCATCCGTACCGTCGACGACGCGCTGACCGTGTTCCACACCTGCCTGCCCGCCTCCGCCGATGGTTGAGCGGGCACCCGTCACGATCTCCGGCACGTACGCGGTCAGCGCCTTCGGCAGGGGCGTGGACGCCCTGCTGGCCGGGGTCCTGTCCGGCGTACCGGCGTTCCGGCCGGTCCGTCGCTTCGCCACCACCGGTCGCCGGGTGACCGTCGCGGCCACCCGGCCCGACGTGGCGACCCTGCCGCAGGAGCTTGCCGACGCCTGCGACGCGGCCTGCGGCGCGGCCGGGCTCGACCCGGCGCAGCGGGCCGGGTCGGCGCTGTTCCTGGCCACCCACGGCGGCCCGGCCACCCTGCCCGGCCCGTACGTCGACGACCTGCCGGTCGTGGACACCGACGACCCGTGGTGGGCCGACGGCGAGCAGGCCGACGGCGGTCCGGCCTGGCCGGAGCTGCCGACGCTGGCCGGCCGGCTGGCTCGGCGGTGCGGGCTCGGCGGCCCGACCCGGGTCTACACCACCGCCTGCGTCTCGGCGAGCAGCGCGGTGGCCGACGCCGCCGCGATGATCCGCCGGGGGGACACCGAGCGGGTCGTGGTGGTCGCCGGCTACCTGGTGGAGCCGGACCAGTTCGCGCTCTTCGACGCCGGCCGGGCACTCGCCGCCGACGGGGCGGTCCGCCCGTTCAGCGCCGGGCGGCAGGGGTTGCTGCTCGGCGACGGGGTGGCCGCGGTGGTGCTGGAGTCCACCGCCGCGCTGCGCGCCCGGGGTGGCAGCCCGGTGGCGACGCTGGTCGGATGGGGGCGGGCCGGCGACGCCCACCACCCCTGCCAGCCCGACCCGCAGGGCGGGGGACTGGCCCGGGCGGTCGGCGCGGCGCTGCACCGCGCCGGGTTGCCCGCCGGGGCGGTCGGCTACGTCAACGCGAACGCCACCGGCACCGGCTTCAGTGACGCCTCCGAGGCGGCGGCGCTGCGGCTGGCCCTGGGTGAGCGGGCCGGCCAGGTGCCGGTCAGCTCCACCAAGGCGCTGCACGGGCACGCGCTGGAGGCGTCCGGCCTGCTCGAACTGGTGGTCACCGTGGCGGCGCTGGGGCACGGGAAACTACCGGTCAACGCCGGCTGGCTCGGCCCCGACCCGGCCTGCCCGCTGGACGTGGTCACCGCCGCGCCCCGCCCGGTGACCAGCCGGTACGCGCTCAGCCTCAACGCCGCCTTCGGCGGCGCGAACACCGCACTGCTGGTGGGTGCGCCGTGACCGGCACGCGCGGCCCGGGGCACGGGATCGTCCCGGGCCGTCCGGCCGGCCACGGCGCACCCCGGGTGCTGGCGCAGGCGCGCTGGCCGGAGCCGGGCGACGGGCCACCACCGCCGCTGCCCGGGTTCGTGCACTCGGCGTTCGCGCCGCTGGTCGCGGCGGCGGCCGGGCGCTGCCTGGAACGTCGTCCGACCCCGGCTCCGGCCGGGGCGCGGTGCGCGGTGGTGCTGGTCAGCGCCGCCGGGGACCGGCCCAGTGCCACGCACGTCCGGTCGACCGTCGCCGCCGGGGGGCGGGTCGGTCCACTGTTCTTCTTCCAGTCGGTGCCCAACAGCGTGGCCGGGCAGGTCGCCGCCCGTTGGGGACTGACCGGTCCGGTGGTGTGCCTGAGCCCGACCGGCGACCCACGGGCCGACGCCACCGCCGAGGGGGAACTGCTGCTGTACGACGGCGACGCCGACGAGGCGTTGCTGGTCCTGATCGAAGAGGCACCCGACGCGACGCCCACCGGTGCGGTCGCGGTGCTGCTGGGGGGAGGAGACAGTCAATGAGGACGAAGGGACTGCGGGGTGCGCTCGCCGCCGATCCGCAACTCGGTGCCGGGAACGTGCTGGCCCGGGTGCTGGCCCACGGCGCGGACCCGCAGGGGCCGGGCCTGACCTTCGACACCCCGGTCGACGGGCACCCCGCCGGGCAGCCGCTCACCCTGGGCCAGCTCGACGAGCGGGTCGCCGCGCGGGTGGCCTGGCTGCACGACCGGGGGGTGCGGCCCCGTGACCCGGTCGCCGTCTGGGCCACCGCCGCCGCCGACATGGTGCTGAGTTTCCTGGCGTTGACCCGGCTCGGCGCGATCCCGGCGCTGATGAACGGCAAGCTGCGCCCGGAGATCGCCGCCGAGTACATCCGCCGGCTGCGCGGTGCCGGGGTGCTCGCCGATGCCGCGCACACCGAACTGCTGGCCGGGCACGACCTGGGCGTACCCCTGCTGGGGACCCCGCAGGAGGCCGGCAGCGGCGATCCGGCGCAGGCCCCCGCCGACTACCGGCACCACCCCGACGACCCGATCGTCATCACCCACACCTCCGGCACCACCGGGGTGCCGAAGGCGGTGCTGCACTCGCACGCCAGCCTCTTCGCCGCCACCCGGCACCTGCTGTCCATGCCGCAGGCGCAGGGCACCCGGCGGATCCTCAACGCGCTGCCCGCCCCGCACACCGCGACGGTGCTCATGGTCAACCAGGCGTTGGGCAACCAGGCGGAGATGTTCCTGCTGTCCGAGCAGGGGGGCGAGCGGGTCCTCGACGCCATCCAGCAGTGGCGGCCCGACGGGGTCTTCGGCTTCTCGATGACCTGGGCCGAGCTGGCCCGTTTCGACCTGAGCGGGTACGACCTGGACTCGGTGCGGCTGTGGTTCAACACCGGGGACTGCTCGCACGAGCCCCACGTACGCCGGCTCGTCGCGGTCGGCTCGCGGGACGTGTTCACCCGGCAGGGCGTCACCCGGGTCCCCGGTTCGGTCTTCATCGACGGCCTGGGCTCCAGCGAGATGGGGCACTCGATGTTCCACATCACGCACACCGTCGACACCGACCGGTACGGCCGCTGCGTGGGCCGCCCCTACCGGTTCGCCAGGGTGGCCGTCCTCGACGCCGAGGGCAACGAGCTGCCCCCCGGTCAGGTCGGCTTCCTCGGCATCGACTCGCCGTCGCTGTTCCGGGGCTACTGGAACGACTCGGTCACCAGCTACCGGTTCCGGCTGCGCGGCTGGTACCTCACCGGCGACCTGGTCCACGCCGACGCCGACGGCCGCTACTACCACCTGGACCGGGCGGTCGACTCGGTGACGCTGCCCGACGGGCGGCGGTACTTCACCGCCCTGTCCGAGGAGCGGATCCTCGCCGCCTGCCCCGACGTCACCGACTGCACGGTGCTGATCGTCGCCGACGGCGACACGGTCACCACCGACGTGCTGCTGGAGTTGGCCGCCGGGGCCGACCCGGCCGCCGACCGGACCGCGACGATCCGGGCCGCGCTCGGGGCGGACGTGGGGGAGACCCTGCGCCGGGTGGTGCCGGTGAGCGCCGACGACATCCCGGTCACCGTCACCGGCAAGGTCCGCAAGGTGGCGCTGCGCGAACGCTACCTCGCGGAATCGTCGTCATGACCGTCGTGATCACCGGGATGGGCCTGTTCAGCCCCGTCGGGCGGGGGGTGGAGGCCACCTTCGCCGCGTTGACCAGTGGGAGGTCCGGGCTGGCCCGACCGCCCGAGGGTCACCCCGCCCGGGAGTCGCTGGAGGTCGCCGGGGTGCTCCCGCCGATCGACCCGCGCACCGTCGCCACCGGCCCGGAAACCAGGGTGCTCGACCGGGTCGTGCTGTTCGCCCTGCTCACCGCCGCCGACGCGCTCGCCGACGCGGGCATCGAGGTGGGCCGGGACGTCGACCCGGGGCGGATCGGCGTCATCGTCGGCGGGGTCGGCGGGATGTCCACCCTGGAGCAGCAGGTGATCGCCCGGACCGAGCGGGGCCGGGCGGCGGTCAGCCCGTACCTGCTGACCGGCATCCTGCCCAACATGGCCTCGGCGCGGATCGCCATCGCCCACGGCATCCGGGGCTACAGCTCGGCGGTCGGCACGGCCTGCGCCTCCGGCGCCCAGGCGGTCGCCGACGCGGCCCGGCTGATCCGGGCCGGCGAGGCCGACGTGGTGCTCTGCGGGGCCAGCGAGGCCCCGCTCTTTCCTACCTTCGCCGACACCTTCGGCAACGCCCGTGCGCTGGCCCGGGGCTGGGCCGACCCGACCGAGGCGAGCCGCCCCTTCGACCGGCGACGCAACGGGTTCGTGCTCGCCGAGGGGGCCGCCCTGCTGGTGCTGGAACGCGCCGGGCACGCCGCCGCCCGGGGCGCCCGGACGTACGCGGAGGTGGCCGGTTACGGCAGCACCACCGACGCCCACCACCCGACCATGCCCCGGCCCGACGGCGAGGGGGCGGCCGACTGCATGCGTCAGGCCCTGGCCCGGGCGGACGTCCCGCCGGCCGAGGTCGGCTACGTCAACGCCCACGGCACCGGCACCAAACTCGGTGACATCGCCGAGAGCACCGCGCTGGGAAAGGTCTTCGGGGTCGGCGGGGTGCCGGTCAGCTCCACCAAGGCGCTCACCGGGCACCTGCTCGGCGCGTCCGGGGTGGTGGAGACGGCGGCCTGCGCGTTGGCGCTGCGCGCCGGTCTGCTGCCGCCGACGTACCACCTGGACGATCCGGACCCGGACTGCCCGGCGGATCACATCCGGGACGAGCCCCGGGTGGCCCGGGCCGACCACGCGCTCACCAACTCCTTCGGATTCGGCGGGCAGAACGTGAGCCTGCTGCTGCGGCGTACCTCCGGGGCTGGCGCCCGGCCCGCCGACCCGGGGAGGTGATCGGTGCTGCGACCCGGGCCGCACGTGCCCGGACGGCAGTCACGGGGGGACATGGGGAAGGGCTGGAGAGATGGATATTCGTGGAATAGACCACATCGAACTGTACGTGGGAGACGCCCGACAGGCGGCCTTCTACTTCGGTACCGCCGTCGGCTTCACACTGCGCGGGCAGGGCGGCCCGGAGACCGGGCTGGTCGGGCAGCGCTCCCTGCTGCTGGGCCAGGCCGACGTCCGGATGGTGCTGACCTCCGGGCTCACCGCCGACCATCCGGCCTCGACGTACGTGTCCCGGCACGGTGACGGGATCGCGGTGGTGGCGGTGGAGGTCGGCGACGCCGCCGGGGCGTACGCGGAGCTGGTGGACCGGGGTGCGACACCGGTGACCCCACCGCGCACCTGGACCGGCGCGGACGCCGAGGTGGTGACCGCCGAGGTGGGCGGCTTCGGTGACGTGCTGCACCGGCTGGTGGAGCGGCGCGGCGACCGGGACGACTTCCTGCCCGGCGCGATCGAGGCGGCCCCGGCCGGCGGGGTCGACCCGCAACTGCTCGCCGAGATCGACCACCTGGCGGTCTGCGTGCCGCCCGGTCAGCTCGACGACACCGTCGCGCTCTACGAGCGGGTGTTCGGCTTCGCACAGATCTTCGAGGAGCACATCGAGGTCGCCGGTCAGGCGATGAACTCCAAGGTGGTGCAGGACGCCTCCGGGCGGGTCACCCTGGTGCTGCTGGAGCCGGACGCCGGTCGGCGGCCCGGTCAGATCGACGCGTTCCTCACCGAACACCACGGCGCCGGGGTGCAGCACCTGGGGTTGCGCACCGACGACATCGTCGGCGCGGTCGGCGCGCTCGGTGCGCGCGGGGTGCGGTTCGCCGGCACCCCGGCCGCCTACTACGACGACCTGGAGCAGCGGGTCGGCAAGGTGGACGCGCCGCTGGACCGGCTGCGGGACCTGAGCATCCTGGTCGACGCCGACCACGGCGGGCAGCTGTTGCAGATCTTCACCGAGTCGATGCACGTCCGCCGCACCCTGTTCCTCGAGCTGATCGAGCGGCGGGGGGCGCGCACCTTCGGCAGCGGCAACATCCGGGCGCTCTACGAGGCCAAGGAACGGGAGCTGGCCGCGGCGGGGGCGGCCCCCGCCGTCGCGGTCGGCACGGCACAAGGAGCAGGGGCATGACCACGACACATCCGGCGCTGACCGCCGAGGAGGAGGCCCTGCTCCCGTCCGCCGAGGACGTGCGGCACTACGCCGAGCACGGCTGGTACCTGACGAAGAAACTGCTCACCGACGACGAGGTGGACGCCCTGACCGCGGCCACCGACCGCTACTACGACGGCGAGCGGGACCGCACCCTGCCGGTGCACCCGCCGAAGCTCGCCTACTGGGACCCGTCGAAGGGGCCGGTGCAGCGGCACAACGACTACGTCCACGTCGAGCACGACGGGATCGCCGCGATCCTGCGCAAGCCGCTGATCGGCGCGGTCGCCGCCCGGCTGGCCCAGGCCGACGAGATCCGGATCTTCCAGTCCACGCTGATCTACAAGCCGCCGATCTCCGGTGAGCCGTCGAACATCGTGCCCTGGCACTTCGACAAGCACTACTGGTCGTCCTCGTCGTCGGAGAAGATGCTCACCGCGTTCATCCCGCTCCACGACTGCGGGGAGGAGATGGGCACCATCACCATGGTCGACGGCTCGCACCGGTGGTCGGAGACCGGCGCGGACGACACCGTGGTCCGGCACTTCGCCGAGCGGGACCGCAGCCAGCTGGAGGAGATGCTGGCCGAGAACGCGGCGCACAACGGCGCGCAGATCCGCAAGATCCCGATGGTGATCCCCAAGGGACACCTGAGCTTCCACCACTGCCGCACCTACCACGGCAGCGGTGCCAACGTCAGCGGACGCCCGCGTCGGGCCATCTCGCTGCACCTGCAGGACGGCGACAACGCCCACCGGGAGTTCCCGCTCTCCGACGGCACCCTCGCCGCGTACAACCACGACGTGCTGGTCCGCCGTACCCCCGAGGGTCGGCCGGACTACGCGGACCCCGACTACTGCCCGGTCATCTGGCGCGATCGCGCCCAGCAGGGAGGCTGAACATGTCACGGTACGACTGGGGTAAGACACACCCGGGCATCGAGCGGCTGGAGCAGGCGGTGACCGACCGCCGGGACGTGGTGGTCAAGCACCCGCTCTACGCCAATCTGGACACCCACGAGTCGCTGGTCACCTTCATGGAGCACCACGTCTTCGCGGTCTGGGACTTCATGTCCCTGCTGAAGTCGTTGCAGCGGCAGCTCACCTGCGTGACCGTGCCGTGGATCCCCACCGGGCCGACCGGCAGCCGCCGGTTGATCAACGACATCGTCATGGTGGAGGAGAGCGACGAGCTGGGCGAGGGCTTCATCAGCCACTTCGAGCTGTATGTGCGGGGGATGGGCGAGGCGGGCGCGGACACCACCGCCGTCGACCGGCTGGTGGCGCTGCTGCGCGCCGGCTCGTCGGTGACCGACGCGCTGGTCGAGGCCGGGGTGCCGGAGCCGTCGCGGGCCTTCGCCGCCACCACCTGGAAGATCATCGAGTCGACCCCGGTGCACTGCCAGGCCGCCGCGTTCGCGTTCGGCCGGGAGGACCTGATCCCCGACATGTTCACCCAGGTCGTCGCGGTCAACGAGCGCAGCAACCGGCTGCACACGTTCGTCGACTACCTGGAGCGGCACATCGAGGTCGACGGCGAGCAGCACACCCCGATGGCGATGCAGATGCTCGCCGACCTGTGCGGCGACGACGACGTCAAGTGGCAGGAGTGCGCCGACACGGTCAACCTGGCGTTGACGGCCCGCGCGCAGCTCTGGGACGACATCCTCGTCGCCGTCAAGGAGGGGCGCGACCGGTGATCGACGCCGTCCCGGCCCGGCTCTACCGCACGGTACGGCTGATCCGTCGGTTCGAGGAGCGGGCCATCGCCCTGGTCCGCTCCGGGCACATCGTCGGCGGCATCCACCCCTATCTCGGTCAGGAGGGCATCGCCGCCGGCGTGTGCGCCGCACTGGGCGAGGGGGACCTGGTCACCGGCACCCACCGTGGGCACGGGCACGTGCTCGCCAAGGGCGCCGACCCGGCCCGGATGATGGCCGAACTGTGCGGCCGGGAAACCGGACTGAACCGGGGCCGAGGCGGCTCGATGCACGCGGCGGACCTGTCCATCGGGGTGCTCGGCGCCAACGCCATCGTCGGGGCGTCCCCGGCCATCCTCACCGGTGCGGTGTGGGCCCACCGGCGGCGCGGGAACCCCGTGCTGGGGGCGAGCTTCTTCGGTGACGGCGCGGTCAACGAGGGGATGCTGCTGGAGGCGTTCAACCTGGCCGCGCTCTGGCGGGTGCCGGTGCTGCTGGTCTGCGAGAACAACGGCTACGCCACCACCATGCCGGTGGCCGGCGCGGTCGCCGGCACCATCACCGGCCGGGCCGAGGCGTTCGGCATCCCGGCCGTCGTCGTCGACGGACAGGACCCGGAGGCGGTCCGGCAGGTCACCGCCGCCGCCGTCGCGCGGATGCGCGACGGCGGCGGGCCGGAGCTGGTCGAGGCCCGCACCTACCGGTTCGACGCCCACCACACCTTCGAGCATGCGGTACGCCTGGACTACCGCACGCCGCAGGAGGTGGCCGACGGCCGGTCCCGGGACCCGGTGGACATCCAGGGGGCCCGGCTGTCCCCGGCCGACCGGGAGGCGATCGACGCCGAGGTGGAAGCCACCCTCGACGCGGCCGTCGCGTTCGCCCTGGCCGGCCCGGAACCGGACCCGGCCGGTGCGCTGGACCACCTGTACGCCAGTGGGCTGACCGCCCGGGGAGGCTCCTGATGCCACGGTTGTCCTACCGCAAGGCGCTGACCCGGGCGCTGGCCGACGAGATGACCCGGGACGAGGCGGTGTTCCTGCTCGGCGAGGACATCCGGGTGGGCGCGTCCAACGTCACCCCGGGCCTGCTGAAGCGGTTCGGGCCGGACCGGGTGCGGGACACCCCGCTGTCGGAGCAGGCGTTCACCAGCTTCGCCACCGGGGCCGCGCTGGCCGGGTTGCGGCCGGTGGTGGAGTTCCAGATCCCGTCGCTGCTGTTCCTGGTCTTCGAGCAGATCGTCAACCACGCGCACAAGTTCCCGATGATGACCGGCGGGCAGTGTGCGGTGCCGGTCACCTACCTGGTGCCCGGCTCCGGTTCCCGGACGGGCTGGGCGGGGCAGCACTCCGACCACCCGTACTCGCTCTTCGCCCACGTCGGGATCGTCACCGTGGTGCCGGCCACGCCGGCCGACGCGTACGGGCTGCTGGTGTCGGCGATCCGGCACGACGACCCGGTGGTGGTCTTCGCCCCGGCCGCCGCGCTGGACGTCCGCGACGATGTCGACTTCGCCACCCTCGCCCCGGTGCCGCTGGGGCGGGGGGTGGTCCGCCGGGCCGGTGACGACGTCACCGTGGTCGCCGTCGGGCACCTGGTGCACGACGCGCTGGCCGTCGCCGAGGAGCTGGCCGACCAGGTGTCGGTGGAGGTGTTCGACCCACGCACGCTCTACCCGTTCGACCTCGACGCTCTGGTCGACTCGGTGTCCCGCACCGGCCGGCTCGTGGTGATCGACGACTCCAACCGGTCCTGCGGCATCGCCGCCGAGATCATCACCTCGGTGCTGGAGCGGGTGCCGCTGACCGCGCCGCCGCGCCGGGTCACCCGGCCGGACGGCGCGGTGCTGCCCTTCGCGCCGGTGCTCGACCGGGCCGTGCAGCCGGGCCGCGAGCAACTCGCCGCCGCCATCCAACTGACCATGAAGGACAGACGATGATCGATCCGAACTACCGCTGGCCCGAGGCGGGTCAGGCGTGGCGCGAGCTGCCGGAGCCGACCCGTACGGCGATGGTGGCCAGCGGGGCCGCCGCCTGGCGGGAGATCTTCCACGGCTGCGCGACGTACAACAAGCAGTGGCGGTTGGCCCGGCCCCCGGTCATGCCGGCGGACGCGTTCCGCGAGTTGAACGAGGTCTGCGACCGGCTCGCCCAGCTCATCCTGGAGGCCTGCCAGCGGCGGGCCCGTACCGCCGGGGAGCTGCGCCGGCTGCTCGGGGTGCCCGAGGGTGCGACGATGCTGCTCGACGAGTCCGAGGAGCTGTCCGAGGCGCTGCTCGCCGCCTACCGGCCCGACGTGCTGATCTCCGGTGGGGTGCCGAGGATCGTCGAATACAACATCGACAGCAGCCTGGGCGGCGGCTTCGACGCCGACACGGTGGTCCGCCGCTACGCGCGGCTCTACCAGGAGCAGGGCATCCTCGACGGGCTGCCGGTGCGGCCGGCCCCGTCCCTGCTGGACCAGAGGTTCGTGGCGATCCGGGACGGTCTGTCCCTGGCCGACGGGGCCCGGGTGGCGCTGCTGCTCGACTTCGACGCCGACTACCCCGGCCTGGAGACACCGGACGACTTCATCAAGATTCTCTCGCCGCTGATCGACCAGGCCCGCCGGTTCGGCATCGACCTGGTGATCGCCCCGGTCGCCAGGGCCACCCTGGACGCCGACCGGCGGCTGGTGGTCGGCGGCGCACCGGTGGACGCGCTGTTCCGGCTCTTCGTGCCCAACCGGGTCACCCCGAGCGCCGGGCTGGATGCGGTGGCCGGGGCGCTCGACGCGGGCACCCTGCCGATGTTCGTCAGCACCGCCGCCTGGCTGCTCGGCAACAAGATCAACTTTGCCTGGCTCTACGAGGACCTGGACCTGCTCTCCGCCGACGACCAGGCCCTGATCCGCCGGTACGTGCCGCACACCGTGGCGTTCACCGCCGCCGAGCTGGACCGGGCGCTGGCCGACCGGGAGAGCCTGGTCGTCAAGCCGGCCGACGGCTCGGCCGGCCACGGGGTGCTCATCGGCCGGGAGCTGAGCCCGGGGGAGTGGGCCGACGGGCTGCGTGCCGCCCTCGACCGGGGCGGCGACATCCTCCAGCGTTACATGCCCGCCGACCGGTTCGCGATGGACTTCGTCCAGATCGAGACCGGCGAGACGGTCACCGCCGAGGTGCCGTACAGCATCGCCCCGTACCTGTTCGGCCGCACCGGCTCCGGCGCACTGGCCCGGGTCGGCTTCCCCGGCTGCGACGAGGTCCTCAATCTGGCCCGAGGCGTCCTCCTCACCGGCATCCTCCTCACCGACTGACCCCCGACCCCTCCCACCCTTCCCGTCCCGCCTCCCACCCGCCCGCCCCTGCCCCGGTGATCAAGAGGTTTGCGTCACCTGTTCGCGGCCCCGGATGACGCAACCCTCTTGATCCACTCCGCCAGGCCGGCGGGGTGGTGGGTGGACTGGGGGCGCAGGGGTGGGGTGGGGTCAGGGGTGGTTGCCGAGGTGGGCGCCGAGGCGGCGGATGGTTTCCGCCGCGGCGATGGCGTCGCTGCGGGCGCTGCCGTGCCGGCCGTCGCTGCTGTACATGGACGGGTCGGTGCCGGCCGGATGGTCGGTCAGGTGCACGTGCAGCGCGCCCAACCGGTCGGCGAGCCGGCCGGTACGGGAGGAGAGCAGCCGCATCCGGGCACCGAGCCCGGGACGCAGCGCCGCCGGCACCGCCGGGCTGTGCGAGACGTCGAACATGCCCACCGTGAGCACGTCGGCCCCGGCGTCGCGCAGCGCGCCGACGATCGCGGTCAGCTCGGTGTCGACCGCGTCGGGGTCGAACGCCGTCCGGAAGGCGTCGTTGCCGCCGCACACCACCAGCGCCAGATCGGGGGAGAAGGCCAGCGCCCGGTCCAGCTGGCCCGCCCGGACCTGTTGCGCCCGCAGCCCGCGCCGACCCAGGTTGAGGTACGCCAACCCGGGCCGTACCGCCGACAACTCGGCCGCGACCCGGTCCGCCCACTGCACGTCCGGGTAGCCCTCGACCGGCTCGCACATGCCCTCCGCGACGCTGTCGCCGACCACCACGAACCGGTGCCACGGATGGTCGCGCAGCAGTGCGGCACTCTCCCCCTCACGCAGGCAGTACGGATCGGTGGCCTCGGTCAACATCGATGACATGGCCGGCAATGTAACCGACCGGGCCCGTGCCGTCGATCACACTGACCGGGCGGATCGCCTGATGGTCGCCCTGGTGCGCCGACCCGCCCGGGGTGTCGGCCCGCCCGGCGCGCCGACCCGTGCCGGGGCCGCCTTTCCGGCCCGGGGTCAGCCCCCGGCGGTGGGCGGCGCGGACCTGGCCCGGCCCATCCGCAGCGGCCCCACGACCAGCGGCGCCACGGTCAGCACCGCGCACACCACCGCCATCACCAGCAGCGCCGGCCGCAGCCCGAGGGCCGCCACCGACCAGCCGCCGAGCAGCGCCCCCACGGGCAGCCCGACGAACGCCAACGACCCGGAGATCCCCAGCACCCGGGTCTGCAACTCCTCCGGCACCCGTTCATAGAGGGCCGCGCCGAGCAGCGGGTTGACCGCCGCGATCCCGATCCCGGACAGGAACGTCACCACCAGCACCACCACCAGATGGTCGGTCAGCGCCAGCACCAGCAGCCGGGGCGCACCACTGAGCGCCGCCCCGACGGCGAACACCATGGTCCGGGGGAGTCGCGGGCCGAGCATCGTGAAGACCAGGTTGCCGAGCAGCGCGCCACCACCGAACACCCCCAGCACCAGGCCGAAGCCGGCCGGGTCGCCGAACTCGTCGCGGACCCACAACGGCACCCAGACGGCCGTGTTGGCGGCGGCGAACATGTTCAACGCGGAGACCACCACCAGCATGGTCAGCAACACCCGGTCGGTGCGCAGATAGCCGAAGCCGGTGCGCAGCGCCTGGAAGTAGCCCTCCCGGGGTGCGGCCGGCGCGTCGCGGGTGGGTGGGCGCACCAGCACCCCCACCAGCAGCGCGCAGAGCGCGAACGTGGCCGCGTCGATCCAGATCGCCCGGGTCACCCCCACCCAGTCGATGAGCAGGCCGCCGATCACCGTCCCGAACAGCGCCACCCCCCGCGCCAGGCCGTCGTAGGCGGAGGTGAGCCGGATCAGCTCCACCCCGGCGCGCTGCGCCGCCGGCCGGAACATCACGTGCTTGACCCGGTCGCCGATGCCGCGCAGCCCGCCGGCCACCGCGACGAGGGCGACCAGCGCCCCGAAGCCGAGCCACGGGGCCAGCGCCACCACCGCGATCACCGCCGCGCTCGCCGCGTCCACCGTGATGGAGGTACGTCGTACCCCGAACCGGTCCGCCCAGGGCGTCGCCAACGAGCTGGACAGCATGTACGGCAGGAACTCGGCCGCCGCGACGATGCCCATCTTGGCCGGGCTGCCGGTGGTGGTGAGCACCAGCCAGGGGATGGCGATCACCGAGATGCGGCTGCCCAGGTTGGAGATCAGGTCGGCGGCGACCAGGGTGACCAGCTCCCGCCGGGCGGCCCGCCGCTCGGGACCCGGTGGCGCGGCCGGCGACCCGCCGTCGGAGCCGGTGGTCGTGCGGGGGCCGGTGTCGGCGTCGGCGGTCATGACGGGGTGCCGACCGGGTCGGCGGGGGTGCCGGCGGCGTACCGGTCGCGCAGCGCCCGCTTGTCCACCTTCGCCGACCGGTTCAGCGGCAGCGCGTCGACGAACTCCACCGCACCCGGCGCCCAGGTGTCGCTCAGCTCGGTGGTGACCAGCCCGATCAGCTCCGCCCCGGTCACCGTGGCCCCCGGCGTCCGCACCACGTACGCGTGCGGCAGCTCCCCGGCGACCGGGTCGGGCACCCCGATCACCGCCGCCGCCCGCACCTGCGGATGTGCGGCGAGGACGTCCTCGATCGGCCGGGAGTAGATCGGCCAGCTGCGCTGCCGGGTGAGGATACGGTCCTGCAACCGGTCGACCAGATAGAGGAAGCCGTCGGCGTCGAGGTGGCCGATGTCGCGGGTGCGCACCCAGCCGTCGACAAGCGTCTCGGCGGTCAGTTCGGGCTGACCGTGGTAGCCGCGGAAACTGAGTTTGGTCCGCACCCAGACCTCGCCGTCCGCGCCGGCCGGCAGCACCCGCCCGTCGGCGTCGCGGATCTCCACCGTCACGTCGCCGTACGGCCGGCCGCAGGAGCCCAGCCGCTCCGGGTGCGCCGGGTCCTCGGTCAGGCCGGGCTGGGCGCAGATCACCACCGCCTCGCTGAGGCCGTAGACGATGCGCAGGCACGGGCCGAACCGGGCGATGGCCTGGCGCAACCGGGCGGGCGCGGCCGGTCCCGCGCCCACGTTGAACATGAACATCGCGGAGAAGTCGGCACCGGGCAGGGCCGGATGGTCGAGCACCTCGTAGAGCATCGGCGGGGTGACGAAGGTGGAGGTGAGCCGCTCGGCGTCCACGGTGGCGATGAACGCGGCCGGGTCCCACTGCTGACGCAGGAAGAGCACCCCGCCGGTGAACAGGTTGAACAGGGTGGTGATCTGCCCGCTGGCCAGCCACATCGGGGAGTGCGACAGGTGCCGCAGCAGCGGGAACCCGGCGGCGCGGAACTCCGCCGCCAGCGCCAGCACCTGCCGGTAGAAGCTCTCCCGGTGGTGCACCAGCTTGGGGGTACCGGTGGTGCCGCTGGTCTGCAGGAACGACTCGGGCACCGGCACCTCGGCCGGCAGGCCGGCCCGTGGGGTGTCGGCGGTGGGCTCCGCGCCGGCCGGCGGGGTGTCGGCGGTGAGTTCGACGCCCAGCCGCAGCACCGGCACCCCGGGCAGCGAGGCGGCGATCTGGTCGCCCAGCCCGTCGGGAGCGTACGCGTGGTGCACGAACACGTCGGGGCGGGCCAACCGGGCGAACTCGTCGATCTCCCGCCGGGAGGTCACCGGGGCGATCCACATCGTCCGGCAGCCGATCAGGTGCAGGGCGAGCTGGAGCAGCGGGCCCTCCACGGCGTTGCCGAGCATCACCAGCACCGCCGCGCCGGGGCGTACCCCGTGGCGGGTGAGGGCGTGGGCCAGCCCGCGTACCTCGGCGGCGACCTGCGGGTAGGTCAGCCGGCGTCCGTCGCCGACCAGCGCCTCCCGGTCGCCGAACCCGGCGAACAGCTCCAGCGCGTCGTGCACGTAGGTGGTGGGTCGGTCGGCCCCGTCGGTCATCGCACAGCCCCCAGGTCGATGCGGCGGGTCGTCGGCGGCCCGGTGGGACCCGCCGTGGCGACCGGCCGGGTTGGCGTCCGAGCAGTTCAGAGCCCGGCCCGCGACGGGGGTGCGCGCCATGGGCGACCGCACCGCCGCCGCTAGCGAGCCTAGGCCGACGGCGTCGCCGGGGGACAGGGCCGAACGGCGAACGACCAGCCACCATGGACACTTGATCATGTCTATCGGGTTGATTGACGCCTGTCAGACGTCGCGGCTAGGTTTCTGGACCATCGTCCGGGCGGTGCCGTCAATGGGTGCCGGCCCTGGGCGGCCCAACCTGGAGGTTCAATGTCGACTCCGAAGAGATGGCAGGTCATAGCGTCCGCGGCCGTGTTGCTGGTCGTGAGCGCCCCGGCGGTGGTGGCCAGCGCCGGTCCGTCCGACTCCGACGGCGGCGAGGCAGCCGCCCGTCCGCAGTGGGCGGGTACGTGGGCCGCGGCCCTCACCCGTGGCAACACCGCCGGGCTGACCAACACCGGCCTGAACAACCAGAGCATCCGGATGACCGTGCGCACCACCGTGGGTGGGGAGCGGCTGCGGGTCCGGCTGAGCAACCTCTACGGTGAGCAGGCGGTGCAGGTCGGGCACGCCACCGTCGCCCGCCCCGACAAGGCCACCATCACCGACCGGTCGGACATCGTCCCCGGCACCCTGCGGGAGCTGAAGTTCGGCGGGTCCACCTCGGCGACCATGAACAAGGGCGCCGAACTGCTCAGCGACCCGCTGACCTATCAGGTGGCCGAGCAGGAGGACCTGGTCGTCACCCTGCACTTCCCGGTGCTCACCGGGCCGGTCACCTTCCACGGCCAGTCCAAGGTCACCACCTTCATCGGGGCCAACGACCTGACCACCGCCGCCGACGGCGCGGGCTTCACCATCCGTCCGGACTGCTGCTGGATGTTCCTGTCCGGCATCGACGTGCTGCGCCCGAAGAGCCCCGGTGCGGTGGTGGTGCTCAGCGACTCGATCGGGGACGCCAACGGCAGCACCGTCAACGCCAACAAGCGCTGGCCGGAGTTGCTGGCCGGGCGACTGGTCGCCGCGCGTCCCGAGGTGCGTACCCCGGGGGTGCTCAACCTGAGCCTGGCCGGCAACCGGCTCAACCACGAGGGCACCGAGCCCGGCGCGGGCGGTTTCCCCGGCTACTACGAGCTGGGCCCGAACGCGCTGGCCCGGCTCAACGAGGACGTCTTCCCGCAGACCGGGGTGAAGACCCTGGTGACCCACCTCGGCATCAACGACATCTGGATGTCCGACGACTCCGCCGACCGGATCATCGCCTCGCTGCGGCAGATCAACAAGCAGGCCAAGGCCCGTGGCCTGCGTAGCCTCGCGGTCACCCTCACCCCGTACGAGGGGCACGGCAACCCGGGGGTGTGGACCCCGGAGAAGGACACCACCCGGCAGGCGGTGAACACCTGGCTGCGGGGCCCGGGAGCGGCCGAGTTCGACGGGCTGCTCGACTTCGACGCGGTGCTGCGCGACCCGGCCCAGCCGAGCCGGCTGCTGCCCGCGTACGACGCGGGTGACCACATCCACCCGAACGACGCCGGCAACCAGGCGTTGGCGGACGCCGTACCACTTCGACTGCTCGGTCTGTGACACCGGTGGGGCGGCGGGGGTGACCCGCCGTCCCACCGGTCATTCCTGGGGAGGAAGCACCATCGTGGACGTCGACCAGATCCTGTCCGGTCTCTACAGCGAGGCCGGCCGGCAGGACCCCTATCCGTGGTACGCGGCCCTGCACGAGCACGGCCCGATCAGCACCATCCCGAACCGCCCGGAGCACAGCACGGTCAGCGCGGTGGCCGTCGGCTACGACCTGGTCGACCAGGTGTTGCGCGACCCGGAGTGGTACAAGCAGGCCCCACCGGGCTGGCAGGACCAGGAGATCCTGCGGACCTTCCAGTCGTCGATGATGTTCGTCAACCCACCGGACCACGGTCGGATGCGCGGCGTGTTCGCCCGGACGTTCACCCCGCGCCGGCTCGGCGCGCTGGAACCGGTGATCGTCCGGGTGGTCGACACCCTGCTGGACAGGATGGCCGACGCCGGTGCCGACGGCGGCGAGGTCGACTTCGTCGCGGACTTCGCCTACCCGGTGCCGGCCCTGGTGATGGCCGAGTTCATCGGCCTGCCCGAGAGCGAGCTGGCCTGGTACCGGCAGCGGGTCGACTGGATCGACGAGTTTCTCGACGTCGCCGGCAAGACCCCGCAGCGGCTGGCGTTGGCCAACCAGGCCGCCGAGGAGCTGCGGGCGTGGTACCGGGACCTGATCGCGCACCGCCGGAACCACCCCGGCGAGGACCTGATCTCCGGGCTGGTCGAGGCGCTGGACTCCGGCGACGTCGACCTGACCGAGGAGGAGCTGATCAGCAATCTGATCGTGCTGTTCAACGCCAGCTTCGTTACCACCGTCTATATGTTCAGCAACGGCCTGCCGGTGCTGCTGGCCCACCCGGACACCGTGGCCGCGCTGCCGGGCGACGAGCCCCTGGCGCAGGGCTGCGTCGACGAGGTGCTGCGGCTGGAGAGCCCGGTGCACTTCCTGGCCCGCGCCGCGCCCCGGGACACCGTGCTGGGCGGCGTACCGGTCGCCCGGGACGAGAACGTGCTGCTGATCATCGCGGGCGCCAACCGGGACCCGCACCGCTTTCCCGAGCCGGAGCGGTTCGACCCGCGCCGGGACGGCCCACCGTCGTTGGCCTTCGGCGTCGGCCCGCACTTCTGCCTCGGCTCGGCGGTGTCCCGGCTGGAGGGTCGCATCGGCCTGCCCCGACTCTTCGCCCGGTTCCCCCGGCTCGCGGTCAGCCAGCCGGCCGACTACAGCGGGAGCCTGTTCCTGCGCGGCATCGACAAGCTCTTCGTCAACACCGGCGGATAGGAGCCAGCCCATGTCCCTCGATCCCCAGGTGGTGGCGTACCGGGCCGCGCGGGCCGCCGCCGGCATCCCACCGCTGTACACCCAGACCCTCGCCGAGGCCCGCGCCGCCGACCTGGCCGCGATCCGGGCCGGCGGCGGCAACGTCGAGCCGGTCCACGAGGTACGCGACACGACCGTGCCCGGCCCCGCCGGAGACCTGCGGGTACGGGTGCACCGGCCGGCCGGGGACGGGCCGCTGCCCACCCTGGTCTACTTCTTCGGCGGCGGTTGGACGCTGGGCAGCGTGGAGACCGCCGACGGGATCTGCCGCCGGCTGGCCAACGCCACCCCCTGCCAGGTGGTGACGGTCGGCTACCGGCTGGCCCCGGAGCACCCGTTCCCGGCCGCCGTGCTCGACTGCCACGCCGCCACCCGGTGGCTGGCCGAGCACGCCGTCGACCTCGGGGTGGACCCTGACCGGCTGGTGGTGGGCGGGGACAGCGCCGGTGGCAACCTGGCGGCGGCGGTGACCCTGCTGGCCCGCGCCGAGGGTGGCCCCCGGCTGGCCGGGCAACTGCTGGTCTACCCGAACACCGACCAGCGGGCCGACCGCCCGCGCCCCGGCCGGGACGCCTACCCGGCAACCGACGCGGGCCTGGCAAGGGACGCGGGCCTGGCAAGGGACGCGGGCCTGGCAAGGGACGCCGCGCCTCGTGCCGACACCGGCCGGGTCGCCGACGAGCAGGACCTGCTGCTGTTCAACCGGCACTCCGTCGACTGGTACCGCGGTCACTACCTGGCCGATCCGGCGGACGCGGCCGATCCGCTGGCGTCGCCGTTGCTGGCCGACGACCTGTCCGGCCTGCCGCCGGCCCTGGTGGTCACCGCCGAGCACGACCCGCTGTGCGACGAGGGGGAGCGGTACGCCCAGCGGCTGCGCGAGGCCGGGGTGCCGGTGCGGGCCAGCCGCTATCCCGGCATGATCCACGGGTTCTTCGCCATGCCCGGGGTCTTCGACGCCGGCCGTCGGGCCCAGGACGAGGCTGCCGCCTTCCTACGGGAGGTCTTCGGGCTACCCGCCCCGGTCGCCGCCCCGGTCGGTGGCGAGCGGTGACGGAGTCCCCCCGGACCGTCGGGTCGACCGCTGTCGGGTCGACCAGCGTCGGGTCGTCCGCTGTCGGGTCGGCTGCCGCCGGGTCGACCGGGGAGGCGGACCGGCCACCGGTCAGCCTGGCGGACTTCGCCGACCTGGCCCGGGCGACGCTCCCGCCCGGGATCTGGGACTTCATCGACGGGGGCAGCGGCGTCGAGACCACCCTGACCGCCAACCGGGCCGCCCTGGACCGGGTCGCCGTGCTGCCCCGGGTGCTCACCGGGGTGGAGCGACCCCGCACCGACGCGGTGCTGCTCGGCCGGGAACAGGCCCTGCCGGTGGCGGTCGCGCCGATGGCGTACCAACGGTTGCTGCACCCGGACGGCGAACCGGCGCTCGCGGCGGCGGCCGGCGCGGCCGGGGTGCCCTACGTGCTCAGCACGTTGAGCAGCACCCCGATCGACGAGGTCATCGCCGCCACCGACGGGCCGGTCTGGTTCCAGCTCTACTGGCTGCGCGACCGGGGGCTGGTCGCCGACCTGCTCGACCGGGCGCACACCGCCGGCTGCGCCGCGCTGATGGTCACCGTCGACGTGCCGGTGCTCGGGCGGCGGCTGCGTGACGTGCGCGGCGGCTTCGCGTTGCCCCCGGAGGTGACCACCGCCAACCTGCCCACCGGCCGGGACGACCTGGCGCACACCGGCACGCCCGGGGTGTCCGCCATCGCCGCGCACACCGAAGCCGTCTTCGCCCCCGCGCTGACCTGGGCGGACCTGGCCTGGCTGCGGGAGCGCACCCGACTGCCGCTGCTGGTCAAGGGCATCCTCGATCCGCGCGACGCGGTCCGCGCCGCCGACGTCGGGGTGGACGCCGTGGTGGTGTCCAACCACGGCGGCCGGCAGTTCGACGGGGCGCCGGCCACCGCCACCATGCTGCCCGAGGTGGTCGCGGCCGTCGGCGACCGGGTCGAGGTGCTGCTGGACAGCGGGGTACGGTCCGGCACCGACGTGCTGCGCGCGCTCGCCCTCGGCGCGACCGGGGTGCTGCTCGGCCGCCCGATGCTTTGGGCGCTCGCGGCCGGTGGGCGGTCGGGCGCGCGGGCCGCCCTCGACCTGCTCGCCGTGGAGTTGCGCGACGCGTTGACCCTGACCGGCTGCGCCGACCCGGCGCAGGCCCGGCGGCTGCGTACCCTGACCGGAGGCTGACCCGTTGGAGCATCTGGTGGACCTGGACCTGGCGACCCTGCACCCGGCGGTCGACGACCCGGCGCTGAACTCGATGAATTTCCTCAACGAGGTCTCCCAGCACTGGCCCGACGCGGTGTCGCTGGCCGCCGGCCGGCCCTACGAGGAGTTCTTCGACGACGACGCGCCGGGCCGCTGGCTGGACCGGTTCCGCCGGCACCTCGCCGACGACCTCGGGCAGGACCCCGAACAGGTCCGGCGCACCCTGTTCCAGTACGGCCGGACCAAGGGGATCATCCACCACCTGATCGCCCGCAACCTCGCCGTCGACGAGGACGTCCACGTCGACCCAGAGGCGGTGGTGGTGACCGTCGGCTGCCAGGAGGCGATGCTGCTGGTGCTGCGGGCGTTGCGGGCGGGCCCGGCCGACGTGCTGCTCGCCGTCGCCCCGACGTACGTGGGGCTGACCGGCGCGGCCCGGCTGGTCGACCTGCCGGTCCGGCCGGTCGCCGCCGGTCCGGCCGGGATCGACCTGGCCGACCTGCGGGCCCAGGTGCGTCAGGCGCGGGACGAGGGGTTGCGGCCCCGGGCCTGCTACGTGATGCCCGACTTCGCCAACCCCTCCGGCACCAGCATCGGGGTGGCCGACCGGCGGCGGCTGCTCGACCTGGCCGCCGAGGAGGACCTGCTGCTGATCGAGGACAACCCGTACGGCCTCTTCCCGGCCGGGGACGCCGACCGGGTGCCGACGCTGAAGGCGCTGGACACCCGGCGTCGGGTGGTCTATCTCGGCTCGTTCGCCAAGACGGTGCTCCCCGGCGCGCGGATCGGCTACCTGGTGGCCGACCAGCGGGTCGGTGGTGCGGACGGGGCGGTGGGGCTGTTCGCCGACCAGCTCGCCAAGATCAAGAGTATGGTCTCGGTGAACACCTCTCCGCTGGCCCAGGCCGTGATCGGCGGGGCGCTGCTGGAGCACGACTGCTCGCTGGTCGCCGCGAACCGGCGGGAGCGGGCCGCGTACACCCGCAACCGCGACCACCTGCTGGCCGGCCTGCGGCGACGTTTTCCGGCCGGCTCGCCGGTGCGCTGGAACGCCCCGGCGGGCGGCTTCTTCGTGGTGGTGACCGTGCCGTTCCCGGTCGACGACGTGCTGTTGCGTCGCTCCGCCGAACGCTACGGCGTGCTCTGGACGCCGATGGCGCACTTCTATGACGACGGCCGCCCGGTCGACGCGCTGCGGCTCTCGGTCAGCGCCGTCACCCCGGAGCAGATCGACCTCGGGCTGGACGGGCTGGCCGCCCTGATCACCGACGAGTTGACCCGCCGGCCCGCCCCCACCCCCTGACGGCCCGCCACCCTGGCCGCTCGGCTCCCCGCCGGACTGCCGGCCGAGGGAGGCGCCGTCGGGACCGACCCGCTGGGCCGCCTCTGTGGTCGGCCCACTTCCGACGGGACCGACACCCGGTGTCGCCGAGCCGCCACCTGCTGTGCTGTGCGACGGAAGATCCGGTGGCCATAATGGACGCATGATCGCTTGGGAGTACGCCCTGTTGGTCCGCCGTTACCAGGGGCAGGGACGCCAGTTCCACGTCTCGTTCGTCTGGTACGGCCCGGACGGCTCACGCACCGACGTCACGGCCTACGGCGACACCGCCGTAGCCCATCTCAACCGGGTCGGTCGGGAGGGCTGGGAGTTGGTCTCCGCCGCCGAGGACGTCAACAACGTCCAGGGCAGCACCGAGGTCCACCGCTACCACCTCAAGCGCCCCCTCCCCTGACCGCCCCCCGGTCCCCCCGGTCCTCTCGGCCCCCGGTCTCCGCCCCGCCCCCACCCTCCCGCTGTCCCCGGTCTGGGTCGGCGAGTTGGTGAGGGTCGGTGATCAAGAGGTTTGGGTCACTGGTGAAGGTTCTCGTGACCTAAACCTCTTGATCAACACGACGATGCGGGGCGGGGCGGGGGTCAGGTCAGGGTGATGGTGGGGTAGAGGGGGAAGGTGGCGAGGAGGTCGGTGGCCTGCTTGCTGATCTTGTCGGCGGTCGCCGGGTCGAGGACGTACTTGGCCTTCGACGGGGTGCCGTCGGCGTTGGCTCCCGGCGTGGTCTGGCTGAGCACGGTGTGGATCAGCTCGGCGGTGACGTCCATCTCGGCGGTGCCGAGGCCCCGGGTGGTCAGCGCGGGGGTGCCGATCCGGATGCCCGAGGTGTACCAGGCGCCGTTGCGGTCCTGCGGGACGGCGTTGCGGTTGGTGACGATGCCCGAGTCGAGCAGCGCCTGCTCGGCCTGCCGGCCGGTGAGGCCGTAGCTGGAGACGTCGAGCAGCACCAGGTGGTTGTCGGTGCCGCCGGTGACCAGGGTGGTGCCCCGGCGCAGCAGCCCCTCGGCGAGGGCCTGGGCGTTGTCGACGATCCGCTGGGCGTAGTCGGCGAAGTCGGGCCGACGGGCCTCGGCCAGCGCGACCGCCTTGGCCGCCATCACGTGCGGCAGTGGCCCGCCGAGCACCATCGGGCAGCCCCGGTCGACCTGGTCGGCCAGCTCCGGGCCGCAGAGCACCATGCCGCCGCGCGGGCCGCGCAGCGACTTGTGGGTGGTGGTGGTGACGATGTGCGCGTGCGGCACCGGGTCGAAGTCGCCGGTGAAGACCTTGCCGGCGACCAGGCCGGCGAAGTGCGCCATGTCGACCATGAAGGTGGCCCCGACCGAGTCGGCGATCTCCCGCATGATCCGGAAGTTCACCTTCCGGGGGTACGCCGAGTAGCCGGCGACCAGGATCAGGGGCTTGAACTCCCGGGCGGCCTCGGCGACCCGGTCGTAGTCGATCAGGCCGGTGGCCGGGTCGGTGCCGTAGCTGCGCTGGTCGAACATCTTGCCGGAGATGTTCGGCCGGAAACCGTGGGTGAGGTGGCCGCCGGCGTCCAGCGACATGCCCAGCATCCGCTGGTCGCCCAGCTCGCGGCGCAGCGCGAACCAGTCCGCCTCGGTCAGGTCGTTGACGTGGCGTACCTGGGCCTTCTTCAACGCCGGGGACTCCACCCGGTCGGCCAGGATCGCCCAGAAGGCGACCAGGTTGGCGTCGATGCCGGAGTGCGGCTGCACGTACGCGTGGGACGCCCCGAAAAGCTCCTTGGCGTGCTCGGCGGCGAGCGCCTCGACGGTGTCGACGTTCTGGCAACCGGCGTAGAAGCGACGACCGACGGTGCCCTCGGCGTACTTGTCGCTGAACCAGTTGCCCATGGTCAGCAGGGTGGCCGGGGAGGCGTAGTTCTCGCTGGCGATCAGCTTCAACGACTCGCGCTGGTCGGCCAGTTCCGCGCCGATCGCGTCGGCCACCCGGGGCTCGACGGCCCGGATCACCTCGAGCGCGCTGCGGAAGGCGGTGGATTCGGCGTTCAGCGACATGCGACCTCCAGGTGACGTGCGGAAGGCCCAGGCGCTCGGCGTGCGTCCTCATGACGGGGCCGCTTCCCGATGGTGATCCATCCCCACGCGCCAGTCACGGCCCGCCGACGATCCTACCGGGTGCCGTCCGGACCGCCTGTGCGTACCTCCGGTGCCCGCCGTCGGCCGGTTCTCCGATCGTGCGGAGATCCGGTGTCCCTGGACCGGATCGGGCGGCCGGCCACCGCCGTTGCGCGGTCGTCGGGGTGTTCCCACGTGGGGCGCTCGGCTGCGTACGATCGGCGGATGCTGGGGGAGGACACCGAGGGCAGTCTGGTCGCGATCAGCGACCTGCACGTCGGGTACGCGGAGAATCGTGCCCTGGTCGAGGCGCTGCGACCCGCCTCGCCACGGGACTGGCTGATCGTCGCCGGTGACGTGGCGGACACCGTGGCCGACATCGAGTGGGCGCTCGGCCTGCTCGCGGAACGCTTCGACACCGTCATCTGGGCACCCGGCAACCACGAGCTGTGGACCCCGCCGGCCGATCCGGTGACCCTGCGCGGGGTGGACCGCTACGAGCTGCTGGTGCGCCGCTGCCGGGAGTTGGGCGTGGTCACCCCGGAGGACGACTACCGGGTGTGGCGGGGGCCGGGCGGTCCCGCCCTGGTGGCCCCGCTGTTCCTGCTGTACGACTACAGCTGGCGACCGCCGGGGTTCGACACCCGGGAGGCGGCGCTGGCCGAGGCGTACCGGACCGGGATCGTCTGCACCGACGAGTTCCTGCTGCACCCCGACCCGTACCCGAGCCGGCAGGCGTGGTGCGCGGCCCGGCTGGAGGAAACCGCCCGCCGGCTGGCCGACCGCGACCCGGCGCTGCCCACCGTGCTGGTCAACCACTGGCCGTTGGACCGCCACCCGACCGAGGTGCTGCGCTATCCGATCTTCGCGCAGTGGTGCGGGACGGAGGCCACCGCCGACTGGCACCGCCGGTTCGCCGCCGCCGCAGTGGTCTACGGGCACCTGCACATCCCCCGCACCACCTGGAAGGACGAGGTGCGGTTCGAGGAGGTGTCGGTGGGCTACCCCCGGGAGTGGCGGCAGCGCAGCGTGGCCCCCGGGCGGGTACGGCAGATCCTGCCCGCGCCGACGGGCACACCGGCGACCCTCTGGTGAACCAGCGGCTCAGCCGGCGTCGAGGCGGGTGAGTAGCGCGTCGGTCACCGCCCCGAGGCGGCGGGCGGCGGCCGGATCGAGCGTCCCGGTCGACAGGGGCACGGGTCGGCCCCGGTCGCTGGCGGTCAGGGCGTCCGGCGGCGGTTTGTCGATCCACGCCACGATGGGGTGGACCGATTTCCCGACCCGCCTGGCGAAGACCGACGACGCCCGGATCACCCCACGGATCGGTGTCGGCAGGGTGGACAGGTCGCGGCTGCGGGTGAAGCCGGGGTGGTAGAGCACGTACCGGGCCCGCGCGCCGGAGCGTGCCGCGAAGTCCACCCCGAGCAGGTCGTTCGCCCGCCCGGCCTGCAACTGCGCGTCGACCATGCCGTACCTGCGGGTGACCGCCCCGGCGGGATCGAGAGGGGCCCGACCGGACGGTCGGGCCCCTCTGACGTACTCCGGTGCGGGTGTCGCCGGTCAGGTCAGGCGGTGATGGCGTGCCGGGCGCTCTTGATCGCCTTCGGGTCGCTGGGCGAGCGGGGCGCGTCCGGGCGCAGCGCGATCATCCGCTCGCCGATCTCCTGGAGCGGGTTGCGGCCGAGCGCCTCACGCACCTTCGGGAACCACTCCTGCTCCTCCTCCTCGATGTGGTGCTCGACGTTCTCGATCAGCACCGTGGTCTTGGCGACGAAGTGGTCGTCGGAGGCGTCCATCGCGGCCAACTCGGCGCAGAGCACGTCGGCGACGTGGTGCTCCTCGTACGACTCCAGGATGTCGTCCTCCAGGTCCGGGACGAGCTTGCGGACCTCCGGGTACATCACCTCGTTCTCGAGGTAGGTGTGCGTGGTGAGGGCTGCCACGATCTCGTCGACCAGCTTGCGGCGGCGACTGGCCGGCCCCTCCGGCCCCTCCTGCGCCTTCTCGAACTCGCGGAAGAGGCGGCGCATCTCCTTGTGGTCCTCTTTGAGCAGGACGATGGCGTCGGTGGACACCGGCAGACCTCCTTGATCGGCTGACGGGAATCCCGGTACCCCGGGATGAGCTGCGGAAACGGATCGCGGTCGACGAATGTCCGGGGGCGTCAGACGGTGGCGATGGTGTGCGGGATCTCGTCGAGCAGTTCGCGGGCGAGGAACCCGATCCGGCCGAACCGGGGCACCAGCCGCTGACCGCTGACCGCGTGCACCCACGCCGCCCAGCAGGCCGCCTGGGCCGGTTCCGCGCCCCGGGAGAGCAGTCCGGCGAGCAGTCCGGCCCGCACGTCGCCGCTGCCGGAGGTGCCCAGCCCGGCGTCGCCGCTCTCCTCCCGCCAGCCCTGGCCGTCGGGGGTGGCGATGTGGCCGTAGAGGGAGACCACCGCCTCGTACCGGCGGGCCAGTTCGCGGGAGTCGGCGTCCAGGTCGTCGCCGGGGTCCCGGCCGAGCAGGTGCCGGGCCTCGGTGAGGTTCGGGGTCAGCACCACCCGCCGGTCCGCGCCGACCAGCAGGTCCGGTTCGTGGCTGAGCGCGCCCAGCGCGTACGCGTCGAAGACCAGCGCCGTGCGCGGCCCGGCCGCCGAAAGGACCAGGCGCAGCAGCGCGCGGGTCTGGTCGATGTCGTTGAGGCCCGGCCCGACGGCGACCACGTCGGCCTGCGCGACCAGGTCGCCGAGCCGGTCGCCCGGGTCACCGGCGACCGCGCCGTCGTCGGTCTCCGGCAGGCCGACCACCATCGCCTCGGGCACCTGGATGCTCAGCGCGGCGGCGGTGGACTCGGCGGCGGCCAGTTGCAGCACCCCCGCGCCGGCCCGCAGCGCGGCCACCCCGGCCAGCAGCACCGCTCCCGGGGTGAACCGGGAGCCGCCGATCACCAGGACGGTGCCCCGGTTGTCCTTGCCGCCGGTCGGCACCGGCAGGGCCCAGTCGCGCAGCAGTCCCGGGGTGATGACCCGGGTGTCAGACCGGTTCGGCATGGATCTCGTCCTCCGTGGTGGGTGGGGCGCCCTGCGCGTGCAGGTGGGTGACGTCGTTGAAGATGTCCGGGGTGAGCCGGCCGGCGGCGTCCGCCGACCAGCCGGTCACCGAGCAGTTGGCGATCACGTGTTCCCGGGTCAGCCCCATCAGCTCCGCCTCGGACAGCCCTTCCACCAGGTAGCGGAGCAGGAAGACCAGGGCGTCGTGCCCGAACAGCAGCACCCGCCGCCCCTGGTGGTCGCGGCGCAGGTCGCCGAGGAGGGTACGCAGCCGCAGCGCCACGTCGGTCCAGGATTCGCCGCCCGGCGGCCGGTAGTAGAACTTGCCGAGCCGGTGCCGCCGGGCCGCCTCGTCGGGGAACCGGCGGGCCACCCCGTGCCCGGTCAACCCGTCGAGGATGCCCAGTTCGCGGTCGCGCAGCCGTTCGTCGACACTCGCCGGGATGCCGGTGTCGGCCAGCGCCAACTCCGCCGTACGCATCGCGCGCAGGTAGGGCGAGACGACCGCCACGTCGGGTCGGCGGTCCGCCGGCAGGCCGGCCAGCCAGCGGGCGGTGGCCCGTGCCTGCTGCTCGCCGGTGTCCGACAGCGGCACGTCGGCGTCCCGGTGGGTCAGGTCGATCAGCTCGGCGCCGTTCGACTCGGCCGCCGAGGCGGCGACGTTCGCCGTGCTCTCACCGTGCCGGACGATCCACAGCGCCCCCAGTTCCGCCATGGCCCCATGCCTACCCCCGCCCCGCCCCGGATAATCGCCCGCCCGACCGGCGCAGCGCCCTGCCGCCCCGCCCGGCCCCGCCCCGCCCCGCCCCGAGCGGGAGGGGTGCCCGCAATATCGCTGATGTAGCGGTATCAAAGGCCGACGGATACCGCTACATCGGTGACATGGAGTCGATCACGTGTCGCCGCAGCAGGGCGGCCATTGCCCTGCCGGTCCGGGTGGGCCAGCGGGCGGGCGGCGGGCGCTCGCAATGTCGCTGAGATAGCGGTATCGGAGCAGGCGGATAGCGCTGTTTCGGTGACATGGAGTTGATCATGCGGTGGCCTCGACGAGGAAGGCCCAGCCGTATTCCCGGGCGGCGTCGTCTCGGAGCGCCCGTCGTGCCCCGCTGGTCGGGGTGCCGTGTTCGTTGGTCCGGGGTCGGCCCGTCGCCGGTGGGCCGATACCCTGCCCCCGTGGACGGCGGGGCGGGCGGCGGGGCGGGCGGCGAACGGGTGGCGGCATCGCTCACCGGATGGCTGGCCCGGCTGGAGTTCACCGACCTGGGCACCGACGAGGTGACCGCGCGGATTATCGACGCCGTGCTGGCCTGGGCCGCCGAGCAGGGCTGGCGGTCCTACCGTCGGGCGGCGAGCGTGCTGCCGCTGCCCCCGCCGATGACCGACCGGCACTCGGTGCTGGACGTGGCGTGTGCCCGCCGGGACGGCCCGCCCGTGGTGATCGAGGTCGACCACACCGACCGGCGGCGCACCTGGGAGAAGCTCACGGCGGAGGCCGCCGCCGGCCGGGTGGTCCTCTGGGTGCGCTGGGGTCCGGGGCGGTTCGCCGTGCCGCCGGCACCGATCCACCTGGTCACCTGCGAGGTGTCCCGACACGCCGGGCCGGCGGGCGCGGGCCGCCGGCACAGCCGGGCCTCGGGTCCGGCCCGGCCGGCACCCGTCCACTCCGCCCGTGACGTCGACCCGGTCGTCGAGCCGCTGCCGCTGCCACCTGTCGAACCCGGTTCCTGACCCGGCAACGGCGGGGCCCCACGATCCGCCGCATCGGTCGGCGACGGCTGGCGGAGAAGGCGCGGACGACCCGGACGGTCCGACCACGCAACGGAGCCGGTGGGTCAGCGGCGGGCCGATGCGCGGCTACTCGAAGCGGGTCGGGTCGCCCGCGCCGTAGCGGACGATCTCCGGCTCGTCGGCGGAGAAGTCGACCACGGTGGTGGGCAGCGTGCCGCACTCGCCGGAGTCGATCACCGCGTCGATCGTGTGGTCGAGTCGTTCCTTGATCTCCCAGCCCTGGGTCATCGGTTCGGTCTCGCCGGGCAGCAGCAGGGTGCTGGACACCAACGGTTCACCCAGCGCCGCCAGCAGCGCCTGCGCGACCGGGTGGTCGGGGATGCGTACCCCGACGGTCTTCTTCCGGGGGTGCAGCAGTCGGCGCGGCACCTCCTTGGTCGCGGGCAGGATGAAGGTGTAGCTGCCCGGGGTGGCCGCCTTCAGCGACCGGAACACCGCATTGTTGATGTGCACGAACTGGCCGAGCTGCGCGAAGTCCCGGCAGACGAGGGTGAAGTGGTGCTTGCTGTCCAGGTGTCGGATCTCCCGGATCCGGTCGAGACCGTCCCGGTTGCCCAGTTGGCAGCCGAGCGCGAAGCACGAGTCGGTCGGATAGGCGATCAGGCCGTCGGCGCGCAGCAGGTCGACCACCCGGGCGATCGTCCGTGGCTGCGGGTTCTCCGGGTGTACGTCGAGATAGATCGCCATGGCGGCGAGCCTAGTGGGGCAGCGGCGGCGGTTGCCGGTGAGCCCGGAGCACGTCACGCGCCCAGGTCAGCATGTGGCAGCCGTCGTTGCCGCACTGGAAGCAGCGGCGGAGCGGTCGGGGCTCGTCCGCTGCCTCGTGGTGCTGGGCCAGCACCCGCTGCGCGGTCCAGAGGACCAGGGCGGGGGTGGCCGGTCCGTCGTCCATCGGCATGAGGGCCTCCCGTTGACAGGCAGGTCCGGGCACCGATCCCCGATCAGGCACCCGGACCGCTACCGGCAACCCGTGATTCGCTGAGCGTCACGAGCTGACACCGAGCGTAGAAGTATACAAGCATGAACGTCTAGGAACGTAGCTAAAAAACCCGTCTCGTTCTGGCTCGATTAGCGTCGTCTCATGATCGATCCAGACGGCCCGGTGCCGGTCTATCGCCAGGTGGCTGACATCCTGGCCGAGCGGATCGCCAAGGGTGATCTTGCGGCGCACCGGCCGATTCCGAGCGAAGCGGCGCTCGTGCAGGAGTTCGGGGTGGCCCGGGGAACCGCCCGCCGTGCCGTCGCGGAGCTTCGGGAGCGCGGGTTGGTCTACACCGTGCCGCAGCGCGGGACCTATGTCGGACAGCCCGAGGCGTGACCACCCCGCACCGAGAGGCGGGGCAGTATGGCCCACCCGGCTTCTCGATCGGGTGAGCTGCCGCAGGGTGTCGGGGGTGGCCGTTACCGTGTGAGCGTGGCGACGGCGGCCGAGGAGATCCAGGTGGGGGAGCGGCTGGTGCGCGTCTCCAGTCCCGACAAGCCCTACTTTCCCGAGCGCGGGCTGACCAAGCGGGACGTGGTCGGCTACTTCCTGGCCGTCGGCGACGGCATCCTGCGCGCCCTGCGGGACCGGCCGACGATGCTGGAGCGCTGGCCGCGCGGCGTGTTCGAGGGGGCGAAGATCGGCACCCGGCAGGACAACCGGGGTGACGCCTTCTATCAGAAACGGCTCCCGGCCGGTGCTCCCGACTGGGTGCGCACCGCACACCTCACCTTTCCCAGCGGCCGTACCGCCGACGAGGTCGCGCCGGGCGAGCTGGCGGTGGTGATCTGGGCGGCCAACCTCGGCACCCTGCGCTTCCATCCCTGGCCGGTGACGGCGGCCGACGTGGAGCGCCCCGACCAGCTCCGGATCGACCTGGACCCGATGCCGGGCGTCGGCTTCGACCAGGTGGTGCCGGTGGCGCACGAGGTCCGGGCCTTCCTCGCCGAGCTGGGCATGGTCGGCTACCCCAAGACCACCGGTGGGCGCGGCCTGCACGTCTATCTGTCCATCGAGCCCCGGTGGAGCTTCGGCGAGTGCCGGCGCGCGGTGCTCGCCCTGGGCCACGAGCTGGGGCGTCGGCTGCCCGACCTGGTCACCACCACCTGGTGGCGCGAGCAGCGCGACCGGCCGGTCTTCATCGACTACAACCAGATGGCCCGCGACCACACGGTGACCTCGGCCTACTCGATTCGGCCCACCCCGGCGGCGTTGGTGTCGGCCCCGCTGGAGTGGGCGGAGCTGGACGACGCCCGCCCGGAGGACTCCGACGTGGTGAGCATGCCGGCCCGGTTCGCCGAGCGCGGCGATCCGCACGCCGGCCTGGACGGCGACCGGTATTCGCTGGAGCCGCTGTTGGCGCTGGCCGACCGCGCCGGCCTGGCCGCCCCACCGGAACGCTGACCGACCGCTCGGCTGTCCCACCCGAACACGGACCGACCGCGCGGCCGCCCCGTCGGAACGCCGACCGACCGCACGGCCGGCTCGTCGCAGGGCTGACCGACCGGGTCGGGCGGCCGTCGCACCGGCCGGGCCGCCACTCAGGTCCAGGGGCTGCCGGCCCCGTCGAACTCGTCGAAGACCAGCCAGGTCCGGGTGGAGAGCACCCCGGCGATGCCCTGCACCCGGCTGAGCACCACGTCCCGCAGGGTGGCGTTGTCCGGCGCGCGGACCAGGGCCAGCACGTCGTGCTCCCCGCTGAGCAGCGCCACGTGCTCGATGTAGCGCACCCGGGCCAGCTCCGCCGACACCTCCCGCCAGGTGTTCTGCTGGATGGTCAGCGAGATGTACGCCGAGGTGCCCAGCCCGGCCGGCTCTGGTGCCACCCGGGCCCGGAACCCGGTGATCACCCCGTCGCGCAGCAGCCGTTCCACCCGGGCGTACGCGTTGGTGCGCGAGACGTGCACCCGCTCGGCGAGGGTACGCATGGACAGCCGGCCGTCACGGGTCAGCTCGTCGAGGACCCGTCGGTCCACCTCGTCCAGTGGGGTGACCGAACGTCCCGTTCCGCCCGGCGGGCCCGGTTGCGGCGTGGTCTGCTGGCTCATCAGATACTCCTCGGTAGGCCAATCGTCCCACGTTCAGCCCGGATGTTGAGTCAATCATCCATCGGCAGGAGCATAGGGCCACCACACGTCCAGGAGGTCCCCGCCGTGACGACCACACCCCAGGCGGTCCGCAGGGCATCCCCGCGTACCCGTCGACCGGCCACCCCGGTCGCCCCCGAACCCACCGCCGGCCTGCTCCCGCAGGCCGAGCCGGTCCGGTTGCTCGACCCCGACGGCACCCCGCTGCCGCCCCGCGCCGACCTGCCGGCACCGCCGGTCGAGGCGCTGCGCGAGATGTACCGCCGGATGGTCGTCGGCCGCCGCTTCGACGCGCAGGCCACCGCCCTGACCAAGCAGGGCCGGCTCGCCGTCTACCCGTCCTCGCGCGGCCAGGAGGCGTGCCAGGTCGGCGCGGTGCTCGCGCTGCGCGACGACGACTGGGTCTTCCCGACCTACCGGGAGTCGATGGCGCTGACCGCCCGGGGCATCGACCCCGTCGAGGTGCTGACCCTGCTGCGCGGCGACGGGCACTGCGGGTACGACCCGACGGTGGTGCGCACCGCGCCGCAGTGCACCCCGCTGGCGACCCAGTGCGTGCACGCCGCCGGGCTGGCCTACGGGGAGTCCTACCAGGGGCGGGACACCGTCGCGCTGGCGTTCATCGGCGACGGCGCCACCAGCGAGGGCGACTTCCACGAGGGGCTCAACTTCGCCGCCGTGTTCAAGGCCCCGGTCGTCTACTTCGTCCAGAACAACAAGTACGCGATCAGCGTGCCGTTGTCCCGGCAGACCGCCGCGCCGAGCCTGGCCTACAAGGGCGTCGGCTACGGGGTGCCCAGCGAACAGGTCGACGGCAACGACCCCGTCGCCGTCCTGGCGGTGCTCACCCGGGCGGTGGCGCACGCCCGCGCCGGGCACGGGCCGTACCTGGTCGAGGCGCACACCTACCGGATGGAGGCGCACACCAACGCCGACGACGCCAGCCGCTACCGGGACCCCGACGAGGTCGAGGCGTGGCGGGACCGCGACCCGGTCGCCCGGCTGGAGGCGTACCTGCGGGGCCGGGGGGAGCTGGACGACGCGGCGGTGGCGCAGGTCGCCGCCGAGGCCGAGGAGTACGCCGCCGACCTGCGTACCCGGATGAACGCCCAGCCCGTCGTCGATCCGCTGAGCCTGTTCGACCACGTCTTCGCCGAGCCGACCCCGCAACTGGTCGAGCAGCGGGAGATGGTCCGGGCCGAGCTGGCCGCCGACGCGGAGGGGGACGCCTGATGGCCACCATGACCATGGCGAAGGCACTCAACGCGGCGCTGGCCGACGCGATGCTCGACGACGAGCGGGTGCTCGTCTTCGGGGAGGACGTGGGACAGCTCGGCGGGGTCTTCCGGATCACCGACGGGTTGCAGGCCCGGTTCGGTGACAAGCGCTGCTTCGACACCCCGCTCGCCGAGGCCGGCATCGTCGGCTTCGCCGTCGGCCTGGCCATGTCCGGGCTGCGGCCGGTGGTCGAGATGCAGTTCGACGCGTTCGCCTACCCGGCGTTCGAGCAGATCGCCTCGCACGTGGCGAAGCTGCGCAACCGCACCCGGGGCGCGCTGAGCGTGCCGATGGTCATCCGGGTGCCGTACGCCGGTGGCATCGGCGGGGTCGAGCACCACTGCGACTCGTCCGAGGCGTACTACGCGCACACCCCCGGGTTGAAGGTGGTCACCCCGGCGACCGTCGAGGACGCGTACTCGCTGCTGCGGGAGGCGATCGCCGACCCGGACCCGGTGGTGTTCCTGGAGCCGAAGAAGCTCTACTTCGCCAGCGCCGACGCGCAGTTGCCGGCCCGTACCGCCCCGTTCGGCCGGGCCGTCGTCCGGCGACCCGGCACCGACGCCACCCTGGTCGCGTACGGCCCGGCGGTGCCGGTCGCGCTGGAGGCCGCCGAGGCCGCCCGGGAGGAGGGCTGGGACCTGGAGGTCGTCGACGTCCGGACGATCGTGCCGTTCGACGACGCCACCGTCACTGCCTCGGTCCGCCGGACCGGCCGGTGCCTGGTGGTCACCGAGGCGCAGGGCTTCGCCGGGGTCGGCGCGGAGATCGCCGCCCGGGTGCAGGAGCGCTGCTTCCACGCCCTGCACGCCCCGGTCCTGCGGGTCGCCGGACTGGACATCCCCTACCCGGCGCCGATGCTGGAGCACATCCACCTGCCCGGGGTGGACCGGGTGCTCGACACCGTGGCCCGCCTCCAGTGGGACGACCGGCCCGATCCGCGGTGGCTGGCCCAGGGGAGTGCGGCGTGAGCGCCCGTACCGCCCCGCAGGCTGCCACCGGCACCCAGGTCTTCCTGCTGCCCGACCTGGGCGAGGGGCTGAGCGAGGCCGAGATCGTCGAGTGGAAGGTCGCCGTCGGCGACGTGGTCACCGTGGACCAGAGCGTGGTGGAGGTGGAGACCGCCAAGGCCGTGGTCGACGTGCCCTGCCCGTACGCCGGGCGGGTGGTCGCCCTGCACGGCGCGGCCGGTGAGACGCGCCCGGTCGGCCAACCGCTGATCACGATCGCGCCGCCCGACGGCGGCGACGAGCCCGCCGGGCACGCCACCTACCGCGAGGAGGAGCGGGCCGGCTCCGGCAACGTGCTGATCGGGTACGGCACCGGCCACGGCCCCGCCCGCCGTCGCCGTCGCCCCCGGCTGACCCTGGCCCCGGAGCCGGTCGCCGAAGGCGCTGCCGCACCCCTCGCGCAACGTGCTCCCGGCTCCGCCCCCGTGGGTGGAGGTGTCGCCGGCCCGTCGTCCGAGCCGAGGGTCCCGGCCGGCGCGGGTGTGGGCGCTCCGGCCTGCGCCGGGGTGACCACCGACGGTGCCGTCCCGCCGGTGGGGGGCGGCACTTCCCCGACCGGCGGGACGGCACCCCTGGTCATCTCCCCGATCGTGCGTCGGCTCGCCCGCGAGCACGGGGTGGACCTGGGCGCGCTGCGCGGCACCGGCCCCGGCGGCGTGATCCGTCGCTGCGACGTGGAGGCCGCGCTGGTCACCCCGCCGGACCGGCCCACCGCCGACGCCGACCGGCCCACCGCCGACGTGGGCCGGCTGGCCCCGGTCGCGCACGTCGGGCTCGCCCCGACCGACGCGCAGGACATCGTCATCCCACTCACCGGCATCCGCCGGGTGATCGCCGACAAGCTCTCCCGCAGTCGCCGGGAGATCCCCGAGGTGACCATCTGGGTCGACGCGGACGCCACCGCGCTGCTGGCGACGCGGGCGGCGATCAACGCGGCCACCCCGGACGCCCCGGTCAGCGTGCTGGCCCTGCTGGCCCGGATCTGCCTCAGTGGACTGCGGCGCTTCCCGCAGCTCAACGCGCACGTCGACACCGAGGGGCAGCGCATCGTCCAGTCGGCCGGGGTGCACCTGGGCATCGCCGCGCAGACCGACCGGGGCCTGCTCGTCCCGGTGCTGCGGGACGCCCAGCGGCTGACCACCCGGGAGTTGGCCGCCGCCCTGGCCGAGACCACCGCCGCCGCCCGCGCCGGCATCCTGCCGCCGGCCCGGCTCACCGGCGGCACCTTCACCCTCAACAACTACGGCGTGTTCGGAGTGGACGGTTCCACCCCGATCATCAACCACCCGGAGGCCGCGCTGCTCGGCGTCGGGCGGATCGTGGACAAGCCGTGGGTGGTCGACGGGCAGTTGGCGGTCCGCAAGGTGACCCAGCTCAGCCTCACCTTCGACCACCGGGTCTGCGACGGCGGGGTGGCCGGCGGCTTCCTGCGGCACGTCGCCGACTGCGTCGAACAACCGGCGCTGCTGGTGGCGAACGTCTGAGCGGTACGCCCGGAGCCGGTCACCCTGGGCGGGGTGACCGGCTCCGTCGCGCTGCCCGGTGTTCGTCCGGTTCGTCCGGGCCGACGGGCCGGGGGAGGGTTTTCCGTCCGGTGGGCCGGGAAACCGCCGTCGGTCGCGAACCCGCCGCACCGGTCGTGGGCGCGCCGCCGAGAGGAGCCACCGTGCCGTACCAGGGTCTGCCCGTCGCCGTGCGGGACCGCCGTCCCCCCGTCGCCGGTGCCCCGCTGTGGTGCAACGCCCACGACTACGGGTTGACCGGTGACGGGGTGACCAACGACCAGCCGGCGCTGGCCGCCCTGGTGGACCGGCTCGGTGCCGGCTACGCGGCCGACGGGCGGGCCCGGGTGATCTGGTGCCCGCCGGGGATCTACTCCATCCGGGACGCCGGCACGGTGTGGCGCAGCGGGGTGTCGCTGATCGGCGCCGGCCCGGCCGCCACCCGGTTCCTGCTCAGCAACGAGGGCAACCGCAGCGAGCCGACCCCGCTGGCGTTCTGGACGGTGCTCCAGCACGGCGCGGACCGGGACCGGCACATCGCCGACTGCACCTTCGCCGACTTCGAGATCGACGGCTCCGGGGTGGCCATGGCCGAGTACAACTACCTGGCCAAGGGCCTCGGGTTGCAGTACGTGGTACGCGGGGTGTTCCGCAACCTCTACATCCACCACACCGGAGCGAGCGGGCTGGGTTGCGACTTCCTCCAGGACACCCTGGTCGACGGGGTGGTGGTGGTCGGCTGCGGCCGGCTGGACAACGGTGAGCAGATGGGCGGCGCGGGCATCGGCATCGGCATCGGCGGTTGGGGAGACATGGAACGCCTGACCATCGCCAACTGCACCGCCCTCGCCAACGGCACCAACGGCATCTTCCTCGAACTCCAGAAGGACTACTGGACGCCGCCGCGCGGCTACCGGATCATCGGCTGCCACAGCCAGGGCAACCGCTTCGGCATCTCGGACTGGGGTGCCGACGGGCTGATCGTCACCGGTTGCACGATGACCGGCAACCTGGAGGCCGGCTACGACGTGTCCGGCAACGGCACCGCCGGGGTCGCCGGCCGCGGCGGCCTGCTCACCGACTGCGTCATCGACGGCAACGTGGGCGACGGGATCAGCGTGGGCAACACCCCGGGGCCGTACACGGTGCGGGGCAACCGGATCAGCAGCAACGGCGGTTACGGCTACCACCAGCACGATCTGGGGCGTGGCTACCCGCACCCGGCGCAGGACGTGGTGGTGGAGAGCAACGAGTTCTGGGGCAACGGCCTGGACGCCATCCGGGTGGACCGGCCGATGACCGACGCGATGCTGCTCGACAACCGGATCCGCAACAACGGTCGGCAGTGCGCCGAGGCGTCCAGCGGTGGCGGAGAGTCGGTCCGCTACGCCGAACGGTCCGTGGTCGACCGCTCGGCGACCTGGGCGCAGGACAGCCACCGGGGCAAGGTGCTGCGGGTCGGCCGGCGGGTGGCGGTGGTGGCCGCCAACACCGCCACCGAGCTGCACCTCGCCCCGGTACGTCCGGACGCCTACTCCGGCTGGAGCGGGGACACCCCGCTGCCCGGCACCCCGTACGAGTTGCCGGCCGGGCCACCGACCCGGGCCGGCATCGCGATCCACGCCGCGTTCGATTCGGCGACGGTGCGGGGCAACCGGATCTGGGACAACCACCCCGAGCGCACCCAGACCCACGGGTTCTGGATCACCGCCCGGGGCAGTTGTGTCGCCTGCCGGGTGGAGGACAACGACCTGGCCGGCAACGCCGTGGCGGCCATCCGGCTGGACACCCCACCGGTCGGTGGGCGCTGGAACCGCAACCACGGCGACCAGGACTGGGACTGACGATCCGTGCCGGCCCGGCGCGGACGATCCCGGACATCGGTGCCGCCCGACCCCGTCCGGCACCGGCGGGGCCGATAAGCCCGGCCGTTGCCCACCCGGTTCCCCGAAAGCGTGACCCGGCCCGAGAAACGCCGTACAGAATGTGGCCAAGGGGACCGGAAATGGGGGGGACGGAATATGGACGTGAGGCGGCGATTGACGCTTTTGGCGGTGACCATCGCAGCCACACCGTTGGTCCTCGGCGGATGTACCGCCGAGCGGAAGCCGGCGGCCGGGGCGGCACCCGGCGGGACGGCGGCCCCCACGGTGTCGGTGACCCCCGCCGATCGGGCGAAGGACGTACCGGTCAGCGCGGAGGTCGGCACCACCGTCAACAACGGGCGGGTGACCAGCGTGAAGCTCACCGACGACAGGGGGAAGACCGTCGTCGGTGAGCCGAGGGAGGACGGGTCGAGCTGGGTGCCGGCGGCCCCGTTGGGCGGTGGCCGGACCTATACCGCAGAGGTGACCGCGACCGGCGACGCGGGCCGGACGACCGTCGGGCGCACCACGTTCACCACGGCGACGAATACCACCCGGCAGGCGTTGACCAGCGTGCTCTATTTCGCCGGCAACCAGACGTACGGCACCGCGATGCCGGTGACGGTGGCGTTTGAACCGGCAATTCCCAAAGCGGCCAGGGCGGCCGTGCAGCGACGATTGTTCGTGAAGACCGATCCGCCCCAGCCGGGCACCTGGTCGTGGCTGGAGGACGGCAGTCAGGTCTACTACCGCGCGCCCGACTTTTGGCGCAGCGGGACGACGGTCAGCGTCCGGTCCGCGCTCGAAGGGCTGCCGATCGGCAAGGAGTACGTGGGTGACGCCGACCGGCGGTCCACCTCGAAGATCGGTCGGCAGGTCGCCCTGGACATCGACAACGCCACCAAGCAGATGTCGGTCTTCCAGGACGGCAAGCTGGTCCGCCGGATCCCGGTCAGTCTCGGCAAGCCGAGCACCCCGAGTTCCAGCGGCAAGATGGTGATCATGGAGAAGCACCAGCAGACCCGCTTCGACACCCGGGGCGAGCCCGACGGCGGCTACGTGGTCGACGTCGAGGACGCCCAGCGCCTCACCTGGGGCGGCGAGTTCATCCACGCCGCACCGTGGTCGGAGGGGGACCAGGGCTACACCAACGTCTCGCACGGCTGCGCCAACGTGTCGTCCACCGCCGCGGACTGGCTGATGGGTGTCACCCAGGTTGGCGACCTGGTCACCGTGAAGGGCACCGAGGTGCCGCTGCGGCCGGGCAACGGCTGGACGGCCTGGAACACCAGCTGGGCCGAGTTCGCCAGGGGCAGCGCGCTGCCCGTACCGCCGGGGCTGAAGCCGGCGCCCAGCACGAGCCCGCCGCATCCGGGGGCGGTCGCCGGTGGCTCGTCGCCCGCGCCGTCGGCCAGCGGCGGCTGACGACCGACCGGGAAGCAACGATGCGGGTGCGACCGGTCCGTCACGACGGACCGGTCGCACCCGCATCACCCGACTCCACCCTGAGAAGGAGTCGGGGTCGGCTCCGGGGCGACCCTGGGACTACCCGGAAACCCACCTCTGGCAGGGCGGAAACGTCGGGGGTGGGGGCTAGATTCGGGGCATGACGCAGGGAGAGGACCGGTTCCACGTGCGGCTCCGGGTGGCCGACGACGTGGTCGAGGTGCGCGTGGTGGGCGAGATCGACATTGCCACCGTCGGCGAGTTCCGGGTGGCACTCTGGGCCGCGCCGGCCCGTCCGCTGCTGCGGCTCGACCTCTCCGGCGTCCGGGTGCTCTCCGCCGCCGGGGTGCGGGCGCTGGTCGCCGCCCACCTGCGGGTCCGGGCCCGGGGCGGCGAACTGGTCGTGGTCGACCCCGATCCGGTGGTCGCCCGGGTGCTGCGGGCCACCGGCCTGCACCGGATCATCGCGGTCCGACACGGCGACGCCCCGGTCGGGGTCAGGTCCCGCCCGCTGGCGGCCTGCGCCTGACGGGCCACCGGGGCCGTCGACCTGTCCGCGTCCCGTCCGCCGGTGTTCCTCCCGGCCGCGTCGGGTCGGGCGGCGCGGCGGCGGGGCCGCCGGCCGGTGCCGGCGACCCCGCCGGTGGTCAGCGGACGCCGAGCAGGTCGACGACGAAGACCAGGGTCTCGTTCGGCTTGATGACGCCGCCCGCGCCCCGGCTGCCGTAGCCCAGGTGCGGCGGGATGGTGAGCCGGCGACGGCCGCCGACCTTCATGCCCACCACGCCCTGGTCCCAGCCGGCGATGACCTGGCCGCCGCCGAGCGGGAACTCGAAGGCCTCGCCCCGGTTCCAGGAGGCGTCGAACTCGCGCCCGGTGGAGTGGGACACCCCGACGTAGTGCACGTTGGCGACCTGGCCCGGACGGGCCTCGGGACCCTCGCCGACGGTGAGGTCCTCGATGACGAGGTCGGCCGGGGCGGCTCCCTCGATCGGGCCGATCTCCGGCTTGCCTGCCTGGGGCGTGTTCATTGCTGATCTCCTCCGTCGTCGCGATCGTCCGGTCGGTGTCGATCCTGCCCGATCGCGACCGACCGATTCCCGGGGGTCCCGGAGCCGGGACCCCCGGGCGGGGTGGACGCGCGGCAGGGGCGCCACCGTCGAGGTGGCGCCCCTGCCGCGCGGTCGGCTGCCGAGGCCGGTTACCTGAGCCAGCCGAACCGGCGCACCAGCGGGAGCGTGGCCCAGACCCGGCCGAGGCCGAGGGTGTTCCCCGCGCCGACCAGGGCGAGACCGGCCAGCACCGCGGCGTAGATCAGGTGGTCGTCCATGAAGGGGTTGTTCTCGGGGGGCAGGACGGCGGTCCACATCAGCACCATGAGCAGGCCACCGGCGGCTGCGGCGAGCCGCATCCCGATGCCGAGCAGCAGGGCCACCCCGATGCCGGCCAGGCCGATCATGAACAGCCAGTCGGCCCAGGCCGCCCCGGCGATGTCCTGGTAGAGCCCCTGGAACGGACCCTTCGCGCCGAAGGCGAGGAAACCCTTGGTCGGGCTGCCACCGTTGATCCAGGCGTTCTTCGTCGCGGTCTCGTGGCCGAGGCCGAAGAGCTTGTCCAGGAAGGCCCAGAGGAAGATCCAGCCGAGGGCGATCCGGGTTCCGGCCCAGACGTACCGGGCGGCGCGCTGGCGGGTGGTCTCGGTTCCGGCCGCCGGTGCGATGGTCCTGGCGGTGGTGTTCCGCTCGGTCGTCGCGGTCATGGTCTCCACGTCCCTTCTCTGCCTGGCACCGCACTTCCCGGTGGCAGTTCCATTCCACTCCGGTGGCGGCCGTCCCGGCAGGGCCGACGGTCCGTGCCGCAGCAGGACCTAAGTCCCCTGGTTCGGGCGTCCGGACGGGACCTTCGGCCCCGGCGGCCCCGGTCCGTCCGCCTCTGCCCCGGCCGGTCGGGCCGGCCCTAACGTCGGCCGGGAGAGCCCGAGGAGGCCGTGATGAGGACGTGGCAGGTGGACGACGTGATGACCCGGGAGGTCGCCACGGTGGGGGAGGAGACCCCCTACCGGGCGATCGTCGACGTGCTGATCCGGCGCGGCATCAGCGCGGTGCCGGTGGTGGACGGGTTCCGTCGCGTGCGGGGGGTGGTGTCCGAGGCGGACCTGCTGCACAAGGTGGAGCACTCCGGGGCGCAGGAGGAACGGCGGGTCTTCGCCGGGCGACGGCGTCGGGTGTCCCGGGAGAAGGCCGAGGCGCTGCTGGCCGGGGAGTTGATGACCGCGCCGGCCGTCACCACCCACCCGGGGGCGTCGCTGCCGGCGGCGGCCCGGCTGATGGACCGGGAGGCGGTCAAGCGGCTGCCGGTCCTCGACGACCTCGGCCGGCTGGTCGGCATCGTGACCCGCAGCGACCTGCTCCGGGTGCACCTGCGCAGCGACGCCGAGATCCGCCAGGACGTGGTGCAGGAGGTGCTGCGGCGGGTGCTGGCCGTCCGGGACGGCCTGGTCACCGTGCAGGTCCGCGACGGCGCGGTGGTGCTGGACGGCCGATTGGACCGGCGGACCGCCGCCGAGTTGGCGGTGAAGCTCGCCGGCCAGGTCAGCGGGGTGGTCCAGGTCACCAGCACCATCGGGTACGACGTGGACGACGCCGGCCTGGTGGAGCGCCCGACGGGCGGGGTCACCCCGGTGGCCTGACCGGCACCCCCGGCCGGCCCGTCCACGCCGACCCGCGTGTCGTCGGCCTGTCCACGCCGGCCTGTCCCACGTCCGGACGGGCCGGCGGCAGGGCACGACTCTGCCGGCCCGTCCGCGCCGGGTCCGCGGCGACCTGGGCGACGGCGGGGGCTCACACCAGGGTCGAGAGCTGGGCGGTGAGCAGGGCGGGGGCCTCGGCCAGCGACGGGCCGTACCAGGTGAGATGCCGGCCGGAGACCAGCGCGCAGTCGACGCCGGGGAAGGCGTCCGGCCCGTCCGTGGCGGTGAACGCGTACGGCTCGTCGGGGAGCACCACCAGGTCGGGGCGGCGGGCCCGCAGCGCGTCGAGGTCGGGGCGCGGATAGCGTTCGGGGTCGTCGTCGTACAGGTTGACCACGCCGAGCCGGCGCAACACGTCCCCGGCGAAGGTGTCCCCGCCGAGCACCACCCACGGCCGACGCCACACCGGCACCACGGCCCGGCGTGTCCCGGCCTCGGCGACCGGTGCGGCCCAGGCCCGGCGGGCGTCGGTCAGCCACCCCGGCTCCCCGGTCACCCCCAGCGCGGCGAGCACCCCGGCCAGCTCGTCCAGGGCCTGCGGCACGGTGCGCGGGTAGGTGACCAGAACCGGCACCCCGGCCGCGGTGAGCGCGTCCGCGTCGACCCGCCGGTTCTCCTCGACGTTGAGCAGCACCAGGTCCGGCCGCAGCGCCCGGACCCGGTCCAGGTCGGGGTACTTGCTGCCACCGACCCGGGCCACGTCCAGCCCCGCCGGGTGGACGCACCAGTCGGTCGCGCCGACCAGCAGCTCCGGCACGGTCGCCGCCACCGCCTCGGTCAGCGACGGCACCAACGAGACCACCCGCATCCCGTGCTCTCCTGTCCTCAGCGTGGGGCGGCGCTCGCGACCGCCTCCCGGGCCACCGTGGCCATCGGCACGCCCTCCCGGGCCGCCCACTCGACGGCGTGCCGGACCTCGGCCACCGGCATCGGCCGCCGGTCGGTCACGGTGACCGCAGTGTGCACCGCGAAGGACACGAACGGGTACGACCGGGCCAGCCCGGCCACCGAGGCGTGCACCTGAGCGGCCACGGCCAGCGCCTCCTCCCGGGTCAACGCGGGCAGGACCAGCAGGTACTCGTCGGGGGCGAGCCGGATCGCCCGGTCGAGCGGGCGTAGGGGCGCGGTCAGCGCGGCGATCACGGCCTGCGCCTCCCGGGCGGTGCTGCGGCGTCCGAAGCGTTCGGCGGTGCCGGCCGGCTCACTGACCCGGACCCCGATCAGGGCCACCGGCAGGGTGCCGGCGGCGGTCACCCCGTCCATCCCGGTCCAGCGGCGCAGCGTCGGCTCGTCCACCAGAGGCGAGGGTGCCGGCACCTCCTCGGCGACCCGACCCGGCCCGCTGCGGTCGACCCGCTCGGCCATCAGCCGCAACGCCGCCTCGGCCCGGCTCTCACCGGGGGTCGCCGGCAGGTCCCAGACCCGGCGCAGCACCTGATCGATCGCGGTCAGGGCGGCCGGGGGGAGCCGGTCGCCGAGCTGCGCCCGCAGCCGGATCACCTCGTGCAGCGCCTCGTCGCGGCGGAACCCCCAGCGGCCGGAGAAAAGGCGGCCTTCCTCCAGCGTGCCGGCGGCCACCACCTCCCGCCGGTCCCGGGCCACCAGGCTGGCCCCGAACCGGGGGGTCAGCGCCACCACGCTCCACTCCCGGGCCAGCTCCTCGGTCTCGTCCAGCGCCACGCCGTACCCACCGGGGGGCAGCTCCGGCGGTGCCGGCGCGACCAGCCCGACCACGGTGACCGCCGCGCCCGCGGCGATCCGCGTGTAGCGGGCCTGCTCCCGCAGGAAGTACGGCATCCGCTGGAACAGGGCGATCACCACCAGCGGGCCGTCCTCGGCGGTGGCCAGCGCCGACCGCTCGATGGCGTGGGAGACCGTGACGAGACTCCGCTTGGTCAACAGTTCCGGGGCCGGTCCGTCGTGCAGCACCCCGTGAGCGTAGAGATCGCGCTCGGGGCACACCAACCGCCTGGTAACGCGCCCATCGGCCGCACCGACGAGGCGGAAACAGGGGCCGACGTCCTAGACTCGGCCGGTCACCTCTCCTGCCACGGACGGACCGACGATGACGCGTACCGCCACCGACGACGGGGCCCGGCTGCGGCCGGTCCCGGCCGGTGACGCGCCGCTGTTCGTCCGGGCCGGCCAGGCGGTGTACCCCGCCCGTCGACTCGGTGACCTGGTGTCGCGGCGGCCGGCGGGGGTCACCGGGCACCAGTGGAGTTCGGCCCTGCGCGAGGAGTTCGACCACGTCGTCTGCGCGGCCGACACCGGGTTCCCGTTGTTCGCCCTGACCGTCGGCCCCACCGCGCCGGCCGGCTCGGCCGGGCAGCGCGCCGAGCGGATGGCCGCGGCGGTGTGCGCCGCAGTGGGCCTGCCGGTGCTGCGGATCGGCTCGCCGACGCTGCGGGCCGCCGGACACGGCCGCCGGATCGTCACGTACGTCCTCGACGCCCGCGCCTACGCCGCCGGTGCCACCTCCTCCGACGACCCGGACGACGCCCCGGTCGGTTACCGCGACATCGTCGGCCGGTTGCCCGACGGGCGCACCGGGCCGGTGAACGACCTCGGCGCGCTGTCCCGGGCGGCGGCCGTCGAGGCGTACGTGTCGCGGCGGCTCAGTGACCCCATCGTGCGGGGGTTGCACGTGCGCTGGCGCGACGGGCTGGCCGAGGGGTGGAGCTGGGTCGAGGTGCGGCCCGGCCGGTGCCTGGTGGAACGGGTCACCGTGCACGAGGCGCGGTGGTACTGCGGGGTGGACCCCGCCCGCTTCGCCGAGGATCTCGCGGCGGTGGCGGTGGGCGACCGGCTGGCCGGGGTGGAGTTCGACGAATCGGCCCTGCTCGACCGGGGCGAGCTGCGGCGGCAGATCTGCGCGCTGCGGGACCGGCGGGACGAGTTGGCCACGCCGTTCGCCTTCGATCACCTCTGCGGGGACTGAGCCCGGGAACGACCCGCCGTCATTTTCCGGCGACGTGTGGTGACATTCCGGCCCGGCCGAAAAATGGTCCCGGATTCCTTGATCCGCTTTGAACCTTCGTCCGGGCCGGCCCGTACCTAAGCGGGAATGGACAGGATCTTCCCAGCCGCGCCACCCGACGCGGCGGACGGTGCGGAAAGGCATCGTCGGCCATCGACGTGCGACCGGAACGTCGCAGTGACACCGGTGGGGGAGACCGACCCGAAGGTCGTCTCCTCGTCGGGGACACGAGTCAGGCACCGGATCGAGAAGGAGAGCAATTCGATGCGCAGGTCCACAGGGGCACGCCGGTCGTCCGGTAACGCGCGGAGCAAGCGGCTGCTGGCGGCGGTCGGTGCGCTCGTCGTCTTCGGCGGCATCGCCGCCGTCACCCAGATCTCATCGGCCGGGGACAAGCCGCGGCAGCAGCAGGCTCGCAACGTCTCGTCGGCCTGTGTCGCACCGAGCCCCGGTGCCACCTCGCCGAGCGGGCGGGGCAGCACCACCCAGACCTGGCAGAACGGTCGCTGGGTCCGCAACCACTGGGGTGACGGTCAGATGTCCGTTGCCGAGTGCCAGGCCGTCAAGGCCGGCAACGCGCCGGTGACCACCCTCGCCTCGACGGTCGCCTGCCCGCAGGTGACCCCCCGGCTGCCGCAGATCCCGGCGCAGGCCAAGGCCGAGGTGGACAAGGAACTCGCCCTGCTGAAGACCCAGCTCGACGATGCCAACAAGCGGTTGGCGGCCGAGGGGCGCAACGGGCAGGCGTTCATCAACAACGCCATCCTCGGTCCGCTGGCCGACAAGCGGCGGTCCGCCCTGAACCGGATCGCCACCGCGATCGGCCGGTTCGCCCAGCGCCCGCAGGGCCTGGAGCAACTCGCCGGCTGCCAGGTCGCCGCCAACAACGGTGGCAACAACAACGGCGGCCAGAACGGCAACACCGGCGGCCAGAACAACAACGGCGGCAACAACGGCGGCCAGAACGGTGGCAACAACAACGGCGGCCAGAACGGCAACAACGGCAACGCCCTGGGCGTGCTCGCGAAGGACTGCGCCAACAGCAGGTTGCAGCCGCACGACGGCTTCCAGAACGGCAACCGTTGTGTCAGCACCGCGTTCGGCGAGGTCAGCGCGGCGGCCACCAACCCGTCGCTGCTGATCACGCAGTTCCCGAACCAGGTGCAGCGCAACCAGGCCTTCAGCCTGAAGGTCTCCACCCGCAACCTGGTCCGTGACCGGTTCCTGGCGGCCGGCCAGGGCGGCTACTACGTGGAGAGTTCGGTGCTCAACGGTCAGGGCCTCACCCGTGGCCACTTCCACACCGCCTGCCGGATGCTCCAGAACACCAACCAGGCCCCGTCTAACCCGCAGGACGTTCCGGCGTTCTTCGTGGCCACCGAGGACGGCAAGGGCGGCAACCAGTCCGACGACGTGACCATCCAGATCCCGGGCCTGCCGCAGTCGGGTACGGCGCAGTGCGCGGTCTGGGCCGGTGACGGTTCGCACCGGGTGCCGATGATGGAGCGGGCCAACCAGACCCCCGCCTTCGACGTGGTACGCATCCGGGTCAACTGACCGGACGGGCGACGACGGCCACGGGCCGCCCCGGGAATTCCCGGGGCGGCCCGTGGCTTTGCGGACGGGTCCATGCTCCTCCGGAGGCCGACGCCGTGGTGCGGCGCGGGGTGGTGCGGCCAGTGGTGGCGATCCTGTTCCGGGCGGCGGACTGCGGGGCGGCGCGTTCCGGTGGTCAGGGCCGGCCCGGGCCGGCAAGGGTTTTCGGCGACGGGCCGACGGGTGGAAATTGTGGACACGGCGAAAAGCGCCGGGGTCGCCGCTGTTATCTCAGCGTGACCCCGGCGCGTCCGTTCGTGACCTGACCGCCGGTCAGCGGTTCTTCCACGCCTCCACGACCGAGACCGGGATGCGACCGCGCTCGGAAATCTCGTGGCCGTTCTTGGTCGCCCATTCCCGGATGGCGCGGTTCTGCTCGCGATCCATTCCCGAGACCCCGGCGCGAGCCGGGCGGCGAGCCGGGCGACCGGCCTCGACCGCACCTCGCCCCATTCGACGGCCAGCGGCGATGTAGGCGTCGAGCGCCTTGCGCAGCACCCCCACGTTCTCGTCGGAGAGATCGATGGTGTACGCCGCCCCGTCCAGGCTGAACTCGACGGTCCGATCGGCCTTTCCGCCGTCGAGGTCGTCGGTCAGAACGGTGATTACTTTCCTTGCCATCGCCATTACTCCCTGTGTTGAGCGGGGTGTGCTAAGAGTTTGACGTATCTGACGGCAAATCCGCAACAATACGCCTCTCTTTCATTTGGCGGGTCGGGTCAATCCTGGGAAATTCGGGTCCGGCCAATGCTGGCGGGTGGCGGCGGCACGGGCGGGATGTGTCCTGGGTCACACCGAGGAACACGGGGAACGGTTTGTGACTTGAGTGAGACACGCTCAACCTCAACGCGATGGCAGGTGTCCGATGGCAACCCTTCCGGTACTTCCGCTGACCGACGTCGTCCTGCTTCCCGGCATGGTCATCCCGGTGACCCTCGACCCGACCACCCAGGCGGCGATCGACGCCGCCCGGGCCAGCGGCGACAAGAGCCTGCTCGCCGTGCCCCGCATCGACGGCGAGTACGGCCCCGTGGGCACGATCGCCACCATCGAGAAGGTGGGCCGGCTCCCCGACGGTGAACCCGCCGCCGTGGTGCGCGGCCTGGCCCGCGCCCGGATCGGCTCCGGGGTCCCCGGGCCCGGCGCCGCCCTCTGGGTGGAGGCCACCCGACTCGACGAACCCGCCCCCGCCGGTCGCGCCCGCGACCTGGCCCGGGAATACCGCGCCCTGATGACCTCGGTCCTGCAGCAGCGGGGCGCCTGGCAGGTCATCGACGCGATGGAGCGGATGACCGACCTGTCCGAACTGGCCGACGCGGCGGGTTACGCGCCCTGGCTCAGCCTGGCACAGAAGACCGAACTGCTCGCCGCGGCGGACGTCACCGCCCGGCTGGACCTGCTCGTCGGCTGGGTGAAGGAGCACCTGGCCGAGCAGGAGGTCACCGAGCAGATCACCAGCGACGTCCGGGAGGGGCTGGAGAAATCCCAGCGGGAGTTCCTGCTCCGCCAGCAGCTCGCCGCGATCCGCAAGGAACTGGGCGAGGACGAGCCGGACGGCTCCGCCGACTACCGGGCCCGGGTCGAGACCGCCGACCTGCCGGAGACGGTCCGCGAGGCGGCGCTGCGCGAGGTCGGCAAGCTGGAACGGGCCAGCGACGCCTCCCCGGAGGCGGGCTGGATCAGGACCTGGCTGGACACGGTGCTGGAGATGCCGTGGAGCACGCGTACCGAGGACAACACCGACCTGGCGGCGGCCCGGGCGGTGCTCGACGCCGACCACGCCGGCCTGGCCGACGTGAAGGACCGCATCCTGGAACACCTCGCGGTGCGCAACCGCCGCGCCGAGCGCAACCTCGGGGTGGTCGGCGGGCGCGGTTCCGGCGCGGTGCTGGCCCTCGCCGGCCCGCCCGGTGTCGGCAAGACCAGCCTCGGCGAGTCGGTGGCCCGTGCCCTGGGCCGCAACTTCGTCCGGGTCTCCCTCGGCGGCGTCCGCGACGAGGCCGAGATCCGTGGCCACCGGCGCACCTACGTCGGGGCGTTGCCCGGCCGGATCGTCCGCGCGCTGCGCGAGGCCGGCTCGATGAACCCGGTGGTGCTCCTCGACGAGGTCGACAAGCTGGCCGTCGGGTACGCCGGGGACCCGGCCGCCGCCCTGCTGGAGGTGCTCGACCCGGCACAGAACCACACCTTCCGGGACCACTACCTGGAGGTCGACCTCGACCTGTCCGACGTGCTCTTCCTGGCCACCGCCAACGTGGTGGAGGCCGTTCCCGGCCCGCTGCTGGACCGGATGGAGCTGGTCACTCTGGACGGGTACACCGAGGACGAGAAGGTCGCCATCGCCCGCGACCACCTGCTGCCCCGGCAGCTCCAGCGGGCCGGGCTGACCACCGATGAGGTCACCGTGGCCGACGAGGCGCTCGCCCGGATCGCGGGGGAGCACACCCGGGAGGCCGGCGTCCGGCAGCTCGAACGGGCCCTGGCCAAGATCCTGCGCAAGGTCGCCGTCGCCCTGGCAACCGACCCGGCACCGGTCGAGGTGGACACCGGCAACCTGGCCCGCTACCTGGGCCGGCCGAAGTTCACCCCGGAGTCGGCGGAGCGGACGGCGGTGCCCGGCGTCGCCACCGGGCTGGCGGTCACCGGCGCGGGTGGTGACGTGCTCTTCATCGAGGCCACCAGCATGGCGGGTGAGCCCGGGTTGACCCTGACCGGGCAGCTCGGCGACGTGATGAAGGAGTCTGCGCACATCGCGTGGTCCTACCTGCGGGCCAACGGGCGGCGGTACGGCCTCGACCCGAACGTCCTCGCCGGAGGCCGGATCCACCTGCACGTGCCGGCGGGTGCGGTGCCCAAGGACGGCCCGAGCGCCGGCATCACCATGGTCACCGCGCTGGCCTCCCTGGTGACCGGCCGGCCGGTACGCCCCGAGTTCGGGATGACCGGTGAGGTGACGCTCTCCGGGCGGGTGCTGCCCATCGGCGGGGTGAAGCAGAAACTGCTCGCCGCGCACCGGGCCGGCCTGACCGAGGTGATCATCCCGGCCCGCAACGAGCCGGACCTCGACGACCTGCCCACCGAGGTCCGCGAGGCGCTGACCGTGCACACCCTGGCCGACGTCGCCGACGTGCTCGCCCTGGCGTTGCGGCCGGCCGAGATCGACGCGGAGGTACTCGGCGGTCGGCCGGTCGGCGCCGCCTGACCGGCCCCGTCCGGCGGCTCCCACAACGCGGCCGCCCGCTAGGTCGGTGACCACACGTGCACCCCGGCCACCGCGGCCCCCGACGTCCCACCGGGCGTCGGGGGCCGGCCGGGGCCGTAGCCTGACCCTTCCCCTTCCCGCATCCGCCACCGAACGGTGGCACCCCCCGGAGGCGACCGCCCATGAACGTGTTCCTGTGGATCCTGCAGATCCTGCTCGCCGCGCTCTTCGCCGGCGCGGGACTGACCAAGCTCACCCAGCCCAAGGAGAAGCTGCGCGACCGGATGGGCTGGGTGGAGAACGTCCCGCTCACCCAGGTCAAGGCGCTCGGCGCGGTCGAGGTGCTGGCCGCGCTCGGGCTGGTCCTGCCCGGCCTCACCGGCATCGCCACGGTGCTCACCCCGCTGGCCGCCGTCGGGCTGGTGATCGTGATGCTCGGCGCGGTCGTCGTGCACGCCCGGGCCAAGGAACGCCCCGGCACCGCGATGACCGTGGTGCTGCTGATCCTGGCGGCGATCGTCGCCTGGGGCCGCTTCGGGCCGTACCCGCTCTGAGCAACGCGACCGGCCCGCGCCCCCGTCCGGGGGTGCGGGCCGGTGTCGCGTGTCGGGTCAGTTCCCCTCGCCGCCGCGGTCGCGCCGCACGGTCGCCTTACGACCCTTGATGGTGCTGTTACGCAGCCCCGCGATCACCTCGTCGGCGACGCCCAGCGGCACCTCCACCAGGGAGAACCGGTCGGCGATCTCGATCGAGCCGATGTCCCGGCCGCTCACCCGGGTCTCGCCGGTGATCGCACCGACCAGGTCCTGCGGGCGGACCCCGGCGCGGCGACCCAGGCCGATGAAGACCTGCGCGGTGCCGCCCGTGCGCGGCCGGCTGCCACCGCCGCGCCGGTCCCCGCCCCGGCCCTCGAACCCGGGTCGGGACTCCCGGGGCGCGCGGACCGCCACCTGCGGGATCTCCTCCTCGTCGTCGGAGCCGGGCAGGGCCGCCTCGTGGGCCAGCTTGACGGCTGCCAGCGCCACCTCCATCAGGTCGAACTCGTCCGACAGGGACTCGACGATCACCCGGAACGGGTCCAGGTCGTCCTCCAGCAGGCTCTCCCGCAGCGCCGCCTGGGTCAGCGCCATCCGTCGGGTCCGCAGGTCGGCCACCGTGGGAATCTTGTCGATGTCGATCCGCTGACCGGTGACCCGCTCGATGGTCTTGAGCATCCGGTGCTCCCGGGGCTCGGCGAGGGTGATCGCCACCCCCTCCCGACCGGCCCGACCCACCCGGCCGATCCGGTGCACGTACGACTCCGGAGCCGACGGCACGTCGTAGTTGACCACGTGGGTGAGCTGCTCGACGTCCAGCCCGCGGGCCGCCACGTCGGTGGCCACCAGCAGGTCGGCGGTGCCGGCGCGCAGCCGCCCCATCACCCGGTCCCGCTGCTCCTGGCTCATCCCGCCGTGCAGCGCCTCGGCCCGGTAGCCACGCCCGTTCATCGTCTCGGTGAGCCGGTCCACCTCCTCCCGGCTGCGGCAGAACACGATCGCCGCCGTCGGGGACTCCACGTCCAGCACCCGACCCAGCACCGCCGGCTTGTGCGCCCGGGTGACGATGTACGCGCTCTGCCGGACCCGGGGCGCCTCCCCGGCCACCGGCTGCTCCCGCCCGATCTGGATCCGCTCCGGGTCGGTCAGGTGCTTGCGGGCCAGGCCGTCGATCCGGGCCGGCATGGTCGCCGAGAAGAGCACCGTCTGACGCTCGGCGGGCGCGTGCTCCAGGATCGCCTCGATGTCCTCGGCGAAGCCCATGTCGAGCATCTCGTCGGCCTCGTCCAGCACCACCGTGGCCAGCGAACCCAGCCGCAGGGTGCCCCGGGCGATGTGGTCCAGCGCCCGGCCCGGGGTCGCCACCACCACGTCCACGCCCAGGTCCAGGGCGCGCAGTTGGCGGCCGATCGGCTGGCCGCCGTAGATCGGCAGCACCCGGGCACCGAGATCCTTGCCGTACCGGTGGAACGCCTCAGAGACCTGCACGGCCAGTTCCCGGGTGGGTACCAGCACCAGCGACACCGGGTCACCGCCACGGCGGTCGTCCGGCATCCGCTGCAACAGGGGCAGGGCGAACGCGGCGGTCTTGCCCGTACCGGTCGCCGCCTGCCCGAGCAGGTCCCGGCCGGCCAGCAGCAGCGGGATCGCCTCCCGTTGGATCGGGGTGGGCTCCTCGTAGCCGAGCGCGGAGAGGGCGCCTAACAGCTCGGCGCGCAGCCCGAGATCGACGAAGGCGGGCCCGCCGTCGGAATCGTCGGGAGCGGAGAGGTCGGTCGGTGTAGGTGCGGAACTCATGGGGCAAAGTTTTCCATCACCCCCGTCGGGCCGCTGCGCCGACCGGCACAACCGTGCCGGTCGGCACAACGGCGGCGGACCCGTTCAGGCCACGGGGTGCAGGGCAGGGCACCCCGATGACGAGGTCGCGTACGCCGTACGCCCTCGCCACCACCCGACGGCGGTCCGCAGGCGCGGCGCGGCGCGACCGACCGTGCCGGGGCGGCCCGGACCGCCCGGGAGGCCGGCTGGCTCCCGGCGTCTGCCGGATAGCCTGACGGGTGTGCGCACGGTCGAGCTGCTCTGCTGCCCGGTGCTGGAGGAGACGGTCCGCGCCGCCTGGGACAGGTTGGCCGGGGCGGGGCTGCCCAGCCTGGCCCGGCACGGTCATCCGACGAACCGGCCGCACCTGACCCTGGCCGCCGTCGAGGCATTCCCGCCCGGCGCGGTCGACCGGATCGCCGGGCGCTTCGACGCCGCGCTGCCCCTGCCGGTCCGGCTGGAGCGGGTGACGGTGCTCGACGGCAGCGCGCCGCTGGTCTGGTTGGTCCGGCCCACGCCGGAGCTGACCGCCCTGCACGGGGCCGTCTGGGCGGCGCTCGACGACGCGGGCGGCCAGCGGCCCTGGCACGCCCCGGGCCGCTGGGTCCCGCACCTGAGCCTCGCGCTGCGCTTCCGGGACCACGACCGGCGGCGGGCCCGCGCGGTGGTCGGCGGCGACCGGCCGGAGGGTCGGTTCGTGGCGGCGCGCAGTTACGACGGCGACACCCGGACGGTCCACCCGGTGGGTGGTGACTTCCCGGCAGACTGATGCTGGTCTATGGTGGGCGGAGCGCTCCCGTCGACGGTCCCCCGACCGCCCGGCGGATGCCCGCTGCGCTGGGCCGGTCGGGTGGTCACTGTCATCACCACCGGAAGAGGCCCCATGCCCCACCAATTCCGACGGCGTCCCCTCGCGTTCACGGCCGCCGCCCTGCTCGCCCTCGGTGGGCTCGCGGCAGTGCCGCAGCTCGCCTCCGCCGCCCCCGATCCCGGCTCACCGGTCAAGGTCAACCAGGTCGCCTACGTGCCGGGGCTGCCCAAGCAGGCCACCGTCGTGAACTCCGCGAACGCCCCGATCGGCTGGACGTTGCGCAACGCCGCCGGTGCCACGGTGGCGTCCGGGCAGACCACGGTACGGGGAGCCGACACGCTCTCCGGCGACTCCGTGCACATCGCGGACTTCTCCGCCTATGACACCCCGGGCACGGGCTACGTGCTGTCGGTCGGCGGGAGCAACAGCTACCCGTTCGACATCTCCGCCGACCCGGTGCGCCGGCTGCGCGGTGACTCGCTGGCGTTCTTCTACCACCAGCGCAGCGGCACCCCGATCGACGCCCAGTACGTCGGTTCCCGCTACGCCCGCCCGGCCGGGCACGTCAACGTCGCCCCGAACCGGGGTGACAACAACGTGCCATGCCGCACCTCCTGCGGTTACACGCTGGACGTGCGCGGCGGCTGGTACGACGCCGGTGACCAGGGCAAGTACGTGGTCAACGGCGGCCTAGCCACCTGGCAGCTGCAGAACATCTACGAGCGCACGCTGTACGTGACCGGGGCCGACCGTTCCGCCGTCGCCGACGGCACGCTGGCCATCCCCGAGCGCGCCAACGGGGTGCCGGACGTGCTCGACGAGGCCCGCTGGGAGCTGGAGTTCCTGCTCAAGATGCAGGTGCCGGCCGGCCGGACCAACGCCGGCATGGTGCACCACAAGATCCACGACCAGAACTGGACCGCGCTGCCCACCCGTCCCGAGCTGGACAGCGAGCCCCGGCTGCTCTCCCCGGTGAGCACCGCCGCCACCCTCAACATGGCGGCGGTGGCCGCCCAGGCGTCCCGGCTGTGGAAGCCGTTCGACGCCTCCTTCGCCTCCCGGGCCCTGGCTGCCGCCGAGAAGGCGTACGCCGCGGCGAAGGCCAACCCGAACCGGCTCGCCCCCGCCACCGACAACACCGGCGGCGGCGCGTACGAGGACAACACCGTCAGCGACGAGTTCTACTGGGCGGCGGCCGAGCTGTACGCCACCACCGGCTCGACGGGCTACCGCAACGACCTGAGCGGCTCCCCGCACGCCCGGGGCGCCGGCTTCACCCGGGGCGCGTACGACTGGAGCTGGACGGCCGGGCTGGGTGACACCACCCTCGTGCTGGTGCCGACCGGCCTGGCCAGCGGCGACGTGAGCGCGATCCGGTCGGCGATCGTCGGCTTCGCCGACCGGATGCTCGCCCAGACCGCCAACCAGGGCTACCCGGCCCCGGGCAGCGGCAACGGCACGTACTACTGGGGTTCCAACGGCGCGGTCGCCAACAACGCCAACGTGCTCGCCATGGCGTTCGACCTGACCGGCACGGCGCGGTACCGCAACGGGGCCTACGCCGCCTACGACTACCTGCTCGGCCGCAACCCGCTCAACCAGTCCTACGTGGCCGGCTACGGGGACAAGCCGGTGCGCAACCTGCACCACCGGTTCTGGGCCAACCAGAACGACGGTTCGCTGCCCACCGCGCCGCCCGGTTCGCTCTCCGGCGGCCCGAACAGCGAGTTGCAGGACCCGGTCGTGCAGGCCCAGCTCGCCGGCTGCAAGCCGCAGAAGTGCTTCATCGACGACATCGGGGCGTACTCGGTCAACGAGGTGGCGATCAACTGGAACTCGGCGATGGCCTGGTTGGTGCACTGGGCGGCCGAGCAGGCCGGCACCGGCACCGGGCCGGACCCGACGCCGACCCCCACGGTGACGCCGCCGCCGACCACCACGCCGCCCCCGCCGACCACCACGCCGCCCCCGCCCACCACCACGCCGCCGCCAGCCGGCGGGTGCGCGGTGACGTACTCGGCGAACAGCTGGAGCACCGGGTTCACCGGCAGCGTCACGGTGGCCAACACCAGCGCCGCCGCCTGGTCGTCGTGGCGGTTGACCTTCCGGTTCACCGGCAACCAGCAGATCAGCCAGGGCTGGTCGGGCCGGTTCAGCCAGAGCGGCAGCGAGGTGACGGTGACCAACGAGAGCTACAACGGCGCGGTCGCCCCGAACGGCTCGGTCAACCTCGGATTCAACGCCACCTACAGCGGCGCGAACCCGACCCCGACCGGGTTCGCCGTGAACGGGACGGCCTGCACGCTGCGCTGATCTCCCCGACCACCCGGGGCCGCCCGCTCCACACCGGCGGGCGGCCCCGGGGTGGTCGCCGGTGGCGTCGGGCCGCCCGTCGTCACCGACGGGCGGCCCGACGCGTCAGCGGTGGCACCGCAGGGGGTCGAAGACGGCGGTGACCGCCGGATCGACGCCGCCGTGTGCCACCAGCCCGATCCGGGGGGTGGTGTCGGCGGGGAAGGTCCCCACCCCACCCCGGGCCCAGTTCCGGCCGTCGGAGCCAGCAGCAGTACGGCGGCGAGCACGCCGCCGCGGCGGAGGGAGTTCATCGGACCTGCCTCGGTGGTGTCGGTGGGGCGGTGAGTGTGGGAGTCCGTGCTGCAACGGTGCATACGACGTGGTGAAGATGGCGCGGCGGCCCGCTTCCCGATCCACCCGTCGCCCTTAGGGGGTCCTGGGGCAAATGCTCGTTCTTTACCGGTTCACAGCGTTTACGGTGCCTTCAGGTTCATCCGCACCGTGGCGTACCGGGAGAGGACTGACCATGCGCGTGCCCAGCCGAAGCCCCGGCCCCCAGCCCGGCGTCACCCCGCCCGCCCCGGCTCGGCGGACGCCCGTCCCGACGCGTGCCCTCCGGCCGGCCGCCCCCGACCTCGACGCCTACCGGGAAGCGGTCGCGGAGTTGCTGGTCGAGGTGGGCGCGCTGGCCGGCACCGCCGCCACCGCCGCCCGTCAGGTGCTGCTCGACCAGCGGCTGCACGAACCGGCCATCGCCGACGTGCTCGACGCCACCGACCAGGGCGTGCTCGGCGCCCGGGAGACCCTGCTGCTGGAGTTGGCCCGGCACCAGCCCGACGACCGCACCTCGGCCGCCGACCTGACCGCGCTGGTCCGGATCTACCTGCTCTCCCGCATCGACCTCGTGTGGTGGCGGGACGCCCCGCTCCTGCGCACCGACGAACAGGTCGACACGCACCCCGACCTGATCGACCTGGAGTGGCTGCGCCGTCGCGGGCTGCTCGGCTTCCGCTACCGGGAGCAGCCGGCGGGCGCCCTCGGCCGCGGCGTCCACGCCGTGCGCCGCCGGTTGCTGCCGGAGGCCACCCCCCGCACCACCGGGGTGCCGTTCCGGCGGACCCGCCGGGAGATCGTCGCGCTCCTCAACGACCTGGCCCGGGAGTTCGCCCGGTCCGCCCCGCCGGGCACCCCGCCGCTGTGGGTGACCAGCCTGGCCCACAGCGCCGAACACCAGTACCGGTTGCGTCGGCTCGGGTACCCGGCCATGCTCCCCAGCGGCCACTGCCTCGGCTGGGCGGTGGACCTGGAACTGGCCTGGTACGCCCGGTTCGGCGCGCGGGACGTGCTGGCCGAGATCCTGCTGGCCCGGCAGGCCGCCGGTGAACTGAACGTCATCGACGAGGGGCCGGCCTGGCACGTCTGCCTGGCCCCCGCCGCCCAGGCCCGGCTGCGCTCGGCGTACGAGGCCGAGATGGGGGTCTGACGGCCGGACGTACCGCCCCACCACGCCGGACGGCCGGATCGTCGGGTCGCCGGTCAGCCGACCACCAGCAGGGCGAGCACCGCGGCGACCGTGGCGAGCACCGCGACCACCGCGCTGGTCGCCACGAACCGGCCCCACGGCACGGTCACCCCGGCGGCCCGGCACCGCTCGAACCACAGCAGGGTCGCCAGCGACGCCCACGGCACCGCCAGCGGGCCGACGTTGGTGCCGATCAGCAGCGCCAGCAGCCGGGTCTCGTCGCCGGGCGGGAGCACCGCCTCCCCGGCCAGGTAGGCGGGCAGGTTGTTGACCAGGTTGGCCAGGAACGCGCCGGTGCCACCGGCCCGCAGCGCCCCCACCGTGCCACCGGCGTCCCCGAGCAGCACCGACACCAGGTCGTCCAGCCCGTGCCGGCCGAGGGTCTGCACCACCAGGAACAGGCCGGTCACGAAGACCAGCAGCCGCCAGGGCAGCAGTGCCGGGCGCAGGGTACGTCGGGACCGGACCAGGAAGCCGAGCACCACCAGGCCGGCGGCGACGGCGGCGGCGACGCCGATCTCCACCCCGGCCAGGATGCCGCCGACGAGCAGCAGGCAGCCGGCGACCGCCGTGCCGAACAGCAGCCGGTCCGCCGGCCGGTACGGTGGGGGAGGGGTGAACCGCTCGGCGTCGCGTCGACCCCGCCGCCAGTACCAGAGCCACAGCCCCGCCATGGTCACCCCGATCGCCGCGACCTGCGGCAGCGCCATCCTGGCCGCGTACGCCGCCGGGGCCAGGGCGATCCGGTCGGCGGCGAGCAGGTTGGTCAGGTTCGACACCGGCAGCAGCAGGCTGGCGGTGTTGGCCAGCCAGACCGTGGTCATCGCCAGCGGCCCCGGGGCGACACCCAGCTTGCGGGCCAGCGCGATCATCACCGGGGTGAGCAGGACCGCGGTGGTGTCCAGGTTGAGGGCGATGGTGGTGAGCGAGGCGAACCCGACGCAGAGCAGGAACAGGGCGGCGAAGCTGCCCCGGGCGACGATCGCCAGCCGGGTGGCCAGCACGTCGAACACGCCGGCGACGGCGGTCAACTCGGCGAGCACCACCACCGCGCCGAGGAAGAGCAGCAGCGGCAGGACGCGGTGCAGCGTCGCTGCGGCGTCGGCCCGGGGGAGCAGCCCGGTGACCACCGCGCCGAGGCCCAGCAGGGCCAGTCCGATCGCCACCCGGTCCAGCGGGTGCAGCCTCGGACGGCGGGGGCGGTCGGTCGGGACGGGCGGTGTCCCGCCGGCAGGTGTCACGGCGCACGATCCTCGCACAGCCGGCCCAGGTCCGACGCCGGTCCGCCGGAACTGCCCACCCGCCGCTCCCGGCGACCCGCGCACTCTCCGGCGAGCCGCACCCTCCGGCGAGCCGCGCACCCTCCGGTGACCCGCACCCCCGGGCGGTTCCGCGCCGGTCCGCCGGGAGCGCCCGCACGCCGACCGCACCGCCGGTGCCGCCGACGGCCAACGGTCACGGTGGACATCCCGCCATGCCTGCCCTAGCGTTCAGGAGATATGCGCAGGATGCTGCTGGGGGCCGGACTGGCCCTGTTGCTCGTCACCACCGGCTGTGCCGAGGGGAACCCGACCGGCTCGGCCCCCACCGGCCCGACCTCGACCGACCGGGGCGCCGCGAGCCCGCCGGTCGCCTCCCGACAGGACCCGGAGCAGGCCCGGCGGACGCTGGACAGCCTGCGCAAGGTCGACGACCTGCCGCTCTACGAGATGACCTACGTCGGCGGGTACGACCCGACGGTGGGCACCGACGCCCGGCCGGAGACCGGCCCGTTCGGTTGCTCCCTCTTCGCCGCCTCCGGCGACCCGGCCCGGCCGCTGTTCGCCCGCAACTTCGACTGGGACGCCAACCCGGCGATGGTGCTGCGCACCGACCCGCCCGAGGGCTACGCCTCGGTCTCCCTGGTCGACCTCTCCTATCTCGGGGTGGGCCCGGACCCGACCGGGGACCGTCGGTTGCTCGACGCGCCGCTGCTGCCTTTCGACGGGATGAACGAGCGGGGGCTGGCCGTCGGGCTGGCCGCCGACGACAACGCGACGGCCGAGCCGGTGCCGGGGCGGCCCACCGTCGGGTCGGTGCGCATTCTGCGGCTGGTGCTGGACCGGGCGGCCACGGTGGACGAGGCGGTGGCGCTATTCGGCCGGCACAACCTCGACTTCGACGGCGGGCCGCCGCTGCACTACCTGCTCGCCGACGCGGGCGGCCGGTCGGCGGTGGTCGAGTTCGTCGACGGGACGATGCGGGTGCAGCGGACGCAGGGGCGGTGGCAGGCGCTGACCAATGTGCCGGTGGTCGACGTACCGGAGCAGCAGCGTCGCCGTGACCACCGCTACGGCGTCCTCGCGGCGGCGCTGGACCGGGCCGACGGCCGGGTCGAACCGGCGGCGGCATTGCGCCTGCTGGACCAGGTCCGGCAGGGGCACACCCGCTGGTCGGTGACGTACGGCCTGCGAGACGGTGAGGTCCGGCTGGTCACCGTGGCCGGCGGTGGCCAGGAGCGCCGTTACCAGTTGCCGATCCGCTGACCCCTTCACCCACGGCGTCTCCGGGCCACGAACGGCCCGGCCCCAGGGGGCCGGGCCGTTCGTCGTCGGTGGGTCGGGTTACCAGCTGAGGTAGCCGGCCTGGGTCTGCACGTTCAGCTCGGGGACCCGGACCAGATCGGCCGTCCAGGTCCGCCAGTCGTTGAGCTTGAGCACGTCCAGGCCCTTCTGGATGTCGCTGGAGTAGATGTGCCCGTTGTAGTAGTAGGTCGACCAGGCGCCACCGGTGGTGAGCTGGGTGTCCGACAGCGGCCCCCGCTCCCAGAAGCCGATCTCCTTCGGGCGGGTCGAGTCGGTGAAGTCCCAGACCGAGACCCCGCCCTGGTACCACGCCTGCACCATGACGTCCTTGCCGAGGACCGGGATCAGCGAGCCGTTGTGGGCCACGCAGTTCTCGGTGTCGGCGTTGGTGCGGGGAATCTTGAAGTAGCTGCGGAAGACCATTGCCCGGGCGTCACCACGGCCGGTGATGTCGTAGATGGCGTCCGCGCCCCGCTGCGGGCCGACGATCTCGTTGCAGGTGGCCGCGCCGCCGCCGCCGAGTTCGTCGGTGAAGACCACCTTGGTCCCGGCGTTGTTGAACGTCGCCGAGTGCCAGAACGCGAAGTTGACCGTGTCCCGGACCCGGTTGATCACCCGGGGCGCCTCGCGGTTGCGGATGTCCAGCAGGACGCCGTCGCCCATGCAGGCACCGGCGGCCAGGTCCTTGGCCGGGTAGGCGGTGATGTCGTGGCAACCGGAGGTGGCCGAGGTCTGACCGGGGATGCCCTCGTAGCCACCGTCCGGGAAGAGGTTCGGGGTGGCCACCACGGCCGCCTCGGTCGGCTTCTTCACCGGGACCTTGACGATCGAGATCGAGTCGTGCGGCGGCTGGCAGTCGGGGAAGTCCGCCCGGGGGCTGTACGACGACACGTACAGGTAGACGGTCTTGCGGTCCTTGCCCGGGACGAGGGTGTGGGTGTGTGAACCGCAGGCGGTCTCCACCGACTTGATGTAACGCGGAGCGGCCTTGTCACTGATGTCGAAGACCTTGATGCCCTCCCAGGACTCCTTCACCGTCGCCGGCTGCGCGACGCTGTTGCAGGAGTCGTCGGTGCGGGACGAGTCGGTGGAGAGGAAGAGCAGGTTGCCGTAGACCGAGATGTCGTTCTGCGAGCCGGCGCAGAGCACCTGCGACACGATCTTGGGGGCGCTGGGGCGGCCGATGTCGTAGATGACGAAGCCGTTGTAGTTGCCGACGAAGGCGTACCGGTCCTGGAAGGCCATGTCGGTGCCGAGCGCGCTGGTGGTGTCGAACGGGGCCTGCTTGGGCAGGTTGGCCACCTGGCGCAGGTTGGGGCTGCTGGAGATCTCGTCGACGGCGAGGCCCGGGGCCGCCGGGGTCACGCCCTCCGTCGCGGTGGCCGGTGCGGCGTTGCTCGCCGGGCTGGTGGCGACGCTCGCCACCAGCAGACCGGCGGCGACCACGCTGACGATCTTCAGCTGCCGTCGTCGGGGCAGGGAGAACCTGATCATCGGCGGAACCCTTCGAAAGGGGACGATGCGTATCAGACACCTTACCGGCCAGTGATGACAGTTGATGTGATCTGGGTCACATCAATCCGCCTTGGTGAATGGATACGATCGCGACGACCTCGATCGGAGGGGGAGTCGCATGACCGGCCGCCGTGGACGGACCCTGCTCGCCGTCACAGTCGCCGCCGTCGTCCTGCTGGCGGTCGTGCTGGCCCTGCGCCCCGACGGCGGGTCGACCCCGGCAGCCGCAGGCCGCACGGCCGCGCCGACTCCGACCCTCCCGGCGGACGCCCCTGCGGTGATCGTGCCCGGCCGGCCGGGGGAGCCCGCCGCGACCCGGCCCGCGCAGGACGTCCGCGACACCGGCGCCCCTCGCTACAACACCCTCGACGTCTGGTTCGTGCGGATGATGATCCCGCACCACCAACAGGCCCTCCAGTTGGCCGCGCTCGCCCCCGACCGGGCCGTCAGCGCCCAGGTCAAGGCGATCGCCGCCCGGATCCGGGGTGCGCAGGGACCCGAGGTCGGGCTGCTGCGCGGCTGGCTCGACGCCCGTGGCCTGGCCGCCGAGGAACCCGGCCACGATCACGGCCGGATGCCGGGCATGCAGTCCCCCGAGGCGGTCCGGCAGCTCACCGCCGCCCGGGGCGTCGCCTTCGACCGGCTCTTCGTCCAGCTGATGACCGCCCACCACGAGGGCGCGGTGACGATGGCCACCCAGCTACTCTCCGCCGGTGTCGACCAGCAGCTCAACGAGTTCGCCAACGCGGTGGCGACCGAGCAGACCGTGGAGATCGCCCGGCTGCGCGAGCTGGTCTGAGCCCTGTTCGGCCGGCAGGCCCGCATCGACGCCGAACGGGGCACTACGCTCGGTCACCGTGAGCCGTACCCTCTTCGGTCGCCCGCTGCGCGGCGTCGCCTTCGACGTCTGCGTCAGCGCGCTGGTGGTGCTCTTCACCCTGGTCACAGCGGCGTCCCAGCCCGGGATGTCAGCCCAGCCCGGTGGCTGGTGGGCCGCCCTGGTCGGCCTGGGCATGGCGGTGGCCCTGCTGTTCCGGCGCGGCCACCCGTCGCTGGTCGCGACGGTGGTCGCCGTGCTGGCGTTGACCCAGGTGGTCGCGGGCTGGGGTCCGCTGGCCTACGACGTCGCCGTGCTGATCGCCCTCTACAGCGTGGTCAAGTACGCCGACCGGCTGCGCGACGGCATGGTGGCCGGTGCCGTCGCCGCCGTCGGCGTGCTGCTGGCCGCCTCGCAGGCCCAGTCCAACGTCGCCTGGTGGGCCACCGCGATCTACTTCGGGCTGATCACCGGCGGGGTGTGGCTGGCCGCGCTGAACGTTCGTACCCGCCGGCTCTACGTGCTCAGCCTGGAGGAACGGGCCGCCACCCTGGAACGTGAGCGGGAGGCCGAGGCCCGCGCGGCGGTGGTCGGCGAACGGGCCCGGATCGCCCGCGAGCTGCACGACGTGGTGGCGCACAGCATGGCGGTGATGATCGTGCAGGCCGACGGGGCCCGGCTGCTGTTCGACCGGGACCCGGAGACCGCCCGGCACGCGGTGAAGGTCGTGGCCGACACCGGCCGGCAGGCCCTGGAGGAGATGCGTCGGCTGGTCGACGTGTTGCGCGAGCCCAGCCCGCCGGAGCCGACCACCGGTGCCGGTGCGACCACCCCCAACACCGACCCGGAACGCCGCCGGGCCACCGTCGCCGAGCTGCCCGCGCTGGTGGGCCGGTTCCGCGACGCCGGCCTGCGGGTCCGGTACCGGGCCGAGGACGTGCCGGCCACCCTGCCACCCGGGCTCGACCTGACCGTCTACCGGGTGGTGCAGGAGGCCCTCACCAACGCCCTCAAGCACGCCGGGGTCGGCGCGGACGTCACGGTGGCGCTCGGCGTCGACGACGACCTGGTGGTCCGGGTGAGCGACGACGGGCGCGGACGCCCGCCGGCCCGGCCGGCGCCCTCCGGCGGCCACGGCCTGGTCGGGATGCGCGAGCGGGTCGGCGTGTACGACGGCCGACTCACCGCCGGCCCCCGTACCGGTGGTGGGTGGCAGGTCGAGGTGCGGCTGCCGCTACCGTCGACCCCGGACCCGGAGGTGATCGCGGTATGACGGTGCGAGTGGTGATCGTGGACGACCAGGCGCTGGTGCGGGCCGGCTTCCGGATGGTGCTCGACTCCCAACCCGACCTGGCGGTCGTCGGTGAGGCGATCGACGGGGCGGACGCGCTGCGGGTGCTGGCCCGGGTCGAGGCCGACGTGGTGGTGATGGACCTGCGGATGCCGACCATGGACGGGGTGGAGGCGACCCGCCGGATCTGCGCCGCCTCCACCGACGGTCGGCCCCGGGTGCTGGTGCTCACCACCTTCGACACGGAGGCGGACGCGTTCGCCGCCCTGCGGGCCGGGGCCAGCGGTTTCCTGCTCAAGAACGTGCCCCCGGAGGAGCTGCTGGCGGCCATCCGGGTGGTCGCCGAGGGCGACTCGGTGGTCGCCCCGTCGATCACCCGCCGGCTGCTGGACCGGTTCGCCGACCGGCTCGGCCCCGCCCCCGCCGAGGACCCGCGACTGGCCCAGCTCACCGACCGGGAACGGGAGATCCTGCTGCTGGTCGCCCAGGGGCTGGCCAACGCCGAGATCGCCGCCCGGGTGCACGTCGCCGAGGCGACCGTGAAGACCCACGTCGGCCGGATCCTGGCCAAGCTCCAGCTCCGCGACCGGGTCCAGGTGGTGGTCCTGGCGTACGAGAGCGGCCTGGTCACCCCGGGCGGCTGAGCCGGGGTACGACCTGGGTCGTACGGGTTGCCCCGGTGGGGGACGACCTGCGGGGGAGTCGACCCGAGCGGCCGGGTGGACGCCGGCCGGTCTTGCGCTGCCTAGCGTCGGTGGGGACCCTGCACCACGCCGACCGGGAGTCTCCATGTCCGTCCCCAGCACCGTCCGTCCGGCCGCCGGCCGCCCCGCGCCAGTCCCACCCACCGCCGATGTGCACCGGCCCGGCCGGCCCGCTACCGGCCGCCGCACGCCCGTCCGGCCCGCTGCGTTCGCTCCTGTCCGGCCCGTGGTGCCAGTGCCCGTCGGGCCTGCGGTGCCAGCGTCCGTCCGGTCCGCAGTGCCAGTGCCCGTCGGGCCCGTGGTGCCAGTGTCCGGCCGGCCCGCCGGGTTCGCGACCGTCGCCCTCGACCGGCGGTGACCGGGATGTGGCGGCTGACCCTGCGCACGTTGCGCGCCGACGCGGTGCGCCTGCTGCTGTCCTCGCTGGCGATCGTGCTCGGCGTCGCCTTCGTCGCCGGCACGCTGATGCTCACCGACGGGATGCGGGCCGGGGCGTACGAACGGGCCGGTGCCTTCGACCGGCACACCGACCTCGGTGTCTACGCCGGGGGGAGCGCCCTGTCCCCGGCCCTGGTCGACCGGGTCCGTGCGGTCGACGGGGTGGCCGCCGCCGCCGGTGAGCTGACCGCCTCCGCCGGGGTGGTCGGTGCCGACGGCCGCCGGGTGCTCGGCTTCGCGGTCCTCGCCGCCATCCCCACCGAACCGGCGCTGCGCTCGTACGATGTGGTGGCCGGCCGACTGCCCGACCGCCCCGGTGAGGTGGCCCTCGACGCGCCGACGGCCACGCGGGAGGGCTTCGCCCTCGGCACCCCGGTCTCCGTCGGCGGATCCACCGGCCCGGCCCGGCCGTACACCCTGGTCGGCACGGTGGACGTGGCCGACACCACGCGGGACGTCGGTGGCCCGTTCATCGGCCTGGTCGGCGCGGACGCCCTGGCGGTCAGCGGGGAACGGGGCTATGGCCGGATCATGGTGGCCGCCGAGCCGGGCACGTCCGCGTCGGCGTTGGCCGCGCGGGTGGCCGGGGCGGTCGGCGGGGAGGACGCCACGGTGAAGTCGCGGCAGCAGATCCTGGACGAGGCCGTCGACGACGCGGTCCGCGACCTGGACCAGTTCGGCATGGTGCTGCTCACCTTCGCCGGGGTGGCGGTGGTGGTGGCCGGGTTCGTCATCGCCAACACCTTCGCCATCGTGCTCGCCCAGCGGGCCCGGCGGACGGCCCTGTTGCGCCTGGTGGGGGCCCGCCGGAGCCAGGTCTTCCGGGCCGCCCTGGGGGAGTCGGCGACGCTCGGCCTGGTCGGCTCGGCCCTCGGGGTGGCGCTCGGCGTCGGTCTGGCCGCCGGGGCGACGGCCCTGGCCCCGCGCCTCGACCTGCCGATCTCCGGCGACCTCAGGCTGACCGCCCGGACCGTGCTGCTCAGCCTGCTGCTCGGCACCGTGGTCACCGTCGGGTCCGCACTGGTGCCGGCGTGGCAGGGCACCCGGGTGCCGCCGATCGCCGCGCTCACCGATGCCGCCGGACAGCCGGCCCGGGGTGCCGGGCGGGTCCGGCTGGCGCTCGGCGCGCTGGTCGGTGCCGTCGGTGTCGGTGCGCTGGCCGGGGCCGCCGCCGTCGGCCAGATCGCCCTGGTCGCCCTGGGCGGGGTGCTCGCCTTCTTCGGCATCGTGCTGTTCGGTCCGGTGCTGGTGCCACGGCTGGTCCGGGTGCTCGGTCGACCGTTGCGACCGTTGCTCGGGGCCACCGCCACGCTCGCCGTCGCCAACGCGGCCCGCAACCCCCGGCGGGTGTCCGCGACCGCCACCGCCCTGGTGATCGGCATCGGGTTGGTCTCGGCGTTCGTGGTCGGTGCCGGCAGTATCAAGGTGGGCATCGAGCGGGCGGTGGACGCTCGGATCGGCGTCGACTACCTGGTCACCGGCATCGGTGATGACCTGCCCGACCGGGTCGCCACCGAGTTGGCCGCGCGCCCGGAACTGGGCGTGGTGCACGAGCAGCGCGGCCGGGTCGTCGACGGGGTGGCGCTACGCTCCGCGCATCCGGCGCTGGTGCGTCGTACCCTCACCGGGGTCGACGCCGGGGACGTCGCCGACCTGGGGCCGGGCGCGGTGCTGGTGCACCGGGAGTTGGCCGCCGCGCGGGGCTGGCGGGTGGGGTCGACGGTCACCGTGGCGGGGCGTCCGTTCCGGGTGGCCGCCGTGGTCACCGCCGAGGTGGTCGGGCCGAGCCCGGTCGGCGTTGCCGAAGGGCACGTCGTCGAGCTGACCGACACCGACTTCACCGCGCTCTTTCCCGCCGAACGCGGCTACCTGGCCGAGGTGGAGCCGGCCGACGGGGTGTCCGCCGTGCAGGCCCGCGCCGCCGTCGAGGCGGTGGTGGCCCGGTATCCGACCGTGAACCTGCTGGACCAGGCGGCCTACAAGAGGATGCTCACCGGCACGGTGGACATGCTGCTGGCCTTCGTCACCGCGCTGCTCGGCCTGGCGGTGGTGATCGCCCTGGTCGGTGTCGCGAACACGCTCAGCCTCTCGGTGGTGGAACGCACCCGGGAGAACGCGGTGCTGCGCGCCCTGGGCCTGTCCCGGGGTCGGATGCGGGCGCTGCTGGCCGTCGAGGCGGTGCTGACCGCAGTGGTCGGCGCGCTGCTCGGCATCGCACTGGGCGTCGGGGTCAGCGCCGGGGCGGTGGCCTTCGTCGCCCGGGTGGGCGGGGACTTCACGTTGGTGCTGCCCTGGGGACGGCTGGGGCTGATCCTGGCCGTGGCGGTGCTCGCCGCGCTGGCCGCCTCGGTGTTGCCGGCCCGCCGGGCGCTGGCCGGTCCGGTGGTGACGGCGCTCGGCGCGGACTGACCCCGCCCGCCGGCTCGGTGCCGCCGTCCGGCCGCCCTGGTGCCGGCCGGTGGCCGCTACGGCCCGAGCGGCGTCGCGTGATCGGCGGGGTGCCCCCCGACGGGCGGGTCGGCGTCGCTCGGGTGCGGCGGGACCTGCGGTCAGAGCCGTTCCACCATCTCGCCCCGGCACCGGTCCCGGGTGTCGAAGACGTACCGGGCGTGCCGGGTGACCAGGTCGTAGTCGAAGCTGTCGTGGTCGGTCACCAGGACCACCGCGTCGGCCGCGGCGATCTCCCGCTCGGTCAGGTCGACCACCACCACCCCGCCCGGGATGTGCTGCGGCTCCGCGTACGGCTCCACCGCGTGCACGTCCGCGCCGAGCGCCTGCAACCGCCGGGCCACGTCCACCGCGGGCGAGTCGCGCATGTCGCCGGTGTTCTTCTTGTACGCCAGCCCGAGCAGCAGCAGCCGTGCCCCGTTGACCGGCCGGCCGATCCGGTTCAACCCGGCCATCACCCGCTGGGCCACGTGCTCGGGCATCTGGTGGTTGATGTCGTCGGCCAGCTCGATGAACCGGAACGGTCGGCCCAGGGTGCGTTTGACCTGCCAGGACAGGTAGCACGGGTCGATCGGCAGGCAGTGCCCGCCGACCCCCGGCCCGGGGCGGAACGGCATGAAACCGAACGGCTTGGACGAGGCGGCCTCGATGGCCTGCCAGGCGTCGATGCCCAACTGGTGGGAGGCCATCGCCAGCTCGTTGATCAGCGCGATGTTGACCTGCCGGAAGGTGTTCTCGATCAGCTTGGTCAGCTCGGCGACCCGGGTGGAGTCCACCGGGACGGTCCGCTCGACCAGCCGCCGGTAGAAGCCGTCCACCCGGGCCAGCGACGCCGCGTCCACCCCGGACACCACCTTCGGGGTGTTCTCCAACCGCCAGGTGGGGTTGCCCGGGTCGATCCGTTCCGGGCTGTAGCCGAGGTGGAAGTCGCCCGGACTGCGCAGTCCGCTCGCCGCCTCCAGCAGCGGGCGGAGCAGGTCCTCGGTGGTCCCCGGGTAGGTGGTCGACTCCAGCACCACCGTGCACCCCTGCCGGACGTACGGGCCGACGGCGGTGCCGGCCTGCTCGACGTAGCTCAGATCGGGCGCCCCGTCGCGCAGCGGGGTGGGCACGGTGATCACGCAGATGTCGAAACCCTCGGCGTCCGGATACTCGGTACTCGGCCGGTACCGGCCGCTGGCCAGGGCGCGGCCGAGCCGGTCGGCCGGAATGTCCTCGACGAAGGACTCGCCGGAGGCGAGCCGCTTGACCCGGTCGGCGTCGACGTCGAGTCCGACCACGTCCAGTCCGGCTTCGACGGCGCGCATGGCCAGCGGCAGTCCGACATATCCCTGACCGATGACGACGAGCTTTTCTGCGTTCACCCGGGCTCCCTGCAAGCGTGTCCTTGCAGGGAGCCTAGATGGCGATATGGCGATCTACGCCCGTTTTGGTGTTCCTGGGGCTTCCCGGGGTTTTCCTAACGAAACGAGAGGATCGCTCAGCTGCCGGCCGGTGGCAGCCCGTCGCCGTCCCCACCACCTCCACCGCCGCCCGCGTCGGGCGTGGGCGGTGTCGTCACCGGCGGGGTGGTTCCGGCGGGGGTCGTGGGTTCCGGCGGGGTGGGTCCGGCCGGAGTCGTCGTCTCCACCGGGGTGGCCGGCGCGGAATTGGTCGGCACCGGCTGGGACGACCCGTTCGGCAGCGGCGTCGGGCTGACCGTGATCGACGGCGACGGCTTCGCGTTCTGGTTCCCCGGCCGGTTCGGTCGCTCCGGCTCGTCGGAGCCGGTCTCCTCGACGACCGTCGGGGCCGCGCTCTGCTCGGTGGGTGCCACCGCCGGCCCGGTGCTGCGGATGTTCGGCACGCCGTTGTCGAGCGACTTCGCGGCGCCCAGCGCGGCGCCCAGCGCGGTCAACGCGACCAGCACGGCGGCCAGCGCGCCGACCAGCGAGCCCCGGCGGGCCCGCCCCGACCCCGCGCCGACCACCGTCCTCGGCGTCCTGGCCGAGACGAGGCGGGGGGCGTTCGCCCCGGACGGGTCGCGCAGCGGCGGGGTCACCAGGGCGGTCATGGCGGTGGCGGTGCCGTCACCGCTCGCGGCGCGGGCGGCGGCGGCCATCTCGGCACCCGTGGCGAAGCGGTCCGCCGGATCCTTGGCCAACGCCCGCGCCACCAGGGCACGGACCGGCATCGGAATGTCCGCCGGCAGCTCCGGGGGCTCGTCGTCCAGATGCCGGACGGCCACCTGGAGCGGGTTGTCCCCGGTGAAGGGTGGTTGCCCGGTCAGGCAGCAGTGCGCCACCGCGCCGAGGGCGTAGATGTCGGTGGCGGCCGAGACCGGCCGGCCGGACGCCTGCTCCGGCGCCATGTAGAGGGCGGTGCCCGGCACCGCGTTGGCGCTGGTGATGCTGGTCACATTCGCGGAGCGGGCGACGCCGAAGTCGACCAGCACCACCGTGCCGTCCTCCTGCACCAGCAGGTTGCTCGGCTTGACGTCCCGGTGCACGATCCCGCCGGCGTGCGCGGCGTGCAGGGCCTGGGCGACCTGTGCCACGACCGACATCGTCTCGGTCACGTCCAGGTGGCCGGCCGACTCGATCCGCCGCGACAGCGGCTCACCCTCGACGAACTCCATGACGAGGTAGTCGGCCCGGCTGCCGTCGTCGAGCCGGTCCTCTCCGCAGTCGAAGACCTGGACGATTCCGGGGTTGCGCAGCGCGGCCATGATCCGCGCCTCGGAGCGGAACCGGGCGATGAAGTCGGGGTCCGAGACGAGCGCCGGCAACAGCACCTTCACCGCGACCTGGCGACCGAGAACCAGGTCGGTGGCCCGCCAGACATCGCCCATGCCGCCGGTGGCGACACGTTCGTCCAGGCGGTAGCGACCGCTGAGCACGACCTCGGATGACAACACCCCCATACCGTACCCAGGGTCCTCCCGTCCGGCAGATGGCGATATCCCTTCCCGGCATTCGGGGGATGACCCGGCAGGGAGCACCCTGACCAGCAGTGACCGATGGTCCACTCGCTGTCACCGGCGTCCGGTCGTCGACTTCGGCCCCGCTGCCCCGCTGCCCCGCTGCGCCGCTGCGCCGCTGCGCCGCTGCGCCGCTGCGCCGCTGCGCCGCTGCGCCGGGCGTCCGCGTGAAGCGTCCGCGCCGTGATCCGTGTTACGGCGACGCGCCGCCAGCGAAGTTGATCTATCTCACCCTTTCCGCCTCGATGACCGCTTGCCTCCGCCGCCTCCGGCTCCTAATGTTGCCCACTCTGGCCCCGCCCCGGTGTCGGTACCGCGCCCATACCGACGCCGTACTCCCGCGGCGGTGCCGGACGGGTCACCCGGCCTCCGGTGCCGGGTGCGATCGGGTCAGCGGGGGGCTGAAGGTGCGCGAGGTGGTCCGCTGGGCGGGCCGGGGCTGCGGCATGCGTCCGCCCGCCACCGGCTCGGTTCCGACGGCGGGAGCGGCGCGGCCATGACCGGAGACCTCACCGAGGCGGTCGTCGCGGCGCAGGCCGGTGACGAGGAGTCGTTCCGAATCCTCTACCGCAGCCTCCAGCCTGGTCTGCTGCGCTACCTGACCGCCCTCGTCGGCCCCGACGCCGAGGACGTGGCGTCCGAGACCTGGTTGCAGATCTCCCGGGACCTGTCCCGGTTCACCGGCGGAGAGTTCCGTGCCTGGGCGGTGACCATCGCCCGCAACCGGGCCATGGACCACCTGCGCCGCCAACGTCGCCGCCCGTCCCTCCCGGTGCCGGTGCAGGCGCTCAGTGACCTCGCCGGGGACGCCGACACCGCCGAGCGGGCCGGTGAGACGATCGGGACGGAGTCCGCGTTGGCGCTGATCGCCACCCTGCCTCCCCGGGAGGCGGAGGCGGTGCTGCTGCGGGCGGTGATCGGGCTGGACGCCGAGACCGCCGGGCGGGTGCTCGGCCGGCGGCCAGGAGCGGTCCGTACGGCCGCCCACCGGGGACTCCGCCGGCTGGCCGCGTTGCTGGAGCGTGGCGACGCGCCCCAGTCGTCCGACGACGAGCGGGTCACCCCGCCCCGACCCCGGCCGACGCCACACGCGTCCCGGGTCGAGCCGGCGGACGGCTGACATGAGGGGAAACTGGATGAACTTCCGCCGGTCGGGCCGATCCGGCCGGACGGTGGGCCGGGCCGAGGCGGAGCGGCTGCTCGATCCGACCGGCACCCCGTCTGCCACCGACGATCCGCTCGCCCGGTTGCTGGCCGCTGCCGCCGGCCCGGCCCGGCCCGGTGAACTCGCCGGTGAGCAGGCGGCGGTCGCGGCCTTCCGGGCCGTGCGGGCCGCCGGTGTTCCCGGTCCCGCCGCGACCGGTCGACGGCGTCGACGGCTGACCACCGGCGTGGTGGCCTGGATCGCCGCGCTGGCCGCCACCGCCACCGCCGGGGTGGCCTTCGCCGCCGTCACCCGCGACCATGCCGCCGAGCGGGCGCCGGACCCCGCCCCGTCCTCCGCCACCGCCACCGCCACCGGGTCCGCACGGCCCACCCCGCACCGGTCCGGCCCGGACCGGCGGACCCCGCCGCGGCGTTCCCCCTCTGCCCCCGGCGGCACCCCTTCCGCCCCGGGCCCGATTCCCGGCCCGGGTGGGCCGCCCGGCACCGGCAAGGTGGTCGGCCAGTGCCGGGCCTACCTGGCCATGTCGCCCGAGCAGCGGGTGAAGGTGTTGACCAGATCCGGCTTTGCCGGACTGGTGGCCGCCGCGGGCGGGGCGGACCGGGTGGGGGCCTACTGCCGGGACCTCGTCCCGGGGTACCCCCCGACCGGGTCCCACGCCGGTGCCGGTGTTCCGCCCGGTCCCGGCGGCGGTCCCGGCCGTAAAAACTAGTCGAAAAGGCTTCACAGAAATTTCTTGCCGTCAGGTCTGCGGGATCGGTCCGGGGGACAGAGGATGAAGGCACGGGGCCGGCCGCCACGGCCATCCCCGGACCGGCCGGCACGGCCGGATCCCGGCGTCGGGGAGGGGGCCGTCTCGTGGTGACATCGCCGGAACTGGACCGGACCAGCGTGCTCGGCGAGGTCGCTGGCGCCGCCGGCCACCTCGCCCGGATCTGCTTCAAGACCGGGCCACCCACCCTCACCGGCGTCGAACTGGAATGGACCGTCCACGACGCCGCCGACCCCGCCCGACCGTTGGACCGGGCGCGGCTCCGAGCGGCACTCGGGCCCCACAGCCCGCCCACCCTGGACGACACCAGCCCCGCCCACCCCCTCCGGCACGGCAGCACCGTGACCGTCGAGCCGGGTGGCCAGGTGGAGGTGTCCACCGCGCCGCGATCCTCGGTCGCCGCGCTGGTCTCGGCCACCCAGGCCGACATCGACGAACTCGACGCGCTGCTCGCCCGCGCCGGGCTGGTGCTCGGGCGGACGGGCATCGACCCGTGGCGGGCCCCGCGCCCGGTGGTCGACACCCCGCGCTACCGCGCGATGCGGTGCGTCTTCGACCGCCGCGGCCCGGCCGGGCAGACCATGATGTACAGCACCGCCGGCCTCCAGATCTGCCTCGACGTCGGTGCACCGGCCGGGCTGGCCGACCGCTGGGCGGCAGTGCACGCGGTGGGGCCGCCACTGGTAGCGGCCTTCGCCACCGCCGACCGGCACGCCGGCCGGCGCACCGGATGGGCGTCCGCCCGGATGGCCGCCTGGCTGGACATCGATCCGGCCCGCACCGGGCCGGTCTGGTCGGCGCAGCAGCCGGACCAGGATCCGGTCGCCGCCTGGATCGAGTACGTGCTGGCCGCGCCGCTGCTCTGCCTGCGGCACGACGGCCCGGACTGGACGCCACCGCCGGGGGTCACCTTCGCCGACTGGATCGCCGGGGCGCTGCCGCACCCGCCCACCACCGACGACCTGGACTACCACGTCAGCACCCTCTTCCCGCCGGTACGCCCGCGCGGCTACCTGGAGGTCCGTTACCTCGACACCCAGCCCGGCCGGGACTGGACCATCCCCCTGGCCGTGCTGACCGCGCTGCTGCACGACGACCGGACGGTCCGGGCGGCCCGGACGATCGCCACGCCGGTGGCCGACCGCTGGCACGCCGCCGCCCGGCACGGACTGGCCGACCCGCCCCTGGCCGCGGCCGCCGCAACCCTGCTCGACCTGGCCCGGCAGACGTTGCCGGCCCTGGACCTGCCGTCCGAGACCCATGACGAGATCGACCGCGGGATCCGCCGACGGATCGTCGCCGCGGAGAGGGGGAACCGGTGACCACCACCGAAGAACCGGACACGGGGACCGAGGCACTGCGCAGCCGGATCGCCGTCGAGCTGGCCCGGACCCGGGCCCGCACCGACGCGCTCACCACCGCCGTCGACGACGACGACCTGATCCGTCAGCACTCGACGCTGATGTCGCCTCTGGTGTGGGACCTCGCCCACGTGGGCAACCAGGAGGAACTCTGGCTGGTCCGCGACGTCGGCGGACGGACGCCCGTCCGGCAGGACATCGACGACCTGTACGACGCCTTCAAGCAGCCCCGTAAGGACCGGCCGGCGTTGCCGCTGCTGCCCCCGGCCGAGGCACGGGCCTACGTGGCGACCGTCCGCGACAAGGTGCACGACCTGCTCGACGGGATCCGGTTCACCGACCGGGCGCTGGTCGCCGACGGGTTCGTCTTCGGCATGATCGTGCAGCACGAGCAGCAGCACGACGAGACCATGCTCGCCACCCACCAACTGCGGTCCGGCCCACCGGTGCTCGAGGCGCCCCCGCCCCCCGAGCCCCGGATCAGGGTCGCCGCCGAGGTGCTGGTGCCGGCGGGACCGTTCACCATGGGCACCTCGACCGATCCCTGGGCGTTGGACAACGAACGGCCGGCCCACCCCGTCGAGCTGCCCGCGTACGTCATCGACGCCGCGCCGGTGACCAACGGCGCGTACCGGGAGTTCCTCGCCGACGGCGGGTACGACGACCCGCGCTGGTGGAGCGCGGCCGGCTGGCGACACCGCACCGAGGCCGGGCTGACCGCGCCGATGCACTGGCGACGAGACGGTGACGGCTGGGCCTGTCAGCGGTTCGGGCGGTGGTCGCCGGTACGCGACGACGAGCCGGTGGTGCACGTCTGCTGGCACGAGGCGCAGGCGTACGCGCGCTGGGCCGGCAAGCGGTTGCCCACCGAGGCGGAGTGGGAGAAGGCGGCCCGCTGGGACCCGGCGACCGGTCGGTCCCGGCGCTGGCCGTGGGGCGACGACGAGCCGACCGCCGAGCACGCCAACCTGGGGCAGCGGCACCTGTGGCCGGCGCCGGTCGGGGCCTACCCGGCAGGTGCCTCGCCGCTCGGTGTGCACCAGTTGATCGGCGACGTCTGGGAGTGGACGGCCAGCCCCTTCCACGGCCATCCCGGGTTCGCGGTGTTCCCCTACCGGGAGTATTCGGAGGTGTTCTTCGGCGGCGACTACCGGGTGCTGCGCGGTGGCTCGTTCGGCACCGACCGGTCGGCCTGCCGGGGCACCTTCCGCAACTGGGACCACCCGATCCGGCGGCAGATCTTCAGCGGCTTCCGCTGTGCCCGTGACGCCCGGCCCGAGGAGGTCCACGGGTGATCGGCGGCCCCGCCTGATGTGCCGGCACCTGGCGTACCTCGGCCCCCCGGTGACCCTGCGGACGCTGCTGTACGACCCGCCGCACTCGCTGGTGCGGCAGTCCTGGGCGCCCCGGGACATGCGCGGCGGCGGGACGGTCAACGCCGACGGCTTCGGCGTCGGCTGGTATCCCGGCACCGGGAACCCGGTGCGGTACCGGCGGTCCGGCCCGATCTGGTCCGATCCGACCCTGCCCGAGTTGGCCGGGGTGACCCTCTCCGGCGCGGTGCTGGCGGCGGTGCGCTCCGCGACGGTCGGCATGCCGGTGCAGGAGAGCGCCGCCGCGCCCTTCGCCGAGGGGCGGTGGCTGTTCAGCCACAACGGGGTGGTGCGCGGCTGGCCGGACTCGATCGCCGCGCTGGCCGGCGGGCTGCCGGTGCGGGACCTGGTCACCCTCGACGCGCCGACCGACTCGGCATTGCTGTGGGCGCTGGTACGGCACCGGTTGCGGGCCGGCGCGTCGGCGGTGGAGGCGGTCACCACGACGGTGCGGGAGGTCGCCGCTGTGGCCCCGGGATCACGGTTGAACCTGCTGCTCACCGACGGGGTGTCGGTGGTGGCGAGCGTGTGGGACCACGCGTTGTCGGTGCGCGTCACCGGCGACGCGGTGCTGTTGGCCTCCGAGCCGGTGGACGACGCACCCGAGTGGCAGCAGGTGCCCGACCGGCGGTGGGTGCGGGCGGGGACGGACGGGGTGCACCTCGGCGAGCTGGGGTGACCGGGTGGAACTGGACGATTGCGGTGCAGGAGAGGACATCTGATGAGCGCGGAACCGCTGGAGATCTATCTGCAGGAGCGGGACCTCGACCGGGCCCTGCGGTCCGATGTGCGGACCGGCCTGGCCGCCGACCCGAAGTGGCTGCCACCGAAGTGGTTCTACGACGCCCGGGGCAGTGAGTTGTTCGAGGAGATCACCCGACTGCCGGAGTACTACCCGACCCGGGCGGAACGGGCGGTGCTCGCCGAGCGGGCGGCCGACGTGGCCGCGTCGACCGGGGCGAAGACGCTGATCGAGCTGGGCTCGGGTTCGTCGGAGAAGACCCGGCTGCTGCTGGACGCGTTCACCCGGCACGGCGGGCTGGGCACCTTCGTGCCGCTGGACGTGTCGGTGAGCGCGCTGCGGCAGTCCACCGCGCAGATCGCCACCGACTACCCGGCGCTGCGGGTCCGCGGCATCGTCGGTGACTTCACCCGTCACCTGGACCGGCTGCCGACCGGTGGCGGGCGGCTGGTGGTCTTCCTGGGCGGCACCATTGGCAATCTGCTGCCGGCCGAGCGGGCCGGCTTCCTGGCCGCCATGCGGGCGGCCCTGGAACCGGGCGATCACCTGCTGATCGGCACCGACCTGGTCAAGGACCCGGCGGTGACCGTGCCGGCCTACGACGACGCGGCCGGGGTGACCGCCGAGTTCAACCGCAACGTGCTCCGGGTGATCAACCGGGAGTTGGACGCCGACTTCGATCCGGACGCGTTCGCCCATGTGGCCCGCTGGGACCCCGAACAGGAGTGGATCGAGATGCGGCTGCGGGCCCGCCGGCCCATGCGGGTACGGGTCGGTGCGCTCGATCTGACGGTCGACTTCGCCGCCGACGAGGAGTTGCGCACGGAGGTGTCGGCGAAGTTCCGGCCAGCGGGAATCGCGGCGGAGCTGACGGCGGCCGGCTTCCGGCCGACGCAGTTCTGGACCGACCCGGACGGCCTGTTCGGGGTGACGCTGGCCCAGGCGGCCTGACCCGCGCCGGCTGTTCCGGGTGACGCCAGCCCGGAGCAGCCCGGCCCGCGCCGCCGACGGATGGTCGACGAGGGGCACCCGGCCACCCCGGCGGGCGGGAGGATCGGCTAGTCTGGCGGGCGCGAAGGGGAGTAGCCCCCAATGTCGTGGTCGACATACTGGTGTGTTCCGCACCCGGCCACGCGGCCCCACCTCACGGTGAGGCGGGCGAGACCTTCGACTCAGGCTGTCACAGCCGGGTCGAGGGCGCCCCACACCTCCTCCCGGCCTGATCGGGAAGGTTCTCATGGACGGTTTCCTCGTCGCGCTGGTGGTCAGCTTCGGCGTCATCTTCGTCGCCGAGCTGGGGGACAAATCCCAGCTCATGGCGCTCACGTTCGCCACCCGGTTCAAGACGGTCCCGGTGCTGATCGGCATCACCGTCGCCACCGCGATCGTGCACCTGGCGTCGGTGGCCATCGGGGTCGGCCTGAACGCCGCGTTGCCCACCGAATGGATCTCCCTGGTCGCCGGCCTGGCGTTCCTCGGCTTCGGCGCCTGGACGCTGCGCGGGGACAAGCTCACCGACGAGGAGAAGCGCAAGGCGGAGAAGACCGGCAAGTCCGCCATCTTCGCCGTCGGTGTCGCGTTCTTCCTGGCCGAGCTGGGCGACAAGACGATGCTCGCCACCATCACCCTGGCCACCAAGTACGGCTGGTTCGGCACCTGGCTCGGCTCGACCCTCGGCATGGTGGCCGCCGACGCCCTGGCGATCCTGGTCGGCCGGCTGCTCGGCCGCCACCTGCCGGAGCGGACCATCCGGTACGGCGCGGCGGTGCTCTTCGCCATCTGCGGCCTGTGGCTGATCCTGGAGGCGGTACGGGAGCTGTCCTGACGACCGACTAGCTGATCCGGGGGCGGGTAACGCCTCCCGGTGAGGGTGGACGAGTTGCTGCGCGACGGCGACATGGTCGTGGTGGGGGTGGTGGAGACCCTCGGCGCGACGGTGATCGTCGTCGGCGCGCTCTGGGCGGCGCTGCGGTTCGTGGTCGAGGGGCTGCGGCACCGCAGCGCCGCCGTGTTCACCCCGATCCGACTCTCCCTCGGCCGGTTCCTCACCCTCGGCCTGGAGTTCCAGTTGGCGGCGGACATCCTGCGTACCGCGGTGTCACCGACCTTCGCCCAGCTCGGTCAGCTGGCCGCGATCGCCACCATCCGGACCGCGCTGAACGTCGTCCTCCGCCGGGAGATCGTCCAGGAGCAGCGGCAGGTGCGCGCCGACGCGGACGCCGGTGGTCGCGCACACCCCGGCCTGCCGACCGGGAGCGGGCGCGGCGGGTCGCCCGGATGAGCGGCGTCGCGGTCCTCCTCGCCACCGTGGTGAGCGCGCTCGCCCTCGGTGTCGGTGGGGTGGTGCTGCTGACCGTCCGGTCCTGGCGGTCCGCCCTGCAGGTGCTGCTCGAACTGCTGGTCGCCGCCGGTCTGCTCCGGCTGCTGGGCGGGCGGAGCTGGCCGGCGCTGGCGACGGCGGCGGCGGTCATCGCGCTGCGCCGGCTGCTCTGGGCCGGCCTGGGCACGCCGTCATCCCCGCCGGCACCGAGCACCGACCCGGCACCGAGCACCGACCCGGCACCGAGCACCGACCCGGCACCGACCACCGACCCGGCACCGACCACCGACCCGTCGCTGACTACCGGCCCCCGGGGGTGGGTAAGCCGATCACGCCCCCACCGGGGGTCAGCAGGGCACGAACCGGATGTGACGGGAAGGATTCCCCTATGAGCCGGCACGACGAGCCGAACGAGTACGGCTTCGCGGGCGGGGCCACCGCCCCGCAGCCCCCGGCGGGCGGTCGCCCCGACGAACAGGACCTGGCCGAGGCGGTCGCGGTGCCGGGCGACGACCTGACCGAGCCGGTCGTCGAGGCGCTGGAGGAGACCGAACCGGACGAGCGGGACCGCGCGGCGCACCGATGTCGTTGACCGGTCACCACCGTCCGCCCGGCGGCCCCACCTGTGGGACGGCACCGGGCGGACGGTGGGCTCAGGCGGACGGTGGGCTCAGCGGGGTGAGGGCAGCGTCGAGAGCCGGGCGGCGTCGCCGAGCCGGGCGATGTCGTCGTCGCAGCACGCCGCCAACTGCTTGATCAACTCTTCCGGGTCGCCGTACGGGTCGAGTCCGGTCAGCTCCGCCGGGGCCAGCGCGGGCACCCGTACGTGGGAGATGAGCGGGTGCAGCGGACGGCTGTCGATCTCGTCGACGCCGAACAGGTCCTCGTGCAACTTCTCCCCGGGGCGCAGGCCGGTGTAGACGATCTCGGGCGGCGGGGACGCCTCGGCGGCCAACCGCTGGGCCACCTCGGCGATGCGGACCGGCTCGCCCATGTCCAGCACCAACGCCTCGCCGCCCCGGCCCAGCACGGCGGCCTGGAGCACCAGGTGCACCGCCTCCTGCACGGTCATGAAGTACCGGGTCACGTCCGGGTGGGTCACGGTGATCGGGAGTCCGGCCCGGACCTGGGCCTGGAAGGCGGTGAGCACCGAACCGCGGCTGCTGAGCACGTTACCGAAGCGGACGCTGAGGAACGCCGCGCCGTACCGGTCGGCGTAGTGCGCCATCAGCCGCTCGGTGATCCGCTTGGAGTAGCCGAGCACGCTGACCGGGTTGGCCGCCTTGTCGGTGGAGATGTTCACGAACTCGGCGACGTCGCGGCACGCCTCCAGCACGTTCAGGGTGCCCTGGATGTTGGTCTTGACCGCCTCGCCCGGATGCCGTTGCAGCAGCGTGAGGTGCTTGAGGGCGGCGGCGTGGAAGACGATGTCGGGCCGCCGGTCGGCGATCACCCGGGCGATGCCGGCACCGTCGCGGATGTCGGCGAGGATCAGCTCCGGCCCGTCCAGCAGCGCCCGGCCGTGCAGGGACATCTGCAGTGCGTGCAACGCGGACTCGTCCCGGTCCAGCATCATCAGCTCACCGGGATCACAGCGGGCGATCTGCCGGCACAGCTCCGAGCCGATCGAGCCACCGGCCCCGGTGACCAGGACCCGGCGTCCGGCCAGCCCGTTGCGCTCCACGGTCAGTTCGGCCACCCGTTGGGCCCGGCCGAGCAGGTCGGTGAGTTGCAGGTCGCGTACGGCATCGGCGGTGACCGGGCGGTCCAGCAGTTCCCGTACGGGCGGGAGGACCTTGAACGCGGCACCGGCCTGCAGGGTGCGACTGCGGACGTCGCGCATCAACGCCGCGTCCGAGCCGTTGATCGAGAAGATCACCGTGCCGGCCCGGGTGTCCCGGACCGCCTGGACCAACTGTTTCCGGCCGCCGAGTACGCGGAGCCCGGCCACCCGTAGCCCCTGTTTGTCGGGGTCGTCGTCGAGCAGCCCCACCGGCAGGTATCCGCTGGTCGGGTCGCCGAGCAGCACCCGGGCCAGGCGTTCGCTGGCCGCGTCGACCCCGTAGATGAGGGTCCGGTCGGCCGAGCGGGCCGGTCGGGCGTCCCGGTCGCGTCGCCACCGGTAGGTGACCCGGCCGGCCCCCATCAGCAGCAGCGCGACGGCGGCACCGAGGACCGGCACGCTGGCCGGGATCGGTCGTTCGGTCATCGGTAGCAGCGCGGCCAGCGCCACGGCGGCGGCCAGCACCACCGTCCCACCCAGGTCGCGGGCCTCGCCGACGCTGCCGACCGGATGCCGGCCACGGGCGGTGAACCGTACCTGTTCGAACGCCGCGTGGATGACCGCGCACACGCCGGCGGCCCCGAGGGCGAGCCCGCACTGCCGGGGCGTGATGCCGAACTCGTAGCGGGCCCAGGAGGCGATCAGGAAGCCCGCGCACCAGGAAGCGGTGTCGAGCGTTAGCAAGGACAGGGCCTTCGCGCGTCGGGTGACCCAATCGCGCCGCTGGAGGGGGTCGTCGTCGGGCAGGGGGTCTACGTGGCTCATTGGCGTCCTCTGCGTTTTGTTTCGTTATTGCGAGGATTCGGCACTGCGGAGAGGTTTGCATCGTATACGTTGTTTTTACTGCCTAACGGGCTACTTGATGGGTTTAGACACTCTCATGCGCTTATAGGAACCTAGGGAGACTTCGTGCTTTTTCACCAGCTGGTCGTTCCGCCGGAACGGAGGGTGTGATGGACGTCCGCACCTGCCTGCGCCTGGTCCGCCGACACTGGTGGATCGTCCTGGTCACGCTGATGCTCACGGTCGGCTCGGCGGCGTTGGTCACGGTCCGTACGGCACCCCGCTACGTGGCCTCGGTGACCTTCTTCGTCACCGCCCCCAACCAGGGCGTCAGCAACGCCTACCAGGGCGAACTCTTCCTCCAGCAGCGCGTGAAGTCCTACGCCGACCTGCTACGCAGTGACCGTCTGGCGCAGGCCATGGTCGCGGAGACCTCCCTCGGCCTGACCGCCGACGACGTCCAGCGGCAGGTCGCCACCTCGACCGAACCGGGCACCGTGCTGCTCCGCGCCACCGTCACCGACACCGACCAGGCCCGGGCCATGAAGGTCACCGAGGCCCTGTCGGCGAAGTTCGTCGAGCTGGTCAAGAAGATCGAGACCACCTCGGACGGCAAGGCCGGGCCCACCCGGATCGAGGTGGTCGGTGGCCCCCGGGTCAGCTCCAGCCCGGTCTCCCCGCAGCCCAATCGCAACCTCGCCCTCGGGGTCCTGGTCGGACTTCTGCTCGGCGTGGCGCTCGCCGTGCTGCGCGGCATGGTCGACGTGCGGCTGCGCGACGCCGCCGGCCTGCAACGGGCCACCGGTAGCCCGCTGCTCGGCGACATCCCCTTCGATCCGGGTGCCAAGGCGGCGCCGTTGATCGTGGGGGAGGCGGCGACCTCGGCCCGCGCGGAGGCGGTCCGGAAGTTGCGGACCAACCTGCGTTTCGTGGACGTGCACGAGCCCGCCCGGGTGATCGCGGTGACCAGTGCGTTGCAGGGGGAGGGGAAGACGACCCTGTCCTGCAACCTGGCGATCGCGCTGGCCGAGGCGGGTTGGCGGGTGTTGCTGGTCGACGCCGACCTACGTCGCCCCAAGGTCGCCGACTACCTCGGGGTCGACGGCGGCGTGGGCCTGACCGACGTGCTCGTCGGCGACGTCCAGGTCGGCGACGTGGTGCAGCGCTGGGGCGACAAGTCGCTGCTGGTGCTGCCCAGCGGGTCGACCCCGCCGAATCCCAGCGAACTGCTGGGTTCGAAGGCGATGGCGGACCTGCTGCTCTCCCTCCGCGAGTCCGCCGACATCGTGGTGATCGACACCGCGCCACTGCTGGCCGTCACCGACGGCGTGGTGGTCGCCGTGCAGGCCGACGGCGCGTTGCTGGTCACCCAGCAGGGGCGCACCTCACGCGCCCAGGCCGCCGCGGCGGCCCGCTCGCTGCACTCCGTGTCGGTGCGGCTGCTCGGTTGCGTGCTCAACATGGCCAAGGTGGCCCGCGCGGACGCCTACCAGTACGAGGCGTACCGGATCGCCACCACTGCGGGGCCGTCGGTCCCGGCCGACCGTGCCACCGCCGCCCAGCGCGGCGACCAGGGACTGCCCCCCGTCGGCGACCGGACGCAGGAACTCACCCGGCTGCCGCGATGAGCGCAGCTCCGGGTCCGGCCGTGCCGCCCTCGGGCGGGCCGGCGACGGCAGCACGCGGATCCTCCGCGTCGGGGGCGGCGGTTCGCCGCCGCCCCCCGGCGCGGGCCGACGAGCGCGTGCGCCGGCCGGCCGGCGGACGACCCGGCATCGGCGGTACGCGCAGGATGCGCCGCGGTCACCGCCCGGCACGGGTGGGGACGACCTCGGGCGGGGGAGCGCGGCGATGAAGGTCGGGATCCTGTCGTACCACTTCCCGCCGGAACCGGCGTTCATCCCCGGCAGCCTCGCCGAGGAGTTGGCCCGGCGCGGACACGAGGTGCGGGTGCTGACCGGCTTTCCGGACTATCCCGGTGGCCAGGTCTATCCGGGTTGGCGGCAGCGTTGGCGGCACCTGACCCACAGCGAGCGGTTGACGGTGCGCCGGGTGCCCCGCTATGCCGGCGGGGACGCCTCGCCCGCCGCCCGGATGGCCGGCTATCTCTCCTTCGCCGGCAGTGCCGCGCTGGCGGGCCGGCGCTACCTGGCCGACGTCGACGTGCTGTACGTCTTCCAGTTCCCCGCGACCACCTTCGCCGCCGCCGGGTTGCTGCGGCTGCTCGGCCGGGTGCCCACCGTCCTGCACGTGCAGGATCTCTGGACCGGGGAGGTCGCCCCGGGGGAGGCCGCGCAGGACCGGCCCGGCCGGATCGCCAGCACCATGCGACGGGTGCTGCGCGAGGCCGACGCGGTGGCGGTGACCGCCCCGTCCATGCGGGACCTGGTGGTCGCCGAGGGGGTGGCCGAGGCGCGGGTGCGCACGGTGCTCAACTGGACCGACGAGCGGATCTTCCAACCGGTGCGCCCCGGGCGGGACGCCTGGGCGCTGGTGCGCCGGGACGCCCGCTGCGTGGTGATGCACGCCGGCACGATCGGCGTACGCCAGGGCCTGGAGACCGCGGTACGGGCGGCGGCGGCGCTCGACGACCGGATGGATCTGGTGCTGGTCGGCTCCGGGGCGCAGGAACGGCGGGTCCGGGGGCTCGCCACCGAGTTGGGTGCCGACAACGTCCGCTTCCTCGCGCGGCGGTCCCCGCTGGACATGCCCGAGCTGTACGCCGCCGCCGACTACCAGCTGGTGACCCTGCGCGACCTTCCCGAGCTGCACGGGACGGTGCCGAGCAAGGTGCAGTCCGCGCTGGCCTGCGCCGCCCCGATGGTGGCCTCCGCCGGTGGTGACACCGCGGCCCTGGTGGAGCGGGCCCGGGCCGGGCTGTCCTGCCCGCCCGAGGACTGGGCCGCGCTGGCCGACCGGTTCTGGCTGGCCACCACGATCCCGCCGCCGGCACGGGTCGAGATGGGTCGGCGGGGGCGGGAGACGTACCTGCGGGAGATGTCGTTGCGGGCCGGGGTGGACCGGATCGAGGCGCTGCTGGGGGAGATCGCGGCCGGCCACTGACGAGCGGATGCCCCGGGCGTTGACCCCTTAAAGGCCCGTAATGACCTCAGAGTGCTGTCAATCATGCTAGAAAACTCACTAATGGTCATATCGCCCGAGGCGAGAGCGGAGTACGGCGTGGGGGAGAGCGGCGGGTCGCGCAGCGGCCGACGAAGACTGCGGAGGCGGACCCGGCGGCGAATCCGGCGGGCCCTGTTGATCGGGTTGGTCGTCGGGTCGGTGCTGTTCGGCGCGGCCGGCTGGGTGGGGTTCCGCGGCTGGCAGGCGCGTGCCCACCTGGTCAACGCGGCCGGGCTCGCCCGGGAGCTGAGCACCCAGGTGCTGGGCGGTGACCTCGACCGTGCCCAGCGCACGCTGGCGGCGTTGCAGGAGCAGGCCGGCGCGGCCAGGACCGCCACCGGCGATCCCGGCTGGGGGCTCGCCCGGCACGTCCCGTACGCCGGCGACGACGTGGCGGCCGTCCGCACCATCGCGGTGGCCATCGACGACCTGGCCCGGCAGGCGTTCCCGGCGTTGCTGCGCACCGACCTGACCACGCTGGTGCCGACCGAGGGGCGGCTGGACCTGGCCCGGCTGCGGGCCGCCTCGGCGGACCTGACCGCGGCGGACGCCGCCGTCCGCAGGTCCCGGGCCGGTCTCGATGCGGTGCCCGCCGAGGACCTGGTCAGCCAGCTCGGCACGGCGTTGGCGCAGTTGCGTACGGAGATCGACCGACTGGCCGGGCTGACCGGGGCGGCCGACCGGGGCGCCCGGGTGCTGCCCGCCCTGCTCGGGGCGGACGGGCCGCGCAGTTACCTGCTGCTGTCGCAGAACCTCGCCGAACTGCGCGCCACCGGTGGCATGTTCGGCGCGTACGCGGTGATCCACGCCGACGACGGGCGGATCCGGATGCGCGAGCAGGGGACCAGCGCCCAGCTCGGTCGCTTCACCCCGGCGCTGCGGGTCGACGACGAGGTACGCCGGATCTACACCGACCTGCCGGGCATCTATCCGGCCGACGTCAACCTCACGCCGCACTTCCCGACCGCGGCGAAGCTCTACCGGGAGATGTACCGACGGCACAGCGGCGTGACCGTCGACGGGGTCCTGACGGTCGACCCGGTGATGCTGTCCTACCTGCTCCAGGCCACCGGGCCGGTGTCGGTGCCGGGCGACGCCACCCTGGTCAGCAGCCAGGTGGTGCGCACCCTGCTCAGCGACGCCTACCAGGGGCGGGACGACAACGGGCAGGACGCCTTCTTCGCCGCGTCCGCGTCCGCCGTCTTCGACGCCTTCCTCACGAAGAAGGTCAACCCAAGAGTGCTTTTGTCGGCTTTAGACCGCTCCATCACGGAAAGGCGGATACTGTTCTGGAGTGCCCGATCCACGGAACAGCGGACGTTCGCCGACACCCGGCTCGCCGGTGCGCTCCCTGAACAGGAGTCCGCACCGACCGTCGGGGTCTTCCTCAACGACGGCAGCGGCGCCAAGCTCGGCTACTACCTGCGGCCGGCGGCGACCCTCACCGTCGGCGACTGCGCCGACGAGGGGCGGCGGCAGCTCCGGCTGCGGTTCACCCTGCACTCCTCGGCCCCCGACTCGGGTCTCACCAAGTCGGTGCTCGGCCTCGGCAAGGCCGGCGACCCGTACACCGCCCGGACCCTGATCTCCATCTACAGCCCGGCCGGCGGGACGGTGCTCGGCGCCCGTCTGGACGGCAAACCGACCCCGCTGGGCAGCGGGATCGAGCGTCGTCGGCAGGTCGTCATCGCCACCGTCGACGTCGCCCCGGGGGCCACCCGAACCCTCGACGTGGACCTGCTGACCGGCAGGAACACCACCGGCATCCCCGAAATCTGGCACACACCGACCGCCACCCCATGGACCACCCAAGTAGTTCCCGCACCTAGCTGCAAACAGTAGGAGGAGACCATCATGCGGCTATCCCGCATTCTCATGGCGCTGACGGTCGGTCTGGCCATCGTGGCCGTGCCGACCGCCGCGGGGGCTGCTCAGCCGCAGCCACCCGCCACCACCAGCACCCCGCAGCCGCCACCGGACTATCCGCCCGCCACGCCGTCGCTGACGGCCAACCCGACGACGATCACCATCGGCGAGACGGTGGTCCTCACCGGCACCGGCTTCGGACCGAACGAGATCGTCGACATCGACGTCACCGTGGCGCCCCTCGCCGCGGCCGTTCCGGGGCAGGCGCCGGCCCGGCGCAGCGACGGCACCACCGTCGCCATGGTGAAGGTCGACTATTCGCAGCCGCAGCCCGCGCCGCGGCACTTCACGGCGCAGACCGACGCGAACGGTAACTTCACCGTGAGCTACCGGCCGAGCGACATCGGGCGGATCACCTTCACCGCGACCGGGCGCACCTCGGGCCGTACGGCCAGCACGACGATCACCGTGCTGCCGAAGAGGAAGCCGCACCTGCCGGTGACCGGTGACAACCTGGGCACGCCGCTGAAGGTTGGCGGCGTGCTGGTCGGCGTCGGTGTGGTGCTGATGCTCACCGCCTTCGGCTGGCGTCGTCGCCAGCGGTTCGGCATGACCCGCTGACCCGGATCACACCGGTACGCACAGGTGCCCGTCGGACCATCGGTCCGGCGGGCACCTGCCGTCGGTGCGCGTTGCGGTCCAACGCGCTCACCGCCATCCCGCCGGCATCGGCCGCCTTGCCCGGCGCGAACTTCACCCCACCCCACCCCACCCCACCCCACCCCACCCCGGCCCGGCCCGGCCCGGCCCGGCCGAGGACGTGTACCGCCTCCGGGGTGGTCGGCATGTTCGCCCCCTCGACCACCGCGACACCGCCGCCGGCGACCCGGCGCCGCGGCCTCCACGCCGCCGATCTCGTTCTGCGTCGCGCACGGCAGGGCCAGGTCGCAGGGCACCTCCCGGTACGACAGGCCCTTGCCGGTCAGCACGCCCGACTCGTACCGGTTGGTGATTCGTTTGTACTGGCCGAACAGGTAGCCGATCTCCCGGCCGCCGACGCCGACGTCCCGGCCGGGACGTCGGTCGGGTGAACACCGACTCGACGGCCTCCGCCATGGGCGGTCACGTGCCTTCCGGTCCCGGTGCGGCCTCGTCGCCACACCGTCGTCGGTGTGCGCCACCGACCGCCCCCGGATACGGATCGTCACCCCCGTCCGGTTCACTGGAGGGGTGGACGAGTTGATCTGGAACGCCGCCCGGTCCGCCCGCGCCTGGCTGGACGCCGCCAACGGCACCGACCAGACCGAGCTGACCTGCCGAATCCTCAAACTCACCGAGGAGGCCGGCGAGGCGGCCGGGGCGTGGATCGGTGTGCTCGGCCAGAACCCCCGCAAGGGCGTGACGCACAGTCACGAAGAGGTGGCCGCCGAGCTGGCCGACGTGGTGTTCACCGCGCTGGTCGCCATCGAGAGTCTGGGTCTGGACGCCCGCTCGGTGGTGACCGCGTGCGCGGCGAAGGTCGAGTCCCGGATCGCCCAGTGACGCCTTCGGCACCCGATGGGCGGTTCGGTGTCGTGGGGTGCGCGTCGATTGTCCGGCGTCGTCCGGTCCGCCCCCGGTCGCCGTGACCGGCGGCACCCCCGGGCCGGAATCCGGGCCGGCCCGGAGGCGTTACACCCTGCGTACGACCGCAGCAGCGTACCGACCGGCCACCCGGTCCGCCGCGCTCGCCTCCGCCCCCGGCATTGTGTCTTCGCCACCGGCGGAATGATGGTGGGCCGAAGGTCGTTACACCTGGTCCGGTGCCGCGAGCCCTCCGGCCGCGCCCCGGGATACGGTCCGCACCTCCGTGGAATGGCCCCGGGACGCCGGTCGTTACACCTGACCCCGGCCCGAGCGGCCCCCCGGCCTGCGGCAACCTCGCCCAACGCGGCCCCGCGACAGTGGCAGGACCGGCCAACATCGCCGGAGAACACCCGATCTCTTTCCCCGTATTGAGCGCCCCGACGTGGTGCCCACGCCCTCCGAGCCTGTCCCCCCGACAGGCACCCCGACCCCCCGGTCGGGACAAGGGCGTCAACCCCCCGAAGGAGCCACCCCCATGAACACCACCATCCTGCGTAAGACCGCTCTCGGCATCGCCGGCCTCGCCTTCACCGGCGGCATCCTCGCCGGCCCCGCCACCCACGCCCACGCCACCACCGACACCCGCCCGGTCGCCGTGACCGTCCAGGCCGACAAGCCGGCGGTGGACAAGGGCAAGCTGATCCCGCACGGCGTGCAGGGCGACCAGTCCCGCATCGACCTGAACGACGAGCAGACCGGCAACGTCAAGGCGATCATCGTCGCGACCAAGAAGTCGGGCCTGGACGAGCGGGCCGCCGTGGTCTCCATCGCCACCGCGTTGCAGGAGTCGAAGCTGGAGAACCTCGGTCACCTGGGTGACCGTAACGACCACGACTCGCAGGGCCTGTTCCAGCAGCGCCCGTCGTCCGGTTGGGGCACCGTGGAGCAGATCACCGACCCCGAGTACGCCACGATGGCGTTCCTCAAGGGCCTCAAGCAGGTCGACGGCT
>NZ_FMCU01000009.1 GCF_900091525.1 Micromonospora matsumotoense
CCCCTGCACACCCGCATCGCCCTGCGCACCCTGCACGCCCACGTCGCCCTGCGCACCCTGGAAGCCCTGAGCACCCTGGGCACCGGTCGCACCCGCTACACCCTGCGGCCCCTGAGCACCCGTCTCGCCGGGAACACCCTGCGCACCCTGCGTACCCGCCTCGCCCTGAGCACCTTGGAAACCCTGCACGCCCTGCGCACCGGTCGCACCCTGAGCACCGGTGTCGCCTTGCACGCCCTGCGCCCCTACGTCGCCCTGGGCACCGGTCGCACCCTGAGCGCCTGCGTCGCCCTGAGCGCCCTGGAGTCCCTGAGCGCCCGTCTGACCCTGCGTGCCCTGTGACCCCTGGGCACCGGTCTCACCCTGAGCTCCCTGAGCACCGGTCGCACCCTGAGCACCGGTGTCACCCTGAGCGCCTTGCACGCCCGGAGCACCCTGGAAACCCTGCGCCCCGGTAGCCCCCTGGGCACCGGTCGTCCCCTGAGCACCGGTCGCCCCCTGGGCACCCTGCGCGCCGGTCGCGCCCTGCGCGCCGGTCGCGCCCTGCGTGCCCGTGCCTGGGGCACCCGCATCGCCCTGGGGGCCTTGGGCACCCTGTGGCCCCTGGGGGCCCTTCTTGGGGCCAGGTGGGTAGTGACCCTTGCCACCGTCGTGCCCACCCCACGGACCCTGCCAGCCCTGCGGACCGCAGTCCGGTGGCCCGCTCGGGTAGCTGTCCCACGAATCATCGGGTCCGCCACCGTCCAGGCGGACCGCCGACCGGGACGACGGCCACCCGCCGTGCTGCCCTAGCGGACCGGCCGTGCCGATGAGTACACCCTGCGCGGACGATGTGGTCTCCGTGGGTGGCGCCGCGACTGCGGGTCCGCCCGTCATCCCGACCACCATCAGGGCAGAACTCAGCCCTGAAGCGGCGCGGCCACGCTTCAGTCCTCGCCGCAGCCGTCGGTTGTTACTCATGAACCCCTCCAGAGAGCCGCCCGAATACCTAGAGCCACCTATCAGTGACACAAGGTCACCTACGGGCGAGTTGTAGCGTATTCGACCGATTCATCCGGTGTGGCGGGTTTTCGTAACAGCCGAAGTCGTCCAGCGAAATGCAGATTCCCTTCACCATCTGCGACCCCGCCGCACCCGCACGCACCCGGTCGCGGCGGGGTCGGCAGATGCACCGGCGCGGCGGTGCATCTGCCGACCGCGGAGCACGCCCGTCTCTCTCCACGGTCAGGGCGCATCGCCCCGTCACCGTGGTCGCGAGGGCGGCCTACCGGATGCTCTTCTCAGCCCGGGAAATCGTCCATCCGGAACCTCAGCGCCGGCGGGATCTGCCGGTCGGACGCGACCGGAGTTCGCCGGTCAGTGCCGGCCGGGCGGCCACGGGGCGGCCGGCCGGGGGCCGTACCAACCGGGCGGGCCGTAGCCGGCCGGGTAGGCCGGGGGCGGCGGTGGGGCCAGCACCACCGGGATCGGCACCACCGGCGAGTCCGGGGCGTCGACCACCCGCTGGGTGCCGTCCGGGAACCGCAGGTGGTAGCGCTCACCGTCCCAGACGCCCACCGGCGTCTGCGGGTCCCGGCCGACGAAGAAGGACCGGTACGCCGCGATCGTGTCCAGCAACTGCCGCTCCTCCCGCAGGGTGCGCTCCCGCTCCGCCGGCTTGCGGTCCAGCCCACGCCGCATCCCGTCGCGCAGCAACGCCAGCCGGGTCGCGGCGAACTGGTAGCCACGCATCGCGCGCAGCCCGGCGTCCCCGCCGACCCGCCGGGCCCAGGTCCGGGCGGCGTGCCGGCGGCCCAGGCTGCCCAGGGCGGCCACCTCGGGTGGGCTCAGCCAGCCGGCCCGGACGTAGTCCGGCAGGGTCCGCTCGGTGAGCCGCCCCTCCCAGGCCCGCAACCAGACCGCGAAGCCGACCATGCCGAAGAAGATCGGCACCATCACCGCGACCATGCCGTAGAAGAAGATCACCGCCTGGCCGGTGGCCTGCACCAGCGTCGGGATCAGGTTCCAGGTGCCGTGCAGCATCATCGCCAGCAGCAAGCCGGCGACCGGGGCGAGCACCCGGATCCGCCGGTCGGCGGTCCGGGCGGCGATGCCCAGCCCCACCCCGGTCATCGAGGTGAACAACGGGTGGGCGAAGCCGAAGAAGAGGATCCGCGAGATGAAGATGACGATGACGTTGCGGACGCCGGTGGCCGGCCCCCACTGGTCGACACCCGAGGCGTAGCCGAGGCCGCCCAGATAGAGGATGTTCTCCACCATGGCGAACCCGACCGCGGAGAGCCCGCAGTAGACCAGGCCGTCGGTGATCCCGGACCACTCCCGGCGGCGGAAGATCAACAGCAGGATCGGGCCGAGCGCCTTGGTCAACTCCTCGATGAACGGGGCCACCAGCACCCCGGTCAGCGACGACGACACCCCCCAGTCCTTGAACAGGGCGGCGAAGCTGTTGTTGACGGTCAGCGACGCGGCGGTCGAGACGAACGCGCCCCAGGCGAAGCAGAAGATCAGGTACTTCAGCGGTTCGGGCTCGTACCGGTCGAGCCAGAGGAAGCAGGCCACCAGCACCGGCACCGGCAGGATCGCCGCGGTCACCCCGACCAACAGCGCGTCCAGACCCAGGTTGGAGCCGAGCGTGTAGAGCATGTAGACCGCGCACGCCGCGATCAGCAGCACCACCCCGGCCAGCGCCAGCACCCGCCGCCAGCCGAGGCGGCGCAGCGGCATCCGGGGCGCGGCGGCGTCCGACGACGGTACGGCGGGCGCGGGCGGCGGCGGGGGCCCGCCGGGCGGGGTGTCGGCCATGTGGATCAGCGTAGTCATCCCCGGCCTGTTCGGCCGGGCTCTCTCCGGGGGCGGACGGGCCGGCTGATCCGCGTCCCCCCGACGGGCCGCCGCGCTCCCCCGGTCGGGTCAGCCGAGCGGTGGGGCGGTCGGGGGTTTCGGGGCGACATCCTGCTCGGCCGGGCTCCCGTCGGATCTGTCCTGCTCGCCGAAGGCCTGCCGGACCAGCCGGTTGGCCTCCTCCTGCTCGATGCCGGAGGCGACCATCAGATCACTCGCTGTGGTACGCACCTGCGCGATCACCACGCTGCCGGAGAAGCCGACCCCCTGGGCGTACGCCCGGCCGGCCTCGCTGACCGCGCGCAGCGATCGCTCACGCGCCTGTTCCGGCTCCGCGCCGACGGCGAACTCGTGCCGCAGCAGCCGCACCGCCTCGGCCAGGTGGGCCACCGCGTCCGGCATCGGCTCCGGCACCGGCTCGTCGTCCTCGATCATGGTGACCGAACGCCGGATCAGGGTGCCGCTGTTGCGCATCGCCCGGTCGATCGGGTCGGCCGCCTCGGCGTAGTGGGTCAGTTCGCTGCGCCGGTGCCATCGGGCCGGGGAGAGCGTGCTGGTCTCCTTCGCCCCCTCGATCGCCTCGGTGAAGGTGGCCAACTCCTGCTTGTTCTCCCGGAGCCGGTCCAGCGCCCGCTGGGCGGCGGCCCGGTCCCGGTCCCGCAGCGCCTCGGCGCAGACGTCGAGCTGGCCGGAGAGCAGGTCCAGCGCAGGCCGGGCCGCCCGGTTGATCACCCGGAGCGGGTTGAGCGGCAACAGGATCGCCGTGACCAGCAGCGCGACGCCGCCGCCGACGAACGCGTCGACGAACCGGGGCAGCTCCAGATCCTCGGTGGACGGGCTGAGGGTGACGATCAGCACGGCGGTCGCGGCGGCCTGGATCACCACCGCCACGCTCGCCCCGAAGAACGTGGTGAGCAGGATGGCCGAGGTCACCACCAGCCCGAGCTGCCAACCGCCGGTGCCGAGGAAATAGATCAACCCGTCACCGAGGAACACCCCGACCGCCACCCCGGCGATCAGCTCCACGGTCCGGCGCAGCCGCTGGCCGACCGAGGCGGCCAGGGTGCCGACCGCCGAGATCGGTGCGAAGACCGGTTGCGGGTTGCCCAGCAGGTGGTGCGACACGATCCAGGCCAGGGCGGCGGCGAGACCCGCCTGCACGGCCAGGCCCAACGCCAGGTGCACCTGGTGCAGCCGGTCGTGCAGGGTCGCCCGGCCCCGGTGGCGCAGGTAGTCCATCGCCTCGGCGATCCGGATGGAGTCGACGTCGGTCCCGCCGTCGCGTAGCCCGGCGCGACGCAGCAGCGACGGTCGTCGGTCCCGGGCCACGGCCATGGCGGGGACTACCCACGCCGCGCCGGTTCATCCCCTGCCCAGGTGCGGCAGAATCGTCCGGGTGACCGAGCTGATCGACCACTGGCGGACGGCGGCGCGGGTCGCCGGGGCCACCGACGGCCCGGCGCTGACCGCCGCCGGAGGCGACCTGCTGGCCCGCTGGCGGGAACCGCACCGGCGCTACCACACGGAACGCCACCTGCGGACGGTGCTGGACCTGGTGGAACGGCACGCTGACCTCGCCGACCGGCCGGAGCGGGTCGCGCTCGCCGCTTGGACGCACGACGCCGTCTATGACCCGCGCGCCGCCGGGGACGCCAACGAACAGGCCAGCGCCACGCTGGCCGGCACCCTGCTCACCGGGCTCGGGGTGCCGGCCGCCACGGTGGCCGAGGTCCGTCGGCTGGTGCTGCTCACCGCCGGGCACCGGGTCGTCCCCGGCGACCGCGACGGCGCGCTGCTCTGCGACGCCGACCTGGCGATCCTGGCCACACCCCCCGAGGTGTACGACGGGTACGCCGCCGCGATCCGCGCCGAGTACGCGCACGTGCCCGAGCCGGACTTCCGCACCGGCCGGGCGAGGGTCCTCGACGGGCTGCTCGCCCTGCCCGCCCTGTTCCGGCTGCCCCCGCTGGCCGCCCGCTGGGAGTCGCCCGCCCGCGCCAACCTCACCCGGGAGTTGGCGTCCCTGCGCTGACTGCCGCCCGTCCCGGATCAGGGGCGGGCGAGGTGTTTGGGGCGGCGCAGGCCGGAGGCGTGCAGCAGGCGGACGATCTCCCGGCTGGACACCACCCGGGCACCGAGCCACACGGCTGCGGGGAACCGGTCGGCGGGGATGTCGTAGTGGTCCCGGTCGAAACCCCGCCGGGGCACCCCGAGCGTCTCCGCGAAGGCGTGCAGTTCGGCCGGGGAGACGTCGCTGATCAGGTGTGACCAGAGCCGACCGCGCCACGGCCAGGCGGGCCGGTCCAGGTAGAGCATGGCGGCCAATCTAGCCGGGGGTTAGCCTCGGCCGCATGGCTGGCTCCCCCCTCCTCGACGACCTGCGGGCGGCCCTCGGCGACGAGGCCGTCCTCACCGATCCGGATCTGCTCCGGTTGCACCGGCGCGACGAGGCGGACCTCTGCGCCGCCGGTACGCCACTGGTGGTCGTCCGCCCCCGGGACACGGCGCAGGTGGTGGCGGTGGTCCGGGCGGCGGCCCGGCACGGCGTACCGGTGGTGCCGCAGGGGGCGCGGACCGGGCTGGCCGGCGCGGCGAACGCGGTGGACGGCGCGGTGGTGCTGAGCACCGTGGCGATGACCGCGATCCGGGAGATCGACCCGGTGGCCAGGATCGCCGTGGTGCAGCCGGGTGTGGTGAACGCCACGTTGGCCGGGGCGGTCCGGGCACAGGGTCTGTACTACCCACCGGACCCGGGTTCCTGGGAGTCCTCCACGATCGGCGGCAACGTCTCCACCAACGCCGGGGGCATGTGCTGCGTCAAGTACGGGGTGACCACCGAGTACGTCCTCGGGCTGGAGGTGGTGCTCGCCTCCGGCGAGGTGCTGCGCACCGGCCGGCGTACCGCCAAGGGGGTGGCCGGGTATGACCTGACCCGGCTCTTCGTCGGCGCGGAGGGCACCCTCGGCGTGATCACCGAGGTCACCGTGTCGCTGCGCCCGGTGCCCGAGGAGTCGCTGACCATGGTGGCGGTCTTCGGCTCGACCGCCGAGGCGGGTACGGCGGTGGCCGGGATCGCCGCACGGGGGCTCACCCCGAGCCTGCTGGAGTTGCTCGACCGGACACACCTGCGGGCGATCGAGGCGTACCGGCCGATGGGGTTGCGCACCGACGCCCAGGCGCTGCTGCTCGCCGCCGCCGACACCGGCCCCCGGGCGGCGGCGGACCTGGAGCGGATCGCCGAGGTCTGCACGGCGGCCGGCGCCGAGGAGGTCTACGCGGCCACCGACGCGGTGGAGGCGGCGGCGCTGCTCCAGGCCCGTCGGCTGGCCCACCCGGCGATGGAGAAGTTCGCCGCCGACACCTACCCGGACGGCAACGGCGGCCTGATCATCGACGACGTGGCGGTGCCCCGGGGGGCACTCGCCACCCTGCTGGACGGGGTGGCCCGGATCGCCGCCGAGTGCGAGGTGCCGATCGGGGTGGTCGGCCACGCCGGGGACGGCAACCTGCACCCGAACATCGTGGTGGACCGGGCCGACCCGGCGAGCCTGGAGCGGGGCCGACGGGCCTTCGACGAGATCATCCGGCTCGGCCTGGACCTGGGCGGCACCTGCACCGGTGAGCACGGGGTCGGCCTGCTCAAGCGGGACTGGCTGGCCCGGGAGATCGGCCCGGTCGGCGTCCGGGTGCACCAGGCGATCAAGGCGGCGCTCGACCCGACCGGGCTGCTCAACCCGGGCAAGGTGCTCTGAACCGACTCGCCGGGCCGGCCGGCGGCGGACCGGGCGGCGCGGCGGGGTCGGGGGCGGGGTCGGGTCAGCGGGTGGGTTCGGCCGGGGTGGCCTGGGTGAGCAGGAGCAGGATCTCCCCGGCCACCGCCGGTCGCTCCTCACCGGGGCAGTCCTGCGAGGTGATCAGGCCGGTCGTGGTGAGCAGGCTGGACGTCAGCGCGTCGATGCAGGTCGCCCGGTATTTGCGGACCTGGTCGGTCTCCTGGGCCAGCCGGGGGTCGGCGAGCAACTTCTGCAACCGCTGCACCTGCTCGGCGTCCAGGGAACCGGTCGAGGTGACCCCGTCACCGGCGCAGTCGTCGCACTCCCACCGGCCGTCCGGCTCGACGGTGAGGGACCGCAGTGGACCGTCGTCGCCGAGCTTCTGCACCAGGCTGACCCGGTTGGCGGTCACCCCCGGGGATGTCGTCCCGCCCCTGCCGTCCGCTGTGGACCCGCCGTCCCGGTCGACCATCGCGCAGCCGGCCAGGGCAACCGTCAGGGCGGCAACGGCGGGGACGGTGAGCGCACGTGACCACTGAGGGGGAACCACGCGCCGGAACCTATCCCACCCGGGTGCCGTCCGGAACCGGCCGACCGGCCCGCCGCCAGCGGGTGGGACCGCCCACCGCCGGCCGCGATCGACGGGTGTCGCCGCCCGGGATCGGTCAGCGGGTGGACGTCGGGAGTTCGACGTGGCCACCCTCGACGCCGTCGACGCCCCGGTCGGCGGCGAAACCCCGGACGTCGGGCGCACCCAACCGGGCCGCGTCGGCGGTCGCGTCGTCCGGCATGAGCTGAGACTCCCGCTCCGCCTCGACCCGGGCCCGGTAGTGCGCGATCTCCCGGTCCCGGGTGGCCGCGTCCCAGCCGAGCACCGCGCCCATCAACTCCGCCGTGTGCCCGGCCGAGTCGAGGCCCCGGTGGGTCGTCTCGAAGGAGATCCGGGTACGCCGGGTCAGTACGTCCTCCAGGTGTAGCGCCCCCTCGGCCCGGGTGGCGTAGGTCACCTCGGCGGCCAGGTACTCGGGTGCGCCGGCCAGTGGTGAGGCGAGCAGCGGGTCGGCGGCGATCAGCGCCAGCAACTCCAGGGTGAGCGTGCCGTACCGCTCCAGCAGGTGCTCGACCACGCCGACCGGCACCCCGTGCCGGCGGGCCAGGTCGGCCCGGTCCCGCCACATCGAGGCGTACCCGTCGGCGCCGAGCAGTGGCAGGTCGGCGGTGCGCGAGGGGCGTACGCCCCCGAGCCGGTGGGCGGCCCGGTCGACCACGTCGGTGGCCATCACCCGGTAGGTCGTGTACTTGCCGCCCGCCACCAGCAGCAGTCCGAGCATCGGTTCGAAGACCGCGTGTTCCCGGGAGAGCTTGGAGGTGGAGTCGGCCTCGCCGGCCAGCAGCGGGCGCAGCCCGGCATAGACGCCCTCGATGTCCGCACCGGACAGCGGCCGGTCCAGCACCAGGTTGACCTGGTCGAGCAGGTACTGGATGTCGCGGGCGGAGGCGGCCGGGTGGGAGCGGTCCAGCCGCCAGTCGGTGTCGGTGGTCCCGATGATCCAGTGCCCGCCCCAAGGGATGACGAAGAGCACACTGGTCGCGGTACGCACGATCAGCCCGGTCTCGCCGGTGATCGCCGAGCGGGGGACCACCAGGTGCACCCCCTTGGACGCCCGGACCCGGATGCCGGGGCGCAGCCCGACGTCGTTGAGCATCCGGGACATGTCGTCGCTCCACACGCCGGTGGCGGCGATGACGGTGCGGGCGCGTACCTCGAACTCGGCGTCCGGGGAGCCGGGGGGCGCCTCCAGGTCGCGGACCCGGACCCCGGTGACCTCCCGGGCCTGCCGCACCAGCCCGACGGCGCGGGCGCTGGTCACCACGGTGGCGCCGAGGCTGGCGGCGGTGCGGGCCAGGGTCACCACCAGTCGGGCGTCGTCGACCTGGCCGTCGTAGTAGCGGATCGCCCCGGCCAGCGCGTCGGCCCGCAGGCTGGGGAAGATCCGGCGGGCGCCCTCACGGGTCAGGTGCCGGTGCAGCGGCATCCCCCGGCCGGTGCCGAAGAGCCCGGCGAAAGCGTCGTAGGCGGCCACCCCGGCCCCGTAGTAGGAGCGGCGGAACAGCCGGGCCGGCAGGTCGCGCAGTCCCCGGCCGGCGGGGAGCGGAATCAGGAACGGGACCGGCCGCACCAGGTGCGGGGCGAGCCGGGTGGCGAGCAACCCCCGCTCGGTCAGCGCCTCGTGGACCAGGTGGAACTCCAACTGCTCCAGGTAGCGCAGGCCGCCGTGGATCAGCTTGCTGGATCGGCTGGAGGTGCCGGCGGCGAAGTCGCGGGCCTCGACCAGGGCAACCTTGAGCCCTCGGGAGGCGGCGTCCAGCGCGGCACCGGCACCGGTAGCCCCACCGCCGATGACCAACACGTCGAACCGCTCGGCCCGGAGCCGGCGCAGGTCCGCAGCGCGGCGCTCCGGCGAGAGTTGACCAGCGGCGGATCGGGTCACATTGGGGTCACGCACCCGTCCACCGTAACCCGTCCGGTCCCACCGGCAGCAGGCCCGGAGCCTGCCGAGATCCGCACCGCCCATCCGGCAACGCTCCGCAACGGGCACCCGCAGCGAGGCAATGACTCTCCGTCACCAGCTCCCCGGCCGGGCCTGCGACCTCCCATCCCACCCTCCACCCCTCCCACCAGCCCGAATTCCGTATCCCCGCCCGCCCTCCCATATCCCACCCACGGAGCCTTTGCTCTGCTGCTCTCCACGCACCACGCACGATCAGTAACCGTCGCGCCCATGGCAGCAGAGCAAAGGCTCCGAAGGGGTAAGTCCACACCCCCGCCGCCATCACTCTCCGCTACGGCGAGGCGGGCTCATGAGGGGCAGCAGGGCAGCGGTGGCGGCGGAATGAGCCAGCTGGCGCGGGGCGGAAGGCAGCGCACGTCACCGTTTTCGGGAGCGGGGCGGGGCAGGGCAGGACACGACGGGACGAGGACGACAGGTCGCGGCGGGCCGTCGGACCGGCACCTGCATCGAGCTGGCCGGCCGCGTCGTACTGTTTCCGGATGCTGGCCGACACACCACCTCCGCCGGGCTACGGCTTCCCGCCGAGCGCCGGCCGCCCGTCGAGCCCGTGGCCGGTGGTGGCCGCCGCGCTGGCCGGCGGCTGGACGGTCGTGCTGGCCGTGCTGCTCCAGGCGGTCGGCTGGTCGGTCGAGCAGTTGCAGGTGGCCGCGGGATGGGACCGGCAGGCGTGGCTCTGGCCGGCGCTCAGCCTGGCCACTGCCGTGGCGGTCGGTCTTCCCGCGCTGTTGCTGGCCCTGCTTCCCCGCTCGCCCCGGGTGCGGGCCACCGGCCGGGGTTGGCTCGGTGCCGCGCTCGCCCTGATCGCCCTCGGTTCCCTATGGGCGCTTCCCCAGGTGCACCACGAGCTGTACCTCGCCGCGCTGGCCGGGACGGCGACCCTGCTCGCGTTGCTGACCACCCGGCTGTCCGGCCCGCCCGCCACCGCCACCGCATCCCCGCCCGCCACCACCACAACCCCGCCCGCAGCGGCGGACCGTGCCCGTCGGCCCCGGGCGGTCACCCTGCTGGCGATCGCGGCCGGACTGGCCCTGCTGCTGCCGTGGGTCCGGTTCGGCGCGCTGGGCGGCCTGCTGGAGACGGTGCTCGCCGCGCTCGCCGCGACGGCGGTCGGCCTGCTGGCCGGGGCGCTGTTGGGCGACCGGTTCTGGTCTCCCTTCACCGGCGACGGGCCACCCCGGGCCGCCCGTACCGTGCTGGTCGGCGGCCTGGTCGCCGGGGTGGTCCTGCTGCTGGTCGTCGCGGGCGCCGGCCACTCCGGTGCCCAGCTCCCCGCGTTGCTGTTCGTCCCGCCGGTCGGTTTCGTGCTGGGCGCGTGCCAGGTGGCGGCCCGCCGGGCCGGCGCACCGGCCGGCTCCGCGCCGGTCCGCTGGCTGGTCGGCCTGGCGGTGTTCGGCCCGTTGGCCCTCACCGACCCGGAGGAGATCTCGATCCTGCTGGCCACCACCCGCGACGTCCCGTACTGGGTCGCGGTCGCGTCCGGCGTCGGGCTCGCCGTCGCTGTCGTCCTGGCCATCGGGTACGGGGTGCTGCTCGGCCGACCACGCGGGCGCACCCCGAGCCGGCTGGTCGCCGCGTCGAGCGCGGCCGTCCTGCTGCTCACCGTCGGCGTGGTGGACGTGGCCGCCGGCCAACCCGGCCTGTACGGCGAGCGGCTGCTGGTGGTGCTCCGCGAGCAGGCCGACCTCTCCGGCATCCCCGCCGGTACGCCCGGTCGGGCCGGCCGGGACGCCCGGACCGCCGAGGTCTACCGCCGGCTGGTGGCCACCGCCGAACGCACCCAGGGCGCGTTGCGCCGGGACCTGACCCGACTACGTCTCGATCCGACGCCGTACTACCTGGTCAACGCGATCGAGACCGACGGCGGGCCGGCGGTGCGGGCCTGGCTCTCCGCTCGGCCGGAGGTGGCCCGGGTGCTGGTCAGCCAGCGGCTCCGGCCGTTGCCCGCACCGGCACCGGTCAGCGGGGGTGACCGGCCTGCACCGACCGGCCCGGAGTGGAACATCCGGATGCTGGGCGCCGACCGGGTCTGGGCGGAGCTGGGCGTCACCGGGTCCGGGGTGGTGATCGGCAGTTCGGACTCCGGGGTCGACGGCACCCATCCGACGCTGGCCGCCGGCTTCCGGGGCGGCGACGACTCCTGGTACGACCCGTGGGACCACACCCGCTCCCCGACCGACTCCGGCGGCCACGGCACCCACACCACGGCCAGCGCGGTGGGGCGCGACGGCATCGGGGTGGCCCCCGGCGCGCAGTGGGTGGGCTGCGTCAACCTCGACCGCAACCTGGGCAGTCCGGCGCACTACCTGGACTGCCTCCAGTTCATGTTGGCCCCGTTCCCGGCCGGCGGTGACCCGTTCACCGACGGCCGGCCGGAGCGGGCCCCGGACGTGCTCACGAACTCGTGGGGATGTCCGCCGGTCGAGGGCTGCGACCCGGGTGCGCTGCGCCCGGCGACCGCCGCGCTGACGGCCGCAGGCATTCTGGTGGTGGCCGCCGCCGGGAACACCGGCCCGGACTGCGGGTCGGTCGTCGACCCGCCGGCGCCGTACCCGGACGTGCTGACGGTGGGCGCGGTGGGCCGGGACCGCGCGGTCACCGAGTTCTCCAGCCGTGGTCCCGCCCCCGGCGGGGCCGCCAAGCCGGACCTGGTCGCCCCCGGGGCGGAGATCCTCTCCGCGATGCCCGGCGGTGGCTACGCCGCCGAGGACGGCACCTCGATGGCCACCCCGCAGGTGGCGGGCGTGGTGGCGTTGATGTGGTCGGCGAATCCGGCGCTGGTCGGTGACCTGGACCGGACCCGGAGCATCCTGCGGGACACCGCGCAACCGGCCGGGCCGGCCGACCTCAGCTGCGGCCCGGTGGCGGCGTCGACCGGGGCCGGGCTGGTCGACGCGTACGCGGCGGTGCGGGCAGCCCGCCGCTGACGGGACACGGAAAGGGGCGGACCGCTTGCGCGGCCCGCCCCTTTCGGCGTTGGAGCTGGACTCAGAAGTCCATGTCCCCGCCACCCGGGCCAGCCGGGGCGGCCGGGGTCTTCTCCGGCTTGTCCGCGACGACGGCCTCGGTGGTGAGGAAGAGCGCCGCGATCGACGCGGCGTTCTGCAGCGCCGACCGGGTCACCTTGGCCGGGTCGATGATGCCGGCGGCCAGCAGGTCGACGTACTCACCGCTGGCGGCGTTGAGGCCGTGACCGGCGTCCAGGTTGCGGACGCGCTCGACGACCACGCCACCCTCCAGGCCGGCGTTGACGGCGATCTGCCGCAGCGGGGCGTCCAGCGCGACCTTGACGATGTTCGCGCCGGTCGCCTCGTCACCGGCCAGGTCCAGCTTGTCGAAGGCGGTCTTGCCGGCCTGCACCAGCGCGACGCCACCACCCGGGACGATGCCCTCCTCGACGGCGGCCTTCGCGTTGCGGACGGCGTCCTCGATGCGGTGCTTGCGCTCCTTCAGCTCGACCTCGGTGGCCGCGCCGACCTTGATCACCGCGACGCCGCCGGCCAGCTTGGCCAGCCGCTCCTGCAGCTTCTCACGGTCGTAGTCGGAGTCGCTCTTGTCGATCTCGGCCCGGATCTGGTTGACCCGACCCTGGATCTGGTCGGCGTCACCGGCACCGTCGACGATGGTGGTCTCGTCCTTGGTCACCACGACCTTGCGGGCGCGGCCCAGCATGTCGAGGCCGACGGCGTCCAGCTTGAGGCCGACCTCTTCGCTGATGACCTGACCACCGGTGAGGATGGCGATGTCGGCGAGCATGGCCTTGCGGCGGTCACCGAAGCCCGGCGCCTTGACGGCGACCGACTTGAAGGTGCCCCGGACCTTGTTGACGACCAGGGTCGCCAGGGCCTCGCCCTCGATGTCCTCGGAGATGATCAGCAGCGGCTTGCCCGACTGCATGACCTTCTCCAGGATCGGGAGCAGGTCCTTCACCGAGGAGATCTTGCTGTTGACGATCAGGAGGTACGGGTCGTCGAAGACGGCCTCCATACGCTCCGGGTCGGTCATGAAGTACGCGGAGATGTAGCCCTTGTCGAAGCGCATGCCCTCGGTGAGCTCAAGCTCCAGGCCGAAGGTGTTGCTCTCCTCGACGGTGATGACGCCTTCCTTGCCGACCTTGTCCATCGCCTCGGCGATGATCTCGCCGACGGTGCTGTCACCGGCGGAGATGGAGGCGGTGGAGGCGATCTGCTCCTTGGTCTCGACGTCCTTGGCGAGCTTGGAGAGCTCCTCCGAGACGCTGGCCACGGCGGCCTCGATGCCCCGCTTCAGGGCCATCGGGTTGGCGCCGGCGGCCACGTTGCGCAGACCCTCGCGCACCAGGGCCTGGGCCAGGACGGTCGCCGTCGTCGTGCCGTCACCGGCGACGTCGTCGGTCTTCTTGGCGACCTCCTTGACCAGCTCGGCGCCGATCTTCTCGTACGGGTCCTCGAGCTCGATCTCCTTGGCGATGCTCACACCATCGTTGGTGATGGTGGGGGCACCCCACTTCTTCTCGAGCACCACGTTGCGGCCCTTCGGGCCGAGGGTCACCTTTACGGCGTCGGCGAGCTGGTTCATGCCCCGCTCGAGGCCGCGGCGAGCCTCTTCGTCGAACGCGATCATCTTGGCCATACGGCGTTGTCCTCCTGGACACTCACGGGCCACCCGGGTGTTGTGTCCCGGACGGGCCGCCTGGTGTACGCACCTTGGAGACGTCGCCACCTGGCGACGACGACGTCCTCCTCGGTCGGGCCGGACAGCCCGCGACGACCGGCCATGTGCCACCCGACGCCATCGAGACGCCGGTGTGACCGTGGCCCTACCGCCCCGACCATTGGCACTCAGCGTATGCGAGTGCCAATGACTTGTTTAGCACTCTCCCCTGCCGAGTGCAAGCACGATGGGGCCGGTCAGCCGAGTTCCGCCACCAGTCGCACGACGTTCACCGGCCCCTCCTGCGCCCGCTGCTCGGCGTACGTCACGACCAGGCCGACCAGTTGCACCAGGTACACCGGGACCACCAGCACCGCGCTCACCAGGATCACCGCCACCGCACCCACGGCGGTACCGGGCGCGGTGAACGGGTCGGTGCCAAACGGCAGGATGCCGACCGACTCCACCACCCCACCGAGCACACTGCCGAGGAACACCGCCAGTGCGACCAGCGCCACCCGGCCGAGCACCATGCCCAACCGGTCGTGGAACATGCGGAACGAGCGCCCGATCGGGTTCTGCCCCTCGAACAGGTAGACCGGGCCGGCCAGGGCGAGGGCGAAGGCCAGGTAGATGCCGGGCAGCAGGCAGAGGCAGAGGCCCACCCCGACGAGCAGGCCCAGCACCAGCATCCAGCCCCACAGTCCGAGGCAGCGGCGTGCGCCGTAGCGCAGCGCGCCGGGCAGGTCGGCCGGCTGGCCGGCGGCCTGCCGGGCCACCACCCAGGTGCCGCCCGCCCAGCCGACGCCCTGCACCACCCCGAAGGCCAGCGCGACCAGGAACACCGAGACCCCGTAGATCACCAGGTCACTGAGGTAGCCGGCGGGGAGCGAGCCGTCGGCGGGCAGCGTGGTGGCGTCAGGCCCCATACCGAGCGAGAGCAGGGACACGGCCACCCCGGGCACGACCTGGGTGAGCAGCATCAACGGCAGCAGAGTCCGCCAACTCCGGCGCAACGCGCCGGTGCACCGGGCGAACCAGCCCTCCAGCCCGGCGTACGGCGGATTGACCAGCGGGTCCTCCGGACCCCAGGCACCGGCGGTGTACGGCGGGTAGCCCCCGCCCGGCGGGAAACCGCCACCACCACCTGGCGGGTAACCCGGGTACGGGCCGCCGGGAGCCGGATAACTCCAGCCGACCGGCCCCACTTCGGACGGACCCCACGGCGGCTGCCCGGACGGCGGCGGCCCCGACGAGGGCTGCCCCGACGAGGGCCCCCAAGAGGGCTGTCCCGACGTCGGACCCCAGGGCGACTGCCCGGACGGTGGCCCCCACGGTCCGCCCGGTGACCCGGCAGCGGGGTCGGGTGAACCCGAAGGTGACTGGTCGGACATGAACCCTCCTCAGCGGGACGCCTGGACGGTTCACGATCTTCCCCGGCACCGACCCCCGCCGCCACCCGTCACGCGGGTGGCCCGACGGGTGAGACCCTCGACACCGCAGGGTCAGGCGATGACGCGGACCCGTTCGGCCTGCGGACCCTTCTGCCCCTGGGCGATCTCGAACTCCACCCGCTGACCGTCGTCGAGCGCCTTGTAGCCGTCCATCTCGATGGCGGAGAAGTGGACGAAGACGTCCTGCCCGCCGTCGACGGCGATGAAGCCGTAGCCCTTTTCGGAGTTGAACCACTTGACGGTGCCCTGTGCCACGGTGCACTTCCTCACTCTGCGCGGCGTTCCACAACCCCGGGATGCCGGCGGGCCGACAGCGGAGAACCACCGTTTCGGCGATCGGTGAAGGCCGCTGAATCGGTGACCGAAATCGCACGCTACACGAGGAGTGACGACCGCGCACGACCTCAAATCGGGCTAAATCGGACGGGTATCGACCCGGTTACTCATCGGCGGTCATCGTTGCGGTATGCATGCGCACATGACATCTGCCCCGGCCCCGCCGGCGGCCCGGACGGCCCCCGTGCACCGGGTGCGTCCGCAGGACGCCGCCCGGATGCGGGCGCTGCGGCTGGAGATGCTCGCGGACGCGCCACTGGCCTTCCTGGAAACCGTCGCCGAGGCCGCCGCCCGCCCGCATGCCGAGTACGCGGCCCGGATCGCGTACGTGTCCCAGGGGTGTCACACCGCCCAGTTCGTCGCGGACCCGGGCGGCCGGTTGATCGGGCACGCCGGCGGCACCGTCGCCCCCGACGAGCCGGACCTGACCGTGATCTACGCGGTCTACGTGACCCCCGGCTGGCGTGGCACCGGCCTGCTCGGCGCGCTGATCGACGAGGTGGCCGCCTGGTCCCGCGCCTGCGGCCGACCGCAGCTCATGCTGGAGGTGGTGGTCGGCAACGACCGCGCCTACCGGGCCTACCGCCGCCTGGGTTTCACCGACACCGGCGTCCGCCTCCCCCACCCCAAGATCCCCGCCCTACGCGAACTCCAAATGCGCCGCCCCGCCTAACCCCACCCACCCACCAAACCCCCACCCCACCCCTCCCCCACCCCCTCCACCCCGCCCTCACCCTCACCCGCCCCGGTGATCAAGAGGTTTAGGTCAGTCCGAGCGGTTGAACTGACGTAAACCTCTTGATCACCGACCACCCCCGCCGCAGCCGGGGCGCGGACGGGGGTGAGGTGGGAGCGGGGGTGGGGGTGGGGTGGGTGGGAGCGGGGGTTAGGCGGGGCGGCGGGACTGGACGATGCGGAAGCGGTTGGCCACGTAGGCGCCATCGGTGAGGGCGGCGTTGGCGGCCGGGTTCGCGCCGCTGCCGTGGAAGTCCGAGAAGGCGGCGGACTGGTTGACGAAGACCCCGCCGGTGAGGTTGGCCGACAGGTGCACCCCGACGTCGATCGCGGCGGCCTCGACGGCGTCCAGCACCGCCTCGTCGGTCGAGTAGACGGCGGCGGTCAGCGCGCCGGACTCCCCCACGGTCGCCCGCATGATCTCGATGCTGTGCGCGGTCGAGTCGGTGGCGATCACGAAGGAGATCGGCCCGAACCACTCCTGGCCGTACACCTCGGTGTCGGTGGCGGCGAGCTTGACCACCGTCGGCGTCCGGACCACCGCGTCGGGCAGCGCCGGGTGCGCGACGGTACGCGACTCCAGCACCGGCTGGCCGACCTTGGTGACCTCGTCGAGGCGCTCCAGCACCCCGTCGTTGACGATCGCGCCGGTCAGCTCGACCCCCCGGGCGGGGTCGGCGGTGAGCTTGCCGATGGTGGCGGCGATGCCGGCGGCCACCTCGTCGAAGCTCCTGTGCCCCTGGTCGGTGGCGATGCCGGCGGTGGGGATCAGGATGTTCTGCGAGGTGGTGCACATCTGCCCGCTGTAGAGGGTCAGCGTGAAGCCCAGGTTGCGGCACATCCCGGCGAAGTCGTCGGTAGAGTCGATCACGACGGTGTTCAGGCCGGCCTTCTCGGTGTAGACCGCCGCCTGCCGGGCGTTGGCCTCCAGCCAGTCGCCGTACCCGGTGGAGCCGGTGAAGTCGACGATCTTCACGGCCGGGTGCAGGGCCAGCGTCGAGGCCAGCTTCTCGCCGGGGGCCTCGGGGGCGAGCAGCACCAGGTTGGGGTCGAAGCCGGCCTCCGCGAGCACCTCCCGGGCGTACCGCACAGTGATCGCCAGGGGCAGCACCGCGCGCGGGTGCGGCTTGACGACCACCGGGTTGCCGGTGACCAGCGAGGCGAACAGCCCGGGGTACGAGTTCCAGGTCGGGAAGGTGTTGCAGCCGATCACCAGGGCCACCCCGCGCGGCACCACGTGGAACGTCTTGGTCATCCGCAGCGGGTCGCCCTTGCCGGCGGCCTTCTCCCAGCCGGCCGTCCCGGGGTGCCGGGTCATCTCCGCGTACGCGTAGGCGAGCGCCTCCAGGGCCCGGTCCAGCGCGTGCGCGCCGCCGGCCTGGAAGGCCATCACGAACGCCTGCCCGCTGGTGAACTGCACCGCGTTGGCCAGCTCGAAGATGTGCCGGTGCAGCCGGGCGAGGATCTCCAGGCAGACCCCTACCCGGGCCTGCGGGCCGGCGTCGCGCCAGGCCGGCAGGGCGGCGGAGGCGGCGGCGACCGCCTCGTCCGCGCCCGGGTGCGGGTAGCGCACGTCCAGGGCCACCCCGAACGGGCTCGTCTCGGTGGCGACCCGGTCGCCCGTGCCCGGCTGGTCGAGCGGAAAATCACCACCGAGGTACGCCTCGAAGGCGGCCTTCCCGTCGGCGGCGGCGGTCTCGCCGTACACCCGGGGGCTGGGCGATTCGGGGTAGGCGGACCAGTACCCGCGTTCCGTGATCGCGGTCAGCGCGCGGTGCAGGGTGTCGGCGTGCCTGTCGTACAGCGGGTGCGGGGTCTCCGTCATGCCCGCCATCATGCAACAGATGACGGCCAGATCAGTAGGGGCGTGTCACAGTTCAGATGGTCAGCTGCCACTCCGTGGACCCGGCCGCCGGCCGGAAGCCGAGCTGCTCGTTGATCGCGATCATGTGGCTGTTCGCCGCCGCGTTGTAGGTGTCGATCACCTGCAGCTCCGGCTCGTACGCCAGGGTGTGTGCGAGGTTCTCGGCCTTGCACAGCAGGCCGAGCCGGTGCCCCCGGTGCGCCGGGTCGACGATGGTGATCTGCTGCCAGGCGTGCCGGGTGGTGTTCGCGGCCAGGCTGAGCAGGCTCCACCCGACCAGCCGGCCGGACGCCTCGTGCACGGCGGCGACGCTGTACCGGCGGACCCCCCGCGCGTCCAGGGCCCGCTCGATGCCCCGGATCCGCTCGGCGTCCACCTGCTCCGGCTCCCACTCCAGATCCCCCATCGGCGCGTCGGCCAGCAGCCGGCCCTCCAGGTACGCGACGTCGGCGAGGTACTCCTCCGGGGGAAGGTCCCGCCAACGGACCGTGCGGTAGCCGGCGGCGGCCGAGCGCGCGTCGGCCAGCAGGGCCGCCAGCCGTCGCCGGTCGAGCGCGGCGACGTCGAGCCGACGGCGGACGTCGACCAGCGCCGCCTTCGCGCCGAGCGCCGCCGCGAAGGCCGCCCCGGCCAGCTCCCCGCCCGGCCCGCCCGGCATGTCCCTGCCCGACTCGCCCGGTGCTTCCCGGCCCGACTCACCCGAAGCTTCCCCGCCCAGGTTGTCCGGCGCTTCCCGGCCCGACTCACCCGGGGCTTCCCCGCCCAGGTCGCCGCGTGTTTCCCGGCGCGGTTCGCCGCGTGTTTCCCCGCCCAGGTCGCCGCGTGTTTCCCGGCGCGGTTCGCCGGGCCCTTCCGCACCCGGCAGGGCGGCCACGGCGGAGCCGACCACCCGCTTGCGGCCGGCCTCCCGGAGCAGCTCCCGGGCGTGCGCGAACAGCGCCCGGCCTACCCCTCTACGCCGGTACGCCGGGTCCACCACCAGCTCGATACTGGCGTTCTCGGTGTTCTCCCACAGATGCAGGTTGATCCGGACCCAGCCGACGGGCACCCCGTCGAGGTGCGCCACCGACCAGCGGGTGTCGATGCCGGGCATCGGATGCCGCAACGGCGCCTCGAACCGACGCCGACACAGCGGCGGCAGGTCGGGCGCGTCCATCGCCTCGGCCGTGGCCGCGATCCGGTAGGCCGCGTCGAGGGTCGGCTGGTCGGTCGGATCGAGTGCCGCGATGTACAGGTCCACGCCGCGAGTCTTCCGGCGTACGACGAAGGGGGCCAGCGGATTTCCGCTGGCCCCCTTGCACGTTGGTCGGGAGGGACGTTCGCACAACGCCTCCGGCGTTGGGTCGCAAGAACTTGAAAAGTCTCCGGCGAAAGCCCTCCCGCACGGAGCATCTTGCGCTGTCCGGTTCCTGCCGTCAAGTCCTTCCCTGCGGGTTTTCGCCACTCACCGCGAAATTCCGGTCACCCAGAGATCCACTCCGCCCAGACGGCGCCCCGGTCGCGATGATCAACACAACTGGGCCGAAAAGGCGGTGTCCCGGCCGGCTGACACCGCATTTTGCGCCCAAGCGAGTCGATCACGCCCGCCCGACCCGTAGCGCGAGCCGCACCCGGACGCCCCCACCGCGGACGGGCACCGCGGGCACGCACCGCGGACGGGCACCGCGGACACGCACCGCAGACGGCCCGCCGCGGGCGCGCATCGCGGACGGCCGCACCGCGGGCGCGCACTGCGGGACGGCCGCACCGCGGGCGCGCACTGCGGGACGGCCGCACCGCGGGGGCGCACTGCGGACGGGCGCACCGCGGGCGCGCACTGCGGACGGCCGCACCGCAGATGCCCGCACGGGCGGGCGTCACGTCATGGACGGGTCAGGAGAGGAGGCCGGCGTCGCGGGCGGCGCGCAGGGACGGCTTGATCCGGTGGGTGGGGCCGACCTCACCAGCGACCGCGTCGATGGTCTTCAGGCCCTCGCCGGTGTTGAAGACGACCGTCTCGGCGGTCGGGTCGAGCTTGCCGGACTCGACGAGCTTGCGCAGCACCGCCACGGTCACCCCGCCGGCCGTCTCGGCGAAGACGCCGGTGGTCCGGGCCAGCAGCCGGATGCCGGCGCGGATCTCGTCGTCGTCGACGTACTCCATCCAGCCACCGGTCCGGCGCACCGCCTCCAGGGCGTACAGGCCGGCGGCCGGGTCGCCGATGTTGAGCGACTTGGCGATGCCGGTCGGCCGGACCGGGGTGATGGTGTCGGTGTCGGCGTGCAGGGCGGCGGCGATCGGGTTGCAGCCGGCCGACTGGGCGCCGAACACCTTCCAGCCCTCGGCGGGCGCCTCGACCAGACCGATCTCCACCAGTTCGGTGAACGCCTTGTCGATCTTGGTGAGCAGTTCACCGGAGGCCATCGGGATGACCACCTGGGCGGGAATCCGCCAGCCGAGTTGCTCGGCCACCTCGTACCCGAGGGTCTTGGAACCCTCGGCGTAGTACGGCCGGACGTTGACGTTGACGAAGGCGGTGTCCTCGAACTCGTCGGTCTCCACCAGTTCGCCGCAGAGCCGGTTCACGTCGTCGTACGAGCCGTCGATGGCGACCAGGTCGCCGCCGTAGACGGCGGTCGTGATCACCTTGCCCTGCTCCAGGTCGCCGGGGATGAAGACCACCGACGGCACTCCGGCGCGGGCGGCGTGGGCGGCCACCGAGTTGGCCAGGTTGCCGGTCGAGGCACAGGCGAACCGCTGGAAGCCGAGCGCCCGCGCGGCGGTCAGCGCCACCGAGACGACCCGGTCCTTGAACGAGTGGGTCGGGTTGGCGCTGTCGTCCTTGATCCACAGCGGCGCGCTGATGCCCAGTTCGGCGGCGAGGTTCGGGGCCGCCACCAACGGGGTGAGCCCCGGGTCGAGGGTGACCCGGGTGGCCGGGTCCTGGCCGGCGGGCAGGAGCGCGGCGTACCGCCAGATGTTCTGTGGGCCGGCCTCGATCTGCTCCCGGGTGACGGTGGCCAGCGCGGCGGTGTCGTAGTCGACCTCCAGCGGGCCGAAACACTCGTAACAGGCGTGCTGCGCGGCGAGCGGGTAGCGGGCGGAGCAGGCGCGGCAGACCAGGGCGCGGGCGGGGCTGGCGGTGGTGTCGATACCAGGGGCGGCGAGCGTCGACGTCATGTCGGATTCCTCTCATCTTTCCCCGCATCGCACCCTGCGGCGGGGACGGAATTGGCACCTGCCCCGCGGGACGCTCAGCGATGAGCGCGCGGGGTGGTTGCCGGGGCGTCGTCGGGCCGTATCCCTCAGCCCCTCTGGATGAGGTATGTAGTTGTGCCACCGAGTCTAGGCAGCTTCGCGGCCATCGCCCAGCCCGCTTCCCACGGTGTGAACCACCCGCTCGGCGGCGGTTCGCCGGCAGCGCCGACAGCCATTGATGTTTCGGGCAAGTTTCCAGCTCAGTACGCCCGCCCGCGCGCCGCGGAGCCGCCCGCACGCCGGCCCCCCGGTCGGCCCCTGACCGCGCTCCGACAGGCCGGTACGGGACGGCCGTCGAGCCGATGACCGACATTGCCATCGATCAGTACGGTGCGGGAGATCTGACGTCGAGAGAGGACCCCCCGCCCATGCGACGGATCCCGTCGAGCCTTGCGACCCTCACCCTGGTCTGCCTGCTGACCGCCGCCTGCGGGGGTGAGCAGGGCGGAACGGACGGGGCAGCGCCCACGGCCGGCCCGTCCACCGGGCCGTCCACCGCCTCGGTGCTCAGTGCCGCCTCCCCCGAGGAGACTCCCACCGAGGCGGAGTCGTCGCCGGAGGCGAAGGCCGCCCCCACCACCGCGCCGGCTGTCGCCCCGACCACCGCCGCCGCCCCGGTCAAGGCCCCGTTGACCTGCGCCCATCTGGCGGAGGCCCGCATCGGCAGCAGCAAGACGCCCTACAACGGCTACCCGGACTACCTGCCGCTGGCCGGGGGGCAGTGGTCCGGCGAGGACGGGGCCACCGTGACGCTCCAGAAGCCCTGTGGCATCGGCGACATGGACGGCGACGGCGCGGAGGACGCGGTGGGCGCGGTGGCGGTCAACTCCGGGGGCAGCGGCACCTTCTACACGCTCGCGGCGTGGCGCAACAGCGGTGGCCTGCCGGTGTTCCGGGCACTGACCGACCTCGGGGACCGGACCCCGGTCGTCTCGATCAGCGTGGCCGGACGCAAAGCCACAGTGGTCTGGCTCACCCGCAGCCCCAGCCGGGGCATGGCCGAGCTGGACATCAAGCGGACGTCGGTCTTCAAGCTCTCCGGCTCCACTCTCACCGAGGTGAGCCACACCGACGCCCCTTACAACCCCTGACCGGAAGCGTCGCCGGAGCCTCCTCGTCGAGGCTCCGGCGACGCGTCAGTGCGTCAGGCCGGCACCGAGCTGGGTACGGCCGCCGGTGCCGACGGGGCCTCGGCGCTCCGGCGGGCGAGCAGCGTGTCGAGCGCCCAGGAGCCCGGGCCGAGCACCGTGATCAGCAGGAACGACCAGCAGAAGAGCGCCGACAGCTCGCCCCCGTTGCGCAGCGGCAGCAGGTCCTGCGGCTGGTGCACCACGAAGTAGGCGTACGCCATCGAGCCGGACGCGAGCAGCGCGGCGGGTCGGGTGAAGAGCCCGGCCAGCACCAGCGCGCCGCAGACCAGCTGGATCAATGCGGCCCACCAGCCGGGCCAGGCCCCGACCGGGACAGCCTTGCCGGTCATGGGGCTGCCGCCGAACAACCCGAAGACCGAGGACAGGCCGTGCAGCATGAACAGCAGGCCGATGACGATGCGGTACAGCGACAGAGTCGGCCCGCCGAGCCGAGAGACGTTCATGGGAACCTCCATGGAAGGGATTAACTCCCACCCATGATGAGGCATCGAAGCGCTTAAATCGATAAAAACTTTGCTGCCGGGAAGATCCCGCTGCGAAACAGTACCTCACCCCCACCTCCGGGGTCGCCCCGCCGTCGCACTGACACCGGAACCCAGGGCCACACCGGGCGTACGGGCCGGTGACCGTGCCGTCGTTCACCCGTCGCCAACGGCCGCCGCCGCCAGCCCGCCAGGCGCGCGAACGTAATGATTGTTAACTATGAATTAACTGTCATCAAATTCATATGCCAAGTTTATACAGAATGAATATGCGCACAATTCGCGTGGGCTCATACGGAGATCCCTCCGGGCGGTCCGGATCGCCCGACGGGTCGACCGGACCACACCCACACCACCGGCTGCGGAACCCACCCGGTCCCACCTCGGGGCCCGGCCCCGGGCACACCACCACCGCGCCGCTCGACCATGATGCAAGTTTCCGCTGTTCAGGGCGGCCAACACGCCTCCGGGCCCACCTCCACCGGCGGCACCCCGAGCACCGCCGGGGACCGATGCCGCCCATCCCGGCCCGCGCGCCGACCCGGACGACGGCGGCCGATTGGCGCGATATACCCGCGACACCCCGAACGCCCCACCCATCAGCAATTTCCGCTGGTGCCCGTTCGGTGCGCCTCGACACGCAATCCGACAATCATCCACCGCGTCGGACAGCAGACCTGCCGGTTCAAAAATCCTTAACAAGTTCTACCGCGATAACAGCAGCCGTAATCCGTTAGCCTCATCACCACGTTGCTCCCGGAATTGCGGCGCCCACCCTCGAATTCACCCACCAGGCCCCGCTCCACCAGGCCGGACAGTCATCTCGATCCGGCAATCTTCATTCCTATTGGTCGATGCATTCTTGGGCTTTACCTGCGATTCCGTGCGCCATGTTGATGAACCATCCCCCTGGTCGAGAGCGGTCCGGACCACCCCATCCCGGCTACCGCAAGCTCGACTGATTGTTCACGGAAAGGACCATCGTGCGACGTCGAACACGCCTGCCCGGACGACTGCTGGCCGCATTCGCGACCCTTACTCTGCTGCCCGTCCTCGCCACCCCGGCCAGCGCTGAAACCCGACCCGAAACGGTACGGTTGCTCGCCAAGGCCGCCGCCGACGAGTGTTTTGCCGGCGTCGGTGTCGACTATCCACCCGGACCGCCCTGCGCCGTGGGGCAGCCCAAGGTCAACCAGTCGTACGTCTGGGGTCTCGCCCAGGCCGGCCGCCGGCTCTGGTTCGGCACCGGGGCGAACGTGCTCTGCCTGAAGCCCGAGGGCTACCAGGTCCGCGAGCCGATCCTCAACGACGACTACGTCTGCGAGTTCGGCCAGAGCCAGCCGGCCCGGGGCAACCCCGCCCTGCCGGCCACCCTCGGCGACCACCGCACCCCCGAGGTCTACACCTACGACCTGGCCACCGAGCGGCTCACCGAGCGCACCGCCGACATCACGTCCGCCTCCCCGGCGGACGCGAACCTGCTGCACACGACCGCAGGGCTGCGCAGCGCCGCCGCCCACCAGGGGGTCGTGCTCCTCGGCGGCCCGAGCGTGGTCGGCGGGGTGAACGTGTTCGCCTTCGACACCCTCACCGGCCGGTACCTCGGCTCCACCAACCTCTCGGCGTACGAGAACATCCGGCACTGGGTGGTCGCCGGGGGCGTGCTCTACGCCGGGGTCGGGCTGGGTGCCAACGGCGGCGAGGCCGGCCGGGTGCTGCGCTGGACCGGCGACCGCACCGACCCGTTCGCCTTCACCGAGGTCGCCGACCTGCCCACCCAGGTCGCCGACCTCACCGAGCACCAGGGTCGGCTCTACGTCTCGACCTGGCCCAAGGCGATCGTCGACGGCGCGGTGGCCCGGATTCCCGACCACGTCGACCCGGCGGCGGCCCCACCGGCCGCGCACAGCACCGACAGCGCCGACACCACCGACCTGGCCAGCATCTGGATGAGCCCGCCGCTGGCTGCGGGCGCGCCCGGCCTGAACCCGACGGACGCCGGCAACTGGACGCAGGTGTGGTCGGCCGCCGACTACGAGCCCGACCCGGTGGTCCGCCGGGCGTACGCCCTCGGTGGTCTCGCCTCCTACGGCGGCCGGCTGCACTGGGGGACCATGCACGTGCCGTTGCAGGCGACCGCGCTGCACGTGTCGGTGTATCCGCCGCGCAGCCAGGCGCAGCTCCAGGCCACCGTGCAGAACACCCAGCGGGCGTTCGCCGTCTTCCGGGGCCAGGACCTCGGCGGCGCGCACGAACGGATCGAGACGCTCTACGGCGAGTCGGCGCTGCCGGCGTACGACCCGGCCGCCAACAACGGTGTCGGCGCCTGGGCCCCGGCGCCCACCGGCACCACCCCGCTCTACGGCGCTTCCGGCTTCGGCGACCCGTTCAACCTGTACGCCTGGAAGATGGCGGTGGCCGGCGGGCGGCTCTACGTCGGCACCATGGACTTCGCCTACATCTCGCTGGAGGGCGAGATGCCGACGTCCCCGGCCGGCGCGGCGACCAGCCCGCCGACCTTCGGCGCCGATCTCTGGTCGTTCGACGCGCCCGGCCGGCCTGCCCGCGCGGTGGACACCGGAGGTTTCGGCAACCCGCTCAACCAGGGTGTCCGCACCATGGTCGTGGACGGCTCCACGCTCTATCTCGGAATGGCCAACCCGATGAACCTGCGCACCGACCCGACGCCCGGTGTCCCGAAGGGGGGCTGGGAGCTGATCCGGGTCAGCCGGCGCTGACCCCGGCCGGCTGACCCTGGCTCGGCGGCCGGTGAGGTCCCCACCGGCCGCCGAGCCACCCGACCACCCGACCACCCGGGCCACGCCCCACCCGACCACCCGGGCCAGGGTCACGCCCCACCCGTCCGGGCCAGGGCCGGCACCCACCCGCCCCCGGGTCGGTCACCCCGGCTTCACCCAGCCGGCGTCACCGACCCGGCCCCGGCCCGTCCGGCGGTCGGGGGCGTGCCGGTCACGGGGCGGCAAGGGCCTCGGTGGGTGAGAGCCGGCTGGCCCGGATCGCCGGGTAGAGCCCGGCCACCGCGCCGATGCCGATGGTCGCCCCGATGCCGCCGGCCACCGCCCAGAGCGGCACCACCGTCGGCCACCCCTGTGAGCTGGCATAACCGGCGGTGACCAGGCTGCCGAGCAGCACCCCGCCCAGCCCGCCCAGGGCGGACAACAGCAGCGACTCCGCGAGGAACTGGGTCCGGACCTGTCCCCGGGTGGCGCCCAGCGACCGCCGCAGGCCGATCTCGGCCCGCCGCTCGATCACCGAGATGACCATGGTGTTGGCCACCCCCACCCCGCCCACCAGCAACGCCACCGCGCCCAGCCCGAGCAGCAGACCGGTGAACGCCTCATCGGTGGCCTGCCGGGCGGCGAGCGCATCGGACGGCCGGGAGACCTGGATCTCGTTGGACTGCTCCGGGTTGGCCGTCGCCGCCAGCACCGCCCGGACCGACTCGACGTGCTGCTCGGCCGAGCGGGTGTAGATCCGGGTCGGATGCCCGTCCAGGCCGAGGTAGGTGGTCGCGGCCGACCAACCGACCAGGGCCGACGAGTCGAGTTCCGGCGCGAGCGGGACCGGCTGCAGGATGCCGATCACGGTGAACCACCGCCCGTCCAGATAGACCTGGACGTCCGGTCCGGCCGCACCGAGCCCGAGCCGCTCGGCGGCGACGGACCCGAGCACCGTGGCCGGATACCTCGCGGTGGCCCCGTTGAGCCAGGTCCCGCTGGCCAGCACGCCACCGACGGTGTCGAGCAGGTCCAACTCCACCGCCTGGGTGCCCAACCCGCCGGTCTGCGCCGCCGGAATCCGGTCCGACCGGTAGACCGGGGTGTCGGCCAGTTGGGCGGTGGCCGACACCTGGCGTACCGGGCCGATCCGGCTGATCATGCCGGCGGCCTCGACCGGCAACTGGGCGTCGGCCCCGAACAGGGTGCTCCCCGGCGCGACGGTGAGCAGGTTGGTGCCGAGGGCGGCCAGGGTCCGGTCCAGGTCGGCCCGCGACGACGAGGAGATGCCGACCACGCTGATCATCGCCGCGATGCCGATGGCGATGCCCAGGGCGGACAGGAACGCCCGCAGCGGCCGGGTACGCAGCCCCACGCCGCCGACCCGCAGCACGTCCTGTGGGCTCATCCGGGCCGGCCGCAGCCGATCCGGTCGCCCCACGCCGGTTCGCCGGGCCGCGCCGGTCGACCGCAACGGTGTGGTGGTCATCGGAGTATCCCCTCGGTCGGGGCGGCGGAGTCCGCCACGATCAGCCCGTCGCGCATCTGCACCTGCCGGGGCAGGCTCGCCGCGATCTCCCGGTCGTGGGTGATGACCACGACGGTGGTGCCGGCAGCGTGCAGCTCGTGCAGCAGCTCCATCACCCCCGCGCCGGAGCTGGAGTCGAGATTGCCGGTCGGCTCGTCGGCCAGCAGCAGCGGCGGTTCGCCGACCACCGCCCGGGCGATCGCCGCCCGCTGCCGCTCCCCGCCGGAGAGCTGGTGCGGCCGGTGGTCCAGCCGGTGCCCCAGGCCGACCCGCCGCAGCGCGACCTCCGCCCGCCGCCGCCGCTCCCGCCGGGCCACCCCGGCATAGAGCAGGCCGTCCGCCACGTTCTCCACCAGTGGTACGCCGGCAGCCAGGTGGAACTGCTGGAACACGAAGCCGATCCGGCTGGCCCGCAGGGCGGACAGTTCCCGGTCGGACAGCCGCGCGGCGTCGTACCCGTCGATGTGGACCGCGCCCGAGCTGGGCCGGTCCAGGGTGCCGATCACGTTGAGCATGGTGGACTTCCCCGACCCGGACGGGCCGACGATGGCCACCAGGGCACCCCGGTCGACGGTCATCGACACCCCGCCGAGGGCGGCGACCGTGTCGCCGTAGCGTTTCGTCACGTCGCGTAGCACGACCACGTGATCGGGAAGGTCGGCCCGGGGCGGCTCAGTCACCGGGCATCCCCACGGTCAGCCCCTCGGTGACCGCGTCGCCGGAGACCTCCACCCGGCCGTCCGCGAAGAGGCCGGTACGCACCGCGACGATCCGGGTGCCGCCCTCCTGCACCGCCTCCAGCCCGTAGCCGCCCTCGGCCAGGGTGAGCAGCGCCGCGACCGGCACCGTGAGCACGTCGGCGCGTTCCGAGGCGACCAGGCCGACGTCCACCGCCGCCTTGTCGTAGCCGGCCAGCGCCTTGGCGTCGTCGCCGGTGATGGTCACCTCGATCCTGGTGTCGGTCTCCGCGTCCTTGCCGGTCGTCGCCGCCGAGGTCTGCACCACCGTCTCGACCGTGTCGACCCGGCCGGTGCTGCGGGTGCCGTCCGGCAGGGTGATGGTCACCTCCGCGCCCTTGCGGGCCAGCCGCTGGTCCTCGACGTCCAGGGTGCAGGTGACCAGGCGGGTCGTGCCGGTGGTCGAGAGGACCGCCTTGCCCGCGCCGACGGTGTCGCCCACCTCCACGCCGTGGCTCTCCACCCGGACCTCGGCGGGGGCGTAGACGATCCGGGCCGGCTCGATCTGGCCGGTCTCCGGCAGGCCGAGATCCTCCTGCCAGTCCCGGACCGCGTCGGCGGTCGCCGAGGTGAAATCCTCGTCGACGGTGAAGCCGGTGTGCCCGAGCGCGGCGAGGTTCTGCTCGAACTGCTTGACGTCGGTGCCGCTGACCCCGGAACGCAGCACCCGGTACGCGGGCAGGCCGCCGTAGAGCAGCACCACCGGCTCGTCGTCGATCCGGTAGAGCGTCTTACCCCGCTTGACCGTCGCGCCACCCGGGGCGAGCCAGGTGACCGTCCCGCTCAGCCGGCTGTCCCGGGCGCGCGGGGTGCCGTACCCCAGCTCGCCGTTCTTGGTCTCCCGGTCGACCAGGGTCTGCCGGGTGACCTTGGTGGTCGACGGCGGCCTGCGGTCGGGCGACGTCGCACGGTCGGCGTGGCCGCCGCTGGCGAAGGTGACCGCCGTTGCCGCCACCGCCACCACGAGCAGCCCCGCCGCCCCCAGCAGGAGCCCCGGTCGCGGGCGTCGCCGCCGGACCGGTGGCGCACCCGGGCCGGGGGGCGGGCCGGTGCGGGACGGGCCGGCGAGGGACGGGTCAGCGGCAACCGGGCCCGCGGCGGGCGGCTCGACGGCAGACGGGACGGTGACGGACGGGTCAGCGGATCGGGGTGCGCCGGTCATGACGTCCCCCGGCGTTCACCGAGGTTGGGCACGGTCTCCCGGCACTTGTCGAACGCGGTCTTCACCGCCGGGTCCTTCAGGTCGATGCCGGCCCGACCGGGCTGGATGCGGCCGTCGGCGGCCGGGTCGGGGAAGTTCGGCACCCCGTTCTCCCGCATGCACCGGGCCAGCTTGCGGACCTGCTCGACCTGGCCCGCGTCGAGCTGCCGGGGCTGCCCGCCGTTGGGGGCGTACTCGCGGCACTGCTGGAGCGCCGCCTGCACCTTGGCCGGGTCGACGTCCGACCCGCCGTCGAACCGGGGCCCCTTCTGCCCCGGCTGCGGGTCCGGCACGTCGAGACCCTGCTCCCGCAGGCACGCGGTGAACTTGAGCTGGCGTTGCTCGTCGCTCATCCCGGCGGCGGAGAGCGAGGGCTCCGCCCCGCCGCCACCGGCGGTGGCCACCCCGGAGTCGTCGTCGCTGCCGGACTGGCAGCCGCTCAGGGCCAGGGCCGCCGCCACGGGCACGACCAGGAGCAGGCTCAGTGGATTTCGTCGCATCGTCGGTCTCCCTTCGACCGGCAGAGAGCCGGCATTAGGGATAACTCAACTCCTCAGGCGGTATCCAGGGCGTAAACGGCAACGTTAACGCGGTGGTTATCCCGGCATAGGCGAGGATGGAACGGTGCGCGTACTGGTGTGCGAGGACGAGAAACTGCTCGCGGACGCGATCGCCGAGTGGCTCCGCCGGGAGTCGTTCGCGGTCGACGTCGCCTACGACGGCGACGCCGCCCTGGAACGCATCGGCGTCAACGGGTACGACGTGGTCGTGCTCGACCGGGACCTGCCGGTGGTGCACGGCGACGACGTGTGCCGTGCCCTGGTCAATGCCGAGCGGGACACCCGGATCCTGATGCTGACCGCTGCCGCCGCCGTCCGGGAACGGGTCGCCGGTCTGGCCATCGGCGCGGACGACTACCTCACCAAGCCGTTCGCGTTCGTCGAGTTGAGCGCCCGGGTGCACGCGTTGACCCGGCGGACCCGGCCGGCCGCTCCGCCGCAGCTGACCCGGGCCGGGATCGTCCTGGACCCGTCCCGGTTGCAGGTCACCCGGGACGGGAACTTCGTGCCGCTGTCCCGCAAGGAGTTCGGCGTGCTGGCCGAGCTGCTGCGGGCCGACGGCGCGGTGGTCTCCGCCGAGGAACTCCTCGAACGGGCCTGGGACGAGCACATCGACCCGATGACCAACGTGCTGCGGGTGACCGTGATGAAGCTGCGACGCAAGCTCGGCGACCCACCGGTCATCGAGACGGTCCCGGGAGTGGGATACCAGATCCGATGAGGAAACCGACCATCCGGGCCAGGCTCACCCTCATCTACGGTGGCCTGTTCCTGCTCGCCGGCACGGTGCTGCTCGCCGTGACGTACGTGCTGGTGGACCAGCGGCTCGCCCACGGTCTCGGGTTCAACCTGCGCGGGAGCGGCGGCAAGGAGTCGATCTCGCTGCCCCAGGGCACGCAGATCAACGCCGAGCAGGCCGAGCACCTGCGCAACCTCGTCCGGCAGGTGCAGGACGACGCCCGCCGGGACGCCCTGGACTCGCTGCTCACCCAGGGCGGGGTGGCCCTGGCCGTGGTGACCATCGCCGCGGTCGCGTTCGGCTGGCTGGTCGCCGGTCGGGCGTTGCAGCCGTTGCAGCAGATCACCGGCACGGCCCGCCGGATCGCCGGGGCGGACGGTGCCGGCCGGGGGCTGCACGAGCGGATCGCCCTGGCCGGGCCGACCGACGAGGTGAAGGAGTTGGCCGACACGTTCGACCTGATGCTCGAACGACTCGACCGCTCCTTCGACGGGCAACGGCGCTTCGTCGCCAACGCCTCACACGAGCTGCGTACCCCGCTGGCGATCAACCGGTCCCTGGTCGAACTGGCGATCACCCGCCCGGACGCCCCCGCCGAGCTGCGGCAGCTCGGCGAGACCCTGCTGGCGGTCAACGAGCGCCACGAACGGCTGATCGACGGTCTGCTCACCCTGGCCGACTCGGAGAACGAACTCGCCGAACACATCGACGTGGACCTCGCCGAGGTCGCCGGACACGTCGCGGAGCAGACCGCCCGGTCCACCACGCTCGGCGTCACCTGCTCGCTGACCCCGGCCCGTACCGTCGGCGACCCGGTGCTGCTGGAACGGCTCACCCAGAACCTGGTGGAGAACGCCGTCCGGCACAACGTCGACGAGGGCGGCTGGCTCTCGATCACCACCGCCGTGGTCGACGGCCGGGCCACCCTGACCGTCAGCAACAGCGGGCCGGTGGTGCCCGGCTACGAGATCGAGACGATGTTCCTGCCGTTCCGCCGGCTCAACCGGGAACGGGCCGCCGGTCAGCGGGGATTCGGCCTGGGACTTTCCATCGTCCGGGCGGTGGCGCGGGCACACGGCGGCACGGTGCGGGCGGTCCCCCGCCCCGAGGGCGGCCTGGTGGTCACCGTCGCCCTCCCCACCGCCCCCTGACCCCGCCCCGAGCCCGCTCACAAGGGAAGCGCGCCCTTCTGAGCGGGGCTGGGCGGAACACGGGCGGAGCAGGCGAGCCATGATCATTGAACATTTACGAGTACTCGACACGGCGTGTCGTCTCTCTAAACCGCCAATGATCATGAGGTCCACCTCAGCGCGGTCGACGGCACCCTCGACCAATCCCTCGAACCGCCCTCGCCACCTCCCGTCGGAGGCGAACGTCACGGGTGGCCCGCCTCGCGGACGAACACTCCGCGCCCCGGGGCGCCGATCACCACTCCCCGGTCACGCAGCAGCGCCACGGCTCGTGCAGCAGTGGAGAACGAGACGGAATAGAGGTCCGCGAGCTGGGAGTAGGACGGCAGCTTGGCCCCCGGCCCATACTCACCACCCTTGATCCGGCTGGTGATGTCGGCGGCGATGTCGGTATAGCTCAGCGGAATCGCGGGCATGGTGATCCTCCCGGGTTGGCAATCCCATCTGATCACGTTGTGCAACTCGCCTCAAGCGCTTGGTTGACCTATGTCACTAGGCGCAATAGCATGAAGGTGAGCCGCCCGGGTTGGCACCAGGGCCGGTTCGCCCTCCGGGACAAGACCCGGACAGCGCCGGGGCAGTGCGCACGCGGCAGCCGGAACCCCCTTCCGGGCTGGTCGGCGTGCTGCCCCGGCACCCACCCAGGCAGAGGAGGCACGGTGGAGACGAGTACGGAGGTGCCGGTCGCCAGTGCGATCTGGGCGGTCGAGCAGGTGGCCGCCGAGCTGCGGGAGACGTACCTCGGGGTGGCCGCCGCCATGGTGCTGCTGGAACGCGTCGGCGCGGGGTGCCCGCATCCGGCGCTCCGGCTGGCCCGGCGCAGCGGCGGGGACGCCCTCGACCTGGCCGGCGAGGTGGACCAGCAGGTCACCGACGGGGTACGCCGGCTCCGGGTCGCCGCCGGGCACGTCGAGCGGGGCACTATCGGTGGGCTGGTCGAGGTGCTGGACACCGTCGGCAGCCAGTGGAGTGCGGCGGCCGATCGGATTCGGCAGCTCCCGGCCCGGGTCACCGCCGCCGGGCAGCAGCTCCACGACACGGCCAACGCCGACGCCCCACCTGCCGACGTGACCCGGGCGACCGACCCGACCCCGGCGGCTGCCCGGCAGCGGCAGCACGACACCCACACCACCGCCCGGCAGTGGCAGCACGCCGCCGAACAGCTCGACCTGATGGCCGAGTGCCTGACCTCGGCCGTCGCCGCGCTGGGGTCGTACACCGGCGGATTGTCGGGGGCCGGACATGCGGTCCGCTGAAGCGCCGACCTGCGCGGCACCCGGACGGAAAGGCCAGACAGGATGATCTATCGAGCGGGGCGGCGGCTGCTGCCGCAGCACGTCCGCACCGTCACCTTCGGCACCCGCCGGTGGCGCGGTCTCGACCCCGAGCAGGTGTACGCCTTCCTCGACCAGGTCGCCGACGAGCTGGAACGGGTCACCCGTGACCTGGCGACCGCCAGCACCGAGGGTGAGCGCATCCGGGTGGCGCTGCGACGGTGGGGGTCGGGGCACGTCGACTGCCGCCGGACGAGAGCGGCCCGGAACAGGTGGTGGCCCCGGTGACCGACCCGTGCTGGATCATCCACCTGCCGACCAGGCTGACCAGCGTCGACGAGGTCGCTGCCCTGGCGATGGCGTTGCGTCGCTCGCTCGGGCACGTGCTCGCCATCGACTTCGGCGAGACGACGCTGTCCGAGGAGGACCGGCAGTTCGCGCGTACCCGGATCTGGTGCGACGCTCCGCTCGACGGCCCCGAACTGCGCCCGGCCGCCCGCTGTGGTCGCCCCGCCGGCCACGACGGTGGGTGCGCGCCGACGCCCGAATGAGCGACCCGCGCCCGGGGCGGCTCACGCAGCCTCATGGTCAACTCAGTGGTGCCGATGTTGCGGTATCCGCCTGCCAGGGATACCGCAACATCGGCACCATGGCGAAGCCCTCGCGATGCCGCAGGCCCTCGGCGACCGCCGAGCGGCCAGCGGGTCAGCTGGTGATGTCCTTGCGGGTGAAGCGCCAGAAAGCCAGGCCCCAGAACAGGGTGGCGTAGCTGATCGCCGAGATCGCGCCCCGGACCACGTCGTCGGTCTGCATCGGGGTGGAGAGCAGGCCCAGCCAGGCACTGCTGTAGTGGGTCGGCAGGAAGTCCCGCAGCGCCCCCAGCGCGGTGATCTGGTCCAGGATGCTGGACAGGATCCACAGCAGCACCGCGCCGCCGACCGCGCCCAGCGCGGCATCCGTGATCACCGACAGCAGGAACGCCAGCCCGGCCACCACCAGCAGGACGATCGCCAGATAGCCGAGCACCGCCAGCAGCCGCACCAGCCCCTCGGTCGGGGTCAGCTCGGTGGCGACCTGGCTGGTCAGCGGCGTCCATCCGTAGCGCAGGGTGCCGGCGAGCAGGGCCGTGCCGGCCAACAACAGCAGGGCCAGCCCGGAGTACGCCAGCGCCACCAGCAACTTCACCGTCAACAACCGGGCCCGGGGCACCGGCACCGCCAACAGGTAGCGCAGGCTCCCCCAGCTCGCCTCACTGGCCACCGTGTCACCGCAGAACAGCGCCACCACCACGACCAGCAGGAACGACGCCGACACCAGGATCGAGAAGAGGGTGAAGTTGAGCCCGCCCGAGGTGGCCAGGTCGGCGAGGCTGGCGAACTCGCCGCGCCCGCTGCCGTCGTCGTCCCCGGACTCGAACTGGAACGCCACCAGGATGATCAGCGGCAGCAGCACCATGAACCCGAGCGCCAACTGGGTACGTCGCCGCGACGCCTGCCGACGGAACTCCGCCCCGAACGGCAGGGTCGCCCCCGGCCGGTACCCGACCGCCGCCCCACCCGGCCCGAACGAAGCCGTCGCCGCACCGCCCGAAGCCACCCCGCCCCGGACCGCGCCGCCCGAAGCCACACCGCTGTTCGGGTCAGCGCCCGACGGCGAGCCCACCGAAGAACCTGCCATCACCGGTCACCGCTTCCCCGAGAGTTCTCGCCCACCAGGGCGAGGAACGCATCCTCCAGGCGACGCCGTGGCACCACCCGGTCCACCCCGATCCCGGCCCGGACCAGCTCGGCCACCACCTCGCTGCGGGCGGTCCCGTTCGTGTCCACCACCAGCCCACCGGCGTCGTCGGCGGTCAGCACCTGCACCGCGTCGAATCGGCTCAGCACCGCCCGCGCGGCGGCCTGGTCGGTCACCTCGAACAGGGTGCTCGGCGACTCGCCGACGATCTCCTCCACCGGGCCGGAGGCGACGATCCGGCCCTTGTTGACCACCACCGCGTGCGTGCAGGTCTGCTCCACCTCGGCCAGCAGGTGACTGGAGACCAGCACCGCCCGGCCGTCGGTGGCGTACCGCTGGAGCACCCGACGCATCTCGGCGATCTGCGGCGGGTCCAGCCCGTCGGTCGGCTCGTCGAGCACCAGCAGCTCCGGCAGGCCCAGCATGGCCTGCGCGATGGCCAGCCGCTGCCGCATGCCGTGGCTGTAGTTCTTGGTCCGCCGGTGCACCGAGTCACCCAGGCCGGCGATCTCCAACGCCTCGTCGAAGTGCGCGTCGGCCCACGGTCGGCCGGTGGCCCGCCAGTACGCCCGCAGGTTGTCCAGGCCGGACAGGTGCGGCAGGAATCCCGGCCCCTCCACCAGCGCGCCGATCCGCGACAGGACCGGCGAGCCGGGCACCAGCCGGTGCCCGAAGACGTAGATCTCCCCGGCGGTCGGCTGGGTCAGGCCCATCAGCACCCGCAGGGTGGTGGTCTTGCCGGCGCCGTTCGGGCCGAGCAGCCCCATCACCTGACCGGGGTGCACCTCGAAGTCCACCCGGGAGACCGCGACGAAGCCGTCCGCGTACTCCTTGCGCAGGTTGCGGACGGCGAGCGGGATGCCCGCGTACTCGGGATGGACGGAGTCGTCCTGGCGGCGGTGCCGGCGGCGGACCACGGCGACGACCACGACGAGCCCGATCACGATCGCGGCCAGCAGGCCGACCAGCACCCAGCGCCACACCGTGGCGGTGGTCGGGATCGGCGTGGCGGCGACCGTCGGCAGGCTCACCGCGCCGTCGACCGCCACCGTGTAGACGGCCGGCGCGACCGGCGTGGTGTACGCCTGGTCGGCGGTGGCCAGCACCACCCGCAGCCGGTGCCCGGCCTCGACCCGCCGGACGATCGCCGGCAGGGTGACCTGGACCGGCTGCGCCGCGTCGATCGTGGCCGGCAGCCCGGTCAACCGGATCGGGGCGACCAGCCCGTCCGGCAGCGTCGCCGCACCGGCCGGGTCGACGTCGTAGAGCTTGGCGAACAGCACCGCCTCGCCGGTCGCCGACGCGGCCCGGACGGTGACGGTGGGTGCGCCTACCACGTCCACCGCCCCGGTCAGCGGCGCGGACTCGAACCGGGCGTGCTGACCGGGTACGTCGCCGGCCACCCCGTCGAGCAGGGAGCCGAGCGATCCGGCGAACGGGATCGCCGAGATCGCCGCCGGGTTGCCGTTGGGCGGGTTGGCGACCGGTTGGGCCGGCCCGTCGACCGGCACCTCCCGCCGGGCGTCCCCGGTCACCCCCGGGTAGTCGGCGGTGCGGTAACCGGTGGCGACCAGGCCCCGGTCCAGGGCGTCGAAGCCGGCGATCCGGGAGAAGGTGAAGTCGTCGCCGGGGGCCGCGCCGGTGCCCTTGACGTAGTGGTCCAGCCACTGCACGGTCAGGAACTTCACCCGGTCGGAGTCGCTGGTCGGCCCGGAGCCGCCGTCGTGGCCGCCGGTGAACCAGGCCACCCGGACCGGGGTGCCGGCGGCGGCGATGCCGCGCGCGTTGGCGTCCGCCTCGGCCAGCGGGAAGAGGGTGTCCGCCTCGCCCTGCACCAGCAGGGCGGGGGCCTTGATCCGGCCCAGCACGTCGGCCGGGGAGGAACGCCGGAGCAGGTCCACCGCCGCCTGGTCGGCCCGACCGGTGGTGGCGATGCGCAGGTACGCCGCGCAGACGTCGGCGGCGAACCGGCCGCAGGACGGGTCGGCGGCGGCCCCCGGGGCGCGCGACGATCCGCTGCCCGGTCCACCGCCCGGCCGAGGGCTGGGCGCACCGGCCGACGCGGGAGCGCCCTCCGGCCCGGCGGCGGCGGAGTTGCCGGAGAGCCCGGCCGGCCCGGAGCCGGCGCTGCCGCCGCCCCCGAAGAAGATGCCGGCCCAGCCCTTCTTGAACACGCCCTCGGTGGCCGGCTTCCCGGTGTTCTCCGGCAGGAAGGCGCGGGACAGGTCATTCCAGGTGATGATGGGGACGATCGCGTCGACCCGGGGGTCCTGGGCGGCCAGCAGCAGGGCCAGGCCGCCGCCGTACGAGCCGCCGACCACCCCGACCCGAGGGTCACCGGCGGCGTCGGTACGCACGTCGGGGCGGGCGGCCAACCAGTCCAGCAGCCGTTGGGCGTCGCGCACCTCGTAGTCGGGGCTGTCCAGGTGGATCTGACCACCGCTGCGGCCGAAGCCCCGGGCCGTCCAGGTCAGCACCGCGTAACCCTGGCCCACCAGGTCCTCGGCGTCGGCGCGGACGGAGTCCTTAGTACCGCCGAAGCCGTGGGCCAGCAGCACGGCCGGCACCTTCCGGTCGGCCGACGCGGCACGCGGCAGATAGAACGTGGTGTCCAGGTCGACGGGCTCGTCGCCGCCCGGCCCGGAGCGCACGCCGAGCATGGCCGACTCGGTGCGGAACCCCGGCCGGTCCGGCCAGACCGCCCACCCGACGACCGCCGCCAGCAGGACGACGACCACCGACGCGGCGACCGCGCGACGACCGGTGGGCAGGGCACGGCGGAGCCGGGCGGCCGACAGCGGCGATTTCATTCGGCTCACGGTACGGCCCGGAAGCTGAGCGTTGACTGAGATCCGCCGTACGTCCGTCCTGACCGGCCGATCGTCGACCGGACAGGTCAAACGCACAAGGTCACCCGGCGTTCACCCAGAACGAGTTCGGACTCCGTGAATTGACGCTTAATACGCCATATCACAATGGAAACGAGCATGTCACTCCGACAACAGTACGGAGCGTGTCGGGAAGGTCGATGTCACGTCACATCACTCGAAGTGACGCAAAACTGACCGGTGCAGACCTCTGGCCAGGGATCGACCTTCGATTAGGTTCCGGTCCGACGCACGGGACCGAAGTGTCACGCCATCCCCGAACCCCTGCGCCGCCGCCGGAGGAGACAACCATGACCGTTCCCGCCTCGCGGGTCCGTCGACGGCCCAGGACACCGGGCCGCCTGTTGCCGCTGCTACTCGCCACCGCGCTGCTGTTGCCGGTGGCGTTCCTCGTCGTACAGGGCCACCGGATGGTGGACGCCGACCGCGAGCTGGCCGAACGGGAACGCCTCGGCGTCGAGTACCTGCGTGCCCTCGGCCCGGTCACCGAGGCGCTGGTGGACGCGCAGACCGCCGCCGTCGCCGGCCGACCGGTCCCCCGGGACGCCCTGGACCGGGCGGTGGAGGCGGCTGCGGCGGTCGACACCCGGGTGGGCGACGAGCTGCGCAGCACCGAGCGGTGGGCCGGGCTGCGGGCGAAACTGGAGGGCCTGCCCAGCCGGTCGCTCACCGACCCGGAAGCCGCCTTCACCGCGTACGGCGAGGTCACCGACCTGCTGCTCGCCCTGCACGGCAAGATCCGCGAGACCTCCGGGCTGATCCGCGACCCCGGCTCCGACTCGTACTTCCTCCAGGACGGCGTCGGCGAGGAGATGCCGAAGGCCATGGTCGCCACCGGGCGGCTCGTCGACCTGGCCGTGCTGATGCCGCAGCGGCCCGCCGCCGAGCAGGCCCGCTCCCTGGGCGAACTGGCCACCCTCCGGTTCGCCGCCCTGCAACCGGCGGGCGACCTGGTCGGCGACCTCCAGACGGTGGTCGACACCTCGGAGAGCGCCGACATCGGCGCGGGCGCGCTCACCCCGCTCGACAGCTACCAGCGGGCGGTCGAGGCGTTGGCGGCGCTGTCCCGACCCAACAGCCGGACGCCGGCGGTGGACCTGACGAAACTCGCCGCTGCCCGCACCCAGGCGCAGAACGCCACCCGGGAACTCCAACCGGTCATCCTCGACGAACTCGACCGGCTGCTCCGCCAGCGGATCGACCAGCTCGACCGCGACGACCTGCTGATCCTCGCCGCCGGCGGGGTGGCCGGACTGCTCCTGGCGGCGCTCGGCGCGAGCGGTTGGCTGGCCCGCCGCGCCGGCACCCCGGGCGGCCGGGGCACCGCACCGGGCGAGCCGACCGAAGCCACCGGCAACCCCCGGTGGGAGCCGCCGACGCAGTCCGGTCGGCTACCGGCCGGACCGATGCCGGTGCTCCAGCCTGCGGGGCAGAGCCCCGAACCCGACCGGTGGAGGCCCTTCGATGCTGCTCGGTAGGCTCCGGATCCGGGGCAAGCTGGCCCTGCTGCTGATGGTCCCCCTGCTCTGCATGGTCGGACTCACCGTGCCGGTGGTCTGGGAACGGGCCACCGTGGCGCAACAGGCCGGCGACCTCGCCGACCGGGTCCGGATCGCCAGCCGGGTCGGCACGATCCTCCAACATCTCCAGCAGGAACGTCTGCTCGCCATCGGCCTGCTGCTCAAGCAGGTCGAGCGCACCGACCTGGTGCAGAAGGTCGCCGAGGTGGACGACCGGATCGCCGACCTGCGTACCGACTTCGGCGACACCCTGCCGGCCGAGGTCGACACCGCCCTCGACGGGGTACGGCAACTGGCCGCCCTCCGCACGGCGGCCGTGGCCGGGCAGACCGGCCCCGACCAGATCATGGCCGGGTACGGGCCGGTGAACACCGCCCTGATCAACTCGCTCCAGCTCCGCCTCCACGCGGACACCCGGACCCCGACCGGGCGGCAGGTGCTGGCCCTGGACGGCCTGCTGCGCACCGGTGAGAGCCTCAGCGCCGGCGCCACCCTGATCGTGCTGGTCGCCGCCCGACCCAACGCCCAGACCGTCACCGCCTACGTGGCGAACTTCGCCGTCCTTCAGGACGAGAGCGCCCGGCTCCAGGCCCTGGTCACCCCCGAGCAGCTCGACCTGCTCACCCTGGAGGAAGTCGCGGTCGCCAACCGCACCGGCCCGGACTTTCTCAACCAGAGCGCGCTGGACCCGGCCACGGCGATCGGCTCGCTGGACGTGGCGACCCTCTTCCCCACCGTCGCCTCGATGATCACCCTGGGCCAGTTCGTGGAGAAGAAGCTGGCCGCCGACGTCACCGCCGAGGTGCGCGCCGACCGGCAGGTGGCGCTCGCCGGGGCGTACTGGGTGACCCTCCTGATCGTCGGAATCCTGATCGCGGTCATCCTGCTCACCGTGGCGGTCGGCCGGGCGGTGGCCCGACCGCTCACCCGGCTCACCCGCTCCGCCGACCGGGTCGCCCGGGTCGCCGAGTCCGAGCTGGTCCGGGTCGCCGACGACGAGTCGGAAACCACCCCACCGGTACGCCTCGACCCGGTCGACGTGGGCGCCCGGGACGAGATCGGTGACCTGGCCCGCGCCTTCGAACGGGTGCAGAGCACCGCCGCCCGGCTGGTGGAACGGCAGGTGGCGAGCCGGCGAAACGTGGCCCAGATGTTCGGTCACGTCGGTCGACGTACCCAGAACCTGGTCGGCCGGCAGATCGCCCTGATCGACCGGCTGGAGCAGCAGGAGACCGAGCCGGGCCGGCTGGAGCACCTGTACCGGCTCGACCACATCTCCAGCCGGCTGCGCCGTAACGCGGGCAGCCTGGTGGTGCTCTCCGGTGCGACGGGCGACGACGCGCACGTCGCACCGATTCCGGTGGCCGACGTGGTCCGGTTGGCGCTCGGTGAGATCGAGGACTACACCCGGGTGGACGTACGGGTCCCCCCGGAGGTGGTCGCCGTGCCGGCGATCATCGGTGACCTGGTGCTGGCCCTGGCCGAGCTGATGGAGAACGCCACCGTGTTCTCCCCGCCGCACACCCGGGTCGTCGTCACCGCCGAACCGACCGACGACGGTGCCCGGCTGGCCGTGATCGACCAGGGCATCGGCATGAGCGAGCAACGGCTGGCCGAGGAGAACGCCCGGTTCACCCGCCGGGAACGGCTGGACCTGGCCCCGTCCGAGGTGCTCGGGCTCTTCGTGGTGGGTCGGCTGGCCCGCCGGCACGGCTGGACGGTGGAGTTGGCCGCGACCGCCGGTGGTGGGGTGACCGCCAGTCTGGTGCTCCCCGGCTCCGCCCTGGCCCGCGCCACCACCGGACGCCACGGTGCACCCGTCGCCCGCGCCGCGCTGCCGTCGCGGGACCGGCCCGGACCCGCCAACCAAGGGGCGCTCCCCTCGCGGGAGCGGCCCGCGACGACCGGCACACCCGGGGCGCCCGGCACCGACGGACCGCTGCGGACCGGCCGGACGCCGGCCGTGCTCGACGCGGATCCGGCCCGCCCGCTGGTCGATGCGGGCCTGGCCCGGCCGCTGGTCGATGCGGGCCTGGCCCGGCCCGTGGCCGATGCCGGTTCGACCTGGCCTGCGGTCGACTCCACGGCGTTGCCCGGGTTCGATCCGACGCTGCTCAGCAAGGCGACCCGGAGCATGGAGACCGCCGGCCCCTGGGACGCGTTCGGCACCGTGCCGGCCGACCCGGAACCGGTCCAGCCCGCCGACGCCGTCGTCGCCGGGACGGTCCTGCCGGCCCGGGGCACCGCCACGGTGACCCCGGTCGACGCCGACCAGCCCCACACGACGGTCCCGCAGGCCACCCTGCTCCCCACGGTCCCACAGGCCAACCCGAGCCCGGCGATCCCCCAGGCCAGCCCGATCCCGGCGAATCCGCAGCCCAGCCCGATCCCTGCGGACCGGCCCGCCGCGCTGCCCGGAATCCGGCAGCGGGTGCCCGGGGCCAGCCTGCCCCGCACCGCCCCGGCCGTCGGCCCGGTGGACGGCACCCGGGCCGACCCGGCCGCCGCCCGCGCCCTCGTCGAGCAGTTCCAGTCCGGGGTGCAGCGGGCCGAACAGGCAAGGCCCGCCACCGCACCCCCCGTCGACCCGGCGACACCCCGCCTGACCCGACGGATACCGGGCGCCAATCTGACCGTCTCACCCCCTCGGCAACCGCCCAGCCAGCATCCGGGAGATCCCGGCGAGGTCCGCGATCTCATCAACGCGTTCGAGACGGGCGTCGCCCGGGCTCTGCGCGAAGTCCGCCCCGACCACCGCACTGAAGAAGGAACGACACGGTGACCAGCCCGCACGTACACGAGAACGTCGACTACCAGAATCACCCCGCCGGGGATCTCAGCCCGGAGGCGCGCACGTTCAACTGGCTGTTGGACTCGTTCACCACCAGCACCGCCGGGGTCCTGGAGGCCATCGCGGTCTCCTCCGACGGGCTACTGATGGCCATGTCGTCGATCAAGGACCGGTCCAACGCCGAACGCCTGGCCGCCGTCGTCTCCGGCATGACCAGCCTGGCCGGCGGCGCCGCCAGCTGGTACGCCCTCGGCGGGCTCAACCGGGTGATCGTGGACATGGCCGACGGCTACCTGCTGATCACCGCGATCAGCAGCGGTTCGGTGCTCGGCGTGATCGCCGACCGGTCGGCCAACCTGGGCACCGTCGCGTACGAGATGACGCTCTTCGCCGGCCGGGCCGGCGGGGCGCTGACACCGAGACTCATCGCCGAGCTGAAGAACGCCGTTCAGCAATGACCCGGGACGCCGCCGGTGAGGAATCGGAACCCGAACCGTTGGTCCGGGTCCGCCCCTACCTGCGGGCCCCCACGGGGGACGGGACGACGATGCCCGTCCCCGTCCCCGAGCCCGAGCCCGCGCCCGAGCGGCCGGCCAGCCCCCGCCCGTTCGTCCTGACCGCCGGGCGGGTGTCCGGCGCGGACCCGGCGATCGGCCTGGAGACCCAGGTCACCGCCCGGTCCGAGCCGGGCCGGGCAGCCCTGCTGTCGGCCCTGCTCGCGCCCGAGCTGCAGGCGATCGTCGCCCTGTGCGGTGAACCGATCTCGGTCGCCGAGATCTCCGCCCGGATGCGGCTGCAGCTCGGCGTGACCCGGGTGCTGGTCGGCGACCTGCGGGCCGCCGGCCACCTCGACGTGCACGTCGGCGCCGTCGACGACGCATTTGACCCCGACCTCATCCTGCGAGTGATTGATGGACTCCGTGCGATCTCCTGAATGGCCGGTCGCCCCGCTCGGCGGGCTCGCCGCGAACAGTGCCTCCGCCCGCTACGGCCAGCCGGTGGGCGGCCCCCCGACGGCACCGCCACACCCGCCGTCAGCGCCGCCACCACCGCCGTACCGGCCGCCGACGGCGACGGCCCCACCCGCCCCGGACACCCGGACCGGCCCGGCCGTCGCCCCACCGATCCCGGTCAAACTCCTGATCGCCGGCGGCTTCGGGGTGGGCAAGACGACCACGGTCGGCGCGATCTCCGAGATCGCCCCGCTGACCACCGAGGCCGAGATGACCAGCGCCGGCATCGGCGTGGACGATCCCGGCACCCACAGCGCGAAGACCACCACCACGGTGGCGATGGACTTCGGCTGCGTGACCATCGACCGCAGCCTGAAGCTCTACCTGTTCGGCACGCCCGGTCAGCACCGGTTCGGTTTCATGTGGGACGACCTGGCCCGGGGGGCGCTCGGCGCGCTGGTGGTGGTGGACAGCTCCCGGCTGGACGACTGCTACCCGGCAATCGACTTCTTCGAGCGGGCCCGCCTGCCCTTCGTGGTCGGGGTGAACACCTTCGACGGCCGGCTGACGCACGAGCTGGGCGCGATCCGGTGGGCGCTGGCGATCGGCGACCACGTACCGCTGGTGCAGTTCGACGCCCGGGACCGGCTGTCGGTGCGGGACGCCCTGCTGGTCGTCCTGGACCGGGCGCTGGACCGGGCGGTACGGGAGAAGGGCGTCTGAACGAATCGGCGCCCGGGGCCGTTTCCATCGGAGAGGGGGACGTGATGAGAGGTGGTCTGGACGAGACACTGGCCCGGCTGGCACGCCGTGAGGAGGCCCGCCGTCGCCGGTCGGCCGACCAGGGCGCGGAGGCCGACGACGGCGTGTCGACCCTGGCCTTCGAGGCCACCGGCCGGGCGACCACGGGCCCGGCCTACCCCATAGCGGCACCGACCGGGCCGGGGCAGCCCGGCACGGGGCCGACCGGGCCGGGGCCGACCGGGCCGGGGCAGGCGGAACTGGTTCGGACCAGGCCCGGGCGGACCGGGGCGGGAGGGCCCGCCGCCGGGTCCGACCCGGTGGAGGAGGTGGCCGAGGCGGTCCGCCGGGTGGTCGCCGCCCATCCCGGCCTGACCGTGGCGCTGCGGGTCGAGTACGCCGGGCGGACGTACCCGCTGCGGGTCGAGCGGACGGACACCGGGGACCGCAACGGGCGGACGGACGCCGGGGCGCGGGCCCCGGTCGACCCGTCGGCCACCCCACCGCCGGCCTGGCCGCTGGCGGACCGGAACCCACCGGCCTGGACGCCGGCCCGGGAGATGCCCGGCGTCGACCCGGCGGCCCGGCTGGCCGAACTGATCCGTCGCGACCCCACCCTGCTGGACAACGACGACTGACCGCCGGGTGTCCGCAGCGACGGGCGGCTACTGTCGGGCGATGCCCGAACCGGACCTGACCCTGACCGCCAGCCTGCGCCCGGCCGCGCTGGACGCCCGACGCGGCATCGTCCGGCTGCACCCGGAGGTGCTGACCGCCTTGGCGCTGCGCCCGGGTGACCCGGTACGGCTGGCCGGCAGGCGGGTGACCGCCGGGATCGTCGCGCCCGCCGAGCCGACCGCCAGCGCCGCCCTGCTCTACGCCGACGACCTCACGCTGGGCAACCTCGGTCTGCGCGACGGCGGTCAGGTGACGGTGGCCCCGGCCCCGGTCACCCCGGCCCGGCGGGTGACCCTGGCCGGCCCGGTGGCGGTGGTCGCCGCAGTCTCCCCGGAGATGCTCCGGCTCGCCCTGCTCGGCAAGATGGTCACCGAGGGTGACAACGTCTCCCTGCTGCCCCAGGACGTCCTCCCCGACGCCTCGGTGCGCGGCCTGGTCGAGGCCGCCCGACGCAGCCTCGCCAACACCGTCGGGTACGCCTGGACGAGCACCCTGCTGACCGTGGTCGCCGCCGAACCGGAGACCGGCGCCCTGGTGACCATGGACACCGTGGTCGGCTGGGAACACGGCCAGGTCACCCACGGTTCCTCCGGCCCGGCCCGCCCGGACCGGGGTCGGACCACCCGCGCCGACGGCCCCTCGCCCGGCCGGTCCACCGGCACCCCCGCCGGCCCGGCGGCAGGCACCTCGATGGGTCCGGTCGCGACCGCCGCCGGGGCAGCGGACGGCGAGTCGGCGTACGACGACGACGTGCCGCACGTGGACGAGCTACCCGGGCTGCGCGCCCAGGCCGAGGAGCTGACCGAACTGCTGGACCTGGGTTTCCACCACGGGGAGGTGTTGGGCCGGCTGGGCACCACGGTCTCGCTCGGCGTGCTGCTCAGCGGGCCGGCCGGCTCGGGCAAGTCGGCGCTGGTGCGGGCGGTGGCCAAGGCGGTCGGTGCCCGGGTACGCCCGCTGTGGGCGCCGGAACTCGCCGCGCTGACCAACGACGCGGCGGCCCGCCGGCTGCGCGAGGCCGCCGCCGACCTGGCCGACGGCGGGCCGTCGGTGTTGCTGGTCACCGACGTGGAGGCGCTGGCCCCGGCCGAGGACGCCGGCCCGCTGGCCACCGTGTTCCGGCAGGTGCTCGCCCGGGCTGTCCGATCGGGTACGGCGGTGGTGTGCACCACCTCGCGCCCGGAGTCGGTCGACCCGGGACTGCGCGCACCCGACCTGTTGTCGCTGCGGATCACGGTGCCGCTGCCCGATCCGGCGCTGCGCCGGGAGCAGTTGACCGTGCTGACCCGGCAGGTGCCGCTGGCCGAGGACGTCCGGTTGGACGAGGTGGCCGGGCGTACCCCCGGGTTCGTCGCCGCCGATCTGGCCGCGCTGGTGCGGGAGGCCGGGGTGCGGGCGGCGCTGCGGCAGAAGACGGCCGAGACGCCGACGGTGGCGATGGCCGACTTCTCGGCGGCGTTGGAGGTGGTCCGGCCGACCACCATGGCGTCGTCCACCCTGGAGCTGGCCACTGTCACCCTCGACGACGTCGGCGGGCTGGGGGAGGTGAAGCAGACCCTCACCGAATCGGTGCTCTGGCCGCTGACCTACCCGGACACCTTCGCCCGGTTGGGGGTGCAGCCACCCCGGGGGGTGCTGCTCTACGGGCCGCCCGGCTGCGGCAAGACCTACCTGGTGACCGCCCTGGCCGGGACCGGGCGGGCGAACGTGCTGTCGGTGAAGGGCGCCGAGTTGCTCTCCAAGTGGGTCGGCGAGAGCGAGCGGGCGGTCCGCGAACTGTTCCGCCGGGCCCGCGAGGCCGCGCCGACGCTGGTGTTCCTCGACGAGATGGACGCGCTGGCCCCGGTGCGCGGCCAGGCCACCGACGGCGGTACGACCGACCGGGTGGTAGCCGCGTTGCTGACCGAGTTGGACGGGGTGGAGGCGCTGCGCAACGTGGTGGTGGTCGGGGCGACCAACCGGCCGGATCTGGTCGACCCGGCCCTGCTGCGCCCCGGCCGGCTGGAACGCCTGGTGTACGTGCCGCCGCCGGACGGCCCCGCCCGGGCGGAGATCCTCCGGGCCGCGTCCCGCGCCGTGCCGCTCGCCGAGGACGTCGACCTGGCCGCGCTCGGCGAGGAGTTGGCCGGCTTCTCCGCGGCGGACTGCGCGGCGCTGGTGCGGGAGGCGGCGCTGGCCGCGATGCGGGAATCGCTGTCCGCCGCCACGGTCACCGCCGCCCACGTCGCCACCGCCCGCGACCGGGTCCGTCCCTCCCTGGACCCCGCGCAGGTGGCCTGGCTCGCCGCCTATGCGGACAAGCACGCGGGCTGACCAGCGCGTGGTCCCGGGCAGGCGGGCCAGGAGCGGGACCGGCGAGCTGGTCAGCCTGGCCGTGAGATGCCTGGCCGACCATGGGGTGTGTGGGCCGGCCAGTTCGGGCGTGTCGCCGCGAACAAGTAGATGTTGCAGGGAGCGGTATGCCTGAGCGGCATGAATATGACAGCCCGGCATACCGCTCCCTGTGGAAGCACGGGTGCCGACGGCACGCCGCCCTCGACGCATGCCGTCGCCGCACCCGGCGACGCCAGTGCCCGACCCGCGTCGCCGCACCCGGCGACGCCAGGTGCCCGACACACCGACCCGTGCCGCCGTTCGCCCCGGGACCAGCGATCCGCTGCTGTGCCGATGGTTCACCCCGGCGACGAGGGGTCAGCCGGCGGCGGGCGGAGTCGCGTCGAGCGAGAGCTCCGCGTACACCTTCTCGCCTTCTTCACGTAGTTTCGCGCCGCACTTGCGCAGCACCGTGATGGCTCCCACGTTGTCCGGGGTGGTGTCCGCGACGACGGAGTGCATGCCGGCCGCCGCCGCGGTGTTCAGCAACTCCCGCAGGGCGGCGGCACCGAGCCCTCGCCCCCGGGCCGACCGGCCGAGCCACATCCCGGTCTCCGCCACTCCGGGGGCCGCACAGCGGGCCATCCGCACCATGCCGACCACCTCGCCGCCGACGAGCACCGCGAACATCAGGGTGCGGGTCGGTCCGTCCAGCCCACCGAAACTGGCCCGGTGGAACTCCCGGAACGCCTCCCGACGGGCGTGCGACCAGCCGGCGGGGGCGTCCACAGGGGGCATGACATCACTCGGCTCAGCCTCCGCCGCCGCTACGGAGAGCAACGACTCCAGGTTCGCCTCGTCCACCGGTTCCAGCCGTACCGCACCTGTCACGTGCCGCAGTCTGCCGTCCGCACCGGCTGCCGTCCACCCCTTTCCGCGGGTGACTGGCGGTCTGGTCGGAGGTCTCGTCCGGTCGTCCCACCGGCGCAGGCCACCTCACGCTCCGTTGTCACGGCTGCGCCGCCCTGGTGGGCCCTCGGCACCGGCTCCGGGGCGTTCAGCGACGTCGGTTGCGGGCCCGGGAGGCGCGTAGCCGACGCAGCCGGCCGATCAGCAGCGGTTCGGCGACCAGCGCGGCGGGACGGTCCAGCAGGCCGTTGAGCAACTGGTAGTAGCGGGTGGCGGAGAGCCCGAAGGTGTCCCGGATGGCCTGTTCCTTGGCCCCGGCGTGCCGCCACCACTGCTGTTCGAAGGCGAGGATGCGCAGCTCCCGCTCGGTCAACTCGTCGCCGCCCGTCGCCGCCCGCTCACCGGCCCGCTCGGCCCCGGTCAGCTCGTCGCCACCGACGGACGCCCGCTCGGCATCCGGGGCAGACCGTGGCGAGGGCACCTGCGACGGCGTGTCGACCGGCTCCGGCGACGGCTCGGACCGGGGAACGGCGTCGGCGGGCGGCATGGCGCTCCTCGGCAGGGTGGACGGCCGGGCGGGGAAACCCAGCTTAACCAGGGTGGGCGACGCTCCGCCCCGGACGGGTGAGGCACACCGCAGACGACGGGCGGGCCCGCGCCGACCGTCGGTCGACACGGGCCCGCCGCATCCGGGTACCGCCCGCACCGGGGGCGGCACCCGGCTCAGGTGACGTCGCGCCGACGCATCATCCAGAACGCGGCCACCACCACCACGGCGGTGCCGATGCCGAACACCAGCGCCGAGTCCTGCCAGGTCACCAGCATCTCCTTCGGCGTGCACTCGCCCTGGGAGAAGTCGCAGGATCGGTAGTCGACCAGCTTCCACTGCTTCTGGAACCAGGCCAGCGCATAGGTGGAGAGCACCCAGCGGTCCCCGAACCGGACCCCGGCGATCGTGGTGGCGACCCGGATGCCGATCTCGCTGACCACCCCGACGCCGACGGCCACGCCGAGCGCCATCGCGGTGTGCCGGCCCAGCGAGGCCAGCGCGAAGGCCACCGCGCCGACGGCGAGGATCAGCCCCAGCGCCCGCAGGCCGCTGATCCCGGCGGACTGCCAGACCCCGGAGGTGACCTTCGCGGTGGTCCCCCGGTAGGTGCCGATCAGCCAGAAGGCCAGTGTCCACAGCGCGCCGAGCACCACGGTCACCCCGGTCAGGATGGTGAGCACGGCGGCCAGCTTGGTGCCGAGCACGGTGAGCCGTTTCGGCCGCCACAGCAGCAGGTTCATCATCCCGCCGCTGCTCCACTCGGCCCCCACGAACGAGGCGCCGATCAGGAAGGCGAACAGCGCCACCGCTCCGGCGAAGACGGCGATGAAGATCCCGAACTCGCCCCGGAAGTCGAACTGGTAGGGCAGGTTCCACTTCGGGTCGAACATGTCCGCGGTGGGCTGCCAGTCCCGGCCGCAGTTCGGGCCGTACCGGTCCTCGGTCTGCTCGCCACGGGCCTTGGCCGCGTCGCACTCGACGATCGAGCGTTCCCAGCTCTTGACGGCGTCGCGGAAGTTCGCGTCCGACTCGGCCTGCGCCTGGGCGATCACCGCCGGTGAGAGCTTGTGGCTGGAGAAGGTGAAGGCGGTGACGATGCCGGTCAGGCCGAGCACGAGCAGGACCAGCATGACCCGGGTGAGCCGGCGCTTGGCCAGCCGACGCAGCTCGGTGACGTACAGGCTCATGCGCCCCACCCTCCCGTGGTGCCGCCGGCGTGGCCCGGCTCGCCGATCTTGGCGGACTGATCGACCTGGCGGTGCTGACCGGGGACCGGCGCGGTGGCGGTGATCTCCAGGAAGACGCTCTCCAGGTCCACCGCGACCGGGGCCAGTTCGCTGACGTACAGGTGCTGTTCGGCGAGCAGCCGGCTGACCGTGGCCGGCTTGTCGACGCCGGCCAGCATCAGGTGGTCGGGGTGGCGGGTGACCGCGACACCGGCCCGGCCGAGCAGTTCGGCGGCGGCGGCGAGGTCCTCGGCGGCATCCAGCCGCACCCGTACGCCACCGTGCGAGTGCTGGGCCAGCACCTGCTCCACCGGGCCGGCGGCGACCCGGCGGCCCAGCGAGATGATGGTGACCTCGTCGCAGATGAGCTGGATCTCGCCGAGGATGTGGCTGGAGAGCACCACGGTCATCCCGGATTCGGCGAGGGTGCGCATCAGGGTGCGCATCTCCCGGATGCCGCCCGGGTCGAGGCCGTTGGCCGGCTCGTCGAGGATCAGCAGCTTGGGGTTCTTGAGCAGGGCGGACGCGACGGCGAGCCGCTGCTTCATGCCGAGTGAGTAGGTCTTGACCCGCTCATCGGCCCGGTCCCGCAACCCGACCAGTTCCAGCACCTCGTCGACCCGTACGGCGGGGACGTCGCCGGCCCCGGCCAGCAGGGACAGGGTGTCCCGGGCGGAGAAGTGCGGGAAGAACTGCGGGCTCTCCACGATCGCGCCGACCTGACCGGCGACGGTGGGGAGCGCGGCGGGCACCTCCTGGCCGAGGATGGCCATCCGCCCGCCGTCGGGCTGGATCAACCCGAGCAGAGTACGCAGGGTGGTGGTCTTCCCCGACCCGTTGGGGCCGAGGAAGCCGTGCACCTGACCGGCCTCCACCCGCATGTCGAAGCCGTCCAGCGCGTTGCGGACACCGCGCCGACGACTCTTGTACGTCTTACGTAGACCTTCGATCTCCAGGACAGCCGACAAGCTGCGCCTCCCCCGATGGTGGCTGATGACAGCGGTCACCATACTCGGTATACCCGCCAGGGCAATACCCGGTATGCATCGGTGCGTGGATCGCTACCGACGGTGTACCAACGAGTGACTCAGGCGCAGACTACGGTCACGCCGGCGGCGCGGAACGCATCGACCAGCTCGGGGGCCGCCCCGGAGTCGGTCACCAGGGTCTCCACCCGCTCCACCGGGCAGATCCGGGCGAACGCGTGACCGCCCAGCTTGGACGAGTCCGCGATGATCACGACCCGCTTGGCCCGCGCCACCATCAGGTTGTTCATCGCCGCCTCCCCCTCGTGGTGGGCGGCCGCACCCAACTGCGGATCGAGCGCGTCCACGCCCAACAGGGCGACGTCCAGGGTGACCTCGCGCAGCAACGCCCCACCGAGCGGCCCGACCAGCTCGAACGACTTCGGCCGCACCACACCCCCGGCGACCACCACCTTCATCCGGGACCGGACCAGCAGCTCGTTGGCGATGTTCAGGGCGTTGGTGACCACGGTGAGCTGGGCACCCTCGGCGTTGGTGTTCAGGTCGGGGCGGACGGCCAGGGCGCGCGCCACCTCGGTGCTGGTGGTGCCGCCGTTGAGGCCGACCACGGTGCCGGGGGAGACGAGCGCCGCGGCGGCGGCACCGATCCGCTGCTTCTCGGCCGAGTGCTTGGCCGTCTTGTAGCGCAGCGGCAGGTCGTACGAGACGCCGTTGGCGACCGCGCCACCCCGGGTCCGGGTGATCATCTGCTGCTGGGCGAGCTGGTCGAAGTCACGCCGGATGGTGGCCTGGGAGACGTCCAGCCGATCGGCGGCTTCCTCCACGCTGACCCGCCCGCTGCCGGTGAGCATCTCGAGCAGAGCGTTCCACCTGGCGTAGCGGTCCACGGGGGGCCTCCGACTCTGCACCAAGGGTGATCGATTGCGTGCACAGTAGTGCGCGAAACTCCCGGTGCGCAAAACCCGCGACTGCGCGGTCCCGGGCCAGGTTGCCACGCGCACCCCCGTTCGCGCAGAATAACGCGCGAAAGACGGTGGTAATGAGCCGTATTGCGCACCTCCCTCCCCTGTGCGAGGAGTTCCCATGGCGTATGTCGACGCGGAGATCGCCAGCCAGCCCGACTGCTGGCGGGAGGCGGCCCGGCTGGTCGGCACCGTCGCCGCCGGCCTCCCCCAGCCCGGCGAGCGGGTCGCCGTCGTCGGCTGCGGCACGTCGTGGTTCATGGCCATGGCGTACGCCGGGCTGCGCGAGCGGGCCGGCCACGGCGAGACCGACGCCTTCCAGGCCAGCGAGTTCCCCGCCGGGCGCCGCTACGACCGGCTGATCGCGATCACCCGCTCCGGCACCACCACGGAGGTACTCGACCTGCTCGCCGCGCTGCGCGGCCGGACACCCACCACCGTCCTGGTCGGTGACCCCGGCTCGCCCGCCGTCACGTTCGCCGACACGGCCGTGCCGATGCCCTTCGCCGACGAGCGCTCGGTGGTGCAGACCCGGTTCGCCACCACCGCACTGGCGCTGCTCCGCGCCCACCTCGGCGACAACGTCGAGGCGCTGGCCGCCGACGCGGAGGTCGCCGTCCGGGCCCCGCTGCCGCTCGACCCGGCCCGCATCGACCAGGCCACCTTCCTCGGTCGCGGCTGGACGGTCGGGCTGGCCCAGGAGGCCGCCTTGAAGTGCCGCGAGGCGGCCACCTTCTGGGCCGAGGCGTACCCGGCGATGGACTACCGGCACGGCCCCATCTCGATCGCCGCGCCCGGCCGGCTGGTCTGGGCCTTCGGGGAGCTGCCCGACGGGCTGCCGGAGGACGTGGCGGCGACCGGGGCGGCGTTCGTCCACAGCCGGCACCACGGCTGCCACACCGTGCTGGGCAGTTGGGCGGCCGGCCGGACCCCGGTCGACCCGATGGCCGACCTGATCCTGGCCCAGCGTTTCGCGGTGGCCCTGGCGACCAGCCGGGGTCTGGACCCGGACGCGCCCCGGCACCTGACCCGCTCAGTGGTGCTGGCATGACCGACGGGCCGGGCGACGGCGAACAACTCGTCGTCGCGTTGGACGTCGGCGGCACCGGCATGAAGTGCGCCCTGGTCCGCCCGGACGGCAGCGTGGCGCACGCCGAACGGCACCCGACCGACGCCGGGCGCGGCCCGGACGCCGTGGTGGAGACCGTCCTGGCGGTCGCCGAGGGGCTGGCCGACCGGGCCCGCGCCGCCGGGTCGACCCCGGTGGCCTGCGGCGTCGCCGTGCCCGGGGTGGTCGACGAGGCCGCCGGGGTGGCGGTCTGGTCGGCGAACGTCGGCTTCCGGGACGTACCACTGCGGAAGCTGGTAGGTGCACGGCTCGGGCTGCCGGCGGTGCTCGGCCACGACGTGCGGGTGGGCGGGATCGCCGAGGCCCGGCTCGGCGCCGGCCGGGACGCCCGGCACGTGCTCTTCGTCGCGATCGGCACCGGCATCGCCGCCGCGCACGTGGTCGCCGGGTCGGCCGCCGTCGGCGCGCACGGTGCGGCCGGCGAGATCGGCCACATCCTGGTACGCCCCGACGGCCCGCGCTGCGGCTGCGGCCGGCCCGGCTGCCTGGAAGCCGTCTCGTCCGCCTCGGCCATCGCCCGCCGCTACGCCGAACTGGCCGACGCAACGACGCAGGCCGGCCCGCCCGGAGTCGGCACCGCAGCACCTCCGGCCGGCGCGGCAACGCGCCCGGCCGGTACGGCGGTGAGCGCGGCCGAGGTGGCCGGGCGGGCGGCGGCCGGTGAGGAACTGGCCGGGCAGGTGTGGCGGGAGGCCGTCGAGGCGCTCGCCGACGGGCTCGCCACCGGGCAGGCCCTCTACGACGTGGACACCATGGTCATCGGCGGCGGTCTGGCCCGGGCCGGCGAGCAACTGCTCGGCCCGCTCCGCGCCACCCTGCACGAACGGATGACCTTCCATCGGGAGCCGCGCCTGGTCGCGGCGGCCCTCGGCGACGAGGCCGGCTGCCTCGGTGCCGCCCTGCTCGCCCTCGACAGTCTGGAGAGACGATGACCCAGCGGGTGACCGGCAAGGTGGTGACCCCGACCGGCGTGGTCCGGCAGGGGTGCGTGGAGCTGGACGGCGAGCGGATCACCGCGGTCGCCGAGTATCCGGCCAAGCGCGACGGGCACTGGATCGTGCCGGGTTTCGTGGACATGCACACCCACGGCGGGGGCGGGCACACCTTCACCACCGGTGACGCCGACGCCGCCCGGGAGGCCGCCGCGTTCCACCTGCGACACGGCACCACCACCCTGCTGGCCAGCCTGGTCAGCTCCCCGTTCGACCTGATGCGCGCGGCGACCGCCGCATTCGCGCCGCTGGTCCGCGAGGGCGTGCTGGCGGGCGTCCACTTCGAGGGGCCGTACCTGTCGGCGGCCCGCTGCGGCGCGCAGAACCCGGAGTTCCTCCGCGACCCGTCCACCGAGGAGTTGGAGCAGCTCATCGCGGAGGGGGCGGGGACGGTACGGATGGTCACCCTGGCCCCGGAGCGCCCCGGCGCGCTGGACGCGATCAAGCTGCTCACCTCGCACCGGGTGGTCGCCGCCGTCGGCCACACCGACGCGACCTGGGAGCAGACCCGGGCCGCCGTCTCGGCCGGGGCGAGCGTCGGCACCCACCTGTTCAACGGGATGCGCCCGCTGCACCACCGCGAGCCCGGCCCGGTGGTGGCCCTGATGGAGGCCCCGAACGTGGTCTGTGAGCTGGTCGCCGACGGGGTGCACCTGCACGACGGCATGCTCACCTTCGCCACCGCCGTGGCCGGCCCGGAACGGGTCGCGCTGATCACCGACGCGATGGCCGCCGCCGGCATGCCCGACGGCGAGTACGAGCTGGGCGGCCAGCCCGTCGCCGTGGCCGCCGGGGTGGCCCGGCTGGCCCACGACGGGGCGATCGCCGGCAGCACCCTCACCATGGACGCGGCGCTGCGGCACGCCGTCACCGCCGGCATCCCGATCGCCGACGCGGCACGGATGGTCGCCACCACCCCGGCCCGGGCCATCGGTCTGGGTGACCGGGTCGGCGCCCTCCAGGCGGGTCTCCGCGCCGACCTGGTGGTGCTCGACGACGAGCTGAACGTGGTGCGGGTGATGCGCGCCGGCACCTGGCTCGACTGACACCTGTCCCGGGCCGACGGCAGGTCCGCTCCTTCCGGCAGGGTCGAGCCGGCCGGAAGGAGCGCGGATCAGGGCGCGGGGACCTCGACGCCCAGGACGGCCTGCTCGTCGGGCCGGTGCACCAGCACGTCGGACAGGTAGGACTGCACCGCCGGCCCCATCCCCACGTCCCGGCGGGCCCGCTCGGAGAGCAGCCACTTGTGCTCGATGATCTGCGCGAAGATCTCCTGCGGTTCCAGCTTGTGGCGCAGGTGCGCGGGGACCGCCCGGACGACCGGCTCGAAGACCTCGGTCAGCCAGCGGTGGGCCGCCTGCTGCTCGTCGGTCAGGTCGCTCTCCACCCGGTAGGCGTCCAGGTCGTTGAGGAGCCGACGGGCCTGGTTCTCCTCGGCGTCGAGGCCGGTGAGCCGGATCAGCCGTCGGGTGTGGTAACCGGCGTCGACGACCTTCGGACGGACCAGGTAACGCCCGTGGTCGACCGTCGACAGGGCCACCTCGGCCACGTCGAAGCCCAGGTCGTTGAGGCGGCGGATCCGGCCCTCGATGTCGTGCCGGGCCTCCCGCTCGACCTGCTGCTCGTAGGTGATCTCGTGCCAGAGCCGCTCGTAGCGCTGCACGACCTCCTCGCAGACCACCTCCGGGTCGATCGACTCGTGCAGCAGCCCGGCCGCCTGGAGGTCCAGCGCCTCGCCGAAGATGTTGACCCGGGCGATCTCCAGGTCCTCACCGCGCTGCCCGTTGGACAACGAGCGGTGCAGCGCACCGGTCTCGGCGTCGACCAGGTAGGCGGCGAACGCCCCGGCGTCCCGGCGGAACAGGGTGTTGGACAGCGAGCAGTCGCCCCAGAAGAAGCCCGTCAGGTGCATCCGGACCAGCAGCACGGCGAGGGCGTCGAGCAGCCGGCCCATCGTCTCCGGACGCAGCGTGCGGGAGAACAGCGCCCGGTAGGGCAGCGAGAACTGGAGGTGCCGGGTGATCAGCACCGGGTCCAGCGGGGTGCCGTCGTCGGCCTGCCGGTCGGCCACGATCGCGATCGCCTCCACCGACGGGAAGCCGATCCGTTCCAGCGCCCGCAGCAGGTCGTACTCGCGTTCGGCGACCCGCTCCCCGGTCTCCTTGACGGCATACACGTAGTCGCCGAGACGGACGAACCGGACGATGTGCCGGGAGATGCCCTGCGGCAGCGCCACCAGGTGCCGGGCAGGCCACTCCTCCAGCGGGGTCGACCAGGGGAGATCGAGCAGCGCCGGGTCGACGAGGGCCGAGGTGATCCGCACGGGACAAGTGTGCCGGCAACCCCCGGCGTACGCCTCCCTTCGTGGTTCGACACACATCGACCCCGGGCCGCGAGATCCCCCGCCACGCCACGCCAGGCCACGGGCCGCGCCACCACGGCCGCCGGGGTGGGCCGGTAGCGTGATCGCATGCGGGAGACCACCACGACGGTACGCGGCGGAGCACGGCTCCGGCCGGTCCGCCCGGCCGGCTGGTGGTGCGACCTGCTGCTGCTCACCGCCCTGGTCGGCCTGACCGTGGCGCTCGCCACCGACCACCTCTTCGGCATCGACCGGGCGGTCGCCGACTGGGCGGACGCACACCGGCCGGCCGCCGCCTACTGGGTCGCCCGAGTGCTCAACCTGATCGGCCAGGGCACCCCGTTGGCGCTGTTGGCCGCCGCCCTGGGGGTGCTGCTGGCCGTCCGGCTCCGCTCGGTCCGCCCGGTGCTGCCCCCGGTGGTCGCCTTCGTGCTCACCCTGCTGACCATCGGCCCGCTCAAGGTGTGGACGGCCCGCCCGGCCCCCACCGCCAGCATCAAGGAACCCTTCCTGCCGCCGGAACGGACCCTGCCGCTGTTCCAGCACGACCTGCCGGTCGGCTACGCCCAGTCGTACCCTTCGGGGCACGTGGCCGGCGCGATGGTCTGGTACGGGGTACTCGCCCTGCTGCTCGCCCCGCTGCTGCGGACCGTCGGTCGGCGGATGCCCCGACCGCTGGTCACCGCCGTCTGGCTGGTGCCGACGCTGGTGCTCCTGTGCACCACCACCTACCTGGGCTGGCACTGGTTGACCGACTCGGTGGCCGGGCTGCTGCTCGGGCTGCTGCTCGATCGGTTGCTGCGCCGGTTCCCCTGGGACGACCTGCCGTTACCGGGCCGGTTGCGCCACCGGGACCGCCCGTTCACCTCCGACGCCTAGCTGGGCCGCGATATCGTCCGGTGGCGAACGTGACGCCTTGCCCCGGCGAAGCGGAGCGAGGGATACGAAGATCGCCGCCCCGCCCTGGGCCAACTGTCCGCTTCCCGCCCGCCGGACGACGGAAGGCTGCCTGACAACGGACGAGAAATCGTCAAGCCTGTATCCGGCGGAGCCCGTCCGGCAGGCAGGCAGGCAGGCAGGCAGAGGAGGATGCCCATGTTTCTGCGAATCAGGGTCGTCGCGACGGCGGTGGCCGTCGCCATGCTCGGCGCTCTCGCCACTTCCGCAGCGCCGGCGTCGGCTTCCGTCAGCCAGGGGTACGTCGCGGGTGCGGGGACGTGGACGGACGACTGGGCGGATGAGGGCCCCATCTCCGCCTCGACGCGCCCGCACCACAACGTCGTCGCCATGTGGCAGATGATCCTGTGGGCCGACGGCTATCTCGACCGCTCCGGGATCGACTGTCGGTTCGGGCCGGTCACGACCGCCGCCACGACGAAGTGGCAGAGCGACCGCGGCCTACGCAGCGACGGCGTCGTCGGCTCCGGGACCCTGACCAAGGCGGCAACCCGCCTCAGCGTGTACGAGTCGTGGTTCTACTACGACGGTGCCGGCACCAACTTCATCTATTTCGGTCGCCGCGCCGACGGTAGGTGGGACATGAGCCTCGGCCCCGACCTGGAGTGGCAACTCCTCTCGTACGCCTACGCGAACTTCAGCATCTGCTCCTGACCGTACGTCGGATGACTGCCGGGTGAGTGCGTTGCCGGTTACGCCTCACGACCGTGGACAACGCGCACCGAACACCATGACCGGCGCGGAGACCAGGCGGTGAAGTTGCCGGGCCGGTTGCGCGGCGGGGACCGCCCGTTCACCTCCGACCCCTAGCCTGCCGTGGTGGATCGACTGAGCCGGCGGTTGGGCGTACCCGATGCGGTGGTCGTCGGGCTCGGGGCGATGCTCGGTGCGGGCGTCTTCGTGGTCTTCGCCCCGGCCGCCGCCGCGGCCGGTGGCGGCGGGCTGCTGGTGGCGCTGGCGCTGGCCGGGTTCATCGCCTACGGCAACGCGACCAGCTCGGCCCGGCTGGCGGCCCACTACCCGGAGTCCGGCGGCAGCTACGTCTACGGCCGGGAACGCCTCGGCCCGTTCGCCGGGTTCCTCGCCGGCTGGGGTTTCGTGGTCGGCAAGACGGCGAGCTGCGCGGCGATGGCGCTGACCATCGGGGCGTACCTGTGGCCGGGGCAGGCCCGACTGGTCGCGGTCGGCGCGGTGCTCGCGGTGACCGCGGTGAACCTGCGCGGCGTCACCCGGACCGTCGCCGCCACGACGGTGCTGGTGGTCGTGGTGCTGGCGGTGCTGGCCCTGGTCGCGGTGACCGGCCTGGCCGCCGGGAACGTCCGGCTCGACCGGCTCGCCGAGGGCGGCGGTACGGCCCGGGGCGTGCTGACCGCCGCCGGGCTGCTCTTCTTCGCCTTCGCCGGGTACGCCCGGATCGCCACCCTCGGTGAGGAGGTCCGCGACCCGGCCCGGACCATCCCCCGGGCGGTGCCGCTGGCCCTCGGGGCGGTGCTGGCGGTCTACCTGGTGCTCGCGGTGGTCGCGGTCGGCGTCCTCGGCCCGGAGCGGCTGGCAGCCTCCGCCACGCCGCTGGCCGACGTGGTGACCGTCGCCGGGCTGCCCGGTCTGGCCTGGGTGGTCCGGGCCGGGGCCACGGTGGCGGTGACCGGGGTGCTGCTCTCCCTGCTCGCCGGGGTGGGCCGGACGGTGCTGGCGATGGCCCGCCGCCGGGACGTGCCGGGCGCACTGGCCGCCGTGCACCCGGTCCGCCAGGTCCCGCACCGGGCCGAGCTGGCGGTGGCCGCCGTGGTGGTGGCGGTGGTGGCGCTCGGTGACGTACGCGGGGCGATCGGCTTCTCCAGCTGCACGGTGCTGGTCTACTACGCGATCACCAACGCCGCCGCGTTGACCCTGGGCCGGGACCCGGCCCGACGGCTGCCCGTCCGGGCGCTCGCCGCGCTGGGGCTGGTCGGCTGCCTGCTGCTCGCGGTCAACCTGCCGACCGCCAGCGTCCTCGCCGGTTTCGGCGTGCTCGCCCTCGGCGCGCTCTGGTACGCCCTCCGCCCCGGCCGCTAGTCACTCCTGCGGATCACGCGGGGTCGGCACCCCGGCGGGCGGCTGCTGCGGGGCCGGCGGCGGGGGCGGGGTGGTCTCGCGGATCAGGGCACCCAGCCCGGCCCGGCGGGCCACCACGGTCAGCCGGTCCCCCGCCGAGATCACCATCCGGGGGTCCGCCCGCCAGTCGGTCTTCTGGCCGACCCGGGAGTGGGCCAGCAGGCGCACCTCGCCGGGTCGGGCCACCGCGCTGAGCGGGCGGCCGTCCAGCGCGGCACCGGCCACCACCGGCACCTCCACCACCAGCAGGGCGTGCCGGTCGACCGGGATGGTGGCGATGACCGCCCGGTCCAGCAGTGCGGCGGCGAACGACGGCGCGGCCAGGTAGGACACGCTGCGCGAGATGCCGATGCCGAAGGCCCGCTGGATCCGCTCGGCGAAGTCACCGTCGAAGAGCCGCAGCACCACCCGCAGCTCCGGGTTGAGCGCCCGACCGTTCAACGCGGCCCGCAGGTTGACCCCGTCGTCGGTGGAGACCACCACCAGCGCCTGGCAGTGCTCCACCGAGGCCGAGCGCAACGTCTCCTCCCGGGCCGCGTCCCCGACGATCAGCGGTACGCCCAGCCGCCGGGCCAGCGCCGCACCCCGCGCCTCGGCACTCCGGTCGATCGCCACCACCTCGACGCCGAAGTCGTGCAGTTGCGCCATCACCCGGGTACCGATGTTGCCCAGCCCGACGACCACCACGTGCCCGGTACGTTCCGGTTGGATGCGACCGGCGTGCAGGGCCAGCCGGGCGTTGACGATGCCGTCGACCACCACGGCGGTGCTCAGCGGGATCAGCGCCAGCCCGGCCAGGTTGAGCACCACCTGCATGATCTGGGCGGCGGCCGGTTTGGCGACGTCCGGGTCCTGGCCGCTGAGCGTGGTGACCAGGGTCAGATAGAGCGCCTCCGTCCAGCTCACCTCGACCGCGCGGGCGTTCAGCCAACCGAGCAGCGCGATCACCCCGAGCAGGGTGAGCACCGCGATGCCGATCTTGCGGGTGGCGAAGCTGCGGACCGCCCGGAGCAGCACCGCGAGGGGCTGCCGGCGACGCCGGGCCCGGACCAGCCGGCGGGCCGCCAGCTCGGTGCCGGCCGGCTGGCCGGTCGCCTCGGCGAGCACCACGTCGGCGGCCTTCTCGTCGGCGGGCAGCACCCGGACCAGGTCCGGGTCGGTGGTGACCGCCAGCCCGCACACCACGTCGGCGGGACGGACGTCGTCCCGGCGGGCCACGTAGAGGGTACGGCCGCCGTGCCGGAAGTGGGTCGGGGCGACCTCACCGAGGGCGGCGGCGACGAACGCCGGGGCGGCCATCGAGGCGTCGGACAGGACCGCCGAGTCGGGGAAGAGCTGCCGCAGGCCGTTGGCGAGGCTGGTGTTGAACATCCGGACCACCAGGCGCAGCCGGGGTTCGACCTCCTGCGCGCAGAGCGCGGCGTGCATGTTGCCCACGTCGTCCTGGTGCAGCAGGGCCAACCCGTCCGCGCCGGCCAGGCCGGCCCGGCGGAAGGTGGCCTCGTCGAGCCGGTCGGCCCGGATCACCTGGACCCCGTCGATGTCCCGCCCGTCGGGGCCCTCCGAGCGGCGGCGCTCCGGCACGACCAGGGTGATCCGGACCCGGCCCTGGGCCAGCTCGGTGCCGAACAGCGCCCGGACCACCCAGTACGCCAGCGGGTCGTTGCCGCATATCACGTAGTGCGGGTGGGAGTCGCCGTTCATCCGCAGCCGCCAGCCGGTCGCGCGCCGGGCACGATCACGCAGGGGTTCGGCCATGCCCGGATGGTAGCCAGCCGGTCGCGGCGGGCGCAGCCCTGGTGATCCGCACCGGCCGGTGCGGGGACGACGCGGGTGGTCCCGCAGACATGGTGGGCGTGACGGTGGGTAGAGCAGCGCCGTGCAGACCTTCCTGCCGTACCCGGGCTTCCTGGCCAGCGCGCGGGTCCTCGACCAGCGGCGGCTGGGCAAACAGCGGGTGGAGGCGCTCCAGGTGCTGCGCGGCCTGACCCGGCCGGGCTACGGCTGGCGGCACCACCCGGCGGTCAAGATGTGGGCCGGCTACGAGGAGGCGTTGACCCGGTACGGGCTGGACGTGTGCGCGGTCTGGTGCGCGGCGGGTCGGGCCGACACCTGCGCAGCCACGCTGGTCACCGACCTGACCGCCGCCCGGGGCGCGGGCCGGGTACGCACCCAGGCCGAGCTGGCCGCCGCCGGTGAGCTGCCGCCCTGGTGGGGCCGCGACGACCTGCACCTGAGCCACCGCGCGGCGCTGCTGCGCAAGGACCCCGACCACTACCGCCCCCGGTTCGGCGACGTTCCGTCCGACCTGGAGTACGTCTGGCCCCCGTCCGACCGGGCCCCGCTCGCCGCCGGGCAACCCGCCGACGCTCCCGCCGGGGACCCCAGCAACACTCCCGCCGAGTGATCCGCCGACGCCACCGTCGGGGACCCCACCGACGCCTCCGCCGGTGGTGGCGGGCCTGCCTGACCGGGCCGGATCCGGCGAGGTCAGGCAGACTGGGGCCCCTCGGGTCGGAAGGTGCACATGGCGCTGTCGCAGAAGCTGGGCCGGCTCATCGGCGTACGCGAGCAGGTGGTGGACCCGGGCGGTGGGGGCGCCCCCCGGGTGGCCCGGCAGACCACGGCCGTGGTGGTGGGCGGTGGGATCGCCGGCATGTCGGCGGCGGTGGTGCTCGCCGAACGCGGGGTGGACGTCACCGTGCTGGAGGCCGCGCCGACGCTCGGCGGCCGGCTCGGTGCATGGCCGGAGGCGCTCGCCGACGGCAGCCAGGTCAACGAGCACGGCTTCCACGCGTTCTTCCGGCAGTACTACAACTGGCGGTCGATCCTGCGCCGGGTCGACCCGACGCTCGGCTTCCTCAAGCCGATCCCCGGTTACCCGATCCTGTCCGCGCAGTGGCCCACCGAGGAGTTCGGCAGGCTGCCCCCGGCCCCGCCGGTGAACCTGCTGGCGCTCCTGCTGCGCAGCCCCAGCCTGCGCCTGACCGACCTGCGCGGGATGGACCGGGACGCCGCGCTGCCGCTGCTCAGCTACGACCCGGTGCGCACCTATGCCGAGTTCGACGACACCACCGCCGATACGCTGCTCGCCTCGCTGAAGCTGCCGGACCGGGCGCGGGCGATGCTGTTCGAGGTCTTCTCACACTCGTTCTTCAACCACGAGGCGGAGATGTCGGCCGCCGAGATGATCGCCCAGTTCCACTTCTATCTGCTGGGCAACCCGGAGGGGCTGGCGTTCGACTGCCCCGACGAGGACTACGCCACGGCGATCTGGCAGCCGCTGACCCGGCACGTGGCGCAGCACGGCGGCCGGGTGCGCACCGGGGTCGCCGCCACCCGGCTGGACCGGGAGCCGGACGGCTGGCGGGTCACCACCGCCGACGGCACCGTCCACCCCGCCGGGCACGTGGTGCTGGCCGTCGACCCGCCCGCGCTGGCCGCGCTGGTCGCCGCCTCCCCCGGCCTGGTCGCGGCGGCACCCGAGCTGGTGGTGCGGATGCCCGCGTTCGGTCGGCCCGGCCCGCCGTACGCGGTGGCGCGGTACTGGCTCGACGGGGACGTCCGGGCCGACCGGGCGGTGTTCAGCGGGGTGTCCCGACAGCCCACCCTGGACTCGGTGACCCTCTACCACCGGCTGGAGAACGAGTCCCGCCGCTGGGCGCAACGCACCGGTGGCGCGGTGGTGGAGTTGCACGCGTACGCCTGCGACGAGGGGGTGCCGGCCGGGGAGTTGGCCGAACGGATGCGCGCCGAGTTGGTCGGGCTCTGGCCGGAGGTAGCCGGGTTGGGCGTCCGTGAGCTGCGCGCCCGGGTCGAGGCGCAGGCCCCGGCGTTCACCCCGGGCAGCCACGCCGGCCGGCCCGGGGTACGTACCGACGCCGACGGCCTCTATCTGGCCGGGGACGGCATCGGCACCGACTTCCCGAGCGCGTTGATGGAGCGGTCGGCGGCGACCGGGATCATCGCCGCCAACCACATCCTGCGCGCCGAGGGGGCCGCCGCCGAACCGGTCCACTCGGTCCGCCCCCGGGGCCTGCTCGCCGGGAAGTGAGCCGCCCGGGGGCGGACCGGGCGGGCTGACCGGTCAGCCCGACGTGCCCTGGTAGGCGTCCCGCATGAGCTGCTGCATGTCGTCGAGCATCGGCATCCGGGGGTTGGCCGGCGCGCACTGGTCCTCGTAGGCGTTGAGTGCCTGCTGGGGCGGCGCCGCCTCGTACGCCAGCGCGGCCACCGACGCCTTCCGGACGATGTGGTCGATCTGCTCCGGGTCGTAGCGGTAGTAGTCGGCCAGGGCCTTGAGGCCGTCGGCGACCAGGGCGTCGATCGTGGTGGCGAGTGCGGTCGACATGCTTTCGCCTCGGCGGTTGGCGCCTTTCGGACACCCTCAGCATCCATCGACGGCCATCTCGGCGGTGGGGCGCAAGGACCGTCCGACGGTGGCCGAAGGTCCCGTCGGCACGCCCGTCCCGGGTGTCTCCGGTCGGCCGAAGGTCCCGATGTCACGCGGCGAACACGCAGCGTCGCCTACCCGACACCGGGTCCCGCCGGTCCCGGCCACCATGATTCGCATGACGGGACCGCGAAAGGCCTACACGTTGCTCGCCGTGGCCGCCCTCGGGGTGGCGGTGCTGGCCTGGCGGATGGGGGTCGACAAGGCCAACGCACTGGTGGGCCTGGCCGGCGTCTTCGCCGCGAGCGCGCTCGGCCTGCTGTCCCTGTTCAGCGCGATCGACCCACGGCTGTCCCGGGCGGCGGCGGACGCCGCCGCCGTGCCGGCGGGGGCGACCCCGCCCGCGCTCGACGCCCCGGCCGGGTCCGCCGCCACACCGTCGGACCCGGGGCCGCGCCGCCGCTGGCAGCGCTGGCGGCTGCCGGCCGGAATCGCCGTACTGCTGCTGGTGATCGTCGGTGCGGTGGCCGTGCTCTCCTGGCCGATGGACCGCACGCCGGACGCGCGAAGTGCCTCCCCCACGACCTCCGCCGACGCCTCGTCGGCCGACCCCACCGCCCCGCCGACCCCGGTCGGGTCGACACCCACGACCGATCCGTCCGGGGCGACGCCCGCCACCACCCCGGCGACCCCGGAGCCGGGTCCGGACGGGCCGACGTCCGGCCCCGGGCCGACCCCCACGGGCAGGCCGACGCTCACCACGGGGCCGGTCGGGCCGGACTGGGTGCCGCCGGCGGACGCGCCGCACTGGAAGCTGCTCGCCGACGACTCGGTCTACTTCCTGCCGAAACCCCGGCTGGCGAGGGGCACCGGCGCGGGCACCCTGATCTTCCAGGCGAAGGACCACCAGCTCGCCCTCTACAACTGGACCGACGACCCGGACGACCTCAGCTACGAGGGCTGCCGGAACCCGAAGGCCCAGCGGTATTCGAGCATCGATCTCGAACTGGTCGACCGCACCCCGGTCACCTACTGCCAGCCGGACCCGGGCGAGCCGACGGTGGTCAACTACGTCCGGATCGACCACAACCGCTACGGGTCGACGCCGGCCTCGGTCGACGTCACCGTCTGGTCGATCCGCTCGTAGGACGGCACCCGGTCGGCCGGGCCGACGAGCACCGAACGCGGCAGTTCCCGTAGATCTTGGAAGATTCCGGCCCCCAGAGGGGCCACTTACCGCCAAGATCGCCCGGTGAGCGGAGTGGCGTGCGGGCATCGAAATGCGTTGCCCGCCCGTACTGCCGCGCCTACCGTGGTCCGCGCAAGGTCAACCAGTCGATTCGGGAGCACGCCATGACGTCGCCGCACCTCACCAGCGCGTGGTCGACGCTACCCATCGACGGTTACCGAGCCGAACACCCCCGGGACGGGAATCCCGACTGACGCGTGCCCGCACGCGCCGGCCGCCCCGTCCCACGTGGACCGGGCGGCCTTCGTCGCCCAGGCCCACACGCGGGCCCGGCGGCGGGTCCGGCCGGCCGGTTCCGCTCCGGACGGGCGGCCCCACCGGCCGGCCCGATCAACCGCCGACCGTGAAGGGAGAGCCCGGTGGACGCCGTCCTCGTCATCAACGCCGACCTCGGCCCGCTGCACCGGGTCACCGTCCAACACGCGATCCGGATGCTGTGCCGCCGGGTCGCCGAGATCCACGAGGCCGAGCCGGACCGGGTGATCGGCGTCTTCCCGGTCCCCCGGGTGGTCCGCCTCGTCCGGTACGTCGTCACCCGCTGGCGGTTCAGCGCCGGTCCGGCCTGGTCCCGGGCCGGTGTGCTGCGCCGCGACGGCGGCCGGTGCGCGTACTGCGGCGGGTCGGCCGGCACCGTCGACCACGTGCTGCCCCGCTCGCGCGGCGGCCGGAACACCTGGCGGAACACCACCGCCGCCTGCTACGGGTGCAACCAGCGCAAGGGGGACCGGACGCCGGCCGAGGCCGGCATGCCGTTGCGGCAGGAGCCACTGACGCCGAGCTGGGCGAGCCTCGCCGGGCGGTGACGGGACCGGCCGGCGGGCACAGGGGGTCGCATCGGGGTACGCCCCGGCGCGACGCCCGCCGGCCCTCGTCGTGCCACCTTCAGACTCCTCGCCGCTCGTCAGCGGTCGTCGATGCCCCGGAGGAGGAGGTCGAGACCGCCGCCGAACTCCGCATCCGGCTCCAGTCTGCGGGCTTCGGCAGCGGTGGCCGTCAGATGCGGGAAGGTCACCGGGGACAACGCCGCCACCGCGGTGGTCCCGGCTCCGGAGAGCGGGCCCAGATGTTCCAACTGGATCGCGCCGACGGCGTACGCGAGGAGGGCACGCAGAGCTATCACCCGGCGGGTGCCGTCGAGGCCACCGTCGGTGAGGACGCCGAGTAGCGCCTCGGTCCAACGGAGCACGGTCGATGAGCGGTGCCGGTGGATGGGTAGCAGTGGGGTCACGGCGGGATGCCTGCCGCGTCGCGCAGTGCCATCGCGCGCGGGTCGTCCGGGGTTCGGGTCTGCGCCGCCGTCGGCCCAGTCCCGGCCGCGCCCGGCGTCCTGACGACGGTCAGTGACCGGCGGACGGGGACCAGGGAAAGTCGGGCGTGCGGCGCTCTTGGTGGGCGGCGACGCCCTCGCGGGCCTCACCGCTGTCCTGTACCTTCCGGTGCCACCAGGCGATCCGGGCCGGGCCGGCCCGGTCGTCGACGATCTCCTTGGCGGCGGCGACACTGAGCTGGGAGCGCGCGGCGATGGTGGCGGTGATCGCGGCGACCCGGCCGGTCAGGTCGTCGGCCACCTCGTCGGCCAGGCCGACCCGCAGCGCCCGCTCGGCGTCGATCAACTCGGCGGTGAAGAGCAGGAACTTGGCCGTGGACGGGCCGACGAGCCGGGTCAACCGCCGGGTGGTGGGTGCCGGGTAGACCAGCCCGAGCCGGGCCGGTGGCACCCCGAACCGGGCGTCCGGGGCGACGATCCGCAGGTCGCAGGCGACCGCGAGCAGACAACCACCGCCCACACAGGGGCCCTGCACCGCCGCGACGGTGGGCTTGGCGAACGCGGCCAACCGCTCCTCGGCGGCGACCGCGATGCCCGCGTCCCCGTTCGCGTCCAGCAGCTCGTCGAGGTCACCGAGGTCGGCGCCGGCGCAGAACGCCCCGTCGGCGCCGGTGAGCACCAGGGCCCGGACGGCCGGGTCGGCCTCCAGGCCGTCCAGCAGCACCGGCAGCCGACGCCACATGGCCGGGGTCATCGCGTTGCGCCGGCCCGGGTTCCGGATCGTCACCGTCGCCACCGCGCCGGTCACCCCGACGGTCAACTCCGCGTCCGACACCGCCACCACCCCTCTCGTCGCGCCACCGGCACGTGCCGCGTCGGTGCGGCGACCATAACGGCGCGGGCCCGACGACCACCCAGGAGGGGTGGTCGTCGGGCCCGCCGACACAGCGGTCAGGTCAGGAGACGTCGAGCGCGGTGTCGTCGACCACGAAGGACGTCCGCAGCGAGGCGTCCTCGGTGCCGGTGAACTTCAGGGTCACGCTCTGGCCGGCGTACGCAGCCAGCGAGAACGAGCGCTGGGTGTACCCGGTGGCCTTGTTCAGGTTCGAGTAGGTCGCCAGGGTCGCCAGCACGGTGCCGGAGGAGTTGAGCACCTGCACCGTCAACTTGTCGTACGCGGTGGTGGTGCTGGCCTCCCGCGTGTCGATGTGCAGCCAGAAGCTGAAGTTGTACGTCGCGCAGCCGGCCGGCAGGCTCACCGACTGGGAGAGCGTCTCGGTCAGGGTGCCACCGGTGCCGCCCAGCCAGGCGTTCCAGGTGCCACCGTGAGTGGGCTGGCTGGCGCCGTTCTGCCCGATGACGCCCGTGCTGGCCGCCCAGACCGTGTTGCCGGACTCGAAGCCGGGGTTGCCCAGCTTCTGGCCGGCGGTGCAACTGCCACCGACACTGCTCACGGTCAGCGCGTAGCTGGCCGAGTGGGCCACCGCGCCGGTGCCGGTGACCGTCACCGTGTAGCTGCCGGCCGGGGTGCTGGCCGAGGTGGCGATGGTCAGGGTCGACGAGGCACCCGAGGTCACCGAGGCCGGGCTGAACGACGCGGTCGCGCCGGTCGGCAGGCCGGACGCGGAGAACGTCACGGTCTGCGCGGTGCCGCTGGTGGTCGCGGTGGCGACGGTGGTGGCGACGGAGCCGCCCGCGGTCACCGACCCGGAGGTCGGGGAGAGCGCGACGGAGAAGTCGTTACCGGTCGAGGAGCAGGGGGCGTCGCTGCCGGCCACGGCCACCGCGGTCCACGCCGCCTGGACGGCCTTGTACTCGGTGGAGCAGCTACCGTACAGGTCGGTGGCCGCCTTCAGGCTGTACGCGCGGGCGGTGTTCGCCGGGGTGCTGGTGTTGACGTACGACGTGTTGGAGGTGAAATACACGTCCAGGGCGCGGTACCAGATCTTCTCGGCCTTGGCCCGGCCGATGCCGGTGACCGCCGGGGCGGAGCCGCAGACCGGCGAGGTGCCGTACGACGTGGCGCCGGTGCCCTCGGCGAGGTTGAAGAAGAAGTGGTTGGCGACGCCGGAGGAGTAGTGCACGTCCTTGTTCTTGGTGCTGGTGGTCCAGCACGAGTCGGACGAGCCGTCCAGCGACGGGTTGTACATGTAGCGCAGCGGGGTGCCGTTGCCGTTGATGTTGATCTTCTCACCGACCTGGTAGTCGCCCGGGTCGCTCGGCGCGGCGGCGTAGAACTCCACCATGTTGCCGAAGATGTCGCTGGTGGCCTCGTTGAGTCCGCCCGACTCGCCGGAGTAGACCAGGCCGGCGACGGCCTCGGTGACACCGTGGCTCATCTCGTGGCCGGCGACGTCGAGGGAGACCAGCGGGCGGGCGTTGCTGGCGCCGTCGCCGTAGGTCATCTGGGCGCCGTCCCAGAAGGCGTTGATGTAGTTGCGGCCGTAGTGCACCCGGCTCGGCACACCCGTGCCGTTGCCGAAGATGCCGTTGCGGCCGTGCACGTTCTTGAAGTAGTCGAACGTCTTGGCGGCACCGAAGTGGGCGTCGACGCCGGCGGACTGCCGGTTGGTGTTGGTGCCGTCGCCCCAGGCGTTGTCGGCGTCGGTGAACGTGGTGCAGGTGCTGGTGCCGTTGTTCATGTCGCAGGTGCGGCCGTTGCCGTGCGACGGGTCGATCATCTGGTAGGTGCTGCCGGAGAGCGTGGTGTCGATGCTGACCGAGCCGGTGTAGATGCCCTGGCCGCTGCCGACCACCGACTCGATCTCGTCGTGCGCGCCGATGACCCGGCCGGTGCTGGCGTCGGTGATGACGTGCAGCTTCGACGGGGTCTGCTGGTCGGCCTTCCAGCCGGACAGCACGGTCTCCCAGGCGAGCCGGCCCTTGCCGGAGCTGGCGTCGACGAACAGCTCCGGTGCGCCGACCTCGGTGATCTTGCCGGAGAACGCCTTGCGCGCCGTCGCCTTGGCCGCCGCCGGAGAGATCTTGGCGGCGGTGCCGAGGGTGAGCGGAGCGGCCAGGCCGACCGAGGTGCCGGCGAGGGTGCCGTTGGGCGCGGTGTGGATGACGAAGTCACCGCCGTACACCCGCAGACCCTGGTAGGTACGGGTGTAGCGGACGTGTGCCGCACCGTTGGCATCGACCTTGGTGCGGACGGCCTGGTAGGCCTCTCCGCTGACGCCCTGCACGGCACCGGGGTTGCTGCGCAGCAGGCTCTCGGCGCGGGCGGCAGGGGCGGTGTCGGGGGCAGGGGCGGCCGGAGCCGCCTGCGCTGCGGTGACGACGCAGGTCAGCAATCCGCTGGTGAGCAGAGCTGCGCTGACGGCGGCGACGGGTCTTTTCACGTGCCCTCCTGGCAAGGGAAAGATGTGACGGGGGTGGTCACGCATGTAGATATAGCGATACATCGAAGAAAAGAGAAGGGATGGAGCGGTTCCATGACACGACACTGGCCGAACGGAGGAGGGGTCCTGCCCGGGGAACCGATTGACGTCGATGCGCGTCGGAACGGCATGAGATCACCCGCCCTGGTCCTGACCACGATCACGGTTTCCCTCGGCCTGCTGACCGGCTGCTCAGCGAGCGACCCGGGCTCACCTGCGGCACCGCCCGCCACCACAACGGCCACCGCCGCCACCCCGGCCACCACCGCCACCCCGACCGCCGCTGCCGGTGACGGCACCCCGGGCGGTACGGCCGACGCCGGCACCACGCGGGGTCCCGGCGTCACGGAGTCCGCCGCCACCGTCGACCGGGTCACCCTGACCCGCTCCGGTGGTTTCGCGGGGAACCGCGACACGGTGACCGTCGAGCCCGACGGTCGATGGACCACGACCGACCGGGCCGGCACGACCCGTACCGGCCGGCTCACCCCGGCACAGCTCGACCAGCTCCGGACGCTCACCGGCCCGGCCACCCGCAGCCGCGGCGGCCCGCCCGACGGCCGCTGCGCGGACACCTACGCCTATCAGCTCACCGTCGGGACCCGCAGCGTCGAGTGGTCCGACTGCCCGAGCGGTCCGCAACCGCCGGCCGCCGCGCCCCAACTGGCCGCCCTGCTGCTGAAGACCACCACGACCGGCTGACCACCGACGCGGTGACCGTCGACCCTCCGAGCGGGCACCGCACCCCGGCCGGGGTGCGGTGCCCGCCCACACCCGATTCCGCCGCCCCGGACCGGAGAACTGCCCACCGTGAAATCGGGGGGCCGACGACAAACCAGGGCGACACCGGTCGGATAACCTACCCGCTCCGATTGCCGCGAGGAGCGTTGTGCCGAAGAGACGACCCGCCGGTCCGCGCCGCCCGCTCGACCTGACCGATCCGCGCCACCCGGCCGGCCCGGCCGGTGCGCGTCGACCGCTCGGCCCGGCCGACGTGCGCCACCAGGCCGGCCCGCGCCGCCCGCTCGACAGGCGTCACCAGGCCGGCCCGCGTCGACCGCTCGGCCGCCTGGCCGGGGTGCTGCCCGCGGTGGTCGCCGCCGTCCTGGTCTCCGGTTGCGCGGTGGCCGACGCCGGGCAGTCGGCGGGCCCCGCCCCGACAGCCGCGGCGCGGACGCTGCGGACCCCGGACACCCTGCTCGGTCTGCCCCGCTCGGGTGCCCCGCTGCCGGCCGGACTGCCCCGGTTCCGGCTGAACGAGTTGGCCCGGGAGGCCACCCCGGCCACCAGCACCGTCGAGAGAACGTACGGCCGGGGTCGGAACGGCCCCGAGACGATCATCGTGAGCGCCGTCTCGGGCCGGATCACCGACCCGCAGGCCACCCTGGCCCGGCTGCTGAAGCCGTACCGGATTCCGAAGCTCAGGACGGTGGAGTTCGGCCGGTTCGGCGGCGAGGCCCGCTGCGGGCGGGGCCGGACCGCCGACGAGGGTCATCTCACCGCCTGCGCCTGGGCCGACCCGGAGATCGCCGGAGTGGTGGTCTTCCTGACCGCCACCAAGCAGCCCGACCGCAAGGAGGACTTCCTGACGGTACGCGACGAGCTGGAACAGCCCACCGGCTGACCGGCCAGCCTCACCCGACCACCCGGAACCGTTCGGCCACGGCGACGGTGTCGTCGTCCACCCGGAACCCGGGGTCACCGAGCCAGCCCAGGTAGTCCGACCCGTGCCAGAACCCCTCGTGGCCGGCCCGCCAGGCCGCCACCGAGTCGTACCCCTCCCCCTCGTCCCGGGCGTGATCGAGGTCGACGTCGCCGAGCCGGACCAGCCGTACCTCGGTCACCTCGATCACCGCGACCGGACGCTCGGCGGAGTCGACCACCACCGCCCGGTCACCCACGACGGGCAGCGGCTCACCGTCACGCTCGTAGTCCTGGAGCAGACCGGTGGTGGAGGTCTTCTCCCCGCTGAGCACGGCGGCCACGAGCTGGTCGCGCAGCGGACCGGGAAAGGCGAACTCGCACTTCGGCAGATCGGGAAAGCTCGGCGCGGTCATCGGGCGACGGTAGCCGCCGACCACGCCACCCACACCCGATATTCCGGCGGCCGCGCCCCACACCCGGCATGCCGGCAGCCGCGCCGCCCACACCTGATGTGCCGCCGGCCGCGCCGCTCACACCCGGTATTCCGGTGGCAGACCGGTGCCCCGCAGGTCCGCCGGCAGATGCGCCACATCGTTGACGGTGATCAGGTTCGGCGGCCCGGCGGCGGCGTACCTGATCACCGTCAGTGCACAGTGCTGCAGGTTGAGCCCCAGCCAGCGGTGCACCGGGGCCTCCAGCGCGTGCCGGATCAGCCAGGCGATCAGGAAGTTGTGGGTGATCACCAGCTCACGCACCACCACGTCGGCCGGGGCCTCGGCTGATGCGACGGCGAAGCGGGCCACCGCCTCCGCCGTGCGGCGCGGCCCGTCGATCCGTTCCCGCGCGGCGAAACCGGCCAGCAGCTCCGCGTACGCCCCGGGCAGGCCGGTCGGATCGGTGTCGTGCGGGAGGTGGTCGCCGGCCAGCTCGGTCGCGTACACCGGAACGCCGGGCAGCGACCCCGCGACCAGGGCGGCGGTCTCCCCGGCCCGGCGCAACGGCCCGTGGTGCACCGCGCGCAGCGGTACGCCCCGCAACCGCTCCCCCAGCAACGTCGCCTGCCGGCGGCCCCGGGCGGAGAGCGCGCCGTCGGCCGATCCGCCATCCTGCTCGCCGTGCCGGGCCAGGTAGAGCAGCCGCACACCCATCGCCACCTCGTCAGGGTCGGGAGGCGCGAGCGTAACCCGCGCTTCCCGACCACGCCGCCCTCAGGCCCGGGGGAACATCTGGCCGATGCGGATCCGGTTGCCGAACGGGTCCCGGATGCCGAAGTCGATGCCGTACGGGCGCTCGGTCGGCTCGTCGGTGATGTCGACGCCCTTGCCCACCAGATCCTCGTACGTCTTGTGGGCGTCGTCGGTGGTGATGCTCAGCCACCCACCGATCGCACCCTTGGTCAGCAGCTCCCGGACCTGCTCGGCGGTCGCCGGGTCCAACGCGGGCGGGCCGGGCTTCTCCAGCAGCACCTCCCGCTGCGGGTCGCCGGGCACGTTGACCGTCAGCCACCGCATGAAGCCCAGATCCTGGTCGGTATTGACCTCGAAGCCCAGCTTGCCGACATAGAAGTCGAGCGCCTCGTCCTGGTCGAGGACGTAGAGCTGGGAACGGGTGATCGCGTTCATCGTCATGCCGGGAACGCTATGCCAGGCCCCTGACCTGCTGCTTATCCAAAACTGCTGGGCCTGGTCCAAGCCTTGGCGAAGCAGCTCGGCACCGGCCCGTCGCCCGCCGACCGGCTGCTGCGGTATCCGCTGGGCGACTCACCGACGATCTGCCGGAAGGTACGGCTGAACGAGCCGAGACTGCTGAACCCGACGGCGTAACAGATCTCGGTGACGTCCCGGTCGGTCTCCACCAGCATCGCCATCGCCCGCTCCACCCGACGTCGTTGCAGGTAGCGGTGCGGGGTCTCACCGAAGGTGGCCCGGAAGGTGCGGATGAAGTGCGCCTCGGAGACCAGCGCGATCCGGGCCAACGCCGGGATGTCCAACGGGTCCGCGTACGCCCGGTCCATCGCGTCCCGGGCCCGCAACATGGCCCGGTTCGACTGCTCCACCGCACGACTCATCGGCCCCCGCCCGTCGTCCTAGCTCCGCGCCGACCAGGCTACCCAGCCGGACCGACCGGCGTGGTCCCGCCGCGACCGGCGACGGTGGGCCCTGCGGAGATCCGGAACGCTCAGCAGCCGCTCCACCGGACCGGGAAGGAGACCTGCAGGCCGGCGGCCCTGCCGACGACCAGACCGTTGTCGGCGATGGCCTCGGCGATGACGCGGGTCACCGGGTCCGAGACGACGCTGCGCAGTGGCACCCGGCGATCAAGGTGATCGACCATCGAGTCGGAGAGCAGGCTACCGGCGGCGTTGACGCCCGTCATGGCGATCAATCCCGGTCTGACCGGGGTCGCCACCCCGGTGCGCAGGTCCCAGCGCACCATCCGCCAGTACTGACCGTCCGCCGTGTCGGCGACAAGGCCGACCGCCCAGTTTCCCCGGGCCGCCCGCACCGTCGACTTCACGGCCCCGGGCGCGGTGAGCCGGTCGATCCGCCCGTCGGGACGACGCACCCAGGCAACGGGCGGCGGGGCGACCCCGCGCCCGGCGGCAGCACGCGCCCCGGCATCGCGCGACGAGCGGTCCTCCTCGGCGGGGACCTCACCGACGATGGTGCCGTCGTCGAGGACCGCCACCGGTATGCCGCCGGGTTCAAGAACCTCGACGGTGTCCGGTCGGTCGACCGGCCAGAGCAGGGTCACCGGTTCCTCCAGGTAACCGCCGTAGCCGACGATGTCCCCTCGGCTGTTGACAGCCGTGACATAGCCGCCGATCCCGTTCGGCGGCAGGGGCAGCCACTCCACCCGGCCGTCCCGGTAGCGCCACGGTCGGTTGCCGGTGCTGGTGGAGCTGTCGCCGACCAGGACGCCGTGCCGGTTGACGGCCACCAGCAGACCGGGTGATCTCGTCAACACGGTGACGCGCGGGCCGTCCCACCGCAGCAGCAGCGACTCCTGCCCCTGATCGGTGGCCCGCCTGCCGGTGCCGACGATGAACCGGCCGGCCGGGTCGACGAGCATCGCGTCCCAGGCCAGGCTCGCGCCGGCCGGCAGGGGCAGCGGATGCATCATGCAGGCCGGGACGCTGTCCGTCCTCGGCGCGGCCATCGCGGGTCCGGGTGCGACAAGTGTCGCCGCCAGCAGGCCGACGGTGAGGATGGTGCACAGTCGACGCGGGGCGATGAGGATCATGAGGCAGCCCGTCTCAGCCGGTGGGGTGGGGTCCTTCCACTCAACCAGCTCGATTCATCCACCGGAAGTGACCATTCGGTCACGCAGGGCAGAGGTGATGACAGGAGCGTGCGCCCGGTCGATATCGACGGATCGACAGGCGGCAACGCCAGTGGCGGCCGTGCTGTGGAATTGGAGCCCCCGGCCGGGATCGAACCGGCGACATCTCGCTTACAAGGCGAGTGCTCTGGCCAGCTGAGCTACAGGGGCGCGTGGTGCGACGTCAGCATAGCGACTGACGTCGGGAAATCCCGGCCGGCAGGGTCCCCGAGCATGGAAAACGTCAATTCTGCGCCCGTCCCACCGACGAATCGGCGCACCGCACCCCCGTCAGGCGAGGGGATTGATGCCCGGCCGTGCCTGCCTGACCGAAATGCGTATGCCGTCCGTCCCACTCGGTGTATCCCGTCTTGGCACAGCTGGAAATCCCGTTTACCGTGCAGTGACACGGATGACACCCGGGGTCGGCTACGGCTGCCTCCGGATGGGGTCCGTAGGTCGGCACCGTGGGTGCCGACAGCTCCTTCACTCGGATCGTCCGGCACGTTCCTGCCGGTGAAAGGAAGCGCACCACCATGGCTACGGTCACGTACGCGAAGGCATCCCGGATCTACCCGGGCACCGAACGCCCCGCGGTCAACCAGCTCGACCTCCAGATCGGCGACGGGGAGTTCCTCGTCCTGGTCGGCCCGTCGGGTTGCGGCAAGTCCACCAGCCTGCGGATGCTCGCCGGCCTGGAGGACGTCGACGACGGCGCGATCTACATCGACGAGCGGGACGTCACCCACCTCCCGCCGAAGGCCCGCGACATCGCGATGGTCTTCCAGAACTACGCCCTCTACCCGCACATGTCGGTGTACGAGAACATGGCGTTCGCCCTCAAGCTGCGCAAGACCCCCAAGGCCGAGATCGACCGTCGGGTCAAGGAGGCGGCCGGTCTGCTCCAACTGGAGGAGTACCTCAGCCGTAAGCCGAAGGCGCTCTCCGGTGGCCAGCGCCAGCGCGTCGCGATGGGCCGGGCGATCGTCCGCGAGCCGCAGGTCTTCCTCATGGACGAGCCGCTGTCGAACCTCGACGCCAAGCTCCGCGTGCAGACCCGTACCCAGATCGCCTCGCTCCAGGCGAAGCTCGGCATCACCACGGTCTACGTCACCCACGACCAGGTCGAGGCCATGACCATGGGTCACCGGGTGGCGGTCATGCTCGACGGCGTCCTCCAGCAGGTGGACACCCCGCGCGCGCTCTACGACACCCCGGCCAACGTCTTCGTCGCCGGCTTCATGGGTTCCCCCGCCATGAACATCAAGACCGTTGCGCTGAACGAGCGGGGCGCGGCCTTCGCCGAGCTGCACATCCCGCTGACCCGCGAGCAGGTCGAGGCGGCCCGTGGCGAGGGTGGCAACGACAAGGTCACCGTCGGCTTCCGCCCGGAGGACTGCGACCTGGTCAGCCCGACCGAGGGCGGCATGCCGGTCGTGGTCGAGCTGGTCGAGGACCTCGGCTCGGACGCCAACGTCTACGGGCACGCCGCGCTGGAGGGCCACGAGGAGCGTTTCGTGGTCCGCACCGACCGGCGGACCATGCCGAACATGGGTGACACCGTGTTCGTCAAGCCGCGCGCCGGCCGCAACCACGTCTTCCACGCGGCCACCGGCCAGCGCATCTGATTCCACCGCGCGAAAGGGGGCGGTCCGCTTCGGCGGACCGCCCCCTTCTTCGTATGTCGTCCCCCGGCCGTGCCCTGTTCGGCCTGGTCGCCGCCGGACGCGACGGCGACCACTTCCCCGACATCAGCCCGCAGTTGTCGGCGCGTGGCCGTCCCGGGCCGGCGGTTCGCACCGGTGCCGGCCGCCGGTCTACCCGGCCGGGTCGCACCGGTGCCGGCGGCCGGTCAGCCTTCCGCAGCGCGGCGGCGGGCCACCTCGGCGAGGGTGACGGCGGCGGCGACGCTGGCGTTCAGCGACTCCACCTCGGAGATCATCGGGATGCTGACCGTCAGGTCGCAGGTCTCCCCCACCAGTCGGGACAGGCCACGCCCCTCGGAGCCGACCACCACGACCAGCGGGCCGACGGCGGCTTCCAGGTCGTACAGGTCGGTGTCGCCGTCGGCGTCCAGGCCGACCACCATGAAGCCGGCGTCCTGACACGCCTTGAGCGACCGGGTCAGGTTGGTGACCTGGGCCACCGGCACCCGCGCCGCCGCGCCGGCACTGGTCCGCCAGGCGGTCGCGGTGATCCCGGCCGCCCTACGCTCCGGTACGAAGACACCCTGCGCGCCGAACGCGGCGGCCGACCGGATCACCGCACCCAGGTTGCGCGGGTCGGTGACCCCGTCCAGCGCGACCAGCAGCGGGGCGGCCTGCTCCAGCGCGGCCGCCATCAGGTCCTCGAAGGGCTGGTAGGCGAACGGCGGCACCTGGAGGCCGACGCCCTGGTGCAGCACGCCGCCGGTCATCCGGTCCAGCTCGGCCCGACTGATCTCCAGGATGGCGATGCCCCGGTCGGCGGCCGTCCGGGTGATCTCGTTGATCCGGTCGTCGGCGTCGATGCCCTGCGCGGAGTAGAGCGCGGTCGCCGGCACCTGGGCGCGCAGCGCCTCCAGCACCGGGTTCCGACCGACCAGCAGCTCCGGGCTGTCCCGGGACGGGTTGGACTTGCGCCCCGGCGCGACCCGGGGACCGCCACGGCCCGTACCTGCGCCGGCCCGACCACCCGCGCCACCGCGACCACCCGCGCCGGCCCGGACCGGGGCCATCCCCCGGGTGCCCTTGCCCCAGGTGGTGTCCTTGGTGCCAGGCTGGCCGATCTTGGGCGCACGGCCCTCGTCGACCGCCGCCCGACGCTCCTTGTCCTGCTTCCAGGCGGTGCGCTGGGGCAGCTTCTCGGTGCCCGAGTACGCCTTGTGCCAGGGCCGCTCGTCGGCGGGCAGGGTCTTGCCCCGACCCGCGAGGGAGTCCTTGTTCTTGCCACCGGAGCCCTTGGGGGCACCCGCCTTCGGCGTCAGTCGCCGGCCACGGCGCTGCGAGTTGCCGGCCATCAGTCCTGCTCTCCAATAGTCCAACGGGGGCCCTGGGGGGTGTCCTCGACGACCACGCCAGCCAGCTTGAGCTGGTCGCGGACGGCGTCGGCGGCGGTCCAGTCCTTGCGGCTGCGGGCCTGTGCGCGCTGCTCCAGGGCCAGCGCGATCAGGGAGTCCACCACGCCGCGCAGATCGTCGGCGCGGCCGCCGCCGGCCCAGGCCGGGTCGAGGGGGTCCGCCCCGAGGATATCCAGCATCGCCCGGGTGGCGGCGAGGGTGGTGCGGACGGTCACATCGTCCCCCTCGGCCAGCGCGGTGTTGCCGTCACGCAGCGTCGACTGGAGGACGGCGAGCGCGGCGGAGGTGTTGAGGTCGTCGTCCATCGCGGCGACGTACTCCGCCGGCAGCTCCCCGAACTGCCCCGGGCCGACCCGCTCGACGGCCCGCTGGACGAACCCCTCGATCCGCCGGTACGCCACCGCCGCCTCGCGCAGCGCGTCCTCCGAGTAGTCGATCCGGGACCGGTAGTGCGCCGCCGCGTAGTAGTAGCGCAGCTCCACCGGTCGCACCCCGAGCGAGTCGACGTAGCTCAGGTCGAGGGCGTTGCCGAGCGACTTGCCCATCTTGGCGCCGCCGATGCTGAGCAGCCCGTGGTGCACCCACCAACGGGCGAAGGGCAACCCGGCGGCCTGCGACTGGGCGATCTCGTTCTCGTGGTGCGGGAAGATCAGGTCGAGCCCACCGCCGTGGATGTCGAACTCGGCCCCGAGGTAACGCAGGCACATCGCCGAGCACTCGATGTGCCAGCCGGGGCGGCCCCGGCCCCACGGGGACGGCCAGTAGGCGTCGGCCGGCTCGTCCGGCTTGACGCCCTTCCAGAGCGCGAAGTCCCGGGGGTCCCGCTTGCCCCGCTCGGGGGCGTCCCCGGCGGACTGCATGTCGTCCGGCGACTGACCGGACAGCGACCCGTACGCCGGCCACGAGGACACGTCGAAGTAGACGTCACCGGAGCCGTCGGTGGCCGGGTAGGCGTGTCCGGTCTCGATCAGCCGGGCGATCACTTCGTGCATCTCCGGGATGTGCCCGGTGGCCCTCGGCTCGTACGTCGGCGGCAGCACGTTCAGCGCCCGGTAGGACCGGGCCAGGATCAGCTCGTTGGCGTACGCGATGGACCAGAACGGACGGCCCTGCTCCTGCGCCTTGACGAGGACCTTGTCGTCGATGTCGGTCACGTTGCGGATGAAGGTGACCTCGAAACCGGCAGCCGACAGCCAGCGCCGCAACACGTCGTAGTTGACGCCGGAGCGAAGGTGACCGATGTGCGGCGGCGCCTGGAGGGTGAGACCACACAGGTAGACCCCCACCTTGCCGGTTTCCCGCGGGACGAAGTCCCGCACCGATCGGGCAGCGGTGTCATACAGGCGTAGCGTCACCGTACCAGGGTAGCTGTCCGTGCTTTCCGGGGTCGGCCCGAGCCGGGTCGTACGCTCCTGCTGTGGAGAAGACGGCAGCCCCCGGTGAGCCGGGCAACCAGGCGCCTGCGGGTGGCGAGACGGCGCAGACCCTGGACCGGGGCCTGCGCCTGCTGCACCTGGTCGCCGACGCGTCGGCCGGGCTGACCGTCACCGAGGCCGCCCACCGGCTCGGCATCGGCCGGGCCGCCGTCTACCGACTGGTCGGCGCGTTGACCGGACACGGCATGCTGCGCCGGGGCGGTGACGGTCGGTTGCGTCTCGGTGTCGGCGTGCTGCACCTTGCCCGCCGGGCCCAACCGTTGCTGGCCGAGGGGGCGCTGCCCGCGCTACGTCGGCTCGCCGAACAGACCGGGGCGACCGCGCACCTGACCGTGGTGGAGGGCGGCGAGGGGGTGGCACTCGCCGTGGTCGAGCCGAGCTGGACGTCGTTCCACGTGGCGTACCGGCCGGGAACCCGGCACCCGCTGGAACGCGGGGCCGCCGGGCGGGCCGTCCTCGCCGGGCGGGCCGGCCACGCGGCCCCGGTGAGCACCGCAGGGGAACTCCAGACCGGGGCGTACGGGGTGGCGGCGCCGGTGCTCGGGGTGCCCGGTCTGGAGGCGAGTGTCGGGGTGATCTCGCTGGCCCCGCTGCCGGTCGACACGGTCGGCCCACAGGTCACCACCGCCGCCCGGACGATCGCCGCCGCCCTGTCCTGACCGCAGCGGCCCTACCAGCCCTGACCTGACCCGTCCTGCCCCCCGCCTGCCCTGCCCTGACTGTGAGGCTGGCCTGGCCCCCGCCTGCCCTGCGCTGCCCTGTCTCGTCGCCGGATGATCGACTCATCGGGGCCGATGTAGCGACATCCCGCCCACCTCCACCCCGCAACTTCGGCCCCGATGAGTGGATCAAGGCGTATCGCCCGCTCGGCTTTGGAGCGGGCCCGGGCGCGGGCCAGTGGAGCGGGCCGGGCGGGAGCGTGCGGGAACAGGCGGGCCCGAGCGGGAGCGGGGGGAGCGTGCGGGAACAGGCGGGCCCGAGCGGGAACAGGCGGGCCCGAGCGGGAGCGGGCGGGAACCGGGGCGCGACCGGGAGTCGAAAGCCGAGGTGGAGCAGGAACCGGGACCGGGAGCGAGGAACCGGGACCGGGAGCGGGGAACCGGGACCGGGAGCGATGGCGCGGTACCACGATTCGGCGTGTGGTGGGGGTTGTCCACAGGAGGCCGGTTCGCGGGCAGGCGTGGCTGTCCACAGGGGTGTCGCCGGGCGACCGGGAGACCCGAGGCTGGGGTCATGCCACCTCGACCCCATCGCCCGGTCGCCCTCGCCTGGCAGGTGTTCCGCGGCTCGGACGCGATCCGGCAGGGCCTGCTCACCCGCCACCACCTGCGCGGGGCGTCCTGGCTTCGCCTCGGCCACGACGTCTACGCCGATGCCCGCCTCGACCGGGACCACGCCCTGACCTGCCGCGCCGCCCTCCTCCGGATGCCCGCCGGCACGGTGATCGCCGGCCCGTCGGCGGCTTACCTGCACGGGATCGAGCATGCCGCCGGCTTCGGTGACGAGGTGCACGTGCTGGTGCCCCGGGCAGCCCGGGTCGGCTCCCAGGGAGCGGTCACGTCCGCCTATCCCGGTACGGCCCGTCCCACCTCTACTGGTGGGATCCGGCCCGGCGCAGGTGGGGCTCGGCGTGGCGCGGGTGGTGGATGGGCTGGTTCCCCCGGCGGCATCCGGGTGCACACCGTTGCCGCCACCGGCGGGTCGGCGGTTCTCGCGCAACCGCATGCCTCCCGCCAACTCCCCGAGGACGCCACACCCACACCCACACCAGCGACAGCGACAGCGACAGCGACAGCGACAGCGAACCGTGCCACATCGGCCGGTCTCACCACGCCAACCCGGCCCTGGCCCGCTATCCCCACCCCACCTGCTCTGCACCCCGAGCCGGCCCTGCCCACCATCCCAGCCGCGCTTCCGGAAGGGGCCGGCAGTGGTGTGCCGATCAGCCGGAACAGACCACTCCCCGGGTCGGCTGAGGCCAACCCGGTCACCGCCGCAACGCTGACGGGCGTCCGCCCACCGCCAACCGGCCCGCACCCGACACCGCCCGCCCTACCTCGGTCGTCCCCCACGCTCGCCGCCTGGGAAACGGCGGCATGGCTGGAACCGGTCCGCGCGGTCGGCATCGTCGACTCGCTGCTCGGCAGGGGCCTGACCAGCCCGGCTGCCCTCGCCGAGATCGCGCAGCACTTCGCCGACCGGCGGGGTGGCCGCCGGGCCCGCCGGGTCTTCGACCTGGCCGATCCGGCCGCGCAATCGCCACCCGAGTCACACCTGCGGGTACGGCTCGTGCTGGCCGGCCTGCCCCGGCCCGTCGCGCAGCCTCCCGTACGGCTGCCGTCGGGTCTGGTCCTGCACCCCGATCTCGCCTGGCCGGAGTTCCGGGTGGCGGTGGAGTACGACGGACACTGGCACACCGGTCCGGATCAACTGCACCGCGATCGCCGTCGACTCAACCAACTGGTCACCGCCGGCTGGATCGTCCTGCACGTGACAAGCCGCCGCCTGAGGGATGACTTCCCCACCGTGGTCCGCGAGGTACGCGCAGTCCTCACCGAACGCGGCTGGCGCCGATGATCCACTCTCTTGGCCCGATGTTGCACCATCCCCTTACCCCGATACCGCAACATCGGCCCCCTGGAGTCGATCACCGCAGGGCGGACGCGGGGCGGGGCGGGGCGGACACGGAGAGGCCCGGACGACCGAGGTCGTCCGGGCCTCTCCTGAATGTCGAGCGTCAGCCCGGGTGTCGGGCCTCAGCCTGGGGTGTAGAGCCGCGTCAGGGGGCGACGTTCGGCTTGAGCGGGCTGCGCACCGCGGCGTTCGCGTCCACGATGCCGTACCCGTAGAAGCCGTTGAAGTTCAGCGAGCCGGCGCAGTACGCGTCGAACTCGGCCGAGCGGCCCTCGTTGGCGTAGCTCTGCAGGCGCGGCTCCGGGCAGGCGTGCTCGGTGGCGGTCCGGTAGAGGTGCTGCTCCACCTTGGCCGGCGCCAGGCCGTAGCCGTCCTTCCCCTCCTTCTTGCCCCACTTGCTGACGATCAGCGCGGCGACCCCGCTGACGTGCGGCGACGCCATCGAGGTGCCCTGGAGGTAGGTGTAGTAGCCACACTCACCGGCGGTGGTGCACTGCTTGAACACCGAGTTTTCGAAGCCCGGCACGACGTTGCCGTTCTCGTCGACCGAACCCTCCTCCTGGAGCACCTTCTTCGGGTACGTGGAGAGGATCATGTTGCCGTCGGTGCGGTGGGTGTCGGTGCCGAAGCCGTCCCGGAACCAGCCACCCGGTGCGGCGACCGAGATCTGCTCGGTGCCGTAGTTGGAGTAGTCGGACTTCTTGCCGGACGGGCCGACGGCGGACACGCCGATCACGTGCGGGCCCTCCACCGGGAAGTCCCAGCAGCTGTTGTTGTCGATCGGGCGCGGGTACGGGTCGGCGCCGTAGTCCGGGCTGGACACGTCGGTGCGGGGCGCGCCGAGGTCCTCGTGGTTGTTGCCGAGCGAGCCGACCAGGGTGACGCCCTTGTTGTGGGCGAAGTTCAGGGCCCGCTTCATCGCCTTGATGACAGCCCGCTGCTCGGCCTGCGACTCGGGCGAGTCGGCCGGGTTGGCGGTGCAGTTGTAGAGCCACGGGTCGACGTAGAACGACATGTTCACCACGTCGAGCCCGGACTTGCCGGCGTGCACCAGGGCGTTGACGACCGAGTTGAGGAAGAAGTACCCGGAGTCCTGGCCGCCCTTGAGTTCCACGATGGAGACGTTCGGGGCGACGCCGGACAGGCCGAAGCCGTTGGCCGCCGCACCGATGGTGCCGGCGACGTGGGTGCCGTGCCCGCCGTCGTCGGTGCCGACCGGGTCGAGGCAGCTCGCCACCTCGCACGGGCCGTCGATGTCGGCGATGTCCGGGGCGAAGTTGCGCGACAGCGCCCAGTTGAAGTTGGGCGCGAGGTCGGGCTGGCTGGCGTCGACGCCGGTGTCCAGGACGCCGACGGTGACCCGCTTGTCGCCCGGCATGACCTTGCGGGCCTTGTCGGCCCCGATCATGCCGAGGCCCCAGAGCTTGTCGTCGAGCGGGTCGAGCTTCTTGCCGTTGGCGTTGCCCTTGGCCTTGACCGCCTGCTTGGTCTGGGTCAGCAGGTTCTCCTGCGCGACCCGGTCCAGCTTGGGCTTGCGGCCGATGGCCCGCTGCTCGGCCGCGCCGACCAGCGCGGAAGCGGCGGTGACCCGGCCGGCGAAGTCGGCCCGGTCGCTGGTGACCTGGTACAGACCGACGTCGTCCGTACGGGACACGACGGTGCCGCCGGCGGCACGGATCGCGGCGATGGCCGCATCCGCCGAGACGCCGTCCTCGGCCACCACGGTGAACGTTCGGCTGGTGGTCGGCCCGGCATTGGCCGGGACGGTCAGGCCGGTCACCGTAAGTGCCAGGGCCGCCGCGGTCGCGACGGCTCCGGCGGTGAAGCGCTTGCTCACCACATCAGATCCTCTCGTTGAGGGACGTGGCAGCCATCCCATAGCACCGGCGGCAATTCCGCCAGATACAAATCCGAATTGGTCCCGCATCAGGCATTCGTCGGTTGCAGGCTGCGCAGTGCCGCCGCTAGCTCGGTGAGCGTGCCCACCTCGGCGTCGGGGCGTACCCCGGCGGGGAGCGGGAGACCGAGCCGGTTGAGCCAGATGCCGCGCATGCCGGACTGCTGGGGGCCGAGCACGTCGTGGGCGAGCGAGTCACCGACGTACGCGATCCGTTCCGCCGGCACCCCGGCGGCATCGACGATCGCGGCGTAGAACGCCGGGTCGGGCTTCTTGGGCAGGCCGCCCTCGTGGGCGTACAACTCGAAGGCGAATACGCCGGGCAGGCCGCAGCGTTCGGCCCGGCTGTTGCCGTTGGTGGCGTACCCGAGGGTGAAGTCGGCGCGCAGGGCGGCCAGCGCCGGCAGGGTGTCGGGGTACGGGTGGCTGAGCGCGTACCGTCGGGCGAAGAAGAGTTCGGCGAACTCGTCGAGCTGGCCGACCAGCCCGGCCCGGTCGAGCGACCGGGCCAGCGCGGCCCGGCGGATCTCCATCACCGGTGCGGCGGTCATCGCCCCGAAGACCGCCTGCCAGTCGGACTCCACCTCGGCGAGGGTCACCCCGGCCGCCACCGGTGTCCGGCGTCGCATCTCCTCCAGTACGGCCGCCAGGGCACCGGTTACCGCCGGGCGCAGGTCGATCAGGGTCTCGTCGGCGTCGAACACCACCACGCTGAGCATGTCCGACACCCTCTCACGTCGTCGTACCCGGCCACGCCGAGCAGGCCGCCACCCGGTCACGGCAGCGCCGATCCCGACTCAGGTCAGCGCCGCGTGACCGCCCCGACTCAGGTCAGGGCCGACTCAGGTCAGGGCCGGCTCGTCCGTCCGCTCCGCCGCCCGTTCGGTGCGGCCCTCGCGCAGCTCGTCGAGGCGGACCAGCGCCACCCCGGCGACGATCAGCGCACCCCCGGCGAGCTGCACCGGCACCGGCAGCTCACCCAGCAACAGCCAGGCGATGAGCACCGCGAACATCACCTCGGTCAGCCCGACGAACGACGACAGCCGGGCCCCGAGGATGCGGGTCGCGGCGATCCCGGTCAGGTAGGCCACCACCGCGGCGATGAGCGACAGCCCGGCGATCGGGACGAGCCAGCTGGTGCGCTGCCCGGCGAAGTCGACCGCACCGAAGGTGGCCCGCAGCGGCAGCACCCCGATCAGGCCGAGCAGGGCCAGCACGGCCGCCCCGACGGCCATCCCGCCGCTGGCCATGGTGACCGAGGGCAGGTCGGCGTCGACCCGGGCGGCGAGGACGAAGTAGCCGGCCAACCCGACGGCCGCGCCGATCCCCCAGAGCACGCCGACCGGGTCGAGGCGGCCCGCGCCGGTCAGGTCGAGCACCAGGCCGAGCCCGACCAGGGCGGCCAGCGAACCGACCACGGTGAGCCGGCGGGGGCGCTGCCCGTGCACCAGCCACAGCCACCCCACCACGAGGATGATGCCGAGATATTCCAGCATCAGGGCCACCCCGACCGGCAGGTAGCGGACGGCGTTGAAGAAGCACGCCTGGGCGGTGGCGACGCCGAGCAGGCCGAAGACGGCGACCGGGCCGAGGTTGCGGCGCAGCACCCCGGCCCGGCCGCGCAGCGCGAGCACGGCGGGGACGGCCAGCACCAGGGCGGCCAGGCCGACCCGGGCCACCACGACGGCCTCGGCCGACCAGCCGGCCTCGATCAACGAGCGGGCGAAGGTGCCGGAGGTGGCGAACGTGACGGCGGAGAGCAGGGCGAGTGCCAGCCCGGTGCCGGCGGTGGATCGGGGCGGCATCGGGGCTCCTCCGGCATGACATCAGCAAAGTAGGATTACGCTCGTGACGCTAGCGGCCGGTGACGACAGGGGTCAAGTTGCTTTTCGCTCATGACACGGAGTGCGGGCTGACTGCCGCTGCCGCCCTGGTCAACACCGACAACCGGGACGGTGAGGGGCTGCCCGACATCGCCGCACTGGACCGCTTCGTCGCCGCGAACAGGTGGACCGGTCGACACGAACGCACCGAGGCCGAGCTGCGTGCCGTCCGGGCGCTGCGCCCCCGGTTGCGCCGGCTCTGGGACGACGAACCGGACGCCGTCGTCGCCGTGGTCAACGACCTGCTCCGCGAGTCCCGGGCGCTGCCGCAGCTCGTCCGGCACGACGACGAGCCCTACCACGTGCACGCCGTGCCCCGGGACGCCCCGTTGGCCACCCGGATGGCCGTCGAGGCGGCGATGGCCGTCGCCGACCTGGTACGCGGCGACGAGCTGGGCCGACTGCGGCACTGCGCCCACCCCGAATGCGGCAACGTGCTGGTGGACCTGTCCAGGAACCGGTCCCGACGGTTCTGCGAGGCGGGCTGCGGCAACCGGGTCGCGGTCAGCGCCTACCGGGCCCGGAAGGCGGCCGGTGGTCGGCCCTGAGCAGCTCGTACTCCACCTCGCCCTGCTCCGTGCCGGCGATCGGCTCGACCCAGTCGAGGTGGAACGTGCGGACGTACCGTAGGCCGGCCTTCGCCAGCACCGCCCGGGAGCGCACGTTGACCGCCATCGTCTGCGCCCAGACCCGGCGTACCCCCGGGATGTCGAAGGCGTGGCCGACCAGCGCGCGGGCGCCCTCGGTGGCCAGGCCGCGCCCCCAGGCCGCGCGGTGCAACCGGTAACCCAGCTCCGGCCCGGCACCGTCGTCGGACGGGTCGAGCGCGAACCACCCCAGGAAGGCGCCGTCGGCAGTATCCTCGGCGGCCCAGCGGCCGAGCCCCGGATGCCGGTCGTACTGGCCGAGAAGCCGGGGCAGCTGCTCGTCGCGCACGGTGGCGAGCGGGGTGGGTCGCCCGCCGGTGAGGAACCGCATCACCTCCGGGTCGCTGTCCAGCTCGACCAGATGCGGCACGTCGTCGCCGGTGAAGCGGCGCAGCCGCAGCCGTTCCGTCGTCAGCAGCACCCCGTCCACACCGGTCACGCCCCGGATCATGCCGGCCACCGATCGTCCGGTCGACCGGTTATCCCGGCGGCGCCGGGCAAGCGGCGGCCGGGCAGGTCAGCGCGGGGGGGCGGCCACAAAGGCCCGCCAGGAGTACGCCGGAAAGGTGAGCACCGGGCCGGCCGGGTCCTTGCTGTCCCGCACCCCGACCACCCCTACCAGATTCGTCGCCACCTCGACACATTGATCGTTAGAACCACTCCGGCGGCTCTTTCGCCAACCAGCCCCGGTCAACTCCATGACTCAGACAATTCCCTTAGCCGCTCGATCGACTCCTGCGGTGGCAAGGCCACGCCGAGGGTAGCTTCCCAGGTGCGCTGAAGACGCCGGAGGTCAGCCGGGTCGTCCAGTTCCTGCCCGCCGATCTGACCGCCGAGAAACGCCAACTCAACGTCGCCCGGCAGACTCGCCAGGATGAACGGCCCGTTCAGGCCCGGATACTCGTCGGCCGACGAAGGGACCACGTGTAGTCGGATTTGCGGATGCTCCGTGGCGATGCGCGCAAGGTGTAGAGCCTGGTCGCACATGACCTTGCGGCCACCGACCCGCCGGCGCAGGACGGCCTCGTCCAGGACCGCCACGAGACGTGGGGGTCGTTCGGTGTAGAGCGTCTGTTGGCTGTCCATCCTGTCGGCCAGCCGGCGTTCGACCTCTTCCGGATCGAGCATCGGATCGGACTCGAAGACCGCTCGCGCGTATGCCTCGGTCTGGAGCAGCCCTGGAACATGGAGCGGGTCGAACCACCGCAGTGCCCACGCGTCCGCGAGAATCGCGCGCCAACCACGAAGCCACACCTGCGCCCGGTCGAGCGCGACCAATTGGATGAGCATCCGGCTGAAGGTGCCGCCGGTGTCGAGGGCCTTGTCGACCAGTTCGAGGTACTTCGCGGTGGGCGGCTGCTGGCCCAGCTCGATCGCGCTGACCATCGACGCCGAGTAGTTGACCGCCTTGGCGAGGTCGTCCTGGCTCCAGCCCCGACGGGTCCGGGCCCGCCGTAGCTCGGCGACGAGGAAGGCCGCCGCCGTCATCCGCCCGTCCGTCATCTCCAGCCGCCCTCCAGCGCCCCGACGATCGACTCCGACACCACGCCGACCAGGGACGCCGCAAACACAGGACAAGTCCGGAAGCCGATAACAATCCTTCACACGGTAGTGGTTTCATCAGCAGACTGTGAAGTGCGACATCGACCGCCCCACCCTCCGGGCGCGACGGTGTCGCGGTGGGACAGCCCGCTCCCCGGCCGGCGGTCCCACCGCCGGGGGAGACGACCAGCCGACCCACCATGGAGGCGACGCGATGCCCCGGCTCACCTGGCGACACCGGCTTGCCCGCAGATTCCGACCCGCCCGGCGCCCCGAAGCGGCCCCACCCGGGCAGCCCGCTCCCCCGACCGCCGGACCGGCCGCCCGCCCGCCCGGCGGAACGGCCGCGTCCCCGACCGCCGCGCCGGGCACCGGATCGGCCCCGCCCGGGTGGGAGGACACCACGGTGTCGTTTCCCCGGGTGGGGCGGGTCGGCTGGCTCACGTTGGCCCAGGAGTGGCGCGCCAACCGGGGACGCCGGTGAGCCCGGCGGCCGGCCCGGACGGGCCGCGCCGCACCGGTGGACCACCCGAACCCGCCGGCCGTGGCGGGCCGGGCCCGACGCATCCGCGCCCGCACCTACCGCTGCGCCCGCTCTGGCTGTGCCGGGTGTGTGCCGCGCCGTGGCCCTGCGGGGCCGCCCGACTCACCCTCGTCTCCGAGTACGCCCACGACCGGGTCGCGCTCAACATCTATCTCTGCACGGTGCTGCACGACGCCGCCGCCGACCTGTACCGCCTCTATCCCGACACCGGCCCCGACCCGGCGGCCCTCTTCGCCCGCTTTCTCGCCTGGGTCCCCCGCACCCGCCCACCTGCCGAGCCATGATCCACTCACGGGGGCCGATGTAGCGCTATCGAATCCAGCTGGCACCGCTACATCGGCCCACAGGAGTCGATCAAGCCGCGCCGTCCCCGGGCGGCCGGCCGGGGACGGAGGCGGATCAGGGGTGGGTCATGCGGAGCAGGTCGAGGGCCTCGTCGAGCTGGGTCTCGGTGAGTTTGCCGGAGTCGACGTGTCCCCGGGAGATCACCACCTCGCGGATGGAGACCTGCTTCGCCAGCGCCTCCTTGGCGATCGAGGCGGCCTCGTCGTACCCGAGGTGGCGGTTGAGCGGGGTGACGATCGACGGCGACCCTTCCGCGTACGCCAGGCAGACCTCGGCGTCCGCGACCAGGCCGACCACCAGGCGGTCGGCGAAGATCCGACTGGACGCGGAGAGCAACTTGATCGATTCGAGCAGGTTGCGGCCCATCACCGGGAGCATCACGTTCAGCTCGAAGTCGCCCTGCGAACCGGCGAAGGCGACCGCCGCGTCGTTGCCGATCACCTGCGCACAGACCTGCCGCACCGCCTCGGCGACCACCGGATTCACCTTGCCCGGCATGATCGACGAGCCGGGCTGGAGGTCGGGGATGCGCAGCTCCCGCAGGCCCGCCCGGGGGCCGGAACCCATCCAGCGTACGTCGTTGGCGATCTTGTAGAGCCCGACCGCGACGGTACGCAGCTGGCCGGACGTCTCGACCAACGCGTCCCGCGCCCCCTGCGCCTCGAAGTGGTTACGGGCCTCGGTCAACGGCAGCCCCGTCGAGGTGCGCAGCTTCCCGATCACCTTGCCGGCGAAGCCCAGCGGGGTGTTGATGCCGGTGCCCACGGCGGTGCCGCCCAGCGGCAGCTCGGCCAGCCGGGGCAGCGCCGATTCCAGCCGCTCGACGCCGTAACGGACCTGCGCGGCATAGCCGCCGAACTCCTGCCCCAGGGTGACCGGGGTGGCGTCCATCAGGTGGGTACGCCCCGCCTTGACCACCGTCTCGAACTCGGCCGCCTTCGCCTCCAGCGCCCCCGCCAGGTGCTTCAGCGACGGCAGCAGGTCCTCCACCACGAACTGGGTGGCGGCCAGGTGGATCGAGGACGGGAAGACGTCGTTGCTGGACTGCGAGGCGTTCACGTCGTCGTTCGGGTGCACGTCCCGGCCCAGCTCCCGGGTGGCCAGGGTGGCGATCACCTCGTTGGTGTTCATGTTCGACGAGGTGCCCGAACCGGTCTGGAACACGTCGATCGGGAACTGGTCGTCGTACCCGCCGTCGGCCACGTGCGCGGCGGCGGCGGCGATCGCCTCGGCGACGTCCGCGCCGATCACCCCCAGCTCACCGTTGACCAGCGCGGCGGCCCCCTTGATCTGGGCCAGCGCCTTGATCTGGGCCGGCTCGATGCCCCGGCCCGAGATCGGGAAGTTCTGCACCGCGCGCTGGGTCTGCGCCCGCCACAGCGCCTCGGCGGGCACCTCCACCTCGCCCATCGAGTCGCGTTCGATCCGGTAGCCCGGTGCTTCTGGAGTCGTCACCCGTCCCATCCTGCCCCGCTCACCGCCGGCCCGCAGATGATCGTCGGCTCAGGTGGGGCAGATCGCTCAGGCGTCAGGACTCCCCGGCGTCACCGGCCGGGACGTGCCAGCCCACGCCGGGCACCACGCGGTCAGTCTTCGCCGTTGCGGATGATCTGCCGGACTCGCTCCCGGCTGTAGCCGGTGGCCGCCACGATGTCGACCTGACGAGTGCCGTCCCGGTCAGCGGCGCGGATCGCCTCGGCCAGCTCGGCACGAGCCGCCTTCACCTGGGCGCGTGCCTCAGCGATGAGTCTGGCGGCCCGCTCCTCGGCGCGGGGCACACCAGCCTGCGCCGCGCGCAGCTTCCGTACCGCTGACTCCAGGTTAGCCACTCGGCCATCGTCCCCGGCCGGGCATTAGGCCAACCCATACATCCCGACACTAGGCACAAACGATAGCTTGACGTTTGGCCAACTTAAGTATTAAGTACTTGGCATTCCGTCGCGCACTACGGGAGGAGATTCCATGCCGAGATCAGAGGTTCTGGCGGTGGGACCACGGGAGCTACCCGAACACGGAACCGTCCAGGTTTGGGTAGACGCCGGCAGTGGCGCAACTGGGCAGCGCGTCGTGGTCGCCGTAAAAGATCTCCGGCTTGCCGAGCAAGACCGAGGGGAGGGCGCAACCGCGCTCTATGCCGTCCGGACGTATCACTGCCAGGATTGACCCGAACGCCCCGACGCTTCCACCACCGGACGGCCGCAAGTCGGCTGGTACAGATGAGCCTGCGGCACTGGCTGTAGGAAGTACAACCCGGCAGCCTTCCGGACGGTGGGTGGGCCGGGTTTCGCGCGTTCAGCGATCAGTCTTCAACACTGCACATGTATGCCGCTCCACCACGGCAAGCCCCGAACCAGATAACCGTGACGGGTAAGCCCCGGTGCCCGCCTCTGCCAGCAAGCGGCCCGGGGCATCGCCTTGCCTCCCGCCAGCCGAGAGCCACCCGCGAACGCGCCCGCCTAGCGGCGGCCCACGGTCAGCACCGGCTTGGTCACCTCGGCGAAGAAGTCGTTGCCCTTGTCGTCGACCACGATGAAGGCCGGGAAGTCCTCCACCTCGATCTTCCAGACCGCCTCCATGCCCAGCTCGGCGTACTCCAGCACCTCGACGTGCCGGATGCAGTCCTGGGCCAGCCGGGCCGCCGGGCCGCCGATCGAGCCGAGGTAGAAGCCGCCGTGCTGCTGGCAGGAGCGGGTCACCTGGCCGGACCGGTTGCCCTTGGCCAGCATCACCTGGGAGCCGCCGGCCGCCTGGAACTTCGCCACGTACGCGTCCATCCGGCCGGCGGTGGTCGGGCCGAACGAGCCGGAGGCGTACCCCTCGGGGGTCTTGGCCGGGCCGGCGTAGTAGACGGCGTGGTCGCGCAGGTACTGCGGCATCGGCTCGCCCGCGTCGAGCCGCTCGGCGATCTTGGCGTGGGCGATGTCCCGGGCCACGACCAGCGGGCCGGTCAGCGACAGCCGGGTCTTCACCGGGTACTTCGACAGCTCGGCCCGGATCTCGTCCATCGGGCGGTTGAGGTCGACGCGCACCACGTCGGAGGCGTCGAGGGTCTCGTCGGTGACGTCCGGCAGGTAGCGCGCCGGGTCGGTCTCCAGGCGCTCCAGCCACACCCCCGACGGGGTGATCTTGGCAACCGCCTGCCGGTCGGCCGAGCAGGAGACCGCGATCGCCACCGGGCAGGACGCCCCGTGCCGGGGCAGCCGGACCACCCGCACGTCGTGGCAGAAGTAGCGCCCACCGAACTGCGCGCCGATGCCGAAGTTGCGGGTCAGCTCCAGCACCTCGGCCTCCAACTCCAGGTCGCGGAAGCCGTGCGCGCTCATCGAGCCCTGGGTGGGCAGCGCGTCGAGGTACTTCGCCGAGGCGTACTTGGCGGTCTTGAGGGCGTACTCGGCGGAGGTGCCGCCGATGACGACCGCCAGGTGGTACGGCGGGCAGGCCGAGGTGCCGATCAGCCGCAGCTTCTCCTCCAGGAACTGCATCATCCGGGTCGGATTGAGCAGCGCCTTCGTCTCCTGGTAGAGGTAGGACTTGTTGGCCGAGCCGCCGCCCTTGGCCATGAACAGGAACTTGTACGCGTCCGGGTGACCGTCCGGGTCCTCGGCGTAGAGGTCGACCTGGGCGGGCAGGTTGCTGCCGGTGTTCCGCTCGTCCCACATGGTCAGCGGCGCGAGCTGCGAATACCGCAGGTTCAGCCTCGTGTACGCCTGGTAGACCCCGCGCGAGATCGCCTCGGCGTCACCGCCGTCGGTGAGCACGTGCCGGCCCCGCTTGCCCATCACGATCGCGGTGCCGGTGTCCTGGCACATCGGCAGCACCCCACCGGCGGCGATGTTGGCGTTGCGCAGCAGGTCCAGCGCGACGAACCGGTCGTTCGGCGAGGCCGCCGGATCGTCGATGATCGCGCGGAGCTGGGCCAGGTGGGCCGGCCGCAGGTAGTGGGCGATGTCGTGCATCGCCTCGGCGGTCAGCGCGGTCAGCGCCGCCGGCTCCACGGTCAGGAAACGGCGGCCCCCCGGCCCGTGGACGACGTCGACGCCCTCGTCGGTGACCAGGCGGTATTCCGTCTGGTCGGGCCCGGTCGGCAGCAAGGGAGCGTACGAGAACGCGGCGGCACTGCTCATGTCGGAAAAGCCTAGGGCAGACCGGTCGATCGGTGACACCCGCCGGGTGGGTCGTGGGACGCCGCTCTCACCCGTTGCCGTTGGCGCAGAGTTCCCGCTTCGGTCCGCAGGTGTCCCCGACGTCGGGTGCGCCACCGGTACGCCCCGGGCCGGGACCGCCGCCACCGTCCGACCCGGCCGGCGGCGCGGCAGGTGGCGGTGCGCCGGCGCCCGCCCCGAACCGGACGTAGCCGATCTCCCGGCCCTCGCCGACGACCATGCCGTTGCGCCCGACCGCGAGCGCGTTGGCACTGGTCCGCAACACCACCAACTCCCGGCCGGTACGCGGGTCCACGGCCACCAGTCGGCTCGGCTTGTCCCCGGTCAGCACCGCCGCGTACGGGGTCAGCGCCGCGCCCGCCTTCGCGCCGGCCGGCCGGGTCCAGCGGGCCTTGCCGGTGCCCAACTCCCGGGCGATGACCGAATCCTTGTCGGCGCTGCGCACCAGGGCGTAGCGGTCGTCGACGGCGAGCAGCTTCTCCCCCTCGGCGTTCACCTGCAACAGCCGGCCGTCGTACCCGTCGAGGACCGTTTCCCGCCCGTCGGGGGCCACCCCGATCAGCACGTTGCGGGCCCCCTGCGGGTCCTCCCGCTGCACGCACCCGGCGCTGTCGGCGGTGCGCAGGTTGAGCCCGGTACGCCGCCACACCTCCTGCCCGGTGGCCGGGTCCCGGGCCGAGACGGCGTACTGGCAGCTACCGTCGACGGAGACCGCGCTGATCTTGAGCATCCGGCCGCCGACCACGGACAACCGCTCGTCGCGGCCCGGTTCGACGTTCTGCACCACCCGGCCGGTGGCGGTGTCCACCACGTGCACCCGGCCGTCCACCGGGAAGCCGAGCAGCGGCGGTACCGCCTCCGGCCCGGCCACCGCCTCGTCGATCCGCTGCGCGGTGAGTCGCCGGGTGCCGAGCAGGCCCGGGTTGTCGGCGAAGAGCCCACTGCTGACGCCGGGCAGGAAGGCCGTCCACAGGGGGCTGGTGCCACGCGGGTCCCAGGCGCTCAACGTGCAGTCGGTGGCGGCCACACACCGGGCGTCCAGCAGCATGTTCCGGTACGTCCAGACGGCCACCGCGTCGCTGTCGCGCCGACGTACCGCCCCGGTGGTGGGGTCGATCAGCTCGTACCCCTTGACCAGGAGCTTGCCCACGGCGACGACGGCGTCGCGGTCGCCGCCGGCCACCGCCGACCAGTCCGCCTTGCGCTCCCAGAGCGGGGCGCCGGTGGCGAGGCTGCGCACCTCGATGCGGGTCCGCTGCTCGACCACGACGGCGTCGCCGACGATCGTGACGCTCTTCGGGGTGCCGCCGACCCGCTGCTGCCAGAGCACGTCCGGTTCGGAGATCGGCTCGCTGCGGTCGACCCAGTCCCACACCCCGGGGAAGGGGTTCCACACCCCGGTGACGGCGAGCGCGATCACGATGACGAGCCCGAGCAGCAGCCCTCCCCGCACCCCGCCAAGGCCCTTCACACCGCACACCGTAGCGACGTTCACCTCCCCGCCCCGCCCCCGCGCCGGAGTGTCGCCCCGCTTTCTCCCTGGCGGACGACGCACCCGTCAGGCAGATCGGACGCATCACAACATCGCCGATATAGCGCCAACACAGCCTTCGGATGCTGCTATATCAGCCCAATTGGCTTGATCACGACCCGGCGGCGGAGCGGAGCAGGGGCAGCGTGCGGTAGGGGATCTGCTCGGCGAGCGCGATGATCGTGGAGGCCCGGCGGATCGCCTCGGACGAGACGATCTGGTCGATCACCCGTTGCAGGTCGGTGTTGGAGCGGGCCACGATCCGGCAGAGCAGGTCGCTCGCCCCGGTGATGGTGTGCGCCTCCAGCACCTCGGGGATCGCCGCCAGGTGGGCGGTGACCGTGTCGTGGCCGTGCCGCTGGCTGATCTCCAGGGTGACGAAGCTGGTCACCGCGAACCCGATCGCCGCCGGGGAGATCTCCGGCCCGAAGCCGCCGATCACCCCCCGGTCGACCAGCTTGTCCAGCCGGGCCTGGACGGTGCCCCGGGCCACCCCGAGCCGGCGGGAGCATTCCAGCACCCCGATCCGGGGTTCGTCGGCGAGGAGTTGGACCAGCCTGCCGTCCAGCGCGTCGAGCCGTACACCCTGTCCAGCGTTCATGGCTGCACACCCTACCGATTGCGCAACCTGACCAGGGAAAAAGGTGACGGTTGCCCAGCGGATGGGGCCACCGCGATGCTGCCTGGAAGAGCTGTCGGACCACCGGCCCACGAAGCCGGCCGCAACCGAGGGAGGCCACCGTGACCCAGGCGATCGACCGACCCCAGTCGACCGAGGACATCGACGTCGACACGCTCGTCGGCGCAGTCGACCACGACATCACCCGTGACCCGTTCCCGGTCAAGGGTCTCGACCACGTGCACTTCCTGGTCGGCAACGCCAAGCAGGCCGCGCACTACTACTCCACCGCGTTCGGCATGACCTGCGTGGCCTACCGGGGCCCGGAACAGGGCTACCGCGACCACGCCGAGTACGTGCTGACCAGCGGTTCGGCCCGGTTCGTGCTGACCGGCGCGGTCCGCCCCGACGCCGCCGGCACCGACCACGTCGCGAAGCACTCCGACGGGGTCAGCGACATCGCGCTGGAGGTACCGGACGTCGATGCCGCCTACGCGCACGCCGTGGCCCAGGGCGCGACCGGCCTCATCGAGCCGCACGACGTGACCGACACGCACGGCACCGTCCGGCTCGCCACCATCGCCGCGTACGGCGACACCCGGCACACCCTGGTCGACCGGTCCCGCTACACCGGCCCGTTCCTGCCCGGCTTCGTGGCCCGGGGCCCGATCGTCGACCGGCAGCCGATGATCGCCGCCGGCCTCCAGCCGAAGCGCTTCTTCCAGGCGGTCGACCACGTCGTCGGCAACGTCGAACTCGGCCGGATGGACGAGTGGGTGGAGTTCTACAAGCGGGTGATGGGCTTCTCCAACATGGCGGAGTTCATCGGCGACGACATCGCCACCGACTACTCGGCGCTGATGAGCAAGGTCGTCGCCAGCGGCACCCGGAAGGTCAAGTTCCCGCTCAACGAGCCGGCGATGGCCCGCAAGAAGTCGCAGATCGACGAGTACCTGGAGTTCTACCAGGGGCCCGGCGCGCAGCACATCGCGGTCGCCACCAACGACATCCTGGCCAGCGTCGACGCGATGCGGGCGGCCGGCGTCGAATTCCTCGACACCCCCGACTCGTACTACGACGACCCGGAACTGCGGGCCCGGATCGGCAACGTGCGGGTGCCGATCGAGGAGTTGAAGTCCCGCAAGATCCTGGTCGACCGGGACGAGGACGGCTACCTGCTCCAGATCTTCACCAAGCCGGTGCAGGACCGCCCGACGGTCTTCTTCGAGCTGATCGAGCGGCACGGCTCGCTCGGTTTCGGCAAGGGCAACTTCAGAGCGCTCTTCGAGGCCATCGAGCGGGAGCAGGAAGCGCGCGGCAACCTGTAACACTGTCTCGCGTGACGCAGCCTCCGACGTACCCGACGCCGCCGGCCGGTGGGTCTCCGCCCGCCGCCGGCGGCTTCGCCCCGCCCGGCGGCCCCCACCCCCAGGGGTACGCCGTGCCGCCGCAACCCGGCCCGTACAGCGGCCCGCCCGCCGGGTATCCGCGGCCCGGTGCCTACCCGACGCCGCCCGGCCCGTACGCCGGGCTGCCCGGGTACCCACCGGTGCCCGGTATGCCGCCGCCCGGCTCCCCGACGCTGTCACCGCGCGGGCTGCCGCTGGCCGGCTTCGGTGACCGGCTGCTCGCCCTGCTCATCGACGGGCTGGTGCTCGGGGCGGCCAGCCTGGTCTTCGTCGTGCCGGCCTTCATCGTCTTCTTCATGCTGGTCCTGCCGGACCTGAGCACCGGGCCCGACGGCCAGCCCATCGCCGACCCGTTCGCCGGCTTCCTGCTGCCGCTGCTGGCGCTGGAGGCCGTGATCTTCCTGGTGATGTTCGTCCTGAGCTACCTCTACCTGGTCGAGATGATGTTCAAGACCGGGCAGACCATCGGCAAACGGGCGATGAAGCTCCAGGTGGTGCCGCTCGACCCGGCCGGCACGCTGACCCGCAAGGCGGCGGCCAAACGGTGGGTCGTCCACCAGGTCGTCGGGACGGTCATTCCCGGCTTCAGCTACCTGGACGGGCTGTGGCAGCTCTGGGACAAGCCGTGGCAGCAGTGCCTCCACGACAAGTTCGCCGGCACCGTCGTCGTTAAGGTTGCCGGGTGAGCGACCAGAGCGACCGCACCGGACAGCGCAAGGCCAGACCGTGAGCGTGGAACCAGGCTGGCACGTCGACCCGGCCGAGCCGACCACCCGACGGTGGTGGGACGGTGAGGGCTGGATCGGTGCCCCGATCCCGGTCCACACCACCCCACCGGACGGTCCGCCGCCGCCCGAACCGGAGCCTGTCGGAGAGCCGCCCGCCCCGGCCGCCGGCAGCCCGACCGCAGCCGGTCAGCCCTCGGCACCCCCGTGGACCCCGAACGCCCCCGGTCAGCCCGGTGCATCAGGCGCACCGCCCGACGGGCCCAAAGCACCCGGCACGCCGGGCATGCCGTGGACCGGGCAACCGGGAGCAGGGCAACCCGGAGCCGGGCAACCGGGGCTGGGGCAGCCCGTACACCCGGGGGCCGGGCAGCCGGAGGGCCACGGGGTCGGACAGCCCGGCGGGCCGCCGCCCGGTTGGCCGTACCCGACCTGGCCGGGGCGTCCGCCCGAGCCCCGCCCGCACGGCGTGCCGCTGGCCGGTTACGGTGCCCGACTGCTCGCCCGGTTGATCGACTTCGGGGTCGTTCTCCTGCTCAACGCGGTGGTCAACGGCTGGTTCGTCTGGCGGTACTTCGAGGAGACCGCGCCCTACCTGCGGGAGGCGGTCCGCCGGGCGATGGCCGGTGACTCCTCACGGGAGGGCCTGCCGGCCATCGGTGAGCAGGCCGGTGGCCTGCAGATCGCCATCCTGGTCATCGCGACCGCACTCTGGTTCGCTTACGAGGTGCCGACAATGGCCTCCGGCGGGCAGACCCTGGGCAAGCGGCTGCTGCGCATCCGGGCGGTGCCGCTCGACGCCGACCAGCCGCTGGGCTTCGGCCGGGCCACCCGGCGGTGGAGCACCATGGGCATGCCCACCCTGCTGTGGTTCTGCTGCGGGCTCGGCCTGCTGCTCCAGTTCGTCGACGCGGTGTCCGCGCTCTTCGACCACCCGCTGCGCCAGGCGTTGCACGACAAGCGGGCCCAGACGGTCGTGGTGCAGGTGCCGCGCGCCGACGACCCCGACACCCCCACCGACCGCGCCGACCCCGAGCCCCAGGGAGACACCCCATGACCGACTCCGGACGTCACCAGCCCCCGCTGCGGCTGACCCGCGCCGACCTGGACGCCCTGCCCGCCTACGTACCCGGGCGCAGCCCGGCCGACCTGGCCCGCGAGCTGGGCCTGGCCGAGGCGATCAAGCTGGCCAGCAACGAGGTGCCGTACGGGCCGCTGCCCGGGGTGGTCGAGGCGGTCACCGAGGCGGTCGCCGGCTCACACCGCTACCCGGACATGGGCGTGGTGGCGCTGCGCGCCGCGCTCGCCGAGCGGTACGGCGTGGACCCCGACCGGATCGCCACCGGCTGCGGGTCGGTGGCCATGGCCGAACACCTGGTCCGGGCCACCTGCCTGCCCGGCGACGAGCTGCTCTACTCGTGGCGCTCGTTCGAGGCGTACCCGATCATCGCGGCGACCAGCGGCGCGAGCAGCGTGCGGGTGCCCAACGACGCCGGCCACGGACACGACCTGGCGGCGATGGCCGCGGCAGTGACCGACCGGACCCGGATGGTGGTGGTCTGCAACCCCAACAACCCCACCGGCACGGTGGTGGGCAAGCCGGAGCTGGACCGGTTCCTCGACGCCGTCGGCGACGACGTGCTGGTCGTCATCGACGAGGCGTACCGGGAGTTCGTCACCGATCCGGCGGTGCCGGACGGCCTGACCTACCTGGACCGGCCCAACGTGGTGGTGCTGCGTACCCTGTCCAAGGCGTGGGGGCTGGCCGGGCTGCGGATCGGTTGGCTGGTCGGCGCCCCCGAGGTGGCCGCCGCCATCCGCAAGGTGGTCACCCCGTTCTCCACCAACACCGCCGCCCAGGCGGGTGCGCTGGCCGCGCTGGCCCAGGCCGACGAGGTCGAACGCCGCTGCGCGCTGGTCGTCGCCGAGCGGGACCGGGTCACCGAGGCCTTGCGCAAGTTCGTCCCCGACGTGCCGTCCAGCCAGGCCAACTTCGTCTGGTTGCCGCTGGGTGAGCGGGCCGCGGCGTTCGGCAGGGCGTGCGAGACGCGCGGCGTGATCGTCCGGCCGTTCGCCGGGGACGGGGTCCGGGTCACCATCGGCACCCCGGCCGAGAACGATGTCTTCCTGGCCGCCGCGGAGGCCGCCCTGTCCTGAGCCGTCGGTCGGGGGCCCGGCGCAGGTCGGGGCCCGGCGGGTCCGAGATCAGGCAGGGTCCGCCGGGGCGCGGGGCAGGTCGGTGCCCGCCGGGGCGGGTCAGGTCGCGGCGAGCACCACCGGCTCGGCCATCAGGAAGTACGCCTGGTCGTCGTCGGCCGGGTCGGCGCGCTCCCGCAGCCGCTCCACCGCGACGTAGCCGCCGGCCGCATACGCCCGGCCGGGTTTCCAGCCGATGCCGTCCCGGCCGGGGGTCATCGGGAACCGGGACCGCTGGGCACCGGTGACGGGGTCGAGGGTGATCAGTTCCCGGCGTTCGGTCAGCACGTAGAGCCGGCCGGCCTCGGTGGCGAGGACGGTCACCGGGCCCAGGTCGCCACGCTGCCAGCGTTCCTTGCCGCTGCGTGCCTCCCGCCCCTTGAGCACCCCGCCGTCGTCGCCGACGGCCAGCTCACCGACCAGGGTGCTGTCGGCGGCGGCCAGGGCGGGGGCGGCCATCGGCGCACCCGGGCCGACCTGCCAGCCCCGACCGCCGGAGCCGTCGTCAGTGCGCAACCCTCGGCACTGCGACCGGGGGGTGAGGCAGCCGACCGGGGTGACGGTGAACCGGTCGGGGGCGTCCGGCGGTCGCCAGCGGGTGGCGACCGTGCCGGTGGACACGTCCCGGAACTCGACCGCCGTCGGCCCACCGCAGGAGTCGACGGAGAAGACCTGCCCGGCGGCGGTGGTGCCCAGGTCGGTGCGGCAGTCCCGGTCGCCGTCGACCCGCCAGAGCGCCCGTCCGTCGGCGATGTCGTAGCCGCGCAGGCTGCCCGCCCCGGAGACCACCAGCACCGTCCGGCCCGCCGGGGCGGGGGCGACGGAGATCCCACGCGGGTCCCAGACGGTGGCCGCCCCGGTGCGCCGGGCGGGCGGGGTGTCGTCCGGTGTCGGCCCGTCGGCCCGCCAGGCGACCCGGCCGGTGAGCGCGTCCAGCGCCACCAGCTTCCCGTCCGACCAGTGGCTGAGCACCGTCGTGCCGGCCGCCAGCACCCCGTCGAGCGAGGCGGGCCAGCGCCGGTACGACCAGAACGGGGTGACCCGGTTACGGCCGTCGGCGGGCTGGTCGGCATAGAGCTGACGCTCGGCGGCATAGACCCGGAGCCGTCCCGCCACCACCAGGGGTGCGACCGGCAGCCGGCCCACCACCCCGATCGCGGGGGTGCCGGCGGGCGGCGGTGCACCCTGGGCGGGCGTGACGACCTCGGCGGGGGCGAGCACCCGGTAGCCGATACCGGCGACCGCCACGAGGGTGAGCAGCGCGGTGGCCGCGACCACGAGTCGCCGCCGTCCCTTCGGGATTCCCATGCCCACCTCCGCCCGGCACCCTACCCAGGCGTCCCCCCTCGGGACCGGTCAGGTCACGCCGCGTCGCGCGAAGGATTCCCGAACCGGCTCCGGCGGGACACCGGACGGGGGAGTGCGGGCGGGGGAGGCGGGGCGCGAGGTCAGGCTGCGGTGGCCCGGCCGGCGCTGCGCACGGTGGCGGCCAGCGCGGTCAGGTCCCGCCGGATCGCGCCCTCCACCGTCCGGGCGGCCAGACCGCCGAAGAGCAGCGCCAACATCCGACCGTACGGGGCGGTCGGCAGCGCCCGGTGCTCGACGGTGAGGGCGGTGCAACCCCGGCGACGGCGCTGGACGGTGCGCAGGGTCCAGGTGATCCGGTAGTCCACCCCGATGCCGGGGGAGCTGAGCACCAGCCGGTGCGGTGGCTCGGCGGCCAGCACGAGGAACTCCTCCGCCTGGTCGCCACCGTCCGGCCGGGTGCGGGTCTCCCGCCAGGCGGTGCCTGGGCCGAGCGGCCCGGGGGTGAGCAGCTCGACGGCGCTGACCGTGCAGAGCCAGTCGACGCGGACCGGCAGATCGGTCAGGAGCGCCCACACGTCGACGGCCGGCGCCTCGATGAAATCGGTGACCGCAACCGTCGACATGACACCTCCCGTGCCGTCCACGGTACGGCGGGTGAGCGGCCAGCGGGGGGCCGGACGATGAAATTCCCGTCACCGGTGCCCCTACCGAGGCACCGGTGACGGGGTTGATCAGGGCCGCAACAGCCCTTCCCGGACGGCGTCGACGAACGCCGTCCAACCCGGTGGGCCGATGACCAGGGCCGGACCCGACGGGTCCTTGGAGTCGCGTACCCCGACCACTGCTCGGGTACGGACGAGATTGTCCGCCACCTCCACACAGAGCCCCTGGTCGTTCGACCGGCTACTGGTGCGCCACACCGCGCCGACGAGATCGTTCATGCTCCTACCTCCTGTCCGCTGGGACGTGTCACGCCGACGCACCCCACGCCGCCGACGGGAGGCGGGCGACGCGGGGTGTGTCGACGGAATCCGAGGGACAAACGCGGCAGGAGGCGCGGACGATCGGACAGCCGGTGCGACCGGCACGACCCGGTGCCGGACGGTCGGGCCGGCAGCGGAGCGGTGCCCCGCCGGTCGAAGCCGGACCGACGCCGGACAGGTTGCCACCGGACCGACACCCGGCCGGTAGGAGCTGGCCCAGGCGTAGGCGGGCGCGATGGAGCCGGGCCGGTCGAAGCCGGGCCGGTGGGTCAGCGGGCGGACAGGATCTGCCCGGTGACCTCGCCGAGGGCGACGGTGGTGCCGTCCGGGCCGGGGGCGGTGGCCCGCAGGGTGACGGTGTCCCCGTCGGCCAGGAAGGTGCGGGTGTCCCCGCCGATGGTGACCGGTTCGGCACCACCCCAGGTCAGCTCCAGGAACGAGCCGACCTGGCCGCGCTCGGGGCCGGAGACGGTGCCCGAGGCGTACAGGTCGCCGGTCCGCAGGGACGCGCCGTTGACGGTGAGGTGGGCCAACTGCTGGGCGGGCGTCCAGTACATGCCGGCGAACGGTGGCGCGGTGACCTGCTCGCCGTTCCACTCGACCGACAGCCGCAGGTCGAGCCCCAGGTGCGGGGTCTGCCGCAGGTAGTCCTGCACCGGCGGGTCCTGCTGCGGGGCCGGGACGAACGCGTCGGCCAGGGCGTCCAGCGGCGTCACCCAGGCGGAGACGGAGGTGGCGAAGGACTTGCCGAGGAACGGCCCGAGCGGCTGGTACTCCCAGGCCTGGATGTCCCGGGCCGACCAGTCGTTGACCAGCACCACCCCGAAGACGTGGTCGGCGAAGTCGGCGGTGGGCACCCGGTCGCCCAGCGCGCTCGGCACCCCGACCACGAAGCCCACCTCGGCCTCGATGTCGAGGCGTACCGACGGGCCGACGGTCGGGCCCTGGTCGGTGGCCCGCTGCCCGGTCGGCCGGACGACGGGGGTGCCGGAGACCACCACCGTGCCGGCCCGGCCGTGGTAGCCGATCGGCAGGTGCTTCCAGTTCGGCAGCAGCGGGGGCTGGCCGGGGCGGAAGATCTGCCCGACGTTGCCGGCGTGGTGCTCCGAGGAATAGAAGTCGACGTAGTCGGCCACCTCGAACGGCAGCAGCAGCTCGACCTCGGCCAGCGGCACCAGCAGCGGCTCGACGGCGGGTCGGTGCGCCGGGTCGGTGAGCAGCTCGACGAGGCGCTGCCGGGCCGCCGTCCACTGCGGGCGACCCAGCGCCATGAAGTCGTTGAGGGTGGGCCGGCCGAACGCCCCGGCGGCCAGCACCAGCCCGGCCGACTCCGCGCCGGCCAGGTCGAACACCAGATCGGCGACGCGTACGCCGATCCTGGGCGGCTGCCCGCCGTGCCGGAACACCCCGTACGGCAGGTTGGTCACGCCGTACGGCGAGCCGTCCGCGCCCGTCACCCAGCTCATCGGTCGAATCCCCCGTTCACCAGCCCCAGCCGGATCAGATCGGTCAGTGGTTCCCGGACGCTGCACGAGCCGAACCCGATCCACAGCGGGCGGTCGGTGTCGCGGGCCGCCCGGGCCGGCTCGACCAGCCGCACCGCGTCGGTGTCGGCGAGCAGCACGGCGACGGCGTCCACCTCGGCACCGGCGGCGGCGGCCAGGGTGGCAGCCAGCACGTTGCCGAAGCCGTGGTGGGTGAAGCCGGTCTCCGGGTCGAGGTGGCGTACCGCGTGGTGCAGGCCGGCGGTCAGCTTGAATGGCAGGTCCCGGTCCCGGCAGGCGCAGATCACCGCGGCCAGCTCGACCGGGGTGGGGAAGAGTTCGGCGGCCAGTCCGCCGGTGCGGAACTTCGCGGCGATCGGCACGCCGGCCGCACGGGCCCCGGCGAGGGTGTCCAGCGCGGCGGTCAGGCCGAAGGTCAGCGGCAGCTCGGCGTACCAGTAGCCGGCCGGTTCGCCGGGCCGGGTCGGCTCCCGGCCGGGGTCCGCCCCCGCCCCGGCGAGCCGGAGCAGCTCGGCCAGGCCGGGCTGCGGGTCCTCGCCGCGTCGGGCGACGGCCGCCTCGACCTGCCGGACCACGATGCCGGCGGCGGCGAGGCGGGCCAGCGCGGCGGGCAGCCGGGCGATGCCGGTGTCGCCGATCAGCCCGACCGGGAAGCCCTCGGTCAGGTCGGTCAGCGCGTCGTCGGCGACGGCGGAGGCGGGCACCAGCAGCGGGCCGACCAGGTCGGCGTACCAGGCGGCGCGGTGTTCGCGGTGTGCGGTGACGGCGTCGGGCAGCGACGCGCTGCCGGGCGGAAAGACGGCGGCGTCGTCGACGAGTCCGGCGAGGAGGCGGGGGACCTGCGTTGACACGAGACAAGAATCTACGGGACGCTGTCAAGGAACGGACAGTGACGTCCGATTATCGGACGTCACCGGCCGGATATCGGGACATTACGGGAGGCGACATGCCGTACTACCGCAGCGTCGGCGAGGTGCCCCGCAAGCGGCACACCCAGTTCCGCCAACCCGACGGCAGCCTCTACACCGAGGAGCTGATGGGCCAGGAGGGCTTCTCCTCCGACTCGTCCCTGCTCTACCACCGGTATCCGCCGACCGCGATCGTCGCCGCCGAGGAGTTCACCCCGCCCGGGCACACCCGACTGCCGAACCATCCGCTCAAGCCGCGCCACCTGCGTACCCACCAGCTCGACGGCGCGGGGGCCGACCCGGTGCTCGGCCGGCGGCACCTGCTCGCCAACGACGACGTCCGGATCGGGTACGCGCTGGCCGACCGGCCGTCCCCGCTCTACCGCAACGCCACCGGCGACGAGTGCCTCTATGTCGAGGCGGGCACGCTGCGGCTGGAGTCCAGCTTCGGCGTGCTCGACCTGGTCGCCGGCGACTACGTCGTCATCCCCACCTCGACCGTGCACCGGCTGGTCCCCACCGGCGACACCCCGGTCCGGCTGCTGACCATCGAGGCCACCGGGCACATCGGCCCACCCCGGCGCTACCTGTCGGTGCGCGGCCAGTTCCTGGAACACTCGCCGTACTGCGAGCGGGACGTCCGGGGGCCGGACGCGCCGCTGCTGGTCGACGGCGCCGACGTCGAGGTGCTGGTCCGGCACCGCTCCCGGGCCACCGGCACCGCCTGGACCCGGCACGTCTACGCGCACCACCCGTTCGACGTGGTCGGCTGGGACGGCCACCAGTACCCGTGGGCGTTCTCCATCCACGACTTCGAGCCGATCACCGGCCGCCTCCACCAGCCGCCGCCGGTGCATCAGACCTTCGAGGGCCCGAACTTCGTGATCTGCTCGTTCGTGCCCCGCAAGGTCGACTACCACCCGGACGCCATCCCGGTGCCGTACCACCACCACAACGTCGACTCCGACGAGATGCTCTTCTACACCGGCGGCAACTACGAGGCCCGGCGCGGTTCCGGCATCGGGCAGGGTTCGATCTCGCTGCACCCGTCGGGCTTCACCCACGGCCCGCAGCCCGGCGCGGCGGAGCGGTCGATCGGCGTCGACTTCTTCGACGAGCTGGCCGTCATGGTCGACACCTTCCGCCCGCTCGACCTCTGCGACGCCGCCGTGGAGTGCGAGGACCCCGGCTACGCCTGGACCTGGACCCGCCACCCCTGACCGTCCCGCCGGGACCGCCCTGGACGCCCGCGCGGGTGGCGGCGATCCAGGGTGGCCGGGACCGCCCTAGACGCCCGCGCGGGTGGCGGCGATCAGGGTGGCCGGGACCGCCACGGCGATGGCGGCCACCAGCGGCCACGGGCTGCCCACCAGGGCGAAGAGCAGGAGCAGGGCCGGGCCGGCCGGGACCGCGTACACGGCGAACGCCAATGGCCGGTCCTCCCGGCGCAGCACCGGCAGGACGACCCGGCTCAGCTCGGGGACCCGCCGGGCGAGCCGCCAGGCCAGCAGGCCGCCACCGGCCGCCGCCAGCACCGCCACCAGCCGACTCGCCCCCGCCCCGCCGGCGGACAGGAACGCGAGCAGCAGGCTGGCGAGCAGCGACCAGCCGCTGCCCACCAGGACGAGCCGGCGCAGCCCGGTCCACACCGGCAGCTTCTCCGCACGGGCCGGCTGCACCGGCGCCAACGCGGCCACCTGTTCCAGCGCCAGCACCCAGCGCCGCCGCTCCAGCCGCAGCACCCCCGGGTCGTGCCGCGCCCCGGCCAGCTCCGGGTCGAGCCGCAACGCCTCCCGGTAGGCCCGTTCGGCCAGGTCGAACAACTCCAGCCGACCGGCGACCAGGGCCAGCACCAGGTGCGCCTGCGGCTCGTCGGGGGCCAGCTCCACCCCACGCCAGGCCGCATTCAGCGCCGGCTGGCCGTTGCGCGCCTCGGCCAGGATCGCCGCCGCGCTCCGCTGGGCGTACGCGTCGGTCGGCCCGGCCGCCAGGATCCGATCGGCGGTACGCGCCGACTCGGCGTACTCCCCCAGGTCGGCGAGGGCGATCGCCCGGACGACAAGCGCGGCGGTCGGCACCACCGCGCCGACCTCCCCGGATCCGTCGTCACCCGGACCGGGGTGACCCGCCCCGGCAGCCGGACCGGCACCAACCGAGGGCCCGGGCGGGCCGGACGGTGCCGCCGGGTCCGACGGTGCGGGCAGCGCAGGCGGTTGCGGTGCCGCCGACGACCACGGCGGGGTAGCCGGGTCCGGTGGGCCCAGCGGAGCAGCCGGGTCCAGCAGTGCAGGGGGGTCCGACGGTGCAGGCGGGCCCGGCGGTGCAGGCGGGCCCGGCGGTGCCGCCGGCGTCAGGGCGTCCGGCGGGGTCGTCGACGTCGGCCACCCCGGCGGAGCATCCGGCCCGGACGACGGCGCCGGCCCGGACGGATACGGCGGCCCGGGATGCCGCGGTGGGTCGGGTCGGGTCGGGGTGATGGCCGCGTCGGCGGCGACGACCGCCGCACCGGGGCGACCGGCGGCGAGGTGCAGCCGCGCCAGCAGCGTCAACGCGGACGGGTCGGCGGGGGCCAGGGCGAGCGCGAAGCCCAACTCCTCGGCGGCCTCGTCGTAGCGGCCCAGCTCGGCCAGCAGTTGGGCCCGCTGCCGGTAGCCGTCCAGGGTCGATTCGTCGTCGGTCATCGCGGGCCTACCCGGCCGCCGCGTCATAGACCAGGGCCACCGCGATGCCGGCGAGGCCCTCGCCGCGCCCGGTGAAGCCCAGGCCGTCACTGGTGGCGGCGGTGACGGTGACGGGTGCGCCGACCGCTGCGGAGAGCACCTGCTGCGCCTCGTCGCGACGCGGCCCGATCCGGGGGCGGTTGCCGACGACCTGCACCGAGACGTTGCCGATCGCGAACCCGGCCGCACGGACCCGGCGGGCGGACTCGGTGAGCAGGGCCACCCCGGAGGCGGCGGCCCACTCCGGCTCGTCCACCCCGAAGTTCGCCCCGAGGTCACCGAGCCCGGCGGCGGAGAGTAACGCGTTGCAGGCCGCGTGCGCGACCACGTCGGCGTCGGAGTGCCCGGCCAGACCGTCCTCGCCGGGCCAGTGCAGGCCGGCCAGCCAGCACGGCCGGCCGGCGGCGAAGGCGTGGATGTCGGTGCCGACGGCGACCCGGGGAACGATCATGAATCGAGGGTACGCGTCAGTGCCCGGCGGCCAGCAGGTGCTCGGCCAGGGTCAGATCGAACGGGCGGGTGACCTTCAGCGCGTACTCCGAGCCAGGGACGCAGAACACCGGGACACCCTGCTGCTCGACCAGGCCGGCGTCGTCGGTGAGCGGATCACCGGCGGCGGCGTGCGCGGCGGCCAGCACCTCCCGACGGAAACCCTGCGGGGTCTGCACGGCCCGCAGGGCGGACCGGTCGACGGTGCCGAGGACGACACTGTCGCCGTCCACCTCCTTGATCGTGTCGATCACGGGGAGCACCGGGATCACCGCCGGGTGGCCGGCCCGGACCGCCGCCGCCACCGTCTCGACCAGCGCGGACGGGGTGAGCGCCCGGGCGGCGTCGTGCACCAGCACGATGCCCGGGCCGGGGGGTACGGCAGCCAGGGCGTTCGCCACCGACTCCTGTCGTTCGGCGCCACCGGCCACCACCAGGACCGGGGCGACCGGGGCCAGCAGCCGCCGGACCGCGTCGACCTCGGCGGCCGGCGCGGCGACCACGACGGTGTGCACGGACGGCGCGGCGGCGATCCGGCGTACCGCGTGCACCAGCAGCGACTCACCGCCGAGCAGGCGGAGCGCCTTGGGACCACCCGGACCGAGGCGTACCCCGGCGCCGGCAGCAGGAACGAGGACCGCGACGTCACCGCGCGGATTGAGCTGCGCGGTCACGTCGCGGTCCTCGGGAATTCTTCGCTGCGGGGTGGGTACGACGATGCGGTCGGATCAGGCCTCGGTGAGGACCTTGTCGAGCAGCGTCTCCGCCTCGTCCTTGGTGCTCTTCTCGGCCAGCGCGACCTCGCCGACGAGAATGTCACGGGCCTTGGCGAGCATGCGCTTCTCACCCGCGGAAAGGCCCCGCTCCCGCTCCCGACGCCACAGGTCGCGGACGACCTCGGCGACCTTCAGCGGGTTGCCGGAGGCCAGCTTCTCCAGATTCGCCTTGTAACGCCGCGACCAGTTGGTCGGCTCTTCGGTGTGCGGTGCACGGAGCACGTCGAAGACCTTTCCCAGGCCCTCTTCGCCGACCACCTCGCGCACACCCACGATCTCGGCGTTCTCGGCGGGCACCCGGACCGTCAGGTCACCCTGTGCGACCCTGAGGACCAGGTATTCCCTGGGCTCACCCTTGATGACCCGAGTCTCGATTGCCTCGATGAGTGCGGCCCCGTGGTGGGGGTAGACAACGGTCTCGCCGACGCTGAAAACCATAGGTTCGAAACCCCTTTCGCTGTGTCTAGGGTAACACGCTCAGGCACCAATGTCCCGCTGCCGTCCTGACCGTTGGCGCAGCTCAGGGGCCCTGTGAGAGGTCTTGCTTCGGCTTGACAGGCGGCCAAACCGGTGGTTCAGACACGCTCCGTGAGCAGCGGATGACAACCCGGCACGGGTGATCGGAGCGTGGATTTCTCGGGCTATGCGCTCTTCCCATGGTAGCCCGACGGCGTCCCGACCGCCCAGGTCTAGCGGCAGGAGGGTCCGTGCGGGACCCTGGAGGGGTACCGCACACCGCTCGCCGCACCGCTTACCGGGGGGCTCGATGGGCAAGCCTGACGCAGAGGGACACGGCCCGTCCGACGGGCTGCCCGATCTGCCACCGGAGTGGGGCCGGGTGGTCGTGCCCGATGACGCGTCCGCGCTGGCCGACGAGGCCGTCCAGCTCCGTCGCGAGCTGCGCCGACGCGCCTCGACCACCCGGTGGCGACGCCGGCTGGGGCTGACCGCCCGCCCGGACGGCCGACCACCGCTCGGGCTGCCCCTGCTGATGCTGCTGGTGGCGGTGCTCGCCACCACCGTCGGCCTGGTCACCGTCACCTGGCCGCGGTCGTCCCGCGGCACCGACCGGCCCACCGTCCTGCCGCAGTCGGCCACGTCGGCCCCCCTGGTCGGGCGGTCGCTGCCCGCGCTGGACCTGGTCGACGTCGACCAGACGCCGGTGCCGCTGCGCGGCCTGCTCCCCGCGATGATCATTCTGGTGGACGGCTGCGCGTGCGCCGCGCAGGTGGCCGCCGCCGCCAGCGCGGCACCCGACGGCGTCCAGGTCGTCAGCGTCGCCGGTGGACGCGAGGTGACCCCCGGCCCGCCGGTCGACGGCCCGGTACGCGCCCTCGCCGACCCCGCCGGTGAACTACGCGCCGCATTGCACCTGCCCGCCCGGCCCGACACCGCCCCGGCGCTGCTGGTGGACCGGGCCGGCACGGTGGTCCGGGTCCTGCCCGAGCTGGGTGCCGCCGCCGACTACCGGGGCGACCTGGTCCGGCTCGCCGGCTGATCCTGCTCGGCAGATGTCGCTCAGGGCACCGCGACGACCTGTGCCTCCAACTCCACCGAGCCCGGTCCCACCGCCGAGAACTCCAACCGGGTACGCCCGTCCGGCCCGGTCAGCTCCCACGCCACCAACTCGCCGTCGCAGGCCGTACGCCGTTGCTGCGGTGGATCGTCGTGCAGGATCGAGACCGACAGCGTCCCGTCCCCGGAGCAGCGGTACTGCAACAGGTGGCGTACGCCGTCGGGCGGTGACTCCCGACGCACCGGGGGCCGGCCCGCCACCAGGGTCATCCGCTCCCGCCACCAGGTGTCGGTGAACGTCGGCAGCCCCACGTCCGGGTCGCCCGAGGCACCGGGCAACTCGGACGCCTCCAGCACCCGCCCGGTCCGGATGTCGAGCACCACCACGCGTCGGGTCGCCTCCGCACCGGTCGACGGCCTCGGCGACACCGCCGCCACCACCCCGGCCGGACCGGTCACCGGGGCGGTGGCCGACCACCACCAGCCGCCTGCGACCAGGGCGAGCAGGGCCGCGCCGGCCAGCACCGCACCGCGCAGCCGGTCATTGCCGCCCACCTCGACCCCCACCCGGCGAGGGTAACCAGGAGCCGGCGGCGGCGCTCGGCGCAGCGCCGACCCAACTGGCCCTGACCAGGTAATATGCCTCAGTCGGGACCGTGCGGGTGACCCGGGGCCGGACCCGGGACGGCGGCCGGTCGGCAGCCGGGTCGACGGGCCCCACGCGGATCAGGACCGGCGTTCGAGGAGAGCGGCGTAGAGGGTCAGTCCCGGGCCGAAGGCGAGCAGCACGATCCACCGGGGTGGCACCGCCGCCCGGAACAACCGGTCCAGGATCAGCAGCACGGTGGGTGACGAACAGTTGCCGTGCTCGTCGAGGACCGCCCGGGAGGCCGCCAGGGCGTCGGCGGGCAGGGTCAGCTCCCGCTCCACCACGTTCAGGATGCGCGGTCCCCCCGGGTGCACCGCCCAGCCGTCGACCTCGGCGATCGTCGTGCCGTGCCGGGCCAGCAGGCCGTCCACCAGCCCCCGGACATGCGCCGAGAGCACCTGCGGCACCTTCGGCGACAGACCCATCCGGAAACCGGTGTCGGTGACGTCCCAGGTCATGTGGTCGGCGGTCGAGGTGTCGGTGACCGAGGCGACCTCGCGCAACGCGTACCCCTGGGGGGTGGTCTCCGTCCCCGGGACCAGCACGGTGGCCACCGCCGCGTCGGAGAACAGGGCGTGCGAGACGATCTGCTGGGTGTCCATCCGGGCCGACGCCGGCTGGATGTGCAGGCTGGTCAGCTCGGCGCAGAGCAGCAGCGCCGGCCGGCCCCGCGCGGTCACGAAGTCGCCCGCCGCGCCCAACCCCGGCAGCGCCGCGTAACAGCCCATGTGCCCGACGAACATCCGCTGGGTGTCCGGCGCCATGCCCAGGTCACGGGCGAGCAGGATGTCCAGCCCCGGGGTGGCGTACCCGGTGCAGGAGCAGACCACGAACAGACCGAGGTCACCCGCCGCGAGCCCGGCGGCGGTCAACGCCCGCCCGACCGCCTCCTTGCCCAGCGACAGGGCCTCCACCTGGTAACGCCGCATCCGCCGGCCGGTCGGCCAGTCGGAGACGTCCTCCAGCAACGGGTTGACCGCCGCCTGCCGGTGGGACACCCCCGAGTTGGCGAAGATCCGCTCGGCCAGTGCCCGGGTGGGACCCGAGAAGTGCTTCGCGAAGTAACCCGCCCAGAGTTCGTCCTGACGGGCCCCGGGCGGCTGCGCCGTACCCAGCCCCGCGATCAACGGCACGGCCATCTGTCCCCACCTCTCGTCCACACTGCCCGTCCGGCGGCCACCCCGACCTCCGTCACCCTCACCAACGAGGGGCCGTTCCGTCGCGGTCCGGGTCACCCCCGAGCACCGCCACCCCGAGCCAGTCGGCGCACACGTCCGAGGTCGCCGGGTGCAGCGAGCCGCAGCGGGCGTCCCGGTAGAGCCGTTCCAGCGGATGCCCCCGGCGGGTCGCCGAGGTGCCGGCCGCCTCCAGCATGGAGGCCGCCACCTCCGCCGCCGTGCTGCCGGCGAGCAGTTTGGCCCGCCACACCCACCGGTTGGTCTCCGCGTCGCCGGGGGCGTCGTCGACCCGGCGGGCCGCCTCGGCCACCACCAGCTGCGCCGCCGCCACCGCCGCGTCCGCCCGACCGAGCCGGGCCCGGACCGCCGGCAGGCCGCCGAGGTCCCGCGCGTTGAGGTGCTCGGCCGCGGCGTCCACCGCGGCCCGGGCCACCCCCACGTAGACGGCGGCGTAGCTGGCCACCAGCCAGTGCGGCATGAGCTGGGCGACCACCAGGGCCAGCCCCTCCACGCCACCGAGCAGCCGGTCCGCCGGCACCGTCACGTCCAGGTGCAGGTCGTGCGACGAGGTGGCCCGCATGCCCAGGGCGTCCCAGGTCGGCTCCACGGTCACCCCCTCCCCGGCGCGCACCAGGAACTGGGAGACCACCGCCGGGTCGGCGGCGCTGCGGGCGGCCACCAGGTAGCCGTCGGCGTGACCGGCCCCGGAGCAGAACGTCTTGCTCCCCTTGATCCGCCAACCGCCGTCGACCGGCTCGTAGACCGTGCTGAGCCGGGACAACCGGGCCCCCGCGCCGCGTTCGCTCATCGCCACCGCGTACCAGGCGCCCTCGGCCGCCGCCCGGAGCAGCCGGTCCCGGGCCACCAACGCCTCGTCCGGTACGCCCAGCGCCTCGGCCAACTCCTCGGTGACCGCGCCGAGCGCGCCGGTGACCGAGGCGTGCATGTTGAACACCAGCGCGGTCGCGCCGTTGCCCCGGGCCAGCTCGGTGGCGACCGCCGCGTACCCGGCGAAGGAGGCGTCCGCGCCGCCCAGCCCGGCCGGGACCATCAGCCCGAACAGCCCCGACTCCCGCAGGTCGGCGAAGTCGTCGGCCGGGAACGTGCCGTCCCGGTCGTGTCCGGCCGCCCGCGCGGCGAACCTCGGCGCCAACCGGCGGGCCGCCGCCAGAGCGTCCACAGTCATTCGGTCCCCTTCCTGGGTGTTCCTGGTACCCCGAGCCGGGGCGACTACCCGTGTCGGACCCCCCGGCCCTGGTAGAGCACCGCCGTGGACCAGGTCGGTCGGATCATGGGCCCGCCGGGGCGTGCGCCGCGACCGGCACCGCCACCGGTACGCCGCGCCAACCAGCCCAGCGTCCCCCACAGGTCCGGTCGCACGCCTCTGACCCGCAGGGCGACACCGTGCCGGGCGCACTCGGCGACCAACTCACGGTCGTCCACGAACAACCGTGGGTCGTGGATGCCCCGGGGCACGGCGGGCAGCCGTTCACCCACCTCGACCGCGATCAGCCGGGCCAGCACGGTGTCGTTGAGGGTGTCCAGCACCAGCAGCCCACCGGGGCGCAGCAGGCGGCACGCCTCGCCGACCGCGGCCCGCCAGTCGGGCACGTGCTCCAGCACCTCACCGGCCGCCACCACGTCGGCGCAACCATCGGCGAGCGGCACCGCCGTGACGTCACCGGCGAGCGCGGTCACCCCGTGCGCCGCCGCCTGCTCCAGGGCCGACCGGGTGAGGTCCACCCCGACGTGCCGGTAGCCCTTGCCGACCAGGTGCGGGGCCATCAGTCCGGCGCCGCAGCCCAGGTCGACCAGGAGTGCGCCGGGTCGGGTCGTCGGCGGAACCAGGGCCGCGCGGGCCCGGGCCAGCCAGTGCAGCATCGCGAAGGCGCCGTCGGGTCGCCACCACTCGCCGGCCAGGTCGTCGTACTGGCGGGGATCGTTGGGGGGCAGCACCCGGGCACCATTGGACACCGGACCGTCACGCATGGCATCGAGCGTGGCACGACCGGCCGGTAACGACCAGACTTCCCTTATGTCGAGGACGGTGTTAGGGCTGGTCAGAGCGAGTCATCCGGAACCCGGTCTGGCAGTGACCACGGTGGCCGGGCTGCTCGCCGTCGGGGTCGGCCACCGTCCGGCCGGGACGGTCGCCGTGGTGCTCACCGTGCTGGCCAGTCAGCTCGCCGTCGGCTGGACCAACGACGCGGTGGACGCCGGCCGGGACGCCACGGTGGGGCGTCCCGACAAGCCGGTCGCCGCCGGGGCGGTGGGCCGCCGGACGGTGGCGGTGGCCGCCCTGCTGGCCGCGCTCGTTACCCCACTGCTGGCGCTGACCACCAACCCCGTCGCCGCGTTCTGGTACACCCTCGGCCTGGTGTCGGCGCTGCTCTACGACTGGCCGCTGAAGTCCACCCCGGTCTCGGTGCTGCCCTACGCCGTCTCCTTCGGCACGCTGCCCGCCTTCGTGGTCCTCGCCCTGCCGGGGGCACCCACTCCACCGGTCTGGCTGGTCGTCGCGGGGGCCTGCCTGGGTGCCGGCGCGCACTTCGCCAACGTGCTGCCCGACCTGGCCGACGACGCCCGGACCGGGGTGCGCGGGCTGCCGCACCTGCTCGGCGCGACCGGGAGCCGGCTGGCCGCCGCCGGGCTGCTGTTCGCCGCCACCGTCGCCCTGGTTCTCGGGCCACCCGGGCCGCCGTCGTGGGTCGGCTGGTCGGCCGTCGCGGCGGCCGTCGCGGTGCCGGCCATCGGCTGGTACGCGGGCCGCGCCGCCACCCGCCGCGACGGTCGCTCGGTGGCCGCCTTCCGGGCGGTGCTGGTGGTGGCCCTGATCGATGTAGTGCTGCTGGTGGCGAGCGGTCGGGTGGTCTGACCGGCACCCGCCCGGGTGGCGGCGCCGGGTCCGTGTGCGGCCCTCGATGAGCCCCAACTACCCTGGAGCGCGGTCTGCGCGGGTATGACCACCCCGGCCCCGGGTCCGCACCGGGTGGGGATCGTGACGAGGAGGACCGACGTGACGCGCTCGATCAGGGGTTCCCGGCGGGCCACCCTGCTGTCCGGCCTGGTGGGGGCGACCGCCCTGCTGGCCACGGGCTGCGGGGCGGGCCAGGTGTCCGAGACCGCCAACAAGCAGCCGTCGGTCCAGGGTGTGAACGTCCAGACGTCGGACAACGCGTACAAGGTGCGCGGCCTCTACGTCGAGTACCCGGGTGAGAGCGGCCTCGCCTCCGGCGCGAACGCCGCGCTCAACACGGTGATCTACAACGACACGCGGGAACCGGTCACCGTCACCGTCACCACCGACAGCGCCCGGCAGATCGTGCTCACCGGTGCCGCCGGCTCGGCCAGCCCGTCCGGCTCGGCCTACCCGTCGGGCAGCGCCTCGCCGTCGGGCAGCGCCTCCCCCGCGGAGGGCGTCTCGCCGTCCGGCGACGCTTCCCCGTCCGGCGACGCCTCGCCGTCCGAGGGTGCCTCCCCCTCCAGCGACGCCTCCCCGTCGGGGGATGCATCGCCGTCCGAGGGTGCCTCGCCGTCGGCCAGTCCGTCCGCGCCGGCCGGTCAGCCGGCCCGGATCGAGATCCCGGCTCTCAGTTACGTGCAGCTCAACGTGCAGAACGGCCGGCACCTCCAGCTCGTCGGGCTGAACGAGGCGCTGCGCACCGGCCAGCAGGTCAACCTGACCTTCGACTTCGGCGGCGGCCGTACCGTCAGCACCCCCGTGCCGGTCGGTGTGCCGCTGAGCCCGGCTCCCCCGGCCTCCCCGATCGTGCACCGTGAGGGTGGCGAGGAGAGCGGCCAGGAGGGCAGCTCCGGCCACGGCGGCTGACCCGGAGACCCGCACCACCGACACCGCCGGCGTGGCGACGACCACGCCGGCGGTGTTTTCGTCACCGGTGGGGGTTAGCGTCCTGGGGTGACCACCCCCCGATCGACTCCCGCCCGTGGTGCGTCCGGCGCGTCCCGGGGCCGGGCCGCCCGTGAGCCCCGCCCCGCCTACGAGTGCGACGCCTGTGGTCACCAGCCGCCCAAGTGGGTGGGACGCTGCCCGGAGTGCGGCGAGTGGGGTTCGGTGGTCGAGTGCACGGTCACCGGCCCGGTCGTCTCCGGCCGGGTGGTCAGCTCCCGGATGCCCGCCGAGCCGGCCCGGCCGATCGCCACGATCAGCGCGGCGCCGGCGCGGGCCCGACCCACCGGGGTCAGCGAACTCGACCGGGTCCTCGGCGGCGGTCTGGTACCCGGCGCGGTGGTCCTGCTCGCCGGTGAGCCGGGGGTGGGCAAGTCCACCCTGCTGCTCGACGTGGCGCAGCAGTGGGCGGCCACCGCCGGCAGCCCGTCGCTGGTGGTCAGCGGCGAGGAGTCGGTCAGCCAGGTCCGGCTGCGCGCCGAGCGGATGGGCGCCCTGCACGAGCAGCTCTGGCTGGCCGCCGAGAGCGACCTGAGCGCCGTGCTGGGCCACCTCGACGCGGTCAAGCCGGGCCTGCTGGTCCTCGACTCGGTGCAGACCATCTCCACCACCGGCAGTGAAGGGGTGCAGGGCGGGGTGACCCAGGTGCGGGCCGTCACCGCCGCCCTGGTCGCGGTCGCCAAGGAACGCGGCATCGCCACCGTGCTGGTCGGCCACGTCACCAAGGACGGCCAGGTCGCCGGGCCCCGGGTGCTGGAGCACCTGGTCGACGTGGTGTTGCACTTCGAGGGCGACAAGCACTCCTCGCTGCGGATGGTCCGGGGCGTCAAGAACCGGTTCGGCGCGGCCGACGAGGTCGGCTGCTTCGAAATGCACGAGGGGGGCATCAGCAGCCTGGCCGACCCCTCCGGGCTCTTCCTCACCCGCTACTCCGAGCCCGTCCCGGGCACCTGCGTGACGGTGGCGATGGAGGGGCGACGGGCGCTACTGACCGAGGTGCAGGCGCTGATCGGGGCGACGGTGGCCGGCTCGCCCCGGCGTACCGTCTCGGGGCTCGACGGGGCCCGGTTGGCGATGGTGCTGGCGGTGCTCCAACGCCGCACCGAGCGACTGACCCTGCACGACCGGGAGGTCTTCGCGGCCACCGTCGGCGGCATCCGGGTGGTCGAGCCGGCCGCCGATCTCGCGGTCGCGTTGGCGGTCGCCTCCGGCGGGCTCAACCTGGCCATCGCGCCGCACCTGGTGGCGATCGGCGAGGTCGGGCTGACCGGCGAGGTACGCCGGGTCGGCGCGGTCCCCCGCCGGCTCGCCGAGGCGGCCCGGCTCGGCTTCCGGACGGCCCTCGTGCCGACCGGATGCGGCCCCGAGAGCACCGGTGCCGGCCCCGACAACATGCGGGTGATCGAGGTCACGGATGTGCGGTCGGCGCTCCAGGCGGTCGCCCGCGCATCCGTGGAGTGACGGGTCGGTGGCGAACGGCCGGGGACCGGTCGGGCCATACCGGACAACGACCGCCAGGTCAGGCGGGTGGAGGAAATCCAACGCCGTGACACATCACAGTAACCACGAGAGCACCCACCGCAGGGCAGTCCGTAGACTGTGCGCGTGCCGACCGACCGCGACGCCGCCAAGCCTGCCGGCGCGACGCCCCACACCCGCGCCGCCGCCGTGGGCTCGCCCACCCGTCCGATCAGCGTGAGCGTCACCGGGGCCACCGGCAGCGCCGGTGATCCGCTGCGGGCCAACCTCGCCCTGATGGCACCCGGGACCGCCCTGCGCGACGGGCTCGAACGCATCCTGCGTGGCCGGACGGGCGCCCTGATCGTCCTCGGCTACGACAAGGTCGTCGACGGGATCTGCACCGGCGGCTTCCCGATGGACGTCGAGTTCTCGGCGACCCGGGTCCGTGAACTGTGCAAGATGGACGGCGCGGTGGTGCTCTCCAGCGACGGCACCCGGATCGTCCAGGCCGGTGTGCACCTGATGCCCGACCCGTCCATCCCCACCGAGGAGTCCGGCACCCGGCACCGCACCGCGGAGCGGGTGGCCCGACAGACCGGCTACCCGGTCATCTCGGTCAGCCAGTCGATGCGGATCATCAGCCTCTACGTCAACGGCCAACGGCACGTCCTGGACGACTCGGCGGCGATCCTCTCCCGGGCCAACCAGGCCCTGGCCACCCTGGAGCGCTACAAGCTCCGCCTCGACGAGGTCTCCGGCACCCTCTCCGCGCTGGAGATCGAGGACCTGGTCACCGTCCGGGACGCGGTCGCCGTGGTGCAGCGGCTGGAGATGGTCCGCCGGATCGCCGACGAGATCGCCGGGTACGTGGTCGAGTTGGGCACCGACGGCCGGCTGCTCGCCCTGCAACTCGACGAGCTGATGGCGGGCGTCGACGCCGACCGTACCCTGGTCATTCGGGACTACCTGCCCACCGGCCGCAAGTCGCGCACCCTCGACGAGGCCCTGGTCGAGCTCGACCTGCTCGGCGCGACCGAACTGATCGACCTGGTCGCGGTGGCCAAGGCGATCGGTTACCCGGCCGCCTCCGACGCGCTCGACGCGGCGGTCAGCCCGCGCGGGTTCCGGCTGCTGGCCAAGGTGCCCCGGCTGCCGGTGGCCATCGTCGACCGGCTGGTGCTGCACTTCGGCAGCCTCCAGCGGCTGCTCGGCGCCACCGTGGAGGACCTGCAGGCCGTCGAGGGGGTCGGCGACGCGCGGGCCCGGGGCGTACGGGAGGGGCTGTCCCGGTTGGCCGAGGCATCCATCCTGGAACGCTACGTCTGACCGGCGCGGTCATGGACCAGGCCGACCGGCTCGGGTGAGCCGGTCGGCACCGGCAACACGCCGGGTCAGCCGGTGACGACCAGCTTGACGGGTTCGCTCAGCTTGGTGCCCACCCGGGCGAAGACCTGGTAGTTGCCGGCCGGCGGGTTGGGGCCCGAGGCCACACCCTGGCTGCACCGGCTGGCGTCCATGCCGTTCCAGGTGAGCTGGTAGGAACGCTCGAACCCGGGGGTGAAGGACTGCACGTCGGAGCCCTTGCCCGTGCCGCAGGTGTCCGACGACCAGACCTTCTCCGCCCCGGACTTGATGAACAACTCCTGGACGTCCGCACCGACGTCCCGGTTACAGGTCCGCTGGGACCTGTTCTTGATCTTGAGGCTCAGGTCCACCGGAGCACCCCGACGCACCTCGGCCGGGAGCGCCACCGGCGTCACCTGGACCTCACTGTCGGTGCAGGTGCCGTCGTCCACCCGGGCCGGGTTGACGGGCGGATCGGCCGGCGGAGTGCTGCTCGTGCCCGGCTCGGTGGTCAGCGCGGCCGACGAGTCCGGCGCATCGGCCGCACCGGACGGCGACGCGGACCCGGGGGTCGTCGGCGAGGCGGCCGTCGGGGAGGCCCCACCCGCCGCAGGAACCGACGGCGAGGACCCGGTACCCGATGTGGTGCCGGTGTCCCCCGATCGGGTGCACGAGTAGAGCAGGACAATCAGGAAGAGGAGCCCTGCTCCGAGTACGACGGCGCGACGCCGCCAGTACACGGCGGAGGGCAGGGGACCGACCGTCAGACGCATGATGCCCCCACCGTAGCGGCGCGACGCATCAGGACCGACCACGACTCGCCGGGCGTCGGCCGGCGGACGGGAAACGACCCTCCACTCGCGACGGTCGCCCGGAATCCACGCCGACCCACGTCACAGGTAGACCTTGCGTTGGTACACCGCGTGCGCGCCGGCCACCCGGTCGAGGAAGAGCAGCCCGGCGCAGTGGTCGATCTCGTGTTGCAGGGCGCGGGCCTCGAAGCCGTCGGTGACCAGCCGGACCGGCGCACCGCTGCCGGGCAGCACCCCCTCGACCACCAGCCGACTGGCTCGCTTCACGTCGCCGGTCAGATCCGGCACCGACATGCAGCCCTCCCGGCCCGGCTTCCAGCGGCTCGCCTCCACCACCCGGGCGTTGCAGAGCACGAACGTGCCATGCACCGTCACCGCCTTGGGATGACCGGTCACGTCCACCGCGAACACCTGCGCACCCACTCCGACCTGTGGCGCCGCCAGACCGACACAGCCGGGCGAGACCCGCATGGTGGCCACCAGGTCGGCCGCGAGCCGGACGGTCTCCTCGGCGGTCGGGTCGACCTCCGGCCCCGGCCGGCTCAGCACCGGCTCGGGGGCGCAGACCACCCGGCGCACCTCCCCCGGCACGCCCAGCGCCGCCGGGGTCCAGCCGCCGAGTCCGGCGTACGGTTCCTCGCTCACGGGTTTACCTCGGTTCGCGACTGCGGGGCTCGCAAACCCGGCTCACTCCTCGCGCTCACAGCAGATCCGGGTCGGCGGGGCGCAGGGAGAACCCGACACCCAGGCCGGCGGCGACCCCGGAGAGCCGACCGGTCAGGTCGTCGGCGCTGCCCAGCGGCAGGTCCACCTCGGCCACCACCACGTAGAGCGAACCGGCCAACCGGGTGCTCAGATCCGTCACGTTGCCGCCGCTCTCGGCGACCACCCGGGTCATCGCCGCCACGATGCCCATCCGGTCCGCGCCGTGCACCGCCAGCACGTACGGCTCACCCGCCGGCGCCGTCGTACCGTCCGGGGTGACCGCGCGTACGGTGGCCAGCAGTTGACCGTCGGCGGCCAGCGGCGTCAGGGCGGCCTCGACCTCGACGGCGGTCGGGCCGACACAGATCAACGTCATGGCGAAGTGACCGCGTAGCCGGGTCATGGTGGAGTCGGTGAGGTTCGCGCCGAGCCGGGCGAGCACCTCGGCGACGTCGGCCACGATGCCGGGCCGGTCCCGACCGATGACGGTGATCGCGAGCTCGCTCATCCGGGCATTCTGCCCGATCCGCCCGGCGACCCGGTGACGCCCCGCCCGGCCCGCCCAACCATCGGGAAGGTACCGCGTGACATCATCGTCGGCGCGATGACTGAACCGACCTTCACCACCCTGGTCAGCCGGTGGTACGAGCAGAACGCCCGCGACCTGCCCTGGCGGGTGCCCGGCATCGGGGCCTGGCCGATCCTGGTCAGCGAGGTCATGCTCCAGCAGACCCCGGTGGTGCGCGTCCTGCCCGCCTGGCACGCCTGGCTCGCCCGGTGGCCCGATCCCGCCGCCCTCGCCGCCGACACCCCGGCCGAGGCGATCCGGATGTGGGGCCGGCTCGGCTACCCCCGTCGGGCGGTACGGCTGCGCGAGTGCGCGGTGGCGATCGTGGAACGGCACGGCGGTCGGGTGCCCGACCAACTGGACCAATTGCTGGCACTGCCCGGCATCGGGACCTACACGGCTCGGGCGGTCGCCGCGTTCGCGTACGGTCAGCGGCATCCGGTGGTCGACACGAACGTGCGGCGGGTCGTCTCCCGGGCCGTCGCCGGGGACCCGGATGCCGGCCCGGCCACCACCCCGGCCGACCTGGTCGCCTGCGCGGAGCTGCTGCCGATCGAGCCGGCCGCCGCGGCACTGGCCAGCGCCGCCTTCATGGAACTCGGCGCGATCGTCTGCACCGCCCGCTCGCCGCGCTGTCCGGCCTGCCCGGTCGAGTCGGTCTGCGCCTGGCGGGCCTCCGGCCAGGCGGCGCCCACCGGCCCGACCCGCCGGCCCCAACGCTATGCCGGCACCGACCGTCAGGTGCGGGGGCTGCTGCTCGGGGTGCTCCGGGACACCACCGGCCCGGTGCCGCACCAGCGGCTCGACCAGGTGTGGCACGACGACGTCCAGCGGGCCCGCGCACTGGCCGGGCTGGTGAAGGACGGCCTGGTCGAGCCGGTCGGCGAGGAGAGCTTCCGGCTCATCGGCGACGGCCCCGTCGCCCAGCCCCTCCCCGGCTGATTCGGGGGGGCACGGCACGACGGGTGCCACTGCGGGGTGGCGTCGCTGATATGGCAGTGGTGCGGGCCCGGGCCGGCCGCCGGACGCGGTGTCGGCACGCTGGGCAGGATCTTCCGTCCGCAGTCGGACGCCGTGTCAGCACGATGGCTGGATCTTCACCAGGGCCGGTGGACAAACAGGCGACGGCCCGGTGGCTCGCGCCACCGGGCCGTCGCCCTCGTGCTCTGTCCTACCGGTCGGTCGGGTGCTACTCGCCGGTGGTGGCAGCGCCACCCAGGTCGGCCGGGACGGCGTCCGGCACCTCGGCCGGGCGGTCCGAGCCGTGGAAGACCAGCTTCGACTTCTCGATGTCGTCCGGGTCTCCCTCGCAGTCCACCACCACGATCTGACCAGGGATCAGCTCGTTGAACAGAATCCGCTCGGAGAGGTTGTCCTCGATGTCGCGCTGGATCGTCCGACGCAGCGGACGAGCGCCCAGCACCGGGTCGAAGCCCTTCTTGGACAGGTACTTCTTGGCGTTGTCGGTCAGCTCCAGACCCATGTCCTTGTTGCGGAGCTGGCCCTCGATCCGCTGGATCATGATGTCCACGATCGAGAGGATCTCGTTCTGGCGCAGCTGGTGGAAGACGATGGTGTCGTCGATCCGGTTGAGGAACTCGGGCCGGAAGTGCTGCTTGAGCTCGTCGTTGACCTTCTGCTTCATCCGGTCGTAGGTGGACTCGGAGTCCTCCGACTGCTGGAAGCCCAACGACACCGCCTTGGCGACGTCCCGGGTGCCCAGGTTGGTGGTCAGGATGATGACCGTGTTCTTGAAGTCCACGATCCGGCCCTGGCCGTCGGTCAACCGGCCGTCCTCCAGGATCTGGAGGAGGGTGTTGAACACGTCCGGGTGGGCCTTCTCGATCTCGTCGAAGAGCACCACCGAGAACGGACGACGACGGACCTTCTCGGTCAGCTGCCCACCCTCGTCGTAACCGACGTAGCCGGGAGGGGCACCGACCAGGCGGGACACCGTGTAGCGGTCGTGGAACTCGGACATGTCCAGCTGGATCAGGGCGTCCTCGCTGCCGAACAAGAACTCGGCCAGCGCCTTGGACAGCTCGGTCTTACCGACACCGGACGGGCCGGCGAAGATGAACGAGCCGGACGGTCGCTTCGGGTCCTTCAGGCCGGCCCGGGTACGCCGGATCGCCTTCGACACCGCCTTGACCGCGTCCTCCTGGCCGATGACGCGCTTGTGCAGCTCGTCTTCCATCCGCAGCAGCCGGGAGGTCTCCTCCTCGGTCAGCTTGTAGACCGGAATGCCGGTCCAGTTGCCCAGGACCTCGGCGATCTGCTCGTCGTCGACCTCGCTGACGACGTCCAGGTCACCGGCCTTCCACTCCTTCTCCCGCTGCGCCTTCTGACCGAGGAGCTGCTTCTCCTTGTCGCGCAGCTGGGCGGCCCGCTCGAAGTCCTGCGCGTCGATCGCGGACTCCTTGTCGCGGCGCACCTGGGCGATCCGCTCGTCGAAGTCACGCAGGTCTGGCGGCGCGGTCATCCGACGGATCCGCATCCGGGCCCCGGCCTCGTCGATCAGGTCGATCGCCTTGTCCGGCAGGAACCGGTCGGAGATGTATCTATCGGCCAGAGTTGCGGCTGCCACGAGGGCTGCGTCGGTGATGCTCACCCGGTGGTGCGCCTCGTAGCGGTCCCGCAGGCCCTTGAGGATCTCGATGGTGTGGGCCAGCGACGGCTCACCCACCTGGATCGGCTGGAAACGACGCTCCAGCGCGGCGTCCTTCTCCAGGTGCTTGCGGTACTCGTCGAGGGTGGTCGCGCCGATGGTCTGCAACTCGCCGCGGGCCAGCATCGGCTTGAGGATGCTCGCCGCGTCGATCGCGCCCTCGGCGGCACCCGCACCGACCAGGGTGTGGATCTCGTCGATGAACAGGATGATGTCGCCCCGGGTGCGGATCTCCTTGAGCACCTTCTTCAGGCGCTCCTCGAAGTCACCGCGGTAGCGGGAGCCGGCGACCAGCGCACCGAGGTCGAGGGTGTAGAGCTGCTTGTCCTTGAGCGTCTCGGGCACCTCGCCCTTGATGATCTTCTGGGACAGGCCCTCCACCACGGCGGTCTTACCGACGCCGGGCTCACCGATCAGGACCGGGTTGTTCTTGGTGCGGCGGGACAGCACCTGCATGACCCGCTCGATCTCCTTCTCGCGCCCGATCACCGGGTCGAGCTTGCCCTCGCGGGCAGCCTGAGTCAGGTTACGACCGAACTGGTCCAGCACCAGGCTGGTCGACGGGGCGGCCTCACCCGGCGCGGTGCCGGCGGCGGCCGGCTCCTTGCCCTGGTAGCCGGAGAGGAGCTGGATCACCTGCTGGCGGACCCGGTTGAGGTCGGCGCCGAGCTTCACCAGCACCTGGGCGGCGACGCCCTCGCCCTCACGGATCAGCCCGAGCAGGATGTGCTCCGTGCCGATGTAGTTGTGGCCGAGCTGCAGCGCCTCGCGCAGGGACAGCTCCAGCACCTTCTTGGCCCGGGGCGTGAACGGGATGTGCCCGCTCGGCGCCTGCTGGCCCTGGCCGATGATCTCCTCGACCTGCTGACGGACGCCCTCCAGGGAGATGCCGAGGCTCTCCAGGGCCTTGGCGGCGACGCCCTCACCCTCGTGGATCAGGCCCAGCAGGATGTGCTCCGTACCGATGTAGTTGTGGTTGAGCATCCGGGCCTCTTCTTGGGCCAGGACGACAACCCGTCGCGCTCGGTCGGTGAACCGCTCGAACATGCCCTCGTGCTCCTCACGTGCCGTGCGCCTCGACTGCGAGATCTTGGCGGGGCCGGTGCGCGGACGTCCGGGACGGGCGTCCGCACCTCCTTACTCTATCGCCGCTGACCGACTCCGCTGAGGTCGTGTCTCCTCGTACCGAGCCGTTCCGACGTCGTTTTGACCAACCATCCGCGCTCAGGAGGTGTTCCGGCACCCCAGCCTGTACGCGCAGAGCGAAATTCACCCGGGGTACACAACGCCCTCCGGGGGCCTCGTGGGTCATCCACAGGCTGTGGACGAAGTCTCCACCGCCTGTGGACAACGCTTCCGAACCCGGAGAACCTCCCTCCCCCGCACCCCTGCGACGCCGGCCGGCGGCCCGCAGCGGGCGACGCCGACCGACCCACCGGGAACGGGCTTCCCGCCGGACACCCGGAACGGCGACGCCGGCCCGGAGGGGTGCTCCGGCCCGGCGTCGGTTCGCCACTGACGACTCAGCGGGTCGCGTGGTACTCGTCAACGATCTCCTGCGGGATGCGACCCCGGTCGGAGATGTCCTTGCCGTTCTTCTTGGCCCAGGACCGGATCGCCTTGTTCTGCTCGCGGTCGGCGGTCGCGCCGCCCCGGCCCCGGGCGGCCCGGCCGCCCACGACCACGCCGCCCCGGCCGACCCGGGTGCCGGCGGCCACGTACGGCGCGAAAACGTCCCGCAATTTGTCGGCGTTGGAGTTCGACAGGTCGATCTCGTACTGAACGCCGTCGAGGGCGAACTTGACGGTCTCGTCCGCGTCCCCGCCGTCCAGGTCATCGACCAGCTTGTGAATGATCTGCTTGGCCACGTCCCACATTCCTTTCGAGCAGGGTGCTCCTGCAATAGGAGCACGATAACCCGCCCGATGCTTGCCGCGTCAATAGGATGCCGTAACGACCCGGCAAAGGTCACGTCGGCGGCTACTCGGCCCGGACCAACGGGAAGAGGATGGTTTCCCGAATTCCCAGCCCGGTCAGCGCCATCAGCAGCCGGTCGATTCCCATTCCCATACCCCCGGCCGGCGGCATTCCATACTCCATCGCCCGGAGAAAGTCCTCGTCCAGCCGCATCGCCTCGTCGTCGCCCCGGGCGGCCAGCTGCGCCTGCGCGACCAGCCGCTCCCGCTGCACCACCGGGTCCACCAGCTCGGTGTACGCGGTGCCCAGCTCGAAACCGAGCACGTAGAGGTCCCACTTCTCGGCCAGACCCGGCTCGCTGCGGTGCGCCCGGGTCAGCGGGCTGGTCTCCTCCGGGTAGTCCCGCACGAAGGTCGGCGACCGGAGGCTCGGCACCACCAGTTCCTCGAACAGCTCCTCGGCCAACTTGCCCGGACCCCACTTCGGGTCGACGGCGAGCCCCACCTTGTCGGCGTACTCCACCAGGCGGGTCCGGTCGGTGCGGACCGTGACCTCCTCGCCTAGCGCCTCGGAAATCGCCCCGAAGAGGGTCACCGAGCGCCACTCGCCGCCCAGGTCGAACTCCTGACCGTCGGCGTGGGTCACCGTCGTCGAGCCGCTGACCGCCACCGCCGCCTGCTGCACAAGATTACGGGTCAGGTCGGCCATCGTGTCGTAGTCGCCGTACGCCTGGTAGGTCTCCAGCATCGCGAACTCCGGCGAGTGCGACGAGTCGACTCCCTCATTGCGGAAGTTGCGGTTGATCTCGAACACCCGGTCGACCCCGCCGACCACCGCGCGCTTGAGAAATAGCTCCGGCGCGATTCGCAGATACAGATCAGTACCGAGCGCATTGCTGTGGGTCACGAATGGGCGGGCCGCCGCGCCACCGTGCAGCAACTGGAGCATCGGCGTCTCGACCTCGATGAATCCCTGACCGTGCAACGAGTCACGCAGGCTGCGCACCGCCGTGGCCCGGGTCCGGACCATCTGCCGGGCCTGCGGGCGGACGACCAGGTCCACGTACCGCTGCCGGACCCGGGCCTCCTCGCTCAGCGGCTTGTGCGCCACCGGCAACGGACGCAGCGCCTTGGCGGTCACCGCCCACTCGTCGGCCAGCACCGACAGCTCACCCCGCCGGCTGGTGATCACCTCGCCGGCGACACCCACGTGGTCACCCAGGTCGACCAGGCGCTTCCAGGCGTCCAGCCGCTCCGCGCCGACCCGGTCCAGGGAGAGCATCGCCTGCAACTCGGTGCCGTCGCCGTCGCGCAGGGTGGCGAAGCAGAGCTTGCCGGTGTTCCTGACGAAGATCACCCGACCGGTGACCGAGATCCGGTCGCCGGTCGCGGTGTCGGTGGGCAGCTCGGCGTACCGCTCGCGCACCTCAGCCAGGGTGCTGGTCCGGGGAAAACCGACGGGGTACGGCTCGACGCCTTCGGCGAGCATCCGGTCCCGCTTCTCCCGGCGGACCTTCATCTGCTCGGGAAGGTCGTCGGCGGGGTCCACTGGCACGGCGTTCTGCTCGGTCACGGCACGCTTCCTCGGCTAAGGGAGTTTCGACGGGGTCAGCCCATGAGCGTACTCAAGCCCCCAGCCGGCCGTTACGGGATAACCTGCCCGCCATGGTCGAGGACACCCGAGCACGCTCCTTCGGTACGGTCGCCGCCGAATACGACCGGTTTCGACCCGGCTATCCGGCCGAGGCGCTGCGCTGGGCACTGGCCGACGCGGGCGACGACGCGCACGTGGTCGACCTGGGTGCCGGCACCGGCATCCTCACCCGTGACCTGCGGGCCCTCGGCCACCGGGTGACCCCGGTGGAACCCGACCCGGCGATGCGGGCCCAACTCGACGGGACCGTGCCCGGGATCACCGCGCTGGCCGGCTCCGCCGAAGCGGTTCCGCTGCCCGACGCGGCCACCGACGCGGTGCTGGTCGGGCAGGCGTACCACTGGTTCGACCGGGAACGCGCGCACGTCGAGATCGCCCGGGTGCTCCGGCCGGACGGCATCTTCGCCCCGATCTGGAGCATCCGGGACGAAACGGTCGGCTGGGTGGCCGAGCTGGGGCGCATCGCCCAGATGGGAGAAAGCGCCAGCGACCTGACCGAGAAGGTGACCACCTTCGGTGCGGCCTTCGGCCCGGTCGAACTGGGCCGGTTCACCCACCGGACGACCGTCACCGGGGACGAGGTGGTCGGGTTGATGCGTACCCGCTCGCACTGGTTGATCGCCGCTCCCGCGCAGCGGCAGCGGGTGGACGCGGAACTGCGCGAGCTGTTCGCCACCCACCCCGACCTGGCCGGCCGGGAGACCGTCGAGCTGCCGTACCAGACCCTGGTCTTCCGGGCCCGACGGCGCTGAACCGCCGGGCCGGCACCGGCGGGCGGCCGCCCTGATCAGTTGTTGCGTTCGTAGACCATGCGCAGGCCGATCAGGGTGATCATCGGCTCGTGGTGGGTGATGGTCCGGCACTCGCCGATCACCACCGAGGCCAGCCCGCCCGTGGCGATCACCGCCCTGACCTGGCCCAGTTCCTCGGTCATCCGCTCGACGATCCGGTCGACCTGCCCGGCGAAGCCGAAGTAGAGGCCGGACTGGAGGCACTCCACGGTGTTCTTGCCGATCACCGAGCGGGGCTTGTTGGCCTCCACCTTGCGCAGTTGGGCGGCGCGGGCCGCCAGCGCGTCGAAGGAGATCTCGATGCCTGGGGCGAACGCCCCGCCGAGGAACTCCCCCCGGCCGCTGATCACGTCGAAGTTGGTGGTCGTGCCGAAGTCCACCACGATCGACGGACCGCCATAGAGGGTGTACGCGGCCAGCGTGTTGACCACCCGGTCCGCGCCGACCTCCTTCGGGTTGTCGATAGCCAACTGCACACCGGTGCGGACCCCCGGCTCGACGACCACGCTCGGCAGGTCGGCGTAGTAGCGGGCCAGCATGGTCCGCAGCGAGCGCAGCGCCGCCGGCACCGTCGAACAGGCGGCCACCCCGGTGATCTCCACCGCGTCACCGGCCAGCAGCCCCCGGAACATCAGACCCAGCTCGTCCGCCGTCGAGCGGGCGTCGGTCTTGATCCGCCACGAGTGCACCAGCTTGTCGCCGTCGAAGGTCGCCAGCACGGTGTTGGTGTTTCCGATGTCGATGCAGAGCAGCACGCACGCAGCCTAGACGCCGGCCGGGCCGCCGGGCGCGAGGAGTGGGCCGGGCCCGGCACCGACGCCGACCGGGGGCGGCCGACCGGCCAGGCGGCCGTCGGGGTCACCGCTCGCGCAGGTCCAGGGCGATGTCCAGGATCGGCGAGGAGTGCGTCAGCGCGCCCACCGAGAGGTAGTCCACCCCGGTCGCCCCGTACTCGGCGGCCACCTCCAGGGTCAGCCCACCGGTCGCCTCCAGCTCGGCCCGGTCGCCGACCGCCGCGACCACCTCGCGCAGGGTCGCCGGGGACATGTTGTCCAGCAGCAGGAAGTCCGCACCGGCCTCCACCGCCTCCACCGCCTCGGCCGGGGTGTCCACCTCGACCTGCACCGGCACCTCCGGGAAGGTCTGCCGGACCCGCCGGAAGGCCGCCCCGATGCCCCCGGCGGCCAGCTTGTGGTTGTCCTTGATCATGGCGACGTCGTACAGGCCCATCCGCTTGTTGGTGCCGCCGCCGGCCCGGACCGCGTACTTCTCCAGCATCCGCAGGCCCGGGGTGGTCTTGCGGGTGTCCAGCACCGTCGCCTTGGTGCCGGCCAGGGCGTCCGCCCAGGCCCGGGTGTGGGTGGCCACCCCGGACATCCGGGAGAGCAGGTTCAGCGCGGTGCGCTCGGCGGTGAGCAGCAACCGGGTCGGGCCGGTCACCGTGGCCAGCACCTCACCGGGGGCCACCCGCGCGCCGTCGTGGGCCACCACCACCACTTCGACGGTACGCTCCGCAGCCGTCACCTCACCGACCAGCTCGAATACTGCCGCGGCCACGGCCAACCCGGCCACCACCCCGTCGGCCCGGGCCACCAGGTCGGCGGTGTCGGTCTGCCCGGCCGCGATGGTGGCGACGCTGGTGACGTCGAGGAAGTCCGCCCCCAGGTCCTCGGTGAGCGCGTCGACGATCACCCGCCGGGCCCGCTCCGGGTCCAGCCCACCGGCCGTCAGCGCCTGTCGCGTGGATTCCCGCACTGCTCCTCCTTCGATCGCCACTGCGGGGCTCGCAACCCCGGCCCGCTCCTCGGACTCCCGGTGCCCCGTCGTTCGCGCCACTGCGGGGCTCGCGCCCCGCGCCCGCCGCTCCGGGTGGTCAGGACAGACCCTCCCAGCGTTCGGTCAGCTCGCCCCGGGCACCGACGGCCGCGACGAGGTGGCCGCGCCACCGCTCGTCGGCCACCGGGAAGTCCTCCCGCCAGTGACAGCCCCGGGTCTCCTGGCGGGCGTACGCGGCGGCGACCAGGGTGGACGCCACGGTGACCAGGTTCGTCGCCTCCCAGCCGGCGGTGCCCGGCCGACCCTGGCCCTGCCCCAGCTCGGTCAGGGTGGCGGCGGTCGCGGCCAGGGTCGCCGCCGACCGCAGCACCCCCGCGCCCCGGGTCATCGCCCGTTGCAACGTGGGCACCCCCTCGGCGGGCAGCACCCCACCCCCGCCACCCACCCAGGCGCCGGTCTGCGCCGGTTGCGCCTGCGCGGGCAACCCGGCGGCGACGTCCTCGGCGATCCGACGGGAGAAGACCAGCCCCTCCAGCAGCGAGTTGCTGGCCAGCCGGTTCGCGCCGTGCACGCCCGTGCAGGCGACCTCGCCGCAGGCGTACAGGCCGGGGATGGAGGTCCGGCCGCGCAGGTCGGTGCGGACGCCGCCGGACGCGTAGTGGGCGGCCGGGGCGACCGGGATCAGGTCGGTCGCCGGGTCCACCCCGATAGCCAGGCAGGACGCGACGATGGTCGGGAACCGCCCGGCGAGGAAGTTACCGCCGAGGTGCCGGGCGTCGAGGTAGACGTGGTCGGCCCCGGAGGCCAGCAGCACCCGGTGGATGCCCTTGGCCACCACGTCCCGGGGGGCCAGCTCGGCCAACTCGTGCTGGCCGAGCATGAACCGCTTGCCGTCGGCGTCGACCAGGTGCGCGCCCTCGCCGCGCAGCGCCTCCGAGACCAGCGGCTGCTGGGCCAGGCCGGCACCGGGCACCCGGGCCTGCTCCGGCACGATCAGCGCGGTCGGGTGGAACTGCACGAACTCGATGTCGGTGACCGCCGCGCCGGCCCGCATCGCCAACGCCACGCCGTCACCGGTGGAGACCGCCGGGTTGGTGGTAGCCGAGAAGACCTGGCCCATCCCGCCGGTGGCGAGCACCACCGCGCGGGCCAGCAGCGCGCCGACACCGTCCTCGCTGCCCTCGCCCAGCACGTGCAGGGTGATGCCGCAGGCCGGGCCGGGGGAATCCGGGCCGTCTCCGGGGGCGCGCAGCAGGTCCAGGACCAGGGCGTGCTCGACCAGCCGGATCCACGGGTCCCGGCGGACCGCCGCGTGCAGGGCCCGCTGCACCTCCGCCCCGGTGGCGTCGCCACCGGCGTGCACGATCCGGTCGGCCCGGTGCCCGCCCTCCCGGGTGAGCATCAACGAGCCGTCGGGGTTGCGGTCGAACTCCGCGCCGATGCGCATCAGCTCCCGCAGCCGCAGCGGGCCCTCCTCCACCAGCAGCCGGACGGCCGCCGGGTCGCAGAGTCCGACCCCGGCGATCTCGGTGTCCCGGGCGTGCGCGGCGGGCGAGTCGGCCGGATCGAGTACGGCGGCGATGCCGCCCTGCGCCCAGCGGGTCGAACCGTCATCGATGTTGACCTTGGTGACCACGGTGACGTGCAGGCCCGCCTCGCGCAGGTGCAGCGCGGCGGTCAACCCGGCCACCCCGGAGCCGACCACGATCACGTCGGTGGTCTCCACCCAACCGGGCGCGGGAGCAGCCAACAGTCTGGGCAGAGCCGGCAGTTCGACGGTCGGCGGAAGTTCCATACCCACAGTCAACCTGAACGATCCTCGCGAGGGGCGGCGGGGGCGGGACGAGTGGTTTCGGCTACCCCGTCCGCTACTTCGTCCGGACCGGCAGGGCGGCCGGGCCGCCCCCCTTCAGCGAGGCGGTCACCGTCCGGTCGCTCAACCACAGGTAGCAGCGGACCCCCCGGTCCCCGACCCGCCACCGGCCCGGACCCGGGGGACGCACCACCACGCCGCTGCGGAACCGCAGGTCGGCATCGTCCGGCACGCCCACGTAGCGGCCCAGCAGGGTGCGGCAGCCGGCGTACAGCGGCAGCCAGTCGACGTCCTTGGCCGGATAGGGCCGGTCGGGGGCCTTCCAGGCGCCCACGAACTCCGCCTCGTGCACGGCCGAGCACTCCACCGGCACCAGCACCTGCACCCCGGCGCCCCGACCGCTCTTCGCCCGCTGGCAGCCCAACCGCAGCGGGGACGGGCCCTTCAACGCGTCCCGGAGGCTGCCCGTACGGGTGACCACGGTGGCCGCCGCCTCGACCGTGGTCAGCTCGCTGAGATCGCACCGGAACCAGCGGGCCCCGGCCGCCCAGCCGGGCCCGGTCGGCAGCGCCACCGCCAACCGCAGCCGGCCCGCCCGCCAGTCGTCGCCCAGGTAACCGGCGGCCCGGGTGTCGCACTCGGCGAACGCACCCCGCAGCTCCGGGGAACCGGTAGGCGGGGCGGTGGCCCGCTCACCCGGCATCGTGCCCACGTGCACCGTCTCCACCCGGTGCGGCAGCGCACAGTCCACCGGCGCGTACGCCGCCAGGGCGACCGTGTCGGTGAAGTCGGCGACCTGGCACACCCCCGCCTCGGGGGTGAACGGGCCGGCCGCCGGCAGGGCCACCCAGTCGTCGGTGAGATCCCCGTCGAGGCCGCCCGGCGCGCCGCAACCCGCCAGGACCGCCCCCACCGCCAACGCGGCGATCATGACCCTCATCGGACGACGCAACGCGGCCTCCCCCAGCCGACGACCGTCAATCCGACGGTCAGACCAGGGTAACCAAAAATGACCTTCCGGTAACAGACCGGAATTCCGGTCAGCCGACGACGGCGAGCGGGCTCGGCACCGGGTCACCGGCCGTCCCGGGTGCCGCCGCAGCCGGATCGCCGCCCAGCTCAATCACCCTGTTGTCGGCGTCGACGTGGACCACCCGGGGGCGGTACGTCCGGGCCTGCGCGTCGTCCATCTGACCGTACGAGATCAGGATCACCAGATCGTTCGGGTGCACCAGGTGCGCCGCCGCGCCGTTGATGCCGATCACCCCGCTGCCCCGCTCCCCCGGGATCACGTACGTCTCCAGCCGGGCCCCGTTGGTCACGTCCACGATCGCCACCTGCTCGCCCGGGAGCAGATCGGCGGCGTCGAGCAGATCCTGGTCCACCGTCACCGAGCCGACGTAGTGCAGGTCGGCCTGGGTCACCGTGGCCCGGTGGATCTTCGACTTGAGCATGGTGCGGAGCATCGTGGTGCCTTTCCAGTGAGGTACGGGGTCAGGTGCGGGGAGCGAGTTGGATGGCCAGGTTGTCGATCAGCCGGGTGTCGCCCACCCAGGCCGCGATCAACAGCCGGGCCGGCCCGACGACCGGCCCCGGCTCCAGCTCCGGATCGGTGAGCACCAGGTAGTCCAGTCGCACCCCCGGCACCTCGCCGAGCACCCGGTGCGCGGCGGCCAGCACGTCACCGGCATCGGCTCCCCGCCCGGCGGCGTCGGCACCGGCCCGCAGTGCGGCGGACAGGCTCAACGCGACCTGTCGCTCGTCCGCCGACAGGTAACGGTTGCGGCTGGACCGGGCCAGGCCGTCCGGCTCCCGTACGGTCGGCACCCCGACCACCTCGACCGGCACGTCCAGGTCCCGGGCCATCCGGCGGACCAGGGTGAGCTGCTGGTAGTCCTTCTCCCCGAAGAAGGTGACATCGGGCCGGGTGAGCTGGAGCAGCTTCAACACCACGGTCAGCACGCCGTGGAAGAAACCGGGCCGGCTCTGCCCCTCCAACTCCTCGCCGAGGTCCCCCGGGTTGACCCGGACCGTGGGCTGCCCGTCCGGGTACATGTCCGCCACGGCCGGGGCGAACACCAGGTCCGCGCCGGCCCGCCGGCACACCTCCAGGTCGGTGTCGAGAGTGCGCGGATACCTGTCGAAGTCCTCGTGCGGACCGAACTGCAACGGGTTCACGAAGATCGTCACCAGCACGTGGTCGACCCGCTCCCGGGCCGCCCGGATCAGCGTCTCGTGCCCCGCGTGCAGCGCGCCCATCGTCATCACCACACCGACCGTGCCGGCCAGACCCGCCCGGGCCTTCGCCAGCTCCGCCCGGGTGTGCACCAGGTCCGTCACTGGATCGCCTTTCGCTCGTGACTGCGGGACTCGCAAACCCGGCTCACTCCTCGCACTCGCCGACCCGCCTTTCGCTCGTGACCGCGGGGCGCGCAAACCCGGCTCACGCCGCTACCTCGCGGTGGATGCCCGCCAGCACGTCGAGCAGCGACTCGGCGTCCACCGGGCGCAGCCGGCCCGCCGCGATCGCCCGATCCGCGCTCCGTCGGGCCAACGCCAGGTAGGGGGGCACTGATTCCGGCGCGGTCTCCGCCAGCCGGGCCAGATGCCGTCGTACGGTGCCCGCGTCGCCGCGCGACACCGGACCGGTGAGCGCGTCGTCGCCGAGCCGCAAAGCGTTCTCCAACGCCGCCCGCAGCAGCGGGGCCAGCACCTTCTCCGGTTGCGCCACCCCGGCGTCGCGCAGCCGGTCGGCCGCCTCGTTGACCAGGGTCACCAGGTGGTTCGCGCCGTGTGCCAGCGCCGCGTGATAGAGGACACGGTCGGTCTCCCCCACCCACTCCGGCACCCCGCCCAGGTCGGCGACGAGCCGGGCCGCCGCCGCCCGCAACTCCACCGGGGCGGTCACCCCGTAGGAGATGCCGGCCAGCCGGGACAGGTCGTCCGGCGTACCGGTGAAGGTCATCGCGGGGTGCAGGGCCAGCGGCCGGGCACCCACGGCGGCGGCCGGGGCCAGCACGGCCAGGCCGTGCGCGCCGGAGGTGTGCGCGACCACCTGGCCGGGGTGCAACGCCCCGGTGTCGGCCAGCCCGGCGACCACTCCCGCCAGCGTGTCGTCCGGCACGGAGATCAGCAGCAGGTCGGCGGCGTCCCGGGCGACCGAGGTGGCGGACCGGTTCACGGCCTCCGGCAACAGCAGCGCGATCCGGGCCCGGGTCGCCCCGGAGACGCCGGAGGCGGCCACCACCCGGTGCCCGGCGGCGACCAGCGCCGCCCCGAGCACGGCACCCACCCGGCCGGCGCCGACGACACCGACGGTGAGGCTGGCGGGCAGGACGAACGGGACGCCGGATACGGCGGGACCCTGCGCTCCGGCGGCCCTGGGCAGGGCGGTCGGACGCGGGCGCAGCGGTGCGCTCATGGCAACGATCCAGTCCTCGAAAGGGGGTACCGGTCGATCGCAAGTATGCGCCGGGGGCAGGGAACCCGAACAAGGATGTGTGAAAACCTTCACCGACCGCAGGCGCAGGCTGCCCGGTGACGCACGGCAGCCGGTGGCGCACCACGCACGGCAGCCGGTGGCGCAGACGCACCACGGCCCGGTGAGCACCACGGCCCGGCGGGCACTGCGGCCCGGTGTGGCAGGTGACCGTGTACGGCTTCGCCCGACTCCTGCCCGCAGACCGTAGGGTCGGCACGGTGACGGACGTTGAACCCGGGATGCACCCGACACGGTGGCGGGACGCCATGGACGCCGCCCTCTACGGGCCGCACGGCTTCTTCGTTTCCGGCACCGGGCCGGCCGACCACTTCCGGACCAGCGTGCACGCCTCCCCCGCGTTCGCGGCGGCGGTGTTCCGGCTCGTGTCGCGCCTGGACGCCGCCCTCGGCTTCCCCACCCCGTTCGACGTGGTGGACGTCGGTGCCGGCCGGGGCGAACTGCTCCGCACCCTGGCCACCCTGGCCCGCCACGCCGCACCGCCGGCCACCACCCCGGCCACGGCCACCCCCCACACAGCGACCCCCCGCACCACCTCCCCCCACACGACCTTCCCCCGCACAGCCGTCCCCCACACGACCTCCCCGACGGGCACCCGCCCGGAGCCGTCACCGCTGGCCCACCGCCTGCGCCTCACCGCCGTGGAACTGGCCCCCCGCCCACCGGATCTCCCCTCCGACATCGACTGGACCGCCGAGATACGACCGGCCCTGACCGGCCTCCTGATCGCCACCGAATGGCTCGACAACATCCCCCTGGACATCGCCGGCCGCACCGAAACCGGCCACCACTACCGCCTGGTCGACCCCCGCACCGGCACCGAGTCCCCCGGCCCCCCACTCACCACCCCCGACACCACCTGGCTGACCCACTGGCACCCCACCCCACCCCCCACCCCACCCACCCCCCACCCCCCACCCCCCGGGTCGAGTCCGGTGATCAAGAGGTTTGCGTCAGAAACAGGCCCGGAACCTGACGCAAACCTCTTGATCGACCGGGTGGAGATCGGGCGGAGCCGGGATGAGGCGTGGGGGCGGGCCGTGGGGCGGGTGGGGCGGGGGGTGGCAGTCGCGGTGGACTACGGGCACGTGCGGGAGGGGCGACCGGTGGGCGGGACGTTGACCGGGTACCGGGGTGGACGCCAGGTGCCGCCGGTGCCGGACGGGTCGTGCGACATCACCGCACACGTCGCCATGGACTCCGTCGCCGCCGCCGGTGCGCAGGTCGCCGAGTCTGCGTACACGCTGGTGTCGCAGCGGGAGGCGCTGCGGGCGCTCGGGGTCGACGGTGGGCGACCGCCGCTGAGCCTGGCCGGCACCGACCCCGCCGGGTACGTGCGGGCCCTCGCCACGGCGTCGGCGGCGGCGGAGCTGACCGACCCGGCCGGGCTCGGCGGGCATTACTGGCTGCTCCAGCCGGTCGGCGTCGCCGTCGATGCGCTCATGGCACGATGACCGGCATGACCACGGACACCGGTGAACTGCGCGAGCTGACCGTCGGCACCGGGGCCGGCGGGGAGCAGCTCGGCACCGACATGGTGCTCAACATCGGCCCGCAGCACCCGTCGACGCACGGCGTGCTGCGGCTCAAGCTGGTGCTCGACGGGGAACGGGTGGTCGCCGCCGAACCGATCGTCGGGTACATGCACCGGGGCGCGGAGAAGCTGTTCGAGGTCCGCGACTACCGGCAGATCATCGTGCTGGCCAACCGGCACGACTGGCTGTCGGCGTTCTCCAACGAGCTGGGCGTGGCGCTCGCCGTGGAGCGACTGATGGGCCTGGAGGTGCCCGAGCGGGCCACCTGGCTGCGGATGGCGCTGGCCGAGCTGAACCGGGTGCTCAACCACCTGATGTTCCTCGGCTCGTACCCGCTGGAGATCGGTGCGATCACGCCGGTCTTCTACGCGTTCCGGGAACGGGAGACCATCCAGGCGGTCATGGAGGAGGTCTCCGGCGGCCGGATCCACTACATGTTCAACCGGGTCGGCGGGCTCAAGGAGGAGGTCCCCGCCGGTTGGACCGGACGGGCCCGCGCCGCCATCGGCGAGGTCCGCCACCGGATGCCCGACCTGGACAGGCTGATCCGGCGCAACGAGATCTTCCTGGCCCGTACCGTCGGGGTGGGGGTGCTCTCGGCCGCCGACGCCGCCGCGTTCGGGGCGTCCGGGCCGGTCGCCCGCGCCTCCGGCCTCGACCTGGACCTCCGCCGCGACGACCCCTACCTGGCGTACGACCAGCTCGACGTGCCGGTGGTCACCCGCACCGCCGGGGACTGCCACGCCCGCTTCGAGGTGCTGCTCGACCAGGTGTACGCCTCGCTCGACCTCGCCGAACAGTGCCTGGACCGGGTCGACCGGCTCACCGGGCCGGTGAACACCCGGCTGCCCAAGGTGGTCAAGGCCCCCGAGGGGCACACCTACGCCTGGACCGAGAACCCACTCGGGATCAACGGGTACTACCTGGTCTCCCGGGGCGAGAAGACGCCGTGGCGGCTCAAGCTGCGCACCGCCTCGTACGCCAACGTGCAGGCGCTGGCCACGCTGCTGCCCGGCTGCCTGGTGCCCGACCTGATCGCCATCCTCGGCTCGATGTTCTTCGTGGTCGGCGACATCGACAAGTGACCCGGGCCTGACCCGGCACTGCACGGGCCTGACCCGGCAGCCGGCCGGTCAGCGCCAGTGGCCGCCCGCGCGCGGGGCGTCGTCCTGCGGCGGGTAGCCGTACCGTTCCTCGCCACCCCACTGCTGGTGGCCGCGCGGCTCGGGCTCGGGCTCGGGGGTACGCCACGACACCACCGGCTCCCGGTCCCGCCACTGCTCGGCCGGCTGCCCGCCCCACCGCTGGTCGTCGCCGCGCGCGGGCCGGTCCGGTGCCGGCTGCCCGGTCGATGCGGGCCGGTCCGGTGCCGACTGCCCGGCGCGCGCGGACCAGTCCGGTGCCGGCTGGGGGGCGGTGCGGGCGGGCCACTCCCCGCCCGGCTGGGCGGCCCGTCCCGGCCGGTCCCGGGCCGGCGGGGCAGCCGGCGCCGACCAGTCCGGTGCGGGCTGCACGGGCGGTGCGGTCCGGGCCGACCATTCCGGCGTGGACTGCACCGACTGGCTGGCTCGGGCCGGCCGCTCCTCGGCCGGTCGGTGGCTGCGCGCCGGCTCCCGCCACTGCTGCGGCACCGGGACACCGCCCGCCGGCAACGCCGGGCGATCGTCCTGCGCCGATCGGTCCTCGGCCCACCGCTCACCGGTCCGCCCCGGCTCGTCCCGGTACGCGTCCTCCTGCCGGACCGAGGCCCACCGGTCGGAGTAGTGGTAACCGGCACCGTCGGCGTGCACCGCCGCCCGACGCTCCCCGACCCGCACCTCCCGGGCACGCCCGTCGTCGCGCACCTCGGCCCACCGGTCGCCCGCGCGTACCTCGCGGGCGGGCGGATCGGCACGAGCCTCGGCCCACCGGTCACCGGCGTGCACCTCGGGCGCGGGCGGCTCGGCGCGGGCACCGGCCCAGCCGGCCCGGCCGCCGGACGACCAGACGCCGGCCTCCCCGCCGGCCGGGGACCACTCGGGGCGGTCGGAGTCAGGGCGGGCCGGGTCAGGGCGGGCCGACTCACGGTCGTCGGCCGGCGCACCCCAGGACGGGCCGGACGCCGCCGGCCAGGACCGCTCGTCGCGCGACGGCGGACGGGCACCCCGGGACCGGTCGTCCGACGGGGCGGACCAGTCCCGGCCGGGCGGCTCGGCCTGACCCGACCAGGGGCGCTCCGGCTCCCCACCGGCCCAGGACGACTGCTCCGGGCCGGGCGTCCAACGACCGGCGTACCCGCCGCCGTAGCCGTTGGTCGGATCGGGGCCGTCGACGACGGTGTGCCGGGTGGTCACGTGCACGGTCTCGGTGTGCCGCACCACCCCGAGCGGGCGGGCGGCCGACTCGGCAGCGGGCATTCCGTCGCGTGCTTCCCGGCCGGACGCGCCGTACACGCCGGCCTGGCCGGTGGTCGGGCGCTCCGGGGCGTACCGGCGGCTGGGCGGTGCGGCGGCCTCCCGGTCGGTGGCGGCCCGGCCCCGGCCCGCCCCGCTGGGCTCGGCGTCGTCCGCCGGCCCCCAGTCCGGCGTGGACTCCTCGGCGGCGGCCCGCCGACGGCCGACCGGGGCCTCCGGTGCCGGCTCGACGGCCGGGACCCGGGCCCGGCCCGCACCAGCGGCCCGATCTTCGGCGACGGGCGCGCCGACGGCGGCCGCAGCCAGCTCGGCTGCCGTCGCGTCCAGCCGACGACGCAACGCGGTGACCTGTTCCTCGGTCCGCTGGGACTGGTCCAGCGCCTGGTTGCCCCGCTGGGCGGCGGCGACGATCTCGCTGCGCAACTCGCGCCGGAGCTGCTCCAACTCGTCGAGCACCTCCGCGTCGGACGACCCGCTGCCGCCGTCGGCCCGCAGCGCGATGGAGAGGCCGATCAGCACCACGGCGGTGATCGCCAGCACCGCGGCGAACCGCAGCGGACCGTTGCCGTCGGCGAACAGCAGAATCAGCGCGGCGATCGGCGCAAGCGCCACCCCGATCCAGAACAGGACGGTCAGTAGCTGGGGGCTGCGCTTCTCGGAGACGACCGGGGAGGGCATGGCTGTGCAGCCTACCGAGATGTGTGCTGACTGGGAACGGTCCCAGGGCAGGAATGCCCCGATCTCGGCCGGTACGGCGCAGCGGGCCAGCTCGCGGGGCGGACTGCCCTGCCCCGTGGCCGGGAGCCGATCATTGCGCTCCGTCGGCGGAGAACGGTGGGTGGAACTGCGCACGGGCCCGGTCGCGGTCGGGGGGAGCCGACCGCGACCGGGCTCACGCTCAACTGGTGGCGAGCGCGCCGTCGGACGAGAAGACCAGACCGACGCTGGCGGTGCCGGTCTTCAGCGCGTTCTTGGTCTGCGGGCCACCGGCGTCCAGCGAGCTGAACGAACCGGCCTTGAAGTCGTAGACCTCGACCAGACCGGCCTGGCACTTCGGCCGCTGCGGGCACTCCGGCGGGCCGGCCAGCACGGTGTCCTTGCCGGAGCACTTCGCCGCCAGGTCGGAGAGGGTCTTCAAGGCGTACTTGTCGGCGAACGCCTTGGTCACCGCGAAGGCGTTCTGGTCCTGTGCCGAGGACGGCGTGCCGAAGGTGATGCCCGCCTTGTCGCCCTCGGACTTCAACGCGCTGACCGTCTTGTCCAACTCCGGCGAGGAGACGGGGGTGGCGTCCTTGCCGTTGGCCTTGGTGTTGAGGAACTCCGCCATGGTCGCCGCGTACTCGGGGACGACCTGGATCTCGCCCTTCTCCAGGCTCGGCTCGTACAGCTCGCGGTTGCCGATCTGCTGCACCTTGACCTGGTAGCCCGCGGCGGTCAGGGCGATGTTGTACAGCTCGGCCAGGGTCTGGCTCTCGGAGAAGTTGCCCGCCCCGACGACGATCTGGCCACCCGGACCCTTGGCGATGCCGGTGGTCAGCCCGTTGGCCGAGGCGAACTCCTCGGCCGCCGCCTTCGGCGTCTTGCGGTCCACGTCGACGGCCTTGTTGAGGGCGATCAGCTTCGGCGTGTCCAGCGCGGCGGAGACCTTGTCCAGCGCGGCGAGGAGCTGCGGGTTCGCCACCTTGGCGTTGACCGCCGGAATGATGTTGTCGGTGTTCTGGAGCAACTTGTCGTCGTCGAGGACGACGAGCTGGTCACCGGCGACCGGGGCGCAGCCCGCACCGCTCGCGCCCTGCTCCGGAGCATCGGTGCCGGACGAGCCGGCGTCTCCGCACCCGGTCAACAGACCCGCCATGGTCAGGGCACCCACCGCGCCCACCGCCAGCCGTGTCCGTACGCGCATCGTGCCCGCCTCCCGTGTCCCGGCGCGGCCCGTGCAGGGCCGGCCGCGTGTCCGACGGGCGACGATCGCCGCCCGCAAGTTCCAGCCAATATCCTCCAGGACCGACCGACAAACTCTGAGGGATTTTCGTCACCTGATCGTCATGCGGCAGATCAATTTCCCGCCGTGGCGTCCGCTGCCCGCCGGTTGGCCGCCCGCCGGGTACGCCGCAGCGGACGCGGGGTCGCCACCCGCTCGACCAACGCCAACACCCCCTCCGCCGCCAGTGCCAGCCCGGCCACCAGCACCCCACCGGCGATGATCTGCCCGCCGCCGGCCGCGATGTCCAGCCCGAAGCCAGCCCGGATGATCTGGCCCAGTCCCCCGCCGTTGACGAACGAGGCGAGCGCCGCCGTCGCCACCACCTGGACGGCGGCCGTCCGGAACCCGGCGGCCAGGTACGGCACCGCCAGCGGCAACTCCACCCGCCGCAGCACCTGCCACCCGGACAGCCCCATCCCACGCGCCGCGTCCCGGGCCTCCGGGTCGGCCTGCCGCACCCCGGTGTACGCGTTGGCCAGCAGCGGCGGCACCGCGAAGACCGCCAGCGCGACCACCACCGCCGGACGGCCGAAGCCGAGGAAGGTCAACGGCAGGATGGTCAACAGCGCCAGGGTCGGGATGGACAGGGTCAGGTTGGAGATCAGCACGACCGCCCCGCCACCGCGCCCCGAGTGCCCCAGCCAGAGACCGATCGGCCAGGCCACCAGGCAGCCCAGCAGCACCGCCGCGGCGGACATGCTCAGGTGCTCCCCGATCCGGTCCAGCACCCCACCCGGGTTGGTCCAGTTGAGCGGATCGTTGAGCCAGACCACCGCCTGCTGCACCGGATTCACCGAATCAACCCTTCGTTCGCGACTACGGGGCTCCGCTGCGCCGCACTCATCGGGGGCGGCTCCGCAGCCAGGGGGTGAGCAGGCGACCCACGCCGGCCAGGATCAGGTCCAGCACCAGGGCCAGCAGGACGCAGAGCAGCGTACCGGTCATGATCTGGGCCTTGTAGAAGTTGTTCTGGAACCCGGCGAAGATCAGCTGACCCAGCCCGCCGCGACCGATCACCACGCCCACGGTGACCAGCGCGACCGTGGAGACGGTGGCGAGGCGTACGCCGGTGAGGATGCCGGGCAGGGCCAACGGCAGGTCGATCCGGAACAGCCGGGCCCACCTGCCGTACCCCATGCCCTCGGCGGCGTCGCGGACCTCCGGGGGCACCTGGTTCAGCCCGGCCACCGCGTTGCGGACGATCACCAGCAGCGCGTACAGCACCACCACCGTCAGCACGGTCACCGCGCCGATACCCAGGTACGGGGCGATGAACGCGAACAGGGCCAGGGAGGGGATCGTGTACAGCACCCCGGTCAGTGCGAGAATCGGGCCGGTGAGACGTCGGTACCAGTAGGCCACCACCGCCAGCGGCAGGGCGACCAGCGCGGCGAGCAGCACCGCCCGACCGGTCAGCGAGGCGTGCTCGCGCAGCGCGGCGAGAATGGTGTCAGAGTTGTCCCGCACGTACTGCCAGGAGAACCACGGATTACCCGGCTCGGCCCGGTAACTCAGGTGGAAGGACACACGTGGACGTTACCCCCGGGGGCACCGGCGACGCAGGACACAGCGCCGCCTCGATCACGCTCGACGGCATCCGCAAGCGGTACCCGGACGGCACCGACGCCGTCCGCGAGCTGAGCCTGGAGGTGCCGGCCGGCGAACTCGTGGTGCTGATCGGCCCGTCCGGCTGCGGAAAGTCCACCGTGCTGCGGATGGTGAACCGGCTGATCGAGCCGACCGGCGGCCGGATCCTGCTCGGCGACGAGGACATCACCCGCGTCGACCCGGTGAAACTGCGCCGACGGATCGGCTACGTGATCCAGAACGTGGGGCTGTTCCCGCACCAGACGGTGACCACCAACGTCGGCACCGTACCCCGGCTGCTCGGCTGGTCGAAGGAGCGGATCCGGCAGCGCAGCGGCGAGTTGCTGGAGCTGGTCGGGTTGGACCCGGCCCAGTTCGGACGCCGCTACCCGCACGAACTCTCCGGCGGTCAGCGGCAGCGGGTCGGGGTGGCCCGGGCGTTGGCCGCCGACCCGGTGGTGCTGCTGATGGACGAGCCGTTCTCCGCCGTCGACCCGATCGTGCGGACCCGGTTGCAGGAGGAGTTCCTCCGGCTCCAGGCCGAGGTCCGCAAGACCATCGTGCTGGTCACCCACGACCTGGACGAGGCGGTCCGGCTGGGCGACCGGATCGCGGTGCTCTCCGAGGGGGGCCGGCTGGAGCAGTACGACACCCCGGCGGCCCTGCTCGGCGCCCCCGCCTCACCGTTCGTCCGGGAGTTCGTCGGCGCGGACCGGGGCATCCGTCGGCTCGCGGTCACCCCGGTCACCCGGGAGGTGCTCGACGGGGCGGCCACCGACGCCACCCTGCCGGAACTGCCGCTGGGCCGTTCGGCGTACGACGCGCTGGCCGCGATGCTGACCGCCGGCACGGACGCGGTCCTGGTCACCGCCGACGGCCGGCCGGCCGGCACGCTCAGCCGCGCCCGGGTCCTGGACCTCGGACAGCCCGGCAGCTAGCCGGCCAGCGTTGCCACCGGTCCGGGCCCGGAGTTCCGGCCGGACCGGGTCAGGCCGGGCGGCGGCCCGGGGCGGGGTCGCGGCCCGGCAGCGGGTCAGGCCCGGCCGCCCAGGCTGGCCAGCCCGATGATCCAGCCGGCGAAGAAGCCGTAACCGGCTCCGGTGCCGGTGGTCTCGAAGGCGGCCAACAGCGAGCCGCCCGAGGTGAACAGCGCCGCCAGCAGGGTGGCCGCCGCCCCGGCCAGGGTGTACGCGGCCCAGCCGGAGAAGAACTGGCTGGCCGAGCCCGGCACCCGGGCCACCTGTCCGGCCGGCAGCAGGTAGAGCAGCGCGGCGGCGAACACCAGCAGCAGAATGGCCCGCAGGTCGGTGGCGAGCACCCCGTGCGCCGGGTCCGCCGACTCGACCCGCCAGGCCGGCCAGGCGAGCAGCCGCAGATACCAGCCACCGGCGGAGTTCGGGTCGGTGTGCGCCTCGGCCCAGCTCGCGTACCACGGGCTGCCGCAGACGCCGACGAGGATCAGCGCGGCGAGGGTGCCGGTGCCGGCGGCGGTGCCGTACCCCCGCACGGTGCGGGGGCGGTGGGTGAGGGCCATGCGGCGGGAAGTTTCCGACCCGCCACGGCCGGCAAACCTCTCCCGCCACCCGGCGGCGCGACCGCTCAGTGCTGCATCAGGTAGTCGATGAACGCGGCCCGCAGCAGCGGCGCGGACTCCTCGTAGCCGTGCCCGGTCAGCTCCCGCCACAGCGCCGACGCCTCGTCGATGGTGGGCCCGACCGAGTTGGGTGCCCCGTCGAGGGCGGCGGCCTCGTCGGCGTTCGGCAGGTGCCGCAACACCGACCAGAAGAACCGGACGTCCCGCCGCTCCCGGGCCCGCGCGAAGGCCCGCTCCCGCAGCTCCTCGGTGGAGAGGGCGTCGAGCTGGTCGAAGGTGTGGCCGGTGCCGGCGGAAGGAGTCTCGGTCATGCCCGCGAGCCTAACCGGCGAGATCCTTCCCGGCCCGTCGTCCACGCCCGCCCGCCCGCACCGCCACCACCGATCCGGTCACCGTGCGCGGCCCGACCGGGTGGCCGCCGGCCCGTGGGTCACCGCTCGCCGGCGTCCCAGCGGGGTGGACCGCTCTGCCAGCGGGGGGCCTCCCAGGGATCGGGCGGGGTGTCGACGTCGGTCGTCCGCTCCGGCAGCGCCGGGGTCCAGTTGCGCGCCTCGCCGGCGGGTGGCATCGACCAGCCGGAGCTGATCGCCCCGTCCCGCACCGGCGGTAGCTCCACCGGCTCGCCCCGGGGCGTCCGGGGCCGGCCGTACGTCTCGACCAGCCGGGTGACCAGCAGGCCGCCGGCCAGCGCCACCCCACCGACCGCCCAGCGGTCGGTGGGGGCGCCGGTTTCGGCCGCCCAGGCCAGGTAGGTGACCACCAGACCGACCGCGAGGAGGGCGCCGGAGATTCCGCCACGTCGGCCGTACGCGCTGGCACCGCCGAGCATGGACACGCCCACCGCGAGCACCGTCCAGTCCAGCCCCGACGTCGGCGTGACCGGGCCGGTCCCGTTGGCGGCGATGAGCACCCCGGCGAGCGTGGCGAGCACGGTGGAGGCGATCAGCGCGGCGGCGGTCACCAGAGCGGCGGCCATCCCGCGACGGCGGGCCGGATCGGCCACCGGGCGGAACCGGCCGACCAGCCGACGCACCGCCCGGATCGCGCCGAACGCCCCGAGGAGGACGGTCACCGCGGCGAAGCCGGCGAACAGGTAGTAGGCGTTGCGCCGGGGGTCGTAGTCGGCCTGCACCGCCACCGGCAGGGTCCGCCGCTCGATCCAGACGATCATCCCGGCGGCGGCGGCGAGGCTGGCCGCCCAGCCGGGAACGTGCAGCACCACCACCGCCCAGGCCAGGGCCAACCCGCCCAGCGCGGCGGCGACCAGGGCCGGAACGACCGCCGTGGACACCCCCCGGTCGCCCTGCTCGGCGAAGTGCAGCGCGGCGGCCAGCGCGACCGGGCCGATCGCCAGGTTCACCGCGGCGGTACGCAGGCTCAGCCCGGCGGCGACGACGAGCAGGCCCAGCGCGACCGCGTCGACGAGCAGCCGACGAAGACCCGACCCGCGCACCGCGTCGGGGTTCTCCCGCCAGAGCAGGTAGGCCAGTACCGCGAGGGCGATCAGCAGCACCAGTTCCCAGGCCACGTGCACGCCGAGCCGGTCCCGGCCGGGCTCGCCGTGCGTCGGGTCGTCGAAGACGTTGTCCAGCGCGGTCGCGGGCGCCTCTGCCGACGCCGCCCGGCCCGGTTCGTCGTACACCATGCGGTGCGCCTCCCACGTGACCGGCCGTCCCCGGTGACGGCTGACTGTTCTCCGGTCGCCAGGCACCGTACCCGCGCGCAGGGCCGGACGTAACCCCTCGGTCAGCGGCCGGATCGGCCCTGCCGGTCGTCGGCGTCGTCGTCGGACTCGGGGACCCGGCACGAGCGTTCGAGCCAGAGTGCGGCGGCGACCAGGGCGAGCGAGGCGAGTGCGCCGGCACCGGCGGCCGGCCGGTCCTGGATCGCCGCGTTGGTCGGCTCGACGAAGAGCCAGCCGGTCAACCCGGCGTAACAGCCCAGGAAGATCGCCCCGGCCAACGCGGATGCCTTGGCCAGCACCACGAACCGGGCGACCAGCAGCGGATTGACCGGCTCCCGGCCGGGCTTGCGCTCGATCCGGCCCCGGGTGTTGACCGCTGCGTACGCCTCCAGCACGGCCAGCCCGCCCAGGGTGACCACCGGCAGCCAGGGCAACCGGGGCATGCCGCTGTAGTAGAAGCTGCTGATCAGCAGCCAGGCCAGGGCGGCGGCGGCGAGCACGGCGACCACCAGGGTCGAGAACCGGGTGGGGCCCATCCTCGACCCGTCGGGCTCCTGGTCACGGGGGGGTCGGGACTGCGTCATGCCGGCCGGCTCCACTGGTTCATGAGTCCGACTCTAACGCCAGATCGGGGCGCGGGTTCAGTTCCAGGGCGTCACCGGCGACCGGTTCGGCGTTGAGCAGGTCGGTGAGCCAGCCGTGACCGGCCAGCCGCCCGTGCGGGTCGATGTCGATCCACGGCCGGAGCACGAAGGCACGCTGGTGGGCGCGCGGGTGCGGCAGGGTCAGTTCGGGATCGTCACTGAGCACCGGTCGACCGGTGTCGTCCCAGACGGCGACGACGTCCACGTCGAGGGTGCGCGGCCCGAACCGACGGGCCGGGTCACGCACCCGGCCGGCAGACCGCTCGGCGGCGTGGGCGCGGGCCAGCCAGTCACCCGGGGCCGCCGCCGGGTCGGCGACCATCACCGCCGCGTTGAGGTACGCCGGCTGCTCGGCGTCCCCCAAGGGGGGTGTCTCGTAGACGCCGGAGACCACCAGCACCGCGTCGCCGAGGCCGGTCACCGCGGCCCGCAGGTGGCCGAGCCGGTCACCCAGGTTGCTGCCGATCGACAGCACCGCCCGGGTCACCGGGTACGCCGCATCGTGACGGCCACGTCGGCGAAGGTGTGCGGGATCGGGGCCTCGGGCTTGTGGACGGTGATCGTGGCGGCGGCGACCATCGGCTCGGCCAGGCAGACCGCGAGCAGCCGGTCGGCGAGCGTCTCGATCAGGTTGACCGGCTCCCCGGTGACCACCGCGACCAGCTGCTGCGCCAACTCGCCGTAGTGGACGGTGTCGGTCACCTCGTCGGAGCGGGCGGCCGGGGCGAGGTCGAGTTCGAGGACGGCGTCGACCACGAAGTCCTGCCCCTCGGCGCGCTCGAAGTCGTAGACGCCGTGTCGGCCCCGGGCCCGCAGGCCGGTCAGGGCGATCCGGTCGGTCATCGTCCCGCACTCCCTCGACTGGTGTGGACCGGGCTCTTCCCGGTGGCGCCCGGGACGGTGACGCCCGGGGCGATGGCGCCCGGGACGGTGGCGCCCGGGACGGTGGTGAGCCGGGGGCGGCCGGTGGCCGACCAGACGGCGAGCGCGTCGACGGTGCCCCGGACGTCGTGCACGCGTACCCCCCAGGCCCCGGCGGCCACCGCGAGCACGCTGGTGGCGACGGTGGCGGCGGCCCGGCCGTCGGTGTCCCGTGGGGTGCCGTCGGCGGCCGCGAGCAGCCGGCCCAGATAGGACTTGCGGCTGGCCCCGAACAGCAGGGGGAGACCGAGGTCGAGCAGCTCCGGCAGGCGGGCGCTGAGTTCCCAGTTGTGCGCGGCGGTCTTGGCGAAGCCGAGCCCGGGATCGATCACGAGCCGGTCGGTGGCCACCCCGGCGGCCAGCGCGTCGTCGACCCGCTGGGCCAACTCGGCCCGGACGTCGGCGACCACGTCGGTGTAGGCGGCCAGTTCGCGCATCCCCCGCGAATGTCCCCGCCAGTGCATCAGCACCCAGGGGCAGCCGGCGTCGCGGACCACCCGGGCCATGTCGGGGTCGGCCAACCCACCGGAGACGTCGTTGACCACGGCGGCACCGGCGACGACGGCCGCCTCGGCCACCAGGGCCCGGGTGGTGTCGATGCTGACCGGCACGCCGGCGGCGACGAGTTCCCGGATCACCGGCAGCACCCGGGCCGCCTCGGTCCCCGGGTCGACCCGGTCGGCGCCCGGCCGGGTGGACTCGCCCCCGACGTCCACCAGGTGCGCACCCTCGGCGCGCAGTCGCACCCCGTGTGCGACGGCGGCGTCGAGATCCGCGTATCGGCCGCCGTCGGAGAAGGAGTCGGGCGTGACGTTGAGGACGCCCATCACCACCGGGGCCTGCGCCCGTACCAGATCGGTCACGACTAGACGGTACCGGTCGCGCCGGGGCCTGCCGGGGACCCCCACCAGCCCTCTCCGCGACCGAGCTGACGTGCCCGTTAGCACAGGTGTGCTATCGGTCTTCCGGGTCGAATCGGGTCGACTCTTCGCGGCTTGTCGCAAAGGGGGGCGGCCCGTACGCTGTGAAATTGCCCAGCATCAAGAGATGGCGAAGCCTGGAGGGAGGGCCAAAGCGGGAAAATCCCCCCAAATCTCGCCACTCTCCGTGGTGGGAAACCCGCACCGCGTCAGCGACGCGGTGCACAGTGAGCACATTCCCGCCAGGCTTGCCTACTGCACCACCGCGGCGTCGCCGGCCGCGTTATGGGGAGGTTCCAGTGATCGCCTTCGAGCTGATGGAGACGACGTCGTCCGGCGTCGCGCAGGTGCTGCACACCCTGGCGACGGCGCCACTCGCCGAACCAGCCCCCAAGGGCATCGACACCAACGGTGTCGTCACCTTCTTCGCCAGCAAGATCGCACCCATCCTGCTCGCCGTGCTCGGGGTCATCTTCATCGGGCGGGCCAGCCGGGGCGAGATCTCCAAGGTGCTCACCAGCTCGGCCATCGCGATCGTCGGGCTGGCCTTCATCGCCGGCGCGGCCACACTGTTCTTCATCGGTGACTACCTGATCGATCTGATCTTCGAATAGGCGCGGGCGAGACATGCGGCTGCGCACCGACGACGACATCTACCGGGCCCGCCTGGTCTACCTCGGGCCGCCCGGCTACACCCTTCCGGTCCACCTGCCCTACGCCCAGTACGGCCTGTTCATGCTGCTCGTACCCCTCTACATGTTCATCCACTGGCTGTTCACGCTGCAGGTCGAGCTCTTCCCCGCCTGGGAGATCGCGCTCGCCATCGTGAGCACCTCGTTCATCTTCCGGTACGTCGACCCGGACCGACCGGCGCGGATGGTCATCCGCACCGCGCTCACCGACTGGCGACGCACCCGGGAGCCGGCCGCCGAACTGCGGGACCCCCGCCTGGTCGGCAGCCGGATCAGGATCCGGGAGGAACTGGCATGACCGGGTGTACCCGCATCGGGCAGTCGGACCACATGGGTGAGGCGGTCGAATGAGTCGCTCTTCCACGCCGGGTTTCCCGGCCGGACGACACAGCGCCCCGCACGGTAACCGTGCGCGGTCGTTCGACTACCCCCAGGAGGAGCTGCGGGACGACGAACCGTACGACCCGGCCCTGCTCACCGGCCCGGGCCAGGGTGGCGTCGGGGTCTTCCAGGCACCCCGGGCCACCCCCGGTGGGGACACCTCCCCGGTCGAGCCGGTCTCCGCCGCACCGATGCTGGTGGGTGACGGCACCGACATCGACTCCCCCTTCCTCGATCTCTTCGGCGGCGGTCCACGCCCCGGCACCCCCCCGTCTCCCGGTGCCCCGTCCCCCGGTGGCCCCGCGCGACGCGGCCCCGGCCGGCAGCACCAGCCCGCCCCGCACCGACCGGCCGCCGCGCCGACCCCACCGGCGGCCATCGAGGCGCAGGCACCTCCGGCGGCCATCGAGGCGGCCCCACCGACCGAGCGGCCCGCCCGTACCCGGGTTCCGCACCAGCAGGGCGACCGACCGGCGCCGGGGCCGACCGGCGCCCGGCCGACCGAACCTCCGCAGCGGGCGCCACGCCGGGTCCCGGCCGAACTGTTCCCCCGGGAGACCGGCGAGCCGCTCACCGCGCGGGAGGCGGCCGAACGGGCCCGCCGGGAGGCCACCGAACGGGCCCGGGAGGCAGCCGACCGCAGCCGGCGCGAGGCCGCCGAAACAGCCCGCCGGGAAGCTGCCGAGCAGGCCCGGCGCGAAGGCGTCGAAGCAGCCCGGCGGGAGACGATCGCGCAGACCCAGCGCGAGGCCACCGAGACGGCCCGGCGTGAGGCCGCCGACGCGGCGCAGCGCGAGGCCACCGAACACGCCCGCCGTGCGGCGGCAGAAGCCGCCCGGCTTGAGGCCGCCGAGCTGTCGCGGCGAGAGAGCGCCGAGCAGGCCCGGCGGGACGCGGCGCTGACGGCTCGGCCCCGGCCGACCCCGGTGGAGTCCACCACGGCGGCCTGGCCCGAGCACGTCGAGCCGGCCTGGCCGGAGGCCACCGAAGCGGCCTGGCCGGAGCCGGCCGGGCCGGTCCGGGTGGAGGCCGTGACCACCCCGGTCGGCGCGTTGACCACCGAACCGGCCCGGCGCGCACTCGCCGAGCCCGACCGGTCCGAACCCGCCGAACCCGGCTCCCGCGAACTGGCCGCACCGAGGCAACGTGCGGCGAGCCGCCGCACCGAGGCGACCAAGCCCGTCCGGGTACGCCCACCAAAGATCAAGTTCGGTGACCGGGACCCCTCGATCGACCTGGCGATCACCGAGATCGCCGGGCACCTGACCTTCACCCCCAACACCGTCACCGCCTGGTACTGGCTCCCCGAGGTCCGGTGGGCGTTCCGACCGGACGCCGAGCGTGAGGCGCTGCTCTCCGCGATCTCCGAGCAGTACGCGGGCCTGGCCGGCTTCCGGCTGCACCTGCGCCGCACCACCCGGCCGTTCCCCGCCGACGAGTGGGCCCGCACCATCGACGCGCACACCGCGTCGCCGCTGCCCGACGTCCCCGGCACACACGGCTGGGCCGACCACCTGGTCGCCGCCCAGCAGCACCTGATGTCGGTCAACCACGCCGAGGGGCAGACCTACCTGGGGGTCACCTTCGCCCGGCGCTCGCTCGGCGACTCCCTCACCGAACGGCTGCTGCGGGCCTTCGGCAAGGGCACCGCCGATGGGGAACGCCGCAAGCTGGGCCGCACCGTCGAACAGTTCGACGAGGTGCTGGGCAGCTTCGGCATGCGTGGCCGGCGGGTCACCGCGCAGGAGCTGGAATGGTTGCTCTACCGCTCGGTCGCCCTCTGCATGGCCCCGCCCGGCACCCTCTCCCCGGTGACCAACGGCCGGTGGGAACGCGGCGACCTGCTCGCCCTCACCGAACAGGTCGAGCGTTACCGCACCCCGTACGGCACGACGGTCAAGCTGGTCAACCGGATGACCGGCGAGGAACGGCACGTCGCCGTGCTCGCGGTCGGCCGGATGGAGCCGCTGGAGATCCCCGAACGACACGAGCCCTGGCTGCACTTCCACGAGCGGCTGCCCTGGCCGATGGAGATCTCCACCCGGGTCGACATCCTCGGCTCCGGTGACTCCTTCCGTAACCTCGAACACCGGCTACGGATGATCCGCTCGCAGCAACTCGACTATGCCGAACACGGCATCGACGCCCCACCCGAGCTGGAACGGCTCGCCAAGCGGGCGCTGGTGATCGGCGACGAGATGACCACCGGCCTGCCGGTGGACTCCGCACGGGCGCACGGCTGGCACCGGATCGCCGTCGGCGGCCGGACCCGCGAGGAGTGCATGGAACGGGCCCGCCGGCTCATCCAGCTCTACTCGCGCGAGCTGCGCATCTCCCTGCAACACCCGAAGAACCAGGACTGGCTGGCCCGGGAGTTCATCCCCGGCGAGCCGATCGCCAACACCGGCTACGTCCGCCGGATGCCGGTCCCGTTGCTGGCCGCCGCGCTCCCCCAGGCGGCGTCCACCGTCGGCGACCGCCGGGGCGACCTGATCGGTCGTACCGCCGGGACCTGCCGTCGGCCCGTCTTCCTCGACCTGCACTTCCCGATGGAGGTACGCGAGCGCTCCGGGCTCGCCGTCTTCGTCGCCGAACCCGGCGGTGGCAAGTCGACCCTGCTCGGCGCGCTCGGCTACCTGGCCGCCCGACGGGGTGTGCAGGTCACCCTGCTCGACCCGTCCGGGCCGCTGGCCCGGCTCTGTGCCATGCCCGAGCTCAAGCCGTACGCCCGGGTGCTCAACCTGACCGGCTCGGAGCCGGGGACGCTGGCGCCGTACTCACTCATCCCCACCCCGCTACGCAGCGAGTTCAGCACCGGCGCGGCGGGCGACCGGGAGTTCGAGATCGCGATCTCCAACGCCCGGGCCGAGCGACGCATGCTGGTCCAGGACATCTGCATGATGCTGGTGCCGCCGCAGGTGGCCCGGGAGGCATCGACCGCCACCCTGTTCCGACACGCGGTACGCCAGGTGCCAGCCGAGGAGACATCCACCCTGGACGACGTGGTCACCTGCCTGCAGGGGCTCGACGACGACGCCGGACGGGAACTGGCCCACCTGCTGCTCGACACCGCCGAGATGCCGCTGGCCATGCTCTTCTTCGGCCGCCCGCCGGAAGGACTGCTCGGCGCGGACGCGGCGCTCACCGTGATCACCATGGCCGGCCTCCGACTGCCCGACCTCAAGATCGAACGCGAGTACTGGTCGGCCGAGGAGGCGTTGGCCCTGCCGATGCTGCACACCGCGCACCGCCTCGCCGTGCGCCGCTGCTACGGCGGGTCGATGTCCTCCCGCAAACTCGTCGGACTGGACGAGGCACACTTCATGGAGGGGTGGCGCTCCGGCCGCTCCTTCCTCGTCCGGCTCGCCCGCGACTCCCGCAAGTGGAACCTCGCCGCCCTGGTCGCCTCACAGAACCCCAAGGACATCCTCGGCCTCGACGTCCAGAACCTCGTCTCCACCGTCTTCGTCGGCCGGATCGCCGAGGACACCGAGATCGCCTCCGAGGCGCTCCGGCTGCTCCGGGTCCCGGTCGACGACGGTTATGAAGCCACCCTGGCCTCCCTCTCCGCCGTCGACACCACCTCCGCGACCCGGCTCGGCTTCCGCGAGTTCGTCATGCGCGACGTCGACGGCCGGGTGCAGAAGGTCCGGGTGGACGTGTCGTACGTCGAGGGGCTGCTGAACCACCTCGACACCACCCCCGCAGCGGTCGCTCAGGCCGCCGGGATATTGCCGACCGTCCTGGCTGATCTGGAGGCGTGACAATGGCGAGGGCCCGGGCACGGATCACGGCGCTCCTCCTCGCACTCGGCGTACTCGCCGGTGCCACGATCGCCTGGCCGGTGGTCGGGGCCACACCGGCGTACGCCGTACCGCCCGTGACGGCACAGGCCGCCGCGAACCTCTGCACCACCAAGGAGTGGCAGGCCGACTTCCGCGCCTGCGTCGCCAAACTGAAGCAGGTCAGTGAGACGGAGGTGGACTGCCGCAAGCCACCGGTTCCCTCAGCCCCGGACTCCGGCCTGGCCGGGTGGTTCGCCTCCCGGCCCGACGCGTCGAAACTCCCGGGGCCGAAGGGGCTCTACAGCGACTACGGCTACGGCGGTTACAGCTTCAACACGTACGACGTGGAGGGGGGATGCGCCTCGACCGTCCTCCACCCGGACTACAAGTTCACCACGACCGTCGCCAACGGCGAACTGATGATGGCCACCGCAGTGGTGGGTGCCTCGAACGCCTTGCGGGAGCGCGCCTGGGACCCGCGATCGATGTGGGATTGGGCCGATCCACTGGTGGAGAAGGCGACCAAGGCCGTCTACCAGAAGGTATTCAGCGTCTTCGGCATCGTGACGCTCTGCGTGGTGGGCCTGTATCTGCTCTGGCGCTCCCGCCAGTCGGACATGAGCAATGCGATGACCACCGCAGGCTGGGCACTGCTGGTAATGGTCGCAGTGACCGCGCTGGCAGCCTGGCCGGTGAAGTCCGCAAACATAGCCGACGGCACACTCATCACCTCCCTGGGCGTCGTACACGACGCGATCGGTCCGGCTGCACGCGATACCCCGGCAGACCAATGCGATGATCCCAATCCCGATGCGTGCAAGGACAATCGCCCTCCTGCCGTTCGTGCCAGCGATACTGCCACCGAGTCGATGTTGTACCGAAACTGGTTGCGTGGCGTCCTGGGCTCTGCGGACAGCGAGACTGCGCAGAAGTACGGAGCGGCCCTCTACGATGCCAAATCGCTCTCCTGGGAAGAGGCGGAGAAGCTTCGGCAGAACCCCGCCACCCGTGAGGCGACCATCAAGGCCAAGCAGCAACAATGGATGACCGTTGCCGAACAGATCAAGGCCGAGAATCCGGAAGCCTACGAATATCTGCAGGGCAGCCGGGACATGGACCGGATCGGCTCCGGGTTCATCGCAGTGCTCGCCTCGCTGCTCTTCGCCATGTTCGACCTCACCGCCTCACTGTTGGTCCTACTCGGCTTCATGATCTTCCGCTGGGCGGTGATCGCCGCTCCGATCCTGGGCACGGTCGGCCTACTCCGCCCGGCCAGCGCCGGGCTGCGGCGACTGGCGAATGCCGTCGTCGCCGCCGTGTTCAACATCGCCATCTTCGGCACCGGTGCGGCGATCTACCTGTTCGCCGTCGACCTGATCATGAGCACTCCCACCCTGCCCGGCTGGCTCCAGGTGGTGCTGGTCTGGCTCTGTGGTGTGGTCGGCTGGCTACTGCTGCGTCCCTACCGACGGATCACCCAACTGGGCGGCAAGGACAGCAGTGAGGCGGTGGGCTCTGCCGGGTCGTGGCACCGTCGGTTCTTCCGGGATATGCGCGTCGCCGCCCGGCTCGACGTGGCCGAACCTGGTGGCACGGCCGAGCCGAAAATCACCCGGCGGCGTGGTGCCGCGCTGGAACCGGCGGGTCTACGACCCGAGGCCAGACGGGAGGACCCCAGTCACTCCACCGTCAGCGCACCTGTTCAGGGAGATCGGCCAGATGGCCGGGAACGGGCCGAAGAGACCGGGCCGAAGTCGCCCTCACGTGACAGTGGCCCGCCCAAGGTCGCGCCCCGCCCCCGTCGGAGTCCACCCGCGACCTGGACCGACCCGGACGTGCCGGAGGAGGCCCCGTCGTTCGTGGTCTACCGACCCGACTCTGCTGCGCCAGCACCGGTCAAGCCCAGTCCCAGGATTCGCTCCGAGGCCAGGTGACGGTGATGCGGCGAGCAGTTGAGTTCCTCTTCACCCGGCTCATCCGGTCGCGCCTCGGGATCGCGCTCGGGATCGCCGTGCTGGTCCTCGGTGTGATCAGCACGGCCCGTCTGGTGGGCGGTCCCAGCGACCTGACGGCGGGGCTGAGTAGCCGCCCGCGTGAACCGATCACCACAGTCGATCCGGAGGCGGGCGACGACGGCGTCATCGCCACCCCAGCCCCGGAGTCGCCACGTACCCGACCCGGCGAACTGACCCCCGAACAGACAGCCACCCGGTTCACCACTGCCTGGCTGGGTGGAGGCACCGCCACCGCCGAGCAGTGGCAGGCGAGCCTTCGACCGCTGTCGACGCCCGAACTCACCGAGAAGCTCTCCGGTGCCGAACCGGCCGGGGTGCCGGCCGAGAAGGTCACCGGCACCCCGACCCTCCGTCCTCGGACGGCGGTATTCGCAGAGGTGTTGGTTCCGTTGGAGAGCGGACAGCTGCGGCTGGAACTGGTTGCGCCCGACGGTCGCTGGTTGGTGGATGCCGTGGACTGGGAGCGGGAATGACTGCTGGAATGTCGGGAACGGGAGAACCGCCTCGTCGCCGAATTCGGATTGGTGCCGTCGCCGCCGCGCTCACCGGCACCCTCGCCCTACTCTGCTGCGGTGGTGGAAGCGCGGCGTTCTTCCTGACCAATCTTGGCGGTGACCAGGAAAGCCTGGTGTCGAACGAGCAGCAGTGCGACGACGAGCACCAGGTGAACGTCACCGGCAAGATGCCGCGGATGTCCGTCTACGGGGCCAGTCAGATGCGTAACGCGGCGATCATCATCAAGGTCGGCCAGGACATGAAGGTGCCACCCCGGGGATGGGTGATCGCGGTGGCCACGGCAATGCAGGAGTCGGCCCTGCGAAACCTCTCGAACAGCACCGTCGCCGGTTCCCGTGGGATCCCCAACGAGGGTGTCGGCTCCGACCACGACTCCGTCGGCCTGTTCCAGCAGCGAGCCGGCTGGGGTAGCGTCACGCAACGGATGAGTCCCGACTACGCGGCCCGCAAATTCTACGAGAAGCTGCTGAAGGTCGATGGCTGGGACCGGATGTCCCTGACCCGGGCAGCGCAGAAAGTGCAGATCAGCGCCTACCCCGATGCTTACGCCAAGCACGAGGACATCGCGAGCCAGATCGTCAACGCACTGGCCGGTGGTGCCGCCCGGACGGTCCAGATCGCCGAGCGCGCGGTCTGCGACCGGGCCTCCGCACAGGCCATCGCCGCTTCCGGGTGGACCGCGCCGATCGACGGCGGAGTCGGCTCCGGGTTTCGTACCGCCAGCCGGCCTCGTCACAACGGTGTGGACATCGGTGCCCGCAAGCGGACCGAGATCCACGCTGCGGCCACCGGTCGGGTGCTGGTTGCCCGCTGCGACCCGGACCACAACGGCGTTCGTAACTGCGACGTCGACGGCTTTCCCGGCAAGGGCGGATGCGGATGGTTCGTCGACATTCTGCACGCCGGCGGATACGTCAGCCGCTACTGCCACATGATCGAGAAACCCCGGGTGGTTCCTGGGCAACTCGTCAAGGCCGGTGAGGTGATCGGGCTGGTCGGCAGCAGCGGCAACTCCTCCGGTCCGCACCTGCACTTCGAGGTGCACGTCGACAGCGACCGCAGTTTCTCCGGCGGGATCAACCCGGTGCCGTTCATGCGGCAGCGCGGTGCACCGCTGAACGGCCGGGCATGAGGCTGCCGCAACGATGAGCGGACCGCTACCGGATCCCTTCGCCGGTCAGCCCGACTGGGCACCGCAACCACCACGGCCGATCCAGATCGTTCCCGCCACCGGCCGAGTCGAGCTACGTGGCCGTCGTGTCCTCATGGGGCTGCCGGGCCTCGGCTGGCGGGGGGACCTCCGCGCGGACGAACGAGTGGTGCAGGGAAGCCGTACCTATGTGCCGGTCATCCCGGAACACGAGTGGTACCGGGCGGAGGCCGATCAGGTGGAGGTCTTCGCCCCGCTCGTCCCCGTGGAGAGGGTCTGGGTGGAGACTGTCGGAGCCCGACCTTCGGCCGTCGACCCAACCCACGACAAGGGGATCCGGCTGGTCTCCCTGGACGGACCGACGCACCCGGCCCCCACCCCGGTCTTCGAGACCGATGCGGTCAGCGGCCGACGAGTGGTGCGCGTCGAGGACTCTGTGGAACACCGCGATCTTCGCGCAGTGACCGAGTCCTACTCCGGTGCCGACGGCGACATCTGCGTCCGGGTGACTCCGGAGTTGGAGTGGTACCGCTGGGCCTGGCGTGGGCAGCCGCCCACCACCCTGGAAGTCCCAGTCCACCTACTATGGATCGAATAAGAACCTCAGGCTCCTTTGCGGGCCCCGCAGACTCGCCAACCGTCGCGGATATCGATTACCTCGAAGGTCCAGTCCTCCCGGCGGCTGCTCCGCTGCTGACCGTCGGATGAGCCCGCAATTGTCAAGGTCGTCGTTACGGACTCGCCTGCGGATGTCTTGAGCCTGGTCAACGGCCCCCAACCAACTCTCACCACGACGTTGTAGTTCTGCTCTCGCTGCCGCAACTCTTCGCGCAGGGCTGCGACCGCCTTGAGATCTGGATCGTCGCACACGAGGAGTTCCGCGCGGGTGTCGTTGTCGTTGACCAGGAACTCGCGAAGGTAGTTGTCCACCACGACGTCCGGGGCGCTCCGGTCGGGGGTGGCGGCTCGCTCGTACAGCACGTAGCCGGTCACCCCGCCTCCCACGCAGAGCAACGCCAACACCCCGGCCACCACGGTGAGGACGGTCCGGAGCCGGCGGGGCCGCCGTTGCGGCACCGGCAGCGGCGCAGGGGGTGCCAACTGGTCCGGCGGGGTCCGCTGCGCCGGTACGCGGGACACCTGGGAACCGGCGGGGGGCTGCACTGATTCCACCCCCTGAGGCTATCGGCTGGGCGCCTCGTACCCAATGCCCCGGAAGCTGCGGATCGTGACAGGACAACCTCGGGAGGTGAGAGTTCACCGCCATTTGCGACAAGCCCGGCGCATCACCGTCGTGCTTCCCGGAGGAGCGGCCGAGGCTGGGATACGGTCTGCAGTCGGGGAGTTTCCCACCTCGGCAGAGGGGTGGACGCGCCTCGGAAAGAGGGGTGGACGCGGTGGCCGGTCCGAAGGCTCGTACGAACCGCGCCGCAGCCCTGCACCGCCGCGCCGCCGCCACCGTTGCCGCGGCTACCACCGTCCTCGACGAGATCCGCCCGGCCCCCGCCGACCAGCGTCGCCAGTACGAACTGGCGGACCGGCTGCGTAGCGCCGCCGCCCTGCTCGCACCGGGCTGGGCCGGCGCCGCCCTGGAGACCGTGTCGGCGGACGCCCCGTGTGGTGAGGACAATCCGCCCTTCGTGCGGATCGGGGTGGCGGCGCCGCTGGAGGATGCACGTTTCCCGGCGCTGGTGCCGTTGCTCGGTTCGGGGCACCTGACGCTCGACGCGGACGTCCGGGACCCCCGGGTTCGCGGCCTGCTGCGTGCCGTACTGCTGCGGATGCTGGCGGCCGCCCCCGCAGGCTGTCTGCTGGTGCGCGGCGTCGACGGCACCGCCATCAGACCCGACGTCGGCGCAAGCGCCGGCACCGGCCCGGGCGGCGCCCGGGGCGACGGCGCGAGACCGGGAGGTGCCGGGGGCGACGGCGTCTTCGCCCCGTTCGCGGCGCTGGCCGACGCGGGTCTGCTGCCACCACCGGCGGCGGACGTGGCCGGGCTACGGGCGGTGCTCACCGAGGCCGAGCAGTGGGTTTCCCCGGGGGACGGTCGACCCCGTCGACATGATCGGACCCTGTTGCTGGTGATCGCCGGGCTGCCCGAGTCGACCGGGTCGAGCGATCTGGACCGGATCGTGGCGCTGGCCGAGCGGGGTCGGGTTGCCGGCCTGCATCTGGTGGTGGCTGGTTGGCCGGTGGTCGGCCGGCCGCCGTTGCCGCAGGCCACGCCGGTGCGGCTGCGCACCTCGTACACGCTGGTGGGTGATCCGCCGGGCAGCCCGTTCAGCGGACCGGGCACCGAGTCGCCGGGTGGGCTGAACTGCCCCGTCCTCGTCGACGAGGATCCCGGCCCCGAGCTGATCGGGGCGGTCTGTCGTCGGCTGGCCGACCAGGTGGAGGCAGGCTCCCGGTTGAGCCTCGCCGAGTTGCTGCCGCCCGAGGACGCGGAGCTGTGGACGACAACGTCGGTCGACGGCCTGTCCACCGCGGTCGGGGACGCCGGCGGCCGGCCGGTCACCGTGGGCTTCACCGAGTTGACCCCGCACTGGCTGGTCAGCGGCCGGTCGGATGCGGGCCGGTCGGCGTTCCTGACCACCGCCCTGCTCGGCCTGACCGCCCGGTACGGCCCGGACGAGCTGGCGCTGTACCTGGTGGACCTGGGCGACGGCGAGTCGTTCGTGGAGTTCCTCCAGACCGAGCGGGACCGATCGTGGTTGCCGCAGGTCCGCGCGGCGGGGATGGCCGCCGACCCGGAGTACGTCCGGGACCTGTTCGACCAGTTGGCGGCGGAGATCCATCGGCGGGAGGAGGCAGCGGCGCGGGCCGGTGGTCAGCGGTTCGCGCAGCTGCGTGACCATCAGGTGCTGCCCCGCGTCGTCTGTGTCATCGACAATTTTCCGCTGCTGCTGTCGGATCGGGACCCGGTGGCCGCCGAGGTGCTGGCCCGGTTGGACGGGCTGGCCCGGTCGGGGCGCGGGTACGGCGTCCATCTGGTCCTGGCCGGCGCCGGTGACCTGGGTGTCGGTGCGGGTTCTGCGCCCCGGGACTCGGTGCTGGGGCAGTTCCCGGTGCGGGTGGCGCTCGCCGGTGGCAGTGCGGTGCTGATGCCGACCAACGACGCCGCCGCCGGTCTGGCGGTGGGCAGCGCGGTGGTGAACACCGCCGGCGGGTTGGGCGGTCCGCGCGGCGCGACCCGGGGGCACGAGCGGTTGGTCCGGTTCCCCGATCCGCACGACGCCCCCGAGGTTGTCGAGCGGCTGCGGCATCGCCTGTTCGCGGCGCGGCCGGAAGGTGCCGTACCGCCGGTGGTCTTCGCCGGGTGGGCCCGGCCGTTGCTGCGCAACGACCCGCGGATGCGGGCTGCCGTCGCCGGGCGGTCCGGTGCTCCGGCGGCTTTGCTGGGTCGGGCGGTGGACGTCGCGCGGACGACCGTGGCGGTGCCGCTGGGTCCGGTGGCGGGGCGCAACCTGGCGGTCCTCGGGCCGGGTTCGGCGGCGGCGACGCTGCTGGCGGCGGCCGCCCGGAGCACCGCCGCGCACCATCCGCCGGGCAGTGCGGAGTTCGTGATCGCCCCGTTGGCCGAGGGGTTCGCCCCCCTGGCCGCCGCGCTCGCCGCCGAGCTGGGCGAGCGTCATCGGGTGTCGACGGTGGACGGGCCCGGGCTGCTGACCGCGGCCGCCGGTCCCGACCCGACCTACCTGGTGGTGTTCGGGGTGGACGCGCCTGCGGCGGAGGAGCTGCCGCCGGACCGGCTGCGCGCTCTGCTGCGGGAGGGTCCACCGGCAGGTCGGCACCTGCTCGGCTGGTGGCGGACGGTTCCGCCGTTCGCCGGGTTGGTGGAGCCGGACGGCGAGGTGGGAAAGCTGGCCACGGTCGCTGCGGTCGACGTGCCGGGCGCGCAACTTGCCCCGCTCTTCGGGCATCCGGTGCAGTGGCGTCCCCGGCCCGGACGGGTGGTCCTCTGGGAGACTGCCGACGACCGGGGCACGGTGCTGGTGCCGTTCGCCGACGAGGAGGACCAGCCGTGACCGGCCCTGCGGACGATGGGGCGGCCCGCCGTGGCGTGGGCCCGTGCGGGGATCAGGCCGGGCCTGCCCGTGCGGGGAACCGCACGGGAGCGCCCGCCAGGAGGACCGCAGGTGACCGACCGCGAAGGGGACCGGGCGTGGCTGATCGTGAGGGGCGTCGGGCGTGAGCATCGATGACGCCGTGACGGTGGCACCGGTCCGCCAGCGGCCGGCCGGGGAACCGGCCCCGTCGGTGGCCGCCGCCTGGACCGACTACCTGGCCGCCGCCCGCCAGCTCGACGGGGTACGCCGGGGTGCCGCGACGGCCGCCGCCGCGCAGTCCCGCGCCGTGGAGGCGGCCCGTGCGGAGCTGACCGGGGTACGTGCCCGGTTGGCGCCGCAGCAGGCGAGACTGCGCGAGTTGGGCGTACCGGCGATCTCGTTGGCCCCGACGCCACCGGAGCTGACCGAGGCCGCCCGGGCAATGGTGGGTGGTCCGGCGGCGGTGCTGGCCGGCCTGCGCAGGGCGCAGAGCTGGGCGGAGGGCGCGGACGCGGCGTTGGCCGCGCGCGGTGCGCCGCGTCCGGCGGCCTGGCCGCCCCGGTGGCGCAACCTGCTGGTGTACGGTCCGCTGGCACTGGTCGTGCCGGTGGTGCAGTTGGTGCTGTTCCTGACGGCGGGTGCCGGCCCGGTGAGTGTGGTGGCGCTGCTGGTGGGCCTGCCGATGCCGGCGGTGGCGTTCGCGGCCGGTCGGGTGGGGGTGAGCCGGTTGTTCCCCCCGGGGCCGGACGGTCGGTGGGACCACACTCCCCGGCTGGGGCTGCTGACCTGCCTGGTGCCGGCGGTGGTGGTCGCCGCCGGGATCATGCTGGCGCTACTGGCCGGCTGATCCGGGCGGCGTCGGCCGGGCCGGCGGCTCAGCGGGGGATGATCAACGACATCGCCTCGGCGCGGGACTTCGCGTCGTGTTGGAGCACGCCGCGGACGGCCGAGGTGATGGTCTTGGCGCCGCTCTTCTGGATGCCGCGCATCGCCATGCACATGTGTTCGCATTCGAGTATCACGATCACGCCGCGCGGTTGCAGCTTGCTCATCAGCAGGTCGGCGATCTGCGAGGTGAGTCGCTCCTGCACCTGCGGGCGGCGGGCGAAGACCTCGACCAGCCGGGCCAGCTTGGACAGGCCGGTGATCCGGCCGTCGGGGCCGGGGATGTAGCCGATGTGCGCGCTGCCCCGGAACGGGAGCAGGTGGTGTTCGCAGAGGCTCATCACGTCGATGTCCCGGACGAGCACCAGCTCCTCGTGGTTGGCCTCGAAGGTGGTGCTGAGCACCTGGGCCGGGTCGACCCGCAGGCCGGCAAAGAGCTCGGCGTACGCCCGGGCGACCCGGGCCGGGGTCTGCTGGAGACCGTCGCGGTCGGGATCCTCCCCGACCGCGATGAGGATCTCGCGGACCGCCTTCTCGATCCGGCCGAGGTCCATGGCGTCCTCGATCGGGCGGCCGTTCAGCTTACCGCTGATCAGCCGGGCGGCGACGTGGTCGAGCGTCTCGTCACCGGGCTCGGTGGACGAGGCGGCCAGCCCCGGGTTGTCGGGGCTGGCCGCGGCGTCGGGGTTCAGTGCAGACCGTCCGAGTTGTTCGAGGAGCCGCCGACGGAGATGCCGTCCGCGGTGGCCTGCGCCGCGAGCTTCTCCTTCTCGGCCGGGGTGAGTACCGGTGGCTCGGTGGAGGGCAGACGCTTGCCGAAGCCGTTGTACGGGGCCATCGGCGGGCGCTTCACCACCCGCGAGCAGATCCGGGCCATGTCGGCGGTGGAGAGGGTTTCCTTCTCCATCAGCTCCAGGACCATGTTGTCCAGGACGTCCCGGTATTCCACCAGGATCTCCCATGCCTCGTCGTGGGCCAACTCGATCAGGGCCCGCATCTCGCCGTCGATCTCCGCGGCGACCGAGTCGGAGTAGTCCCGCTCGTGACCCATGTTGCGGCCGAGGAACGGCTCGTCCCCGCTGGTGCCGTACTTGATCGCGCCGAGCTTCAGGCTCATGCCGTACTGCGTGATCATCGCGCGGGCCAACTGGGTGGCCTTCTCGATGTCGTTGCCGGCGCCGGTGGTGGGCTCGTGGAAGACGAGTTCCTCGGCGGCCCGCCCACCCAGGGCGTACGCCAGGGTGTCGATCATCTCGGCCCGGGTCTGGGTGTACTTGTCCTCGGTCGGCAGGACCAGGGTGTGCCCGAGTGAACGCCCCCGGGACAGGATCGTCACCTTGTGCACCGGCGCGGCGTGCGGCAGCGCCCAGGCGACCAGCGCGTGTCCACCCTCGTGGTACGCGGTGATCTTCTTTTCCTGGTTGCTCATCACCCGGGTCCGGCGCTGCGGTCCGGCGACCACCCGGTCGATCGACTCCTCCAGCGAGTCGTTGCTGATCGCCCGCTGTTCCTTGCGGGCGGTGAGCAGCGCGGACTCGTTGATCACGTTGGCCAGGTCGGCCCCGGAGAAGCCGGGGGTACGCCGGGCGACCGCGTCGAGGTCGACGTCGGGCGTGAACGGCTTGCCCTTGGCGTGCACCCGCAGGATCGCCTTGCGGCCCTCCATGTCGGGGGCGTCGACCGGAATCTGCCGGTCGAAGCGGCCCGGACGCAGCAGCGCCGGGTCGAGGATGTCCGGCCGGTTGGTGGCGGCGATCAGGATGACCCCGCCCTTGGTGTCGAAGCCGTCCATCTCGACGAGCAGCTGGTTGAGGGTCTGCTCACGCTCGTCGTGGCCACCGCCCATGCCGGCGCCACGGTGCCGGCCGACGGCGTCGATCTCGTCGACGAAGACGATCGCCGGGGCGTTCGCCTTGGCCTGCTCGAAGAGGTCACGGACCCGACTGGCGCCGACACCGACGAACATCTCCACGAAGTCGGAGCCGGAGATCGAGTAGAACGGCACCCCGGCCTCGCCGGCCACGGCGCGGGCCAGCAGCGTCTTACCGGTACCGGGCGGGCCGAAGAGCAGCACGCCCTTCGGGATCTTGGCACCCAGGGCCTGGTACTTCGCCGGGTTCTGGAGGAAGTCCTTGATCTCGTGGAGCTCCTCCACCGCCTCCTCGGCCCCGGCCACGTCCGCGAAGGTCGTCTTCGGGGTGTCCTTGGTGATCATCTTCGCCTTGGACTTGCCGAAGTTGAGCACCCGGGAGCCGCCGCCCTGCATCTGCGACATGAAGAACAGCAGCAGGAGCACGAGCAGCACGATGGGCAGCAGGTTGACCAGCAGGCTCACCCAGATGCTGTCGGACGACACCTTGGCGTCGGCCGGGCCGGTGACCCGGTTGGCCGCCTTGGCCTCGAGGACCTCGTTCCAGACCTGCTCGCCGGCCTGGTACGGGAACTGGGCCTCGATCCGGTCGGTCGTGGTGTCGCCGAACTTGGTCTTCTCGGCCAGGTTGAGCTGGAGCGTCTGCTCCTTGTCCTGGAAGACGACCTTGTTGATCTTGGCGGTGTGCAGTTGGTCGAGCGCAACGGAAGTGTCCACCCGGTGGTAGCTGGGACCAGCGGTGAACAGCTGACTGAGCACAACGGCGCCGAGGATGACCAGGATGATCCAGACCACCGGTCGGCGGAAGAAACGCGTACGTTCCATGCTGTTGTCGAGCGCCGAGGCGCCCGCATCCTCCTGATCGACGTCCTGACCGTCTGAATGGTGTCGCCGCCGATGGCGGCGTCGAGCCGCCGTGCGGGCCGGCCTCGACCCCGGGGCGCGCGAACTGCCGCACCGCGGTCATTCGACGGTACACCGTGCGCGCCAGGAGCGAGCTTGCGAGCCCCGCAGTCGGGGACATTCGTGACCCCGAGATGCGAGCCTGCGAGCCCGGCACTCACGCGGACGGCGAACCGGGGTCTCAGCCGACGTGGCGGGGAACTGCGCACCGGCTCCGTCGACCGCCCGGTCACGCGGTCGGGGTGCCGGGCGCGGAGCTGCCCCCACGCCACCCACCCCTACCGTAGTCGGACTGGCTGGGAGCCCGCTGAACGTCCGCTCGATGACGACCGATACGAGCGGAAGTCAGGCCCGGGCGTAGACCTCGGGCTTGAGCACGCCGACGTACGGCAGCTCGCGGTAGCGCTCACCGAAGTCGAGGCCGTAGCCGACCACGAACTCGGTGGGGATGTCGAAGCCGACGTACTTCACGGGGACCGGGACCTTCACCGCCTCCGGCTTGCGGAACAGGGCCACCACCTCGACGCTGGCCGCCGACCGGGACTCCAGGTACCGCAGCAGCCAGGACAGGGTCAGGCCGGAGTCGACGATGTCCTCGACCACCACCACGTGCCGGCCGGCGATGTCCCGGTCCAGGTCCTTGAGGATGCGCACCACGCCGGAGGAGGTGGTGCCCTGGCCGTACGAGGAGATGGCCATGAAGTCCAGCTCCACCGGTGGGCCCTGCCGACCCAGCGCCCGGGCGAAGTCGGCCATGAACATGACCGCACCCTTGAGTACGCAGACGAGCAGCAGTCCGTCGGTGACCCCGGCGTAGTCCGCCGAGACCTGCTTGGCCAGCTCCGCCGTCTTCTCGCGGATCTGCGCCTCGGAGATGATCACGTGATCGATGTCGGCGTCGTACCAGGAGCCGTCAGCCATGCTCCTAGCCTGCCGTACGCCGGACGGCCCGCGTCGGCGGGGCCGCACCTTTCGGCGCGGTCCCACCGCGGGTTTTTCTGGCACAACGGGAGCAAACACCTCAGCAGGCGCGGGACCGCCAGCGGCGACCCTCCTCGGTGGGCTTCCAGTCGGCGGAGTCACGGGTGTCGGCGGTCAGGCCGAACGCCGAGGCGACGGCCAGCGCGACGAGGAAGAACAGAAGCAGCAGGAACTCCATGGCGGCGCTCACTTTCCTGGGATCTGAGTGGTTTTCGCCGCCGGTGCGCACCGGACTGATGCCAGTCTCCGCCCGTGACAACGGGCCGGGACAGTGGCAGTAACGCCATACCCCCTCGATTTTCTGCCACCTGTCCGGTTACCCTCGTCACATGATTCGATCGGTGGCCGTCATCGCCCTGGACCAGGTCGCCGTCTTCGAACTCGGCGTGCTCACCGAGGTGTTCGGGACCGACCGCACCGAAGACGGGTTCCCCGGCTACCGGTTCACCGTCTGCACCGCCGACGGCGGCCCGGTCCGCACCGCCTCCGGCTTCGACCTCACCCCGCACGCCGACCTCGCCCCGGTCGACGACGCCGACCTGGTCGCGGTCCCCGCGTACACCCAGGGTGGTGAGGTGCCGGAGGCGGTGCTGGCCGCGCTGCGCCGCGCCGCCGACCGGGGGGCCTACGTGTTCAGCGTCTGCTCCGCGGCGTTCGTGCTCGGCGCGGCCGGTCTGCTCGACGACCGGGAGTGCACCACCCACTGGAAGTACGCCGACGAGCTGCAACGCCGGCACCCGTCGGCCCGGGTCCGGTGCAACAGCCTTTATGTGGCCGACGGGCCGGTGCTGACCAGCGCCGGCACCGCCGCCGGCATCGACGCCTGCCTGCACCTGGTCCGCCAGGAACACGGCTCGGTCACCGCCACCCGGCTGGCCCGGCGCATGGTGGTCCCCCCGCACCGCGACGGCGGCCAGTCCCAGTACATCGAGGCACCGATCCCGGCCACCCCCGACGCGCCCACCCTCGAACCGGTGCTGAGCTGGCTGATCGGCCACCTGGACCAGCCGACCACGGTGGACGAGCTGGCCGCCCGCGCCGGGATGTCCGCGCGTACCTTCGCCCGCCGGTTCCGGGCCGAGACCGGCACCACCCCGCACGACTGGCTGACCAACCAGCGGGTGCTGCTGGCCCGCCGGCTACTGGAGGAGACCCGGCTCAGCGTGGAGAGCGTCGCCGGCCGCTCGGGGTTCCCCGACGCCGCCGCCCTGCGCCACCACTTCGCCCGCCGGGTCGGCACCACCCCGCAGGGCTACCGCACCACCTTCCGCGACCGCATCCCCACCGGCTGACCCACGTCCGGTCGAGGTCACCCCGGGCCGGGGTCAGTAGCCCAGCGCCGCACCGTCGACCCGGGGCTCCGCGCCGACCACCCAGCCGCCGGCCGGGGCACGCCACAGCGCCTGCCCGTACCCGAAGACCGAGGGCTCGTCGGCGACGGTGACCTCGTGGCCCCGGGCGCGCAGCCCCGCGACCAGGCCGGGCTCGGCCGCCAGGGTCGGCTCCACCAGCAGGGTCCGGCCGGCGTGCCAGTACCAGCGGGGGGCGTCGAGAGCAGCCTGCGGATCGCGGCCGTCGTCGACGGTCGCGGCAACGAGCTGGACATGCCCCTGCGGCTGCATGTGCCCACCCATCACCCCGAACGGCCCGACCGGTGCGCCGTCGCGGGTCAGGAAGCCCGGGATGATCGTGTGGAAGGGCCGCTTGGCCGGCCCGACCACGTTGGGGTGCCCCGGATCGAGCCGGAATCCGGTGCCCCGGTTCTGCAGGGCGAAGCCGTACCCGGGCAGCACCACCCGCGAGCCGAACCCCAGGTAGGTGGACTGGATCAGGCTGACCATCAGGCCGTCGGAGTCGGCCGTGCAGAGATAGACGGTGCCGCCCCGCTCCGGATCACCGGCCACCGGGTCACCGGCCCGGTCGGTGAGCAACGCCCGCCGCGCCGCCAGGTAGCCCGGATCGAGCAGGCCGGCCGTCGGCACGGTGGCGCGCTCCGGGTCGGCCACGTGCGCGTGCGCGTCGGCGAAGCCGAGCTTGACCGCCTCCACCTGCCGGTGCACCCGCTGCACCGGGTCGGCGGCCGGGTCGAGGCCGTCCAGGACGCCCAGCGCCTGCAGCGCGGCCAGCCCCTGCCCCGGTGGCGGCAACTCCCACACCTCGTGCCCCCGGTAGCGGACGCTGACCGGGTCGACCCAGGTCGAGGTGTGGGCAGCCAGGTCGGCGGCGGTGAGGAATCCGCCGGTACGGGCGGCGTGCCGGTCCAGCGCCTCGGCGATGGTGCCCCGGTAGAAGTCGTCCGCGCCGCTGTGGGCGATCAGCCGCAGCGTGCGGGCCGCCGCCGGGTTGCGCCAGCGTTCGCCGGGCCGTGGGGCCCGACCGGCCACCGTGAAGATCCGGTCGAACTCGGTGTGCCCGGCACCCGTCGGCGCGGGCTGCGCCAGGGCCCGCGCCCAGGTGGCGGCGGTGCCGGTGGAGACCGGGTGGCCGTCCTCGGCGTACCCGACCGCGTCGGTGAACAGGTCGGCGAAGGGCAGCACGCCGAACCGGTCGTGCAGGTCCCGCCAGCCGGCCGGGGCACCGGGCACGGTCACCGGCAACCAGCCCCGGGCGGGCATCGCCGGCCCGCGCGCCTGCGCGCCGCCCAGCGCGTCCACCGGCGTCGCCGACACCCCGCCGGTGGCGGTCAGCACCATCTCCCGGGTCAACGCGGCCGGTGACCGCCCGGCGGCGTTGAGGCCGTGCAGCCGGTCGCCGTCCCAGACGATGGCGAACAGGTCACCACCGATGTCGTTGGACGGCGGCTGCACCACGGTCAACGTGATCGCGGTGGCCAGCGCCGCGTCGACGGCGTTGCCGCCGCGCCGCAGCACGGCCAGGCCCGCAGCCGCCGCGAGCGGGTGGCTGGTCGAGACGGCACCGTGCGGGGCGAACAGGGCACGCCGGGGGTACGCCATCCACCCTGTCTACCGCACCACCACGAACCCGCCCACCCCGTCGCTCCGGCACGCCCCGGTGGTGCCCGGTCCACCCCTACCGAGCTGTCGTTCTGCGAGCGAGGGCAGCCCGATACCTCATGATCAGATTGCGGGAACAGCCACGACACGCCGACCCGGATACGCGAAAACGCAATCTGATCATCGCTTCCCGTCCCTGCCCCACCCCGACCGCCCCGGCCGAGACGTACTCAGTCGACGGGCAGCAGCCGACCACCCCGACGACAGACGCGCACCCCGCCCGGCAGTGCCGTCGCGCCCTGCCCACGCCACGCGGTGACCAGCGCGTCCAACGCGTCGACGTGGCGGTGGGAGAGCGCACCGGGCGGGGCCCCCAACTCCCGGGCCCAGGCATGCAGCACCCGGCTGCGTACCGCACCCGGCAACCCGGCCAGCGCCACGACGGACAACCCCCCACCGTCCCGCACCCGGAGCCCGTCGAACAGCGGTCCGCCGGACCAGCATCCGACGGGTGACAACTCGTCGGACGGGCGGCTGCCGGTACGCGACCCGTCAGGGAGGGGCCCCCCGGACCGGGGCGCGTCGCACCGGGAACTGTGGGGTCCACGCGGGGCGGCGAGGGCGGCGGCGGCCAGGTCATCCAGGGCGGCGGTGTCGGCGGCCAGCAGTCGGGCCGTACGGGCCAGGTTGTCCAGGACCCCTTCGCCGAGCGCGGCGACCAGTGCCGGCAGCACGTCGGCGCGGACCCGGGCCCGCGCGTACGACGGATCGGTGTTGTGCGGGTCCTGCCACGGGGCCAGGCCCAGCGCCGCGCACGCGTCGCGGGTCTGCGCCCGGGTGACGTCGAGCAGGGGACGCAGCAGCGGCACCCCGGCCAGGTCCCGCCGGGCGGGCATCGCGGAGAGCCCTCGCGGGCCGGCCCCCCGGGCCAGCGCCAACAGCACCGTCTCGGCCTGGTCGTCGCGGGTGTGTCCGAGCAGGACGGCGGCGGCCCGGTGCCGTCGGGCGGCGTCCGCCAGCGCCTGGTAGCGGGCCTGCCGGGCCGCCGCCTCGGGGCCACCGGGACGCCCGGCCACCGTCACCGCCACCGCCTCGACCGGAGCCAACCCGGCCCGCCCGGCCCACTCGGCGACGGCGGCGGCGCGCTCGGCAGAGCCGGCCTGCAACCCGTGGTCGACGGTCACCAGACCGGCCTGTCGGCCGAGCCGCGACGCCACGAAGGCGGTGGCGACGGCGAGGGCCAGCGAGTCCGCCCCACCCGAGCAGGCCACCAGCACCGGCCCCTCGGCGGGCAGACCGGCCAGCGCACGGCGTACCGCGACCCGGATGGCGGCCACCGACGGGGCGAGGGCCATCCCCGGACGAGCACCGGAGACGCGCCGCCCGACCCCGGTCGGGTCGACGGATCGGGGCCGACCGGCCACCGGGTCAGCCAGCGGTCGGGGTGGCGCCGGCCGGCCCGTGCACCCGGGCCACCCAGGCGGCCGGGTCACCCAGCTCGTCCAGCCGGGGCAGGGTCAGCGGCGAACCGAAGATCTTGTTGAAACCGGCCATCCCGACCTGCTCCACCACGCCGTGCACGAACTTGCGGCCCTCGGCGTACTGGCGCATCTTGACGTCCACCCCGAGCAGCCGGCGGATCGCCTTCTCCAACGGGTTGCCCGCCTCACGACGGCGGTTGAATCCCGCCCGGATCCGCTCCACGCTGGGGATGACCTGCGGACCGACGCCGTCCATCACGAACTCGGCGTGCCCCTCCAGCAGGGTCATCAGCGCGGTGAGCCGGTCCAGCACGGCCCGCTGCGCCGGGGTCTGCACGATGTCCAGCACGCTGGTGCGGCCGTCCGGGTCCCGTACCGCGTCGGAGAGCGTGGACACCCCCCGGCGCAGCCGCTCGACCAGATGCTCGGTCCCCTGTGAGGCATCCACGAACGCCTGCACCTCACCGAGGAAGTACGCCCGCATCCACGGCACGGCGGTGAACTGGGTGCGGTGGGTGACCTCGTGCAGGCAGACCCAGAGCCGGAAGTCACGCGGGTCGGCCCCGAGCTTCCGCTCCACCTCGACGATGTTCGGCGCGACCAGCAGCAGCTGCCCCGGGTCGGCGGAGAAGACCTCGTACTGGCCGAGCACCCGGCCGGAGAGGTACGCCAGCACGGTGCCGGCCTGCACCCCGGTGAGCCGGGAGCCGACCGCCTCGGTGAGTACGCCGGGCGGCTTGTCGCCGGAGAGCCGGCTGACCAGTGGGGTGATCACCTCGCGCAGGCCGGCGATGTTGGTGGCCGCCCAGTCGCGCCGGTCCACCACCCGCACCGGTGGATGACCCACCTGCGGGCGCAGCCCCGTGTAGTCGGCGACGTGCCCGGCCGCCTCGTCGGTGAGCCGGCGCAGGTCGCCGACCACCTCGGTGGCCTCCGCGTACGACACGCGGGGGCCCGACTTGCTCAGCGCCCCCGCGGTGGCGGCGGCCAGATCCCAGTCCACGAACTGCGCCATGGCACCCACCGTACCCGCGCCGCGACACCCCGGCCGGTTCCGCGCGACGGGCCGCCCGGTGGCAGGTCAGGGCACGCCCCGCCCGCCGGGGCAGGTCAGGGCATGCGGGCGGTCAGCGGCAGCCGCAGCTGGCCAGCGCGCCGGCGATCTGGTCCAGTGCCGCGCGGGTGACCTCCGGGTCGCCGGCCGGCGCCCGGTCGGTGAGCACGGCGAAGGTGAGCAGCCGGCCGTCGCGGGTGGTCACCAGGCCGGCGATGGCGTGCACCCCGGTCAGCGTGCCGGTCTTGGCCCGGACCACGCCGGCCCCGGCGGCGGTGTCCGTCGACTCGTACCGGGTGCCGAGGGTGCCCGACCAGGCGGCCACCGGGAGGCCGCCGAAGATCGCGGTCAACTCCGGGTGCGTGCCGTTGCCGGCCACCGCGATCAGGTCGGTGAGCAGCGACGGGCTGATCCGGTTACTGCGGGACAGCCCGCTGCCGTCGGCAAGGCTGATCTCGTCGGCCGGCAGGCCCAGCTCGCCGATCACCTCGTCCATCGCCGCCGCCCCGCCGGTGAACGACGCCTGCTGGTTGCGGGCCAGGGCGACCTGTCGGGCCAGCGCCTCGGCGATCACGTTGTCACTGTCGGTGATCATGATGTCGACCAGCCGGATCATCGGCAGCGACTCGACCTTGCCCAACTCGGTGCCGGGCGTGGGGGCGCCGCTCGCCGTCGCCCCGGCGGCCGCCGGGGCGGTGCCCCGGACCACCCCGCCCTCCGGCAGGCCGAGCAGCCGGGCGAAGGAGCGGCCGGCGGCCAGGTCCGGCTCGGCGTACCGCTCGGCCGCGCCGTGGCTGTCGGCGAACGTCTTCCGCGCCCGCACCGGGTCCCGACGCGCGCCGTCGGTCATCAGCGCGGTGATCGACGCGCCGAAGCCGCCGGTCGGGATGTCCGCGTCCCAGCCGGGCTCGTGGACCGGGCCGGGGAAGAGGCTGGAGTCGACCACCACCCGGGTGGGGGCGGTGCCACCGAGAGCCTGCTTGACCTGCGTGGCGAGAGTGTCTAGCCGGGCCGCGCCGGGGTAGAAGCCGGACTTGTCCACTGCCAGCGTCGGGTCGCCACCGCCGACCAGCACCACCTCGCCCGGGTTCGCCCCGGCGAGCGCGCGGGTCGCGATCCGGTAGCCGGGGCCACGCGCCTTCAACACGGTCACCCCGGTCGCGAGCTTGGTGACCGAGGCGGGGACGGTGCCGTCGTCGCCGCCCTTGGCGTACAACGATTCGCCGCTGACCACGTCGGCCACCGACACGTTGACCCGGCTGCCCAGGGCGGCGGCACCGGTCAGCGGCTCGACTGCGGCGCGTACCCCGGCGGGGGTCGGCTCGGGGGCGGCGGCGTCGGGGCCGGCGAGCACCGGGGACGGGTCAGGCTCGGGGGGCGGCGCGGCGGCCGACGGGGTGGGGTCCGCGCCCAGCCAACCGGCGACCGGGCCCGGACGGAGCACCACCGCCGCCCCGGCGAGGCCGACCAGCAGCACGGCCACCAGCAGCACCGGCAGCCACCGTCGACGACGCCGCGGCGACGCGCCGGGCACCGGCGGGCCGCCACCTCCCGGCGGCACAGCGACCGCTGCGGCCCCGGGGTGCGCAGGACGTGACACCGGCCCGGGGTGGGCGGGCGACCCGGGGTGGGCGGGCGACACCGGGTGGGTGGAAGGCGACGCCGCAGCGCCACGGGCGGAGACCGACGAGACCGACGCCGCGCCGCGGTGCGGCGGGACCGACCCGGAGCCGGAGGACGGAACAGACGCGGAACCGGAGGCCGGGGCGGAGCCGGACGGCGGGGACGGGGGCGACGACACCGGGGCGGACCCGACGACCGCGCGACCGGCGGTGGCCGACGACGGCGGACGCCAAGCCGGCGGCGGCGGATGCTCGGCGGCCCGACCAGCGGCCCGCGGCGCTTCGGGAGCGGGCGACGGCTCGGGAGCCGACTCGGGGCGGCGGGGCACGTTCGCGTCGGGCACCGAGACCCGGCCGGTGGCCCCACCGGTCACGGGTCGGCCCGATCCCCGGCCGTCAACCCCCTCCGGGCGGTAGTGTGAATCTTCCCTCCCCACGACCCCCTCCTCCCGCCGCCGAACTCGCCTGGGTGACACTACTTCGGTCCGAAGACTATGCGGCGTCCGGAGCCGACGGGTGGCCATTCCATCCGCACCGGGGGCGTCAGTGGTTCCGTTCAGCCAGCGTGGGCAGACGAGGGAGCGTGGGAGATGGATTTCGACGTCACGGTTGAGATCCCGAAGGGTCACCGAAACAAGTACGAGGTGGACCACGCGACCGGCCGGATCCGGCTGGACCGCACCCTGTTCACGTCGACCCAGTACCCGGCCGACTACGGGTTCATCGAGGGCACCCTCGGCGAGGACGGCGATCCGCTGGACGCGCTGGTGCTGGTCCCCGAGCCGACCTTCCCGGGCTGCCTGATCCGCTGCCGCACCATCGGCATGTTCCGGATGACCGACGAGAAGGGCGGCGACGACAAGGTCCTCTGCGTGCCCTACGAGGACCCCCGCCAGGAGCACCTGCGCGACATCCACCACCTGGGCGAGTTCGACCGGCTGGAGATCCAGCATTTCTTCGAGGTCTACAAGGATCTCGAACCGGGCAAGTCGGTCGAGGGCGCGACCTGGGTCGGCCGGGTCGAGGCCGAGGCCGAGGTGCTCGCGTCCTACCAGCGGGCCCGGGACGCCGAGGCGCAGGGCGGCGCCGCCCACTGACCCACCAGCTCCACCGAAGGCCCGGACCCGGCGGTCCGGGCCTTCGTCGTGGCCCGCCCGGCCGATCATCCGCCGGCCACGTCGCCCGGTCACCCGCCGCCCGGTCCGCACGCGCCGCCGGGCCGGGGGCGCGGTCAGCCCAGCAGGCCCCGGGCGGCGTCGTAGAGGTCCAGCACCGCGCAGGCCACCGGCACCACCGACACCACCAGCACGGTGTCGGTCAGATCGGCCACCCGACCGAGGTACGGCGAGACCGGCCGCCGGGCGTACGTCGTACCGGCGGCGATGGCGAGCAGTGCGACGAGCAGCCCGCCCCCGTTCAACGCCAGCAGCCCGAGGGTCCCCGACCGGCCGGCGAGCACCGTGCCGAGCACCGCGAACCCGGCCAGCCCGGCGGCGACCGGGGGCACCCGGTGCCGGACCGCCACGAACAGCCGGGAACGCAGCAGCAGCACCGCCGCACCGACCGCCACCAGCACCCGCCCGGCGACCCCGCCGCTGACGGCGAGCACCAGCACGGCGGCGACGACCAGGGTGGCGTGCCCGAGCAGCATCCCGGTCAGTATCTCCTCGCTGCGGGCCACCGCCGCGTACACCCGGCCCCGGTCCGGCAGGTCCCGCACCCCGTCCGGGCCGCCCGTCGGGCCGTCCGGCAGGGTGATCGGCGGCAGCGGCACCTTGCCCAGCCGGATCGCCAGCAGCGGCAGTGCCCCGAGGGCGAAGACCAGCACGCAGAGCAGCACGGCGGCGGTGTCGGCCGGGGCGAGCAGCAGCCCGCCCAGGCCGGCGGGCGCACCCACCGCGCCGACCGTCGCACCGGCCACGAAGACCCGCAACCGGGTGGCGACGCCGAGCAGGCCCAGCACGGCGACCAGGAGCAGCGCCACCGCACCGGCGAGCAGTTCGGGCGCACCGAGCCAGGGCAGCGGCCGCAACACCCCGACCGGGTCCCCGGAACTGACCGCGAGGGCGCCCGCCGCCGCGGCGTACGGCAGGGCGTAGCCACCGAGGGTGGCCCCGGTCGGGCCGTCGCCGTACGCCCGGGAGGCGACCGTGCCGGCGAGGGTGAGCAGCAGCGCCACCGTGCCCGCCGCGGGCCAGCCGGCGGGCTGCCCCGGCCCGGCGGCCAGGACGGCGAGCAGCCCCACGGCGAGCGGGACACCCGCCCCGGCCAGCGCGGCGGCCCGGGTGGTCGACGCCGACCAGGCGACGCCCCGGCGGCGGGCGCCGTCGGCGATGGCCTCGACCACGTCGTCGTACTCCAACTCGGGCCACTGGTCGTGGGCGGGCACCAGGTGCAGCACCTCACCGTCGCGCACCCCCTGCGGCAGCAGCGCCTGCGCGGTCACCAGCACCGCGCCGTCGGTGCGCCGCAGCACCCAGCCGCCGTGCCGCTCGCCGTCGTCGGCCAGCCCCGCACCGGCGTGCCGCAGCACCTCGGGAAGCAGCTCGGCCAGCGGCACCTGCTCCGGCAGGGCCACGTCGACGCGTCGCCCGGGGGCGCTGATGGTGACCCTGGCCAGCCCGGTGGTCATCGACTGGACTCCATATCGATCGGGAGCGGTGGCTGACGGACGACGCGCACTTTACCTACGATGAGCCAGGTTCGGGTTACCGAGCGCCACAGGGAGGTGCCTTTTGTCCACTGTCGTCATCAAGCGGCCACCGCGCCGGCCCGCGCCGGAGATCCCGATCGGCGAGCTGCCCGTGGAGGGCCCGCCGGAGATCCCCGTGGTCACCGGCGGACGCTGGCAGCAGGCGCTGATGGTGCTGCCGATGCTGGGTGGCACGGTGGCGATGGCGATGATGTTCGGCCGTGGCGGCGGCGCCTACTCGTACGTGGTGGGCGGCATGTTCGGGCTCTCCTCGGTGGCGATGCTGATGACCTCCTGGGGCAGCGCCTCCGGCACGCCGAGGAAGTCGGAGATGATGGCCGCCCGCCGGGAGTACCTGCGGCACCTGACCGCGCTGCGGCGACGGGTCCGGCAGACCGCCCGGCAGCAGCGGGCCGGGCTGTACTACCGGCATCCCGACCCGGACCGGCTCTGGTCGACGGTGGACAGCCACCGGGTCTGGGAGCGGCGACCCGGCGACCCGGACTTCGGCGTGGTCCGGGTCGCGGTCGGGCCGCAGACGCTGGCTACCCCGCTGGTCCCACCGGTCACCCGCCCTCTGGAGGAACTGGAGCCGATGACCGCCGGGGCGCTGCGGCGCTTCCTCGACGCGTACTCGGTGGTGCCGGACCTGCCGGTGGCACTGTCGCTGCGCAGCTTCGCCCGGGTCTTCGTCCGGGGTGGGCAGCCGGGTGGGACCGGACGGCCGGGCGGCCCGGCGGCGGACGCCGGCCCCGGCACCGGGTCGCCCGACGCGCAGGCGCTGGCCCGCGCGATGATCACCCAGCTCACCGTCTTCCACGCCCCCGACGAGTTGCTCGTCGCCGTCTGCGCCGGCCCGGAACGGCGTCGACACTGGGAGTGGGTGAAGTGGCTGCCGCACGCCCACCACCCGACCCGGGTCGACGCGCTCGGCCCGGTCCGGCTGGTCACCAGCTCCGCCGTCGAGCTGGAACGGCTGCTCGGCGAGGTGCTGGCCAGCCGGTCCCGGTTCAGCCCTGCCGGGCCTGCCACGGACGGCCCGCACGTGGTGGTGCTCCTCGACGGCGGCGACCTGACCGACGCCACCGAACTGACCGGCGACGGCGGCATCGACGCGGTCACCGTGCTCGACCTGGACACCCCGCCGCCGCGCCTGCTGGACCGGTTCGCCCTGCTGCTGGAGGTGCGCGCCGGACGCCTGCACTCCTGGTCGGCCGAGGGACACGCCGAGGTGGGCAGCGCCGACCGGCTGGACGTCGCCGACGCGGAGGCGGTCGCCCGACGGCTCGCCCCGCTGCGGCTCGCCGCCGCCGGCCGGGGCACCGAGGCCGCCCCCGGGGCCGAACCCGGCCTCCCCGAACTGCTCGGGCTCGGCGACCCGGAGGGGTTCACCGCCGACCAGGGCTGGCTGCCCCGCTCGTCCCGGGACCGGCTGCGGGTGCCGATCGGCGTCGGCGTGGACGGTGGCGCGGTCGAGCTGGACCTCAAGGAGTCGGCACAGGACGGGATGGGCCCGCACGGGTTGCTGATCGGCGCGACCGGCTCCGGCAAGTCGGAGCTGCTACGTACCCTGGTGCTGGCGTTGGCCGCCACGCACAGCTCGGAGCAGCTCAACTTCGTCCTGGTCGACTTCAAGGGCGGGGCCACCTTCGCCTCCTTCGACCGGCTGCCGCACACCGCCGCCGTGATCACCAACCTGGTCGACGCGTTGCCGCTGGTCGACCGGATGGTGGACGCCATCAACGGCGAGCTGATGCGCCGCCAGGAGCTGCTGCGCCGGGCCGGCAACTTCGCCAGCCTGCGCGACTACGAACGGGCCCGGGCGGCCGGCGCGCCGCTCGCCCCGCTGCCGTCGCTGCTGCTGGTCTGCGACGAGTTCTCCGAGCTGCTGTCGGCCAAGCCCGACTTCATCGACCTGTTCGTACAGATCGGCCGGCTGGGCCGGTCGCTCGGCGTGCACCTGCTGTTGGCCAGCCAGCGGTTGGAGGAGGGGCGGCTGCGCGGGTTGGACACCCACCTGTCGTACCGGATCGGGTTGCGCACCTTCTCGGCGCTGGAGTCCCGGACGGTGCTCGGGGTGCCGGACGCCCACGAGCTGCCCCGCTCCCCCGGGCACGGCTACCTGCGCGCCGGCACCGACCCGCTGGTCCGGTTCCGGGCCGCCTACGTCTCCGGCCCGGTCCGGCGGCGGGGCGGGGTGACCGGCGGCGGGGCGGGCGGCGCGGTCCGGCTGCTCGCCTTCTCCACCCACGTCGTGCCGGTGCCGGAACCGGTCGCCCCGGTGGCCCTGCCGGCCGTCGAGGAGGACACCGAGAGCCTGCTCGACACGCTGGTCGGCCGGCTGGCCGGGCAGGGGCCACCGGCCCACCAGGTGTGGCTGCCGCCGCTGGAGCACGCGCCCACCCTGGACGAGTTGCTCGGTCCGCCCGGCGTCGACCCGCAGCGTGGCCTGGGCTTCGCCAACCCGGAGCTGCACGGCGGCCTCCAGGTGCCGGTGGCGATCGTCGACAAGCCGTACGAGCAGCGACGCGACCTGCTGTGGTTGGCGCTGGGCGGGCCGGCCGGGCACGTGGCCGTGGTCGGCGCGCCGCAGAGCGGTAAGTCGCACGCGTTGCGGACGCTGATCTGCGCGCTGGCGCTCACCCACACGCCGACCGAGGTGCAGGTCTACTGCCTGGACTTCGGTGGCGGCGGGTTGGCCGCCCTGCGGGAACTGCCGCACGTGGGCGGGGTCGCCGGCCGGGCGGACCCGACGGTGGTCCGGCGTACCGTCGGGGAGATCGCCACCCTGCTGGCCGAGCGGGAACGCCGCTTCACCGAGCTGGGGGTGGAGTCGATGGCGGCGTGGCGCAAGCGGCGTCGGACGCTCGCCGACGCCGGTCAGCCCACCGTCGACCCGTTCGGTGACGTGTTCCTCGTGGTGGACGGCTGGGCCACCCTGCGTGGCGAGTACGACGACCTGGAACCCCTGATCACCGACCTGGCCACCCGGGGCCTGTCGTACGGGGTGCACGTGGTGGCGAGCGCGGTGCGCTGGCTGGACTTCCGGCCCGGCATCCGGGACCTGTTCGGGTCCCGGTTGGAGCTGCGCCTGGGTGACCCGTCCGACTCGGTGGTGAAGCGGACGGCGGCGGCCGGGGTGCCGGAGCAGGCGGGGCGGGGGATCACCGCGCAGAGCCTGCACCTGCTCACCGCCCTGCCGCAGCTCGCCGGCGGGGACACCGCCGATCTGGTCAAGGCGGTGGTGGACGCCTGGTCGGGGCCGGCCGCGCCCCGGGTCCGGTTGCTTCCGCCGGTGCTGCCGTACGCCGAGCTGGACACCGCCGCCGGCTCCGGCCTGGCGTTCCCGGTCGGGATCGCCGAGGCGGACCTGCGCCCGGTGCTGCTCGACTTCGCCACCGAGCCGCACTTCGTGGTCTTCGGCGACGCCGAGTGCGGCAAGTCGTCGTTCCTGCGGGCGCTGGCCACCTCGATCATCGACCGGTTCACCCCGGAGCAGGCCCGGGTGATCCTGGTCGACTACCGGCGCAGCCTGCTCGGCACCGTCGAGACCGACCACCTGATCGGGTACGGCACGGCGGCGGCGCACACCACCGAGCTGATCGAGTCGGTCGCCGGCTACATGCAGGGTCGGCTGCCCGGCCCGGAGGTCACCCCGGCACAGTTGCGGGACCGCTCCTGGTGGTCCGGTCCGGAGTTGTTCATCCTGGTCGACGACTACGACCTGGTGGCCAGCGGTCCGGCGAACCCGCTGCGCGGGCTGGAGGAGCACCTGCCCCAGGCCCGCGACGTCGGTCTGCACCTGGTGCTGGCCCGCCGCTGCGGTGGCGCCGGCCGCTCCCAGTACGAGCCGATCGTGCAGCGCCTGCGCGAGTTGTCCACCGCCGGGCTGGTGATGAGTGGCAGCCCGGACGAGGGGCAGTTGGTGGGTGCGGTCCGGCCGGGTCCGTTGCCGGCGGGGCGTGGCCGGCTGGTCACCCGACGCGAGGGCGTACGCCTCGTGCAGTTGGCCCATCTGCCGCCACCGTGATCCCGGTGTGCCGGAACGTGCCGTGTCGGCGGGGGGAACCGGTAATCTCCGTGCAGCAGGTGTCCCGTGATGAATGGCTGACGATGTGACCAGGGTTGGGCAGGGCTCCCCGACGGCGCTGCACCGGTTCGCCGGGCGGGCGCTGCTCGGCGTCGCGGCGACCACCGTCACCGTGTTGGGCACGGCCCCACCACCCGCCGCCGCCACGACCCCGGTCGCCGGTCTGGCCCCGTCGGCGGTCTCCACGGTGGCCGGCCGACCGGGCGCGCTGGCCGGGCCGCGCGCCGGCACCCCACTGACCGAGCCCGACTTCGCCCCGGTGCGGGCCCGCGCCGACCGGGTCCGCGACGACCAGTTCCAGCTCGACGAGTTGGACGCGGCCACCGCCTGGCGTACCTCGACCGGACGCGGCGTGACGGTGGCGGTGATCGACTCCGGGGTGGACGGTGCCCACCCCGACCTGGTCGGCCAGGTGCTGCCCGGCATGGATCTGGTCTCCCCGGCCGGCGGCGACGAGCCGGACCCGGTGGGGCACGGCACCACGGTGGCCAGCCTGATCGCCGGGCGCGGCGACGACCGGCGGGGGGTGGTCGGGCTCGCGCCGGACGCCCGGATCCTGCCGGTCCGGGTGCTCGACGACGAGAACCGCTACGACGACGCGATGATCGTCGCCAAGGGGGTGCGCTGGGCGGTCGACAACGGCGCCCGCGTGATCAACCTGTCCCTGGGCGGCAGCGGCGACAGCCCGGCCCTGGCCGCCGCGCTGGACTACGCGTTCGCCCGGGACGTGGTGGTGGTGGCCTGCACCGGCAACGTCGCCACGTCCACCACGTCGAAGGTCTGGTACCCGGCGCGGGAGCCGGGGGTGATCGCGGTGGCCGGCCTGGAACGCGACAGCGAGAACCTCTGGTCCGGTTCGATCACCGGTCACGCCACCATGCTGACCGCCCCGGCGACCGGCCTGGTCGGGGCCCGCCCACCGAGCAACTACTGGGGGGTGCAGGGCACCAGCTTCGCCGCGCCGCTGGTGACGGCGACCGCCGCCCTGGTCCGCGCCCGCTACCCCGAGATGTCCGCCGGGGACGTGGTGAACCGGTTGCTGAGCACCGCGAAGGACATCGGCCCCACCGGCCGGGACGACCGCTTCGGGTACGGCCTGGTCGACCCGGTCGCCGCGCTCACCGCCGACGTGCCGCTGGTCTACCGGAACCCGTTGGACGACAACGACTCCCCCGGGGTGGTCGGGTTCGGCCCGGCCCCCGGCTCCGCCGAGGATGCCCGGGCCGGCGGCACCGGCAGCGACCCGCTCGGCTTCACCGCGCCACGACAGCACACCCGGTGGACGGCCCAGCCGGCCGGCGGTGCGGACGATGCCGCCCCCCGCCGGCTCTGGACCGGGGTCGCCGTGATGGTCGCCCTGGTCACCGGGGTGGCGTTGATGGTCCGCCGGTTCCGGCTGTGGGGTCGTTGAGCCGGGCCTGATTCCGCGTACGGGTGGGTAGAGCAGGTCGCATGAGTTCCTCCGGTCCGCGCACCTCCGTACCCCCGTCGGGCCGGTCCTGGCGGGACCGCCGCCTGGACCGGGACCACTCGTTCGGGCTGCGGTTGACCCTGGCGTCGGTGGCGGCGTTCCTGCTGCTGGTGCCGTTCGCGTTGCTGGCGGTGCTGGTGGTGGGTGCCTGGCCGCCGCTGCACGGCCTGGACGCGGCGGTGACCGACGCCCTGCACCGGTTCGCCGCCGACCATCCGGTGTGGGTACGGGCGATGAAGGCGTGGACGCACCTGGCCTCACCGGGTCCGCTGCGGGTGGCCGCGCTGGTCGTGGTGGTGTGGTTGTGGTGCCGCCGGGCCCGCCGGCTGGCGCTCTGGGTGGTCACCACGATGGTCGTCGGCGGGGCGCTCGGCGCGCTGCTGAAGCTGCTCGTCGGCCGGGACCGGCCGGAGCTGCTCGATCCGGTGGCCCGGGCCGCCGGGTTCTCCTTCCCGTCCGGGCACGCGCTGAACGCGACCCTCGCGGCGGGGGTGCTGCTGCTGGTGTTCCTGCCGTTCACCCGGGACCGCCCGGTGGCCCGGGTGCTGCTCTGGACGGCCGCCGTGCTGCTGGTCGGGGTGACCGGGCTGAGCCGGGTGGCGTTGGGCGTGCACTGGGTCAGCGACGTGCTCGGCGGCTGCCTGCTGGGGATGGCGGTGGTGGCGGCCACCTCGGCGGCGTTCCGCACCTGGCGGGAGCAGGCCGGACTGCCGGCCTCCCGGGCCACGGTCGACGGGGTGGCACCGGAACTGGCCGGCCCGCCGGGCCCGCACGGATAGCGGCCCACCGGCCGGGGTACTGCGCGGCCATGTCCGCCATCGCCGCCCGGGTCGCCAAGCGGGTGCTCCGCCCGGTGGCCCAGGCCGGCCGGGGCGTCGACGGTCGGGTCAGGTGCAGTCGCCGGTGCCCACCCCACGGGTACGCTCCGCGCCGGCCAGCGCCACCGGTCGGGCCTCCTCGGCGGTCACCGCGAAACCGGTGTTCGGGTCGTCCGCCGCCGCCGCGAAGATCACCCCGAGCACCAGGCCGTTGGAGGAGACCAGCGGGCCACCGGAGTTCCCGCTGCGGACCAGCGCCCGGATCGTGTAGATCTCCCGGTTGACCTTGCTGGCGTTGTAGATGTCCGGGCCCTCGATCCGGTCCACGTCCCGGACCCGGGCCGGCCGGGCGTCGTACGGGCCGTCGAGCGGGAAACCCAGCACGATCGCGTCCGCGCCGCTGCCGGCCTGCCCGGCGGCGAAGCGCAGGGACGGGCCGGGCAGCCCCGGCACGTACAGCACGGCCAGGTCGCGGTCGGGGTCGTAGACGACGACCTCACCGTCGTACCGTTCGCCGCGCAGCTCGACCGCGACGGAGCGGGTGCCGGCCACCACGTGCGCGTTGGTCATCACCCGGTCGTCGGCGTAGACGAAGCCGGAACCCTCGATCCGGCGCGAGCAGCTCGGTGCGGAACCCAGCACCTTGACCACCGCCCGCTGGCTGTTCGCCACCACCTGGGAGCCGGCCAGCGCCGGGTCCGGCGGGGCGACCTGCCGCGCCGAGGTACGGCCCAGACCGTTGAAGACGTCGGGAAACCCGTTGGTGTCGACGGTGTCCCGCAGCGCGGTGGACAGCTCCTGGGCCTGGTCGGGCAGGACCCGGTCCACCACGGTCAACAGCGCGCTGTTCTTGACCGAGGCGGCCAGCCAGGGCAGCGACGAGGAGCCCAGCGGGACCGCGACCAGCCAGGCCACCAGCATCACCGCGAGGATCGAGACGAATGCGCCGCCGACGTCGTCGGCCCGCTTGGCGGTGTCGTTGGTGATCGTGCGCCGCAGGTGGGAGCCCAGCCAACCGGCCAACGCCTGACCGAGCACGGCGAGCCCGAAGACCGCGACCAGGGAGACCAGCACCCTTGTCCCGCTGTCGATGAACTGGCGGGCCAGCAACGGCCCGAGCTGGAGACCGATGAGCGCGCCCAGGAAGAACCCCGAGAACGACAGCGCCCCGATGACGAAGCCCTGACGGTATCCGCTGATCGCGAACACGAGTATGAGCAGGAGCAGAACGAGATCCACGGCCGACACCGGTCAAGGGTACGTGCACCGGACATCGGTGCGGCGCTGCGGCTGCGGAACGTAATGATCAGGTCAGCGGACCGGCCAGTTCGTCGGCTTCCTCGGTGCCGGCCGAGGGGGCCGGGGTGACCCCGGTCGGCGGCAGCTCGACCACCCGCGACGAGGGCCACGGCCGGGCCCAACCGCCCATCTCCAGGAGGGCGGCCAGCACTCCGGCGGTGAAGCCCCAGACCAGCATCCCCCGGACGGAGAACGCCGGGCCGATCCAGCCGCTGGAGTGGCGGACCCGCATCCGGTTGGCCGGGTCGACCAGCTCGGCGACGGGCAGCCGGGCGACGTGCGCCACCTCGGCCGGTTCCCGGGGGTGCACCGGATGCGGGCTGTGCCACCAGGCCAGCACCGGGGTGACCACGAAGTCACTGACCGGAATCCAGAGCTTCGGCAGCTCGGCGAGGACGGTCACGCTGGCCGGATCGAGATCGACCTCCTCGTTCGCCTCGCGCAGCGCGGTGGCCCGCACGTCGGCGTCCTCCGGGTCGGCCGCACCACCGGGAAAGGCCGGCTGGCCGGCGTGGTTGCGCAGCGTGGCGGCCCGCTGGAGCACCAGCACGTCGGGGCCGACGCCGGGCTGCTCACCGAGCAGCACCAGCACCGCGCTCTCCCGGCCGCCCTCCTCGGGGGTGGTCAGTCGGGTGAAGTCCTCGGCGCGGGCGGTGCCGAGCCGGTCCAGCAGCGGGTCGAACCAGGACGGCGGACGGGAGTTCATCGACCCCGCTCCGGACCGACCGGGACCTGACCGGATGCCGCGCAGCGACGGCCGGGGGCAACCGGGAGGCGAAAGAAGGCCACCCGGGGGCGGGAGGTCGCGCGGGGGCCGGAGGCCACCCGGGGGCGGGAGGTCACGCGGGCACCGCCAGGCCGAGGTGCCGGCGGACCAGCTCGGCGAGGCGGGCGTCGTCGAGCGCGCCGGAGGTGTCGGTGTGCCGGACCCGCCCCTGCGCGTCGACCAGCAGGGTCAGCGGGACCGCCGTGCGGCGCAGCTCCCGTTGCAGGGCCTCGCCCTGGTCGAAGAGCACCGGGAACCGGATGCCGAAGTCCTCGCCGATGGCCTGCGCACCGTCCCGGCTGTCCCGGCTGTTCACCCCGATCACCTGGAGCTGGCCGGTGGCGCGAACGCTGAGCCGTTGGAAGGCGGGCAGCTCCTGGCGGCAGGGCGGGCACCAGGAGGCCCACACGTTGATCACGGCCGGACCCCGGACGTCGCGCAACGCCACCGGGGCACCACCGGTGAAGCAGGAGAGCACCAGTTCGGGCAGGAGGCTGCCACCGCCGCCGGCCGGAGCCGGGCTGCTGCCCGTACCCCCGCTGTCGGCGGCACCGGCGGACCCGGTGGGTGCGGCCGGGCCGGACGGGGCGACGGACCCGGTGGGTGCGGGGGTGGTGCCGGTGGGCGCGGTGCCCGGCGGGTCGGCCAGGGTGGCGCAGCCGGCGAACGGCGACGGGCGCGGGGCCCGGTCGGGGCCGGTGGCGGCGCCCTCCGGCGCGGCGGTGGCGGTGCAGCCGGCGAGGACCAGCAGCGCCGGGACGAGCAGCGCGGCGAACCGACGTTTCACGGTGCCTCCGCGACGACGGCCTGGGCCGGCACCAGCTCCGGGTCGACCCCGGCGGCGACCGCGAGCTCCCGGGCGCGGGGCCCCTTGAGCAGCTTTGCGGCGGCGGCCGGCTCGGTCGGCCCGAGCCCGTACGACGGGCAGAGCCGGGCCAGGGTGCACGCCCCGCAGGCGGGCTTGCGGGCGTGGCAGACCCGCCGGCCGTGGAAGATGATCCGGTGGGAGAGCATGGTCCACTCCCGCTTCGGAAAGATCGCCCCGATCTCGTGTTCGATCTTGACGGGATCGGTCTGGATGGTCAGCCCCCAGCGCTGCACCAGCCGCTGGAAGTGGGTGTCGACGGTGATCCCCGGGACGTCGAAGGCGTTGCCCAGGATGACGTTGGCCGTCTTGCGGCCGATCCCGGGCAGCGTCACCAGGTCGGCCAGCCGACCGGGGACCCGGCCGTCGTGCCGCTCGATCAGGGCCTGCCCGAGCTTGATCAACGAGTCGGTCTTGTTGCGGTAGAAACCGGTCGGCCGGATCAGCTCCTCCAGCTCGGCCCGGTCCGCCCCGGCGTAGTCGGCCGCCGTCGGGTAACGGGTGAAGAGCTTCGGGGTGACCTCGTTGACCTTCTTGTCGGTGCACTGCGCGGAGAGGATCGTGGCGACGGCCAGCTCCAACGCGCTGGAGTGGTCCAGTTCGCAGTGGGCGTCGGGGTGCGCTTCGGTCAGCGCCCGGCCGATCCGCCGGGCACGCCGGGTGCGGCCGAGATCCGTTTCGACCCGGCCGGGAGAGCTGATGGTCACGCCGGCCAGCCTACGTCGCCGCCCCGACGCACCGCCGGGCCACGCCGCCGGTCAGCCGGCGTCGGGCGGGCTGATCTTCCCCTTGCCGTCGAACCGTGCCCCGGTACGCGGGAAGTCGTTGCCGCTGAGCTGCTTGACCAGCCCGAGCCCCTGGTCGGCGGAGTCCATCCCCGGCTTGCCCACCGAACTCATCCGGGTGGAGGTGAACGAGCCGCCGGCGAAGCTGCCGTCCGGCTTGAGGGAGACCTTCAGCACCCCGCCCCAGCCGAGCCGGCCGGTCGGGTTGAGCGACCGGGCGCCCCCGGCGAAGTTGCCCAGGCTGTAGGCGATCAGCCGGCCCTGGTAGAACTCCATCCCGCGCAGCACGTGCGGGCCGTGCCCGACGATCAGGTCGGCCCCGGCGTCGATCATGGCGTGGGAGAACTTCACCGGATCGCCCCGGTTCTCGCCGAGGAACATCTCGGTGCCCGGCCGGACCCGGGTCTTGTCCGACCCCTCGCCACCCATGTGCACCTGCACCACGACCAGGTCGGCCATGGTGGCGGCCTTCTCGACGACCCCCTTGGCGGCGTCGATGTCGACCAGGCTGTTGGACCAGGGGTACGACGAGAAGCCGGCCACCGCGACCTTCACCCCGCCGACCTCGACCACGGTGATCTGGTCCGGCGCACCGGTGTGCTTCAGGCCGTGCTTCTCCAGCGCCTGCTGGGTGTTCTCGTAGCCCTGCGGGCCGAAGTCGTAGCCATGGTTGTTGGCCTGGTTGAGCAGCTGGAAACCGGCGTCCTTGAGGTGCCCGGCGTACTCCGGCGGCACCCGGAACTGGTAGCAGTTGCTGGCGTTCGCGCCGCACTTGCCGGTGCCGGTGTCGGTGGTGAGCGGCTCTTCCAGGTTGCCCATCACCAGGTCGGCCTTGAGCGCGCCCTTGACCTCGTCGAAGAAGCCCTTGCCGCCGTTGGCGGGCAGCCGGGACGGGGCCATCCCCATCACGATGTCCCCGGTGGCCGACAGGGTGACCGCCTCGTCCTTGCCGGTCGCCCCGGTGGTCGGCACCGGGGAGCCGCTGGCCCCACCGCCACCGCCCGGTCGCCAGACCGGGTCCGGGGTGTCGCGCTGGGCGCAGCCGGCGAGGAGCACGGCGAGCAACGCGCCGGCGGCGAACGCGGCGCGGCGGCGGGGACGGGGCTGGGGGAAGGCGGCAGAGTACATCGCCCGCGACGCTACCGGGTGGGTAATCGACCGACGACGGCCGATCGGACGGAAGTTCAGCACGACCGCTGCTGCGACCACGGGACACAGGGCACCGACCCGCCGTCGCGGACCGCCGCGTGGACGACCCGGGCCAGCGGCGCGCCCCAGGTCGACCGGGGGCCGCCGTACGGCTCCGCCCCGCCGGGCGGCGGGCAGAGCACGGTGACCGCGTCGGTGGGGGTGCCGGTGCCCGGCAGACCGAGTTCCCCGATCGCCTGGCACTTCGCCTCGGTGGCGGTGGCGACCGCGTTCACCAGCGCGGCGTCGCCGAGCGCGGCCGGCACGTAGACGACGATGTTGACCGTCCCCACCCGCGCCGGAGCCGGGGCGGCGGGCTGGTCCGGGGCCGGGGCCTGGAGCTGCGCCGGGGTTCCGGGCTGCGCCGGGGCCTGGAGCTGGGCGGGGGTGCCGGGCTGCGCCGGGGCCTGAAGCTGGGCGGGGGCCTGGAGCTGGGCGGGGGCCTGGAGCTGGGCGGGGGCCTGGAGCTGGGCGGGGGCGGCGGCCCAGAGGGGGGTGCCGAGGCCGACGGTGACCCAGGCCCGTACCCCGGTGTCGGTCCGGGTCACCACCTCGGCGACGTCCACGCCGGTCAGCAGGCCGATCCCGGGCCCGTCGAGGCCGAGCCGGTCGGCGAGCGCGGCCAGGTGGGCCGCCGGGTCGTCCCGGTGGTACGACATCGGCACGGTCGCATTGACCACCCACTGACGTACGCCGACCCCGCCACCGAGCGGACCGGAGCTGACCGCCCGCAGTGGCGAGCGGGCCCGCCACACCAGGAGTGGAATGTCCCATCCGTCCTCGGGGCGGTGGGTCAGCACGGGGTCGCTCAGCACCCGGCCACCCTACGACCAGCGGCGACAACTGCCGGTGAGCAGGTGGTTGGGGCGGATGATCGTAGTGTCCGATCGGGTCGGCGGGGTTACGCCCAACGATCAAGATTCCCGGGGTGCAGCTCTGATTCGTCCTCACATGCGCCTAGACTTGGCGGCGCGCGAGGGATCAGCGGACGGCGGACCCGGCCGAGGGACGGCAGCGCGCAACCGGAGGTGCGCGATGGATGAGGTACTGGCTCGCAGCGGGATCTTCCAGGGTGTCGACCCGGAGGCTGCCGAGGCGCTCGCCAAGGAGATGGAGACGATCGACGTCCGCAAGGGCGAGATCGTGTTCAACGAGGGCGAGCCCGGCGACAGTCTCTACATCCTCCTGTCAGGCAAGATCAAGGTCGGGCGTCGGGCAGCCGACGGCCGGCAGAACCTGATCGCGGTGATGGGCCCGTCGGACATGGTCGGCGAGCTGTCGCTCTTCGACCCCGGCCCGCGCACGGCCACCGCGACCGCGGTCACCGACACCCGGCTGGTCCGGCTGCGCAAGCAGGCGCTGCGGCCCTGGCTCAACAACCGGCCCGAGATCGCCGAGCAGTTGTTGCGGGTGCTGGCCCGTAGGCTGCGCCGGACGAACGACTCGCTGGCCGACCTGATCTTCACCGACGTGCCGGGCCGGGTCGCCAAGAACCTGCTCCAGATGGCCGGCCGGTTCGGCACCCGCGACGGCGGCGTGCTGCGGGTGACCCACGACCTGACCCAGGAGGAGATCGCCCAGCTCGTCGGCGCCTCCCGCGAGACGGTCAACAAGGCGCTCGCCGACTTCGCCTCGCGGGGCTGGCTGCGGCTGGACGGCAAGAGCATCATCATCCTCGACCCGGAGCGTCTCGCCCGCCGCGCCCGGGTCTGACCGACACCGCGTACGCACCCGAGCCAGGGCCGCCCCGACCGGCGGCCCTGGCTCGTTCGCGTGCCGGTCCGGCCGGCGACTGTTCCGCCCGCCCCGTGCCGGCCTCGGTGATCCGGTCACCGGTACCCGATCTGCCCGGCGCAGAATTTCTCGACAATCCTGCTCGCGGTGCGCGACCGTGGACCGATGCGGGAACGGGTCGCGGTGCTCTCCGACGTCCACGGCGCGCTACCCGCGCTGGAGGCGGTGCTGGCCGAGCCGGAGGTGACCGCCGCCGACCTGGTCGTGGTGACCGGTGACGTGGCGGCCGGCCCGCAGCCGGTCGAGGTGCTGGACCTGCTGGCCGGGCTGGGTCCCCGGGTCCGCTGGGTACGCGGCAACGCCGACCGGGAACTGGTGCAGGCCCGCGCCGGCCGGCCGTCGGAGCACGACGTCTCGAACTGGGCGGCCGACCAACTCCGGGCCGACCAGGTGGACCTGCTGGCCGCGCTGCCGCTGACGCTCACCCTCCCGGTCGCCGGCCTCGGCCCGGTGCTCTTCTGCCACGCCACCCCCCGCGACGACGAGGAGGTGGTGCTGGTCGACTCCCGGCCGGCCCGCTGGGCGGAGGTGTTCGCCGGGCTGCCCGCGCAGGTGCGCACCGTGGTCTGCGGGCACACCCACATGCCGTTCACCCGGCTGGTCGACCGCCGCCTGGTGGTCAATCCGGGCAGTGTGGGCATGCCGTACGGCGGGCCGGGGGCGTACTGGGCGCTGCTCGGCCCCGGGGTGCAGCTGCGCCGTACGGCGTTCGACGTCGACGCGGCCTGTGCCCGGGTCGCCACCGAGTCGGGCTACCCGGACGCCGCCGCCTGGGCCGACGAGTATCTGCGCTCCCGGCACAGCGACCTCGACGCGCTCACCGCCTTCGCCCCGCGCGACGGCCGCTGACCAGCCATCGTCTCGACAGCACCGGGAGCACCAGCGGACCGGGCCGGAGCACCCCGGGCAAAAAAGTCAGGCTTGACTGTTTGTTTCGACGGCGGCACGCTGTTCCCGTGTCTGCCGCCCCGACCCGCGTCCCCCAGCAGGAGCGCAGCCGCGCCACCCAGGCCCGGCTGCTCGAAGCGACGGTCGACTGCCTGGTGCGGTACGGCTGGTCGGGCACCACCACCACCGTGGTCGCCGCCCACGCCGGTGTCTCACGCGGCGCCCAACTGCACCACTACCCCACCAAGGCGGCCCTGGTCACCGCCGCCGTCGCCCACCTGGCCGAGCGGCGCGCCGAGGAGTTGCGCGTCGAGGCCGAGGCGCTGCCGGTCGGGCCGCAACGGCTCGACCGGGTGATCGACCTGCTCGGCGCCGCCTTCACCGGGCCGCTCTTCGTCGCCGCGCTGGAGCTGTGGGTGGCCGCCCGCACCGACCCGGAGCTGCGCGGCGCGTTGGTGCCGCTGGAGGCCCGGGTGGGTCGGGAGATGCACCGGCTCACCGTCGCGCTGCTCGACGTGGACGAGCGTCGACCCGGGGTCCGCGAGGCGGTGCAGGCCACCCTCGACCTGCTCCGCGGGCTCGGCGTGGCCAACCTGCTCCACGACGACTCGGCCCGCCGTACCGCGCTGCTGCACACCTGGAAACGCCAGCTCGCCGCCCTGCTCACCCCGGGACCACACCCGCCCCACGACCAACCCGGCCCGACGCCCACCGGCACCACCCGACCCGACGCCCACCGCACCGCCCGGCCCTGACCCGCGCTCATCGGCCCACCCGCCCGGGAGGCACCATGGTCGACCCGACCGCACTGCTCGCCGACCTGACCGACGAGTCCGACCAGCTCGACGCGCTCGTCGACGCGCTGCCCACCGAGGCGTGGACGCGGCCGACACCCGCCCCCGGCTGGACGGTCGCCCACCAGATCGCCCACCTCGCCTGGACCGACCACGTGGCGCGGTTGGCCGCCACCGACCCGGCGGCGTTCTACGCCTCGGTCACCTCGGCCGCCGATCCGGGCCGGCTGGTCGAGGACGGGGTGGTCGAGTTCCTGGCCCCGCCGGCCGCCCTGCTCGACCGCTGGCGCAGTGGCCGGGCCGCGCTCACCGCCGCCCTCACCGCGGTGCCGGCCGGCGAGAAACTGCCCTGGTACGGCACCCGGATGTCGGCCCCCTCGATGGTCACCGCCCGGATCATGGAGACCTGGGCGCACGGCGAGGACGTTGCCGAGGCGCTCGGTGTCACCCGTACCCCGACGGCGCGGTTGCGGCACGTCGCGCACCTCGGGTTCCGTACCCTCGGGCACGGGTTCGCCGCCCACGGCCGGCCGGTGCCGACGACGCCGGTGCGGGTCGCACTCGCCGCACCGGACGGGTCGCGCTGGGCCTTCGGGCCGGCCGACGCGGCGGACCGGGTCGTCGGCCCGGCGCTCGACTTCTGCCTGCTGGTCACCCAGCGCCGGCACCGCGCCGACCTCGCCCTGGTCGCCACCGGCCCGACCGTCGACGCGTGGCTCGACGTGGCCCAGGCCTTCGCCGGCCCACCGGGAGCCGGCCGCGCACCACACGGCACCGGCCGGGAACGGGTCGCGCCGGAGGACGACCGGCGGACGGTACGCGACGAGGCGTCCGGGACCGGCGACGCGGCACCCCGCGACGGTCTGGACGAGCGCATCCGGGCGACCGCATGAGCGGCGTGCTCCGGGTCGGCAACGCCTCCGGCTTCTACGGCGACCGGTTCACCGCCTGGCGGGAGATGCTCGACGGCGGTGAGCTGGACGTGCTGACCGGCGACTACCTGGCCGAGCTGACCATGCTGATCCTCGGCCGGGACCGGCTGCGCGACCCCGACCTCGGCTATGCCAGGACGTTCCTCCGCCAGCTCGAAGATTGCCTCGGCACCGCCCTGGACCGGGGGGTACGGATCGTCACCAACGCGGGCGGGCTGCACCCGGCCGGGCTGGCCGCCGCGATCGGCGCGCTCGCCGACCGGCTCGGGCTCGCCGTCCGGGTCGGTCACGTCGAGGGCGACGCCCTGCCCCGACCGGACGCGCTCACCGCCAACGCCTACCTCGGCGCGTTCGGCATCGCCGCCTGCCTGGACGCCGGGGCGGACGTGGTGGTCACCGGGCGGGTCACCGACGCGTCGCTGGCGGTCGGGCCGGCCATCGCCCGGTTCGGCTGGGGGCGTGACGACCTGGACGCGCTGGCCGGGGCCACTGTCGCCGGACACCTGATCGAGTGCGGGGCCCAGGTCACCGGCGGCAACTTCAGCTTCTTCACCGAGCTGCCCGACGGTGGGCACCGGCCCGGCTTCCCGATCGCCGAGATCCACCCGGACGGCTCGTCGGTGCTCACCAAGCACCCCGGCACCGGCGGCGCGGTCACCGTCGAGACGGTCACCGCCCAACTGTTGTACGAGGTGGGCGGCCCCGACTATCTGGGCCCCGACGTGGTGACCCGGCTGGACACGGTACGGCTGCGCCCGGACGGGCCGGACCGGGTCCGGGTGGACGGGGTCCGGGGCACCCCACCGCCGGCCACCCTCAAGGTGGGCGTCAACAACCTGGGCGGCTTCCGCAACTCGATGACCTTCGTGCTCTGCGGGCTGGACATCCCGGCCAAGGCGACCCTGGTCCGGGGGCAGGTCGAGGCGGCGGTCGGCACGGACGGGCTGGAGTTCACCCTGGCCCGTACCGACCACGTCGACGCGGTCGACACCGAGACGGCGAGCGCGCTGCTGCACGTACACCTGCGCGACGGTGACCGGGCGCGGGCCGGGCGGGCGTTCTCGGCGGCGGCGGTGGAGCTGGCCCTGGCCTCCTATCCCGGTTGCACGCTGACCACCCTGCCCGGGGACGCCACCCCGTACGGCGTCTTCACCGCCGATGCCGTGCCGCAGGCCGACGTGCCCCACCTGGCCGTCCTGCCGGACGGCACCCGGGTGTCGATCCCCCCGCCACCACAGACCGTGGCCCCGGCCGTAGCGCAGACCGTGGCGCACCGCGCAGTGCGGACCGTGGCCGACCCGACGACACCCGTGGTGCCGACCGGTTCGGCACCGGCGGCCGGGCCGACCCGGCGGGGGCCGCTGGGCGAGCTGGTCGGCGCACGGTCGGGGGACAAGGGCGGCGACGCGAACCTCGGCGTCTGGGCGCGCACCGACGCCACCTGGGGGTGGCTGCGGGAGTGGCTGACCGTGGCGCGGCTGGCCGACCTGCTGCCGGAGACCACGGCGTTGACGGTCGAGCGGCACGAACTGCCGAACCTGCGGGCGGTCAACTTCGTGATCCGAGGGCTGCTCGGGGCCGGGGTGGCCGCCTCCACCCGGTTCGATCCGCAGGCCAAGGCGCTCGGTGAGCTGCTCCGCGCCCGCCTCGTCGACCTGCCCGCCATCCCCGCCGGACCACCCGCAGCCGGGCCGGACGCGGCAGGCAGACCGGACACGGCAGCCGCGCCGGGCACGGCACCCGGGCCGGGCACGGCACCCGGGCCGGAGGGATCGGTCGGGGAGGGGGACGGATGACCATCGTGGACACGCCGGAACGGCGGCAGTTGCGGGAGGTGACCCGGGCCTTCGTGACCCGGGAGGTGTTACCGCACCTGGCCGACTGGGAGCGGGCCGGTGAGGTCCCCCGCACGCTGCACGCCACCGCCGCGAAGATCGGCCTGCTCGGCATCGGCTTCCCCGAGTCGGTCGGCGGCAGCGGCGGTGACCTGCTCGACTCGATCGTGGTCACCGAGGAGATCATCCGCTCCGGTGGCTCCTCGGGGCTGATCGCCGCCCTGTTCACCCACGGCATCGCGCTGCCGCACATCGTCGCGGCGGCCGGGGCGCGCACCGGCGGCACGCTCGGCGGCCGGCTCCCCGCCCGCCGGTCCGCCGCCGACGATCCCCTGGTCAACCGGTACGTCCGGCCGACGCTGGCGGGTGAGCTGATCGGCGCGCTGGCGGTCACCGAACCGGACGGCGGCTCCGACGTCGCCTCGATCCGGACCACCGCCCGCCGCGACGGCGACCACTACCTGGTCAACGGGTCGAAGACGTACGTGACCAGCGGGGTACGCGCCGACTTCGTCACCACCGCGGTCTGCGGCGACTTCCCCGGCAGCGGATCGCTGCACCTGCTGGTGATCGACCGGGGCACGCCCGGGTTCACCGTCGGCCGCAAGCTGGACAAGCTCGGCTGGCACTGCTCGGACACCGCCGAGTTGTCCTTCGTCGACGTCCGGGTGCCGGTGGCCAACCGGATCGGCGAGGAGGACACCGGCTTCCTGGCGATCATGCAGAACTTCGCCACCGAGCGACTCTCCCTGGCCACCCAGGCGTACGCGACGGCGCAGCGCTGCGTGGAGCTGGCGACCCGCTGGTGCCGGGACCGGTCCACCTTCGGCCGTCCGCTGGCCAGCCGGCAACTGGTCCGGCACCGGCTGGCGGAGATGCACACCCGCGCCGAGGCGGCCCGCGCGTACGTGCACCAGGTGGCCGCCCGGGTGGCGGCGGGCGAGCCGGTGGTGACCGAGGTGGCGATGGCGAAGAACGTCGCGGTCGCCGCCTGCGACCAGGTGGTGGATGCCGCGCTGCAACTGCACGGCGGGTTCGGCTACCTGCGCGACGCCGAGGTCGAGCGGCACTACCGGGACGCGCGGGTCCTCGGCATCGGCGGCGGCACCACCGAGATCATGAACGAGATCATCGCAAAAGGCCTGGGCCTGTGAGCGCGAGGAGTGAGCCGGTTTTGCGAGCCCCGCAGTCGCGAACGACAGACGAACCTGTGAGCGCGAGGAGTGAGCCGGTTTTGCGAGCCCCGCAGTCGCGAACGAACGAGGGGAACCCGTGACCACGCTGGACAGTGCGATCGACCCGTCCGCGCCGGCCTTCGTGGCCAACCGGGACGCGCTGCGGGACCGGTTGGCCGAGCTGGACGCCGCGCTCGACCAGGCGCGGGCCGGCGGCGGCGAGAAGTACGTGGCCCGGCACCACGGGCGCGGCAAGCTGCTGCCCCGGGAGCGGATCGAGCTGCTGCTGGACCGGGACAGCCCGTTCCTGGAGTTGTCACCGGTCGCCGGGTACGGCACCGACTTCCCGGTCGGGGCGAGCGTGGTCACCGGCATCGGCGTGGTCGAGGGTGTCGAGTGCCTGATCGTCGCCAACGACCCGACGGTACGCGGCGGCGCGGTCAACCCGTGGTCGCTGGCAAAGACCCGACGGGCCGGCGAGATCGCCCTGGCGAACCGGCTGCCGATGGTCAACCTCGTGGAGAGCGCCGGGGCGGACCTGCCCACCCAGGCGGAGATCTTCATTCCGGGCGGCCGGGTGTTCCGCGACCTGACCCGGCTCTCCGCCGCGAAGATCCCCACGGTCAGCGTGGTCTTCGGCAACGCCACCGCCGGTGGCGCGTACGTGCCGGGGATGTCCGACCACGTGATCATGATCCGGGACCGGTCCCAGGTCTACCTGGCCGGCCCGCCGCTGGTGCGGATGGCCACCGGCGAGGTCACCGACGACGAGTCGCTGGGCGGCGCGGCGATGCACGCCGGCACGTCCGGTCTCGCCGATCATCTCGCCGAGGACGAGCGGGACGGCATCCGGCTGGCCCGGCAGTGCATCCGCCGGTGCAACTGGCGCAAGCAGGGTCCACCGCCGCGCGATCCGGCACCCCGACCACCGAGGTACGACCCGGAGGAGTTGCTCGGCATCGTCAGCGCCGACCTGAAGGTGCCGTTCGACCCGCGAGAGGTGCTGGCCCGGCTGCTCGACGGCAGTGAGTTCGACGAGTTCAAGCCGGCGTACGGCACCGCCCTGGTCACCGGTTGGGGCGAGCTGCACGGCTATCCGGTGGGCGTGCTGGCGAACGCCCGGGGGGTGCTGTTCAGCGCGGAGGCGCAGAAGGCGGCCCAGTTCATCCAGCTCGCCAACGCCGCCGACACCCCGCTGGTCTTCCTCCAGAACACCACCGGCTACATGGTCGGCACCGAGTACGAGCAACGCGGCATCATCAAGCACGGCGCCCTGATGGTCAACGCGGTGTCGAACTCGACGGTGCCGCACCTGACGGTCAACCTGGGCGCCTCCTACGGCGCCGGCAACTACGGCATGTGCGGCCGGGCGTACGAGCCGAGGTTCCTGTTCACCTGGCCGAACGCCAAGTCGGCGGTGATGGGGCCGGCGCAGCTCGCCGGGGTGCTGTCGATCGTCGCCCGGCAGGCCGCCGCCGCCCGGGGCCGGGACTACGACGAGGACTCCGACGCGGCGATGCGGATGATGGTCGAGCAGCAGATCGAGTCGCAGTCCGGGGCGTTGTTCCTCTCCGGCCGGCTCTACGACGACGGGGTGATCGATCCCCGGGACACCCGTACCGTCCTCGGGCTCTGCCTGTCGGCGATCCACAACGCACCGGTGAAGGGCGCCGACGGCTTCGGCGTCTTCCGGATGTAGTGCCCGTGAGCGCGAGGAACGCAGCGCAGCGGAGTCCCGCAGTCGCGAACGAGAGCCAGGGGGTTCGGGTGATTCGGAAACTGCTGGTGGCCAACCGGGGGGAGATCGCCCGGCGGGTCTTCGCCACCTGCCGGGCGCTCGGCGTGGCGACGGTCGCCGTGCACTCCGACGCCGACGCCGACGCGCCGTACGTGGCCGAGGCCGACGAGGCGGTCCGGCTGCCGGGGAACACGCCCGTCGAGACGTACCTGCGGATCGGGTCGATCCTGGACGCGGCCCGCCGCACGGGTGCGGACGCCGTCCACCCGGGTTACGGCTTCCTCGCCGAGCACGCCGGGTTCGCGGCGGCGGTGACCGACGCCGGCCTGACCTGGGTCGGTCCGCCGGCCGGGGCGATCGCGGCGATGGGCGACAAGCTGGCGGCGAAGGAACTGCTCGCCGGAGTGGGGGTGCCGATGCTGCCCACCTGGACCGACGGCGACGAGATCACCGACTTCCCGGTGCTGGTCAAGGCGTCCGCCGGGGGCGGCGGTCGGGGGATGCGCATCGTCCGCGACCCCGCCGACCTGGCGGCGGCCGTCGACTCCGCGCGCCGCGAGGCCGCCGCCGCGTTCGGTGACGACACGGTCTTCATCGAGCGGTACGTCGAGCGCGGCCGGCACGTGGAGGTGCAGATCTTCGGTGACACCGCCGGCACGGTCGTGGCCCTTGGTGAGCGGGACTGCTCGATCCAGCGTCGGCACCAGAAGATCGTCGAGGAGGCTCCGGCGGTGCTGCCCGACGGGGTGCGGGAGCGGCTGCACGCGGCGGCGGTCGCCGCCGGCCGGGCGGTCGACTACGTCGGGGCGGGGACGGTGGAGTTCCTGCTCGCGCCGAGCGGCGAGTTCTTCTTCCTGGAGATGAACACCCGGCTCCAGGTGGAGCATCCGGTCACCGAGGCGGTCACCGGGCTGGACCTGGTCCGGCTGCAACTGCTGGTCGCCGAGGGCGGGGCGCTGCCGGTGGCGACGACTCCGCCGACCGACGGCCATGCCATCGAGGTACGGCTCTGCGCGGAGGACCCGGCGCAGGGGTTCCGCCCGGCCACCGGCATGCTGCACCGGTTCGCGGTGCCCGGGGTGGTCGGCGGGTTCGCCCCGACCCGGGGCCTGCGGCTCGACTCGGGGGTGTGCACCGGATCGACGGTGGGCGTGCACTACGACTCGATGCTCGCGAAGCTGGTCGCCTGGGCACCGACCCGGGCCGAGGCGGCCCGGGCGCTCGCCGGGGCGCTGGCCCGCGCCGAGCTGCACGGGGTGGCCACCAACCGGGACCTGCTGGTCCGGGTGCTGCGCAGCGCGGATTTCGGGTCGGCGCAGGTGGACACCGGGTTCCTGGACGCGCACGCCGAGGTCTTCGCGCCGTTGCTGCCGACCGACCAGCTCCCGGTCGCGGCGCTGGCCGCCGCGCTCGCCTGCGCCGCGGCGCGACGGGACGACGCCCCGGTGCTCGCCGGCCTTCCGTCGGGCTGGCGCAACGTGCCGGCCTTCCCCCAGGTCGTCCGGTACGCCGACCGCACCGGCGACGAGATCGAGGTGCGCTACCGGCTGGACCGGTCCGGTGGTCTCGCCGACTGGTCCACCGATCCACCGATGCCGCCCACCGACCCACCGGCGTCGCCCGTGACGCTGGTGACGGCGGCGGCGGACCGGGTGCTGCTCGACGTGGCGGGGGTGCGGCGGGTGTTCCGCGTACACCGGGCGGGGTCGGTGGTGTTCGTGGACGGCCCGGACGGGGCGGCGGAGCTGACCGAGCTGCCCCGCTTCCCGCTGCCCCGGGTGGCGTTGGCGGTCGGGTCGCTGCTCGCGCCGCTGCCCGGCACGGTGACCCGGGTGCACGTCGGGGTCGGTCAGCGGGTCGCCGCCGGTGACCTGCTGCTGACCCTGGAGGCGATGAAGTTGGAACATCCCGTGCTCGCCCCGACCGACGGCGTGGTCGCCGACCTGCCGGTGCCCACCGGTGGGCAGGTCGAGACGGGTGCGGTGCTGGCCGTGGTCGACCCCGAGGAGGCACCCCGATGAATTTCGACCTCACCCCGGAGCAGGACCAGCTCCGCGACGCCGTCCGGGCGCTGGGCCGCCGGTACGGCCACTCCTACTTCGTCGAGAAGGCGAAATCCGGCGGGCACACCACCGAGCTGTGGGAGGAGGCCGGTCGGCTCGGCTACCTGGGCGTCAACGTCCCCACCGAGTACGGCGGCGGCGGTGGCGGCCTCACCGAGCTGGCCATCGTCGGCGAGGAGTTGGCCGCCGCCGGTTGTCCGCTGCTGCTGCTGGTGGTGTCGCCGGCCATCGCCGCCACGGTGATCCACCGGCACGGCACCGAGGAGCAGCGCAAGCGCTTCCTGCCCGGCTTCGCCGACGGCTCGCTGAAGGTGGTCTTCGCGATCACCGAGCCGGACGCCGGGTCGAACTTCCACCGGCTCGGCACGGTGGCCCGCCGCGACGGCGACGACTGGCTGCTGTCCGGCCGCAAGTGCTACATCTCCGGCGTGGACGAGGCGCAGTACGTGCTGGTGGTGGCCCGTACCGAGGATGCGGCGACCGGGAAGCTCAAGCCCGCGTTGTTCGTGGTGCCGACCGACGCCGCCGGGTTGACCCGGTCCGCCCTCGACATGGAGATCGTCTCCCCGGAGAACCAGTTCCTGCTCTATCTGGACGATGTCCGGCTGCCCGCCGACGCGCTGGTCGGTGAGTCGCTGGACGCCGGCCTGCCGGCGCTGTTCAGCGGGCTGAACCCGGAGCGGATCACGGTCGCCGCGATGGGCGTCGGCACCGGCCGGTACGCCATCGAGCGGGCCAGCGAGTACACCGCCACCCGCAAGGTCTGGGGTGGGCGGAGCATCGGCGCGCACCAGGGGGTCGCGCACCCGTTGGCGCACGCGGCGGTGCAGGTGGAGCTGGCCCGCCTCATGATCCACAAGGCGGCCACCCTGTACGACGCGGGCCGCGACCTGGAGGCCGGGGTGGCCGGCAACATGGCCAAGTACACCGCCGGGGAGGCCGCCGCGCTGGCCGTGGACACCGCCGTGCAGGCCCTCGGCGGGGCCGGCATGACCACCGAGTACGGCGTGGCGACGCTGCTCGGCGCGGTCCGGGCCGGCCGGATCGCCCCGGTCAGCCGGGAGATGATCCTCAACTTCGTCGCCCAGCACGTGCTCGGCCAGGAGAAGTCCTACTGACCCCGGCTCAGTGCAGGGTGCGGCACGCCGCGTCGGTGCGGTGCACCGGGCGGACCCGCCGGCCCAGCCCCTCCAGCAGTGAGTCCTCGACGTGGTAGTCCCGGACCCGCAGCCGGTGCCGGGGCAGCTCCTCCTCGCTGGGGCAGAGCACCTGGGCGCGGACGTCGTCCACCGGCACGTACCGGACGCCGCCGCGCTCCTGGAGCAGCACCATGTTGACGTCGTCCACGGTGACCACGTGCCCCCGGACGTCCTCGGTGACGCCGGGGCTCGACTCCACGGTGGTCACGGTCAGCGGCAGCACCGGCGTGGTGATCACCGGCAGCGCCGCCCAGACCAGCATGGCCAGCACCGCGGCCTCAGTGATCGAGGCGAGCGGCCGGATCACCGCCCCGGGCAGCGGACCGGTCACCGCGAGCGCGAGCAGCGGCGGGGTGACGAACAGCACCAGGGCGAGCAGCTCCCGCTGCTGCCACGCGTCGACCAGGGTGGGGGCGAGCAGCCAGCCGTAACCGGCGAGGAGCATCACCACGATCAGCGCCCGGAGCACGAGGTGCTCGTGCAGTCGCGCCGGGGTGAGCTGGAAGGCGGCGACGAACGCCGGCAGCAGCAGCGGCAGATAGAGCAGCTGCCAGGTGACCATGGCCATCAGGAAGCTGGCCAGCACGAACCAGGCCGGGGTGAGGTCCGCCCAGCGGACGAAGAGCGGGCGACGGACGGTGGGCGGCATCCGTTCGACGCTCACCCGCAGCACCGCGCCCAACGCGAAGACCGCGACCAGGCCGGTGGAGAGCAGCCGGGCGGCGGTGGTCAGGAAGCCGGCCAGCAGGTTCACCGGCCCGACGTTCGCCACCAGCAGCAGCGTGGTCTGGAGTTCGCCGCCCGCCTCGACGCCGAGGCGCAGCACGGAGAAGATGGCGGGCACGCCCACCACCGCCGTCCAGAACGACTGGCTGGCCCGCGCCCGCCGTTCCACCGCCGGGTCCCAGCCGTCACGCACCGGGACGGTGGTGGCGCCCAGATCCTGCGGTACGGCCGGGGCGGTCACCGGGTCGGCGCCTTGTCGTCGAAGTCGACCAGGTCCGGCACGTTCAGCGGCTGCGGCTGTGCCTTCTCCGCCTTCAACCACGGCCCGAGGGTCCGGTTGTACGCGGTGAGCCACGGGCTGCTGATCCCGTTGCGCCCCGCCAGGTAGCTCTTCTGCAGGGCGAAGGCCACCAGGTCACGCAGCGCGGGATCGCCGATCGGCACACCGATGCCGAGCAGTTCGCTGGTGCCGAAGGGCATGTCGACGATCTCGAACTCAGTCGGATAGAGCGAGAGGAAGCCGGCGAGGATCGTCTCGTCGGAGCTGACCGCGTCGTAGCGGCCCTCCCGGATGCCCTTGACGCAGTCGCCGACCTCCTTGACCACCAGCGCCTTCACGTCGTGCTTGGCCAGCTCCGCCTCGGTGGTGGAGCCGCCGCTGGTGCAGACCTTGTAGGCCGGTTCGCGGAGGTCCTCAATGGTGCGGATCTTGTCCTTGAGCCGGGTCGGCACCATCACCTCCTGGGTGGTGACGAAGTACGGCCCGGCGAAGCTGACCAGCTTCTCCCGCTCCTCGGTGATCGAGAAGCTGGAGACCACCAGGTCGACCAGGCCACCCTGGAGGGCGGGGATGCGGTCCTCGGTGGTCACCGAGACCCACTCGATGCGCTGGTCGCCCTCGTAGCCGAGGTAGGAGGCGACATAGCGGGCGATCTCCACGTCGAAGCCGGCGTGCGCGCCGTTGCGCAGCTCGCCCATCAACGGCTCGGTGGTGGCCACCCCGATCTTGATCTTCGGCTGACCGTCGATGTGCGACTCCCGCAGCTTGTCGCGCACCGAGGGCAGCGACGGCTCGCGGCGGTTGTCGCAACCGGCGGCGGCGGCCAGGGTGAGGGTCAGTGCCACCGCCAGGGTGGCGGCGACCGATCGGACCCGATGGCGGGCGGACGTGTCGTTCATCGGCGCACCTCGCTGACGGACAGCCTGGGGGACACCGAGGGTAGCCGCTCCGGTCCATCTCCGTCGTGCCACCCGGCCGGGAGGAACGGTGCGGCCGGCGCGATGTCGGTGCCGGGCCACCCGGGTCGGGAGAAGGCCGCCGATCCGGGCCTGCTGGCCGCGGGCTTCCACCCGGAGCAGGGCGACCTCGGTCGGCTTGCCGTGGCCCAGCGACAGCGCGACGGCATCCCGACGTTTCGTCACTCTAGGCAGAACGGTCAACCACGCCGAGCCGGATGGTTTGACAGCGCGCCCGTTCAGGCCATGCTTGTCAGGTGAGCCGAATCCTGAAGCCGGACGCGCGGACCGTGGCGGTGGTCGCGGCGCTGGCGACCGGTGCGGTGCTGGTGGTCCTGGTCTTCCGGCATCCCGCCGGCATCCTGACCGTGGGGCTGGCGCTGCTCGGTGTCCTCTTCGCGACGGTGACCGGCACCGCGCTCGCCGCGCTGCGCGAACGCGACTCCGGGGAGGCGCCGGCCGCAGCGCCCCAGCCTGGGCAGTTGCAGCCGGGATCGTTCCTCGACGCGGACACTCTGGACGCGTTGGACAGCGCGGCGGTGCTGAGCCGGCTGCACCGGATGCGCGAGGTCAGCGACCAGTGAGGGTGGGCGCGACCAGGGCGTCCACCCCCCGCCCGGCGAGGCAGCGGTAGGTCCGGTCGAGCTCCGTCTCGCCGGGCGGCAGCACTTCCAGCCGCCAGCCGTTGGCGTAGTCGATCCCGCTGGTCAGCCGGAACGTCCGGGCGTTGCACACCGAACGGACCGTCGGGTCGACGCTGATCGCGGCATGCCCGGCCCCGGCCAGCGCGGCCGGCAACTGACCCTCCACGTAGGTCTCCCAGGTGTGCCGCCCCTCGCAGGAGACCTGGGGGGCCTCCGCCCGGTCGCCGCGTAGCCGTACCGGGCCGAAGCACTCCAGCACGGGGGCGCACCGGGCACCGGGCGGCAGGGTCGCGGCCGTACCGTCGGCCGCGCAGCCGGGCAGGGTGCCCCAGCGGGCGGCCGGGCTGGACGAGCCGACGGTCGACGGGGCGGCGGTCGGCCCGGCCAACGGTGGGGCACCGCCGGCCACCCACGCCCCGGCGCTCGCCGAGGCGGCCAGGGCGAGCACCCCGGCCCCGCCGAAGAACCAGCGCCGCCGCCGCCGCTCGCCGTGCGGCACGGTCGGCTGGTCGTCCTGGACGGGTGGACGCGGGCTCGGCTGGCCGGTGATCCGCCCGGGTTGACCGGTGGTCCACCCGAGGGTGTACGGCCCACCGCCGCCCGACCCGCCGGTCGACGGCCCGCCGGAGACCGGCGCGCCGCTGACCGGGGCGGGAGCCGGGTCGACGGGCAACGCGGTGAGCAGGTCACGCAGTTCGAGCGCGGAGGGGCGGGCGTCGGGGTCGTTGGACATCCCGGCGCGGAGCACGTCGACCAGTTCGGTCGGCACCCCGGGCAGGTCGGGGATCGGGTGGTGGAACAACTCCAGCACGGTGACCAGGCTCGGGTTGCGCTCGGACTGCCAGCGCGGGGGCCGGCCGGTCATCACCGCATAGAGGGTGGCGCAGAGGGCGTACACGTCGACGGCCGGCGACGGCGGGCTGTGGTTGAACATCTCCGGCGGCGCGTAGGCCGGGGTGAGCACCTCCAGGGTGACCGAGGCGTCCCGCGCCTCGGCCAGTACCGCCAGCCCGAAGTCGGCCAGCACCGCCGAGTTGAAGTGCGAGTGCAGGATGTTGGCCGGCTTGACGTCGCGGTGCAGCACCCCGGCCGCGTGCGAGTGGGCCAGCGCGTCCGCGATCTTGATGCCGAGGTCACGGGTCTCGGACGCGTCGAGGGGCGAGGTCCGCATCCGTTCGGCGTACGAGCCGTCGCACAGCTCCATGATCAGGTACGGGTGCTGGTCGACGGTCACTCCGACGTCGAAGAGGTCCACCACGTGCGGGTGCGAGGACATCCGCCCGGCCGCCCGCGCCTCCCGCAGGAACCGGGCCTGGTCCCGTTCGCTGTCCAGGGTGCGGTTCTCCACCTTGACGGCGACCTCCCGGCCGACGGAGATCTGGGTGGCCCGGTAGACGGTGGCGTAGCCGCCCCGGGCAAAGACTTTCAAATCGGTTAGACCGGGCACAATGGGCAGCCGGAGGGCGCCGGGCGGGGTCTCGGTCACGGCTCGAAAATACCCGTTCCGCCGGGGCGCTCAGCGGTCCGTACCGGCGGGAGCGGCCGGACCGGCCAGGGCCGACCCGCTCGACGCACCCTCGGTGACGCCGCTGACCTGGGATTCCGCCGGAGTGGGAGCGTTGCCGGCCGATCGACGGGCGTCCCACCGCAGGCCGATCGCCGTCGCCACCGCGCCCGCCCCCTCCCAGAGAGCCACCCCGATGAACCGGTCCGGAGCCACGTCGGCCAGCACGGTCAGCGTGAAGACGGTGAAGGTGACCAGCCGGAAGACCACCGTGAACCGGTAGAACGCCCGCCACTCGGTCGCCACCGCGAGCAGGTAGTAGACGCCCATGTTGAACGAGGCCATCGCGGACGCGGTGAGGAACGTGCCGGTGTAGTCGCCGGGGCTCCGGGTCTGCGGCACCTCGAAGCCGAGCATTCTCAGCTGCGCCTGCGGCCACACCAGCCCGAGCGCACCGAGCAGCACCGCCAGCACCCCGAAGACCGCGATCGTCCAACCGGCGCCCGAACGCGGCAACCTCATCTGCTCCCCCACCCGACGGCGCAACCGGCACCGAGGGGCGGTCGCGTGAAGTGACACGCTAACCGTCCCCGCCGATACGCGCACATCCCCGTAACCGACAGACCTACCGTTCCGCCCCCACCGGCCGCCGACGGCGAGGCGTCCGCGCCGGTCAGGCGTCGGCGGCCAGCCGGGCCCGCAGGGCGTCGGCGCCGGCCCGCTCGCTGCGTTGCTCGGTCGCGTACGCCAGCCGTACCGCCTCCTGCGCACTGGCCAGCGCCTCCGCCGGGTGGCCGCAGGCCGCCAACGCCTCGGCCAGCACCCCCGCGCCGATCACCTGGCTGCGGACGTCCTCCGCCGGGGCGGCGACCGCCCGGCGGGCCCAGTCCAACGCCTGCTCCTGCTGACCGTGGGCGAGCAGCGCCGACGCGTACCGGGCCAGGGTCTGCCGGCGGGAGAAGAGCAGCGTCGGCGTCTTCGCCGCCGTCGTCGCCACCGGGGCGAGCAACCCGACCGCGGTGGCCGGGTCCCCGGCGGCGAGCCGGGCGGTGGCGAGCAGCACCCGGGGCGCGGCCTGCGCCGGGGCCTGCGGATTGTGCGGTTCGACGGCGGTCAGCACCGCCCGGGCGTCCCGCTCGGCGGTCTCGCAGTCGCCCATGTCCAGCGCGACGAAACCCCGCAACGTGCCGGCCATCCCGGTGAGCAACGGGTGCGAGGTCCGCCCGGCGTACGCCAGGGCGTCGGTGAACAGGTCGGCGGCGTGCTCCGGCTCACCCAGCCCCCGTGCCACCACACCCCGGACGACCAGCGCGAACCCGCGCCCCCAGTCGTCGGAGACCGCGGCGAAGTCCCGGTACGCCCGCCGGGCCTGCCGGTCCGCCTCGGCCACCTCGCCCAGCTCCGCACCGGCGAACGCCTCGACCGCGCGCAACGTGCCCACCGCCCACGCCTCGCCGACCCGTTCCCCGAACGGCAGGAAGATCCCGGCCAGCCGGCAGGCCTCCCCCAGCCGGCCGGCCAGCAGCCGGGCGAAGGCGGTGGTGCCGCGCAGCCAGGCCCGCCCGTACGGGTCCTTCAACTCGGCGAAGAGCCGGGCGGCCCGACCGAGCACCGCGTCGGTGCCGGCGAAGTCCCCCCGAGTGGTGGTGACCCAGGCCAGGTTCTGCAACGCCCAGGCCTGCCCCCGCAGGTCCTTCGCGGCGAGGCTGATCTGGTAGGAGGCGGCGAGCCGGCTGCTCGCCTGGCCGAGCCGACCGGCGACGAAGTCGGCCATCCCGAGCCGGCGCATCGCCGAGGCCCGCAGGTTGGTCACCTCCCCAACCGTGGCCACCTGCAACGCCTCCTGCCAGCAGGCCGCCGCCCGGACCTGGTCGCCCGAGGTCTGGTGGGCCTGCCCGGCGAGCAGCAGGGCACTGGCCCGGGTGGCGGCGTCGTCACCGGCGTTCGCGGCGATCTTCTCGGCGAAGGCGAGCGCGTCACCGACCCGACCGACCTGCAACAGCGCCCGGGCGTGTGCCACCCGGTCGGCCGGGGGCACCCCCTCGCGGGCCAGTTCGGCGGCGCGTTCGGCGTGCTCGACGGCCAGCGCCGGCTCACCGACCTGCAACGCCCGGCGGGCGGCCCGGCCCAGCGCGGCCACCCCCAGCCCGGCGACCGTCCGGGCCGGCGAGTCCGGGCGGAGCTTCACCGCGTCGGCGAGGGTGGCGGCCCGCTCGACCTGCTCGGCCACGAAGTCGTCCCGGGCCGCGTCGCTGAACCCGCCCGGCGGGGCGACCGACGACCCGGGGACTCCGGTGGCCCAGCGGGCCAGCGCGGCGTGCCGTTCGGCCAGCTCGGCCTTGCTCACCCCGACGTAGGCGGCCTCGCGCATCAGCGGGGTGGCGAACGCGAAGCCGGTCCGGGTGCGGTGCAGCATCCGACGTTGCAGCAGCTCCTCCACGGCCCGTTCCAGCTCGACGGCGGCCACCGCGGCGGGTCGGCCGTCCCGTCCGGCCCGCTGCTCGCGCAGCGCCTCCAGCGCCCCGGCGGGCACCACGTCACCGACCACGGCGGCGTCCCGCAGCGCTGAACGGGCCTCCGGCGGGAGGGCGTCGATCCGGGCGGCGAGCACGGCGGCGAGGTCCCGGGAGAGCAACCGGCTGCCCAGCGAGCCGGGCACCAGCCGCCAGCCGCCGTCCGGGCCGGCGGTCAGCGCGCCCCGCTCCCGCAGCAGGGTGACCAGTTCGGCCAGATAGAACGCGTTGCCCTGGGCGGTGGCGAGCAACCGGTCGGCGTCGGCCGGCGGCAGCTTGCCGCCGTTGAGATAGCTGGTGAGCAGGCGGGAGGCGTCGGCACCGCGCAGCGGCGGCAACGCGTGCACCTCGGCGTCGGCGATCCAGGTCAGCGCCCCGGCGGTCCGGACCAGCTCCGGGCGGCCCAGCAGCATCACCAGCACCGGGCCGGTGAGCCGGGACAGGGTGGCTCCGAGCGCGGCGATCGTCTCGCCGGTGGCGTCGTGCAGGTCGTCGACGACGATCACCAGCGGCGCCTCGGCGGCCAGGGCGCTGAGCAGCCCGGCCACCGCGACCGGCACCGCCTCGGCGTCGGCGGCCGGCGGGGTGGCGCCCCACCCGTCCTGGTCGCCCGCGTTACCGGGCAGTTCGGCGTAACCGAGCAGGGCCAACAGTTGGTCTCCGGCGATCGGCGGCACATCGGTACGCAGCCGGGCGAGCCGTTGGCCGAGCCGACGCAGCCGCTCCTCCACGGCCGGCCGGGTCAGCGCGGTGGAGGTGTCGTTGGGCAGGCCGACGGCGGCCCGGACCAGGTCGGCCAGGGGGGCCAGCCGACGTCGCTCACCGAAGGCGGCGCAGCGGACCGAGAGCACCCGGGCGCCGCTGTGGGCGGCGTACCGGCCGGCGCCGACGTCGTAACCGGCGGCGAGGCGCTCCACCTCGGCGGCGAACCGCGACTTGCCGATCCCCGCCTCGGCGGTCATCAGCAGCACCCGGGGTTCGCCCCGGTCGATCACCTCGGCGAGCCGGCCGGCGACCCGGCCGATCTCGGTCTCCCGCCCGACGAAGGGCGCCTCGTCGCCGAGGCCCGACCGGGTGCCCGGAGCGTCCAGCAGGCCCAGCAACTCGAACGCCTCGACCGGCTCGCGCTTGCCCTTGAGCCGCAGCGGGCGCAGCACCCGCCAGGAGGCGACGTGCCGGGTGGCCGACGAGGTCCGGGCACCGGCGTAGATCGCGCCGACGGCGGCGGCGTCGGCCAGCCGGGCGGCGGTGTTCACCGTGTCCCCGATGACCGTGTACTCGATGGCGGCCTGGATGCCGGCGATCACGTCGCCGGTGTTCAGCCCGACCCGCAGGCCGAGCGGCGCACCGCCGCCCCGCTCGTCGTCGAGCACCCGGCGCACCGCCCGCTGCATCGACAGGGCGGCCCGGACAGCCCGCTCGGCGTCGTCCTCGTGGGCCACCGGGGCACCGAAGACCGCCATGATCCCGTCGCCGGTGAGCTTGTCGACGTGCCCGCCGAAGGTCTTCACCGCACCGGCGAGCGCGGCGAGCACCCGGTCGGTGACCGCACCCACCCGCTCCGGGTCGAGATCCTCCGACCACGAGGTGAAGTCGGACAGGTCGCCGAAGAGCACGGTGACCACCCGGCGCTCAGCCGTCGGCAGGGTGGCGGCAGCGGGCAGCGCCGCCCCGCAGTTGTGGCAGAACCGCCCGCCCGGGACGGCGAGCGTGCCGCACACCGGGCAGGTCACGGCTGCTCCACCCCGAGATACTCCAGCTGGGCGCGGACCGACCACTCGGCGGCCCACCACAACGACCGGTCCACGTCGGCGTAGACCTTCGCCACCACCTCGGGCGCGGTGCCGGCACCCTCGGCGACGGCGGCCCGGACCTGGTCGAGCCGGGCCCGACGGTGGGCCAGGTAGAAGTCGGCCGCCGCGCCGCAGTCGGCCAGCGCCGGGCCGTGCCCGGGCAGCGCCGGAACCCCCTGGTACGTGCCGAGCCGCCCCAGGCTGGTCAGGTAGTCGCCGAGGTGGCCGTCGGGGTGGGCGACGACGGTGGTGCCCCGGCCGAGGATGGTGTCGCCGGTCAGCACGACCCGCTCGCCGCCGTGTTCCACCAGGAAGCAGACGGAGTCGGCGGTGTGCCCCGGGGTGTCGACCAGGTCGATGCTCAGCCCGAAGCCGCCGAACTGCTCGCCCGGCTCGGTCAACGGCTGACCGCCGATGGTGTGCGCCGGATCGACGGCGAGCACGTGCACGCCACCGAGCAGCTCGCTCAGGCGGGGAGCGCCCTCGGTGTGGTCGGGGTGCCCGTGGGTGATCAGCACGAACCCGATCGGCGCGTGCGCCGCGATGGCGGCCAGGTGCCCCTCGTCCGGCGGACCCGGGTCGACGACGACCGCGTACTGCGCTCCGGGGGCGCGCAGCACCCAGGTGTTGGTGCCCTCCAGGGTCATCGGCCCAGGATTGGGGGCACGCAGCAACGTCACCCAGTCCGGCAGCCGGTCGGCCAGCGCGGCCGGCGGTGCCGTCACATGCCCGGTCATGGCTGCGATCGTACGACCCCGCCCGCCACTCCCCGCGATCTTGCGGAACCGGTCCACAGGATTTGTGGCCGTTCACGGCTTTCGACCGGACCGGCCGGCCATCTCGTGGGGAGTGACGGTGCGGTCAGGCGACCTCGACGATCAGTTCGATCTCCACCGGGGCGTCCAGCGGCAGCTCGGCCACCCCGACGGCGGAGCGGGCGTGCCGGCCGGCCTCACCGAAGACCGACCCGAGCAGGTCGGAAGCCCCGTTGATCACGGCCGGCTGGCCGTGGAAGCCCGGTGCCGAGGCCACGAAGCCGGTCAGCTTCACGATCTTGACGATGTTCTCCAGGCCGACCAGCGAGTCGACGGCGGCGAGGGCGTTCAGCGCGCACCGCTCGGCGAGATCCTTGGCCTGCTCGGGCGAGACACCCGCGCCGACCTGGCCGGTGGCGAGCAGCTTGCCCTCGGCCACCGGTAGCTGACCGGAGACGTAGACGTGCTGGCCGGACTGCACCGCCGGCACGTAGCTGGCCACCGGCGGCACCACGTCGGGCAGGGCCAGGCCCAGCTCGGCGAGCTTGGCGTGGGGTCCGTTGCTCATCGTCGGACCCCTCAGCCCTTGGGGCGCTTCAGGTACGCGACCAACTGGTCCGGGTTCGGGCCGGGGACCACGGCGACGAGTTCCCAGCCGTCCTCGCCCCAGTTGTCGAGGATCTGCTTGGTCGCGTGGACCAGCAGCGGGACCGTGGCGTATTCCCACTTCTGCATCGGTGGAAGGCTCCCTTGCCTGACGTGGACTGTTCCGCCGACAGCCTACGGTCCGGGCGACGGTCGGGGCGCGGGACGCTGCTCCGGGGCGGTGGGCAGCTCGCCGCACTGGCCGGTGTGGTCGTACGGCTGGGGGCAGCGGGACCGGTCGGGCAGCAGCAGGTCGCAGAAGACCCGGTGCCGGTTGTTCTGGTCGTCGGCGGTGGAGACGGTGGTCTCGCCGGCGTCCAGTTCGACGAGGAAGCCGAGCGAGGTGGCCACGGTGCCGGCCAGGGCGGTCGCCGCCGCCAGGTCGGCCACCCGGATCGGCAGGTGGATGACGTAGCCGGGCTCCTCGTCGTCCCGGCTCCGGTCAGCGGGGCGGCCGAGGATCCGCAGCACCTCGGCCGGTTCGGCGCAGCGCCGGTAGGACCGCTCGTTCATCGGCAGTCCACCACCCGGCCCGTCCACGTCACCGGCCGAACCGCCCCGCCTCCCCCGGTCTCCTGGTGAGAAGTGGGCTCGGGCGATGTTCTCCGCGTCGCGCATGTACCTGCCTCCGGCCTCGTACCGTGAATGACCGCCGTCTGGACCGGGCGCCGACCCGATCCGCTCCCCCACACCCGGACGAACGTAGGACCCGGCCGGGGCGACGGACAACGGGACGCGCGCGATCGATCACCCAAAGTCACATATGCGACAGACGCTTGGTCCGAAAGGTGATCGCGACCCACCGCAGGTCGTGAGCGGTCCGCCACGCCCCGCCTATCGACCGTTACCCTTGCGCCTCGGACGGGCGATCAGGGGTCGCCCGCCGCGCCCGTACCCGCGTCGTCGCCAGGGGCGGCGACGGCGCCCCATCCCCCGGGGGACCACATGACCCAACCACCGTTCGGTGGCGCGAGCGGATCGCCGGGCGTGCCGACGCCACGGCAGGACCAACCCGACCGGGGCGGTACGACCGCCCCCGGCACCTCCCCGTCCGGCACCGCCGCGCCGTCGCCGTCGCCGTCGGGCTACCCGGCGTACCGGACACCGACCCCCGCGCGGCGACGCGGCGCGCTGGTCGCCTCGCTCGCGCTGGTCGCGGCCGTCGTGCTCTGCGGTGGCGGTGGAACGCTCGCCTTCCTGACCCTGCGCAACACCGAGGGTGGCGAGGGCGCCAAGGAGCCGACGGTGGCGGTGGACGGCTTCCTCACCGCCGTCTACCAGGACCGGGACGCCGGCAGGGCGGCCAACTTCGTCTGCGCGGAGTCCCGCGACCAGCAGAAGATCAGCGCCAAGGTGGCCGAGGTGCAGAAGTACACCACGCTCTACACCAACCCACGGTTCCGCTGGTCCAGCCCGACCGTCGACAACCAGAACGGCGACCGGGCCACCGTCTCCACCAAGCTGACCCTGACCACCGCCGACGAGAAGATCGCCGAGCAGTCGTTGCGGTTCACCGTGGTACGGAAGACGGGTTGGTGGGTCTGCGAGGTCGGCTGACCACGTGGGGTGGATAGGCTCGACCGGTGCGAGCAGCTGAGCGGCCCCCCGACCCGGCCGGCACCGGATGGCCGTCCCGCCTGCACGTGGTGACCGGCAAGGGCGGCACGGGCAAGACGAGCGTGGCGGCGGCGTTGGCGCTCGCCCTGGCCACCGGGGGACATCGCACCCTGCTGGTCGAGGTGGAGGGCCGGCAGGGCATCGCCCAGCTCTTCGGCGTCGAGCCGCTCCCGTACGCCGAGTTTCACCTCGCCGACGCCCCGGGCGGCGGCGAGGTGCGTGCCCTGGCGGTGGACGCCGAGGAGGCGTTGCTGGAGTACCTCGACATGTTCTACAAGCTCGGCGCGGCCGGCCGGGCCCTGCGCAAGCTCGGCGCGATCGACTTCGCCACCACCATCGCCCCCGGCCTGCGGGACGTGCTGCTCACCGGCAAGGTCAAGGAGGCCACCACCCGGAGCACCGGCCAACGCCGGGTGTACGACGCGGTGGTGCTGGACGCCCCGCCGACGGGCCGGATCGGGCGCTTCCTCAACGTCACCGCCGAGACCGCCCGACTGGCGAAGGTCGGCCCGATCAAGACCCAGAGCGAGGGGGTCTCGGCGCTGCTGCGCTCCCCGATGACGGCGGTGCACGTGGTGACGCTGCTGGAGGAGATGCCGGTCCAGGAGACGGTGGACGCGATCGCCGAGCTGACCCAGCTCGGTTTCCCGGTGGGCCGGGTGATCGTCAACGCCGCCCGCCCGCCGCTGACCACCGGTCGGGCGGTGACCCGGGCGGAGCTGAAGCGGGGGCTGGCCGCCGCCGGCCTGCCGACCGATCCGGCGACCGTGGCCGGGCTGGCCGGCGAGGCGCGGGACCAGCGGGTACGACGGGAGCTGGAGGATTCGCTCCGGACCGACCTGGCGGAGCTGGGACGGCCGGTGACCGAGCTGCCGCTGCTGCCCGACGGGGTGGACCGTGCCGGGCTGACGGCGTTCGCCGGGATCCTCCGCCGGGCGGATTGACGCACAGCTCACGTCGGCCCGGACGCACGGACCCCCCCGGCCCGATACGCTCGATTGGTGCCTTCCGAAGACGCGGCGCCCGTGCTGGACGTCGACCAGATCCTCGCCGACCCCGGCGTGCGCATCGTGGTCTGCTGTGGCGCCGGTGGGGTCGGCAAGACGACCACTGCGGCGGCGTTGGCGCTGCGGGCGGCCGAGCGGCACGGCCGGCGCACGGTGGTGCTCACCATCGACCCGGCCCGCCGGTTGGCCCAGTCGCTCGGCCTGACCGAGCTGGACAACACCCCCCGCCGGGTCAAGGGGATCGACGTCGAGGCCGGCGGCGGTGAGCTGCACGCCATGATGCTGGACATGAAACGCACCTTCGACGACGTGGTGCTCCAGCACACCGACCCGGCGAAGGCTGCGGAGATCTTCGCCAACCCGTTCTACCAGGCCATGAGTTCCACCTTCGCCGGCACCCAGGAGTACATGGCGATGGAGAAGCTGGGTCAGCTGCACGCCCGGGGCGAGTGGGACCTGATCGTGGTGGACACCCCGCCGTCCCGCTCGGCGCTGGACTTCCTGGACGCCCCGGCCCGACTCTCCCGCTTCCTGGACGGCCGGATGCTGCGGCTGCTGCTCGCCCCGGCGCGCAGTGGAGGGCGGAGCATGTTCAGCTTCGTCACCGCCAGCTTCGGGATGTTCTCCCGGGTGGTGCAGAAGGTGCTCGGGGCGCAGTTGCTGACCGATCTCTCCGGCTTCGTCGCCGCCCTCGACTCGATGTTCGGCGGGTTCCGGCAGCGGGCCGAGCAGACGTACCAGATCCTCCAGGCGGGGGAGACGGCGTTCCTGCTGGTGGCGACGCCGGAGCCGGACGCGGTCCGGGAGGCCGCCTACTTCGCCGGGCGGTTGGGCGAGGAGCGGATGCCACTGGCCGGGCTGGTGCTCAACCGGGTGCACCGGCCGGCGGTCACCCTGGGCGCGGTGGAGAGCCGGGCGGCGGCCGACCGGTTGGCGGGCCTGGGTGGGCACGACGCCACGGTCGACGTGCTGCGCGCGCACGCGGCGCTGGCGCAGCAGGCGGTCCGCGAGGAGCAGGTCGCCCAGCGGTTCACCGAGGCGTTCCCGGCGGTGCCGACGGTGTCGGTCACGGCGCAGCCCGCCGACGTGCACGACGTCGACGGGCTACGGACGATCGGCGCGGCGATCAGCCGGTCCTGACCGGCGGGCGCAGGCCCCCCGGGCGACCGGCGGGCAGCCGGGCCGGGTCAGCCTGCGGCGGCGGTGACCAGGATCTTGTCCTTGCCGGTCCGGTCCTTGGCGTTCTTCTTCATCGCCGCCTCGAACATCTTGCGCCAGCTCGCCACCTGCGGGTGCCGGCGCAACAGCGCCCGACGTTCCCGTTCGGTCATGCCACCCCAGACGCCGAACTCGATGCGGTTGTCGAGCGCGTCTGCCAGGCACTCGTACCGCACCGGGCAGCTGCGGCAGATCCGCTTGGCCACGTTCTGCTCGGCACCCTGTACGAACAACGCGTCCGGGTCCCCGTTCTGACACGCCGCCAGCGACGGCCAGTCAGTGATCATCCCCATCTGTACACGTCCCCCCTTGCAGTACCTACCGACCTCGTGCGACCAGCCGTTGTTCCCCCCGGTCGTCCGGCCCGTTCCTTCCCCAAGGAGGCACGGACGACGTGTGGCTCGTGTCGCGCCACCATCATGCTCTGTAGTCGCATGATTACGCAACGTTGTCGGCGAAATCCAACATTCCGGACAGTCCCGGCTTCCCGGGCCTTCGATCGCCGCTTACCCGGCCGGAGTACGTGAAAACGCTGCGCGGGCTCCACCGATCGGTGGAGACTCGGCGCGGGTCACACGCAACCTCACACCGGGGGTCGTGCGTTTAGCACAACGAGGTCGGCGCGCGCAGGAAATGGGGAAAGAACGCCCCAGCGCCCCTCGTTCCCTACTCGCGTACCCTGTCGAGGTGACCTGGATGCGGAAACGTGACCACAATGTCTTCACCAACGCCGCATCGCTACTGATCTGCGGCCTGCTGGCCGGTGTGGTGGTGGCGGCAGCGGCCTTCCCCGCGGTGGCGATGTCCGGCCTGGCCGCGAAGGCCGGCGCCGAGACCTTCGGGGCGCTGCCCAAGGAGCTGACCGTGGCCCGCGCGCCACAGATCAGCTACCTGCTCGCCAGCGACAACAAGACCCCGCTGGCCACCCTGTACGACGAGAACCGGCGCGACGTCAAGTTCGCCGACATCTCCCCGAACATGCTCAAGGCGATCATCGCCGCCGAGGACCACGACTTCTACAAGCACAACGGCGTCGACCTGAACGGCATCGCCCGGGCCTTCGTCAACAACCAGTCGGGCGCCAACTCCCAGCAGGGCGCGTCCACCCTGACCATGCAGTACGTCCGGCTGGCCATCGCCTACTCGGCCACCCACCCGGCGGACGTGGTCGCCGCGACCGAGGACACCAGCGCCCGCAAGATCCGCGAGATGAACCTGGCCCTCCAGGTCGACAAGGAATTCTCGAAGGACGAGATCCTCACCCGCTACCTGAACCTCGCCTCCTTCGGCAACGGCGCGTACGGCGTCTTCGCCGCCAGCCAGGTGTACTTCGGCAAGTCCCCCAAGAACCTCAAGATCGAGGAGGCGGCGCTGCTGGCCGGCATGGTCAAGGCGCCCACCACCAACGATCCGACCACCCGCAGCGGCTACCCGCTCGCGCTCGACCGACGCAACTACGTCATCGACAACATGGTCAAGACGAAGGCCATCACCCCGCAGGAGGCGGACGCCGCCAAGGCGGTCAAGCTGGTGGTGAAGGACAAGCGCACCCCGAACGGCTGCGTCGCCACCAACCAGAAGGACTGGGGCTTCTTCTGCGACTTCTTCTACCGCTGGTGGCTCACGCAGGAGACCTTCGGCTCCACCACGTACGACCGGGAGCGGCGGCTCAAGAGCGGCGGCTACACCATCACCACCACGCTGGACGTGCAGGCGCAGAACGGCGCCGACCGGGCCGTCCGCAAGAACCTCGGGGTGAACAGCAAGGCCGCCCGGATGGTCGCCGCGATCGAGCCGGGCACCGGCCGGGTACGGGCGCTGTCGGTCAACCGGAACTTCAAGATCGATGACCCGAAGAAGCCGCAGAACAAGTACTCCAGCGACCCCAAGAAGGCCAAGAAGAAGATCCGGGGCAACTACCCCAACACGGTGAACCCGCTGCTCAGCGGCGGTCAGGGCATCACCGGCTACCAGGCCGGCTCGACGTTCAAGATGTTCACCATGGTGGCCGCGCTGGAGAAGGGCGTGCCGCTCGCCTACCCGATCAACTCGCCGGCGGAGTTCAAGTCGGAGTACATCGTCGAGCAGGGCTCCCCGGCCGCCTGCGCGGGGACGCACTTCTACTGCCCCAAGAACGCCTCGCCGAGCATGGCCGGCCTGCACAACATGTGGACCGCGTTCGGCAACTCGGTCAACACCTACTTCGTCCCGTTGGAGCAGCAGGTCGGCGCGGAGAACGTGATCAAGGCGGCGCAGAAGCTCGGCATCACCTTCCGCAGCAGCGACGACGCCCGCCGGGCCACCAAGGAGGGCGGCGCCAATCAGTGGGGCGCCTTCACCCTGGGTGTCTCCTTGACCACCCCGCTGGAGCTGGCGAACGCCTACGCCACCCTGGCGGCCGACGGGAAGTTCTGCGAGCCGATCCCGGTGCAGCAGATCAGGGACCCGGAGGGCAACAAGCTCGACGTCGCCAACCCGCGCTGCGAGCAGCGGATCAGCACCGAGGTGGCCCGGGCCGCCGTGGACGCGGCCCGCTGCCCGGTCGGTGACCGGTCGTCGGTCTCCAAGTGCTCCGGGGCGACCGCCCGCAACGTCCGGGGCATCGTCGGCAAGCCGGTGGCCGGCAAGTCCGGCACCACCGACGGTGAGAAGACCTCATCCCTGGTGGCGATGACCAAGCAGTTCGCGGTGGCCGGCATCATGGCCGACCCGGACTGGGCGCAGACCAACCAGCAGATGGGCCACGACACGCCCACCGGCATCAACCCGGCGGTCTACCAGACGCTGCGGGACGCCATGAAGGGCAAGCCCGGCATCGAGTTCACCCCACCCAACGGCAAGATCATCAATGGCGACCAGCGGTCCATCCCGAACGTGAAGTGCCAGTCGGTGGACAGTGCCCGGAGCAGGCTCAAGGACGCCGGCTTCTCCGTCGTCGTCTCCGACAACAAGATCGCCTCGGACTGCCCGGCCGGCTCCGTCGCCGGCACCAGCCCCGACGGCCGCACCATCAAGGGCGGCGTGGTCACCATCGAGGTGAGCAGCGGCGGCGGCAGCACCCCAAACCAGGGCAACACGCCGGGCAACCCCGGTAACCCACCGGGTCGCCCACCAGGCAACAACTGACCCGTACCGACGACGACGGGCGGGCACCCCAAACGGGGTGCCCGCCCGTCGCGTATCCGCCGCATCGATCCGGGCGCCTGGACCTGACCCGCCGCCGCAGCGGTCCGGGCGCTTCGACCTGACCCGCCGCCGGCCCCTACCGGCGACGGTGGGTCAGAGACCGAGCTGTCGGCGTACCTCGGCGGCGACGCGACCACCCTCGGCCCGGCCGGCCACCGCAGCCTGAGCCGCCTTCATCGCCGGGCCCATCTGGGACTTGTCGGTGAAGCCGCCGGCGGCGAGCGCCCCCGAGACCAGCTCCGTCAACTCCTGATCGGAGAGCTGCTTCGGCAGGTAGCGGTCCAGCACCACGCCCTCGGCGGTCTCCTTGTCGGCCTGCTCGGCGCGCCCGGCGTCGGCGAACGCGGCAGCCGCCTCCCGGCGCTTCTTCGCCTCCTTGGTCAGCACCGCGAGCACCTCGTCGTCGGAGAGCTCACGCTTGGCCTTGCCGGCGACCTCGGCATTCCCGACGGCGGCCAGGGCCATCCGCAACGTGGAGGTGGTCAGCTCGTCGCGCGCCTTGAGTGCGGCGCGCATGTCTGCGGTCAGGCGGTCCTTCAGCGTGCTCATGGACGCTCAAACTACCCTGGTCGGCATGCGAAAGCGCACACTATTCGGCCTCGCCGCCGGGACCGTCGCCGCCGGAGCGGCCACCCTGGCGTACGCGTCCCTCGTCGAACGCAACATGTTCACCCTGCGCCGGTACGACGTGCCGGTGCTGCCGGCCGACGCCGAGCCACTGCGCGTGCTGCACCTGTCGGACCTGCACATGATGCCCGACCAGCGGCGCAAGCAGCAGTGGGTGGCGTCGCTGGCCGCCCTCGACCCGGACCTGGTGGTGGTCACCGGGGACAACATGGCCCACCCCGACGCGGTGCCCGGAGTGCTGCGCGCCCTGCAACCACTGCTCGACTACCCGGGGGCGTTCGTCTTCGGCTCCAACGACTACACCGGGCCGGTCTGGAAGAACCCGTTCACCTACTTCCTGCCCCACCGGGAGTACGCCGAGGGCGCCGCCCTGCCGTACGAGGAACTGCGCGACGTGCTCACCGGTGCCGGCTGGGCGGACCTCAACAACGCCCGTACCTCGGTCAAGGCCGGTGGCAGGCTGGTCGAGCTGGTCGGCGTGGACGACCCGCACATCGGGCAGGACGACTACCCGGCCGTCGCCGGCCCGGTCACCCCCACCGCGGACCTGTCCATCGCGCTCGCCCACGCCCCGGAACCGGCCCTGCTCGACCAGATGGCCGCCGACGGCTTCGGCCTGCTGCTGGCCGGGCACACCCACGGCGGGCAGGTCTGCGTACCCGGCTACGGCGCGCTGGTCACCAACTGCGGGCTACCCCGCGCCATGGCGAAGGGCCTGCACCGCTGGCCCGGCTCCGACTCCTGGCTGCACGTCTCGGCGGGCCTCGGCACCCACCCCACCGCCCCGGTCCGCTTCGCCTGCCCACCCGAGGCCAGCATCCTCACCCTCACCCCCCGCTGACCCTCCTTCACCCACCCGCTTCGCCTTTCACCCCGCCCCAGCCCCGCTGCCGCGCCTCGCTGGCCTCGCCCGCCGGGACGGAACCGGGCGACGGAGGACCACCGGGGTCCCCCTCGCCGGGGCCGGGGGTACCGAGTTTGCTCGGCGGAGCGGGTGGGCTACTATTTCACCGCACGCCTCGGGGTGTGGCGCAGCTTGGTAGCGCGCTTCGTTCGGGACGAAGAGGTCGTCGGTTCGAATCCGGCCACCCCGACAGAGGTCAGAGGGCACATCCGATCCATGGATGTGCCCTCTAGTGCTTCTGTACAGCAGTGAAGTACAGCAGCAGTCACCGCAGGCTCTCGCCCAGCCGCTTGAGGGCGTCGCGGGTGGCGTCCGAGGACGCCTGCGAATAGATCTCCATCGTCACCGACACCTCGGCGTGCCGGAGCACCTGCATGATGACGCGCGGATGCACGTCCAGGTCGACGAGCAGGGTCGCACAGGTACGCCGGGCATCGTGCACGGTGATCTTCCGAACTCCGGCACGGGCGCAGCGGGCGTCCCAGGAACGGTTGAAGTTGCGCGGCTCGACGGGGGTTCCGTAGCGGGTGGTGAACAGCAGCCGCGAGCCCTGCCAGGCGATGCCCGCCTCATCACAGTCGTTCTTCCTCGCCTGCTGGCGGAGGTCGAGCGCCGCCGCGCAGATGTCCGGCAGCGGGAGGGTGGCGTCCGAGGTCTGCGTCTTGGTCTCCCGGTGCAGCAGTTGGCCGCCCACCCGCTGCAACTGCCAGCCGATCGACAACTCCCCCGCCGCCAGGTCCACGGCGTCCCCGGTGAGGCCGAGCACCTCACCCTTGCGCAGGCCGAGCACCAGGATCAGCACGTACGCGGCGTACAACGGATCGCGGTCGGCCCGCGCGGACTCCAGGAAGCGACGCGCCTCGTCGCTGGTCCACGCCCTGCCCCTGCGGCGACGGACCGGTGGGAGCTTGACCAGGGCGGCGGCGTTGCGGGTGACCAGTTCCTCGGTGGCGGCGTGGTTGAGCGCGGAGCGCAGCACGCCCCGGACGTCCTTGACGGTGCGGGCGGACGGCACGTCGCCGCAGCACCGGCCGAGCGCACAGCAGCGCCTTTTGAGTTCCGGGCGGCGGGCGTCCTTGCCCTGGGCGCAGCACTGGCAGGCGCGGGCCACCTCGTTGATCCAGGTCTGCACGTCGCGCACCTGGAGCCGGTCGAGCCGCTTCCCGCCGAGGCCGGGAATCACGTACAGCCGGAGGATCGTCTCGTAGGTGGCGCAGGTCAGCGGCGCGAGGTTGGGGCGCACGACCTCCCGATGCCAGTAGGACAGGTAGTCGCCGAGGGTGGGAATCCGGGTGGCGACCGGGCCGTCCTTGGCCTGCTGGTGCAGCTTGATCCACTTGTCGTGGACGACCTCCCGGGTCGGGCCGTAGACATACTTGCGGGTCCGCTTGCCGTCGGGCTTGGTGACCCAGACGTACGCGGCGAAGCCGTTGCGGTACGGGAAGATCGAGCCTTCGCCGTTGGCGCGGGTGCGGGCGGGCATCAGGCGGCCTCCTGCCGCTCGACCTGCTCGCGGACGTACTCGTCGACCCACTCGGGCAGGACGCGGCGGTACTTGCCGTCCTTGATGGAGCGCAGCTCGCCGGTGGCGATCTTCATCTTGACCTTGGACAGGCCGAAGCCGAGTAGGACGGCGACCTCGGCGGGCGAGTACCAGCGTGGGGTGAGGGGTCGGGTCATGCCGCCACCCCCGACCACGCTTCGTGGGCGAGTTCTTCCCGGCCGACGCGTTGGCGTTCCCGGCGTTGGGCGGCGGCGGTGTTGGCGAGCAGGGCGTCCCCGTCGGTCAGCCAGCCGGAGCCGACGAAGGCCAGCGTGCTCACGGTGACCATGCCGGAGGTGTCGTCGCTGTCGGCCGTGTCGGTGTGCTCGGTGCGGCGGTAGGCGGCGCGGGTGTCGCGGAGCAGGCCGAAGGTGACCGAGTAGCGGCGGGCCTTGGTGAGGAAGTGACCGCCGTAGCCGAGCATGTGCGCCCAGCGGCGCAGCCCTGCGTACTCGTTCGGTGTGGGGTCAAGGTCGCCTTGGCGGTCTTCTGTCTTCCCGGCTGTCCGGGTGGTGTGGTGCCGGGTGGGGCGGCCGAGTCGCCAGCAGGCGTCGATGAGGCGGGCGAGGTGGTCGCCTTCCGGGTCGGCGTAGGCGTCGACGGTGTCCGGGGTGAGTCGGGTGGAGCAGTGGCCGGTGACCTCGGTGGACTTGGTGGCGTACTTGGCGAGGTAGGCGGCCACCTTGGCGTCGGTCACGTCGCCGTCGCTGGGGCCGATGCGGCGTACGTCGACCTGCTCGCCCCAGGCGATCGGCCAGCCCTGCGGGCGGTCGGGGTGTGGCGGGGTGGTGACGGTGATCTGTCGGGTGGCGGCATGGACGGCGGCGTCGAGGTCGTCGACGGTGACGCCGGCCGGCGGCGGGACCAGGGCGTGCCGGTCGTGCGGGTCGACGCCGTCGAGGCGCAGCAGGACGTGGAAGTGCACCGCGCCCCGGCGCTGCATCTCAGCGACCTTGCCGTGGGACACCCGCACCGGCGGCACCCGGCGGATTCGGCCGGAGTCGGTGACGACCTGGACGTGGGGGATGCCGCGTCGGCGGCACACGGCGGTGAGGTGGCGTTCGATGGCCTGCTTCGTGCGTCGCCACAGTTCGCCGGAGGAGTAGTTCCAGATGACCTGGTGGTCGTGGTCGTAGCAGTCCAGGCAGAGCGGTCGACCGAGTTGCGGATCGTCGGCATCATGGCGGGTGAAGCAGGCAGCGGGCTGCCCGTGTGGGCAGGTGCCGGCGGTGCTCCGGGCACGGCAGGGTGCCGGTCGGCAGTCGCAGCGCCGCCGGTTGGCGCAGGTGTGCCGGGGGATGTGCCGGTGGTGGACCGGGCCGAAGGATGGGGCGGTGAAGGTGGCGAAGACAACCGGGTGCGCGGTGACGGTGGTGGGGATGGTCTTGCCGCCGGTCAGGCCGCAGCGGACGACCTGGAAGGCGTCACCGGCGTAGACCCAGGCGCAGTCGGGGCACTGGGCGGCACGACGGTTGCCGCACGCCTTGTACAGCGTCCGGTCGGGCAGCTCGTCGGTGTGCTGCTCGGCCAGGACCCGGCCGGTGCCGGGTTCGACGGCGGTGAGGGTGCCGGACAGGCGGATCGGGCGGGTGCAGCCTCCGGCGGCGCGGGTGTGCTCCAGCCAGCCGAAGAAGTCCGGGGTGGCGGCGCGGCGCAGGGCCTGGGCGTCACGGCCGGTGGTGAGGGTGGACACGGTTCTCCTCAAGGGGTGGCAGGGGACGGGCGACGAACTACCACCGGACGCCGGAGCGGTGTCCGTCGGTGGTGTTCGTGGTGTCTCCTGGCACCGCCGGAGAGGGCGGCTCACGCCGGAGGGCGGGTGCAGGCCATCGGCCTTGGACCGCCGTTAAGCTGGGTTTCTGGATCTTGGGTGAGGCCGGAACGGGTGGGGTGCCTGGTCGTCGGCTTCCGGTGGTTGCCGCAGGCAATCCCCACCCGTCGAGGTGCGCGAATCCGACGGCCATCGTGGACGGCAGGGAAGGCCGTGCTGGGCCGCGCAGCGGATTCCGGGTCGGCGCAGTGGCCGGTGCGATCGAGAGCCGGCGGGACGTGACCCGCGTCAACGGCAGGAAGGCCGCTCGGTTACTCCGAAGTCGAGTTCAGCGATCCGGCGGGAAGGCCGCGCTGGCGTGCTCGACGAGGGCCAGAGTAGCACCGGGTACCGACACGTCAACCCGCCGTGAAGCAGCAGGGCGGCCGGCTGCCGGCTGGTGTGGGAGGACTTTCTGTACGTCTATCAAGGCGGCCCTGAACGGGCCGCACGCGCCGCCGCCTGGGCGCGCGTCCGTCGCTCCGCTGGCGCTCCGACTCCGGCCACGCAACACGCCCGGCGGGCTGGCGCGGAGGGCGGGTAGCCCGGTGGGCCGCCGGATGACGACAGGCCGTTGCCCGGTGGGGTGGTGGGGGCCGGCAGCCGGCCGGGCCGCGCGGCCAGCAGTCCGCGCGGCGTAGGGGAGCGCACGCCGGGTCCGTCGGCGGCTGCCGGGCCGGGGGTGGGGTTGCGGTTACTGCGCCTCCGGCGGGGGCGCTCCGGCTCCAGGATGGCCGGGGGTCCGTCGGCGGCTTGCGGTCCGTGGGTGGTGGCGGTGGGAGCCATCCCGCCCACCGTCGACCCGGGCGAGCCGAGCAGACCACCGCCCGACCCGCCAGCGTCCGTACGGGCGTCAAGGCCGTCTTGACGTGGCGGGCCGGGCGGCAGCCCGCTCCCCAGAAGGGCGGGTCGACGGCAGACGGGATGGCAGGGTGGTCGAGGAGCGCGTCATTCCCAAAGTGGATCTTGAACTACTACTGGATCATGGCCAGGAACTAGCCTTACGTCTGAATCCGGAACATTTCTATGGCTCAGTTCAAGCAGAAGCCGGACTGCGGCTTGCGCAAGTTCGTCAAGCGGAAAAGAGGCGTTAGTGTGGCCCATGGCTGTTCCGGTAACGAAATCTGCTATTAGATTCCGCCCACCGGACATCGCTATTGCGGCTGCCTGCGCCACAGAGTCGCCACGATCTACTAGCTGACCGAAGTCGGGACTGTCGACGACGTCAGCAGTGCCAACAGCTTGGATCGATATGGCGAAGTTGTCCTGCTGCACCTTAACGTCCGTCATGCGGACTCCCAACTGACGAACCCCATCAATCAGGGTAGTAACCGACACGCCGCGACGTTTCTCGTGCGGAGGTAAATCATTTGACCTAGCGGCGAAGTAGGCGATCCAGCCGTCACCGCGCAGTGCTAGACAGTCCCGATCTACGCCCCAATTCGCCCGTTGCCGCTCGGAGCCGGGCGCGCCGCTTTGGCCGAAAACACGCGCTCCACGAGCTAGCAATCGATCCAGGTTCGCTTCGACCAGGTGACCCAAATTCGGTCCCGACTCTTGCCCCAAAGCGACTACTTCTTCAAGTCGAACATTACGGCCGATTCTGCGCCAGAATTGCACATCATCAGTTACCAAGGTTGCAAGAAGAAGGGAGAGATCCCTGCCCGTTAGCGAGCCTGTTAGGTTTCGATGGGATGGGAAGTTCTCCGCCGCCCCGCCTTGCCCCTCCCAGACCGCCCGGTAAAGACGGCTAAATCGGTTCGCCTGCTCGTCATCCAACATGCCTTCTGCCGCTGCGAGCGCCGACCTGATCGGCTCGGCCTCCAAATTCCCAGCAGCGGAGAAACCTGCGATGGCTGATTCGGTCGCGCCTCTTGCAGCCTGCTCATCAACTAGGCCCAGGCCGCCACGGATGACAGCGTTCGTGAGGACCGAAGTAATCGGGACGCGGGGGGACGCGAATTCCTCGATCGCATCGGGATCCGTGATCAGTGCCCGCGCCTCCTTCGCGGCCATCACCAAGCGCTCATGAGCGGACGAGTCCTGTTCGGACCCGGAGTCATCCAGCGTGAGCATAATCGGGTGGCTTGATGCGATGACCTTAAGGTCGGCTGCCAGCCATTCTGGGTTTGGATTGGTGCGCAGAAAGACTAGCCGCTCGCGCTTCTCGTCTGGCCAGTTCAACACGAGGTCTGGCGCGAAGGTGTGGTTGAAGTACTCAGTCTTTCTGATGCGGGCAGACGGATCGCCGGCCCGCAGAAAATTACTAACACTAGTTTTTAAGGAGTCGATTCGTCGATCCGGCGTGTCGAACTCTAACGCATGACGAAGTGCTGCGCTGAACTCGCCGCTCATTGGGACTCCTCCCCGATGCCCATGAACGCCATCACCCGCTGGTAGTGATCGCTCGTGATTACTAAACCTTCTTGTTCTTCACAGAGAATCAACAGCCATAGGCGATTAGTCAACTCATACACGACTTGGGCCTCTATCTTTAGTTGCGCCTCCTCGGCCGAATTCGTTCCGAATACCCGGTAAATGTTGTCAGCGTGAAGAAGGTGCTTTTTGATCGATTCTGCACTTCGATGTTTATGCCAGTTTTGCGCTTGGAAGGGCGCCCAAGATAACCATAAAAGGTTGTCGCATCGATCTGGCTTCTCCTGAAAAGCCACGTAACATTCGGCGATGAACTTCCGGTACTCGGCAGCCGAGTCCATCTCGTAGCTATACGCCTTGACTTCCGCCATGAATGACTTCTCATGCAAATCGCCGCCCCGGAACTGACCTCCCAAATCAAAGCTGAACGGTTGGCCACCGTAGGGCCACTCGAAATGCAGCAGGTCCTTAAACACCTTGTCGGTGTTTGTGTAGATTGATGCAACACGGGTCGAGTAGTTCAGCCACCGCTTAGCTCTATCGACGCCAATGCTGCCGGTTTGCTGTCGCAGCTCGCCCGCCACCATCACAGGATCATATGCCAGCCCACACACACAGCAACAGGGCTGAAGATCCAACTGGACTCCGGAGGCTGACGGCAACGCTTGCTTGCCGCTCGCTAGCCCGCTTCAAGCCTGCAAGCAGGGATGCTGCGCCTCGCAGGCCCATGGCGGAAGCGCCGCGCCGAGTCCTTGCGAACAGGCGGCTATAATGGCTGGCAGGTCAATGGGCTGAGACCAGGGTTGGTCCTGGTTCCAGTGCTGCTCTTCATGATGGCTGCCTTCATCCTCACTCTGATCTCGACCGCAGTTTTGGCGGAAACGGACGGGGAAGGCAAGGTGATCCCAGTGAAGTTGATCGTTGGCTCTGCTACGTGTGTCCTCGGTGGTCTTGCTACCAACCTGGCGGCATCAGCACTGGTCTGAGCCCATCGATCCTCGCCACAGTGAAGGTGTCCGGGGTACACAGGGGGCACAAGGCACCGTCAAACGTCGTCAAGCAACGACCAACGATGGCAGCCTAAGGAGCCGTGCCAGCAGGGGCCAAACACCGGTCCTGCTGGTGGCGGGCTAGCAGCTCTAAGCTCCGCTTCGAGGTCTAACTGTTGCGCCAGCGGTCGCCTACGGCAGTGCGTGGACATCGACCCACCGGCCTCCGGGAACGTCGATTTCAAACCGGCTCCACTCCCAGCGGGCGTGGCAGACGCCGTCAAGCCGGCCCGACGACCCAACCGTGAGGTCGTGTCTGGACCGCTCCATAGCCTACATTGAACCAGAACCCCGCACGATGGATGACTATGCCCAGGCAGACCCACAGGCTGTCGGAGGTCGATCGAGCGCGACAGGCAGCGGCAACCAGCTGGTGGCAGGTGAAATGCTGCGGCTGCGGCGACGACCAGGCCAACCGGGGTCGCCTTACCTGTAGCTGGTGGACTGATGGCGGAAGGCGGCTTGGATAAGCGCAACAGTGACAACCGGCCTGCTCTGCTACTGGACCCTTCCTTAGCGAGCCTGCTTACGGCCGAAACCTAGCGACTCCAACACGAGCCAGATTCCAGTAGAAGGATTCGCGGGTGGCGCGTCCAGAAGCTTGGCTCGGGCTACAGCATCTGCAATACCCGGTTCGAACTCCGAAAAATCAAGCACAGACTTATCCCATTCTCGGCCTAGGATCTTGCTAAGGCGTTCGCATGCCTTGTCAGCGTTCTCAAGGAACGCGTTATGGCTTGCCTTGTGGAGGATGAGCCATACTTCGAAGCAGGGATTACTCCAAGCGATCCCGACTCCCTTCCGCTGAGCCTCTATCTCAGCTTCGCCCACGTTGTATGAGTCGATGTCGCAAACCGCCCACGCGTGATCGAAATCGTTCTCGCTCCTTCGTCTGGCAGCATCACGGATGACATCTACAGGCGACCCGTTAGTAAAAACGACAACTACGCGCCCCACATGAACCCATGGTAGGTCCTTGAGCGCACCAAAGTATTTTCGCTCCGTTGATTTGCCATTGGTGTCTACCAGGACCGCGATGCGCTGCTCTCTCCGCGCTGGTTGCCTGCGGAGGTCAGTTTCTCGACCGGACCCTACCTGCACTCCGCGTCTTGTCTCTCTGTTACTCCTCCCCATCGCCCTCAGTAGCCTCTCGTGTCGCCAACGCCCGCTCAAAAAGGTACGTAGAGATGTCTGGTACGCCGCCGTAGTTGCCGTTCAGGTATCGCCTTTGCCGATTCTCGCCCTCACGACGTGGCTTGAAGTCGGTCAGAGGATAGACAGAGGAAGTGCCGTCCTTCGCCTTCTCGGTGAACCAAATCTCGTCTCGGCTTAGCACCTCCTCGGTGTCGAACGTGCCCAGCAGGGTAGCATCATGGCTCGTGAAAATCAGCTGACTATGAGCCGGATTAGTGACCGGGCTTTGGAAAAGCCCAATTAGCTTTGCTGTAAGCATAGGGTGAAGGCTGGCATCTATTTCGTCCACCGCCAGCACGCCGCCCCTATTCAGAACCCATGAGGCGTCGATCGCCAAGTCGAGAAGCTGTTGAGTGCCCGTCGACTCGTCCTGGTAGCCAAGAATGGCGAGGCCAGTGGGACCCCTGTGCGTGAAGAGCAGGCGCTTGCGAGGGCGTGCGGGTGTCGTTACGGGACTGTCTGCATCTACGTCATCGAGTTCAAACAGTTCCTGGGGTGGATCGCTATGCACCGTGACGTCAACAATGCCGACGTCCGCTGCGCGTAGAAGGTCAACGATGGCGGCACGGTCATCGCCCAAGTCAGACCAGACTGCACCGAGGTTTCTTGGCCGCAATCCGGGTCGTGACCTTATCCGGGTCCGAAAGAACCATCTGTAGACATCGTGCAGCGGTTGAGGCTCGTCTCGATCTGCGCCCTCTGCGCGACGATTGAACCTGGCTATCGTCGAAAGAAAGAGGGCGGTTGGGGCTGTAATGGCGGCAACTCGCTCAAGGTCGTTTCTCTTGCTTTCCTCTCCCCAGGTGAAGTTGTCGCCTTCGCGTTCGAAGACCCGCCTCTTCTTCTTGAGTGGATAGTGGAATAGCCACTCTTCGACTACGCGGTCGTCGTCAACCGTGAACCCGTATGTGTGCCGGACTCCATTGAGATGAAGGTCCACAGTGTAGCGAGATGGCGTCTCGGCTACCGCTGGATCCAGCCGAAAGGGCTCTCGGTTTGGGGAGATGCCGAGGCCAGGCTCCACTGCTCGGTCGGAATAAATGGCCATTCTTCGCATGTAGGACAAGGCGTGTAGCAGGTTCGACTTGCCAGAAGCATTTCCACCGAAGATACCCACAACCCGGACGGATAGCCTTGAATCGGGCGATTCGCCGGCGGGTGCATAGACTGGCGTGAAGTTGAGTTGCTGTTCATCGGCGAAGGACCGGTGGTTGGCGAAGCGGAAACTTAGCAGCATGTGACCTGTCCCCCCCTTCCTGTAGGGGCCTAGTGCCCTTCTGTGCGAGTTAACCACGCAGAAGAGGGCTTGGACACGTTACTAGCAAGATCTTTATCTTACTCTGCCCGTTGAGCACTCAAGCGAGCCAGGTCATCGTTCAACCGCCCCTCTGGCGACGGCGTCGCCGGGAAGGCGGTCGACAGCAACGCCGCCAGACACAGGCATATCAGACAGCTTGGAGACGGACGCAACTCCGAGCTGTCGGCCGTTGTCAGGCATGGGCGGACCTGTTGCATAGAGCTTGTAAACGAGGCGTCGGTCAGCGAGAAAGCAGCAGAAGCTCTGATCGGGGTCGGTGCCGAACGTCGACCGACGGCAACCCGCACCCCTGCTCCCCGACACGTGCCGCTACCACTCCGCAGCCGCCGACAATCGGTCCGCATCCCCCCGGCGGTGTTCCCCAGAGTTCCGGAGGGTCAGCGACCCACACGGATGCGGTCGGCGGCGTACAGCTCGCGGGAGCCGTCGGCGCGGAAGATCACGATGACCGGGATGCCCTCGCCCATCTCCAGTTCCCGTCGCTCGGCAGGGGTAGGCATCCGGGCGGTAGCGGTGTCGCCCTTGAGGAGAGTCACCGTTTCGGTCGGCTCGATAGCGCGGACGAACGTGCCGCGTGGCGGTTCCACGATGACGAGCCCTTCCGACCGGAGCAGCGCTACCGCTTGTCGGACGCTCGTGCGACTCAGCCCGTACTCCTGAGCCAACCGCAGCTCGCTGGGCAGTGAGGCCCCGGGCGCGAGGGCACCAGAGGTGATCCGGTCTCGCAGGAGGTCTGCGAGCTGCCGGAACACGGCGCGATCCGCACTCGGGTCGATCACGAAAGTGACGCTACGTGTCCAACAGTTCTACATCTTATTGTATCTACAGTCCTACGTCGTTACGGTGATATGAGCCGTGGCGTTGACCCCAGAGGCCGGCCCGGCACCCCGACCACCAGGACAACCGAAGGGAGAACCAGTGCCTCACGTCTCGTACGAGGAGTACCTGACAGCCGTCGCGCTCACCCTGTCGAGACGACACCGACCGGTCTGGTCCTGGAAGCGATGGCGGACGGTCTGCCGATGCGGTAGCGAGCTGCCCTGCCACGCCACACACCGGATTCCGATCAGCCGAGACCACTGGCCCTCTGAACACAGCCAGGCCGAGGCCCCACCATCCGATCAACCGGCCACCCGGGAGACACCGCGATGACCACACACCTACCGCTCACCCCGGACTGGACCTGTGGCGGCTGCAATACCGAATGGCCCTGTCACACCCGTCGTCAGGAGTTACGAGCGGAGTACGACCGCGCCCCGGTGTCGCTGGCCCTCTACCTGGCCGCCCAGTTCGTCGACGCCGCCCAGGACCTGACCCATGTCCCCGCAGGCAACCTGCACTACCGATTCCTTGGCTGGATGCGATGAGCATCCTCCGACTCGGTGGAGACAGCTCCTCGTCTGGCACCAGCAGTACAGCAGCGAAGTACAGCAACCGTGCCAGCCTCACCCGACCTGGAGGTGCCCCAGCAGGCCACTTGACCTCGCATCGAGCCCGATCCGACCGGCTCGCCGCCAGTTCGGGACGAAGAGGTCGTCGGTTCGAATCCGGCCACCCCGACAGAGGCAAGAGGGCACGTCCGATCACCGGATGTGCCCTCTGGTGTTTCCGGACCACGGTCGGTCGGGTCAGCCATGGGCTTGCACCAAGAGGCAGACAACCCGCGACGACGATGCGGACAAGGCAGGAGAACCCCGCACAGCACAGCAGGCCGAAGCTGGCGTAGTTCCCGAACTTCACCAGCCGTTCGTAGGCGCGACGGCCTCGATCGGGCCGCTGACCGTCGACCCGGGCCCCCGGGTGCTGCGAGACACCTGCCACCTGCCCGGGCGGTATGCCTGCCGGGCATAAACATGACGGATGGGCATACGTGTTCTCAGCGAAGGTGTCCCGGCCCAGGTGACTCACCGTGCGGAGCCACCACCGGCCGAGGAACAACGCCCGGCCGCAACGACGGCGAGGAACCGTACAGTGAGGGTCGGCACCGGGAGGAGCGCCATGCCCACTGTCGACCCCGTCGTGCTCACCCTGCCGTTCCACGGCACCTGGCTGGTCCAGAACAGCCCCGCCCGGCGGGTGCCCAGCCACGGCACCGACCTCTTCGCCACCACGTACGCGATGGATTTCGTGGCGGTGCGGGGGCGGCGGACGGCGACCGTGCGTGACTGGCGCACGGTGCTGGCGACCGAGCCGCCGCAGCGGTTCCTCGCCTTCGGGCGGCCCGTCCTCGCCCCCGCCGCCGGCCGGGTGGTGTCGGTGCACGACGGCGAGGTGGACCACGAGGCCCGTCGGTCGCCGTTCACGCTGCTGTCCTACGCCCTGACCCAGGCGGCCCGGGTCCGCCGGGGCGCGGGCGCCGTCGCCGGCAACCACGTGATCATCGAGCTGGCGGACCGCCGAGGGTACGTCCTCCTGGCTCACCTGCGCGCCGGGTCGATCCGGGTGGCCGTGGGCGAGGCGGTCGGTGTCGGGCAGGACCTGGGCGACTGCGGCAACTCGGGCAACTCCACCCAGCCGCACCTGCACCTACAGGTGATGGACGCCGCCGACCCGTACGCCGCGCGGGGCGTGCCGATGTCCTTCCGGCATTACCGGGTGTGGCAGCGGTCCGGCGGCCCGCCGGTCGACGTCGCCGGGGGACTCCCGGGCGAGGCGGAGGTGGTCGAACCGCAGTGACACCTCACCCGACGGCATCGGCGTCACCATCGGCACCGGCCAGGGCCACACCCGGGGTGCCCACGCCGCGCCCCGCGCCGATCGAACCGCGCCACGCGCCGGTCTCCGTGCCCCGTGCCTCCAGGTAGGACTTGAACCGTTCCAGGTCCGCCTCGGCCTGCCGGGCCACCACGTGCAGCCGGTCCGCTGCCTTCTCGGCCAGCCCGTCCGGCTCGTACTCCAGGCACAGCAGCACCCGGGTGCGGTCGGCGTCGATCCGCTGGAAGTAGACCGCCCCGGCGTTCGTGACGCCGTCGGTCGCCGCCCAGGCGACCTTCTCGTCCGGCACCTGTTCGAGCACCGTGGCGTCCCACTCGCGCCGCACCCCGGCGATCCGGGCGACCCAGAGCAGCCGACGGTCGCCGAGCTGGCGGACCTCCTCGACGCCGGCCATGAAGTGGGGGAACTCCTCGAACTGGGTCCACTGGTTGTAGGCGGTGCTGACCGGGACGCCGACGTCGATCGACCTCTCGACCCTGGTGGTCATGGCATTCCTCCTCACTCCGGTCGAGTCGGCTCGCCGGGAGGGACCTGGTCCTGGGGGTGCAACGACCGGTACCCCGGGGACGACCGCGCCAACCCGGGCAGCGAGCCGGACGACCGGGCCAGCGAGGCGGGGCCGGTGCGGCGCGTCGGCCCCGCTTTCCTGGCAAGGTGTACGCCATGTCTGCGCTGCTCCGCCCCCGGATGTCCGACTGGACGGTCGTGGTGCCCGTCCTCGCGGTGGTGCTGCTGCTCGTCACCTGGAACCGCGAGCTGCCGGGCCTGCTGGTGGCGGTGGTCGCCGCGTTCCTGGCCGGCGCGGTGCTGGCGGCCGTCCACCACGCCGAGGTGGTCGCCCACAAGGTCGGTGAGCCGTACGGCTCGCTGGTGCTCGCGGTGGCGGTCACCGTCATCGAGGTCGCCCTGATCGTCACCCTGATGATCAGTGGCGGGGACAAGACCCAGGCGCTGGCCCGGGACACCGTCTTCGCCGCCGTGATGATCACCTGCAACGGCATCCTCGGGCTCTCCCTCCTGCTCGGCGCGCTCCGGCGGCGGGTGGCGGTGTTCAACCCGGAGGGCACCGGTGGGGCGCTGGCCACCGTGGCGACCCTCGCCACCCTGAGCCTGGTGGTGCCGACCTTCACCACCAGCAAGACCGGCCCGGAGTTCTCCCCCGCCCAGCTCGCCTTCGCCGCCGTGGCCTCGCTGGCGCTGTACGGGCTGTTCGTGATGGTGCAGACCGGCCGGCACCGGGACTACTTCCTCTCCATCACCAGCGACGGCAGCGTGGCCGACTCCGACGGCGACGGGCACGCCGATCCGCCGTCGACGCGCACCGCCGTGATCAGTCTGGTGCTGCTCGTCGTCGCCCTGGTGGCCGTGGTCGGGGACGCGAAGACGGTCTCACCCACCATCGAGGCCGGGGTCGCCGCGGCGAACCTGCCGCAGTCCTTCGTCGGGGTGGTCATCGCGCTGCTCGTCCTCCTGCCGGAGACCCTCGCGGCGGCCCGTGCGGCCCGCCGGGACCGGGTGCAGATCAGCCTCAACCTCGCGCTCGGCTCCGCGATGGCGAGCATCGGCCTGACCATCCCGGCGATCGCGGTCGCCTCGATCTGGCTGGACGGGCCGCTGCTGCTCGGCCTGGGTGGCACCCAGCTGACCCTGTTGGCGTTGACCGTCGTCACCGGCGTGCTGACCGTGGTGCCGGGCCGGGCCACCGTCCTGCAGGGCGGGGTGCACCTGGTGCTGCTCGCGGCGTTCGTCTTCCTCGCCGCCAGCCCCTGACCCGACGTCGACCCCGTAGCGGCCGGACGACGGTGACCGGCAGGACCGCCGTACCGCCGGCGACCCTGGTCAGTCGTCGTGGCGTTCGGTGCGGGCGACCTCGGCGAACGCCGCCTCCAGGCAGCCGGCGAACGGCACCCCGGTCACCGTGAGCAGATCGCACACCAGGAGCGGGGCGTGCCGGGCGACGGCGGTCGGGTCGGGCGGGGTGTCGTCGTCACCCGGGTCGTAGACACCGAGCGCCCCGGCCAGCAGCACCAGCACCACCTGCGGGTCGACGTCGGGTTGCCAGGTCGCGGCGGCCCGGACGCAGCGCTCCAGCACCTGCCGGACGTCGTCGCTGTCGAGCCCGTCGGGGTGGGCCTGTTCCAGCAGGAGCCGGACCACCCCACCGACGACCAGCCCGGCGCGGTCGGCACCGGCGAGCCGGAGCACCGCCCGGTCGTACGCCGCGTCGTCGCGGGCCTGCGCGGCGTCCACCGCCTCGGTGGCGGCCACCGCGATCTCGCGGGCCGGGGCGGGCAGGTGTCGCCAGGTCACCGTCACCGGCCCAGCATGGCAGAGCCGACCGACACCACCCCCGCCCGCACCGGCCCCCGCCCGGCGGACGTCGAACGCCGGACAGCGCCGGCCGGGACAGACACACCCGAGGCGGCACGGAACCGACCGGCTCGAGGCCGGGCGAAACAGCAGGGGGGCGAAAACGGGTCGACCGCCCCGGGCTGGGCGGCGGCTCCCGGTGCGAGGAGTCGCCGGCCGTCCCGGGACGGTCGGACGATGACCGGAGTACGCCCCTCAACGCTCCGGTCACCGCGGGTCCGTACGGGCCGTATCCGGCCCCGACGGTCAGCAGTACGTGTAGCTGCCCTTGCTCCCCCACGTGCAGGAGTCGATCCCGGTACCGGCGGAGTTGCGCAGGTAGGCGGTGTCGCCGGTGTTGTTCCAGATGTAGTTCCCGGAGCCCCAGTACCGGTGGGTGGAGGTGTTGGTGCCCTTGCCGGTGTGAAGGTAAACGCTGGCGCCCTTGGCGAGCCGGAAGTCGCCGGAGAACGTGTAGACGTGGCGGGACTTGTCGCGCAGCGTCCAGGACTTCAGGTTCAGCGTCGAGCTACGCCGGTTGGTCAGCTTGACGTACTCGGCGTTGAGGCTGGTGTTGGAGCGGTTGTCGGTGCCCGGGGAGTTGTAGTAGACCTTCGTGATCTCCACGGCCGGCGTCGCGGCCTGGGCCGGCGCGGCGATGGTCAGCGAGCCGCCGACGGCGACGGCGAGCGCCACGGCGAATCCGACGAGCCTGGTGTTCTTCACACGTTCCCCCACAGGTTCACGGGCCGACGTCGAGCGGACGTCGCCACGGAAAGTGGGCCGAGGCTATCCGTACCGACCGGCAACTGTGGACTCGAAAAGCGTGGCGGCGGCAAACACGTCCGCCAGTCCGGCAGTGGGACCCTAATGGCGATCATGGATGACGCGATCGTCCGGCGGAGGCGTCCCTTCCACCGACCCGCACTCCCCCGCCGGGTGGAGCAGGGCGACCAGTCGGGGTCGGGTCCAGTGCCCGACGACCCCCGGTCGGCCGGCCAGGTAGTCGATCGTCTCGGACGACGACCAGCCGTGCGCCTCCCGCAGCCCGTCGGCGATCATCCGCAGGTAGACCGGGGCGGGCGGGGTCCACGCCACGTCGGACGCCCGCCCCGGCGCGGTGAAGGTGAGCATCGGCAGCCCGTCGGAGGTGCCGACCCGCAGCAGGGTCTCGTACCGCCCCGGGCCGAGGGTGGCCCGGCCACCGGCCACCGCCTCGTCGAGCGCGGGCAGGTCGTCACCGGGTGGCCGGTACATCTCCTGCGCGGCGAGGTCGGCGAACTGGGCCCGGGTCAGCAGGTAGCCTCGGGCCGCCGCGACGCCGGGCAGCTCCGGGTCGTAGAAGGCCATCCCGCCGGTCCAGGCCCGGGACTCCCCGGCGAAGTAGATGCCGCCGGGGATCAGCACCGGCAGGGTCCGGCGCGGTGGTCGGCAGTCCCGACAGCCGGGGTACGACCGCAGCCCGCCGGGCGGCCGGCCGCCGGAGAGGTACCAGCCGAGCCGGGCGGCGTGCAGGTTCGACCCGTAGGCGACGTACCAGAGCAGTTCCACCCCGCCCCCTCCGCCGCATCCGGGCCTCCCACGCTATCGCCCACAGGCCCTGTCCACACCCTGTGGATGAAACATGTGTACGAACGAAGTGATCTTGATGTGGCCCACTGCTCCCCGCTGAGTACGCTTGATCGCAGCCCCCGGCACCCGCCGGGCCCCTCTCACCTGGAAGAACGTGGATCACGAGCGAGTCGTCCGGGACGTCACGGTCCGCCTGCCGATGGCGTCGACCGCCGCCGAGGCGTGCCGGTGGACCGTGACCGCACTCGCCCGGTACGTCCCCGCCACGATCTCCGTCCTGCTCCAGGTCCACGACCGGCTCCGCTGTGTCGCCGCGACCGGCGCCTGGCAGGTCTTCTCCGCCGTCGGGCCCAAGTCGGGCATCGTCGGCCGGGTGTACGCCTCCGGCGAGGGCGCCACCGTCGGTGACGTCACCGCCGACCCCGACTACCTGCCGTTGCGCCCCGACGTCACGGCCGAGATCTGCGTACCGGTGCGGGACCCGGCGGGCCGGCCGATCGGCGTGCTCGACCTCCAGTGGAGCGGGCCGGTGGAGCTCGGCCCGTGGCGGGAGACCGCCGAGCGGCTCGCCGAACGACTCGGGGCCCGGATCGCGGAGCTGGGCGGGCCTCCCGCCGAGAGCCGCAGCGAGCAACTGCTCCGGCACGCCACCGCGATGACCTCGGCCCCCACCGACTGGGACCTGATGACCGCCGCGCTCACCGCCGCCCGGGAGGTCTCCACCCTCTCCACCGCCGTGCTGGTGCTCGCCGGCCGGCACGGCCCCCGGCTCGGCGCACCCACCGGGGTCCCCACCGAGTGGGAGTCGCGGGTCCGGGCCGCCCTGGCCGACGCCTCGACCGCGCAACTCGATCGGCTCGTCGCGCGGGCCCACCGGTACGGCGCGGCGTACACGCTGGGTGAGGCGGGATGCCCGCCCACCGAGGAACACCTCGCGCTGGCCCGTGCCGGGGTGCGCACCCTGGTGTCGGTGCCGGTCGGCCCACCGGAGGGCGGCGGGGTGCTGCTGGTCGCCGACGAGCGGCTGCTGCGCCCCGACCCGACCACGGTCAACCTGATGGAGCTGCTCGCCGGGCAGGCGTGGGCCGCGCTGGAGCGGCTGCGCACCCTGGCCCAACTCCGGGAGCAGGCCAGCCTGGACCCGCTCACCGGGCTGCGCCACACCGGCACGTTCGGGCGGCGGATCGCGGCGGCCACCCCCGGGCGTACCGCGCTGCTCGCCATCGACGTGGACGGCTTCAAGACCGTCAACGACACCTACGGTCACCAGGCCGGGGACCGGCTGCTGGTGGGGCTGGCCCGCGCCCTGGAGGCGGCGCTGCGGCACGGCGACGAGCTGTACCGCACCGGTGGGGACGAGTTCGTCGCGGTGATCGAGGTGGCCCACCCCGACGAGGCGGTCCGGATCGCCGAGCGGCTCACCGAGGCGGCCCGCCGCACCGGCCGCACGATCAGCGTCGGGGTGGCCCTACCCCGGCCCGGCGAGCTGGCCGACCGCACCCTGCACCGCGCCGACCAGGCCCTCTACGCCGCCAAGAACCGGGGTCGGGACCGGGTCCAGCTCTCCACCCCCTGACACCGGGACAGACCCGCGCCCGCCCCCGACCATCGGCGGGGCCGGTGAGGCGGCCGGTCAGGAGCGGGTACGGGGCCTGACCACGAGTTCGGCGATCTGGGCGGTGTTCAGGGCGGCACCCTTGCGCAGGTTGTCACCGGTGACGAAGAGGTCGAGCGCGCGCGGATCGTCGACGGCCCGGCGGATCCGGCCGACCCAGGAGGGGTCGGTGCCGACCGCGTCGATGGGCATCGGGAACTCGCCGGCGGCCGGATCGTCGACCAGGATCACGCCGGGGGCGTTGCGCAGCGCCTCCCGGGCCCCCTCGGCGTCCACCTCGGTGGCGAAGACCGCGTGCACCGCGACCGAGTGGCCGGTCACCACCGGCACCCGTACGCAGGTGGCGGAGACCTTCAGGTCGGGCAGGCCGAGGATCTTGCGGGACTCGTTGCGGACCTTCATCTCCTCGGAGGACCACCCGTGGTCGGCCAGCGACCCCGCCCACGGCACCACGTTCAACGCCAACGGTGCCGGGAAGGGGCCCAGGTCGTCGCCGACCGCCTGCCGGACGTCGCCGGGCCGGGAGCCGAGCACCCGGTCCCCGGCGATCTTGCCGAGTTGCCGGTGCAACGCGTCCACCCCGGCCTGACCCGCCCCCGACACCGCCTGGTACGACGCGAGCACCAGCTCCCGCAGGCCGTACTCGCGGTGCAGCGGGGCGATCGCCACGATCATGGTCAGCGTGGTGCAGTTGGCGTTGGCGATGATCCCCTTGGGGCGGTGGTCCACCTGGTCCGGGTTGATCTCGGGGACCACCAGCGGGACGGCCGGGTCCATCCGGAACGCGGCGGAGTTGTCGACGACCACCGCACCCCGGTCGACCGCGATCGGCGCCCAGCGCGCCGCCACCTCGTCGGGCACGTCGAAGACCGCCACGTCGACGCCGTCGAACGCCTCGGGGGTGAGCGCGCCGACGGTCAGCTCCTCGCCCCGGCAGCGCACCTTGCGCCCGACCGAACGGGCCGAGGCCAGCAGCCGGATCTCGCCCCAGACGTTGCGCCGGGCGGAGAGCAGGTCACACAGCACGGTGCCGACAGCCCCCGTCGCCCCGACCACGGCCAGGGTGGGCTGCGGTGCCACCGGGGCTACCGTCCTGTTCCCGCGTACACCACGGCTTCGGAGTCGCCGCCCAACTCGAACTGGTCGTGGATCGCCCGGACCGCCCGGTCGAGGTCGGTGTCCCGGCAGACCACGGAGACCCGGATCTCCGAGGTGGAGATCATCTCGATGTTGACGCCGGCCGCGCCGAGGGCGGCGAAGAACCCGGCCGCGACGCCCGGGTGCGAGCGCATGCCCGCACCGATGAGCGACACCTTGCCGACGTGGTCGTCATAGAGCAGGCCCTTGAACTTGACCGGCTCCTGGATCTTGCTGAGGGCGGCCATCGCGGTCGGGCCGTCGGCCTTGGGCAGGGTGAACGAGATGTCGGTGCGCCCGGTCCCCTCGGTGGAGACGTTCTGCACGATCATGTCGATGTTGATCTCGGCACCGGCCACGGTGTCGAAGATGCTGGCGGCGGCACCCGGCTCGTCGGGCACCCCGACGATCGTGATCTTCGCCTCGCTGCGGTCGTGGGCGACCCCGGTGATCAGTGCCTGTTCCACGGAAAGGTCCTCCATCGATCCGGTGACCATCGTGCCGGTGTTGGTCGAGTATGACGAACGGACGTGGATCGGCAACCCCGCCCGGCGGGCGTACTCCACGCTGCGCAGGTGCAGCACCTTGGCGCCGCAGGCGGCCAGCTCCAGCATCTCCTCGTAGGTGATGTGCCGGATGTGCCGGGCGTTGGGCACGATCCGCGGGTCGGCGGTGAAGATGCCGTCCACGTCGGTGTAGATCTCGCAGACGTCGGCGTGCAGCGCGGCGGCGAGCGCCACGGCGGTGGTGTCCGAACCACCCCGACCCAGGGTGGTGACGTCCTTGGTGTCCTGCGAGACGCCCTGGAAGCCGGCCACGATCACCACCGCGCCCTCGTCGAGCGCGCCCTTGAGCCGCCCCGGGGTGACGTCGATGATCCGCGCCCGGCCGTGTGCCGAGGTGGTGATCACCCCCGCCTGCGAACCGGTGAACGAGCGGGCCTCGTACCCCAGGTTGTGGATGGCCATGGCGAGCAGCGCCATCGAGATCCGCTCCCCGGCGGTGAGCAGCATGTCCAGCTCACGGCCCGGCGGCAGGGGGCTGACCTGGTTGGCCAGGTCGAGCAGCTCGTCGGTGGTGTCGCCCATCGCGGAGACCACCACCACGACGTCGTCACCGGCCTTGCGGGCGGCGACGATCCGCTCGGCCACCCGCTTGATCCGCTCGGCGTTGGCGACGGAGGACCCGCCGTACTTCTGCACCACGAGTGCCACGACGGCGCACTCCCTCCCAGCGACGACCCTGAGCGTGCCGACGCCGCCGGCTGAAGTCCGGCGGCGCGTGTCAGACCACCCCAGGGTATCGGGCGGTACGCGAGAGCGGGTCGGGTGATCCCACCATCCGGCCGAACCCGCTGGCCGACGCGAGGTTCCCGGCCGGTGGGGGAGGGCCACCGCGACCTGCGCCGACGCTGCGGCGCAGTGCCGGGTCACGGTCTGCGCGACCAGCCGGGGAGGTGGCCGGGACCGGGTTGATGCCCCGACACGCCGATCGGAGGCGGGATTCGCGCGGGGCTGTCGCCGTCGGCAACCCGGCGCAGAATGACCCGGTGCATGACCACCCCCGCCCGGTCCGCCGGCCGATCGGCGTCCTGACCCTGCTCCTGCCCGTGTCGTCGGTGCTGGCGTTGCTGGCCGGCTGCGCCGCCGACGGCCCGACCGCGCCGCCGACCGGACCGCCCTCCGATCCGGCACCCGCCCCGGCGGACACCGCCCGGGACGAGCTGGCCGCGTTGGCCGCCGCCGCCCGGGACCGGCACCTGACCGCCCGGTACACCCTGTCCGGCACCGACGGCCCGACCCGCGACATCACGGTGACCAGCGCCAACGACGGCAGTTGGCGGGTGGACGTGCCCGGGGGCGCGCTCGGTGGGACGGCCGACGTCGCGCTCGTCGCCACCCCGGACGGGCTCTTCCAGTGCGCCCTGCCCTCGGCCGGCCACTCCGGGCCGGCGAGCTGTGTCCGGCTCGGCGACCGGGACGACGCGGTGCCACACCGGCTGGACCCCCGGGTGCAGCACCCGTTCACCGACTGGCTGGAGGTGCTCACCGACCGGCGTACCGCGCTGTCGGTCTCGGTGGCGACGGCACCGCCCGGGGTCCCCGGGAGCTGTTACGCGGTGGAGAGCACCGCCGCCTCGCTGACCCCGCCGCTGGACGTGGGGATCTACTGCTACCAGCCCGACGGCACCCCCACCTTCGTACGGGCGGCGCTGGGCACGTTGACCCTGGCCGGCCCGCCCGGCCCGGCACCGGACACGGTGCCGCTGGCAGGGCCGGTGGTGGCCGGCGAGCCGCTGGGGCAGCAGGCGGAGCAGGCCTCACCGAGCCCCGGAACGCCCTGAACCTTCTGGGCGTTACGGGTGGCCTTGACCACATTTGCCAGGGTGGGGCAATCGGTCAAATCTCCCATACGGGATTCTCTTCGGATGGCTGATCTCACCCCGTTGCTCGCCTTCCGCTGGAGCCCTCGGGCGTTCCACCCGACCGCTGCACTGACCGGCGACGAGGCCGCCTCCCTGCTGGAGGCGGCCCGCTGGGCCCCGTCGGCCGGGAACGTGCAGCCGTGGCGGTTCGCCCTCGGCCACCGCGACGACGAGACGTGGAAACGCATCCTGGTCAGCCTCGCCGAGGCCGACCAGGGCTGGGCCCGGCACGCCGCCGCGCTGGTGGTGGGCGCCCACACCGGAGGCGACCCGGAGCGGTACGCGTACGACCTGGGCCAGTCGATCGCCCACCTCACCGTCCAGGCCACCGCCCTCGGCCTGTACGCACACCAGATCCGTGGCTTCGACCGGGCCGCGCTCGCCGCCGACCTGGACCTGTCACCGGGAATCCGCCCCCTGGTGGTGACCGCCGTGGGGCGGCTCGGCGACCCGTCGGCCCTGCCCGGGGAGCTGCTGCGCCGGGAGACCGCCCTGCGGCACCGGCACCCGGTCCACGCCCTGCTGCTGCACTGACCACCGGAGTGTCCCCGCCGCGCCGGTGGTGATCCCGGCGGGTGCGATCCGGATCTCAGAGTCCGGACCCACCTTCCCACCCCCAGTCTCATCACGTAGGGTCACTCTGTCATGTGGCAGGCGTACCTTCTCCTTGGTCGCCGCGACGGGGCCTGACCGGCCGGCACCCCGTCGCGGAGTCGAACCGCGCCGTCCAGCAGATCCGAACCTCCTCTCGGCACCCGTCCGGGCATCGCCGCCCGACACCCGCCGACACCTTCGAATGCTGACGCCACCTGACCCACGGGAGCACTCCGTCATGGCTCAACCTGTCACCGACGCCGAGACCGACCAGTTCGCCCGGCAGCGTCCCAGCCGGATGCCGTACCAGCGCTACCAGCCCTACCACCAGCAGTTCCGGATCGACCTGCCGGACCGCACCTGGCCGACCCGGCACGTCGAGGTCGCGCCCCGCTGGTGCGCGGTCGACCTGCGCGACGGCAACCAGGCCCTGATCGACCCGATGTCACCGGAGCGCAAGCGCCGGATGTTCCAGCTGCTGGTGCAGATGGGCTACAAGGAGATCGAGGTCGGCTTCCCCTCGGCCAGCCAGACCGACTTCGACTTCGTCCGGCAGCTCATCGAGCAGGATCTGATCCCCGAGGACGTCACCATCCAGGTGCTCACCCAGTGCCGGGAGCACCTGATCGAGCGGACCTTCGAGTCGCTGCGCGGCGCGCAACGGGCCATCGTGCACTTCTACAACTCCACCTCCACGCTCCAGCGTCGGGTGGTCTTCGGCCTGGACCGCGACGGCATCACCGACATCGCCACCCAGGGCGCCCGGCTCTGCCGCAAGTACGCCGAGATCCACACCCCGGACACCGACATCTACTACGAGTACTCGCCCGAGTCGTACACCGGCACGGAGCTGGAGTACGCGGTGGAGGTGTGCGGCAAGGTCATCGAGGTGATCGACCCCACCCCGGACCGCAAGCTGATCATCAACCTGCCGGCCACCGTCGAGATGGCCACCCCCAACGTGTACGCCGACTCGATCGAGTGGATGCACCGGCACCTGCCCCGCCGGGACAGCCTGGTGCTGAGCCTGCACCCGCACAACGACCGGGGCACCGGGGTCGCCGCCGCCGAGCTGGGCCTGCTGGCCGGCGCGGACCGGATCGAGGGCTGCCTGTTCGGCAACGGTGAGCGCACCGGCAACGTCGACCTGGTCACCCTGGGCCTCAACCTCTTCTCCCAGGGCATCGACCCGATGATCGATTTCTCGCACATCGACGAGGTCAAGCGGGCCGTCGAGTACTGCAACCAGCTGCCCGTGCACGAGCGCCACCCGTACGCCGGCGACCTGGTCTACACCGCCTTCTCCGGCTCCCACCAGGACGCCATCAAGAAGGGCTTCGACGCCCTGACCAGGGACGCCGGGGCGGCCGGGGTGCCGATCGACGAGTTCACCTGGGCGGTGCCCTACCTGCCGATCGACCCCAAGGACCTGGGCCGCACCTACGAGGCGGTCATCCGGGTCAACTCGCAGTCCGGCAAGGGCGGCGTCGCGTACATCATGAAGACCGAGCACCAGCTCGACCTGCCGCGCCGGCTCCAGATCGAATTCTCCGGCGTCGTCCAGCAGGTCACCGACCACGACGGTGGCGAGGTCGAGCCGGGCACCATGTGGCAGATCTTCGCCCGCAACTACCTGCTCGACCACCAGGTCGACCCGGCCGTCACGCTGGCCGGCTACACGATCGGCACCGTCGACGGCAAGGTCGAGATCGAGGCCCAGGTGGTCGTCGACGGCGCGGCGCGCACCCTCACCGCCGTCGGCAACGGCCCCATCGACGCGTACGTCAACGCGCTCCACTCGGTGGGCGTGGCGGTCCGCGTGCTGGACTACCACGAGCACGCCCTCTCCTCGGGCGGCGACGCCCAGGCCGCCGCCTACGTGGAGTGCGACATCAACGGCCAGACCGTGTGGGGCGTCGGCACCGACCCCAACATCGTCACCGCCTCCATCAAGGCCGTCACCAGCGCCACCAACCGCACCCGGCACTGATCGCACGACCCGGGGCTCGTGGTCGTCGCCGGACGATCCCGGATCACCACGAGCCCCGGGCCGGCTGCCGGTCCTTGGCGGCACGGCCGACCGCGCCCACCCCCGCCACCGGCCGGCCACCCCGCCGCGCTCGGCCACCCCGCCGCGCCCATCCCGCCACGGGCCGGCCACCCGACGCTCTCGCCCGCTACGCGCCCCTGGTCGACGGCGCGGCCCGACCCGGCGCGCGGTCCGGGGACGGCGGACGGTGGACCAGCAGGGCGGCCAGCAGCGCGCCGCCGAGCAACAGCCCGGCGCACCAGGCCATCGCGCCCCGGAACGCGTCGGTGAGGGCGGTCGCCTGCTCGTAGCCGCTGCCGGACAGACCCACCAGCAGCGGCAGCGCGGCCACCGCCAGCAGGCCACCGGTGCGGGACGCGGCGTTGTTGAAGCCGCTGGCCACCCCGGCGAACCGGTCCGCCACGGCGGCCAGCACCGACGCGGTCAACGGCGCCACCACCAGGGTCAGCCCGATCCCGAACAGCAGCACCCCGGGCAGCACGTCCCACCAGTACGACGCCCCCGGCCCGACCCGGCGCAGCAGCAACAGACCACCGGCGGCGGCGACCGGGCCGACGGTCAGCAGCAGCCGGGGGCCGATCCGCGCCGACAGCGCCCCGGCCCGCGCCGAACCGAGCAGCAGCAGCACCGTCATCGGCACGGTGGCCAGCCCGGTCCGCAGCGCCGACCAACCGACGACGTTCTGCAGGTAGACGGAGAGGAAGAAGGTGAACCCGCTCAGCGCGGCGTAGACCAGCACGGTGAAGACGTTCAGCACCGAGAAGAGCCGGCTGCCGAAGAGCGTGGTGGGCAGCATCGCCCCCTCGCCCCGATGCCGCTCCAGCAGCACGAACGAGACTGCGGCGAGGACACCGACGCCGGCGGCGAGCAGCACCGACCAGGAGCCGACCCCGCGTACCGGGGCGTCGATGAGGGCGTAGGTGAGCCCGGCCAGGGCCAGCGCGCCGAGCAGCGCACCGGCGATGTCGAACCGCCGGCCGGCACTGCGGGAGACGTTCTCGTCGCGGCTCTCCGGCACCCAGCGCATCGCCGCCAGCAGCACGCCGACCGCCAGCGGCAGGTTGATGAAGAAGATCCACCGCCAGGAGAGCGCGTCGACCAGCCAACCCCCGACGAACGGCCCGAGCGCGGTGGACACGCCGGACAGCCCGGACCAGGTGCCGATCGCCCGACCCCGGTCGTCCGGGTGGAAGCTCGCCTGGAGCACCGACAGCGAACCCGGGGTGAGCAGCGCCCCGCCCGCGCCCTGGAGGAACCGGGCGGCGATCAACTGGTTGGTGTCCTGGGCGAGGCCGCACAGGACGGAGGCGACCGCGAACCAGACCACTCCGATCAGGAAGATCCGCCGCCGGCCGAACCGGTCCCCGAGCGACCCACCGAGCAGCACGAAGGCCGCCAGCATCAGCGCGTACCCGTTGACCGTCCACTGGAGACCGGCCACGGTGGCGTCGAGGTCCGCACCCAGGCGGGGTAGTGCCACGTTGACCACGGTGCTGTCCAGGAACACCATGCCGGAGGCGAGAATCGCCGCGAGCAGCGTCCCCCGTCCGGCCGTAGTACGGATACGGAGCGCGTGAGCGGGTGCCGTCATGGGTACCAATCTGCACGCCCGCATCCGGAGACGCCACGAAACGCAGAAACCGTGCTTGGGTACTGTGCGGGATCGCCGGAAGCCGCAAGCTGGAGAGGTGTCGTCTGTGCGTACCAGATCAGGAGGCCGCGTGGCGGTGGCGGCGGCCCTTGCCGCGCTGCTCGCCTTCGGCGCGGGTGGTTGTGACGTCTCGGTGGCCGAGCCGGAGGCGCCACCAGGCAACGCCGGCAACGTGGGTGAGCAGCTCTCGGAGCTGACCGTCGCCGAGGCCGGTTCGATGAAGGGCTACAGCCGGAACCGCTTCCCGCACTGGCGGGACACCGGCAAGAACTGTGACGTCCGGGACAGCGTGCTCCAGCGGGACGGGAAGGACATCCGCCTCTCCGGCTGCAACGTGGTCGGCGGGCGGTGGGAGAGCGTCTATGACGGGCGGACCTTCACCGACCCCTCCGACGTGGACATCGACCACATGGTGCCGCTGGCCAACGCGTGGCGGTCCGGCGCGGACGAGTGGGACGACGCCAAGCGCGGCGACTTCGCCAACGACGTGACCCGGCCGCAGCTCTTCGCGGTCTCCGCCAGCTCCAACCGGTCCAAGGGTGACCAGGACCCGTCGCAGTGGAAACCGCCGAACCGCGCCTACTGGTGCACCTACGCGGAACACTGGGTAGCGGTCAAGCACCACTGGCGGTTGACGGTGACCAGCGCCGAGAAGACCGCCATCAGCGACATGTTGGGGGGGTGCACATGGGCGGGCAAGCGCTGACACCGGCCGACCCGGACGGTACCGACGCCGGAACCGACCCGGCCACACCGGCGGATGGGGCGGCCACCGCCGGGATGACCGCCGACGGCCGACCCGCCGGGTCGGCCGAGGTGCCCGGCGCGGGGATGACCGCCGACGCGGGTGGCACGGGTACGCCCCGCGAGCTGACCGCCGACCTGGTCGCCGGTCCCGGCGGGGTGATGACCGACGAGGTCGGCGTGGTGACCGGCGAGTTGACCCTGAAGACCCGGTACGCCGACGGCCAGGTCACCCTCGCCGTCCAGTACAAGGACGCCGACGAGTGGTACGCGGTGACCGGCGCGGCCGCCAAGCTGGCCGACCCGGCCGGCCTGGACGCCGTGCACACCGTCGCGGTCGCCCTGCTGCACCGCCCCGAGGGCTGACCCGCCCCGGCAGCGGACCGGCCGGCGTTCCCCGGCCGGTCCCGGGAGATCACCGCCGCTGCGGCCGCACCTCCGGCGGCCCGCGCACGTCCTACCGGCCGCCCGATCGGCGGAGCGCATGACGAGGGCACCCTTCCCGCGCTCGGGAAAAGGGCCCTCGCCGGCTGCTCACAGGGTGGGGATCAGCTCACCGGTGTCGCCCGGTGCCCCGCCGTCGTCCGGCCGGACCAGCTCCGGCTCCACCTCGTGCGGGCGGACCCGCCCGGCGGCGATGTCCTCGGCGAAGTGGCAGGCCACCCGGTGTCCGCCGACGACGTCGCGCAGCGCCGGACGCTCGTCGACGCAGCGGGTCGGCTGCGCCCACGGGCACCGGGTGTGGAACCGGCAACCGGGCGGCGGGTTGGTGGGCGAGGGCAGGTCCCCGGCGAGCAGGATCCGCTCCCGCCGGTCCTCCACCAGCGGGTCCGGCACCGGCACCGCCGACATCAACGCCCTGGTGTACGGGTGCATCGGCTCCCGGTAGAGGTCGTCGCTGGACGCCTCCTCCACCAGCCCACCCAGATACATCACCCCGACCGTGTCGGCGATGTGCCGGACCACCGCCAGGTCGTGCGCGATGATCAGGTACGTCAGCCCGCGCTCGTTCTGCAGGTCCTCCAGCAGGTTGAGCACCTGGGCCTGGATCGACACGTCCAGGGCGGAGACCGGCTCGTCGGCGACGATCAGATCCGGGTCGAGGACCAGCGCACGGGCGATCCCGATGCGCTGCCGCTGCCCGCCGGAGAACTCGTGCGGGTACTTGCTCAACGCCGACGCGGACAGGCCGACGGCCTCCAGGGTCTCCCGCAGTCGCCGGTTCGTCGCCTCCCGGTCGTCGGCCAGCCCGTGCGCCTTGAGCCCCTCCACCAGCAGCGACTCCACCGACTGCCGGGGGTCGAGGCTGGACAGCGGGTCCTGGAAGATCATCTGCATCCGGCGGCGGGCCGTGCGCATCGACTCGCCCTTGAGCGCGCGCACGTCGGTGCCGTCGAAGACGATCTCACCGTCGGTCGGCTCGATCAGCCGCAGCAGACCCCGGCCGAGCGTCGACTTGCCACAACCCGACTCGCCGACCAGCCCGTACGTCTCACCCGCGTTGATCGACAGCGAGACGCCGTCGACCGCGTAGACATATCCGACGGTACGGTCGAAGAGCAGGCCGCTCTTGATCGGGAAGTGCACCTTGACGTCGCGCAGCTCGATCAGCGGGCGCTCCCGCCCCGCCGCGTCGCCCGCCCCGGCCTGCCCGGCCTCCGCCTCGCCCTGACCGGTCTCCGTTCTCGGCGGCCCGGTCACGGCGTCATCCGTGCCCGGCCGCGGGGTCGCGGCGTCATCCGTGCCCGGCCGCGGGGTCGCGGCCTCGTCCATGCCCGGCCGCGGGGTCGCGGCGTCGTCCATGCCCGGCCGCGGGGTCGCGGCGTCGTTCTCCGGTCCGGTCCGCTCGGTCACGGCACCGCCACCTCCTCCGAAACGGGGTTGTTGCACCGCAGGTCGCCGCCGGAGGCGGTGGGCTCCAACGGCGGCGGGCCGTCCAGGCAGGCGTCCACCACGTTGTCGCAGCGCGGCGCGAAGGCGCAGCCCTCGACCCACGGGATGTTGTCGGCCACCGAACCACGGATCGCGTGCAGCCGCTCGCCCCGCGGCGAGTCGAGCCGGGGCACCGAGCTGAGCAACCCGTGCGTGTACGGGTGCCGGGGTCGGGCGAACAGCTCGTGCCGGGCGGCCCGTTCCACCACCCTGCCGCCGTAGAGCACGTTGACCGTGTCGCAGAGACCGGCCACCACCCCGAGATCGTGCGTGATCATGATGAGCGCGGTGCCGGTCTCGTCGACCAGTTGCTTGAGCAGGGTGAGGATCTGCGCCTGGATGGTGACGTCCAGCGCGGTCGTCGGCTCGTCCGCGATCAGCAGCCGGGGCTTGCAGGCCAGCGCGATCGCGATCAGGGCCCGCTGCCGCATGCCGCCGGAGATCTGGTGCGGGAACTCCGTCAGCCGCCGGTCCGGGTCCGGGATGCCGACCGCGTCGAGCAGTTCCCGGGCCTCCCGCAGCGCCTTGCGCCGGGCCATCCCCCGGTGCCGCTCCAGCACCTCGGCGACCTGCACCCCGATCGGGATGACCGGGTTCAGCGAGGAGAGCGGGTCCTGGAAGATCATGCCGATGTCCCGACCCCGCCGGTCCCGCAGGTCGTCCGGGCGGAGCCCGAGCAGGTCGGTGCCCTCGAAGAGCACCTCGCCGGTGACCCGGTTGCCCCGCTTCGGGAGCAGCCCCATGATCGCCAGACTGGTCACGCTCTTGCCGCAGCCGGACTCGCCGACCAGGCCGACGGTCTGCCCCGGCTCCACCGTGAAACTGACCTGGTCGACCGCCGTGAACGGCCGCTCGCCCCGGCGCTGGAACACCACGCTCAGATCGCGTACGTCGAGCAGGCTCATCGGGTCACTTCCTCACTGTGCTGGTCGTTCGCTCCCGACTGCGGTCGCCGGCCCACCGGGTGCCCGCCCGGTCCGGTGCCGCGGGCCACATCGGCCCGCCGTACCGTCGCCTGGCCGGACCGCGCACCGACCCACCGCACCGCCGTCACCGTCGGTTCTTCGGGTCGATCGCCTCGCGCATGGCCTCACCGAGCAGGGTGAAGCCGAGCGCGACCACGATGATCGCGAGCGCCGGATAGTAGGCCAGCTCGGGGCGGACCTCGAAGTAGCGCTGGCCGTCCACACCGAGCATCAGCCCCCACTCGGCCCGGTTGATGTCCGGGTCGCCGAGGCCGAGGAAGGACAGCGCCGCCGCGTCCAGGATCGCCACCGCGAAGGTCAGGGTGGCCTGCACGATCACCGCGGTCAGCGAGTTGGGCAGCATGTGCCGCAGGACGATGTTGCGTTCCTTGACGCCCAACGCCCGCGCGGCGAGGACGTGGTCGCTCTCCCGCTGGGCCAGCATCGAGCCGCGCAGCAGCCGGGCGAAGATCGGCACGCTGACGATCGCCACCGCGAAGATGACCGTCCACTGGCTCGACCGGCTGGCCATCGCGACCAGGGTGATCGCCAGCAGCAGGCTGGGCAGCGCCAGCATCACGTCGGTGAGCCGCATCAGCACCACGTCGACCCAGCCGCCGAAGGCACCGGCGACCGCACCGAGCAGCACGCCCAGGGTGAGGCCGATCAGGGTGGCGAGCACGCCGACGAAGAGGGTCTGCCGGCTGCCGTGGATCATCCGGGAGAAGAAGTCCCGGCCGAGCGGGTCCGAGCCGAACGGGTGCCCGGCGGTGGCGCCCGGGATGCTGTCCACGGTCAGGTCGCGGGTCAGCTCGTCGAAGCGCTGCACCGGGTCGTGCGGAGCGATCAGCGGGGCGAAGATCGCCACCAGCACGAAGAGCCCGACGATGACGGCGCCGACGATGGCCACCGGGTTGCGGCGCAGCCGACGCAGCGCGTCCCGGTAGAGGCTGACCCCACCCGGGTCCGCGGTGGCCCGCGCCAGCTCGTCCAGCCGGGCCCGCTTCCGGTCGCCCAGCCGGCCGATGCTGCGCTCCCTGTGGCCGGCCGGGCCGTCGCCGGGCTGGCCGGCCGGGTCTTCGGCGGACGTGCCGGCCGGGCTGTCGCCGGTGCGGGGCTTGCCCACGCCGGGGCGGGTGGTCGGGTCGGTCATCGCACACGCACCCTCGGGTCGATGAAGGCGTAGGAGAGGTCGACCAGCAGGTTGACCAGCACGAAGACCAACGCGGCGAGCAGGATGATCGCCTGGAGCACCGGGTAGTCCCGGCCGCCGCTGATCGAGTCGGTGATCAGGGTGCCGAGGCCGCCCCAGTTGTAGACCTTCTCGGTGAGCACCGCGCCGGAGAGCAGCGCGCCGGTCTGCAGACCGATGGTGGTGACCACCGGCAGCAGGGCGTTGCGCAGGATGTGCCGACCCCGGATGGTGCGGTGCCGCAGACCCTTCGCCTCGGCGGTCCGTACGTAGTCCTCGTTGAGCACGTCGAGCACGCTGGCCCGGGTGATCCGGACGATCACCGCCAGCGGGATGGTGGCCAGCGTGATCGCCGGCAGGATCAGGTGCCAGAGCGCGTCGGCGCTGGCGTCGAGCTCCCGGGTGAGCAGGCCGTCCAGGACGTAGAACCCGGTCACTGTGGTGTTGTCCATCCCGGTGCTGATCCGGCCGGATGGCGGGAACCAGTGGATGTCCTGGGTGAGGACGTCCTTGAGCAGGTAGCCCAGGAAGAAGATGGGGATCGAGATGCCGAGCAGGGTGCCGGCGATCGTCAGGTTGTCGAGGAGTCGGCCCCGGTAGCGGGCGGCGAGGTAGCCCAGCGGCACGCCCAGACCGACGGCGATGATCATGGCGGCGGCGGCCAGTTCGATGGTGGCCGGGAAGGCGCGGGCGATGACGTCGGTCACCGGGTCACCGGAGCGGATCGAGTTGCCCAGGTCCCCGGTGAGGACCCGCTGCATGAACTTGCCGTACTGCACGAGGATCGGCTGGTCGTAACCGAGGGCCTTGATCAGCAGCGCCCGCCGCTCCGGAGTGGCCCGCTCGCCGAGCAGCGCCTCGACCGGCCCGCCGGGCAGGTTGCGCAACCAGATGAAGATCAGCGCGGACAGCGCTATCAGCGTCACCACCAGCTGCAGCAGGCGGCGGACTATGACTCGCAACATCTCTCACACACCAGACTCTCGATGTTCGCGGCATCGGCCCGGGCCGGCACTTGCTCCCGACCCGGGCCGATGCACGCCTACGGCGTCAGCCGACGGACGTCACTTGCTGACGCTGACCGTGTTGAACCGCTCGTCGGTCAACGGGCTGGCGGTCAGCCCCTGGACGTCCTTGGTGACGACGATGGCCGGCGGGGCGTGCCAGACCGGCACGGCCGGCAGCCACTTGGCGGCGATGTCGCGGTTGACCTGCTCCCAGGCCGCCTTCTTGCCCGCCTCGTCGACGGTGCCGTCGGCCTTGGCGATGGCCTCGAACATCTCGGTCATGGCCTGGTCGCCGAACTCGACCTTGCCCCGGCCGAAGAAGGTGCCGACGAAGTTGCCCGGGTCGTTGTAGTCACCGGTCCAGCCGAGGATGTGCAGGTCCTGCTTGCCGAACTGCTGCACGTCGTCCTTGAAACCACCGTTCCACGGACGCGGCACACCGTTGACCTTGATGCCGACGGCCTGCAGGTCGTTGGCGAGGACGGTGAAGATCTCCTGCGGGTTCGGCATGTACGGCCGGGAGACGTCCGGCGGGTAGTAGAAGTTGAGGGTCAGCCCCTCGGCGCCGGCGTCCTTGAGCAACTGCTTGGCCTTGTCCGGGTTGTACTCGTACTTCTGCACGTCCGGGGCGTAGCCGAGCACGGTGTCCGGCATGAACTCGTCGGCGACCTTGGTGCCACCCGGGCCCTTGGTCTGCACGAGCTGCTGACGGTTGAGGGCGTAGGCGATGGCCTGGCGTACCCGCAGGTCCTTCAGCTTCGGGTTCTTCTGGTTGATGCCCAGGTAGAGGATGTTGAACGCCGGGCGGTCGAGGACCTGGAAGCCCTCACCGGAGAGCGCCTTGCGGTCGGCCGGGGCCGGGAAGTCGATGCCCTGGACGGTGCCCGCCCGCAGCTCCTGCTTACGGGTGTTCTCGTCCTTGATCACCTTGATGATGACCTTGTCGACCTTGGCCTTGTCACCCCAGTAGTCGGGGTTGCGGTTCAGGGTGATCTCGTTCTTGGCCTTGTCCCAGCCGCCGAACGTGAACGGACCGGTGCCGACCGGGGTGGTGGTGGCGAACGAGCTGTACTCGAAGGAGTCGCCGTTCTGCTTGACCGTGTCGGCGTCGCCCTTCTTGAGGGCGTCCGGGCTGGCGATCGAGAGCGCGGTCAGCGCGAACGCGCCGGGGAACGCGCCCTTGTACTGGTTCAGCGTGACGACGGCGGTGCCGTCGTCCTTCGCCTCACACTTGTTGTAGAGCGCCTGGCCGGCACCCTCGGCCTCGTTCTTGGCGAACCCGCCGAAGACGTCCTGGTAGTAGATCATCTGCGACTGGGCGGCGGCGCCCTTCATGTTGTACCAGCGGTCGAAGTTGTAGCAGACCGCGGCGGAGTTGAAGGGGGTGCCGTCGTGGAACTTCACGCCCTGACGCAGCTTGAAGGTCCAGACCTTGCCGTCGGGGTCGTGCTCCCAGCTCTCGGCCAGGCCACCCACCAGGTCAGCCGTGCCCGGCTTGTGCTGGATCAGCGTGTCGTACATCTGCCGGACCGGCCGGAACGACTCACCGTCGTCGTTGAAGATCGGGTCGAAGTTCTTCGGGTCACCAGCACCGGCGAAGATGAAGGTGCCGCCCGTCTTGGCCTCGCCACTGCTGTCATCGCCGCGGTCACTCTCCGCACAGCCGGCCGCGCCGACCGCCAGGGCTGCAACGGCCACGAGGCTCACGGCCGTCCTTAGCCTTCTCGCCTGCATCTCTCACCTCTGTCATCCGCCTGAACAACGCCGGTCCATGGCTCGGTCCGTGAGCGGGAGGCTATGACACGACACACCGAAGCGGAACGGCCGTTAGTCAATCGCTATCAACCCGACACCAAGCGCAAGGTCTGACACCGCCGGATCTACCGACAAACAGGACTGTCACAGCGACGCCGCCGAGCAATGCCCGGAAATCGCCCGAACATCCGAAACCATGCCCGCCGCCGGTCACCCGCCGTCACATCGGCCCGCTCCACCGCCCTTCACGGGGGTACGACAGAGGCCGGTTCGACCGCCGAACGTCCGGTTCCCGGGGATCCGCGAGTCGGTTCGGTGTGGCCTGGGCGTTCTGGGGTCGGCGTCCCGTGACCGGCGGCACCCCCACGACGGAATCCGGGCCGGCCCGGCGGCGTTACACCCTCCGTACGACCGCAGCAGCAACCCCCGCTGCCAGGCCCGACGCCTCCGCCCCCGGCGGAATGACGGTGGGCCGGCGGTCGTTACACCTGGTCCGGTGCCGCGAGTCCCCGCTCGTGCCGCCGCCGGCCTCCCCCTTCTGAGCGCCCCGTCGTGGTGCTTGCGTCGCGCCCCTCCCCCGGGGTGCGTCGCCAACCCCCGAATGGAGCTTCCCCATGAACACCACCATGCTGCGTAAGAGCGCCCTCGGTATCGCTGGTCTGGCCTTCGCCGGTGGCCTCGCCGCCGGCCCCATGAACCACGGTGCCCCCGGCACCGCCGCCCTGGACGCGAAGCCGGTCGCGGTGGCCATGCAGGCCGACAAGCCCGACACCGGCAAGCTGATCCCGCACGGCACCCAGGGCGACCAGTCCCGCATCGACCTCACCGACGAGCAGACCGCCAACGTCAAGGCGATCATCGCCGCCACCAAGAAGTCCGGCCTCGACGAGCGCGCCGCCGTCATCTCCATCGGCACCGCCCTGCAGGAGTCCAAGCTGGAGAACCTCGGCCACCTCGGCGACCGCAACGACCACGACTCCCTCGGCCTGTTCCAGCAGCGTCCGTCCTCCGGCTGGGGCACCCCCGAGCAGATCACCGACCCGATCTACTCCACGATGGCCTTCCAGAAGGGCCTCAAGCAGGTCGACGGCTGGCAGGACATGCCGCTGACCGAGGCCGCGCAGACCGTGCAGGTCTCCGCCTACCCCGACGCCTACGCCCAGTGGGAGAAGCAGGCCGCCGACCTCGTCGCCGAGCACTGGAACAGCTGACCGCACCCGCACCCTCGTAAGACACCGCTGGCCGGCACCCCACCCGGGGTGCCGGCCAGCGACATGTCGCAGTGGATCGTGGAGAGTCAGCGCCGGACCACCCGGGCACAGGGGGTTTCAGACCGCCCGGCGGCCCTCGAAGGCCCGGCCCAGGGTGATCTCGTCGGCGTACTCCAGGTCGCCGCCGACCGGCAGGCCGCTGGCGAGGCGGGTGACCGCGATCCCCATCGGCTTGACCATCAACGCCAGGTACGTCGCGGTCGCCTCGCCCTCGGTGTTCGGGTCGGTGGCGAGGATCAGCTCACGGATCGTCCCCGCGCTGAGCCGGGTCATCAGCTCGCGGATACGCAGGTTGTCCGGGCCGATCCCCTCCAACGGGTTGATCGCCCCACCGAGCACGTGGTAACGGCCCCGGAACTCACCGGTCCGCTCGACCGCCACCACGTCCTTGGGCTCCTCGACCACGCAGATCACCTCGTCGGTGCGGCGCGGGTCGCGGCAGATCCGGCACTGCTCCGACTCGGCGACGTTGAAGCAGGTGGTGCAGAACCGGACCAGGTCCTTGACCTTGCGCAGCGCGCCGGCCAGCCGGTTGACGTCGGCCGGGTCCGCCGACAGGACGTGGAACGCGATCCGCTGGGCGCTCTTCGGGCCGACGCCCGGCAGCCGCCCCAACTCGTCGATCAGGTCCTGGATGGCACCCTCGTACATCTGCGGGTCAGAATCCGGGCAGGCCGAGGCCGCCCATGCCGCCGGCCACCGGGCCCATCTTCTTGTCGGTCAGCTCCTTGGCCGCCTCGGCAGCGTTGTGCAGGGCCGCGACGACCAGGTCTTCCAGGGTCTCGACGTCCTCCGGGTCGACCGCCTTCGGGTCGATCCTGATGCCCTTGATCTCACCGGAGCCGGAGACGGTCGCGGTGACCAGTCCACCGCCGGCGGTGCCGGTCAGCTCGGCCTCGGCCAACTCGGCCTGCGCCTTGGCGATCTGCTGCTGCATCTTCTGCGCCTGCTTCAGCATCTGCTGCATGTTCGGCTGTCCACCTGGGCGCACGGATGGCTCCTTCTCGCACTCGTCTGCTCGGCCGCGCCCAGCCTAGTCGGGGGCGACCGGTGGTCCGGTCCGGGGAACGGCGCGTCAGCGCGCGTCCACCTCGTCGATCTTCTCGGCGCCGAACGCCTCGCGGAGCAACTGCACCGCCTGCTCCTCGCTCGACTGCCGGGCGGTCCGCTCGTCGATCACCTCGTCCAGCGGTTCGTCACCCGGGTCGAACCCCTCGTAGGCGGGAGTGGTCCGGGTCGCGCCCGACGTCCCACCAGCACGGGTCGGGCCGTCGTAGTCCGGGTCGTAGGGCGGCTCGCCGGCCCACTCCGCGTCCGCGGTCTTGCGCCCCGCCGGCGCGGGCCGGGGCCCCTTACCCGCCGCAGCTGCCCGCGCCGCCGCGATGGCGCTGCTCACCGGCGCGCCACCGGTCCCGGCCGTCGGCGGCGGCGACGTCGTCGCCGGACCAGCCGGCCTGGGTACGGCGGGCGCAGCAGGCACCGCCGGGGCGGCTGCCGTCACGGTCGCCGTCGCACCACCCGGGCGGGCGGGTTCGGGCCACTCGTCGGAAGCGGTAGCGACGTTGGCGGCTCCGCCGGGGCGGGCCGGTTCGGGCCAGCCCTCGTCGTCGTCCCCACCGACCGCACTGGCCGGGGTGGCCGGGGCGTCATCCGGCGCCCTGCCCACCTGGGCTGGGGGTCCTCCCGATGGGCGCACCGCACCGCCGCCAGCCGGGCCACCCTGGGCGGTCGCACCGGCCGAGCCGGCGAAGCCGGCGATGGAGCCCGTCGGGGCGGTGGAGCCCGCAGAACCGGCCGGGGCGGTGGAGTCTGCGGAGCCGGTCGGGGCGGTGGGGGCGGTCGGGGTACCGCCGGGCGAGCCGGCTGGACGAGCCGGGCCGGAGCCGGCGGGAGTTGGTGAGTTGACCGTGGCCGCACCACCGTTCGGGCCCCCACCACCGTTCGAGCCCGCTGGATGGCTGCTCGGACCCACCGGACCGCTCGGGCCGGGGCCGCTCAGTCCCGGGCCGCTCGCGCCCGGACCACCGCTCGCGCCCGGACCACTGCTCGGACCGGCCGGACCACCGGTGGCGGGCTCGGCCGGCGCAGTGGGTGGGGCGGGAGCCGGTCGGGCCGGGCGGGAAGGGGCGACGGGTGACGCGCCACCCCGCTCGCCGGCCACCTCGCAGCGGATCTGCCAACGACCGCCGAACTCCTCGTACAGCGCCTCCAGGAGCAGATCCGGCTCGGCGGACAGGGCCTGGGCATGGAACGGGTAGCGGAACGTGAGCAGGAGGGACTGTCCGTCCACCTCCCGGACGGTGGCCTCCCTCGCCCAGGCTGCCACCTTCTTGCTCTTCCGGCCGACCTTGCCGACGACGTCCGGCCACACCCGGCGCACCGCGACCGCGTCCAGGGCACCGGGTGCCGCGGCACCGGGTCGGGGCGGCTCGGGGGTGGCCGGGTCGGGCATCACCGCCGCGGGCGGCACCCGCCGGGCCACCGGGTCCGGGCCGTCCACGCCTGGGCCACCGGCCGTCGGGGCGGAGCCGTTCCGGGCAGAACCACCGGCCGTCGGGGCGGAGCCGTCCCGGGGCGGGCCGGCAGGGATGGGTGGGGCAGGTGGGGTGGAACCGGTGGGCCGGGAAAGGGCCGCCGCGGCAGCGGCGCGGGCGGCAGCCGCCCCGGACAGGGCATCGACAGCCGCCGGCGGGCCGGCGGTCTGCGGGTCGGGCGCGGCGGCAGCCGCGGCCGGGGCGGGAGGCTCCTGGCGTACCGCAGGAGTGTGGGTGGGGGGTGCGGAGCCGGCGGCGGCCGGCGGCAGTTCCCCGCCGCCCAGGGTGAGCCGGCGCTCCATCCGTTCCAGGCGCTGGAGCAGGGCGCCGGTGGCGTCGTCGACCCCGGGGAGCAGCATCCGGGCGCAGATCAGCTCCAGCAGCAGTCGGGGCGCGGTGGTGCCGCGCATGTCGACCAGGCCGTTGTGCACGATGTCGGCGCAGCGGGACAGGGTGGCCGGGCCGAGCCGCTGGGCCTGGGCGGCCATCCGCTCGATCTGGTCGGCCGGGCCGTCGATCAGGCCCTTGCCGGCGGCATCCGGCACCTGTTGGAGCACGATCAGGTCGCGCAGCCGTTCGAGCAGGTCGGAGGCGAACCGGCGCGAGTCGTGCCCGGCCTCGGCCACCCGGTCGACGGTGGCGTACGCCGCCGCGCCGTCCCCGGCGGCCAGCGCGTCGCACATCTCGTCGATCAGTGCGGCATCGGTGACGCCGAGCAGCGCGGCGGCCCGGGGATAGGTGACCCCCTCCGGGCCGGCGCCCGCGATGAGCTGGTCGAGCACGGAGAGGCTGTCCCGGGCGCTGCCGCCACCGGCGCGCACCACCAGCGGGAAGACCGCCGGATCGACCTTGACGCCCTCAGCCTGGGTGAGCTGCTCCAGGTACGGCCGGAGCAGCTTCGGCGGAATCAGCCGGAACGGGTAGTGGTGGGTCCGCGACTTGATCGTGCCGAGGACCTTCTCCGGCTCGGTCGTGGCGAAGATGAACTTGACGTACTCCGGGGGCTCCTCGACCAGCTTGAGCAGGGCGTTGAAGCCGGCCGACGAGACCATGTGCGCCTCGTCGATGACATAGATCTTGAAGCGGCTCTGGGCCGGCGCGAAGAACGCCTTCTCGCGCAGCTCTCGGGCATCGTCGACACCACCGTGGCTGGCCGCGTCGATCTCGATGACGTCGATCGAGCCGGAGCCGTCGACGGCCAGCGACCGGCAGGAGGCGCACTGCCCGCACGGCTCCGGGGTGGGGCCGTGCTCGCAGTTGAGCGAGCGGGCCAGGATCCGGGCGCTGGAGGTCTTGCCGCAGCCCCGTGGACCGGAGAACAGGTAGGCGTGGTTGAGCCGCCCGCTGCGCAGCGCCTGCGACAACGGCTCGGTGACGTGCTCCTGGCCGATGATCTCGGCAAAGGTGCGCGGCCGGTACTTGCGGTAGAGCGCCAGCGTCACTCGCCCCGCCTCCTCTCGACCGAGCCATTCTGCGCCGGTCGGGCGCGGGTGACCACCCACCACCCCGTGACCCGACCCGCAGGTACGGTACCGGTGGGCGGAGACAAAAAGGCCTCCCGTGCACCCGGCAGAGCTCGCTTATCCTTGCTGCCTTCCGGCCCTGGGGAGGTTCACGAGATACCGCCGCACGGGAGGTAACGCCCACCCTACCCGACCCCCGGTGGATCTTCAGGGGGTGGTGGGGTGGCCCGGCGGGCGGGGACCTGTATCCTGGCTCGCGGAGGATTCGCCTAGAGGCCTAGGGCGCACGCTTGGAAAGCGTGTTGGGATAAAACCCTCACGAGTTCGAATCTCGTATCCTCCGCTCACACGAGCAGCACGAACGTCAGGGCCGGCCCCACAGGGACCGGCCCTGAATCGTCTCTACGGTCGCTCTCGTCTCACTTGCCCTGTTCCGGCTGCTCGGGCGGCGGCCTGGTGGCCCTCTCCCCCGGCCCGGTCGGCGGGTCGCCCCAGAGCAGCCCGCCGAGCTGCTGCGCGATGTCCCGGCGTACCTGATCGGTCAGGTGCTGGTAGCGGACCGCCATCGCCGAGTTCGACCAGCCCATGATGCCCATCACGGCGCGGCCGGAGACGCCCAGGACCAGGAGCGCGGTAGCGGCGGTGTGCCGGGCGTCGTGCAGCTGGCCGTCCCGCGCTGAACTGCGAGGCTGCAAGGTGGCCGGAGCGTGGCACACGCGCTCTGTTCGGGATTACCTTGCACCTTCGGTGGATCTTGTTGTAGGTCGGCCGTTCGGAGCTAGACGAGTTCCTGTTGGCCCGCGCGTTGGCGCATGACTCGCCGCCGCCGTTGTTCCGGCCGGCAACATCATCTTCTTCGGCTCGATCGACGTCGACATCGAGGGCGAGTTGGCCCAGCTCGGCCCGACCGGAAACCGACCGCTGCGGGTACGCGACACCTTGTTCTGAACGGCCGAACGGCTTTCAGTGCGCACCGGTCAGCCCGGCCAACCCCCTCGCGCTCGGCATTGTTCAACGTGCCCTGGGGCTGCTCGTTCTGGCGTCGGTCGGCCTGCACCCAGTTGTGAGGGGTGTGGGGGGCTGACCCCCAGGTCTCGTGCGACCTGAGCGACCGGCTTGTCGGCCTCGACCACGATGCGCACCACACCGGCGCGGAACTTCGGATCGAACCGGCGTCTGGTATTTCCCCGACCTGATCATCCCTCTTGGTTCAGTCTCCACGGTACGAGGAGAAGTACCGGGGCGGCCCCTGCTCCCTGGGGTGCGCACGACGGCCGACGTCTCGTCGTCGGGTTGTCAGGCGTGGGAGTAGGCGCCTGTGTTGAGGTCGTCCAGGAGGGTGGGGCCGGTGGGTGTCCAGCCGAGGATTTCCTGGGTGCGAGTACTGGAGGCGGGGATGTCCAGGCCGAAGAATCCGCCCATCCAGCCGAAGTGAGCTGGTGCGTTCTCGGCCGAGATGGAGGCGACGGGCAGGTCGAGCGCGTGGCCGATCGCCTCGGCGATCTGGCGTGTCGGGACTCCTTCCTCGGCGATCGCGTGCAGGAGCGAGCCCGCGGGTGCTTTCTCCAGTCCGAGGTGGACGAGGCGGGCGGCATCGGAGCGATGCACCGCGGGCCACCGGTTCGTACCGTCGCCGATGTAGCAGGCAACGCCCTTCTCCCGCGCGATACCGACGAGTGTGGTCATGAGGCCGTTGTCGCCCGCGCCGTGCGTGGTGGGGGCGAACCGCACCCCGACCACGTGCACGCCTCGGGCGAGGTAGTCCAGTGCGAGGTTCTCGCCGCCGCCGCGAGGGGTGTCGGGGCCGTGGAACGGGGAGGCATCGTCTTCGGTGGCGGGACGACCACCGCCGACCGGGATGATGCCCGAGGCGAACAGGAACGGCCGACCCGAACCTTCGAGGGTGTCCCCGATTGCCTCGATCGCGGCTCGCTCGGCCTTGTTCGAGACGGCGGGGTTGTCGAAGTCGTGCTTGTTGGCGAGATGAATCACGGCCTCCGCGTCCGCGGCGCCCGCGCGGATGCCGTCGAGGTCGTCGAGGTCGCCGCGCCGGACCGTGACGCCCTTGGCTTCCAGAGCGGCGGCGGAGGTGTCGGAGCGGGCGAGGCCGACGACGTCGTGACCGGCCGCGAGCAGCTCGTCGACGGTGGCGGAGCCGATCCAGCCGGATGCCCCGGTGACGAAAACGCGCATGGATGGATCTCCTTCTTGATGCCGGCAACCAACACCCCGATGATGTCAGCCGCTGTCATCAGCCTAACGCATGATGTCAGCCGCTGTCATCAGTAGGATCTCGCTATGGCGCGATGGGATCCAGGTGCGAGGCAGCGCCTACAGATGGCGGCACTGGAGCTCTATGTCCGACAAGGCTTCGAGAAGACGACCGTCGAAGAGATCGCCCAGAGCGTCGGCCTGACCGAGCGCACGTTCTTCCGTCACTTCGCCGACAAGCGCGAGGTGCTGTTCGACGGACAGGACATGCTGCAACAGGCATTCCTGGACGGCGTGCGCGCGGCCCCGCCGTCCGCGTCGCCACTGGAGATGGTCACCGCAGCCCTGGCCGTCTCGGCGGAGTCCTTCACCGACGAACGACGGCCCTGGTCACGTCAGCGCCACGCGGTCATCACGGCGAACCCCGGCCTACTGGAACGCGAGCTGCTGAAGAGGGCATCGCTCGCGGCGGTGATAGCCGGCGCGTTGCGTGCGCGCGGCGTCGCCGAGCGAGCGGCCGTCCTCGCGGCGGAAACCGGCGTGACGGTTTTCAACGTGGCCTTCTCCGAGTGGATCGCCGAGGACGAACAGAGGTCACTAGCCGAGGTCGAGCGTAAGGTGCTGGAAGAACTGAAGGCACTGGCAGCTTGACATTCTTCGCCGTCGAAGCCCCGATGGCCGGCGACGACGCGCAGGATTAGTCGTACAGCGCAAGATCATGTGCAACCTAAGGGCAGGGGCGAAGCAAGCAGCCTCCCGGCCCGCGTCAGATACGGCCGTATCAGTTGTCGCCTCGTTCGGCCATGTTCAAGGTCATCCGCTCAGCTCCTTTGCCGCGCCTACGCTGCTGATCCGCACTGTGGCAGTACGCGATGAACCCGAGGCGACAGACTTGGAAAGCGTGTGGGGATGACACTCGCACGAGTTCGAATCTCGTATCCTCCGTGCTCTTGATCAGCAACAACGTCGAGGGTCGGCCCCGGTCGGGAGCCGGCCCTCCGTCGTCTCTGCGGACACCCCGGCCGAGGTCGCACCGCGCTATGCCCACGGCAGAACGGTCACCCCGGCCCCCGCACCGCCCCCTAGGGTTTCCGCAACAGCGGCCGGTCGGGTGGGGAGGCAGCGATGCGGGTCGTCTTCGTGCACGGGGCGTGCGTACGCGATGGGGCGTGGTGGTGGTCCCGGGTCAACTCGCTGCTCGCGGCCGGCGGGACGGCGAGCGTCGCGGTACGGCTACCGAGCTGCGGCGAACTACCGGACGCGCGCCGGCCGGCGGGGCTGGACGACGACGTCGAGGAGACCCGTCGGGTGTTGCGCGACGCCGGGCCGGCGATCCTCGTCGGCCACTCCTACGGCGGGGTGGTCGCCACTGCGGCGGCCGACGCCGGGGACGTCCGGCACCTCGTCTACGTCAGCTCGTTCCTGCCCGACGTGGGTGAGTCCCTGGCCGATCTCGGGCCCGCCGGACCCGCGCCCCACCTGGAGTTCTCCCCCGACGGCACGTTCGCGGCCCGGTCCGAGCTGGCCGCCCCGCTGTTCCTGCACGACTGTGACCCGGCGGCGGTGGACGGTGCGCTGGCCCGGCTGGTCCGGCAGGACGCCGCCGTGCTCACCACCCCGGTCCGCTACGCGGGCTGGCGGTCGACCCCGTCGACGGCGGTGGTCTGCGCCGGGGACCGGGCCACCCCGCCGGAGGTGCAGCGCGCCCAGGCGACTCGGGCGGGACGGACGGTGGAGCTGGCCACCGGGCACCATCCGATGCTCTCCCACCCGGATCTGCTCGCCGCGCTGCTGCGGAAGATCGCCGCCGAGCGCGACTGACGACGTATGCACGGGACGCATACCGGTCACCGGCCGGTGGCGTTGAATAGGCCGATCCAGCGCCTGCGGACGGGAGCCACCTGTGCCCGAATCGTTGACGACTACCGACTGCGCCCGGTGCGGCGGTCGCCTGGCCCGGGACAACGACACCGGCAGGTGTACGCCCTGTCATGCGGCGGAGCGGGACCGACTGGTCGCTCCGCCGAGCGTCCCGGACAGGTTCTGGGAGCACGGGCCGATTCGTCGCGCATTGGCCGAACGGCATTTCGGGCGGCTCCTCCGTGCCTGTCGCCACCATCCGTACCACGGGCGGCAACCGCTGCCCCAGACGATCGTCGCCGGCTGGCTCGGACTGACTCAGGCGCAGCTCAGCCGGGTGGAGACCGGCGCACCGGTCGTACATCTGGATCGGCTCGTCCATTGGGCGCGTCTCCTCCAGGTGCCCGCTGCCCAGCTCTGGTTCCGGCTTCCTCAGCCCGGGACGGAACCGGTCGCCACCGGCGACGATGCGGTGCCCGACTCCCATCTGCTGCAAGCGCTTCGGTCGGCCGACCGGCAGATCGGGGGCAGGCACCTGTACGTCGCCGTCGTGGCACACCTGGACCGTTTCTCCCCACGTGCGGTGGAGGGGGGTTCCTGGCCACGCCGAGCATTCGCCGTCGCCGCCTCGATGCACGAGATGGCGGGGTGGATGGCGCACGACTCCGGATCACCGAGGCTGGCCGACCGCCACTTCCGGGACGCGATGGGACTGGCCGAACGCAGCGGCGAGACCGGCCTCGCCGGTCAGATCCGGGGAAGCCTGAGTCATCTGGCCAGTCATCAGGGCGAGGCGGTCGCCGCGATCTCCCACGCGGTCGGCGGGCTGAACGTCCTCGCCGACGATCGCACCGACGGCCCGACCCGGGCCCGGTTGTTCGCGCTCCACGCGCGGGTTGGCGCTGGCCGGCAAGGCCGACGAGTGCCACGCTGCGCTTCAGCGGGCCGAGCGGGCGTTGACCGCACCCCACGCTTCGCGGGCGGAGTGGTTCAGCCCGTTCGACGCCAACTCGCTGCAGGTCGACGTGGCCCGCTGTCTGCTCCAACTCGGCGATCTGACAGCAGCGGTCGATGTGCTTGACGGCATCATTGACGAACAACCTGTCGGACGGGTGCGTAGTCAGGCGCTCGCCCGGCTGCTGCTCGCCGCCGCGATGATCGGCCAGGGGCGGGCCGACGAAGCCTGCCCGGTGGTGCACCAGGCGATGGAGCAGAGCACCGGGCTCGGGTCGGCCGTGGTCGTCGGTCACCTTCGGCAGGTCGCTCTGCTGTTGCGTTCGCACGTCCGTCATTGCGCGGAGGTGCCGCCGCTGCTGGGCCGGCTTCAGCACACATTCCGGGAGAGAAACTGGGTGGCTGCCCCGCTGCCGAACGCCTGACTCCGGCCCACAATGGCTGTCATGGCCGATCAGCGCCCCCTCTACGAACGCGATCCGGAAGCCTGGCAGGCGCACCTGGCGGAAGGCAACGCGAAGCAGGCCCGGAAGCGGGTCGGTGCTGATGTGCTGCTCCGCAACGAGCGGGGTGACATCCTGTTGGTCGATCCCGCCTACAAGCCGGACTGGGATCTCCCGGGCGGGATGGCCGAGGCCAACGAGGCACCCCAGGTGGCAGCCGAGCGGGAACTACGCGAAGAACTGGGTCTCCGGCGGCGGGTCGGTCGCCTGCTGGTCGTGGACTGGGTCGCGCCACACGGTCCCTGGGACGACAGCTTGATGTTCGTCTTCGACGGTGGGGTGCTCGATGACGGACCGACTCCGGCGGACGAGGAACTGCGCGGATGCGGTTTCTTCCCCGTCGACCAGGCCCGGACACTCCTGCGTCCCTACGTCTGGAGTCGACTCCGCCACGCCCTCGACGCGGCCGGGGACGGCCGACCGCGTTACCTGACCAACGGCACGGATCAGGAATCGACATCCCGCGGGTGACCGTGGGCATCGACTAGAACCAGTACCGTACGGGCACTCACGGCGGCTCCGGACCCGTCGTACACATGTGCTATCCACAGGGTGTGGATGGCGGGGGGATCGGATGAGTTACCAGCTCAGCGCGGTCGTCGCGGATGTCGAGCTGCTGCGCGAGCAGACCGCCGACCTGGATCACGCGGTGCTGGCCGCGCTCCGACAGGATTTCGCGCTGCTGCCGGTGACCCCGCAACTGGTCGAGGAGCTGACCGGCGCGCTGCCGGACTTCCACCCCGAGGAGCCGACCGCCGGGCAGCCGTTCGAGCTGGTCCTCTCGCCGGCCCTGAATGGGCTGCTGGACCGCTGGTCGCGGCGGGGGCCGGTGGCATATCTGGAGGCGGAGTTCGCCGGAGGCCTCGGCCGGCAGGCGTCGGCGGTCTGGCTCGGCGGCCGGTTGAGCTGGGGTCCGCGCTTCGACCGCGCCTTCACGCTGCCGCGCGAGGAGTGGCCGATCAACGCGGCGCTGGTCCGGCTCGGCGCGGAGCCGGGGCGGTGGCTCGACCCGTTCGCCGAGCTGGGTCTGCACCTGGAGCGGAACACCGCCGGTTGGCTGGCCCACGGCCGGCGCGGGCTGACCGCCGACTACTGGGACGAGCTGGCCGAGGAATGGGAAGGGCAGCAATTCCCGGCTGACCAGCAACCTGAACGCCCCGGTCCCGTTGGGGACTGGGGGATTCTATGAAATTGCGACAATTTGCCGTACTTGCGGCGTTACTGGTGGCTGCCTCGGCGTCGGGCAGCGGCACCCATCCATCGGGGCCCGACGTCCCGGCACAGCCGATCGGCGCCAGTCAGGTAGTCGGGCTGCACGGGCTGGCCGGCGCGGAGTTCGGTGCCAGCGAGACGGAGCTGACCCGACGCGGGGTGCTCCGCGCCGATGCCGACACCTGCGGCATGACGCTGGCCGGTCACGGGACGGCCAGCCCGATCTTCGTCGACGACCGGCTCGTGCTGCTCTGGCTCGACGATCCGATGAGCACCCCGGAGGGGATCACCGTCGGCACCCCCGTCGCGGAGGTGCTGACCCGCTACCCGTCGGCCGTCCGGCTGCGCGCGCCGCCGCGGACGTACCGGTTCGACGGGCTACTCGCCCGCGACGGCGACCGGGGGTACCTCTTCCTGCACGACGGCACGGCCGTCCGGGAGATCATCGCCGGGTACGCCGACTGGGCCCGCCGCCTCTTCGACGAGGGGCACAGCCCCTGCTGAGCCCACGCTGCCGACCAGCCGAGTAACCGATGGCTCATGATCGACCACCGTGGAATCATCTGCTCGCCCGCGCAGCGGCGCGGCAGCTCACGGGGGAGTCATGGTGAGAACGTTCCTGTCCACACGACCGCACCGCCGACCGGGCACGGTCGCGAGGTGGGTGGCGATCAGCGCCACCATCGCCGCCACCGTCCTGATCGGACCGGCGGCCACCCTGGCGGCCGGCCCGTCGGGCGGCAACACCGCGACCGGTGTACGGCAACCAGCGCCGACACCTGCCCCCGCGCCGGCCGCACCAGCTTCCGTGCCCGCTGCGTCAGCTTCCGTGCCCGCCGTGTCAGCCCCTGCCGCGCGGGGAACCGCACCGGTCGGACCGGGACCGGCGTCGGGACGCCCCTGGACGGCGTCGACCACCCCGGGCGGGCCGGCCGGGCTTCCGGTGACCAGCGGGCGACCGGCCACCGAGGCGGTCCGGGCGACCGAGCCACCGGTACGGGCCTCCTCCCGCACCGCGCCACCGAAGGCGCCCCGACCCGGGCGCACCTGCGGTGGGGTCCTGCCGCTGGGCGCGGTGGTGACATGCGCGTCGATCATCGACGCGCAGCAGCACCGGTGGACGGTCACCACCTCCGCCGACCAGGACATCCTGGTCACCCAGCTCACCCGGGGCAGCGGCGACCACACCCAGGGCTGGGTCACCGGCCCCGACGGCGCGCACGCCTGCTGGTTCGGCATCGACTCGGGCAGTTGCCAGCTCGGGCCGGCCGGCACCTACACGATCACCGTGAAGCTGCCGCACCCGACGGGCAGCGGCAACTACACACTGGCCGTCGAGTCCACCCGGACGCCGTCGACGTGTCAGGAGCTGCCCGAGTCGTTCTTCTCCTTCGCCTCCCCGGGGATCACCGGCACCCTGGCGGCGGGCGCGGCGGCGCACTGCTTCCGCTTCGACCAGCCGGTGCACTCGGTGCTGCGGACGTACGACCCGGGTGGGGCGCCCGACGTGCTGGGCCAGGTCCTCGACGCCAACTACCAGCCGTTGTGCGAGGTGCGGTACGTCGACCGGTGCGCCCTGGACCAGCCCGGCCCCTACCGGCTGTTCCTGCGGGAGCAGTACGGCACCGCTAGCGCGTACACCCTCCGGATGCCCCGGCTGTCGCACCCGGTCGGCTGCCCGGCCGTGCCGCTGGCCCCGTTCGGTGATCCCGGCGCGGCCGTCGGCAGCGGGACGGTGAGCCAGCGCGAGGAGGTGGGCTGCCACGCGGTCACCACCCCCGCCGCCGGTCCGCTGCTGATCCGGCTCAACCAGTACCACGACCAGTACCTCTCCTGGACGATGTACGACGCGGCCGGTGACCAGGTCTGCTCCGAGTACGACCCGGACCGTGGTTGCCCCGTCCCGGCCGCCGGGTCGTACACCCTGCTGATGCTCAACCGGAACGACTTCGGCACCGAGATCAACTATCAGGTGGCGGTGACCCGCCTCGACCGCACCGACGGCTGCGCCCCGGCCACCGGCACGTCCTGGGACCAGGCCGCCCTCCCACTGCACCAGACCTCCCAGGTGCAGACCAACTGCCAGCCCTTCACCGGCACGGCCGGCCAGCGCGTGGTCACCTACACCGCGCCCGACCGCTACAACGACGCCTGGTCCTGGCTGGTCGACGCCTCCGGCACGGCGATCTGCACCCAGTCGGAGGAGGGGGAGGACGGCTGTGTGCTGCCCGCCTCCGGCACCTACCGGGTGATCACCTACCTGAGCTGGTGGCAGACCGACAGCACCGACCTGACGTACCGGTTGCAGGTGCGCCGGCTCTCCGACCCGGCCGGCTGCCCGACCATCACGCCCGGCAGCTACCAGGCCGCGCCCGCCGGGGCCCTGGGCGGCATCCGCTGCCGGATCCTCGACCTGCCCACCGCCGGCACCTACCGGGTCAAGGCGATGACCTCCGACAACTACCGGCGGTACGGCAACGTCTATGACAGCACCGGGCACAAGCTCTGCACCGGCATCTCCTGCGAGGTGCCGGCGGCGGGGAGGTACACCCTCGTTCTCGACGGCAGCATGACCCGCACGGTGATCGACAACGACGTGCAGCACGCCTTCGCGCTGCTGCCCTGGCAGGTCACCGGCTGCCCGACCGTCTCCGACACCGGCTGGCGGGACGCGCCGCACCGGGGCACCTTCCAGGCCGCGGCGCAGTACCACTGCCTGCGGCTGCCCAGCCCGGCCGGGGCCCGGGTCGTCGGGCTGCTGCCGGGGGACGCGACGGAGGCGACCACGCCGGAGATGAGCGTGGTCGACGCGACCGGTGACGAGGTGTGCGACTCCTACTCGCTGCGCCAGTACGCCTGCGAGCTGACCGGTCCGGGACCGCACTCGGTGCTGCTGAACGCCGAGGACGGCTACCCCACCACCTCGTACTCCCTCGGGATCGCCCGGGTGGACGGCCCGCCGGCCTGCCCGGTGCTGGCCGACGACGCGGCGGGGTCCACGGTGACCACGGGCGCGGACCGCTTCGCGGTGTGCCTCTCCGTGCCGGCCGGTCGGCACACCGCCCGGGAGAGCTTCACCTGGACCCGGACCGCCGGTACCGGTGACGCACGGCTGTCGATCTTCGACAGTCAGGGCATCCGCTACTGCGGCCCGAGCGGTTACTCGGTGGGGCGGACGATCACCTGCACGCTGCCGGCCGGCCCGGTCACCGTGCTGCTGGAGTCGGACGCGGTCGCCGCGACCTATCGGCTGACCCACGCGCCTGCGCCGTGACCTGCGGTGGGCCGGCCCACTCCGGTCGGCCCACCGCACCGCGCAGAAGCAGAACGCCCGGTGCGATCCTCGCGGATCGACCGGGCGCTTCGCCTGTTCGTGAGCGGTGGCGGCGGGATTTGAACCCGCGGAGGGCGTAAACCCTCACACGCTTTCGAGGCGTGCTCCTTAGGCCACTCGGACACGCCACCGCCGACGAGGGTACAGGAACCCGGGTTCGGATGCCGCACCGGTATCGCTCCGGTCGGCCTGGCAGGATCTTTGCCATGAGTACGCACATCGGCGCTAAGCCGGGCGAGATCGCCGAGCGGGTCCTGATGCCGGGCGACCCGCTGCGGGCCAAGTGGATCGCGGAGACCTACCTCGAGGACGCCACGTGCTACTCGACGGTGCGGGGCATGCTGGGTTTCACCGGGCGCTGGAACGGCGTCGAGGTCTCCGTCCAGGGTTCCGGCATGGGGATACCGTCCGCCTCCATCTACGCCCACGAGCTGATCAACGAGTACGGCGCGAAGACCCTGATCCGGGTCGGCTCCTGCGGCGCGCTCACCGAGGACCTCCAACTGCGGGACGTGGTCGCGGCGATCGGGTCGTCGACCGACTCGAACATGAACCGGATGCGCTTCGACGGGTTGATCGACTACGCCCCGGTCGCCGACTTCGGGCTGCTGCGTACCTCGGTCGAGGTGGCCGAGCGGCGCGGCATCACCGTGCACGTCGGGCCGATCCTCGCCGCCGACGCCTTCTACACCGACCGGCCGGACCTGTACGACACCCTCGCCGACTACGGGGTGCTGGCGGTGGAGATGGAGTCGGCCGCCCTCTACACGATCGCCGCCCGGTTCAAGGCCCGCGCCCTGACCCTGCTGACGGTCAGCGACCACATCAAGACCGGCGAGAAGACCACCGCGCAGGAGCGCGAGCAGACCTTCGGCCAGATGGTGGAGATCGCCCTGGACACCGCCGTCACCTCCTGACCGGGGGACGGCTCGCAAGGGGGCCGATGTTGCGCTATCGCCTGGGGCGGAAAGCGCAATATCGGCCCCCTTGAGTCGATCAACGGGATAGCGACTCGATGAGGGGCGATTCGGGGAGCGCAGTCAGCGGAAGAAGGCGCGCAGGAGGGTGGCGTTCTCGGCAGCCAGGACGCCGGCATAGACCTCGGGGCGGTGGTTGAGGCGACGGTCGCGCAGAACGTCCCAGAGGGAGCCGGCGGCACCGGTCTTGGGCTCCCAGGCACCGAAGACGACGGTCGAGATCCGGGCCAGCACCAGTGCGCCCGCGCACATCGTGCACGGCTCCAGGGTCACCACCAGTGTGCAGTCGTCCAGCCGCCACCGACCCAGCCGCGCGGCGGCCCGGCGCAACGCCAGCACCTCGGCGTGCGCGGTCGGGTCCCCGGTCAGCTCCCGTTCGTTGCGGCCGACGGCCAGCTCGGTGCCGTCCGGGCCGTAGACCACCGCCCCCACCGGCACGTCCTCCACCGCCCCGCCGCCCCGGCCCACCCCGGTCGGCTCCCCGGAGCCAGGTTCACCAAGACCAGGCCCGGTGGAACCGGGCTCCCCGGAACCAGGCCCACCAGAACCGGGCCCACCAGAAGCGGGCCCGCCGGAACCAGGCCCAACAGAACCGGGCCCGCCGGAGCTGCTGGCGGAGAGCGGTGCCGGGCCGGTGACGGCGATCTCCAGCGCGCGGCGCATCCACCGCTCGTGCCGTTGCCGGCGGCCGGTGGGACCGGGGTCGATCAGCGGCGCCGGATCGCCGGCGTCGGGTGGGGCCGAAGGTCTGTCAGACCTCACGCAGCTCCTCGACCTCGTCGGCGCAGCCGAGCACCTGGCACACCCCGGCGGTCACGTCGGCGGGGAGCATGCCCTCGTGGGCGCAGAGCTTGAGCAGACGTTGGGCGGAGATGCCCAGGTCGGCGAGGATGTCGGCGTCGCCCACCGGGTCCGCCTCCGGGTCCACGACCGGTTGCTCGCTCTCCTCGTCGCCACCGCCGGCGGTGGCCGACGGCGGTTCGTCGACGTCGTCGAGGCCGGTGACGGAGGTCTTGAGGTCACCGACGAGCAGCGCGCCCAGCCGGGACTCCTCCGCGAACGCCGAGTCGGAGCCGAAGACCCGCAGGTCCTCCCCCTCGTCGAGGCGCAGCAGCACCAGGTACGCGTCGTCGGCCTCGACGAAGAGCAGCGACACCTCGGCGTCCGGTTCGACATCGCGCAGCCGGTCGGCGACCTCGTCGATGTCGGTGGCACCTCGCAGGTTCACCTCGGCGGCGTTCCAGCCCCCCTCGTCGCGCACCACGGCAGCAGCGAAGTACGACATGGTTCCCCCCAAATAGAACTCGGCACAGCCGACCGTTACGCGTGCACGTTAACCGGTCGGGTCGGCAGCAGACCGGTCAACGCCCCGAAGGGCGGGCCGATCCGGGAAAAGTTCGTCAGCCGGCGACGCGACGACGGGTGGCGATCAGTTGGCGCAGCCGCTCGGTACGTTCCCGCTGCGGCCGTACCCGCTGGTGTACCGCACGGGCTCCCGCCAGCTCGGCGAGAATCTGGAGGCGGCGACGGCTCCGCTCGGAGTCGAGCCGCGGGGTGTTCCAGGCCATACCGAAGAGCGTCCCCAGTCACAGCGGGTACGTCAAGATGGTGCGGCAAACGAAGCCGCGCAACGACGCAGAGTCACCACATCGGCCAGTCCGCGCTGACCGCCCACCGCACCACGACGATCCCGAACGCGATGCTCCAGCCGCCGGCGGTGACGATCGCAACGCCGGTGCCGACGCCCCGGTCGCCGTAACGGACCAGGGCCAGCGCGGCGAGCCAGGCGAGCGCACCGGCGATCACCGTCCACCAGGCGTAGCCGGCGACGTCCCGGCCGAGCAGGCCGAAGAGCACCAGCCAGGCGGCGGCGAGCGCGCCGCCCGAGGCCACGGCGGCACCGGTGACCGGATGCGGTTCCCGCCAGGTCGGCCGCCGGGGCGGCCCGGAGGGAAAGAGACCCGAGGCGGCGTACGGGACGTGGCCCGCAACGGGTCCGGGCTGGTGGTTCGTCGTCACTGCTCCCCCTCCGGCCGGGACGGACCCCGCGGCACCCCACCGGGGCGACTGGTCGAAACGGACCGGCCGACCCGCGCCACGGAGCCGTCGGGCGGCCACCTGTCGGCCGGGTGCTGCTGTCGGTGCGACCTCCACCGTAGCCGTCTGTCAGGATGTCCGAATGTCCCTGCTGCGACCCGCCCGACGTCGCACCCGTCCGGCGTACCCCGTGCTGCTGGTCGTGGCGGCGTTGCTCGGCGGCTGCGGGACGGACCAGCCGGCCGCGCCCCCGGTCTGGGACGCTCCGACGGCGGTCGCGACCGGCGACCAGCCGGCGGTGCCGACGACCCCGACGGGCACGCCGTCGGCCACCCCGGGGGCCGGGACGCCGTCGACCACGCCGGACCCGGCCGCCCTGCGCCGGGTCTTTCCGGTACGCGCGGGCAACGTCGCCTACCACCCGACGCACTCGGGTTACCCGGGCACGGACATCTTCGCCGACTGCGGGGAGCCGGTGGTGGCGGTCACCGACGGGACGGTCCTGGAGGTGAGCCGGGTGGACCGGTTCGACAAGAAGGGGCCGCTGGGGCCGTACAACGGTGGCCTGTCGGTATCGTTGCTCGGCGACGACGGGGTGCGGTACTACGGGTCGCACCTGAGCGCGATCAGCGCGGGGATCGACGCGGGGGTCCGGGTGTCCGCCGGCCGGCAGCTCGGCGAGGTGGGCCGCACGGGCAACGCGAACAACGTCTGCCACCTGCACTTCGGGCTCTCGCCGAAGTGCACCGGGCACGACGACTGGTGGATCCGGCGGGGCGTGGTGTGGCCGGCGAAGTATCTGGACTCGTGGCGGGGCAAGGGCAACCGGTCCCCGGTCGCGGCGGTGACCGCGTGGGAACGCGAGCACGGCTGCCCCCGCGCCCCGCGTGGCTCCTCGGGCGCGGGCTGACCGACCGCACGACGGCCGCGTCATCGGTCGTACGCATTGACGTAGGTATTACCCGTCGGTTAACGTCCCGAGTGAGAGAGCGCTCTCTGGAATAACTAACCTCCCGAATTCCGACGTACCGCGTGCAGTTGGCCGTCCCGACGGCCCCGCGCGGAGGAGGCACGATGACACCTCCCGTCCCCCGGCGCCGCGCCCCCTGGGTGCTCGCCGCCACCACCGCGCTGGCCGTCCTCGTCGGCGGCCTCACCCTCACCACCGCCGGCAGCCCCGCCGAGGCGGCCACCGTCGGCGCCGGCAGCTACACCACCGACCCGGTCGGCCCACTGCCCAGCGGCTGCGGCGCGCTGTCCACCAACCCCCGCCAGTTCGCCACCGCCAACGCCCCCGCCGGGCCGGTGCCCACCAACGACTGGTGGTCGTCGCTGCTGTGGAAGAAGACCAACTGCTCCTACAGCGAACCGCTGCACGCCCACCCGGTGTCCTACCAGCCGTTCAGCGACGGGCTCGGCTTCTCGGCGCCGTCCACCGCCACCGTCACCGGCACCTCGACCGGGGTGGGCGAGTTCAAGTACACCTACACCGAGGACATCCGGGTCGGGGTGGCCGCGCTCGGCGCACCGGTGGTCAAGGTCGACGACTGGACCGACTGGACGGTCACCCCGTACTGGAGTGACGGGGCGCGGACCCTGCGCGCCACCATCGGCCACGGACTGCCGTTCGCCTACTTCCAGGCCAGCGGCGGGGACGCCCAGATCAACCCGACCGGTGGCGCGGCCACCGTCTGGTCCCACAGCGGCGGCACCATCGGCTTCACCGTCCGGGGCCACGACTACGTCGGGTACGCCCCGACAGGGGCGAGCTGGACCGTCAACAACGGACGGATCACCTCCAGCCTGGCCGGCAAGGGCTACTTCTCGATCGCCCTGCTGCCACCCACCGCCGACGCCACCGCCCGCGCCACCCTGGCCAGCAGCTACGGCCGGTACGCCCACGCCCACGTCACCGGCACCCGGGTCGACTACACCTACGACCCGGCGACCAGCGCGGTGAACACCACGTACTCGTTCACCACCACCGCCCGGGAGGGCACCGCCACCCAGACCGTGGTCAGCCTCTACCCGCACCAGTGGAAGTCGCTCGCCGGCAGCACCCCGCTCACCCAGACCTACCCGTCGGCGCGCGGCCGGATGAAGGTGCTGACCGGGGTCGCCTCCTTCCGCACCACGATGAAGTTCCACGGCGTCCTGCCCGAGGTGCCCGCCGTGGCCACCGGGTCCGGCACCGACCTGGCCCAGCTCAAGGAGCAGCTCGCCGCCGTCCGGGGCAACCCGATGGACCAACGCGGCGGCGACACCTACTGGACCGGCAAGGGCCTCGGTCGGGCCTCCCGGATCGCCGAGATCGCCGACCAGGTCGGTGACACCGAGACCCGCAACGCGGCGCTCAACGCCATCCGCAGCACCCTGACCGACTGGTTCACCGCCACCCCCGGCAAGACCGCCAAGGTCTTCTACTACGACCGCAACTGGGGCACCCTGATCGGCTACCCGGCGTCGTACGGGTCCGACCAGGAACTCAACGACCACCACTTCCACTACGGGTACTTCGTCGCGGCGGCGGCGACGCTTGCCAAGTTCGACCCGACGTGGGCCACGCAGAGCCAGTACGGCGGCATGGTCGACCTGCTCATCCGGGACGCCAACAACTACCAGCGGTCCGACACCCGCTTCCCCTACCTGCGGGACTTCGACATCTACGCCGGGCACGACTGGGCCGCCGGGCACGGGTCGTTCAACGCCGGCAACAACCAGGAGTCCTCGTCCGAGGGGATGAACTTCGCCAACGCCCTGATCCAGTGGGGGCAGGCCACCGGCAACACCGCCGTCCGCGACGCCGGCGTGTTCATCTACACCACCCAGGCCGCCGCCATCCAGGAGTACTGGTTCGACGTCGACAACGAGAACTACCCCGAGGCGTTCGGGCACTCCACCGTCGGCATGGTCTGGGGCGACGGTGGCGCGTACGCGACCTGGTTCAGCGCCGAACCGGAGATGATCCAGGGCATCAACATGCTCCCTGTCACCGGCGGTCACCTCTACCTCGGCTACCGGCCGGCCTACAACAAGGCCAACTACGCCGAACTGGTCCGCAACAACGGCGGTGAACCCACCGTGTGGCAGGACATCCACTGGCAGTTCCTGGCCCTCGGTGATCCGGACGCGGCGCTGGCCAAGCTGCGGGCCAATCCCGGCTACACCCCGGAGGAGGGCGAGAGCCGGGCGCACACCTTCCACTGGGTCCGCAACCTCGCCGCGCTCGGCCAGGTCGACACCACGGTCACCGCCAGCCATCCGCTGGCCGCCGTGTTCAGTCGCAACGGCGCCCGCACCTACGTGGCCAGCAACATCACCGCCGCGCCGTTGACGGTGCGTTTCTCCGACGGGACCAACCTCACCGTGGCCGCCGGGAAGACCGCCACCACCGGGGCGTACACCTGGAGCGGTGGCAACGCGGCCGGCGGCACCAACCCGAGCCCCACGCCGACCACGTCGCCCACCCCGTCCCCGACCGGGCCGTCGCCGACCCCGACCAGCCCGACCCCGCCGCCGACCACCCCGCCGGCCGGCTCGCCGACCAGGTTCCTGCTGCCCGGGGGCGGGCTCGGGGCGGCCGGCAGCGCGACGACGACCACGGTGGCCGGCACCGGGGGCGCCAACCACGACGGCACCCCGAGCAACCCGGTGGTCTTCACCGCGACCCGGCTCAACCTCACCTACGCCGGGGGGCAGACCGGGTTCGACCTGTTCCTCGACGCCGGCCAGTCGGTCGGCAACGGGGTGCAGGCCCGGGTCTCCTACGACCTGACCGGTGACGGCTCCTTCGACCGGGTGGAGACCTACCGCTACTTCGCCACCGATCCGGTCCCCGGCTACGAGCACTACACGCAGAACGCCGGCCTGCACTCCGCCACCGGCACGCTGGGCAACCTCTCCGGCGGCACGGTCAAGGTGGAGGTCTGGTCGGCGATCGGCGTCAACCCGTCCACCCTCGGCATCGGCAACCAGTCGGTCGTGAAGCTGCCGTACTCCTGATCCTGTCCCCGCTGTCCACACCCCGCGCCGCCGGTCGTCCCCCGACCGGCGGCGCGGGCGCGTAGGTTGCCATCCATGAGCGCCAGAGACCCCGTCGCCGACCTGCGTCGGATCGCGTTCCTGCTGGAGCGGGCCAACGAGGCCACCTACCGGGTACGCGCGTTCCGCTCGGCGGCGACCGCCCTCGCCGCGCTGCCGGCGGCGGAGCTGACCGAGCGGGCCCGGACCGGGACGCTCACCGAACTGTCCGGGGTCGGCGACGTCACCGCCCGCTGCGTCGCCGAGTCGCTGGCCGGCGAGGAGCCGGTCTACCTGCGTCGGCTGGTCGCCACCGAGGGCACCGACCTGGACGAGGCGGCCGGCGCGCTACGGGCCGCGCTGCGCGGCGACTGCCACACCCACTCGGACTGGTCCGACGGCGGATCACCGATCGAGGAGATGGCGCTCGCCGCGGTCGAACTCGGCCACGAGTACGTGGTGCTGACCGACCACTCGCCCCGGCTGACGGTGGCCCGGGGCCTCACCGCCGACCGGCTGCGCCGGCAACTCGACCACGTGGCGGCGGTCAACGCGGCCCTGCCCGAGGGGTTCCGCATCCTCACCGGGATCGAGGTGGACATCCTCGCCGACGGGACCCTCGACCAGGACGAGGAGCTACTGGCCCGGCTCGACGTGGTGGTCGGCTCGGTGCACAGCGGCCTACGCGACGAGCGGGCCAGGATGACCCGCCGGATGCTCACCGCGATCGCCAACCCGCACCTGGACATCCTCGGCCACTGCACCGGACGGATGGTGTCGTCCCGGCCCGCGGGGGTGACCGGCCCGGGTGACAAGGGGCACCGGGCGCGGACCCGCGCCGAGAGTGAGTTCGACGCGGACGCGGTCTTCGCCGCCTGCGCCGAACACGACGTGGCCGTGGAGATCAATTCCCGGCCGGAGCGGCAGGACCCGCCGAAGCGGCTGATCCGCCGTGCGCTGGAGGCCGGCTGCCGGTTCGCCATCGACACCGACGCGCACGCCCCCGGGCAGCTCGACTGGCAGCAGTTCGGCTGCGTCCGGGCGGCCCTGTGCGGCGTCCCCGCCGACCGGGTGGTCAACACCTGGCCGGCGGACCGCCTCATCGACTGGACCCGCACCCACGCCTGATCCGCCGCCCCGCCCCCGTTACCCGCCGCCGCAAGCCAACAAGCCCGACGGCCGGGCCGGGGTGGGCCGGCGGCCGGGGTGGGGGTGGAGCCGAGGCGGGCCCGGCCGGCCACGCGATGATCCACTCCTGTGGGCCGTAATTGCGGTGTCCCACCGCCTCGGATACCGCAACTACGGCTCCGATGAGTCGATCATGCTGATGAGCCGGGCCGGCGGGGGTCAGCAGACGGTGGCCTCCGGCTCCGGCACCGCCGCCGCGTCGGCGCCGGCAGGCCGGGCAGTAACGGACGCGCCGACACCGACGGGGGTTGTCGCCACGGGCGTGTCACCAGCGGCAGGCGGTGCGGCAACGGACCCGTCGGCGGCGACGGACGTTCGGCGGGGTCGGCGGGGGCCGAGCAGGCCTTGGGCGACGGCGACGCCGAGCAGCACGACCAGCGCACCGACCGGCTGGTGCCAGTTCAGCCGCTCGCCGAGCACCAACGCGCCGATCAGCACCGCGAAGATCGGCACCAGGTAGGTGACCGTGGCGGCGGTACTCGCCCCGGCCAGCCGGATGTTGCGCAGGTTGATCACGAAGGCCAGCCCGGTGCCGAGCGCGCCGAGCGCCAGTACGCTCCCGACCACCGGCAACGACAGGCCGGTCGGTGCCGGTGGCGACCCGGCCACCAGCAGCCCGACGACCGCCAGCTGGGCGGTGGCCACCAGCAGTTGCGCCGCCGAGAGCGACAGCCCGGAGTGGGCGCTGCCGGCGATGAACCGCTTCTGGTACGGGATGGCCACCCCGTAACAGGCCGCCGCGCCGAAGCACATCAACTGCCCGGTGAAGTGCGCCCCGCCCACCCCCTCCCAGACGCCGAGCACCACCAGCACGCCGAGGAAGCCCAGCCCGAGCCCGACGGCGGCCCGCACGGTCAACCGCTCGGTACGGAAGACCAGCACCGCCAGCGGCAGCACGAACAGCGGTGTGGTGGCGTTCCAGATGCCGGCGAGCATCGACTCGACCCGCTGTTCGCCGTAGCCGAACAGGGTGAACGGGATCGCCACCCCGAACGCGGCGACCACCACCAGGTGCGCCCAGATCCGGGGCTCCCGGGGCAGCCGGTCACGGAGCAGGAGCAACACCACCAGCAGCGTCGCCGCGCCGGTCGCCACCCGGTAGAGGGTGAGGTGCAGCGGGTGCAGCTCGGCGATGCCGACCTTGATGAACAGGAAGCTGGAGCCCCAGATCGCGGCGAGGGCGAGGAAGCCCGGCAACCAGCCGCGCAGTGCGGCACGGTCAGGAGTGGTGTGGCCTGTCACCCCTTGCACTCTGCCCGAGCGGCAGGACGATGTCCCGCGTATTTCGGTCGCCGTGTCGTCGGCCACAGCTCGCGGACCCGATCCTGTCCGCCCTCGGCGAGCAGGTGCGTTACCGCCTCGCCACGCGGCCGGTCGGCGGGCGGTGACTCCGGGCCGCCGTGCAGCCGTTGAGCGGGCAGCGGCTTCGGCTCCACCCGGCCTTCCCGGTCGGCGTCGATCCGGGCGACCTGCCGCCCTGGGCTCCGTGCCAGGAACCCGGACGGCTCCGCCTCGTTGAGCGACCGGAGGTGTGGTGGTTGAGGTCGTCGACGAGCGGTACGGGACCGGTGCCCGAACTGGCCGGTGGTTGGACCGTACGCCGGGCGGAGCGGCACCTGCCGGTCGGCGCGCTGGCCGGCACCCGGCACGAGTGCGTCGACGGCCGGCTGGTGGTGACCCCGTTCCCACCGGCGGTGGAGAGTGTCGCGACGGCGACCCTGGCCAGCGCATTCGTCCCGGCGGCCGAGGCGGCGGGACGACACGTGCTCGGCCGGGTCAACCTGACCTTCACCGCGTCCTGCTGGATCCAGCCGGACGTCACCGTCCTGCACACCCTGCCGGCCGGCGACGAGCAGGAGCGCTGGGTGCCGGCGACCCTGTGCACGATGGCGGTGGAGTTCGTCCGGCGCGGTGCCCGGCGCAACCCGGTCGACCGGCTGCGCCGCTGCGCGGCGGCGGGGGTGCCGTGGTTCCTCCGGGTGGAGTTGGACCGGCGGCCCCAGCGGATGACCGCGACCCTGCTCGGCCGGGACGACGGCGGCTACCCGGTCGTGGGTCGGGCGGTCGGTCACCAGCGCCTGCGTTCCCGGTTGCCGTTCCCGATCGACTTCGCCCCGGCCCGCCTGCTGCCCCCGACCTGACCGGCCGGCTCCGCCGCACCGATGGTCCCGGTCGCCACCAGATCCTCGGAACCCGGCCGGCAGCCGATGGCCCCGCCCCTCCTCCTGGGCCCGCAGGTTCGGGACGCTGCCTCGAACCCGACAAACGCGCTCGACAACCGGACCCGCTGGTCACGTAGGGTCGCAGCGTGGGACGAATCGATGACCTCGCGAACCGGTACGTGGCTGACTGGGCGCCACTGAGCCCGACCGGCGCCACCTATGTCGGCATCGCCGGCTACGACGACCAACTCGACGACCTCTCGCCCGCAGGCTACGAGGCACGGGCCGAGTTGACCCGGCGCACTCTCGCCGACCTGGACGTGACCGAGCCGGAGTCCGAGGCGGAGCGGACCGCCAAGGAGGCCATGCAGGAACGCCTCGGGCTGGAGTTGGCCCGCCACGACGCGGGCGAGATCACCAGCGAGGTGAACGTCATCGCCAGCGGGCTGCACGAGATCCGGATGGTGTTCGACCTGATGCCCACCGAGGGCGAGCAGGGCCGGGCGGCGGTCGCCGCGCGGCTCAACCGCTTCGCCGGCACGTTGGAGGGTTACAAGACCACCCTGCGCGAGGCCGCCGCCGCCGGTCGGGTCAGCTCCAAGGTGCAGCTCAGCGAGGTCGCCAAGCAGTGTGACACCTGGACCGACCCGCACGGTGACAACTTCTTCCACGGTCTGGTGCAGCGGCTGGACACCGACGGCACGCTCGGTGCCGAGCTGCGCCGGGGTGCGGCGGCGGCGACCGCGGCGACCGTCGAGTTCGGCCACTTCCTGCGCACCGAGTTGGTCCCGCACGGGCGGGACAAGCAGGCCGCCGGCCGGGAGCGCTACGAGTTGGCCTCGCAGTACTTCCTCGGCGCGAAAATCGACCTGGACGAGACGTACGCCTGGGGTTTCGCGGAGCTGGCCCGGTTGGAGGCCGAGATGCGGACGGTGGCGGGCCGGATCGCCGGGTCCGGTGCCACCATCGACGAGGCGGTGGCCGCGTTGGACGCCGACCCGGCCCGGACCATCCAGGGCAAGGAGGCGTTCCGGGACTGGATGCAGGCGCTGGCCGACAAGGCGATCGGTGAGCTGCACGGCACCCACTTCGACATCCCCGAGCAGGTCCGCCGGATCGAGTGCTGCCTCGCCCCGACCAGCGACGGGGCGATCTACTACACCGGGCCGAGCGAGGACTTCTCCCGCCCGGGGCGGATGTGGTGGGCGGTGCCGCCGGGCATCACCGACTTCTCCACCTGGCGCGAGGTGACCACGGTCTACCACGAGGGCGTCCCCGGGCACCACCTCCAGGTCGCGCAGACCGCCGTCCGGGCGGAGCTGCTCAACCGCTGGCAGCGGCTGCTGTGCTGGGTCTCGGGCCACGGCGAGGGGTGGGCGCTCTACTCGGAGCGGCTGATGGACGAGCTGGGTTACCTGGAGGACCCGGGCGACAAGCTCGGCATGCTGGACGGGCAGGCGTTCCGGGCGGCCCGGGTGATCATCGACATCGGCATGCACCTGGAGCTGGAGATCCCGAGGGACAACCCGTTCGGTTTCCACCCGGGCGAACGGTGGACGCCGGAGCTGGGTTGGGAGTTCATGCGTTCGCACTGCCGGGTGCCGGAGGAGAACCTCCGTTTCGAGCTGAACCGTTACCTGGGGTGGCCGGGGCAGGCGCCGTCGTACAAGGTGGGCGAGCGGATCTGGCTCCAGGCCCGGGAGGACGCGAAGGCCCGCAAGGGTGCCGACTTCGACCTGAAGGAGTTCCACCGGCAGGCGCTCGACCTGGGCGCGCTCGGGCTCGATCCGCTGCGCCGGGCGCTGGCCCGCCTCTGAGCCCTCACCGGCCACCCGCCCGGCACCGGCCGAAGCGCACACAGCGGGCCGGCCCGGTCGGCCTGATGCAGGGGGTGCGGTCCGGCCGGGTGCCGGGTGGTCCGGCCGCAGACGGGGATAGACGGCGGGACGGGCAGGCCGCAGGCCCAGGTCAGTGGTCGGGGGCGGGCGGGTGCCCGCCCCCGACGCACCTGGGGGTGGAGGAAAGCTCAGGAGAGGCTGAGCGCCAGCGCGGGCCGGGCGGTCAGCGTGTCGGAGTCGACGAACGCCAGGTTGATCACCGGGTCGGTGAAGGTGATCGGGATCGGTGAGGTGATCGGGATGCCGTCGGGGAACGGCAGGTCCGGGGTCAGCGTGATCTTGATGCCGAGCAGCCGGCCGACGAACCGGGTGGCATAGAACGCGACGTCACCCCGTACCGTCAGCTCGTCGGTGACGTACCGCTGGTGGCGGCCCGCCGGACCGTCCGCGACCAGCATGAAGTCGGCGGTGACCGCCTTGCTCATGCTGAACTTCAGCACCGTCAGCGCGCCGTCCGTGGTGGGCAGGTCGACGATCCCCTCGAACCGCAGCCCGGTCATGGTGACCTTGGTACCGGTCAGGGTGGACGGCTGCCGGGCCACCCTCGGCTGTCCTGCCTCCGGGGCGATCCTCGGCAACGGCCGGCCCGGCTGCACGGCACCGGGTCGGCCGGGTTTCCCGGGGGCGCAGCGGGTGCCGGGCCGGGTGGTGGTGGGTTTCGGCCGGGTGGTGGGGGTGGCCTTCGGGGTGACACCGGTGCCCGACGACGGGCCGGCGCTCGGCGGGGCCGTCCCGCCACCGCCGGTGAACAGGTCACCGAGTCCGTGCAGGAGGTCGGTGAGGAGGTTGCCGTCCGGCGTCGACGAGGGTGTCGGGCTGGCGTCGGGGGTGACCGTCGGGGGTGCCGTCCGGCTGGCCGAGGGCCGGGGGGCGGCGGTCTTCGTGGGTGCCGCCGTCGGGCAGGCGGTGGGGGTGGGCCTCGGCGCGGCGGCCCGTACCGGCTGCGGCGCGGCGGCCACCAGCCCTCCGGCGGTGAGGCCGAGCGCCAGCAGCGCGACCGCGAAGTAGCGCGGGTCGCGACCACCGGTCGGATCTTCCGGGTACGCCACGTCGCGCGACCGCCGCCCGACCGGGCCGAACTCCCCGTCCGCACCCTCACGCGAACCACGGTCCGCACCGGAACCGCCGTCCGCGCCGGGACCAACCCCGACACCGGAACCACGGTCCGCACCGGGACCACCGTCCGCCTCGGGACTGTCGAGAATGTCGACGCCGCTGTCCCGGCCGGCATCGTCGTCCGACGCGGCACGAGGGTCCGGACCGGAGCCGGCAGGGGCGCCGGCGCCCGGCCCGGCGTCGGCGCCGGGCCGGGCGCCGGGTCGGACGGGTGTCCAGGCGAAACCGAGGGCGCTGCCGACGAGGCCGAGCAGCAGACCGACGAAGAACCCGCCGAGGTTGAGGCCGATCAGGGAGTAGATCGTGGTGACCGCCGCGACGATCGAGTAGAACAGCCGCTGGCCGGGGCTCCACCAGAGCAGCAGACCGCAGGTGACCAGGATGCTCGGAATGAGCAGCGAGTAGAGCCCGGTCGCCCCGGACGAGAAGCTCAGTCCGTTGAGGGTCATCCGGGTGGAGGCGAACATCTCCACCCCGGCGAGCACGGTGAGCAGCCCACCCCAGAACGGGCGGCTGCGTCGCCACCGGCGGAAGCTCCGCCACCCACGACCGGGGCCGCCACCGGCCCGCACGTGTTGCGGTTGCGCGCTTGTCACGTACTCCTCCTGGTGAGCGGGCGGGTGGCGGTGGAAGCGACGGGCCGGGCCCCTGCTGTCCGGCGCTGGTGGTGGAAGGGGCCCTTCCCGTCGTCGGGCGCGGCTCAGTTGTCCGCGAAGCACTCCTTGCCCTTGGCGGCGTCGCCGACGTTCACCTTGAGCCGCAGGCCGGTCAGGTTGAAGGTGGCGGCCGTGGTGTAGCGGGACACCTGCTGGAGGTTGGTGATGGTGACGTGCTGGGCGTCCTGGCCGAACGAGCCGGCCTGCGCCGACGGGTTCAGGTCGGTGGCGTCCCGGCCGATCCGGATGTTGGTGAAGGTCGCTTCGCCGGCCAGGCTGTCCATCGCGATCATCATGTTCTTGGCGGTGGCCGGCTTGTCGTCACCGGCGTTGATGGTCAACACCACCGGCAGGCCGGGCAGGTCGGCGCGGACGGACTGGCAGAGCTTGTAGAGCTGGGCGCTGCTGATCTCGGAGAGGGCGACCGGGTGGACCTTCCCGTTCTTCTCCTTGACGATGCCGCCGTACTGCGTGAAGCCGTCGCCCTCCAGGCGCTCGGCACCGATCTTGAAGGTCTGGCCGGAGACGGTGATGTCGGAGGCGATGGCTCCGCTCTGCATCCCGAACAGGATGGCGCCCACGGCGGCCGACGCGGGCACGATCATCGCGGCGAAGCGCCGCCACCGGGTACGCCCCGGGTCGTCGATCCGATTCTGCACGGATTCCTCCTCAGGCTGGTGCCCGGTCGCGGGAGCCGGTCGCGCCGCGGCGCGGGCCGGAAGATCTGTTACCGGCGGGTAACGAGGGTGCGCCTGATGGTGCACCCACTGAGGCGTGGCTCACAAGACCTCGCCTACCGACCGGTAACCCCCGGCGACCGGGAGAGGCGTCCACTCTTCACGCTGGGTGCTGCCAGCCCACCCCGAGCGGCCGACGTCAATGCGGCGAATGCCACCGAATCCGGCACCACCCGTTACCCAGAGTGGCAAACCATTGACGAGTTACGATTTCATAACGTGCACTGGCCGCTATCGGAGCGACACGGAGGGCGGGCCGGAAACCCGACCCGCCCTCCGTACCGGTGAAAAACGTCAGCGCTTGCCGGCCCCGTCCCCGGCCCGCCAGTTCGTCGACGCGGGCGGGATCTCGTCACTGAGCGGGCCGCCCTGCCGCGCCGCGGCCGGCTGCGCGACCCGGGTCGACGCGTCCCGCGCCGGCCCGCCGGTCGGGGCCCCGTCCGGTCGAGGGCGTGCCCCGGCCGTCGACGCACGTCGCCCGGAGGCGATCAGCCAGATCCCCAGCAGCAGCAGTACGGCACCGAGGACGGCCAACCCGATCGGCAGGGTACGACCGATCAGCTGGAGCTTGTCCCGGGTCACGCCGGCCGACTTCACGCTGTTGGCGATGGTGGCCTCGTCATAGACGAAGTCCGCGTCCAGCAGGGCCACCGTCGCGCCCTGGTTCGGCACGAAGGTCTTCCGCTGCTGCTCACGTACCTTGACGAAGTTGCCGCTGACCGGCTCGATCCAGATCGTCCGGGTGTTGCTGTAGGTGACCTTGCCGGTGGTCGCGCCCGGTGCCAGCGCACCGGCCAGCGCGGTCAGCGAGCCCGCCGGGGTGACCAGGTCGGTCTCCGGGATCTGCTGCACGTACCGGTACGCCTCGATGCCGTTGATCTGCTCGGTGCCGTCGAACGCGATCGGCAGCCCCTTGCGCAGGTCCCGGTCGAAGTAGGTGTAGTCCTGACGCTCCGCGCGGAACGGGAACTTGTAGGTCTGCCCGGCAAAGGTCACCGAGTCGTCGGTGCCGCCCGGGCCGTCGGTGTCCAGGTACTGCTTGTCCCAGTCCCGGGCGGCGGCGCTCACCCGGTCCAGGGCGAACTCGGCCGCGTACTTGCTGACGTCCGAGCCGTTGTCGGTCCGCACGACGGTGCCGTAGACGTCCCAGACGACCGCCTCGCCCTTGAGGTCGCCGGTCATCTCCTTCTCGGTCGTGGACGCCTGCGGCACCACCTCGGTGGTGGCCTTGAGCTGACCGGTCTGGATCGTCGGCTTACCGTTGAGCACCTGCATGTAGGTGGCGTTCTCGGCGACCGCGACGCTCGCCCGCAGGCAACCGTCCGGCTTGCCGTCCGCGTTGCAGAACGTCAGGTCGTACGGCAGCTTCGTCACCGACGGCGCCACGTAGTACGCCGTTCCCGCAGCGACCGCGAGGGACAGAACGCCGATGCCGAACAGCGCGGCACCCAGGCGAGCCTTCACTGGTCCTCCCTAACAAAGACAGTCAGCCGGTTACCGGCAGAAGATCGAGGATGTAAAACTTGGCCGCACGTTACTCCCGAGTCACATAGCCCCGCGACCCTCTGGACGGTTGATGTCTGCCCCGATTCCCGATCAGGTCCTGCGGCGGCTGCCCGCGCTCGACGCCGTCCGGGTGATCGGGGCGCTCGCCGTGGTGGGGCACCACGTCGGTTTCGCCACCGGGCGCAACACCGGCGACGCCGCCGTCGGCGCGTGGCTGTCCCGGCTCGACGTGGGTGTCGCCGTGTTCTTCGTCCTCTCCGGGTTCCTGCTGTTCCGGCCGTACGCGCACGCGCGGGCGACGGGCCAGCGGCCCCCCGCCACCGGTCGGTACCTGTGGCGGCGGGCCGCCCGGATCCTGCCCGCCTACTGGGTCGCCGTGGTGGTCTGCCTGCTGGTGCTGCCGCAGAACCGGCCGGCGTCGACCGGTGACTGGCTGCGGCACCTCACGCTGACCCAGATCTACCAGCACGGTCAGCTCCGGCACGGGCTCAGCCAGACCTGGAGCCTGGCCACCGAGGTCACGTTCTATCTGCTGCTGCCGGTGCTGGCGATCCTCCTGCTCGGCCGGCGACGGCCGGCACCGACCACGCCGACGTCGGCCCACCCGGACGGGGTGCTGCGGATCGCGCTGGCCGCGACGGTGGTGACCGGTGGCTGGGTGGCGTTGATGGGCTCGGGCGTGCTCAGCCTCGGCCTGCACACCATGTGGCTGCCCTCGTACGCCGGGTGGTTCGGCGCGGGAATGGCCCTGGCCGGCGCGCACGTCGCGCTGCGCACCGGCCGGGGTGAGCGCTGGCGCTGGCTGGACGACCTGGGCCGGGCCCCGCTGGCCTGCTGGACGATCGCCCTGGGCACGCTGGCCGTCGCCACCACCCCGGTCACCGGCCCCCGGGACCTGGCCGAGCCGACCGCCGGCCAGTTCGCCACCAAGCTGGTGCTCTACCTGGTCGTCGCGGTGCTGCTGCTGGTGCCGGTGGCGTTCGGCCCGCAGACCCGCACCAAGGGCGTCTTCGACAGCGTCGTCGGCCGGTGGCTGGGCCGGGTGTCCTACGGGCTGTTCCTCTGGCACCCGTTCGTGCTGGAGGGGATCTACCTGGTGGACGGTCGGCCGGAGTTCACCGGCGACCCGCTCGGCACCTTCGCGCTCACCGTGGTCGGTGGGCTGGTCCTCGCGGCGGTCAGCTACTACGCGGTCGAACGTCCCTTCCAGCGCTGGGGTGGTCGGTGGCCGCGTCGGCGCAGCACCAGCGAGAGCCAGAGCAGGGTGGCGGTGGCGACCGCGGCCAACTGAGGCAGCCAGGCGGTGTGCCCGCCCCGGGTCGCCGCCCACCAGCCGGCCAGCGCGAAGCACGCCACCGGCAGCCAGCGCACGGTGGCCCGGCGCAGCCGGTGCATGCCGCGCCGGTCCGGCGGGTGCAGGTGCGGCTCCAGCGCCCGCCCGGCCAGCACCACGACCACCACCGCCAACGCCACCCCGACCGCCGCCGGGCCGCCGAACAGCAGCAACGCCCCACCGCCGACGAGCGCGGCCAGGAACCGCCCGCGCCGCCGCCGCATCATCACCACCACCGGTGCCGGGGTACGCCGCCACGGCAGCACCGCCAGCAGGGTCACCCCGGCCAGCAGCACCGCCCCGGCCCCGAGTGCCAGCACGTACCCGCGGTCGGGGGCGAAGCGGAGCGTCACCTCGCCGGCGACGTCGGCCGGCACCAGCCAGCCCTGCTGCCAGCCGTCCACCACGAACGGGGTGAGGGTCCGGCCGGCGGCGGTGGCCACCCACCCGGCGTTGGCGTTCTCCCGCAACGCCAGCACCCGCTCGCCGGGGTGGTTCCCCAGGCGCAGCACCCGACGGGTGGCCGACCACTCGTCGACCCGCAGCGCCGTCCGGGTCGCCCCGGGTGCCGTGGCGTCGGTCGTCGCGCCGCCGGCCCCGGGTGCCGCCGCACCGGTGCCGGCCGTGGTGCCGCCGGGCGCAGTCGGGCCAGCGGTGGTCCCGCCGGGCGCAGCGCTGGTCGGGGTGAGGGCGAGCCGGGTCGGTACGGTCAGCCCCGTCCCCGCCGCCACCACCCGGTTCTCCCCGCCGGCCAGCCGCACCGGCACCTTCGCGGCCGGGCCGCACAGCACGACGGGCACCTCGCGCAGTTCGAGCAGGTCCCGCCGGCTGGCGACCAGCGCGGTCCGGCGTTGCCCGCCGGCCACGGTGACGGTGGGGCCGGTGCCACAGGGCAGGGTGACCCGTTTCGCGGTGTCGGCCCGGGTGACCGGCGTGGTCGGCAGCACGGCCAGCTCGCCCACCCCCACCGGCAGGCTCTGCGTCACCCGCCGGTACGGGTCGTACGACGCCGCCGGCACCAGGTCGGAGATCAGCACGGTGATGTCGTCGCTGCGCATCGGCCGGTCGAACAGCAGCGTGCCGCCCTCGTCCAGCACCCCGCCGCGCATCCCCTCGTCGCCGATCACGGTGACCCGCCAGGGGCGGGCCGCCGCCGCGGTGGGCGGCAGGGTGATCCGCAGGCCGCTGATGGTGCGCGCCTTCGGCCAGGTCAGCCGCAGCCACGGTTGCCGGTCGGCGTCGGCGGCGTACCAGGTGGTCGCGGCGTCCCCGTCCACCACCGCCCCGGGCCGGGCGGTCGGGTGGAACACACCGACGGTCGAGGCGGTCACGGTCGGGGTGACCCCGGTGGTGACCCCCGCCGCCCCACCGGCGTCGAGCAGGGCGTTGAGCGCCGCGCCGGGCCGGGGCCGGGCCCAGAGCCCGACCTGGTAGTCGGCGCCGACCGGCAGCTGCACGGTGCGGTCGATCTTGTCGCTGTCCTCGGAGGCGCGGGCCATCGCCCCGGCGCAGATCGGTCGGCCCTCGTCGAAGACGCACGACGGGGTGGCCGGGGCCGCACCGAACACCATCCCGGCGGGCCGGTCGGTGGCCGGTGGGGTCGGCACCACCAGGGTCCGGGCGGCCTCGACACCGGGGATGACGAGTTCGGCGATGCCCACCCCGCCGAAACCGGCCCGGACGTCGAAGACCTGTTCGACGGTGACCCGGACGAACCGGGTGGGGTAGCCGTCGGGCAGGGCCACGTCGACGGTCTGCCCGCCGGTCTGCACGGTGGTCTGCTGCCGGCCGGCGGTCACGGTGATCTTCGTGGGCAGCGAGTCGGCCCCGGTGTCGAAGGTGATCCGCAGTTGCCGGACGACCTGCGGCCGGGACAGCTCCACCTCGAACCACTGCCCCGGCGTGAGGGTCCCCGGCGCGGAGCGCCAGGAGGTGCTCAGGTCACCGTCGACCGCCGCGTACGGCTGGTGCTCGGGGCGTCCACCGCCCAGCGGCTGCGCCTGCGACCAGGAGCTGGACGCGGACACCCCGCCGATGCCGAGGTAGCGCACCACGGTGGACTCCCCGTCGGCCCACTCCGGCAGGTAGTCGCGGGCCGGGGCGTCGAGCCGGGGTCGGTCCCGGGCGGTCAGGGTCGCCGAGGCGTTGTCGTGCTGCTGGCCGAAGGCGACCTCCCGGCGGCGCAGCCCGTCGGTGAGCGTCACCGACGGCTCACCCAGCCCGGCCGGGCGGTCCCCGGCGAGCACGGTGGGCGCGGCGGACAGCCGGCCGGCGGCGGCCAGCGGCAGCAGCGACTCGGGGCCGCCGACCACCGTGGTCAGGTCGGCGGCGTCGTACGCGACGACCTGGTCGACGGCGCGGCGGACCTCGTACACCTCCAGCGCCCGGACCTTGACGTCCAGGCCCCGGTCGACGAAGTTGCCGGGGAGTTGGCCCCCGCCGACCTCGGGGCCGAATCCGCGCACCGGGTGGATGCCGGGTGAGCGCAGCAACGCCTGCCGGACCACCACCGGCTGGGTGGCGCCGCTGTGGCCGTAGTCGAGGTCGGAGCGCAGCAGCAGGTACTTCACCCCGGAGCGGGCGAGCAGGTCGGCGAGACCGGCGGAGCCCTGCCCGTCGGCCAGCGCCGATTCGACGGTGTCCAGCAGCCGGATGGTGCCGGGCGGGGTGAGCGGCACCGAGCTGCGGACCGCCCACGGCCGGTGCGACAGCGGTTGGGTGATCTCGTCGCTGGGGCTGCCCCAGAGGTAGCGGGGGAACCGGGCGGCCGGCACCACGAGCACCCGGTCGTCGCCGACCGCCCGGTCCAGCCAGTTCGACGCCTGCTGCCAGTAACCGGGTACGCCCTGGAAGCTGCCCGGGGCGGCCAGCCCGCCGCCCAGCGCGGGCGCGGCGACCGCGGCGACCGCGACCAGGGCGGTGCCGGTGACCAGGCCGGCGCGCAGCCGGACCGGCTGGAGCGGCCGGGGCAGCAGAGCGGCCAGTTCCGGCCGGTGGCCGGTGCGGGCGGCCCGCAGCACCAGCCCGACCAGGTGGGCCAGGCCGAGGATCAGCGGCAGCCGGAGCACCACGTCGAACTTGTGCACGTTGCGCAGTGGTGCGCCGGCCGCGTCGAGGAAGGTGCGCTGGGTCTGCGCGCCGAACCCGTCGAGCTGGCCGAGGTGCCCGAGCCCGACCAGGGCCAGCCCGACCAGCAGCCCGGTGACCAGGAACCGCCGGTACGGCATGCCCCGGCGGGCCAGCCCGGCGATGCCCAGCCCGGCGACCACCAGGGTGGCGATCACCAGGGGTTGTTCGGTGGCGAGCCGCCAACCCGCCGTCCACGGCGGACCGTACGCGCCGTTGAGGTAGGCGTGCCAGTGCGAGGCGCCGCGCAGCACGGTGGTGGTGTCGGTGGGGGTGGTGGTCACCGGCGCGGTCTCGATGTAGTCGAGGAAGGGTGGGCTGTACCGGCCGAGCAGCAGCAGCGGCACCAGCCACCAGGCGGTCGCCGCGCCCACCGCCAGCCCCCAGCCGACGAGCGCCTTCGCCCGCAGTCGGAACGGGTGCAGACCGGCCAGCCAGAGCGCGGCCAGCGGCACGACGGCCAGCACGGCGGTGGCGTTGACCCCGCCGGCACAGGCCACCACCAGGGCCGACCGGGTGACCGCCCGCCGCACCGGCACCCCGTCGACCAACCCGACCAGCGGCACGAGCACCCACGGCGCGAGCGCGCTGGGCCACGCCTCCACCGAGATCGGGCCGAGTTCGGTGAGCAGCCGGGGGGAGAGCGCGAAGGCGGCCCCGGCGAGCAACCGGGCCCACGGGGTGCCGATGTGCAGCCGCTCGGTGAGCCGGACGACGCCGACGCAGGCCACCGTCAGCAGCAACGCCCACCACAGCCGCTGCACCACCCAGGCCGGTACGGCGAGCAGCTTGCCGAGGAGGAAGAAGGGTCCCATCGGCCACAGGTAGCCGTACGCCTGATTCTGCAACTGCCCGAAGGTGCCGTCCGGGTCCCAGACGTGCAGGGCCCGGGTCAGCCATCCGGCCGGATCGATCGCCAGGTCGACCTTGGTGTCGATGACGATCAGCCCGGGGTCCTGGAGGAACGCCAGTGCCGACAAAGCGAGACAGACCGCGACCAAGCGCACACGCCACACCGTTCTCGATGTGTCGTCCGGCCCCTCGGCCGGTCCCGGACGGCCCGGCGACTGCTGCATCTCGCCTCCGATCGGGCATTGCGACTTGCGTGACGCAGCCCATAGTGTGACGCGACCGCGAAGACTACTCGGCAGTAGGAGTTGAGTGTTGGACGCACCGGCTGCCGCCACCACCAGGCACGTACTGTTCCTCAACTGGCGGGACACCCGGAATCCGGAGGGCGGCGGATCGGAGGTCTACGTCGAACGGATCGCCGGCGAACTGGTCCGGCGCGGCCACCGGGCCACCCTGTTCTGCGCCACCCACCCGGCCGGCACCGCCGAGGAGACCACCCCCGACGGCGTACGGGTGCTGCGGCGCGGCGGGCGGCACACCGTCTACCTCCGGGCCGCCCTGGCGTACCTGGCCGGCGCTCTCGGCTTCGGCCCGCTGAGCCGCCGCCACGGCGGCCGACCCGACCTGATCGTCGACGTCGGCAACGGCCTGCCGTTCCTCTCCGCGCTCTACGCCCGCCGGCCGGTCATCGCGCTGGTGCACCACGTGCACCGCGAGCAGTGGCCGGTGGTGCTCGGCCCCGGACTGGCCCGGTTCGGCTGGTGGGTGGAGTCCTGGCTGGCGCCCCGGGTCTACCGCCGCTGCCGGTACGTCACCGTCTCCGCCGCCACCCGCGACGAGCTGGCCACCCTCGGCATCGACCCGGCCCGGGTCGACATCGTGCACAACGGCACCCCGGACATGACCGTCGGCCCGGTGCCCCGCTCACCGCAGCCGTCGCTGGTGGTGCTCGGTCGGCTGGTCCCGCACAAGCAGGTCGAGGTGGCGCTCTGGTCCCTCGCCGCGCTCGCCGACGAGCTGCCCGGCCTGACCCTGACCGTGGCCGGTCAGGGCTGGTGGGAGGCGCAACTCCGGCACACCGCCGCCGAGCTGGGCCTCACCGACCGGGTCCGGTTCACCGGCTTCGTCACCGACGCCGACAAGCGGCGGTTGCTCGCCTCGGCCTGGGTGGCGCTCACCCCGTCGCTCAAGGAGGGCTGGGGGCTCACCATCGTCGAGGCCGGCGCAGTCGGCACCCCGACGGTGGCGTTCCGGGGCGCGGGTGGGGTCGAGGAGTCCCTGGTCGACGGGGAGACCGGCCTGCTCGCCGAGGACGTCGACGACTTCGTGGCCAAGGTGCGGCTGCTGCTGACCGACGACGGCTACCGGGCCACCATGGGCGCGGCGGCCCGCGCCCACGCCGCCCGGTTCACCTGGCCGGTCTCGGGCGAAAAATTCGCGGCCCTCGTGACGAGGGCCGCGAACGGTCCGGCAGGATCACCGGTCGCACCGACTCCGGCAGGATCGCCGGTCGAGCAGAAGGGTCCGGCAGGATCGCCGGCAGGGCAGTCAGGTCCGGCAGGATCACCGGTCGGGCGGTCGGGTCCGGCGGTGCCGCCGGTCGGGCAGGCGGGTCCGGCAGGGTCACCGGCCGCGCAGGTGGAACAGTCCTACTTGGTGCCGTAGACCAGCGGCTGGTTGGCACCACCGCTGCCGCCGGACTCGGTGCGGGCGGCCTGCTCGGCCTTCGCCGCCTCGGCCGCCGACGTACCGGTCAGCGTGGTGGCCAACGCCACCGTGCCGAAGGCACCCAGAGCGATCGCGGCTACCGCGACCAGAACCAACGAGAGAGCACTGCGCATGGTGCTGTTTTCCTCCTCGTGAGCTGCGTGCGCGGCACGTTACCACCAAGTAGCCAACACCGGGAGAGCCGCGCGGGCGATCACCACCGGCCCGGCGGGCGGCCCGGAACGCGGCTGGCCGGGCGCTCGCCCCGGGCGGAGACCGCGCCGGTCAGCGCCCTTCCGGGTTCTCGTACAGGGTGAGGTCCACACCGGCGTACACCTCGCGCAACCCGGCCAGCGCCGCCGGGTCGACCCGCTGACCGTCGGCCGTCCGTTGCACCACCACCCAGCGCACCCCGGTCGCGGTGACCGGGCCCCCGGCGGCCAGCACCCGGCCGACCTCGGCGGCGCGCGGGTTCTCCCCCCGCACCCCGGTCGAGCCCACCCAGAGGGTGTCGTCCACCAGCACGTCGGCGTCGACATAGCGGGGCAGCGGGTCCAGCACCGTCCGACCGTCGTTCCAAGGGTACGCCCGGTAGGCCCCGAACGGCAGCGACAGCACCTCCCCGGGTCGGCCGTCGAGCCGGCGGGCCACCGCGTCCCAGTCCGCCGGGTACGTCACCGGGCGCAGCCGGCCCGCCGCGCCGAACGCCAGATCGGGCAGCACCACCACGGGCAGCAGCAGCGCGGCGACGAGCAACGCGGTGGCACCACCGGCCGCCCCCCGGGCGGCGACCCGGTCGGCCAGCCGCTCCGCACCGAGCGCCCCGGCCACCACCAGCAGCAGCGCGTACGGGACGAGGAACTTCTGCCCGTCGCGGAGCACCCCGGCCCCCGGCACCGACGCCACCGCCCACCCCAGCACGGTGGCACCGCCCGGCAGCGCCCCCAGCAGGGCGGTCAGGAACCCGGCGGCGGCCAACCCGGCGAGCCGGTCCGCCGCCCCGGCCGGCCAGCGCCCGCGCAAGGTCCGGAAGCCGTACACCGCCAGCGCCAGCAGCAGCCCCGTCGCCACCGGCGTCAACGGCGAGGTGCGGCTCAGCGGGGTGGTCTGCCCGTTCCAGATCCCCCCGGTGCCGGCCAACGCGCCGAACACCCCGCTCCAGTTCTCGGCCCGCGCCGCGAAGGCGGCCACCCCGGCCGGGTCGGTCCGGGCGTCCGCCGTGCTGAACCCGGCGACCACCAGCCACGGCAGGTTCAGCACCAGCAGCGCGCCGACGGCCAGCGCGGTCGTCCGGGCGGCACCCCGGCGGGTGACCAGCACGGCGACCGTGACCAGGGCGATCAGGCCGCCCGTCGGGGTGACCACGGCGGGCAGCGCGACCAGCACCAGCCGGCGCAGCCCGCCCGGCCGGTGCACCCGGATCGCGGCGTCGACCAGCCACGGCAACGCCCCGTACGCCAGCAGCAGCCCCCAGTGCCCGATCAGCAGCCGCTCCGCCAGGTACGGCGTCCAGGCGTACCCGACCGCGGCGACCACCCGGACGACCGGCCGCCGGGTGGGCACCAGCCGACCGGCCCCGATCGCGGCGAGCAGCAGCACCCCGGCCAGCACCACCCGTTGCAGCAGCCAGCCCGGCACCGCCTGGCTGGCCAGCGACACCAGGGCGTCCAGCGGCACCGCCCGGGGCAGCGAGTCGACCGGGGCGACCAGCTCGGCCCGCCACGGCTGGTGGGGCACGAAGACCATGTCGTAGCTGAGCGCATAGCCGGGCGCGGCCAGCGGGGCCAGCACCAGTGCGGTGACGGCCAGCCCGGTGGCGACGAGGATCGACCTCTCCCGCAGGGGTTGACCTCCTCACTAGGCTGACCCGGCGATCGGCGCCGGCGTGGCGACACTGTACTTGCGCCGCTGGTGACGGGCGGAGCCGGCGACACGGGACGGTCACGGCAGGCGGCGGACGACCGGCGGGGCCGGCGACACGGAGCGGTGATGGGCACAACATCGGACGACGGGCACGGTCGGCGACCAGGGATCGGCGTCGCCGGGGTGGCCGTCACCCTGGCCGGGGTCTTCGTCAACGGGCTCGCCTACGTGGTGCCGGTCCTCGGTGCCCGGCACCTCCCCCCGGCGGAGTTGAGCGCGCTGGCCACCCTGCTGGCGCTCGGCGCGATCGGCGGCGTGGCCAGCACCGGTCTCCAGATCGCGGTGGCCGTGCACCGGGCCCGGCACGGTCGGGCCGCCACCGCCCGCCCCACCCTGTTGACCGTGGCGGTGACCGCCGCGCTGCTGGCCGTGCTGCTGCCGGTGGCCGCCGTCGGGCTGCGACTGACCGGCCCGGCGGTGCTGCTGCTCGGGGTGCTGACCGTGGCGGTGGTGGCCGCCGGCCGGTGGTTGGGTGAGCTCCAGGGCGACCAGCGGTTCCTGCGGCTGGCCGGGGGGATGGCGCTGCTCGCCGCCGGCCGCTACGGCGGGATGATCGCCGGGCTGGCACTGGGCGGCGGGTTGACCGGGGCGTTGCTGGCCGGGGCGGTCACCTCCGTGCTGGTGCTGGCGCTGCTGGTCCGGCTCAACCGGGGGGCCGGTCTCGACCCGGTCGCCCCGACCCTGACCACCCGCACGGTGCTCACCGCCAGCGGGGCGACCCTGGCGATGCTCGTCGTGTCGTACGCGGACCTGCTGCTGGCCCGCCGGTTCCTGCCCCCCGGCGCCTCCGGCACGTACGCGGTCGGCACGGTGCTGACCAAGGGTGCGTTGTGGGCCCCCCAGGTGGTGACGGTCATCGCGCTGCCCCGGCTGGCCCGGGGCGACCGGGGGACGCTACGGACGGCGCTGCTCCTGGTCGGTGCGGCCGGGGCGGCGCTGGTGCTCGCCTCGGTGCTGGCCGGCGGGCTGGCCTTCGGGCTGGCCGGTGGCCCGGAGTACACCCGGCACGGCGGCCTCGCGCCGCTCTTCGCCGCCACCGGGGCCCTGTACGCGCTGGTCTTCGTCCTGGTCAACGCCCGGGTCGCGGCGTCGGCCCGGTGGCCCTCGGCACCACTGTGGATCTCCACGGTCGGCTTCGTGGCCGCGACCGCCACGGTCGTGCCGCACACCGTCGCCGGGATCGCCGGGGCCGCCCTGGTCACGGCGACGGTCACCGCCGTCGGCACCGCAGTGTCGACAATCCACCGCAGAACGGATGCGCCGCCGCCCTCCACCCTTCCGACGGCTACCGCCCCCGTCCCGGGTCGTGACACCCTGCGGGTCGGTGACCGGTAGACGGGGGTTTCTGGTGGCGTTGGTCGACCCGGGCCGGCAGGTGGCCGATGTCCGCCAGGAGGTGACCGGTGTCCGCCGGCCGGCGCGCTGGCTGCTCGTCGCCTGGGTGCTCGGCCTGCTCACCGCCGTACCCGCCGCCCCGCCGCACCGGGCCCTGCCGGACAGGGGGCCGACCGCCGCCCGGCTGACCGCCGCCTTCGCCGACTACGGCGACACCTCCGGCCGTTGGAACGGCGCGGACCGGACGGCCTCGGTACGGCTGCCCGACGGCCGGCTGCTCTGGCTCTTCTCCGACACCTTCCTCGGCCCGGTGCACCCCGACGGTTCCCGGCCCCGCACCGCGCCCTTCATCCACAACTCGGCCATCGTGCAGCGGGGCGACCAGCTCGCCGAGACGGTGCACGGCGGCACCACCGAGGACCCGCGCGACCTGGTGCCCCCGACGGCACCCGGCGAGTTCTCCTGGGTCGGCGACGCCACCGTCTCCGGCGCGACCCTCCAGGTGCTGGTCCACCGCTACCGGCGCACCGGCGTCAGCCCGCTGGACCACACCCTGGTCGGCACCGCACTGGCCAGCTTCGCGCTGCCTGCGCTCACCCCCACCGGGGTCCGCCCGTTACCGCTCGACTCCCGGGTCTCCTGGGGCTCCGAGCTGCTCCGCGACGGCGACCACACCTACGTGTACGGCACCGAGGCGGCCGGCGGGGCGAAGTTCGCCCACCTGGCCCGGGTGGTCGGCGACGACCTGACCGGCCGGTGGGAGTTCTGGACCGGCGACGGCTGGTCCACCGACGACCGCGCCTCGACCCGGCTGCTCAGCGGCGTCGGCACCGCCTACGGCGTACAGCGGATCGGCGGTCGGTACGTGCTGGTCACCCAGGAGAACAACCTGGTGTTCAGCGGCGATCTGGTCGCCTACTCGGCCGATGCCCCGACCGGCCCGTTCACCGGCCCGGACTACCTGCACCGGGCCCCGGAGACCGCCGCCGGCCACCTGGTCTACGACGTCGACCTGCACCCGGAATTGGCCCGCCCCGGCCGGCTGCTCCTCTCCTACAACGTCAACGACGTCGACGACGCGGTCACCTACGCCGACGCGGGCCTCTACCGGCCGCGTTTCGTCGAGGTGGCCTGGCCCCGCCAGCGACCGGACCGGGCCGACCTGCCCCCGACGCCGTCGACGCTCACCGCCCGACCGGGCGGCGCCGGCACCGCAGAGCTGGACTGGCCGCCGGTACGCGCCGACGACGAGTTGCGCTACCAGGTGCACCGGCGGGACGTCACCGCCGGCCAGACCCACTTCGTCCGGATCGGCGAGCCGACCACCGCACCCCGCTTCTCGGCCGACTTCCTGATCAACGGGCACGACTACGAGTTCCGGGTGAGCACGCTGGGCCGGCGCGGCGAGAGCCCGCCCTCACCGGTCGGCCGGATGACCGCCACGGTGCCACCACCACCACCACCGCAGGGCCTGCGGGCGGTGCCCGGCCAGGCCGGTGACGTCGCGCTGAGCTGGGAACCGGTGCCCTTCGTCCAGCTCTTCCGGGTGACGCAGCACGACCTGGGCACCGGGGAGCGGAGCACGGTCGGCACCTTCACCGGCACCACCGCCACCGTCGCGTCCCTGCGGCACGCCCACGCGTACGAGTTCACCGTGGTCGCGGTCGGTGGTGGCGGGGACAGCCCGCCGTCCGCGCCGGTCCGGGCGACCGCCCTGGTCACCCCGCCCGCCCCACCGCCGGGGCTGGTCGCCGTCGGGCAGCCCGACGGCACCGTCCGGTTGTCCTGGCGGACGCTCGGCCCGGGTGTCTCCTACCGGGTGTACCGGCGCGACCTGACCGCCGGCACCCCGCAGGACGGCCCGCCGGCGGTGGAGGCCACCGCCGGGCACCTGGCCCGGCACCTGGCGCACGGCCACGAGTACGAGTTCACGGTCGACGCCGTCAACGACGGCGGCGCGGGGGCCCGGTCCGCGCCGGTGCGGGCCCGCGCCCGGTTCACCGCCCCCACCGAGGTCCCGACGGACCTGCGCGTCGAGGCCGGCGTCGGCAGCGTGGAGCTGACCTGGCGCTCGGCGGTGCTCGGCGGCTGGCACCGGGTGTACCGGCGGGACGTCAGCGTCGGGGAACGCGACTTCACCGCCGAGGAGATCCCCACCCGGGGCACCCGGGCCGTCGTGCCGGGGCTGCGCAACGGGCACGAGTACGAGTTCACGGTGGCCGCGATGAACCAGGCGGGTGCGGGCCCACCCAGCGCACCGGTCCGGGTCACCCCGCAGTTGCCCACCCCGACCGGGCTCGACGTGACGGCCACCGGCAGTGGCGAGGCCCTGTTGACCTGGCGGTCGGCCGGTCCAGGGTTCGCCTACCGGGTGCAGTGGCGCGATGCCACCGCCGGGGGGCAGTGGCGGGCCGCTCCGTACCCGGTGCGGGAGAGCCGGCACACGGCGGTGCTGTTGACCCGGGGGCACGACTACCAGTTCCGGGTCGCCGTGACCGACGGACGGGACGACGGGCCGCCGGGCCCGCCGGTCGGCGTCCGGATCCGCTGAGCACCGGTCAGTCGCCCTCGGTCAGCCAGGCTCTCGCCCACCTCGACGAACCCGGCCAGCAGCGAGTACCCGTCAGGGCCCGCCCCGGCGTGCCGGGCCAGCAGGCAGCGGTCCGGTGCCGCCTCGACCAGCACGATGACCGCCGGTTCGCGCCGAGGAAAGTGCAGCCGCGCGCAGCCCGGCCCGAGGCAGGCCCGCTCCGGGTCGCCGCGCGACGCCCCCGCCCGGTCGATTCGTCCGCCCCGTACGGCAGTCTCAGCTCACCCATCCGGACACCGTGCCACGAACGGCCATACACCGCGTGACCGGCTACGACACGCGGTGGTGAGGATGGCCGGACGCACGCTGTCGGCTGGCCGTCCGGTTGGCTACCGTAGGTGTCCCTGGGGGCCGCAACCCCCCACGTGGTACGTCCGATCGAGGTGGCTGTGACCCTGTACGGCGACAATCAGGTCTCCGACGACCGCCCCACGGTGCAGGTCACCGCGGTGAGCTGGCCGGGCGAGGACGAGCCCCCGACGGCCGGCGGGGCCGCGGGCTCGGGCCCCGGCGGCGGGCCGTGGTGGCGACGCAGGCGGGTGCTGCTCGCGGGCGGGGTGACCGCTGCGGTGCTGGCCGGGGTGGTCGGCGCGGGCGCCTATGCGTACGCCGGGGACGTCCCGCGCGGCACCAGCGTGCTCGGCACCGAGCTGGGTGGCCGCAGCCGCGCCGACGCGGCCAAGGAGTTGCGGGCCGAGTTGGAGAAGCGCGCCGGCACGCTCAACGCGCCGCTGACCGTGGTGGTGGGCGAGAACCGGGCGGAGATCGTCCCCGCCGACGTCGGCCTGACGGTGGACGTGGCCGCCACCGTCGCCGCCGCCACCGACGCGCAGGCGCACCCGGTGGGCCGGCTGTTCGGCTCCCGTACGGTCGAACCGGTGGTGAGCGTGGACGCCGCCAAGCTGGATGCGGCGTTGCGCCAGATCCTCGGCAAGCAGGGCCGGGACATGACGATGCCGGCGATCATCTTCACCGGCACCACCCCGAAGCCGGTCTACCCCAAGCCGAGCCTGACCCTCGACGCGGAGCAGTCCGCCCGGGTGGTCCGTACGGGTTGGCTGGCCGGGCAGCCGGTGACGGTGCCGGTGGTGGAGAAGAACCCGGTCACCACCCGGGAGGAGGTGGACCGGCTGGTCGCCGAGCTGGCGAAGCCGGCCGTCGCCGCTCCGGTCACCATCACCTCCGACAAGGGGTCGGTCAGTGTCCCCCCGGCGGCGATCGCCCGCGCGCTGCGCTTCTCGGCCGACGACGAGGGGAAGCTGACGCCGAAGGTCGACGTCAAGCGGCTGCGGTCGGCGCTCGGCAGCAAGCTGACCGCGATCGAGTCGACGCCGAAGGACGCCGGCCTGACCATTTCGGCCGGCAAGCCGAAGGTGGTGCCGGGGCGGGCCGGGCAGCAGCTCGACTCGGCGGCCCTGGGCCGGGACCTGCTGGCGGTGCTGCCGAAGACGGACGGCCGGACGGTGACCGGGCAGCTCAAGAAGGCCGAGCCCGAGCTGACCGAGGCGAAGCTGGCCGAGCTGGGCATCAAGGAGCGGGTCTCCACCTTCTCCACGAAGTTTCCCGGCGGGCTCTCCTCGCCACGTAGCCAGAACATCATCCAGGCGGCCAAGGACGTCGACGGCACGATCGTGCAGCCGGGCGAGACGTTCTCGCTGAACGCGCACACCGGCGAGCGTGGCTACGCCCAGGGCTACAAGGACGCCCCGGTGATCCTCGGCGGCAAACTGGTCCCCGGGGTCGGCGGGGGCGTCTCCCAGTTCACCACCACCCTCTTCAACGCCAGCTACTACGCCGGCCTCCAGGACGTCGAGCACAAGCCGCACTCGTTCTACTTCAGCCGCTACCCGGCGGTGATCGAGTCGACGATCTTCTGGCCGGACCTGGACTTCAAGTTCCGCAACAACACCCCGCACGGGGTGCTGATCGACACCGCCTACACCTCGAACACGATCACCGTGTCGATGTGGAGCACCAAGATCTACGACAGCGTGAAGACCGAGTACGGCCCGCGCCGCAACATCACCTCGCCGAAGACCGTCCACCTGACCCCCGGCCCGACGTGCATCGCCGCCGCCGGCAGCACCGGCTTCAGCCAGGACGCCTTCCGGGTCATCAAGAAGGACGGCAAGGTCGTCAAGCGGGAGAAGTTCAGCTGGACCTACGACCCCGAGCCGAACTTCGTCTGCGGTCCCAAACCCTCCTGAGCCCCGCGCTCCCCAGCTAGCCCCCGAGCCCACGCACCCCGACTCACGCACCCCCGGGGCAGCGCACCCCGGAGCCTCGCACCCCGGAGCCTCGTGCTCCGGGGCCATGCACGAACGAGCCCCGCCGGCGATCAGCCGGCGGGGCTCGGTGCTTTCCGGGTACGCCCGGGGTCAGGGGCGGGCCTCGGCGAGTCCCTGGCGGACGCCCTCGGCGTCGCGGTCGGTCCCGTAGACGGGGGTGTCGGGCTGCTGTCGCCAGCTCTCGTCGAGGGTGCCCGCGTCCACCGGATCGAAGCCGAGCGCGTCGACGAGCTGCATCACCAGCTGCTTGGCGTCGGCGTCGTCGCCGGCCACCGGCAGGGCGATCCGGTCACCCGCCCCGGCGGGCCTGCCGTTGTCCATCAGGTGCGCGGCCTGGATGTTGTTGAAGGTCTTCACCACCCGGGCGCCCTTCAGATGGTCGGCGGTCCACCGGCTGGAGCTGAGGCTGCGGTCGAGCAGCTCGGCGATGTCGCCGTCACGCTGCGGGTAGTAGTTGTTGGCGTCGACGACGATCTTGCCGTCGAACGGCTGAGCCGGGAGCCCCGGCACCGCGAGCAGCGGGATCGCCACCACGACCAGTTCGGCGTCCTGGACGGCCTGCTCCAGCGTGCCGGCGCTGGCCCCGGTCTCCTGGGCCAGGTCGGTGAGACTCTCCGGGCCCCGCGAATTCGCGACGGTCACGTCGTGCCCGAGCGAACTCAGCCGCCGGGTGAGGGTGCCACCGATGTGCCCCGAACCAATGATTCCGATCTTCATGACCACTCCTGCCTCCGCCGGTCCCGACGGTCAGTTCCGGTCGTACGGTCAGCAGGTACCCCGACCGGTCCGCTCCGATTGCGGACGAGGCGTACTCCACGTCACGTTTTCCGCTGCGCTGGTGCGACCCTCCGGAGCCGGGTCCCGCATCGACGGTACGAGGTGAAGCCCGCCGTCCGGGGCGATTCCCCGAACGCCGCGCTGCCCTGCTGCCGCTGCCCTGCTGCCGCTGCCCTGCTGCCGCTGCCCTGCTGCCGCTGGCCTGCTGGCCTGCTGGCCACATGTTTCGCCGCCGTGGTCGTCCCGCCGCTGGGGCTGTACCGGGCAGTGCCCGCACTTCCCACCTACGGTAGGGAGCCGGGCACGGGCTTCCGACCGCACGTTGCGCGGGCCGGTCAGTGTGCGGCCGGTCGTGCAGTCAGCGGGACGGGCTGGGCTGCGATCGACTCAATGTCCGCGATAGCGACTCAATGTCCGCGATAGAGCGGTGTCCGCAGCACTGGAATGGTGCAACATCGCCACATGAGCCCATGCTCTCCACTGGAGGGCAGCCGGGGTCGGGAGGACAGTTGAGGCTGGAAAGCAGCTTGGGTTGGAGGACAGCTCAGGTCGGAGATCGGTGGGGGTGGGAATGCAGTTGAGGCCGACCCCGTCAGGGGTCGGCCTCAACTAAAGGTTGTCCGGCGGTGTCCTACTCTCCCACACCCTCCCGAGTGCAGTACCATCGGCGCTGGAGGGCTTAGCTTCCGGGTTCGGAATGTGACCGGGCGTTTCCCCTCCGCCATGACCGCCGTAACACTATGAACATATCAAACAACACACACACCCACACAAGTGTATGGGGGGTTGTTCGGTTCGTTCAGAGTTGCACAGTGGACGCGTAGCAGCTTTGTAGTCAAGTCCTCGGCCTATTAGTACCGGTCAACTGAACCCGTTACCGGGCTTACATTTCCGGCCTATCAACCCAGTCGTCTAGCTGGGGGCCTTACCC
>NZ_FMCU01000007.1 GCF_900091525.1 Micromonospora matsumotoense
CGTACTTCTGCATGCCGGCCAGGTCGGCGTGGCCGGGCCGGGGACGCGTCAACGGCGCGTTCCGGGCCTGACTCGCCAACTCGTCCGGATCGACCGGGTCAGCGGCCATCACCGTCTGCCACTTCGGCCACTCCGAGTTGCCCACCCGGATCGCGACCGGGCTGCCCAGGGTGACGCCGTGTCGCAGACCACCGACGACCTCGACCTCATCCTGCTCGAACGCCATCCGCGCACCCCGGCCGTAACCCAACCGACGACGCGACAACTCACCCGCGATGTCACCGGTGGTCACCGCCACCCCGGCGGGAACCCCCTCCAACAACGCCACCAGAGCCGGACCATGCGATTCACCTGCAGTCAGCCAACGCAACACGACGGTCAGTCTGTCACGCCCGGTGCTGGCGTCGGCACCCTGTCCGGCCCGTCCCGCCCTGCGGACGGCGAGGTGCGCCGGGCGGGCCACCGGCAGGGCTCACGACCAGTCGAAGCGCATTCCCAGCCGCTGCGAAAGCGCCGCGTTGTGCGGGGCGAAGTGCGCGCTCAGCTCGTCCCGTACCTGCTCCGGCATGGCGCTGCTGCGCCGGTGGTTGTGCGCCTCGTACGCCGCGAGTTGGTGCGGAGGCAGGCCGAGGAAGTCCAGCACCCGGGCGTACGTGGCGGCCGGCTCGGCGTACAGCGTCTCGCTGGGCAGGATCAACAGCTGGGCGGGGTCGAAGCGGTCCAGCCACGGCGTCAGGTGCTCCAGGTAGCGGCCCCGGGCCCGGTAGGTGTACCAGTCGTACGCGTCGCTGAAGTACGTCGGGTCGGCGATCAGTTTCTCCCGCTCCCCCGCCGTCCGCTCCTCCTCCCGGGCCAGCGCCTCGGCGAAGTCCAGCGGCTCCTTCCCCTCGGTGCGCCGCTCCTTCCAGTGCGAGTACGCCCGCTCGACCGGATCGCGGAGCAGGAAGATCAACCGGACGTCCGGCAGCAGCTCGGCGACCCGTTGCGCGGCGAGCGGGTGGAACATGTACAGCGGCGCCGCCTCACCGACGCGGACCGGCCCGCCGTGCCGGCGTTCCAGCGCCCGGCGGTGCCGCAGCGTCGGGAAGTGCGAGCGGTACCACGCCTCGCCCCGTCCCCAGTTCTCCTCGAAGTAGTGCGAGGTCTTGGTGTTCCACGCCGGGAAGAGGCGGGGCACCAGGGGGTGCGCCAGCAGGTAACGCCAGAGCGAGGTGGTGCCGCCCCGCTTGGTGCCGGTGATCAAAAAGTCCGGCAACGGCCGGCGGTCGCTGGTCCGTTCGCCGTACCGCACCAGCGAGCTGCGCACCTGGTGGGTGACCTGGTGCGGGACCACACCCTTGAGGCGGTCGCGGATCGTCATCGTCTCCCTTTCGTCACGCCGGTCTCGGCCTGAGCATCGTCACGGCGGCCCGGACGGTACCCCGGACCCGCCGGTCCAGCAGCAGCCCGGCGGCGACGACCGCCAGCACCACCAGGGCCAGCGCCAGGCCGGCCACGCCCCGGCCGGCGACCAGCGCGCTGAGCACCGCCACCACGGCCGCGCCGCCGCCGGCCCCGACCGCCGCCCAACCCACCGAGCGGGTGAGCAGCGGCTCACCGATCGCCACCCGGGCGGCCACCGCGGCCAGCACGTTCTCCGCGACCACCCCGGCCGTCCAGGCGCACGCCGCGCCGAGCGCGCCGTGCTCGGGGATGAGCAGGAAACCCAGGCCGACGGTGAGCGTCAGCCCGACCACGGTGGCCTGGAGGTGCCGGGCGCTGTTGCCGCTCATCAGCAGCATCGTCTGCACGATGCCCACCCCGGAGTTGACCAGCATCGCCCCGGCCAGCACCGCCAGCGGGGTGGCGCCGGCGGTGAACCCGTCGCCGAAGAGGCTGAGGAACCCGGGCGCGAACACCGCCAGGAGCAGGTAGGCGGGCCAGGAGAGCAGGATGATCACGACGGTGACCCGCCGGTATACAAGCGCCGCGTCGGCGGTGCGCCCCTGCCCGAGCAACCGGGACAGCTGGGGCGCGACGGCCACCCGCAGCCCCTGCATGATCAGCAGCCCGGCCAGGGCGTACCGGCCGACCGCGCCGAAGACACCGGACTCGTCCGCACCGGCCAGGGCCGAGGTAAGCAGCACCCCGACCCACATGCTGCTGGCGTCGATGGCCGCCGACACCGCCCGGGGCAGCGCAAAGCCCCAGAGGGTACGCCAGTCCGCGCCGTCCGGCCGCAGCCGCGCCCCCGCGAACACCCCGAGTGGCCGCAGCAGCAGGACGACGGCGGCGACCACGGCCAGCGCCACCGGCAACAGCCAGCCGCCGAACCCGACCGCCACCCCGGCACCGGTGGCGACCGTCGCCAGCAGCAGCACGGGTCGGGCCAACGGCACCAGCACGTACTGGATGCCGACCACGGCGGTCACCGGGCGGACCGCCCGGACGGCGGCGAGCAGCACGGTCATCGCCACGGTGACCGGCAGCGCGAGGAAGGCCAGCCGCAGCAGCGTCGGCCCATCGGACCGCTCGAAGAAGACCGGGGCGAGCCGGTCGGCGGTGAGCGCGCCCACCGCCGCCACGATCGCGGTCAGCAGCAGGACCGGCAGCAACGCGACCGGCAGCAGCCGGGCGGCGTCGCCGTCGACCCCGATCCGACGTCGGGGCAGGGCCCAGACCAGCGCGGTGTCCGCACCGGCGCAACAGATCGCGCCCAGGATGGAGACCACGCCGATGGCGGTGAACAGCGCGCCGGAGCCGTCGGTGCCGAAGCCGCGCACGATGACCACGGTGAGCAGGAAGCCCAACGCGCCGTTGACCGCCGCGCCGACCAGCCCCACCGCGCCGCTGCGGGCGCTGCGGCGTACCTCCCCGGCACCGCTCGCCGCATCGGGGGTGCCGGCCGCCGTCGCCCCGGCCGACGGGTCCGCCCCGGCCGGCACGTCGGTCGGGGCTGCCCGGCGGTCGACCTGCCGGGGAATCGCGGGAGTGGTCCCGGTGCCGGTTCCCGGTTGGCTCATGTCCGTTCCCTGCCGTCCTCGGTGCCGGTCTGGTCTTCGGTCCGGGTGGTGGGCCGGGCCGGTGGGGTGGCCCCGCCGGGCCGGGCCGGCTGCACCACGGTCGGTGCGTCCACCCCGCCGCCCGGACGGGGACCACCGACCGACGCCGGGGATGCCCCCGAAGCCGGGGCCGGGGGTGGAACCGGGGGCCTGGCCGGGGTGGAAGCTGGGGACCCGGCCGGGGTGGAAGCCGGGGGCTCGGCCGCAGCCCGGGGGGAAGCCGGTGCCGGGTGCGGCGCAGGGCCGGGGGTCGGAGTGGCAGCCGGGGTCGGTGCCTGAGCCGGAACCGGGAGCCAGGTCGGGGCCGGGGTCGACGCAGGTGCGGAGGCCGAGGCGGGGGTCGGGACCGCATCCGAAGCGGGAGCCGGAACCGGGGGCCAGGTCGGGGCCGGGCCCGACGCACGTGCGGAGGTCGGGGTGGGAGCCGGGACCGGCGGCCAGGCTGGGGCCGGGGTCGACGCAGGTGCGGAGGTCGGAGTGGGGGTCGGCGCGGGAGCCGGGGTCGGCACCGGAGCCGAGGGGCGGGACGGGATCGGAGCCGAGGGTGGGATCGCGCCCGGGGATACGGGCGGAGCCGGCGGTGCAGCGGTGGCCGAGGCCCCGGTGGGCGCGGTGGGCGCGGTGGGGACGCTGGCGGTGGCCCTGCTGCGCGGGGCCGGGGCCGGGACGATGCCGGTGGCGCTGGTGGGCAGGGTCGGGACGGTGGCCGACGCCCTGGTCGGCACGGATGCCGTCCCGGTGGCCGCTGCCGGTGGGCCGACGCCCACCGGCGTCGCACGGGGCTCACGGGGCTCGGTGACGACTCCCGGCGCGAGGGTCACCGGGCGGTTCACCGGCCCGCTGACCGCCGCCAGCCCGGCCCCGACCGCGAAGAAGATGACCGACATGTTCGGGTCGATGTAGGCGTACACCGGGATCACCACCAGGGCGATCACCGGGATGGTGCTCAGCCACTGCCCGGCCGGGGAGACCGCGCCGGCCAGCCGCCTGGCGATCAGCACCAGCCAGGCCAGGAAGGCGACCAGGGCCGGGATGCCGTGGCTGTAGAGCACCTGCCAGATCATGCCCTGGGTGCCCAGCGGCTCCTCGGCGAGCGTGGTGTCGACACTGTTGGGCGCGCCGTACCCGAGCAGCGGCGAGCGTTCGACCGCCTGGAGGGTACGCACGTAGAGGTCCATCCGGTCGACGTTGGTGTCGGTGCTGCTGACCCGGTTGTCGATCAACTCCTGCACCGGCACCACCAGGCTGACCACCCAGACCAGCAGCACCAGCCCGCCGATCGAGGCGATCAGCTTGGCGTTGCCCCGGACCAGCGCCCGCAGGCCCAGGTAGGTCAGCCCCACGCCGAGGCCGAGGAACATGCCCCGGTTGAGGGTCATGAACGCGGGCACCATCGACAGCGGCAGGGACACCAGCAGCGCCACCCGGAACTTGCCGGTACGCACCGACGTCAGGTACGCCAGCACACACGGCACCAGCAGCGCGTACGCCGTACCCCAGTTGTTGGTGTACGGGTAGGGCGCGGCGGTCCGGTAGATCGGGGCGCGCGAGACCGGGTTGAACTCGTTGGCCCGTACGTGGGTCAACGCCTGGATGAACCGTTCCCCCGACATGCTGCCCGGCAGCACCAGCTCCACCGGGGTGGTGAGCTGGAAGCGGGGTGCCAGCACCGCCAACCAGCCCAGGGCCACCACGCCCAGCCAGTACCAGCCGAGCGGGCGGAGCACCTGTGCCCAGGGGACGCCGTCGCGGACCAGGTTGTAGACGTACACGCAGACGATCAGGGCGGTCACCATGAAGCCGAGCCGCAACCCGGAGGTGAGATAGGCGGTGGCCCGGTCCAGCCGGGTGAAGCTGAGCAGCACCAGCGCCAACAGCACCAGCCAGCAGGCCGTGCCGGCGGGCAGCGCCACCCGGCCCCGGGTGACCATCAGGCCCAGCAGCACCAAGCCGAACGCCGACCAGCCGAGGTAGAAGCCGCCGAGCGCCCACCAGAGCGGCATCAGCCCGAACATGGCCAGCAGCGGCCAGGTGGGCAGCGGCGGCAGCCCGGACGGCGTCGTGCCGACCCGGCGCCGCCGGTCAGACACCCCGCCCCCGACGCTGGGCCAGCCGGAGGACCCGCTCCCCGGAAAGCAGCCCGAGCACCACCGGGACGGTCACCAGCACCCGCTTCTCCCGGGGGTTGAGCCGGACCACCCGGCCGAGTTCCCGTACCGCCTCCCGCCGCCGCCGACCGGAGGCGAGCGCGAAGGCGATCTGGCCGTGCAGCCGGGCCAGGCCGGTCCGGCTGCCCGCCAGCTCGGGGTGCTTGTCCAGCAGGTAGCGGGTGGCCTCGACGATGGTCGCCCAGCGGCCGAAGAAGAACGAGCCGCCGTGCCAGTCGACCACCACCAGCACCTCGGGCACGATCACCACCGGGCCGTGCGCGGCGATCCGCAGCAGCCACTCGTAGTCCTCGCCGTAGCCGCCGGGCAGGTCCTCGTCGACCGGGCCGATGGCGTCCCAGGTGGAGCGGCGGATCAGGATGGTGCTGGAGTGCACCTCCATGATCCGGTCCTCGACGAAATCGGACAGGGCGACCTCGGCCCGGTCGAGCTGCCGCTCCTTGGCGATGCCCGGACCCTCCAGCCGGATGCCGCAGCTCGCGGCGGCGGCGTCGGGGCGCTGCGCCAGCAGCTCGACCTGCCGGCGCAGCTTCGCCGGCAGCCAGAAGTCGTCGTCGTCGCAGAACGCGATCAGCGCGGCGCCGGCCTCGTCGGCGCCGGTGTTGCGACCGCCGGGCAGGCCCTGCCGGTGGGCGTTGTGGACGTAGCGCAGGCTGCGGCCGGCCGGGACGTCCACGGCCAGCTCGCGCAGGTCGGTGTGGTCGTAGACCACGACGCACTCCACCGGACCCGGGTAGTCCTGGTCGAGCACGGCGCCCACGGCCCGTTCCAGCAGTCCGGGCCGGTCCCGGGTGGCGATCACCACGGTCACCGGCGGGTGCTGCGGGCCGGCCGTCGACTCAGTCACGCTTCTCCCCCGTCACCACGAATCCGACCGGCTCGACGCCCACCGCACGCAGCCGTTCCACCAGTTGGGTCAGCCGGCCGGTGCGGGTCTTGTCCCGGGCGGCGACCAGCACGGCCCGACCCTCCCGGGCGGCCCGCACGCCCCGCTCGTCGTGCAGGGCGGGCGGCGCGTCCATCACGGTGACGCCGTCGCCCGTCGGGGCGTCCAGCGGGACCAGGTGCACCGCGCCGGCCCCGATGCGCAGTTCCTCACCGTCGACGGTGGGGGTCTCCTTGGGCAGCACCCGGGGGATGATCTCGGTCTTGTCCGCCGACGTGGTGGTGGACCGGTAGACCCCGCCGTTCTTCGGGTCCTCGGTGGGGAACGGCCGGGGCTTGCGGACCGGCTGGATGATCATGGTGTCCTCCGGGTTGCCCATCGGGGCGGCGGCCGGCGCCGGTGCCGGTGCCGGGACGACGCTGGGCGCCGGACGCGGGCGGGGCACCCGGGGGCGGGTCGGCTCGGTCGCCGGGTGCCGGCGCTGGGCGTCCTGGAGCAACGGCCGGATCCGGTCCCGGCTCTCCGGGGCCACCCCGAGCCGCACCTCGTGCCCGCCCTGGGCGAGCGCAGCGGCGATCCCGGCGGTGACCTGCTCGCGCCGCTCGTCACCGGCGCTGGAGAGCAGCACCAGCGGCAGCGGTTTCGGCCCGTCCACCCAACGGCTCAGGGCCAGCACCAGGTAGCGCAGGTCGGTGTCGGAGAGCCGGCCGGACCGGTCCCGCCCGACGGTCCCCAGCAGGGGTGCGCCGACCAGCGCGGACACCTCGTCGGCGGTGCGTACCCGACGGTCCATGGACTCCCGGATGAAGGCGACCAACCCGCCGACCAGCAGCCCGCCGAGCAGTCCGGCGACCAGGATCAGCGGGGCGGCGTCCCGGCTCGACGGGACGGGGGCCCGCGCGGCGCTGGTGACCGAACCGGGGCTGAGGTCTGCCGAGCCGATCTTGGAACGCTGCTCGGCGAGGGTCGCGAGCTGGTCGTTGAGCGCCCGCAGCTGGTCCAACAGGGCGCTGGTGCGCGGCGACGGGCTGGAGGAGTTCTGGTTGGCCGGCAACGACCGCTGGGTGGTGGTGCGCTGGCTGGTGACCAGGGCGATCGTGTCGTCGTACGACTTGAGCACGGCGGCACGCTGGTTCTCGTACATCCCCTTGCGCAGTTCGAGGTACGCCTCGGCGGCGCCGTTCGCGCCGTCCACCGCCTCGGCCTCGCTGTGCCCGGAGTAGCTGAACCGCATCACCTGGCCGCCGACCGGGGTCTCCACGGTGAGCGCGTCGGCCACGCCGGTGGTGTCCCGGCCGGTGATCGAGGCGACCTTGTCGATCACCCCGTTGCTGGTGGCGATCCCGCTCTCGGCGGTCATGTTGACCGCCCGGTCGGCACCGCCGGAGGGCACCGAGAACGGGTCGGTGACCACCGGACGGACCACCACCGCCGTGGTGGCGGTGTAGGTGGCGGGGAAGAACAGCAGGTAGGCGGCCACCAGCAACAGCACCAACCCGGTGGCGGCGAGCACCGTGCGCCACCGCCGCACCGGGATACGGGCCAACTCGGCCAGGCCGACCGGGCGCTGCCGGGCGGGAGTGACGTCGGTCACGTCCATCAGTCAGTCCTCTTGCGGTGAGGGGGGCGGGCAGGTCGGCGCGGGCCGGACGTCGGCCCCGGTGCGAGCCGCTGGTCGTCCCATTGTCGCCGACCGTTCACCTGTGGTCGACAGCCGACCGGGTCCCCTGCGCCACGGGCGGTCCGCCGGTGCCTCGGGGACACCGGCGGACCGCCCGTACCAAAGGTGGGTCAGGAGGTGGCGAAGAACAGCGTCTTGCTCGACCAGTCCACGCCGGCGCTGGCCGGCGCGATCTCGACCGAGGCGGCGCCGTCGACGGCGACCTCGTCGAACGGCACGGCCCGCAGCGAGCCGTCGGTGTTGCCGTAGACGATCTTGCCGTTGACCCAGGCCAGCCCGCGCACGTTGCCCCAGTTCAGGCCCACGCTGGGCAGGGTGAACTCGGAGCAGCCCACGATGTAGCCGTCCGGCTCCAGGTAGCGGTAGAACAACTTGTTGGTGCCGGCCTTGGTGTAGTACATCCGACCGTCGAGGAAGAACGCCCCCGCCATCGTCGCCGGGTTGAACCAGTCGTTGTAGCCGCTGCCGACCCAGGGGGCGCCCACCGAGCCGCCGGTGAGCATCGACACACCCAGGTAGCTGCCGCCGGGGGCAGCCGCGTCGGTCTTGGACCAGTAGAGCTTGTTGCCGACCGAGAAGGACGCGCCGGCCGAGGTGAGGTTCGCCTGCGCGCTGCTCGCCGGCGTACCCAGCGTGCTGCCGTTGAACGGCACCTTGGTGGTCTGACCGTTGCCGGTGCCGACGTACAGGTAACCGGACGACGCCGTCGGCGCGTTGGTCGCCGCGACGGTACGGCCACCGGCGAGCGGGAACAGGCCCATCCGGCCGTGGTACTCGTTGCCCACGCCGTCGGAGTCGAAGCCGGCCAGCAGGCCGTTGCTGCCCCGCCACAGCTCCCACATGATCGGACCCCAGGTGGTGGTGCCCGCCGGGGCGCCCGACCGGGTCGGGTTCCAGACCAGCGGCAGGCCGTTGATCGGGTCCAGCGCGCCCAGGCCGAACCGGTTGATCGCGCCGCTGCCGGCCGAGTCGTTGCCGTTGGCGTTGCTCAGCCACCGGAAGTGACCGCCGACATAGACCACGTTGTCGGCCACCTCGACGGAGGTCACCGAGTCGGTGCCGGTGTAGTTGACCCAGGTGGCGTCCAGGGCGGTGCCCCGGTCGGCGGTCTCGAACCGGGCGATCGCGTCGCAGTACGCCCCGTCGCCCCGGCCACCGTCCGCGATGATCACGAAGTACGTGCCGTCGTCGGAGAAGTCGACGTCCCGGGCGTAGAACGGGAACGAGCCGCTGTAGCAGGGCGCCACGTAGCGCTGGGTGCTCCAGTTGGCGACCGCCGGGGTGCCGTTCAGGTCGACGACCACCACCTGGTTGCGGGGCTCGCCGTTGACCTCGGTGAAGTTGCCCACCGCGACCAGGGTCTTGCCGTCGGGGGCGACGGCGAGGCCCCAGACCAGCTCGCTGCTGGCCCGGGCGACGCTGGCGTCGATCTGGAAGCTCGGGTCGATCGCGCCGGTGGTCGCGTCGAGCCGGGCCAGCAGCGAGTGCTCGGTGCCGTTGACCCAGTGGAACGCGCCCGCGATGTAGAGCTTGTTGCCCACCACGACGGTCCGGCGGACCAGGCCGCCGTCACTGCGGCCGACCCAGCCGGTGATCGTCGCGCCGGTGGCCGGGTCCAACTGGACGAGGTTCTTGCGGCTGACCCCGTTGACGTTCTTGAACGCGCCGCCGACGATCAGCTTGCCGTCCGGGCTCGCCGCGAGGGCGTGCACCGCGCCGTCCAGCGTCGGGGTGAAGTCGGCCTTCAGCACGCCGCTGGCCCGGTCGTAGGCGAACAGGTAGTTGCGGGAGGTCCAGCTCGTGCCCCCGGCGGCCTTGACCGAGGTGAAGGAGCCACCCACGTAGACCGTGTTCCCGATCTCGGCGAACGCCTTGGTGTCACCGTCCTGCGCGTGCGGAATATTGTCCGCCGGGTTCGCCGACGTGAGGGTGCTGGTTACCGGGGTGAGGTCCGCCGCACGGGCGGGCGCGGCCAGCAGGCCGACCGCGAGCACCGGTACGGCGAGTGCGGCGAACCACCGCCGCCGCACCGGTCGAGACGTTCTGTGAAGCACTGGCGCCCCCAAAAATGAAGTGAGATCCCGCGTAGCTTGCTCTGCACGGACATTTCGCACCATCGACCGACCGGTCCGCTCGACCACCGGCTCGGCCCGGTCCTGTCGTACGGGTCGCGTCCGGACGACCCACGGAGGACGAGGATTCCGCATCGACCGGCGCAACCCGCCACCGGGCTGCCCGGTCCCGGCCGGCCTCATGCCGGCTGCTCCCACCGGAACGGCGGGACCGTTCCGGTGGTGGTGACCGTCCAGGACGCCGCACGGGCCAGGTCGTCGGCCGTGACGGCGTCGGCCTCCCGGGCCAGCACCAGTCCCCGCCGGTCGAGTTCCCGGGCCATCTCGACCTGGTGGTCGTCGACGTGTTCGCCGTGCCTGGCCCGGCGCGGCACATAGACGGCACGGCGGCCGGCCCGCATCGCGGCCAGCGCCGAACCCACCCCGGCGTGGGTGACGATCACGTCGGCCTCCCGCATCGCCTGCTGCATCTCGGCGTGCGGCACCTGCCGGCGGGCCCCGGCCGGCATCCGGGGGATGCGGGTCGACCCCACCTGCCAGAGCACCTCCGCCTCGGGGGGCACCACGTCGACCAGGCGTTGCAGCAGGCGCGGAAAGCCGAAGCGGTCCTGGGTGCCGAGGGTCACCACGATCCTGGTGACCGGGCGCGGGGTGGCGGGTGCGGGCAGGTAACCGTCGAAGATGGACCCGCCGTAGCGCCAGCGGCCGTCCGCCCAACCCGGGTACTGGGTGTAGAGCCGGGTCCGGGGCACCCGGGCGACCAGCCGACCGGTCAGCGACGGGCCCTCGGTCCGGGTGGCGCTCTCGATGTAGTGGCAGTCCAGGCCGTGCCGGACGGCGGGCAGGAAGAACGACATGGCGACGCTGGCGCCGGTGCTGATCACCCGACGGAACCGTCCGCCGCAGAGCACCCGGCGGGCGGCCAGCAGGTCGCGCAGCGCACCCACCGGGTCCCGGGTGGTGGCCGGCGGCACGTGGATGACCTCGTGCCCGTCGAGCAGCGACCGGCTCTGCGGGGAGTCGAACGTCGCCCAGACGCAGTCGTCCTGCACCCCGAGCCGGGGCAGCAGGTCATGCAGCTCGGCGAGGTGCCCACCGGTGGAGGCGACGAGGAGGGTGGTCACGTCGGTGGCCCAACTTCCGTTCGAGGAGTGGTGGGGGCCGGGTCCGTCGTGGCGCGGGGAGGGGTCGCGCCGGTCCGGACGGGGAGGGGGTCAGGTACTGGTGGTCAGCCGGTCGTCGCTGCTCGGTGCCGGGTCGACCGGCGTCCTCGGCGGGCGGACCCGGCCGTCGGCGACCAGCACGGCGAGCACCATCACGCCGGTCAGCAGGGTGCCGAAGAACCAGCCGCCGAAGACGTCGGTGAGCCAGTGTTTCTCGGCGTAGATGCGGGTGTAGCCCTCCACCGTGACCAGCACCGCCAGGGCGGTGACCAGGCCGATCAGCACCCGACGCGGAATCCGCCAGGTCAGCGCGGCCAGCACCAGGATGGTGCCGAAGGTCATCAGCACCCGGCCGCAGCCGCCGGAGGGGTAGGTGCCCAGGTCGGTCGGCGGGTGGCCACGGTCGACGACCTTCGCCAGGATCGTCTGGGTGTACTGCTCGACGACGAACTGCAACGGCATCGCCACCAGCGGAATCCACCAGCGGCGGCGACGCCAGGCGATGGCGAAGCCGATCGCGGCCACCGCGGTCACCCACTTGAGCGGGTAGCGGTCACCGATCGGGGAGATGAACAGGTTGATGTCCTCCCAGAAGCCGACCCGGCGGGCGTGCACGTAGTCGAAGACCGGGTGGTCGACGTGGGGTTCGAGCCGGGAGATCGCCTCACCGAGCGGCCAGCAGACGACGACGACCGCCGCCGCACCGGCCAGCAGCACCACCAGGGCCGCACCGACCCGGCCGAACGCGGCGGTCAGCCCGGCGAGGGCGACCCGCACCCGTTCGGCCGTCCGGCCGGTGTCGACGGCCGACGCCCACCGGGCCGCCAGCACCGGAACGGTCGCCAGGGGCACCAGCACGGCCAGCACGGCCAGCACATAGACGATGGTCATCTCGGGTCACCGCCGCCCGAACGGTCGGTGGCCGGGGCGCAGGACACCCCGAGCTGATTGACGCGTGACGATCCCATCGTGCTCCCTGATTGTGCCAGCCATCGACCGGGCCTCCCCACACCCCGCGCCCCGGACGAGGTCCCCACGCCGTCCCGGGCCGGACCGACCACGCCGTCGCCGGCCAGTGGTGATCGAGTGGGGCCACCATAACGGAACGTGAGCCAGCTTCGGTAGCGGCGGTGACGGCAGTGTGGGCTTTTCGCCGTTTTTCCGGTCGGGACCCCGACACTTGTCCCAGTCAGCGGGAGAAACCGCCGGTCAGGGGCGGGGTGAGCCCATCCGGTCGGCGAGCGTGTGCAACAGAGCGGGGTGCAGTTTCGCACTCCAGCCACCCCCGCCGGCCGCCAGTTCCGCCGTCCGCAACCACAGCTCGACGAGATACGCGTCGGCGACCAGCCGACGCCCCGCCGGGTCCAGGCCGAACGCCGGGCCGTGCCGGTCCAGCATCTCCACCATCTCGCCGGTCGCTCCCGCCACGTCCCGGCCACCCAACGACAACGCGCTCTGGAAACCCTGGTGGGCGAGGTCGAACCCGAGCGGGCGGTCGGCGCCGCTGTTCTCCCAGTCCCAGACGATCAACCGGCCCCGGTGGCGGCCGAGGTTCCACGGCACCCAGTCGCCGTGCCAGTGACCGAACTCCACCGGCCGGTCCCCGTCGCGGTCGGCAAGGGCGGCCAGCGCCGCCACCACCGGGCCACCGGCGGTGGCGGCGCGCGCGGTCAGGTCGGCCAGGAACGCCGAACCGCGCAACGGTCGGGACGGCCCCGCAGGGCCACCGCGCCGGGCCACCGCCAGCATCGCGGCCACCTCCGGACGCAGCGGGTGACGCGGCCGGCGCACCCGCGCCGGCATCGGCTCGACCAGGGTCACCGCCAGGTCACCCCAGCTCACCTCGTCCAGCAGCCGGGGCACGTCCGGGAAGTCACCGCCGTCGCGGGGCAACTCCCGCAGCGCGGCGGCCTCCGCGCGGACCATCGCCCGGGTCGCGTCGTTCCACCCGATCTTCGCGTACGCCCGCGCGGCGCCCCGGTCGTCGAAGAGCTGCAACGTCGGCTTGTGGTGCGGGTCCGGTGGACGGATGCCGATCGCGGCGTGCAGCGTCCGGCCCGCCAGCCGGCCCAGGTGCCCGGCGAGCAGCAGGTCGGCCGGATCGACGTCGGTGGGCACCGCCACGGTCAGCACCGGCATCCGGGCCAGCCCGGTCAGCCCGAGGCCGGCCAGCACGCCGACCGCCAGCCGGTTGGCCCGCACCCGGGGCGGGCGCAGCGCGTTGTACGCCAGGGTCGACGCCGCGCCGATCCGGCGGGAGGCCAGCGGGAGCAGGAACCTGGCCCGCTCGACCGAGGGCACCACGGCGTACCGGACGGCCGGGCGGTGGGTGGCGGGCACCGGGTCGGGCGGGCTGCCGAGCCAGAGCCGGGGGTCACCGAAGATGGCCCGGGTCACCCAGCCCAGGCCGTCCTGCCGGGTCCGTGGGTCCGTCGCCACCGTCATGCCCTCCCCCTGTCCCGCCCGACCGCCGCGCGCTGGCGGACACGATAGGGGCAGCGCACAAGCAACCGCCCGGCGGGCCGGAGCCCACCGGGCGGCGTACGGTGCCGGGTCCGGCTCAGCGTTGCCAGACGCGGACGTAGTCGACCCGGAAGTCGGCCGGGAACCGGGTGGCCGCGTCGGGGTCGCCCAGCCAGCCGCCGACCTGGAAGTTCAGCCGCAGGTTGAACGGCTTGTTGAAGGCCTCGTCGAACCACGGGGTGGTGCTGCGGTCGCGCTGCCAGACCTGCCGGCCGTCGATGTACCAGCGGATCACCCCCGGCTCCCACTCCGTGGTGTACGTGTGGAAGCCGTCCCCCGGGTAACCGGTCGGGAAGTCCCAGCGCTGGTCCTGCTTGACCGGCGTGTAGTCGTAGAAGATCGCCTGGGTGGCGGCCCCGTGCAGGGACGCCCCGCCGGGCAGCTCCACCACGTCGATCTCACCCTTGCCGCCGTCGTCGGGACGCAGCCAGAACGCCGGCCAGAGGCCCTTGGAGTCGGCCGGCCCGTTGGGCGACTTCGCCCGCATCTCGAACCGACCGTAGGTGAACGACGCCTTGCCGATGGTGTCCAGGTAACTCTGGGTGTACTGCCGGGTCTGCGAGCTGCACACCGCGGTCTCCCGCTGGGCCCGCAGGGTCAGCACGCCGTCGGCGACGAAGGTGTTGTCCGCGTCGTCGACGTTGCATCCCCGGTCGATGTCGCGGCCCTCGTTGTCGCGCAGGTTCCACCGCTTGAGGTCGACGGTGGGCCCGGTGAACTCGTCGGACCAGACCAGCCGCCAGCCGGGCACGTCCGTGCCGGGGCGGACCGTCGGCGTCGGGCGGGGCGCGGCCGTGGTCGGCGCGGGCGGGCTGACCGTCCGGGTCGGCGACGGCGCCACCGTCGGCGTCGGCGTGGGCGTCGGGGCCGCGGTGGTCGGCGGGGCCGCGGTGGCCGGTGGCCGGGTCGGCGGCCGGCTGCCCCGCTGGTAGGTCACCACCAGGCTCGGCCGGATGGCGGTCTTCGTGTTCTCCCGGGACGCCCAGTAGATCCGGGTGTTCCAGTTCTCCTGGGTCAACGCGAAGGTGACCTGGCCGTTGCCGCTGACCGCACCGGAGACGTCCCACTCGTTGTAACCCTGGGCGACCCGGTCGACGGCGGCCAGCTCCGGTCCGAGGACGGGCCGCTCGTGCCATGCGCCGGTCCCGACGGCGGTGCCCCGGGCGGCGTGGGCCCGGACCCGGGAGGAGAACTGCTGCCACGCGTACACCCGCAGGGACGCCTTGACCTTGACCGCGTCGGCGGGCAGGCCGCGCACCTGGAACTCCAGCACCGCGTCGCGCTGGCCGACACGGTTGCCGTCGCAGAGCTGCGGGCAGCTGGCCAGGGTGGTCTTGGACCCGTTGTCGCCGTCCTGCGGGACCTGGGTGGCCGTGGTGTCCGCGACGGCGGAGAGCACGATCGGCGGCACCTCGGCGGCGATCAGCGGCATCATCGTGGCCGTGATGCCGGCGACTGCGGTGACGCTCAGGACACTGAGGACGACCGCCTTGCGTCGGCCACTGATGGCCGGAAGGGCGCGGTGGATTCCGTGCCTGCTCAAGGAACTCTCCCCGGATGGGCGACGATTACCGGCAGCAGCGTATCGACCACAGGTGGATATGGCGGGGGTGAAATCGCAGTGACGACCCGACTTAACCAAAGAATAAGGCAGTGGGGGTTGCTTTTCGGCAGGCGAGCCTGCGAATGCCGGCTTCCCGAGGTTACGCCTGATTGACCGGAAAGTCGGCGATGCGGGTCAACGGCGCACCGCAGCGCACGACCGGTGGATCAACGCCGGCCGACCGGCGGTCAGCGCCGCGCCGCGGCGAGCGCCGCGCGCATCGCCTCGACCGGCGCCGGCACCCCGGTGAACTGGGTGAACTGGCCGACCGCCTGGGCCAGCAGCAGATCCAGCCCGGAAACCACCGGTCGACCGGCGGCCGACGCCGCCGCGGCCAGCGGGGTCGGCCACGGGTCGTACAACGCGTCGAAGAGCACCGTGGACGGCCCCCAGTCGGCGTCGGCCGCCAACGGATCGGCGACGCCCTTGGGCACGGTGGAGACGACCAGGTCGGCACCGGTGTGCGCGGCGGCGTCCGGCCAGGCCACCGCGACCAACTCCACCCCGACGGCCGCCGCCACCGGCCGCAGCTGCGCCACCGCCGATGGGCGACGGGCGACCACGGTGACCGTGGTCGCGCCGAGCCGGGCGGCGGCGGCCAGGGCGGCCCGGGCGGTGCCCCCGGCGCCGAGCACCGTGACGGCGGCCCCGGCCGGCACCCCGGCCGAGGTCAACACGCTCACCATGCCGGAGACGTCGGTGTTGTCGGCGTACCAGGAGCCGTCGGGACGCCGTACCAGCGTGTTGGCCGCACCGACGGCGGTGGCGACCGACGACGCCCGGTCGGCCACCGCGAGCGCCGCCTCCTTGCCCGGCATGGTCACCGACAGCCCGGCCCACTCCGGGCCCAGGCCGGCGACCAGGGCCGGCAGCTCCTGCGCACCGCACTCGATCCGGGTGTACGACCAGCCGTCGAGCCCGGCGGCGGCGTACCCGGCGTTGTGGATCACCGGGGACAGGGAGTGCGCGATCGGCCGGCCGAGCACCGCCGCCCTCACCGGCAGTTCTCTCCGCTCAGCACGCCGTTGGTGCACATCTGACGTTGCAGGTCACGGAAGTCGGCGTCGGTCGTGCCGTAGCCCATGGTGCCCTTCTTGTCGACGGTCATGAAATAGACCCAGGTGCCGTTGGGCGGGCTCATCGCCCCCTTGAGGGCGTCCTCGCCGGGGTTGCTGATCGGGGTGATGGTCAGCCCGTCCGCGCCGTGCGTCCGGTACGGGTTCTTGGGGTCGTTGAGCTCGGACTGCTTGAGGATGTCGGAATCCTTCGGATTCTTGCCCTGCAACCGCAGCCAGTAGTTGATCGCGCTGTCGATCTCCAGGCACTTGCAGTGGTAGCGGTCGGTGTAGACCCGGTTGTAGATCACCCGGGCCACCTTCGGCATGTCCACGTGGTTGACCGACTCGGCCTGCGCGATCGAGGCCGTGATCAACGCCTCGTACGGGGAGATGCCCCGGTCGGCCTGCACCGTGTCGACGAACTTCATCTCGCCGGTGACGTCGAGGAACTTGTCCACCATCATCGACAGGATCTGCGGGGCGGTCGCCTTCGGCGGCAGCTCGTAGGTGGCCGGATAGAGGAAACCCTCCAGGCTCCGCGGCCCCTTCTTGCCGTCCTTGCGGTTGAACCAGAACTCCGGCACGCCCAACTTGACCGGGTCCTTCGCGGCGGCCTTGAACTCGGCGACCGGGATCTTGGTCTCCTTGGCCAGCAGGTCGTAGATCGCCAGGGTGATCATGCCCTCGGGGATGGTGATCCCGTTGACCACCCGGCTCTTCGGGTCCAGCAGCAGGGCGAGCGCGTCGGTAGCGCGCATCTCCTTCTTGACCTTGTACCGGCCGACCTGGATGTTCTTGCTGCGCGCGTTCTCGTCAGCCGCCTCGACGAAGGCCTTGGTGCTCTTGACCACACCGGCGTCGTAGAGGGAGTTACCGATGGCGGTGGCGCTGTCGCCCTGCTTGACGTCGACCAGCGCCTCACCGGTGCCCGGACCGTCGAAGTCCGGCGTGATGAAGTGGTTACGGATCCGGTCGAAGCCGTAGAAGGCCCCGCCGCCGATGCCACCCAGCAACACCAGGGCCATGAACAGGGCAAAGATCGTCTTTAGGTGCCCGCCGCCCGATTTGCCGCCGCCCGACGTGCCGTTGCGCCGGTTGACGAAACCACGCCGGTGCCGGCCCTTCTCCCCCCTCTCCTGCTCGTCGAACCCGAGGTCCAGATCGTCGATCATTCCGTCCGCCTCCGCTGCGCTTCCAGCCAGCTCTGCAGGATCTCGACCGCGGCGGCCTGATCCACCACCGCACGTTGGCGCTTTCCCCGGACGCCACGCTCGGCAAGCCTACGAGACGCGACGACCGTTGACATCCTCTCGTCGGTGAGCGTCACCGGAACCGGCGTTATCACCTCGGTCAACCGGCGCACGTACGCCAACACGTGCTGGGCGGCCGGGCCGTGCCGACCGGCGAGATTGACCGGCAGACCGACGACGACCTCGACGGCCTCGTGCTCGACGACAAGCTGCGCGAGCTGGGCAAGGTCGCTGGGCACCGCGTCCGGGCCGGTGGTCAGGTCCCGGGCCAGGGTGACCAGCGGAGTGGCCAGGATGCCGTGCGGATCGGACCGGGCCACCCCCACCCGGACCTGCCCGACGTCGACCCCCAACCGGACCCCGCGGGACGACTCACTCACGGTCGGTCACCCTCCCCGGTGACGAGCCAGGGCGGACCAGCTCGGGTCCGCCCTGGCTCAGGTGCTGATCCGTCACGCGTCGGCGATCGCCTTCTCGACCGTGAGCAGCAGCTTCGGCGCCTCGGCGGCGGGCAGGCCACCGCCCTGCGCGACGTCCTGACTACCACCGCCCCGGCCGGAGAAGGCCGCCTTCACCAGGTCGTTCGCGGCCAGACCGCGCCCACGGGCCGCGGCGTTCACGGCCACCACCAGGGACGCCTTGCCGTTCGATCGGGCCGCCACCGCCACCACGGCCGGCCGGGCCGGGTCGATCTTGCCGCGGATCTCCTGGGCCAGGGTCCGCACGTCGTTACCGGCCGCGCCCTCCGGCGCCTCGGTGCCGACGTACGCCACCCCGCCGACGTCCTTCGCCTGCCCGGCCAGCGCCGCCGCACCGCCCAGCACCAACTGGGCGCGGAGCTTCTCCAGCTCCTTCTCGGCGTCCCGCAGCTGCGTGACGGTCTGCTCGACCCGCTCCGCGACCTGCTCACCGGGCACCCGGAACAGCTCGGCGAGGCGGGACACCAGCAGGTGCTCGCGGGCCAGGAAGCCGAACGCGTCCATCCCGACCAGCGCCTCGATCCGGCGCACGCCCGAACCCACCGACGCCTCGGAGAGGATCTTCACCAGGCCGAGCTGGGCCGAACGGGCCACGTGGGTGCCGCCGCACAGCTCCCGGGCGTAGTCGCCGACCTCGACGACCCGGACCCGCTCGCCGTACTTCTCGCCGAACAGCGCCATCGCGCCGATCCGCCGGGCCTCCTCCTGGGTGGTGATGAAGGCGTTGACCTCGAGATCCGCCAACAGCACCTCGTTGACCTGCTGCTCCACGTCGTGCAACACGCTCGGCGACACCCCGGCCGGGGTGTTGAAGTCGAACCGCAGCCGGCCCGGGGCGTTCAGCGAACCCGCCTGGGTCGCCGACTCACCGAGGAAGTTGCGCATGGTCTGGTGCACCAGGTGGGTGGCGGTGTGCGACCGCGAGATGGCCCGCCGGCGGGTCACGTCGATCTCGGCGTAGCCGGTCTCCCCGGCCCGCACCTCACCCCGGACCACCTTCGCCCGGTGCACGATCAGACCCGGCACCGGCTGCTGCACGTCGAAGATCTCGACCTGACCGGCACCGACGGTGATCAGACCCTGGTCGGGCTGCTGACCACCACCCTCGGCATAGAACGGGGTGGTGTCGAGCACCAACTCGACGGTGTCGCCCTCGACCGCCGCGCCGACCGTGACGCCACCGCTGAGCAGCGCCCGGACCCGGGACTCCCGGTGCAGCTCGGTGTAGCCGGTGAACTCCACCGCCCCGCCGTCGTCACGCACCGACCGGTACGCCGACACGTCGGTGTGTCCGGTCTTGCGGGCCTGCGCGTCGGCCTTGGCCCGGTTGCGCTGGTCGGCCATCAACCGGCGGAAACCCTCCGCGTCGACCTGCAACCCCTGCTCGCCGGCGATCTCCAACGTCAGATCGATCGGGAACCCGTACGTGTCGTGCAGCTGGAACGCCTGCTCACCCGACAGCGCCGGCTTGCCCGCCGACCGGGTCTGCGCGATCGCCGTGTCCAGGATCGTCGTCCCCGCCCGCAACGTCGACAGGAACGCGTCCTCCTCCGCGTACGCGTACTGCGAGATCCGGTCGAACTCGGTCGCCAGCTCCGGGTACGACGGCGACATGCAGTCCCGGGCCACCGGCAGCAACTCGGGCAACGCCCGCTCCTGCCAACCCAACAACCGCACCGCCCGGATCGCCCGCCGCATGATCCGACGCAGCACGTAGCCGCGCCCCTCATTCGACGGGGTCACCCCGTCACCGATCAACATCAACGCGGTGCGCACGTGGTCGGCGACCACCCGCAACCGCACGTCGTCCGGGTGCGACTCGCTCGCCACGTGCCCCGAGTGCGCGCCGTACCGCTTACCGGTCAGCTCCGCCGCCCGGTCCAGGATCGGCCGCACCTCGTCGATCTCGTACAGGTTGTCCACACCCTGCAGGATCGAGGCCATCCGCTCCAGGCCCATCCCGGTGTCGATGTTCTGCGCCGGCAGGTCACCCAGGATCGGGAAGTCTTCCTTCCCGCTGCCCGGACCCCGCTCGAACTGCATGAACACCAGGTTCCAGAACTCCATGTAGCGGTCCTCGTCGACCGCCGGACCGCCCTCCCGGCCGTACTCCGGGCCCCGGTCGTAGAACAGCTCCGAACACGGGCCGCACGGCCCCGGAATGCCCATCGACCAGAAGTTGTCCGCCTTGCCCCGACGGACGATCCGCTCCGCCGGCACCCCCACCGACCGCCAGATCTCGAACGCCTCGTCGTCGTCGAGATAGACCGTCGGCCAGACCCGCTCCCCGTCCAGCCCGTAACCACCCTCGGCAACCGGCTTGGTGACCAGGTCCCACGCCAACGGGATCGCCCCGGACTTGAAGTAGTCCCCGAACGAGAAGTTGCCGTTCATCTGGAAGAACGTGCCATGCCGACTGGTCTTGCCGACCTCATCGATGTCTGGCGTCCGCAGACACTTCTGCACACTCACCGCACGCCGGTACGCCGGCGTCTGCTGCCCGAGAAAGTACGGAACGAACTGCACCATGCCGGCATTGACGAACAGCAGGTTCGGATCACTGATGGCAGGCAGCGGAGCAGACGGCACCACGGTATGCCCGTTCGCCTCGAAATGGGCGAGATACCGCCGCTTGATCTCCGCCGTCTTCATCGCTGGTGTTCCTCCGGAAAGATCTCTCGGTCACCGATACGCGGGTCCTCCCGCAACTCGGCGAACTGGTCGTCGAACGCCTCACCCCGGGCGAACGCCTCGTGGATCTCCTGCTCGCGCTCGGCCATCCCGATCCGTACGTCCGCCACGAAGCTACGCAGCGACTCGACCAGACCGCCAGCGGATTCGGACAGCCCACTGGCGATCCCCGCCGGGGTGTACGCCTGCGCGGTCCGGGTGGCCTTGCGGACCACCACCACGCCCACGGCCAGCCCGATACCGAGCCAGAACAGTCGCCTCATGTCTCATTCCTCCTGTGCGACGCCGGTCGGGTCAGCTGTTGCCACGCCGGGCGGCACGCCGCTGCTGCTTGATGGTGTCGCGCACCTCACGCTCGGTCTCCGCGGTACGCCGTGCCGAGGCGGCCCGGCGGACGCCGTACCCGAAGGCCGCCACCTTCACCAGCGGGTTCGCCGCGGCGGCCGAGACCACGGTGGCCAGGTTCGCCACGTTGGCGGTGACGTTCTGCGCGTGGCTGGTCATCGTGTCGACCTTCGCGAGCTGCAGGTTCACCCCGTCGAGAGAGGTCTGCACCTGCTCCAGGGCGACGTTGACGTTCTTCACCGTGGTGTTCACGTCCCCCAGCAGTGGGGCGGTCTGCGCGTTGAGGTCGTTGATCATCCGGGTCGTCGCGTCCACGGTGTGCCGCAGCCGCAGGATCGGTACCGCCAGCACGAGCACCAGCATCAGGAACGCGCCGGCCGCGATCAGCGCAGCGATCTGTCCACCATCCACGCATGTCCTCCTCAAACAGGGTTCCGGGGCCCGACGCCCCGGAACACGCGACCCGGTACCCGGTCGCGGTGTGACCCGTACGGGGTCAAACGGGGGCAGGCGGGCCTGCCAGCCCCAGACCCTACCGTCCGTGATGGAAACCGGCTCAGGACGGTGAGCGTGTCAGGCCGCCGAGCGGATCCTCGGTGATCGTCGGGAACGGATCCTCACCGGTCAGTGACGGGTCGGTGCTCGGCTGTGGCCGGGTCCGCTCATCGTCGATCGCATTGCGGACCTTCACCGACACCAACGAACCGGTGCACTCCCCCGCTGCGGGTGCGGCCGGACTGGCCGGCGGCACCGCCGGCTCCCCGCTCACCAGCGGCGGAGCGCAGGTCGGTTCCCGCACCCAGAGGTCGAGGGTCAGTTCGTCCCGTCGCCAGCAGGTGTAGCTGCCCTTGGCCGGCTGTTCCGGACACCGGGTCACCTTCCACGGCCGCCAGCCCTCCGCGCGCAGCGCCTGCTCATAGACCCGGGTGGTCTCCTCCGGCGCGCGGTCGGACTCCACGGTGCGCTCCCGCAGCCGGCAGTCCTGCAGGCACAGGCGGCTGCCGCTGACGTTGTCCACCGTCTTCGCCGTCGCCCAACCCGGCACACCCAACTCGTCGAGGGTGTCGAAGACCGGGTCCCGGCTGAGGGTCCGCATCCCGAAGAAGGCCGGGAGGGCCCCGAGCAGCAACACGCTGACCAGCACCAGGATTCCCAGCCGCAGGCGACGCCGTTCCCCCGTCCGGCGACGCGGCTCGCCGCCGCCGTCATCGGAGGCGGCGCCGGCACCGGCGGGGTCGTCCTGCGTCGGCGGGCGCAGCGGAGCTCCGGTCGAGCCGTCCGGATCGGACCGGGCTCCGTCCGGTGGCGTCACCCGGGCCACTCCCGGACCGTCGGCCCGACCGGACGACGGGACGGCCGCGACACCGGCCGCCTCCGCCCGGTCAGCGGGACGCACCGGCGGTGCCGCCCGACCGACGGCGTCCTGCGGCCCACCGCCCGGTCGTGCGCCCGGTGCGGTGGCGGGGGCGACCGACGCCGCCGCGAAGACTCCACCCGCACCGGGGGGCCGGCCTCCGGCAGCGGACCGTGGCCCGGGGGGCCGGTCGCCCTCCGGCCCCGCCGTACGACGCGGGTCGTCCGGAGGGGCGGGCGGTCGGGCGGTGCCGGTGACCGGGCCGGTGGCGGGACCGTCCGGGCGGGCGGTGCCGGTGACCGGACCCTCCGGACGGGCGGTGCCGCGCGCCGGCGCGCCGGACCGCGGCGCTCGCGGATCGGGTGCGCCGGGCTGCGGCGCTCGCGGATCGGGTGCGCCCAGCCGCGGCGCCCTCGGGTCGGGTGCACCCGACTGCGGGCCCACCGGGGTGGGGGCGGCCGGGCGGGGTCCGCTTTCGATGCGTAGCTCGGAGCGGGGCACGGCGGGATCGTTCGGGACCGGTGCGCCGGATCGGGGAGCGCCGGACGTGGGTGCCGTCGCGGCAGCGTCCGGACCGGCACCGCCGGGCGGGCGTCCCGCCGGCCCCGGGCCGGCGGGACGCGGACCACCCGGGACCTGCCCGGTGCCGGGCACCGGAGCCGAGCCGCCAACCCGGGGAGCGCCGGGCATCGGACCGGGACCGGCCGGACGCGGGCCGCCCGGGACCTGCGCGGTACCGGGCACCGGCACGGAGGCCGCACCGCTGGCTCGGGAGCCACCGGGCGGCGGACCGGCAGCGCCGGGACGCGGACCCCGGGTCGGGTCGGGGTCAGACTGGGCTCCCCGGGCGGGGCTGTGGCCGTGGCCGTCGCCTACCGGCCCGGACACGGGACCAGCCGGCCGGGCGGGGGGCCGCTCAGGCGGGGCAGGCCGCGCCGTGCCCCGAGCCGGACCGGCCTGCTCCGGCCGGGGCGGGCCGCTCTGCTCCGGCCGATGCGGACCGGCCTGCTCCGGCCGATGCGGACCGCTCTGCTCCGGCCGATGCGGACCGGCCTCGACGTCGCTGCGCTCCGGGCCGCCCGGTCGACCCCGACCAGCCGGATCGGCCGGACCCGCGCCGCCCGGCGGGGTCGACCGACCACCCGGCGGAGTCGAGCGGTTGAGCACCCGCAGGGCGGGGTCGGTGTGTGAGGTGCGCCCGGCCTGTCGCAGCCAGTCCGCCGGCCGGTCCGGTCGGTCGCCACGTGAGCGGTCCTCCTGGGCGGGCCCGGACGGAACCGGTTGACCGGCCGTCGCACTCCCGTCCGGCCGACCCCGCACCTCATCGGCGTCCGGGCGGCCCCGCGGATCGGATTCGTTCCCGGTCGGGCGACGCCATCCCCCCGACGGCTCCTCGTCGCCCGGGCGGTTCCGACGGCCCCCGGGCCCCTCGCCGTCCGGCCCGGGGTGGTGGACCGCCGGCTCGCCGTCGGGACGGGCCCGCCGGCCCGGTGGTGGGGCGATGTCGGGAGGCGGGCGACGACGCCCGTTGTCGTCCCGGGCGGCCGGGCCGGGCCGACCGGTGCCGGGAACGGGCGGCGCCGACGGAACACCCGGTGCGGGCGAGGTCGGCGCGACACCTGGTAGCGACGGCGCGTTGCCGGTCAGCGGCACCACCGGCCGGTCCGGATCGGCGGCGCGACGGCGGCCTGCCCGCTCGGCGGCCGGCCGGTCACCGGGATCGCGGACGGGGGTGGGTGATGCCTCGGCACGGCGACCCCCCGTAGCCCGGGGCCCGGAAGCCGCCGTGTCGGGCGGGGGGTTGCCGCCCGCCGGTGCCATCGGGCCGGTACGCGGCCCGCCGACCGTCGGGTCCGGCAGCACTCCGGCACCGGCCGGGGCCCCCATCCCGACGCGGGGCGCACCGGTCGGGTGCGCCGCAGCGGGCGCGGGACCACCGGGACCGGAACCCGTGCCGGGCCGGTTCGCGGGTTCGATCGGACCGGGCCGTCGGTCTCTCGGCCGGTCGTCGGGCACGGTCCGACGCCCCCGCAGGGGCGTACCGCCCGCTGCCGCCACGCCCGACCGGTCGTCGGATACCGCTCGGCCACCCAGGGGTGGCCCGGCGGGTGCCGGGGCACCGTGCGACGGCCCGGCGGGTGCCGGGGCACCGTGCGACGGCCCGGCGGGTGCCGGGGCACCGGGACCGGTCCACCCGACAGGTGGCGCCTGACCGGGCGGGACCGCCGCCCGGCCGGACCCCGAGCCGGGGACCGCCGCCCGGCCGGGGACCGCGACCGCGGCCCGGCCGGAGCCGGCACCACCGGCGGTGGGGTCGGGGCGGGATGCCTCCTCGGGCCGCTGCGGGCCGGGGCGGTCGGCGGACGCCGAACCCGGCCAGGGCCCGGGCCCTTCGCCCAGGCGGGGACGCTGCCCGGAGGGTCCGGACCAGGCCGGCCCACGGACCGGCGGGGCGGCCTGCCCACCGGGGTGCGTCGGCCCCGGTGGTGGCCCGTCAGAGCGACCGGGTCGGGGCGGCTCGGCCCCGGCAGACGCCGGCCCGGGCCGGCCGGGCCCGGTTGGCGGCAGGTCCGATGGACCGCTTGGCTGCGGCGGGCGGGGGCCGCCGGATGCCGACGCCTCCCGGCGCGGACCCGGTGGACCGGCCAGGGGACCCGTCGGGGGACCGGACTCCGGTCGGGCACCCGGCGGTGCCTGCTCCGGCCGGAGGCCCGGCGGTGCCTGCTGCGGCCGGGAATCCGGCTGCGGTGGACGGACGCCGGCCGGTGCCGGCCCGTCGGGACGCGAAACCGGCTGACCGACGCGCGGAGCGACCGGCCCCCCCGGGCCGGTCTGCGGCGCGGCCGGCCCACGCCCGGCAGCCGGCGGAACCGGACCACGGACCGGCGGCACCGGACCGCCGTCCGGGCCGAGTTCGGTGCGCTGCTGCTTCGCCGTACGCAGATCGTCGATCCAGCCGAACTCCTCGCCGGCCGGCTCGGGCGGGGTGTCGTCGCCGCCCCGCCCCCGACCCCACCGACGTCCCTTGGCGCGAGGTTCACGCCGCTCGTCGGGACCGTCCTGCGGTTGCTCCCCACCTCGCGATGTCACTGCTGAACCTCCCCGGCGTCGCCGCCGTCCTCATCCGCCCCACCGGCGTGCCCCGTGCCCGTCGGGTGACGGCCGTTGACCACCGGCACCGGCCCGTCGGGGCGTGACACCGGGGTGGACAGCCCCCGGACGATCCGGCGCAGCAGGGGCAGCCGGGCGGCCACCGACCGCTCGGCGCCGTGCCCACTGGGCCGGTAGTAGTCGGTCCCGACGAGGTCGTCGGGAGCGTACTGCTGGGTGACCACCCCGCGCTGGTCGTCGTGCGGGTAGCGGTAGCCCGTGCCGTGCCCGAGCCCTCGGGCGCCGGAGTAGTGCGCGTCGCGCAACCCGCGCGGCACCGCACCGCCCCGACCAGCCCGGACGTCGGCCATCGCCGCGCCGAGGGCCGTGGTGGCCGAGTTGGACTTCGGCGCGGTCGCCAGGTGGATGACCGCCTGGGCGAGGTTGAGCTGGGCCTCGGGCAGGCCGACGTACTCCACCGCGTGGGCGGCGGCGGTGGCGACCGACAGGGCGGACGGGTCGGCCAGGCCGACGTCCTCGCTGGCGAAGATGACCATACGGCGGGCGATGAACCGGGCGTCCTCCCCGGCGACCAGCATCCGGGCCAGCCAGTGCAGCGCGGCGTCGACGTCCGAGCCGCGCATGCTCTTGATGAAGGCGCTGGTCACGTCGTAGTGCGCGTCGCCGTCCCGGTCGTAGCGCACGGCCGCCACGTCCACCGCCTGCTCGGTGGTGGCCAGGTCGATCCGGTCGACGCCGAGCGCGGTAGCCGAGGCCGCCGCCGCCTCCAGCGCGGTCAGGGCCTTGCGGACGTCGCCGCCGGCCAGGCGTACCAGGTGGTCCTCGGCGTCGGTGGCCAGGGTGAGCGCGCCGGCGAGGCCGCGCGGGTCGGTCACCGCGCGGCGCAGCAGCGCCCGCACGGCCGCGTCGTCGAGCGGCTGGAGGGTGAGCAGCACGCACCGGGACAGCAGCGGCGAGATGATGGAGAAGTACGGATTCTCGGTGGTCGCCGCGAGCAGGGTGACCGTGCGGTCCTCGACGGCGGCGAGCAGCGAATCCTGCTGGGTCTTGCTGAACCGGTGCACCTCGTCGATGAACAGGACGGTCTGCGGGCCACCGGAGCGGCGCTGGCGACGGGCGGTCTCGATGACGGCCCGGACGTCCTTGACTCCGGCGGTCAACGCCGACATGGCCACGAAGCGGCGGTCGGTGGCCCGGGCCACCAGGTGGGCGATGGTGGTCTTGCCGCTGCCCGGCGGGCCCCAGAGGATGACCGACAGCGCCGCGCCGCCGCCGACGAGCTGACGCAGCGGGGCACCGGGCGCGAGGAGGTGCTCCTGCCCGACCAGTTCGTCGATGCGCGCGGGCCGCATCCGGACCGGCAGCGGGGCGTCCTCCCCCACCGAGGCGAAGTCGTCGACGCCGACGGAGCCCGCGTGGGCGCTGGGCGCCACGGCGGGTGCACCGAGGGAGAAGAGGGCGTCGGAATCCATCAGGAAGACAGTACCGGGCGCGGCCCACGACGCCGGAATCGCGCCGTGGGCCGCGCCCGTTCTGATCCGTCGCGGTCAGCCGCGACCCGGCCGACGGCCCCGGTACCACCGGCCGCCGCCACCGCCGCCACCGCCGCCGCGCGGGCCGCTGCCGACGCCGGCCAGGTAGAGCGAGAGCAGCAGCAGGCCGATCAGCACCAGGGTGTTCCAGTTGAACAGGTCGGGGGCGCCGAAGTCGGTGTTGAGCAGGTCGATGAGGAGCGCGAAGCCGAAAACGACGGCCGCGAGGATGGCGAGCATGTGTATGTCCTCCGGTAGGGGGTCCCAGTAGGTCGGCCCCGATGTACCCAATCGGTCGGCTCGTCAATCTCTGTCGTGGAGATCGCCGTCGCCGGGTCCCGTCGTCCGGCCGGGTTCTAGGCTGCTCGCATGATCGACGGCGACCGGGAACTCACCGGCCGGGCGGCCGTCCTCGCCGCCACCGACTACCACCCGTTCGTACGGCACGCGTTGCGGCGTGACGACCGGCCCCGCGCCTGGGTCCGCGACGGCGCGGTGGCCTGGGTGCTCCCGACGGCGGAGAACGACCGGGCGGGTGGGGTGGTCGGTCCGGTCGACGCGGCGGTGGCGCTGGTCGCGGCGTTGGTCGCCGACGGCGTGGTCCGGCCGGGGCAGTACCTGCAACTACCCCGGGCCGACCGGTCGCTGCTGGTCGGCCGGTTCGGCGCGACCCGGATCGACGACTGGGAGTTCCTCTGGACCACCACCGGCCCACCCCGGCAATCCGGGCAGGAGCGGGTGGTCCGCCTCGGCCCGGCGGACCACCCGGCGCTGTCCGCGCTGATCGACGACGCCTTCCCCACCACCTCGTCGCGCCCCGGGGACACGACGGTCGTCGACTGGTACGGCATCTGGGACGCCGACCGCCTGGTCGCCTGTGGGGCGGACCGCAGTCGCGGCGACATCGGCTTCCTCGCCGGGCTGACCGTGGCCCGCGACCGGCGGGGGCGAGGGCTGGGCGCGGCGCTGACCGCCGGGATGACCCGGGCCCTGCTCACCCGGTACGACCATGTCGGGCTCGGCGTCTACGCCGACAACCTCGCCGCGCTGCGGCTCTACCGCCGGCTCGGCTTCACCGGCACCCTACGGCGCAGCTCGGTGTGGCTCGGCTGAGGCCACCGACCCGGCCGGCTGCACGTCCCGGGGGTCGGCGCCGGCCGACGCGGCCGGAAGTCCGGTCCCGGCGGGCGCGGCCGTACCGTTCCCGGGTCCGGCTTCGACCGGGACGTTCCCCGGCTCAGCTTCGACCGGGACGTCCCCGGGCCGGGCTGCGGCCGGGGCGGCCCGTCGGCCGGCCCACCAGGCCGGCAGGTAGAGCGGGGCGGCCACCGCCAGCGCGACCGCGCCGACCACCATCGCGGTGCCGACCCCGTTGCGGTCGGCCAGCGCGGTGAGCAGCACCGCGCCGAGGGCGAACCCGGGCTGTCCCATCATCGAGTTCAGCGAGATGACGCTGGTCCGGTAGGGGCCGTCGACCTGCCGGTGCAGCAGCCCCAGGTGCAGCGGGTTGGACGCGCCGTGCACGGCGTAGCAGGCCAGGTAGGCGACCAACACCCCGACCGGCCCGGCGAGCAGGCCCATGCCGAGCACCGTGACGCCCTGCACGATCCGCAGCAGCGCCGCGGCGGGGGCCGCGCCCAGCCAGCGCAGCAGCAACGGGGTCGCCGCCGCCCCGGCCGCCGAGACCAGCCAGGCCGCCGAGTTGGCCGGGCCGAGCAGCGCCGCCGCCCGTTCGGGGTCACCGACCACGTCGGCGAGCCGGATCGGCAGCAACGACTCGAAGGTGACCATGCCGAAGCCCCAGAACAGCTCCACCGACACCAGGGCGAGCAGCACCCGGGAGCGGCGCAGCAGGCCGACGGCCTGCCCGACCATCCGGGGTGCCGCCGCGACCGAGGCGCGCAGCGTGCCGGGGCCCCGGGCCGGGCCGGTCTCGACCAGCAGGAACAGCAGGACGACCAGGGCCACCGCCTGGAGGGCGGCGGCGACCAGCACCGGCACGGTCAGGGCGCTGACCGGCCCGACCGGCCCGAGCGCGATGAGGCCGCCACTGAGCAGCGCGCCACCGGCGATGGTGACGCCGGCGACGGTGCCGGCGAAGCCGAGGCCGGGCTCGTAGTCGGTGTCCGGGTCAGCGGCCAGGGTGGACTCGACGTACCAGGAGTCGAGCGGGCCGCTGTCGAGCGCCCGGTAGACCCCTTGAAGGGCCCAGACCAGGAAGAACAGCGCGAAGGAGTCGACGACTGCGAACAGGCCGAGGGAGAGCAGGCTGACCGCCCAGGCGGTGACCAGGACGATCCGGCTGCCGAGCGCGTCGGCCAGGCCGCCGGTCGGCAGCTCCAGCGCCAGCACGACCAGGCCCTGCGCGGTGGAGACCAGGCCGATCTGGGTCAGCGACAGGCCGCGTTCCTGCATCAGCAGGATCATCACCGGGATGGTCAGGCCGGTGGGCAGCCAGCGCAGGCCGTAGAGGGTGAGGTAGCGCAACCGCACCTGACGTACGGTCAGCGCGCCCATCACCGCTGCTCGATCATCGGGAACGCGGCCACGAAGACGTGCACCCGCTCGGCGTCCGGCTGCTCCGGATCCGCCTCGGTGCGGTAGCGCTCCAGCACCCGCCACAGCTCGTCTTCGAGGGCCTGGAGCCGGTCGGCCGGGAGGCTGAGGAAGGCGTCGCTCATCCCGAACGCGTCCCGCCAGGCCGGTGACCAGTCCTGCTGGACGGCGAACCAGCGTTCGGCCCGCTCGGCCAGCAGGCGCACCTGGTCGCCCTGGATCCACTCGATCGCGGCCCGGGCGTCGGGGTCGTCGTCGAAGTCGCTCGGCTCCCAGTCGGTCACCTCGTGCGCGGCCCGCCACCAGCGCTGCCGCCCGGTGCCCCGGTCCGGGTCCTCGACCACCAGCCCCACGTCGGCGAGCTGGCGCAGGTGGTAGCTGGTGGCGCCGGTGTTGGTGCCGAGCAGCCCGGCGAGGGTGGTGGCGGTGGCCGGCCCCTGCACCCGCAGCGCGCCGAGCAGCCGCAGCCGCAGCGGGTGGGCCAGGACGCGGACCTGCCGGTGGTCGATCCGGACGGAGCTGGTCGCGGGTCGCCCGCCGGTGTCGTCGTTCTCCATGCATGCACAATAACTGTGCACAGAAGCTATGCACAAGTTTTGTGCATAGCTTCTGTGCAGTCGCGGTGCGGGCTCCGGCTCAGCGTCCATCTCTGCCCGGCCGACCCCGACGGCTGATGGTCAGCCGGCGAGCAGCTCGGTCACACCGCGCAGTCGGGTCCGCAGCAGGGCGGTGGCGCGGGACGAGTCCAGCCGCACGTCGGTGGGACGCCGCAGCCCGGCCGCCGTGGTCGTGGTGGTCGTCATCCCGGCCGGATCGATCCCGTACCGACGGGCCACCAGCAGCCCCAGCCCGGCCCGGCTGACCGGCTCCGGGCCGGCCACGTTGAGCGGGCCGGCGACGGCCGAGTCGGCCAACTCCAGCACCGCGTCGGCCAGGTCGCCGACGTCGACCGGGCAGCGCAACTCGTCGGTGAACAGGGTGGCCCGACCGGTCAACGCGTCCCGGCAGAGCTGGATCTGTTTGCTGCCCTCCCCCAGGATCAGCGAGGTCCGCACCAGCACCGCGCCCGGGTCGACCACCCGTACGGCGGTCTCCGCCGCCGCCTTCGCCGCACCGTAGGGATGCACAGGGGTCGGCACGTCGTCGTCGAGATAGGGGTCGGACGCCCGGCGTGCAGCGCGTCGCTGGACAGGTGCACCAACCGCGCCCCGACCTAGCGATCAAGAGGTTCACGTCACCTCACTGCGTGATGATGACGTGAACCTCTTGATCAACGATCCGGGGTAGGACCCGGGCGGGGCCGGGTGGGGTGGGGGTTAGACCGGGTCGGTTACCGGGGCGGCGGGGCCGGCGGTGCCGGGGGACGGGGCCGGGGGCTTGGGCTTGGCGTCGATGCCGGCCTCGGCGCGTTGCTGGGTGGTGATCGGGGTCGGGGCACCGGTCAGCGGGTCGAAGCCGCCCCGGGTCTTCGGGAAGGCGATCACCTCACGGATCGAGTCGGCCCCGGCAAGCAGCATGCAGACCCGGTCCCAGCCGAACGCGATGCCGCCGTGCGGCGGGGCGCCGTATTTGAACGCCTCCAGCAGGAAGCCGAACTTGTCCTGCGCCTCCTCCGGGGTGATGCCGAGCAGGTCGAAGACCCGCTGCTGCACGTCGCCCCGGTGGATACGGATCGAGCCGCCGCCGATCTCGTTGCCGTTGCAGACGATGTCGTACGCGTAGGCCAGGGCCCGGTCCGGGGCCTCCTCGAACCGGTCGACCCACTCGGCGTTCGGCGAGGTGAACGGGTGGTGCACGGCCGTCCAGCCGCCCTCGTCCGTGCGCTCGAACATCGGCGCGTCGACCACCCAGCAGAACGCCCAGGCGCTCTCGTCGATCAGCTTGGCCCGCTTGGCGATCTCGATCCGGGCCGCGCCGAGCAGCTCCTGCGCCTCCCGGGTGTCGGTGCTGGCGGCGAAGAACACCGCGTCGCCCGGCTTGGCCCCGACCGCGTCGGCCAGGCCACCCAGGTGCTCGGCGGAGAGGTTCTTGGCCACCGGCCCGCGCGCCTCGCCGGTCTCGGCGTCCAGCACCACGTACGCCAGGCCCCGTGCGCCCCGCGCCTTGGCCCAGTCCTGCCAGCCGTCCAGCTCTTTACGGGTCTGTGCCGCACCGCCCGGCATGACCACCGCGCCGACGTAGCCGCCCGCGTCGATCGAGGCGGCGAAGACCCGGAAGGCGGTGCCGCGCAGGTACTCGGTCAGCTCGGTCAGCTCCAGGCCGTAGCGCAGGTCGGGCTTGTCGGAGCCGTACCGGGCCATCGCGTCGTGCCAGGTGATCCGGGGGATCGGCCGGGAGATCTCGTGGTCGGCCAGGTCCTTCCAGAGCGCCGAGACGATCGCCTCGCCGAGGTCGATCACGTCGTCCTCGGTGACGAAGGACATCTCGATGTCGAGCTGGGTGAACTCCGGCTGCCGGTCGGCGCGGAAGTCCTCGTCGCGGTAGCAGCGGGCGATCTGGTAGTACCGCTCCATGCCGCCGACCATCAGCAGCTGCTTGAACAGCTGCGGCGACTGCGGCAGCGCGTACCAGCTGCCCGGCTGGAGCCGGACCGGGACCAGGAAGTCGCGGGCACCCTCGGGGGTGGACCGGGTCAGCGTCGGGGTCTCGATCTCCAGGAAGTCCCGCTTGTGCAGCACCCCCCGGGCCAGCTGGTTGGCCCGGGAGCGCAGCCGCAGGGCGTTGGCCGGGCCGCTGCGGCGCAGGTCCAGGTAGCGGTAGCGCAGCCGGATGTCGTCGCCGGCCTCGATCTGGTCGTCCACCGGCAGCGGCAGCGGCGCGGCCTCGGAGAGCACCTCCAGCGCGGCGGCGGTCACCTCGATCTCGCCGGTGGGCAGCTCCGGGTTGTCGTTGCCCTCGGGGCGGCGGGTCACCTCACCGGTGACCTTGACGCAGAACTCGTTGCGCAGCGCGTGCGCGTCCTCCTCGCGGAACACCACCTGGGCCACGCCGGAGCCGTCGCGCAGGTCGACGAAGATGACACCGCCGTGGTCGCGCCGGCGGGCCACCCACCCGGCGAGCGTCACCGTGGTGCCGGCGTCCGTCGCGCGCAGGCTGCCGGCGTCATGGGTACGGATCACGACTTGCGTCTCCTCATCTGCGGTACGGCTGTTCCCCCGCATTGTGTCAGCCGCCCGGCCCGCCCGGTTGCGGGGTGAGCAAGGCCCTGGTCGTCCGGCCGGAGACGCGGAACGGGCCGCCGGTGTCCCGGCGGCCCGCTCGCGGAGGGATCGGACGGATCAGATGATGCTGACGCCGTAGACGCTCAACGGCTCGGTGACCGGCTGGAAGTAGGTGGTGCCACCGCGGGTGCAGTTGCCGTTGCCGCCGGAGGTGAGGCCGACCGCGCTGCTGCCGCTGAACAGCGAGCCGCCGCTGTCGCCCGGCTCGGCGCAGACGTTGGTGCGGATCAGGCCGGAGACCGAGCCCTCGGCGTAGTTCACCGTGGCGTTGGTGGCGGTCACCGAGCCGCCCTTGAGGCCGGTGGTGCTGCCGGAGCGCTGCACGCTCTGGCCGACGAAGGCGTTGGCGGCACCGGTGACGTCCTGGAAGCTGCCGTTGTAGAGCGAGACGTTCCCGGTCGCGTTCGCGGAGTTGCTGTGCCGGACGATGCCGTAGTCGTTGCCCGGGAAGCTGGTGCCGGTGCGGGTGCCGAGCACACTGGTCTGGCCGGAGTTCGAGTACCAGGTCGAGCCGATGTTGGTGCAGTGCCCGGCGGTCAGGAAGAAGGTCTGGCCGGCGCTGTTGCGGACGTTGAAGCCGAGCGAGCAGCGGCCACCGCCGGTGTAGATCGCCTGGCCGCCGGAGATCCGGGTGCTGAGCACGCCGGCCTCGGCCTCGATCCGGACGGCACCGCCGGTGCGGGCGGCGGCGGCCTCGACCTTCGCCAGCTTGGCGCCGGTGACGGTGCTGTCGACCGAGACGACGACCTGGTTGGTGACCGCGTCGGTCCACCAGGCGGTGCCCGGGATCTTGGCCGAGCGCTCCAGCTCGGCGGTGGCGGAGCGGAGCTGGGCCGCGCCCCGGGTGACCAGCTTCGGGGTGGCGCCGGCGGCACGGACCTGCCGGGCGGCGGCGGAGTCGGTGACCGCGACGACCATCGTGCCGTTGGCGTCGGCGTAGGTGCCGGCGGCACGGTCACCGAGGCGGTCGGCCAGGCTGGCGGCGGCGTCGGGAGATGCGGGCGAGGCGGGGGCCGCCTGGGCGGGTGCGCCCATCAGCGCGCTGGTGACCAGGGTGCCGGCCATAGCGACGGCGGCGACGTGGCGGAGCGATGACCTCGTGGGTCGCATGTAACAACCTCCGGAAGGGGGCGACGGGCAGCGTCACAGGGACGCACCCGGGGGCAACCCGGCCGACCTGGGGAAAATCGGCCGAGAGAATGAAGTATTCACATATTTAAGATCGTAAACAAGACATGAGTTTGCCCGGATTCACCCCGCCGGCCGATGTGACGGTCAGGCAACACCTCGGACACATCTATGTCAGACCCCTGCCAGCAGGGCCGATCCCGTCGGCGGGAGCCGTCGTCACGCCCGCTGTCACCGGCCCCGATTCCCGGGCTCATCCGGCCGGGCGACGACCCGCCGGGAGCACCGGCGCGACAGCTCGCGAGTCGCGCCGGGGCCGGGCAGGAAGGGCCATCTGCGGCCTGTCACGTTCAGCCACCACGATCCGACCCCCACCACCTACCCTTCGCCTCCTTTGCTCTGCTGCCCTCTCGGCGACAGTCACGAGGGGTAGCGGGAACTCGGAGCACCCGGGCGAAAGATCACTAACCCCACCGCAGGCCAGGCACGGTGGTGCCGCGACGGCAGCAGAGCAAAGGGCGGAAGGGTGGGAACGTTGGGGGCATCCGTCGGTGACGGTGCGTTACCCACCCCGACGGTCACCCAGGGTGACCCGCAAGGTGTTGCCGGGCGCGCCATCCGGTGCGCGGCGAGCGATGCCCGCGCTCACCCGGCACCCGCACCCGCACCGCCTGCGCACACCACCTCGGAGAGTCGAGGCGGTGGCGGTCAAGGGGCGGTGGCGGTCGAGGCGGTGGTGCAGGACTCCGAACCGTCCACCCGCGCCTGGCCCCGCACGGGGCGGACGCGGGTGGACGGTTCGGAGCAGCCGTTCAGGCGCGGGCGGCCAACTTGGCGGCCCGGGCGTCGCGCTTCTCCTCGAACCGGGACGCGGCCTGCTCCAGGCCGTCCAGGTGAGCCGCGATCCGGTCCCGGGCGGCCTCACCCTCGGCGTCCAGGCCGGCGACGTTGAACACGTCCCACTGGCGCAGCACCGGGGCCACCACGTCGTCGCGGTGCTGGCGCAGGTCGTAGATGCCGGCCAGGGCGATCGCCACCGACTTGCGGGTGAACCCCTCGATGCCCACCCCGGGCATCTGGAAGTCCCCCAGCACCTCGTCGATCGCCCGCATCGTCTGGTTCGGGGCCACCTCCAGTGCCGCGCCCAACAGGTTGCGGTAGAAGATCATGTGCAGGTTCTCGTCGGCCGCGACCCGACCCAGCAGCGCCTCGCACACCGGGTCGCCGGTGATCCGGCCGGTGTTGCGGTGCGAGATGCGGGTCGCCAACTCCTGGAATGACACGTACGCCAGCGAGCGCAGCATCGACGAGTCGTGCGAGTTGCTGTAGCCGGCGGTCATGTGCACCATCCGGGCCCGCTCCAGCGCCACCGGGTCGACCGCCCGGGTCACCGTGAGGTAGTCCCGGATGGCGGTGCCGTGCCGGCCCTCCTCGGCGGTCCACCGGCCCACCCAGGTCCCCCACGCCCCGTCCGGCCCGAACAGGCTGGCGATCTGGTGGTGGTACGACGGCAGGTTGTCCTCGGTGAGCAGGTTGACGATCAGCGCCGTCCGGGCGATGTCAGGCAGCGTCGAGTCCCCCTCCGACCACGCCTCGCCGCCGAGCGGGCCGTCGAAGGTCCGCCCCTCGCTCCACGGCACGTACTCGTGCGGGAACCACTCCTTGGCCACCGCCAGGTGACGGTCGAGGTTCTTGGCGACCACGGGTTCGAGTTCGTGGAGCAGCGCGGTCTGGCTCAGTTCGGTCACAGGGGCCCCTCCCTACGGTGGCGTAACTTACGCCACCGTAGGTCCCCGTCGGCGTACGCGCCAGTAACTGAGACTCAGCCGACCAGCGGTTTCAGGTCCACACGCGGCGGCGCCCACTCCCCGGGTACGGCGTTCACCTGCTCGCCCGAGCGAATGTCCTTGACCTGGTCCCCCTCGGCGCCCCGGAACCACACGTACGGGATGCCGCGCCGCTCGGCGTACCGGATCTGCTTGCCGAACTTCGCTGCGTTGGGCGACACCTCGGCGGGAATCCCCCGCGACCGCAGGGCCTCGGCGATCGCGTTGCTGCCCGCCCGCTCCTCCTCGGCACCGACCGCGACCAGCACACAGGTCGGCACGCTGCGCGAGATCGACAACGCCCCGGCCCCGAAGAGCAGCCCGAGCAGCCGGGTCACCCCGATCGAGATGCCGACGCCCGGGTACGACACGGCGCCGGCGCTGGCCAGGTTGTCGTACCGGCCACCGGAGCAGATCGAGCCGAACCGCTCGTAGCCGCGCAACTGCGTCTCGTACACGGTGCCGGTGTAATAGTCCAGGCCACGGGCGATCCGCAGGTCGGCGACGCAGAGCCCCGGCGCGTGCGCGGCGGCGGTCTCCACCACCGCGACCAACTCGGCGATGCCCTCGTCGAGCAGCGGATCGGTCACCCCGAGGGCGCGCACCGCGTCGGCGAAGGAGGCGTCCGGGGCGGAGATCCCGGCCAGCGCCAGGCACGCCCTGGCCTGCGCCTCGCTCGCCCCGGCCGTCTCGGCCAGCAGTTCGGTCACCTTCGCCGGGCCGATCTTGTCGAGCTTGTCCACCGCACGCAGCGCCGCCTCCGGGTCGGTCAGCCCGATGCCCCGGTAGAAGCCCTCGCAGATCTTGCGGTTGTTGACCTGGATCAGCACCGGCGGAATGGGCAACGCACGCAGCGCGTCCCCGATCACCAGCGGCATCTCCGCCTCGTAGTGCGCCGGCAGGGTGTCCCGGTCGACGATGTCGATGTCGGCCTGGAGGAACTCCCGGTAGCGCCCCTCCTGCGGGCGTTCACCCCGCCACACCTTCTGGATCTGGTAGCGGCGGAACGGGAACTGGAGCTTGCCCGCGTTCTCCAGCACGTACCGGGCGAACGGCACGGTCAGGTCGAAGTGCAGGCCGAGCGCGTCGTCACCGGCCGGGCCGTCGGCGTCGGCCTGCAACCGGCGCAGCAGGTAGACCTCCTTGGAGGTCTCCCCCTTACGCAGCAACTGGTCCAGCGGCTCCACCGACCGGGTCTCCAACGGCGCGAAACCGTACAGCTCGAAGGTCTGCCGAATCCGGTCCAGGACGAACTGCTCGATCATCCGCTGCGACGTGGTCCACTCCGGGAAGCCGGACAGGGGCGTGGGCTTGCTCATGGCGTACTCCTTGCGGGTCCGCGCCGGGCGCGGTGAGATCGGAGGTCCGCGCGCGGCGCGGAGGAGAGGCTAGAGACCGCGGGCGGGCGCGGCCGGGCGTGCGTCGCCGGGGCCCGCCACGTCGACGAGGTACGGGTTGCGCACCCGCTCACGGCCGATGGTGGTCGCCGGGCCGTGGCCGGGCAGCACGACGGTGTCGTCGGCCATCGGGAGGACCTTCTCCCGCAGGCTGGTCAGCATCCGGGGCATGCTGCCGCCGGGCAGGTCGGTGCGACCGATCGAGCCGGCGAAGAGCACGTCACCGGAGAGGCAGAGCTGCTCCGCCTCCCAGGGCGAGCCGACACCGGGCAACCGGAACAGCACCGACCCGCCGGTATGGCCCGGTGCGTGGTCGACGGTGATCTCCAGGCCGGCCAGCGCCAGCGTCGCCCCGTCGGTCAGCTCCGCCACGTCGTCGGGCTCGGTGTACGGCAGCCGACCGCCGAACAGCGCGGTGAGGTCCATCGAGAGCGCCTTGGTCGGGTCGGCCAGCAACTCCCGGTCCTCCGGGTGCACGTACGCCGGGATGCCGCGCGCGCCGCAGACCGGGGCGACCGAGAAGGTGTGGTCGAGGTGGCCGTGGGTGAGCAGCACGGCGGCCGGGTGCAGGCGGTGCTCGGCGAGCACGGCGTCGAGTCGGTCGAGCACCCCGATGCCGGGATCGACCACCACGCACTGCTCCCCCGGCGCGGTCGCCACCACATAGCAGTTGGTGCCGAAGGCGTCCGCGGGAAAGCCGGCCACGAGCACGTCCGCTCCCCTTTCGTTCGAGCCGTCCGTCTCCTGGGCAGCCTAGTCGCCACCGGCGACCCGATATCCGCGCCCACCCGTCCAGGGACCCCGTGGAGCACAGTGACGCACTTTGATAAACCCAGCCCGGCCCTCGTACACCACTTTCACAGCAGGTACCCGTACACTCTGGCGGGCGTGTGGCGTGGCGCACCTGCGAACACGGCGGGCGCGCACGGCCCGACCGCCGGTGACGACCAGGGTAGAGGAAGGGGAGCACGGGTGGCTTCCAGCAGGGACCGGCAGCGCAAGCTCGCGCGGGAGAAGCTCGATCGGCAGTTGGCCCGGCGGGCCGTCGCCGCCCGGCGGCGTCGACAGATCCAGGCCGGGGTCGGTGCGGCCGTGGTGCTGGTGCTGATCGTGGCCGGCGCCGCCTGGGGGCTGGGCGCCTTCGACCGGGACCCCGAGCAGAAGGCCGCCGAGGACGTCTGCCTCTGGACGCCGCAGGACGCCGGTGCCAACACCAGCCTCAAGGACGTCGGCACCCCGGCCACCACCGGCCTGCCCACCACCGGGGTACGGACGATGACGATCGACACCGACCAGGGCGGCCCGGTCACCGCCGAGCTGGATCTCGCCGCGGCGCCCTGCGCCGGTGCGAGCATCGCCCACCTGGCCGGGGCCTCGTTCTACGACAACACCAAGTGCCACGAGATCACCGCCGAGGGCGCGCTGCGCTGCGGCGACCCGAGCGGCACCGGCCTGGGCGGCCCCACCTACTCGTTCTACAACGAGAACGTGCCGACCGGGCCCGAGGCGAGCCCCTCGGCCAGCCCGGCCCCCGGACAACCGCCGACCTACCCGAAGGGCACGGTCGCGATGATCAGCAACCCGCCGGGTGCCAACGGCAGCCAGTTCCTGCTCTTCTTCAAGGACTTCAGCCCGGCCCAGCCGGCGTACCCGATCATCGGCCGGGTCACCAGCGGGCTGGACGTGGTCGAGAAGATCGGCGCCCTGCCGACCCTGGACAACGGGGCGGGCGCCAAGGTCAAGCCGAAGACCGACGTGGTGATCCGCAAGCTCACCGTCGGCGAGGCGCAGGCCGCGCCGGCTCCGGCGACCGGTTCCCCGGCCGCGTCCCCGGCGGCCAGCCCCAGCGCCGGCTGAGCCGGCCCACCACCCGTACCTGCGGCCACGCCGCGCCAGAGAAAAGCCCAGGAGGAGTGACCGTGACGTCCACGAGAGAGCGGCAGCGCGCGGCGGCGCGGGCCCGACTTGAGCGGGAGATGGCCGAGCGTTCGACCAAGGCCCGCAAGCGCCGGCAGACGCAGGCGATCGTCGGGGCCGCCGCGATCCTGGTGCTCGTGGTCGCCGGCACCGTCTGGTTGGCGGCCAGCCTCGGTGGCGACGACGACGACAGCAAGCAGCAGGCCGCCGGCACCGAGGGCTTCTCGCAGTGCACCTACACCGAGGCGCCCAAGGAGGGCCGGCCCGCCCAGATCAAGGATGTCGGGCTGCCCCCCAACCAGCAGGCCAACAAGGGCACCCAGACGTTGACCCTGGAGACCAACCTGGGCCCGATCGTCGCCAAGCTCGACCGGACGAAGGTGCCCTGCACCGCGGGGAGCTTCACCCACCTGTCCAGCAAGGGGTTCTTCGACAACACCAAGTGCCACCGGCTGGTGACCGAGGGCATCAAGGTGCTCCAGTGCGGTGACCCGAGCGCGACCGGCGCCGGCTGGCGGCAGACCGACGGCACCGGCGGGCCGAGCTACGGCCTGGCCGAGGAGAACCTGCCGACCGACAAGCGGCCCCCCTACCCCGAGGGTGTCATCGCGATGGCCAACTCCGGGCAGCCGGGCAGCACCGGCAGCCAGTTCTTCATCGTCTACGGCGACTCGCAGCTCGACGCGAAATACACCGTGCTGGGCACCGTCACCTCCGGCATGGACCTGGTCAAGCAGGTCGGCGCGGCCGGCGACGACAAGGCGTACGCCCAGCAGGCCGGGGGTGGCCACCCCAAGAAGGAGGTCACCATCACCAAGCTGACCATGAGCGACATCGAGGGCTGACCCTCCGGTACGACGAAGCGCCCGCCGGCCGAGCCGGCGGGCGCTTTCGTGACCTCGGTGTCGGAACGGCTCCCGGAGACCTACGCACGGCTCCCGGAGTCGGGTGGGCCGCCTGCCGGGGCACCACCTGACGACGCCTCCCGGACGGTCGGCTGGGCCACCTACCGGGGTCCCTGGCCCGTCAGGCGCCGGAGGTGACCCGGTAGGCGTCGAAGACCCCGTCGACCTTACGGACGGCGGCCAGCAGGTGCCCCAGGTGCTTCGGATCGGCCATCTCGAAGCTGAACCGGCTCACCGCCACCCGGTCCCGGGTGGTGGTGACCGTCGCCGACAGGATGTTGACCCGCTCCTCGGAGAGCACCCGGGTGACGTCGGCCAGCAGCTTGTGCCGGTCGAGGGCCTCCACCTGGATGGCCACCAGGAACGTGGAGGCGGAGGTGAGCTTCCAACTGACCTCCACCACCCGCTCGGCCTGAGCCCGCAGGTCCTCGGCGTTGGCGCAGTCGTCGCGGTGCACGCTGACCCCGCCGGAGCGGGTGACGAACCCGAAGACCGAGTCCGGGGGCACCGGCGTGCAGCACCGGGCCAGCTTGATCCAGACGTCGCTGACGCCCCGCACCACCACGCCGGGATCGCTGCTGTTCTGCCGGCTGTGCGGCGGGCGGGTGGCGACGGCGGTCTCGGCGATGTCCTCCGCCGCGCCCTCCTCGCCGCCGTACGCGGCCATCAGCTTCTGCACCACCGACTGCGCCGACACCTGGCTGTCGCCGACCGCCGCGTAGAGCGAGGCGACATCGGCGAGGTGCAGGTCCCGGGCGATCGCCATCAGCGCGTCGGAGGTGAGCATCCGCTGCAACGGCATGCCCTGCTTACGCATCGCCTTGACGATCGAGTCCTTACCGGCCTCGATCGCCTCCTCGCGCCGCTCCTTGTTGAAGTACTGGCGGATCTTGGTGCGCGCCCGGGGGCTCTTGACGAAGCTCAGCCAGTCCTGCGTCGGGCCGGCCGTGTCGGACTTCGAGGTGAAGATCTCGATCACGTCGCCGTTGGACAGCGTCGACTCCAACGGCACCAGCTTGCCGTTGACCCGCGCCCCGATGCACTTGTGCCCCACCTCGGTGTGCACCGCGTACGCGAAGTCCACCGGCGTCGACCCGGTCGGCAGCGGGATGACGTCCCCCTTGGGGGTGAAGACGTACACCTCCTGGCTGGACAGGTCGAAACGCAGCGCGTCGAGGAACTCCGACGGGTCGGCCGCCTCCCGCTGCCAGTCCAGCAACTGCCGCAGCCAGGTCATCTCGTCGATGTGCGCCGGCGGGCCGACGATCTGGGTGCCCTTGTGCTCCTTGTACTTCCAGTGCGCGGCGATGCCGAACTCGGCGGTGCGGTGCATCGCGTAGGTGCGGATCTGCATCTCCACCGGCTTGCCGGTGGGCCCGATGACCGTCGTGTGCAACGACTGGTACATGTTGAACTTGGGCATCGCGATGTAGTCCTTGAACCGACCCGGCACCGGCTGCCAGTTGGCGTGGATGACCCCCAGCGCCGCGTAGCAGTCCCGCACCGTGTCGACCAGGATCCGCACCCCGATCAGATCGTAGATGTCGTTGAAGTCGCGACCCCGCACGATCATCTTCTGGTAGATCGAGTAGAGGTGCTTCGGCCGGCCGGTCGTCTCGGCCTTGATCTTGGCGGCCTTGAGGTCGGTGCCGACCTTCTGGGTGACCTGCTTGAGCAGCGACTCCCGCTGCGGCTGGTGCTCCCCGATCAGCCGCAGGATCTCCTCATAGCGCTTGGGGAACAGGGTGCCGAAGGCCAGGTCCTCCAGCTCCCACTTGATCGTGTTCATGCCGAGGCGGTGGGCCAGCGGGGCCAGGATCTCCAGCGTCTCCTTGGCCTTCTGCTCGCGCTTGGGCGCCGGCAGGAAGGAGAGCGTCCGCATGTTGTGCAGCCGGTCGGCCAGCTTGATCACCAGGACCCGCGGGTCCTTCGCCATCGCCACGACCATCTTGCGGATCGTCTCCGCCTTGGCCGCGTCGCCCAGCTTGACCTTGTCGAGCTTCGTCACGCCGTCGACGAGCAGGGTGACCTCGGGACCGAAGTCGGCCCGCATCTGGTCGAGGGTGTACTCGGTGTCCTCGATGGTGTCGTGCAGCAGCGCCGCCACCAGCGTGGTGGTGTCCATCCCCAGGTTGCCCAGGATGGTCGCCACCGCGAGCGGATGGGTGATGTACGGGTCGCCGGACTTGCGGTACTGACCGGAGTGCCAACGCGCGGCCATGTCGAAGGCCCGCTGGAGCAGCCGGGCGTCCGCCTTGGGATGGTTTTCCCGGTGGCTGGCGATCAGCGGTTCGAGCACCTCGCTGACCTGGGAACTCTGCCAGGGGGCGTTGAACCGGGCCAGCCGTGCCCGCACCCGACGCCCGGTCGGCGCGTTGGACAGCGCGAAACCGGCGCTGGGCGACGGATCGTCGTCGGGCGACGACTCCAGGACCATGCCGTCGGGCGCGGCACCGGGGTCGTCGCCGACCCCCGCCGGGCCGGCCGGCGGATCGTTCTTCCGATCGGTCACCGTGCCGTCAGCGTCGCCTGTCGGGTGCACCGTGCCCTCCACCGGAGGGACGACATCGTGGGACACCGGCCTCCTCACCGATCGCCGGGACCAACGCCGGCCGTGCGGCCGACGCCTGTCTTCCAACCGGCCGTCGCGCCGGCGTGTTCCCATCGGCCGCCGTCGGGGCCGATGGCGTTACCCGTCGACCCCCGGTCGACGCCCTACCTGCCGCCCGGACGGGTGATCGCCCGGTCAGCAATGGGCAATGCTACCCGCACGGTAGGTGCCGTGCCGCTCCGCCGGACGGTCCGTCCCAGGTCGTCGGGACGACCGGGGCGTCACACGGTCAGCAGGGCATGGACCGCCCGCCCGGCCAGCCGCTCCCGCCCACCCAGGAAACCCAACTCCAGCAGTACGGTGAACCCGGCCACCGTGCCACCGGCCCGCTCGACCAGGTCGAGGGTCGCCTCGGCGGTGCCTCCGGTGGCCAGCACGTCGTCGACCACCAGCACCCGGTGCCCGGCGGTGAAGGCGTCCTGGTGCACCTCCAGCGTCGCCTCGCCGTACTCCAGGGCGTAGGAGGCCGAGTACGCCGGCCGGGGCAGCTTGCCCGCCTTGCGCACCGGCACCACCCCCAACCCGGTCGCGTACGCGATCGCGGCGGCGATCACGAAGCCCCGGGCCTCGATGCCGACCACGATGTCGAAGCTGTCCCGCCCGTGGTGGTCGATGATGCCGTCGATCACCTCACGGAACACGTCACCGTCGGCGAACAGCGGCATCAGGTCCTTGAACATGACCCCGGGCTTGGGGAAGTCCGGCACGTCCAGCACCCGGCTGGCGACCAGTCGGGCCGCTTCCGGGCCGCTGTCTCCGCGTACCCCGGTGCTGTGGGTCTCCGTCACGGTGGTCGGTTCTCCTTCGATACGACGACGGCGTCCGTCATGCTGCTCGCACAGCATGGCGGACGCCGTCGACTCGGCGTGTGGCGGGTCGCCTGTCGGTCAGCGCCGCTTCGCGCCACCGGGCCGGTTGCCCCCGCCGCCGCTGGGGCGACCGCCCCGGGCACCGGTCGCCCGCTTGGCCGCCGGCCGGGAACCGACCTTCGGCGCGCTGCCGGCCAGGGCCGCCGCCTCGGGGTCGATCGGCTCGTCGGCAGCGTCGTCGGCGGCCGACGGCCGGGCCGCGCCGCGCGGGGCGATCTCGCCCCGGGCGATCGCCCCGCGCCGGGCCAGCACCCGCTTGGTGTGCGCCTCGATCCGCGGGTCCTTGTTCTTCAGCAGCACCAGCAGCGGGGTGGAGAGCAGGATCGAGGTCAGGAACGCCATCGCCATACCGACGAAGAGCACCAGGCCCAGGTCCTTCAGGGTGCCCGCGCCGAGCAGGCCGGCACCGATGAAGAGCAGACCGCCGACCGGGAGCAGGGCGACCACCGAGGTGTTCAACGACCGCATCAGGCTCTGGTTGAGCGCCAGGTTGGCCGCCTCGCCGTAGGTCTGGTTGTTGTTGGCGGTGATGCCCCGGGTGTTCTCCTGGACCTTGTCGAAGACCACCACCACGTCATAGAGCGCGAAGCCCAGAATGGTGAGGAACCCGATGATCGTCGACGGGGTGACCTCGAAGCCGACCAGCGAGTAGACGCCGGCGGTGAGGATCAGGTTCATGAACAGCGAGATGATCGCGGCGACCGCCATCCGCCACTCGAACCGCAGCACCAGGTAGGCCGCCACCACCAGGACGAAGATGATCAGGCCGAGCAACGCCCGGGAGGTCACCTGACTGCCCCACGCCTCGCTGACCTGGCTGCCGCTGATCTGGTCGGCGTTGATGCCGAACTCCTGCGCCATCTCGGCCTTGACCGCGTTGGCCTGGTCGGCGCTGAGCTGCGAGGTGCGCAGCTCGTAGTACTCGCCGCTGGTGCTGCCGACCTTCTGCGCGGTCACCACCTCGGCGCCGCCGCCCTCGGCCGCCAACGCGTCGTTGACCTTGACCTCGGCCTGTTCCAGGGTGCCGACGCTGGCCGGCACCTGGAACGAGTTGCCGCCGGCGAACTCGATGCCCAGGCTGAACCGGTTGACCGCGAAGCTGAGCACGGCGACCAGCACCAGCGCTCCGGCGACCGCGAACCACAGGTTGCGCCGGCCGACGATGTTGAGACCGGCCTCGCCCCGGTAGAGCCGGGACGCCAGACCACTCTTAGCCATCTCAGGCCTCCTTGACGCGCGAGTTGCGGGCGGTGCCCGGGTCGGCCGACCGGGGTGGCAGGGCCCGACCGAGGCCACTGACCCGGGGCGACAGGAACGCCGGGGTCCGGGCGAACATCGTCATGATCGGGTGCCGGAAGAGGAAGACGACCACCAGGTCGAGCACGGTCGCCAGGCCGAGGGCGAAGGCGAAGCCCTTCACCGTGCCGACCGAGACGATGTAGAGCACCACGGCGGACATCAGGGTGATCGCGTTCGCCGAGACGATCGTCCGGCGGGCCCGGATCCAGGCCCGGGGCACCGCGCTGCGTGGGCTGCGCCCCTCCCGGATCTCGTCCTTGAGTCGCTCGAAGTAGATGACGAACGAGTCCGCCGCCACACCGAGTGAGACGATCATGCCGGCGATGCCGGCGAGGGTGAGGGTGAAGCCGATCGACCGGCCGAGCACCACCAGCGCGCCGAAGACGAGCAGCGCGGAGAGCACCAGGCTCAGGAAGATGACCGAGCCGAGCAGCCGGTAGTAGAAGAACGAGTAGACGATGACCAGGAGCATGCCGATGCCCGCGGCCAGCAGGCCGGCCCGCAGGTGGCTGTCGCCCAGCGTCGCGGTGACGTTCTGCTGCTCCTGCGGCACGAAGGTGACCGGCAGCGCGCCGTAGCGCAGCTGGCTGGCCAGGGCGTTCGCCGACGTGTTGTCGAAGCTGCCGGTGATCTGCGAGTCGCCGGTCAGCACGCCCTGGATCTCGGGCGAGGAGACGATCTCGTTGTCCAGCACCACCGCCACCCGGCACTTGCCGTCCTGGCCCAGGGCCGTCTGGTCGCAGCCACCGCCGGTGTTGTTGAACGCCTCCCGGGTCAGCTCGGTCCACTTGGACTGGCCGTCGCCGGTGAAGTTCAGGCTGACCACCCAGGTGCTGGCCTGGTCGAGGACCGCGTTGGCGTCCTTGACGTCGGTGCCGAGCACCTTGGCCTGGTCGAGCAGGTACTTGGCGGCACCGCCCTCACAGGCGACCGCCTGCTGCTTCTCGTCCTTGATCGACGCGGGGGGCCGCTTGTCGAGCTGCGCGCAGGTGATGGTCGGCACGTTGAACTGCATCTGCGGGGTCAGCACCGCGATCTCCTGCGGGGAGAGCGTGCCGAACGGCTTGAGCGTCTCCGCCAGGGCCGGGTTGGTGGCCAGGTCGGCCGGAGCCTGGAGCCCGCTCGCGGCGGCCCAGGCCGGCGTGCCGACCTTCTTCTCGACGGCCTTGCGCTGCTCCTCGATGCTCTGCGACACCGGTGCCTCGCTGGCGCTGGGCGAGGCGGCCGGGGCGCTCGGCGAGGCCGACCCGGACGGGGTGGCGCTCGCGCTGGCGCTCGGCGCGGGGGCGCCGCCGCCCTGTCCACCGGCGCTCGGCGAGCCGGTCACCTTCGGCGACGCGCTCCCGGAGGCCTTCGGCGACGCGCTGCCCGACGGGGCGGGCGAGGCGCTGCCGGACGGGGCCGGGGTCGCCGGGGCGGCGACCGTGCCGCTGCCGTCGGCGGCCTTGAGCACCTTGCGGAAGCGCAGCTCCGCGGCGCTGCCGACGTCGGTCAGCTCCCGGTTCTCACCGGGCAGGGAGATGACGATGTTCCGGTTGCCCTCGGTGACCACCTCCGCCTCGGCCACCCCGTAGGCGTTGACCCGGCTCTCGATGATCTGCCGGGCCTCCTCCAGGTTGGCCGACGTCGGGGGCTTGCCGTCGATGCTGTTGGTCGCCTCCAGCGTCAGCCGGGTGCCACCGATGAGGTCCAGGCCGAGCCGTGGCTCCAGCCGGTCCTTCCAGCCGCCGCTGGCACCGCCCGAGAAGAACACCAAGGAATAGAGGACGACGAAGATGAACCCGAGCACGGCGAGCTGCCGCCCGGGGCGCATCTGTCCCTGAGGTGGTGCCACGGCTGTCTGTCTCCCTGTAACGGTCGCGCCGCCGGCGCAGCGGCGACGAGGTCGGAGCGGGGGTCCCGCCCCGACGTGCTCTGCGCGGACCGCTCCCGACCGTTCGGCACGGCGTACCACCGCCGACGTGGGGGCGTCGGACGGCAGGGCGCGCGTGCCGGCCCCGGGGACCGGCCCACCTATCCAGTTGTCCTGTCACGCCCACCCCGGCGGGGTGGGCGTGACACTCACTCCTTGACGGCTTCCGCGTCCTCGGTGACCGGCTCGTCGACCTCCGGACGCTCGGCCCGGGTGACCACCCGGGCGATGGCCGGCCGGGCATAGCGGGACTGCACGCCGGGGGCCACCTCCAGCAGCACGGTGTCGTCCTCGACGCCCACGACCGCACCGTAGAGCCCGCCGATGGTGACGACCTCGTCACCGGGGCCGAGCGCGGACTGCATGGCCTCGGCCTCGCGGCGGCGCTTCTGCTGCGGCCGGATCATCATGAAGTACATGACCCCGAAGAGCAGGGCGATCATGATGATCGGCGTCAGGCTGCCGGCGCCTCCGCCGGACTGTGCTGCGTAAAGCACGGTGTGCGACCTTCCCATTGGCCCCCGTCGCGGCGCGGTGCGCGCCGGAGCGGAGGCGGATATTCACATCCTGTACAGACCGCGGCGAGTCTAATCCCTGCACCTGGGAACACCGAATGCGACGCAGATCACGAACAGATCACGGTGGATCGGGCGCGTTCGAGAACAGATCGGGCACCGCGGGGGCTTCCATGCCAAATGTACCATTTGGCGGCGTACGGCCCAGGTGCCGCCAGGCGGCCTCCGTGGCCACCCGCCCCCGGGGCGTCCGGGCCAGCAGACCGGCCCGGACCAGGAACGGCTCACAGACCTCCTCCACCGTGTCCGGCTGCTCCCCCACCGCCACCGCCAGGGTGGACAGGCCCACCGGCCCGCCCCGGAACGAGTCGACCAGCGCGGTCAGCACCGCCCGGTCCAGCCGGTCCAGGCCCAGGGCGTCCACGTCGTACACGGTCAGGGCGGCGCGGGCGGTCTCCAGGGTGACCACGCCCTCGGCCCGGACCTCGGCGTAGTCGCGCACCCGGCGCAGCAGCCGGTTGGCGATCCGGGGGGTGCCCCGGGACCGGCCGGCGATCTCCACCGCCCCCTCCGGGGTGATCGGCACGCCGAGGATGCGCGCCGACCGGTGCAGCAGCGCCTCCAGGTCGGCCGGGGAGTAGAAGTCGAGGTGCGCGACGAAGCCGAACCGGTCCCGCATCGGGCCGGTCAGCAGGCCGGACCGGGTGGTCGCACCGACCAGGGTGAACGGTTCCACGTCCAGCGGGATGGCCGTCGCCCCCGGCCCCTTGCCGACGATCACGTCGACCCGGAAGTCCTCCATCGCGCTGTAGAGCAGCTCCTCCGCCGGCTTGGCGATCCGGTGGATCTCGTCGATGAACAGCACGTCGCCCTCGGCGAGGCTGGTCAGGATGGCGGCCAGATCGCCCGAACGCTCGATCACCGGCCCGCTGGTCACCCGGATGCCGGAACCCAGCTCCGCGGCCACGATGTTGGCCAACGTCGTCTTGCCGAGGCCGGGGGGCCCCGACAGGAGGATGTGGTCGGGTGGGGCGCCGCGCCGCATCGCGCCCTGCAACAGCAGGTCGAGCTGGTCGCGGACCCGGTGCTGGGCGATGAACTCGTCCAGCCGCTTCGGCCGGACGCTGACCTCCGCGTCGCGCTCCGCGTCGTCGGCGTACGCGGAGACGAGGCCGTCGCCGGTCATGCCGGCCGCCCCGGCCACGACCGTGCCCACCGTCGCACGCCGGTCATCGGGTCCGGCCCAGCAGTCGGATGGCCTGCTTGAGCAGGACCGGCACCGGCGGGGTGGGACCCTCCACGGTCTCCGCCACCGCGGCCACCGCCTGGTCGGCCTGCCCGGCCGTCCAGCCGAGCCCGACCAGCGCCTGACGGACCTGGTCCGGCCAGGCCCCGGCGGTCACCCCGGCCGCGCCGTCGGTGCCGACCGGCACCGGGCCGATCCGGTCGCGCAGCTCCAGGACCAGCCGCTCGGCACCCTTCTTGCCGATCCCCGGGACCCGGGTCAGGGCGGCGGTGTCGGCGTTGGCGACGGCCTTGCGGACCGCGTCGGGGGTGTGCACGGCCAGCACCGCCTGGGCCAGCCGTGGGCCGACCCCACTGGCCGTCTGGAGCAGCTCGAACAGCTGCTTGGCGTCGTCGTCGGCGAAGCCGTAGAGGGTGAGCGAGTCCTCCCGGACCACCAGGCTGGTGGCGAGCCGGGCCGGCTGGCCGACCCGCAGCTCGGCCAGGGTGCCGGGGGCGCACTGCACGGCCAGGCCGATCCCCCCGACCTCCACCACCGCGTGGTCCGGACCGGTCGCGGTCACCGTGCCGCGCACGCTGGCGATCATCGCGCTCCTCCTCGTCGTACCCGGTCGGCGGCCTCGGCCAGCTTGGACCGGGTGCCGCCCCGCCACACGTGGCAGATGGCCAGGGCCAGGGCGTCCGCCGCGTCGGCCGGCTTGGGCGGCTCCGCCAGCCGCAGCAGCCGGGTGACCATGGCGGTCATCTGCTTCTTGTCGGCCTGGCCGGAGCCGGTCACCGCGGCCTTGACCTCGCTCGGCGTGTAGGTCTGCACCGGCAGCCCGGCCCGCGCCCCGGCCAGCACGGCGATCCCGCTGGCCTGGGCGGTGCCCATCACGGTGCGGACGTTGTGCTGGCTGAACACCCGCTCGACGGCGACCGCGTCGGGCCGGTGCTCGGCCACCAGGTCGGTCAACGACCGGTCCAGGTGCAGCAGGCGCAGCGACAGGTCGTCGGCGGGATCGGTGTAGACGACGTAGTAGGCGACCAGCGAGCAGGGGCGGCCCGGCACGCCCTCGACCACGCCGACCCCGCACCGGGTCAGCCCCGGGTCGACGCCCAGCACGCGCACGCCGCCTCCTCCCCGACCCCTCGGCAGTACGTGTGTTCGACACCCTACTGGGCCGCCCCGACGGGCTGGTGAGCGGACACGCCGGCCACCCCCGGCCCCACCGCCGGTGGGCGGGCCGCCGGCCCGGGACCTACCCACCGCCGGCCGGCGGTGGTTCAGTCGGCCCGCAGGCCGTCGAGCACGCCGTCGACGACCTTCTCGGGGAGCAGCCGGTCGTCCAGATCCGGGTGCCAGCGCAGCAGTCGTTGGACCAGCATCGGCCCGGTGAGCAGCGCCATCGCCACCTCGATGTCGAGATCGGCGCGCAACTCGCCACTGGCCACGCCCCGGCGGAGCACCTCCCGCATCAGCTTCCGCCGGGGTTCGATGATGTTCTGGTAGAGCTGGAAGTGGTCCGGACTGCGGTTCACCTCGGGCACCAGGCACGGCATGATCCGCTCGGCCCGGGGGTCGATGTTGTGCCCGACGGCCCCGACCAGCAGCACCAGGTCGTCGCGGACGGAGTGCCCGGCGGGTTGCGCGACGACCCCCTTGAGCCGGCGCAGGGCGTCCAGCAGCAGGGCGTCCTTGCCCGGCCAGCGGCGGTAGATGGTGGCCTTGCCCACCCCGGCGCGGGCGGCGATCGCCTCGATCGACAACGCCTCGATGGTGCTGCCCTCGGCGAGCAGGTCGAGAGTGGCCTCGATGATGGCCTCGTCCGCGCGGACGCTCCGCGGTCGCCCGGGCGACCGCGGAGCATCGGCGGTGGAGTTCACGTCAGACATCGTTCTGCGAACCTACGTGGTTCCGGCCAATTCCCGTTCCGCCACCGGCGTGTCGGCGGTGGCGGTGGCGGGCCGGCCCGGCATCCAGCGCAGCACGATGAGGATGCCGAGGGCGGCCACCACCGCGGAGATCGCCGCCGCCCAGTGCATGGCCGAGACGAAGGCGTCGTTGGCCGCCGCGATCAGCTTCGGCGCCGCCGGGCCGAGCTGTGCCGCCGCCGCGTACGCCCCGGAGACCGACTCGGTGGCCGCCTCCCGGGCCGGGGCGGGCAGGCCGTCGACGGTGGCGGCGATGTCCTGCCGGTAGACCGCGGAGAGCACCGAGCCGAGGATCGCGACGCCCAGCGCGCCGGCCACCTGACGGACCGTGTTGCTCACCGCCGAGCCGACGCCCGCCTTCTCCCGGGGCAGCGCCGACATGATCGATTCGGTGGCCGGGGGCATGATGTTCGCCATCCCGACGCCCTGGAGGAAGAAGGCCACCAGCACCACCCAGATCGGCGTGTCGACGTCGATGAAGGCGAACGCGGCCAGCGCCACGGAGGTCAGCACCAGGCCGACCGTGGCGACCGCCCGGCCGCCGTACCGGCGCACCATCGCGGCGCTGCGCGGCGCGAAGACCAGCTGGGCCCCGGCGAACGGCAGGAAGAACAGGCCGGTCTCCAGCGGGCTGTAGCCCCGGACCAGCTGCATGTAGAAGGAGCTGAAGAACATCACGCCCATCGCGGCGAAGAAGACCAGGCCGACGATCGCCACCGGCGCGGCGAACCGGGGCACCCGGAACAGTCGGACGTCCAGCGACGGGTGGTCGCTGCGCCGCTCGTGCACCACGAACCAGGCCAGCACCGCCACTCCGCCCAGGATGGCGGCCCAGACCGTCGGCCGGCCGAAGCCGTGCTCGCCGCCGTCGATGATGCCGTAGGTCAGCGCGACCAGCCCGACGACCGAGAGCAGCACGCCGAGCACGTCGACCCGGCCCGGCCGGGGGTCCCGGGACTCGGGCACCAGCAGGGCGACCAGCAGCACGCCGAGCACTACCACCGGCACGTTGATCAGGAATACCGAACCCCACCAGAAGTGCTCCAGCAGCGCGCCGCCGAGGATCGGGCCGATCGCCACCGCCAGGCCGACCGCGCCGGCCCAGACGCCGATCGCGCGGCCCCGTTCCCGGGGGTCGAAGACGTTGGAGATGATCGACAGGGTCACCGGCATGATGGCCGCGCCGCCGATGCCCATCAACGCACGGGCCGCGATCAGCTGGCCGGGGCTCTGCGCGTACGCCGACAGCAGGGACGACAGGCCGAACAGGACCAGGCCGATGAGCAGGAACCGGCGGCGGCCGGCCCGGTCGCCGAGCACCCCGAAGGTGAACAGCAGGCCGGCGAAGACGAGGGTGTAGGAGTTGATCGCCCATTCCAGCTCGCCCTGGCTGGCCCCGAGCCCGTGCACCGGGTCGGCCAGGGTACGCAGGGCGACGTTGAGGATGGTGTTGTCGAGGACGACGACGAGCAGGCTGATCACCAGCACACCGAGGATCGCCCATCGTCTCGGATGCCCGGTGTTCTCGTGCGGTTGCATTGTGGTGGTGCTCCCCCCGGTTCGCCCGTCCGCGCAATACGAGACGAGGCAGACTCGTAACAGCACTCACCCTACGAGGATCGGGTTTCGATACGGCACCGGTTCGTATCGTTTGTGGTGCGGGTCACGCCCGATCGAGCGGGACACCACCACTCAGACCGGCACGCCGCACGCGGCCAGGGCGGCGGAGAAGCTGGTCAGCCGGGTCGACGGGGGCGGTAAGGACTCGATCCACCCCGGCCCGGCAGCGTACACGCGTACCCCCGGGAAGTCGCGGCCGAAGCGGACCAGCCGGTACGCGCGGCCGGTGACCGGCGTCTGCGACCAGGCCACCACGATCCGCGGGCGGGCCCGCAGCACGGCGGACCGCAGCGCCACCCAGGGCAGGGCCGGCCCGAGATGCAGGCAGCCCCGGCCCTGCTCGCGCAGGGCGGCAGCCACCGCGTGCAGGCCCAGGCAGTGCGCCTCGTGCTCGGCGCCGGCGAGCAGCACGCCGTCGGCGCGCCACTGCCGGACGGGATCACGCCGGTGCACGTCCAGCCCGATCCGGATGCCCTCGGACAGGGCGTGCTCGACGGCGATCTCAGCGGCGTCGCGCCCGCGCAGCCCGGCCAGCAGCGGCACGCAGAGCCCCTCCCAGACCGCCGCCACCCCGGCGTCGGCGGCGAACTCCAGCACCAGCGCGGCGACCAGGTTCGCGTCGAGGTCCTCGGCGGCGGCCGAGAGCCGCTTGTGGGCCGTCTCGACGACCTCGACCGGCATCGGATCGGTCAACACCAGACGCACCTCCCGGGTAGCTCACCACTACCAGGGGGTTCGCCCGGACGGCCCGGTTCGGATGCGCCGTCGGTGGATTATCTGCGTCGCTCAGCCGGTGAGCGCCTCCAGTGCCAGGTCCACGTCCGCCTCGGTGGTGTAGAGGTGGAACGCGACCCGGATCTGCCCGGCCCGCACCGCCGCCCGGACCCCGGCCCGCGCCAGCCGCTGCCGCGCGTCGGGCACCTCCACCGCGACGATCGCGCTGCTGCCCGGCGGTCGGCCCAGCCCGGCCAGGAAGCGGTTCGCCAACGCCACGTCGTACGCCCCGATCACCGCCGGGTCGAGCGCGGCGACCAGCTCCAGGGCCGGCGCGGTGCCCACCCAGCTGAACCAGGCCGGGGAGATGTCGAACCGGCGGGCGTCGTCGGCCAACCGCAGCGGCGGACCGTAGTAGGTGGCGTGCGGGTCCTTGCCGGCATACCAGCCGGCGGCGTCGGGGCGCATCCGCTCCCGTAGCGCCGGCCTCAGATAGGCCAGTGCCGCGCCGCGCGGCGACACCAGCCACTTGTACGTCCCCACCGCGACCGCGTCGGCCAGCGACCCGTCGAACGGCAGCCACCCGCACGCCTGGGTGGCGTCCACCACCACCAGCGCGTCGTGTGCACGGGCGGCGGCCACGATCTCGGCGTACGGGGCGACGGCCCCGTCGGCGGACTGCACCAGGCTGAACGCCACCAGGTCGGTGCCGGCGTCGATCGCGTCCCGCAGACCGGCCAACGGCACGGTGCGCACCCGCACCCCCCGTTCCTGCTGCACCAGCCACGGGAACAGGTTGGAGGTGAACTCGACCTCCGGGACGACCACGGTGGCCCCGGCGGGCAGGGCGGCGGCGATCGGCGCGAGCAGCTGCGACACGGTGCTGGCCACCGCGACGTCCGTCACCGGCACCCCGACCAGCCCGGCGAAGGCCTCCCGGGACCGCCCGGTCGCCTCCTCCCACACCTCCCACGAGGTACGCCCCACCCGCCAGTCGGCCAGCGCGTCCTGCACCGCCGTCCAGACCGGCTGGGGTGGCAGCCCGTAGCTCGCGGTGTTCAACCAGCCAGGCTCCGGCTGCCACAGCTTGCGCGCCTGTTCCAGCTCCATGCCACCGACGCTAACCACTCCCCCGGCGTGGGCGTCAGCGCCAATCCGGCCCCGGTGGCCTGGCCGGGTGCCCCAGGCCAGGCCACCGGGGCAGGGGCACCCGGCCTGGCGCCCTGCCGGCCGGCGGGTGGCAGGGCGGCGGCGGTCAGGGCCGCGGCGAGCCCGACCGGTGTCCGGCCGAGAGCTTGACAGGGTGCCCTAGGTTGAAGATCAACATTGTGACGAACCCGGAAGGGTGATCCTCCATGCCGGTCGGCTTCACGTTCGCCGTCATTTTCGCCATCGGGCTGGCGATCGCCGGTGCGGTGCTGCTCATCGCCCACAATCAGGGCGTCAAGCGCGTCTCCGCGCTGGTCGCGCTCGGCTGCCTCGCCGGGATGCTGCTCTTCGGCGTGGGGTCGAGCGCGCACTCCGTGCCGATCCGCTCGGTCGGCATCGTCACCAGCTTCAACAAGCCGACCGGCGAGGTCACCGGCTCCGGCCTCAAGTGGGTCGCCCCCTGGCAGAAGGTCGGCGAGTGGGACGCCGGCCGGCAGAAGTACGACCACATCGGCGGCGACCAGTGTGTCCGGGTCCGCACCGGCACCCTCGCCGACGCCTGCGTGGAGGTGCTGATCGAGTGGCAGGTCAAGCCCGAGAACGCGCCGAAGCAGTTCATGGACTACAAGGGCGACTTCGAGAGCTTCCGGGGCCAGCGGGTGGGGGTGCAGCTGGACAGCGCGGTCAACGACGCCTTCGCCACCTACAACCCGCTGGAGAAGATCGACGCCCGGACGGGCAACCTGAACGTCGACCTCAAGCCGTTCTCCGAGGGCATCCGGGGCAACGCCGAGGGCCGGCTCTCCGGCGACGTCGACATCCTGTCCGTCACCATCACCCGGGTCAACCACGACGACAAGACCGAGGGCAACATCAAGGCGTTCCAGGACAAGCTCGCCCAGACCCGCAACCTCGAACAGGACCGCAAGAACGCCGACATCCAGCGGCAGATCACCGAGACCAACGCCAAGGTCGACAAGGTGTCCCGCTGCCTGGAGATCGCGGAGAAGAACGGCAGCACCCCGGGGCTGTGCATCAACCCGGGAATCGTGACCGGCGGCAAATGACCATCCGCCGAACGGGGTGACGACCCCCGGGCGGGGTGACCACCCGCCCGGCGGGTCGGTCAGCTCACGTTGGCGGGGCCGAGGACGCTCTTCAGGTCGCCCATCAGCGCGGTGGTGGCGGCCACCCGGAACGGCCCGAGGCGCAGGGTGGTCACCTTGCCGCCGTTGAGCAGCTTGACGTGCACCTCGGTGTCGCCCGGGTGCAGCACCAGGGTCTCCTTGAGCCGTTCCACCAGCGGCGGCGTGCAGCGGTGCACCGGGATGGTCAGCGTCACCGGCTTGCTGCCGGGGGTGCTGCTGACATCCGGCATGGACATGTCCATCGCCATGATCCGCGGGGTGTCGTCGCGCCGGTCCACCCGGCCCTTGACCACCACGATCGCGTCCTCGGCGATGTACTGGCCGATCACCTCGTAGGTGTTCGGGAAGAACAGCGTCTCCACCCCACCCGCCAGGTCCTCCAACGCGGCCGAGGCCCAGGCCCGGCCCTGCTTGGTGACCCGGCGCTGCACGCCGGAGAGGATGCCGGCCAGGGTGACCACCGCCCCGTCGGGCACGGTGCCCTCCTCGGAGAGCGCGGCGATGGTGGTGTCGGCCGCCGCGCCGAGGACGTGTTCCAGCCCGAACAGCGGATGGTCGGAGACGTAGAGGCCGAGCATCTCGCGTTCGAAGGCGAGCTTGTCCCGCTTGTCCCACTCCGCGTCGCCGATGACCGGCATCACGGTGGTGCTGCCGGTGTCGGCGTCACCGAAGCCCGCCCCGAACAGGTCGTACTGGCCGACGGCCTCCTTGCGCTTGACGTCGGCGAAGGCGTCGATGGCGTCGGCGTGCACGGCGAGCAGGCCCTTGCGGGTGTGGTCGAGCGAGTCGAAGGCGCCCGCCTTGATCAGCGATTCGATGGTCTTCTTGTTGCAGACCACCGCGTCGACCTTGGACAGGAAGTCGTAGAAGTCGGCGTACTCGCCCTTCTCCTCGCGGCACCGCATGATCGCCGCGACCACGTTCGCGCCGACGTTACGGACCGCGGCCAGGCCGAACCGGATGTCCTTGCCGACCGGGGTGAACGGGCCGGCGGAGGTGTTCACGTCCGGCGGCAGCACCTGGATCCGCATCCGGCGGCACTCCGACAGGTAGAGCGCCATCTTGTCCTTGTCGTCACCGACGGAGGTGAGCAGCGCCGCCATGTACTCGGCCGGGTAGTGCGCCTTGAGGAACGCCGTCCAGTACGACACCAGGCCGTACGCCGCGGAGTGGGCCTTGTTGAAGGCGTACCCGGCGAACGGCACCAGGACGTCCCAGACCGCCTGGATCGCGGCGTCGGAGTAGCCGCGCTCGCGGCAGCCGTCCCGGAACGGGATGAACTCCTTGTCGAGGATCTCCTTCTTCTTCTTGCCCATCGCCCGGCGCAGCAGGTCCGCCTGGCCGAGGGTGTAGCCGGCGAGGATCTGCGCGGCGCGCTGCACCTGCTCCTGGTAGACGATCAGGCCGTGGGTGGGCGCCAGGATCTCCCGCAGCGGTTCCTCCAGCTCCGGGTGGATCGGGGTGATCTCCTGGAGGCCGTTCTTGCGCAGCGCGTAGTTGGTGTGCGAGTCGACGCCCATCGGGCCCGGCCGGTAGAGCGCCAGCACGGCGGAGATGTCCTCGAAGTTGTCCGGCTTCATCAGCCGCAGCAGCGAGCGCATCGGCCCACCGTCGAGCTGGAACACCCCGAGGGTGTCGCCCCGGGCGAGCAGCTCGTAGGCGGGCTTGTCGTCCAGCTCCAGGCCCAGCAGGTCGAGTTCCCGACCGTGGTTGAGCTGGATGTTCTTCACCGCGTCGTCGATGATCGTCAGGTTGCGCAGGCCGAGGAAGTCCATCTTCAACAACCCGAGCGACTCGCAGGTCGGGTAGTCGAACTGGGTGATGATCGCCCCGTCGGCGTCCCGGCGGGTCAGCGGGATGTGCTCGATGATCGGCTCGGCCGACATGATCACCCCGGCGGCGTGCACGCCGGTCTGCCGGATCAGCCCCTCGATGCCCTTGGCGGTGTCGATCACCTTGCGGACGTCCGGGTCGGACTCGTAGAGGCCGCGGATCTCGCCGGCCTCGGCGTACCGGGGGTGCTTGGGGTCGAAGATGCCGGTGAGCGGGATGTCCTTGCCCATCACGGCGGGGGGCATCGCCTTGGTGATCCGGTCGCCGACCGCGTAGGGGAAGCCGAGGACCCGGGCCGAGTCCTTGATCGCGGCCTTCGCCTTGATCGTGCCGAAGGTGGCGATCTGGGCGACCTTGTCCTCACCCCACTTGTCGGTGACGTACTTGATCACCTCACCGCGCCGACGCTCGTCGAAGTCGATGTCGACATCCGGCATCGAGACCCGCTCGGGGTTGAGGAACCGCTCGAAGATCAGGCCGTGCGGGATCGGGTCCAGGTCGGTGATGCCCAGCGCGTACGCGACCAGCGAGCCGGCGGCCGAGCCACGGCCCGGACCGACCGCGATGCCCTGGTTCTTGGCCCACTGGATGAAGTCGGCGACCACCAGGAAGTACGACGGGAAGCCCATCTGGTTGATGACGCCCAGCTCGTACTCGGCCTGCACCACGTGGCCCTCGGGGATGCCCCCGGGGTAGCGGCGGGCCAACCCCTTGAAGGTCTCCTTGCGGAACCACGACTCCTCGGTCTCCCCCTCGGGCACCGGGAAGCGCGGCATCAGGTTGTGGAACTCGAACATCCCGCTCGGGTCGACCTTCTCGGCGACCAGCAGGGTGTTGCGGCAGCCCTGCTGCCAGAACTCCGAGGAGTCGACCGCGCGCATCTGGTCGGCGGACTTGACGAAGTAGCCGCCGCCCTCGAACCGGAACCGGTTGGGGTCGGCGACGTTGCTGCCGGTCTGCACGCAGAGCAGCACGTCGTGCGCCTCGGCCTGCGCCTCGTGGGTGTAGTGCGAGTCGTTGGTGACCACCGGCGGGATGTCCAGCTTGCGGGCGATCGTGATGAGATCTTCCCGGACCCGCTGCTCGATGGAGAGCCCGTGGTCCATGATCTCCAGGAAGTAGTTCTCCTTGCCGAAGATGTCCTGGTAGGCGGCGGCGACCTTGAGCGCCTCGTCGAACTGGCCGAGTCGCAGCCGGGTCTGCACCGCGCCGGACGGGCAGCCGGTGGTCGCCATGATCCCCTCGGCGTGCTCGGCGATCAGCTCCATGTCCATCCGGGGCCACTTGACGTAGTGCCCCTCCATGGACGCGCGCGAGTTGAGGGTGAACAGGTTCTTCAGGCCCTGCGCGTTGCGCGCCCACATGGTCTTGTGGGTGATCGCGCCGTTACCGGAGATGTCGTCGCTCTTCTGCTCCGGCCGACCCCACTTGACCCGCGCCTTGTGATAGCGCGACTCCGGCGCCACGTACGCCTCGACGCCGAGGATGGGGGTGATCCCGGCCGCCATCGCAGACTTGTAGAAGTCGTTCGCGCCGTGCATGTTGCCGTGGTCGGTGATCGCCACCGCCGGCATCCCCAGCCGGTTGGCCTCGGCGAAGAGGTCCTTCAGCCGGGCCGCCCCGTCGAGCATCGAGTACTCGGTGTGCACGTGCAGATGCGCGAACGAATCGCCCATGCGTGGCGTCCCCCCGGATCGGATCATGGGTCACGAGATCAGGCCGGTCCACGATAGCGCCGCCCGGGGAAGCCACTGAACCCGCCGCGCGGAGACCTCCGCGCGGAGGTCGTGCGGTCCCGCACGCCGTACACCGACAGTCACCGCGCGGCCCCGCAAAGCCCGCCGCCGACGCGGACAGGGGTGCCCCCGCCCGGTCGGGCGGGGGCACCCCCACGACGCCACCGGCGTCGCCCGCGGATCAGACGACGGTGACGGAGACCTCACGGTTGTTCCCGGGGGTGGCGGTCAGTTGCACGGTCACCCCGCCGTAGGTGACGGTGTGGCCGATCGCGGTGAGGGTGGCGTTGACCAGCGCCTTCTCGTCCGTGCCACAACTGGTGACATCCGAGCCGGGGGTACGGTCGACCACCTCGACCGGGAAGGGCCCGCCGATGGGGGGAACGCTCCCGCCGGGCGAGGCACCCCCGCTGAACACCGAGGTGGTCACCCGGTAGACCAGCACTCCGGGCTGGAAGCAACCCGACGACACGTCGAGCCCGCTGATCTGCCGGTTCTCCACCACCACGGCGGTGTTCCCGCCGGTGTGGACGACCACCGCCTTGGTGCCACCGGTCGTACCCAGGGGGGTCAGGACCGCCGACGCGCTCCCCGTCGTGGTCCGGCAGTCGATCTGGGAGTCGGTGAGCCATCCCGCCTTCCACTTGTGCCAGGCGAACAGGTCGGGAGCCCGGGCGGAGATGAGGCCCATCAGGTCCCAGCCGCCCACCGCCCGGTGGATGCTGTCGGCCGAGTTGTACGAGTAGAGGTCCGGCAGCCCGAAGAGGTGCCCGGTCTCGTGGTTGAGGATCTTGTAGCCCCAGTAGTCGACGTCCTGACCGAAGGTGACGGCATGGCGCAGTTCGGCCCCGTCGGCGGTCACTCCGTCACCGGGGGCCGCGACCCACGCCGGCGATATGTCGAAGGTCGTCGCGGACTTCGGCGGCACCACGTAGACGATCTGGTAGAGGCTGAAGTCGATCGCGGAGTCCGCGGCGGCCACCGCGGCGGCCAGGTACGACCGCTGGGTGAAGAAGTTCGATTGGTAGCCGGCGAAGCTGCCGTGGGTCTGCGGGATGTGCCGCCACGTGGTGTCGAAGGTCAACTGGAGGTTCAGCGCACCGTACGAGGCCTGGGTGAAGACGTTCGGGGCGGCGCCGAACGTGCTGGTCCGGCCGGCCCGCTCCCCGCTGACCGGGGCCGCGTTGGTGAAGTCCACGAACAGCACGATGCCCCGGACGGTGCCGCTCGGCGGCAGCCAGGTGGCGTAGTTGGTCGGTCCCTCGTGCTGCCACCCGGTCACCGGCGTGGGCAACTGGCAGGGGCTGACCAGTGTCGACCGGGCGGGCCCCGCCGCCGCCCCTGCTGTCGGCGGCCCTTCGGCCGGTGGCGCTGCCGTCGCCGGCACCGCCGGGGCGAGCAGCACGCCGGCCACCAGCACCGCGAGGGCCGTCCTGGCTCGAACACCCAGCGACATCAACCTCCTCCTACCGGACTTACTGTCGTTCGCTGATTCGCTCATGGAGCCGATCCTGCCAAGGTGCTCATCAGGCTCGCATCGGTAGAAACCACCTAGTCCCCGGCACCGGAGATCCACTCCCGACGACACCGCAGCACGGGGCTGTCGAGTTCAGTCACGATCGACCACGGGTGGCTCCCCGGACCCGATGGTCCCCCGCTGGTCGACGACGACGGTCCCGGACCGGAGGCCGTGCCCGGGACCGTCGTGTCGACATCAGTGCATCGCGGTCAGGGCCGCCGCCTCCTGCTCGGCGCGCTCGTCGCCGCTGACCTCGTGCAGCGGCTTCTCCCGGATGAACACGACCGCGACCAGGGCGAGGAAGGCGATCGGGGCGCCGATGAGGAACAGCTCCGAGGTGGCGGTGGCGTACGCGTCCCGCACGACCGCCAGGACCGGGGCGGGCAGCGCGGAGAGGTCGGGCACCTCGGTGGTGCCGCCGCCGGTGGCACCGGCGGCCGGGCCGAGCCGCTCGGTCAGCAGCCCGGTGACCCGGTTGGCCAGCACCGCGCCGAGAACGCTGACCCCGATCGCGCCGCCCATGCTGCGGAAGAAGGTCAGCACCGAGGTGGCCGCGCCCAACTCGTGGGCGGGCACGTCGTTCTGCGCGGCGAGGACCAGGTTCTGCATGAGCATGCCCACGCCGGTGCCGAGCACCGCCATGTAGAGCGAGAGCAGCGGCACGCCGGTGTCGGCGTCGATGGTGCTCAGCAGCAGCATGCCGACGGTCATCACGGCCGCCCCGGCCACCAGGTAGGCCTTCCACCGGCCGTACCGGGTGATGAGCTGGCCGGCGACGGTGGAGGAGACCAGCAGGCCGAGGATCATCGGCAGGCTCATCAGGCCGGCGACGGTCGGCGACTTGCCGAGCGAGGTCTGGAAGTACTGCGACAGGAAGACCGTGCCGCCGAAGAGGGCCACCCCGACCAGCACGCTGGCGACCGTGGTCAGCGTGACGGTACGGCTGCGGAAGATCCGCAACGGGATGATCGGCTCGGGGACCCTCGACTCGACCCACACCGCCAGGGCCAGCAGCGCCAGCCCGCCGACGACCATCAGTGCGGTCCAGCCCGAGGCCCAGGCGAACCGGTGCCCGGCCAGCGAGGACCAGACCAGCAGGGTGGACACGCCTGCGGTGATCAGCACCGCGCCCCACCAGTCGATCCGCGCCTTGCGACGGACCTCCGGCAGGTGCAGGGTGCGTTGCAGCAGGGCGATCGAGAGCAGGCTGAACGGCACGCCGATCAGGAAGCACCAGCGCCAGCCCAGCCAGGAGGTGTCGACCAGGACCCCGCCGATCAGCGGGCCGGCGATGGTGCCGACGCCGAACACCGCGCCGAAGATGCCGGCGTACCGGCCCAGCTCACGGGGCGGGATCATGGCCGCCATCACGATCAGCGCCAGGGCGGTCATCCCGCCGGCGCCGATGCCCTGCACGACCCGGCTGACCAGCAGGATCTCCACGGTGCGGGCGAGCCCGGCGATCAGCGAGCCGACCACGAACAGGCCGAGCGAGAGCTGGATGAGCAGCTTCTTGCTGTAGAGGTCGGCCATCTTGCCCCAGAGCGGGACGGTGGCGGTCATCGCCAGCAGCTCGGTGGTGACGATCCAGGTGTAGACGGTCTGGCTGCCGTTGAGCTCGGCGATGATGCGCGGCAGCGCGTTCGCCACCACCGTCGAGGCGAGGATCGCCACGAACATGCCCACCATCAGGCCGGAGAGGGCCTGGAGGACCTCCCGGTGGGACATTCGGCCGGCACCCGCCCCGGGCGGATCGGTCGGTGCGGCAGTTGCGGTCATGGACGTTTCCTCACAGGTGTGCGCTGCCCGCCCGACGCGGTCGCGCCGGGCGGGTCGGTGGTGGGGTCGACGACCCCGCCGGTACGGGGGTCGGGCAGCCCGGCGGCGACGGCGGCGAACGCCTCGTCGAGCAGTTCGGCCAGGGGGCGGGCTCCACCGCCGGTGGCCCAGCGGACCATGGCGGTCCGCAACGCGGCGCCGGTGACCGCCACCACGAGGGCCGGATAGCCGTCGTCGCACGAGTGGCCGGTACGCGCCGCGAGCGCCTCGACCATGGCCTGTTCGGTCGCCGCGTTGCCGGAGACCAGCCGGGCCAGCAGCACCGGGTGCTGCATCACCACCTGCATCCGCAGCAGCCACAACGCCGCATCGCCCTCCACCTCGTCGATCACCCCGGCCAGGGCCAACCGGATCGCCCGCAGTGCCGGCACCTGCGCCGGCACGGTGTCCAGCGCCCGCAGCACCCGTTCCCGGTCCCCCTCGGTGTCGCCGGTCAGGGCGTCGTCCTTGGTGGCGAAGTAGTTGAAGAAGGTCCGCGCGGAGACGTCCGCCGCCTCGCTGATCTCCTCGACCGTGACCTGGTCCAACCCCCGCTCGGCGACCAGGCGCAGCGCGGCGGCGGCCAACGCGGCGCGGGTCTGCCGCTTCTTGCGGTCCCGTCGCCCGAGCCCCTCGTCGATGGTCATGCCCCGGAGCCTAGGAACAAAGATGCAGGCACTGCAAACTTGCGCGGTGTGACATGAAACTCGGACGGTAGGAGGTGGGCGTCCCCGTCCGGCGGCCCGTCGAGCGGCCACGTCGGTCGGCCGCGTCGGTCGGCTGGCCGACTCGGGAACCCGCCGTCCGGTCCCGCGGCATAGCCTCTACGGCACCACATCACGGCGGACAGGGAGCCGGTAATGCTCCTCGCGAACGACATAGACGACCTGGCCGGCGCCGCCGCCCGGGGCGAGCCGGGTGCGCTCGACGCGCTGCTGACAGCGGTGCGCCCCGAGGTGCTGCGGCTCTGCGGCCGGCTGCTGCCGCACCGCGAGGACGCCGAGGATGCCTGCCAGGACGCCCTGCTCGCGGTGGCCCGGGGCATCGGCCGGTTCGAGGGCCGGTCGTCGTTCCACACCTGGCTCTACCGGCTCACCGCCAACCGGGCCCGCTCGACCTACCGGACGCTGCGTCGACGCTGGCAGGTCGAGGCCGGCGGGGTGCCGCTGCCCGACCCACCCGACCCCCGGCGCACCAGCGTGGTCGCCGGCACCCGGCTCGACCTGCTCGACGCGTTGGACGCGGTCCGCCCCGAGGCCGCCGAGGCGCTGACCCTGCGCGACGTGCTCGGCCTGCCCTACCGGGAGATCGCCACCCTGCTCGACGTGCCGGAGGGCACCGTGAAGTCCCGGGTCCACCTGGCCCGCCGGCAGGTCCGGCAACGGCTGGCCGGTGAGTGAGCGCCCCCGGCGGGGCCGGCGACTGATCACCCTGCTGGTGCTCGTACCCGTGACGGCCTGCGGACCGACCCCGGTCGCTCCGCTCCCGGTCCGGTCGCCGACCCCGACGGTCGCCCCCACGACCCCGACCGCCCCGACCGCCCCGACCACGGCGGCACCCACCTCGGCCGGGCCGGTCGTCGGCACCGTCAGCACGCCGTCGGCCCGGCACACCCCCGCGCCGCCGCGTCGGACCCCGTCCGGCAGCACCCGCCCGCCGTCGACGAGCCCCCGGCCGCAGGCCTGTCTCGGCCCGGTCCGCTACGACCTGGTGGTCGCCGACACCGAGTTGGCCCTGCTGAAGTCGCTCTGCCTGAGCGTCGGCGGGGTGCTCCGCATCCAGGGGATCGGGCCCGGCGAGGTCGAAGTGGACCGGGAGGACCTGGTTTCCAGCCACTACGAGGCGGGGGTGGTGGACATCCGCTTCGTCCACCCCGGCACGGTGCAGGTGACCATCCCACACGGTGGCAAGACATATCCGGTCACGGTGGTGGTGGTGGCCTAGCCGCCGGCCGGGCGTATCCGCACCCCGGCCAGCAGCGTGTCCACGAAGTCCGGCCCGCTGCCCGGAGGCGGGACGATCTGCGCATAGAGCAGGCCGTCCCGGCCGGCGCGGGCCGCCGCCTCGACCAGCACCGGACGCCCCGCGGGGCAGCTGAACCCGGCGACCACCCACTCCACGCCGGCCAGTCGGGTACGACGCACGGGCACCGCCACGCAGTCGGCATGCGGGCGTTGCGCGACGAAGTCCGCCGGGGTGGTCCGCCGGGCCAGGCCGACCGAGAGCCCGACGAAGGCCCCGGGCACCGTCGGGTCGGTCGCCCACCGACCGGGGTCGGGCGAGACGACCAGCGCCGGTTCGAGCCGCCCCCGCGCGTCGTACCGACCGGCCCAGCCCGTCCCGGCGGCCCGCCAGCCCGCCGGCAGGGTGACGCTCACCGGCCCGCTGCGCCCCCGTCCGGGACCGGGCGCGGGGGCGCCCGCGTCGCCGGCGGTCACCCCCACCGCGACGAGCGCCAGGGCAGCGGCCCCGACCAGGCGGAGCCGGCGGGCCGCCCCCCGCCGGAACCCCGACGGCCCCGCCACCAGCCGATCCGCCCGACCGGCGTGGTCGGCGTGGTCACGGTGAGCGGCGCGGCCGACCCGGTCGGGGCGGGGACCGTTGTCGGCGGACCGGGTCCCCGGTGGCGGTGCTCCCGCCGGGCCCGGGTCGCCGGGCCGGCGGGTGGCCCGGCGCAGCGCCGCCCGGAAGGCGTCCGCGTCGGGGTAGCGGTCGCGGGGGCGGGGAGCGGTGGCCCGACGCAGCACCGCCGCCACCGGTCCGGGCACCCCCGCCGCACGCTGGTCGGGGCCGCCCAACAACCGCAGGCCGAGCCGACCCAGCCCGAACACGTCGCTGCGGGTGTCCACCACGGCCAACGGGTCGTCCTGCTCGGGAGCCATGTAGCCCGGGGTGCCGGCACGGGCGGTCAGCCCGGACGCGGCGGCGAGCGCCTTGGCCAGGCCCAGATCGGCGATGACCACCCGTTCGCCCTCGGCGGTCGAGGCGAAGAGCACGTTGCCCGGGGTGAGGTCGCGGTGCACCACCCGCTGCCGGTGCAGCACGGCCACCCCGGCGGCGATCTCGTCGAGCAACGCCAGGGCCACCGGCACCGGCAGCGGCCCGGCGGCCAGCCGGTCCCGCAGGCTGCCGCCGTCGGCGAGGGCCAGCACCGCGTACGGCCGGCCGTCGGGGAGTTCGCCGACCGCGTGCACCCGGACCAGCCGCGGGTGGTCGAGTCGCCGCAGCAGCCGGGCCTCGTCCCGGAAGCGTTCCCGGACCCGCAGGTCGTGGCTCCAGTTCTCGGCCAGCACCTTGATCGCCACCCGGGAGTCGAGGACCGGGTCGTGGCCGAGCCAGACGGTCGCGAAGGAGCCCGCGCCGAGCAACCGCTCGATCCGGTAGGACCCGATCCACGCCGGAGTGCTCATCGCCCCACCCCCACCGCACGGTAACCGGCATCGACGGGTGCCGGCGTCCGTCAGACCCGGGAGCAGTCGGGAAGCCGACGAACGGATTGCGGCCGGGCGGAGACCAACAGAACGACAGACCCGTACCACCGAAGGAGTGCCGTCATGCATCGTCTTCCCACCATCCTGCTCACCGGCGCGCTGGCCCTCGCCGCCCTCGTCCCGGCCGGCCCGGCCGGGGCCGCCGGGCCGGGCTCCGACCCCGGCGTCCGGTCCGGCTCCACCGTGGACCTTCGGCCGGGCCGTACGGCCGGCAGCACCGATCTGCTCAGCGTCCGGGGGGCGGGGCCGTTCCGGATCGGGGCGTCGCTGACCCGGCTCACCTCGGCCGGGCTGATCGACTGGTCGGTCGTCGACTGCGACGGCGTGGTCCAGGCCGGGGTCACCGGCGAGTGGGCCGGGGTGATCCTGGTGGCCTTCCGGGACGGCCGGCTGGTCGAGGTGGGCACCGCCGGCGCCCCGCCCCGCTCACCGGCCGGGGCGTCGGTGGGCATGTCCTTCGCCGAGCTGGCGCAGATCTACGGCTCGCGGGGTGCCCTGATCCACAACGACGCCGGGGACGCCACGGCCTACCTGGTGCGGTTCGGCAGCCGGGTCGAGCTGTTCACCGGCCACCCGATCCGGCCGGGCGTGGGCTACTTCCAGGTCGGGCCGGCCGACCACGTCGAGCGGACCTTCCGGCAGGGCCGCTCCTGCTGACCGCCGGTCCGGGCCGGGGCGTCGGGGTTCTCCCCGACGCCCCGGCCCGCATGGTGGCGCTACCCACATTACTGTCTCGCTCGACATTAGTGTGTGACACACAGTATGGTGTGAGACATGATCAGCGAGGAGGTCCTGCGGACCCATCTCCAGGAGCTGCGTCGCGGCACGGTGGTGGTGGCCAGCCTGCTGGCCCTGCGCCAGCCCGGCTACGGCTACGCACTGCTGCAACGCCTCGCCGGGCACGGCTTCCCGGTCGACGCCAACACCCTCTATCCCCTGCTCCGACGGCTGGAGGAGCAGGGGCTGCTGACCAGCGAGTGGAACACCGAGGAGAGCCGGCCGCGCAAGTTCTACCGCACCAGCGCCGACGGGGAGACGGTCCTGGCCCGCCTGCTCGACGACCTCGCCGCCGTACAGACCTCCGTGACCGGGCTGATCGAAGGAGCCGACCGATGAACACCCTGACCGACCGCTACCTCGCAGCCACCCTGCGGGCGGTGCCGGCACCCCGGCGGGAGGAGATCGCCACCGAGCTGCGGGCCGCCATCGAGGACATGATCGACGACCGGGTCGGCGGCGGACAGGACAGCGCCACCGCCGAACGCGAGGTGCTCACCGAGCTGGGCCACCCGGAACGCCTGGCCGCCCGGTACGCCGACCGCCGGCTCCAGCTCATCGGCCCCACCTACTACCTGGTCTGGCAACAGGTGCTCCGCCGGCTGCTGACCACCATCCCCGGCGCGGTCGGCGTGATCGTCGGAGTGGTCCAGGCGACCGTCGGCGACAACCCGGGCGGGGCCATCGGATCGGGCATCAGCGTGGCCTTCCAGACGGCCGTGCAGATCACCTTCTGGGTGACCCTGAGCTTCGCGATCCTGGAACGCACCAACACCTCGCTCACGCTGCCCGAGTGGGACGTCGACAAACTGCCGGAGACACCGGTGGAACGCGACATCCGACTCCCCGACACCTGCGCCTCGGTGGCGATGGTGCTGCTCACCCTGGCCTTCCTGCCCTGGCAGCACTTCCGGTCCTGGGTCCGGGACACCGATGGCCAGCGCATCCCGCTGCTCGACCCCGCGCTCTGGACGTCCTGGCTGCCGGTGCTGGCCGCCGTCCTGCTGGCCGGTCTGGTGCTGGAGGTGGTCAAGTACCGCACCGGGCGGTGGACCTGGCCGCTCGTCGCGGTCAACGCCCTGCTCGACCTGGCCTTCGCCGTGCCGCTGATCTGGCTGGTGCTCACCGACCGCCTGCTCAACCCGGACCTGGTCGACCGGTTCGGCTGGCTGCGTGACGGCAACGGGCTGGGCGTCGCCAGCCGGGTCACGGTCGTGGTCGTCGCGGCGATCACGCTCTGGGATTTCGTCGAGAGCGTGGTGAAGGCGCGTCGCTCCGCCACCCGGGTCGACGCCTGAACCCCGGTCCCGGTCCGGCGCTCACGGGGGCGTCGGACCGGGACCGGTCAGTTCGATCACCACCGCGACCGGCCGGCACCATGGCGGCAGGTCAGCAGGGCAGCGCGTCCCAGCCGGCCGGCAGGCGGGGCACCGGCCAGGACGGCTCCGGCCGCCAGTGCGCCCAGCCCGCGTCCCACCACCGCTGCCCCGCGTCGAGCAGCGCGGCGATCCGGTCCCCCTCGGCCCGGATCGCCTCCGCCATGCCCGGGTAGCGCCCCTCGACGAGGCGCTGGGCGAACAGGTCCACGTCCTTGAAGACGTACCGGTCGGCGTCGGCCGCCCACCACAGGTCCAGCTCGTGGTCGAGGGTGTCCACCCCGATCGGGGTACGCCGCAGCGGGTCCTGGAGGTTGAAGTACCAACCGGCGAAGGTGCGGTCCGGCCCGGTCCAGAAGACGTCGACCGAGTGCGCCTCGCCGGGGCCTTGCAGCATCAGCTTGCCGTGCCCGGACCAGGCGGTGTGCCCCGCCGTCTGCCACGGGTGCCGGCCGCACGGAAAGACGCCACGCTCCGGGAAACCGAACTCGGCACCCGGCGGCAGATAGAGCGCCAGCAGCTCGTCGGTGTCCGCCACGCAGATGGTGGGGCAGCCGAACCAGACCTCACCACGCAGGATCTCCCGCCGGACGACCACGTCGCCCAGCGGGAACCGGTGTGCCGGCACGGCCGTCAGGCGTCCACCGCCGCCATCACGTCGTCGGAGACGTCGAAGTTGGCGTAGACGTTCTGCACGTCGTCGCAGTCCTCCAGGACGTCGATCAGCTTGAAGATCTTGCGCGCGCCGTCCTCGTCCAGCGGCACGTTGACGCTGGGGATCAGGGCCGACTCGGCCGACTCGTACTCGATCCCGGACTCCTGCAGGGCGGTGCGGACCGCGATCAGGTCGGTCGGCTCGGAGACCACCTCGTATGCCTCACCGAGGTCGTTGACCTCCTCGGCGCCGGCGTCGAGCACCGCCATCATCACGTCGTCCTCGGTGGTGTCGGCCTTGGGGACGATCACCACGCCCTTGCGGGTGAACATGTAGGACACCGAGCCGGCGTCGGCGAGCGAGCCGCCGTTGCGGGTCAACGCCGTGCGGACCTCGGTGGCGGCCCGGTTGCGGTTGTCGGTCAGGCACTCGATCAGCATCGCCACACCGCTCGGGCCGTAACCCTCGTACATGATGGTCTGCCAGTCGGCGCCGCCGGCCTCCAGGCCGGAGCCGCGCTTGACCGCGCGGTCGATGTTGTCGTTCGGGACCGAGCTCTTCTTGGCCTTCTGGATGGCGTCGAAGAGGGTCGGGTTGCCGGCCGGGTCACCGCCGCCGGTCCGGGCCGCGACCTCGACGTTCTTGATCAGCTTGGCGAACATCTTGCCGCGCTTGGCGTCGATGACGGCCTTCTTGTGCTTGGTGGTCGCCCATTTTGAGTGGCCGGACATCTCGTACCTCCGTCTGTTGACTCACGCCTCGCGTCGGCTGGCCGCGCCGGCTCCGGGCCAGGACCGGCCGCGCTGGAGGGCTGCGACGGGCAGTGCCCGCGCCGAACCGCGGCAATCCTACCGAGAGCACCCACCCCGCCGTCACACCCGGCGCGTCACCACCACCGACCCGCCGGGGAATCGTCACCAATGACCCGTTTTGCCGGGGAGGCGGAACCCGCCCGGTACGGGCTCAGCGGGCGGCTTCGACCAGGTCGGCGAAGTAGCGGTGCAGACGCAGGTCGCCGGTCAGCTCCGGATGGAAGGAGGTCGCCAACAGGTTGCCCTGACGGACGGCGACGATCCGGTCGACGGCCGGGCCACCGGTGACCCGGCCCAACACCTCGACACCGGCGTCGACCCGCTCGACCCAGGGGGCGCGGATGAACACGGCGTGGAACGGCCCGCCGTCGACCCCGGTGATCTCCACCGGGGCCTCGAACGAGTCGACCTGCCGACCGAACGCGTTACGTCGCACGGTCATCGCGATGCCGGCGAAGCCCCGCTGGTCGGGGCGGCCGTCCAGCACCTCGGTGGCCAACATGATCATCCCGGCGCAGGACCCGTAGACCGGCATCCCGTCGGCGATCCGCTTGTCGATCGGCGCGCGCAGCGCGAAGATGTCCACGAGCTTGCTCATGGTGGTGGACTCCCCGCCCGGAATCACCAGCCCGTCGACCGCGTCCAGCTCGGCCGGTCGACGCACCGTACGGACGTCCGCGCCGACCCCGGTCAGGGCGGCGACATGCTCGCGGACGTCCCCCTGCAGCGCGAGCACCCCGATCACCGGTCCACCCACGTCCCCTCCTCCCGCCCCGGCGGCAGCGACCCCGGGATCACCAACCGCGCTCGGCCAGCCGGTGCGGCTGGGGGATCTCGTCGACGTTGATGCCGACCATCGCCTCACCCAGACCCCGGGACACCTTGGCCAGCACGTCCGGGTCGTCGTGGAAGGTGGTGGCCTTGACGATCGCGGCGGCCCGCTGGGCGGGGTTGCCGGACTTGAAGATGCCGGAGCCGACGAAGACCCCCTCCGCGCCGAGCTGCATCATCATCGCCGCGTCGGCCGGGGTGGCGATGCCCCCGGCGGTGAACAGCACCACCGGCAGCCGGCCCGTCTCGGCAACCTCCTTGACCAGGTCGTACGGGGCCTGCAACTCCTTGGCCGCGACGAACAGCTCGTCGGCCGGCAGGGAGCTGAGCCGGGCGATCTCCTGACGGATCTTCCGCATGTGCATGGTGGCGTTGGAGACGTCGCCGGTGCCCGCCTCGCCCTTGGAGCGGATCATGGCAGCGCCCTCGGTGATCCGGCGCAACGCCTCACCGAGGTTGGTCGCGCCACAGACGAAGGGGACGGTGAACGCCCACTTGTCGATGTGGTGGGCGTAGTCGGCCGGGGTCAGCACCTCGGACTCGTCGACGTAGTCGACGCCGAGGGACTGGAGGACCTGCGCCTCGACGAAGTGACCGATCCGGGCCTTGGCCATCACCGGGATGGAGACGGCCGCGATGATGCCGTCGATCATGTCCGGGTCGCTCATCCGGGACACGCCACCCTGGGCCCGGATGTCCGCCGGCACCCGCTCCAGCGCCATGACGGCGACCGCACCGGCGTCCTCGGCGATCCTGGCCTGCTCGGCGGTGACCACGTCCATGATCACACCACCCTTGAGCATCTCGGCCATGCCGCGCTTCACCCGGGCGGTGCCCCGGGACTGGGCGGCATCGGCGTTCGGGGAGGTCGTTTCGGGCATGGTCCATCACTCCTCGGACGTGCTCAGGGGCTGACTCCGGCTGATGCTATGACGCCCCGGACGCCGCTCCGACAGCCAATCGGCCCCACGGTGGCCTGCCCTGTGGCCCCCGTCACCCCGGGCCGCACCACCCCGGCCCGCGCCCGCCCGGCGGCCCGGCCCCGCCCGCCACCGCGACCCGGGCCGCACGCCGCCGGGCCGCAGCCGGGTCGGTAGCCCGGTCAGCCGGTCAGTAGCCCCGGTCAGCCCGTCGGGACGTCGGCGGGGAGGGCCAGGGTGGGGTCGTCGATGTCGAAGTACCGCGGCCAGGGGTGGCGGCGGCCCATCCGGCACAGCCGCACCAGCGGACGGCTCCGCGCGGTGCGCGCGTCCCGGACCAGGTCGGTGTGCACCTGCCGGGACAGGGCCAGCCGCCGGCTCGCCGCGATCACCGCCCCGCAGGCGGAATCCGCCGGGTCCAGCCGGACCGCCCGCAACTGCCGGGTGAGGTCGTTCTCGGCCGCCTCACGCTCCTCGGGGAGGGCGTCCAGGGCGATCCGCGCCGCCGCGTACAGCTCCACGCCGTAGTGTTTCTCGGCCAGCACCGCGGCAGCGGCGGCCCGGCGCAGCAGATGGGCGTCGAGCGCGCGGGCCGCCGACTCCGCCCGGGTCTGCAACCGCTCGACCCGGCCGGCCGTCCAGACCAGGTAGACGACGATCAGGGCGGCGACGACGGCGGCGACCGACACCGCCCACAGCTGCGGCATCGTCGGGGTCACCTCGGACCACCCAGCCCCGCCCACTCCTGGTCGATGACCCGACCGTCGGTGGCCTCGATGGCCGCCGCGTAGACCTCCACCACCCGGCGGGCCACCACCGGCCAGTCGTAGTGGGCCACCACCTGGTCGCCGCAGGCGGTCAACGCGGCCCGCTGCGCCGGGTCGTCGAGCAGCTCGGCCAGGACGGTCCGCAGGCCGGCCGGATCACCGGTCGGGAAGAGCCGGCCGGCCCGCCCGCCGTCGAGCACCCGCCGGAACGCGTCCAGGTCGCTGGCGACCACGGTGGCACCCGCCGCCAGCGCCTCGGTGAGGATCATGCCGAACGACTCGCCGCCGGTGTTCGGGGCGACGTAGAGGTCGACGCTGCGCAGCATCCGGGCCTTGTCGACCTCGGAGACCAGGCCGAGGAACGTCACCCGGTCGCGCAGCTCCGCCGGGAACCGCCCGAACAGGTCGTCCGGGTCGCCCGGCCCGGCCACCAGCAGCCGTAACCCGGGCCGGTGCGGGGCCAGCGCGACGAAGGCGTCCCGCAGGATCGGGAACCCCTTGCGGGCCTCGGTGAACCGGCCGAGGAAGCCCAGCGTCCCGCCGCTGCCGGTGGTGCACTCCCCCGGCCAGCCGGGCAGCGGCGCGACCCCGGCGAACTTCGCCACCGCCACCCCGTTGGGGATCTCCACCGCCCCACCGTCCAGGTGCTCGACCTGCACCTTGCGGGCCAACGCGCTGACCGCGATCCGGGCGGTGATCCGCTCCAGCAGGATCTGCAGGACGCCCTGCGCGGCGGCCAGCATCCGGGACCGGGTCAGCGCGGTGTGGAAGGTCGCCACCACCGGGCCCCGGGCCGACAGCACCGCCATCATCGACAGGCTCGGGATCAGCGGCTCGTGCACGTGCAGCACGTCGAAGTCGCCCCGGGTGATCCAGCGCCGCACCCGGTTCGTGTAGAAGGGCCCGAAGGCGATCCGGGCCACCGAACCGTTGTACGGCAGCGGCACCGTCCGGCCGGCGGCGACCACGTACGGCGGCAGTGTCGACTCCTCGTCGGCGGGAGCCAGCACGCTCACCTCGTGCCCCAGCCCGAGCAGCGCCTCGGCCAGGTCCATGACGTGGTTCTGCACCCCACCCGGGACGTCGAAGGAGTACGGGCACACGATGCCGATCCGCACTGGCGCCCCCTCCCTCAGACCGATCCGGCGCTGGCCGGGGGTGGCGGCGCGGTGGGCCCGCCGTCGGTGGAGCCCCGCTGGTCCAGCCACATCCGCTGCACCATATGCCAGTCTTGCGGATGACGGGCGATGCCCGTCGCCAGACAGTCGGCAATCCGCTGGGTCAGCACCCGGACCCGCTCGTCCAGCGGTGCGCTGTCCGGTTCGGGCACCGGCAACGGGCCCTCCAACTGCGCGCGTGGCATCTCCGGTTCGTACCACAGCGAGGCAACGTAGAGCGGGGCGCCGGTGCGGATGGCCAGCAGGGCGGGCCCGGCCGGCATCCGGGTCCGGCCGCCGAAGAAGTCCACCTCGATGCCCCGGGCGGACAGGTCCCGGTCGGCCAGCAGCGGCACCACAGTGCCCGCGCCCAACCGCTCCACCAGCACGTCGAAGGCGGGCCGGGCACCGCCGTGGGTGGGCAGGATCTCCATGCCGAGGCTCTGACGGAAGGCGAGGAACCGCTTGTAGATGCCCTCCGACTGGAGCCGTTCGGCGACCGTGGTGATCGGCAGGCCGCTGGCGGCCACCCAGGCGCCGGCGGCGTCCCAGTTGCCGGCGTGCGGCAACGCCACCACCGCGCCCCGGCCGGCCGCCACGTCGGCGACGAGCATGTCCGACCCGCCCAGGTCGAACCCGTCGAGGATCTGCTGGCGGCTCAGCGAGGGCAGCCGGAACGCCTCCAGCCAGTACCTGGCGTACGACCGCAGACTCTGCTTGACCAGTGCGTCCAGCTCCGCCTCGGGCAGGTCGGGGCCGACCACCCGGCGCAGGTTGGCGCGCAGGCGGGTGGCACTCTTGCCGCGGGTGCGGTGGGCGCGGTCGGCACCCGCCCGGAAGGCGGCGGCGGCCACGGGCCGGGGCAACGCGCGGACCAGCCGCCAGCCGGCGACGTAGCCGAGTTCGGTGAGATTCACTCCCGGCCGACCAGCTGTGCCTGGCGGTACACGTGGGCCACCCGCTGCCCGACCGTGAAGATCGACACGGCGGCGAGCAGCCAGAGGGCGATCTCCAGGGCGGGCCCGACACCGAGCCCGGTGAGCAGCCCACCGACGCCGACGATCAGCAGTCGCTCGGTGCGCTCGGCGACGCCCACGTCGCCGGTCATCCCCAGCCCCTCGGCGCGGGCCTTGACGTAGGAGACCAGCCCGCCGGCGGCCAGGCAGATCAACGCGGCGGCCACCCCGGAGTGGTTGCCCTCGGTGGCCAGCCAGTAGGCGACCGCCCCGAAGACCGCGCTGTCGGCGACCCGGTCCATCGACGAGTCGAGGAACGCGCCGAACCGGGTCGAGCCGCCACTCATCCGGGCCATCGTCCCGTCGAGCATGTCGGTCAGCGCGAAGAACGTCACGATCAGCGCTCCGGCGACCAGTTGACCGCGGGCGCCGAAACCGAGCGCGCCGACGAGCACGCCGACGGTGCCGGTCACGGTGACCGCGTTGGGGGACACGCCGGCGCGGAGCAGACCGCGCGCGACCGGCTCCACGACGCGGGTCATCCCCGCGCGGGCCGTCACTTGGAAGATCTTCGCCATGGCGGTCCCACGATAACGGCCGACAACGGCGGGCGGTACGGCCGGTCGCCCGACCCGCCCGACGAGACTTGTGCCGGGTCCTCCGGCGGGTGTGAGATCGGGGCGGAAGGTGAGCCAGCTCACCACCTCGCCCGTTGACCGCTCGCCGACCGCCGGGCCACCGGAGGATATCGCCGCGGCACCCGACGGGGCCGCTTCCCGTCGCGCGCGGCGGTCGCCACCCACCACCGGCTGAGGGAGGTGCGCCGCGATGGCGCAGAAGAACCAGGAGAAGGGTGCCACCGGCGACGCGCCGGTGGTCACCGCGCCCGACCAGGTACGCAACGTGGTGCTCGTCGGGCACTCCGGCGTCGGCAAGACCACCCTGGTCGAGGCGCTGCTCGCGGCCACCGGCACGATCGACCGGGCCGGCACCGTCGCCGCCGGCACCACCGTCTGCGACCACGACCCCGCCGCGGTACGCCAGCAGCGCTCGGTCGGCCTCGCCTGCGCCCCGCTGGTGCACGCCGGGGTGAAGGTCAACCTCCTGGACACCCCCGGGTACGGCGACTTCGTCGGTGAACTGCGGGCCGGCCTGCGGGCCGCCGACGCCGCCCTGTTCGTGGTCGGCGCCGTCGACGGGATGGACGCCGCCACCGCCGCCCTGTGGGAGGAGTGCGCCGCCGTCGACCTCCCGCGCGCCGTCGCGGTCACCCGGCTGGACCACCCGCGCGCCGACTTCGACGAGGCGGTGGCGCTGTGCCAGCGGGTCTTCGGGGACAACGTGCTCCCACTGCACCTGCCGATGCTCGGCGACGACGGTGAGTCGGTCGCCGGGCTGCTCGCGTTGATCACCCGGCGGGTCCACGACTACTCGGCCGGGCTGCCCGCCGCCGTCCGGGAGCCGGACCCGCAGCACCTGCCGGCCATCGCCGAGTCCCGGGGCGAACTGATCGAGGGGATCATCGCCGAGAGCGAGGACGAGACCCTGATGGACCGCTACCTCGACGGCGAGGAGATCGACACCGACGTGCTGGTCTCCGACCTGGAGAAGGCGGTCGCCCGGGGGCATTTCCACCCGGTGACGCCGGTCTGCGCGGCCACCGGCGTCGGGCTGGACGTGCTGCTCGACAGCCTGGTGTCGGCCTTCCCGTCGCCGCTGGAGCACCAGGTGCCGGCGGTCACCGGGGTGGACGGCTCCCCCCGGCCGCCGCTGAGCTGCGACCCGGACGGCCCGTTGGTCGCCGAGGTGGTCCGGACCACCGTCGACCGGCACCTCGGCCGGGTCAGCCTGGTCCGGGTCTTCTCCGGCACGCTGCGCCCCGATCAGACGGTGCACGTGTCCGGGCACGGGATGGCCGGGCGCGGCCACCCGGACCACGACGCCGACGAGCGGGTCGGGCACGTCTACCGCCCGCTCGGGGCGAGCCTGCGGGAGGTGTCCGCCTGCGTCGCGGGCGACATCTGCGTCATCACCAGAGCGGGGAGCGCGGCGACCGGCGACACCGTCTCGGCGAAGACGGAGCCGCTGCTGATCGCGCCCTGGGAGATGCCGGAGCCGCTGCTGCCGGTGGCGGTCGTGGCCCGGAGCCGGGCCGACGAGGACGCCCTGGCCCGCAACCTGGGCCGGTTGATCGTCGGCGACCCGACGCTGCGGCTGGTGCGTGATCCGCAGACCCACCAGCTGGTGCTCTGGTGCATGGGTGAGGCACACGCCGACGTGGTGCTCGACCGGCTCCGCGTCGGCGGGGTGGAGCTGGACACCGAGCCGGTGCGGGTGCCGCTGCGGGAGACGTTCGCGGTGGCCGCCACGGGGCACGGCCGGCACGTGAAGCAGTCCGGCGGGCACGGCCAGTACGCCGTCTGCGACATCGAGGTGGAGCCGCTGCCCCCGGGTGCGGGCGTCGAGTTCGTCGACCGGGTGGTCGGCGGTGCGGTGCCGCACCACTACGTGCCGTCGGTGGAGAAGGGCGTCCGGGCGCAGCTGGCGCAGGGGCTGATCGCCGGGCAGCCGGTGGTGGACGTGCGGGTGACCCTGGTCGACGGGAAGGCGCACAGCGTCGACTCCTCCGACGCCGCGTTCCAGGCCGCCGGCGCGCTCGCCCTGCGCGACGCCGCCGAGCGGGGCGGTCCGACGCTGCTGGAGCCGGTGGACGAGGTGGTGGTCCGGGTCGCCGACTCCTCGGTCGGTGCGGTGCTGGGTGACCTGTCCGGCCGGCGGGGCCGGGTGCTCGGCACCGAGGCCGACCCGGACGCCGAGGGCCGCACCCTGATCCGGGCCGAGGTCCCTGCCCGGGAACTGCTGCGCTATGCCGTGGAGTTGCGGGCCCTGACCGCCGGCACCGGCACCTTCCGCCGCGAGTTCGCCCACTACGACCCCGTGCCCACCCCGCTGGCCGATCAGCTCACGGCAGCCCGCCCCTAGCGCCGGTCGCCCCGGGCCCGCACGCCGACCATGCGGCGCGCAGACCCCGGGGACGCCGGTCAGGGGCGGGCGGCGGGGACGGCGGGCAGCGGCCAGTGGGGGCGGTCGGCGTCCCGGAGTGCGGCCGTCCGCAGGGCGGCGAGCTGCCGTTCCACCTCGGCGAAGTGGTCCGGGGTGAGCGGACCGAGGCGCAGCGTGGCGGCGTTCTCCTCGACCTGGGCGACGGTACGGCAGCCGGGGATCGGCACCGTCCGGTCGCTGCGGGCCCAGAGCCAGCCCAGCGCACCCTGGACCAGGGTCCGCCCGTCGGCGGTGAGCGCGCCCCGGACGGCGGTGACCCGACGCAGCCACTCCGGTGCCGGTCGACCACTGCGGAACCACTCCAGCCAGCCCGGGGCCACCCCCCGGACGTCGTCGCGGGGCAGCGTCGAGCCGGTGGTGTACTTGCCGGTGAGCAGCCCCATTCCGAGCGGGCCCCGGTTGACGCTGGCCAGGTCGTGCTTGTCGCAGGCGGCCAGCATCACCGGGGCGTCCCGGAGCACCGACAGGCTGTGCTGGATCGCGGTGGCGTGCGGGGCCATCTGGGCGAACCCGGCGGCCCGGTCGGCCCGGTCGGTGCTCCAGCCGTACGCCCGGACCAGGCCGTCGGCGACCAGTTCCTCGCAGGTGTCGACCAGCGCCTCGACCCGGGGCAGCGGGAGGTCGCCCAGGTGCAGTTGGTAGAGGTCGATCCGGTCGGTGTCCAGTCGGCGCAGCGAGTCGACGACCGCCCGCCGCAGGTACGCCGGGGAGGCGTCCTCGCCGGTGGCCTGCCGGGACCGTTCGTCGAAGGTGTACCCCCACTTGGTGGCGATCACCGCCTCGTCCCGGCGGCCGGCCAGCGCCCGCCCGAGGACCCGTTCACCGTGCCCCGCGCCGTAGGTGTCGGCGGTGTCGAAAAGGGTCACGCCGAGGTCGAGCGCGCGGCGGACGGCCCGCACCGACTCCTCGTCGTCGACTGCGCCCCAGCCCAGCGGCTGGGTGCCCTCGGCCCAGGGGCCACCGATCGCCCAGCAGCCCATGCCGAGGGCGCTGACCTCGATGCCGCTGCGACCCAACATCCGTGTCGTCACTGCCATCGCCGCATCGTGTCACCTTCGGAGCGCGCGGGGAGACGAAGCTGACGCATCGTGCCCGATCGACCACAAGCGACACCACCGGCACGGCGGGTGGCGGCGCGGACACCGGCCGACGGCGACCCGCCCGGCCCACCCCGTGGTACCGGGGCCCCGCCGGGTGGTCAGCGGGGCAGGACGCGGGCCAGCGGCATCGGGGTCGACTGCCCCGGCCAGCGGCCGGTCAGGGTGGCGGCTGCCGGCCCGTCGTCGGGCAGTCCACCGACCGATCCGTCGCCGGGCAGCCGGCGGGCGACGACCAGGTCGACGGTGTCGGTGCCGATGCGGGTCGGGTCGCCGTCGCGCACCTGGCGTAGCCCGCCGACGACGGGGGCGACCCCGCTGCCGGTGGTGGCCACCGTCATGGACGGCTCGCGGGTCTCCCGTACGCCGTCGGTCTCGAAGTGCTCCTGCGCCTGACCGGTGCCGGCGAGGATCGCGGTGGCCAGGGCGGCGGCGTACACCGGGTCGCCGCAGGCGTCGTAGACCCAGCGGGGGCCGAGCACCGAGTGGTGGGTGGTGCCGACCAGCCACTCGTCGGCGTCGGCCAGCGGTGCGCCCCGGTAGGTCAGCGGCACCTGGTGGACCGGCCCGGCGTCGACGCGTACCAGCATCGTCTCGATGCCCACCTCGCCGGCGGGGTCGTCGAACCGGTAGGCGGCCACCAGGACCGGCTCGCCGTCGGCGGGCCCCGAATACCACCGCCGGCCGGGCAGCCAGGCGGCCAGGAGCGCGAGTTTCGTGGGGCGGATCTCCGCCCGGTGCAGCAACGCCATGATCACATCCTAGGAGCCGCCGCACCGGCCCACCGGGTCCGGCCCGGCGCGGGCCGGTCACGCCCGGTGCGCCGGACCCGGCCCGCCGGTCAGGACGGCCAGGCGCGGGCGAGCAGCTCGCGGGTGTCGAAGAGCAGTTGCGGCAGCACCTTCGTCCGGCCGATCACCGGCATGAAGTTCATGTCCCCACCCCACCGGGGCACCACGTGCTGGTGCAGGTGGGCGGCGATGCCGGCACCGGCCACCCCGCCCTGGTTCATCCCCAGGTTGAACCCGTGCGCGCTGCTGACCTGCCGGACCACCCGCATCGCGGTCTGGGTGAACGCCGCCAGCTCCACCGTCTCGGCCTGGTCGAGGGCGGTGTAGTCGGCCACGTGCCGGTAGGGGCAGACCAACAGGTGCCCCGGGTTGTACGGGTAGAGGTTGAGCACCGCGAAGACGTGCGCGCCCCGGGCGACCACCAGGCTCCGGCCGGGCGGCAACCCGGGGGCCAGGCAGAACGGGCAGCCCGCGGGCTCCTCGTAGCCACCCTCGGGCCGGTCCTCGCCGGAGATGTAGGTCATCCGGTGCGGGGTCCAGAGCCGGTCGAGCCCGTCCGCCAGGCCGTGGTCCGTATCGCCGTCGAGGTGCCGCTCCGCCCCAGTCACACCGCCGATCCTACGATCTCCCGCGCCGACCGCCACCGGCCGTGGGTACGCGGCCGGTGGCGGGCCGGGGTCAGCTTCCGGCGGACGGCCCCGAGTTGGTACGCGAGGAGACCACGTCGAGCACGTGGCTGACCGCCTCGGCGACCGGCACCCCGTTGCGCTGCGAACCGTCGCGGTAGCGGAACGAGACGGTGCCGGCGGCCACGTCGTCGTCCCCGGCGATCACCATGAACGGAATCTTCTGCTGCTGCGCGGTGCGGATCTTCTTCTGCATCCGGTCGTCCCCCGCGTCGACCTGGGCCCGGATACCCTCGGCGCGCAGTGCCGCGACGAAGCCGTGCAGGTATTCGGTGTGGTCCTCGCGGATCGGGATGCCGACCACCTGCACCGGGGCCAGCCAGGCCGGGAAGGCCCCGGCGTAGTGCTCGGTGAGCACCCCGAAGAACCGTTCGATCGAGCCGAAGAGGGCCCGGTGGATCATCACCGGACGCTGCCGGCTGCCGTCGGCCGCCTGGTATTCCAGACCGAACCGCTCGGGCAGGTTGAAGTCGACCTGGATGGTGGACATCTGCCAGGTCCGGCCGATGGCGTCCTTGGCCTGCACGGAGATCTTCGGCCCGTAGAACGCCGCGCCGCCCGGGTCGGGCACCAGGGTCAGGCCCGACTCCTGCGCGGCAGAGCGCAACGCCTCGGTGGCCCGTTCCCAGTTCTCGTCGGTGCCGACCGACTTGTCCGGGTTGCGGGTGGACAGCTCGAGGTAGAAGTCGTCCAGGCCGTAGTCGCGCAGCAGCTCCAGCACGAAGGCGAGCAGCGACTTCAGCTCGCCCGCCATCTGCTCCTCGGTGCAGAAGATGTGCGCGTCGTCCTGGGTCATGCCCCGGACCCGGGTCAGGCCGTGCACCACGCCGGACTTCTCGTACCGGTAGACCGTGCCGAACTCGAACATCCGCAGCGGCAGCTCCCGGTAGGAGCGGCCCCGGGACCGGAAGATCAGGTCGTGCATCGGGCAGTTCATCGGCTTGAGGTAGTAGTTCGCCCCCTCCACCTCCATGGGCGGGAACATCCCGTCGGCATACCAGTCGAGGTGCCCGGAGACCTCGTACAGGTGGCCCTTGGTGATGTGCGGGGTGTTGACGAACGAGTAACCGGCCTGCTCGTGCTTGATCCGGGAGTAGTTCTCCATCTCCCGGCGGATGATGCCGCCCTTGGGGTGGAAGACCGCCAGGCCGGAGCCCAGCTCGTCGGGGAAGCTGAACAGGTCGAGGTCGACGCCGAGCTTGCGGTGGTCGCGTCGGGCGGCCTCCTCCAGCAGCTTCAGGTACGCCTTCAGCTCGTCGCGGGTCGGCCACGCGGTGCCGTAGACCCGCTGGAGCTGCGGGTTCTTCTCCGAGCCCCGCCAGTAGGCGGCGGCCGACCGCATCAGCTTGAACGCGCCGATCAACCGGGTGTGCGGCAGGTGCGGGCCCCGGCACAGGTCCGACCAGCAGACCTTGTCGTCGGCGGCGGCGAGGTTGTCGTAGATGGTCAGCTCGCCGCCGCCCACCTCCATCACCTCGCTGGTGTCCAGCCCCTCGCCCTTGACGTCGATCAGCTCGAGCTTGAACGGCTCGGCGGCCAGCTCGGCCTTCGCCTCGTCCAGGCTGGCGAAGCGGCGGCGGCGGAACCGCTGGCCGGACTTGATGATCTCCTGCATCCGCTTCTCGAGCTTGGCCAGGTCGTCCGGCTGGAACGGCTTGTCGACGGCGAAGTCGTAGTAGAAGCCGTTCTCGATCGGCGGGCCGATGCCCAGCTTGGCCTCGGGGAAGACGTCCTGCACGGCCTGGGCGAGCACGTGGGCGGTGGAGTGCCGCAGCACGTTGAGCCCGTCCGGCGAGTCGAGGCTGACCGGCTCGACGGTGGTCTCCTCGGCGGGGGCCCAGTCCAGGTCACGCAGCTGGCCCTGCGGGTCGCGGACCACCACGACCGCCTTCGGGCCGGCGGCGGGCAGCCCGGCCGCGGCCACCGCGTCGGCCGCCGTCGTCCCGGCGGCGACGACGACGGGGTCGGCCACGACGGGGGTACGGGGTGCGGACACGGTGACTCCTCAACGGCAGACGGCACGGATAGGCCGGATGTTCCGGCTATCCGATGCTATCGGTCGCCCTGTTCCGCCCGGTCGCCGGGAAAGGAGGCCCCGGTTGAACCTTTTCGGCCCGCCGTCCGAACTACCAGGTGTGGCCGGAGCCGGTGTCGGCCACGGCGAGACGGATGGGGGCGGAAGATGGCGACGACCCGCGATGGTGCCCGGCGGGGCCGGACCGTACTGGTGCTGGCGGCTGCGGTGGCCGCGGTGTTCGGTGCGCCGGGTGCGGCGTGGGCGGACGGGGTGACGTCCAGCCCCGGCCAGGCGGTGCAGGGCGACGCGGTGGAGTTGACGTTCGTGGTGCCCGAGGAGCGGCCCGGCACACGTACCGAGAAGATCGAGTTCAGGCTCCCGCCGGACGCCCCGATCGGCGAGGTCTACCCGCTGTCGGTGGACGGCTGGGCGCCCCTGATCACCTCCCGCGACCTGGACGCGCCGGTCGCCGGGATCCACGCCCCCTCGGTCAGCACGGTGACCTCGGCGGTGGTCTGGACCCGGGGGGCCGGGCCGGCGGTGCCGGGTCCGGCCCGGCTCTCGGTGGCCATGGGTCCGCTGCCGCAGCTCGACCGGATGACCTTCGAGGTGGTGCAGACCTACTCCGACGGCACGGTGGTGCGCTGGGCCGACCCGGTCGGGGGCGGGCATCCCGCCCCGACGCTGGCGCTGGTGCCACCCGCCCCCGGTGCCGCCACCGGGCACCACGGCGGCGCAGCCGACGGGACGGACGCCCAGGCCGCCCCGGCCGCCGCTGCGGCACCGACCGACGACGACGGGGACGGCGGACCCAGCGCGGACCTGCTGCTCGGCGGCGGTCTGCTGATCGGGTTGGGTGGTGGCGCGGCGGTCGGCTGGGTGGCCAGCCGCTCCCGCCGTCGGGCTGCCGCCGACGCGGCGACCGACCGGGACGACGACCCGACGTCGGACGACCCCACCCCGGCCGACCGGGGCTGGCGTCTTGACGGGCAGGCCCCGGGCGAACCCGCCGACACCGACCCCGAGCGGGTGGCGGCACGCTGAGCGCCGACCGTCGCCGCCCCGGCCAGCCTCACCGTCAGATCAAGAGTCACGTCCACTGCCGCCAGCCCACCACATGCGGGCAGGCCCGGCCGGCCTGACCGTCAGTCCAGCCAGTCCGGCAGCGCCTCCCGGGCGGCCACCCAGTCGTCGGGCACCCCGCCGGGCGTGCCGACCCCGGTGTGTCCGCCGATGATCCCGCCGACGATCGCGGCGGTGGTGTCGACGTCCCCGCCCGCCTCGACGCAGGCACGGACGGCGGCCGGGTAGTCGGCCAGGTGGGTGGCGACCACCCAGAGGGTGAAGGCGACGGTGTCCTGAGCGGTGACCCGGGAGCCGTTGCCCAGCGCCGCGACGGCCTCGTCGAGGGGGCGGCCGAGTAGGCCGACCGCCCGGCGTATCCCGCGGTGCACCTCGGCTGCCGGGTCGACCGCCCCGGCGACGGTGGCGAGCAGCCGGGTCACGTCGGGACGGCGCTCCCCCTCCAGCCGGGCCCGGGCGGCGAGCGAGGCGGCGACGGCCACCGCGACCGCGCCCGCGACCCCCTCCGGATGGGCGTGGGTGACCTCGGCGCTGGCGCGGGCCCTGGTCGCCGCGCGGGTGGTCGAGTCGGCATACCACGCGCCGAGCGGGGCGACCCGCATCGCGGCGCCGTTACCGCAGGAACCCTGGCCGTCGAAGGCCGACGCGGCGGCCACCGGCCACGGGGTGCCGGTGCGGATCAACCGCAGGATCGTCACCGCACCCGGCCCGTAGCCCCGGTAGGGCTCGGCCCGGGTGGCGAAGGCCAGCGCCAACCGGTCGCGGTCGACCTCGCCGTGGGTGGCGAGTTCGGCCAGCACCGAGCAGGCCATCTCGGTGTCGTCGGTCCACTGCCAGGGCGTCGGGGGCAGCCGACCGGCCGCGAGGTCGTCGGGCCGCCGGCCCGGGACGAAGAACTGGGAACCGAGGGCGTCGCCGACGGACAGCCCGGCCAGGCTGTCCCGGGCCAGCGCCAGCCGCGCGTCGGGAAAGAGGGTGAACGGCATCGTCGTACCAGTTTGCCCGGTTCGCGGGTCCGTCGCAATGCACCCGACTTGCCACGGGCAGTACGGTGCTGACGTGGCCACCGTGCTCCTGGTCGAAGATGACCACGTCGTCCGAGGCGCGATGCTGCGCTCGCTCAGCGAACGGGGGCACGCGGTGCACGCGGTCGGCACAGCCCTGGACGCGCTGCGCCGGGTCGCCGCCGAGACACCCGATCTCGTCGTGCTCGACCTGGGCCTGCCCGACCTGGACGGCTCGGACGCGCTGCGGATGCTGCGCGGCATCACCGACGTACCGATCATCATCGCCACCGCCCGCGACGACGAGCAGTCGGTGGTCCGGCTGCTGCGGGCCGGCGCGGACGACTACATGGTCAAGCCGTTCACCGGCGCCCACCTGGACGCCCGGATCACCACCGTGCTGCGCCGGGTCGGCCGGGCCAGCCGTACGGTGACCCCGGCCGTGCACACCGTCAGCGGCCTGCGGGTGGACGTGGGCGAACGCAGCGCGGTGCTCGACGGGGAGCCGCTGGCGCTCACCCGCAAGGAATTCGACCTGCTGGCGTACCTGGCCGCACGACCTGGCCGGGTGGTGTCCCGGCGGGAGCTCTTGGAGGAGGTATGGCGCCAGCCGTCGGTCGGCGAGGACCAGACCATCGACGTGCACCTGTACTGGCTGCGTCGAAAGATGGGCGAGTCCGCGGCGAAGCCGCGCTACCTGCGCACCGTGCGGGGGGTGGGGTTCCGGCTGGTGGCCCCCGACTGAGGCCGGCGCTGGCCGCTCTGACGGCCGGCATGTGCGCGCTGGTCGCGTCGGCGTTTCTCGTTCCGCTGGGGCTGACCCTGCGCGGTGAGGTACGCGAGGAGGCGCTGGCCGACGCGGCACGCCGCGGGGCGATGGTCACCGGCGCGCTCGCCGTCAGCACCGCCCCGGCGACGGTCCGCCGCGCGGTCGAGGCCACCGGTGACGACCCGGCGACCCGGCCGGTGGTGCACGGTCTCGCCGGGGCGCAGCCCGCCGGGCGGGCTTCGGCCGCCGACCTGGAGCGGGCCCGTGCCGAGGAGCAGTCGCTGGTCGTCGACGTCGACGGCGGGCTGGTGCGGCTCGACCCGGTGGTGCTCGACGGCCGGGTCGCCGTGGTCGAGGTGTTCGTGCCCGCCGCCGTCCTCGACGAGGGGGCGGGCGGCATCTGGCTGCTGCTCACCGGGGTGGCCGTGGCGCTGGTCGGCGCGGCGGTGATCGTGGTGGACCGGGTCGCCGGGCGGGCGGTCGACTCCACCCGGGGGCTGGTCCGGGCCGCGCTCGCCGTCGGCGACGGTGACCTGGGGGTACGGGTCGACCCGAGCGGTCCCCGTGAGCTGGCCGAGGCCGGGTACGCGTTCAACCGGATGGCCGACCGGCTGGTGGCCGCCCGCACCGACGAACGGGAACTGGTGGCGGACCTGTCGCACCGGCTGCGTACCCCGCTGACGGTGCTGCGGTTGGACGCCGAGGGGCTGGACTCCGACGACACCAGCGTCGGCTCGTTCAGCCCGGCGGAGCTGGACCGGCGGCGGACGATCCGGCGCATCCGGCAGGCGATCGTCACCCTGGAGGGGGAGATCGACGTCCTGATCAAGACGACCCGCAAGGCCGTCGCCCACGAGGCCGGGCCCGCCGAGTGCGACGTCAGCGAGGTGGTACGCGACCGGATGGTGTTCTGGGCGGCGCTGGCCGGCGACCAGAACCGCCCGCAGCGGGTCAGCGGCGCCCAGTTCCGGATTCCGGTGCAGGTGCCCCGGGCCGAGTTGGCCGCCGCCCTGGACGCGGTGATCGGCAACGTCTTCCGCTACACCCCGCAGGGCACCGCGTTCGAGGTGGCCGTCTCCCGTCGGGACGGTTACGTGGCGATCCGGATCGACGACGCCGGGCCGGGCATCGCGAACCCGGACCGGGCGTTGCGGCGCGGAGCCAGCGACCAGGGCTCGACCGGCCTGGGGCTGGACATCGCCAAGCGGGTGGCGTTGCAGGCCAACGGCTCGGTGAGCCTCGACCGGGCCCGGCTGGGCGGGGCCAGCGTGGTGATGCTGCTGGCCGACCCGCAGGCGACCCCCCGGCAGGTCAACCGGTTCGGCCTGGTGGGCCGGATGGCGCGGGAGGCCCGGGAGCAGAAGGGCGGGGGCCGTCGCTGGCCCCGGCCGCGCTCCACCGGCGACTGACCGGTCGCCGCCGACCGTGCCGCGGCGGCCCTGACTGTGCTGCGGTGCAAGGTTTCCTTAGATCCGGATTAACGACGGCGACGCGGGGCGCACCGGCTGACAGGATCGGGTCCGAACCCATCAGTTCCACCGGCCTGTCGCCCCTGACACCCACCGGCCGGTGGATCGGTACGCGCGGCGGGGGCACGGTCCCCCACACCAGCTCCCGCCGCGTGTACACCACTTCCCCCGAGCGTCACCGGCCTCCGCAGCGCACTCTGCCCGGCGCGGGTCAGTGGGTCGCCACGAAGGCGTCGATCTCGGCGGTGATCCGGGCCTGGCCGGCCGGGTCGAGGAACGAGGCGGACACCGCCTCCCGGGCCAGTGCCGCGAGCCCCTCGGGACCGGCGTCGAGCAGCCGGGCGGCGACCGCGTACTCGTCGTTGAGGGTGGTGCCGAACATCGGCGGGTCGTCGGAGTTGATGGTGACCCGGACGCCCGCGTCGACCAGTTGCCGCAGCGGGTGCTCCTCGATCCGGGCAACGGCCCGGGTGCGCACGTTGGAGGTCGGGCAGACCTCCAGCGGGATGCGCCGCTCGGCCAGGTGGCTGAGCAGTTCCGGATCGGTGGCGGCGGAGATGCCGTGGCCGATCCGTTCGGCGCCCAGCTCGCGCAGGGCGTCCCAGACGGTCTGCGGGCCGGTGGTCTCCCCGGCGTGGGGGACGGACCGCAGCCCGGCCGCCCGCGCCCGGTCGAAGTACGGCTTGAACTGCGGCCGGGGCACCCCGATCTCGGGGCCGCCGAGCCCGAAGCTGACCAGCCCGTCGGGGCGCTCCTCGAGGCTGATCCGCAGGGTCTCCTCGGCGGCCGGCAGACCGGCCTCGCCGGGGATGTCGAAGCACCAGCGCAGCGCGATGCCGAAGTCGGCCTCGGCCCGTCGGCGGGCGTCCTCGATGGCCTCGCAGAACGCCGGGGCGGGGATGCCCCGGCGCACGTGCGAATACGGGGTGACCGTCAGCTCGGCGTAACGGACCTGCTGCCGGGCCAGTTCCCGGGCCACCTCGTGGGTGAGCAGCCAGACGTCCTCGGGGTCCCGGATCAGGTCGACGACGCTGAGGTAGACCTCGATGAAGTGGGCGAAGTCGCGGAACGCGAAGTAGTCGGTGAGCGCCTCCGGGTCCGCCGGCACGGGGCTGCGTCCCTCGTGCCGGGCGGCCAGTTCGGCGACGATCCGGGGGGACGCGGAGCCCACGTGGTGCACGTGCAGCTCCACCTTGGGCAGTTCGGCGATGAAGGCGGACAGGTCGGTCACTGCTTCTCCTCTGCACGGGCACCGGTGCGGGCGACCACGAAGATCCGACGGAACGGGAAGTACACCTGACCCTGCCGCACCGGGTACGCGCGGGCCAGCAGCATTCCCAGCGCGGCGCGGAAGTCGGCCAGGGCGGTGTCGTCCAACACCGCCCGGACGGGGCGTAGGGCGGTGCCGTCGAGCCAGCTCAGCACGGGGTGCTCGGCGTCGACGGGGGCGGGCAGCCGGTGCAGGTAGGTGGTTTCCCAGGCGTCGACGGCGCAGCCGGCGGCGGTCAGCGCGGTGGCGTACCCGGTCGGGTCGTCGACCGGCGCCTCGCGCAGCAGCGGCCGGACGGTGGCCGCCCAGCGGCGGTCGGCGGCGACCTCGCGCAGCGCCCGGTGCGAGGGCCCGGCGAAGTTGCCGGGGACCTGGAAGGCGAGCCACCCGCCGGGCGGCAGCTCGCCGGCCCAGCGGCGCAGCAGGGCCGGGTGCTCGGGCACCCACTGGAGCACCGCGTTGGCGACCAGCACGTCCACGTCGGGGGCCGGGTGCCAGTCGGTGACGTCACCGACGGTGAAGTCGACCGGGGCGTCGAGCGTCCGGGCCCGGTCGATCATCTCCGGGGAGGAGTCGAGGCCGGCGATCCGGGCGGCCGGCCAGCGGCGGGCGAGGGTCGCGGTCAGGGTGCCCGGCCCGCAGCCGAGGTCGACCACCGCGCGCGGCCGGTCGGCCCCGACCCGGGCGAGCAGGTCGTGGAAGGGACGGGACCGCTCGTCGCCGTAGCGGAGGTAGCTGCTCGGATCCCACATGACAATCCTCCAAACCGTACGTACGTTTTGTTTAGACCCTACGGCCCGCGCTGCGTCCCGGCAACCTGGTCACTAGGCTTCACCGCATGGAACAGCGCAGCTTCGACCGGCTCGGCCGGCAGGTGGGTGTGGTCGGTCTCGGGGCCTGGCAGCTCGGCGCGGACTGGGGACAGGTCAGCGAGAGCGACGCCCTGGCCGTCCTCGACGCCGCCGTGGAGTCCGGCGTCACCTTCCTCGACACCGCCGACGTCTACGGTGACGGCCGCAGCGAGCAGTTGATCGGGCGGTTCCTCCGGGACAACGCCGGGCACGGGCTCACCGTCGCCACCAAGATGGGCCGCCGGGTCGCGCAGACGCCGCAGGCGTACACCCTCGACAACTTCCGGGCCTGGACCGACCGGTCCCGGGCCAACCTCGACGTGGACACCCTCGACCTGGTGCAGCTGCACTGCCCGCCGAGTGAGGTCTTCGCCGACGACCGGGTCTTCGACGGCCTCGACACCCTGGTCGCCGAGAAGCGCATCGCCGGGTACGGGGTCAGCGTCGAGACCTGCGACCAGGCGCTCACCGCGATCGCCCGGCCGGGCGTGGCCAGCGTCCAGATCATCCTGAACGCGGTCCGGCTCAAGCCGCTCGACGAGGTGCTGCCGGCCGCCGCCGCGGCCGGTGTCGGGATCATCGCCCGGGTGCCGCTCGCCAGCGGCCTGCTCTCCGGCCGCTACGACGAGCGGACCACCTTCGCCGCCGACGACCACCGCACCTACAACCGGCACGGGGAGAGCTTCGACGTCGGCGAGACCTTCTCCGGCGTCGACTTCGACCTCGGCCTGACCGTGGTCCGTCGGCTCGCCCCGCTGGTCGGCGACGGGCGCACGATGGCCCAGTTCGCCCTGCGGTGGATCATCGACCAGCCCGGGGTGACCGTGGTCATCCCCGGTGCCCGCAACCCGGAGCAGGCCCGGGGCAACGCCGCCGCAGCCGGCTCCCCCGCGCTGACGGCGACCGAACTCGACACCGTCCGGTCGGTCTACGACGAGCTCGTCCGGCCCCGGGTGCACGACCGGTGGTGAGCCACGCCGGCCGGGTCCTCGCGTCGGCGCGGCCCGGCCCGCATCCTGGTGACCGGGTCGGATCGGCCGACCCACGGAGGGGGGACCGGTGAGAGGGTGGCTCACGCTCACCCTGGGGCTGCTGGCCGTGGTGGTCGGTGCCGTCTGGACTGTCCAGGGCCTCGGATACGTCGGCGGCAGCGTGATGAGCGACCAGCGGTTCTGGGCCGTCGCCGGACCGCTGCTGGTGCTGGCCGGGCTGGTGCTGCTCCGGCGCGGCCTGCGGGCCCGCCGGCTGCCCTGACCGGGGCACCCGCGCAGGCGATGCGGAAAGCCCCGCGTCCTGAGGGGACACGGGGCTTCTCGTTGATCCGGCTGGCCGGATCACCCGGGCAGGCGAACGCCCACCGGCTTCGCTCAGAGGGGGCGGACCTGCTCGGCCTGCGGACCCTTCTGACCCTGGGCGATCTCGAACTCCACCCGCTGGTTCTCCTCCAGCGAGCGGTAGCCGCTGGACTGGATCGCCGAGAAGTGGACGAACACGTCAGCACCCCCGCCATCGACGGTGATGAAGCCGAAGCCCTTGTCAGCGTTGAACCACTTCACGGTTCCCTGCGCCATGTGTATCTCCTTCTAAAACTGGCGGCCGAGCACGCCGTGCGGCCGATTGGCCGTTTCGAGCAGCGGTGACCCGGGCAGCCCCCACAGGGGGAAACCACTCCGCGCCAACGCCGTCTCGCAACAGCGGGGATCAGCAAACCACGTGCCCAAAAACTCTGCACAGCCTAATCGACGAAATTCTCCGACATGTGACCTGACGGATGCCCGACGCTTGCTGACCGGGTCGGCAAAGCCATGCAAAAGGCCCCCCGCCCGTCGATGCGTGCGGGGGGCCACAGGTCGTCGTCACCGGGCCCGGAGGCCACCGTCGTGACCGGCCGGTGCCACGATCGTGCTGGTTGCTGCCGATGCAGGCCGGGACGGGGCGGGGCGGGGCGGGGCGGGGCGGATCAGTCGGGCCAGCGCCCGGTCAACCGCCGCACGCCGACCGCGCCGCCCCGGTCCACCGCCGCGCGGACGATCGAGAAGATCGCCCCCTGCAACGCCGCCGCCGCGAGGATCTCGCCCCAGCGGCGATCCTCGTCGGTCGGGTTGGGCGCCTCGCCGTCACCGGCGGTCGCCTTCCAGACCTGCCGGAAGATCGCCCCCGCCAACGTGCCCGCCGCCAGTCCCAGCAGCACCCCGACCGGCTTGTACGCGGTCCTGCCGATGCTCTTGCTCACCTACGCCTCCCCCGAACGATCAACAACACCACCACTGCGGCCACCGCACCGGCCGCTATCGTCGCCCACGGCACCGGATCACGCCGCACCGCCACCGACGTGTCGTGCGCCTGCGCCCGCGCGAGGCCGACGCCCTGCGCCGCCTGGCCCCGTACCCGGGCCACGGTCAACGCGGTCTGCTCGCGCACCCGCTCCTTCGCCTGCTCCGCCGAGTCCTTCAACCGGGCCTTGACGTCGGCCTTGGCGGCCAGCATCTCCATGGTCTCGCCCAACTCCACCCGGGTCCGCCGGATCTCCTCGCGGAGCGCCTCGGTGTCGCCGGACCCGTTGCCGGTTCCGTTGTCGCCTGTCGTGCCGGTCATGCCCGTCCCCTGTCCTTCACCGCGGCGGCGACGGTGTCCACGTCCGCGCGGACGCTGCGGACGGTCGCCTCCGGCATCGGGGGGACCGCCTGGCTGACCTGCTTCTTCCCCACCAGGGCGAGCACCCCGGCGATGAGGAAGAGCACCACCGCCACGATCAACGCCGCCGCCCAGGCGGGCAGCACCAGGGCCAGCAGCAGGATCGCGGCGGCGACCAGCGCGCCGAGCCCGTACAGGGCCAGCGCCCCGCCCCCGCCGAAGAGGCCGATCCCGATCCCGGCGTGTTTGCCCTTCTGGGTCAGCTCCGCCCGGGCCAGGGCCAACTCGTCCCGGACCAGTCGGGAGACCTGCTCGGTGGCCCGCTGCACCAGTTCGGCGGTGGACGGCTCGCTCCCGGTCCGGGGCGTACGGTGGTTCGCGACGTCAGCCATGCTGTCCTCCTTTCGTCATCACCGCGCTGTATGCCCGGAGCCGCCGTCCGTCAATCCTGCGCACGGTGACCAACCACATCTGACCCCAGGTCGGGCCGGGACGTCCGGCGAAACGCGGAAGCGGGACCGACGAAGCCCCCGCGACCATGGGTCACGAGGGCTCGGCACGACCCGGCGGACGTCGACGGGCCGGTCGGCGGGGCTCCCCGGCGGCTCAGCGGCGCGGGTCGGCGCTCGGGTCGGCGTCAACGACGAGGGTGTCGCCCCGGGCATCCGGGGCGGGGCCGACGAAGGCCTCGCTGCGGGCGTCGCCGTCGTGGCTGCCGCCGAAGACCCGGGCGTCGTCGGGCAGCTCGCCGTCGGAGCGACGGCTGGCCGGCTGGCGCGGCTGCACCCACTGCCAGGGCAGGCTGCCGGAGGAGTCACCCAGCTCGGTACGGGTCCGGGGCAGCGCGGTGGGGCGGTGGTCGCGGACCCAACCGACCAGGTGCTCCCGCACCAGGCACCGCAGGTCCCACAGGCTGCCCGCGTCGGCGGCGCTGACCAGGGCCCGGACCTTCACCGCACCACCGGTGGCGTCGGTGACCTGCAACACGCAGACCCGGCCGTTCCACAGCTCGGTGCCCTCGACCAGCCGGCGCAGCTCCTCCCGCATCGACTGCACCGGGATCGACCAGTCGAGGTCGAACTCGGCGGTGCCGAGCACCGCCGCCTCGGTCCTGGTCCAGTTCTGGAACGGCGTGCTGGTGAAGTACGAGGTGGGCAGGATCAGCCGCCGGTCGTCCCAGATCTGGACCACCACGTAGCTGAGCGTCAGCTCCTCGATCCGGCCCCACTCCCCCTCGACCACCACCACGTCGTCGAGGCGTACCGCGTCGCTGAAGGCGAGTTGGAGACCGGCGATGACGTTGCCGAGCAGGCTCTGCGCGGCCAGCGCGGCGACCACACCGACCACACCGGCGCTGGTGAGCACGCCCGCGCCGATGCCCCGTACGGCGGGGAAGGTCATCAGCATCACGCCGACGGCCAGCACCACGATCACCACTATGGTCAACCGGCGCAGCAGCACCACCTGGGTCCGCACCCGGCGGGCGTGCCGGTTGTCGGGCATGTCCACCCGCAGGAACCGGGCGAGCGCGGTGTCCTCCGCCACCACCAGCAGCGCGGCGACCAGCCAGGCCATCGCGGCGACCACGCCCAGCACCAGGGTGTGCAGCACAGCCTGCCGCCATCCGGTGCCGACCGCGTATCCGGTGGTCCACCGGACCGCGAACTGGACGGCCATCACGGTGCCGGCGACCTGGAACGGCCGATGCACGTGCGCGGTCAACTCGGTCATCAGGTGGGACCGGCGGCCGAGCCGCCGGATCACCCGGTGTACCACCTCGACGAGCAACAGAGCGATCGCCGCCGCGGTGGCCGCGGCGGCGATCGTCTCGAGGTAGTCCTGCACGTGGTTGTCTCCCTCCGGCCGAGCTGATCCCATTCGGGCAAAGGCCCAATGGTGCCCGGCGTTTCCGGTATCGACCAGGCTCAGATCTTCCGGAACCGGGACTGGAAGAAGCAGTAGACCCCGAACGCGGCGATGCCGAGCGCCATCAACGCCAGGATGAACGGCCCGTACGGCTGGTCGCGCAGGGTACGCAGCGCGGCGTCCAGACCACGCGCCTTCTCCGGGTCGTAGTTGATCGCGGCGACCACGATCAGCAGACCGGCGACGGCGAACACCGCGCCCCGGGCGATGTAACCGGCCATGCCGAGCCGGCGGGTCAACTGCCGGGTCTTGCCGTTCATCTCGTTGGTCTTCAGGTTCCGCTCGAACTTCTTCTTGTAGCCGTAGATCATCATGCCGATGCCGACGGCGGCGAGCACCAGGCCGGCGAGGCCGACCAGCCAGCGACCGCCGCTGGAGGCCATCAGCTTCTCGCTGAACTGCTCCTGCTGGTCGGCGCTGTTGGAGCTGGCGTCCTGGACCACCTGGATCGAGGTCCAGGCGAGCCAGAGGAAGACGACGGTACGCACGCCCGAGGCGATCCGCTCGAAGAGGCGTTCCTTGCCCCGCTTCGCGTGGTGGCCCACGGCCGCCTCCAGGGCCTGCCAGATGGCCATCGCGATCAGGCCGACGGCCATCGCGATCAGCAGGAACTTGCCCATCGGCTGGGCGCCCAGGGCGCGCAGGGCGCCGTTCTGGTTGCCCTCCTCGCCGGAGTTGGAGAAGGCGATCTGGAGGATGACCCAGGCGAAGAGGAGGTGCACGATCCCGTAGCCGATGAAACCGGCCCGGGCGAGGAGTTCCAGCCAGCGGCTGTCCGCGGTACGGGCAGCGGTGGCTTCGGCGTTCCGGGTGAGTGACATGGCGCCACAATCTCCGTTTGCGGAGATCCCCAAACGTGGTGTGACCGGGTCGGGCGGGTCAGCCGCCGGCGTTGCGCGCCACCCGGATCTGGACCTGCTGGTCGGTGACGCTGTCCAGGGTCACCGCGAAGCCGCCCACCTCGGCCGCCTGCTGGCCGATGGTGAGGGAGAGCTGCTCCCCGGCCACCTCGACGGTCACCTGGTCACCCTGCGCACCGATCAGCTTCGCCTCCACCCCGAGGATGGAGGCGCTGGCGTCGACACCCCGGTCGAAGGTGACCGTGCAGGCGTCCAGCGCGCAGTCCGTGTCGGCGCCGTCGGAGCTGCATCCGGCCAGCACGGCCACGCCGAGCGCCAGGCCGGCCAGCAGGCCGGCGGTCCGACGGAGGGGGGTGGGGGCGGTGGCGCTTCGCTTCGTCACCCCACCAAGGGTACGAGACGCGGCCCAGCCCGCCACCCGGGTGGATCTTCGGGCCGGTGGCGGGCGGGCTAGGGTCCCGGGAATGCCGATCGACATCACCCGGACCCGGGCCGCGTACCCCGCGCTCGCCGAGGGCTTCGCCCACTTCGACGGTGCCGGCGGCACCCAGACCCCGCAGTCGGTGATCGACGCGGTGGCCGACGCCATGCGCCTCGCGGTCGGCAACCGCAGCACCGCCTCCGTGCCCGGCCGGCGCTCGCTGGAGCTGGTGACGCAGGCCCGCGCGGCGGTGGCCGACCTGCTCGGTGCCGTGCCGGACGGGGTGGTGCTGGGGTCGAGCGCGACCACGCTGACCAACACCCTGGCCCGGACGCTCGGTGCCGGCTGGCGGCCGGGCGACGAGGTGGTGGTCTCCCGGCTCGACCACGACGCCAACGTGCGGCCCTGGGTGCAGGCGGCCGAGGCGGCGGGGGCGACCGTCCGCTGGGCCGAGTTCGACCCGGCCAGCGGCGAACTGCCCGCCGCCCAGTTCGCCGACCTGGTCGGCGATCGGACCCGGCTGGTCGCGGTGACCGCCGGCAGCAACGCCACCGGCACGATGCCGGACGTGGCGGCGATCGCCGCGACGGCGCACGCGGCCGGCGCGCTGGTCTGCGTGGACGGGGTGCACTCGGTGCCGCACGGTCCGACCGACCTGGCCGCCTCGGGTGCCGACTTCCTGGTCACCAGCGCCTACAAGTGGTCCGGTCCGCACCTGGCGGCGATGGTGGCCGACCCGGCCCGCTGGGCGGAGCTGCGCCCGGCCAAGCTGATCCCTTCCTCCGACGCGGTGCCCGACCGGTTCGAGGCCGGCACCCCGAGCTTCCCGCTGCTCGCCGGGATGGCCGCCGCCGTCGACCACCTGGCCGGGCTGGACCCGGCGGCCACCGGTGACCGCCGGTCCCGGATCCGCGCGGGGCTCACCGCCGCCCAGGCGTACGAGGAATCGGTCTTCGCCCGGCTGCGCGACGGACTGGCCGACCTGCCCACGGTGACCGTCCAGCCGGCCGGCGCACGGCGCTGCCCGACGGTGTCGTTCCGGCTGGCCGGGTGGACACCGGCCGGGCTGGCGACCGCGCTGGGCGCGGCCGGGCTCTGCCTGTCCAGCGGTGACTACTACGCCTACGAGTATTTCCAGGCGCTCGGCCTACGCGACAGTGGTGGGGCGGTCCGGGCGAGCGTCTACCACTACAACACGGTCGACGAGGTGGACCGACTGCTCGCCGAGCTGGATCGGCTGGCCGCCCGGAGGGAACAGCCGGTCGGCTGAGCCACCCGGTCCGGGCGGTCCGACGGGTGACCGGGAGGGGCCGTCAGCGGATCCCGGCGAGGAGTTCGGCGGCGGCGCGGGAGGCGGCCCGGGTCGCGCCGTGGGTGGCCAGGTGCAGCCGGCCGGTGACCAGCTCGGGCAGGCCCAGCTCGACCACGACGGCGTCCGGGCGGGTGGCCAGCGCCCGGTCGACCGCGGCCCGCATCCAGGGATGCCGGTGCAGGTCCCTTACCACCAGCACCAGCGGCCGGCCGGCCGCCCCGCCGGTCGGGTCGGCGGGCAGGTCGGCCTCGGTGAGCCGGACGGTGGTGGTGCCGGGGAGCAGGTCGGCCAGGGGCGCACCGAGGCCCCACGGGGTCTCCGCGCCGATCGCGATGTTGTGCGGCGGGGCGAACTCGACCACGTGCGCGGCGGCGGTCAACGGCATCCTGCCGGCCGGGTCGCCGCTGACCCGGACCGCCCGCCGGGCGGCGGTCAGGCCGACCGGGGAGCCGCCGGTGGGGCGCGGGGCCGGGGCGGGCCGGTCGGCACGGGCGGCGGTGCTCCACTCGGCGAGCTGACCGACCCGCTTCGCGGCCTCGGCGAGGCGCTCCTCGGGCAGCTCGCCGGCGAGCACCGCGGCCACGATCGCGTCGCGCAGGTAGCGGGTGGCGGCCTCGTCGGCGCGTTCGCCGCCGACGCAGATCGCGTCCGCACCGGCGGCGAGGGCGCGCACGGCGGTGCCGGCGAAGCCGTACCGGTCGGCGACGGCGCGCATCTCCACCGCGTCGGTGACCACCACGCCGGAGAAGCCCAGCTCCTCGCGGAGCAGGTCGCCGAGGATCCGGGGGCTGAGGGTGGCGGGCAGGTCGGGGTCGAGGGCGGGGACCAGCAGGTGCCCGGTCATCACCGCCTGCACCCCGGCGGCGATGGCGGCCCGGAAGGGGACCAGCTCGCCGGCGTCGAGCCGGGCCCGGCTGGCGGTGATGCGGGGCAGGTCGTGGTGGGAGTCGACCCGGGTGTCGCCGTGGCCGGGGAAGTGCTTGGCGCAGGCGGCCACCCCGGCGGACTGGAGGCCGCGGACCCAGGCGGCGGTGTGCCGGGCCACCAGCTGCGGGTCGGCGCCGAAGGAGCGCACCCCGATCACCGGGTTGGCCGGGTTGATGTTGACGTCGGCGTCCGGGGCGTAGTTGAGGGTGATGCCGAGGTCGGCGAGTTCGCCGCCAAGGTCGCGAGCCACCTCCTCGGTGAGGGCGGGGTCGTCGACCGCACCGAGGGCGAGGTTGCCGGGGCGGGAGCTGCCCCGGCCGGACTCGATCCGGGTGACGTCGCCGGCCTCCTCGTCGATGGCCACCAGCACGTCGGGTCGCTCGGCCCGCAACGTGGCGGTGAGCGCGGCCACCTGCTCGGGGTCGACGACGTTGCGGGCGAACAGCACCACCGCGCCGAGCCCGTCGGCCAGCCACCGGCAGACCCAGTCGGGCGGGGTGGTGCCGACGAAGCCGGGTTGCAGGACGGTGGCGGCCAGGCCCGCCAGGTTGCGCTCGTTCATCCGGCCCCGGTACCCCCGTCGTGTGTCGACGGCCCGGTGCCGTCGCGGTGCTGCCATGGTCACACCGGGCGAGATAATAGTCAATAAACCTTACTGTTACCGTCTGGCGTCGGTCGGGGAGGCGTGCGACAGTGCGGGGATGGACCTGCCGTCACTCGCCGACGCCACCTCCCCGGCCGACATTCCCGGCGTACGCCTGCTCGGCCTGGTGGTCGGGGGGTTGCTGCTGCTGGCCGCGATCCGCGCCATGTTCGGCCGCCGCTGACCGACTGATCCCCCACCACCCGGGGTACCGCTAGCGGAGGTCGCGCCGCACCCGGCGGCGTCCCGGCGAGGGGACACCATGAAGATCGGCTACTTCCTGTCCAGTGAGGAGTTCACCCCGGCGCAACTGCTGGAGCAGGCCCGGGGCGCCGAACGGGCCGGCTTCCAGGCACTGTGGATCTCCGACCACTACCACCCGTGGACGGACGCCCAGGGGCAGAGCCCCTTCGTCTGGTCCACCATCGGGGCCCTGAGCCAGGTCACCGGGTTGCCGGTGACCACGGCGGTGACCTGCCCGACCGTCCGGATCCACCCGGCGGTGCTCGCGCAGGCGGCGGCCACCAGCGCGGTGCTGCACGCCGGCCGGTTCACCTTCGGCGTCGGCACCGGCGAGGCGCTCAACGAACACATCCTCGGCGACGCCTGGCCGCAGACCGACGTCCGGCTGGAGATGCTGGAGGAGGCCGTCGAGGTGATGCGGGAGCTGTGGCGGGGCGACTTCGTCAACCACCACGGCCGGCACTACACCGTCGAGCACGCCCGCATCTACACGCTGCCCGACACGCCCCCACCGGTCTACGTCTCCGGCTTCGGCCCGAAGGCCGTCGACCTGGCCGCCCGGATCGGCGACGGCTACGTGAGCATGATGCCCGACGGCGACCTGGTGAGCCGGTTCCGGGACAACGGCGGCGGCGACAAGCCGTGCCAGGCCGGCTTCAAGGCCGCGTACGCCGACACCGAGGAGGAGGGCGCGCGGATCGCGTACGAGACGTGGCCGAACGCCGGGGTGCCGGGCGAGTTGTCCCAGGTGCTGCCCTCCCCACGGCACTTCGAGCAGGCGGCCCAACTGGTGACACCGGACCAGGTGCGGCAGGGCTTCGTCTGCGGCAACAGCGCCGACGCCCACCTGGAGATGATCGACCGGTACGCCAAGGCCGGCTTCGACGAGGTCTACGTGGGCAACGCCGGCCCGCACTGGGAGGGCCTGTTCGACCTCTACCAGCGCGAGGTGCTCCCCCACCTCCGCTGATCCTGCCCACCGGAGCCGATCCCGGCCACCGAAGCGGGGACCCGCCCGCCGGGGCTGCCCCACCCACCAGGGCCGGACCCGCCCGCCGGGGCCAGATCGCCCCGCCCGGGGGTGGCCGACCACGGGTCGCCGGACCGTCCCACCTGGGACGGTGACCGGTGACCCGTGGTCGATCATGGTGGCACACCGGGTCACCCCCGCCTGACCTGCCACGCACCGCCCACAGTGGGCGGCGTACCCGAACCGGTGGGAGCGGTTTCGGCATCGATGTGCCCGGGTACCTCCGGCCCTCGATGAAGCTGTCCATGCACTCGACGACGTTGCGCCGCGCGGCGCGCAGCCTGTTCGGCTGGAAAGCGCTGCGGCCCAACCAGCTCGCCGCCATGCGCGCGGTGATGAAACGACGCGACGCCCTGGTCGTGCTCCCCACCGGAGCCGGCAAGTCGGCGATCTACCAGATCCCGGCCAGCCTGATCCCCGGGCCGACGGTGGTGATCTCTCCCCTGTTGGCCCTCCAGCAGGACCAGATCGCCGCGCTCAACGAACGGCAGCGCCCCGAGCTGCGCGCGGTCCGGATCAGCTCGGACGAGAGCGCGGCCCAGCAGGCCGAGGCGATCACCGAGATCCGGCAGGGGCGGGCGGAGTTCCTCTTCATCACCCCCGAGGCGCTGAGCAACCCCGACCGGATGGCCGAGGTGCGGTCGCTGGAACCGGCCCTGGTGGCGATCGACGAGGCGCACTGCATCTCCGCCTGGGGACACGACTTCCGCCCCGACTACCTGGCGTTGGGCCACCTGATCGACGGTCTCGGCCGTCCGCCGGTGGTGGCGCTGACCGCCACCGCCTCCCCACCGGTACGCGACGACATCATCGCCCGGCTGCGGCTGCGCGACCCCGAGGTGGTGGTCTCCGGGCTGGACCGGCCGAACCTGTTCGTCGAGGTCGCCTACTGCCCGACCGAGGACTACCGCTGGCGGCGGCTGAGCGCGCTGCTGCGCGACGACGTGCGGCCCGGGATCATCTATGTGCCGACCCGACGGGCCGCCGAGGAGTTGGCCGACCGGCTGACCACCGCCGGGTTCCCGGCGGAGTGCTACCACGGCGGGATGCCCACCGCCGCCCGGCACCGACTACACGAGGAGTTCCTCGCCGACCAGGTGCCGATCATGGTGGCCACCTCGGCGTTCGGCATGGGCATCGACAAGCCGAACATCGCCTGGGTGGTGCACATGGCGCTGCCCGACTCGCCGGACAGCTACTTCCAGGAGATCGGCCGGGCCGGGCGCGACGGTGCGCCGGCCCGGGTGCTGCTGCTGTGGCGGGCCGAGGACGTCGGACTGCAACGCTACTTCTCGGGTGGGCTGCCGGACGAAACCGAGTTGCGGGACCTCGCCGCGCTGCTGCGCCGTCGACCGGCGACCAAGAAGGCCCTGCGCGAGTCGACCGGTCTCGGGCCGCGCAAGCTCGGCCAGTACCTGGCCCTGCTGGAGCAGATCGGCGCGGCCGAACCCCGGGCCGGGCAGAAGATCGGTGCCCCGCGCTACTCCCCCGCCCCGGCGGAGGCCGGCGCGGCGGCCCTGGCCGAGGCCGAACGGCAGCAGACGGTCACCCGGTCCCGTACCGACATGATGCGCGCGTTCGCCGAGACCACCGGCTGCCGGGGACAGGTGCTGCTGGCGTACTTCGGTGAACAGATGACCCAGGTCTGCGGGCACTGCGACAACTGCCACGCCGGCACCAGCGTCGCCAACGACGGCGCGGTCGGCCCGTTCCCGGTGCACAGCCAGGTCCGGCACCCGGAGTGGGGCCCCGGCCTGGTGCTCAACTACGAGGAGGACCGGATGACGGTGCTCTTCGACGAGGTGGGCTACAAGACGCTCTCCGTGCGCGTGGTGTCCGAACAGGGTCTACTGACCCTGGACTAGCCTGACCCGGGCGACCCGGTGCCGTTGCCGCTCCCGGGTGGCGGCGGTGCCCGCAGGAATGCCCTCGCGCGGTGCACCCGTGCGAGGGGCACAGCGAAACAATCGAGAGGGGCTCAGTCGTGATCGAACAGCCGGCGTACACCGGGTTCGGGTTCTCCGACGAGGAGTGGGGGCTGCTGGTCGGCCTGCCGCAGTCGGTCCTGACCGCGGCGAGCGCCGCCGAGTCGGACGGCGCCCGGCGGACCCGGGCCGAGAACGCGGCCGGGCTGGAGACCATCTCCGCCGGCCGGGAGTCGGCCAACCCGCTGGTCGCCGCCGTCGCCGAGGAGATCGTGTCCCGGGTGGGCGACCCGGAGGCCGGCGAGGAGCTGCCGGTGATCTCGCCCGCCGACCCGCAGGCGCTCATCGACGACGTGCTGGTCCGGGCCGGGCAGGCGTCCGCCCTGCTGGCCGCCAAGGTCGACGAGGGCGAGGCCGGGGCCTACCGGCACTGGTTGGTGGAGATCGCCGAGCAGGTGGTCGGGGCGGCATCCAGCGGGGGGCTGCTCGGCATCGGCGGCGACCAGGTCAGCGACTCGGAGCGCAAGTTCCGCGACCGCCTCTCCCAGGTCCTCAACGACTGACATCGCGTACAGCGACGGGCCGGGCCGCCTGACGGCGGCCCGGCCCGCGCTGTCGTCAGCGTGCGGCGAGCACGGCGGTTGGCCTGCCGCAGGGTTTCGTGGCGACGGCACCGACGCTTGTGCCGGATTCAACGGTGACGACGGGCCTTACCTGTCGACTGACGCCCACCCATCGCGGCGGCTATCTGGTCGAGGACGGTACGGGCTTCCCTCGTGTTGGGATGCTGCCCACCAAGAGTGGTTCGCAGCTTCCGATGGGCCGATTCAGCCATTCGACGAGCTGGTATCAATTGCCCACGCAGAACCATCATGCGTACGAGATTCACCATGCTGCGGAGCGTGTCCGGATGCTCCTCACCGAGCACCCGCAGCCGCCTCCGATATACGTCGGCCGCAACCTCCAACGCACGCCTGAGATCCCCTACCGCACCCAGCACATTAGATAAGTTGTTCGTAGCGGCTAACGTGTTCGGATGATCCTCACCTAGTACCCTCACCGCCCGCCGATGCACATCCTCCGCGACCTTTAACCCACGTCGAGGCTCCCCAGCATCGGCTATCGTAATGATCAAATTGGTCGCAGACATCAACGTGTCAGGATGATCCTCACCCAACAACCGCACACGCCGCCTATACACATCCTCATCGATTTCACGTGCCCGCTGGTAGTTCCCCAGTTCACTGTGAACCACCGCGAGATCGGAGGCGGTCCGCAGGGTGTCGGGATGGTCGTGGCCGAGAATGTTGATCTGGCGGGTAAGCGTGTCGTCGATCAGGGGGCGGAGCCGATCGAACTGACCCAGGTCGCGATAGGCCCAGACCAACTCGGTGGCGGCGCGCAGCGTGTCGAGATCGTCCGGGCCGTGTCGCTCCTTCCACGCCTGGTAGAGGTTGTCGGCGAGTTGCTGGGCGGGGCGGCTGTCGCCCCGGCAGAGCAGGTAGACGATGGCATCGCGAGTTCGCAGGCGGAGTTCGGCGTTGTCGGTGTGCGCGGGGTCCGCTGCCAGCAGGTGGGGCAGGATCATGCTCCACTGGGGCCAGGTCGCGGTGTCCCGGGGATTACCCGGGTCGACGGTGCCGAGCGCCGCCTCGATGCGCGCCCTCAGCTCGGCGGCGACAGCGGGATCGACCTGGTCCCGGACGATCGCCTGGACCAGCCGGTGGACTGTGATCGTCCCGAGTTCGACCCGGGCCAGGCCGGAGGCACCGACCGCACTGATGGCACGCTGCCGCTGGAGCAGCTTGTCGATGATCTGCGCCAGTGGCGCGAGGATCTCCAGTTGCAGGTCGGCGTGCCGGGCGATGGTGACGACGAGGTCGGTCGGCACCGGCTCGGGTGCCAGGAACGCACACAGGTGGAGAACAGCGAGCGCGGCGGGATCCCTGGCACCAAGCGCGCTGGTGCTCAGGGTGGCAGCCGCCGCCAGGGAGTGCGGATAACCTGCGGGCTGCCCCTCGTCGAGTACCGCACGCGTCTCCTCCCGGAGCACCTGTCGGTAGTCGGTGACGGACATGCCGAACTCTGCCAGGTAGCTCGCCGCCTGCGCCAGCGCCAGGGGCAGGTCGCCCAGGTCCTCGGCGAGCTGACCCGCCTCGGTCACGCTGATCCTGGTGAGGCGCAACGTCAGCAGTTCCACCGCCTCGGCACGGGGAAGGATGTCCAGCTCCAGGGTCCGGGCGAGCTGTCCCCAGTTCCTGGTGCGGGAGGTGACGAGCATGTGCCCGGCGCCGTCCGGCAGCCAGGGGCGGAGGTCTTCGGGTTTCTCCGCGTTGTCGAAGATCAGCAGCCAACGGTTCCGGCTCCGGAGGTACTCCTTGACCTTGCTCTGGGCGATCACGCTGTCCACCTGGGCGTCGAGCACACCCAGCGCGATGCCGAGCGCGCTGAACTGCTCACCGATGGCCCCGGACTGTTCCGCCGAGATCCACCACACGACGTCGTAGTCGGCCCGGTGCCGGTGCGCGTACTCCAGGGCCAACTGGGTTTTACCGACCCCGCCGAGGCCGTGGATCGCCTGCACGCCCGCAGCACCACCGGATGACAGCCGGGTCCGCAGCTCGGCCAACTCGCTCCCACGACCAGCGAAGTTCGGATCCCGGGGCAGGAGGTTCCACACCGGCGACGGCCGGTCAGCTGCGACGGCGGGCTGATCGGCGGCGGGCCGGGGAGCGGGTACGCCGCTGGTGTTGATGAAGTTGTTGATCTGGAGACCGCTACCCACCCCGGCACTCGTGCCGTGACCCTCGGTCTGCATCCGCTGAGTCACCTGCGGGGGACCATCTGCCGGCTCGTCACCTGTCCCACGACCGTGTGACGGCTCGGCCACGGGACCGTCGGACGGTTCAGTCATCGGCGCGCGCCTGCGCGGTGCCGAACGTGTTGACCTGGCTGCCGTGGCCCAGCACAGCCTGCCGCGCGTTGCCGGAGGCGGTGACGTGCTGCACCACGTGACCGGCCGACCGGACCCCGGCACTCGCGGCGACCTGCCGTACCAGCGTCTCCAGCTCGCCAGCGGCAGCCGGGCGCTCGATCAGCAGGTCCTCCAACCGACCCGTCCACAGCGCCTCGTGCTGCACACGCATACGGTCGCCGTCCGCGCCCGCCGCCTCCATCGCACCACGGGTCCGCTCCAGCTGTTGCGTCACCGCGTCCTCCCGCGCCTGGTCCCCCCGGCCGAGCAGCCGCGCGAAGCCGGTCTTCGCCAGCCCCCACGCGTCCTGGGCCACCGCCCCCACCAGTGCCGCACCACCGGCGCTCGCCAACGCGAGCAGTTCCTCCGCCGCCATCACAGCCCCCAGATCGGTCGCCCACGTGCCCAACCCATAGGAGTATCGCAACCTGTCGACGCCAGAAACCCCGGACGCGTGGACACCGCTCCGGAGTCGGGAGACCGACATCGCAAACCGCACAGAAGGCCAATAACGCCCCCGAAGCAGGCCGGGAGCCGCCGCCTTTCAGCGGCGTGGCGGACGTTGGGCAGTCGTCACGGCACCGCAGAAGGGGCAGCGCGGGTCGGGGCCGGATCGCGGATCGCGGAGGGCACGTCGGGCCTGGAGGGTCAGCCGGTTGTGGATCTGGGCCAGCGACAGGAATGGCGCGGTCATGCTCAGGTCACCCGGAGCGTGGCGGCGAGTTGGATGATCGTCGTGGGGGCGTGCGGGTCGTGGGCGAGTTGGGCGAGGACCGCACGGGCGGCCGGCCGGTGGCGTACCTCGTAGGGTGCGGTGCGCTCGGCGGCGAGCAGCGTGCGGGCGGCGTTGCCGGGGTCGCCCGCGTGCAGATAGGCGCGAGCGGCGTCGAGCAGGTGGGCGGCGCGGTGTTCCGTGGGGAGCCACCTCCAGGCGTCGCGGGCGGTGGTCTTCTCGTGCCATGCCACCGCCGCACCGGCGTCACCCAGGTCGAGAGCGGCGGCGACCCGGGCCAAGTCCACCGCGACCGGCCCGAACGCCGTCCGGTAGTGGTCGTGCCCGTCACCGACCTGGGCAGCCATCCCTGCGGCCTCGTCGAGCAGGTCGACGGTGGAACGGTCGTCGCCGTCCCGGGCAGCCGCCAGTGCGGCCTGCACGACCAGCGTCCCGCACAACGACACCCCCGGGGCAGGCGCGCCGTCGAGGTCGGGCGGGGCGATCCGGTATGCGGCGGCCAGCGCCGTCGACCGGGCCGCCCGCGCCCGCCCCGAGGCACGGAGCACCTGGCCGAGTTGCACCGTAGCGGTGGCCACCAGCACCGCATCGCCGGTCGCGGTGGTCATGGCCCGGTCGGCGGCCAACCACGCCAGCTCCACCTCCCCCAGCTTGACCAGCAGCGAGGCGGTGATCCGGTACGCCTCCACCAGCGCCGACAGCCCCGTCACCGGATCGTCCGCGTGGACACGCTGCGCGGCGGCCAACAGGCCCGGGATTGACCCGATCATCTGCGGATACCGGGCGTGCTGGAACGTAACCCAGGCGAGGGAGACGTCCCGCGCAAGGCGACCCGCCGACAACACACCTCCCCGCCCCGCCGGCCGGCCCACTGCGATGTCATACGTCGACAGCGCCTCCCGGACCCGTTCGACCCCCTCGACCTGACCGGCCACTTCGGCCGGCCGGGTGTCGCGGCCGAGGAGAACGATCGTGTCGATACGCAGGACGGCGGCGATGTCCTGAAGCATGGACACCTTGTCCAGGCTCCGGACACCCCGCTCGACCTTGTCCACCCAGCTCTTCGACCTGCCCAACCGGTCGGCGAACACCTGCTGCGACAGCCTGCGCCGCCTCCGCCAGTACGCCACCCGCCGACCCACCGGCAACAACTCACTGCTGTCCACGACGCCACCGCCTGTCCGGCACCGCCCGGGTCGTCTCCTCCACCGGTATCCGCTCCGCCTCGGCCTGCGCGAGAAGCCGCTGCCGCGCCGCCTCCCGCTCTGCCGCCTGGATCTGCTCGCCCCGGCTCTCGACCGGCACCGCGTCGCTCATCCCCACCTCCGCTGGTAGGGGCACGGCGGCATGCTCATGGAACACCGTCAACACCGCGCCCGACTGCGAGCGGGCCACGGGCGTACCGGTACTGGTCACCGTCGCCATCCCGCTCCGGTCACAGCATTGGGTGATCAGTCGGTGACGTTCCAGCTACCACGCGTCCATTCACCTGTCCATGGACGCGGACACGTTGCGGACGAGCGCAGACAACCGACCGGACCGATTCCGGGCCGCGATAGATCGCACCCGCTCCACCGATTGGGCTGCCCCGTCCCGCTCGCCGATGGCCAGTTGGGCGCTGGCGAGTTGGCACACGTACGTGCCGGTCCAATCGGCTGAGGCTGAGTCAGCGTCCAAACCGTCGAGCCCTGCGGTCAACAATTCCACCGCCCGCTCGTGCTCCCCCAACACCGACCGGGTGGCGCCGGCCTCCAGGTCGAAGAACGCCCGGTCCCGGTAGTAATCCCACGGAGGCATCTCACCCCCGAACTCCAAGGCAGCCGTCGCCCGATCCTCGGCCGCCACCGCCGCACTGATCGCCGCCTGCAGGTCCCCAGCAAGAACGTACGCGCGGGCTAGCTGAAAATGGTCGTACGCGAGTTGCCCCGGCGACATACCCGGCTTGGTCAGGGCTGCCCGGGTGACCCCGAGCAGAGCCCCGATATCTCCCGACTGCCCGGCAAGATCGGCCCGGAAGGACAACACCGTCCCCACCAACGCGTCACGGCCACTCTCCACGGACCATTCCAGCGCCTGATTCAACCAGTGCCGCGACCAGGCATGATCACCAGCGGCGATCCCCAACCAACCGGCGAACTGCGCCCACTGTGCAGCCTGATACACCAGCCGTCCCCGCAGGTCGTCCTGTGCCTCACTGGCCAGATGACCAACGAGATCCAGGTTCGCCTTGACCGCCGGCATGACAGCGGCGGCACCAAGGACATCCTCCAGACGACGCTGACTCGCCAGGAGATCCGCGAGCGCGTCGACCGTGGCCGGATCACTGCGGGTCGGGTGACGGGCCGCGAAAGCGATCCGGTCAGCGCCGTCGTCCGGCAACTCCGGTGGACGAGCCAAGGCCACCAGCAGGCCACCCGCGCCGAGGACTTCGTCCAACCGCCGCGCCACATCATCACTCGGCGGACGACGTCCCACCTCAAGATCATGAAGCTGGCTCTTGCTCTGATACACGACCAATGCGAGAGCACGAAGCGAAACGCGTGCCTCAATACGCAACCGACGAAGTTCCACACTGAAACGGGGATCAGCAATGGGCGACACGACGTACTCCCAGGTGAATGGCTGGGCTGCGGCCTCGCTGCTTCGGCCCTGACGAGGTACCACAACGGACGGTACACCCCGACTACCGGATGCGTAACATCACGCGCTGAGCCCAACCACCGCAAACACGCAGTCGAAGTCTCGGCTCTCAGCACGCCCACCGCCGGCCGCTCCACCTGGCCCAGAGCAGCCAAGGTGCCAGGGCCAATTCCCATGACCAACTCAATGTCGCCGATGTGGTGGTATCCACTCGCCCTTGATGCCGCTATATCGACGACGTTGCGAGCCTCTGCCCGCGAGGTCTCGACCGGTCCCCGCCCGCCAGCTCAGCCAACGGCACGGGGGGTCGCGGGCGGCCGGACACGGGCCGGTGGCCTCTTCGTCCAGAATGGAGGGGAAGTGCCCGCCGACGGGGAGGCCGGACATGGTGCACCGCACAGTGATCGACACCGAACACCTGCCACCGGCGGAACGGTTCGGGATGTGGTTGGACCTGGTCGCCCGGACCTCCGCGCCGCTGCGGATCCGCTCCGACCACCAGCACGACTTCCGGGCCCGGGCCGAGTTCGTCGAGCTGGGCCCGATCCGGCTGGTGCGCTACCGCTACCCGTCGCTGGAGGCGGTCCGCACCGCGCAGTTGGTCCGGCGGACCGAGGTGGACTTCCATCTGCTCGCCCTCACCACCAGCGGCACCGGCGTCGCCGGGCAGGCCGGGCGGGAGAGCCAGCTGGGCACCGGTGAGTTCACCTTCTACGACGGCTCCCGGCCGCACGAGGTGAGCCACCTCGGCGACGGCAACGGCGCGGAGCACGCCGCCTCGATCGTCGCCCTGATCCCGTACGGGTCGATCCCGCTCACCCCGGATCGACTCACGCCGCTGTTGGCCGGCCGGATGTCGGCCAGCGAGGGGATCGGCGCGCTGGTCGCCCAGTACCTCACCCGGATCACCTCGTACCCCGAGCAGTACCAGCAGGCGGACGCCGAGCGGCTCGGCGGGGTGGCGCTGGACCTGATCTCCACCATGTTGGGCCGGTACCTGGTCGCCGAGGACGAGATGCCCCGCGAGGTACGCCGTCAGGCGCTGCTCGCCCAGGTGCGGGCGTACGTCCAGCGACGGCTGGGCGACACCGGGCTGACCCCCGCCACGATCGCCGAGGCGCACCACATCTCGGTGCGGAGCCTGCACCGGCTCTTCGAGGAGGAGCAGACCACTGTCGCGTCGTACATCCGGGAACTACGGTTGGCGCGGTGCCGGCGGGACCTGACCGATCCCGCGTTGGCGCACCGGCCGGTCCAGGCCGTCGCGGCGCGCTGGGGTTTCCGGGACAAGGCCCACTTCAGTCGGGCCTTCCGGGCAGCCCATCAGCTGACACCTCAGGCCTACCGGACGCTCCACCTGCAACAGGCACGGATCGTCAACAGTCCGGCGTCCGTAGTCAACTCCGGGCCGACATACTGACGGTGGGCCGACGGTCACCCGACCGCGCGGCCCGACGGTAACGGGGGACCGCGGCGTGGCGTCCGTGACCCACGGGGTCACGGGCGACCGCCCCGGTGCCGCACCCACCGGGTGTGGTCGCGCGTCACGCGGTGGCCCCGGCCCGCCGCACCTTCCCCAGGACTCGCGGCGGGGCCGGTCAGGCCTCCTCCAGTAACTCCAGCACCAACCGTTCGACCTTGTCGCGGGGGGAGTCGGCAGCCACCGGCAGCACCACGCCGTCGTGGTAGAGGTCGACCACCCGGGGGTCCACGTACGACGTGCGGGCCACCGTGGGGGTGTTACCGAGCAGGTCGGCGACCTCCCGCATCACCCCGGCCACCGCCCGGCGACGGGCCGTCACGGAACGCTGCGCCCCCACGGTCGCCAGCTCGGTGGCCGCCCGCACGGTGGCGTGCCAGGTGCGGAAGTCCTTGGCGGTCATCTCGCCACCGCTGGCGTCGCGCAGGTAGCCGTTGACCTCGTCGCTGCGCACGTCCCGCCAGGCCCGCCCGTCCCAGTAGCCGAAGAGCCGTTCCTCGGCCCGCCGCCGCCGACGCAGGTGGGTCAGCACCCGACACAGCTCCGGGTCCTCGATCCGGCGGACCTGGTCGATGCCGCCCTTGGCCGGGAACTCGAAGACCACGCAGCCGCCCCGGGACCGGGCGTGCTCCGGGCGCAGGGTGGAGACACCGAAGGTGGCGTCCTCGCCGACGGCGTACTGCTCGTTGCCGACCCGGAAGGTGCCCATGTCGAGCAGCCGGGCGACGGTCGCCAGCACCCGGTCCCGGTTCAGCCCCCGGCCGGCCAGGTCGTCGGCGATGCGCTCCCGCAGGGTCGGCAACCGGCGGGCCACCTCCAGCACGTGGTCGAACTTCGCCTCGTCCCGCCGACGCCGCCACTCGGGGTGGTAGACGTACTGCCTGCGGCCGGCGGCGTCGGTCCCGGTGGCCAGGATGTGCCCGTTGGGGTACGGCGCGATCCACACGTCCGACCAGGCGGGCGGGATCACCAGTTCGTCCAGCCAGGCCAGCGTGTCGGGGTCCCGGACCCGGGCACCGTGCCGGTCCAGGAAGGTCCAGCCCTTGCCGCGTCGGCGACGTGTGTACCCCGCCCGACCCGGATCACTGCGCCGCAGTCGCACCTCAGACCCGTACCGTTTCCTCGGCCTCGTCCACGGCGGCCAACACCCGGTCGACCGGGAGCGCCGCCCACCTCGACGCCGTTGGTACCCCCGACGAACCGCCGCAATCCTCACCTGAGGCCCAGAGCACCCGGTGCCACGGCCGGTCCGTCGGCGGCCCCCACCGGGCCGGCGGCACCGGGCCGAAGAGCAGCACCGACGGCACCCGGTAGGCGGTGGCGAGGTGGCCGACCCCGGTGTCCCCGCTGACCACCAGCCGGGCTGCCGCCACCAGCGCGGCCAGCTCGCCCAGGTCGGTCCGCCCGGCCAGCACCGCCGACTCCGGCAGGCCGGCACCGGTCGCCACCCGGGTGGCCAGCTCCCACTCGCCGGCCGAGCCGGTCACCACCACCCGGTGCCCCCGGTCGGCCAGCCGCCGGGCCAGCGCGGCGAACCGGTCCGCCGGCCACCGCTTCGCCTCGACCTTGCTGCCGGGATGCACCACGGTCACCCCGACCGGCACCCGGCCCGGTGCCGGCCGGCGCAACGCCAGATCGGTGCGGTCGGCCACGATGCCGTACCAGGCGAGCAGCCGGCACCAGCGGTCCACCTCGTGCTCGTCGTCGCGCCAGTCGGGGCCGTCCCGGTGCCCGCCCGGCGGGCACCGGAAGGCCACCAGCCGGCCCGCGCCGGCCAGCATCCGGTGCGAGCGCGGACCGCGCCCGTGCAGGTTGACCGCCGCCTCCGGCGGCGGGCCGGGCCACCGGGAGGAACCACCCGGCGGCGGAACGGGCCACGGCGGCGCACCGCCCGACGACCGGACGGGCCACGGCGGCGGGCCGAGGTCGTCGGTGGGCAGCAGCCGGTCGATCCCGCCGACCAGGTCGACCAGCGGGCCCAGCCAGGCCGGCGCGGCCAGCACCAGTTCCTCCCCCGGGTACCCGGCCCGCAGGGCACGCAGGGCGGGCACCGCGGTGGCCAGATCCCCGACGCCGAGCGCCCGCAGCACCAGGATCACGGGTAGGAGGTCTCCTGTTCGGCACAGACCACCATCTCCCGGACGGCACAACCGGGCGGCTGGGACAGCGCGAACATGATCGCGGCGGCGGTGTCGGAAGGGTCGTTGAGCTTGGCGTCCGGCCCCGGTCGGTACTGCGGGTCGCGGTCGTCGAAGAAGGCGGTCCGCATCCCGCCCGGGATCACCAGGGTCACCCCGACGCTGCCGGCCAGCTCGGCGGCGAGCGACCGGGTGAAACCCACCACCCCGAACTTCGCCGCGCAGTACGCGGTGGCGTCGCCGACCGCCTTGACGCCGAGGGTGGAGGCGACCGTGACGACGTTGCCCCGGGACGCCTCCAGGTAGGGCAGTGCGGCCCGGACCACCGCCACCGTGGCGAGCAGGTCCACCACGACGATCCGCTCCCAGGTGTCGCGGGGGACGTCGGACAACCGGCCCGGCACGTCCATCCCGGCGGCGGTCACCACCGCGTCCAACCCGCCGGACCGCTCGGCCAACTCGCGGGTGGCCTCCTCGGCGGCCCGGGTGTCGGCCAGGTCGCACTCGACCCACGGCACCCCGTCACCGGGGCGGTGCCGGTCCAGCACGAGCGGTCGTCCGCCGGACCCGGCGACGGCGGCGACCACCGCCGCACCGAGCCCGCTCGACCCGCCGGTGACCAGGACGGCCGGACCGGCACCGGGTGGACTGCTGCTCATCGTGCTCCCTCCGCTGTCGTACGTGCCGGACCCGCCGTCGAATGCGCCGGGCCCATCGGGGAACGTGCCGGCCCCGGCTGCGGGGCGTCGGCCGGGGCGGTGGTCCGGCGTTCACCGCGGGCCGCCGCGATCATGTCGGTGGTGGAGCGCCCGTCCAGGTACGGCACCACCACGCTGTCCCCACCCCACCGGCGCAGCAGCTCGGCCTCCGGCAGGGTCGGCCCGTCTCCGACGCCGGTGGCGTAGTCCCCGCCCTTGACCCAGATGTCGGGCCGCAGCCAGCCCAGCGCCGCGTGCGGGGTCGTCTCGTCGAAGACCACCACCGCGTCGACGCAGCCCAGCGCGGCGAGCAGCCGGGCCCGGTCACCCTGCGGGATCACCGGCCGGTCGGGACCCTTCAGCGCGGTGACGCTGGTGTCGGAGTTCAGGCAGACCACCAGGCAGTCGCCGAGCTGGCGGGCGGCCTGGAGGGTCGCCACGTGCCCGGCATGCAGCAGGTCGAAGCAGCCGCCGGTGGCCACCACGGTCCCGCCGGCCGCCCGGACCTCGGCCACCACCGCGCCGGCCGCGGCGGCCCCGATCCGCTCCCCGCCACCGATCAGCACCGGTGGGCAGGCGCGCACCGGTGCGGGCAGCGCGGCGGCCACTCCCCCGCCCGCCACATAGGCCGACGCCGCGCCGACCGCCGCCTGGACCGCCTCGGAGACCAGCGCGCCCCCGGCCAGCGCCAGCCCGGCCGCCGAGGCGAACCGGTCCCCCGCCCCGCAGGTGTCCCCCTCGGCGGAGACCGGCGCGGAGACCATCAGCGGGGTCGCCCCGGCGGCGCAGAGCAACGCGCCGTCACCACCGAGGGTGACCACCACCGCCCCGGCCCGCCAACGCTCCCGCAACCCCTGCGCGGCCTGGGCGGCGACCGCCAGCCGCGGCCCGCCCGGCGGCACCTTGGCCAACTCCCGGGCCTCCGACTCGTTCGGGGTGACCAACTGCGCCCCCGGGACGGCGACCGGGCCACGCGGATGCGGGTCCCAGACCACCGGGGCCCGGGTCGCGGCCAGCGCCGCCCGCAGCGCCGGCTGCCGGGCCACCCCCCGGCCGTAGTCGCTGACCAGCACCGCGGACGCCCCGGCGAGCAGCCGGAGCACCGCCTCGGTCGGTGCCCCCGGTTCCCCCGCCGCACCGCCCCGGTCGTGGCGCAGCAGCACCCGGCCCCGGGCCCGCAGCCGGATCTTCTCCGGCGTGGTCCCGGCCAGCGGCAGGCCGTACACCTGCACCCCGGCGGCGGCGAGCAGGCAGCTGAGCCGGGCGGCCCCGGCATCGTCGGCGAGGGCGGTCACCAGCGCCACCTCGGCGCCTCCGGCGGCGGCGAAGACGGCGGCCAGGCCCGCCCCGCCGGGCCGGTCGGCGTACGCCGTCTCGTCCAGCACCGGCACCGGCGAGTCGGGGCAGAGCCGGTTGACCACCCCCTCGACGTCCCGGTCCAGCAGGGTGTCCCCGACCACCACCAGTGGGCCCCTCACGCCGGGTCCCCCCGGTGCCCGTCGGCCGCCGGGTCGACCCCGTCGACGACCACCTCCACCCCGGTCCGCACCGGTCCGCCGTCCGCCACCGGCGGCGCGGGCAGCTCGTCCACCACCGGATCAGGCAGCTCGTCCACCGCCGGGCCGGGCCGGTCGACCGCCGCCGGACCATCCAGCAGCGGGTCAGGCGGCTCGGCCACCGGCGGATCGTCCACCACCGAGCCGGGCCGGTCGACCGCCGCCGGACCATCCAGCAGCGGGTCGGGCAGGTCGACCATCGCCGGACCGTCCACCGGCGGATCAGGCAGGTCGTCCACCGCCGGACCGTCCGCCGGCCCGGCCGACAGGTCGGGGACGTCGACCGGTGGGGCGGCGCTGCGGGTGGCGGTGACGGCGGCCGTCTGCCCGGCCAGCGCGGCCAGCGCGGTGGGCAGCGCCCGATCGACGTACTCGCAGAGCACGTGGGTGGAGACCAGGTGCAGCTCCTGCACCACCTGGCTGTCCGGGGAGGCGACGGTGAGCGCCTCGTGGCAGGCCCCGGCGAGCGGATTCGGCGCGGGGCCGGTGAACGCCCAGCAGCGCAGCCCGGTCTCCCGGGCGGCGTCGACGGCGGCGAGCAGGTTGCCGCTGGCCCCGCTGGTGGACATCAGCAGCAGGACGTCACCCGGCCGGCCGTGGGCCCGCACCTGGCGGGCGAAGACCTCGTCGTAGCCGTAGTCGTTGCCGATCGCGGTCAACGCCGAGGTCTCGGCGTGCAGGGCGATCGCCGACAGCGGCTGACGGTCGTCGCGCAGCCGGCCGACCAGCTCGGCGGTGAGGTGCTGGGCCTCGGCGGCGCTGCCCCCGTTGCCGGCGACCAGCAACCGCCCGCCGCCGACCAGGATGCCGGCCAGCTCGGTGCCCCACCGGGCCAGCAACGGCTCCGCCGCGCGGTACGGCAGCAGCGCCTCGGCCAGCAGGTTGAGGTGCGCGTCCAGCAGGCCGGCATGCGCCGCCCGGGTCGACGTCGTCATCAGGCGACCACCCGGCTCGGCCGGTGGACGGCGGCCACCTCGGCGTACACCTCGGCCAGCCGGTCGGCGGCGGTCGCCCAGGAGTAGCTGCGGCGGGCCCGCTGCAACGCGGCGGTGGCATAGCCGAAGCGGCGGATCCGGTCACCGAGCAGGCTGCCCAGCGCGGCGGCCAGGGCCTGCGGGTCACGGGCCGGCACCAGATCGCCGGTCACTCCGTCGACCACGGTGTCCCGGATGCCGCCGACCGCGGTGCCGACGACGGGTACGCCGCAGGCCATCGCCTCCAGCGGGGTCAGCCCGAACGGCTCGTACCAGGGGGCGGCGACGAGCACGTCGGCCGACCGGTACCAGCGGCCCATCTCCTCCCGGGGCACCGCCCCGACCAGCCGGACCCGGTCGGCGACCCCGCAGGTGCCGGCGAGCGCCCGCAACCGCCGGGCGTACGGGTCGGTCTCCAGCAACCCGGCGGGCGGGCCGCCGACCACCACGCACTCGGCATCGGGGACCAGCGCCATCGCCCGGATCACCGTCTGGAAGCCCTTGCGCTCCACCAGCCGGCCGACGGTGAGCACCCGGGGCCGGTCGGGTTCCCGCTCGACGGCCGGGCCGAGCGGGGCGAAGGTGTCCAGGTTCACCCCGGACGGCACGACGGTCATCCGGGACCGGGGAACGCCGAGCCGGACCAGCTCCCCCACCTCGTCACGGCACTGGGCGACCACCCGGTCGACGGCGCGGCCCAGTTCCCGTTCGTAGCCGATCCGCCGGGCCGGGCTGGTGTCCTGCACCCCCTGGTAACGCTTCTTGACGGTGCCCAACGCGTGGTACGTCTGCACCACCGGCACCCCGGTCTGCCGGCCGGCGGTCAGCGCGGCCAGCCCACTCATCCAGAAGTGCGCGTGCACCACCTCGGGCACCCAGTCCCCGCCCCGCCACCGGGCGGTGAGCCAGTGGCTGAATTCCCTCATGTGCGGCAGCAGGGCGTCCTTGGCCACCGGCTCGGCCGGCCCGGCGGGGACGTGCACCACCTCGTACCCGTCCGGGGCCCGGGCGGTGACGGGCAGGTCGACGGCGTCGCGCCGGGTGTAGACCCGGACGTCGTGGCCGGCCGCCACCAGCGCGGCGGAGAGTTCCGCGACATGGGTGTTCTGCCCACCGGCGTCCTCACCGCCCAGCACGGCGAGCGGGCTGGCGTGCTCGGAGATCATCGCGATGCGCATACTTCCTCCTCCAGCAGGCGGTCCCAGTCGGCGAGGAAACGGTCGAGGCCGTAACGGCCCAGGGCGGCGGTACGTGCCTCGGCACCCGCCCGGCGGGCCTCGGTGGGGTCGGCGACGAACCGGGCGGCGGCGGCCAGCAGGGTGTCGACCCGGGTGGCGAGCGCCCCCGCCCCGGGTGGCACCGCCTGCACGGCCTCGGTGGTGGCCAGCGCGACCACGGGCATGCCGATGGTCATCGCCTCGATGAGGCTCAGCCCCAGCGAGGTCCACCGGCACAGGTGCAGGTAGGCCCGCCGCCGGGCCAGCTCGGCGTGCATCCGGTGCTGCGGGACGTCGTCGTGGCTGGTCACCCGGTCGGCCGGCAGGCCCAGGTGGTCGGCGAGCCCGGCCACCTGCATCCCGAAGACGTCCAGCGGGGCGATCTCGGCGAACCGGGCCAGCAGGTCGGTGCCGGTGACCCGGCCGCGGCGTACCGGCTCGTTGATCACCACGGCGAGCCGGTCCAGCTCACCGGTCCAGGTCACGGCGGGCGGCACCACACCGTGCTCGACGACGGCGGTGCGGGTGGTCCCGTTGTCCCAGAACAGCTCGTTGAAGTGGGTGACGTGGGTGAGCAGCAGGTCGTCCCGGTCGGCCATCGGGTGCCGGGTGTTCGGCACGTCGCCCTTCGGGGTGTTGTGCTCGACGTAGATCACCGGCACCGCCCGGCCGAGCCACTCCCTGGCCAGGTCGAACTCCTCGGGGCGTTGCAGCAGCACCACGTCGACGTCCTCCCGGCGCAACTGCTGCGGGGTCACCTCGACGGCGGTGTCCGGCCACGGGTAGGTGCGGGCCCGACCCAGCCCGTACGGGCCCCGGTCGGGAGTGACCGGGACCAGGTAACGGTGCTTGCCGTGTACGAAGGACGTGGTCCACGAGCCGTGCACGTGCCAGAGCAGGATGTTCATCGGCCCCTCCCCCACCAGACGGTCAACGCCGCCACCCCGCCCGGCGGTGAACCGGCCGGTGACGAATCAGCCGACGCAGAGCCGGGCGGTGCGTCGGCGGGGACGCCCAGCAGGCGTACCGCGTCGAGGACCCGGCCCGGTTCGACGGCGGCCAGGCAGGGGTGTCCGGGCACCGGGCAGACCGTGGCCCGGGTGTCCCGGCAGGGGGCGGCGGCGTCGCCCAGCCGGACCGTCGGCACCCGGTACGGGCCCCACTGTCCGTACCGGACGGTCGGGGCGAACAGGCTGACCACCGGCACCCCCAGCGCGGCGGCCAGGTGGGCGGGGCCGGTGTTGCCGACCACCAGCGCGCCGGCCCCGGCGAGCACCCCCGCCAGGTCGGCCAGCCCGGTCCGGCCACCCAGGTCGATGCCGGTGGCGCCGGCCACCCGGGCGGTCAGCGCGGCCTCGTCGGGTCCACCGGTGACCGCCACCCGATGGCCGGCGGCGGTGAGCACCCGGACGATCCGGGCGGCCAACTCGGGTGGCACGGCCCGGCTCGGCACCGCCGAACCGGGGTGCAGCACCAGATAGCCGGGGCCGCCGAGCCCGGCCGGAGTGGCCGGCAGCCGGTCGGTGCGCACCCGCAGCCGCAGGTCGTCGCCGTCGGGCAGGGCGAAGCCGGCGGCGACGGCCAACGACAACGCCCGTTCCGGCTCGGGCAGCCCGTCGGGGACCCGGTGCCGGACGTCGAGCAGGGAGCCGGGGTAGTCGTCGCTGATCGCGCTGACCCTCGGCACACCGGCCATCCGCAGCAGCAGGGCCAGCGGCAGGGGCGACTGGTGGAAGGAGGTGAAGACGACCGCCTCGTCGGCGCGGACGGCGCGCAGCCGGGTGGTGAGCCGGTCGATGTCCTGCGGGTCGACCGGGGCGGGTGCGCCGTCGATCCAGGGCAGCGGCCACTCGATGATCTCGTCGACGCCGGGCAGCAGGGCGGCGGCGTCCCGGCCCCGGGGACCGCAGAGCAGCACGACGCGCCCGGCGTACCCGGCGACGGCGCGGATGGCCGGGCCGGTGACCAGGACGTCCCCGGCGGAGTCGCTGCGGACCACCAGCACGGTGCCGGTCCGGCGCGGCGGCGGACCGGCGACCAGGGCGGCGCGGCGCAGGATCAGGTCCACGGCGGCGGGCAGGTCGGCGGCGACGTGTCCGGCGGCGGCCACCTCGGCGGCCCGGGTGGTGGGGGTGGGCACCAGGATCGCGGCGGCGCCGGCCGCGGCGGCGGCGGCCTGGTCGGCGTCGATGTCCCCGACCAGCACGCAGCGGTCCGCGGTGGTGCCGAGCGCCCGCGCGGCGGCGTGCACCATGCCGGGGGCGGGTTTACGGCAGCCGCAGCCGGCCCGCTCGTCGTGCGGGCAGTACTGCCAGGTGTCGAAGGGGCCGAGCAGCTCCTCGACCCGGGCGTTGACGGCGCGCAGCTGGGCCGTGGAGAACAGCCCCCGGGCCAGCCCCGACTGGTTGGTGACCACCCCGAGGCGCAGACCCGCCGCACGCAGCCGGTCCAGTGCCGCCCGGGCCCCCGGCACCGGCCGGACCTTGTCCGGGTCGCCGTTGTAGGGGACGTCCTCGATCAGGGTGCCGTCGCGGTCGAGCAGCACCGCGTCGTACAGCGCGGGACGACCCCGGCCAGTGACCGGGTCAACCCGGCCTGACCTGCACTGATAAGGCTCCGCGTCCCGTCGCACGGGCGGCGGGTTCCCGAGGCCCAGGGGAGTAAACCTGACCCTACCGGGCGGTACGACGGCTCACCCGTGCCCTTACCCCCCGACCCGGAGAAGCTAACGCGACGGGTTAGGCCCGGGCGGCCCGGGTACAGGGCAGCGGTGGCGATTGTGGAGAGAGTGATCGATGCACCCCCGCAGCAGGTCTTCGACGTGCTGGCCGACGGTTGGACGTACAGCGACTGGGTGGTCGGCACGGTGCACGTGCGGGACGTCGACGCGCAGTGGCCCCGGGTGGGCACCCAACTGCACCACCGGGCCGGGCCGTGGCCGTTCTCACTGGAGGACGCCTCGACGGTGCTGGTCTGCGAGCCGCCCCACCGGCTGATGCTGCGGGCCGGGCTGTGGCCGGCCGGAGAGGCGGTCGTGGTCTTCACCCTGACTCCGGAGGGTGACGGCGCGACCCGGGTGCGCATCGGCGAGGACTTCGCCGCCGGCCCACTGCGCTGGTTCCGCACCAAGCTCAACGATCTGGTGCTGTACCAGCGCAACAAGGAGACCCTGCGCCGGCTCTCCGACATCGCCGTCCGGCAGAAGGCCGACGAGCGCGCCGATCGGTGACGGGACGGTCGCGGGGAGCCTAGGCGGGGTCCCGGCCGACTCTTGGCTACCCTGTGGGGGAATGCCGTCCGCCGACTGAGGATGTCCGACATGATCGAACCCGTGGAGCTGCCGTCACCGTGGCGGGACGCACGCCTGACCGTCGTGGTCCCCACCTACAACGAGGCGGGCAACCTCCCGGTGTTGGTCGACCGGCTGCTGGCCCTGCCGCTGCCGGGATTGAAGGTGCTCGTCGCCGACGACAACTCGCCGGACGGCACCGGTGAGGTGGCCGACAAGCTGGCCATCGAGCACCCGGACAAGGTGCAGGTGGTGCACCGCGCCGGCAAGGAGGGCCTGGGCCGGGCGTACGTGGACGGCATCGGCCGGGCCCTGGACGGCGGCGCGGAGTACGTGGCGCAGATGGACGCCGACCTGTCGCACCCGCCGGAGGCGCTGCCCGGGATGCTGGGGGCGCTGCTCTCCACCCAGGCCGGCGTGGTGATCGGCTCCCGGTACGTCCCCGGCGGCCAGCTCGACGAGGCGTGGCCGCTCTACCGTCGCGCGCTCAGCGGCTGGGCCAACCTGTACGTGCACACCCTGCTGCGGGTGCGCATCCGCGACCTGACCGCCGGTTTCAAGATCTGGCGGGCCGACGCGCTGCACGACATCGGCCTGCACCGGGTGCAGTCGAACGGCTACAGCTTCCAGGTGGAGATGCACTACCTGGCCACCAAGCTGGGGCACACCATCCTGGAGGTGCCGATCCGGTTCGAGGAGCGCCGCGACGGCTTGTCCAAGATGACCACCGCGACCAAGGTGGAGAGCGCGCTGATGCCGTTCAAGCTGCGTACCCGGCACCGCAACCTGGACTCCTGACACCCGCGACGTCGGCCCGGCGCGACCCGCCCCGGGCCGGCGGGGTCGTCACCGGTGAACGCCCCGGCCGGCCGGCTCAGCGGTCGTCCCGGTAGAGCGTCCGGTGCGCGGCGTCGATCACCCCGGCGTAGAGGCCACCGGTGACGGCCCGGTCGCGGGCCAGCGCCGCCCGGGCGGCGTTGGCGCCGGGCGCGCCGTGCACCCCGCCGCCGGGGTGCGCCGACGCGCTGGCCAGGTAGAGCCGGTCGATCGGGGTGTCGGCCCGACCCAGGCCGGGGATCGGGCGCAGGAACAGCTGCTGGTACGCCGCCGCGGTGCCACCGCCCAACGCCCCGCCGACCAGGCTCGGGTCGCCCTGCTCCAGTTCGGCCGGCCCGGCCACGTGCCGGCCGACGATCCGGCTGCGGAACCCCGGGGCGGCGGCCTCCAGCACGTCCTCCATCCGGTCCACCTGCCGGGCGATGTCCTCGGCCCGCCAGTGCCGCCGGAACGGCAGGTGGGTGTACGCCCAGAGCGACTCGGTGCCGGCCGGCGAGTGCGTCGGGTCGGCGGTGCTCATCTGCCCGACCAGCAGGAACGGCGTCGCCGGGATCTCGCCCCGGGCCAGTTCGGCGGAGTAGGTGGTGAGCCCGTCGAGGTCGGCGCCCAGGTGCACGGTGCCGGCGTCGGCCACCGCCGGGTTGGTCCACGGCACCGGGGCGGACAGCGCCCAGTCGACCTTGAGGGTGGAGCCGTCCCAGCGGAAGTGGGCCAGGTCCTCCACCAGTCGGGGTGGCAGCAGTGCGGCGCCCACCAGGTCCAGGTAGAGGGCGGGGGCGGGCACGTCGGCGAGCACCGCCCGCCGGGCCCGCCAGGTGGCCCCGCCGACGGTGCGGACCCCCATCGCCCGACCCCGGGCGGTGAGCACCCGGTCGACAGTCGCCCGGTAGGAGATCCGGCCGCCCCGCTCGGTGAGCCGGGCGACCAGCGCGTCGGTGATCCGCTGGGCGCCACCGACCGGCACCGGCCAGCCGACCTGCTGACCCAGCATGGCCAGCAGCCAGCCGTACACGCCGGAGCCGGCCTCCTCGGGGGACAGGTCGGTGTGCAGGGCGCAGCCGGCCAGCAGCACCGGGCCGCCCTCGCCGGTGAACAGCTCGGCACCGAGCTTGCGCACCGGCAGGACCAGCCGGCGGGCCAGCCGCAGCGCACCGCCGACCCGTAGCTGGCGCAGCAGGCCGAGCCCGCCGCGCACCGGTGGGAACGGGGTGGTGATGGCGTCGAGCATCGGCCCGGAGACCTGCGCCCAGTCGGCGTACGCGTGCCGCCAGCGGTCCCCGTCGCCGGGGGCGAACGTCTCCAGCGAGGCCGCGGTGCGGTCCAGGTCCCGGTTGATCACCGCGGCCCGTCCGTCGGGCAGCAGATGGGCCAGCACGTCGGGGGCGTGCGTCCAGGCGAGACCGTAGCGGGGCAGGTCGAGGCCGGCCAGCACCGGGGAGGCGTACCCGAGGGGGTAGAAGGAGCTGTAGAGGTCGCTGAGGTAGCCGGGGGCGGTGACCTCAGCGGACTGGACCGCCCCACCGGGCATGGCGGTCGCCTCCAGCACCACGACGTCCCAGCCGGCGTCGGCGAGCAGGTTGGCGGCCACCAGGCCGTTGTGGCCGGCGCCGATGACGACGGCGTCCGCGCTGTCCGTGCCGGTCGAGATCATCAGATCCGGCTACCCGGCCGGCAACCGGGCGAAACGCGTTTGCATCGCCGGGAGCCGGGCATCCCGCCGCATGTACCGGGTGGAGCAGCTCATCGGTGGAGTATGGGGCGCGGGCGGTGCGGGCGGTGAGTTGACGGTCCACGATCCGGCCGACGGCTCCCCGTTCGGCACGGTGCCGGTGGCGACGGTGGACGAGGTGGCCAAGGCGGTCGAGGCGGCCCGGGAACTGGCCACCGAGTGGGCGGCCACCCCGACGGCGCAGCGGGCCGAACTGCTGGCCCAGGCGGCGGACGCGGTGGCCGCGGGGGCGGAGGAGTTGGCCGCCGCGACGACGGCGGAGATGGGCAAGCCGCTGGGTGACGCCCGGGGCGGGGTGGCGGCCGGCGTGGGCACCCTGCGCCAGTACGCCGAGCTGGGCCCGCTGCGGGGTGGTCGGACGCTGCACGGCGGCGTCGACGCGATCGACTTCATGACGCCGCAGCCGCGCGGGGTGGTCGCCGCGATCACCCCGTGGAACGACCCGGTCGCGGTCTCCTGCGGCCTGCTCGGCGCCGCCCTGGTCACCGGCAACGTGGTGCTGTTCAAGCCCAGCGAACGCACCCCGGTGACGGGTTGGCTGCTGGCCCGGCTGCTCGACGGGGTGTTCCCGGCCGGGGTGCTGTCCCTGCTGACCGGGGGTGCGGAGGTGGGCGCGGCGCTGGCCGCCCAGCCGGTGGACGTGGTCGCGCACGTCGGTGCCACGGCGACCGGCCGGGCGATCGCGGCGGCCTGCGCCCGGAGCGGGGCCAAGGCCCTGTTGGAGAACGGCGGCAGCGACCCGCTGGTGGTCGACGCCGGGGTGGACCCGGGCTGGGCGGCCGGGCAGGCGGCCCTGGGCGCGTTCGCCAACGCCGGGCAGCTCTGCACGGCGGTGGAACGGATCTATGCGCACCGGGACATCGCCGAGGACTTCGCCGACGCGCTGGTGGAGCGGGCCGGGGCGCTGGTCGTCGGGCCGGGGCGCGACCCGGCCACCGAGCTGGGCCCGCTGGTCGACCGGCGACACCGCGACCAGGTGCACGGGCAGGTCACGGCGGCGGTGGCGCAGGGGGCGACGCTGCGCGCCGGTGGGGTGCTGCCGGACGGGCCGGGGGCCTTCTATCCGGCGACGGTGGTCACCGACTGCCGCCAGGAGATGACGCTGGTGCGGGAGGAGACGTTCGGGCCGGTGGCGGCCGTGGTGACGGTGGACTCGTTCAGCGAGGCGCTGCGCTGCGCCGCCGACTCGCCGTACGGGCTGGCCGCGACGGTGCTGACCGGGTCGATGAGCCACGCCCAGCGGGCCTGGCGGGAGCTGCCGGTGGGCACCGTCAAGGTCAACGCGGTGTTCGGGGGCGCGCCGGGTGGCGCCGCGCAGCCACGCCGGGGCAGCGGCCACGGCTTCGGGTACGGCCCGGAACTGCTGGACGAGTTCAGTACGGTCAAGGCGGTCCACCTGGAACCGCCGGCCGGCGGCCACTGGTGAGCCGGGCCGCCCCGGTCGGGGCGGCCCGCGTCGCGCGTACCCGCTGGTCAGTCGCCACGGGCCTTCCGGGTGGCCCGGTCGTTGGCCTTCCCGATCGCCGTGACCAGTTCCGGCTTGGTCATCCGGCTGCGGCCCGGCACGTCCAGTTTCCGCGCCACCTCCATCAGGTGGTCCTTGGTGGCGTTGGCGTCCACCCCGCCGGCGGTGGGGGCCCGACGGCCCGGACCGCCGCCTTCGGCCTGCCGGTCGCTGGGTCCCTTACGTCCCTTGGGCTCCCAGTGGTCGCCGACCTTCTCGAAGCTGTGCTTGACGGCGGCGAAGGCGGCGCGGTGCGCCCGCTCCCCCTCGCCGTAGGTCTCCACCGCCGAGTCGTGCGTCTTCTCCCAGGTGCGCTGCGCCTTCTCCGGGGAGCGTCGCAGCGTGCTGGGCAGTACCTCGCGCCCGGGCATCTCGTCCTCCTCCGCGTCGACTGTCCGGCTGCCTGAACGGTTCCCTGCGTCCGCACCGGCAAACGCCGGCGTCGGGTTTGTCGATTTCCGCCGCCGGGTACCGCCCGGCCCAGACGCGCGCCGGACGTCGGGTCCGTCGGGTCGTCGGGTGACGAGGAGCCGAGCATGGCAGCGACGACGGAGCCGACCGCGCTCGCCGATGACGGACCGCAGCTGCGGCTTCCCCGGCGGATGCGCCAGTTGAGCTGGTCCACCTGGCGGGGTGTGCTGATCCGCAGCGGGCAGGGTTTCGTGAAGGACAACTGCGCCGACTGGGCGGCGGCGTTGACCTACTACGGGGTGCTCGCCCTGTTTCCGTCCACGGTCGTGGTGGTCGCCCTGGTCGGTCTGGTCTCGGACGGCGAGCGGACCGTGGACACGGTGCTGGACCTGGCCCGCGACATCGGGGCCGGTTCGGTGGTCGGCAACGAGGGTTTCGTCTCGGTGGTCCGCACGGTGGTCGACCAGCAGAGCGGCACGAAGGTGCTGCTCAGCTTCGGGTTGGCGGGCGCGTTGTGGTCGGCGTCCGGGTTCATCGGCGCGTTCACCCGGGCCTCCAACGCGATCTACGGGGTCGAGGAGGGCCGGCCGTTCTACCGGTTGCGCCCGTTGCAGATCGGGATGGCCGCGCTGTCGCTGCTGTTGCTCGCGGTGGTGGCGCTGGGCCTGATCGTCAGCGGCCCGGTCACGAACGCGGTGGGCGACCTGGTGGGTGCGGGCGGAGTGGCCCGGACGACGTGGAGCGTCGTGAAGTGGCCGGTGCTCGCCATGGTGGTGATGGCCCTGTTGTCGCTGATGTTCTGGATCGCGCCGAACGTCCGGCAGCCCCGGTTCCGGTGGCTCACCCCGGGCGGGGCGGTGGCCCTGCTGTCCTGGATCGTCGTCTCCTTCGGCTTCGGCCTGTACGTGGCCAACTTCGGCTCGTACGACGTCACCTACGGCAGCCTGGGCGCGGTGATCGCCTTCCTGGTGTGGCTGTACCTGTCCAATTCGGCGCTGATGTTCGGGGTGCAGATCAACGCCGAGTTGCAGCGGGGGCGCAGGTTGCAGGCGGGCCGGGACGCCCCGGGTGAGCCGGCGCTGCCGGCGAAGGCCACCGCCGGCTCGTGACCGGTCGGGTTCCGTGTCCGGCCCGGCGTTTCCCCGCACCGACCGCGGGTAGCACACCAGACATGGAACGTGGCAGCAGCAAGCACGCGCCGAGGGTCGACGACCAGATGAGCCAGGAGGTCCGCGGCCTCGTCCAGGGGCCGGGCACCGGGGGCTCGCGGGTCGAGGAGTTCCGCGAGGCGGAGCCGGCCGGCGAGGACCAGCCGGGTGCCACCACGGCCCCGGCGGGCGACCTGCGGACCGGCACCCCGCAGGGGATGACCTCGCAGGACGTGGAGGCGCGCAGCCGGTTGGGCCGGTTCATCACGATGACGGCCCTGCCCGGGGACCGACTGGCCCTGATCGCCAACGCCCGGGAGAACGAGGCGCCCGACGACCTCGTGGCCGCCCTGGAGCGGCTACCGGAGGGCACCCGCTACCAGACGGTTTCCGAGGTGTGGGCCGCCCTCGGGCATCGAAACGAGACGACACGCTGGTGACCGGATCGGCCCACGGTCCGGACGACCACCAGCGGGCAGAGGAGGACTTCCAATGAGCGGCGTTATCGAGCATGTGGACGTGTCCGTACCGGTACGGACCGCCTACGACCAGTGGACCCAGTTCGAGGAGTTCCCCCACTTCATGGAGGGGGTGCAGGAGGTCCGGCAGTTGTCGGAGACGATGACCCACTGGACGGTGGAGATCGCCGGGGTCAAGCGCGAGTTCGACGCCGAGATCACCGAGCAGCTGCCCGACGAGCGGGTGGCCTGGAAGTCGACCGGCGGCACCCAGCAGGCCGGCGTGGTGACGTTCCACCGCCTCGACGAGAGCAACACCCGGGTGACCCTCCAGATGGACTTCACGCCGCACGGCGTGGTCGAGCAGGCCGGCGACAAGCTCGGCGTGGTCGACCGGCGCACCAAGGGTGACCTGGAGCGGTTCAAGCAGTTCATCGAGCGTCGCGGTCAGGAGACCGGCGCGTGGCGCGGGTCGGTCGACCGCCCGCAGCCCTGATCCACACCCCCGCACGCATCCTGCGCTCCACCGACGGCCGCCGGCTCCCCCGGCGGCCGTCAGCGGTGCCGGGGGTGTTGCGGTCCGCCCCGGAGTTGGCCGTTTGCGATCATCGGGTCGGGGTACCGCGAAGGGATGACGGACAACGACGGCAGGGTCTGGCGGGACGAGGAGAAGACGCCGCTGGAGGAGTTGGACCGGGCGATCGCGCGGTCCACCATCGACGGGCAGGCCGACGATCCGACCGGCAACGACGCGGGTGAGGAGGCCGCCTTCGGGCACGGCCCCGAACCGGTGGACCGGGGCGCCGGCCCGGAAGCCGAGCGTCGGGAGATGACCGACACCGAGCGCGCCTACCGCCCCTCCACGACGGGACGTACCGGCCCGGACACCATGTGACCCACCGGTCCCCTCAGTCGGCCGGTGCGGCGGTGCGGCGGGCGGCTGCCGCGTGCGCCACCAGCAGCGCCACCGCCAGCACCGTCAGCACCGGGCCGAGCAACCGCACCGACGTGTCGCCGAGCAGCACCCCGAGCCCGGCCGGGATGAGGGCCGCCCCGATCCCGGCGGCACCGATCTGCACACCGATCACCCGGTCCGCGTGCTGCCGGCCGACCCGCTCCGCCGTGGTCAGGGTGAGCAGCGGGAAGACCGGCGCGGCGGCGAAGCCGAGCACGACCAGGCCGGCCACCGACACCCAGCCCGGGGCCGGCAGCGCGATCAGCACCGCCCCGGCGGTCATTCCCAGCAGGCTGCCCCGTAGCACCCGTGCGGTGCCGAGCCGCTCGGCGACGAGGCCCTGCACCACCCGGCCGACGAAGAGGCTCCCCCAGTAACCGGAGACGCTCAGCCCGGCGACCGTGGCGGGCAGCCCCCGCCCCTCGGTGAGCAGCAGGAAGGCGTAGAGCCCGGCGGACACCTCAATGGCCACGTAGATGGCGAAGGCGAGCGCGCCGAACCAGACGGCGGGCAACCGGAGGGTCTCGGCGATCCGCATCGCGGCCGGCTCCGGCGCCCCGGCCCGCGCCGCCGCGTCGTCGACCGGCCCGCCCGGCACGTGGCCGACGGGCCCGCCTGTGGTGTCGTCGAGCGGTGCGCCTGTGGTGTGGTCGGCGGGCGCGGCGCGCTGCGGCGACGTCGGGCCGCCCGTGCGGTCCCGCCACGCGCTGACGGTGAGCGCGAACGCGGTGGCCAGCACGAGCTGGGCGGCGGCGGTGACCGCGTACCCCCAGCGCCAGCCCGCGCCGGTGCTCAGCATCGCGGTCATCACCAGGGGACCGATCGCCACACCGAGGCCGAAGAAGGCGTGCATCCAGTTCATGTGCCGCGCGCCGAACGCGCCGGCGGCGTACGCGTTGAGGCCGGAGTCGATGGCCCCGGAGCCGAGGCCGAGCACCAGCGCACAGCAGATCAGCACGGTCAGGGCCGGCGCGGTGGCGTATCCGGTCAGGGCCAGGCTGGCCAGCAGGGTGCTGCCGGCCAGCAACCGGCCCACGCCGAGCCGGGCGAGGGTGAACCCGGCCAGGACGCTGGAGGTGAGGTACCCGATCGTGCCGGCGGTGAGCACCAGGCCGACCGCTGCGGTGGGTACGCCGAACTCGGCGCTGATCGAGGGCCAGCCGACGCCGAGCAGCCCGTCGGGCAGGCCGAGGCTGACGAAGGCGAGGTAGGCGAGCAGGAGCAGGGCGGGACGGGGTGGGGCGACGGACACGGAGGCTCATCCTGCCGCATCGTCTCCTGCCGCATCATCGAGAACGGGTCGACGTGATTGTCGCCTCCCCCGAACCGGCACTCTGGAACGCCCGGACGGGCAGGAAACCGGACAGGTCGTCCAGAATCCTCCGTTCGGCTGACGGCAATCCGAGGCGCTCGCGCAAGACTTTCGGGATGCAACAGGGTTCCGGTTTCCTCACCCCTCGTCAGCGCCGCCTGGCTTGGCTCGGCTTCCTGCTCGCCGCCGTCCAGGCCCCGGTCGCCGCCAGGTTCGCCTCCGACGACTCGTGGCTGTTCAGCCTCTGCGTCGCGCTCATGGTGGCCACCGTGATCATCGCCGACGACGCCGGCCGTCGTCGGCCGGCCGACGCCACCCCCGTGGAATGACACCCGCCCGGCGGCACCGCTGATCAGGGGGTCGGGCCGGGAAACTCCCGCTGCGGGCAGCTGAGCGGACGGGCCGGGTCGACCCGGTGCAGGGCGTACCCGGTCCCCTGGGTCGGGACGTGCGTGCTCGGCGCCCGGTCGCCGAGCTGGACCAGGGCGTGCCAGCCGGTGTGCTGGGCGGTATAGAGCGTGCAGCCGTCGAGGACCTGGGTGTGCTGTCGGGCGGCCACGGTGGCCCGGCCCTGGGCGAAGGTGGCCGGATCGGCCGGGTCGCTCTCCGCCAGCAGCAGCGACGACGCGGCGGTCGTGGTGTTCGCCCAGAACGACTCCCCCGCCGCCAGGTAGAGATCGGCGACGGTGACCACGTCGTGGTCGACCAGGCTGGAGAAGGTCAGGTCGGGGTCGGCTGCGCCGGTGGTGCCGGGGTGGGTCACCGGCGGCAGGGTGATCGTGGTGGTGTCCGTACGCTGCTGCACCCAGTACGGACCGGGCGTGTACGCGGTCACCACGGCCGTGTACCCGCCGAACGGCCGGTGCCCGGGCGTGGAGTCGACCACCACGAAGTCGGTGCGCCCGACGCCGTACCAGCTGGTGGCCAGGGTGGTGCCGGCGCTGTCGCGCAGGGTCAGGTCCCAGTCGGCCGTCGCGGTGGGCTGGACGGCGACCACCGACCAGCGACGCTGGTAGGTGCGGTAGGTGTAGTCCTGCGCGGTGCGGGCGATCAGCACGTCGCCGTCGCCGAGCCCGGTGCCGGCGACCGCCGCCCCGGGGTACGGCAGCGGCGCGGCGAGGGCCACCACGAGGAGGCCGGCGAGGTGCGCGCCGCACCACCGGCGGCCGGTTCGGGACAATGCCATCGGTGGGATTCCTTCCAGGCGGGATCTGGACTGTAGCGACGTCGGGCCGCTGCGGGACGCTCCCGCGTTGTCGGATATCGGCCCCGCCGCGCCGGCCGCGCCTGTGCGACCTTGTCCGCATGCCGCCGCGCCCCGGCACCCCCCGACCGACACCCGCCGACCGCCGCACCCCGGCACCCGGACCGGCGCGCGCCCATCGCCGCGCCGGCACCCGGATCACCGCCGACCCGACCGCTGAGGAGCGCCGACCGTGACGAGACGACCGACGGTATGGATGTGGTTGCTGAGCCTGCTGGCGGCCGTGCTGCTCGCCCCGACACCGGCCTCGGCCGCCCCGGTCGGCACGGAACGGGACGCCCGCGACCGGGCCACCACCCGCAGCGCCGCGCAGCAGGCGTCATGGTCCACCGGCCCGGTCGCCGCCGGTGCCACCCAGGGCTGGGTGTGGAACAACGCCAACCCGCTCCACGCCGTCTACCAGGTGGGCTTCTCCCCGACCGGGGCCAACTCCACGACCCCGTGCGAGTTCGAGGTGACCCGGAGCTGGTACTCCCGGCAGCCGAGCGGCGAGCGGCGCTTCCACTTCGTGGTCCGCAACAGCGGTACGACCAACTGCGGGGCCACCGTCCTGCTGTCCTGGCTGACCCCGACCCACGACTGGTCGACCGGGACGTTGGCGCCCGGAGCCACCGGCAACTACGGCTGGGTGGAGCAGATCGCGCCGACGGTGTCGTACCTGCTGGGGCTGACGCCGACCGGGGCGACCGCGACGGCCGCCTGCCAGCTGGAGATCACCCGCAGCTGGTACCGGCAGGAGCCGGACGGGGTCCGGAAGTTCTACTTCGTGCTGCGCAACGTCGGCACGATCGCCTGCTCCGGGCAGTTCCAGCTCGCCCAGGCCGGTCCGTCGGCCTCCTGGTCGACCGGCACCCTGGCCGTCGGCGCCTCGGCCAGCTGGACCTGGAACAACGCCAACCCGCTGAGCACGGTCTACCTGTCCGGATTGTCCCCGACGGGTGCCGGCGGCGGCACCGCCTGCCAGTTGGAGGTGACCCGGAGCCGGTACGTCCAGCGGATCAACCCGGACGGCACCAGCCAACGGCAGTACCTCCTGACCGTCGGTAACGTCGGGCAACTCCCCTGCGCCGGCACCGTCCTGCTCGGGTCGCTCACCCCCTGAGCCGGGCCGCTGCCGTCCCACACCCGGACCGGGTGTGGGACGCGGCCGGCACCCGGCCCGGCGTGCGGCACGCCCCGCGCCACCACGCCCCCGGCGATCCAGCACGATGCCCCGCCGCAGGACGGCCTGCCCGGGTCCGGCGGTCCCGGCCCACCCGGGGTCGCCGTCCCGTCGACGCCCGCGCGTCGGGGTCGTCCCGTTGCTGCCCACCCCTGCCGCTAAGGCCGCCGGTGCGCGTGCTTCCCCCTCTGTTCACCGGGGACCGGGTCGGTGCGCGTGGCGGAGTCCGGCCGGGCCGGAGGGTGTGCCGGTACCGGCCGAGCGGCCGACTCCGCCCCGGTTACCCGGTGGTTAACCTCGGTCCTCATGCGAGTGCCGTATCCCCAGGTCGCGACCGGGACCGCCGTGAGCGCGGCGCGCTCCCGCCTGGCCCTGCTCACCGCCTCGGTCGGTGCTCCCGGCCTCGCCGCCGCCCGGGTCCGACCGGGCCTGCTGGCCCTGGTCGACCAGCACGCCGCGGCGATCCGGGACAGCCTCGACGGTGACCGCCGGCCGCTGACCCCGGCCGCCCTGGCCGGCTACGCCGAGGGCGTCCGCGACACCGCCGGCGCGTACGGCCTGCTCCCCGCCGGCGCAGTCGACTTCGCCGCGCCGGACTGGGTGCTGGTCCGGCTGCTCGCGGTCTGCGCCCTGGCCCGCACCCTCGACCCCCGGTACCTCGACCCGGCCTGATCCGATCCGGCCCGGCCCCTTTCGGCCCCGCCCGACCGGGCCGACCTGAGCGTCGGACCGGGGGCAGCCCGGGCCCGGACCGCGCCCGGCGCAGCGCCGACGGGAGGGCGCCCGCGTCGCGCGGACACCCTCCCGGTGGTACGTGCCGACTCAGCTGCCCGGACGACCGAACTGCTGGGTCTCGTCGCCGGGCTGACCCGACTGGTAGGTGCCCCGGCCGCCGGCCATCGTCCGGGCCTCGTCGACGCGCGGCATGGCCTGCGTCCGCTCGCCGCCCCGGTCGGCCATCTGCCGGTTCATGTCGCCCTGCCCGGCCGCGCGGGCCCGCCGGTGCTCCTGGACCGCCCGCGACTCCTCGGCCACCCGGTCGAGCCAGCCGTCCCAGCGGGACTGCATCGGCTTCACCAGACCACCGCCGACGCCCACGATCAGGATGCCGGCCACGGTGGCGAGCACCGCGATCAGGACCGGCGTGGTGACCGTGGTGGCGATGCCCACCTGGTTCAGTGCGGCGATCACCCCGAGCGCCAGGATGAAGACGGCCACCAGGTCGGCCAGCACCTTGCCGTACGACAGGCCGCCGAGCGCTCCGGAGACCAGGTCCCGGACGGCGTTGGCGATCGCGGCGGCGACGACCACGATGACGATCGCGATGAACGCCCGCGGCAGCCAGGCCACCACCCCTCGGATGAGGTCGCTGATCGCGTTGGGTCCCCACACCCCGAACGCGAACTGCAGGGTGAACAGCAGCACCGCGTAGTACGCGAGTCGGGCCAGGATGTCACTGGCGTCGTACTTGGTACGTTCCAACGCGCGTTTGATTCCGCCCCGTTCGACCGCTCGGTCGAAGCCCACCCGTTCCAGCGCCGCGTCCACGATCTTGAGTACCGCGCGGGCGATGAGCCAGCCCACCACGAGGATGACGATGAACGCGATGGCCCTCGGCACAAAGAGCAGCACCGACCGCCACATGTCGGTCAAGGCGCTACCGATGTCGACCTGCCTGACCGCAAGGGTTTCCGGCATGATGTCCCTCCTGTCCAATGGACTGCGCCGCCCGGTTACCCGTCCGCCGCACCAGCACGCCGCAGAATCCGTACGGATTTTCCCGACATGTCTTTAGAAAGGCCCCTGACCTGCACGAACATCTCCGGCAGAGGGGTCGGACAGGCGGCGCGGGGCGTGATCGGTTCACCCCGGGACCGCTCCGGATAGGCTGCGGACATGCCAGGCACGGTCGGGCGGGTCCCGACGTCACCAGCCCCCGTACCGGGACCGGCCGGGGTCCCACCGGCGGTGGCTGCCGTACGGGCCCACCCGTGGGCCGACACCGCGCTGGGCCCGCAACAGGCTTGGGACGTGACGGTCCGCGTACTGGTCGACGTGATCCTGTCCTCTCCCGTGCCGATGGCGTTGCACTACGGCGACGACTTCGTGCTCCTCTACAACCAGGCGTACGCGGAGGTGATCGGCGACCGGCACCCCGGCGCGTTGGGCCGGCCGGCCCCCGAGGTCTACGCCGACCTGTGGCACACCCCCGGCGTCGGTGAGGTGATCGAGCGGGCCTACCGGCACGGGGAGTCGTTCCTCCAGAAGGAGTCGGTGCTCCCGGTCCACCAGCACACCGGCGAGCACCCGGTCTTCACCCGCGGCCACTCCCCGGTGCGCGACAGCACCGGTCGGATCGTCGGCGTGCTCACCGTCGCCGCCCAGACCACTCAACTCACCCAGCAGCTGCAGAGCCTGTCCGACTTCGCCGCGGCCCTGTCGGGCACCCTCACCCTGGACGACGTGGCCCGGGTGACGCTGCGCTACGCGCTGCACTCCTTCGACGCCGACCAGGTGTCCTTCGCGGTCGACGACGGCCCCGCCTGGCGGCTGGTCCGGCGTATCCGGGGCGAGTTGCTCGACGAGGCCGACGAGCGGCTGCCCCCGCTGTGGCGGCCGGTCCCGGCGGACACCACCGCGCCGGTGGTGGTCGGCGCCCGCAGCGGGGTGCCCTTCTTCGCCGGGGACGGCCAGCCGCTGCGGGACATCGCGGTCGACCGGCACGACCAGAAGATCCGCTCGCTGGCCGCGGTGCCGCTGCGCTCGTCGGTGATCCGGGGTGGCCTGGCCGTCGGCTACCAGACCCCGCACGGCTGGTCGGCGGCGGAACGGGCGTTGCTGGCCGCCTCGACCGAGCTGGTCGGCCAGGCGGCGGAGCGGGCCCGCCGGTTCGAGACCCAGCACGGCACGGCGCAACTGCTGCAACGCAGCATGCTCCCGGAGCAGTTGCCGGCCCTGCCCCGGCTGCGCATCGCCGCCCGGTACGACCCCGGTGTCGACGGCAACGCCGCCGGTGGTGACTTCTACGACGCCTTCCTGCTGCCCTCCGGCGATCTGGGCGTGGTGCTCGGCGACGTCGCCGGGCACGACGTGCAGGCGGCAGCCCGGATGGGGCAGGTACGCGCGGCCCTGCGGGCGCTGGCCCTGACCGATCCGCGACCGGACGCGGTCCTGGCCGGCCTGGACCGGCTGGTGGCGAGCCTGGGCACCGAGACCGGCACCCACGAACTCTTCGTGACCGTGGTGTTCGGGGTGGTCGACGCCGACCGGGGTGAGATCACCATGGCCAGCGCCGGGCACCCCCCGCCGCTGATCCGGCGGAGCGGGCCGGGCGGCGTCGCCACCGCCACCTTCGTCGACCTGCCGACCGGCGCACCCCTGGGATTGGGCTGCCGGCCCCCGACCGCCACCGTGCCGTTCGCTCCCGGCGACACCCTGCTGCTCTACAGCGACGGGGTGGTCGAACGACGACGGCAGAGCCTCACCACCGGCCTGGCCGGGCTGGCCACGGCGGTGACCGGGGCGGCCAGCGGTGACCCCCGGGCGCTCTGCGCGGTCGCCACCGGCGCGGTGCCCGGCGCCACCGAGGACGACGTGGCGGTGCTGGCGGTGGAGCACGCGCTCAAGCCGAGCCGGTCCACCGGGATGGAGATGCCCGCCGAGCCGACCGCGCCCAGCCGGGTACGCCACTGGATGACGGCGCAGCTGGGCGAGTGGCAGGTGCCCGAGGCGGTGATCGGCGCGGCGGTGCTGTGCACCAGCGAGCTGACCACCAACGCGTTGCTGCACGCCGGTACCGCCGCCCGGGTGGAGATAGACCTCAGCCCGGAACGCCTGCTGGTGTCGGTGGCCGACTCCGGCACCCGGGGCACGGTGACCCGGGCCCAGACCGACACGCTGAGCAGCCGGGGCCGTGGCCTCGGGTTGATCGAACAGCTCTCCGACGCCTGGGGCACCGACCCGACGGTACGGGGCTCGACCGTCTGGTTCGAGATCCTCCTGCCCCCCGGCTGACCGGTCGGTCAGCGCGGGCGTCCGCCGTCCTCGCGGGAAGAGGGTCAGCGGCCGGCGGGACCGGCCGGCCGGGTGGCGGGCCAGCGGTGGCCACGGATCGGCGACCGCCCGTGGGACAAGCCGGACACCCACGCTTAGCCCGGCCATCCACGGGGCACAGTCCCACCCCCGCCCACTCCCGTGGCCGGGGGTGAGAGGTGGTCGGGGTGGAACTGGTCGATGTCGAGTTCGCGCTGGTCGGCGCGGGGGCCCTGCTGGCCGGGGTGCTCCCCCGACTGCTGGAGCGCCGCCCGCTGTCCATGCCGATAGCGTTCCTCGGCCTCGGGATGCTGGTCTTCGCCCTGCCCATCGGTCTGCCCGCCCCGGACCCGCTGCGGTACCCGCAGATCGCCACCCACCTGACCGAGATCGGCGTGATCGTGGCGCTGATGGGTGCCGGGTTGAAGATCGACAGACCGTTGAGCTGGAAGCGCTGGTCGTCGACCTGGCGGTTGCTGGCGATCGCGATGCCGCTCTGCATCGCGGCGGTGGCGCTGCTCGGCTGGTGGTGGGCGGGTCTGGTGCCGGCCGCCGCGCTGCTGCTCGGTGCGGCCCTCGCCCCGACCGATCCGGTGCTCGCCTCGGACGTCCAGGTCGGCGAACCCACCGACGCGGAGGACTCCGAGGACGAGGTGCGCTTCGCGCTGACCTCCGAGGCCGGCCTCAACGACGGCCTGGCCTTCCCGTTCGTCTACGCGGCCATCGCGATCGCCAGCGTCGGACTGGCCCCGTCGGGCTGGATCACCGAGTGGTTCGCCGTCGACGTGCTCTACAAGCTGGCCGCCGGCGTCGGCGGTGGTCTGCTGATCGGCTGGCTGCTCGGCAAGCTCTTCTTCCGTGCCCCGAGCGAGCTGCGGCTGGCCCGGCACGCCGAGGGATTCCTCGCGCTGGCCGCCACCTTCCTCGCCTACGGACTGGTGGAGGTGATCGGCGGGTACGGGTTCCTGGCCGTCTTCGTCGCCGCGCGGGCGATCCGGGCCGCCGAGCGGACCCACGAGTTCCACGCCGTGCTGCACGACTTCGCCGAGCAGACCGAGCGGCTGTTGACCGTCCTGCTGCTGCTGCTCTTCGGCGGCGCGGTGATCACCGGCCTGCTCGCCCCGCTGACCTGGCAGGCGGCAACCGTCGGGCTGGCCCTGGTCTTCGTCATCCGGCCGCTGGTCGGTTGGCTGTCGCTGCGCGGCGCACCCGGTCGACCGGCCGAGCACTGGGTGATCTCGTCGTTCGGCATCCGGGGCGTCGGCTCGTTCTACTATCTGGCGTACGCCACCACCAAGGCGGATTTCGCGCAGGCGGACCTGATCTGGGCGACTGTCGGCCTGGTGGTGGTCGTCTCGGTCGTGGTGCACGGGATGGCCGCGACCCCGGTGATGCAGTTGCTGGACCGGGCCGGTGAACGCACCTCCGACCCGTCGGAGCAGGGTCGACGCGACGCGCCGGCCCTGGACGGCGTCCGGGGCTGACCGGGGTCCCACGCGAGAGCCCCGGCCGGCAGGGACCGGCAGCATCAGCCACCGGCCACGCCAGACACCGGCCATGTCAGCGACAGAGCGCGGCGGCGACAGGGTCAGCGACCGGCGGTGAGTCGGCGGGCCAGTTCCCGGCCCAGGTCCCGGCCGGAGCACCAGGCGCTCTGCACCCGGGGTTTGCCGAAGGCGTCCCCGGCCAGCCCCACCAGGTCGTCGTCGAGGTAGAACGTCCCGTCGGGAGCCGGCTCGACCGGGCGGGCGTACGTCCACCGGTGCACGTGGGTCAGCTCGGCCGGGTCCGGCAGGCCGAGCAGGTCGCGGACGGCCTCCTCGATCGCCGGGCCGGCGGCCCCGGGCTGGGCCAGGTGACCGGCGGCGAACTCCGGCGTGGTGTGGGCGACCAGCACCGGGGCGGCGTCGCCACGCCGGTCGCCGTCGTCGCAGACCAGGGCGAGCACGGGGTGCCCGTTGACGAAGGCGCCCCGGAAGTCGGCCCACCGCCGACCGGGGAACCGCAACACCGCCGCGAGCACCGGCGACCACCGCTGCCGTGCGGCGGCCCCGGTGACGCCGGTCAGCGCCGGGTCGAGCAGCAGGGCCGCCTGCGGACCCGGGGTGCACAGCGCCACGGCGGCGGCGGGCCCGCCGTCCACCACCGGCCCCGGCCCGACGCCCGACACGAACCGGTCGACGGTCACCGGCAACTCCCGGGCCAACTCCTCGACCAGGGACCGTAGGCCGCGCGGGGCGGCCCAGCGGACCGGGCCGGGCACCTCCCGCCGGCCGTCCGGGCCGTACGCGACGAAGGTGTCGGTCCATTCGCGCACCAGCCCGGTGGCCTGCCAGCGCCGGACGACCTCGACGAAGTCCGGGTCGTCCGCGGTGAGGTACGCCGCGCCCAGGTCGGCGGGGCGGCCGTCGAAGCGTCTGCTGGCCATCCGGCCGCCCGCCACCCGCCCGCGCTCCCGGATCTGCACCGGGACACCCGCCCGGACCAGCTCACCGGCGCACGCCACCCCGGCGATGCCGGCACCCACCACGATCACATCCGCGTCCACCGGTTGATCGTAGGCACCTCGACCGGCATGACGGGGCGACCCGCGGGGTATTGGCACGGCTGTTCGAGGAGAGGTGAACGTGATGACCGACCGTAACGACCAGCAGCCCGACCCACGTGGGGCGATCAAGAACCCGGAGCAGTGGGTGACCGGTGACGAGCCGCCGACCGCCGCCCAGGAGTCCTACCTGCACACCCTCGCCCGGGAGGCCGGCGAGGAGGTGCCGGACGCCCTGACCAAGGCGGAGGCGTCCCGGCGGATCGACGAGTTGCAGGAGGAGACCGGCCGGGGCCGGTGACCTCAGCGGGGCGGCAGGCGGTGCAGCGCGACCCGGTCGAGCTGTCCCGCCGCCGCCTCGGCGGTCAGGTAGGTGGCGTACGGCTGGGCCCGCCGGTCGGTGGGCGAACCGGGGTTGAGCAGCCGCAGGCCGCCCGGCGCGACGCTGTCCCACGGGATGTGCGAGTGGCCGAAGACGAGCAGGTCCCGGTCGGGGAACCGGGCCGCGCAGCGCTGTTCGCGCCCGGTCTTCGGCCCGGTCTCGTGCACCACGGCCACCCGCAGCCCGGCCAGCTCCACCTCGGCCACCTCGGGCAGTCGGGCCCGCAGTTCGGGGCCGTCGTTGTTGCCGTACACGCCGACCAGCCGACGGGCCCGCCCGGCCAGCCGGTCGAGCAGTCCCACCTCGACCCAGTCTCCGGCGTGCAGCACCACGTCGGCGGCGTCCACCGCCGCCCAGACCTCGTCCGGCAGGTCCCGGGCGCGACGGGGCAGGTGGGTGTCGGCGATCATGAGCAGCCGCATCGGACGGGCCTTCCGGTGCCGGGAGTGGGGGCCGGGCGCGGCCGGGTCGGCTCAGGCGCCCTGGCCCTGATTCTGCATCAGGCCACCATCCATGAAGTACGTCGACCCGGTCACGTAGTCGGCGTCGTCGCTGGCCAGGAAGACGGCCAGTCTGGCGATCTCGGCCGGTTCGGCGGCCCGCTTCCACGGGATGCTCTGCACCTGCTCTTCCAGGTACGCCGGGTCGTCGATGGCCTGCTGGTTGAACGGGGTGAGCACCATCCCGGGCCCGATGTTGTTGACGTTCATCCGCATCGGGGCGACCTCCAGCGCGAGGCTCTTGGCCAGTTCGCGCATGCCGCCCTTGCTGGCGTCGTAGTCCGCGCCGCCGGCCCGGGCCACCTCCTGGTGGATCGAGGTGATGTTGATGATCTTCCCACCCCCGCCCTGGTCACGGCGGTGTCGCACGAACCGGCGGGCGCAGAAGAACATCCCGTACAGGTTGGTGCGGATGCACCGGTCCCAGGTCTCGGTGTCCAGGTCGGCGACGCCGATGCCGGAGGCGTCGACCCCGGCGTCGTTCATCAGCACGTCCAACGCGCCGAACTCCGCCAGGGCCTCGTCGAACATCGCCTCGACCTGGTGTTCGACGCTGATGTCGCCCTGCACCACCACGGCCCGCCGACCGGCCTTCTCGATCTCGGCCCGGGTGTGGTTCGCGCCGGCGTGATCGTCCAGGTAGTGCACCACCACGTCGGCGCCCTCCCGGCCGAACTCGATAGCGGTGGCCTGCCCGATGCCCGAGTCCGAGCCGGTGATCAGGGCGGTCCGGCCGGTCAGTCGTCCGTTCATCAGCGTGCTCCCTCCGTCGGTCCCGTGCCGGTCGGCACGGCTCGCGTCGACGTCGCCACGACCTCCGCGCCGGTCGCCACGAGGTGCGGCCGGTCCGCCGAGACCTCGTGCCGTCGTTCGGCGACGTCGGTGAGCAACCCGGCGGCGTTGATCAGGCCGATGTGCGAGAAGGCCTGCGGGAAGTTGCCCAACTGCTCGCCGGTGGTCTGGTCGATCTGCTCGGCATAGAGGCCGAGGTCGTTGACCCGACCGGCGAGCTGCTCGAACAGCCGGGCCGCCCGCTCCTGCTCGCCGGCCAGGGCCAGGCAGCTGGCCAGCCAGAACGAGCAGATCACGAAGCCGGCCGGGTCGCCGTCCCAGCGGCGCAGCACACCGTCACGCGACAGCCCCCGCTCCACCACGTCGATGGTGGAGCGCATCCTCGGGTCGTCGGCCGGCAGGAAGCCGACCAGCGGCATGAGCAGCACCGAGGCGTCCAACCGGTCGGAGTCGAAGGCCCCGGTGTACGCGCCCAGCCGGTCGTTCCAACCTCGCTCCAGCACCGCCGCACGGACCTCGTCGCGGGCCCGGGCCCACCGCCGGATGTCGGCCGGGTCGCCGAGCCGGGGGCCGAAGCGCACCGCCCGGTCCAACGCCGTCCAGCACTGCACCTTCGACGACAGGTAGTGCCGTTCGGCGTCGCGGGTCTCCCACATCCCGGAGTCCGGCAGGTGCCAGGCCCGGACCGCCTGGTCGGCCAGGGCGCACAGCAGGTGCCGCACGTCGGGCGACATCGGGTCCAGGTAGTGCCGCATCAGCCAGGCGGCGTCGAGGATCTCGCCGAGCACGTCGTTCTGCCGTTGCTTCCACGCGTCGTTGCCGACGAGCACCGGCCGGCTGTCGGCGTACCCGCGCAGGTGGTCGAGGGTGTGTTCGGTGAGGTCCCGCTCCCCCTCGACGCCGTACATGATCGGCACCCGGCCGTCGTCGATCCGGCCCATCGCCCGCGCCACCCAGGAGAACTGCCGGTCGGCCTCGTCGGGGCAGGCCGAGCGCCACAGCGCCTGGAGGGTGAGGCTGAAGTCCCGCACCCAGACGTAGCGGTAGTCGTAGTTGCGGTCACCGCCCAGCCGCTCCGGCAGCGAGGTGGTCGCCGCCGCGACGACCGCCCCGCTGGGCTGGTAGGTCATGCCCTGCACCACCATCGCGCTGAGGCGCACCTGGTCGCGGTAGTGCCCCCGGTAGTCGTGCAGGTCGGCCCAGGAGCGCCAGCCGGCCACCGCGTCGGCCACCACCCGGTCGGCGTCGGGCAGCGCCGGGTCGTCGCCGCCGTAGGTCGGGGCGTACCCGAGGGTGAGCCGCAGGGTGTCCCCGGCGCGGACCGTCGCCCGGCCGACGGCGTCGCCGTGCCGGCAGGCCAACGGCACGTCGGAGCGCAGGCTGAGCCGGCAGGCGCCGGCCCGCGCGTCGATCACCCCGTCGGATCGGGTCAGGTACGCGGTGACCCGGCCGTACTCGAACCGGGGTACGAACTCGACGCGCACCGGCACCTCGCCGGAGAGCCCCTCGACCAGCCGGGCGAGCACCCGGGGCGAGCGCAGGCCGATGTCGTGCCCCCGCGCGCCGGGCTCCAGCGCCAGCGCGTCGGTGACCGCCACCGACCCGGTGCCGGTGTGGAAGACGGTACGCAGGACCAGCGTGTCGTCCAGATACGAGCGGGTCACCCGCACGTCGTCGCCCTCGGGCGCGATCGTGAAGTGCCCGGCCCGGTCGTCGAGGATCCGTCCGAACACCGAGGGGCTGTCGAACCGGGCGGGGCACCACCAGTTGACCGAGCCGTGCCGGTCCACCAGTGCGGCGCTGCGCCCGTCGGCCAGGAAGCCGTGCTCGCTGATCCGTCCGCTGTCCACGGGCCGGGGTACCCGGACACCTCGTACCGCATTCCTCGACCGCCCGGCGTTCTGGCCCACCGGGTCGTCGGCGCGGCGGGCCCGGATTACCGCGCCGACCGGCGTTACCTCGGCGGGCCGGCGGGAACGCCGGTCGTTGACGAAGGAGGATGCCATGACCAGAGCATCGAACCCGACCGCCACCTGGCGACCCGGGATGCCGGGCGGCGACAACCTCCCGTCCGGTCCGGCCGGTCGGCCGGCGACGCCCCCGGGCGACGGGTACGGCCCACAGGCCGGCCCGCCCACGGTGACGATCGGCTCCTACCCGGACTATCCGTCCGCGCAACGGGTGGTGGACTACCTGGCGGACAACCGGTTCCCGGTGGAGCACACGGCGATCGTCGGGACCAACCTCACCCTGGTGGAGACGGTCCTCGGCCGGCTCACCACGGGACGCGCCGCCCTGTTGGGCGCCGGCACCGGCGCCTGGTTCGGCCTCTTCATCGGCCTGCTGTTCGGCATCTTCACCGTCGGCAACTGGCTCGCGGTGATCCTGGTCGGACTGGTGATCGGCGCGATCTGGGGGGCCGTGTTCGGCGCGGTGGCGCACGCCATGTCCGGCGGCCAGCGCGACTTCACCTCGGCCAGCTCCCTACGGGCCGGCCAGTACGCGGTGACCGTGGACGCCGCCCTCGCCGACCAGGCGCGGCAGCTGCTCGGCCGGATGCACCTGACCCCGACCGGGGCCACCGCCCGCTGACCCACCCGCTTCGCCGCCGCCCCGACGCTTCCAGCGCCGGGGCGGCGGTCGCGTCGTCGGCCCGCGATCGGGCGAGCGGCCCGACCACGACACCCCGGGAGCACCCATCACTCGGGCAGCGAAGGGTGCCCCGCTGCCGCGTCGGCCCAGAGCGCCTCGAAGTGCTCCACATACCTGCTGAACGGCCCGTCGCTCTCCCTGCGGCGAAGGTGCAGCGTGACGGAGTCCTGTCCCAGTGCGCCGCCGATGTGGGTCGCCACAAGTGCGTCGTCGTCGAACACCCAGACAGACATGGCGATATGACGGTCAGACAGGCGGACGGGCAGCGGTGTGGGCGACTTTCCGATCTCGGCTTGCGTCATGGCGATCCGAGTTGCGAGGTTGAGCGGCGTCGCCTCGATCAGGTCCCGGCTGGCGGTGACCTGGCTCGCTGCGTCGCCCAGCAGGAAACGCACGTCCGCACCTGCCTGGGCCTTCGCGCCGATGGTCTCCGCCGCGTGTGGCACTTCGAGCCACACGAAGTAGCTCGTGTAGCCACCGAACCACAGGCGGGAGCGCGCCCCCTCGATCAGCTCCCGAAAGAGAGAGCGAGGCAGGTCAGAGCGTCGCGGGTAGACACCGACCAGCTCACGGTCAGCGCCCAGCTTGACCGCACGACGCACAGCTTCAGGCCACAGCACGTCTACATCCTTACCCAGGACCCCCGCCGCCCGCACCCGCGAACGTGGATGCGGAAGACGGCCCCGGCTGACCCACCGCTCGACGGTTTTCGCATCGACGTCGCACTTGGCCGCGAGTTCACTGGCCGTCATGCCCGCAGCAGCGAGCACGTCCCGTAGGCGATCGTTCCTTGGCATCACAGGGACCTTTCCTAGACGTCCCTCGATGGTTGCACACGGGCGGTTAAGGCGTCCGTTACTCGCTGGCAGTGTTTCAGGCAGAGCGACGCCGCCGGTTGGAGGAGACACCCGCCGGCCGCGTCTGCTGCGGGGGCCGTCTCCTGTGGAGGGGCAGGAGGCGGCCCCCCATCCATCCGCCACGACGAAGGGGGAGCACCGTGCCGGACACGCCGGAGCCCGACAGCTCACCGCAGCCCGCTCCGCGCCGGAAGCCTGACGACGACCCACCGCCGGCACGCCCGTCGGTGCCCGGCCCGATCGGGCCGTTCATCCCACCGTGGCGGGGCCCCGGCCGGCTGGCGAACGCCGTCCCCCGGCACCGCTGGGCCGCCGGCGGGAACGGGAGCTAGCCCGGTGACCCCGCACCTGATCCGCCCCGGCGACGTGCTCCACCTGACGCGCGCCGCGAGCGTGCAGTTCATCCGCCCGATCACGGTCCGGGTGATCCGGGTGCTGACCGACTGGCACACGTACGACGGTTGGCTGTGGATCGACGCCTACGAGCTGGACGCCGCCGGCGACGCGGTCCGCCGCCGGACCCTGTTCCTGATGCCGTCCGGAGCCGCGCACCTGGAGCCCACACCCCGTCGACCGGCTCCGCGCAGGCCGGTCTCGCGAAAGGTCGTGGTGGCGTGACCGACCTGGTTCCCGGCCGGCACACGCCACTGCCACCCACCTGGCTCTGCCGAATCGACGCCCACCCGTGGCCTTGCGGGGAAGCGAAGCTCGCGCTCCTCGCGGCGTACGCCGACGACCGGCCGGGCCTGCTGACCCTGCTGTCGACGCTGAAGGAGGAGGCGGAAGACCATCTCACCCAGCTCGACAGCGGCAGGTCCGTGGACGCCACCGACCGTTTCCTGACCTGGACCCGCCAGCCCGGCCGCTGACTCAGCCGTCGCGGCGAGGGTAGGACAGCTCGCCGGCCCGGATCGGCATGTCGACCCGGTTCTCCGGAGGTGCCAGCGGGCAGGCCCAGGCGTCGTCGTACGCGCAGGAGGGGTTGTAGAGGTAGTTCGGGTCGAGCCGGACCCGCCGGTCGGAAAGCACGGTCAGACCCCGGCCGAACGTTCCCTTGACCGTGTCGGTGAGGTACCGACCACCGCCGTACGTCTCCCGACCGCTGGTGCCGTCGCGGACCGGCACGAACAGCCCGCCGCCGTACGCCTCGATCCACCACAGGGTCAACGGCCCCCACGGGGTCTCGGCGACCGCCACCCGCCGGTAGCGCACCACGCCGTCCGGCCCGCCGGTGTCGATGGTCTCGGTGCCCGAGGCGGGGCGTAGCGGGGCCTCGACCACCGCCGCCGGGTCCGGCGGAAACCACCCCAGCCCGGGAAAGCCCACCCGGTCGGCCGCCGCCAACGGGCTGGCCGGATGGGTCCGGAACAGCTCGTCGCGGCCCTCCCGGAAGCCGACCAGGTCGACGTCGGACAGGTACAGCGCCGCAGTACGTTCCCGCCAGTCGAGCACATCAAGGTCGTCCACCCAACGACCCTAACCAGCCACCCGGCCCCACCCCCGCCGTCCCCGGTGATCAAGAGGTTTACGCCAAAACTCCGCCGAAAAGTGACCCAAACCTCTTGATCACCGAGCCGAGCAGCGGGCGGCGAGCCGGGCAGCGAGCGGCGAGCCGGGCAGCGGACGGCGAGCCGAGCAGCGAGCGGCGGAGTGGGGAGGGCGGGGTAGGGGTCAGCTGTCGGTGGTGAGGCGGGCGTGCAGGTGTTCGTCGTGTCGACGGCCGTCGCCGTAGCGGTGGGATTCGCGCAGCGTCCCCTCCAGCCGGTAGCCGGCGCGCGCGGCGACCCGGCAGGAGGCGGGGTTGTCGACGGCATGCCACAGTTCGATCCGGTGCAGGTCGAGCCGGGCGAAGGCCCAGCCGGTGAGCGCGGCCAGCGCCCGCCCGGCGACCCCGCGTCCCCGGGACGGGGCGGCGGTCCAGTAGCCGACTGCGGCGTTGCCGTCCCGGATCTGGTGTACGGAGACCGCACCGAGCAGCGCCCCGTCGGCGTCCCCGGTCACCGCGAGGGAGACGTGGCTGCCGTCGCTCCGGTCGGCACGTCGGGCGATCCACGCGGCGGCCTGTGCCAGGTCGGCCACCCCCTGCCCGTTCCACCGGACGATGTCGGGGTCGACCAGGGCGGCCAGCACGGCCGGCGCGTCCGCCGCCCGCCAGGGGCGCAGCAGCAGGCCGGGGGCGGTGATCTCCACGGGTTGCACCCCGGCAGTCTGACACCCCGCCGACGCCGGTCGCCCATCCCCTTCCGGCCCATCCTTCGAATTCTGAAGTTCCACTTCTCAAGCGATGCTGTCTCCCTGCTCACACGGGCCATCGACGGCTTGTTAAAATTTGAAGGAGTGCTACTGTTCGGGGCATGACGGAGAGCCTGGACAGCGAGCGGATGGCCTGCTGGCGGGCCTACATCGAGGCCAGCCAGCGGCTGTTCACCCAGCTGGAGGACGATCTGCGCGCCGACGGGGAGCTGAGCTTCGCCGACTACCACGTGCTGGTCCTGCTCTCCGAGGCACCGGGCCAGCGGCTGCGGATGGGTGAGCTGGCCGGCCGGCTGGTCTTCTCCCCCAGCCGGCTCACCTACCAGATCTCCACCATGCAGCGGCGGGGCCTGGTCACCAGGCAGTCCTGCCCCGGGGACCGTCGGGGCAGCGAGGCGGTGCTCACCGCCGCCGGGCTGCTGACCCTGCGCGAGGCCGCGCCGGGGCACCTCGCCTCGGTCCGCCGGCACCTGATGGACGACCTCGACGACGCCGAGGTCACCACCCTGACCCGGGTCTTCGACCGACTCGGCCGGCGACTGCGCGCCGACCGGGACGCGACGTCCACCCACCGCGACACCTGAGGAGCCTGAGATGCCCGCGATCACCGTCGACGACGTCCTCGTCCTGCCCCGCCTGCCCCGGCTCGACGAGACCACCAGCTACCGGCCGGTCCGCCGGCTGACCACCGCCCCCAGCGGCTACGAGGGTGAGGGCTTCCCGGTCCGCCGGGCCTTCGCCGGGGTGCCGATGTCGGATCTCGACCCGTTCATCCACCTCGACCAGATGGGCGAGGTGGACTACGCGCCGGGCGAGCCGAAGGGCACCCCGTGGCACCCGCACCGCGGCTTCGAGACCGTCACCTACATGATCGACGGCATCATGGACCATCAGGACTCGCAGGGTGGTGGCGGCACCATCACCGACGGCGATACCCAGTGGATGACCGCCGGCAGCGGCCTGCTGCACATCGAGGCCCCGCCGGAGCACCTGGTCAGAAGCGGTGGTCTCTTCCACGGCCTCCAGCTCTGGGTCAACCTGCCCCGGGTGGCCAAGATGATGCCGCCGCGCTACCAGGACATCCGGGGACGGGAGTCGACGCTGCTGACCACGCCGGACGGCGGCGCGCTGATCCGGATCATCGCCGGTGAGGTCGCCGGGCACCAGGGGCCGGGGTCGACCCACACCCCGATCACCATCGCCCACGTCACGCTCCAGCCCGGCGCGGAGCTGGACCTGCCCTGGCGGGCCGACTTCAACGCCCTGGTCTACGCGCTCTCCGGTCGCGGCACGGTCGGCACCGACCGGCGTCCCTTCCAGGGCGGCCAGTTGGCCGTGCACGGTCCGGGCGACGCGCTGCGGCTGACCGCCGGCGGCAAGCAGGACGGCAACACCCCGGCCCTGGACCTCTACCTCATGGGCGGAAAGCCCATCCGGGAGCCGGTGGCGCACTACGGGCCGTTCGTGATGAACACCCGCGCCGAGCTGATGCAGGCCTTCGAGGACTTCCAGGCCGGCAAGCTGGGCGTCGTCCCCGCCCAGCGGCTGCCGCACACCGGCGGCCAGGGCGACCGCCCCTGACCGGGCGTACGCCGGCCCCGAGGGCCGGTCGGTCCGACGGGCGTCCCGGTCCTCCGGGACGCCCGTTCCCCGTCCCGGACGGGGTGTCCCGGCCCGCCGACGCGCCCGTTCGGGCAGGGCGGAGCGCAGGTGGTGGCGGTGCGGGTGGCGACCGTCAGGAGACCGCGAAGATCCCGGCCACCCCGAGGATCACCATGAGCAGCACCGCCAGGATCGCGCCGCGTTCGCTCTCGACCGCCTGAGTACGGTCCTCGGTCGCGGAATTCGTCGTCTCGGCGGGCATTGCGGTGCCTCCTCGGCGTTCGCGGCTCTGCGGGGTGCGGCAGGCCACCGTCCGGGCGTCTTCCGTGGTACCCGGAATGCGCATCCGCGGCGGGGGTCCTACCGTGAGGACGTCGTCGACCTCGGGAGGTGGGAGCGTGGCGATCGAGGACTGGTTCCTGACCGCTGAGGAACGCGCCAACCCGGTCTCGGGGTTACCCGTCTGGACGACCGGAAACCTCGCCGAGCCACTGATTCACGGTGCGGCGTACTTCGACCGCCTGGTCAGCGCGGTGGAGGCCCTCGGCGCGGGCGACCACCTGTTCTTCACCGACTGGCGGGGCGACCCGGACGAGCGGATGCGCCCGGACGGCCCGACCGTGGCCCAGCTCTTCGCGCAGGCCGCCCAGCGTGGCGTGGTGGTCAAGGGGCTGCTCTGGCGGTCCCACCTCGACGCGCTGTCCTACAGCGAGGCGGAGAACCGGGACCTGAGCGAGACGGTCAACGCCGCCGGTGGCGAGGTGCTGCTCGACCAGCGTGTCCGGCGGGGCGGATCGCACCACCAGAAGCTGGTGGTGCTGCGCCACCCCGACGCTCCGGAGCGGGACGTCGCCTTCGCCGGCGGGATCGACCTGTGCCACAGCCGCCGCGACGACGCCGACCACCACGGCGATCCGCAGCCCCTCGCCATGTCGCCCCGGTACGGCCCGCACCCGCCCTGGCACGACGTGCAGCTCGCCGTCCGGGGGCCGGCGGTCGGCGCGTTGGACACCACGTTCCGCGAGCGGTGGACCGACCCGATGCCGTTGGACTCGGAGAACCCGCTGGCCTACCTGCGGGACCGGCTGCGGGGTTCCGACCTCCGCCCCGACCCGCTGCCCACCCAGCCGGCCGACCCGCCGCCCTGCGGCCCGCACCACATCCAGGTGCTCCGCACCTATCCGGCGGTCCGCCCCCGCTACGCGTTCGCCCCGGACGGCGAGCGCACGGTGGCCCGCGGCTACACCAAGGCGGTACGCCGGGCCCGCCGGCTGATCTACCTGGAGGACCAGTACCTCTGGTCGACCGAGGTGGCCGAACTCTTCGCCGAGGCGCTGCGGGCCAATCCGGACCTGCACCTGGTCGCCGTGGTCCCCCGCTACCCGGACGTCGACGGCGCGTTGGCGCTGCCACCGAACATGGTGGGTCGGGAGCAGGCGCTCTCGCTGTGTGAGCGGGCCGCCCCGGACCGGGTGCACGTCTTCGACGTGGAGAACCGGGCCGGCGAACCGGTCTACGTGCACGCCAAGGTCTGCGTGGTCGACGACGTCTGGGCGAGCGTGGGCAGCGACAACTTCAACAGGCGGTCCTGGACGCACGACAGCGAGCTGTCCTGCGCGGTGCTCGACGACACCCGCGACCCGAGGACCCCCGCCGACCCGGCGGGCCAGGGTGACGGTGCCCGGGTGTTCGCCCGGGATCTGCGGCTGCGGTTGTGGCGGGAGCACCTGGACCGCGACCCGGAGGGTGCCGACGACGCCGACCTGCTGGACCCGGCCGGCGCGGTGGCGGCGATCACCTCGACGGCCGACGCCCTCCAGCGGTGGTACGACACCGGCCGGCCGGGTCCCCGGCCACCGGGCCGGCTGCGCCCGCACCGACCCGAGCGGCTGCCCTGGTACACCCGGCTCTGGGCGCTGCCGGCCTACCGGCTGGTCTACGACCCCGACGGCAGGCCGCTGCACGCCCGGCGGAAGGGCACCTGGTGAGCCTCCGGCGCGGTCGGCCCGCAGGACGCGGGCCGGGTGGGTGCGGTGGCTGACGTCGCCGGGGGCGGCGGAGAATACCGGGTCAGTCCGCCCGGATAGGCGAACGAGGTACGCGGCGCGTAGAAGCCCCCGACGATGAGCAGGGGGTTCTCCGGGCGCAGCGCGTAGCTCGGGTGCGCCGGGTCGAAGAACTCCACCGACTCGATCTCGAAGGGGCTGACCGGCTCCGAGACGTACGGGTAGATGCCGCTGACCAGTTCGCCGTCGCGGATGGTGAAGTACCGGTGGTGTCCGGCACGCACCTCGTGCCCGGTCTGACCGACCCGGGCCCGGGTCCGGATCAACGGGAGGCCACCCACCTCGGTGTCGGCGACCAGCAGGTCACCCCGCAGCCGCAGGGTGGTGCGCCCCAGCACGGCCGGGGCGCCCCGGGCGGCGGCGTAGTCGCGGACCCGGGGGCTGGAGGTGACGTAGTGGGTCCACCAGCCGCCGGGGGTCTTTCCGTCGGGCGCGTCGACCCCGGCGAGGGCCACCCCGAGGTAGGTCAGCGTGTACGCGCCGAAACCGGAGGTCTGGGCGGCGTCCTCGACGACGTACTGGTTCATGAAGACCTGCCGGTCGGGCCGGGGGCGCAGACCCGGGGGAACCAGGGCGGCGACCGCGTCCGGGTCGGCCGGCAACCAACTGAAGTGCAGTGTGCGGCTGTCGACGACGAGCTGCGGGTCCGCGGGGTCGAGCACGGTGCTTCCTCCGTACCGGGATGGTCCCCCGCGACGCTACGGGCGGTCCTGTCGGCGGGACAAGGACGGAAACCCGACACCGCCCCCCGCATGTCGGGTTTCGGGTCGACGGACGGGTTCACCGGTTCACCGCCGGCAGCGCCCGGGTGGGCCCGTCCGCAGGGCCACCGGTGGGGGTGGCGCCCACCTCGCCCTCCGGCGGGTCACGCAGCGGTGCCGGTGATCACCATTCGGTCAATCTGTGCCCGATTTGGCCGTTTAGTGAGCGGAAATCACTTAAGTACATCAGCCTTTCGGCTAGATTTCCGCTCACCGATCAGGCTATGGTGGCTTCCGAACGGCCCATCTGAAGCTAAACCAAAGCGTCACGCCTTTTTCCGCGGACGAGGTGCAGGGAGGACCACCAATGACCGCGCCAACCATGAGCGAGCAGGCGACCACCACGCCACCCACCACCGAGAAGCTGGACCCGCGCGCCCTCACCGACAGCGCTGCGGACCTGCTGAACGCGATGGCCGCGCTGCCCGCCAACCACCCGTCCCGGCCCACGCTGCGGGACCGGGCGATCGAGGCCTGGCTGCCGCTGGCCAACCACCTGGCCCACCGCTACAGCGGCCGGGGCGAGCCCACCGACGACCTGGCCCAGACCGCCGCCGTCGGCCTGATCAAGGCGATCGACAAGTTCGACCCGACGCGCGGCGTCGACTTCGCCGGTTACGCCATCCCGACCATCATCGGTGAGCTGAAGCGGCACTTCCGCGACCGCACCTGGGACATCCGGGTGCCCCGTCGGCTCCAGGAGCTGCGACTGGCGATCTCCGACGCCAACAGCTCGCTGTTGCAGACCCTCGGCCGCTCGCCGACGGTCGCCGACATCGCCGCCCACCTCAAGCTCACCGAGGAAGAGGTCCTGGAGGGCCTGGAGGGCGCCCGCGCCTACAACGCGGTGTCGCTGTCCACCCCGACCGGTGACGGTGACCGGGCCACCGAGCTGGGCGACATGCTCGGCGGCGAGGACAACGAGTTCGAGCTGGCCGAGCTGCGGGTCGCCCTCGGCCCCGCGTTGGCCACCCTCGACGAGCGTGAGCAGAAGATCCTCACCCTGCGCTTCTACGGCAACCTGACCCAGTCGCAGATCGCCGACCAGATCGGCGTCTCGCAGATGCACGTGTCGCGGCTGCTCGCCCGGGCCCTGACCAAGCTGCGCGGTCAGCTCGACGGCACCTACTAGGGGTGGAGGCGGTCGCCGGCCCGGTGGGCCGGTGACCGCCGCGACCACAAGGCCCGGTCGGCGGTTCGCCGGCCGGGCCTTCCCCGGTCCGGGGCACCCGACCGGACGGACCGGCCACGGCAGCCGACCGACCCCCGCTCCGACGGCCACCACACCACGAAGGGGCCCCGACGCGCTCGCGTCGGGGCCCCTTCGTCGTCGGTACGGTCAGCTGCTCACCGGGTCCCGCCACATCGGATAGAACGGCGTGCCGTCGGGCAGCCGGAAGACCTCCCGCAGCCGGTAGCCGTGCCGGGCGTAGAGGTCCCGCCCGGCCTCGCTGCTCGCCTCCAGGTAGCCGGGCACCCGGTGGGCGTCCAGCCAGGCGTGGTGGTGCCGCAGCAGTGCGGTGCCCAGTCCCTGGCCCTGCCGTCCCGGCCGGACGGCCAGCAGCGCCAGGTGGTGGTGGTCAGGGTGCGGATGGTTGGCCGCGAACAGTTCGTCGAGGTGCTGGAACCGGGGAGTCCACTCCCCGCAGGCGGCGGCCAGCCGGTCGTCGTAGTCCACCGGAGCGGGCGACTCGTCACCGACCTGCGGCAACCAGACCGCCACCCCGTCCCGGTCGGCGGTGCCGAAGACCAGGCCGTGCCGCATCGCGTGGTCGACCAGGATCTCGAAGTTGTCGGCGAAGACGGCTTCCCGCTTGGCCTCGTCCGGCACCAGCCACCGGGTCGCCGGGAGCACCAGGAACGCCTCGGCGATCCGCTCGGCGACGAGCCGGGTGTCGGCGGTGTCGAGTCGCTCGACGGTGACCGTGCTCATCGCCGGGCCTCCGCCGGCACCGGGCCGTCCACCTGCGGGGCGAACAGTGAGGTGGCCGCGCTCTCCGCACCGCGCCCGATCCGGGCGTAGACGTCGGGACGGTTGGACCGCAGCACCATGCCCCAGAGGAAGCCGATCAACGCGGCCACCGGGTAGACCCCCGGGATGATCCAGCGCAGCGGTGAGTCCGGTGCGACACCGAGCAGGGTGGCGAAGTTCGCCACCGCCACCGCGACGATGGCGGCCAGCGCCACGGTGGCCAGCGCCGGCGCGATCGCCCGCCGCCACAGCGACTCCGAGGTGTCCGACCGGGCGAAGTAGACGATCACGGCGACGCTGGTGGTGGCGATCAGCAGCAGCACGCCGAACCCGCCGCCGGTGCCGGCGTAGTAGAAGAGCTGCACCACCGGGTCCCAGCCGTTGACCGCGTACAACACGATCACCAGCAGACCGAGCAGGCTCTGGGCCAGCGACGCCACCCGGGGTGCACCGGTGCGCGCCGAGGTCTGCCCGAAGGCGGCCGGCAGCACCCGCTCCCGGCCGAGCGCGAAGGCGTACCGGGCGGTGGTGTTGTGGAACGAGATCATGGCGGCCAGCACCGAGGTCATGAAGAGCGCCTGGCCGATGGTGACGGCGGTGTCGCCGAGGTGCGCGGCGGCCAGGTTGAAGATCAGTTCGATGCTCTGCTCACCGGCGGCGGCAGAGATGTTCTCCGGCCCGACGGCCACGGTCATCGACCAGGAGGAGAGGGCGTAGAGCCCAGCGATGATCGCCACCGAGAGGTAGGTCGCCAGCGGGACCGTCCGCTTGGGGTCCTTGCTCTCCTCGCTGAAGACCACCGAGGACTCGAATCCCACGAACCCGGTCATGGCGAGCACCAACAGCGCACCCGCCCCCGGCACCAGCAGGTTCGACGGGGCCAGCGCGGCGAAGCTGGTGGTGCCGCCCGCCGGGTTGCTGAGCTGCCCCAGGTCGAACACGAGGATCACCACGATCTCGGCGATCAGCAGCACCGCCAGGACCTTGCCGTTGACGTCTACCCGCAGCAGGCCGAGGAAGGCGACCAGCGCCCAGGCCACCAGGGCCACCACGGCCCAGTGCGGCTCGACGCCGAAGAGGGTGCCGAGCACGGGGGCGGCGGCGGCGCCGATGGCGCCATACAGACCGACCTGGAGCGCGTTGTACGCGATCAGGGCGACCCAGGCCGCGCCGACGCCGGCCGGCCGGCCGATGCCGCGCGAGACGTAGGCGTAGAACGCGCCGGCGTTCTCCACCCGGCGGGCCATCGCCACGTAGCCGACGGAGAAGAGCGCCAGCACGACGCCGACCGCGAGGAAGGCCAGCGGCATACCGGTGATGCCGGTGACCGCGTAGCCGGTGGTGACCACGCCGGCCACCACGGTCAGCGGGGCGGCGGCGGAGAGGACGAAGAAGATGACCGACGGCACACCGAGGCGGCCGCGGGCCAGGGCGTCACTGACGTTACTGGGTCGTGCGACTGTCGAATGGGGGGGCATGGGGCTGCTCCGGGAGAGGGGAGAGGAGGGGGAAGGCGGTGGCGCGGCGAGATCAGGGGATGCCGCGCAGCACCGCCGCGCCGACCGCGGCCTCGGTGTGCACGACGAGTTCCTTCAGGGGGGCGGGCAGCGACTGGACGAGGGTGGCCAGCCGGTGGTGGGCACGCGGGCCGGCGCTCCACAGCACCTCGCGGGTCAGCCCGGCGGCGGCCACCAACCCGAGCAGGGTGGTATCCGACACCAGGGGCTGCTCCGGTCGCTCGACCAGTGCGCGCAGCCGGGTCGCCGGCCAGGCGGCGGCGTTGAGGTCGATCGGCAGGTAGCTGACGGTGGTGCGCAACAACCGGCGGTTCTCCTGTCGACGCAGCACCCCGGCGCGGGCCAGCCGCTCCCCCACCGAGGTGGTGGACGACTGGGCCAGGAATGAGAGCCAGGTACGCACCGCCTGGTGCTGCGACTCACCGATCAGTTGGTCGAGCACGGTGTGGGCCAGCGCGTCAGCCGGGGGACGCCGGTCGATCACGGTGACGAGTCCACCGGAGACGGTGATCTGTCCGAACAGGATCAGCTCGGCCAGCAGCCCGGCGGCGAGGCTGAGCCCGGTGGCACTCGGATGCAGCTTGGCTTTGCCACGGCTGTCGTTGTGCGCAATCAAAAAGAACTCGTCGGCGATCAGCAAACGAGCCTCCCACGCATTGTCCACAGGTGATCCACGCCGGGTGACAGGATGCCCGCAGACCTCCAGCTTTGCAACTCCCAGATTCGATGGTTGCACTCCGTACTCAGGCGACCTGCGGATCTTGTCGTGACAGACTCGGAGGGTGACTGCCAGCCCCACCGTTCGCCGCCGCCGCATCGCCCGTGAACTCCGCCAACTGCGAGAACGTGCGGGGATGACCCTCGACGTGGCCGCCCGCCAACTCGACATGTCCAAGAGCAACCTGTCCCGGATCGAGAACGCCCAGATCGGGATCAAACCCCGCGACGTCCGCGCCGCCCTGGCCCTCTACGAGGTGACCGGCGTCGATGCCGAGGCGCTCATCGAGATCGCCCGGGGCGCGCAGCAGCGCGGCTGGTGGCAGAACTACAGCGACGTGCTGCCGGAGTGGTTCGAGTTCTACGTCGGCCTCGAGGCGGAGGCGGAGAGCCTGCGCACGTACGAGGCCGAGTCCGTCCCCGGACTGCTGCAGACCGAGGCGTACGCCCGAGAGATGTTCCGGCGCACGGCCGGCGAGGAGGGGTTGGAGCGCAAGGTGGCCGCCCGGTTGCGCCGGCAGGAGATGCTGCACCGGGAGTCTCCCGCGGTCGAGCTGTCGGTGGTGCTCAACGAGGCGGTGCTGCTGCGCCCGGTGGGCGGGCGGGCCGTGATGGCGGAGCAGCTGACCCACATGACCCAGGTGGCCCAATCACCGAACGTGACATGCCACGTACTGCCGTTCGCGTCTGGCGGCCACCCGGCGATGAGCACCCCGTACGTGATCATCACGTTTGCCGACGCGGCCGACAATTCCGTGGTTTACCTGGACAATCTCACGCTGGGTCTGGCGCTGGAGGAAACGGGACACGTGCGCGGGTATACCCTTGTGCACGAGGAGCTGTGCCGGATGGCACTGGATCCGGCGGAGTCCTTGGCCCGCCTGGAGGAGGCTGCTCGTCACTTTGCGTGATCGCATTGCGGCACGCCCGGGGGGAACGGAAGGTACGGGAATGCAGGCGCTGCCTCTGTCCATGATGGACTGGCGGACCAGCAGCCGCAGCAGCGGCAACGGTAACTGTGTGGAGATCGCCGCCACCGACGACCGGATCGCGGTGCGCGACAGCAAGGACCGGTGCGGGCCCGCGCTGGTCTTCTCCGCCCACGCCTGGACAGCCTTCGTCACCGGCATGGAGGCGGTACGACCGGGCTGACCCCGGGCGTGCCACAGTGGCAGCCGTGCTCTCCGACGTACCACTCGACCTGCCGGTCCGGCCGGCGCTGCCACCGCTGCTGCGGGCGCTGACCGGCACCGGCAGCGCGGTCCTGGTGGCCCCGCCCGGGACCGGCAAGACCACCCTCGCCCCGCTCGCGGTGGCCGACGGGGTGGCCGGCCGGGTGCTGGTCGCCCAGCCCCGCCGGGTGGCCGCCCGGGCGGCGGCCCGACGGATCGCCGACCTGCTCGGCGAGCGGGTCGGCGACCGGGTCGGGTACGCCGTGCGCGGCGACCGCCGGGTCGGCCCGGACACCCGGATCGAGGTGGTCACCACCGGTCTGCTGGTCCGCCGGCTGCTGCGCGACCCCGAACTGCCCGGGGTCGACGCGGTGCTGCTCGACGAGTGTCACGAGCGGCAACTCGACGCGGATCTCGCGCTGGCCTTCACCGTGGAGGCCCGCGCCGCGCTGCGCCCCGAACTGTGGCTGGTGGCGATGTCGGCGACCCCGGAGGCGGACCGGTTCGCCGCGCTGCTCGGCGGCGACGCCGCGGCCCCGGTGATCCGCGCCGAGGCGGCCCTGCACCCGGTCGCCCGGGTCTGGACGCCGCCACCGCGACCGGTCACGCCAGCGGGCGCGGGCCGGGTCGATCCGGCCCTGCTCGACCACGTCGCCGCCACCGTCCGGCGGGCGCTGCACGAGCAGGACGGCGACCTGCTGGTCTTTCTGCCCGGGGCGGGTGAGATCGGGGCGGTGGCCCGCCGGTTGGCCGACCTGACCGACCGGGTGGCCGTCCTGCCGCTGCACGGGCGGCTGCCCGCCAGCGCGCAGGACGCCGCGTTGCGCCCCGCCGGGCGTCGTCGGGTGGTGCTCGCCACCTCGGTCGCGGAGAGCAGCCTGACGGTGCCCGGGGTCCGGGTGGTGATCGACGCCGGGTTGGCCCGGGTGGCCCGTACCGACCTGTCCCGGGGGCTGGGCGCGCTGGTCACCGTGCCGGTGTCCCGGGCCGCCGCGACCCAGCGGGCCGGTCGGGCCGGTCGACAGGCTCCGGGGGTGGTCTACCGCTGCTGGTCCGAGGCCACCCACGGCCGGCTCGCCGCCCAGCCCGCGCCGGAGATCGCCACCGCCGACCTGACCGGGTTCGCGCTGGATCTGGCCGCCTGGGGCAGCCCGGACGGCGTCGGCCTGGCGCTGCCCGACCCGCCACCGGCCGCCGCGCTGACCGTGGCCCGGGGAACCCTGACCACCCTCGGCGCGATCGACGCCGAGGGTCGGGTGACCGCCCGGGGACGGGCCATCGCCGCCACCGGGACCCATCCCCGGCTGGGTCGGGCCCTGCTCGACGGCGCCGCCCGGGTCGGCCGGGACCGGGCCGCCGAACTGGTCGCCCTGCTCGCCGAGGACGGCCTGGTCGGGCGGCACGACGACCTCACCGCCGGATGGCGGCGGCTGCGCGACGACACCGACCCCGGTGCCACCGCCCGCTGGCGCGCGGAGGTACGCCGGCTGCGCGCCGCCCTGCCCACCACCACCGAGCGGGGCGGTGGCGGCGGACGGCTGCCGGATGATCTGGCGGCGGGGTTGCTGGTGGGGCTGGCCTACCCGGAGCGGCTGGCCCGGCTGCGCCGGGCCGGCGGGACGTCGTACCTGATGGCGGGTGGGACCGGGGCGGAGCTGGCAGCGGGGTCGGCGCTGACCGGGACGGCCTGGCTGGCCGTGGCGGTCGCCGACCGGTCGCCGGGCGCACCGACCGCCCGGGTCCGGCTGGCCGCCCCGGTGGACGAGGCGACCGCGCGGGAGGTCGGCGGCCCGCTGCTGACCGAGGTACGCGAGGTCGGCTGGGTCGACGGCGACGTGCTGGCCCGGCAGGTGACCCGGCTCGGGGCCATCGAGCTGATCAGCCGCCCGCTGGCCCGGCCGGCGTCGGAGCTGCTGGCGGCCGCCCTCGCCGACGGGCTGCGCCAGGCCGGCCTGGACCTGCTGACCTGGACCCCGGCGGCCCGGGCGCTGCGGGAGCGGTTGGCGTTCTGCCGGCAGGCGTTGGGGGCGGACTGGCCGGAGGTCTCCGACGCCGCACTGCTCGATGCCGCCGACCGGTGGCTCGGGCCGGAGCTGGCCGCCGCCCGCCGCCGTGCCGACCTGGCCCGGATCGACGTGACCGGGGCGTTACGTCGGCTGCTGCCCTGGTCGCAGGCGGGCCGGCTGGACGAGCTGGCCCCGGAACGGATCGAGGTGCCCAGCGGCTCCCGGGTCCGGGTCGACTACGCCGATCCGGCCGCGCCGGTGCTGGCGGTGAAGCTGCAGGAGACGTTCGGCTGGGCGGACGCGCCCCGGTTGGCCGGCGGACGGGTGCCGGTGCTGCTGCACCTGCTCTCGCCGGCCGGCCGGGCGGTCGCGGTCACCGCCGACCTGGCGTCCTTCTGGCGCACCGGCTACCCGCAGGTGCGCGGGGAGCTGCGGGGGCGCTATCCGCGCCATCCCTGGCCCGAGGACCCGACCACGGCCACGCCGACCCGGCACACCACGCACCGTCGACGTTGAGCCGGCCCACCCGCCGCGCACGGGGCGGCCCGTCCGTTGCCGGCAGGCCGGGTTCGCAGGTTGGCGGCGGACCGGGTCACTCGTCGACGACGTCGGCGATGAGCACGGTGATGTTGTCGGGGCCACCGGCCCGCAGCGCCAGGTCGATCAGGCGGCGGGCGCAGGCATCCCGGTCCGGGGTCTCCCGGAGCACCTCGGTGAGGGTGTCCGGGCGGACCACGTTGGAGAGGCCGTCGCTGCACAGCAGCCAGCGGTCGCCGACCCGCGGCACCATCGTCGCGTACGAGGGGGAGACCTGCTCGCCCTGCAACGCCTGGGTGACCACGGCCCGCCGGGGGTGGCTGGACGCCTCCTCGGGGCTGATCACGCCCTGGTCGACCAGCATCTGGACGAAGGTGTCGTCCCGGGTGACCTGCTTGAGGATGCTGTCGCGGAACAGGTAGGCCCGGGAGTCACCGACGTGCGCGAGCGCCAGGCAGCTGCCCGTCCGGGAGAAGAGCAGGGCGGTCAGTGTGGTGCCCATGCCCTGCCGCTCCCGGTCCTCCTCGACCGCCTGGTGGATCCGCGCGGTGGCCAGCTCGATGCCGGTCTGCAACGCCGCCACCAGGGCGTCCTCGGGGGTCTCCACGTCCAGTGGGGCGACCGCGTCGATGGCGATCCGGCTGGCCAGGTCGCCGGCCGCCATCCCGCCCATGCCGTCGGCGACGGCGACGAGCCAGGCACCGGAGTGCATGGCGTCCTGGTTTCCGCTGCGGATCAGCCCACGGTCGCTCGTCCCGACGGAACGAAGCTTCAGGGTCATGGATGGCAGCCTGCCAGGCGGAGGGTGTTGTTGTCTCTAGGAGATCAGGACGACTGCGCGTGGCGCGGTGAATCTCACTGCCGGACCCGGTCGATCCGGGACGGGCCGGCGCGCCCCGACCAGGCCGAAGGTCATCCAGTCGAATCGATTGACAGGGACGAGACGCGCTGGAAACATCTGGCTGATACCTGGGAGCGCTCCCAGTTGCAGGTAGCTTTCCGCCCGCACTCCACCACTCCCCCTTCCGCCCGGAAAGGAATCCCGTGATCCTGACCCGACGACGTCGGCGGCATCTCGCGGTACTGGCAGCGACGACCTTGATCCTCACCGGAGCCGGCGCCGGCGTGGCCCACGCCGAGGTCCCGCCGGACGCCCCCGAGCAGATCAGCAACGGCGACTTCAGCGAGGGCGTCTCGCCCTGGTTCTCCTACGGCACCGGCCCACTCGACGTGGTCGACGGCCGACTCTGCGTCACCATCCCGGCCGGACTGGCCAACCCGTGGGACGCCGGCATCGGCCACGACGGGGTCCGGCTCAACGCCGGCGCGGAATACAAGCTGAGCTTCGACATCTCGGCCACCCCCGGGTTGAGCGTCAACGCCGTGCTCCAGCTCGGCAGCGCCCCCTACACGTCGTACGCGAGCGTGCCGGCGGTGGCCGCCCCGACGAGCAAGCGGGTCGAGCAGACGTTCACCGTTCCGGACGACAACCCGAACGCCCAGCTCGTCTTCCAGGTCGGCGGGGCCGCCGCCGAGCAGCGGCTCTGCCTGGACAACGTCTCGCTGCGCGGCGGCGAGGCCGCCCCGCCGTACGTGCCGGACACCGGCCCCCGGGTCCGGGTCAACCAGGTCGGCTACCTGCCCGGCGGCCCCAAGAACGCCACCGTGGTGACCGAGTCGACCGGGGCGCTGCCCTGGCAGCTCAAGTCGGCGGCCGGCACGGTGGTCGCCAGCGGCACGGGCACCCCGCGCGGGGTCGACGCCGCCTCCGGGCAGAACGTGCAGACCATCGACTTCTCGGCCTACCGGACGGCGGGCACCGGCTACACGCTGGTCGCCGACGGCGAGACCAGCCACCCGTTCGACATCTCCGGTGACCTGTACGACCGGCTGCGCGCCGACTCGATGCAGTTCTTCTACGCCCAGCGCAGCGGCATCGCCATCGACGGTGACCTGATCGGCGAGGAGTACGCCCGCCCGGCCGGCCACCTCGGGGTGGCCCCCAACCAGGGTGACACCCAGGTGCCCTGCCAGCCCGGCGTCTGCGACTACTCGCTGGACGTGCGCGGTGGCTGGTACGACGCGGGCGACCACGGCAAGTACGTGGTCAACGGCGGCATCGCCGCCTACCAGCTGCTGAGCGCGTTCGAGCGGACCAAGACCGCGGAGACCGCCAACGGTGGCGCCGCGCTGGGTGACTCGACGCTGCGGCTGCCCGAGCGGGGCAACGCGGTGCCGGACGTCCTCGACGAGGCCCGCTGGGAGATCGAGTTCCTGCTCCGCATGCAGGTGCCGGCCGGCAAGCCGCTGGCCGGGATGGCCCACCACAAGATCCACGACAAGGCGTGGACCGGCCTGCCGCTCGCCCCGCAGGACGACGCCCAGCCGCGTGAGCTGCACCCGCCGTCGACCGCCGCCACCCTCAACCTGGCCGCCGTCGCCGCGCAGTGCGCCCGCCTGTTCGCCCCGTACGACGCGGCGTTCGCCGCCCGCTGCGGCACCGCCGCGTCGACCGCGTACGCCGCCGCCAAGACCCACCCGGTGATCCTCGCCGACCCGGCCGACGGCATCGGCGGCGGGGCGTACGAGGACAGCAACGTCACCGACGAGTTCTACTGGGCGGCGGCCGAGCTGTACCTGACCACCGGCAAGAAGGCGTACCTGGACGACCTGACCGCCTCGTCGCACCACACCGGCGAGGTGTTCGGCGCGGGTGGCGCATTCAGCTGGCAGAGCGTGGCCGCGCTCGGCCGGCTCGACCTGGCCACCGTGCCGAACGGCCTGCCGGCCGCCGACCGGGCCCGGGTCCGCGCCTCGGTGACCGCCGCCGCCGACAACTACCTGACCACCCTGCACGCCCAGGCGTACGGCCTGCCGGTGCCGGGTGCGGCGGGCAGCTACGTCTGGGGCAGCAACAGCAACATCATCAACAACATGGTCGTGCTGGCCACCGCCTTCGACCTGACCCGGGACGCGAAGTACCGGGACGGCACGGTGCAGGCCACCGACTACCTGCTCGGCCGCAACGCGCTGAACATCTCGTACGTGACCGGCTGGGGCGAGCAGAACGCGCAGAACCAGCACAGCCGGATCTTCGGCAACCAGCTCAACCCGGCCATGCCGCACCCGCCGGCCGGCTCGCTCGCCGGTGGCCCGAACGCCGACCTCCAGGACCCGTTCGTCGCCCAACTGCTCAAGGGCTGCGCGCCGATGTTCTGCTACGTCGACGACATCAACTCGTACTCGACCAACGAGGTGGCGATCAACTGGAACTCGGCGCTGGCCTGGCTCGCGTCGTTCCTCGCCGACCAGGGTGACGCCAAGGCGGTGGCCCCGCGCACCTGCGCGGTCAGCTACCAGGTGCACGGCACCTGGCCGGACGGCTCCAACACCCAGGTCGTCGTCCGCAACACCGGCGACACCGCGATCGACGGCTGGACCCTGCGGTACGCCTACACCGGCGACCAGAAGGTCACCCAGGCGTGGACGGCCACGGTGACCCAGTCCGGGGCCACCGTGACGGCGAAGAACGAGTCGTACAACGCGAAAATCGCACCGGGCGGCAGCGTGACCTTCGGTCTGCTCGCCAGGACCGGCACGCTGGCCAACCCGTCGCCGGACCTGATCACCGTCAACGGCGTCGCCTGCACGGTGTCCTGACCGGCACTCCCACCCTCGGGCCCCGGGCTGCCACCCGGGGCCCGAGCGCGCCGGGCGGTCGTCCCCCGACCGTCCGGCGCTCCCCCACCAGGCCCCACCACCCCGCGACACCCACCACACCCCACCACCCGGCACGCCCGAACACCGGCACCCCCACCACCCGGCACGCCCCACCACCCGGCACCCCCACCACCCGGCACGCCGACCACCCCGCCACCCGGCAAAGCGACCACCCGGCATGCCCACCACCCCCGCCAACCGGCACAGCAACCACCCGGCACGGCAACCACCCGGCACCCTCGCCACCCGGCAACGCCCCACTACCCGGCACCCTCGCCACCCGGCACGCCGACCACCCACGCCCAGCCCGACCCGCCGGCACGGCCAGCCCGCCAGTCCGACAGGCCCGCCGGACCCGACCCGACCCGACCGACCGGCACGTCCTGCCCGGTCCAGTAGTGGAGGCGAGTTCCATGCCCGAGCTGACCACGATCTCCGACGCCGAACGTCGGCGCATCGTCCACGAATTCGTCGACGAGACCGTCGGCGACGCCCACCCCGAGGTCGTGGCGATGGTCCGTGACCTCACCTTCCGGGTCCGCGACACCGTCGAACTGGCCCGCGCCGCCGGCATCACCCCCGAGTCGCCCCGCGCCGGCCACGTGGTGGCCGCGCTGGTCGCCGCGTACGGCGAGGTCTTCGACCGGGTCGACGACGCCGGTTACCGCAGCGCGCTACTGGCCCGCCTCGAGGTCGCGAACGACCCTCGGACCGAGCGCTACTTCCAACTCCTCGCCACGGTCAACGGCTGGACCCCACCCCCCACCCTGACCCCCGTCCTGGACTGGTTCATCGCCGCGCTGCGCCAGCACCCCGCACCCTGACCATCCCTCGCGCCCTAACCCGCCCGGGCCTGCCCTCCGCGCTCCCGCCCCATCGACGAAACGTGCCAGGCCGGGCGCGGTGCGGTCGCGCGGTGCGGTCCTGCAGTGCGGTCGCGCGGTGCGGTCGCGCGGTGCGGTCCTGCAGTGCGGTCGCGCGGTGCGGTCCTGCAGTGCGGTCCTGCAGTGCGGTCCTGCAGTGCGGTCGCGCGGTGCGGTCGCGCGGTGCGGTCCTGCGGTGCGATGCGATGCGATGCGATGCGCGCGGTGCGGTGCACTGCGGTCCGCGCGGTGCGGTTCATGCGGTGGGGTCCACGCGATTGGGCGTGCAGAACGGTCCGAGCCGTGCAATGCGGTCCGAGCGGTGGGCTGCGGTCCGAGCGGTCCCGTCTGGTGGGGCACGTCGGGCGGGTCAGCGTGCGGTCAACCGAGACCTAACCGCTACGGGCCGGGCATACACGTCTCCCACCCACACCTTGGCCCGAGACGTGTATGCCTGTCCGTCATATTTATGACCGACAGGCATACGTGTTCCAGGACAGTCATACTCACCTAGAGCTCACGCACGGTGACGGTCAGCACTACGCCCGAGTGGCTCAGCCTGGCCTCGTCGATGACAGCGACCAGCAGCAACGACCAACGGCGGCAGGCCGTCGCGTAGAGGCCGGACCAGAGCCCCAGGACGCCCCGCTTGGGTAGCGCGGCAACCTCGGCACGATGTCTCGTCTGCGGAATTCGCTCCTGGCTGGCCCACCGCTGCGGCGGTCTTCGGCACACTCCACTGCGGGCGCCCTTCACCCGCCCCGGGCTCCGCACGCCCGGCCCAGATGCCCCCCAGCCCGCACGCGCACCCCACCTCCAACCCCACCACACGCACGCACACGCTCCCCCGACCGGCACACTCCGCCCGCGCCTGCCCACACATGCAGCCCGAGCCGGTGGGTCCGGCAGGAGGCAGTCGACCGGGCAGAGCACGGCCGGGCCAAGCCGTGCAGGGCCGAACAGGGCCAAGCCGAGCCGGGCCGAGCCGAGCCGAGCCGGGCCGGGCCGGGCCGGGCCGGGCCGGGCCGGGCCAAGCCGGGCCAAGCCGGGCCGGGGCAGGGGCAGGGCAGGGCAGGGCAGGGGCAGGGCCGAGCGCCCGCTGTCACGGCACGACAGGCGGGCGCTCGGTCCAGGCGGGACTCAGCCGGGCAGGCCGCTGACGGCGGCGGGTACGGCGACGTCGCCGCCGGTCCAGACGTAGCTGGCGTCCACGGCCGAGGTGACGCGCCCTCCGGCGAACAGCGAGTTCACCCGGGATGCCTCGGCGGTGCTGGGCTTGGCGTTGCGGCAGGAGACCGGGGCGCTGCTGCCGGACATCAGGTCGGTGCACAGGCCGGTCCGGTTGTCCGGCAGGCCGAGGATGTGGCCGATCTCGTGGGTGGCGATGCGGGTCCGGTCGTACCCCTGGTCGACGGCCTGGGTGCCCATCCAGACCCGGCCGTTGCCCAGGCTGGTGGTCTGTGCGCGGGGCCAGCCGGTGTCGACGTAGATGGTGATGTTGCCCGGCGTGCGGGCGACCAGCCGGACATTGGTCACCGAGCTGTTCCAGATCGTCGCGGCCTGGTCGAAGTTGGTGCGGAACTCGCCGGCCCGGCTCGCGTCGTAGTAGACGGTCCGGGCGGCGGCGGACGCGGTGGTGCCGACCGAGGCGACCGCGCCGGTCGCCGCGAGCACCAGCGCCAGCAGGGTCCCGGCGGTACGCGAGAACTGTCGTCGGATCATCCGACCTCCCATCGATAGAAGTTCACCGATGTTATGCGGTCGGTCGGATCAGGGTCGAATAGCGGTTACGTCATACCGTCGGCCCACGGCACCGACAACACCGCCGGCCCACGGCACCGACGGCACGGACAGCTCAGCCGGGCTCAGCCGATCTCCTCGTCGAGGAAGCACCAGCGCCAGGCTTCCCCCGGCTGGATCGAGCGCATCACCGGGTGCCCACTCGACTCGAAGTGCTTCGTGGCGTGCTGGTACGGCGACGAGTCACAGCATCCCACCTGCCCACACTCCACACAGCACCGCAGGTGCACCCAGTCGTCGTTGCCGACGGCGACGCACTCCGGGCAGGCCTCGGCAACGGTCGGCTCGGTGGTCCCCGCCCCGGTCAGGTGCGCACAGCTCATCAGTCGCTCTCCCGTCGCAACAACGACTCCTCCAGGTCCAGGTCACGGTAGGCCCGCACCAGCACCTCCTCGGGAATCCGTCCCTCGTCGCGGGCGGCCCGGAAGACCTCCCGCTCGGCGTCGATCATCTCCTGCCGCAGCCGACCGTACGCCTGGGACGGGGTCTCCCGGTCGCTGCCGCCGAGCCGCTCCCAGGCCAGGTTGGTGCGGCTCTGCACCAGCCCGCGCAGCCGCTCCACCACGGCCGGCGGCGCGCCCTCGGCCAACTCGTCGAGCCGCTCCCGGGCCGCCCGGCCGGCCTGCTGCTGCACCGTCGCGGCGGAGAGCGCGTCGGCCACCGGGTCGTCCGGGGTCAGCTTCAAGCGGCGGGCCACCCACGGCAGGGTCGCGCCCTGCCCGAGCAGGGTCGCCATGATCACCGCGAAGGCCAGCCAGATGAACAGCGCCCGCTGGTAGGGCTGCTCCCCGGCCAGGGTCAGCGGCAGGCCCAGCGCGGCGGCCAGCGTCACCACCCCGCGCATCCCGGCCCAGCCGATGACGATGGGGAACTGCACCGGCGTGGCCGGGTCGCGCTGCCGGACCCGGGGCACCAGCCGGGCCAGGTAGGTGGCCGGGAAGACCCAGACGAACCGGGTCAGGAAGACCGCCGCCAGCACCGCCGCGGTGATCCCCACCAGCCGCCCGGTCGGCTCGTCTAGATCTTGCAGCACCTCGGGCAGTTGCAGGCCGACCAGCAGGAAGACCAGCCCCTCCAGCAGGAACTGCACCAGTCGCCAGAACGCACCGGTCTGCAACCGGGAGGCGGCCGACAGCAGCAGCGGCATCTTGTGGCCGATCCCCAACCCGGTGACCACCACCGCCACCACGCCGGAGGCGTGGATCGCCTCGGCCGCGAAGACCACCGCGAACGGCACGATCAGCGACAGCGCGTTGTCCAGCAGCGGGTCGGTGGTCCGCTTGTGCAGGTAGCCGAAGACCACCACGCCCAGCAGCCCGACCAGCACCCCGCCACCGGTGGCGACCACCACCTCCTGCGCCACGTACCCGAAGCTGACCGAGCCGGCGCTGGCGGTGGCCGCGACGATCGCCACCCGCAGCAGCACCAGCGCGGTGGCGTCGTTGACCAGGCTCTCCCCCTCCAGGATGGTCACCACCCGCCGGGGCAGACCCACCCGGCGGGCCACCGCGGTCGCGGCGATCGCGTCCGGCGGCGCCACCACCGCCCCCAACGCCAGGCAGATCGCGTACGGCAGGTCGGGCAGGAACAGGTGCACCACCGTGCCCACCACGAAGGCGGTGAAGATCACCAGACCCACCGCGAGCAGCAGGATCGGCCGCAGGTTGAGCCGGAACGCCGGGACCGAGGTGCCCAACGCCGCCACGTAGAGCAGCGGCGGCAGGATGCCCACCAGCACCAGGTCGGGATCGAGCCGGACGTGCGGGAAGCCCGGCAGGAAGGACAGCCCGAGGCCGAGCACCACCAGCAGGATCGGCGCGAGCAGGCCCAGCCGGCGGGCCAGCGCGGCACCGAAGGTCGCGATCGCCAGGAAGACCACGACCTCGAACAGAGCTTCCATGGAGTAGCAGCCTAGGGGTACGACCGGGCCGGGGTGATCACCCGGCGGCGCGCAGTTTCGGCAGCACCTCCGCGCCGAACGTGTCGATGAAGGCGCGCTGTTCCTGCCCGACGTGGTGCAGGGCGATCTGGTCGACGCCCAACGACAGGTACTCCTCCAGCCACCCGACGTGCCGGCCCAGGTCGGCCGAGACGTTCACCACTTCGGTGACCTTCTCCATCGGCATCCGCTCGCTGACCACGTCGAAGTGCTCGGCGGTGTCCAGGTCCCAGCAGACCGGCGGCGGAAAGACGTTGCTGCGCCACTGCTCGTACGCGATCGCCTCGGCCTCGGCCTGCTCCGGCGCCCAGCTCACGTGCACCTGGAGGTGCACCGGCCCCCGCCCACCGGCGTCCCGGTAGGCGTCGATCATCTCGCGCAGGTGTGCGGTCGGCGCGTTCACGGTGATCAGGCCGTCCGCCCACTCCGCGCACCACCGGGCGGTGGCCACGCTGACCGCCGCCCCGATCAGCGCCGGTGGTTCCTCCGGCCGGGTCCACAGCTTGGCCCGGTCCACCCGGACCAGGCCGTCGTGGCTGACCTCCTCGCCGGCCAGCAGCGCCCGGATCACCTCCACGCACTCCCGCAACCGGGCGGTCCGCACGTCCTTGCGCGGCCAGCCGTCGCCGGTGATGTGCTCGTTGCTCGCCTCGCCGGTGCCCAGCGCCGCCCAGAACCGGCCCGGGTACATCGCGCCCAGGGTGCCGATGGCCTGCGCGATGATCGCCGGATGGTAGCGCTGGCCGGGGGCGTTGACCACGCCGAACGGCAGCCCGGTGGCCTGGAGCGCGGCCCCCAGCCAGGACCAGGCGAACCCGGACTGGCCCTGCCGGGTGCTCCACGGCGAGAAGTGGTCCGACGACATGGCGGCGTCGAAGCCGGCACGTTCGGCGTGCACCACCGCCTCCAGCAGGCGACTCGGATGGATCTGCTCGTGGGAGGCGTGGAAGCCGAACACCGTCATGGCGTCCTTCCGTACCCATGACGGTGCGCGGTTAAAGCTCGCCCGCGCCGGCTTACCCGGCGGGGTCGCCCGCCGCCCGGACCGGGTCGCGGCGAGGCGGGGTCACTCGGCGTGCGCGCCGGCGCCGACGGTGGCGGCGCCCTCCCCCACCCAGACGGTCTTGGTGTTGCAGAACTCCCGCATCCCCAGCGCCGACAGCTCCCGGCCGTAGCCGGAGTTCTTCACCCCACCGAAGGGCAGCTCCGGATAGGAGGTGGTCATGCCGTTGACGAAGACGTTCCCGGCGTCCAGGTCGGTGGCGAACCGCTCCTGCTCGGCCGGGTCGGTGGTCCAGGCGTTCGCGCCCAACCCGAAGGGCGTGCCGTTGGCGACCTCGATCGCCTCCTCGTACGACGACACCCGGTAGAGCCCGGCGACCGGCCCGAAGACCTCCTCGGCCCACATCCGCATCTGCGGGTTCAGGTCGGTCACCACCGTCGGCGGATAGAACCAGCCGTCGCCGGTCGGTTTCTCGCCGCCGCAGAGCACCGTCGCGCCGTGGTCCACCGCGTCCTGCACCTGGGCGTGGATCTCGTCCCGGCCGCTCTCGCTGGCCAGCGGGCCGACGTCGGTGTCGGCGTCCATCGGGTCACCGACCCGCAGCGCGGCCATGTGGGCGGCGAACTTCCCGGCAAAGGCGTCGAAGACGTCGGTGTGCACGATGAACCGCTTGGCCGCGATGCAGGACTGGCCGTTGTTCTGGCAGCGGGCGGTGGTGGCCACCTCGGCGGCCCGGTCCAGGTCGGCCGAGGGCATCACCACGAACGGGTCGCTGCCGCCCAGCTCCAGCACCGTCTTCTTCAGCTCCCGGCCGGCGATCTGGGCGATCGAGCGGCCCGCGCCCTCGCTGCCGGTCAGCGTGGCGGCCCGGACCCGGGGGTCGCTGAGGACCCGGTCGACCGCGTCGGAGCCGACCAGCAGGGTGGTGAACGCGCCCTCCGGGAAACCGGCCCGACGGAACACGTCCTCCAGATAGAGCGCGGTCTGCGGCACGTTGGAGGCGTGCTTGAGCAGGCCGGTGTTCCCGGCCATCAGGGCCGGCGCGGCGAACCGCATCACCTGCCAGAGCGGGAAGTTCCACGGCATCACCGCGAGCACCGGCCCGATCGGCTGGTAGCGGACGAACGCCCGCTTGGCCTTGACGGCGGCGGCGTCGGCGGGCTCGTCGGCGAGCATCCGCTCCGCGTGCCCGGCATAGAACCGGCAGGCGGTCGCGCACTTGGTGACCTCGGCCTTCGCCGCGGCGTACGTCTTGCCCATCTCGGTGGTCATCAGCCGGGCGGTCTCGTCGCGCTCGGCGTCGAGCAGGTCCGCGGCGGCGTTCATCCACTGCGCCCGCTGGGCGACCGTGGTCCGGTACAGATCCCGGTACGCCAGGTCGGCCCGTTCGATGGCGGCGTCGATCTGCTCCGCCGACATCGGCTCGTACGACTTGAGCACCTGACCGGTGGCCGGGTTGGTGGTGGCGATGGGCATCTCGTGCTCCTGTCACTCGAAGAGTGAGTGCCGTGCGCCCGGCTGCTCACGGCGGCGGACGGCGCGGCGGCGCTGGATGACGACCAGGTCGACCACCGCCACGGCGGCGAACAGCGCGCAGAGCACACCCAGCCAGGCCAGGCCGGCCCAGAACGCTCCGACCGCGAAGACGGTCATGGTGACCAGGCCGAACAGGGCCAGCGCCAGGCGGAGGTTCAATGCGCTGTAGGCGTGGCCGACCGTGCCACGGGCACGCCGGGGCTGCGATCTCGTCATCGTCTCGGCCTACCCCGGCGTGGACGCCACTAACCGACCGCTGCCCGCACACTCCTACCAGATTGGTGTTTCTAGATGTCGACTCTGCCCGGAAGTCGACACGAGCGGGCCACCCCACCCCGTCCGGCCCGTAGAGTGACCGGGCTGTCGCTCTGCGCTGTCTGACCGGGGGAAGACGCATGCCTCGACGCTGGGTCGCCGCCGTGGCCTGCCTGTTTGCGCTGGTCGCGCTCGCCTGCGAGGAGGGCGGCGGGGCGTCCCCCCGCCCCACCAAGAGCGGGTCGACACCGACCGGCCTGCCCACCACGATGGCCGCCCTCGGCGACTCGATCACCACCGGTTTCGGCTCCTGCCTGGTGCTCACCTCGTGCCAACGCAACTCCTGGTCCACCGGGGACGGCATCCGGGTGGAGAGCCACTACCGGCGGCTGCTCGACGCCGACGCCCCGATCCGCAACCGGGCCCGCAACCACGCCGTGCCGGGTGCCCGCGCCGAGGCCCTCGCCGGGCAGGCCGGCGCCGCCGTCAAGGACAAGGCCGACTACGTGACGGTGCTGATCGGGGCGAACGACGCCTGCCGCGACGACATCGACCGGATGACCTCGGCGGCCACCTTCCGCAGCCAGGTCGACCGGGCGCTGCGGGTGCTGCGGGATGGCCGCCCCAAGGCCCGGGTCCTGGTGGCCAGCGTCCCCGACCTCAACCGGCTCTGGGAGATCGGGCACACCGAGTCCCGCGCGGTGCGGATCTGGAAGACCGGCATCTGCCCGGCCCTGCTGGCGAACCCCACCTCGGACGCCAAGGCCGACCGGGACCGGCGGACCCGCTTCGCCGAACGGATCGACGCGTACAACGGTCAACTCAAGGCGGCCTGCCGGGCGTACGGGTCGCGGTGCCACTACGACGGCGGGGCGGTGCACCGGGTGCGGTTCAGCCTGGACGAGGTCAACGCGCTGGACTGGTTCCACCCCAACGTGGCCGGGCAGAACCGGCTCGCCGACGCGACCTTCCCGGCCGCCGGTTGGCGACTCTGAGCCGTACCCGCCGCCGGCCGGCCCCCGACGGGACGCCGGTCAGGCCCGCGACGGGTCACGCCGCGCCCGGCGGTGGGCCGGACACGGCGGGCGCGGACGGCTGATCAGGGGCGGCGCGGTTGGGGCACCCCGCCCCGGTGTTCCCGGTAGAGCGCCTGGGCGCGCTCGGCGAGATCCTTGGTGGCCGACGAGTTGGCCCAGGTGCCGAGGATGATCGCGGCCCCCGGAACAACCTTGGCGAAGATCCGCTTCGCCGCCCGCACCCCGGCCATCCGGGCCAGCCGGACGCCCAGTTGCAGCATCACCCGGCCGAGCGGGTTCTGGGCGGCGTGACCGAACAGCGCGCCGGCCCGCTCCCGACCGGCCGCGACGCCCAGTGCCAGCCGGGCCGCCTCGGCCGCTTTGTGCACCTTCTGCAGGACGAGCAGGTCGGTGGCCCGGTCCGGGTGGGCCGGGTTCGCGCCGTAGGCGGCGGCGACGTGCAGCACCAGCCGGGCCTGGGTCCAGGCCAGCACGCCGACGTCGATGACGGCACCGGGCAGCCCGGCCGCACCGGAGACCGCGCCGGAGAGCCGGGCCCGATTGACGAAGCGCCGGATCGCCTGCTCGGCCAACTGGTCGGCGGTCGCGTCGGGTCGTTCCGCCCGCGCCTTGGCGATCCACTGCGCCGCCTCCGGGCCGAGCCGGCGGACCGCCTCCAGGGCCAGGTGCTCCGGCGCGTACTGCGGATCGTCCCGCATCCGGTCCCAGAGCCGGGCCGGCGGCGCCTCGGGCACGTCACCCGGATCACCGGCCGGTGCCCCCGGCACCGCCGAGACCACCGCTCCCGGCACCGCCGACACTGCTGTCCCCGGGACCGCCGGCTGCACAGCTGGCGGGGCGGTGGCTGCCGGTGCCGTGGTCGCCGGTGTCACGGGGACCGCCGGGCCCGGAGTGTCCGCCGGGACCGGCGGCGTGGGTACGGTCGGTTCGTCGTCGACGGGCACGGCGTCGGTCACAGAGGCTCCCGGTGGTGGAATAGGTTCAGGGGCGGTCAGCGACGGCGGCCCGACAGCTTGCTGGCCGCCTGCTTGAGCCGCGCCTGGTTCGCCGGCTTGGCCAGCTCGCGCCGACCCCGGTCGACCAACTGCTGCCCCTTGGGCGAGCGCAGGAAGGCGCTGATCCGCTGCATCAGTGCTGACATGTCGTCCTCCGATCGGATGTCCTGCGTCATGTGTACCCGATCCGAGCAATCGCCAACCGTCCACTGTGTCCGGTGGAGGATAGCCACCGATGCCGGTCCGACACGAACGGAGCCGGCCCGCCCGAGGCAGGCTCGGGCGGGCCGGGTCCCCGGGTAGGACCACTCAGGTCAGGACGGGGGGCTCAGGTCGGTGCGGGAGGGCTCAGATCGGGACGGGAGGGTCAGACCAGGACGGCGGCGACCACCTCGGTCGCCCGCCACTCGTGCTGGGCGTAGAGATCGGGGTAGGCGGAGATCTGCACGGCCTGCGCGGCGACGGTCAGCGGCAGGTCCTCCCAGCCGGGGATCTCCAGCAGCGCGTTGAGGAACGCCCGGGTGGCGAACGCCGGGTCCATCAGCTGCCCGACCTCGCCCCAGCCGCTGCTGGGCCGCTGCTGGAACAGCCCGACCGAGTCGTGGTCCCAACCGATGGCCTGGTGCGGGTAGTTCTGCGACTCGGGCAGCACACCGCTGGCGTAGTTGTAGAGGTTGCTCTCCTGCATCGCGGTGGCCACCGCGATGACCAGGGCCCGGCGCGGGACGCCCATCGCCCGCCCGGCCTTGACGATCTCCTTGGCGTTGTCCATCTGGGCCTGGTCGAGGCCGGCCACCGGGACGATCCGCTTCGGCCTCGGCTTGGGCTTGGGTCGGGGCTTGGGCCTGGTGGTCCTGGTCGCGCTCGGCGTGGGGGCGGCGGTGGTGGGGCTGGCGGTGGTCGGGCTGGCAGGGGTGGCGTCGGGAACGATGGTGACCGGGGTACGGACCTCGGCGCGGGAGGCGGCCTGCTGGCTGCGCTCGGCGAGCGCCGCCTCGGTGCCGGCCCGGTCGTCGGCCCGCTCGGCCGGCAGGGCCTGTGCGCCGGCGACGGCGGTCGCCCCGAGGCAGCAGAGCACACCGGCGGCGAGGGCCACCCGGGTCCGGGCCGGACGGCGTCGGAGGTTAACGAGTCCGCCGAGGCGGGTACGGAGGGAACGGCGGGTACGGGCTTCACCGAGAACGCCGACCTGAACGGACGAGGGGGTGTCGTCCGAACGGCCAGTCATGCCCCGGCGGGCGCCCTGGTCGTCGATGGTGTCGTCGTCACGCATCCGCCGAGGCTAGACATGCCCTCTTCCGGTGACCCACCGTCACAGAGTGGCCCTCATCACAATCGTCGACCCACCGGCGGGACGCCGGCCCTGGACGGACGGCCGGGGCGACAGACCGCCCGCAACCGGCATTACGGTCAGGAAAACCGGGGCATGTCGTCCCGCGTGGTCGAGCGCCCAGAGCACCCCGGCCGGCAGCATGATCCATCATGTCCCCCTTTTGGGTGACAGGCCCGAACCGTCCGACCGAGCCACCCCCGGCACCATCGGTGAATTGGTGGCTTCCTCCGGGTTTGGTAGCCGGATCGGTCACGACACGCCCAGTGATGGAATGGATGACGCCGACGGGTACGTTCCCCGAACCGGGTGCCGCCCGCGCACGGCCGCCCGTACGCGCGTTTCCTCAGGAGGTCCGACCGGTGCTCGACCCACACGAGCTGTACCAGCTCACCGACGATCTGCCCGACCTCGGTCAGCCGGTGCTGATCCAGGCGCTCACCGGCTTCGTCGACGCCGGCAACGCCAGTCGGTTGGCCCGCGAGCAGTTGCTCACCTCGCTGGACGCCCGCACGATCGCCACCTTCGACGTCGACCAGCTCTTCGACTACCGGTCCCGCCGCCCGGTGATGACCTTCGTCGAGGACCACTGGGAGGACTACGACGCCCCCGAGCTGGCCCTGCACCTGCTGCACGACGACGACGAGACGCCGTTCCTCCTGCTCACCGGCCCGGAACCGGACCTGCAGTGGGAGCGGTTCGTGGCGGCGGTCAGCGCGGTGGCCGCCCGGCTCGACGTCCGGCTCACCGTCGGGCTCAACTCGATCCCGATGGCCGTCCCGCACACCCGGCCCACCGGGGTCACCGCGCACGCCACCCGCCGGGAGCTGATCTCCGGCTACGAGCCGTGGTTGCAGCGGGTGCAGGTCCCGGGCAGCGTCGGGCACCTGCTGGAATACCGGCTCGGCCAGGCCGGCCGGGACGCCCTCGGCTTCTCCGCCCACGTGCCGCACTACGTCGCGCAGACCGAGTACCCGGCCGCCGCCGAGGTGCTGCTCTCCTCGGTGTCCCGCAGCACCGGCCTGCTGCTGCCCAACGACAGCCTGCGCTCCGCCGCCGAGGTGGTCCGGGTGGAGATCGACCGGCAGGTCGCCCAGACCGACGAGGCCGCCGCACTGGTCACCGCCCTGGAGGAGCAGTACGACGCGTTCGCCCGGGGGCGGGGCGAGAAGAACCTGCTCGCCGCCGAGACCGGCCCGCTGCCCACCGCCGACGAGCTGGGCGCCGAGCTGGAGCGCTTTCTCGCCGAGCAGACCCGGCCCGGCGACACCCCGGGCGCCTGACCCACCCGTACGCCGACGGCGGCGATCCCCACCCGGGACGCCGCCACGCGCGTGCCGCCGGGCGGGTCGGCGCCGGTCGGCGCACCGCCGCTCACCGGACGGCCGCGCGGAGTCCCGGCCCGGCGGAGTCGCCGGCACGCCGGGCAGCGACGCGGAGTCCCGGCCCGGCGGAGTCGCCGGCTTGGCGGGCCGACCCGGCGGGGCGGGCCGGGATGCGGCAGGCTGGGCACATGCGCCTGGCGACCTGGAACGTGAACTCGGTGAAGGCCCGGCTGCCCCGGCTGCTGGACTGGCTCGCCGGCACCGCCCCCGACGTGGTGTGCCTGCAGGAGACCAAGTGCCCGGACGGGGCCTTCCCGGCCGCCGAGGTCGGTGAGCTGGGCTACGAGGTGGCCAGCCACAGCGACGGCCGGTGGAACGGGGTGGCGATCCTGTCCCGCGCCGGCCTGACCGACGTCACCGTCGGATTCCCCGGCGAACCGGGCTTTCCGCAGCCCGAGGCGCGCGCCATCTCCGCCACCTGCGCCGGCGTCCGGGTCTGGTCGGTGTACGTCCCGAACGGCCGGGCGGTCGACGACCCGCACTACGCCTACAAGCTGGCCTGGTACGCCGCGCTGCGGGACGCCCTGTCGCCGGAGGTGGCCGCCGGTGGGCCGGTCGCCGTCTGCGGGGACTTCAACGTCGCCCCGACCGACGCCGACGTCTGGGACCCGGCGCTCTTCGCCACCTCCACCCACGTCACCCCCGCCGAGCGGGCCGCCCTGGCCGCCCTGCGCGACCTCGGGCTCAGCGACGTGGTGCCCACCCCGATGAAGGGGCCGCACCCGTACACCTACTGGGACTACCGGGCCGGCATGTTCCACCAGAACAAGGGCATGCGGATCGATCTGGTGTACGCCTCCGCGCCACTGGCCGCGACGGTCCGCTCCGCGTACGTCGACCGGGAGGCCCGCAAGGGCAAGGGCCCCTCCGACCACGCCCCGATCGTGGTCGACACCGACCTCCCGCCGGCCGTCGACACGCCCTGACCCGCCGCCCCGGGGCAGCGCCGCCGTTGCCCGCCCAGGGGGGCGGGACGCCCCGGCTGGACGGCTGGCGGGTCGGGACGCCTTGGCGGGTCGGCTGGCGGGGCGGGACAGCTTGGCGGGCGGGACGCCTTGGCCAGGTCGGCTAGCGGGGGTGGGACGCCTTGGCCAGGTCGACGAAGCCGCGCCACGCGCCCGGCGTGAAGGTCAACATCCCGCCGTCGCGGTCCTTCGTGTCGCGGACCAGGACGACGCCGGGCAGGTTGTCCGCCACCTCGACGCAGTTGCCGCCGTTGTTGCCGCTCCTGGTGCTCTTGCGCCACCGCGCACCGGTCACGTCCATGCTGCCGCCACCTTCCGAATGAGATCCAGGGACTGCGCCCGAGGCAGGGCCTCCCCCACTATGCGCGCCCACCGCTGCTCCAAGGTAGCGATATCCTGACGCTGGTCGATGATCTGCGCCCGCACCTGACCGTCCACATGCGCCACCCGCGTCCCGTCGTCGAGGTCGGCCACGATGAACGGTCCGCCGAGGCCGGCGTACATCCCGGTGTCCGCCGGGACCACGTGCACCTGCACCGTCGGCAGCTCGGCGCACTCGGCCAGGTGGGCGCACTGCTCGCGCATCAGCTCGGGCCGCCCCCGCACCGGCCGGCGGAGCACCGCCTCGTCGATGACGGCGACCAGCAACGGCGGGCGGGCCCGGTGCAGGACCGACTGCCGGCCGATCCGCGCCTTGGTGAGCTGATCGACCTCCTCCTCGGTGAGCGCCTCACCCGCCAGGGTCGCCCGTGCGTAGGCTTCGGTCTGCAGCAGCCCGGGAATCCAGGCCAGCTCGAACCCGCGCAACGCGATCGCCTCACGCTCGATGTCGGCCCACCGGCGGAACCACACCGGCTCGCGCCGCCGCAGCGCCTCCGGCCACAACTCCAGGACGTCCCTGCCCAGCGCCATGGCAACCTGGGCGCGGTGGCGGGTCTGGGGAATCCGTCCATGGCTCGCCCACCGCGCGGCGGTCTTGGGGTCGACCCCCACCCGGGAGGCGAGACTCTCGGCGGTCTCGCCGCTCTGGGTCATCGCCTCGATCACTGCCCGATTCATCCCGAGTCCCCTCCGGACGTTCTGAACGGTCGCCGCCATCCTGCTACGCGGTGTGTTCGGACCGCAACTCTCGGCAGGGTGGTTTTCAGAGCGACGCCGCCGGTCGGTGTGAGATCCCCACCGGTCGCGTCTGCCGAGGGGCCGCCCGGTAGGAGGGGACCGGACGGCCCCTCCTCCAACACCCCACGGACAGAAGGGACCCCGCCGTGCCCGAGGAGCAGCCGAAACCACCACCCGCCCCGAACCCACCGCCCCCGCCGCCGCCCCCACCACCCGCGCGCCCGAGCGTCCCCGGCCCGATCGGTCCGTTCATCCCGCCCTACCGGGGGCCGGGCCGGATCACCGGCGTCGTGCCGGCGCACCGCTGGGCGGGGCGGTGCAACCGGGGGCCGCAGTGCCCGGGGTAGCCGTCGCCGCCGGTGACCTGCTACACCTGACCAGGGAGGCGAGCGTGCAGTTCAGCCGGCCGATCACGGTCCGGGTCATCCGGGTGCTGACCGACTGGCACACGTACGACGGGTGGGTGTGGATCGACGCGTACGAGCTGAATGGTGCCGGTGACGCGGTGCGGCGGCGGACCCTGTTCCTGATGGTTGATTCTGCTGTCCCGGTTGTCGGTGGAGGCGACCGACCACCTGACGCAACTCGACAGCGGTCGCCAGGCCGACCTGACCGACCGCTTCCTGACCTGGGCCCGTCCACCCGCCGACTGACCGTCCCGCGCTGGCCGCGCTGCTCCCCACCACTCTGCCGGCGGCTGCCCGCCCCCGCCCGCCACCCGCCCGCCACCCGGCCGGCGACCGGGCGACGCAGCCCGCACACCACGCACCGCCCCGGGTCCGCCCGCCGCATCCTGCACGGCAGCTCCGCGTCGCGCGGGCACCACCGACGGCGTACGGCCAGGCTGGCCGCCGGACGGCCCCGGCCGCAGGGGCGGGGCTAGGGTGGTGGGATGGCAGTCGTGAAGATCAACGCGATCGACGTCCCGCCCGGTGCCGGCGAGGAGTTGGAGAAGCGGTTCGCCGCGCGGGCCGGCGCGGTGGAGAACTCCCCGGGCTTCCTCGGCTTCGAGCTGCTGCGCCCGGTCGCCGGGGAGAGCCGCTACTTCGTCTACACCCGGTGGGAGACGGAGGAGGCGTACCAGGCGTGGGCCGCCGGGCCATCCCGGGCCGCGCACGCCGGTGGTGAGGGTGGCGAGCAGCGGCGACCGGTCGCCTCCGGCGCGACGCTGCTGGAGTTCGAGGTGGTCCAGCAGGTGACCGGCAAGGGCTGAACAGCGATGCCGTCGGGCCGCGCCGGGACTCCACCGGCACCGGCCCGACGGGGAGCCGGCACCGTCAACCCGACGGGAAACCGGCACTGTCAGCCCGACGGGGAGCCGGCGCCGTCAGCCCGACGGGGACCGTCCGACGACGTCGACCTGCCACGGCCGTACCGATCGACATGGCCGACGCTACCCGCAGGAGTAGACGGCCGGCGGACGGTCAGAGCCAGGGCAGGACGGGCGCGGTGGCGGGGGCGGCCAGCCGCGCGAGCCAGCCGGCGATGCCGGCGGCACCCTGCATGAAGCCGGGCTCCGGCGGCAGTTCCGGCGGGGTCCTGGCGTGCGCGGTGTTCGACCAGGTGCCGCCCGCCGGGGTGGACACGGTACGGGCGAGCACGTCCTCGGCGAGCGTGTTCGCCCAGGTGAGCAGCGCAGGGTCGGCGGCGTCCTGGAAGCGGTCGACCAGCACCTGCCCGACCCCGGCGGTGCCGCAGCAGCGGGCGAGATTGTCCCAGTACCCCGGGTACAGCCGTTGCGGGACACGGCTGTCGCGCAGCGCCCCCAGGCACTCCTCGACGGCCTGCCCCCAGCGGGGCTGCGGGTCGACGGCGTCGAGGAGAGCGAAGAGTCGCACCGTACCGGTCGGGCCGTGGCACCAGCCGAAGGTGACCGCCGGGCGGTCCGGGCGGGGCGGAACCAACAGCGGCAGCGCCCATCCGCCGGGGCGGCGGCCCAGGGCCAGCAGGCCGTCGGCGGCGCGGACGGCGATGTGGTGCAGATCGTCGCGATGCAGGGTGACGCCGGCGGTGGCGAGGACGTAGGCGACGCCGGCCGTACCGTGGGAGAAGCCGGGCATCAGGCGCTCGTCCCCCGCCCGCATCCGCCAGTGCGGCCCGTCGGGCTGTTCCTCGGCCAGCCCCACCAGCCCGTCGGCGAGGACGTGGGCCGCCTGCACCACCACGCTGTCGGAACCCTCGTCGAGGGCGTCGAGGAGGGCCAGCAGGATGCCCGCGTCGCCGGAGATGATGTCGGCACACCGGCCCGGGTCCACTGGTCGGTGCAGCAGCCGTTCGGCGATCCCTGCCGTCACCGACGCGGCGGTGTCGAGGGCGGCCCGGTCGCCGGAGACCCGGGCCCAGGCGCGCAACGCGACCGCCACCCCGGCCCAGCCGTCGAACAACCCGTCGTCGGGCATCGTCGAGGCGTCCGGCTCGTGCCGGGCAAGATGCACCAACCGGCCCCGGGCACCGGCCGCGACCCGGTCGAGCGCCGACCCCGCTGCGGTGGCGACGCCACCGTCCGTCGTGGTGACGGCAGGATGGCGGCCGGTGGCCATGGCCTCGGCACAGCCGAGCAGCACCCCGGCGGTCCCGGCATAGAGATCGTCGAAACGTTCGCCTGCCTCCTGCCACCCCAGACCACCGTCGGCGGGCACCGCCACCGACTCGATCCAACTGAACGCCTGCCGCACCACGTCCGCCGTCACCGCGCCGATCCTGCCACCGCCGCCCGACGGTGTCCCCGCAATATCGTGCGCGGCACGGGCCGCGTCGATCAGGGGGAACAGGGCCCGGCGCCTGCGGGCGCGGGGTCGGGGGGAACGGGGTCCGGCCGGCGCCTGCGGGTGGCGTCAGGGTGAGCGGGTTTCGGCCAGCGAGGCGAAGGCGACGACGTTGTCGGCGTAGCCGGTACGCCCGCCGGTCCACTGGCCGCCGCAGGTGATCAACCGCAGGGCGGGTGCTCCGCTGTCGCCGTAGACCCGGTCGGCGGGTAGGGCCGACTTGTCGAAGAACTCCACCGAGTCGACCCGGAACACCACCACCCGGCGGTCGTCCCGGGTCACCTCGATCCGATCGCCGGGCTTGAGCTTGCGCAGGTCGTAGAAGACCGACGGCCCGTCCTTCGAGTCGACGTGGCCGACGATGATCGCCCGGCCCGGCTCACCGGGGGTCGGGCCCCGGTCGTACCAGCCGGTCTCGTGGTGCCGGTCCAGCGGTGGGACGTCGATCGACCCGTCCCGGGCCTGACCGACCGGGGCCACCGGGGCGGCCACCCTGATCGCCGGGACGGTGAGCCGGACCGGTCGGCTGGCCGGCAGGCTGCCTGGTGGGGGGCTCGTTCGGGCATCGGCCGCCGGACGCTGCGGCGGCGTGTCGGTCCAGTCCAGTGGCCCGACCGTGCGCCCCAGCCCGGCACCGGTGGCGAAGACCCCGAGCAGCACCAGCAGCACGGCCAGCGGCACCGACCAGGGACCACGCGTCGGCCCCGCACCCGACGGGGCCACGGTCGACCCCGCACCCGACGGGGCCACGCCCGCTGGCGACGGCGCACCGGCCGGGCCACCGTACGGCGGTACCGGCGTGGCGGGGGGCGTGGTGACGGGCGGCGGCGGGGTGGGGTGGAAGATCTGCAGGCCGGAGGTGGGCGGCTGCGGGGTCGGGCCGTTACGGGGACCTGAGGGGACCGGCGGTGGGGGCATGGTCAGCTCCCGGCGACGCCACGCGGCCGACGGGCCGCCACGATCCCGACGACGGCCCCGGCGATGGTCAGTGCCAGCCCGCCGGGCACCAGCAGCCCACCGGGCAGCCCGCCGCCGGTCGCACCACCGAAGCCGGTGTGCGGCCCGGGGCTCGGCTTCACCTTCTTGACCACCTGGAGCGCCGTCGAGGCGGTCGCCCCGTCCGGGCATTCCAGCTTGATCCGGTAGTTGCCCGGCCGGACCCGGTCCTTGACCATCGGGGCGGCGGTGAGCAGCCCGTGCTGCGGCTGCACCTGGACCCGGCCGAAGGCGTCGGAGACGACGGTCGCCGGGATCGAGTTGTCGTGGCAGCTCGCCTCGATGCCGACCAGGTAACCCGGCTCGACGGTGCCCGGGGTCACCTCGACGAAGAGCACGCCGGGCGGCGGCTGCGGGTCCCCACCCTGGTCCGGCGCGGGCTGACCGGGCGCGGGAACCGCAGCGGCGACCGGCACCGCAACCACCGGCACGGCGACCAACGGAGCAGCCGCCGAAGGAGCGGCGGACAGCGGGGCGGCGTGCCACAGCGCGGGGACGAGGGCACCGACGGCGACCGCCAGCGCGGTGCGGTGCAGCGCGATCGACACCATTCCCCCTTCCGGCGCCCCCGGGCAGCGCCGGACCGACCCGGACGCCGACCTGCCGTACGGGATGAATCGTCTCACCCTCCGCCCGACGGCACCTCCGATACGGCGGAACCGTCGCGTACGCTCGGGTCGCTGTGACCTCCATCGACCCGAACCCCGCCGTCCCGGTGGCCCCGCCGGCCACCGGGATCCGCACCTTCCATCCCCGTCGGGGTCGGATGAGCAGTCGGCAGACCGACGCGCTGACCCGACTCTGGCCGGCGTACGGGATCGGGATCGCCGACCTCGACGGGCCGGTCGATCCGGCCGGGTTCTTCGGCCGCAGGGCCCCGGTGGTGCTGGAGATCGGCTCCGGGATGGGTGACGCCACCGCGGCGATGGCCGCCGCCGACCCGGACCGCGACTACCTGGCGGTCGAGGTGCACACCCCGGGCATCGCCCACCTGCTCGACCTGGTGCAGCGCCACGGTCTGCGCAACGTCCGGATCGCCGAGGGCGACGCGCTGGACCTGGTCCGGGCCATGCCGCCGGGCTGCCTGGACGCGGTGCACGTGTTCTTTCCCGACCCGTGGCCCAAGTTGCGGCACCACAAGCGGCGGATCATCCAGCCGGCGCACGTGGCGCTGCTGCGCTCCCGGCTGACCGGCGGCGGGACCCTGCACTGCGCCACCGACTGGGCCGAGTACGCCGGGTCGATGCGCTCGACCCTCACCGCCGACCCCGAGCTGGACGACGTGTACGCAGGCTATGCGCCCCGCCCCGACCACCGCCCGGTGACCAAGTTCGAACGCCGGGCGCTGACCGCCGGCCGCCCCGTCTTCGACCTGATCCACCGCCGCCGCCCCTGACCGACGAGGTCTCCGCGATCGGTGCGATACCGCCCGGCCGGCGGTGTCCGTCCGCTGGCGATGCCGCAGCTCAGCGATCCCGCGACTTCGACCCGCCCCCGACCTGGGCGAGGCCGGCCGGACCACGACAGGCGGGGGCGGGTCAGGCCGCAGCGGCCGGGGGCGGGGTGGCCCGGCTGGCGTGCGGGGTGGTGGTGCGGGCACGATGGGGGCGCTATGACGCTGACTGCCGCGCTGCCTCGAAGCGCCGACCCCGACACCCTCTTCGACGCGTTCGCCGGCTGGGCGTCCGAGCGGGGGCTGGACCTCTATCCGCACCAGGAGGAGGCGGTCATCGAGATCGTCTCCGGCGCGAACGTGATCATGAATACGCCGACCGGTTCGGGCAAGAGCCTGGTCGCGATCGCGGCGCACTTCACCGCCCTGGCCGACAACCGGACGAGCTTCTACACCGCCCCGATCAAGGCCCTGGTGTCGGAGAAGTTCTTCGCGCTCTGCGAGGTGTTCGGCGCGGAGAACGTCGGCATGCTCACCGGCGACGCCAGCGTCAATGCCGACGCCCCGATCATCTGCTGCACCGCCGAGATCCTGGCCAACCTGGCGTTGCGCGAGGGGGCGCGGGCCGACGTCGGCCAGGTGGTGATGGACGAGTTCCACTTCTATGCCGAGCCGGACCGGGGCTGGGCCTGGCAGGTGCCGATCATCGAGCTGCCGCAGGCGCAGTTCGTGCTGATGTCGGCCACCCTGGGGGACACCACCCGGTTCGTCGACGACCTGACCCGGCGCACCGGGCGGTCGACCGCCGTCGTCCGGTCGGCCGAGCGGCCGGTCCCGCTGATCTTCTCGTACGCGATGACGCCGCTGCACGAGACGCTCGAAGAGTTGCTGGAGACCAAGCAGGCCCCGGTGTACGTCGTGCACTTCACCCAGGTCGCCGCGCTGGAACGCGCCCAGGCGCTGATGAGCGTCAACGTCTGCACCCGGGCCGAGAAGGACATGATCGCCGCCGCGATCGGCAACTTCCGGTTCACCTCCGGCTTCGGCAAGACGCTGTCCCGGCTGGTGCGCCACGGCATCGGCGTGCACCACGCCGGCATGCTGCCCAAGTACCGCCGGCTCGTGGAGACCCTGGCCCAGGCCGGCCTGCTGAAGGTCATCTGCGGCACCGACACGTTGGGCGTGGGCATCAACGTGCCGATCCGCACCGTGCTGTTCACCGGCCTGAGCAAGTACGACGGGGTGCGTACCCGGCTGCTCAAGGCCCGCGAGTTCCACCAGATCGCCGGCCGGGCCGGGCGGGCCGGCTTCGACACCCTCGGGCGGGTGGTGGTGCAGGCCCCCGAGCACGTCATCGACAACGAGAAGGCCCTGGCCAAGGCCGGTGACGACCCCAAGAAGCGGCGCAAGGTGGTCAAGAAGAAGCCGCCGGAGGGCTCGATCGGCTGGGGCGAGCCGACCTTCCAACGCCTGGTCGACGCCGAGCCGGAGCCGCTCACCTCCAGCTTCCAGGTCAGCCACTCGATGCTGCTCAACGTGATCGGTCGGCCGGGCGACGCGTTCACCTCGATGCGGCACCTGCTCACCGACAACCACGAGGACGCCGCCGCCCGGCGTCGGCACATCCGCCGGGCCGTGGCCATCTACCGGGCGTTGCGCGCCGGTGGGGTGGTCGAGCAGCTCGACGAGCCCGACGAGACCGGCCGACGGGTCCGGCTCACCGTCGACCTCCAGCTCGACTTCGCGCTCAACCAGCCGCTGTCGCCGCTGGCCCTGGCCGCCATCGAGCTGCTCGACGCCGAGTCCCCGTCGTACGCCCTGGACGTGTTGAGCGTGATCGAGTCGATCCTCGACGACCCGCGCCAGGTGCTGTCCGCGCAGCAGTTCAAGGCGCGCGGCGAGGCGGTCGCCGCGATGAAGGCCGACGGCATCGAGTACGAGGCCCGCATGGAGCTGCTCGACGAGGTGACCTGGCCCAAGCCGCTGGCCGAGCTGCTGCACGCCGCGTACGAGATGTACCGGCAGGGGCACCCCTGGGTCGCCGACCACCAGCTCTCCCCCAAGTCCGTCGTCCGGGACATGTACGAACGCGCGATGACCTTCGGCGAGTTCGTGCAGTTCTACGGGCTGACCCGGTCCGAGGGGCTGGTGCTGCGCTACCTCGCCGACGCCTACAAGACGCTGCGGCAGACCGTCCCGGAGGACGCCAAGACCGAGGAGCTGATCGACCTCATCGAGTGGCTGGGCGAGCTGGTCCGCCAGGTCGACTCCAGCCTGATCGACGAGTGGGAGCGGCTGCGCAACCCCTCCGACGTCGCCGACGCCGCCCTGGCCCACGCGTCGCTGGAGGAGCGGGTGCCGGCAGTCACCCGCAACGCCCGCGCCTTCCGGGTGCTGGTCCGCAACGCGCTGTTCCGTCGGGTCGAGCTGGCCGCCCTGCGCCGCTGGTGGGATCTCGGCGAGCTGGACGGCGCGACCGGGTGGGACGCCGACGCCTGGGCGGAGGCGCTGGAGCCGTACTTCGAGGCGTACGACGGGATCGGGGTGGGGCCGGACGCCCGAGGGCCGGCGCTGCTCATGATCGAGCAGGGGCGGGAGAAGTGGACCGTCCGGCAGATCCTGGACGACCCGGAGGGCGACCACGACTGGGGGATCAGCGCCGAGGTCGACCTGGCCGCCTCGGACGAAGCGGGGGCCGCCGTGGTCCGGGTGACGGACGTCGGGCAGCTCTAGCTGTACTGACCCGAGAGGTTGGGGACGTGGCTGGCGGGTCCGGGTCCAGTTCCGCCCCGCCCTGTCCGGTCGGCCTCAGCGCACTGTCGTGCTCCCGGATTCCGGCCACCGGACGCCACAGGTCGTGGCGGTACTTCTCGGTCCAGCAGAGAATCCCGCCGCCCGCCATCGCGGTGTTGACCAGTGCGAACAGCCTGGCGTTGGCGGCCGGGTCGTTGCTCCGCGCCCGGGCGACCCGCCGGACGATCTGGTTGAACAGCCGTGGTGGCGTACCGAGGCCCTTGGCACCGTCGTAGGCCCAGAACAGCCCGATGCCGGTTTCGGTGGGCGTCCGCTGCGGGAACCGGTCGGGCAGCGTACCGGTGAGGTGCGCAGCGATGCCCTTGCCGCGGATCTGCCGCAGGGCCCGCCGGTAGGCCCGGTCGCCGGGACGCGGCGGGCCGTCGAGACGGTGGCGGACGCTGACCGCGAAGCAGGGCTGAGCGGGCACGTGGAAGGGCGCGTAGAAACCTGCCCGGGGTTGTCCGGGTCCTCCCGGTGGTGTTCCGGGGCGAGCGAGGGCACGTAGCCCTCGTCGCCGTGACCAGGGTCGCCCCGGCGCCAGCGCCAGCAGTTCCCCGGCCACCCGCCGCCCGTAGTCGTGGCTCTCGGCGGCGTGTTTGCCGTCGACCAGCCCGGCCGCGAGGTGCCGTGCCGCGAAGTGGTCCCGCTGCGCCGGGTAGAGCGCGCTCAGCGTCGCCCGGGCCGCGCCCGCGACGGCGGCGGCCACGTCGCCCCCGGTCGGCGGCATCGGCGGCCGGCTGCCGAGGTACGGCTCCTGCCCGCCGGCGATGCCGAAGAACGCGTCGTGCATGGCGAGGTGGGTGATGGCCAGCGCCCGCGAACTGCCGAGCGGGCCCCGCGTCCCCGCCTCGGTCGGATCACCCGTCGTGTGGGTGACCCGGTCCGCTTCCAGAGCGACCTCGTTCCAGTGAGCCTTTTCCAAGCTGATCTTGCAGCTCAGGGTGGGTGTGGCGGGCCGGTGGTCGGTGGGTGCGAGGCTCCAGGTAGGACAGCTGTCGACCAAGACCCGAAGCCCCGACCGGGAGCCTCGCCATGCTGTCGTACCCTGCCACGATCCCGTTGTCCAGCCGGACCCTCCACCACCTCGCCGACCGCATCCGCGCTCACCGCCAGCAGCGCCGATCTCGATGGCGTCGTCTGAACCCCGGCCGCCAGGCCTTGCTCGTGCTGGCCCATCTGCGTAATGGCGACACCTACACGCACCTCGCGGCCGGCTTCGAGATCGGCGTGGCCACCGCCCGGCGCTACGTCCAAGAGGCAACAACCCTGATCAGCGCCACTGCCAAGGACCTGAACACCGCCATGCGGCGCATCCGGCTCCTGGCCTACGCGATCCTGGACGGCACCCTCATCCCGATCGACCGCGTCGCCGACCAGGAGCCCTACTACTCCGGCAAACACAGACGCCACGGCGTGAACGTCCAGGTCATCGCCGACGCCGCCGGTCGACTCGTCGGGGCCTCCGCCACGCTGCCGGGAGCCACGCACGACCTGACCGCCGCCCGCGCCCACGGCATCATCGACGCTCTGACCAGCTCGAACGTGATGACCTTCGCGGACAAGGGCTACCAAGGCGCCCACGGCAGCGTGCGCACCCCGTTCGAACGGCGCCGCTTCCGGCCGAAGCTGTCACGCCGGCAGAAGGCCGTGAACCGGGCGCACGCAAAGATCCGCGCCCGTGGCGAACGCACGATCGCCACCCTCAAGACCTGGAAGATCCTGGTCAAGCTGCGCTGCTGCCCCCGCCGCGCGACCACGACCGTGCAGGCCATCCTCGTCCTGCACCGCGTCGAAGCAGACCGCTACGCACGATGAGAAAGGCGCAGTGTCGGGCAGCGCGCGGACCGGCTCGGCATAGTTGCCACGTTGGTAGAGGCTGTCGATGCGGGCTACCCGCTGACGGACTCCGAAAGCTCGGTGGTCAGGTCGAACCGCCTCGTCACCGCTACGCTGGCCGATCCCTACAGCGGAACGGCCTTGATGGCGCTGCCCCAGGGCTCGGTTTCGACGTGAGTCAGATCTGGGTTGGCACCCAACTCGGCTGCCGCAGCACTCACCAGACGTTGGAAGGGCAGAACCGAGACCAGCGGACGCAGCAGCGGGTGCGTCTCGGCGAACCCGAGATCAGCCGTGGGTGAGGTGCTGACTGTCAGCACCGGCGCGCTTAACGTCCGCAGCAGCGTACACAGATCATCGCTGCGCCCACCGTCATCTGCCTCCGCAACCAGCACGAAAGCGCTGACCTCGGCAGAGAACACGGCGGGCGTGCCGTGCAGGGCGAACTCGGTGTGCATCCCCTCGGCCCACCGGTATGTGCCCTCTTTGATTTTGAGCGCTGCCTCGGCGGCGGTGATCGCGTCCAGCCCGGTGCCGGTGACAATTGTCGGCAATCCACGGACAACGGCGTCAACGGCGATCTTTGGCAGCGGCAGGGCCAGTGTGTCCCGCATCGCCTGCGGGATCTGGCGCAGCGCTGTGGACAGTTCCTCGCCACAGGACGCGCCGCTGCCGCTGAGCGAGGCCGCGACGATTCGGGCAAGCACGACCAGCGCGGACGTGTAGGAAATGGTGTGAGTGCTGGCGCGTTCCTGCGGGCAGGTGCGAATCACTACATCGGCGTCCGGTTCGGTGGACCCTTGTCCGGTGACGGTGATGGTGCGGGCACCAGCCTTGCGGGCGGCGGCGAGCACCGCGTTGGGATAGCGCTTCGTCCCTCGGTGGCTGACTACGACGACCTGATCCTCCGGGCGCAGCGACTCGCGCAGCGCCACGTCGTGCGCGTCCAAAGCAGCCGGTCGGACCTGGCCCTGGCTCAGCAGCCGAAGCCAGGTCGCCGCGATGCGACACGCGTGCAGCGAGGTCCCGATGCCGCTGAAGACGATCGGACGGTTCAGATCCAACGCCGGAATGCCGTCCTGGTCCAGCAACGTCGCAACCACGTCGGGTTGCTCGGCGACGTGTTGGTCGAAAACGTAGCCGCTCATCATGTGCTCCTCTCCGTCGCCGGCAGATCGTGATCTTGATCGTACCGGGCCAGGTTCTCGGCAAAGACGTGTTGGTACACCTCGAGGTTGACCAGTCTGCCGAGCTTGAATCCGATATGACACAGTATGCCGGAGGACTTGTAACCGGCGGCGGTTACCATCCGGATCGATGCGATGTTGGTGTCAGTGATGAAGCACATGACGGTGCTGTAGCCCTCGTCGCGGGCCAGCCCGGTCAACGCCGCGCACAGGCTGGTGCCCACGCCGCGTCCTTGGTCGCCCGGTGCGACGTAGATGGATATCTCGGTGCTGGCGAAATAGCCACCTCGGGTGGCGAAAGGGCTCAGTGTGCCGTAGCCGAGCACTCGACTGTCCCGTTCGACCAGCAGCGCGGCGTTGCGGCCCTGGTGCGCGGCGAGCCAGTCGAGCATCTGGGCAGGACTCTTCTCCTCAGTGTCCAAGGTGGCATCCGTATGAATGACAGCGTGGTTGTAGATGGCGCGCACCTGTTCCAGGTCGCCGGCCGTCACTGGGCGTACGAACTGACTCACTATCGCCCTTCCTCCAGTAGACCGAGCTCGGCGAAGCGGTTACAGGCGGCTTGGTCTTCCAGCACGCCGACCGCGGCGAAGTAGCGCATCGTCTGGCGCGAGGTGTCTCGAGCGTAGGCATTGACGGTGCCATCGTCGTACACCTCGGCGAGAATCTGTTCGATCTGGTCACGGTTGAACCCGTACCCGGCGAGTTCACACCGGATCGCCGGCAGGTCGGGACGCAGAAAGGCGAGCAGCAGGTCGGGCAAAAGCCGGGCCATGGCGCGTCGCTGACCGCTGTCCATCTCGTACCACAAGAACTTCAGGAAAGCGGCGAAATACGCGTGATGCCGACGTTCGTCAGCGGCATGGTCTCGTATCGACCGGCGTACTGCGGTGTCGACCCGCGGGTCATCGGGCACCTCGGCGAGCGTCGCGGAGATCAGCGTTTCAGAACATACGACGAACAGCAGCTCCACCAGCGCACGCAACTGCGGCTCGACCGACTCCTGCAGGCGACGCAACTGGGTGAGGAAGTACGGTCGTTCGTCGAGCTGAGGCGGTAGTCCAGTGCGGGCGTGCACTTGGCGGATGAGATCGGCTGAGAACAGAGCGTGGTACGCCTCATCGCAGTAGATCTTGTATGCGTCGAAGACCATCTCATCTGGCAGATGGAGGTCGACGCCGCCGTTGGCGATCGCCAGGACCGTCTTGTTGACGACGAGCAGTTCCAGCTTCGTGGTGAAGTCAAGGTAGCGGTACAGGTGCTGGGTGAGGATCTGTTCGAAAAGGGCTGGCGGCAACGCGCGGACCATGTCGTGCCGGGTCAACGCGACAAGTTCCGGCGGGAACATGTGTGCGCCGCCGGCCTCGTCAAGCATCCGGCGCGGCGATCGGCGGACGCTGGATTTCTCGAACCAAGATCCGAATGCGCTACGGTAGGGGGGCGAATCCCCTACGATCCGGTGATCGCTCGCGCCATCGCCTGCTGCTCGGGTGGCCTCTGACACATCGGTTGCCTGCGACGCGCGGGCCGTGAGCAGGGCCGACCTCGGGCACTCGGTTGTCGCTAAGCAGCCGACGAACAGGCCTACCACCCCGCACACGGCGACCCAAGCTTCCGGTACACGCCGGTCCCTTCCGAGCTGGGGTAGACGCGGTGGACGTTGTAGTGCTCGGTCAGGTGCGTCATCCATTTACCGAACTGCGCCCGGTTGTGCTCGATTCGGCCCGCGAAGTAGGCATTCGCGGTTAGATTCTGCAGCAGGACGTTGTGTGCCACCAGGAGTGCGTTGGGAAGCAGAGCCGGCGTCACTGCCTGCGTAATCGGGAAGTAGATCGCCTTGTCCAACAGGTCTGGGACCGGTCCTTCCTTGGGGCCTTCGGCATCCAGTACGCACAGGTCCACGTCCCGTAACTGGTGTTGGGCGAAATCGATGGCGTCGGCCACCACAAAGTCGACTGAGTCGGCGAAGCCGAGCGCGGCCATGTTGCTTCGTGCCGTCGCCATCGCGTCGGCATCGACATCTACCAGGGTCATCCGGCCACCGCTGGCCAGCACGGCAGGAGCTGCCCAGATCGCCCAGTACCCGTAGTAGGAGCCGAGGAAAACAGCGTTGCGCGGTCGTACCTGGTGCGCGAGGGCAAACAGCAGTCTGGCTTCTTCTGGGAAGATGAACGTCGTACGCCCGGCGTGCTCGAACCGGTCGACCACCAGGTTTGCCAGCCGCTCGAATTCGGGCCGTGGATAGCGCGCCTCCGGTACGAGGCCGGCGTCGGCGAGATCGGCGAGTACGTCCATGACAAAGCTGTGATCATCAGCTGGGAAGCGGGTAGACAGATGCTGCATGTCATCGTCGAGGCCGGTGGCACTGAGCGTGTCACGTTGGCTGGCGACCCAGGCGCAGTACCCGTCTCGGGTCAGTAGCCCAGCTCGCCACGCACGGTACTCAGGAAAGCGCCGAAGTGTGCGGTCGATGAGGGCGAAGGCCGTACCACTGCTCGTGGTTGGCGAAGACACAGCCGCCTCCAGGGGGTGAGGTGGTTATACAGGGCACGATGCGGTTGCGGCGTAGGCCGGCATTTTGGCGCTGGTCAATTCAGATCCCCCGGCCGATAGGCCGGCACGTTGGCGCTGGTCAATTCAGATCCCCCGGTCGATTGGCCAGCGCTCCGGCTAGGCGAGCCACTGACGGTCCCGAAGCGCCTGACCAGATCCTCGCGGCTGTCACCGGAGTCGTAGCGCGCCCGCCACGCGGTACAGCGATCCTGGTACGCGGCAAGCTCGTGACGAGCGAAATGGGCGCGGTCCCAGTCGGAGGTCGCTACCTGCCAATGGTGCTTTGTGTCGTCGTAGCGGTACGTCCAGCTAGACCCGAGCGCGCACAGCTCGATCGCCGCGAGGTCGTACCCGGGCCCTTCAAAGGCGTTCATGATTCGCCATTCATCGTCGCTTAGACCGACGATTCGTGCTCCCCACGTAGCGCCGGGCGCCGGCATCAGTGCCGGAAACGGCCGATCGAGCAGCGCTGCGGCCCGCCACCCGTGGGCATGTGCCAGCCGGGAGGTCGGAACCCTGCCAAGGACGGCTGTCAACACCTGGGGGAAAGTTAAGCTGCCATACACGAAGAGGGAATCTGGTGCCACTACGAGCCGCCCCAGACCGTTAGGCGCGTCATGAATCCACTGTGGCAGCTCGAGCAGTAACGACACAGCATTCCATTGATGGCTGTGACTAAGGTCACACTCAGTTGTCAGATGACTACACAGATGTGAGCCTCAGCGGTGTGTCGGTTTCCTCCACAAACAGCGACTTCCGGCTGCTCTGGATTGGGCAGACATCCAGCGTTGTTGCTGGGCAAATCGGTGACGTGTCGGTCCGCCTGTTGGCCGCTACCACCCTCGCCGTCACCCCCTTTCATCTAGGTTTGCTAGCGGCTGCCCAGACGGTGGGATTTCTCCTGGTCGCTCTTCCCGCTGGCGTCCTCGCCGACCGAGTGTCCAAACGTCCACTGCTGATTGGCTGCGACCTGGTTCGTGCCGGATCGTTGCTCGCCGTGCCGGTGCTCTGGTGGCTTGACTGGCTCACGTTCACCCAGTTGCTGATAATCACTCTCGCCGCTGGGCTGTCCCAGGTGATCTTCGATGTGACCTACCAGTCGTATGTACCGATGCTTGTCGGTCGCGCAGGACTGGTCGTCACCAATGGGCGACTGGAGTCGAGTCGATCGGCGGCCGTTGCGGGCGGACCGGCTTTGGGGGGGATGCTAACTCAACTCGCCACTGCGGTCGGCGCAATCGGAGTCTCGGCGGTAGGTTACCTGGGATCCGCTGCAATGCTGTGGCGGATCCGTACATCTGAGCCGCCCATTCCGAAGCAGGGCAGGCGTAGTATCGCCGCGGATGTCATCGAAGGTCTACGGTTTGTCATGGCCAATCCGCTTCTGCGGGTTACCACAGCAGCCGCTGCTATCTTCAATTTCTGTTACGGGATGATGCAGCCGCTGGTGATCCTGTTGTTGGTTAGGCAACTTGGGCTGCCGGACTGGATGGTAGGCATCCTCCTCGCGCTGGCCGGGGTGGGCGGCATCCTGGGAGCTCTGGTCGCCGGTCCGGTGGCCGGTGCGCTCGGGAGGGCACGCGTGATCTGGCTGGCGGAGCTGGTGTGCGTGCCCTCTTTCCTGCTCCTGCCGGCTGCCGGCGCAGGCCTGCAAATGGTTCTGTTCGCTGCCGGATACATGCTGCTGCATGTGGCTCTGTCCGTGTTCAACGTCGCGAACCTCAGCTTCCGGCAGGCAATCTGCCCGGACCGTCTGCTGGGCCGGATGAACGCCAGCGTTCGGTTCCTGATGTGGGGGGCGCTTCCGCTGGGTGCGTTGGTTGGCGGCCTTGCGGGCGAGCATTTGAGCGCACGAGGAGGGCTGGTCGTGGCCGGCCTCGGAGTGTTCCTAGCCGTCGCTGTACTACTGGCGTCGCCGCTGCGCAGCATGCGCGACCTGCCAATGGAGGCACAATCATGAATCTGGTGACCGATCACTATCTGCGCGAGAGCAGCGCGGAAGGCTCCGGGCTAATAAGTGCACTGCGTGATGCTCCGCTGCCAGCGTCGTATCGCACGTGTTGGGGGTCCCGCATGTTGCCCCGCCCGCTGTTCGTCGCGCAGCAGGAGATCGATTCTGTCGCCGCCGACATCTGCACTGTCTTCGACTTGCTCACCTCGCTGCCGGATCGGTTGTACGACGGGGATGTGATCAGGTACTGCGCAGCGCTCGGTATCGACCAACGTCGGTCAACTCTACTGCGGTCGTTTTCTCGCCAACCGATCACCCGATATGGCCGGGTCGACCTTTACCACGACGGTGGATCATTCCGGATCCTGGAGATGAATGTCGCCAGCGATCTGGGGGGGATTGACCGCTCTGTACTAAACTCGGCATTGCTTGCGCTGCCGGATTTCAGCCGGTTCGCCGAGACGCACCGGCTGTCGTTCGTTCATACCGGAGAGCATGTGAACCGGGCATTGCAAAATGCCGCACCTTGTTCGGATCCAGCTGTTGCGATGATCTGCGCGAACGGCGAGTTGGCCCGCTACCGGCACTTGCTGGATTCGAGCGCGGACATGCTACGCAGCCTGGGGACGCCGGTGTTCCTGGGTGAGCTCGGTGACGTACGTGTCCGCGGCGGCCGACTCTATCTGCACGGTAGCCGAGTGGATGTGGTATTGCGCTACTTCACCATCGACCACGCCGTTGACGACGAGGATGTCATCGCATCGATTCTCGACGCACACGACAGCGGCAATGTGACATTGTGGACCACGATGGACAGCTCGCTCTACTCGAACAAAGGTGCCCTCAGCATACTCTCCGATCCCGGGCTTGGAATCTGTACCGCCGCCGAGCGCCGGATGCTGGATCGGATCTTGCCGTGGACTCGTCTGCTGACTCCGGAACTCGTCGGCCGCTGCCTGACCGAACGTGAGCATATGATCCTCAAGCCGCGCCGTGACTTCGGCGGTGCCGGGATTCACGCGGGATGGGAGCACTCCGACCAGCGGTGGCGGTCTCTCGTGCAGTCGTGCGTGGGTCAGGGCTACATCGCGCAGCGCCGAGTGGTCCCAGTTGCCGAGCGGATCTCCGACCCGGACACCGGGACCACGCAGGAGTGGATCGCAACCTGGGGGGTGTTTGTTACTCCGCTGGGATACGCCGGCACCGATATCCGGGCCGCCCCGGCCAGTGCCGGTGCCGTCGTCAACTACGGAGGAAACCCAGCGACTCGGGTTACCGGTGTCTTCACCTACCCTGCGGACCTCGCTGCGCCTGATCCCTGATGCTGCGTATTCAGCTGTCAACGTCGGGAAGTTGCGCGAGTACCTCCGACGGCCGACGAGTTCTCCGACCCGCAGCCCGGTCTAGAGCAGCAGGGAGGCGTTCGCCATGTCGGGCGGTTTGGGGCTGGTACCGGCGTCGGCCGCCCCGAGCAGCGCGTCGGCCTGCTCGCGCCCGCGCCTGCGGATCTCCGCGCCACGCTCCTGACTGGCGGCTGCGCCACAACAGCGGACCCGTCCGGCAGGGAAGCAGGGGTCCCTGGGTGGCGGGCCTCGTGTTGATCGCGCGGTGCTCCGATGGTGCTCGGATGTTCGGCACCGGACGAGCACGAATACAAACCTTGCCGTACGGCGCGACCAGCACCGCCTGCCGCCGCGCCGGAGCTGACGAGCCGGAGTATTGCCGGGCCACACCCGGCGCGCCCGGTTCACGGCCTTCTGCCGGCGTGACAGCTTCGGCCGGAAGCGGCGCCGTTCGAACGGGGTGCGCACGCTGCCGTGGGCGCCTTGGTAGCCCTTGTCCGCGAAGGTCATCACGATCGAGCTGGTCAGAGCGTCGATGATGCCGTGGGCGCGGGCGGCGGTCAGGTCGTGCGTGGCTCCCGGCAGCGTTCCTCCTACCGGTCGGCAGCCTGTTCACCGCAATGGCCGGCAGCCCGCCGGTCAACAGCGCCGACCAGGACACCATCGGAGCGCTGATCGCGGTGGTGGTCGGCCTGGTCGTGGCTCGGCTGCTGCGGCCGCTGGTGTTGGACCCGGCGCCGGGACTGCCGGTGTCGGGCGCCACAGCACCGGCCGGTCAAGACGAGCCGCCGTTCTGGCGGGCCTTCCAGGGCTCCTGAGCAGCGCGGACACGGCCGCTGTCCGGTCCAGCTGAAGATCTCGGTCGGCTGGTCGCTGGCCAGCGCCCCGAAAAGTAGGTCTGGACGGTCACCGCGGAGTCCGTCCAGACCTGCATCGCGTATGCCACAAACGGACCGTTCTACGTCAACCCCCGCCAGGTGGATCTGGACACCGCAAGGCTCGACTGGACGGGACGAGAGGAACCTCCTCCAGACCCTGGGAGATGTCACACCCGTCGATTAGAATGTATGTACTAATCGAGTTCCTGACCTGGGAGGACGCTCGTGACCGCGCCCGTCAACGCCCCCCTCACGCCGTACGCCACCCTCCTCGGCTTCACCCGGTACGTCGACCGCACCGGGCCCACCAAGGCAAGCTTCGTCGGCGGGCTGCGCAAGCAGCGAGCCAGCCGGCACGGCTTCAACCCGCACGGCCAGTTCGTCAAGGCGCTCAAGGCCGACATCGCCTTCCACACCGGCGGCACCCACCTGGCCGGCGTGGCCGACGTGGTCAAGCCGCGCTGGCGTCCGCTCTACCAGGCGCTGGTGCCCGGCGCGACGGCCTGGCTGGAGTCGCTGGGCGAGCCGGCCGGCATCGACCTGGCGCAGACCCGCGACGCCCTCGCGATGCTCGGCGACCTACCCGTCAAGATCAACCCCCACTTCGGCATCCGGTACGCCGACGGTCACGCCGAGGCGGTCCGGCTGCACTTCGACGAGGCCCCGCCGAGCGAGGAGGCGGCCCTGGCCACCCTGCACCTGATGGCCCGACACATGGATGCGGTGCTGCCGCACGCCGAGCCGGTCCTGGTCGACGTCCGGCGGGGCGTGGCGCACCGGACGCCCGAGCACGTCAGGTCGGCTCAGGTCGAGCAGTGGCTGGCCGGTGAGGCCGCCGCCTTCCGCGCCATCTGGTCCACCGCCGCCTGACCCAGCTCGGGGAGCACCGCTTTATTAATTGACGTGAGTAATTGTCGATGACAGATCGGGCGGCAGCGCCGCCGTCCGATCTGTCCGTCGTTGCAGACTTCCCCAAAGACGGCTCCGATCGTCTGCCGAGGCGACCCGGCCCGTAGAGTGTTGCGGAAATCAGTTCCATCTATATCGATGCATAATGGCGCAGGGAAACACCAGATCGATCGGGGGTGGAGTTTTCGATGAGTCACGTCCGGTTCCGCTACTTCGACGGGGCCGCCTCGATCCCACCGGACTTCGTCCACCGAATACGCACCGACCTGGCCCGGTCGATGCCCCGTCACCAGGTGGCCGACTACCTGACCACCAAACAGCACATCCTGCGGGAGAGCGACCACCTCGTCACAGCCGAGACGACGAACGGGTGCGTCGGTCTCATCGCCGCCACCGCACGCGACTGCGACGGCCGGCCCTTCACCTACATCGAGACCCTGCTGGTCGCCGAGGAACAGCACGGGGGCACCGTGGCCTTCGGTCTCGTCGCCCGGATGTTCCGCGAGATCACCCGGCGGCTCGGTGACTTTCCGGAACTGGTCGCCATGAAGACCTACACGCCGAAGGCGTACGCGCTGATGCACCGGTTCACCGTCCACGACGACATCCGCTGCTATCCGTCCCTGGACGGCTCCGACCCCGACCAACTGCGGCACCTCGCCGGTCGGCTGGCCGCCGAACTGTCGCCGGAATGCCGGTTCGATTCCCGCACCGGGGTCGTCGTACACGGTGGCGGCACGGTCGGAAGCGACTTCTGGCGATACCGGCCGCGCTCCGGAAACCGCAGCGTCGACGACTTCTTCGCCGCCGAGGTCGGGGAGTTCGACCGGCTGCTGTGCCTGGTGCACGCCCCGACGCCGGCCGCCAGGACGACACTCGCCACCGCACTACGCATCACCCTGACCCCGGCACCCCGACAGGAGATCGCGTGACTGACGTAACCATGTCCGCAGGTACGGCCCGGGACTGGCTGTCGGCCAGGGGATATCCCTTCACCGACAACGTCGAATTCCACCGTTCCGACGGCGAGTTCGACGGTGGCGGCCAGTTCGGCGTCGAGATCCCCGCGGTGAACTCGATGCGCGATCTGGAGATCATCGTCAAACTGCTCAACGACCAGGGGGTCCGGGTCACCCGATTCAACGAGACGTTGGGTTCCTTCCTGCTCTCGGACGCCGAACTGTCCGACATGTTCGCGCTGTGCCGGGAGAACGACCACGGCATCGTGATCAGCCTGGGCCCCCGACCGGAGTACGACACGAAGAGCGCCTTCTACCGCACCGGCTTCGGGTTGGAGATGGGCCGCCAGATCAACAACAGCGACGGCATCCGGGCCTGCGTGGCCGAGGCGCTCCGGCTCGCGGCGCTGGGCTGCCGGGGCATCACCGTCTATGACATCGGCGTGCTGCGGGTGCTCGCGGAGCTGCGCACCGACGGGCTGCTCCCGTCCGACCTGGTATTCAAGACGTCCAGCCACTGCATGCCGACGAATCCCTTCCTGGCCAGGATCTTCGCCGAGAACGGCGCCGACAGCATCACCCTGGCGCACGACCTGGGCCTGCCGATGATGCAGGAGATCCGTCGCCTCAACCCGGGGCTTCCGATGGACGTGCCCACCGACGTCTACCGCACCAAGGGCGGTTTCATCCGGTTCTACGAGCTGGCCGAGATCGTGCAGATCGCCGCGCCGGTCATGCTCAAGATGGGCGCGAGCGTCCAGGAGCACCCCTACGACCCGCCGAGCGAGACGCGGACCGCCGAGCGGGTCCGGCGCGTCGCCCGCGGGCTGGAAATGCTGGATCGTCACCTCCCCGACAAGACCACCATCACCCGCCGCAGCCGGCAGTACGCGATTCCGGCTGCGCCATCCGACGAACGACAGGGGCCGGCAGCCAGATGACCAGGAACGAGCACGCCGAGTTCAAGCAGGAGGTCGACGAGCTGCTGCGAGAGATGGTGCAGCAGTTCTACCGCGAGGTCGAGGGCGCGGATCACCTGTTCCGGGCCAAGGACATCAACCTGGCCTACTACCAGCGACACGTCATCGAGATCATTCTCCGGCTCCGGATGAAGCGGTGGATCGACGCCCTGACGATCCACTACTTCACCAAGCACAACCCGGTGCTGGCCAAGAAGTGGTGTGCGTACACCGAGGACGAGATGTTGCACGACTCGATGTTCGCCAAGGACCTGGAACGGGTCGGGGTGAGCCGGGAGGAGATCTACTCGACCGAGCCGATGTTCTCCACCAAACTGCTCCAGGGCTACTTCTACTACGGGCTCGAACACGAGGGTCGCCCGCTGGCCTCGTTGTCCAGCTCCTACTTCATCGAGAACGTCTCGTTGATGACCCAGCCGGGCTGGATCGAGAATGTCGAGCAGGTCCTCGGCGCGGGCATGGCCAAGGGGCAGCAGGCGCACGTCAATCACGACCTGGAGGACGACCACACCGACTTCGTCTGGGACGTCCTCATGACGTTCGTGCACACCGACGACGACCGGCGTCGGGTGGTGGAACACATCACCAATGTGTACCGGCTCTTCTGCGCCTTCTACACCGAGCTGTACCACCGGACCGTACTCCAGCAGGACGGCGCATTCGCGGTGGTGAAAGCGCTGACCCGTCCGTGACGGGCGAATCGCCGTCGACGGATCTGTTACCTCGGGCCGCCGGTGGCGGTGTTAGGGTCGCCCGAAGCTGACCGTCGGAGTGGGTCGGTCACGTCATCCGGTGACGTGACCGCCCCACCACGTCGTTTCCGAGGAGAATGATCGCGATGGCCGTCACCGGCAACCGTCGTGCCGTCGTGTCCGTGCAGAGCCGGGAATGCAGCCCCGAGTTGTTGGAGCGGTTGAGCGGGTCGACGCTGTTTCCCGAGCGGCCGGTCGGGGCGACGATCGTCGCGGTGGTCTGCCGGGGCGGCGGCACGCTGCTGTATGTCACCGCCCCCCGGATGGTCGACGCCGATCGACAGGTGGAGTACTTCCTCGGCCTGTTGCCCGAGGACCGGGCCGAAGATCGGGCCGAGGACCGGGCCGGCGGGTCGCCGCCCCGCCGGGAGCGGGTCGTGATCGGCAGCCTCGACGACTCCTCCCCCCGGTGGTTGAGCGACAAGCTGCTCGACCCGACGAACGCCGAAGCCACGCGGTTACGCGCCGCCGTACGCGACTTCGTCACCACCGAGCGGCAGGCCGGCGCCGAGGTCGAGTTGAGTTACTTCGAACCGTCCCGCCACCTCCAGGACTACGCCACCGCGCTGGGCCTGCCCGGCGACCAGGCGGACGCCGACCACATCCCCCTCGGCACCAAGAGCGCCGGCCGCGCCATGTTCCGGACGATCGGGATCGACGTGCCGGCGGGCACCCCGCTGTGCCACGACGTCGGCGCGCTCGCCGAGGCGGTCGCGGATCTCGTGCTGGCCGGGCGCCGCAGGCTGGTGCTCAAGCTGAGCAGCACCGCGTACGGCGCGGGGATGGGCAACGCGACCCTCGATCTGACCGACGTCACCGGCACCGACCGCGCCGGGGTGGTCCGCGCGGTGGCCGAACGCCTGCCCGGCAGCCACCTCGTCGACGGCAAGCTGAGCTGGGCGGAGTTCGCCGCCCTGATCGCCCGCGCCGGCATCGTCGCCGAGGAGTTCGTCGAGGCCGACGAGTTGCGCAGCCCCAGCTTCCAGGGTCGGGTGACCCGCGGCGGTGACGTCGAGTGCGTCTCGACGCACGACCAGGTGCTCGGCGGGGTGGGGCTGACCTACGTCGGCAGTTCGTTCCCGGCCGACGCCGCCTACCGGGCGACGGTGGTGGAGTACGGCCTGCGGGTCGGCCGGTACCTCGTGGAGCGGGGCGTCACCACCGGCGACTACGGTGTCGACTTCATCGCCGCCCGCCGGGGTGACGCGTTCCAGGTGCTCGGCTGCGAACTGAACCTCCGCGCGACGGGGACCAGGCACGGTTTCGTGATGGCCAGCCAGTTGCTCGACACCCTGCCGGACGTCGACGGCCGCCTGTTCACCGATGCCCCCGAGGGCCGCTCGGAGCGGGTCTACCAGGCGTCGGACGCCATCACCGACCCCACGTTGGTGGGGATGACCCCGGGTCGGCTGATCGACGCCGTCGAGCGGTCGCCGCTGCGCTACGACCACGTCCGGCGCACCGGCACGGTGTTGCACATGCTCAGTGCGCTGCCCCGCTACGGCAAGTTCGGGGCGGTCTGCATCGGGCGGGACGCGGTGGAGGCGGCGGAGCTGATGCGCCGGACCCGCGACCTCGCGCGCGACGCGGCGGCCCGTACCGCCTGAACGCGCCATACCCCGCGCTCCTCGGCCGCCGGAGCGCCGGAGGCTCAGTCCTCCGAGGCGGCCCGGCTGGCCGGGACCGTCGGCATCGGCCACTGTCCGGTCCGCACGATCGCCGACGCATCCAGCCGCTGGTCGGCCCAGACGTAGCTGTCCGGCAGCAGGTCGGTCACCGGCAGTTTCCGCAGCGCGTCGATCGGCCCGACGATGACCTGGATGCCCGGGTGGTAGTCGAGCAGCACCTGCCGGCACCGTCCGCACGGCGGGAGCACCCCACGCCCCCGGTCCCCCACGGCGACGATGGTCTCCAGCTCCGCTTCCCCCTGGGTGGCGGCGGCACCGAGGGCCACCAGCTCGGCGCAGGGGCCGCCGGTGAAGTGGGCGAGGTTCACCCCGGTGAACACCCGGCCGTCGGCGGTCCGGGCCGCCGCGGCGACGCTGTGGTTGTCGCTGCGGCAGCGCAGCTTGGCGACCGCCGTGGCGGCCTGGACCAGTGCGCGGTCGGTGTCCAGCATCGTCGTCGTGGTCATCCGGCAGCCCCCCGTGTCGCGTCGTCCGGCGGTCAGCGTAGCCCGGCGGCGGCCGGTTTCCCGGGCAGCGCTCCGGCGGACGTGACCGCGTCTGATCCGGCCGGCACGACGCGGCCTGCTCCACCCGGTCCCGCCGCCCGCAGCGCCACGACCTGCGCCGCAGCGGCCAGCAGGGAACCCCGCGCCCCACCCGGGCGGGCCGGCACGGAGCACCCCGACCAGGGGGCGGACCGGGCCACCGTGCGGCGGTGGGGAGCCGCGCGGCGGGCCGGGAGGGGTAACCCGGGGGCGATCCGGCGGCGGGCTGCCTATCCTTGGCGACGACATGCAGAATCCAGCCGCCTCCGATCCCGCCGCACCCACCGACGCCGTGACCGTCCGTGAGCTGCACCGCCGCCTCACCCCGCTGATGTTCCGCGACCAGCGCCGCCTCCAGCGTCGGCTGGACGGGGTCCGCAAGCTGCGCGACCCGCAGCGGCACGCCGAGGCGCTGGCCGAGGTCGCCGGGGACGTGTCCCGGGCGGAGGCCCGGCTGGCCACCCGGCGGGCCGCCGTGCCGACCATCACCTACCCGGCGCAGTTGCCGGTCAGCGAGCGCCGCGACGACATCGCCGCCGCGATCCGCGACCACCAGGTGGTGATCGTGGCCGGTGAGACCGGCTCCGGCAAGACCACCCAGCTGCCCAAGATCTGCCTGGAGCTGGGGCGGGGGATCACCGGGCTGATCGGGCACACCCAGCCCCGCCGGTTGGCCGCCCGGACGGTCGCCGACCGGATCGCCGAGGAACTCGGCACCGACCTGGGCGACGTGGTGGGTTACAAGGTGCGCTTCACCGACCAGGTGAGCGACCGCAGCCTGGTCAAGCTGATGACCGACGGCATCCTGCTGGCCGAGTTGCAGACCGACCGGATGCTGCGCCAGTACGACACGTTGATCATCGACGAGGCGCACGAGCGCAGCCTCAACATCGACTTCATCCTGGGTTACCTGCGGCAGCTGCTCCCCCGCCGCCCCGACCTCAAGGTGGTCATCACCTCGGCGACCATCGAGACCGCCCGGTTCGCCGAGCACTTCGCCGACGCCGCGGGCCGGCCCGCGCCGGTCGTCGAGGTCTCCGGGCGGACGTACCCGGTCGAGGTGCGCTACCGGCCGCTGGTCGAGGTCGACGGGGGCGACGACGACGGGGGCGACGACGAGGAGAACGTCCGCGACCAGATCCAGGCGATCGGCGACGCGGTGCAGGAGCTGGCCGCCGAGGGGCCGGGCGACATCCTGGTCTTCCTCAGCGGCGAACGGGAGATCCGGGACACCGCCGAGGCGCTGGGCAAGCTGACCCAGTCGAAACGCTCGCTGCTAGGCACCGAGATCCTGCCGCTCTACGCCCGGCTGTCGGCCGCCGAGCAGCACCGGGTCTTCGCCGCCCACCCCGGACGCCGGGTGGTGCTCGCCACGAACGTCGCGGAGACCTCGCTGACCGTGCCCGGCATCAAGTACGTGGTGGACCCGGGATCGGCCCGGATCTCCCGCTACTCCAGCCGGTTGAAGGTGCAGCGGCTGCCCATCGAGCCGGTCTCCCAGGCGTCGGCCAACCAGCGCAAGGGCCGCTGCGGCCGGACCTCCGACGGCATCTGCATCCGGCTCTACGACGAGCAGGACTTCGCCTCCCGGCCGGAGTTCACCGACCCGGAGATCCTGCGCACCAACCTGGCCTCGGTCATCCTCCAGATGACCGCGATCGGCCTCGGTGACCTCGCCGCGTTCCCGTTCATCGACCCACCGGACCGGCGCAACATCGCCGACGGGGTCAACCTGCTGCACGAGCTGGGCGCGTTGGACCCGACCGAGGCCGACCCGGACCGGCGGCTCACCCCGCTGGGCCGGCGGCTGGCCCAGCTCCCGGTCGACCCCCGGCTGGCCCGGATGGTCATCGAGGGCGAACGCAACGGCTGCGCCACCGAGGTGCTGGTGATCGCCGCCGCGCTGTCGATCCAGGACCCCCGGGAGCGGCCGGCGGAGAAGCAGGCCCAGGCCGACCAGGCGCACGCCCGGTTCGCCGACTCCGAATCCGACTTCGTGTCGTTCCTCAACCTCTGGCGTTACCTGCGTGAGCAGCAGCGGGAGCTGTCCTCCAGCGCCTTCCGCCGGATGTGCCGGGCGGAATACCTCAACTACCTGCGGGTTCGCGAGTGGCAGGACATCGTCGCCCAGTTGCGCCAGGTGCTGCGTACCCCGGAACAGGGTGACGGGCGGCGGGCCCGGCGGGGCGCGGCGCAGGCCCCGCCCGACGGTGGCCGGCGCGGCCCGGCCGCCGACCTGCCGGAGGAGATCGACACCCCGAAGGTGCACCAGTCGCTGCTGCCCGGCCTGCTGTCGCACATCGGGCTCAAGGACGCCCAGAAGCACGAGTACCTGGGCGCCCGGGGGGCGAAGTTCGCGGTCTTCCCCGGCTCGGCGCTGTTCAAGAAGCCGCCGCGCTGGGTGATGGCCGCCGAGCTGGTGGAGACCTCCCGGCTGTGGGGCCGGGTCGCCGGCCGGGTCGAGCCGGAGTGGGTGGAGCCGCTGGCCCAGCACCTGGTCAAGCGCAGCTACAGCGAGCCGCACTGGGAGAAGAAGCAGGCCGCCGTCATGGCCTACGAGAAGGTCACCCTGTACGGCGTCCCGCTGGTCACCTCCCGCAAGGTCAACTTCGGGCGGATCGACCCGGCGTTGAGCCGGGAGCTGTTCATCCGGCACGCCCTGGTCGAGGGGGACTGGCAGACCCACCACCCGTTCTGGCGGGACAACGAGAAGCTCCGCACCGAGATCGAGGAGCTGGAGAACCGGGCCCGCCGCCGGGACATCCTGGTCGACGACGAGAGCATCTTCGCCTTCTACGACCAGCGCATCCCCGCCGACGTGGTCTCCGGTCGACACTTCGACTCCTGGTGGAAGAAGGCCCGTCACGAGCAGCCCGACCTGCTCACCTTCACCCGGGAGCTGCTGGTCAACGCCGGGCGCGGCGGGGTCGACGAGGGCGACTTCCCGGACGAGTGGCAGGCCGACGGGGTGACCCTGCCGCTGACGTACACCTTCGACCCGACCGCGCCCACCGACGGCGTCACCGTCGACATCCCGCTGCCGCTGCTCAACCAGGTGCCGGCGGAGAGCTTCGACTGGCAGGTGCCGGGGCTGCGCGAGGAGCTGGTGATCGCGCTGATCCGGTCGCTGCCCAAGCCGATCCGGCGCAACTTCGTCCCGGTGCCGGACCACGCCCGCGCGGCGCTCGCCGCGATCACCCCCGGCGAGGAGCCGCTGCTGGACGCGCTCAGCCGGCAGCTGCGCCGGATGACCGGGGTGACCGTCCCCCGGGAGGCGTGGGAGCCGGCGAAGCTGCCGCCGCACCTGCGGGTGACGTTCCGGGTGATCGGTGACGCCGACAAGCCGGTCGCCGAGGGCAAGGACCTGCCGGCCCTGCAACGTCAGCTCCGCCAGGAGGTACGCCAGGTGGTGGCCGCCGCCGCCCCCGAGCTGGCCCGGACCGGGCTGACCGGGTGGAGCATCGGCACCCTGCCCCGCACCATCGAACAGGTCCGGGCCGGCTACGCGGTGACCGCCTACCCGGCGCTGGTCGACGAGGGCACCACGGTCGGGGTGAAGGTCTTCGACTCCGAGGCCGAGCAGGCCGCCGCGCACTGGGCGGGCACCCGGCGGTTGCTGCGGCTGACCGTGCCGTCACCGGCGCAGTTCCTCCAGGGGCGGCTGAGCAACGAGGCGAAGCTGGCGCTGAGCCGCAACCCGCACGGTGGGGTGCAGCAGCTCATCGCCGACGCCGCCGGGGCCGCCATCGACAAGTTGATCGCCGACGCGGGCGGGCCGGCCTGGGACGCCGACGGCTTCGCCGCGCTGCGTGACCGGGTCCGCGCCGACCTGGTCGACACGGTGGTGGAGGTGATGGGCCGGGTCCGCCAGGTGCTCGCCGCGGCGTACGCGGTGGAGCAGCGGCTCGGCGCGACCCGCAACCTGGCGGTGGTGGCCGCCCTCGCCGACCTGCGTCAGCAGCTCACCGGCCTGGTGCACGACGGTTTCGTCACCGAGACCGGCTACGCGCGCCTGCCCGACCTGCTGCGCTACCTGACCGCGATGGAGCGCCGACTGGACCGGTTGGCCGCCAACCCGCAGCGGGACAAGTCCCAGCAGGACCGGATCGCCACGGTGCAGAAGGAGTACCGGGACCTGGTGGCCGGGCTGCCCCCGGCCCGCCGTGCCTCGGCCCCGGTGCGGCAGATCCGCTGGATGATCGAGGAGCTGCGGGTGAACGTCTTCGCCCAGGCCCTGGGCACCCCGTACCCGGTCTCCGAGCAGCGCATCTACCGCGCGATGGACGACGCCGAGGCCCGCTGATCACGGCAGCGGCTCCACGCCCGGGGGCAGGTCGCTGCTGCTGGTGGCCGCGTGCACGTAGTCGAGCAGGATGCGGCGCAGTTCCCGCCCGGCGTGGGTGGGGACGACGTCGCGGCGGCGGGCCACCGCGATGGTCCGGCGCACGCCGGGCGGGGCGAGCCGGGTGACCCGGATGCCGGGGCGGCGGCTGACCACGATGCCCGGCACCAGGGCGATGCCCAGTCCGGCCTCGACGAAGCTGAGCACCGCGTCCATCTCCCCACCGTCGACCGAGAAGGTGGGCTCGAAGCCGGCCTCCCGGCACGCCTGGATGGTGGCGTCGCGCAGGTCGTAGCCCTCGCGGAACATCACCAGCGGTTGGTCACGCAGGTCGGTGATCCGCACCTCGCCGCTGACCAGCGCGGCGGGCAGCGGGTCCACCGAGGCGATCACCAGGCTCTCCCGCAGGATCGGGTCGACCCGCAGCCCGGGGTCGGCCCCCTGGGCCGGCATGATGATCAGGGCGAGGTCGAGGTCGCCGCGCAGCAGGTCCCGGACCAGGTCCTGCGAGCCGCCCTCCTCGACCCGCAGGTCGACGGCGGGGTGGGCGTCGCGGAACCGGCGCAGCACCGGCGGGGCGAGCGAGGTGGCCAGGCTGGGGGTGGCCCCCAGCCGGACCCGGCCCCGGCGCAGGCCGACCAGCTCCTGCACCTCCCGGGTGGCGGTGTCGACGTCGGCGAGTATCCGCTTGGCCAGCGGCAGCAGCACCTCACCGGCGGCGGTCAGGGTGATGTTGCCCCGTACCCGTTCGAACAGCGGGGCGCCGAGGTCGGTCTCCAGGGCGTGAACTTGCTTACTCAACGACGGCTGGGTTATGCCGACGATGTCGGCGGCTTGGGTGAAATGTCGTACTTCCGCCACCGCGACGAAGTACTTCAGCTGATGGAGCTGCATCTTCATAGCTTATGGCTATCGAGACTGCGAGGTCGATGCATTGGACGACTGATCGCAGGGCTCCTAGCGTCGGTCAGGTGGTAATCACGAAAACTCGGTCGCCCATCCGCTCGAACGTCGGCCTCAAGGCCGTCATGGCGGTGACGGGCATCCTGCTGGTGCTGTTCCTCGTCGCCCACATGCTCGGCAACCTCAAGGTGTTCACCGGCGAGACCTCGTTCGACCACTACGCCCACTGGCTACGCGACATCGGCAAGCCGCTGCTGCCGGGGGTGTGGTTCCTGTGGATCCTGCGGACCGCACTGGTGGTGGCGGTGCTCGGACACATCTGGGCGGCGACCGTGCTGGCCGTACGGGCCCGCGCCGCCCGCCCGGTGCGCTACGCCCACCGCAAGAAGGTCCAGGGCAGCTACGCCGCCCGCACCATGCGCTGGGGCGGAGTGATCATCCTGCTCTTCGTGATCTACCACCTCCTGGACCTGACCACCGGCACCCTGAACCCGGTCGGCGACGCCAGCAACCCGTACGGCAACGTGGTCGCCGACTTCGCCCCGCAGCGCTGGTACGTGACGCTCTTCTACACCCTGGCGATCGTCGCCGTCGGCTTCCACCTGCGGCACGGCGTGTTCAGCGCGTTGCGCAGTCTCGGTCAGCAGACCCCCCGGGGTGAGCGCCGGGCCCGTACCGCCGCGCTGGTCTTCGCCGTGGTGCTCTGCGTCGGCTACCTGGTGGTTCCGTTCGCCGTACTCACCGGATTGGTGTCCTGACATGGAACTCTTCACCGAGGGCGAGCCGCTCGCCGACCCGAAGGCTCCCGACGGCCCGGTCGAGAAGCGCTGGGAGACCCGCCGCTTCGAGGCCAAGCTGGTCAACCCGGCGAACCGGCGCAAGATGACGGTGATCGTGGTGGGCACCGGCCTGGCCGGTGGCTCCGCCGCCGCCACCCTCGCCGAGCAGGGCTACCGGGTCCGCAGCTACTGCTACCAGGACAGCCCGCGCCGGGCGCACTCGATCGCCGCGCAGGGGGGCATCAACGCCGCCAAGAACTACCGCAACGACGGCGACTCGGTGCACCGGCTCTTCTACGACACCGTCAAGGGCGGCGACTTCCGCTCCCGCGAATCGAACGTGCACCGGCTCGCCGAGGTGTCGGTCAACATCATCGACCAGTGCGTCGCCCAGGGCGTCCCGTTCGCCCGCGAGTACGGCGGACTGCTGGACACCCGCTCCTTCGGCGGCGCGCAGGTGCAGCGCACCTTCTACGCCCGGGGGCAGACCGGCCAGCAGTTGCTGCTCGGCGCGTACCAGGCCCTGGAGCGGCAGATCGGCCTGGGCAACGTGGAGATGCACACCCGGCACGAGATGCTGGAGCTGGTCGTCGTGGACGGCCACGCCCGGGGCATCGTGGTCCGGGACATGGTCACCGGTGAGATCAGCACCGAGATGGCCGACGCGGTGGTGCTCGCCTCCGGCGGCTACGGCAACGTCTTCTACCTCTCCACCAACGCCAAGGGCTGCAACGTCACCGCCAGCTGGCGGGCGCACCGCAAGGGCGCGTACTTCGCCAACCCCTGCTACACCCAGATCCACCCGACCTGCATCCCGGTCTCCGGCGACCACCAGTCCAAGCTGACCCTGATGAGCGAGTCGTTGCGCAACGACGGCCGGGTCTGGGTGCCGCAGCACCAGGACGACGACCGCGCCCCCCGGGACATTCCCGAGGACGAGCGGGACTACTACCTGGAGCGGATCTACCCCTCCTTCGGCAACCTGGTCCCCCGGGACATCGCCTCCCGGGCCGCCAAGAACGTCTGCGACGAGGGGCGGGGCGTCGGCCCGACCAAACTCGGGGTCTACCTCGACTTCGCCGACGCGATCGACCGGCTCGGCCGCAAGGCCATCGAGGCCAAGTACGGCAACCTGTTCGAGATGTACGAGCGGATCACCGGCGAGGACCCGTACCAGGTGCCGATGCGGATCTATCCGGCCGTGCACTACACGATGGGCGGGCTCTGGGTCGACTACGACCTCCAGTCGACCATCCCCGGCCTGTTCGTGATCGGCGAGGCGAACTTCTCCGACCACGGCGCGAACCGGCTCGGCGCGTCGGCGCTGATGCAGGGCCTGGCCGACGGGTACTTCGTGCTGCCCACCACCATCGCCCACTACCTGGCGTCCGGGCCCCGGGAGAAGGTCGACGCCAGCCACCCGGCGGCGGTGCAGGCCCGGCGCGAGGTGGAGGACCGGATCGCCCGGCTGCTGGCCGTCGACGGCGACCGGACGGTGGACTCGTTCCACCGGGAGCTGGGCCAGATCATGTGGGAGCACTGCGGGATGGAGCGCTCCGAGGCCGGCCTGCGCAAGGCCATCGACGAGATCCGGGCGCTGCGCGAGCAGTTCTGGCAGCGGGTCCGGGTGCCGGGCGACGGCGAGGGGCTCAACCAGTCGTTGGAGAAGGCCGGCCGGGTCGCCGACTTCTTCGAGCTGGCCGAGCTGATGTGTGTTGACGCCCTGCACCGTGAGGAGTCCTGCGGCGGCCACTTCCGGGCCGAGCACCAGACCCCCGATGGTGAGGCGCAGCGCGACGACGACCGGTTCGCCTACGTGGCGGCCTGGGAGTACACCGGCACCGGTGAGCCGGCCGTGCTGCACAAGGAAGACCTGACCTTCGAGTACGTCCACCCCACGCAGCGGAGCTACAAGTGAACCTGACCCTGCGCATCTGGCGTCAGTCCGGCCCCCAGGACAAGGGGCGGATGGTGACCTACCCGGTCGACGACGTCTCCCCCGACATGTCGTTCCTGGAGATGCTCGACGTGCTCAACGAGCGACTGATCCTCGCCGGGGAGGAACCGGTCGCGTTCGACCACGACTGCCGCGAGGGCATCTGCGGCATGTGCGGCCTGATGATCAACGGGGACGCGCACGGCCCCCAACGCGGCACCACCGCCTGCCAGCTGCACATGCGGCAGTTCAAAGACGGCGAGACGATCGACATCGAGCCGTGGCGGGCCCGCGCCTTCCCGGTGATCAAGGACCTGGTGGTCAACCGGAACGCCTTCGACAAGATCATCGCGGCCGGTGGCTACATCACCGCGCCGACCGGCAGCGCCCCCGAGGCGCACGCCGCCCCGGTGGCCAAGGCCAACGCCGACGCCGCCTTCGAGTCCGCCGCCTGCATCGGCTGCGGCGCCTGCGTGGCGGCCTGCCCGAACGGCTCCGGGATGCTCTTCACCGCCGCCAAGGTCACCCAGCTCTCGCTGCTGCCACAGGGCCAGCCGGAGCGCTACACCCGGGTGATCGGCATGGTCGACGCGCACGACGAGGCCGGCTTCGGCGGCTGCACCAACGCCGGCGAGTGCACGGCGGTCTGCCCCAAGGGCATCCCGCTGAACACCATCGGCCGGCTCAACCGGGACTACCTCACCGCCACCGCCAAGCGCGGCGACACCCCCGGCTCCTGACCCCCCCGCTCCACCACGACCGCCGCACCCCGACCCCGGGGATGCGGCGGTCGCCGTCTTCCCCCGGCGCGGCGGTCGCCGTCTTCCCCCTGACGCGCGGCCGGTCTCTTCCCCCTGACGCGCGGTCGCCGTCTTCCCCCTGGGTGTGCGGCGGGCGGTCCGGCGCGGGCAACGCGTACGCCGCCGGTTCAAGCGCCCCTGCCGGGGTAGCAGACCCGTCGACGGCACCGAGAGGGGACATCAGCGATGAAGGCACTGACCTGGCACGGCAAGCGCGACGTCCGGGTGGACGAGGTCCCGGACCCCCGGATCGAAGCGCCGACGGACGCGATCGTCCGGATCACCTCAACTGCGATCTGCGGCTCCGACCTGCACCTGTACGAGGTGCTCGGGCCGTACCTGAAGCCCGGTGACATCCTCGGGCACGAGCCGATGGGCATCGTCGAGGAGGTCGGCTCCGGGGTGACCCGGCTCAAGCCCGGCGACCGGGTGGTCGTCCCGTTCAACATCGCCTGCGGGCACTGCTGGATGTGCGAACGGCAGCTCTTCGCCCAGTGCGAGACGACCCAGGTGACCGCCGAGGGCAAGGGCGCGTCGCTGTTCGGCTACACCTCGCTCTACGGTGCGGTCCCCGGCGGCCAGGCCGAGTACCTGCGGGTCCCGCAGGCCCAGTTCGGCCCGATCACCATCCCGCAGACCGGCGCCGACGAGCGCTACCTCTATCTCAGCGACATCCTGCCCACCGCCTGGCAGGCGGTGAAGTACGCCGACACCCCGCCCGGTGGCACCCTGGCCGTGTTCGGGCTCGGCCCGGTCGGGCAGTTCTGCGCCCGGATCGGCCGGCACCTCGGGGCGGGCCGGGTGATCGGCCTGGACCTGGTGCCCGAGCGGCTGGAGATGGCCCGTCGGCACGGCATCGAGACGCTCGACGTCAGCCAGCTCGACGACGTCCCCGGCGCGCTGGTCGACCTGGTCGACGGGCGCGGCCCGGACGCGGTGATCGACGCGGTCGGGATGGAGGCGCACGGCTCCACCAGCGGCAAGCTGGCCCAGCACGCCGCCGGGCTGCTGCCGGACAAGCTGGCCGAGAAAGTGATCGACAAGGCCGGTGTGGACCGGTTGACCGTGCTGAAGGCCGCCCTCAAGGCGGTGCGGCGCGGCGGCACCGTCTCGATCTCCGGGGTCTACGGCGGTGAGGTGGACCCGATGCCGCTGATGGAGATGTTCGACCGGGGAATCCAACTACGGATGGGCCAGTGCCACGTGCGGCGGTGGACCGACGAGATCCTGCCGCTGCTGTCCGGCGACGACGACCCGCTGGGCGTGGAGGACCTGCGGACCCACCGGATGCCGCTGGTCGACGCGCCGAAGGCGTACGAGATGTTCCAGAAGAAGGAGGACGGCTGCGTCAAGGTCGTGCTCGCTCCGTGAGTCGGGTGGGTGCCCCACGGACAGGTCCGCTCACCTAGAGTGGTGACCCGGAGACGGCACCGGGTATCGCTCGACGGGAGAGACGTGACCAGCAGGGTGAACCGCAGGACCGCGCTGGGACTCGGCACGGCGGCCACGGCCGGGGCGGTGCTCGGCGGCGCACCGGCACCGGCCGCCGCCCGCCCCGGCAAGTCCGCTGCCGCCGCCGCGAGCCCCGAACTCGTCGCCCCGAGGATCGCCGCGGCCTTCCAGCGGGAGAAGGCGCTGACCGGGGGCAACTGGCAGGTCCACCTCAGCCTGGAGAACGGTGCCACCCCGTTGGTCGCGGTGTCCGAGTCCGCCGACCGGCGGGTCGAGGCGTACAGCGTCAACAAGATCGCGGTGGCCGTCGCGGTGCTCGACAGGATCGACCGGGGGCTGCTCACCCTCGACCAGCGGGTCGAGGTGGCCGCCTCGACCGTGGTGCCCGGCGGGGACGGCATCTTCGTCCTGGACACCGCCTACCCCAGTGCGGTGACCGTGGGGCACGTGCTGGCCAACCTGCTCACCGTCTCCGACGACACCGCCTCGCGGCTCTGCGGCCTGGTCTGCCCCGCCGCCGAGATCAACCGCACCCTGGTCGCCAAGGGTTTCCCCAACACCCAGGTGCAGCCGCTGTCCGAACCCCACCGCTTCTATCTCGGCACCAGCACCGCCCGGGAGATGCACGCGCTGCTGCGCGCCCTGGTCGCCGGCACGCTGCTCTCGCCGTCGTCGACCGCCCTCGTACTCAAGCTGCTGCGCGCCCCGGTCGCCTTCACCGACGGCATCCGGCGCACCATGTCCTCGGCGGAACGGGCCCGGGTGGCCACCAAGGCGGGCTGGTTCGTCGACGCCCGGCACGAGGCCGGTGTGGTGTTCGACACCACCGGGGCGGCCGTGCTGACCTATGTGCTCTTCGCTGACGGCCAGGCCGACCGGGACAACTTCGGCGCCACCCACCCGGTGGTGCAGGCCCGGGCCCGACTCGGCCGGTTCTTCCTGGACGCCACCGCGCAGCTCAGGGGCACCGCCGACGCGCCCCGGCACCGGGTGGCCCGGCAGCGGCCCAGCAACGGCGGCTGACCACCCCGACGTCCACCCCTCCCCCCGCCCGACGACCGGGCCGGTCACCCCGACCGGGACCGGCCCCCGCCGCCGCCCTCCGTCCGCCCCGCAGCCGGACGGACCGTGCGGCGGCGTGGGCGCAACGGGCCGGTGATGGCTACCGTGTACTGCGGGGACACCGGCGAGGGGGACACGGATGCGGCAACCAGCGGAACGCACGGTCGAGCGGACGCGCGGCGGACGACTGTGGCAGGTGGCGGGGTTGGCCGCGATCGCCGGCCTGGCCTGGACGGCGCGGGACGTGCCCGCGGCGCTGGGCGGCCGACTGACCGGCGCACGTGCGCAACGGGCCGCCCGCTCGGCGCAGTTCCGCGACGGGACCTTCCACAACCGGGTCGCCATCCGCACCATGCCCGGCGGCGACTCCGGCCGCAACCTGCTCCGGGAGCTGCTCTTCGGCCAGCAGCGTCGCCGCCCCACCGCCCCGGTCCCGCTGGTGCGGCCCGCCCCGGCCCCGACGACCGACGTCGACCGGGAGCTGAACATCGTCTGGTACGGCCACGCCTCGACGCTGATCGAGATCGAGGGGCACCGGGTCCTGATCGACCCGGTGTGGAGCGACCGCTGTTCGCCGTCTGCGGCGGTGGGCCCGAAGCGGCTGCACGAGCCGCCGGTACGCCTCGACGAGGTGCCCGCCGTCGACGCGATCCTGATCTCCCACGACCACTACGACCACCTCGACATGGCCACCGTCCGGGAGCTGGCCCGCCGGCAGTCGGCGCCGTTCCTGGTGCCGCTCGGCGTCGGCGCGCACCTCGACCGGTGGGGGGTGCCGGCCGACCGGATCATCGAGCTGGACTGGTCGCAGGGGCACCGGGTCGGCGGCCTGGAGATCACCGCCACCGCCGCCCAGCACTTCTCCGGCCGGGGGCTGCGGCGGGACGGCACGCTGTGGAGTTCGTGGGTGGTCGCCGGGGCGCACCGGAAGGTCTTCTACACCGGCGACTCGGGCTACTTCGACGGGTACGCCGAGATCGGTGCCACGCACGGGCCGTTCGACGCGACGCTGATGCAGATCGGCGCGTACGACCGGGCCTGGCCGGGCATCCACATGTTCCCGGAGGAGGCGGTCGCCGCCCACCTCGACCTGCGCGGTGACCTTCTCGTCCCGGTGCACTGGGCGACGTTCAACCTGGCCCTGCACGACTGGTCCGAGCCGGTGGACCGGCTCTGGGCCGAGGCCAAGGCGCGCGGCGTGCGGCTGGCGGTGCCCCGTCCCGGCGAGCGGGTGGTGGCCGACGACCCGCCGGCGGTCGACGGCTGGTGGCAGACGATCGCCTGACCGGCGGCCCCCGGGTTGCCGCTCACAGCACGAAGGCGTCGGTCCACAGCGCCCCGGAGCGGCCGGACAGGACGTCCAGCATCGCCACCGCCTGACCGTCGGTGAGCTGGGCGACGAAGTCGACGATGGCCCGGCCCCGGGCCCGCCCGATCCGGTCCGGGGTACGCGGGTGCAGCTCCGCCTCGGCCAGCTCCACCAGGTCGGGCAGCCGGCGGGGCAGCCGCGACTCCTCCTCGGGGTCGAGCAGCCACTGCCAGAGCGCGTCGACCAGGGTGTCCAGCAGTCGGGCCTGACCCCGCTGGTGCAGGGCCAGGTCGGGGCGGGCCAGCACGAAGCGGTGGTGGACGAACTTGAGCACCTGCACCTCGTGCCACTGCGCCTGGGCCAGCAACACGTGGCCGGAGCGTACGTGCGGGGAAGCGGTCACCGTGATCGCGTCGACCAGCCGGGTGGTCCACCGGGCCGAGAACCGGGCCACGTACTGCTCCGCCTCGATCGAACCGTCGAAGGGCAGCGCCAATAGCCCGTCCACCAACTCCTCACGGACGTGCTCGACGGCGGCGGCGAACGCGTCGTCGTCGGCGATCCAGGCGTCCTTGCGGTGCAGCTGCCGGCGCAGCGCCTCGATCGCCGAGCCGGGACGGCGGGCGGCACCGGCCAACGCCGGGTCGGTGACCGCGCGCAGGTGCCCGCCCTCGCGCTGCCAGGCCATCAGCTCGGCGGCGACGGCGCCCTGCTGGAGCACCCCCACCCGATAGAAGTCCTCCACGTCGTGGATGGCGTACGCGATGTCGTCGGCGGTGTCCATCACCGACGCCTCGACGGTCTGCTGCCACTCGGCGATCCGCCCGGCGAACGGCGCGCGGGCCTGCCGCAGGTCGGCGAGCTCGGTACCGTACGCGCCGAACTTCACCGAGCCGCTGTCCGGGTCGTCCGGCGGGGCGGCGGCACCACGGGGGGCGGGACGCAGGTGCCGGGGGTGCGGGTCGGGGTGGTCCAGCCGGGTCCACGGGTATTTCAGCATCGCCGCCCGGACGGCGGCGGTCAGGTCGAGACCGGTGGTGGCGGCCCCCCGGATCTCGGTGCTGGTGACGATCCGGTACGACTGGGCGTTGCCCTCGAACCCGTCGGCCAGCCCCAGCCGCTGCCGGGCCAGCCGGTCCAGCACCCGCTCCCCCAGGTGCCCGAACGGCGGGTGACCGAGGTCGTGGGCGAGGGCGGCGGCCTCCACCACGTCCGGGTCGCAGCCGCCCAGCTTGTCCAGCAGGTCCCGCTGGGTCGGATCGGCGGTCAACCGCTCGGCGATCGCCCTGGCCACCTGGGCCACCTTGAGACTGTGGGTGAGCCGGTTGTGCACCAGCAGCCCGGAGCCGACCGGGCTGATCACCTGGGTCACCCCGCCGAGCCGGGCGAAGAAGGGTGAGGCGACGATCCGGTCCCGGTCGGCCCGGAACGGGCTCGCGGCGAGGTCACCGAGGGCTCGGGCGCTGCCGCCGAAGAGCCGGCGGGCACGCCGATCCGCAGGTTGTTCCATGATCGCCACGCTAGCGCAGCGGACCGACCGGCCGCGGCGGCTCGCACCGGGTCACCGGCGGGGGTGGCGCGCGGCGTCGGGGGTGGGCGGCAGAATGCACCAGGGAACCCGAAACGAAGGCGGATCAACATCGTGACCCAGTCAGTCCATCAGCGGATCGCCGACGAGCTCGGCGTCGCCGAGCGCCAGGTGCGGGCGGCCGTGGAGCTGCTCGACGGCGGCGCGACCGTGCCGTTCATCGCCCGCTACCGCAAGGAGGCCACCGGCCTGCTCGACGACGCCCAGCTGCGCACCCTGGAGGAGCGGCTGCGCTACCTGCGGGAGCTGGACGAGCGGCGGGCCGCGGTACTGGAGTCGATCCGCAGCCAGGGCAAGCTGGACGAGGCGTTGGAAGCGCAGCTCATGGCGGCCGACTCGAAGTCCCGGCTGGAGGACATCTACCTGCCCTACAAGCCGAAGCGGCGGACCCGGGCGCAGATCGCCCGGGAGGCCGGGCTGGAGCCGCTGGCCGAGGCGCTGCTCGCCGATCCCGGCCAGGACCCCCGGGAACGCGCCGCCGGGTTCGTCGACGCCGGGCGCGGGGTGGCCGACGTCGCCGCCGCGTTGGAGGGCGCGCGGGCCATCCTCATCGAGCGGTTCGCCGAGGACGCCGACCTGATCGGCACCCTGCGTGAGCAGATGTGGTCGCGGGGCCGGCTGGTCGCCCGGGTACGCGACGGGCAGCAGGCCGCCGGCGCGAAGTTCGCCGACTATTTCGACTTCACCGAGCCGTACCCGAAGCTGCCCTCGCACCGCATCCTGGCGATGTTCCGGGGGGAGAAGGAGGGCGTGCTCGACCTCACCATGGCCCCCGACGCCGAGGAGGACCCGGGCGCCCCGCCCACCGGCCCGACCCGCTACGAGGCGGCCATCGCCGGCCGGTTCGGGGTCACCGACGCGGGCCGGCCCGGCGACCGGTGGCTGGCCGACACGGTGCGCTGGGCCTGGCGTACCCGGATTCTGATCCACCTCGGCGCGGACCTGCGGATGCGGCTGTGGCAGGCCGCCGAGGAGGAGGCCGTCCGGGTCTTCGCCACCAACCTGCGTGACCTGCTGCTCGCCGCCCCCGCCGGCAGCCGCACCACCATGGGTCTCGACCCGGGCCTGCGCACCGGGGTGAAGGTGGCGGTGGTGGACGCCACCGGCAAGGTGGTCGCCACCGACACGATCTACCCGCACGAGCCGCGCCGGCAGTGGGACGCCTCGATCGACACGCTGGCGAAGCTGGCCGGGGCGCACGGGGTGGAGCTGGTGGCGATCGGCAACGGCACCGCCAGCCGGGAGACCGACAAACTCGCCGGTGAGCTGATCACGCGGCACCCGCAGCTCGGCCTGACCAAGGTGATGGTCTCCGAGGCCGGCGCATCGGTCTACTCCGCCTCCGCGTACGCCTCGCAGGAGCTGCCCACGTTGGACGTGTCGCTGCGCGGCGCGGTCTCCATCGCCCGACGGCTCCAGGACCCGCTGGCCGAGCTGGTCAAGATCGACCCGCGTTCGATCGGGGTCGGGCAGTACCAGCACGACCTGTCCGAGGTGAAGCTCTCCCGCTCGCTGGACGCGGTGGTGGAGGACTGCGTCAACGGCGTCGGGGTGGACGTCAACACCGCCTCCGCTCCCCTGCTGACCCGGGTCTCCGGCATCGGTGCCGGGCTGGCGGAGAACATCGTGCTGCACCGGGACGCCAACGGGCCGTTCCGCACCCGCGCCGAGTTGAAGAAGGTGGCCCGGCTCGGCCCGAAGGCGTTCGAGCAGTGCGCCGGCTTCCTGCGCATCCCCGGCGGCACCGACCCGCTCGACTCGTCCAGCGTGCACCCGGAGGCGTACCCGGTGGTGCGCCGCATCCTGGCCGGCACCGGGCAGGACCTGCGCTCGCTGATCGGCAAGTCGGCCATCCTGCGCGGGCTGCGGGCCACCGACTTCGTCGACGACACCTTCGGTCTGCCCACCGTCACCGACATCCTCGCCGAGCTGGAGAAGCCCGGCCGGGACCCACGGCCGGAGTTCCGCACCGCCACCTTCGTCGAGGGGGTGGAGAAGATCAGCGACCTCACCCCCGGGATGCTGCTGGAGGGCGTGGTCACCAACGTGGCCGCCTTCGGCGCGTTCGTCGACGTGGGCGTGCACCAGGACGGCCTGGTGCACGTCTCGGCGATGTCGCACACCTTCGTCAAGGACCCGCGCGACGTGGTGAAGTCCGGTGACGTGGTCCGGGTCAAGGTGCTCGACATCGACGTGCCGCGCAAGCGGATCTCGTTGACCCTGCGGTTGGACGACGAGGCGGCGGGGGCCGGGCGGGGCGGCGGCGGGGCCGACGCCGACCGGCCGCACCGGGGCGAACCGGGCCGGGCCGGCCAGGGCCGCGGCGACCGAGGCCAGGGCGGTCAAGGTCAGGGCGGCCAGGGCCAGGGCGGACAGGGCCAGGCCGGGCAGGGGCGGAGCGGTCAGGGACGCGGCGGTCAAGGTCAGCCCGGACAGGGCCAGGGTGGTCAGGGGCGCGGCGGTCAGGGCCAAGGCGGTCAGGGACGCGGCGGACAGGGGCGCGGCGGACAGGGCCAGAGTGGTCAGGGCCAGGGTGGTCAGGGCCAGGGTGGTCAGGGGCGCGGCGGACAGGGACGCCAGGGGCGCGACAGCGGTGGGCCGCCCGCCGACAGCGCGATGGCCGACGCCCTCCGGCGGGCCGGCCTGCTCTGAGGCCGGCCGCGAGGGCTGCCCGGCTGCCTGCTGTCCACGGTGGACCTGCCGACCGCCGTGGCCCGGGGCGGCGACGGCGGCGGTGACCGGCGTACCGTCGGGTGATGGTCACGGACGACGGCGCGGACTGGCGCGAGACGCGACGGCACGCGGTGCAGGCGCACGCCGCCGCCGACGAGCGGCGGCGTGCGGCGGAGCAGGCGGAGGCGGCGGAGTTGGTCGACGCCTTCGTCGCCGAGGCACGACAGCGGGGGCTCGCCACCACCCGCCTCGTCGCCGTGTCCTACGACGGGCGGCACCGCTACCGGACCGGGCTACACGGTTGGTACGTCGACCGGGCCCGGCACCGGGCGGTCGACGCGGCAGGACGGTTCCACCTGCTGACCGTGCCGGCCAGCCTGCGCGCGCTGCTGTTCGGCGCCACGCCGGAGCCGTCCCCGCCGCCGCTGGTCATCGGCCGTGGTGGCCGCGACGGCGAGTCGCTACCGCTGGAGGCGCTGCTGCGCCGCCGGCTCAGCGCGGGCGACGACTGGCCCTGACCCGGCCGTCGGCCACCATCTCGTGCAGGGTCCGCTCGACCCGGTCGGCACCGGCGGCCACGGAGAAGACCCGGTCGTAGTGCCCCCGACCGGCCTGACCGAGCAGTTCCAGCTTCTCCCTGCCCAGGTCGCAGACCTCCCGCAGGGCGTCGGCGATCGAGTCGGGGTCACCGGGTCGGGCGGTGATGCCCGCGCCGCTGTCGCGCGCCACGGCGGCGGCGTCCCCCTCCGCGGCGACCAGCAGCGCCCGCCCGGCGGCGAGGGTCGCCTGCACCTTGCTCGGCATCGTGTACGCGGACATGCCGCCGGGCCGCAGGCTCACGTAGTGCGCGTCTCCGGTGGCCATCAGCGCGGGCATCCGGTCCCGGGGCAGCTGCCCGAGGAACCGGACGTTCGTCGCTCCCACCGCCCCGGCCCGACGACGCAGCCGCTCCTCGGTGGTGCCGGAGCCGGCGATCAGGCAGACCAGCCGGGGGTCACCGGTGCGCGCGCAGGCGTCGATCAGCGAATCGAGCCCCTGTGCCTCACCGAGCGCCCCGGCGTAGACCAGCACCACCTGGTCGGTGCGCAGACCGAGTTCGGCGCGCAGGTCGGCGGTGCGGGCCCCCAGCGTCTCGTCCGCCCACACCGGGATGTGCACGAGCTTCTCCCGGGGCACCCCCCGGTCGGCGAGCAGGTCCGCCGCACCGGGTGAGACGTGGGCGACCCGGGCCGCGCTGCGGTACATCGCGCCGCACCAGGCAGCCATCCCCCGCTCGATGGTCCGTGACACCCTGCCGGTGCCGAGGAAGCCGCTGGCCAGCACGCTGTCCGGCCAGAGGTCCAGCACGTGCAGCAGCACCGGCACCCGGTGCACGTACCGGGTGAACCACATCGGCAGGGCGACGCTGATCGGCGAGTTGCCGACCCAGAGGGCGTCCAGGCCCCGCAGCGCCGGGGTGCCGGAGAGCAGCGCGGAGACGGCGAAGGAGCCGTAGTTCGCCACCCGACGCGGCGCGGAGCGGTCGTGGCTGGGATAGAGGGCCACCCGGCGGACCCGGAGCGGGCCGTCGGTCTCGTCGAGGCGGCGGGCCAGCCGGTAGCCGGGTGCCAGCCGACCGGTCGGGTAGTTCGGGAAACCGGTGAGCACCCGGACCTCGTGTCCCCGGTCGGCGAGGGCGCGGGCGAGCATCCCGGGCAGGGCCGCCGGGCCCGGCTCCGGGTCGAACCACTGGGTGAGCAGGCCGATCCGCATCGACCTCACCCCGCCGCCACGCCGGCCACCGGGCGGGTGGGTGGCGCGCCGTCGGCCCGCCACAGGGCGCGCAGCGAGTCGGTCAGGTCGTACGCCGGGGCCCAGCCGAGCACCCGACGGGCACGGTCGAGGTCGGCGCACATCCAGGGCACCGCGGCCGAGCGGGTGGCGTCGGGCGGGAAGGTGCCGGGCCGGATCTCACCGGGGAACCCGGCCACGTCGGCCAGCAACCGGACGACGTCCCGCGTCGCCGCCGCGCGTCCGCTGCCCACGTTGACGACCCGCTCCGCGCCCACGGCGCACCGCGTCGCGGCCAGCACCGCCGCCGCCACGTCCCGCACGTCGACGAGGTCCCGGTAGGTGTCGTGCAGACCCAGGGCGATGTCCCCCGCCCCGCCGGCCGCCGCCGCCCGGACCATCGCGGTGACCCGGGCCAGCATGTTGCCCGCCGGCATTCCCGGCCCGACCGGGTTGAAGACCCGCAGCACGATCGTGTCGAGGCGGCCGGCGTCGCCCGCGAGCTGCGCCAGGCGGGTCGCGGCCAGGTGACTGAGCCCGTACTCGCTCACGGGTGCGGCCGGGTGGTCCTCCCCGACGGCGAGGCCGTACGGCACGACGCCGTACTCCGCCGCCGAGCCGATCCGGATCAACCGGGCCCCGGGTGCGGCGACGGCCACCGCCTCGATCAGTTTCGCGGTGGTCACGACGTGCGCCCGCACGAAGTCCAGCCCGGAGCCGACGATCCGGCCCGCCGCGCTGACCACCACGTCCGGTCGTTCCCGGGCGACCAGTGCGGTCAACTCGGGCAGCTCCATCCGGACCAGGTCGCACTGCGCGCGGGTGGGCGACCGCAGGACGGTGTGCCCGGCCAGCACGGCACCGATGTGGCGGCCCAGGAAGCCACCGGCACCCAGCAGCAGCACCCGGTTCATCGGCGGTACGCGGCGTCCCGGTCGTCGACCGGCGACGACCCGTTCGGCTGGTCCCCGCCCGGTGACGAGCCGTTCGGCCGGTCGCCGGTCCGCGACGACGCGTTCGGCCCGTCGCCAGCCGGCGCCGACGCGGGCGGCCGGTCGTTGCCGGTGAACTCGTGCCAGGTGGCCGCGCCGGGAGCCGAGATGCCCTCCCGGCTGAGCACCACCCGGACGGTGGTCAGCAGGATCTTCAGGTCCAGCAGGAAGGACCGCCGGTCGACGTAGTCGATGTCGTAGCCGAACTTCGCCTCCCAGCTCAGGGAGTTGCGCCCGCGTACCTGGGCGAGCCCGGTGATGCCCGGCCGCACCTCGTGCCGGCGGGCCTGCTCGGCGTTGTAGAGGGCGAGGTACCGCACCAGGTGCGGACGGGGACCGACCACGCTCATCTCGCCGCGCAGCACGTTCCAGAACTCCGGCAGCTCGTCGAGGCTGCTCGCCCGCAGCCAGCGGCCCACCCGGGTGAGGCGCTGGGCGTCGGTCACCAGCCCCCGCTCCGGGTCGGGATGGCGCATGGTGCGGAACTTCACCACCTGGAACAACTCGCCGTGCAGGCCGGGACGGGTGTGCCGGAACAGCACCGGCCGCCCGTGCGTCACCAGCACGACCAGGGCGACGAGCGCCAGCAGCGGTGCGCCGACGGTCAGCACGACGAGGGCGCCGAGCACGTCGAGGAGCCGCTTCCAGCGGTCGTACGGTCGCCGGGGCGCCGGGGCGGCCCCCCGTCCGGCCGCCGGGCCGTGGGCACCGGCGCGCGGCTGCGCCGCGGGGACAGCAACTTTGGGCATGGAACAGACCTACCACCTTCACGGCGAACGATCCGCGCTTTCACATCCGCCACTCCGGGCGGGTCGACAATGGCACCCCCGCAAATGTGAAACGTGATTGTTCCTCCCTTTACCGGAAGCGCGCCCGGTCTCGTTATGGCAACAGTATGGTCACCATTGACGAGATCGCGATTCCCGAGGATGGTCCGCCGGGAAACAGGCAGGAGGAGATATGCTTCCCTCGCTTTCGGAGAGGCGTTTCCTGATCACCGGGGGCACCGGGTCGTTCGGCCAGACAATGGTCTCCCGACTGCTCGACGCCGGCGCCGCCGAGGTGCGGGTCCTCAGCCGTGACGAGTCGAAACAGGACGCGATGCGGCACCGCCTCGGCAATGACCGGGTCCGCTACTACATCGGCGACGTCCGGGACTACGACAGTGTGCTCAAGGCCGCCCGGGGCATGGAGTTCGTCTTCCACGCCGCCGCCCTCAAGCAGGTGCCCTCCTGCGAGTTCTTCCCGCTCGAGGCGGTCCGCACCAATGTGCTCGGCAGCGCCAACGTGGTGGACGCCTGCGAGCGGGTCGGCGTGGAGACGCTGGTCCTGCTGAGCACCGACAAGGCCGTCTATCCGGTCAACGCGATGGGCATGACCAAGGCGCTGATGGAAAAGGTGGCGCAGGCGCACTCCCGCAACAACGCGTCGGCCCGGACCCGGGTCTGCTGTGTGCGCTACGGCAATGTGATGTACTCGCGTGGATCGGTGATCCCACTGTTCATCGACCAGATCCTCCGCGGCGGTCTGCCGACGGTCACCGATCCGACGATGACCCGTTTCCTGATGTCGCTGCCCGAGTCGGTCGAGCTGGTGGAACACGCGTTCGTGTTCGGCCAGCCGGGGGACGTCTTCATCCGCAAGGCCGACGCCTGCACCATCGGCGACCTGGCCACGGCGCTGTGCAACCTGTTCGGGGTGCCGGCCAAGTTCAACGTGCTCGGCATCCGGCACGGGGAGAAGCTCTACGAGACCCTGGCCAGCCGGGAGGAGCTGGCGTTCGCCGAGGATCTCGGCGACTTCCTCCGGGTGCCGGTGGACAGCCGCGACCTCAACTACTCCCTCTATTTCGAGGAGGGCGACGTCGAGCACGGTGGCCTCGCCGACTTCCACTCGCACAACGCCCGCCGACTGTCCGTACCGGAGATCGAGTCGTTGTTGATGACGCTGCCCGAGGTGCGCGCGCAGGTCCAGGCCGCCGCGGCGGCCGTGGTGACGACATGAGCACCGCCGCCGACACCGGCCGACCCGACCGGGTGCCCCGGCGGCGCAGCGACCACCAGGCCGACCAGCGGACCGACCACCAGGCCGACCAACGCCCGGCACGACGGGTCCTCGTCGTCGGCGTCACCGGCATGCTCGGCCACGCCGTGCTGCGCGAACTCGACGACGATCCGGAGCTCGACGTCCACGGTCTCGCCCGCAGCATCGACGACCGGGCCGGGTGGTTCCCCCGGCACCTGCTCGACCGCATCGTCCCGGCCGTCGACGTGACCCGGTTCGATCACGTCCGGCGACTCGTGGACGAGTTGCGGCCGGACGTCGTCGTCAACTGCGTCGGCGTCATCAAGCAGCGACCGGACGTGCAGGACGCGGTGCCCACGGTCACCCTCAACGCCCTCTTCCCCCATCTGCTGGCCGACGCCTGCGCGCAGGTCGGCGGCCGGCTCGTGCACGTCAGCACCGACTGCGTGTTCTCCGGCCGCCGGGGCGGTTACGTGGAGGACGACCTGCCCGACCCGCCCGACCTCTACGGTCGGTCCAAACTGCTGGGCGAGGCGACCGGGGTCGCTGCGCTCACCCTGCGTACCTCGATCGTCGGGCACGAGCTGACCACGAACCGTTCCCTGGTGGACTGGTTCCTCTCCCAACGCGGTCAGGTACACGGTTTCACCAGGGCCATCTACAGCGGGGTCACCACCGTGGAGTTCGCCCGGTTGCTGCGCACGGTGGTCCTGCCCCGGGCGGAGCTGACCGGCCTCTACCACGTCGCCGCCGCACCGATCACGAAGTACGACCTGCTCCGACTGGTCGCCGAGGTGTACGGGTGGTCCGGCGAACTGGTGCCGGACGACGAGTTCGCCTGCGACCGGTCGATGCGCGCGGACGCCCTTGCCCAGGTCACCGGCTATCACCCGCCGAGCTGGCCGGACATGATCGCGGCGATGCACGCCGCCCGGCCCCGCTGGGCGCTCGACCAGGCCCGACCGGGCCTGGCGGGCGTGCCGCGCTGACGGACCAACAGACCACCGCCGGCACCGCCGGCCTGCTGGAGTCAAAGGACATCACGTGGGGAACCGAGTGGGTCAACTGTGCCTGATCGTCGGGGCGTTCGCCGTCGCGGTGGCCACCACCGTCGCCAGCGTCAACGTCCCGCTGGTCGCGGTCGGGGCGGTGGCGTTGCTGCTGCTCGCGCTGTTCGCGCTCGCGCAGCAGATGGACGGCTGGCGGTGGCTGCTGGGCCTGACCGTGGCGCTCCTGGTCTGCGCCTCGTCCAAGCTGCCGGCCCTGGTGGAGGCCAGCTTCTATCCCCGGTACGCGGCGGTCGCCGCCCTGATCGTCTGGGCGCTGGGCAGGCCGGGTCGCACGGTGGCCCGGTTCGACCCGTGGACCCGCCTGCTCATCGGCGCGCTCTGGGCGATGGCGGGTCTCGCCACGCTGAGTTTCACCTGGTCGGTGGTGCCGCTGGAGACCCTCCAACGCGGCGTCGCGCTGCTCCTGCTGGCCGCGTTGGTGCACGTCCTGATCCGCTTCCGGTGGTCGGACCGGACGGTCATGCTGGCCGACCTGCGCGTGGTCTATCTGGTGCTCAGCGGCTCCGCCCTGATCAGCCTCGGCTTCGGGCTCACCGACGGCACGCTCCTCGCCGCGCTGTCGCAGACCGACCGGTTCGAGGGCCTTTACAACAACCCCAACATGCTCAGCATCGTCTGCGCCCTGACCATCCCGCTGGGCTGGGCGGTCTACCAGCAGTCACGGCGGCGGCGGGAACTGCTGGGCATGGTGCCGGCCGTCGCCTGCCTGCTGCTCTCCCAGTCCCGCACCGGGCTGATCGCCGTGCTCGTCGGCGCCCTCTGGGTCGTGCTGCGGCACGGGCTGGGCCGGGTGGTCCGCCTCGCCGCCGGGCTGGCCGCGGGGCTCCTGGTGGCCTACCTGTTCAACCTGCTGCCGATCATCTTCGCCGGCCCCTGGATGCGGCAGCTCGTACTGCGCTTCACCGACCCCACCGACGGCGACCTGTCCAACGGCCGCACCGAGATGTGGCAGGCGACGGTCGACCTGTGGTGGCAGAACCGCCCCGCCCTCGGCTTCGGGTACGCGTCCCGCAACCACCTGTTCGCCCTCGCCAGTCTCGACGAGTCCTTCGGGGCCGGGGTGAGCGTGGTGCACAACAGCTATCTGCAACTGCTGCTGGAGTTGGGGCTCGCCGCCGTGGCACCGCTGGCGCTGCTGCTGCTGGCCGTCGGGCGGGTCGCGCTGCGGGCACCGGTGCGCCGGGCCGACTCGGGTCTGGTCTGGCTCGTCGTCACCGGTCTGCTGATCCAGGTCACCGAGTCGGCCATCTTCGGCACCGGACAGACCTACCCGTACGTCTTCTGGCTCGTGACCGCCGGTGTGCTGTTGCACCTGCCCGGCATCCCGGCCGACGCCGACGACGGCGTCGAGCCGTCCCCCGCGCCGGCACACCCGCACCAGGTCCACCCCCCGGTGGACGCCGCGCCGCGCCGGCCGGTGCCGGTGCTGCGCTGAGGTCACGCACCCGTGCTGGGCGGAGAGACCGCACCACGTGCTGGCCTGGGACCGCACCAGTGCTGCCCTGAGACCGCCCCCCGGTGCTGGGCTGATCGCCCGCAGTGCTGGGCTGATCGCCCCACCGTGCCGGGCTGAGATCACACTTCGGTGCCGGGCCGGAGACCGCACGACGGTGGGCGTCCCGATCGGGACGCCCACCGCTTGTCATACCGTCCGGCTCAGCCCCGGTCGTCGGCCGCCACGAAGGTGCTGACCCGGTCCCGCCAGGCCCGGTGGTCGAACGACTCGCGGGCCCTCGACCGGGCGGCCCGGCTCATCGCCGTCCACTCCTCGTCGGACAGCCGCAGCGCCCGTTCGATCGCCCACCGCACATCGTCCGGGCCGTTGCCGTCGAGCACCAACCCCTCGACGCCGTCGTGCACGTAGGCGGCCAGGTCGCTGGTGTGGTTGAGCAGCACGGGGCAGCCGGCGGCGAGGCTCTCCGGCACCTTGGACGGGAAGCCGTTGGCCGCGTAGCCGCCGGTGGGGCGGACCAGCATCGAGAAGTGCGACTCCGCGAGCAGCGCCAGCACGGTGGCGCGGGGGACCCGGCCGAGAAACCGCACGTCGGCGCAGAGGCCGTCGAGCACCGAGACGTCCAGATCCGAGTGGGCGGCGGCGTCCTCGCGGGTGACCCCGGCGATGGTGAGGCTGACCCGCCGCTGCTGCTCCGGGCCGAGCCGGCTGATCCCGCGGACGATCACGTCCAGCATGTCCTTGCGGCCGGGGGTGCCGGCATAGAGCAGGCGCAGGCCGGTGGAGAGGGCGGGCGGCTGCCCGGCCCGGAAGTCGTCGCAGTCCACCTGTGGCGGCACCACCAGCACCTCCAGCCCGTGTGCCGTGAGATAGCCGGCCAGCGTGGTGGAGACCGCCGTGGCGCGACCGACGAGCCGGGTGGTCAGGAACGTCGACCAACGGTGCCGGACGAGGTACGGGGTGAGCCAGCCGTGCCGGAACTGCCGCCGGTCGTGCCGCTCGCTGGCGTCCACCACCACCGGGCAGCGCAGCGCCAGGCGCAGGACCGTCCAGTTGCCGAGGGTCATCAGCGCCATCGGCAGCAGCACCACGCTCACGTCGCCCCGGCGTACCCCCTGCCGGCGGGTGGCCCGCAGCACCCGGACCGGGCGGGCCAGCCGGGCCGGCAGCCGGGTGAGCCGGTGCAGACCACGTACCCGCAGGGTGACCAGGTCGACGCCGGCCGCGCCGGGCGGCCGGGCCGGGAAGGCGACCTCGCAGGGCCAGTCGTTGACGACCAGGGTGCGGCTGCCCTCGGGGGCGGCGGACCGGGCGAGTTGCAGCAGACGGTTGGAGGTGGCGTCCCCGTGCGGGAAGGCGTACGCGCCGACGAGCAGCGGACGGGGACGGTCGGTCCGCCCGGTCGATGCCCCGTCCGGCCATGGCTCCCGGCCGACGACCATGGTCTGATCGGTCATCTCTCCCACCGTCCCGAGCCGACCGGTGGTCGGCTGCTCTCTCGTGGCGCCAGGTCCCGCCCCGGGCGGGCCGATGCCCACCGTCGGTAGATCTCCAGGTGGATGGCGGCGGCCCGGTCGATGGCGAAGACGCTGTGGACGAACCGGTCCGCGGCCACCGCAGGGGCGGTCGACGCGGTGAACGCCGCCGCCCGGTCCACCGCCCGCGCCCACACCTGCGCCGGGGCGTCGATGCCGACGATGGTCACCCCGGGCAGCCGCTCGCCGATGAAGCGCACCCCCGGCAGGTCGGCGGCCACCGTGCCGACGCCCAACGCGACGGGTTCCAGCACTCCCCCGGGCAGCCCTTCCAGGCACGAGGGGTGGACGACGACATCGGCCTGCCGCAACAGCCCGCCCACGTCCTCGCGCGGGCCCAGCAGGTGCACCCGGTCGCCGAGCCCGGCGGCAGCCGCCGCCGCCCGGACGCGGTCGTCGTCGGCCGGGTCGCCCGGCCCGACGAGCACGGCGTGCGCGGACACGCCCCGGTCCCGCAGTGCCGCCAGGATCGGCGGCAGCAGCCAGCGGCGCTTCTCGGGCGAGGCCCGGCCCACGGTCACGCAGATCAGGTCCCCCGGTCCCGCGCCGATCAGGGTCCGGAGGTCGTCGGGGCTGGGCCGACGCAGCCGGTCGAGGTCGAGTCCGTTGAGCACCACCTGGCAGCGGGGGTCGTCGCGCCAGCACGGGTGGTAGCCGAACGTCAGCGAGCTGGGCGAGACGCCGAGGATGTCGGTGGCGGAGATCCGCAGCAGCCGGCCACAGACCCACCGGTAGATCCGGCGGCGCAGGGTGCGGTGCTGGTTGTCGTCCCCCCGGAAGTGCGCGACCCGGCCGGGTACGCCGCACAGTGCGCCGAGCGCGAGCGGCACGCCGGAGAAGTTGGCACAGTCGGCGTGCACCACGTCCGGGCGCAGCTGCCCGAGCAGGCGTAGGAAGCGGGCGGGGAAGCGCGGGTCGAGCGGCATCGCCGTGACGGTGCCGCCGTACCGGGTGACCATGTCGGCCAGCGGCCCCGGCCCGACCGCGTCGCTGAGGGTGACCAGGTGCAGCTCGGTGCCGGCGGCCGCGAGCCGGGGCAGCAGTTCGGCGGTGCGCATCTCGGTGCCGCCGAAGTTCAGCTCGCCGACGACCCGCAGCACCCGGACCCGGCCGGTCACGACGGCCCGCACCGGGCGAGGGCCCGCCGGTATCCCACCAGCGCCGCCGGCACCACGGTGAGCAGGTACGCGACGCAGGCCGCCCCGGGCAGGCCGGCCAGGCCGAACTGTCGCAGCCCCCAGACCTTGAGCACGGTCGCCAGCACCAGGAACGACGCCCAGCCGACGAACTGCGGCCGGAGCAGACCGATGCTGTTCTGCACCATGAGCAACGGGGAGGTGACCGCCACCAGCAGGGACCAGCCCGCCAGCCCGACGAGGACCGGGAGCCGGATGGTCGACCGGTCGACGGTGCCGACCCAGAGTTCGATCAGCCGGTGGCCGTAGCCGACCAGCAGCAGCCCGACCGCTCCCACGATCACGCCGTAGAGCGCCACCATGCGCCGGGTGTTGCGGCGTACCCAGGCCACCTCACCCTGCGCCAGGGCGGCGCCGTTGACCGGCCAGACCGTCATGCCCACCAGTCCGACGAAGATCCACAGAACCCCGAACAGCTTTCCCACGACCGCGTAGTGCGCCGCCACCGTCAGTCCCAGGACGTTCGCGACCAGTGGGTTGTCCACGTTCAGCGCGATCGACGACATCATGGTGAGCGCGAAGAACTGCAGGCCCAGCCGGAGCAGGCCGACGACGGTCTCCCGGTGCACGAGTCGCGGCGTCGGCCGGTCGGCGGGCCCGGCGGACCAGAAGTAGGTCACCGTGTTGAGCAGGTTGGTCACCGGCACGGCCAGCACCGCGCCGCCGACGACCACCAACGGTCCCCAGTCGGCGGCGATGGCGACCAGCACGACGGCCATGGCAGCCAGCGCACCGGCCGACTGCCACACGCTGCTCTGCACCATCTGACCGCGGGCGTACTGGATGCGCTGGATCAGCGAGAGCGGGATGTTGACCGCGAAGGCGCCGAAGCAGATCAGGACCAGGGTGCCGGTCTGCGCGGCGACGGTCGGGTCGCGGACGGCGAACAGCTCCACCCAGGGCACCACCGGGGTGACCACCACGAGTGCCGCCAGCAGCAGCACCGCGACCACGCCGAGGGTGGCGAAGGCCCCGGAGATCTCCCGGGCCTGTTGGCGGGGGTCGTCGGCCAGCTGACCGAGCCGGGTGAGCAGCCCGTTGCCCAGCCCCAGATCGGCGAACCAGGCCATCCCGGTGAGCGCGGTGATCGCCATCCACAGGCCGTACCGCTGGTCGCCGAGATACCGGAAACAGGCGGGCGTGATGACCAGCGGCGCGGCCAGGCCGATCCCCTTGGCCACCATCGCGGTGGCGATGCCGACCGTGACCGTGCGGTCCCGACTGGGCCCCGACGGCGGGCCGGACGTCGATGCCGCATCGGACGTCGGGACCAGGGAGGCGACCGTCGTGTCGACCGGCTGCGCGGCAACGACCGTCGCCCCGGTGGCAACCGTCGCCCCGGCAGCTGTGAGCCCGGCAGGGATCGACCCGGCAACCGGCGGCCCGGCGCCGACCGGCCCGGCAGCAGGCGGCCCGGCAGCGACCGGCCCGGCAGTAGGGAGCCTGGCAGCGACCGGCCCGGCAGTAGGGAGCCTGGCAGCGACCGGCCCGGCAGTAGGGAGCCTGGCAGCGACCGCCTCAGCGGCGGCCCGGCCCACGGCCCGGATCACCGGAGTGGGGCAGGGACGACGCCCAGCCGCTCGGCCATCCACTCGCCCGTCGCCCGCAGCCCCTGCACCCGGTCGACGGGGGTGACGTCCGGGAACAGGTGCCGCAGGGTGGTGTTGTCCGCCAACGAGTGTGGGACGTCACCGGTACGGGGCGGCGCGTGCTCCCGGTCGATCGGCCGCCCGAACAGCTCCTCCAACTCGTCGAGCACCTGGAGCAGGCTGACCCGCGCCCCGAAGGCGAGGTTGACCGGATGCGGGTGGTGCACCCGGCGGCGGAGCGCGTCGAGGATGACGTCGCAGACCGTGCCGACATAGGTGAAGTCGCGGGACTGGGTGCCGTCGCCGTGCACCACCACCGGCTCGCCGCGCAGGGCGGCGTGGGTGAACCGGGGGATGACGGCCGCGTACGCGTGGTCGTGCCGCTGCCCGGGGCCGAAGACGTTGAAGAACCGGAAGGCCAGCGTGGGCAGCCCGAACGACGCCTGGTGCGCCAGGGCGTACGCCTCGGTGGCGAGCTTGCTGGCCGCGTAGGGGCTCATCGGACGGGTCCAGGTCAGCTCCACCTTGGGCAGCGCCGGGTTCATGCCGTACACCGACGAGGAGGAGGCGACGAGCACGTGCCCGACGTCATGCCGTCGGGCCGCCTCCAGCACCATCAACGTGCCGGTGGCGTTCGCGTGGTGGGAGGCCAGCGGGTCGCGCAGCGAGCGGGGCACGCTGGGCAGGGCGGCCAGATGGACCACCGCCTCCCGGCCCGCCATCGCCGTGTCCAGGGCGGCCGGGTCCAGGATCGACCCCTCGACGAGATCGACGTCCAGCCCGTCGAGGTTGCCCCGCAGCCCGACCGAGAGGTCGTCCAGGACGCTGACCTCCTTGACGGCCGGCTCGCACAGGGCGGCGCGGGCCAGGTTGGCGCCGATGAAACCGGCCCCCCCAGTGATCAGAATGCGCATGAACAACCCCCCGAATACGCACGTCACCTGTTCATCGAGCAGGTGTGCAGCACATTACGGCAGAATCGGGCACCTCATCCTATTAAGGACAAAGTTCGCAGTTGTCCATCGCCGCTGCCCGGCCAGGGTCCACCGAACGGCCGTCGGCGCTGTCCGGGAGCCGACCGACAACCGCCGCCAGCGGCACAAACGCGCACAGTGACAGCATCGTCGCAGGTCAACACCGGAGGTGTGGAGGATGGCTGAGCTGATCGTCTACCGGTCCAACGCCCTGATGTCCGTCCGATCGCGGATCGACGCCACCCGGGACGTGGTCATGCCCGTCAACCTGGCGTACGCGGAGAGCATGGTCGGCCTGTGGCACTCCGGCCTGCCCCAGGTGAGCCTCGTGCCCTCGACCGCGACCGACGCCCAGGTGTGGCCGGTCATGTCCGCCGTCGGCACCAGTATCCACGACACCTCGGACGACAACTGCCCGATCAACACCGGCTGGTCGTACGTCGGCGGCAACCACGGCTACAACGTCGGCAACCAGATCGTCGTGACCAACCACGGCAAGACGACCACCGACGTGGGTTCGCAGTGGAGCGACGGCAGCCGCATCTTCACCCTGCTCGCCATCACCAGCACCAGCAGCCTGCTGTTCGGTAACCCGTACACGATCGTGGACGGCATCGCCCAGGGCGCCCGGGTCAGGCCGACCGCGCCGCTCACCCACGTCTCGGGGGCGACCAACCGGACCACCGTGCCGATCACCGGCCTCACCCCGGACGTGCAGATCCGCCCGGCCACCCACTCCCACACGGCGGCCGTCGAACTCGACGGCCGGCCGGTGCCCGCCGGCCGGTCGACCGGCCAGGAGCTGGTGATCCGGGAGTCCTACGTCATCCCCACCTACCAGGGGATGATCGACACGGCCCGAGCGCGGATCGGCACCCCGATCGCCACGATCATGCCGCAACTCCCGTCCCTGTGCCGGATCTCGAACGAATACCGCTGGTCGCCCGGTGGCAGCCTGATCGTCGCGCAGACGGTCACCGCCCTGAGCCGGTTCACCCTCAACGCGGGGGTCACCCAGTGCGGGCCGTTGACCCCGGTGGCCGGCGGCACCCGTCGGCAGTTCATGCCGAACGTGGGGGTGGCCGGCGGCCTGAACTGGTCCGTCTGGGCGAACATCGACACCCTGACGGCGCTCACCGACTTCACCCCGGCGACGCTGCGGAACCGGCTGATGCCGGCGAGCAGCATGACCCAGTGGGTGGTCAGCGGCGGGGGCGTCCCACAGTGGGGCATCGCCGTCGGGCTGCTGCCGGTCGCGGACGGGACGCCCGAGATCCGGGTCCGTTACACCACGGCCAAGGGCTGGTTCATCAGCTCCAGCCTCAAGAAGAACTACCCGCAACTGGTCTGGGGCCGCACCCTGGCCGCCGGTGAGTCGGTGACCGGCACCGCCTACCGCCGCTATCTGACGCCGCCGTCGACCGCCACCGAGATCGTGGTGTCCGCCGACGGCCAGGACTTCGTGGTGATCGAACGGGTCGGCACCGTGGCGCAGGCCGAGATGGCGGCGCCGCAGCTGTTCCACCGGCTGCTGGTCCCGGTCGGCCCGACGAACCTCGACGTGCCGGACCGGGTCACCGTCGACGGCATCCCGTACCACGTGCCGGTCTCCCCCGGGTACGGGACGTGGCGCGCGGAACCCGACCAGGTCGCATCGGGACCGCTACCGGGGGCGACCGGACCCCGGGGCAGTTACTTCCTCGTCCGGTCCGGCCCGACGCTGAGCCGCACCTGCACCGGCACCTACCAGCGGCTCCTGCTGCACCCGGTCTTCCTGGCCGCACCGACCCCGGTCGACCGGGCGTGTGTGGAGGTCACCGTGGCCGGCACCGGCGTGCTGCGGCACGGCGTGTACGCCCACGATCCGGCCACCGGTCGTCCCGCCGTCCTCGGCCCGATCGCCGACTTCGGCACCGTCGCCGTCACCTCGGTCGGGGTGCGGGAGTCCGTGCTGGTCGCTCCCGTGGTGCTGCCCGCCGGTTGGCACTGGTACGCGCACGTCTGGCAGGCCAGCGGCACCACGCCGCCCGCCGTACGGGTCAGTGGCGTCGGCGCCACCACCACGCTGAACCTCGGTGCCGGCGCGGCGGCGATGACCGGGGACCGGTTCGGCTACGAGGTGACCGGGGTGACCGGGGCGCTGGGCGCGATCACGATCACCGGAGTCCACCAGTTCCCGCCGCCGCAGGTGGCGTACCGGCGGGCCTGACCCGGTGGCCCCGGCGGGCCTGACCCGGTGGCCCGTGCCCCGGCGGGACCGCACCGGCGGACGTCGTGTCCCGGCGGACGTCAGCCGGTCGTGACGCCGTAGATCCGCTTCATCGCCGCGTGTTTGGCCGGGACGGGTAGGTGCCCGATGCCCAGCGACTTGGCCAGCAGCCGTTCGAGGTACTCGTCGGTGGTGCGCACCGGCCGCGCCGGCACCCCGGCCGCCACGGTGTTGTCCGGGATGTCCCGGGTCACGATCGAACCGGCCCCGATGACGCACCGGTTGCCGATGGTGACGCCGGCCAGGATCATCGCCCGCATGCCGATGTAGACGTCGTCGCCGATGGTGATCGGCGCGGTCCAGTCGAGGTCGGGATGGTCCTTGCGCAGGATCAACGTGCCACCGTCGTGGGTGACGAACTGGACCTCGGAGGTGATGTAGACGTTGTCGCCGATGGTGATCAGCCACGGCTCCGAACCGAACATCGCCCGGTTGACCCCGTAGAACCTGACCCGACCGGTCAGGTTGACCCCCAGGGACCGGACGAACGCCTCGGGGTCACGGGACGCGGCCAGATGGTCCCGCACCCGCCGGGCCATCGTACGAACACGACTGGGCACTGACTGTCCTCGATCGCAGGGGACGGCTACGGACCACCGGACCGGGCAGGCGGGCCCGGTCACTGGGGAAACGAGTCGGGTCCGGCCAGGGTGACGCCGGTTCCGCCCCGGACGGGATCAGCGACAGAACTGGCGGGCATGCGCCAGCACGTTCGGTTCCCGATGGCGTTGCCGCCAGTGCCGGTACCGCCGTCCGGCGGTGCCCTTCGCCTCGGCCCGCTCCTCGGGCGACCGGGCGGCGAGCAGGTCGAGAGCCCGGCTGAGGCCGGCCGCCGTCGCCGGCCGTACCACCAGCCCGCCGGTGTCGGCGATCAGCTCACTGAACGGCGTGTTGTCCGAACAGACGACCGGGCAGCCGGAGGCCAGGCTCTCCAGGATCACGTGACCGAAGTTCTCGCCGAGGGTGGGGAAGAGGAAGGCGTCGTACCGGCTGAAGGTCGGCAGGACGTCCGCCGCCGCGAGTTCGCCGAGGTAGCGGACCCGGACGTGGCCCGGCATGGCCGCGATGATCCGCTGGCATCGCGACCAGTAGTGCGGGTCCTCCGGCGGCCCGAAGATGTCGAACTCCATCGGCCGGGTGGTGCCGGCCACCGCCTCCAGGGCCGTGGACAGGTTCTTCATCGGCGAGATCCGGCCGACGAAAACCAACCGCAGCGGCCCGTCGTGCGCGCGGGCCGGCGGTGCCGGGTGCTCCGGGATCGGGCTCTCATTGCCGTTCACCATCACCTGCGCCCACGGCATGTTCGCCCGGATCTGCTTCTCCTCCAGACCGCTGCACGCCTGCCAGCGCACCCGCAACCGGCGCAGCAGCGGTGCCCACACCGCCAGGAAGAGCCGCTTCTTGGCGGTCCTGATCGCGAGGGCGCCGGGCGACAGCTCACCGCGCGGGGCGACCAGGATGGCCCCGACACGCACCAGGCGCAGCGCCACCACCAGGATCGACAGCACCGAGAACAGCGACCAGATGCTGTTGACGTAGAGCAGGTCGATCGGGCGGGAGCGGACGTGCCGGATCAGTCGGACCCAGTGCCGCGGTGCCCGGGGGTCCAGGTAGAACACGGCGGAGCGGTCGTCGCGCCGCAGCAACCGTCCGGACAGCCCGGGGTAGGGTGCTGGCGAGTGGAGATCCCGGTCCCGGGTGATCAGGGTGACGTCGAGGTCCCCCGGCAGGGTGTCCAGGATGAACCGCAGGGAACGGATCGGGCCACCACCACGGAAGCCCGGCTCGAACACACCTGCGGTCGCCACCACCCGGTAGTTGCGCGCGGTGTCGGCGGACCGGACCGCCCGCTTCGACGACGCCGCAGCATCGTCGGGGGGACGGGTTCTTGTCAGCTTTACCATCGGGCCCACCTTCACCGTGCCGTCCGCGGATCGGCACTCCACCTGAGTATCGGGAACGCAATGACAGCGAGGAGGGCGTCGGAAGCCGTCGGGCGCGGCCCGTACCGGATGCCCTCGCGACCTACGGACACCGGCCACCGCTGCCCTGCCGGCGCGGTCGGTGCCGCGAGGGGGTCCAGATGACGGAGAGCGACCGGCGTTCTCCGTGGCCGAGGGAGCAACGGTTGACTACCGACGTGGTAATCGTAGGTGTGGGCGGGATGGGCCGTGAGATATACGGCGTAATTCGACTGCTGAACGCCCGGCCGGTCGACGGGACCAGTTGGCGGGTGCTCGGCTTCGTCGACGACCACCCCACCGAGCCCAATGTGGAACTCGTGCGTCGGCTCGGTGTTCCGTTCCTCGGGCCGACCCGCTGGCTGGCCGGGCAGCCGTCCACCACCCGGGTGGCGCTGGGGGTGGGACACCCGCAGCTGCGCCGCGAGACCGACCAGGTGCTCGCCCGGTACGGCCTGCCCGCCGCCACCGTGGTGCATCCGGCTGCCGAGATCGGCCCGGACTGCGTCTTCCAGGAGGGCCTGTTCGCCGCCGGCGGTGCCAGGGTGACGACGAACGTGGCGCTGGGCCGCCATGTACACCTCAACCAGAACTGCACCGTGGGCCATGACGCCGTCCTGGGTGACCATGTCTCGGTCAACCCGCTCGCGGCGATCTCCGGCTACTGCCGCCTGGGCGACGGCGTCATGGTGGGCACCACCGCCGCCGTCCTGCCGAGGCTGACGGTCGGCCGGGACGCCATCGTGGGGGCGGGCGCCTGTGTGACCCGGGACGTCCCGGCGGGCACGGTGGTCACGGGCGTGCCGGCCCGGCCGGTCAGCCGGTCAGCGGCGGATGCCCGCCCAGTCGTGATGCCGGCGCACGGTCGAGAGGATGAAGTCGACCACCCGGCGTGACGTGTCCGGGACCTGGTAGTCGAGCGGGCAGGCGACCGGGCCGGCCGCCACCTGGGCCACCACCACCCGCACGCCCTCCACCACCCCGGCCGGGTCCAGACCCGTCATCACGATCGCCCCGCAGTCCAGCGCCTCGGGGCGCTCGATGGACTCGCGCAGGGTCACCGCCGCGAACCCGAGGATCGCCGCCTCCTCGCTGACGGTGCCGCTGTCGGACAGCGTGCACCGGGCGTGCCGTTGCAGGGTGACGTAGTCGAAGAAGCCGAACGGCTCGTGGAAGGTGATGCCGTCCAGGAGCGTGCCGTCGACGGCGAGCGACTCCAGGCGCTTGCGGGTGCGCGGGTGGGTGGAGACCAGCAGCGGCAGTCGCCACTCGTCGCGGACGGCGCAGAGGCAGTCCAGCAGCCGGCGGAGTCGATCCGGGTGGTCGACGTTCTCCTCGCGGTGGGCGCTGACGACGAAGTAGCCGCCCGGTTCGAGTTCGAGCTGCGCCAGGATGGCGGACCGTTCGATCTGCGGCCGGTAGTGGTCGAGCACCTCCCGCATGGGTGAGCCGGTGTGCAGGATCCGGCGGGGGTGCAGGCCCTCGGCGAGCAGGTTGCGCCGGGCGTGCTCGGAGTAGACCAGGTTGAAGTCGGCGACGTGGTCGACCAGCTGGCGGTTGGTCTCCTCCGGGACGTTGAGGTCGAAGCAGCGGTTGCCCGCCTCCATGTGGTAGACGGGAACCTTCATCCGTCGCGCCATCAACGCCGAGATGGCGCTGTTGGTGTCGCCGAGCACCAGCAGCGCGTCCGGGCGCAGCTCACCGATCGCCTGCTCGGTGCCGACCAGCACGGCACCGAGCAGGCTGCCGAGCGACCGGGTGTCGGCCCGCAGGAAGCGGTCCGGGGACCGGACACCCAGCTCGGTGAAGAAGATGTCGGACAGTGCGGGATCCCAGTTCTGTCCCGTGTGCACCAGGGTGTGCTCCACGGTCCGGTCCAACATGTCGATCACCCGGGCCAGGCGGATGATCTCCGGCCTGGTCCCGACGACGGTCATCACCCGGGTCACTGGACGCCTCCTCGTAGCCGATGGTGGGATTGGGGGCACCGCCCGGCGGGCGGTCGGGTCGGTCTCACGACGACCGGCCCTGTGGGGGCACCCGGCGCACCGGGTCGGTGATCGTCTGCCGTGCCTGGTCGAGAACACTGATCCGCGGCCGGCTCGCCCGCCACCGGCGGTAGGCGGCCCCCGCCGCCGCCCGGGCCGCCTGCCGCTGCGCGGGCGAGGCGGTGGCGAGCTGGGTGACCAGTGCACCCAACGCCGCCGGGGTCAACTCGGTGAGGACCTGCCCGCCACCGTCGCGCAACACGGTCGTCCACGGTGTCCGGTCCGAGCAGATCACCGGGCAGCACGCCGCCAGGCTCTCCGCGATGGCGTTGCCGAAGTTCTCACCCCGGGTCGGCAGGACGAACGCGTCGTACCGGGAGAAGGTCTCGCCGACCTGCTCGGGGCGCAGCTCTCCCCGGTAGCTGACCACGGACGGGTCCGGCAGGGCCGCTCGCAGCTCCACACAGCGCTGCCAGTACTTCGAGTCCTCCAGCGGGCCGTAGATGTCCAGCCGCACCTGCGCCCGCACCTGGGCGAGCGCGGCGATCAGCAGGTCCAGGTTCTTTATCGGGGAGATCCGTCCGATGAAGACCAGTCGTGCGTGGTCGGTCGCCGGCAACTCGGCCGGCGCGCGACGCGGCTCCGGGCCACTGGCGATCGCGACGACACCGATCCGGGCCCGGGGCAGCGCCCGTCGGATGTCGACGGCCTCCAGCGGCGTACTGGCGTGCCACAGCACCCTGGGCCCCCGCAGCATCCATCGCCAGCCGGCCAGGAACATCCGCTTACGGGCCCGGTGCAGGCCGAGAGCGGCGGCACCGAACTCGCCCCGTGGAGCCACCAGGATGCGATCCACCCGCAGCAGGCCGAGCCGGGCCGCGACGATGGGCAGAATCGAGAAGGTCGACCAGACGCTGTTCACGTAGAGCAGGTCGAATCGCACCGCCCGCAGGGAACGCCAGAGCGTCCGCCAGTGCGCCGGGTGTCGGACACCGAGGTAGAAGATGCGCGTCCGGCCACGTCGTACCCAGGTGCCGGAGAGCCCGGCGTAGGGATCGCTGGCGCCGAGGTCACGGTCCCGGGTCAGCAGGGTCGTCGAGACGTCGGCGCTGGCCGTGTCGAGCACGTCGGAGATGGAGCGGACCGGGCCTCCGGCCCGCCAGCCGGGGCTGAAGTAGCTCGCCGTGACCAGGACCCGGAACTTCCCCCGGTCGACACTCGCCAACCGTGTTCTGACGTCCGCCGCGGGGGTGGTGTCGCTGGCCATCCTCGCTCCTCGCTCAAGAGGTGGAACTGAGTGGGCCAACGAGCGAACGGCCATTCAGTGACCACGCCTCGCAATTTTATTCAATTCGCCGCCACGGGCCGAGGAATGGTGGCCGGCCGCCCGGATGAGGGTATAAGGATGTCGCGGAAAAAGTCTCTGGCACAGCACGAGAGGACCTCCATGTCGCGAGTGGCACTCATATCCGGCACCACCGGCCAGGACGGCAGCTACCTGGCGGAGTTCCTGCTCGACAAGGGATACACGGTGCACGGGATAAAAAGAAGATCGTCTTCGTTCAACACCGAGCGGATCGACGGCGTGGATGTGCATCCCCGCAGTGGCGACGCACGCCTTTTCCTCCATTACAGCGACCTGTCCGACCCGGCCTCGTTGACCTCGCTGATCCGGGACATCCGGCCTGACGAGATCTACAACCTCGGCGCGCAGAGCCATGTCCGCGTCTCCTTCGACATCCCGGGTTACACCGCGGACGTCACCGGGCTGGGCGCCCTGCGGATGCTGGAGGCGGCGCGGGCGGCCGACATCGGCTGCCGCTTCTACCAGGCGTCCTCCTCGGAGATGTTCGGCTCCACCCCGCCCCCGCAGCGCGAGGAGACCCCGTTCCACCCCCGCAGCCCGTACGCGTGCGCCAAGGTCTACGCCTTCTGGTCGGCGGTCAACTACCGCGAGTCGTGGGACATGTTCTGCGTCAACGGCATCCTGTTCAACCACGAGAGCCCCCGGCGGGGCGAGAACTTCGTGACCCGCAAGATCACTCGCGCGGTGGCCAGGATCGAGGCCGGCATCCAGGACAAACTCTACCTGGGCAACCTCGACGCGGTCCGGGACTGGGGTTACGCCCCGGAGTACGTCGAGGCGATGTGGCTTGCCCTGCAGCAGGACACCCCGCAGGACTACGTGGTGGCCACCGGCGAGGGACACTCCGTCCGCGAGTTCGTCGAGGCCGCCTTCGACCGGGTCGGGCTCGACTGGCAGCGGTATGTGGAGATCGACCCCGCCTACTTCCGGCCCGCCGAGGTCGACGCGCTCATCGGTGACTTCAGCAAGGCCCGGCGGCACCTGGGCTGGGCGCCGAAGACCCTGTTCGGCGACCTGGTACGGGTGATGGTGGACGCCGACCGACAACTCCTGGAGGACGAGCGGATGGGACGCCTCGTGCGGGTGGACCGATGAGGATCACCGTCGAGGCCACCCCGATCCGGCCCGGCCACGCCGCCGGGGTCGAAGCCTTCACCTACGGCCTGCTGACCGGCATGGCCGCCGACCCCTCCCACGACCTGCGGGTGAACGTCCTGCGCGGCACCCTCGACCAGTGGCGTGACCAGGTGTCCGCTGATCAGATCGGTTGGAGCGAAATCGGCCAGCCACTGCGCTCGGACACCGCCCCCGGGCAACTGCTGCGCCGTTGGACACCCACGCGGGTCCGCGACTCGCTCGCCGTCCGGAGGGCGGTCAACGTGGTCCGGCAGCGCTCGGTCCCCCGGCAGCGTGGATCGGACATCACGCTGTACCCGTTCCACAGCGCCCCGATCGGGCCCGGCCCGTCGGTCGTCGTCGTGCATGACCTGCGACACCTGCACGCCGCCTTCCACGCCCCCGGCTTCGCCGCCGTGGTCCGGGAGAACGTGGCCCGCGCGTCCGCCCTCGTGGTCACCTGGCCGCACCCGTACCGGGAGACCCTGCGGCTGTTCCCCGAGGCGGCGGAGCGGACCGCGCTCATCCCGACCCCGACGTTCCAGCCCGCGCCCGCCCGCGCCGCCGCGCGACCGGAACCGGGCCTGCTGGTCTACCCGTCCTCCACCGCGGCCCACAAGAACCACGCGACGCTGCTGGAGGCGATGGCGTCGCTCCCGCAGTGCCGGCTGGTCTGTCCCGGCCCGCTGGTCGAGCCCGAGGCCAGTCGCCTGCTCGCCCGCGCCGCGCTCCCCGACCTGCGGGGCCGGGTGTCCTTCCCCGGGTTCGTCACCCTCGACGAGTTGAACGCCCTCTACGCCCGCGCCGACGCCGTGGTGATCCCGTCGCTCTGGGAGGCGGCGAGCGGGGCGATGCTGGAGGCGTTCAGCTGGGGGTTGCCCGTCGCCTGCGCCGACGCCGAGCCACTGCTGGCGCAACTGGAGTTCACCGGCGCCGAGGCGGCGGTCTTCCGGGCCACGGAGCCGGCGTCCCTCGCCGAGGCGGTCCAGCGGCTGCTGGCCGACCGGGCGCACTACGCCACCGCCGCCCGGCACGCCAACGGCCGGTTGGCCGCCCGCACCTGGACGGCGACCGGTGGCGACTACCTCGACGTGCTGCGGTGGGTGGCGCAGGGACGACCGGGACCGATGCCCAGATCCACGTTCGCCGCCGAACTCACCAGGGAGGAAGCACCGTGAGCATGGGGGACGACCGCTATCCGGTAGCCCGACCGAGCCTCTCCGACCTGGAGGAACGGTACGTTCTCGATGCTCTCAGGAGCGGATGGGTATCCTCCCAGGGCCCCTACCTCAACGACTTCGAGGACCGTTTCGCCCGGCGGTGCGCCACCGGGACGGCGGTCGCGACGACGAACGGCACGGTCGCCCTGCACCTGGTCCTGGCCGCCGCCGGGATCGGTCCGGGCGACGAGGTCATCGTCCCCGCGATGACCTACGTGGCCACCGCCAACGCCGTCGCGTACTGCGGGGCACGCGCCGTCTGTGTGGACGTGCTGCCACAGAGCTGGTGCATCGACCCCGCCGCGGTCCAGGCCGCGATCGGGCCACGCACCCGGGCGGTCATCGCCGTCGACCTGTACGGCCACCCCGCCGACTATCCCGCCCTGCGCGCGCTGTGCCACCGGCACGGCCTGCTCCTGGTGGCCGACGCGGCGGAGTCCTTCGGGGCCACTGTCGACGGGCACCCGACCGGTTCGCTGGCCGACGCCACCACCTTCTCGTTCTTCGGCAACAAGGTGATCACCGCAGGTGAGGGTGGCTGTGTGACCACGTCCGACGAGGCGCTGGCCGACCGGATGCGCCTGTTGCGCAACCAGGGCATGGACCCGCGGCGGCGGTACTACTTCCCGGTGCTGGGCTACAACTACCGGATGACCAACCTGTCCGCCGCGCTGCTCTGCGCCCAGCTCGACCGGGCCGACGAGATCATCGCCCGGCGGGACGCGGTGATCGCCGGCTACGAGGCGCAGCTGGCCGACGAGCCGGCGCTGTCGGCACAGCCGGTGGTCGCCGGCGTCCGCCGCGCACCGTGGATGGCCGCCTTCCTGGTCGGGCCCGAAGGGGACGCCGTCTCCCGGGACGCGGTGGCCCGGGCGCTCGACCGGCTCGGCGTGGAGACCCGGCCCTTCTTCGTGCCGATCCCCGACCTGCCGGCGCACCGTGATCCGGGCGCGCACTGCCCGGTGACCGTCGACCTAAGCAGGCGCGGCATCAACCTGCCCACCTATCCGGAGCTGACCGACGCGGGGGTCAAGACGGTGGTGGAGCGCGTCCGCGCCGCCCTGTCGACCGTCGCCTGACCCGTCGGCCGTCCCCTGCGGCCCGCCCGGCTCACCCGCCGGGCGGGCCCGGGTCGGCTCACCCGCCGGGCGGGACCGGGTCGAGCCGGCGGTGTGCCGGCGCGCGGTGCGCCGCACGGTGCCGCAGCAGCAGCAGGTAGCTGCCAGCCCAGGCGACCGCGCTGACCAGAGCGAGCGCCGCGAGCGCACCGGCCGCGCCGGTGGCCCCGAACAGCACCGCCGCGCCGACGACCACGGGCACCCGTAATCCGCCCAGCAGGATGCCGAGCAGAATCGCCCGCCGGTTCGCCTGCTCCACCCGCAGCCCGGCGAAGCCGACGGCAGCCGGCACCGCGAACAGGCTCTCCAGCGCCAGCAGTACCAGCAGGCTGCGGGCCAGGTCCCAGTTGCCGCCGAGCAGCGTTCTGCCGACCGCGTCGGGCAGGAGGGCGACCGCAGCCGTCATCGGCAGGATGCCGGCAGCCACGAGCAGCGAGACCCGAACGGCCGCCCTGGACCGCACCGCCCGGGACTCGGTACGGCTGCGGGCCAGGTACGGCAGGGTCAGCGTGGCGGCGGTGGACAGCACCAGGTTCACCGGCCCCAGCAGCGTCCTTCCGGCGCTCAACGCCCCGACCACCGAGGTGCCCGCGAAGGCGGCCACCGCGCTCAGCGACAACTGCGCCGATCCGGTGGTCAGCAGGAACTGCGTGCCGAACCCCACCGCGACGCGGCTCTCCACCCGGCCGACGCGCCAGCCGGGTCGCAGGGCGTAGCCGCGCCGGACCCCGACGACCACGCCGATCAGCCCCCCGCCGAGCGCCCAGACGCCGACCACGGACGGCGCGTCGACCCACCGGAGCAGGCCGGCCAGCGCGGCACCACCGGTGACCGCCGCCCAGGTGGCCTCCTGCACCAGCGCCCCCGACGGGGTGCCGACGCCGACGGCGATCGCCTTGGTGTAGTCGTAGAGCACCAGACCCGGCAGGGCGAGGCCCACACACACCAGATAGGGCGAGCCGTACCCCGCACCGGCGGCACCGAGCACGGCGCCGCAGACCGTGCCGAGCAGGGTGACCCGCCGGGCGGCGGAGGTGACGCCCGTCCCCGCCGCCAGGACGGCATCGGTCACCATGCTGCGGACCAGCCCGGAGCCGAGAACGTAGAACGAGAAGGCCAGGGCGAACTCGCCCACCCCGCCGATCGACTCCAGCCGGGTGACAGTGATCGCCACCAGCAGGTTGCCGCCGCTGGACAACCCCCCGACGAGCAGGGCGAGCACGGCCCGACCACCGCTGCGGGGGACGACCGGGGCGTCGCTACGACCGACGCGGGAGCGGGCCCGAACGGTCACCGGGCGGCACCCACCGGCAGCGGCACCGGGCCGTCCCGCCGGGGGTACCGGGCGGTCGCCTGTCGCATGCCCTGCCGCCACTGCGGATCGGGACGCCCGGAGGACACGATGAACACCGCGTACGGGGCGAGCACGAGGAAGCTGACGGGATAGCACCGCAGCAGCCCGCGGACGAACTCCCGCTGACGTTCCACCCGGGCACCACACCCCGGACGGGTCATGCGCGCGCCCGCGCGGGGAAGCTGCGGGCCAACCACAGCAGAGAGAAGACCGCCATCGCCGACACCACGTGTTGCACGAACCCGATCATCGAGTCGGGATAGGTGCCGGACCACAGCAACGCGTCGGAGAACACCAGACAGACCAGACTCAACCGGGCCGGGCCGGGCCGGCCCCGCCAGCGCATCAACAGCGCCACGAACCCGGCCCAGAAGGCGTGTACGGCCACCACCCCGTCGGGACCGTCGAAGAACCACATGTTGCCCAGCAACAGGAAGTTGGAGGCCGACGTCCGGCTACCGCCGAGGTACTGGTTGATCTGTTGTCCGGTCGTCAGAGCCGGCCGGTCGGGGTCCAGGATCCGTGGCACCAGACCGTACCTGAGGTAGTCGATGCCCTCGGGCTGACCGAGGTCGACGGGAACCTCCGTCTCCGAGACGACAGTCAGTTGCCGGTCCAGGCGCATCCGGTCCGTCGCGGTGACCGCGTCGTCCACCGCGACGCCCTGGTCCTCCCGTAACCCGTTGCGGTAGTCGAACATGGCCGGCCACAGCAGCACCAACATCAGCGTGCCGACCATCAGGTACCGCAACCGGAACACGCCGCAGACCACCCCGGCGGTGACCGCGAAGAAGACGAAGGCGATCAGTGGCGCCGTGAGGGCGGTCAGCACGGTGACGACAGCCTTGCTGACGACGAGCGCGCCCAGCCAGGCGCACAGCTTCGCCTTGGACAGGTAACCGCCGAGGTGGCTGGCGACCAGCAGCGCGAACCCGAGCGCCGCCCAACCGGAGAACAACTTGGTCACCGCCACCATCGGCGTGTCGGCCGTCTCCCCGGAGATCTGCGCGACGAGGTTCCCCTCCCCGAGGTGCGCCCCCAGCAGTTCGGCCCCGATGCTGATCAGCACGACCAGGCGGGCCACCGGATAGATCCCGGGGTGCCGGGCGGTCGCCTGGCGCATGCCGCGCCGCCACTGCGGATCGGGCCGCCCGAGGAGCAGGCAGAACGTCTCCACGGTGACGGTGCCCAGCAACGCCAGGCCCACCAGGAACATGATGAAGCCGGTGCGCGGATTGTCATTGACCACCGCCATCGGCAGGATCAACAGCGCGTACGGGGCGAGCACCAGGAAGCTGACGGGATAGCAGCGCAGCAGCTGGCCGACCAGTTCCCGCTGACGTCCCGACGACGCGGCACGGGCCGGACGGGCTGCCCGGGGCTCGACGACACCGATCTCGGAACCAGGGTTGGAGACCGCCCTGGACCAGGTCATCGTCCGCCCCCCTCATCCCGTTTTCGGTCGCCTCATGGGCAACGATCGAGTCGAGATCACGAAACGCCCCGGAGCGGAAACTCCGGGTACCGGGGGCAGCACGACGTGCGCCCCGCCCGGTGGCCGGACGGGGCGCAGGGCAACCTCCGGGACTACTCCAGCACGGCGTCGACCAGGGCCTTCGCCTCCTGCTGAAGCTGGGCCAGGTGCTCCGGCCCCTGGAACGACTCGGCATAGATCTTGTAGACGTCCTCGGTGCCGGACGGCCGGGCCGCGAACCAGCCCGACCCGGTGGTCACCTTCAGCCCGCCGATGGATGCCCCGTTGCCCGGGGCGCTGGTCAGGGTGGCGGTGATCGGCTCACCGGCCAGCTCGGTGGCGGTGACCTGCTCCGGGGAGAGCCGGCCGAGCACCGCCTTCTGCTCCCGGCTGGCCGGGGCGTCGATCCGGGCGTACGCGGGTGCGCCGAAGCGTTCGGTCAGCGCGGCGTAGTGCTCGCTCGGGGTCCGGCCGGTGCTGGCGATGATCTCGGCGGCGAGCAGGCAGAGCAGGATGCCGTCCTTGTCGGTGGTCCAGGTGCTGCCGTCGCGGCGCAGGAACGACGCCCCGGCGCTCTCCTCGCCGCCGAAGCCGACAGTGCCGTCGAGCAGCCCGGGGACGAACCACTTGAAGCCGACCGGCACCTCCAGCAGCGGTCGGCCCAGGTCGGCGGCGATCCGGTCGATCATCGAGGAGGAGACCAGGGTCTTGCCGACGGCCGCCGACGGGCTCCACCGCGTCCGGGTGCGGAACAGGTGGCCGATCGCCACCGCCAGGTAGTGGTTGGGGTTGAGCAGGCCCCCGTCGGGGGTGACGATCCCGTGCCGGTCGGCGTCGGCGTCGTTGCCGGTGGAGACCTGGAACCGGTCCCGGGCGGCGATCAGCGACGCCATCGCGTTCGGCGACGAGCAGTCCATCCGGATCTTGCCGTCCCCGTCCAGGGTCATGAACCGCCAGGTCGGGTCCACCAACGGGTTGATCACGGTGAGGTCGAGCCGGTGCCGCTCGGCGATCTCACCCCAGTAGGCGACGCTGGCCCCGCCGAGCGGGTCGGCGCCGATCCGCACCCCGGCGTCGCGGATCGCGTCGATGTCGAGCACCGACGGCAGGTCGTCGACGTAGCCGGCGAGGAAGTCGTACGTGCCGGTGGTGTCGGCGGCGCGCGCCCGCGCGTACGGGATGCGTCTGACCTCCTTGAGCCCGGCGGCCAGGATCGCGTTCGCCCGGTCCTGGATCCACGTCGTGACGTCGGTGTCGGCGGGCCCGCCGTTGGTCGGGTTGTACTTGAAGCCGCCGTCGTCGGGCGGGTTGTGCGACGGGGTGATCACGATGCCGTCGGCGAGCCCGTCGGTGCGGCCCCGGTTGTGGGTGAGCACGGCGTGCGACAGCGCCGGGGTGGGGGTGTAGCCGTCGCGGCTGTCCCGCAGCACGGTCACCCCGTTGGCGGCGAGCACCTCCAACGCGCTGACCTCGGCGGGGGCGGAGAGCGCGTGGCTGTCCCGGGCGAGGAAGAGCGGGCCGGTGAGACCCTGTTCCCGGCGGTAGTCGCAGAGCGCCTGGGTGACCGCGAGGATGTGATCCTCGTTGAAGGCGTTGCGCAGGCTGGACCCCCGGTGGCCGGAGGTGCCGAAGGAGACCTGCTGCGCCGGGTCGTCCGGGTCCGGGTGCTCGGCGTAGTAGGCGGTCACCAGCCGGGGCACGTCGACCAGGTCGGCGGGCTCGGCGGGCTGTCCGGCACGGGGGTGGGCCACTGCGGAAACCTCCTTGGGGTACGGGTCGGTGCGCTGTCTTCCCCGGCGTCGGCCGGGTCACACCCGGCTCAGGGCTCGACGCGCTGACCCTTGCCGATGACGACGATGCCGTTGTCGGAGACGGTGTAGCGCTGCCGGTCCTTCTCCAGATCCACGCCGATCTCGGCACCCTCGGGCACGAAGACGTTCTTGTCGAGAATGGCGTTGCGCACCACCGCGTGCCGGCCGATCTCGACGCCCTCCATCAGCACCGCGCCGTCGACCTGCGCCCAGGAGTGCACCTTGACCTTCGGCGAGACGACCGAGTTCTCCACCAGCGAACCGGAGACCACCGCGCCGGGCGAGATCATCGACCCGACCGCCCGACCGACCCGCTCGCCCCACTGGTGGACGAACTTCGCCGGCGGGTAGGGCGGCTGGTCGGTGTAGATGGGCCAGTCGAAGTTGTAGAGGTTGAACACCGGGTGCACGTTGATCAGATCCATGTGCGCGTCGTAGAACGAGTCGAGCGTCCCCACGTCCCGCCAGTAGCCGCGGTCCCGGTCGGTGCTGCCGGGCACCTCGTTGTCCTGAAAGTCGTAGACGTTGGCTTCGCCCCGCTCGACCAGCATCGGGATGATGCTGCCGCCCATGTCGTGCTTGCTGGTCTTGTCGGCCGCGTCCCGCTCCACGGCCTCGCAGAGCGCCTTGGAGGAGAAGACGTAGTTGCCCATCGAGGCGTAGATCTGGTCCGGGGCGTCGGGCAGGCCGACCGCGTCGGTGGGCTTCTCCCGGAAGGCCCGGATCCGCTTGCCGTCCTCGCCGACCTCGATCACGCCGAACTGGTCGGCCATCGACAGCGGCTGCCGGATGCCGGCGACGGTGACCGCCGCGCCGGAGGCGATGTGGGCGTCGACCATCTGCCGGGGGTCCATCCGGTAGATGTGGTCGGCACCGAAGACGATCACGTGGTCCGGCTGCTCGTCGTTGATCAGGTTGAAGCTCTGGTAGATCGCGTCGGCGGAGCCGGCGAACCACCACGGGCCCCGGCGCTGCTGGGCCGGCACCGGCGTGACGTAGTTGCCGAGCAGCGTCGACATCCGCCAGGTCTTGGTGATGTGCCGGTCCAGCGAGTGGGATTTGTACTGGGTCAGCACGACGATCTTGAGAAAGCCGGCGTTCGCCAGATTGGACAGGACGAAATCGACCATGCGGTACATCCCGCCGAACGGGACGGCCGGCTTGGCCCGGTCCGCGGTGAGCGGCATGAGGCGCTTGCCCTCTCCGCCGGCCAGGACGATCGCGAGCACCTTGGCAGCCATGACCAGACGCTATCCATACCGCTGCGACTTCACCACTCGTACGGGCACAGTTCCGTGACCGGTGCGCGGCCGGATTCTGCACTAGGGTGCCGGGCATGACCGACTCCGCCCCGCTGCGCGTGGACCTGCTGACCCGCGAGTACCCGCCGGAGGTGTACGGCGGCGCCGGGGTGCACGTCGAGTACCTGGCCCGGGAGCTGCGCCGGCTCGCCGACGTCCGGGTGCACTGCTTCGGCGCGGAGCGTGCCGAGCCGGGCGTCACCGCGTACCCCGAGCCGGCCGGCCTGGACGGCGCGAACGCCGCGCTGCGCACCATGGGCGTCGACCTGGCGATGGCCGCCGGGTGCGCCGGCACCGACGTGGTGCACAGCCACACCTGGTACGCCAACCTGGCCGGGCACACCGCGAAGCTGCTGTACGGGGTGCCGCACGTGGTGACCGCGCACAGCCTGGAGCCGCTGCGCCCGTGGAAGGCCGAACAACTCGGCGGCGGCTACGCGCTCTCCTCCTGGTGCGAGCGGACGGCCATGGAGTCCGCCGACGCGATCGTCGCGGTCAGCGCGGGGATGCGGCGGGACGTGCTGACCGCCTACCCGGCGGTGAACCCGGACCGGGTCCGGGTGGTCTACAACGGCATCGACACCGCCCAGTACGCCCCGGACCACGGCACCGACGTGCTCGACCGGCTCGGCATCGACCCCGCCCGCCCCAGCGTGGTGTACGTCGGGCGGATCACCCGGCAGAAGGGCCTGCCCTACCTGCTGCGCGCCGCCCGCGAGCTGCCCGCCGACACCCAGCTGGTGCTGCTCGCCGGCGCCCCGGACACCCCGGAGATCGCCGCCGAGGTGGAGGGGCTGGTCACCGAGCTGCGGGCCAACCGGTCCGGGGTGGTCTGGGTGGCCGAGATGCTGCCCAAGCCCGAGGTGATCCAGGTGCTCACCCACGCCACCATCTTCGTCTGCCCCTCGGTCTACGAGCCGATGGGCATCGTCAACCTGGAGGCGATGGCCTGCGAGACGGCGGTGGTGGCGACCGCCACCGGCGGCATCCCGGAGGTGGTCGCCGACGGTGAGACCGGGCTCCTGGTCCCGATCGAGCAGGCCGGCGACGGCAGCGGCAACCCGCTGGACCCGGACCGCTTCGTCGCCGACCTCGGCGCGACGATCAACGAGTTGCTGGCCGACCCGAAGCGCACCGAGGCGTTCGGTCTCGCCGGCCGGCAGCGGGCCGTCGACCACTTCTCCTGGGACGCCATCGCCGTCCAGACCCTGGAGCTGTACCGCTCGCTGCGCGCATAGGGAGAGGTCCGGTACAGTTTTCTGTACTTACCTCGGAGGTGGTCATGCGGACCGTGAACTTCACCCAGCTACGGCAGAACCTGGCCGCCGAACTCGACAGCGTCATCAACGACGCGGAGGAAGTGGTGGTCACTCGGTCGGGTCACGAGCCGGTGGTGATCGTGCCGCTCGCGGAGTACGAGTCGATGAAGGAGACCGAGTACCTGCTGCGCAGTCCGAGCAACGCCGCGGCCCTGCGCCGATCGATCGCGGAGCTCGACGAGGGTGACGCGGCCGAGCGGAACCTGGTCGACCCGGCGACCGTACGAGACGTCGCGTGAGGCTGGTCTTCACCGCGACGGCGTGGAGCCAGTACCTCAGCCACACGGATCGCAAACTGGTCAAGCGCATCAACGACCTCATCGCGGACGTCATGCGCAACGAATACGAGGGCATCGGCAAGCCGGAGCCCCTGCGGGGTGAGCTGTCCGGCTTCTGGTCCCGCCGGATCGATCGCGAACACCGGTTGGTGTACCGCATCACCAAGGACGACGTCGAGATCATCGCCTGCCGGTACCACTACGGTGACCGCTAGCCGGGTCAGGTGACGCGGAGGGTGGCGGCGAGGCGGGCCAGTTCGGGCGGGGCGGCGGCGGAACGGGCCACCACGGCGACCAGGGGCCGTACCGCCGGGCGGTCGTGCACCTCGCTGCGCGCGGTGCGCTCCGCCTCCAGCACCGCCCGGCCGGCGCGGAGCAGGTTGCCGCCGAGCACGTAGGCATGGGCGGCGTCGAGCAGGTACGCGGCCCGGTGCTCGGGGGGCAGCCACCGCCACTCGTCGCCGGCCACCAGCCGCTCGTGGCGTACCGTCGCCGCCGTGACCTCGCCGAGGGCGGCCTCGGCGACCACCCGCGCGGCCTCGACCGCCGCGCCGCCGCCCTCGGCCCCGGCTTCGCGGGCGGCCCGGCCGGCCCGGTCGAGCAGATCCCGGGCGGCCCGCCCGTCACCCCGCCCGGCGGCGGCCAGGCCGGCCTGGAGCAGCAGCGTCCCGAGCAGGGCCGGGTCGACCGACGGGCCGTCACCGGTCGTCGACGAGGTCGCCCAGGGCGTGCCCGGTGAACGCCCCGACAGGAGGCGGTGGGCGGCGACGGCGGCGGCCTCCATCGCGGCCCGCCCCCGGCCGCCGTGGCGCAGGGCCTGGGCCAGCGGCACGGTGGCGGTGGCGGCCACCCCCGGGTCCCTGGTGACCTGCGCGGCGGCCACCGCCCGGTCGGCGGCCAGCCAGGCCACCTCCGGCCGGTCGACCTTGAGCAGCACCAGCGCGACCAGGCCGTACCCCCGCACCAGCAGACAGCCGGTCGCCCGACCGGGCCGGCGGGCCCGCGCCGCGCGGACGGCGTCGACCAGGCCGGGCAGCAGGACGAGCAGTTCCGGGTACCGGGCGTGCCGGTAGCTCTGCTCCGCGTGGGCCAGGCGGGTGCGCAACTCCGCGACGTCGGGCGGCCGGGCCGGCGGCTCGACGTGGTAGCGGGCCAGCGCCGCCAGCACCGCGTCGACACCGGTGGTGGCGGATTCCGGTCGCGCCGACTCCCCCGCCGACCCGGCGAGCAGCACCTCCAGGTCGATGCGGAGCGTCTCGGCGACCATCCGGAGGTTGGACACCTGTTCCAGCCGGCGCACCCCGCGCTCGACCTTGTCGACCCAGCTCTTCGACTTGCCGAGCTGGTCGGCGAACTGCTGTTGCGTCATGTTGCGCCGCACCCGCCACTGGGCGACCCGGCGGCCCACCGGCAGCTCGTTCACCGCCGGCCCGTCCCGCTCACACCGTGTCGCGCCTGGTGAGATTCTGGACCGGCTGACGAGAGGTGGTCCCATGCCCCGCAAGCCCGTCTATGAACAGGTCGTTGACGACGTCATCGCGTCGGTCCGCAGCGGCACACTCAAACCCGGCGACAGACTGCCGACGATCGCTCAACTCGCCCAGCAGTACAGCTCGTCCGACAACCCGATCAACGAGCGCTCTGGATCCTGGATGAGCGGGGCTGGATCGAGGTGCACCAAGGCAAGGGGTCGTTCGTCGCGCCGAAGCCTCCCGCCTAGCGCGGAAACCGCTGCTGGACACCCAACAGCCCGGAATAGATAGCCCGCCCGCACAATGCGTAACCCCGACGGGGGTACCACTCTCCAGAAGGTCGTATGACTGTCAGGCATAAGAATGCCTGACAGTCATACGGGTCTCCGACGAAAGTACTGCCGGACGGAGGCAGACTCCATGACCATCCCGATGGGCTACCGGAAGATCGCCGCCGACCTGCACGCCCGTATCCAGCAGGGCGAGTACCCGCCGGAGAGCCGGCTGCCCACCTACGCCGAGTTGGCCCGGCTCTACTCGGCAAGCGTCTCGACCGTGCAGCGAGCGGTGATGCTCCTACAGGCCCACGGGATCATCGTCGGCGTTCAGGGGGCCGGCCTGTACGTCGCCGCGACTCCCGCCACCTGAACATCCCCGCCCAGCACAGCGGATGCGGCCGGCTACCCGGCGGTGGGAGCCGGCACCCTGCGCCACTCACTCGCAGGTACGACGTGTGCCCGGCTGGCAGGGGGATGCCAGCCGGGCACACGTGTCTCCGGACAGGTGACGCGGGGAGGGGATCCGACGCGGGGCAGGGGCCTGAGAGGGGGCAGGGACCTACCGCACGGCTGGGCCGCGTGCAGCACCGCCGGAGAGCTACAGGCGGGACGGATGCCCGCCGCAGCGGGGAGGGCTACGAGCAGGGTCGGACCCAGGCGGTGCTGACCCAGCCGTTGGTGTCGCCGCTGTCGTTCCACAGCGAGACGTGGTAGCGGCCGTTGGCCTCCTGCGCGGCGAACATCCGGGTGTTGTAGCCGACCGAGTGCGGCCACTTCGTGGTCGACGAGGTGCTGTCCACGAACACGGACAGGCTGACGGCGGTGGAGCACTTGCTGTACTGGTAGTAGGCCGCCTGGGCGGCACCACCGGTGGCCACGGTCGCGCCGAGGCTGGTCAGGGCGGTCACCGTCAGGAGGGCGAGCGCGCGCTTGCTGGTCGTTCTCACGGGGTACCTCCGGGTCGTCGGGTGTGGTGGGTGCGGGGCCGCGGCGGCGTCACCGCCGGTGCGGTGCGGCGGCCGGGCTCAGCAGGCGCGGACCCAGGCGGTGCTGACCCAGCCGTTGGTGTCGCCCGACGTGTCCCAGAGCGAGACGTGGTAGCGGCCGTTGGCTTCCTGCGCCGCGTACATGACGTTGTTCCAGCCGATCGAGTGCGGCCACCGCGTGGTCGACGAGGTGCTGTCGACGAAGAAGGAGAGCGAGACCGCGTCGGAGCACTTCCGGTACTGGTAGTAACCGGCCTGGGCGGCGGTGCCGGGCACCGCGCCCACGACGAGGCCGGCGATCGTGGCACCCGCTACGAGGGCCGCCGCGCGGGATTTGAGGCGATTCATCATACCTCCAGATCATGATCCGTCGATTGACCCGGCCGACCATACACACGTGGTGATCAACCCGCAACGCCACGTGTCCGGAGCTGGGGAAACGGCCGCAGGCGACGGCCGGACCGAGAAGGAGACGCTTGATTGAGCGCGAGAGGATCTCGCACAGTAGGTTGAGCGGGTGAGCGGACGGTTCCCGATCGAAGACGTCTCCCCCGTCGTCGCCTGCGGTCGCTACCCGGCCAAGGCGGTGGTCGACGAGGTGGTACCGGTGTCGGCACGCGCCTACCGGGAAGGGCACGACGCGCTCGGCTGCAACGTGGTCTGGTACGGCCCGGACGGCGCGGCCCGCCCGTTCACCCGGATGCGGCCGGGCGAACCGGGGCAGGACCGCTGGCACGCCACCATCCGACCGGACGCCGTCGGCGAGTGGACCTTCACCGTCGAGGCGTTCCAGGACCCGTATCTGACCTGGCAGAACGCGGTGACCAAGAAGGTCGCCGCCGGGCAGGGGGCGGCCGAACTGGCCAACGACCTGGCCGAGGGCGTCCGGGTGCTGACCGCCGCCCTGCCACTCGTGCCGGCCGCCGAGGCCGGACGGCTCACGGCGGCGGTGGCGGCGCTGGGCGACCAGCAGGCCGACCTGGCCCACCGGGTCACCCCGGCCCTCGACCTGGCCGACCTGCTCTGGGCCCACCCGGTGCGGGAGTTGGTCACCACCGGCACGCCGCACCGGCTCTGGGTGGACCGCCCCCGGGCGCTCTTCTCCGCCTGGTACGAGTTCTTCCCCCGCTCCGAGGGCGCGGTCCCGGCCACCGTCGACGCGCCGGCCCGCTCGGGCACCTTCGTCACGGCACTGGACCGGCTGCCCGGGGTCGCGGCGATGGGCTTCGACGTGCTCTACCTGCCGCCGATCCACCCGATCGGCCGGGTCAACCGCAAGGGCCGCAACAACGCGCTGACCGCCGGCCCGGACGACGTCGGCTCGCCGTGGGCGATCGGCGCGGCCGAGGGCGGCCACGACGCCATCCACCCCGACCTGGGTACGCCGGCCGACTTCCGCGCCTTCGTCGCCGCCGCCGCCGAACAGGGCCTGGAAGTGGCGCTGGACCTGGCGTTGCAGTGCGCCCCCGACCACCCGTGGGTCACCGAGCACCCGGAGTGGTTCACCACCCGCGCCGACGGCAGCATCGCGTACGCGGAGAACCCGCCCAAGAAATACCAGGACATCTACCCGGTCAACTTCGACAACGACCCCGACGGCATCCGGGCCGAGGTGCTGCGGGTGGTGCGGCACTGGATCGGCGAGGGCATCCGGATCTTCCGGGTGGACAACCCGCACACCAAGCCGTTCGACTTCTGGCACCGGTTGATCGCCGAGGTGAAACGGACCGACCCGGACGTGCTCTTCCTGGCCGAGGCGTTCACCCGGCCGGCGATCATGCACGGGCTCGGCAAGATCGGCTTCACCCAGTCGTACACCTATTTCACCTGGCGCACGACGGCCGCCGAGATGCGGGAGTACTGCGAGGAACTGGTCGCCTCGGTCGACTGGATGCGGCCCAACTTCTGGCCCAACACCCCGGACATCCTGCACGAGTCCCTGCAACACGGGGGACCGCCGATGTTCAAGATCCGGGCGGTGCTGGCCGCGCTACTCAGCCCCTCCTGGGGCATGTACGCCGGCTTCGAACTGTTCGAGCACGTCGCCCGCCCCGGCGCGGAGGAATACCTCGACAACGAGAAGTACGAGCTGCGCCCCCGGGACTGGGCCGGCGCGCAGGCACACGGCCGCTCGCTGGCCCCGTTCGTCGCCACCCTCAACCGGGTACGGCGCGAGCACCCGGCCCTGCACCGGCTGCGCAACCTGGTCTTCCACGACATCGACAACCCGGCGCTGCTCTGCTGGTCCAAGCGCGACCCGGACACCGGCGACACGGTCATCGTGATCTGCTCGTTCGACTCGCACACCGTGCAGTGGGGCAACACCACCCTGGACATGCCGGCGCTCGGCTTCGACTGGCACGAACGGTTCACCGTGCACGACGAGCTGACCGGGGCCAGCTACGAGTGGGGCCAGCGCAACGCGATCCGGCTCGACCCGTACCTGCAACCCGCGCACGTGCTGACGGTCCGCCGCCCGCCGACACCACCCACCACGATGCCGGCCGGCGCGGAGCCGGCGGAGCTGACCGTGGCGGACGTCCCCGACGAACTCTCCGGCGGCACCGCGCCGACCACCCCCGCCCCGGAGGTCGACCGGTCGCCCGGCCCCACCGCGACCCGCACCGCCGGCACCGGCCGCAAAATCAAGAACGGCCGGGCCAGGACCGGCCGGACCCCGCACGGCAGCACCCCGACCGACCCCGCCTCGAAGGACGTCAGATGGACCAGCTGATCGCCGGCGCGACGCACGACCCGCACGCCCTGCTCGGCGCACACCCCGCCGACGGGTGGACCACGATCCGCACCATGCGGCGGGGTGCCGGTGACGTGGCGCTGCTGGTCGGCGACGACCGGCACCCGATGAAGCGGGTGCACGACGTCGGCGTCTTCGAGGCCCGCGTCGAGGGCAGCGTGCTCGACTACCGGGTCGAGGTCGACGGCGGGGTCACCGACGACCCGTACCGTCACCCGCCGACCCTGGGCGAGCTGGACCTGCACCTGATCGGCGAGGGCCGGCACGAACGGCTCTGGGAGGCGCTCGGCGCGCGGGTCCGCGACGGCGGCGTCGCCTTCTCGGTGTGGGCCCCGAACGCCCGTGGGGTACGGGTGATCGGCGACTTCACCGGCTGGGGCGCCGACGACGGCTGGCCGATGCGCTGCCTCGGCTCCAGCGGCGTCTGGGAGATCTTCGTGCCCGGCGCGCAGGAAGGTGCCCGGTACAAGTACCGCGTCCTCGGCGCCGACGGGCAGTGGCGGGACAAGGCCGACCCGATGGCCGCCTACGCCGAGGTGCCGCCGGCCACCGCCTCGGTGGTGCACCGGTCCCGCTACGAGTGGTCCGACGCACTCTGGCTGGAGCGCCGGGCCCGCCGGCAGCCGCACCGGGAACCGATGAGCGTGTACGAGGTGCACCTCGGCTCGTGGCGGCCCGGCCTCAGCTACCGGGAGCTGGCCGAGCAGCTCACCGCGTACGTCACCGAGATGGGCTTCACGCACGTGGAGTTCCTGCCGGTGATGGAGCACCCGTTCGGCGGTTCCTGGGGCTACCAGGTCACCGGTTACTTCGCGCCGACCTCCCGGTTCGGCGACCCGGACGACTTCCGGCACCTGGTGGACCGGCTGCACGCCGCCGGCATCGGGGTCCTGCTGGACTGGGTGCCCGCGCACTTCCCCAAGGACGAGTGGGCGCTGGCCCGCTTCGACGGCACCCCGCTCTACGAGCACCCCGACCCGCGCCGCGGCGAGCACCCCGACTGGGGCACGTACGTCTTCGACTTCGGTCGCCGCGAGGTGCGCAACTTCCTGGTCGCCAACGCGCTCTACTGGTGCGACGAGTTCCACATCGACGGCCTGCGGGTGGACGCGGTCGCCTCGATGCTCTACCTGGACTACTCCCGCCCCGAGGGGCAGTGGCTGCCCAACCAGCACGGCGGCCGGGAGAACCTGGAGGCGATCGCCTTCATGCAGGAGGTCAACGCCACCGTCTACAAGCACCACGCCGGGGTGGTGCTGATCGCCGAGGAGTCCACCGCCTGGCCCGGGGTGACCCGACCCACCAGCGACGGCGGGCTCGGCTTCGGCTTCAAGTGGAACATGGGCTGGATGCACGACACCCTGCTCTACACCGCGAAGGACCCGATCTACCGGCAGCACCACCACCATCAGCTCACCTTCTCCCTGGCGTACGCCTGGAGCGAGAACTACGTGCTGCCGATCAGCCACGACGAGGTGGTGCACGGCAAGGGTTCGCTGGTCGCCAAGATGCCCGGCGACACCTGGCAGCGGCTGGCCAACGTACGGGCGCTGCTGGCGTACATGTGGGCGCACCCGGGCAAGCAACTGCTCTTCATGGGCTGCGAGCTGGGCGACGACCGGGAGTGGAGCGAGGAACGCGGCCTCGACTGGTATCTCCTGCACGATCCGGCACGGGCCGGGGTACAGCGGCTGGTCGCCGACCTCAACGCCGCCTACCGGGACACCCCGGCGCTGTGGGCGCAGGACACCGACCCGGCCGGGTTCCGCTGGATCGCCGGGGACGACGTCGCCAACAACGCGGTCTCCTTCGTCCGGATCGCCCCGGACGGCGCGACCCTGGTCTGCGTGGCGAACTTCTCCGCGAGCCCGCTGGAGGACTACCGGGTCGGCCTGCCGGCCGGCGGCACCTGGACCGAGGTGATCAACACCGACGCCCAGCACTACGGCGGCTCCGGCGTGGGCAACCTCGGCGCGGTGCACGCCCAGGACGTCCCCTGGCACGGCCTGCCCGCCTCGGTGGCGCTGCGGGTCCCCCCGCTCGGCGTGCTCTGGCTCCGCCGCGACTGACCCACCCGCCCGGGACGCCGGTCGGGCCGGGGATCAGACCAGGCCGGCGTCGCGGAGCAGCTTCCACAGGCCGGCGCCGTCGGGGGCGGAGAGCCACTTCTGCCCCACCGGCCCCGCCGACGACGGCCGGTCGTTCGGCACGGGCAGGCTACCGGCGAGCACCGACTGGGTCGGGGAGAGCCGGCGGATCGCCACCCCGGCGACGTTCTCCGGGTGGGCGACGGCGAACTCCCGGTAGATCTCCTGGTCGTGCTGCCCGTCGTCGCCGATCAGCAGCCAGCGCACGTCGGGGAACTCGGTGGCCAGCCGGGCCAGGGTGGCCCGCTTGTGTTCCCGGCCGCTGCGGAACCAGCGGTCGGCCGTCGGCCCCCAGTCGGTGAGCAGCAGCGGGCCGGCCGGATAGAGGTGCCGGGACAGGAACCGGGTCAGCGTCGGCGCGACGTTCCACGCGCCGGTGGACAGGTAGAACACCGGGCTGCCCGGGTGGGCGGTGACCAGGCGTTCATAGAGCACCGCCATGCCCGGCACCGCCGTGCGGGCGTGCTCGTCGAGGACGAAGGTGTTCCACGCGGCCAGCATGGGTCGGGGCAGCGCGGTGACCATGACCGTGTCGTCGATGTCGGAAAGGATGCCGAGGCGCACCTCCGGGTCGATCACCCGCACCAGCGCCTCGACCGGTTCGGCGTCGGCGACCCGCAGCCGCACCGAGGCCCAGCCGGGGTTGAAGTCGGCCTTGACCACGGTGTCGACGAAGCCGCTGCGGTCGGCGCGGGCGGTGTGTACGCCGTCGCCGGCCTCGATGGTGACCTCGACGTGCTTGGCGGGCAGGGTGGTGAAGCTGCGCCAGCCGCGTACCTTCTCCAGCCGGCCCTGCCGCCGGTCGGGGCGGCTGAGCAGCACCCGGCACAGCACCCGGGCCCAACCGGGGGCGCCGTAACCGGCGTACGCGACGATGTTGGGTTGCCAGCCGGTGCGGCGCAGCCGGCGCTCCACCAACTGGTGCAGGGCGTCCTCGATCCGCGCGGCCCGGTGCAGGGTGGGTACGGCCAGCTGGCTCGCGGTGGTGGAGGGCACGCTGCAACCCTGCCACAGGAGTCCGGCAGCGGCCAGGCGAGCGACCAGGAGCACCGCGGGTCGAGCGCCCCAGGTGAGCGGCGGCGCACACGGCAGACGGCCGACGCCCCGGACCGGGCGGAAAACGAGCCGAGCCGGGCCGGGCGGGAGACGAGCCGGGCGGGCGCGCTGGGCGGGGCGGGCGCGGCCGGTGTCGGGGTCAGCCGCTCCGATCCGGCCCGGGAGTCCCGGACGGCGTGACACACTCCGGTCGGGACGACGACGGGGGCGTTGGTCGTGTCGACACGTGTACCGCCCGACCGCGCGCGGCTGGACCGTCCCGCGCTGGTCGCGCTGCTGCTCGGGCTGGCCGGGGTGGGCTACCGGCTGGTCCTGACCCTGCTGACGGTGCCCGCCGCGAACAGCGACGAGGCGACCTTCGGGCTGGCCGCGATGCACATCGCCGCCGGCCGGGAGCACCCCGTCTTCCTGTACGGGCAGCACTACATGGGCATGGTCGAGTCCTACCTGGCCGCCCCGCTGGTGGCGCTGGCCGGACCGGGTTGGCCGGTGCTGCGGTTGCCGCTGGTCGCGTTGTACGCGCTCTTCCTCTGGTTGTCGTACCGGCTGAGCCGGCGGCTCTACCGGCCGTGGTTCGCCACCTTCACCGTCGGGCTGCTGGCGCTCGGCACCGAACGGGTGGTCCGCGACCAGCTCACCGTCGTCGGCGGGCGACCCGAGGGAAAACCGATGGTGCTGGCGATCCTGTTGATCGCGGTGGGGCTGGCGCAGCGGCGGGGCCGGTGGCGGCGGCCCGGGTGGCGGCGGGCGGCGGCGGGGCTGGCGGGGTGGTGCGCCGGGGCGGCGCTCTGGTCCGACTGGCTGCTCGCCCCCTACCTGGCGGTCGCCTGCCTGCTGCTGCTCTATGCCGCCCGCCGGGAGCTGCGGGGCTGGCCGGGGCTGCTACTGGTGGCGGGATTCGCGGTCGGGGTGGCCCCGCTGGTCTGGGACAACCTGGTCGCACCGCCGGGCGCGGACTCGTGGTCGGTGCTGCGCCAGCTCAGCGCCGGCACCGGGCCGACGCCGCCGCTGGTCGACCGGGTGCGCGGGGGCCTGCTGACGGGGGTACCGCTGGCCACCGGCCTCTGCCCGGTCACCGGTTGCGCCCGTCGGCAGGAGTGGTTCGGGGTGCTCTACCCGGCGCTGCTGGTCGCCGCCGCCGGGCTCGCCCTGGTCGGCTACCGCCGGACCGCGGGCCGGCCGACCGCCGCGCGGGTCCGGCCCGTCGCCCAGCTCGCCCTGCTCGCCGGTGCCGCCCTGACCCTGTTGTCGTACGTCCGCAGCCCGCCCGCCGCGACCGACCCGCTGGCCAACGCCCGCTACCTGGCGGTGTTGCAGATCTCCCTGCCGGCGGTGCTCTGGCCGCTCTGGCTGGCGGCGGTGGCCTGCTGGCGGGGCACCGTCGGGATGGTCGGCCGGCTGGTCGGGGCGGGTGCCACGGCGGTGCTGGCCGGGTTGACCGCCACCGCCCTGGTGGCGACCGGGCTGTTCCTGACGGCGCTGGACGCGCCCCGGGCCGACCAGCGGCGGGCCCGGGAGTTGGCCGACGCGGTACGTCGTACCGGGCTGCGGGAGGTCTACGGCGACTACTGGACCTGCAACCGGTTGATCTTCGACACCGGTGAACGGGTGGTCTGCGCGGTGCTCGACGGGCAGCTCACCCCGGGGCAGAACCGGTACCGGCCGTACTGGCGGCAGGTGGAGCGGGCGGAGCGGCCCGGGTACGTGCTGCCGGTCGACTCCCCGGCGGAACGCCGGCTGCGGGGGCTGCTCGGTGACCGGGCCGACCCCGCCCGGCTGGTCGAGGTCGCCGGATACCGGGTGTACCACCCGGCGAGCGCCGTCCGGCCGTGGCGCTGACCTCGGCCCGTACGCTTTCCGGGTGCTCATCCTGCTGCCGCCCTCCGAGGGCAAGGCCGACGCCGGCACCGGTCGTCGGCTCGACCTGTCCCGGCTCTCCCTGCCCGAGCTGACCCCGGCCCGCGAGGAGGTGCTGACCGCCCTGATGGCGCTCGGTGCCGCCGGCCGGTCGGACGGGCCCGGTGCCGCAGACGCCGCCCTGGCCGCCCTCGGGTTGACCACCGGTCAGCGGGGCGAACTGGCCCGCAACGCCCGGCTGGACCGGGCCGCCACCGCACCGGCCGGGCAGGTCTACACCGGGGTGCTCTACGAGGCGCTCGGTCTGGCCACCCTGCCGCCCGGGGCGCTGCGGGCGGCCCGCCGCTCGGTGCTGGTCAGCTCGGGGCTGTGGGGCGCGGTACGCCTCACCGACCGGATCCCGCCGTACCGGTGCCCGATCGGGGCGCGGTTGCCGGGGGTGGGGGCGCTGTCGGCGTACTGGCGGCGGGTGTTGTCACCGGTGCTGACGGCGGCGGCCGGCAGCGGCCCGGTGCTGGACCTGCGGTCCGCCGCGTACGCGGCGACCTGGCTGCCGCCGACGGAGCTGGCCGGACGGACGGTCACCGTGCGGGTGCTGCACGAACGTCGGCCGGGGGAACGCACGGTGGTGAGCCACTTCAACAAGGCGACCAAGGGTCGGCTGGTCCGCGACCTGCTGGTCGCGGGGGCCCGGCCGCGCACCGCCACCGCCCTGATCGGCGCGTTGCGTGACCTGAAGTATCCGATCGAGGAGCAGCCGGTGACGGCGGGCCGCCCCCGACAGGTCGACGTCGTGGTGACCGAACTCTAGGAACGCAAGATTTCCTCAAATCCGCTGCCGATGGCTGGAGGCGGGCGGACCGGCAGGCGACCGTAGGGGAATCCGACGTCGAGAAGGAGCGTTCCGATGACCTCCGAAGCCCGCCTGCTCGACCGGCCACATCTCCTGTCGTCCCCGCCGCCGCTGGACTGGCTGACGCTGGCCGACGCGTTCGAGGTGGCCTGCCTGGTGCGGTGCACGCCGGCACCGACCGTCGCCACGCACCGCCCGGCACCGCCACCGCACCGGGCAGTGGTGGAGTTCAACCGGGAGGATGCCGCGCTGCGGATGCGGCAACTGCTCATCCGGCTCGACGTACCGGTCGAGCACGAGGTCGCCACCGGTGGCCTGCGCCGCCGCTACCAACTGCACCGGTTGCACGTGCCGACGGCGCAGGCCCTCAGGTATGCGGCGTTACGCGAGGCGGGTTGGCGGCAGGGGCGACGGGAGCTGCTCGGGCCGGCCGTCGGTTCCTCCACCCCCCGGGCCGCCTGGCGGACCCGGCTCGCCTCGGCAGCCTGGCGCTCGGCGTTACTGGCCGGCGGCCGGCACGTGCGCCGGCACATCCTCGGCATCCGGCTGGCCGATCGGGAACTGGCCGCCGTGCTGGTCCGGTCGGCCGCCCAACTGGAGGTGCCGGCGCTGCTGCGCCCGGGTACCGGTTGCCTGGTGGTGAGCGTCGCCGACGGCCCGGACCGACTGCGGATCATGGAACGGGCCGCGTTGGCCCCCGCCCGGTTGCCCACCCTCGCCTGAGCGCGGCGGACGTCGACCGGCGTCCGCACTGACCCGGCGGTCAGGCCCCGCACCGGTCCCCTGAGCTTGCGCCGAGGGCGGTGACGGCGCAGAGTGCACCGCGTGAGCCGTAGCCGGACCGGGCGCGGCCGGCGGTCCGCCTCCGCCGGCGGGACGCTGCTGATGCTGCTGATCGTGGTGCTCGGCGGGCTCGGCGGCTGCCAGGACTCCCCCGACGAGCCGGTCCGGATCCGGATCGCCACCGGCAGCCCGACCGCCGTCTACCACGCCTTCGGCCAGTCGCTGGCCGCCGTCCTCAACCGCGAGTTGCCCGGCGTACGGGCCAGCGTGGTGGTGACCGCCGCCTCCGCCGAGAACGTCCGGCTGGTCGGCTCCGGCGCCGCCGAACTGGGCTTCACCCAGGCCGACGTGCTCGACACCAACCCGACCACCCCACCGAAGGTGCTCGCGGTGGCGCGCGTCTATGACGACCTGCTGCACCTGGTCACCCCCGCCGGTGGCCCGATCCGCGATCTCGCCGACCTGCGCGGGCGGCGGGTCTCGGTGGGTGCCCCCGGCTCCGGCACCGAGATCACCACGACCCGGCTGCTGGAGGTGGCCCGGCTCGGCGGTGACCGGGTCCGGCAGGAACATCTCGGTCTGGACGACTCGGTGGCGGCGCTGCGGGCCGGCCGCATCGATGCCTTCTTCTTCTCCGGCGGCCTGCCGGTCCGCGGGGTGAAGGGGCTGGCCGACGCCACCTCGATCCGGCTGGTGAACCTGGGCGAGTGGACCGAGCCGCTGCGCCGCACCTACCGCGAGGTGTACGTCTCCCGGGACATCCCCCGCTCGGTGTACGGGGTGGACCCGGTCACCACGGTCGCCAACCCCAACTATCTGATCGTCCGGGCGGACCTGCCGGAGCCCCTGGTCCGCGAGGTGACCCGGTTGTTGATGGAGCGTCGGGCGGAACTGGCCGCCGCACATCCGGCGGCCGGTCGGCTGAGCCCCCGCTCGGCGATCGCCACCACCCCGCTGCCGCTGCACCCGGGCGCGGCCGACTGGTACCGGTCCGCCAAGCCCTGACCCGTCAGCCCGCCCCGGTGCCTCCGGACCCCACCGACCCGTCCGACGCGGACCCCACCGACCCGTCCGACGCCGCCGGGCCGCCGGCGGACCTCCCCGGCCCGGCGGCTACAGGCCCGGCGACCACAGGAGCAGCCGGGCCGGCGGGCGGGGCGTCGACGGTCGGCGGAGGATCGGCGTAGGGCGGGGGGTCGGCAGTCGGCGGCGGGTCGGCAGCGGGTGGGGCGGGGAACCACAACTCGGCGACCAGGCCGCGCGGTTCCCCCGGATGCATGGTGAGCCGGCCGTCGGAGGCGTCCACCAACACCGCCACGATGGTCAGGCCGAGGCCGGCACCCTCGATGTTCTGCGCGTCCGGGGCCCGCCAGAACCGCTCGGTGGCCTGGTCGAGCTGGTCCGAGGTCATCCCCGGGCCGGTGTCGCGCACCTCCAGCGCGGTGCCCCCGTCGACGTGCCGGACCGCCACCGTCACCTCCCCGCCGTCCCCGCTGAACTTGATCGCGTTGTCGATCAGCGCGTCCAACGCCTGGTCGACGGCGGTCGGCACGGTCCGCGCGTAGGCCGGGCCGGACGCCGCCAGGCGCAGGACGACCGACCGGTGCCGGGCCAGCGGCTCCCACGCGGCGACCCGGGAGGCGGCCACCGCCGCCGCGTCCACGGTGACCCGTTCGTTCTGCTCGCGCTCGGCACGGGCCAGGGTGAGCAGCCCGTCGAGGACCAGCGCCAACCGGTCGGTCTCCTCCAGGGCCAGCCGGTGCTCGGCCCGGCCGTCCTGGTCGGTCACGCTCGGCCCCAGCTCCTCCACCCGCAGCCGCAACGCGGTCAGCGGGTTGCGCAGCTGGTGACTGGCGTGCGCGACGAAGGCCCGCTGCCGGTCCATCACGTCGGAGACCACCGCCGCCATGTGGTTGAAGCTGGCCGCCAGCCGGCGCAGCTCGGGCGGGCCCCAGCGGTCCTGCACCCGGGCCCCCCGGTCCCCCTCGGCGATCTCGTGGGTCACCGCGTCCAGCTCGGTCACCGGGCGCAACACCCAACCGGCCAGCCCGAACGCGGTGGAGACGCAGGCCAGCACGGCGAGCAACCCGATCCCGGCGAGCAGCAGCCACCAGGCGGTGACCGTGCGGCGGACCTTGCCCACCGGCGTGGTGGTGACCACCGCGCCGAGCACCTCACCGCCGTCGTTGATCGGCACCGCCACCACCAGCGGGCCGTCCACCCACGGCCACACCGAGTCCGGCCCGTTGAACTGCTGCCCGGCCAGCGCGCTGTCCAGCGCCATCCGGGTGTCCCGGCCCGCGCGCCAGCTGGTCGACATCACCAGCGCCCGGCCGTCCCGGTCGACGACTGCGGCGCCGATGCCGTACAGCTGGTCGTAGCTGACCAGTTCGCCGGTCAGCGGCCCGGCGACCCCGCCGCGCAACGCCGGCCCGGCCAGCGAGGCGAACCGGGTCGCGTCGGCGAGCCGGTCGGCGCGGACCCGGTCGGTCTCCCGGGACGCCAGGGTCGCCGCGAGCGGCGTCTCCAACGCCAGCAGCACCAGCACCATCAGCAGCAGGTAGCTGATCACCAGTCGACGCCGCACCGGCTGCCCCTCACTCGCCCCGGAGCCGGTAGCCGACCCCGCGTACGGTCTCCACCAGGCGGGGGTCGCCGAGCTTGCCGCGCAGCGAACCGACGTGCACCTCGACGGTGTGCCGGTCCGCCCAGGTGGTGCCCCACACGTCGAGCAGGATCCGGTCCCGGGGCACCGCCGTCCCGGGCTGGCGGGCCAACGAGAGCAGGATGTCGAACTCCTTGCGGGTCAGCGCCACCGGCCGACCGTCGACGGCCACGGTACGGGCGGACACGTCGATGCGGACCGTACCGACCTCGATCAGGTCCCGCGCCGGCACCGCGTGGGCCGCCCGGCGCAGCACCGCCTCGATGCGGGCCTGCAACTCCACCATGGAGAACGGCTTCACCACGTAGTCGTCGGCGCCGAGCCGCAACCCGAGCACCCGGTCGCGCTCCTCCCCCCGGGCGGTCACCGCGATGATGCCGAGCTGGCTGCTGCGCCGCCGCAGCTCCCGGCACACCTCGGTGCCGTCCCCGTCGGGCAGGGTGAGGTCGAGCAGCACCAGGTCACAGGGGGCGGCGGAGAGCGCGGCGGCGACGGTGGCCGCGTGCTCGACCTCGTAGCCGCGTCGGGTCAGCGCCGACGCGAGGGCGGCGGCCACCCGTCGGTCGTCCTCGACCAGCAGGATGCGCACCGGTGACCCCCATTCGTCGTACGGATGACGAGCGAATGGTGGCAGAAGCACCGGCGCGGAGGAAGCGGCGGGGAATCCCGGGACGGGCGGTGGACGCCCGGCCCGGCCGGCCACCGGCCCGGCCGGCCACCGGCCCGGCCGGGAGAACGGCGCGGGGCCCGGGGTGCTCGCCCCCGGGCCCCGCATCCCGGTCGGTCAGCGGCAGAGCCGGCCGATCTCCTCCTGGAACCGCTCCATCGGGTTGGCCTCGGCCGGGCCGAGCAGATAGGTCTTCAGCTCCCGGCGGGCGTCGGTCATCGGGTCGTCGCCGGCCCGGGTCAGCGCGAGGATCTTCGGCAGCTCGCCGCAGTCCCGCGAGAGCAGGTACGCCCCCCGGGAGGTGGGGAACTCGCGCCGGAACTCGTCCTCCGGCAGCCCGCTCGGGTTGGCCACCACGTACGGCCGCTGGCTCTGCACGAAGTCGGAGACCACGCTGGAGATGTCACTGACCAGCAGGTCGGTCTGGTTGAAGCAGTCGAACAGCGCGGGGACCCGGCCGGTGACCACCCGGTGACCGGGGCCGTCCAGCGAGCCGGCGTCCGGGTCGCCCCCGGCGGCGCGGATCAGCGACACCAGGCGGTCGTGCACCGCCTTGGCCTCCTTGGACCGGGAGCCGGTCAGCGGGTGCGGCTTGTAGACCAGCCGGACCTGCGGCGAGGCCAGCACACCCCGGACGATCCGCTCCCCCATCAGCACCAGCGAGGTGTGGTAGGGGTCGTCGTCGAGCCAGCCCTCCCAGGTGGGGGCGTAGAGGACGGTGAACGGGCGGTCGGGTGCCGTCGCGCCGAACGTGTGCACCCCGGCGAGCTGGGGCCGTCCGATCTCCACGATGTCGTCGTCCCGGACGCCCACCGCGGCCCGCGCGTAGCGCTCCCGGCCGGCCAGGCCGGCGACCCACACCTCGTCGTACACCTTGCTGTACGGGTTGACGCTGGCCTGCTTGTCGCTGTCGCCGTGGCCGACGAAGACGTGCTTCATGCCGGGCTCGCGCAGCATGTGGATGTTGGCGCCGACGTTCGCCGCGTAGAGGGCGGCCCGGACCGTGCCCAGTTCGAGATTCATGAAGTCCGGCCCGGTCGGCACGCAGATCACCGGCAGCCGGGTGTCGGCCAGCTCGAAGAACGCCTCCTTGCTGCGCATCAGCACGACCGCCCGCTGGTCCAGCGCCTCGGTCGGGGCCAGCCACATGTTGGCCTGGTAGACGTCCTTGGCCGGGCCGGCGAAGTAGAGCACGACCTCGGGCCGGTAGCCGTCGAGCCAGCGTTGCAGCACCGGCAGCACCGGGCTCTTGCCGGTGCCCCGGCCGCGCAGCCAGGTCACCGCGACCACCGCGCCGATCAGCGCGGCGAGACCGGCGGCCACCGCGGCGACCGCCAGGACGGGGGCGGCGTCGGCGCGCACCGCCGCGACCACGGCGGCCGGGATCAGCAGCACGTTGAGCACCGCGAGCGGGACGCCGGCGAGGTTGGCGATCCAGTCCGGCGGGCGGGGCGCCGAGCGGACCGGGCCCAGCTCGATGTTGCGGACCAGCGCGGAGATGGGGTTCCGCCGGTCGATCATGGTGTTCAGGGCGCCCGCGAAGACGGCGATCACCCAGACCGCCGCCGGGAGCACCAGCAGCCAGGTCAGCTCGGCCCCGGTGAGCGGGACCGTGGCGGCGACCAGGAGCACGGTCGCCAGGTCCCGGCTCAGCTGCCGGTAGCCCCCGTGGAGGCCGACCTTGTCCAGCAGCGTCTCCGAGGACGGCGACCAGCGGGTGAGGGCGAACTCACCGACCACCGCGACCAGCCCGGCCACGGCGAACAGGACCACCCATCCGAAGACGCCCGCGACGAGCATGACCAGGTAGGACAGCACCAGCAGCGCGCCTCGGGCGGCGGTGCCGGTGCGTTCCATCAACGTGCCGAACAAAGGAGGACGCTCCCTACGAGATCGATGACGGGCCGGACCGAGTCCTGGACGTCGAGCCGGACGCGCCCGCCCAGGGTGCTCGCACCGGGCCAGCGCAGGCTGCCACGTTCGCGGCCAGTGCCGCGCCGACGTGACTGCGACCTTAACGCGAAGGAACGAGAAGGTACCGCCCGGGTATCCCTTAGCATTCCGGCCAAAACGCCCGACGGCACCATCTCCGTGCCAGGTCTGACACCGCTGGTCAGGGACCGTCCGCCGGCGTGACCGGCCCACTGGTGCGGTAGCAGTACATGCCGCCTGGAGACTTCCTGGAGGCGAACCGCTCGATGCCCAGGGCCGGTGCGGCATCGGCGACGGCCCGGTTACTCTTCCACACGCACACCACGCTGACCCCCACCCGGCCCATGGCACCCTGCACATCGGACACCGGCACCGCCTCGGTGCCGTCGGCGAACTTGCCGAGCAGCAGCCGATCCCGGGAGAACTGGCTCGCCATGTCGTAGTCGGTGAGATAGAGGTCGCGCGCCATCACCACGCGAACGCGCGTGGTGACCTGGGGCAGCGCCCGCATCACCGGCGTGGGGGCGAGGACCAGGCCCGACGGACGGTCGAGCCGGGTGATCCAGAAGGCCACGTCCTTCCGGGTCTCGGGCATCCGCCAACTCGGCTCGGCCTGAAGGACGTTCGCCGTCCACATCGGTAGTCCCAAGGTGGCGAAGGCGAGCACCAGTGCGGTGGGGAGCCCGAAGACGAGCACCCGGTTCATCGCGTCCCACCGGGGCAGTCGGATCACCGCCAGCATGCCCACGAGCGCCGGAACGGGCACGATCCACGGCACCCGCCACAGGACCGCCGTCAGCCCGGACAGATTACCTACGGTGGCCGCCACCCCGGGGATGAGCAGGAGTGTCACGGCCAGCACCGCACCGGCGACCAGCGTCCGTGGCACGCCGCGGCGGAGCAGGATCGGCGCACACCACATGGCGATGCCGGCGATCACGCCGAGCACCCCCAGCCACAGGGTGAGCTCGTAGATGGTGCGCAGCGGCCGGAGCTCGATGTAGGTCGCCACCGCCTCCTCGAGTCCGCCGGTGGCGAGTCTCGCGCCGACACCGACCAGGAGGGGGTACGTCGACGCGGCGGCGAAGCACAGTGCCGCATCGCGCCACCGCCGGGCGAGGACCAGCATCGTCACCGCCGCCACCGCCAGCAGGGGCAGCAGGATGACCGCTGTGGTGGTCAGCCCGACGGCGGCGACCGACAGCAGGCCCAGCAGCACCAGTGCCCGCCGTGAGCGGGTCTCGAGGTAGTCGGTCAGGTACACCCAGGCGAGCGGGATGAGCGCATGGACGAAGACGCTCTTTCCCTGGGTCAGCCGGGGCAGGTGGTAGGTGTTCAGCACGTCCGGGTAACCGGCCACCAGCACGATGTAGGTCAGCGCGACACCGAACACCAGCAACGGCCGTCGCGGAGCCCAGCGCTGCACCAGCCGCCACAGGGCGAAGACCGCAAAGACCGCCAGTAGCGGCAGGACGACATACCAGGTGGTCGACGCGGCGTGTATGTGCAGGACCCGGGCCAGCGCCCCGATGAACACCTCGAAGGACGGGACCGGGGGGTTCGCCGATCCCGCCGGGAGAACGCCCTCGGTGAACAGGAAGTCCCGGTAGGGGATCTGGTCCCGCTCGGCCACCCAGACCGACTTGCCGACATAGAAGACGTCGTCGAGGGACACCCGGGCGATGAACGTCGAGAACACTGCGGCCGCGAGGGCGGCGAGCGTCACCACCAACGTTTGGATCGACGTGGTCCCTGTCGGGGCCGGGCCGGCCGAGTCACCGCGCACCCGGAACGACGCCCAGGCCGAGACGATCGCCACCAACCCGAGGACCACTGCCAGCCACCAGGTCAGCGACCCGGTGCCGAGGGCGGCGAGCAGCGCCGCGCCGACGCCGGCACCGATCGGTAGGCCGTACCGACGGAACAACGCCGCCCACCCGGCCTCCGTCGACGGCTCGGAGGCCGCTTCGGCCGGCTTCCCGTCCCCCGTGAGTCGGGCGTTCCTGCGGCGACGACCGACCCGCCATCCCCCGTATGCCGCGATCGGCAGGGTGAGGACCCAGACGGCGAACACGACGGACGGACGCAGATCGAGCGCGAGGTTGAGGTGGTAGAGCAGCGTCCACAGCGCGAAGCCCACGACGGCCGCGTCGGTGAGCAGAACGGGCACGGCCGACGCCAGGGCGTCGAGCCGGCGCAGAAGACCAGGATCCGACGGCGGCTGCTCACCTCGGTGCGCCGGCGCGGGTGCCCCGACAGTGACTTCGACTTCCGTCACGAGTCGTCCTTGTCGTCGTTCCGTACCTGGACCGGGCGGCAGCCCCGGCATCGGTACGGGAGGTGTCCGAATGGGCGGGAGCAGCCTAACGGGCGCTCCCTCGGGTCGATCTCGGCGGCGTTCGGCCGGCGAATCCGGTCACTCACCCTACCGAAGGTTCCCGCTGCCGGGGCACGGTGCCGTTCGCGGTCAGCCCGATGGCCACCGATTCCACCAGCTGCTCCAGGTAGGTCGGGGTGAGCGGGGTCCGGGCGATGGCCAGCCGCCAGTACAGCGGGCCGACGATCAGGTCGAAGGCCGCGTCGGCGTCGGTGTCGGCGGGCAGTTCGCCCCGCTCCACCGCCAGACCGATCAACCGTCCGCCGATCTCCTGCTGCTTGGCCCGCAGCAACTGCTGGAGGGTCTCGTCGATGGTCGGGTTACGGGCCGCCTCGGCCAGCAGGTCGGGGATGATCTGCGAGGCCAGCGGGTGGCGCAGCGCGTGGGCGACCACCTGGAACAGCAGCGTCAGGTCACCGCGCAGGCTACCGGTGTCCAGCGCCGGCAGCTTGCTGCCGGCGGCGGCGACCACGGTCTCGATCACCAGGTCGAGCTTCGAGCTCCACCGCCGGTAGATCGCGGTCTTGCTGACGCCGGCCCGCCGGGCCACCGCCTCGATGGAGAGCCGCCCGTACCCGACCGCGGCGAGTTCCTGCATCAACGCGCGGCGGATGGCCCTGGTGATGTCGCCCCTCAGCACCGCGGCACCGGCCGGCGCGCGCCTCTTGTCGCTGGTCATCGGGGACTCTTCGCACCTGTCACGTGGGCCAATGTAGCGCAACGACGGTACGGTTGCGTCCCGACGTGTTATGGACTACCGTCCACGCAGCGACGAGGCTGCCCCGGCACCGCGCCGACCCACAGCTCCCATCGTCGCGCGCATCCCGTTGGTACGAAAGATCGGAGCGCCCTTCCCATGGCCACCACCGCGCTGGTCGACCCCGAAACGGGCCTGACCCAGGCGCAGCTGGCCGCTCGGCACGGACTACGGGTCGCCGGCGAGCGCCCCTCCCTGACCGAGTACAGCCGCAGACTGTGGGCCTACCGGCATTTCACCGCCGCGTACGCCAACGCCAAACTGGTCGCTTCGTACAGCAACGCCAAGCTGGGCCAGATCTGGCAGGTGCTCACCCCGCTGACCAACGCCGCGGTCTACTACCTGATCTTCGGCGTGGTGCTCGGGCAGAACACCATCCCGAACTTCATCGCGTACCTGACCACCGGGTTGTTCATCTTCAACTTCACCCAGAGCGCGGTGCTGGCCGGCACCCAGTCGATCAGCGGCAACCTGGGGCTGATCCGGGCGCTGCACTTTCCCCGGGCCTGCCTGCCGCTGGCCGCCACGCTGACCCAGTTCCAGCAGCTGCTGGCCTCGATGATCGTGCTGGTCGGCATCGTGCTGGTGACCGGCGAGCCACTCACCCTGGCCTGGCTGATGCTGCCCCCGGCGCTGCTGCTCCAGGCGTTCTTCAACGCCGGGGTCGTCATGGTGGTCGCCCGGATGGGTTCGAAGGCCAGCGATCTCAAGCAGGTCATGCCGTTCATCCTGCGCACCTGGATGTACGGCTCCGGGGTGCTCTACAGCGTCAAGCTGTTCGACCGGCTGCCGGAGTGGGCCTCGACGCTCATCCAGTTCAACCCGATCCTGGTCTACATCGAGCTGGCCCGGTACGCCCTGTTGGAGCAGGCGCCACTGCTCAACGAGTCGCTGACCCAGCTCTGGCTGGTGGCGGCCGGCTGGGCGGTGCTGGGCGGGATCGCCGGGTACGTCTACTTCTGGCGCGGCGAACAGGAGTACGGCCGTGGATGACCGGTACGAGACGTCCAACGACGTCACAGTGACCCTGCCCCGGATCGTCGAGCGGATCCCCACCGTGGTGGTCGACGACGCGCACGTGATCTACCGGGTACACAAGGGCGCCGGGGGCGGAAACACCCCGGTGGCCGCGCTGCGCCGGCTGGTCAAGCGCTCCTCGGCACCGAACATCCAGGAGGTGCACGCGGTCAAGGGGGTCTCCTTCACCGCGTACCGGGGTGAGGCGATCGGCCTGATCGGCAGCAACGGCTCCGGCAAGTCCACCCTGCTGCGCACCATCGCCGGGTTGCTCCCGGTCAACCGGGGCGCGGTCTACACCCAGGGCCAGCCGTCCCTGCTCGGGGTGAACGCCGCCCTGCTCAACGACCTGTCGGGTGAGCGTAACGTCACCCTCGGCTGCCTGGCGATGGGCATGCAGCCCGACGACGTGGCCCGGATGACGCCGGAGATCATCGAGTTCTCCGGGATCAACCAGCGGGGCGACTTCGCCAGCCTGCCGATGCGGACGTACTCCTCGGGCATGGCGGCCCGGCTGCGGTTCTCCATCGCCGCCGCCAAGAAGCACGACGTGCTGCTGATCGACGAGGCGCTCGCCACCGGCGACAAGGGCTTCCGCAAGCGCAGCGAGCAGCGGGTCCGGGAACTGCGCGAGGGGGCCGGCACGGTCTTCCTGGTCAGCCACCAGCTCTCCTCGGTGCGGGACACCTGCGAACGGACGATCTGGTTGGAGTCGGGTGTGATCCGGATGGACGGGCCCACCGACGAGGTGATCCGGGCGTACGAGGCATTCGCCAACGGCAAGTAGTATTCCGGGCGCACGTACGGCATCGACCCGATGCCCCACGGACCGCGTCGTCCCGTGTGGGCGGCGCGGTCCGCGCGTTAAGGTTCATCCCGTCGCCAGGCTGGCGCAATCTTTCGTTCAGGGCGACCCCCGGGACGCGTGCACCCACCCCGAGAGTGAGGATCGGCAATGACGCAGGACCACACCACTGCCCCGGACGCCACACCGGAGACCCCGGCACCGTGGCGGCCCTCGCGGACGGTGGCGGTGGTGCTGGCCGGAGGCACCGGGACCCGGCTGGGCCTGGGCATTCCGAAGCAGTTGCTGAAGATCGCCGGCAAGCCGATCATCGAACACACCCTGGCCGTCTTCGAGGCCGCCCCGGAGATCGACGAGATCATCGTGCTGATGGCCACCGGCCACGTCGCCGACGCCCAGCAGATCGTCGACAAGGCCGGCTTCCGCAAGGTCAGCAAGGTCATCGAGGGCGGCGAGACCCGGAACGCCACCACCCGGGCCGCCCTGGACGCGGTGGGCGAGGGCGACGTCAACATCCTCTTCCACGACGCGGTCCGCCCGCTGGTCAGCGCCCGGATCGTGCGCGAGTGCGTGAACGCGCTGTGGAGCTACACCGCCGTCGACGTGGCGATCCCCTCGGCCGACACGATCATCCAGGTCGACGAGGACGAGTGCATCACCGACATCCCGGTCCGGTCCCGGCTGCGCCGGGGGCAGACCCCGCAGGCGTTCCGGTCGGGCACCATCCGGGAGGCGTACCGGCGGGCCGAGGGCGACCCGGACTTCGCCGCCACCGACGACTGCGGCGTGGTGCTGCGCTACCTGCCCGGCACGCCGATCAAGGTGATCGACGGGTCGGACGAGAACATCAAGGTCACCCACCCGGTCGACGTGCACCTCGCCGACAAGCTCTTCCAGCTCGCCGCCGCCCAGGCGCCCCGGCTGTCGCACCGCAGCTACACCGAGGAGCTGGCCGGCCGGACGATCGTCATCTTCGGCGGCAGCTACGGCATCGGTCACGATCTGGCCGAGCTGGCCCGGGGCTACGGCGCGCAGGTCTTCCCGTTCAGCCGCTCCAGCACCGGCACCCACGTCGAGCAGACCGGCGACGTCGAGGCCGCGCTGAAGACCGCCTTCGAGGCCACCGGCCGGATCGACCACGTGGTGGTCACCGCCGGCATCCTGGAGAAGGGCGCGCTGGCCGAGATGGACGAGGAGACCATGGACCGGGTGCTCCAGGTCAACTTCGTCGGCCCGGTGATCGCCGCCCGGCAGTCCCTGCCGTACCTCCAGCAGACCAAGGGTCAGCTGCTGCTCTACACGTCCAGCTCCTACACCCGGGGCCGGGCCCAGTACGCGCTCTACTCGTCGACGAAGGCGGCGCTGGTCAACCTGACCCAGGCGCTCTCCGACGAGTGGGCCGAGTACGGGGTCCGGGTCAACTGCATCAACCCGGAGCGCACCGCCACCCCGATGCGCACCAAGGCGTTCGGCGAGGAGCCGGAGCACACCCTGCTGGCTGCCGAGGCGGTCGCCCAGTCCTCGCTCGACGTGCTGATCTCCGACCTCACCGGCCAGGTGATCGACGTACGGCGGGCCCCCGGCGAGCCGGCCCCGGTGCCGGCGCAGCCGACGGCGGCCGAGCAGGACCGGCTGCCCAGCGGCGTCGACGCCGGCTGACCCGACCCCCGGAGACGGTACGACATGCGTGGTGACCTGGTCAGGAAACTGATCGCACGGTGCCTGACCACCGGCCTGGCCGTGGTCGCCTTCCTGGTGGTGGCGTTCACCGGGGCCACCGGTGGGGGCCTGGCCCTGGCGGTGGCCGCGCTGGCTGCGGCTGCCGTCGAGCGTCGGGTCCGCCCCGACGCCGACATCGTCGCCGAGACGGTCCTGCTGGCCGCCGGCATCCTGGTCGGCTACGCCCGCCGGCTCGACGACGGGTTCGACCCGGTGCTGGCGCTGACCGCGCTGGTGCTGCTGGGCCTGGTGCTGCTGGTGGGGCCGCTGCGCGACGCCGGCAACCTGGAGATCCGGGCGGCGAACCTGCCGGTGCGGGCGTGGACCCCGCTGGTCGCCGCCCGGCTCGGCGGCGTACTGCTGGGGCTGCTGGCCGTGGTGGCGGTGGCCGCCGCGTTCGCGCTGCCCGCCGTGCTGGCGCTGGTCGTCGCCCTGCTGGTGGCCGCCGGCTGCGGCGCGGTCGGCCTGGACCTGGCCCGGCGACGGTTCCGGCCCTCGGGCGGGGGCAGCCCGGTGGCCCGGGCGCTGCGGGCGTACCAGCCGGAGTTCCTGCTCTATTTCTCCGCCCCGCCCGGCTCGGAATACCAGGTCACCATGTGGCTGCCCTACCTGGAGCGGCTCGGCCGGCCGTTCCTGGTCCTGCTGCGCGAGCCGGAGTTCCTGCCCACGATCGCCGCCGCCACCCGCGCCCCGGTGGTCTACTGCCCCACCCTCAAGGCGATGGACGAGGCATTGGTGCCCAGCCTGCGGGTGGCGTTCTATGTCAACCACGGGGCGAAGAACAGCCACTGCATCCGGTTCACCCAGCTCACCCACGTGCAACTGCACCACGGCGACAGCGACAAGGCCCCCAGCGCCAACCCGGTCTCGGCCATCTTCGACAAGATCTTCGTGGCCGGTCCCGCCGCCATCGACCGCTACGCGCGGGCCGGCGTGGAGATCCCCGCCGAGAAGTTCGTCGTGGTCGGCCGGCCACAGGTCGAGGCCATCGAGGTACGCCGGGAGGTGCGGCCACTGACCGCCCCGACCGTGCTCTACACCCCCACCTGGACCGGCCACCACGCCGACGCCAACTACTGCTCGCTGCCGGTGGCCGAGCCGATGCTGCGCCGGCTGCTCGACCGGGGGGCCACGGTGATCCTGCGGGCCCACCCGTACACCGGGCAGAACCCGGCCTCGGCCCGGCAGTTGGCCCGGCTCACCGAGCTGCTCGCCGCCGACCGGACCCGCACCGGCCGGCAGCACCTGTGGGGCGCGGCGGCCGGCCGCGAGCTGAGCCTGACCGACTGCGTCAACCGCTCCGACGCGCTGGTCTCCGACGTCTCCGGGGTCATCTCCGACTACCTCTACTCGGGCAAGCCGTACGCCGTGACCGACCTGGGTGTCGACGGCGACGAGTTCCTGACCCGGTTCCCGCTGGCCCGCTCCGGTTACGTGCTGCGCCGGGACATGGCCAACCTGGACGAGGTGCTGACCGGGCTGCTGGACACCGACCCGCTGGCGGCGGCCCGCTGGCAGACCCGCCGGCGTTACCTGGGCGACTTCCCCGCCGACGCGTACGCCGAGGGTTTCCTCGACGCCGCCCGGCGGGAGCTGGAGCCGGGCTGGAACCCGCCGACCCCGCGGGGCGCCCGGGACACCGCCACCCTCTCCCCCCACGCCTGACCCCGGCCGGGGCACCGGCCCGTTCGCTGGGCCCGGGTCCGGCGTTGATCGACTCAGTGGGGCCGATGTAGCGGCATCCGAGTCCGCTGACACCGCTACATCGGCCCACGGCCAGCGCCGCCCGGCGCACTGGCGGGGCGGGGTCGGTGGCCTCTACGGGAACGGACCGCCCCGGCACCGATGGTCGGGTGCCGGGGCGGTCCGGTGCGCGGGTGGGATGGTCGGTCAGGCGGAGTAGCCCCGGGTGGCGATCCAGTTCGCCAGGGTGGTCACGCTGACCCAGTACGCCGGCAGCGACGGGTCCGCCGAGTCGGCGATCCGCACGGTACGGCCGTTGTCCCCGTAGCCCACCGCGGCGACGTAGTGGCCGCCGGGGAAGGAGTGCCAGCCGCCGTCGAGATCGGTGACGTCCCCGGCCACGTTCGCGACCACGGCCCGCTTGTCGGCGACCGCCGCGACCACGTCGGCCCGGAGCCGCTCGATCTGCCCGTCGCTCGGGGTGCCGGCGAACATCCGGGTCCGGTACGGGTCACCCTTCACCACGGCGTTGAGCACCCGGGTGGTGTCCTCGGCCGAGTTGGTGCCCATCTCGGTGGTGCCGAGCTGGGCGGCGAGGTCGTCCTGGCCGCGCTCGATGCCGGCCGCGCTGAGCGCGTTGCGCACCGCCGCCGGGCCGCAGTAGTAGTAGGTGATCTGGGCCTGGTAGTCGTAGCGCAGGACCTTGGACGACGGCGGCTTCGGGGCCGCCTTGCGGGTCAGGTCCGGGTCGACGGTGGCCCTGACCTTCGCCCTGGTGATGCGGGGCGACTGCGTCGGGCTCGCCGCCGGGCTGGCCGTGGGGGTGGCCGACGGGCTGGCCGACGGACTGGCCGGAGCGGGGGCGGCGACCCGGGCCTGGGCGCGGCTCGCGACGTCGTCGAGGCGGGGGGCGGACTCGGCGGTACGCCGCTGGTCGGTCGGGGCGTCGTCGACGCCGGCGGCCAGCGCGGCGGCGCCGGTGGCCAGGACGAGAACCGCCGCCGAGCCGACGATCATCTGGTACGGGCGCTGGGTGCTCAAACGGCGTAGCTGTCGCTTCATGTGGTGCGTCACGGGGTGTTCCTCCACGGGGCGAGGCGGCCGGGCACACCGGACCGGCACGCGGCACAGACGCCACGCGCGGATCGGGTGTTCAGCCGCTCGTTCGGCAGGGACCGTCCGACGGGGGGCCGGGCGGATCGGTGGGGGCCGCCCGACGGCGATCGGGCAGCGGGGCGGACAGCCGGGTCAGCGCGTCAGGCGCGACGGTCCGGCGGCACCCCGGCACCGAGGTGGAGGGACTACCGAAGGGGTGGGGTCATGCTGCACGAGGAGGGAACTCCTTCCGCTGCCGCCGACCGGGTTAGCTGACGGATTCGGGCGGGAAGATCGCCCTACCCCGGGCCGTGGCCCGGAGATTCACCCCAGTGGTGCATGTGGGTCCCCGGTTCGTGACTCGCACGATTGAGCGGGTCGGCACGGCGTCGCCTTCTTGCGATCGGAAACCGCACCGGACCGCAGCGACACTACTGGCCGGTTTCCCCCTCGCCAAGCCCGTTGAGCTGCGCAAACATGGGCTGGACGAGTCAATTTCGGGGCACTCGGGCACTGACCCGCCACGGGTGGGACGGCCGGAGCGCCCGGGCCCGTCCAGGCGACAACCGGACGGCCGGGCACCGACCACCGGTGATCGACGCAGTCGGTGTGACCGACTGTGACCAGGTGTCCGGTTCCCACCCGCAGTGACGGCACCCACAACCCTCAGATAACAATTCGGTCCCGCTGACCCGCTGACCGGGTCCGACGTCGCCAACCGGCGGCCGGCCGGCCGGAAGTGCCGGGTCAGCCGACCCGGGCCGGACGCCAGCGGGTGGCGGGGGCCGGGCGGGTGGCGGACGTCGCCGGGCGGGGCAGCGGGACCCGGGTCGGCCGCCACCGTTGCGCCGCCGCGTGCGCCTCGGCAGCCAGCGACCGGGCCGCCTCGGCGGCCAGTTCGGCGTCCCGCCACGCCGCCCGTTCCCGCCCGGCCGCAGCCCGGTACGCCGTACGCCGGTCCTCGCGGACCGCGCGGGCCAGCATCACCTCGTGCTCGACCGGGTGCCGACGCGGGTCCCAACCGTCGCGGTGCGCGAAGACGTCCCGCAGCCGCTCCACCGACAACTCGCCCCGCCAGTGCGCCGCCACGGCCTCCTGGTGCAGCCACCGCTCCCGACCGGCGTACTCGGTGGGGGTGCGGGGGGTCCGCGGGCTGGGCAGCGCCCCGGCACCGGCGAACCGGCGGGCCAGCGTCTCCGCCTCGTCGTACGCCTGCCAGGCCCGTTCCACGGCGTCGTGGGCCGCCAGCCAGGCCGTGCGGTGTCGGCGGGCCGTCTGGGCGGCCCCGGAGGCGGCGACGGCCACCTCCTCGGCGTAGCGGCGCAGGTCGGCGACCGGGGGTGGGGCGTCGGATGCCGGCGCGGCGGCGATGGCATCGGCCGGTTGGTCCCGCTCGGGCCGGGCCACCAGGATGGTGATCCCGGTCAGCGCCAGGACGAGCAGCGCGGACCAGATCACGGTGGCGGTCGGGACCTCGATCAGGAACTGGGAGAGCACGGTGTTCACGGTCGACACCTCGCAGGCGGGATGCGGAAGAGGAGGCCGTACCGGCGGCGGGAACATCGGCCGGGCGGTGCGGGGGTGTGGTGCGTGGCGGAGGCGGTCGCGGGTGGGTCGGCCCCCGCGTGGGCGGTCAGCCCGCCGGGGGTGCCCGGGGGGCGGTGGCGACGGGTGTTCGACCGGCCGGCACCGCCGGGGGCGGGGCGCTCCGCGCGACGCCAGCCGGCACGACGGCGTCGCGCCGGTCTGCCGTCGGCACGGCGAGCACGACGGCTGCCCGGTCTGCGGCCGGCACGTCGAGGGCGAGGGCCCGGTCCGCTGCCGGCACGGCGAGCACGACGGCGACGGCCCGATCTGCGGTGACCGCGCCGGCCGGGTCGGTCTCCTGCGCGCCGCTGCGGATGCCGGCGGGGCGGCCGGTCGGGGCGGCCGGGGCGCCGGCCACGGGGAAGGACAGCGACGCGTCGACCGGCAGGGCGGCTGCCGCCGGCCCCGGGTCGAACAGCGCCGACCCGGGTAGCGCCGGGCTGGCGACAGCGAACGCGATCGCGACGGCGAGGCCGGTCAGCAGCCGGGACCACCAGCGGGCGACCCACCACAGCGGACTGGTGGGTGCGGCCGGGAGCATATGTCCACGTTACCGCCGTGGTGACCGACCGGCAGCACCGCCGGGCGTGTCGCCGCGCCGACCACCGTGGACCCCCACCCGACCCGGCCGCGACACCAGGACCCCGCCCAGGTCGGGCGGAGAGAGTCAGTGCGGGTCACGCGGTCCCGCGTACTCGACGGGACGCCCGTCGCGTCCCCCCGCTGCCGACCCCCTCGGCCCCGGCAGCGCGGCACCGCCGCTACCGGCCCCGCCGCCGGGAGCAGCGTCGCCGGGAGCGGCCGGCACGGGTGGGGTACGGCGGCGGGGGGCGAGGCGGCGCATCATCGGGGTCTCCACCCAGCGGTGCAGGGCAGCGGCCAACGCCAGGTTCACCACCAGGAAACCGAGCACGGCCAGCGGCCCGGACCAGCCGGGCAGCCCCACGCCCCAGTGTCCGGTGAGCCGCAGCACCGTCATCATCACCAGTACGTGCACCAGATAGAAGGCGAACGACACCTCACCGAGCCAGATCAGGGTGCGGTGCCGCCACGGCGACCAGCGGCCCTGCACGTCCGCGCGGGCCGCCGCCGGGATGACCAGGATGTACGCCACCGACAGCAGCGCCGCCCACATCTCCGCCGGGATCCAGTGCGCCACCACCCAGACGGCCACGAAGAGCAGGCTGGCCAGCGGCAGGCCGGGGCCCCGCCAGTGGCCACGGCGCAGCAGTTCGGCGGCGGCGACGCCCAGCCAGAACTCGGTGGAGCGGACCAGCGGGAAGACCTGGGTGAACCACCAGTTGGTGCCCTCGGGCAGCAACTGCTGGCCGGGCCAGAGCGCCAGGATCACCAGCGGCACCGCCACCACCACGGCCCAGAGCAGGCCGGAGTGGGCCCGCCGGATCGCCGGCAGCACCAGCGGCAGGCAGAGATAGAAGAACAGCTCGCAGGAGAGCGACCAGCTCACGTTGTTGATGCTGTAGAAGTAGCCGGGGGTGGGGTCCCACGCCTGGACGAGGAAGAGGTTCTCCAGCGCGGCACGGGGCACCACCGGGTCGGCGAACCACCACATCACCAGCAGCGCCGCCGCCCAGGTGAACACGTGGTTGGGATAGATCTTGGCAAGTCGACGACGCCAGAAGTCCCGCCGCCGGTCGCCGTCGCGCGCCGACCAGACCAGCACGAAGCCACTGAGGATGAAGAAGAACTGCACCCCGGACAGGCCGAGGGTGAACAACCAGTCGACCACCGCCTTGGCGTCCGGCTGGGCGACGATCCGCATGGTGCCGGCGTGGTAGCCGAACACCAGCATGGCGGCGATCCAGCGCAGCCCGGTCAGCGACGGCAGCCGGCTCAGCGCCGGGGACGTGGTGGTGGGCACGCTGGTCACGCCGGGCACCCTACCGGCACAACCCACCCACGGTGACGCGCCGGGGTGGTGCGGATGTGCGGAAGGTGTACGAAACCACTCCACTGGCCTAACATCGCGGGACCCGTCGGTGTCGGCACGCCCATGGGGCAGCTCGGTGCGGCCCGTCGGAGGCGCCCGGGGACGAGGAACGGAGCAACGCGGTGCACCAGCGGATCCTGATGCGGGCGAAGAAGGACCCCTTCGACGTACGCGGTCCCGAGGAGGCGTACGAGGGGAACTGGATCGGGGAGAACAACGGCAACCTGGTCTTCAGCCACGCCGCGCACAAGCTGCTGCGTACCTCCACCGCGCGGATCACCTCCACCGAGTTCAAGGTCGACCTGCGCGACGCCGACCGGATCAACGAGCAGTACGACGTGTACGTCATCCCGCTGGCCAACGCCTTCCGGCGCAGCTACGCCCACCGCATCGAGCTGATGACGAAGCTGGTCGAGCAGCTGCGGATCCCGGTGGTGGTGTTCGGGGTCGGCGTACAGACCGATGTCAGCGGCGACCGGGAGTACCTGCGTCCGATCGACGACGTGGTGACCCGGTTCGTGCGGGCGGCGCTGGAGCGGGGGCCGAGCATCGGTGTGCGGGGGGAGATCACCGCGCAGTACCTGAGGACGCTGGGCTTCTCCGCCGTCGACGTGATCGGCTGCCCGTCGATGTTCCTGCACGGCGACCAGTTCCGGGTGGAGAAGTCCGCGCCGGACCTGACGCCCGACGCCCGGGTGGCGCTGACCGTCTCCCCGTACGTCAAGTCGATGGCGAAGATCATCGCCTCGCACCAGGCCCGTTACCCGAACCTGCGGTACCTCCCGCAGGACCTCAAGACGCTGGGCACCCTGCTCTACGGCGACGCCCCCGAGGACCGGGGCAAGACCAGCGCCATCCCGATCCACACCTCGCACCCGCTGTTCACGCAGGACAAGGTGCGGATGTTCCTCGACCCGTGGACCTGGATGGACTACCTCGCCGGTTTCGACTTCGCCTTCGGCACCCGGATCCACGGCACCATCACCGCGTTGGTCTCCGGCACCCCCGGCTACCTGTTCGCGCACGACTCGCGCACCCTGGAGCTGGCCCGCTACTTCGACATCCCGCACCGGCTGATGACGGACGTGCCGGCCGACGTGGACGCGGCACAGCTCTACGCCGAGGCCGACTACACCGCCCTCAACGCCGGGCACCGGGCCCGCTACGAGGTGCTGCGGGCCTTCCTTACCCGGCACGACCTGGCCAACGCGTTCGACGACGGGGACAGCGCGGCCCGGTTCGACGCGCAGGTCCGCGAGACGGTGTTCCCCCCGGCGGTCCGACCGGCCGGGGCCTGTTCGCCCGAGGAACTGCTGACCCGCGTCCAGTGGCTGCGCGACCGCAACGCGGCGCTCGGCGACGACGTACGGGAGCTGCGGGAACAGCGGCTGCGGGCCCGGGTCAGGCGGGCGGTCGGCGCACCGGTACGGCGGATCCTGAACCGTTAACCTGCCGCTCGACCGCTGTTCAGCAGCTCCATCTCCGCCGGATACGTCACGTTCCGTGGCCGTCCATACCCGTGCATCAGGGTGGCGGGGTGGTCAACCAGCCCGCGCCCACCCCGCTGCTCAGCGTCGTCGTCCCCGTCCACGGGGTGGAGGCGTACCTGCACCAGTGCCTCGACTCGGTGCGCACGGACGTACCGGCCGACGCGGCGGGCGCGGTCGAGATCGTCGCCGTCGACGACGCCTCGCCGGACCGGTGCGGCGAGCTGCTGCGCGCGTACGCGGCCACCCACCCGGGCGTACGCACGGTGCACCTGGACCGCAACGTCGGGCTGGGTCCCGCCCGCAACGCCGGCCTGGACGTGGCCGTCGGCGACTACGTCTGGTTCGTCGACAGCGACGACTGGTTGCCGCCGGGCACCATCCCGGCGGTGCTGGACCGGCTCCGGGCGCACCGCCCCGACGTGCTGATGCTCGACCACCTGCGGGTGCGCGACGACGGCCGGCGGGAGGTGGACGCGAGCAGTCACCTGCTGCGCGGAGCACCGGACGTGGTCCGCCTCGCCGACCGACCCGGGCTGCTGCGGGTGCAGCACACCGCGTGGAACAAGGTGGTCCGCCGGGAGTTCATGGCCCGACTGGAGCTACGTTTCCACCCCGGCTGGTACGAGGACATCCCGTTCAGCAACCCGCTGCTCATCGGCGCGGAGCGGATCTCCGTGCTGGACCGGGTCTGCTACCTCTACCGGCAGGGCCGGCAGGGCGCGATCACCTCCACCCGCAGCGGTCGCCACTTCGACGCCTTCGCCCAGTACGACCGGCTGTTCGACTGGGTCGCCCGCCGGTATCCCGACGAGCGGCTGCGCGGTGAGCTGTTCACCCTGATGATCAATCACATGCTGGTGGTGGTCGGCAACGACGGCCGGCTGCACCCGCACCTGCGCCGGGACTTCTTCCACCGGGTGGCCGCGCACTACCGCCGGCACCTGCCGCCGGGCGGCTACCCCCGGCCGGGCGGGGTGGCCGGGCTCAAGCACCGGCTGGTCGGCCGGGACAACTATCTCGCGTACGCGGTGCTGCGTCAGGCGCACCGGCTGGCCGGTTGGCTACGCCGCCCGGCCGCCGCGCCGGAACCGGTTCCGTCGGTCGCCGGGCCGGCCCCGCTGGCGGACTCCCCCGCCGACCGGGACGCGCTGGCCGGTCGCGGCACCCGGTGACCCACCACCACCGACGCGGTACGCCGGCATCCGAGCCGACCCCGTCGCGATGTCGGGGTCCACACGGCGTCCGCGTCGCTCCCGCACTCCACGAGCGGTCGGAGCCGGCGCGTATCGATGGCCGCATGGAGTCGGAGTCGCAGTCGGGTCGACGCGGTGCCGGAGTCGGCACCGGCGCGGTGCCGGTCGCCGCACGGTGCCGGTGGCGATAGCGGCGTGTCGACGACCGGCCATGAGTGACGAGGACAGGAAAAAGGGGTCGGAGATGACGATGACAGTGAAGATCGGGCCGCACCTGGTGGGGGCCGGGGAGCAGCCGTTCGTGGTGGCGGAGATGTCCGGCAACCACAACGGCGACCTGGGCCGGGCGCTGGCGATCGTGGACGCGGTGGCGGCCAGCGGGGCACACGCGCTGAAGTTGCAGACGTACCGGCCGGACACCATCACCATCGACGTGGACACCCCGGCGTTCCGCATCTCCGGCGGGCACGAGCTGTGGGGCGGGCAGAACCTCTACCGGCTCTACGAGCGGGCCCACACCCCGTACGAGTGGCACGAGCCGATCTTCGCGCGGGCCCGGGAGCGGGGGTTGACCGTCTTCTCGTCCCCGTTCGACCCGTCGGCGGTGGAGCTGTTGGAGGGGTTGGACGTCCCGGCGTACAAGATCGCCTCGTCGGAGCTGGTCGACCTGCCGCTGATCCGGCTGGTCGCGGGCACCGGCAAGCCGCTGGTCATCTCCACCGGCATGGCGACGGTCGCCGAGATCGACGCGGCGGTGCGCACCGCCCGCGACGGCGGGGCGGGTGGCATCGTGCTGCTGGCCTGCACCGCTTCATACCCGGCCCCACCGGCGGACAGCAACCTGCGCCGGATTCCGGTGCTGGCCGACGCCTTCGGGGTGCCGGTCGGCCTGTCCGACCACACCCCCGGGATCGGGGTGCCGCTCGCCTCAGTCGCCCTGGGCGCCTGCTTCATCGAGAAGCACGTCACCCTCGACCGCACCGACGGCGGGGTCGACTCCGACTTCTCACTGAACCCCGACGAGCTGGCCGCCCTGGTCGTCGAGTCGGCGCGGGCGCACGCGGCGCTCGGCGGCACCGCCATCGGGCCGACCCCGGCAGAGCGGGAGGGGCTGCGCTTCCGCCGGTCCCTGTTCGTGGTGGCCGACGTACGGGCCGGCGACGAGGTGACCGCCGCCAACGTCCGCTCGATCCGGCCGGCCGGTGGCCTGCCCCCGGTGGAGATCGACCGGGTCCTCGGCCGCACCTTCACCACCGACGTCCCCCGAGGCACCCCCCTCACCTGGACCCTCATCTGAGCACCACCCCTCTACACCCCCGCACCCCCGCACCCCCGCACCCCCGCACCCCCGCACCCATGATCAAATGATGAAAATGCACACGACATGCTGACAAACCTCGCCAGAATTGCGATTTGATCATGGTGTCCGCGCGCTGAACATCGGGGCAGCACGAGCAGCGCAACGCACGGCATGCCGGGGCAGCGCAGCGCGGGGTGGAGCAACGCGGGACAGCGCCGGGCAGGACCAGCGGGACAGGGCGGGCAGCGCCGGGCAGGGCAGCGCGGGCAGTACCGGCACTGCCAGGCAGGGCGAGGCAACGCTTGGCAGTGCCGGGCAGATCACGGCAGCACGGGACAGCGCCGGGCAGGGCAACGCGGGTGAAGCAACGCGGGGTGAGACGTCCGAGCGGGGGAACGCTCAGGGGGCGAAGGCGACCGTGATCACCAGATCGGCCAGGCGCAGGGTGCGCCATACCGCGCGGGTGTGCGGGGGCACCGCCAGGCCGTGCCGCCGCCACCAGGCCGCCACCGGCACCTCGGCCAGTTTGCACAGGCTCTCCGCCCGGGTCCATCGCGCCCAGAAGTCAGCTGGCCCGAAGCGCGCGGCCAACGCGGGTGGGACCGCTGCGGCGGCCCGTTCGGCATCGATCGCCACCCGCCAGCTGGGAGTGGTCGGCCCGTACCAGCCGACGCAGCGCCCGTCGTCGAGATGGCTGCGGGTCACCGCGTACCGCAGCTCGGTGGGAGTACCGACCCGCAGGTAGCGTTCGGCGGCGCTCAGCAGCGCCGGCACCGGCCGCAACCCCGCGCCCCCGGCCGGCCGAGCCGGGTCGGCCGCGCGTCCGGCCTCCCCGCCCACCCCGCTGCCGCCCAACCCCGACCCGGACCCGGTCAGCCCACCGCCAGCCGGCCGCAACCCCACCGGAACGCTGCCACCCACCCGCGCCCCGGACCCGACCACACCTCCGGTGCCGCCCTCGTCGCCGGCACCAAGGTCGACGGCGCACAGCGCCGGCCCCATCGGAGCACTGCCACCCGGCGTAGATCCCGGTGGAATGCTGGCGACGACCACGAACCGGACCGGAACACCGCCGGCCGCACCGCATCCGGCCGAGGAACTGTCGGCCGGCGCGGACCCGTGCCCACCGCCGTCGGGCGGAGCGCCGTCGGGGTGGGCGCGGTCAGATCGAGGCGGCACCGTCGACCACGATGACCTGGCCGTTGATGTTGGTGTGCTCGCGCAGCAGCATCCGCACCACCGGTACCACCTCGGCGGGCTCGGTCAGGTGCCCGGTCGGGGTACGGCGGACGATCTGGTCGAGCTGGGTGCTGCCCAGCACGGCGGACATCTCCGAGGCGAAGAAGCCCGGCGCGACGGCGTTGACCAGCATCCGGCCGCCCAGCTCGCGGGCCAGCGACCGGGTCGCCGCGTCCATGCCGCCCTTGGTGGCCGAGTACGCCACCAGGCCGGGGAAGCCACGCTGCGCGCAGATCGAGGTGACGTTCACGACGCGGCCGCGCCGCCCCTGGCCGAGCATCCGCCGGATCACCAGGCGGGTGAGCTGCAACGGCGCGGTCAGATTGGTCTCGACGATCCGGGCGATGTCGGCGGTGGCGGTGTGCGTGTGCATCGAGTCCTGCCCGACGGCGGCGTTGTTGACCAGGCCGTCGATCGGACCGAACCGCGCCTCGACCGCCCGGACGAAGCCCTGCGCCGCCGACAGGTCGGTGACGTCCACCGCGCCGACGTGCACCCGGTCGGGGTGCTCGGCGGCCAGCTTCTCCAACTCGGGGGTGACGGTACGGGCGAACGCGGCCACGGTGAGCCCGGCGTCGAGCAGGTCGGTGACGATGGCCAGGCCCAGCCCCCGGGACCCGCCGGAGACGAGGACCATGGTGCTGGGTGGGACGAGCGCGGACTCAGACATCGCTCTTCAGGGTCTCCTTGACGGGGATCTCGGTCAGTAGGCGGATGCGGCGTGGCACCGCGTAGTCGGGGAGTCGCTCGGCGCACCAACGCACCAGCACGCCCTCGTCGAGCGGCACAGCCGCCGTCGCGGAACCCAGCGGCGCAGCCGCCGTCACAGAGCCGCGCGGCACAGCCGCCGTCGCCGAACCCAGCGGCTCTGTGGTGGGGACGACCTCGGCGACCACCATCCGGCCGAGCACCGGCGCGCGTCGGCCGGTCACCCGGGCCCAGGCCACCCGGGGGTGGGCGGTGAGCACGTCGCGTACCAGCCCGGCGGAGACCTTGCTGCCACCGACGTTGATCTCGTCGGAGTCCAGCCGACCGGTGATCAGGACCCGGTCGTCGACGATCTGCGCCCGGTCGCCGGTGCGGACCGGGCCGTCGAGCCCTACGCCGTGGTGCGGGGAGGTGATCACCAACTCGTCGTCGCGCAGGGAGAGGGTGGGTCGGCCGGGGGCCACCCGGTCGAGCCAGCCGACCGGGAAGCCGGCCCGTCCGTCGTGCACCACGATCGACGCGCCCACCTCGGAGGAGGCATAGATCCAGGAGATCCGGGCGGTCGGGAAGAGCGCCCGGAGCCGGTCCAGGACGGTCTGGTCGACGGGTTCCCCGCCGAGGGTGAGTTGCCGCAGCGGCACCCGGGCCAACGCCTCGGGGTCGCGGTGCAGGGTGCGCCGCCAGAAGGTCGGGGTGCCGGAGACGGCGTCCACCCCGTGCGTGGCGGCCAGCGCCGGCCAGTCGTCCAGCTCGTCCGGGTCGACCACCACCAGGTGCTGACCGGGTTGGGTCAGCGACAGGGTGACCACCTGCCACCAGGCGTAGCTGCCCGGGGCGTACGGGCAGAGCCAGGTCCGTTCCGGCTGGGCCGCCCGCACGGTGGTCAGGGAGTCGAGGGTGTGCCCGACCCGCTTGGGCCGGCCGGTCGAGCCGGAGGTGAGCAGCCAGAGCCGGCCCGCCTCCGGCGACCGGGGGGTCGCCGGCGGCGTGGTCTGCGGCACCCCGTCGACGAACAGGGTGACGGCGAACCCGGCGGCGCGCAGTTCGTCCCGCATCGTCGCGTCGACCCGGGTGGGACCGGCGAGCAGCAGTTCGGTGCCGTAGCCGGCGTGGTGTCGGGCGACGGCGAGGGCGTCGGCGGCTCCGGCGGTGAGGACCGCGCCGGGTGACGGCAGCGCCGGGGCGGGCAGGTCGCGCCAGCTCCGGGGCGCCCCGGCGACGACGACCCGGTTGTCCAGCCCGGCCGGCGAGGTTGCGACGGTCACTGCCGCTGGAGTTCGGCGAGGAAGTCGAGGACGTCCCCGACGGTGGCGATCCGGCGCAGGCCGGGGGCGTCGAAGTTCAGCTCCTCGCCGGTGGCGTCCTCCACCCGCAGCGCCAGCTCCGAGAAGTCCAGCGACCGGAACCCGATCTCCCGCAGGTCGGCGGAGTCGTCGTCGGGCAGGACCCGGCCCTGGTGCTGCACCACCTGCGCCATGAGGTCGCGAATCTGCGCGCGACTCAATTCGTTCATGTGCCGGAGTGTACAGCCCGACAATTATCCCGCCCATTTACCCGGGTAGGGTCGGCCGGGGTCCACCGGGTGAATAAAAGGGGTGCCAGTGCTACGCGAGGCTACTACGGACGACGTTAACCTGATGTTGTCCTGGCGTAATCAGGAAACCAACCGGCAGGTCAGCAAGACCAGTCACGAGATCACCGCCGCCGAGCACGCGGCGTGGTGGTCCCGGGTCCGCACCGACCCGACCCGCCGCGTCCTGATCTACCTCCACGATGACCGGCCGGCCGGCGTGGTGACCTTCTTCGACCTGCGCCTGGACGGGCCGACCCGGTCCGGGGCATGGGGTTTCTATCTCGATGCCGACGGATTAGCCGAGCGGGGGGCCACCCTGCCCGCCTGGCTGGGGGTGATGCGGGCGGCGGTGGACCATGCCTTCGACGTGCTCGCGCTGGACCGGCTCGACGGCGAGGTGTTGGCGCACAACACCGTCGTACGCCAGATGAACCGTCGTTTCCGGTTCGTCGAGGGCACCGGGCGACCCGAGACGGTCGACGGCCGGGAAATCACCGTCGTCCCCATTTCCCTGACCCGGGACAATCGTCGCCGTCGGTGATGTCGACAGCTGTCCGGTGACAATTAACCGGTCGGCCATGCCCCGTTTACCGAATGCTGCACCCGGCGGATGGCGGACGCGGTGACTCGTACACGGTGATGGGTGTGTCTGCTTCCTGCTCGGCGGCGTTAATCCGCCTGCCCAAACCACGCATCGTGGACAGCGCGCAAGCCGTCATCCGAGGAGTCGGTCAACCGGAAGAACTTCCACGCATACCCGTACGGGTCCTCAAACTCGACGTACCTTTCCCCCCACGGTGCGTCCAGCGGACCGGCACTGATGACGCAGCCAGCAGCCCGGCACCGTAGGGCCGCCTCGTCGATGTCTTCCACTTCGAGCCCGATGACAACGCCAAGCCCACGCGGACCGGCCTTCGTCCGACGTTCCCGCACGCTGTCCGGGAACGGGATGCCTACCAACGCGTCGACCAGCAACTGCACCGGACCCCTGCGGAGGATTGCCATCACGACACCACCATCCGCGCCAGGCACCGTGCCCACCGGGACAAAACCGAAGCTCCGATACAACGTCGTGGCCGCAGTCACGTCACCGACACGCAACCCCACCCGAACCGACGGCTCACCGCTCATACCGCGACGGTAGCTAATCACCACACCGCATGAGCGCCTCACTCAACCTGTCCTCAACCTCTGTAGCGACGTGCCGGCAGCGCCCGGATCAGCGGCGACGCCAGGCGGCCCAGTGCTGCTCCGGGTTGCCGCCCAACCGGACGAACCCGTGCCGGTCGCCGTCCCAGTCGTCCGGCGCACCGGGTGCCCACCGGACGAGGACCACGTCGGCGTCGGCCGGCGGGTTGTCCACGAACCACCGCACGTCGGCCCAGGTGACCTGGTGGCTGAGGTTGAACCGGAGCACCCACTGCACGCCGAGCGACGCCCAGACCCGGTCGCCGGGGCGTACCCCGAGGTCGGCGACCCGGGGGGTCGGCGCGGTCGCCGCGACCATCGGCCGGACCAACCGGTCGGTGATCACCTGCATGGTGCCGAGGTTCACCACCACCAGCGCGGCGAGCACCGGCACCCGCAGCCGGGGCGACCGCACGGCGGCGACCAGCAACAGGCAGCCCGCCACCGCGACGGCCGCCCCGGTGAACGGTCGGAACTCCCGCCAGCCCCCGGTCAGCGCCATCAGGTCCGGTGCGCCGAAGCCGCCGTAGCGCAGTTCGTGTCCCCGGCCGGCCACCCAGGCGAGCCGGGCGGCGATCAGGGTGGCGCCGGCCAGCAGCACCCCTGCCGCGACCGCCGCCCGCCGCCACCGCACCCGTGGTGTCGCGGTCACCAGCATCGCCACCCCGACCAGCAGCCAGAACGGGGCGAGCATCTGCACGTACCGGCCGTAGATGGCGTCCAGTGGTTTGCTGGTGATGCCGGCCAGGATCACCGACGCGCCGGCAGCCACCCCGACGCTGGTCACCACCGCCACGCCGACCGTCCACCGGGTCGCCGCCTCATCGGCCGCCGACCCTCCTCCTGCGGCGGAGGTGTCGACCGGGGTCGCGGGGGTCGCGGAGGACAGGACAGCGGCGGAGGCCGGGGCAGAGGCGGAGGCCGGGGTGGGGGTGGGGCGGAGCAGGAGGCGGACGGCCCCGGCCCAGGCGATACCGGCCAGGCCGAAGGTGATGACCACCAGGTACCAGAGCTGGGTGGCGACCGCCGCGCCGACGCGCAGCAGCCCCGCGCCGGAGGCGACGGCCCGGACGGTGCCGCCGCCGGGCGGGTCACCCAGCAGGTAGACCCGGTCGCCGAGCAGCCGGATGACCGCCTCGTTGGCCAGCGCCAGCGCCAGCACCGGCAGCACCGCCGCGAGCACCTGCGCCGGGGTGGTCCGCCGCCGCAGGAACAGCAGCAGCACCAGCCCGACGTGCACCCCCACGATCACCAGGCCCCGGGAGTGCAGCAGGTGGAACACCCCGACCAGGGCACCGACCCCGGCGGCGGCCAGCGGGCCGGGTCGGCGTACCCAGTGGTGCACGGCGAGCAGCCAGGCCAGCACCAGCGGTGCCAGCACGGCGTCGATCATCGCCACGTTGGCGTAGAAGACGGTCGCCGGGAGGGTGGCCGCGACGGCGGCGGCGGCCAGGGCGACCGCGCGGCGTACCGGCACCAGCCGACGCACCAGCAGGTACGCCAGCGGCAGCACCGTCGCGTTCAGCACCGCATTGATCAACTGCACCAGCCGGTAGCTGTCGGTGAAGTCCCGCTCGCCGAGGAACGCCGGGGAGATCAGCAGCGGGTAGCCGACCCGGCGCAACGGGCCGTTCTCGCTGCTGAACCCGCCCGGCCCACCGGCCAGCGCGCGGGCGGTGTGCAGGTAGCTGTCCTCGTCGGTGTGGGCGATGGGCAGCGGCACGTGCCGGGACAACCACATCCGCCAGCCGACACCCACCAGCCAGCCGACCACCAGCAGCACCGGCACCAGTCGTCGGCGTCGCCCGGTCGGCTGCCCGGACGGGTCGACGATCGGGTGTCTCACCTCGGTGCCGGCCACCATGTGTCGCCTCCTGCTTCGTGGGGTGCGCCGGTCGCCGTCGGCCCGACCGGGCCTCGCGGGGGGTGCGCCCGTCGCCGTCGGCGCGACCGGGCCGTCGCCGGACACGAACCGGTCCGACGGGTGCTCACCGGCCGCGCCGGGCCACTGTAGTCAGCGACGTAGCCGCTGGTCAGCCGGCAGCAGCCGGGTCGGCAAGTGTTCGCCTGCCGGGGGTCCGGCATTCACGGGAGCAGCGCGGTCGGTTCACCCGGGGGCGTCGGGGTGTTAACCCGGCCTGGTTAGCGTCCGTCCGGTCGCCTGGCCCGAGCCGGTGGCGCACCAACCACGAGCTGGGGAGCACCAAATTGAGTGAGTTGAATGGGTCCTCCATTCTGGTCACCGGCGGGACGGGGTCCTTCGGGAAGACGTTCCTCCGGCACGTCCTCGACGTGGCCGACCCGGCCCGGGTGGTGGTGTTCTCCCGCGACGAACTCAAGCAGTACGAGCTGCGCCAGCAGCTCGGCGACGACCCGAGGCTGCGCTGGTTCATCGGTGACGTCCGGGACCGGCACCGGCTCACCCGGGCCATGCACGGGGTGGACCACGTGGTGCACGCCGCCGCCCTCAAGCAGGTGGACACCGCCGAGTACAACCCGTCGGAGTTCATCGCCACCAACATCACCGGCTCGCAGCACGTCGTCGACGCGGCCATCGAGGCCGGGGTGAAGAAGGTCATCGCGCTCTCCACCGACAAGGCGTCCAGCCCGATCAACCTGTACGGCGCGACCAAGCTCGTCGGCGACAAGCTCTTCGTCTCGGCGAACCACTACGCCGCCCAGCACCCCACCCGGTTCGCCGTGGTCCGCTACGGCAACGTGGTGGGCAGCCGGGGATCGGTGGTGCCGCTGTTCCGGCGGCTCGCCGACGAGGGCAAGAGCCTGCCGATCACCGACAAGCGGATGACCCGGTTCTGGATCACCCTGGACCAGGCGGTGCAGTTCGTCCTGGACAGCTTCGACCAGATGCAGGGCGGCGAGCTGTTCGTGCCGCGCATCCCCAGCATGCGCATCCTCGACCTGGTCGAGGCGGTCGCCCCGGCGGCCACCACCCACGAGATCGGCATCCGGCCGGGCGAGAAGCTGCACGAGGAGATGATCGCCCCGGACGACAGCCGCCGGACGCTGCGCGCGAAGGACCGCTTCATCGTCCAGCCGACGATCGCCACCTGGGGTTACCGGCCGCCGGTCGACTGCGAGCCGGTGCCGGACGGCTTCGCCTACCAGTCCGACGGCAACGACGAGTGGTTGAGCGTCCGACAGCTGCGCGACATGCTGGGCATCACGGCGTGACGGCGATGCTCCCGTACGGCCGGCAGTCGGTGACCGACGACGACGTCGCCGCCGTGGTCGCCACCCTGCGCAGCGACTGGCTCACCACCGGCCCGCAGGTCGACGCGTTCGAGGCGGACCTGGCGGGCTGGACCGGCGGGGCCGGCTGCACGGCGGTCGCCAACGGCACGGCGGCGCTGCACGTGGCGTACGCGGCGGCCGGGGTGGGACCCGGCGACGAGGTGGTGGTGCCGCCGATGACGTTCGTGGCGACCGCCAGCAGCGCGGTCGCCCTCGGCGCGCGAATCGTCTTCGCCGACGTCGAGGAGGAGACGTTCACCCTGGACCCGGCGGCGGCAGCCGCCGCGACCACCGCCCGGACGAAGGTCGTCGCGGCCGTCGACTACGCCGGCCACCCGGCCGACTACGACGCCCTGCGCACCGCCCTGGCCGGCACCGACGCGCTGCTGCTGGCCGACGCGGCGCACTCCATCGGGGCCACCTACCGGGGTCGGCCGGTCGGGTCGCTGGCCGACCTGACCACCTTCTCGTTCTTTCCCACCAAGAACCTCACCACCGCCGAGGGCGGCGCGGTCGCCAGCCTCGACCCGGAGCTGCTGACGCGGGCCCGCCGGTTCCGCAACATCGGGCTGGTCCGGGAGCGCGCCGAACTGCGCGCGCCGGACGAGGGCGGCTGGCACCAGGAGGTGCACGAATTCGGGTTGAACTACCGGCTGCCGGACGTGCTCTGCGCGCTGGGCCGCAGCCAACTGCGCCGGCTCGGTGACTTCCTCGCCGCCCGCGCCCGGCTGGTGGCCCGCTACGACGAGGCGCTGGCCGACCTGCCCGGGGTGCTGACCCCGGCCCGCCGGTCGTGGGCCGCCCCCGCCTGGCACCTCTACCCGGTCCGGGTCCTCGACGGCCGCCGCCGCGAGGTGTACGACCGGATGCGCGCCGCCGGCATCGGCGTACAGGTCAACTACCTGCCGGTGCACTGGCACCCGGCCTTCGTCGACCTCGGTTACCGGCGCGGGTCCTGCCCGGTGGCCGAGTCGTTCTACGGTCAGCAACTCTCGCTGCCGTTGTATCCGGGCCTCACCGACACCGACCAGGACCGGGTGATCGACGCGCTCGGCGCGGCGCTGCGCGGCGTCACCGCGCCCACCGCCGCCTGACCGGGGGAACCGATGCACCACGCGAACCACTTCTACGGGCACGCCCACGTGCTGGCCCGCTACTGCGGGCTGGACGACGGCCACCCGCCCCGGATCAACGGGTACGTCCAGCACGGCTGGAACATCGGCGACGGGCTCGCCCCCGGTCACCCGTACGCCGAGCGCACCCCCAGCCTGCTCTGGTCGGAGCAGACCCGACGGCGGGCCTGGTCGGTGGGGCGGCGCAACGTGGTGGTCACCGGCGCGCCCTTCGCGTACCTGCTCGACCTGCGTCGCGACGACCCGCCGCCGGCAGCCCGGGAGGGCACCATCTGGTACCCCTTCCACGGCTGGGAGGGTCAGCACGTCAAGGGCGACCACAAGGAGCTGATCGCCCGGATCCGGGACACCGAACCCGGCCCGGTCACCGTCTGCCTCTACTGGCACGAGTACGGCATGCGCCGGGTCCGGCGGCTCTACGAGAACGCCGGCTTCCGGGTGATCTGCCACGGTTACCGGGGGCACTGGTGGCGCGACACCGACCCGCTCTTCCTGGACAAGCAGCTCACCGAGCTGCGCCGACACGCCCGGGTGGCGTCCAACCGGCTGACCAGCGCCATTTTCTACGGCATCGCCGCCGGTTGCGAGCCCGCCGTCTACGGCGACCCGATGATCCTGGCCAAGGAGGACCCCACCTTCGGCGGCACCGCCCGGATCCGCCGGCAGTGGCCGCAGCTGCACGGCGAGTCGGTGGACCTGCCGACCGCCGTCGGGATCGCCCGCGCCGAACTGGGCACCGACCACCGCTGCACCCCGGCCGAGCTGCGTGAGCTGCTCGGCTGGGCGCATCCCGCAGGAGGCACGAGTTGACCACTGGAACCACCGCCCCCGTCGCCCTGCCCGGTGGGGAGATGCTGGCCTGGTCCGACCTGCCGGAGCAGCGGCTGGCCGACGGCGGGCCGCTGGGTGCGCTGGCCGCCCGGGTCGTACCGGCCGGGGCGCGGGTGCTGCTGGCCGGGCCGCACGATCCGGCGTTGCTGGACCGGCTCGCCCACGCCGAGGTGACCTGCCTGCTGCGCAGCCACCCCGACGCGGTGGCGTTGACCGACCGGGCCGCCCGGGTGATCGTCGGCGGGCCGGCCGGACTCGACCCGGCCGACACCTTCGACGTGGTGCTGGCCGGGGCGGGACTGGACGCCGTCGAGTCGGTGGAGGGCGACCGGCTGGGCTGGACGGGGGTGCTGGCCCGGCTGGCCGCCGCGCTGCGCCCCGGCGGCACGCTGCTGCTGCGGCTGGACAATCCGCTGGGGGTGTCCCGGCTGGTCGCCACCTCCCCCTGGTACGCCGACCGGGCCGACGCGGCGTGGAGCGTCGGCGGGGTGCTGGACGCCGGCCGCCCGGCCAACCGGGAGCAACTGCGTGCCCGGCTCGCCGAGGTGGGGCTGACCGCCGACGCCGGCTACGCCGCGTACCCCGATCCGGGTGCCGCGACGGCGCTGGTCGGCACCGACGCGCTGGACCGGTCCCCCACCTCGGGGTTGCTCGACGCGGTGCTGCACGGGGCCTGTGCCGGCGGTTTCGTCGGTGGCGCGGTGCTCCAGGACCCGGCCCGGCTGGCGGTCGACGCGCTGCACGCCGGGCTCGGCGCGACGCTCGCCCCCGGCTGGCTGACGCTGGCCCGACGCCCCGGACCCGACGCGCCCGTCGACCCGCCACTGCCGGTGGTGCTGGTGCAGACCGGACCGCCCGGGGTCGGGGTGGTCGAGGTGACCGACGGGCCGGCCGGCTGGCACTGGGCGGTCACCGGCGGCGGGGCCACCCGGGTCCGGCCGGCACCCTTCGCCAGCCGGGAGGCGGCCCACCGGGACCCGGCCGCGCTCACCGGGCCGGTGCCGCCGGGGCGGCTGCTGCGTACCCTGCTGCTCGACGCCTGCCTGCGCCGGGACCTGGACGCCCTGCGCCGGCTGCTGGGCGGCTACGCGGGTTGGCTCGCCGGGCAGGCCGGCCCGGACGGGCGGCTGACCGACGCCAGCGCGCTGGCCGACGCGGACAACGTGGTCGTCGACGGGGACTCCTTCGCGGTGCTCGACCCGAGCTGGCGGGCCACCGGGTCGCTGCCCCTCGAGGTGGTGCTGGCCCGGGGGCTGTGGCGGTGCGCGGTCACCCTGCTCACCGGCGGATACGCCCATCCGTGGCCGTCCACCCTGGACGTCGCCGGGTTGACCGTGGTCCTCGGCGGGGTCGCCGGGCACGACCTGGACCGGGCCACCGTCGACACGGCCGTGGAGACCGAGGCGGCGGTCGCCGCCGCCCTGCGCGGCCTGGACGCCGACGGACGGGGGGCGCTCGCCACCGAACTCCGCGCGGTCACCCCCACCGACCCGCCCGCCGGGCCGCGCGGCTACCAGCAGATGCGCGAGGCCTGGCTACGCCAGCGGGAGGAGCTGACCCGGCTCGCCGCCCTGCTGAAGTGGACCGAGGAGCTGCTCACCTCCCGGGAACGGGCGCTGCGCCGGGCCGACGCCACGATCAACCTGCTCAGCGGCTCGCTCAGTTACCGGGTGGGCCGGCTCGCCATCACGCCCGCCCGGCTGGCCAAGCGGGGCGCCCGGGCGGCCAAGCGACGGGCCCGCGAGGCGCTCGGCCCGAAGCCGCCGGAGGAACAGCAGTGACCAGCCCGGACACCCCGCCGACGGGCCGACCCGGCAGCGTGGCCGCTCCGGCGACAGGCCGACCCGGGAGCGCCGACACCCCGCCGACGGGCCGCCCCGGCAGCGTGGCCGCTCCGGCGACGGGCCGACCCGGGAGCGCCGACACGCCGGCGACGGGCCGCCCCGGCAGTGCCGGCACCCCCACGACAGGCCGACCCGGGGAGGCCGACGCCCCCGGGCGGGGTGCGGTCGTACCACCCGGCTCCGATCTCAGGATCGTCGGGATCGTGCAGGCCCGGATGGGCTCGTCCCGGCTGCCCGGCAAGGTGCTGCGTCCGCTGGCCGGGCGCAGCGTCCTCGGCCGGGTGGTCCGGGCCGCCCGGGACAGCGGGGTCCTCGCCGATCTGATGGTCGCCACCAGCGTCGACCCGGTCGACGACGCGGTGGTCACCGAGTGCGCGCGGCTCGACGTGCCCGTGCACCGGGGGCCGGTGGACGACGTGCTGAGCCGGTTCGTCGGCGCGCTCGACGCCCATCCCGGCGACGCCGTCATGCGGTTCACCGCGGACTGCCCGCTGCTCGACCCGGAGATCGTCAGCCTGGTGGCGGCGGTATACCGGGCGGTCCCCGGGCTCGACTACGCCAGCACCTCGATCGCCCGTACCCTGCCCCGGGGGCTGGACGTGGAGATCATCCGGGCGGACGCGCTGCGTACCCTGGACCGGCTCGCCACCGGCCACCACCGGGTGCACGTCACCTCGTACGCGTACACCCGGCCGGAGCTGTTCCGGGTGCTCGGGGTGACCCTCACCCCGGACCGGTCCGGGCTGCGGCTCACCCTCGACACCGACCAGGACTGGGCGCTGGTCAGCGCGGTCGTCGACCACTTCGGCGACGTCAGCGTGCCGCTGGCGAAACTCGCCGACTGGCTGGACGGGCGGCCGGACCTGCGTACCCTCAACTCCTCGGTACGCCAGAAGCGGCTGGAGGAATCCTGAACCCACCACGGATCGGGCTACGCTGCGACGCCGGCCCGCGTACCGGCGTCGGGCACCTGGTCCGCTGCCTGGCCCTCGGCGAGGAGTTCCTGGCCCGGGGTGCCCGGGTCGAGTTGTTCGGCACGGTGCACCGGGTCGGCTGGGCCGCCGCCCAACTGGCCGCGCGCGGCATCCCGGTCCACCCCGGTCCGGACACCCCCGCCGGGCTGGTCGAGGCGGCCCACCGGCACGCCCTGGACGCGCTGGTGCTCGACTCGTACGAGTTGGACCCGGCGGGTGCCGGGGCGCTGCGCGCGGCCGGCGTGGTCACCCTGGCCATCGTCGACGGCGACACCCGGGGCCAGGACGCCGACCTCTACCTGGACCAGAACTTCGGCGCGGACACCGCCGACGCGCATCCCGCCGACCGCGCACCCGGCGACGGCGCACCCGGCGACGGGCGGATGCTGGCCGGGGTCCGGTACGCGCTGCTGCGTGACGCGGTGACCGCCGCCCGGCCGGCCGCCCCACCGCCGGCCGGCCCGACGGACCGGCCCCGGGTGCTGGCCTTCTTCGGCGGCACCGACGCGGTCGGCGCGGCCCCGGTGCTGACCCGGGTGCTGCTCGGCACCGGCCACCCGATGGAGGTGACCGTGGTCGTCGGCCGGCCGGAGATCGGGGCCGAACTGACGCAGGTCGCCACCGGGCGGGGACAGTCGCTGCACCTCGTCGCGCCGACCGACGCCCTGCCCACGCTGATCGGCGCGGCCGACCTGGTGGTGAGCGCCGCCGGCACCTCCACCTGGGAGCTGTGCTGTCTGGGTGCGCCGGCCGCGCTGGTCTGCGTGGTGGACAACCAGCGCGACTCGTACCGTCGGGTGGTGGCGCACCGGCTCGCCGCCGGCCTCGGTGAGCTGCCGGACCTGGTCGCGTCGGGGCTGGCCGGCCGGACCGCGCGGGCCGAGGCGGGGCGGACGCTGCGCGCGCTGCTCGCGTCACCGCAGCGACGGGCGGCGCTCGCGGCCCGCGCCTGGGCCACCGTCGACGGGCACGGCCGGGCCCGGGTCGCCGACGCGGTCCTCACCCGGATCGCCGATCGTACGGGTGTACTAAAGCCCTGATAGGGTGCCGGGCATGTCGCAGGCCGCCTACCAGCCGTCGATGCTCGACCTCGCCGATGCCGGCCCGACGCTGACCCCGCTGGCCGGGCTGCGCCGCCGGGTGCTCACCCGGGGCGCGTGGGTCGACCACCTGCCCGGCTGGGTGCACGGCTCCGACGCCGTCCTCGACGCCCTGCGCACCGGGGTGCCCTGGCGGGCCGAGCGCCGCACCATGTACGACACGCAGGTCGACGTCCCCCGCCTGCTCTGCTGGTACGGCGACGGTCGCCCCCTGCCACATCCGCTGCTCACCGCCGCCCGCACGGCGCTGACCCGGCACTACGCGGCCGAGCTGGGTGAGCCCTTCGTCACCGCCGGCATGTGCCTCTACCGCGACGGGCGCGACAGCGTCGCCTGGCACGGCGACACCATCGGCCGCTCCGCGCACACCGACACGATGGTGGCGATCGTGTCCTTCGGGGCACCCCGCCCGCTGCTGCTGCGCCCCCGGGGCGGTGGCGGGACGCTGCGCTTCCCGCTGGGCCACGGTGACCTGGTGGTGATGGGCGGCTCCTGCCAGCGCACCTGGGAGCACGCCGTCCCCAAGACCACCCGCCCGGTCGGCCCCCGGGTCAGCGTCCAGTTCCGCCCGGTCGACGTCGCCTGACGCCGACCGGGCGGCCGACCGCCGGCCGCCGGGCGGCCGTCAGTCGCGTTCGATGAGGTGACCGACGACGGTCGGGCCGAGCATGACGGCGAAGCCGGAACCATCGCGGCGCGGATCGGCCGGTGGCAGCTCCACCGGATCACCGGTCACCGTCGCCCCGACCGGCCGCGCGCCGATCCAGGCCACCACCAGGTCCGTCTCACCCTTGAGGAAGCGTTGCGCCCGCACCCCGCCGGTCGCCCTCCCCTTCGGCGGGTACGACGCGAACGGCGTCACCTTGACCGTGGCCCCGGTGGAGGTGACCACCATCGGCTCCCCGTGCGCGTCGTCGTCGGTGCGGATCGCGCCGAAGAACACCACCCGGGCACCCGCCGGCAGGTTGATCCCGGCCATTCCACCGCCCTTGGGCCCCTGCGGGCGGATCAGCGTGGCGGCGAACCGCAGCAGGGCCGCCTCGCTGCTGACGAACACCAGCGTCTCGGTGTCGTCGGTCAGCCAGGTCGCCCCCACCACCTCGTCGCCCGTCCGCAACGAGATCACCTCGAACTCGTCCGAGCGGACCGGCCACTCCGGGGCGCAGACCTTGACCACCCCCTGCCGGGTGCCCAGCGCCAACCCCGGGGAGCCCTGCGCGGTCGGGCCGAGCGGCGCCAGCCCGATCACCGTCTCCCCCGCCTCCAACGGGACCAGCTCGGCGGCGGCCATGCCACCCCGCAGCGACACCGTGCCGGCCTGTTCGGGCAGCACCGGCAGCGGCAACACGTCGACCTTGAAGGCCCGGCCGGCGCTGGTGACCAGGAGCACCCGACCCCGGGCGGTGGTGTGCGCGACCGCGCGTACCGTGTCGTGCTTGACCCGGCCGTTGCGCCGCCGCCCCTCGGACGCCTCCTCCGACTCGGCTGCGGTGCGGGCGACCAGCCCGGTAGCGGAGAGGATCACCTGGCACGGGTCGTCGGCCACCTCCAGCGGGCCGGCCGGCGCGGACGCGGCGAGCACCTCCTTCAGGTCCCCGTCGACCAGGGTGGTACGCCGTGGCGCGGCGAACTGCTTGACCACCGCGGCCAGCTCGTCGGAGACGACCTTCCGGAGCACCTTCGGATCGTCGAGGATCTTGGACAGCGCGGCGATCTCCCCGCGCAGCTTCTCCTGCTCGGCCTCCAGCTCGATCCGGTCGTACTTCGTCAGCCGGCGCAGCGGGGTGTCCAGGATGTAGGTCGCCTGGATCTCGGAGAGCCTGAACTTCTGCATCAGGCCGTCCTTGGCGGCCTGGGCGTCGTCGCTGGCCCGGATCAGCTTGACCACCCGGTCGATGTCGAGCAGGGCGATCAGCAGGCCGTCGACCAGGTGCAGCCGCTCCTCCCGCTTGCGCCGGCGGTATGCGCTGCGCCGGGTCACCACCTCGTAGCGGTGGGCCAGGAAGACCTCCAGCAGCGCCTTCAGCCCGAGGGTGCGCGGCTGGCCGTCGACCAGCACCAGGTTGTTGATGCCGAAGGACTGCTCCAGCGGGGTGAGCCGGTAGAGGTCGGCCAGCAACGCCTGCGGGTTGACCCCGACCTTGCACTCGACGACCAGCCGGGTGCCGCTCTCCCGGTCGGTGAGGTCCTTGACGTCGGCGATCCCGGTGAGCCGCTTGGTCTTGTTGACCTCGTTGGTGATCGCCGCGATGACCTTCTCCGCGCCGACGCCGTAGGGCAGCTCGACCACGGTGATCGCCTGCCGGCCCCGGCTGCCCTCCAGCGGGCCGATCTCCACCCGGCCGCGCATCCGCACCACGCCGCGCCCGGTCTCGTACGCCCGGCGCACCTCGTCCAGGCCGAGCAGCAGACCGCCGGTGGGCAGGTCGGGGCCGGGGACGAACTCCATCAGCTTGTCGAGGTCGGCGTCCGGGTGGTTGATCAGCCAACGGGCGGCGGTGACCACCTCGCCGAGGTGGTGCGGGATCATGTTGGTGGCCATCCCGACCGCGATCCCGGACGCCCCGTTGACCAGCAGGTTGGGGAAGGCGGCGGGCAGCACGGTGGGCTGGGTCAGCGAGCCGTCGTAGTTGGGCTCGACGTCGACGGTGTCCTCGCCCAGCTCGCCGACGAGCAGCATCGCCTCCCGGGACAGCCGGGCCTCGGTGTAACGCGCCGCTGCCGGGCCATCGTCGGGGCTACCAAAATTCCCATGCCCGTCGATGAGTGGCGCGTTGAGCGAGAAGTCCTGGGCGAGCCGGACCATCGCGTCATAGATCGCGGTGTCGCCGTGCGGGTGGTACTTGCCCATAACGTCGCCGACGATCCGGGCCGACTTCACGTGCCCCCGGTCGGGGCGGTGGCCCTGCTCGTGCATCGACCACAGGATGCGGCGGTGCACCGGCTTCAAACCGTCGCGGGCGTCGGGCAGGGCGCGGGAGTGGATGACCGAGAAGGCGTACTCCAGGTAGGAGTCGGAGACCTCGGTGACCAGCGGGTTGTCGAAGACCCGAGCGCCGGCCTGGTCGAAGGCGGACAGGTCCGCCTTGGCGCGGTCGTCCTTACGGCGTGCCATCGTTCAGCTCTCTTCCGGGGGTGCGGCGGCCACGGTGCTGGTCATGCGTCGATCGCGTCCCGGTCGACCCGGTCGGAGGAGTCGATCAGCCAGTTGCGGCGCGGTTCGACCTTTTCGCCCATCAGCAGTTCGAGGATGCGCTCGGCGGCGTCGACGTCGTCGAGGGTGATCCGGCGGACCGCCCGGGTGGCCGGGTTCATCGTGGTGTCCCACAATTCGTCGGCGTCCATCTCACCGAGGCCCTTGAAGCGCGGGATCGGGGTGACGATCTGTTTGCCGGCCTTCTCCAGCTTGCGGACCGTCGCCTCCATCTCGGCCTGGGTGTAGGTGTAGGTGGTCTGCGGGCTGCGCCCCTTCGTGGTGATCTTGTGCAGCGGCGGCATCGCGGCGTAGAGCCGGCCGGCCTCGATCAGCGGTCGCATGTAGCGGGCGAAGAGGGTGATCAGCAGGGTCCGGATGTGCGCGCCGTCCACGTCGGCGTCCGCCATGATCAGCACCCGGCCGTAGCGCAGCGAGGACAGGTCGAAGGTACGCCCCGAGCCGGCCCCGAGCACCTGCACGATCGCCGCGCACTCGGCGTTGTCGAGCACCTGCTGGAGGTTGGCCTTCTGCACGTTGAGGATCTTGCCGCGAATTGGCAATAGCGCCTGATATTCCGAGGTACGAGCGACCCGCGCACTGTTGTGGACGAAGACGCCGGCTTCGAGGGCGAAGTTGTGGTAGCCCTCGACCGTCAGGTCGTAGACGTCTGCTGTCTCGTCAAGCGGCTCGACGGACACGACACGGTGATTCACCAGATTGACCGCCTCCCGGAGGCGGGCGTAATCGCCGTCGTAGAGCGCCAGGAGCCGGTCGAACCGGAGTCCCGTGCGTGGGAACCTCAGCCGCTCAGCCTCGTACGCCGCCGCCAGTTCCGCATCCGGCAGCACCAGCAGCGGAGTGAGCCGCTTGAGCGCGGCCCGCCGCCTGCCCTCCTGTTGGCGTCCAACCCGCTCTGCCCTGGGCACGTTGGCGACGTAGGCCGCCCGACCGGCCTGCGCCTTGGCAAGGTGACCGGTACCCGGGTCTGCCAGTCGCTGCTTCATCAACCGTGAGTGTCGGGCCCCGAATTCAGGGTTTTCCTCGTGCCAGGTCCGCACCGCGTTGCGCTGGCGTTCCCGCTCGGCGGGATCGCTGAATTGTTCGACGGTCTTCCGTGAACGCCGGGCACGCAACTCCGAGTTGTCCCACTGCCGCACCGAACGCGCCCGCCATTCGGAACGACGAGCAGGGTCCGAGAAATAGTTCCGGACGCGCTCCGCAGCGGCCTCGCGGTGCTCGGGCTGTGACCAGTACTGTGCCTGCCGGTCCCGCATCCGGTCGGCATAAGCGGCCTTTTCCTCGTCACCGAGCGCGTCGTACCAGTCCTGAAAGCCCTTGTTCAGCTTGGCCCGAAATTCGGGTGACTCGTTGAGCGCGAACAGCCGGGCGAGGCACGCCTCACGGAATGCGGGATCGCGCCACTGCGCGCTGAGCATGGCCGACTTAAACTCCCGGCCGCCGTTGGCAAACCACTCCCGCCAGCCCGCGTGGACGTGTTCACCCATCATCGCGGCGTGCAGTGCCGAGTGGTCGGCCCAGGTCATCCTTTGGATGTTTCGTGGATCGTTGTTGCGCTTGTTGATGTCGATGTGGTGACGGACGTTGCCGTTGGTCGCGCTGTCACGACCGTGACGAAGATTCCAGGCGTCCGCGAGGTAGTGGGTGTAGACCCACTCCTCCCGGTCGTTCATCCAGATCCGCTCGTACCCGCGCAGCTTGTGCCCCTCGGCCTTACTGGAAATGCTCCGGTACAGGGGCATCAGTGAGTCACCGGGGGTCAGGGCATCGGCCCGTCGGTAGGAACCGTCGCGCAGCCGGAAAAGGTGATCCGGTGTACAGCGGACCGACGCGCCGTTGTCGAGGTCCACCCGGACGAGCCTGGCAGCGCTCTTGGTGAGGCGTGGCTCCACCAGCGGAGCGACCACCACGCGCCCCGCCTTGTTGGTGGTGTAGCCGAAATGGGTCACCCCGCGCTGCCAGTCCGCTGCCAGGTCGGCGAAGGATCGGGCCTCGCCGGAGGCGAGCGCGACCATGGTGTCGCCGGTAAAACACCCCAGGGCGCTGTCCCCCTCCACGATGAACAGCTCACTGCGGTCCACCCCGGTGGCGCGGCAGTCGACCAGCTTGGCCGGCATCGACGCACCCTCCAGGGCGGTCTTGCGCCGGGCGGCGTCCTTCTGCTGCTTCTGGGTCAGCCGCACCCGGGCCGCGTCGACGATCTTCTGGAGCACCGTACGCGCCTCGGCCTTGCTGCGCTTGTCCTCCAGCCACGCCTTGACGTGCTGCTCGACCAGGGTCTGGAGCACCTTGGTGATGCCGGCGGTGGAGAGTTCGTCCTTGGTCTGCGAGGTGAACTGCGGCTCCGGGATGCGCACGTGCAGCACCGCCGTCATCCCCTCCAGGACGTCGTCCAGGGTGGGCGGGTCCTCCTTGGGCTTGAGCAGCCCCCGGGTGTTGCGGACGGCATCGGCCAGGGTCCGGGTCAGCGCCCGTTCGAAGCCCTTGCGGTGGGTGCCGCCGTGCGCGTTGCGGATGGTGTTGGTGAAGCACTCGACGGTGCGTTCGTAGCCCGTGCCCCACCGGAACGCGATCTCGACCTCGGCCCGGCGCTGCACGTTGGACTGCATCACGCCGTTGGCGTCGGCGGCGTTCTCCCGGTAGGTCCCCTCGCCGGTGACCAGCAGGGTGCCGGAGACCGGCCGGTCACCGGCCGGGGCCAGGAACTCCACCATGTCGGTGAGCCCGTTGGGGAAGTGGAAGCGCTCCTCGACCGACTCCTCGGCGGTCTCGTCGCGCAGCCGGTAGTCGACCCCGGGGACCAGGAAGGCGGTGTTGCGCAGCTTCATCCGGACGGCGTCGACGTCCAGCCGGGCGCCGGTCTCGAAGTAACGGGCGTCGTGCCAGTAACGGATCGAGGTGCCGGTGCGCTGGCCGCGCTTCATCGTCCCGACGACCTGGAGGCCGGGGCCGGGGGTGAACGGGGCGTCCGGACCCTCGCCGGTGAAGACGCCGGGCACGCCGTGCCGGAAGGACATCGCGTGCACCTTGCCGGCGCGCCGGACGGTCACGTCGAACCGGCGCGACAGCGCGTTGACCGCGGAGGCGCCCACGCCGTGCAGGCCGCCCGAGGTCTTGTAGCCGGAGCCGCCGAACTTGCCACCGGCGTGCAGCCGGGTGAGCACCAGCTCGACCCCGGAGATGCCGGACTTGGCGTGCACGTCGGTCGGGATGCCCCGGCCGTCATCGTCGACCTGCACCGAGCCGTCGGCGTGCAGGATCACCTCGACCGCGCCGGCGTGGCCGGCGACACCCTCGTCGGTGGAGTTGTCGAGGATCTCGTTGACGAGGTGACCCACGCCACGACTGTCGGTGGAGCCGATGTACATGCCGGGACGCTTGCGGACGGCGTCCAGGCCCTCCAGGTGGGTGAGGTCGTCTGCCCCGTAGAGGGTCTCAGGCTGTGCGGTCAACTGGTCGTACTCCCCGGTCTCGGCGGTGTGGTGCCGCTCACCGTCTCGATCTCCACGCGCGGCGTGCCGCAGCGAGCGTAGCCGTACGTCCCGACAGTGGCGTGCAGCCCCACGTCGGACTGCGGTTGCGCGTCTGCCGGAGACAACACCGCCGACCTCCGGGGCCTTCCCCGGCCGGTTGCACGCGGGGTCGGAAACGACCGTTTCCGCCATTCGACGATCGTGTTACGAGGCATTGACGTCCATCTCGCCAAGTGATCTGATCCGGCCCGGAAGGATCTTTCACATTTCCATGGACAGATGGGGGACGTCATGTCCAGGTTCCGTCGGACCGCCCTCGCGGCGATCCTCACCGTCGCCACGGCCGCCCTACCGGTCGCCGTCGGCCCACCCGCACCGGCCGCCGCCGCCCTGCCCACCGCCGCGGTCGCCCTCGGCGACAGCTTCATCAGCGGCGAGGGCGCCGGGGCGTACGCGCCGGTGACCGACCTCAACGGGGTGGCCCAGCCGTTCCCGGGCTGGTCGGCGGCGAACAACAACGCGTACTTCTGCCACCGCTCACCGAACGCCTCACTGTTCAAGGCGGAGCTGCCGGGGATCACCGACCGGTTCAACCTCGCCTGCTCCGGTGGCCAGCCCTACGACATCGCCAACGCCTCGGCCAGCCGGGCCAAGGGTCGGCAGGTCGCCGCCCAGCTCGACCAGTTGCGCGCGGTCGGGCAGACCCACGACATCGACCTGGTGCTGGTCGGCCTCGGCTCGAACAACAGCTCGTTCACCTTCGGCACCGTCGCCGAGAAGTGCGCGAACCGGTTCATCGCCGACGCCTGGACCGGGTGGTGGGAGTTCTGGGCGTACCTGGGCGGGCCGGTGGAGCAGAAGCCCTGTTCCGATGCCGACCTGGCCACCGCCGCCCAGGTCAACGCGGCCACCGCGGAGACCACGGCGGCGGTCCGGCAGATCCTCACCACGCTGGACCAGATCGACGCCGACGGCCAGCACCGGATCGTCTTCCAGGACTACACCAACCCGTTGCCGCCGGAACTGGCCTCGACCTACTGGGAGGAGGACAGCCGGGACGACACCCGGGACAAGTTCCGTGACCTGGGTGCCGAGCGGTACGCCGCCGGCTGCCCGATCCACCGGGCCAGCCTCGCCCCCGGCCAGCGCTTCTCGCAGGGCCTGGGCACCCTGGTGAGCTCGGTACGCAGCACGCTGTCCGCCGAGTTCCCCACCGCCGACCTGGTCTACCTCAACGTCCAGCGGGCCTTCGACGGCGCCCGGCTCTGCGAGTCGGCGGGCAGCCCCGGCAACGCGCTGGCCACCCCGATCCGGCTCCAGGACGGCACCTCGGGTGTCTTCGTGACCAGCCTCTCCGGCTACGACAAGCTGGACATCCAGCGAATCGCGAACACCTGCGGGACGTACTTCCAGACCTGCCAGGAGTCCTGGCACCCGAGCGCGGCCGGGCACCAGGTGCTCGGCCGGTGCCTGACCGGCGCGGCGGCGACCGCCGCCCGCACGGTCGCCTGCGTCCGGTCGACGGACGGCACGGTCCGGGTCAGCTGAACCGACGGCCGGTGGGAGCGACCAGCAGGCTCGCTCCCACCGGCCGCACCGCCCGCGCCACGCCCAGCCGCCCCCGCCCGGGACTTCTCCCGCCCACCGGGACTTCTCCCGCCCACCGGGACTTCTCCCGCCCACCGCCGCCGGCCGGGCCGCTCAGGCCGCTCTGCAGACCGGGCCGCTCAGCTCGCTATGCCGACCGGGCCGCTCAGGAGCCGCTCAGCTCGCTCCGCTGCCGGCCGGGCGTGGGGAAAGCACGGGGAGCGCCGACGCGGGTTCAGGTCGCCTCGGGAGCGGGCGGGGCGAGGGTGAGCAGCAGGGTGGCCGCAGGGTCGTCGACCAGGTCGCTCAGGGGCACCTCGTCGAGGACGGCGAGGAAGGCCGTCTGGGCGCGGCGGAGCTGGACCCGCAGCCGGCAACCGACGCGCAGGGCACAGCCGGACTCCTCGCAGGAGACCACCTCACCCTCCCCCTCGAAGGCGCGCACGACCCGGCCGACGGTGATCCGCTCGGCCCCCTCGGCGAAGGCCACCCCGCCGGAGCGGCCCCGGACGGTGACCAGCACCCCCGTCCGCTGCAACCGCTGTACCACCTTGGCCACGTGGCTGCGCGGCAGGTCCAGCCGGTCGGCCAGTTCGTCGACGGTGGTCCGGGCCGACGCGGGTGCGGTGAGCATGGCGATCCGCAGGGCCATGTCCGTCGACCGGTTGAGCTTCACCACCCGACCCTAGCCAGGGCCATCGGCGGCGGACAGGGTCGGACGGCCGGAACCGCCTCGTCCACGACCCGGGACTTTCGGCCCTTAAGAGGACTTTGAGATTCCTGTTTGAGTGTCCTCTGTAGCCGAACTGAGGAGGAGCCGTGCTCTCGGAGTCGTCCGCCGCCGTCGTCACCGCCACCCTGCCCGTGGTCCGGGCCCACGCCGACCAGATCACCGGCCGGTTCTACGCCCGGATGTTCACCGCCCACCCGGAACTGCTGAACCTGTTCAACCGGGGCAACCAGGCGACCGGCCGACAGCAGGCGGCCCTGGCCGCCTCCGTCGTCGCGTACGCCGGGCACCTCACCGGCGTCGATGCGACGGGGTGGACGGCGATCCTGGACCGGATCGCACACAAACACGCCTCGCTCGGCATCACCGCCGGCCAGTACCCACTGGTGGGTCGGCACCTGATGGCCGCCATCGACGAGGTGCTCGGCGCGGCGGTCACCCCGCAGGTCGCCGCCGCCTGGGACGAGGTGTACTGGCTGATGGCCTGCGAACTCGTCGCCCGGGAGGCCCGCCTGTACACGGTCTCGGGGCTGGCCGGGGACGGCGCGGTGTGGTCTGACTGGCGGGTCGCCGGGGTGACCCCGGAAGCCACCGACGTCGTCTCGTTCGTGCTCGTCCCGGTCGACGGCGGCCCGGTGCCGAACTTCGTCCCCGGGCAGTACGTCTCGGTCGCGGTGGACCTCGACGGCGGGCGCGGCCGGCAGATCCGTCAGTACAGCCTCTCCGGCCGCCCCGCCGCCGACCACTGGCGGATCACCGTCAAACGGGTTCACGGCACCGGCGGCGCCCCGGACGGGCTGGTCTCCCGCTTCCTGCACGAGCGCGTCGCCACCGGCGACATCCTGCGGCTGAGCCCACCGTTCGGCGAGGTCAGCGCGGTAGCCGGGGACGGGCCGCTGCTGCTGGTCAGCGCCGGGATCGGCCTCACCCCGGCGATGTCCGCCCTGGAGCACCTGGCGGCCACCGCGCCGGACCGGCCGGTGGTGCTGGCCCATGCCGACCGGGACGCCGCCGCCCACGCCCACCGGGCCGAGCTGGTCGCGCTGCACGCCCAGCTGCCCCGGCTGCAACTACGGCTCTGGTACGAGCAGAGCACCGCCGGGGACGACACCCCACCGACGGTCGCCCAGGTGTCCCGGGGATGGATCGAGCCGGAACTGATCCCGCTCCCTCCGGACGCGCACGTGCACCTCTGCGGACCGCTGCCGTTCATGAACCGGGTCCGGGGCGACCTGCTGCGCCGGGGCGTACCGGTGGAGCGGATCGGCTACGAGGTGTTCGGGCCGGGAATGCTGCCCGACGGGCGGTGAGCAGCCACCCCGTCGCGGCAGCGGCCGGCCCGGCCGTGCCGCGCCTGGCCCGACCCCCGGCCCGGCCCCCGGCCCACGCAGGGCGGTCGGACGGGCACGGAAAGTTGATGTTTACCGCCCCCGTGCTGGGCAACTGGTTCGACATGCAGGGCGGTGCGCGACGTCCGGGCATCGGCTCCTGACCGGCGGTCGAGCACCCGGTGCGCGGGGGCCGGTGCGCGGCCGGGGGTCGGCGCGACCGGCACCGCCTCGCCGGCGACCGGCCCACGGAGGAGGAAGCATGCGCATCGCGATGGTCTCGAGGCACGCCAGCCCGCTCGCCACTGCCGGCGGACAGGACGCCGGTGGGCAGCACCTGCACGTCGCGGAGCAGGCGGCGGCGCTGGTCGCCGAGGGCCACGAGGTGCGGGTCTACACCCGGCGGGACTCCCCCACGCCACCCGACACCGTGTCGACCGAGGCCGGATACCAGGTGTGGCACGTGCCGGCCGGCCCGGCCCGGCCGGTGCCGACCGACCAACTCCTGCCGCACCTGGGCGAGTTCGGCCGCTGGCTGGCCGAGCAGTGGCAGCACGGCGGCTGGCGGCCGGACGTGGCGCACGCCCACTTCTGGCTGAGCGGAATGGCCACCCTGCACGCCGGTCGCCGGACCAACACTCCGGTGGTGCTGACCTATCACGACCTGGGCAGCGCGCACCGACGCCGCTCGGGTGGCCGGGACCCCGGCCCCCGGGGTCGGATCGGCTACGAACGCGCCATCGGGCGGGCCGCCGACCGGGTCGTCGTCCAGTCGCACGACGAGTTGGGGGAGCTGGTCCGCCTCGGGGTGCCCCGGTCGAAGCTGACCCTGGTGCCGGCCGGGGTGGACGAGACCCTGTTCGGGCCGACGGGACCGGTCGCGCCGCGCGACCCGGCCCGGCCCCGGCTGCTCACCGTCGGGCGGATGCGCGACCGCAAGGGCTTCCAGGACGTGATCCGGGCGCTGCCGGCGGTGCCCGAGGCCGAGTGCGTGGTGGTCGGTGGGCCGCCCGCCGAGCTGCTGCCGGCCGACGCCGTCGCCCGCCGGTTGACCGCGCTCGCCGAGTCCTGCGGGGTCGCCGACCGGGTACGGCTGGTCGGGGCGGTGCCCCGGGACGAGTTGGCGGCCTGGTACCGCTCCGCCGACGTCCTGGTCGCCGCCCCCTGGTACGAGCCGTTCGGCCGTACCCCGTTGGAGGCGATGGCGTGCGGCGTGCCGGTGGTCGGCACGGCCGTCGGGGGGATCACCGACAGCGTCGTCGACGGGTTGACCGGGGACCTGGTGCCGCCGCGTGACCCCCGGGCGCTGGGCGGTGCGGTCCGCCGGCTGCTCGCCGACCGGGTACGCCGCTTCGCGTACGCCACGGCGGCGCTGGACCGGATCCGCGTCCGCTACTCCTTCCGGCACTGGGCGGAACAGCTCACCGCCGTCTACGCCTCGGTGAGCGGGATCGGCCAGGTCGCCACCGCGGCCGCCTGACCGCCCCCGCGCCGACCGGCCCGAAGTGCCCGAACGGGCAGGGTGGGGACGGGGTGGGACAGCGCACGGAGCCGTTATTACCGGCCGGTAGGCTGAGTCGGTGAGCGGTGAGCTGGAATACGCGCAGGAGTTCGTCGACGTCGACGGCGCACGGATCGGCATCCAGGTGTATCCGGAGCCCGTCGGGGCGCCCGCGGGCCCGGTGGTGGTGATCTGGCCGGCGATGGGGGTCCGGGCCCGGTACTACCGCCCGTTCGCCACCGCGCTGCGCGATGCCGGCCTGGCCGTGATCGTCGCCGACCTGCGCGGCACCGGCGTCAGCACTCCCCCACCCTCGCGGGCCTGCCGGTACGGCTACCGCGAGCTGGCCGCCGACGTCGGCGCGGTCCTCGACGCGCTGCAGCCCCGGCTGGACGGCCGTCCGACGCTGCTGCTCGGGCACTCCCTCGGCGGACAGGCCGCCCTGCTGCACCTGGCGCTGCACGGCACGGACCGGGTCGACGGGCTCGCCCTGCTCGCCGTCGGTGTCCCCTACTGGCGCAGCTATCCGGGACTGCGGGGCTACGGCGTGCTGCCGTACTCCCAGGGGATCGCGGCGGTCGCCGGGGTGCTCGGGGTCTGGCCGGGCTGGGGGTTCGGCGGCCGGCAGGCGCGCGGGGTGCTCCGGGACTGGGCGGGCACCGCCCGGACCGGCCGCCTCCCCACCCTCGACGGGGTGGACGGCGAAGCGGCCGTGGGCCGGCTGACCCTGCCGGTGCTGGCGGTCAGCGTGGACGACGACCAGTACACCCCGCACCCGGTCGTCGACCACCTCTGCGCCAAGCTCACCGCCGCGCCGGTCACCCGGCACCGGTACACGGTGGCCGAGGCGGGGGCCCCGCTGGACCACTTCCGCTGGGTCCGGGCCGGGCTGCCGCTGACCCGGCGGGTGGCCGACTTCGCCGCCGGTCTGCCGCGCCGCTGATCCCGGTCCCGGTCCCGCACCGGGCCGAGTCGGGTGCGTAGCCGCCGCCGTGCCGGGTATGCCGTTGCGCCCGCACACGGTGGAGGGGGATCAGATGTCTGAACGACACACCGCACTGCGCTCGATGCACGACCTGGGCCTGGCGGCCTGGTTCGGTGGCTCCCTGATGGGAGCGCTGGGCGTCAACGGCGCGGCGGCACGGATCAGCGACTCGACCCAACGGCTCCCGGTGGCCTCGGCCGGCTGGGCCCGGTGGACCCCGGTCAACGCGGCCGCGATCGGCGCGCACCTGGCCGGCGCGGTGGGCGAACTGGCCACCGAGAGCCCCCGGATGATGGCCCAGTCCGGGGTGGGTCGGATGAGCGCGGTGAAGACGGCGCTGACCGTCAGCGCGCTCGCGGCGACCGGCTACAGCCGGTTGATCGGCATGAAGTTGCAGAACGCCGGCAACACGCCGGTCTCGGGGACCACCGAGCCCAACTACCAGACGCCCACCGAGGTGGCGCACCGGCAGCGGCAGATGAAGGTCCTCCAGTGGACCATTCCGGCACTGACCGGGGCGTTGGTGGTGGTCACGGCGTACATGGGCGAGCAGCAGAAGCCCGGCCAGGTGTTCCGGGGGATGCTCGGTCGCGCCGGTGGGTTGATGGGCGCCCCGATGACGATGGGTCGGCTGGCCGCGACGGGGGCCCGTCGGCGGATGGCGATGGCCGGCTGACCGTCGGACCGGGACCGGCCGGTGCGGGACCTGCCGACGGGCTGTCGACGGCGGGTCCCGCACCGGCGGGTCGGTCAGTGGGGCCGGTGGCCGGTCGTGGGTCGGTACCCGGGTCGGCGGCACGCCGCCGTGGGTCGGTGACCTGGGCCGGCGGCACGCCGGCCGTGGTCGGTGAACCGGGTCAGTGGCCGGCCGCCGCCGTCGTGACGGTCACCCCCAGCAGCTCCGCCAGCCGGGCGGCGTCCCGCTGGGCCTGACCCGCGCAGCAGTTGTTGAACAGCACGTGCAGCTCCCCGGACCGGGCGGCCAGGTCGGCCAGGAGGTCGGCCCAGCGGCGCAGTTCGTCGTCGGCGTAGGCGTACCGGAACCGGTCCTCCTTGCTGCCGTCCGCCCAGTGCGCGCTGTGGCCGTGCATCCGGACGAGCACCGGCTCCGCGGTACCCACCATGATCGGCGGTACCGAGGAGGGGTGCCCCTGCGGCATGTCGACGCAGACCAGGCTGAGGTCGTGCTCACGCAGGAACGTCACCGTCTCGGCCGCCGCGACGCCGTCGAACCAGGACCCGTGGCGCAGTTCCACCGCGACCCGCCACGGCCGGCACCGGTCGGCCAGCTCCGCGATCCGCCGCCGGGCACCTTCCCCCCGCACCAGCCACGGCGGGAACTGCAACAGCACCGCGCCGAGCCGGTCGGCCGCCGCGAGTGGCTCCAGCGCCGCCCGGAACCGGTCCCACAGCTCCTCGTACGACGCCTCGGGCAGGTCCCGGCGGCGGACCCGGGACCCTCCGGTGGCCGGCCGCAGGTCCCTCGGCAGCACCTGCACCGGCGTCGGGTGCCCGGTGAAGAGGCTGAACGCCTTGACGTCGAAGGTGAACCCCGGCGGGGTGGCGGCCGCCCAGCCGCTGGTGGTCGCCGGCACCGGGATGGCGTAGTACGAGGTGTCCACCTCGACCAGGCCGAACTGCCCGGCATACCAGCCCAGCCGCTGGGCCGGGGTACGCGCCGACCGGGGATACCAGCCGGAACGCAGCAGCGTCTGATCCGCCCAGGACGAGGTGCCCACCCTGATCATTCCCATGTGTTCCAGTGCACCGCCCGGCGACCGGATCGGCAACCGCTGGCGTCGGGGTGGTGCACCGGGAGTGTCGGGGGGTGGCCCTAGCGTGGTCGGCGACGACATCGACCACGGAGGGTGGACGGGGATGACCATTTCGGAGCGGGTGCTCACCGGTGAACGGGCCGACCTGCTGCAGGCCCTCGGCATGCACCGCGGCTTCCTGCGGCACACCGTGCGCGGGTTGACCGACGCCCAGGCGGCGGCCCGCAGCACCGCCAGCGAGCTGTGCCTGGGCGGCCTGATCAAGCACGTGACCATGGTGGAGCACCGGTGGGCACGGTTCATGGTCGGCGGGGCCGAGGCGATGGAGAGCGAGCCGGTCGACTGGACCGGCATGTTCCGGATGGCGGACGACGACACCCTGGCCGACCTGCTCGCCCGGTATGCCGAAACGGCTGCCCGCACCGACGAGCTGATCACCACCCTCGACCTCGACGTGAGTCACCCGTTGCCGGTGGCACCCTGGTTCGAGCCGGGCGCGAGCTGGTCGGTGCGGCGCACGCTGCTGCACGTGATCGGGGAGACCGCCCAGCACGCCGGGCACGCCGACATCATCCGCGAGTCGATCGACGGCGCCAAGACGATGGGCTGACCCCGGCTGGTCACCGGGGACGGTCGACAACGTACCTGGTCAGTCCGAGCAGGAAGCGGCCGTCCTCGGTGCCGGCCCGGTCACCGAGCGCGGCCTGCCCCTCGGCCAACGCCGCGTCGGCCAGTTCGTGGGCGCTACGGCGGGCCGCCTCGACGCTGTCGTACGCCATCAGCCGGCGGTGCAGCCAGCGCACGTCGGTGGCGGCACGGTCGGCACGTGGGGTGCCGAGGAACGCCACCGTCCGCGCCCGTTCCCCGGTGGTGCAACGCCCCAGGAAGTCGATGAGGATCAGGGTGCGCTTGCCTTCCCACAGGTCGCCGGCGATCTCCTTGCCGTAGGCCGCGTACTCCCCCACCAGGTTCAACACGTCGTCGGTGATCTGGAAGGCCGCGCCGAGATACCAGCCGTAACGGTCCAGCCGGTCCCGACGTAGCCGACCGTCGCCGGCCGCCAGGATGCCGGTGCGGCAGGGATAGATGCAGGTGTACCAGGAGGTCTTCTTCAGACACATCCGGTAGTAGTCGTCAGGGGTGAGGTCGCAGGCGTTGTCCCGGATCCAGCCGATCTCGATCGCCTGGCCCTCCAGCGAGTGGCGCAGCATCAGCCGGCTCTCCTCGACCAGTTGCCAGGCGGTGCCGGAGCCGAGGCCGTCCCGGTTGGCCATCAGCCGGTCCAGGGCGAGCAGGTTGGTCATGTTACCCACGTTGAGGGCCACCCCGACGCCGTGCTCGGCCGACAGGGTCGGTGCGCCACGCCGCTGTTCACTGCCGTCCTGGATGTCGTCGTGGATGAGGAAGGCGTTGTGGAACAACTCCACGGTGGTGGCCACGTTGACCGCCGCCTCGTCCACCTCGGCACCGTCCCCGGCAAGCCGGCAGGCGGCCAGGCAGAGCGCAGCCCGGAGCCCCTTGCCGGAGCGGCGCGGATAGTCGGCGACCAGGTCGTAGAGGTAGCGGGGGCCACCGGTGGGCAGGTGGGCCAGCAGGGTCGCCATGGTTCGGGTCCGATAGCGGTCCAGCACCTCCTCGACCGGGTCGTCGAGGCCGGGAGCAGCCATCTGCTCAGGACACCGGGTCGGGTTCGCCGCCGGCCGGCGGCGCCCCGGCGGGCCGCCGGACGCGTGCCGGGCCGTCGTCGAAGGCCGGGGGGCGGCCCTGCGAGGACACCCGCTCGATCAGCCCGTTGGCCAGTTCCGGGGCGAGCCGGGCCAGGTCGATCAAGCTGTCCAGCACGTCGTGCGCGTCGGCGGCGTAGCGCCGGGTCAGCTCGCCGCGCTCGCCGGCGGCCGGCAACTGGGCGGCCACCATGTCGATCAGCGAGTGGGTGTCCTTGCGGACCCGGCCGGCCACCTCGTCGAAGGCGGCCGGGTCGACCCGTCGGTCGGCGGTGAGCTTCTCCTGAAGGCGGCGGGCGCTGGCGATGCCGGCGGACAGCTCCTCTTCCAGCACCGACGCCGCCCGGGTGACGGCCGCCGACACCTCGTCGCCGACCTGATCGAAGCGCTCGTCACTGTGCGTGTCACGTTCCGGCATGGTGTCAGCCTTCCTCGATGTGGCTTGTCCAGCGGAGTCTGACACCCAAAGGAACGATCCGGTCACTTACTGTATGGATGTCGACGCAGATTCGGCGCCACCGCCGCCGGCGGCTGTGATAGGAGCCACCTGCACCCCAATGGGCGTGACGTCCCACACCGCAGGGGCGCTGAGAGACACGAAATGACCGGACACCGCCTGGATCAGGAAACCGCCGAGCGACTGCTCAGCGGGCCACTCGCCGGTCCGGCGGGCGGCACCGGGCCACTGGTGGCGCTCCTGACGGCGGTCCGCGCCGCTGCCGACCCGGCCGAGCTGCGCGGGGAGTCGGCGGCGATGGCGGCGTTCCGGGCCGCCCGGGCCGACACCCTCCGGACCACCTCACCCGCCCCGCCCCACAGGGCTCAGCCCGACGGTCGGGCAGGCGGTCAGCCGTCCGGCTGACCGGATGGCGACCACTGCGCGGCTGACCTCGGCGGCGTCAGTTCTGCACAGTGTCCCGGCGGCCGTCCTGCGCCGAGGGACGAGCTGCGCCGCGCGGAACGACCGGGAACCCGGCTGTCTGCCGCTGATCAGCGCAGGCGGGCGCGACGGCCCCGGCGGGCGGCCGACCGGTCCCGGCCGTACGCGTCGGCCCGCCCCCACCGGCCGGGGACGTCCAGCAGCTCGATCCGGCCGAAACCCTCGGGCAGGGCCGGGTTCACCAGCAGATTGTCACCGCAGGGCCGCAACCCGAGGATGGTGCCGAGCAGCATCACCAGGGCACCGGCGGACCACGACTGCGGCCGGCCCGCCATCGGCAGCTGCACCGGATACCCGGTGGCCGCCCGTGGATATCCGGCGATCACCTCCGGCACCGATCCACCGGCCAGGTCCGCCATCGCGAGGATGCCGGCCGCGACCCGGGCCGCCTCCTCGTCGTGGTGGTAGCGGCGCAACCCGGCCGCGATCAACGAGTTGTCCGACGGCCACACGGCACCCAGGTGCGCGCCCACCGGGTTGTACGCCAACTGCCCGTCGGCGAACGTGCGCACCCCCCAACCGGAGAAGAGCTGCGGCCCCAGCAGGTGGGCGGCGACGGCGCGGGACCGTTCCTCGGGGACGATCCCGCTCCACAACAGGTGACCCAGGTTGGACGTCAACGCCTCCACCGGGGTGCCGTCCGGCTCCAGGGCCAGCGCGTAGTGCTCCTGCCGGGGCAGCCAGAAGTCCCGGTTGAACCGCTCCTTCAGGGCGGCGGCCTCGCGTTGCAGCTGATCGGCGTACTCCGGGTCGGCCCAGAACTCCCGGGCCAGGCGGGCCCCGCGGATCTTCGCGTCGTAGGCGTAGCCCTGGAGTTCACAGGTGGCCCTCGGCCCGGCCGGTTGCCGGCCGGCGGCGTCCGCGATCGCGTCCGGCGAGTTCTTCCAGCACTGGTTGACCAGCCCGGTGCGGGTGTCGCGCCGCTGGTAGCGCAGGTAGCCGTCGCCGGTGAGGTCGCCGTACGCGTCGATCCAGTCCAGCGCCATCCGGGCCGGGTGGCGCAACTCCCGGACCAGCGCCGCGTCGCCGGACCAGCGCTCGTACTCGTCGAGCAGGATCACGAAGAGCGGGGTGGTGTCGGCGGCCCCGTAGTAGGGCCCGGTCGGCTGGTCGCCGAAGGCGGCCGCCTCGCCGTACCGCAGCTCGGCGAGGATCTTGCCGGGCTCCTCATCGTGCTGGTCGTCGAGCCGACCGCCCTGGAGCAGGGCGAGCATGCGCAGGGTGTTCGGGGCGAGTTCGGGGGTGAACGGCAGGGTCTGCAGGCAGGTGATCAACGCGTCCCGGCCGTACAGGGCCATCGCCCAGGGCAGGCCACCCACCGGCACCCGCCCGGGGTAGGCCAGCGGGACGTAGCGCAGCGCGGCCAGGTCGGTCAGCGCCCGTTCGTACACCGCCGGCAGCCGTTCCTGCTCGCTCACCAGCTGCGGCGCGCGGTCCAGCCAGTCGCGCAGGTCGTGGCGCATGTCGTGGCGGACCCGCAGTCGGTGTGACTCCAGGCTCTCCCGCAGGTCGTGGCCGCCCTCCCCACGGATGGTCATGCCGACGTGCAGGTCCGTGATCCACTTCCCGTGCGCCGGTACGGTGATCCGATAGGTGAAGCCGCCCTCGTCGACGTCGGCCGGTGCGGTGCTGGAGACGGTCGCCTCCCGGGCGAAGCGCGCTCCCGTTCGTAGCGCAACCGCAGCACCCCGTCGGGTGGGGAGGCGGCGGTCGTGACCCGCCGGGGCGTCGGGCTGCGGATCTCCGAGGTGTCGGCGAAGTCGGCGCCGACCTCCATCCGGAGGACGAAGTCGGCGGGCGCGGCGGAGTGGTTCAGGACGGTGAGCTGTTCGGTGAAGCTGTCGTCGATGGAACGGTGCCGGATCACCGACACGTCCGCGTCGACGTAGTGGCTCGCGGTGCCGGGGACCAGGAAGAACCGGGTCTCGAAGTAGGTCATGTCGTCCCGGGACAGGGCGTGCAACCGCTGCCCGTCGATGGTGAGCACCCAGCGGGAGATGAACCGGGTGTCGAAGGAGAACAGCCCCACCGGCGTCCTCGGGTCCACCTCCATGTCACCGTGCGCGTCGCTGACCGCGAAGGCGTTGCCGGCGACGACGTGGACCCGCTCCTGCTTCACCGGTGACCGTCCCGCTCCCGGACGACCTGCCGGGGGTGCCGGGCCCCGGGCGTACCGGGGAAGATCCGCCGGAGCAGCATCAGCAACCGCATGTTGCCCCGCACCGACAGGTCGTTGCGCAGCAGCGCGGCGGCGAGGTGGGTCCGACCCGACGCCAACCGGTCGAACACCTCCCGGTCGGCGCGGACGATCAACTCGGCGTCCTCGGCGGACCTGCTGACCTCGACCCGCTGATCGCGGACGGTGAGCCGCCAGTGGGTGGTGTGCCCGCCCTCGGCGGCATCCAGTCGCAGGGTGCCGGAGGTGGTCTCCGGCAGGTCCGGCCGCCGGCCCGAATCCCACCGGTCCAGGAACTCCGCCACCGACGTACCCACAACCTGCCTCCCCGGGTGCCGTTGCGCTCGTGGCCAGCGTGCCGGCCGGCGGGGTGAGGCCGGCTCACCCGGACCGGGTGGGATCGGCTCAGGGCCGGAGCAGGCCCCGCAGGTAGGCGGCCTGACCGACGTGCTGGAGCCCGTCGGCGACGATGCTGACCAGCCGGACCCCGAGGGTCACCGGCGGGTCCCAGCTCTCGTCGACCACCCGGTCCAGGTCCGTCGGGCGCAGTCCGGCCAGGAACGTGCGGGTGCGCTCCGCCACCGCCCGGTGGTAGTCGACCAGCACCTGCGCGTTCTCCGGGCGGACCGCCGCGACCTGCTCCGGGGTGTGGCCGTAGCCGGTGTCGGCGGGGTCGGCGGAAAGCCCGAACCGGGCCGCCCGGTCACCGGTGACCCAGATCTGGTCGACCCCGCACAGCTCGGCGATCTGCTGGTCCTGGATCCGGCTCAGATGCCAGATCAGCCAACCGACCGGGTTGGCCCCCGGGCCGGGCGCCCGGCACAGCTCGTCGGGGCCGAGCCCGGCCACGGCGGCGCTCACCAGGTCGGGCAGCTGGTCGTAGGTCTCGGTCAGCAGGTCGTCGACGTTCACCGGTGCCTCCTCCGCGCAGGGCGTACCCGACCCGGATACCGCTGTCGGAGCCCGACAAACCGCCCCGGGGGGGGTTGATGACGTGGTCGCGTCGCGGGAGTGTCGACCGGACGCCGACGCGTCCGGGCCCGGCGGTACGCGCCGGAGGCCGGCACGTGGGCCGCGCACCCGTGCGGACGCGGAGCCGGCTCAGGCCGGGCGTTCGGGTCGGGTGATGGCCCAACTGCGGCCGTTCGGGTCGCGCAGCAGCACCTCGCGTGGGGTGCCGTTGGCGGCGCTGACCCGGGCACCGACCGCGACGGCGCGGCGCAGCACGGCGTCGGGGTCGACGGAATCCACGGTCAGCACCGGCAGCCGGGGGGTCGTCGCGGGTGGGTCGGCCCACTCGCTGACCGTGAACCGGTGGCCGTCGACGACGAGGTCGGCGGTGAGCACCCGCCCGTCGGCAAGACACTCCTGCGGGTGCGGGACCGCACCGAAGACGTGGGCGTAGAACGCGATGGCGTCGGACGCGTCGGTGACCATGAGGCACGGCGCGGCTGGTGGGTGCTCGGAAGTCATGACGTCGATGCCGCCTTCCCCGTCGACCGGCGACGGATCAGTCTGAATCGACGGTAGGTGGTGCGACTGTCGCACCGGCACCCTTACCCGACCCCTGAATCATCCTGGCTGCTGGTGGTGCCCGTCGGCAGGGTCGCGGCACCGACAGCCCGGGGCGGTGGGGGTGGTGACGGGCCGGCCGCCGCACTAGCGTCGGCGACACGGGGCCGCGCCGCGCCCCTGCCGACTGCCCGGAAAGGCGGGGACCGTGTCGCTGCTGGCCGCGATGTCATCGTCGATGGACGACCGCCCGGACCTGGTCCGGGTGGGTGACCGGTCGCTGTCCCGGTCCCGGTTGCAGGGGCTGGCCGCCGCAGTCGCCGACGACCTGCACGGCCTGGACCGGGTGGCGGTCGAGGCCACACCGACGCTGGAGACCGTGGTGGGGGTGGTGGGTGCGCTGCGGGCGGGTACGGCGGTGGTGCCGGTGCCGCCCGATGCGGGGCCCCGGGAACGGGAGCACATCCTGCGCGACTCGGCCGCCCAGGCCCTGCTCGCCGCGGCGGGCGGGACGTCGGACGGGTCCACCGGAACGGGCGCGTCCGCCGCGTCGGGCGGGTTGCCGGTGGTCCCGGTCGACCTGCGGCGCGTCTCGGGGAGCACGCATCCGGAGCCCGCCCCGGACCGGACCGCCCTGATCCTCTATACCAGCGGGACGACCGGTGCGCCGAAGGGGGCGCTGCTCTCCCGGGCCGCCATCGCCACCTGTCTGGACGGGCTCGCCGACGCCTGGGCGTGGACGCCGGACGACCTGCTGGTGCACGGGCTGCCGCTGTTCCACGTACACGGGCTGGTGCTCGGGGTGCTCGGGCCGTTGCGGGTCGGCAGCCGGCTGCACCACGTCGGTCGGCCGCAGCCGGACCGGTACGCGGCAGCCGGCGGGACGCTCTGTTTCGGCGTACCGACCATCTGGTCGCGGATCGGTGCGGTGCCGGCCGCCGCGCGGGCGTTGCGGTCGGCACGGCTGCTGGTGTCGGGCAGTGCGGCGCTGCCCACGGCGGTCTTCGACGGTCTCGCCGCGTTGACCGGGCACCGGGTGGTCGAGCGGTACGGCATGACGGAGACCCTGATCACGGTGAGCGCCCGGGCGGACGGACCGCGCCGGCCGGGCGCTGTCGGGGTGCCGCTGCCCGGGGTGCGCACCCGGATCGTCGACGAGCAGGGCCACGACCTGCCGACCGACGGCTCGGCAATGGGCGAGCTGCTGGTCGACGGCCCGACCCTGTTCGACGGCTACCTGAACCGGCCGGACGCGGACGCGGCGAGTCGCACCGCCGACGGCTGGTTCCGGACCGGAGACGTCGCCACCGTCGGCCCGGACGGCTGGCACCGCATCGTGGGCCGGGCGAGCACCGACCTGATCAAGAGCGGCGGCTACCGGATCGGTGCCGGTGAGGTCGAGGAGGCGCTGCTGGCCCACCCGGGGGTACGCGAGGCGGCGGTGGTGGGCCTGCCGCACCCGGATCTGGGGCAGCAGGTCACCGCGTACGTGGTCGGCGACGGGGTGACCGGGCCGGAACTGGTCGACTTCGTCGCCCGGCAACTGTCGGTGCACAAGCGGCCCCGGGAGGTCCGGTTGGTCGACGCCCTGCCCCGCAACGCGCTGGGCAAGGTGCAGAAGAAGCGCCTCGTCGACGGGTGAGGCGTCAGACCTGGACGGACGCCGGCAGCACCGGCCGCAGCCACGAGTCGGGGCGGGGCCGGGGCCGCCACTCCCGGGGGTAGCCGACGGAGACCTCCTCGAACCGCACCCCGTCGTGCCAGGTCACCCGGGGGATGTGCAGGTGTCCGTAGATCACGGTGCGGGCGTGGAACCGGCGGTGCCAGTCGGCGGTGAGTTCGGTGCCGCACCACTGGGCGAACTCGGGGTAGCGCAGGATGTCGGTGGGCATCCGGACCAGCGGGTAGTGGTTGACCAGGATCTTCGGCACGGTCGGGTCGCAGCCGGCGAGCCGGGCCTCGGTCAGCGTCACCCTGGTCCGGCACCAGGCGTCCCGGCTCGGGTGCGGGTCGGGGTGCAGGAAGACCTCGTCGGCGCAGACCACCCCGGCGGCGTGGGCGCGGGCCAGCGCCTGTTCCTTGCTGGTGACGCCCGGCTCGCGGAACGAGTAGTCGTAGCCGACGAACAGCGGCGCCACCAGCAGCGGGCCACCGGCCCCGGTCCACACCGGGTACTCGTCCTCGGGGGTGCTCACCCCCAGGCTCCGGCACTGCCGCACGATGGCCTGGTAGCGCTCCTCGCCCCGCAGCCGGACGGGGTCCTGGGAGTGGGTCCACAGCTCGTGGTTGCCGGGAGCCCAGATGACCTTGCCGAACCGTTCGCTGAGCAGCGTCAGCGCCCAGGTGACGTCGGCGAAGAGTTCGGCGACGTCACCGGCGACGATCAGCCAGTCGCCGGCGGCGCGGGGCCAGAGGCTCTCCACGATCTTCCGGTTCTCCGGGTACGCCACGTGCAGGTCGCTGACGGCGTAGATGCCGGCGTTCATCGGTGTGGTCCCCTCGTTGGTCCAGTGCTGTGTGGTGCGCGGCTCAGTTCGGGACGGCGACGACGGTCAGCGTCAGGCCGGCGTCGTGCAGATAGCGGCCGTCGAAGTCCCGACCGCGACCGGGGACCAGGACGCGGGCGGTGAAGGTGCCGTCGGTCGGGTGCAGGGTGATCCGGGCCTCGTCGAAGCCGAGGAAGACGCCGGTGATCGGGAACCACGCCTTGTAGAGGGCTTCCTTGGCGCTGAACAGCAACCGGTCCCAGGGCGGGCCGGGGGCCTGCGTACTCAGCCGGTGCACCATGGCCCGTTCCTCGGGCAGGGCGATGGCATCCAGGACGCCGTCGGGCAGTGGGGCGGCGGGTTCGGCGTCGATGCCGATGCTGCGGATGTCTTCCCGACGGGCGACCACGGCGGCCCGGTAGCCGGCGCAGTGGGTGAGGCTGCCGACGACACCGGCCGGCCAGAGGGGCGCGCCGCGTTCCCCGGTGAGCACCGGGACGGCCGGCTGGCCGAGGGCGCGCAGGGCCCGGCGGGCACAGGTGCGGGCGGTGGTGAACTCGCGTCGCCGCTTCTCGACGGCATCGGCCACCAGCGCGGCCTCCGCGGGGTGCAACGGCTCGGTGTCGGTGTCGTCGAACGCCTCGACGGCGACGACTCCGGGTGGCGTGAGCTGCTCGATCATGCGTCGGCCAGCGGCCTGATGGTCCAGGTGTCGCCGGTGGCGAGGAGGGCGGTGAGTTGTTGTTCGGGGGTGTGGGTGGTGGTGGCTTTGGCGGTGGTGAGTTGTTGTTGGACGAGGTTGTCGTAGGAGGGGCGGTGGGTTTGCCGGAATACGCCGATGGGGGTGTTGCGGAGGTCTGGTCCGGGGAGTCGGGATAGTGCGAAGGCGTAGGCGGGGTCGGTGATGGTGGTGTCGTGGATGACGATGTCGTCGGCGGGGGTGGTGGCGGTGTCGCGGACTTCGAGGCCGAAGCCGCGTGGTGGGTGGACGATGCAGTGTTGTCCGTTGTGGCCGAAGGTGATGGGTTGGCCGTGTTCGAGGGGGATGAGGTAGTCGTCGCGGGTGTCGGGTTGTTTGAGTTGTTCGAAGGCGCCGTCGTTGAAGATGTTGCAGTTTTGGTAGATCTCGACGAATGCGGAGCCTTGGTGTTGGGCGGCGGCGCGGAGGACTGATTGGAGGTGTTTGCGGTCGGAGTCGATGGTGCGGGCGACGAAGGTGGCTTCGGCGCCGAGGGCGAGGGAGAGGGGGTTGAAGGGGGCGTCTGCGGAGCCGGCGGGGGTGGATTTGGTGATTTTGCCGGTTTCGCTGGTGGGGGAGTATTGGCCTTTGGTGAGGCCGTAGATGCGGTTGTTGAAGAGGAGGATTTTGAGGTTGACGTTGCGGCGGAGGGCGTGGATGAGGTGGTTGCCGCCGATGGAGAGGGCGTCGCCGTCGCCGGTGACGACCCAGACGGACAGGTCGGGTCGGGTGACGGACAGGCCGGTGGCGATGGCGGGGGCGCGGCCGTGGATGGAGTG
>NZ_FMCU01000012.1 GCF_900091525.1 Micromonospora matsumotoense
CCGCCGAGCTGGGCGGCGACTGTGAGTTCGTCGACCGGGCCCCGCACGGCACCCTGGTCCGGCTCCGCCTCCCCCTCCCGCCCCCCGACGACACCGCCCCCACCCCGCCCGCCCCCACCCCGCCCGCCCCCGGCCCGCCCGCCCCCACCCCGCCCGCCCCCGGCCCGCCCGCCCCCGGCCCGCCCGCCCCCGGCCCGTCCGATTCCGGTGATCAAGAGGTTTGCGTCAGAATCCGCCCGGAGGATGACGCGAACCTCTTGATCACCGGGGGCTCCCGGGACCCGGCGTGGGGCGGGGCGGGTGGGGGTCGGGTGGAGGACGGCGCTGCGGGAGGGGGAGGGCATTGACGGGAGAGGGTGCTCGTGGCGGGGCGGTCCGGGTGCTGGTCGTGGACGACCACCCGGTGGTCCGCCGTGGGCTGCGGACCATGCTGGAGGGCGAGAGCTGGGTCGGCGGCGTCCTGGAGGCGGCGACCTGTGCCGAGGCGATCGGCATCGCGCTGACCGAGCCGGTGGGGGTGGTCGCGATGGACGTGGCACTGCCGGACGGCGACGGCGTGGAGGCGACCCGCCGGATCGTGCAGGGCCGGCCGGACATCCGGGTGCTGATGGTGACCATGGCCGACGACGAGGACGTGGTCGGCCGGTCGCTGCGGGCCGGTGCCCGGGGATACGTGCTCAAGGACACCGACCCGGACGTGATCGTCGACGCGCTGCGCACGGTGGCCGGCGGCGGGCTCGTCCTCGGCCCCCGGATCGGCCCCCAGGTGCTGACCAGCCTGCGCCGCCAGCCGGTCGAGCTGCCGCCCCCGTTCGACCGGCTCACCCCCCGGGAACGGGACATCCTGCGCCGGTTGTCCGCCGGGGACACCAACGCCCGGATCGCCCGGCACTTCGGGATCAGCGAGAAGACGGTACGCAACCAGCTCTCGGCGGTCTTCGCCAAGCTCGGCGTCGCCGACCGGGTCCAGGCCGCCCTGCTCGCCCGGGACGCCGGCCTCACCGGCTGACCCGCCCACCGCTGCGGGGCAGTCGGCCCGGACACCGATGATCAGGCGGACAGAATGAGTAGCGGGGTGACACCGGGGAAGGAGGACGGCATGGGGACCGATGCGAAGCACGAGCAACCGGTGGGCAATCCGGCGGCGGGCGTGGTGCACAGCCTGCACGAGCGGCAGCAGACCTTGGCCACCGTCGAGTCCCTGACCGGGGGGCTGCTCGCCGCCGCGATCGTGGACATCGCCGGAGCCAGCGCCGTCTACCGGGGTGGACTGGTGACGTACGCCACGGAGCTGAAGGCGCGGCTGGCCGACGTACCCGAGGAGTTGCTGGCCGAACGCGGACCGGTCGATCCGGACGTGGCGATCGCCCTCGCCGAGGGTGGCCGGCGGCGCTGCGCCGCCGACTGGGGGTTGGCCACCACCGGGGTCGCGGGTCCCGAGCCGCAGGACGGCAGACCGGTCGGCCTGGTCTATGTCGCGGTGGCCGGACCGGGTGGCCCGGTGGTCCGTCGGCTGGACCTCGACGGGGGCCGGGACCACATCCGTGCGGCCACGGTGATCGAGGCGTTACGCCTGTTGGTGGCCCGGGTCCACCGGGCCTTCCCGGAAGCCGGGCGGGCCCCGGTGCCGGGGTCGCCGGCCGCCGTCCCACCGGCCGGCGCGGGTCGTCGCTGACCGGCCTTGTCCAGATCCGACAGGCGGGGTGGGATGTCGCCGGGCCGACCAACGGGTACGGTTGCGGGAAGGCTCCGGCGTTCGGCGTCGGCGGCGGCGCGGTCCACCGCGTCCGGCGCGGACGATCATCCGCCCGGAGAGTGAATCCCGTCAGGGGGAGGTGCGATGGTCCTGCTACGCCGGGTGATCGGTGACGCACTTCGGGCGCGCCGCCAGGGTCAGCACCGCACCCTGCGCGAGGTCTCCACCGCCGCCAACGTTAGCCTCGGTTACCTGTCCGAGATCGAGCGTGGCCAGAAGGAGCCCTCCAGCGAGCTGCTCGCCGCCATCTGTGACGCGCTCGGTGCCCGCCTGTCCGAGTTGCTGCGGGAGGTGAGCGACACCGTCGCGCTCGCCGAGCAGCTGCCGGGCGTGCTCATGCCGGTGCAGGACGAGCCGGCCGCCGCCGGGCCCGCCGGCACCGTGCGCAAGGCCACCGGTCGGGGTGTGCGCCAGGTGACCACCGACGGCGCGGTCGCCGTCTCGGTCCGCCAGGACTCCCCGCTGAAGGCCACCCTGCGTAGCTCCCGGGTCCGTCCCAGCGACCGCGACGTGGTCTGCGCCGCCTGACCCCTGTCCGGTCCCGTGGCCGGGGTGGCCGACGCCGCGTAGTGTTGATCGCAGGCCGCCGGAGCACCCCCACGGCACGAACGCCCCTGCTGGCGTCGGGCTGCGACGATGGGGAGCGCGCCGGGCGGCCCGTCCGGCCCCGGTGTGGCCGAGGCGCAGCGACGCTACTGAGGGGATACCGCGGAGATGGCGAACCCGTTCGTCAAGGGCTGGCACTACCTGATGGCGCTCTTCGGTGCCAAGATCGACGAGCACGCCGATCCGAAGGTGCAGATCCAGCAGGCCATCGAGGACGCGCAGCGTCAGCACCAGGCGCTGGTCCAGCAGGCGGCGGCGGTGATCGGCAACCAGCGGCAGCTGGAGATGAAGCTCTCCCGGCAGATGACCGAGGTCGAGCGCCTCCAGGGCAACGCCCGGCAGGCGCTGGTCCTCGCCGACCAGTCCCGGGCCAAGGGCGACGAGACCGAAGCCGGTCGCTACGAGCAGTCCGCCCAGGTGCTCGCCACCCAGTTGGTCTCCGCCGAGCAGGCCACCGAGGACCTGAAGACCCTGCACGACCAGGCGCTCGGTGCCGCCGCCCAGGCCCGCCGCGCGGTCGAGAACAATTCCATGATCCTCCAGCAGAAGCTCGCCGAGCGCACCAAGCTGCTCAGCCAGCTCGAACAGGCCAAGATGCAGGAGAGCGTCGCCCGTTCGCTGGAGTCGATGTCCTCGATGACCGCGCCGACCAACACCCCCTCGCTGGACGAGGTGCGTGACCGCATCGAGCGCCGCTACGCCAACGCGATGGGCCGGGCCGAACTGGCCGGCAACTCCGTCGAGGGGCGGATGCTGGAGATCCAGAAGTCGACCCTGGACAGCGCCGGGTCGTCCCGGCTGGAGCAGATCCGGGCCAGCATGGCCGGCGACCAGCTCGGTGGCCGGCAGGAGCAGCCGGCGGCGCAGCAGCAGGCCCAGCCGGCCGCCCCGACGGCCGACCCGGCCGCCGCCGCCCGGCTGGACGAGATCCGGGCGAGCATGAGCCGCGACCGCGGCGTGGGGGACAGCACCGCCGGCTGAGCGGCCGGCACGAGGAGGTACGGGTGGCCGACGAGCGAACGCGACACTTCCGGCGACTGGACCGGCTACGACGCTCCGCCCGCCGGTGGAGCGTCCTGGCCGGTGGGCTCACGGGCACGGCGGCGGTGCTGACCCCGTACGCCGGGCTGGGGCTGCCCGACGCGGCCTGGGCCGGTGCCGCGGGAAGCGCCGTCGCGCTGGCCGCCTGGCGCTGGATCGACCTGCGGGCGTTCGCCGCGCGCCCGGCCCCACCCGCCCTCGACCCGGCCGAAGCCGCCGCCCGGTCCCGGGCCCGGCTGGTCGCCGCCGTCGAACGACTCCCGGTCGGCCCCGGCGTGCTGGCCGAGGCCCGACGGTTCCGCTCCCGGTTCGCGTTGCGGGGCACCTCCGCCGCCGAGTCCTGGGCCCGGCTGGACCGGGCCGCGCTCACCCTGGCCGGGATCGCGCCCCGGCTGACCGGCCTGGCCGAGCCGGCGGTGCTGGAGGCCGCCGCCGCCGACCGTTCGCTGCGGGACCTGGCCGACCGGACGGCCGGCGTGGAACGCGCCCTGCGGCTGGCCCCGCCCGAGGCCCGACCCCGGCTCGCCGAGGCGCACCGGGCCCTGGGCGACCAGTTGGTCAGCGGGGTGACCGCCTACGAGGGGCTGGTCGTCGCCGCCGCCGGCTACGTCGCCGAGGACGCCCACCCGGGGGTCGTCGCCGACCCGTCCGCCGCCCGGTTGATGGAGGCGACCGACCTGCTGCACGGCGTCGCCGCCGCCCTGGCCGAGCTGCGCACCGTCGGCGAGCCCCTGCGCGCCCCCACCCGCTGACCGACGCCTCAGTGGGGGATGTGCACCGACACCGGGCCGGTCCACGGGGAGTGGCCCACCACGTTGAACGAGCGGACCCGGTAGTGGTAGGTGACGCCCCGGTCCAGGCCGGTGTTGGTGAAGCTCCGGCTGGCGACGGTGAAGGTGACCACCTCCCGGCCGAACTGCGGGTCCACCGCGCGCTGCACCACGAACCCCGCCCCCGGACCCGCCGGGAGGCTCGCCGCCCAGGCCAACGACACCGTCGCGGTGTCCGGCGCGGGGACGGCGACCGTCGCGGCGACCCCGTTGGGCACCTCCGGCACGGGCGGGGTGGTCACCGTCGCCACCGTCGACCACGGTGACGCCGTACCGAGGTAGGTGGTCCGGACCCGGTAGTAGTACGTGGTGTCCGGGGCGACCGCCGGATCGAGGTGGCGGTCGGCGACCGGGACGGCGGTGGTGCCCGGACCACTGGTGAAGGTCGGATTGGTGGCCCGTTGCACGTCGAGACCGGTGGCGAAGGACCGGTTCACCCAGCGCAACGCCACCCGCAGGGGCGTGGCCGGCGGCACCGTCGCGGCCAGTCCGCTCGGCGCGGGCAGGCGTACCGACGCCGGGCTGCTGTTCGACCAGGTCGAACAGCCGGCGGCGTTCTCGGCCCGGATGCGGTAGTGGTAGGTGACGCCGGGGGTGATGGTGGCATCGGTGTAGCGGGTGGCGGTCCCCGCCACGGTGACGGTGGTCAGCCCGGTGCCGAAGTCGGCGTCGGTGGCCCGTTGCAGCAGGTGGCTGGTGGCCGCCGGCCGGCTGCCGTTGCCCGTCCAGGCGAGCGCGATCGCCGGCAGCGCGGTCGCCGAGCCGGGCACCGGGGTCGCGGTCAACCCGGTCGGCGCGCGGGGCGAGACCCGCAGCATCAGGGGCCGGCTCATGCCCAGGTCCCGCAGCCCGGCCGCCGCGCTGGACCAGCGGAACTCCCAGCCCAGGTTGACCGGTTGGTTGACCACCGTCGCCGGCCGGCCGTCCCAGGGGCTGACCGGGGCGGCGTCGAGGCGTACCCCGGCGGGTCGGGTCGGGTCGAGCAGTCGCAGGCTGTCGGCGACCTTGAACGGCAGCGGCGGCACCTCGGGTCGCAGGGCCACCACCAGCTCCTCGGCCGGGTTGACCCGGACGGTCTGCTTCCAGCCCAGTTCGCCACCGTCCGGGGCGCGGACCGTGCCGTCCCCGCCGATCCGGTGGACCACCTGCACGTCGCAGCCGTCGAAGCGGACCGGGTGGGTCTGCCGGCCGGTCCCGCTGATCCGCCACAGCTGGATACCGTCGGCAGGTTCGTCCACACCGGCCGTCGGGTCGGCCGCGACGAGGATCTCGGTGGCCGGTTCGGTCGGGCCGAGCGGCAGGGTCACCGGGCCGAGCGGGCCGGCGGTCGGGTGGGGCACCCCGAGCCGGCCGGCCCGCCGCCCGTACTCCGGCTCGAAGACCGTCCCGACGGTCTTCACCTGGATCGGCAGGGTGACCGGTCCGGTGGCGCCGGGTGGGGTGAAGGTGACCGAGGTGGCGTGTGCGGGGGCGACGACACCCCGGGCGGTGGTGGTGCCGAACGCCCGGTCGTACTCCCGTTGCGGCACGATCGGCGGTCGCTGGCTGGCCGCGTACGCGGCGGGTAGCCGGTCGGCGAGCCGGTGTGGGTCGTACCGGCCGGTGGGGGTGCCGGTGACCCGGAACTGGAGCAGGGTACGGGTGTTCGGGCCGTACCCGGGCAGGCTGCCGGAGCCGGCGTCCCCGGTGGCGCTGTGCCGGTCGTAGCGGGGGTCGCCGCCGGGCAGCGGGGCCGGGCAGTCGTTGTAGAGCAGCACCGTCGCCCCGGGCGGCAGGGTGGAGAAGTCGACCACCACGTCGGCCCGCTCACCCGGAGCGAGCAGCAGCGCGGCCGAGTCCACGTTGAGCACCGTCGGATCGCGGCGGTCGTACCGGTAGCCGACCGGGCGGTTCGGCACCACGACCGGGGCGGGGAGCAGCCCGCACTCGTTGCCGATCTGGATCATGGGTGGGCCAGCGGCGGCCGGGTCGGGCACCCCACCGTCGCGGCCGTCGGTGGGCCAGTCCGCCGGCCGGCCGGGGGCGCGCCCGGCGTCCACCATCGGCACCTCGCCGGCGTCGGCGTCGGCGAGACTCCCGTCGGCCTGCCACATCGGCCCGTCCGCGCGGGCCCGGTAGAGCTGGAGGTTGAGGGCCCGGTCGGCGCAGCCGTTGACGATCCGGAACCGGTACGCCGTCGGCCGCACCCGCAGGTACGGATAGGCGACCCCGTTGACCAGCATGGTGTCCCCGTACGCCTCGGGCACGGCGCTGGGGTGCGGCGTGCCGGGCGCCCGGGGCGGCTCCTGGGGCGCGGCCTCCGGATCGTGGTGCGGGTTGTCGACCGGGCCGACCCGGGGCGCGTCCCGGCCGTCGGCACCGGGCAGCCACGGGCCGTAGTCCCAGCGTCCGGTGGGGTTGCGCCCGCAGTCCCGGTACGGGTCCTGCCGGGGCTGGTAGACGTGCGGGTGCCACAGGTTGCCCCGGGTGCCCCAGCGCTCCCGGTCCCAGGTGGGGTCCTCGGCGGCGAGTTGGGCGTCGTCGGGGACGAAGGTCCGGTCCTGGATCACCAGGGGGAGCTGGTCGGCGGGGAGCACCCCGTCGGCGACCAGCTCGTCCTCGGCGGGGTCGGTGAGCAGATAGAGGGCGAACTGGCCGGACAGGACGGTCAACCGGGACAGCCCGAGGGTGTTGTCCTGCAGGCACATCAGCCGGCCGCTCTGCGCGTTCGGGTAGTAGAGCGTGGTGGCCCCCGCCCCGGGCGGCGGCATGTCCGGCACGTGGGTCAGGCCCGGCCCGGTCGGGTACGGGGTGATCTCCCCGGCCGGGGTCACCCACTGCCACGGGTTGCCGGCGCTGATCCAGCCGGTGTGCGCGCCGGACAGCTGCGGCACGGCCCGGTTCTGCGGGTAGGGCGCCGGTCCCTCCAGCGGACCCGGCCCGGCCCCCGGGAGGCTGGTGTCCACCGGCAGGAACAGGTCCCCGGCCCGGCCGGTGGGGAGCTGGTTGATGAACTTGATCCGCACCGGGCGGCCCCGCCGCGCCATGATCAGCGGCCCGAGGTGGTATGGCCGCTCCGGCGGGGCGACGGTGTTGTGCCCGTCCGGGTCGGTGCCCAGATTGAGCTGGCGGTAGCCGCGCAGCCGGGTGGTGGGCAGGTCCCGGTGCAGTCGCTGGGTGTACTCGGACAGCCCGATCTCGTAGTAGTCGCAGCCCGGCCAGCTGACCGTGTCCGGGGTGGCGACCGGCAGGTGACCGCCCAGCTCGGTGCGGCCCGCCGGGCCGGGCACCGGGAGCGCGTCGACGAACTTGCGCAGGCCGGTGCCGGTGACCACCCGGCCCTGCGGGTCGCGCACCGGTCGCGGGCTGTCGGCGAAGTTCGGCACCGGGCCGAAGTAGCCCGGCACGGCGGCCGGGTCCAGGCTCGCCGGGGCGGGATCGGCGGTGCCGGTCCGGGCCGCCGGCACGACGGGCCGGTCGGTGCGGACGACCCGGGTCGTCCAGTGTGGTCGCAGTCTGCGGAACAGGGCCATGGTTCTCCCCGGGCACGGGGACCCGCCGCCCCCACCCCGGCGTGGTGGGCGGTCGTGTCCGGTGGTGACGAACGGTGAGCACTCCAACGCAGCATGCGACGTCGGCGGCCGGATAGGAATTACCCATTCGTCCGTGTCTGCGGGTCGTCCCGCCAGGCGGGAGGGTGGCCCGGCGCTGGTCGCGCCCGCTCAGCCGGCCTCCGGGGTCGGGGCGGGTGGCGGCTGGCAGGTCGGGCACCAGTAGGTGACCCGGTCGCCCAGCTCCTCCTTACCGATGGCGGTGCCGCAGCGGCGGCACGGCTGGGCCCGCCGGCCGTACACGTAGCTGGTCTGGCCCCGGCGCAGCGAGCCGGTGGTGCTCTGGGTCCACCGGCCCCGGTTGGCGGCGAGCAGCCGTTGGGCCAGGGTTACCGTGCCGGCCAGGTCGGGCACCGCGCCGACCGGCGTCCAGGGGGAGAGCCCGCGCAGGAACAGCAGCTCACACTTGTAGAGGTTGCCCACCCCGGCCAGGTTGCGCTGGTCCAGCAGCGCCTCACCGATGGTCACCTCCGGTGCGGCGGCGAGCCGGCGGACCGCCTCGTGCGGGTCCCAGTCCGTGCCGAGCAGGTCGGGACCGAGGTGCCCGAGCAGGCGCTCCTCCTCGGCGGTGGGCAGTAGGGCCAGCTCGTGCAGGTGGTAGCCGACCGCCACCGCCTCCGGGCTGTGCAGCACCACCCGGATCAGGTGCGCCGGCCGGTCCGTCCACCGTTCCCCCGGGGCGTACGCCCGCCAGGTGCCGTCCATCCGCAGGTGGGAGTGGAGCGTCCAGTCGGCGGCCGGTGCGGCCTGCGGGGGTGCGGTCAGCCGGAGCAGCAGGTGCTTGCCCCGGCTGGCCGACTCGCGCACCGTCCAGCCGGACAGGTCGGTGGTGGCCAGCGTGGGCACCCGGAAGTCGCTGCCGGTGAGCCGGGTGCCGGCGAGCGCCCGGTGCAGGACGCGGGCGGTGTTCCAGACGGTGTCTCCTTCGGGCACCCCGGCATTCTCCCTCGTCCGAGCAGAATTCGCATGTATCGCTATTTGTAGCGTGCTTCCTGTCGATCTACGAAAAAATGCACTATTGGGGGGTTCTGAGGAGAATATTATGGCCGTTGGCCCCCGTGGTACCTCATCGTCCCTGCTGGTCGGTCTGCTGACCGTGACCCTGGCCGGTGCCCTCACCCCGGCCGCCGCGACCGCCGCACCCCACGCCCTCGATCGCTCCGCGCTCGACCGCGCGGCCCTGGAAGGCTCCGCGCTCGACCGGTCGGCCCTGGAGCGGTCCGCGCCCGACCCGTCGGGCCTGGACCGGTCCGCGTCCGACCCGTCGCGGTCCGGGCGGCAGAGCGGCACGACGGCCGCCGGTGAGCGCTGGTCCGTCGACCTCACCGTCGTCGGCGGCGACGACGTGAACGTCCGGTTCGGTGCCGGCCTGCTGCGCCTGGCCGACCCCCGTCCGACCCGGCGCAACCGGCCCGCCGCCCTGCACGCGCCGGTCGCCGAGGGAGTGCTCCTCGCCCCCGTGCGGACCCTCGCCGGCCCGGCCAACCGGGTCCGCGCCGCGCTCACCGCCGAGGTGCCCACCGGTGCCGCCGTCGGCGTCCAGGTGCGCGGCTGGCAGGGCACCGGCTGGACCGAGTGGCGGGAGGCCGGCACCGCCCCGGCCGCCTTCGACCGACCGGTCAGCCGGGTCCAGGCCCGGGTGCTGCTCACCACCCGCGACGCGAAGGCCGCCGCCTCGGTACGCGCGGTCCAGCTCACCGCCGACACCATCGCCGTCGCGACGCCCACCCCCACCGCCGTACGCAGCTACCGGGTCTTCGCCACCCGGGAGGGTGAGGTCGGCGGGGTGACCGCCAACGGCCGCACCATCCAACCCCGGGACCACTTCGTCGCCCTGCCCTCCCGGCGCGGGCTCTCCCCGATCAACACCGGCGACTACACCGTGCGGGTCTGCACCACCAGCGGCAGCCGATGCGAGTACGCGCCGGTCTGGGACGTCGGCCCGTGGAACACCCGCGACGACTACTGGAACCCCACCGCCGTCCGGGAGAACTGGAAGGACCTGCCGCAGGGTCGCCCCGAGGCGCAGGCCGCCTACCAGTACGGCTACCACGGCGGCAAGGACCAGTTCGGCCGTACCGTGCTCAACCCGGCCGGCATCGACCTCGCCGACGGCACCTTCTGGGACGGCCTGCTGCTGACCGACAACGCCTGGGTCGACGTGACGTACCTGTGGACCGGCACCGGGCCGCGCGGCGTGATCGGCTCCGGGCCGCTCAACATCCGCACCGGCCCCGGCACCTCGTACCCGACCCGGGGGCTCGCCGCCACGCACGCCAACGTGCCGATCCAGTGCTACGTCAAGGGGCAGACGGTCGCCGGGACGTACCGGACCACCAACCGGTGGAACCGGCTGGCCGGCGGCCAGTACGTCAGCCACGCCTACGTGGCCACCGTGTACGGCGGCACCGTGTCACCCTGCTGACCGGTGAGCCGCCGCCGCTGACAGGACCGCCCTCGACCGGCCGGGTCGCCGGGCGGGTCGGCTCAGGGCCGCTCGTCGGGGCGGGGCGGCCGGACCATGTCCTGGTAGCGGGGGTGACTCGCGCCGTACACCGCGAAGTTCAGCCGGGCGTGGGTGAGACTCAGCTCACCGTTCGCCCCGCCCCGCACCACGTCGGCGTCGGCGTCACCCTGGCCGTCATCGGTCCAGAAGCAGACCGGACAGGTGCCCCCACCCGTCCGGGACGCACAACAGGGACAGCCCACCGGAACCCACACTTCACCCACCGCAGCAGCATTCCACACCGGACGTCGGGCAGGGAGCGCAGCTCACCCCCTGATACGCCCCCGCACCGTGACCGTGGCACCCGGGGCGACCCCGAGCAGGTCCACCGCCCGGCCGCCGTTCCGGGCCACCGCCACCAGGCCGGCGGAGTCGACGAGGACGACCAGCGAACCGGGTGCCGCGTCGGCGAACGTGCGGCCGCGTACCGCCGGTCGGCCGGCGACCTCCACCGGCCCGGCCAGCGACGCCAGCAGGTCGGCCCCGGCGGCGAGCTGCACGTTGCCGAATTGGTCCACGGTGAGCACCTCGGCGGTGAACCCCTCGGCCTCCCGGCGCAGCACCGGCGGGGGCAGGGTCACCAGGGTGGCCGGGTCGACCTCCGGCCCGGCGTCGGTCGGCCGGTCGCCGAGGGCCAGCCGCGCCGCCACCGGGGCGAAGACGTCCCGGCCGTGGAAGGTGTCCGACACCTCCGCCGCCAGCCACCCCGGCGCGGTCAACTCCACCGCCGAGGTGATCCCGCCCAACGCCTGCGCCGCCGCCGTCAGCACCCCGTTGTCCGGCCCGACCAGCAGCCCGCCCGGTGCGACCAGCGCCACCGCCCGCCGGGACGTGCCGACCCCCGGGTCCACGACCGCCACGTGCACCCCGTACGGCAGGTGCGGCACGGCCTGGGCGAGCACCGCCGCGCCCCGCCGGACGTCCCCCGGCGGCACCAGGTGGGTCACGTCGATCACCCGTGCCGTCGGGGCGATCCGGCCGATCACCCCGTGGCAGACGGCCACGAACCCGTCGGTGAGCCCGTAGTCGGTGGTCAGCGAGATCCAGGGGGTCGGGGCCATGCCGGCAGGCTAGTGCGGCGAGCGCACTATCACTGACCGGACACCCCGATCGGCCGACCGGCCGGTGCCGCCCCCGCACCGGGTTCGGCAGACTGCCGGGGTGACGAAACGCCTTCGTATCCTGTCCACGACCGCCACCGTCCTGATCGCCCTGGCCCTGGCCGGCTGCGGTGACGATCCCGCCGACGAGCGGGACGGCGGGGCGTGGGCCGACGGCCGGTCGAAAGCCCCGGCCACCACCGAGGCCGCCCCGGCGGAGGAACCCGCGAAGGCCGCGAAGCCGGGCGCCACCCCCCTGGAGAGCCCCTCCACGCCACCGTTCGTGCTGCCGACCAAGAAGACGAGCGCCCCCGCCGCCCGCAAGGTGGTCGACGCGTTCAAGGCCGCCGGCCTGAAGGTGCCCGACCCGCGCGACCGGTCCAAGGACTGCGGACCCAACGGTACGGGGGTCGGCTGCGCCCAACTGCTCGTCACCGACGCCGTCTCCGTCTACGTCTTCCCCGACGAGGCGACCGCCACCAACCAGACCGACATGTGGGGGGTCAAGGCGTACCGGGCGGGTGCGGTGGTGCTCAACTACCTGGGCACCCGGACCAGCGCCGCCGAGCAGAAGCGCTACAACGACGTGCTGGCCAAGCTCGGCTGAGCCGCCCCGCGTCAGCCGCGCAGCCGCAGGCCACGGGGGGTGGCCCGGAAACCGGCGGCGGCGAGCGCGTCGCGCAGCGGTGAGGAGTGCACCGCCTCACCGTCGGCCCGCTCCACCGACATCGCCCCCAACGCCCCGGAGTGCACCGCGTCGGCGAGCGCCTTGCCGGCGGCGGTCAGCGTGTCGGCGTCGACGGTGAAGGAGAGGATCGTCCGCCCGCCCCGCTCGACGTAGAGGGCCAGGTCACCACCGACCAGCACCACCACCGCCCCGGCCTTGCGCCCGGCCCGGTGCCCGGTGCCCGGTGCGGCGCCGTCACCCGAGTCGACGGCCCGCTCCGGCCAGGGCAGCGCCGCGCCGTACGGGTTGGCCGGGTCGGTGGCGGCGAGCACCACGGTCGGCCCGTCGCCCCGCCCCCGGTCGGCCGGCTCGGCGAGCGCCCGCAACCGGTCCACCGCACCGGGCACCGCGAACTGCGCCGCGCCCAGCCCTTCCACGAAGTAGCCCCGCCGGGCCGCGCCCCGCTCCTCCAGCGCGGCGAGCACCGGATAGACGGCGGCGAACCCGCCGGTCACCTGCTCGGCCAGCACCGCCCCCCGGGTCACCACCCCGTGCCGGTCGAGCAGCAGATCGGCCAGGGCGGCGGCCCGTCGGGTCGGGTCGGTGTCCCGCTCCGGCAGCCGGGACCAGCGCCCGGCCACCGTGGGCGGGCCACCCCGGCTGGGCAGCGCCACCCGACCCGGACGGCGGTAACGGGTGCGCGGGGCGGCCGGCCGGGACCGGTGCGCGCCACCCGCGCCGAGCGCCGCCCGCAGCGGGGCGAGGGTGTCGTTGGTGAGCTGCCCGGCCCAGACCAGATCCCAGATCGCCGCGGTCAGGGCGGTGTCGTCGTCGGAGCCCACCCGGTCGGACAGCGGGCGGAAGAAGAGCGCCTGGCCGTCGGCGAGGGCGTCCAGCACGGCGGCGTGCAGCGGGGTGCCGGCGAACGCGTCGTCCGCCGGGGGGAGCAGCAACGGCGCGACATCCGCGTACGCCAGGGTGAGCCAACCGTCGCCGCCGGAGATCGCCCCCGAGCCGGCCCACACCACCTCGCCCCCGGCGCACAACTCGTCGAGCTGGGCGGGGGAGTAGTCGGCGACCCGGGCGGGCAGCACCAGCCGCTCCCACGCCGACGCGGGCACCGCCGTGCCCTGCAACTGCTCGATCGTGGCGGCCACCGCCTCCACCCCGCGCGCCGACGAGCCGATCTGCTGCCAGCGGGGCAGGAAGCCGGCCAGCACCCGGGGCGGCACCGGTTCGATCTCCCGACGCAGCGCGGCGAGCGACCGGCGGCGCAGCAGCCGCAGCACCTCGGCGTCGCACCACTGGGTGCCCACGCTGTCCGGGGCGAACTCGCCGGAGACCACCCGCCCGGTCGCGGCGAGCCGACGCAGCGTCTGCTCCACCACGAACACCCCGAGCCCGAAGCGGGCGGCGCAGGTCGCGGCGGCGAACGGCCCGTGGGTACGGGCGTACCGGGCGACCAGGTCGCCGAGCGGATCGGCCACCGGCGTCAGGTACGCCTCGGCCACCCCCACCGGCAGCGCCACCCCGAGCGCGTCGCGCAGCCGGGCGGCGTCCTCGATGCCCACCCAGCGTTCCTCGCCGGCGATCCGGACCCGCAGCGCCCGGCGGGCCGCCACCAACTCCGCCGGCCAGTCCACCGGCACACCCCGCTCGGCCAGCTCCGCCTCGGTCAGGTCACCGAGGACCCGCAGCAGTTCGGCGACGTCCTCGGCGTCGCGGGGCCGGCGCTGGTCGGTGCGCCAGCGCAGCTGCCGTTCGGTCTCGGCGAGCACCGCCGGGTCGAGCAACTCGCGCAGGTCCACCCGGCCGAGCAGCTCCCCGAGCAGGGTCGGGTCCAGCGCCAGCGCGGCGGCCCGCCGCTCGGCCAGCGGGGCGTCCCCCTCATAGAGGAACGCGCCGACATAGCCGAAGAGCAGCGACCGGGCGAACGGCGAGGGGCGTTCGCTCTCCACCTCGACCAGGCGGACCCTGCGGCTGGCCAGGTCGCGCATCAACCCGGCCAGGGCGGGCTGGTCGAAGACGTCCTGCAGGCACTCCCGGGCGGCCTCCAGGGTGACCGGGAAGTCGGCGTACTCGCGGGCCACGTCGAGCAGTTGGGCGGCGCGCTGGCGTTGCTGCCACAGCGGCTGCCGGCGGCGCGGGTCACGCCGGGGCAGCAGCAGCGACCGGGCGGCGCACTCGCGGAACCGGGCGGCGAACAGCGCCGAGGTGCCCACCGACTCCTCGACCAGCTGGGTGATCTCGTCGGGCTCGAAGACCACCACGTCGGCGCCGGGCGGCTCGTCGGCGGTGTCCGGCAGCCGCACCACGATCCCGTCGTCGGAGGGCATGACCTGGGCGTCCACTCCGTAGCGCTCGGCCAGCCGGCGGCCGATCGCCAACGCCCACGGTCCGTTGACCCGGGCCCCGAGCACGCTGTGCACGGCCAGCCGCCAGTCACCCAGCTCGTCGCGGAACCGCTCGACCAGCACCGTGCGGTCGTCGGGCAGCGAGCGGGTGGCGGCCTGCTGCTCGCGCAGGTAGGCCATCAGGTTGCCGGCCGCCCAGTCGTCCAGGCCGCCGGCCCGCAACGCGGTCAGGGCGGTGGCGTCGTCCTGGCGCACCAACGCCCGGACCCGGGCGCCGATGGCCCGACCCAGCTCGACCGGTCGGCCCAACTGGTCGCCCTTCCAGAACGGCATCCGGGCCGCCTGGCCGGGAGCGGGGGAGACGAGCACCCGGTCGGGGGTGATCTCCTCGATCCGCCAGGACGAGGAGCCGAGCAGGAAGACGTCGCCGATCCGGGACTCGTAGACCATCTCCTCGTCCAGCTCGCCGACCCGGGCGGCGCGCTGCGCCCCGGCCAGGAACACCCCGAAGAGCCCTCGGTCGGGGATGGTGCCCCCGCTGGTGACGGCGAGGCGCTGGGCACCCGGCCGGCCGGTCAGCACGTCGGTGGCCCGGTCCCAGACCAACCGGGGACGCAGCTCCGCGAAGGCGGTCGACGGGTAACGGCCGGAGAGCATGTCGAGCACGGCGTGCAGCGCCGAGTCGGGCAGCTCGGCGAAGGGCGCGGCGCGGCGGACCAGCACCGCCAGGTCACCGACCGGCCAGGGTTCGAGGGCGACCATGGCGACGATCTGCTGGGCGAGCACGTCCAGCGGGTTGCGCGGGTAGTGCAGCTCCTCGATGGCGCCGGTCGCCATCCGCTCCGCGACCACGGTGCAGGAGAGCAGGTCGCCCCGGTGCTTGGGGAAGACCACTCCCCGGGACACCGCACCCACCTGGTGCCCGGCCCGGCCGACCCGTTGCAGGCCGGCCGCGACACTCGGGGGGGCCTCGATCTGCACCACCAGGTCGACCGCGCCCATGTCGATGCCCAGCTCCAGGCTGGAGGTGGCCACCACGGCGGGCAGCCGGCCGGACTTGAGCGCCTCCTCGATCTGCTTGCGTTCCTCCCGGGAGACGCTGCCGTGGTGGGCGCGGGCGATCACCGCATCCGTACCGGCCGCCGCACCCGACTGGGCCATCACCTCGGCCGGCGGCCCGCCGTCGGCGGCGGGCACCTCCTCGGCGGCCAGCTCGTTCAGCCGGGCGCAGAGCCGTTCGGCGCTCCGCCGGGAGTTGGTGAACACGATGGTCGAGCGGTGTGCCCGGATCAGCGCGAGGACCCGTTCCTCCACGGCGGGCCAGATCGACGCCCGGCGCGGGCCGGGGCCGCCCAGGTCGTCCTCGGGGGGTTGCGCGGTCTCGTCGAGCCGGGTCATGTCCTCCACCGGGACCTCGACGCTCACCTCGATCGTCTTGGGGGTGGCCGGCTGCACCACGTCCACCGGGTGGGCGCCGCCGAGGAACCGGGCGCAGACGTCGATCGGCCGGACCGTGGCGGACAGGCCGATCCGCTGGGCGGGCCGGGCCAGCAGTTCGTCCAGACGCTCCAGGGAGAGCGCCAGGTGGGCGCCGCGCTTGGTGCCGGCGACGGCGTGCACCTCGTCGACGATGACGGTCTCGACGCCGTGCAACGAATCCCGGGCCGCCGAGGTGAGCAGCAGGAACAACGACTCGGGGGTGGTGATGAGGATGTCCGGCGGGGTGCGGGCGAAGGCCCGGCGCTCGTCGGCGGGGGTGTCGCCGGTGCGCATCCCGACGGTGATGTCCGGCGGTGTCACGCCGAGTCGGGTGGCCGCCTGCCGGATGCCGGTGAGCGGGGTGCGGAGATTGCGTTCGACGTCGACGGCGAGCGCCTTGAGCGGGCTGACGTAGAGCACCCGGCAGCGTTGTCGGGCGTCGGCCGGAGCAGGCGTGTCGGCCAGCCGGTCGAGCGACCAGAGGAACGCCGCGAGCGTCTTGCCCGAGCCGGTGGGTGCGACCACCAGGGCGTTGCGGCCGGCGGCCACCGAGGCCCAGGCGCCGAGCTGGGCGGGGGTGGGCGCGGCGAAGGCGGCGGTGAACCACTCCCGGGTGGCCGGACCGAATCCGGCCGGCACTCCCGCGCCGGCAGCCGGGTCCGCCGGGCCGCCGCTCGCGCCGCCCGCTCCCGCCCCACCCCGCCTCGTCACGTCCCCATCCTGCCCCGACGGTGTGACATCGCGCCGGGGCGGATGCTGATCTGTCCGACGCCGCGAGAGAATGGCGAATTAGCCGATTAGTACGTTAAGTCTTACTTAACTGCTTGCTTGTGACCCACAACATAAAGTAACTTCACCCGGACTGCCGTAACGGGTGAGAGGAATCGGATGTTCGTCGAGGAGCGAGGCCCGACGCCCGGCACCGACGTGCTCATCCGCAAGGTCGAAGGGCACCTCACCGCCCTGCGGACCAGCCTGCGTGGCCCTGAGCTGGAGCTGGCCGAGCGTCTCGCCGACAGCCTGCGGGAGCTGGTCGTCTCCACCGCCCAGGCCAGCGCGGCCGACCGGGGTCAGGTGCGGGTCGCCGTGCACTACTTCGTGCTCCGTCGGGAGAGCCGCGGCAAGCTGCTCCCGGTGCGATCGCTGGCCGTCGCCCAGCGGGTGGTCGACAAGGTCGCCCTCCAGCTCGGCCGCCCCGATCTGCTGGTCGAGCCCCGGCGGGCGCTGACGCCCGCGCTTCCCGGCGGCGAGGCACCACCCGGCTGACTGCGATTTCCCGAAACCCCCCCATAGGGGGCTGAACTGGCGTGTGATCGGTGCGGACCGGAACAATTCGCCCGGTGCGCGCCGCCAGTTCGACGGGAGGACGCGTGCTCGTACTGCTGCTCCTCCACCTGCTGGCGGCGCTCCTCGCGCCACTGCTGGTCCGGTGGTGGGGTCCGCGCGCCTGCTATCCGCTCGCGTTGGTGCCCGCCGCCGCGTTCGGCTGGGCGCTGACCCGCACCCGGACGGTCCGCGACGGCGGCGCGGTCGTCGAGACGTACCACTGGATCGGTCAGCTGGACCTCGACGTGGCGTTGCGGATGACGACGCTGTCCTGGCTGATGACCCTGCTGGTCGGCGGGGTCGGCGCGCTGGTGCTGGTCTACTGCGGCCGGTACTTCGCGGCCGACGCGGCGGGCCTGCCCCGGTTCGTCGCCGTGCTGGTCGCCTTCGCCGGCGCGATGCTCGGCCTGGTCCTCGCCGACGACCTGCTGCTGCTCTACGTCTTCTGGGAACTCACCACCGTCTTCTCCTACCTGCTCATCGGGCACAGCACCGAGCGCCGCGCCAGCCGGTGGGCGGCGGCCCAGGCGCTGACCGTCACCACGCTGGGCGGGTTGGCCATGCTCCTCGGCTTCCTGATCCTCGGTGGGCACGCCGGCACCTACCACTGGTCGGAGATCGCCGCCGCACCGCTGCCCGGCGGCGGGACACTGGTCGCCGCGGTGCTGCTGATCCTGGCCGGCGCGCTGGCCAAGTCGGCGATCGTGCCGTTCAACGGCTGGCTGCCGGTGGCGATGGCCGCGCCCACCCCGGTCAGCGCCTACCTGCACGCTGCGGCGATGGTCAAGGCCGGCGTCTACCTGATCGGTCTGCTCGCCCCGGTGCTCGCCGACGTCGGCCCGTGGCGTCCCGTGCTGCTCACCCTCGGCCTGGTCACCATGCTCGTCGGCGGCTGGGCGGCGCTGCGCCAGTGCGACCTCAAGCTGCTGCTGGCCTACGGCACGGTCAGCCAACTCGGCCTGCTGACCGTGATGATCGGCACGGGCAGCGCGGACGCCGCACTCGCCGGGGTCGCGATGCTGCTCGCCCACGCCCTGTTCAAGGCGGCGCTGTTCCTCGTGGTCGGCCTCATCGACCATGAAGTCGGCACCCGTGACCTGCGGGAACTCTCCGGTCTCGGTCGTCGGGCACCGGTGCTGGCGGTCGTCGCCACGCTCGCCGCCGCCTCGATGGCGGGCGTGCCGCCGCTGCTCGGCTTCGTGGCCAAGGAGGCGGTCCTCGCCGCCCAGGCCGACCGGCCGGTGCTGCTCGTCGGCCTGGTCCTGGGCACGGTGCTCACCGTCGCCTACAGCATCCGCTTCCTCTGGGGTGCCTTCGCCACCCGCCCCGGCGTCGCCGCCGCCGAGCCGGGGCCGCTCCCGCTGCCGATGCTCGCCCCACCGGCCCTGCTCGCGCTGGCCGGGCTGGTCGCCGGCCCGGCCGCCGCCGGGATCGACGGCCTGCTCGGCCCGTACGCGGAACTCTTCGGCCCGCCGCACGAGAAGCTCGCCCTCTGGCACGGCCTCACCCCCGCCCTCGGCCTCTCCGCGCTGGCGCTGGCCGGCGGGGCCGTGCTGCACGCGGTGCGCGGCCCGCTCGCCCCGACGCTGGCCCGGTGGCGGCTGCCGTTCACCGGAAACCAGGGGTACGAGTGGGCCACCCACCACTTCGACCGGCTGGCCATCGAGGTCACCGGCGCCACCCAACGGGGCTCACTGCCGCTGTATCTCGGCACCATCCTGCTGGCCCTGGTGCTGGTGCCCGGCACCGCCCTGGTCAGCACGAGCCCGTGGCAGACCCGGATCGCGTTCTGGGACAGCCCGCTGCAACTGGTGGTCGGGCTGGTCATCGGGGTCGCGGCGGTCTTCGCGGTGAACGCCCGACGGCGGTTGACCGCGATGCTGCTGGTCGGGGTGACCGGTTACGGCACCGCGATGCTGTTCGTGCTGCACGGCGCGCCCGACCTGGCGCTGACCCAGTTCCTGGTGGAGACCTCCACCATCGCCGTCTTCGTCCTGGTGCTGCGGCGGCTGCCGGAGCGGTTCTCCGCCCGGCCGCTGCGCCGCAGCCGGTGGGCCCGCCGGGTGCTCGGCGTCGCCGTGGGCGTGGTACTGGCGGGGCTGGCGCTGGTCGCCTCCGGGGCCCGGACCGCGGTGCCCATCTCCACCGCGTTCCCGGCGCTCGCCGTCGCCGAGGGGTACGGACGCAACGTGGTCAACGTGACCCTGGTGGACATCCGGGCCTGGGACACCATGGGCGAGATCTCGGTGCTGGTGGTGACCGCCACCGGGGTGGCCAGCCTGATCTTCGAGCGGTCCCGCACCGGGCCCCGTCCCCGCCGGGTCGAACCCGCCTCGCCCCGGCGCGACGACCGGCCGGTCTGGTTGCGCGGCGGGGCGACCCTGCACGCGCGACGCCGGTCCATCGTCTTCGAGGTGGTGACCCGGCTGCTCTTCCACACCATCGTGCTCTTCTCGCTGTTCCTGCTCTTCTCCGGCCACAACGCGCCCGGCGGCGGCTTCGCCGGTGGGCTGGTGGCGAGCCTGGCGCTGGCCGTGCGCTACCTGGCCGGCGGCCGTTACGAACTGGCCGAGGCGGCCCCGGTCGGGGCGGGCACGGTGCTCGGCGCAGGCCTGGCGATCTCCGTCGGCGGTGGCGTGCTCTCCCTGCTGGCCGCCGGGACCGTGCTGGAGAGCTTCAAGATCGACCTGCCGCTGCCTGGCCTCGGCGGACCGTACCTGGTCACCTCGCTCTTCTTCGACATCGGCGTCTATCTGATCGTGGTGGGGTTGATGCTGGACATCCTGCGCAGTCTCGGTGCCGAGATCGACCGGCACATCGAGGCGGCCGGCAAGTCCGACCGGGGGCTCGTCGTCGACCACGAGGGGGACCGGCGGTGAGGGACGGCGGGGTGGGTCCGACGCTGGTACTGGTGATCGCGGTGGGCGTGCTCACCGCCACCGGGGTGACCCTGCTGCTGGAGCGCAGCCTCACCCGGATCCTGCTCGGCGTGATCCTGTTCGGCAACGGGGTGAACCTGCTCATCCTGGTCGGTGGCCGTTCCGGTGGGGCGCCGGTGGTCGGCGCCGGCCCGGACGAGGAGATGAGCGACCCGCTGCCGCAGGCGATGGTGCTCACCGCCATCGTGATCACCTTCGGGCTGACCGCCTTCCTCGCCGCCGTGGCCTACCGCAGCTGGTACCTCGGCGGCGACGACGAGGTCCAGGACGACGTGGAGGACCAGCAGATCGTCGCGCTCGCCGCGCGCAACGAGGTGGCCAACGCCGACCTCGGCGGCGAGGGGCCCGGTGACGACCCGGAACAGGTGGACCCCGAGCCGCCGCAGCGGCCACGCCGGTCGGGGGGTACCCGGTGAACCAGCTCCTCCCGCTGCCGGTGGTGGTGCCGCTGCTCGGGGCCGCCCTCACCCTGATCCTGGTCAACCGGCCCCGGCTGCAACGTGCCGTCAGCGTGGTCGCGCTCGGCACCAACCTGGTCGTCGCGGTGCTGCTGCTGGTGCGGGCCCACCGGGACGGGCCGGTGGTGACCGAGGTGGGGGGCTGGCCCGCGCCGGTCGGCATCGTGCTGGTCGCCGACCAGCTCGCCGCGCTGATGCTGGTGGTCTCGTCGGCGGTCACGCTCTGCGTGCTGGTCTACTCGATCGGGCAGGGCCGCGCCGAGACCAGCGAGTCCGCGCCGGTGAGCATCTATCACCCGACCTACCTGGTGCTGACCGCCGGGATCTGCAACGCGTTCCTCGCCGGTGACCTGTTCAACCTCTTCGTCGGGTTCGAGATCCTGCTCGCGGCGAGCTTCGTGCTGATCACCCTGGGTGGCACCGAGGCCCGGCTCCGCACCGGCTCGACGTACGTGGTGGTCGGCATCCTCTCCTCGATGATCTTCCTGGCCGGGGTGGGGCTGGTGTACGCGGCCACCGGCACCCTCAACCTGGCGCAGCTCGCCGGCCGACTCGACGCGCTGCCCGACGGCGTACGCCTGGCGTTGCAGTTGATGTTGCTGCTCGCCTTCGGCATCAAGGCGGCGGTCTTTCCGCTCTCCGCGTGGCTGCCGGACAGCTACCCCACCGCCCCGGCACCGGTCACCGCGGTCTTCGCCGGCCTGCTCACCAAGGTCGGCGTCTATGCGATCATCCGGACCGAGACGTTGCTCTTCCCCGGCGGCCAGGTGGCCAACCTGCTGATGGTGGTGGCCGGGTTGACCATGGTGGTCGGCGTGCTCGGCGCGGTGGCCCAGTCGGACATGAAGCGGCTGTTCTCGTTCACCCTGGTCAGCCACATCGGCTACATGATCTTCGGGGTGGCGTTGAGCACCACCGCCGCGCTCTCCGGCGCGATCTTCTACGTGGTGCACCACATCACCATCCAGACCACGCTGTTCCTGGTCGCCGGCCTGGTCGAGGAGCGGGCCGGCAGCACCGACCTGCGCCGGCTCGGCGGGCTGGCCCGGGTCACCCCGCTGCTGGCGGTGCTCTTCTTCGTCCCCGCGATGAACCTGGCCGGCATCCCACCGTTCTCCGGCTTCCTCGGCAAGGTCGGCCTGCTCCAGGCCGGGGTGGCACAGGGCGGCCCGCTGCCCTGGGTGCTGGTCGTCGCCGGCACGGCGACCAGCCTGCTCACCCTCTACGCCGCCTCCCGGGTGTGGAACATCGCGTTCTGGCGGGCCCCGCAGTTGGCCACCGCCGAACCGGTCACCCGGCTCCCCGGGCTGATGGTCGGGGCCACCACCGCCCTGGTGGTGCTGGGGCTGGCCCTCACCGTCGCCGCCGGCCCGCTGTTCCAGGTCACCGCCGACGCCGCCACCGACCTGCGGCTGCGCACCCCGTACGTGCGGGCCGTCCTGCCCGGCGGCCCGCCGTGACCGGCGCGTCGTCGCCGCGACCCGCCGGACGCCGCCGGGACCAGCTCATCGCCCTCGGCTGGCTGGTCGTGGTCTGGAACCTGCTCTGGGGTCACTTCTCCCCGGCCAACGTCCTCACCGGCCTGTTGGTCGGCGGGGCGGTGCTGCTGTTCTTCCCGCTCCCGTCGGTCTCCTTCGGCGGCCGGCTGCGGCCCCGGGCGGTGCTGGTGCTGGCCGGCACCTTCGTGACCGAACTGGTCAGCGCCAGCATCCACGTCGCCGCCATCGCCGTGCGCCCCGGCTTCCGCCCGCGCGGCGCGATCATCGGAGTGCCGCTGCGGGTCCGCACCGACCTGAACCTGGCGCTCACCGCCGAGTTGATCTCCCTGGTGCCGGGCACCCTGATCGTCGAGGTGGACCGGGAGGCCGGCGTCCTCTACGTGCACGTGCTCGACGTGCGCTCACCGGCCGACCTCACCGGCAGCCGGGACCGGATCCTCGCCGTCGAGGAACGCATCGTCCGGGCCGTCGGCTCCGAGGCCGAGCTGCGGCAGCTCACCACCGCACCCACGGAGGCACCGTGACCGTCGTCCTCGCCATCGTCCTGACCGTGCTGCTGTCGACCACCGCGCTGCTGGCGCTGGCCCGGATCTACCGGGGCCCGTCGCTGCTCGACCGGGTCATCGCCGCGGACCTGCTGCTCGCCGCCATGCTCGGCGCGGTCGGCGCGGAGGCCGCGGTGAACCGGCACGCGACCACCTTGCCGGTGCTGGTGGTGCTCTCCCTGCTCGGCTTCGTCGGCTCGGTCGCCCTGGTCCGCTTCGCCGCCCGGGAGGAGTCGTGAGCGTGGGTACGGTGGTCGACTGGCTGGCCGCCGTCGCCCTGGTGTCCGGGGCGTTGCTCAGTCTCGCCGCCGGGATCGGCGTGCTGCGTTTTCCGGACGTGCTGGACCGGATGCACGCCGCCACCAAACCCCAGGTGCTCGGCGTGCTGCTCCTGCTGGTCGGGCTGGCGCTGCGGCTGCGTACCGCCGCCGATCTGGGCATGATCGTGCTGGTCGGGGTCTTCCAGCTGGCCACCGCCCCGGTCGCCGCCCAGATGATCGGCCGGGCCGCCTACCGGTCGGGTCGGGTCGACCGCAGCCTGCTCGATGTCGACGAGCTGGCCGAACACCGGCCCGAGGAGGGTGATTCCCGGCCTGAGCGCGATGGCTCCCGGCCTGAGCGTGGCGAGCAGCGGCGCGGTGGTTCCCGGTCCGGGCCCGGCGAATAGCGGGGTGACGCGGCGGACAACGGGAGGAGCAGGAACTTTGTGCCCACCCTCAGCGGGCTTGCAGCGAGCGCCGATAGAATTGCCGGATGATCGACTCTTCTGCCCAGGAGGGCAGCAGTAGCCAGCCGGGTCGTGCCCGGCAATCCCCCGCCCCGACGTCCACGGGAGCCCTGAGCGACCCGTGTTGATCGTCGTCGGCCTCGCACTCATCATCGTCCTCACCGCCGCCACCGGCTACTTCGTGGCCCAGGAGTTCGGCTACGTCGCCGTGGACCGGGGCAAGCTCAAGCAGCTCGCCGACGACGGCGACGCCAAGGCCGCCCGCGCCCTGGAGGTCACCGGCCGGTTGTCGTTCATGCTCTCCGGGGCGCAACTCGGCATCACCGTGACCGCCCTGCTGGTCGGCTACGCCGCCGAGCCCTACCTCGGTGCCGGGCTGGCCGAGCTGCTCGGTGGCGTCGGCGTCTCCACCGGCATCAGCCTGCCGTTGTCGGTGGCGCTGGCCCTGCTCATCGCCACCGTCGTGCAGATGGTCCTCGGCGAGCTGGCCCCCAAGAACCTGGCCATCGCCCGGCCCGAGGCGTTGGCCCGGGCGCTGAGCCGGTCCACCCTGATCTACCTGAAGGTGGCCGGACCCCTGATCACGCTCTTCGACCGGGCGGCAGTGCGGCTGCTGCGCCGGATCGGCATCGAGCCGATCGAGGAGCTGCCCAGCGGCGCCACCCCGGCCGACCTGGAGCAGATCATCGCCGAGTCCCGGGAGGAGGGGCGCCTCGACGCCGAGATGTCCGACCTGCTCGACCGGGGTCTCGACTTCCGGGAGCTGACCGCCGGGGAGGCCATGGTCCCCCGGGTCGACGTGCACACCATCCGGTCGCACGAGCCGGTCAGCCGGGTGGTCGAGCTGCTCGACACCGGCCACTCCCGCTTCCCGGTACGCGGTGCCGAGGGCGTCGACGACCTGGTCGGCGTGATCGGCATCGCCGACGTGCTCGGGGTGCCGCCGGCCGAACGGGCCACCACCCCGGTCAGCGCGGTGGCCGTACCGCCGCTGCTGGTGCCGGAGACGTTGCCGCTGCCCACGGTGCTGGACCGGCTCCGGTCCGGGCACCGGCAGCTCGCCTGCGTGGTCGACGAGTACGGCGGCTTCGCCGGCGTGATCACCCTGGAGGACATCGCCGAGGAACTGGTCGGGCCGATCCGCGACGAGGACGACCCGCCCGACCGGGCCCCGGCCCGGCAGGAGGACGGTTCCTGGGTGGTGCCGGCCCGCTGGCGCATCGACGAGGTCGCCGACAGCACCGGCATCTCGCTGCCCGAGGCCCCGGAGTACGACACCGTCTCCGGGCTGGTCATGCGGGAGCTGGGCCGGGTGCCCGAGGTCGGTGACCGGCTGGAGGTCGTCCTGCCGGCCGACGGCGATGAGCCGGCGGAACGGCCGAAGGCCCTGATCGAGGTGCTCGCGGTGGACCGGCACGTGGCCGACTCCGTCCGGCTCACCATGGCCGACGCCGAGGACGCGGGCGCGCAGCCCCCGACCACCCGCGGCGGGGGCGACCAGCGCCGCCGCGCGAACGTCCGCGCCACCGGCACCGGACGCGACCGACGCGGTGGTACGAATGCCCGCGCCACCGGCCCGGGTGCGGACGTGCGCTCCTCCCGGGGCCGGGAGGAGCGGTCATGAGCCCCGTCGTCGCACTGCTGGTCTCGGTGCTGCTGCTCGCGCTCAACGGCTTCTTCGTGGCCGCCGAGTTCGCCCTGGTGGCGTCCAAGCGCTACCGGTTGGAACAGACCGCCGCCGGTGGTGGCCGGGCGGCCCGTGCCGCCCTGGACGGGGTACGCGAACTCTCCCTGATGCTGGCCGGCGCGCAGCTCGGCATCACCCTGTGCACGCTGGGCCTGGGCGCGTTGGCCGAACCGGCGATCGAGCACCTGCTCAGCCCGTTGCTGCACGCCGTCGGGCTGCCGGCGGCAGCCAGCCACATCATCGCGTTGATCTTCGCGTTGGGGCTGGTGACGTTCCTGCACCTGGTGGTCGGCGAGATGGCCCCGAAGTCGTGGGCGATCACCGACGCCGAGCGCTCGGCGACGCTGCTGGCGCTGCCGTTCCGGGCCTTCGCCCGGGTCGCCCGGCCGGTGTTGTCCCTGCTCAACGCCCTGGCCAACGCGATGCTGCGGCTGGTCGGGGTGCAGCAGCAGGATCAGCTCGCCCAGGTCCACGGACCGGACGAACTGCGCATCCTGCTGGAGCAGTCCCGCGAGCACGGGCTGCTCGGTGCCGAGCAGCACCAGATGCTGACCAGCATGCTGGAATTGCAGGGCACCACCGTCGCCCAGGTGATGGAACCCTTCGACCAGATCGTCACGGTCCACCGGGACGACACCGCCGAGCGGATCGAACAGGTCAGCCGGGACAGCGGCCGATCCCGGCTCGCCGTCCTCGACGGCGGTGGCGAGGTGTGCGGGCTGGTGCACGTCCGGGAGGCGGTCCGCGCGGTCACCACCGGTCGGGCGGCCACCGCCGCCGAGCTGATGAGCCGGTCGTTCACCCTGCCGGCCACCTCCTCGGTCACCGAGGCGGTCGCCGCGATGCGCGCCGACCAGGCCCAGTTGGCGCTGGTACGCAACGGCGGCGGGCCCACCCGGCCGATCGGTTTCGTAGCGCTGGAGGACCTGCTCGAGGAGGTCATCGGCGAGTTCGACGACGAGACCGACCCGATTCCCCGGGGTCGCCGCCTGCGCTGACCGACGCGGGAGCCCCGCCCCCTGACCGGCCAGGGGCTTCCCGATCCACCGACCGGCCGCCGGGTCTCCCCGACCCGGCGGCCGGCCCGTGTCCCTCGGCCGGCCCGTGTCCCTCGGCCGGCCCGTGTCCCTCGGCCGGCCCGTGTCCCTCGGCCGGCCCGTGTCGTGGAGATCGACTCATCTGGGTCGATGTGGCGGCATCGATGTGCGGCGAACACCGCAATATCACCCCCACTGAGTCGATCAACCACCGCCCCGAGCGTCGGCTGGCTTCTCGGACGGGCCGGGTGCTGGTCTGGAGGCGGTCGAGGAGTGCCGGGCCGGACAGCGGGAATCCGCCCATTGGTCGGCCAGGTCGTTCCTCGGTCACGGTCCGCCAGTCAGGGGGAGGGGTGGGATGCGGTTGACCGGGGTGTCCCGGGAGTCCGGTGCGACCGGATTGTCGGTGAGCACCACCCTGACCAATCCGAGCACCCGTCCAGGGCTGCGGCTGCCGGGGCGGGTGATGCTCAGCGCCGGGTCGCAGGACGTGCCGGTCCGGCACGTACGGCTCGGGCTGGTGGCGACCGCCGAACCGGAGGACCCCCGGGCACCCCGCAGCCTCGTGCAGTACCACCAGGTGACGGTGGGGGGCCGGTTCGTCGTACCGGCCGGGCGGCGGCGGGCCATCGACTTCGCCGTACCCCTGCCGTGGGAGACCCCGGTGACGATCTTCGGCGGGGTGCCGTTGATGAGCCTGCGCACCGGGCTGCGTACCGAGGTGTCGGTGGACCCGGAGCGGGAGCAGGGCGCGATGGTGCCGATCTTCGTCCACCCGCTCCCCACCCAGCAGCATGTGCTCGCGGCGCTGGACACCCTCGGTTTCGTCCTGCGGCAGGTGGGCCTGGTGTCGAGCCGGCTACCGGGGGTCGCGCAGAGCCTGCCGGTGCACGAACGCCTCGGCTACTGGGTCGCCCCGCTGTACGCCGGACCGATCACCGAACTGGAGCTGATCTTCGTGACCAATTCCGCCGGCCTGGAGGTGCTGCTCTGGATGGACCGGCGACTCTCGCTGACCGGCATCAGCCACCAGAGCATCAGCCGGTTCCGGATCTGGCACACCGGTGCCGATCAACAGGACTGGGTCTCCGTCGTGGACGGCTGGCTGCGGGCGGCGATCAACCGGCATGCGGCGGCGGCCTCGAACGCACACTGGTCGGCCCGGATCACCGAGTCGGCCCATGTCAGCCGGCCGCCGGACGCGCCGGTGCGACCCGGTTACGGACTGGGTGGTGCCGGTGGCGGCGGTGGCATCGGTGGTGGCGGTGGCGGCGACGGCACCTGACCGGCGGGATGTTGCGGGCCGCTGGCCCTGCCGGCAGAGGTGTCGGTGGCGACGAGGGTGCGCGACCGGCGGGATGTCGCCGGTCGATCGTCCGCCCGTCGGCGAGGACGGGTGCGTCAGACCGAGGCGGTGGCGAGCTTGATGCCGAAGCCCAGGAAGAGCACCGCGACACCGGTGGTGGCTCCTGCGGCCAACCGGCGGCGCTGCCGGAACTGGGCGGCCAGGAAGGTGCCCGCGAAGATCAGCGCGGTCAGGTAGAGCACGCTGGTCACCTGGGCGATCAGCCCGAGCAACAGGAACGACAGCGCCGGCCAGGCGTAGCCGGGGTCGACGAACTGGATGAAGAACGAGATGAAGAAGAGGATCGCCTTGGGGTTGAGCAGGCTGATCACCAGCGCCTTGCGGAACGGGCTGCGCAGCGCCGCCGGCTCGGCCGCGTCGATCAGCCGGGGCGTCGCCGGGTCGTGGCGATCGCGCCACCGTCGCCAGGCTCCGCGCAGCATGGTCAGCCCCACGTACCCGAGGTAGGCCGCGCCGGCGTACTTGATCACGAGGAAGAGTGGTGGATACGCCTTGAGGAGCGACGCCACCCCGGCGGCGGAGAGGAGCATCAGCACCGCGTCGCCGAGGAACACCCCACCCGCCGCCCGGTAACCGACGGCTACCCCCCGCTTGGCGGCGGTGGAGAGCACGAAGAGGGAATTCGGCCCCGGCAGCAGAATGATCGCCACGGTGCCCAACACGTACGTCCAGATGTCGGTGATGCCCAGCACGCCCGTCATCCTCGCCCCGCCGGTGGCGTACTGCGAAGCCTTTCCCGCAGCCTGGCCTGTGCGTTCGGCCACTCATCGACGGTCATCGCGTACTGCACGGTGTCGCGCCAGGAGCCGTCCGGACGCTGTCGGTGCATGCGCAGCACGCCTTCCCGGGTCGCGCCGAGCCGGGCGATCGCCGCCTGGGAGCGGGTGTTGCGGATGTCGGTGTGCCAGACCACCCGCACCGCACCCAGCGTGTCGAACGCCCGGCCGAGCAGCAGCAGCTTGGCCTCGGTGTTGATGCCGCTGCGCCACCAGGGTCGGCCGAGCCAGGTGTAGCCGATCGCGACGCTGCGCCGCTCCGGGTCGATCTCGTAGTAGGAGGTGGTGCCCACGACCGCTCCCGTCCGGGCGCAGCGCTGCACCCAGGGCACCCGCTCGCCGTCGTGCCGGGCGGCCAACGCGGCGGCGACGACCACCCGCATCGCGGCCGGGTCGGCGGGCAACGGGTGGCCCAGGTGGGCCCAGACCTCCGGCTCGGCGGTGGCGGCGAACAACTCGTCGGCGTGCGCCGGGGCCAACGGCTCCAGCAGCACGTGCGCGCCGTGCAGCGGCACCGGCTCCCGCCACGGTGACCCACCGGAATCCGGCGCCGGCAGGCCGGCGGAAACCGGTGCCGGTGACCCGCCGGAGTCCGGCCCCGGCGAGCCGGTGCCGGGCAGGTAGGCCGGGACCGGCGCGACCACCCCGGCGTCCGGCTCGGGCGGGCCGGCGGCCAGCCGGAGCGGCACCACCCCGGCCCAGTGCGGCAGGTCGAGATCGGCCGGTTCGTCGCGGACCCCGCCGGTGCGGGCACGCACCGACACCTCGCGCAGCGGCAGGGCCAGGACGGCCGTCTCGGCCAACTCCCGACGGCTCGGTGGGCGGCTGTCGGCGGCCCGACCCACCCCGACCTTTTCCACCAGGGCGGTCATCGCGGCGCGCTTGTCGTCGTCGTCGGTGACCAGGTGGGCGGTGCCGTGCGCGACGACCGACCGGTAGTTGGCGCTGTGGTGGAACTGCGAGCGGGCATAGATCAGGCCGTCGAGCAGGGTCACCGTGACGCAGACGGGCAGCCCGGCGTCGCCCCGGGCGGCGAGCAGCGGCCGGCTGCCGGTCGACCCGTGCAGGTAGAGGGTGTCACCGACCCGGACGTGCAGGGTGGGCAGCAGCCGTGGCTCGCCGTCCACCACGAACCCCAGCACGCAGTGGTACGCCTCGTCGAGCACGGCGTGGGCGGCGGCCCGGTCGTAGCTCATCCGGCCCCGGGTGCGGCTGGCGGTGGTGCGTGCGGTCGGCGCGTACATGTGACATCCCGCCTTTGTTCTAGTACGATCCTGGAACTGTGGCAGCACATTATCAGATCCTCGGTTCCACGTCCGCCGCGATCTCGGCGAGTGTGGAAACCGGCATCCGCACCGGGGTGCTCGCGGCCGGCGACGCGTTGCCGCCGGTCCGCTCCCTGGCCACCACGCTGGCGGTCAGCCCGGCCACCGTCGCCCGCGCCTACCAGGAGCTGCGCCAGCGGGGTCTGGTCGTCACCGCCGGCCGGCACGGCACCCGGGTGCGGCCCCGGCCCCCGGTCGCCCCCCGCCGCGCCGCCCGGCATCCCGCGCCCGCCCCCGGCACCCGCGACCTGTCCCAGGGTCAGCCCGACCTCCGGCTGCTGCCGCCGCTCGGCCCGCATCTGGCCGCGCTCGCCGCCGACATCGGCCCGCCCGCCGGTTACGCCTCGACCGGCGTGCACCCCGCACTGGCGGAGGCCGCCCGTTCCCGGCTCGCCGCCGACGGGGTGCCCGCCGACGAGCTGACCGTCACCGGGGGAGCGCTCGACGGCATCGAGCGGCTGCTCGCCAGCCAGCTGCGGCCCGGCGACGCGGTCGGGGTAGAGGATCCGGGCTGGGCCAACCTGTTCGACCTGGTCGCCGCGCTCGGCCTGCGGCCGGTCGGCGTCCCGGTCGACGACGACGGGCCGACCGTCGCCGGGGTCCGGGATGCGCTGATCCTGGGGGTACGGGCGATGGTGGTCACCAGTCGGGCGCAGAATCCGACCGGCGCCGCCATCTCCGCCGATCGGGCCCAAGCCCTGCGGGCACTGCTCGCCGGCCGGTCCGACCTGCTGTTGATCGAGGACGATCACGCCGCCGAACTGTCCCGCCTGCCCCTGCACCCGCTGGCCGGGGCCACCCCGACCTGGGCGTTCGTCCGCTCGACGAGCAAGCCCTTCGGTCCTGACCTGCGGCTCGCGGTGCTGGCCGGTGACGAGGTGACGGTCTCCCGGGTGGCCGGCCGGGCCAGGGTGGGCGCCGGCTGGGTCTCCACCGTCCTGCAACGACTCGTCCTGTCGCTCTGGCGTGATCCGGGCACCACGACCCTGATCGACCGGGCCGCCGACGCGTACGACAGCCGCCGCTCCGGCCTGCTCGCCGCGCTCGCAGACCGGGGCCTGGTGGGGCACGGCCGCAGCGGCATCAACGTCTGGCTGCCGGTGCCCGACGAAACCACCACGGTCACCGCCCTGCGCGACGCCGGCTGGTCGGTCGCCCCCGGCGGCCTCTACCGGATCGGCGCCCCGCCCGCCGTACGGATCACGGTCAGCTCGCTCGACGACGCCGACCTCGGTCCGCTGGCCGACGCGGTGGCGGCGGCGGTCCGCCCCACCGACCCGATCGGCTTCACCGCCTGACCCGGTCCGTCTGCCTTCTCCTGCCGGGCTGTGCGGGGACGGGAGCGGGTGGCGTGGTCAACCCCGCCGGCTGCACGAAGATCCTCCGGCGGGAGACCGCATCCCCGGCCGCGTTCAGCTGGTATCCCTCTAACCAGACCCATCCGTCGTACGTGGGCCAGTCGAGCACCCGGATCACCCGGAACCGGATGGGCCGGAGAAACTGCACGCTGGCGGCCCTGGTTACGTACACCAGATCGCCGGCCTTCACCGGCGCTCCCGGTCCCGCCAGGCGCGCAGCGTCTCGCCCGCGTCGACCAGGCGGGCGCACGAGCCGTCCGGCTGGCAGCGGGAGCAGGCGTTGCGATGGTGGAAGTCGACGACGTAGCCGGCCATGAGCACGGCGAACGGCGGCTCGGCGGATCGCTGCTCAGGCATCCGGCCAGGACCCCCGGTGGAGCTTTCGGGCATTGCGGGTGCCCCACCTGGTCTCCGAAGTCATCTGATGTGGCACCGCCGGGCGGGTGGCGAAGGGGCCGTTCCGCCCGGATGTCGCAGTCGCAGGCAGGGGCACGGCCTGCTGTACGACGTCAACGGGTTCAGTGGGCCGATGGAACCACTTCCAGCGAGACATACGCTCTCCCAGGCACTCGCGTGGTTGACAATCGTCCAACTATAACCCAACTCAATTGGAGCTATATAAGCAATATAGTATTACTCGTAACAACCTAAATCGGACCTACGCTTTCCGCTATGGCACTGCTCAGAGGCACGCAGCTTGAGGTCTGGGGAGCTGCCGAGATCCAGGAACGCCTGGGAGTCTCAAGGCAGCGCACCTACATCCTGATCAGCCGCAGGGACTTCCCGCCTCCGGCAGCTGTTCTCAAGATGGGTCAGATCTGGTTGAAGTCCGATGTAGAGGCGTGGATCGTCGAGAAGCGACCTCACCTGCTTGAGGTGAACGAGAAGCTGTAACCGGACAATCCGGTAACCGGCCCAGCGCCTCTCCGGAGGCGGGGTCGCCGGCCACGCCTGATGCTCCTGGATGGGAAGAGGACCGGCGGGTCCCTTGTGGGGTGTCTCGTGGGACCGGGTAGAACAGTCGCCATGGCCGAGCAGACCGACCCACCCGGTGCCCAGCAGTTCATCCCGCCACAGGCCGGCACACTGGCCGAGCTGCGTACCGCCGCCACCGGCTGCCGGGGCTGCGAGCTGTACCGGGACGCCACCCAGACCGTCTTCGGCCGGGGCGACGAACGCGCCCGGGTGGTCTTCGTCGGCGAACAGCCCGGCGACCTGGAGGACCAGCACGGGCTGCCCTTCGTCGGCCCCGCCGGCCGGCTGCTGCGCCGGGCGGTCGACGACGCCGGTCTCGACCCGGCCCACCTCTACATCACCAACGCGGTGAAGCACTTCCGACACGAGCTTCGCGGCCGCCGGCGCATCCACCAGACCCCGGATCGGGTGCACATCGTCGCCTGCCGGCCGTGGCTGGTCGCCGAGTTCGCCCGGCTCCGCCCCGAACTGGTGGTGGTGCTCGGCGCGACGGCGGCGAAGGCCCTGCTCGGCCCGGCGTTCCGGGTCACCCGGCAGCGCGGCGAGTTGCTGCCCTGGCCGGCCGCCGCCGAGCACCCGGAGGACTTCCCCCGGGTGGACGACGCCGGCCCGGTCGCCGACGCGCCCGCCGCCCGGGTGCTGGCCACCATCCACCCGTCGGCGGTGCTGCGCGCCGACAACCAGGACGTCGCCTACCGGGGGCTGGTCGACGACCTCACCGTGGCCGCCCGCGCCCTGGCCGGCTGACCGGGTGCGGGTCCCGGCACGGCGGCACGGGGAACGGGACGGGGCGTTCCCGACCACACCCCGCCGCGCACCGACCGGTAACCCCGGTGCGGGCGGCGGACCGGCTGCGCGACGATGGGCCCCCCGAACCAGGAGCGTGCGATGACCGTCGACCTGCGCGCGCCGGCCCGGCCCGACGTCGCCCCGATCCAGCGGCGCACGCTGCGGTTGCTCTTCGTCACGCAGATCATCGGTGGGGTCGGGGTGGCCATCGGGATCTCGGTCGGGGCGTTGCTGGCGGCCCGGGTCGCCGGCACCGCCGTGGCCGGGCTGGCGCAGAGCTGCGGGGTGGTCGGCGCGGCGCTGCTCGCCGTACCGGTCACCCGGATCATGAACGGGCACGGGCGTCGCCCGGGGCTGGTGGTGGCGTACCTGATCGGGGCGGTCGGGGCGCTGCTGGTGGTGCTCGCCACGGTCACCGGTGGGGTGCCGCTGCTCTTCCTGGGGATGCTGCTGTTCGGCGGGGGCACGGCGGCCAACCTCCAGGCCCGCTACACGGCGGTGGACCTCGCCGAGCCGGCCCGCCGGGGCCGGCAACTCTCCCTGGTCGTCTGGGCCACCACCATCGGCGCGGTGGCGGCACCCAACTTCGCCGCGCTCGCCGACGGGTTCACCCGAGGCTGGGGCCTGCCGTCGCTGTCCGGCCCGTTCGCGTTCAGCGCCGTCGCGTTCGGCGTGGCTGCGGTCGTACTGCTGCTGCTGTTGCGGCCCGATCCGCTGCTCACCGCGCGGCGGCTCGCGGCGGCCGACGCCGGGACACCGCCGGTGGCCGGGGCCGCCGCGTCGCCGGTGACGGACACCGCGCCGGGCGCGCGGCGGGTCGGCATGCGGGCGGCCTGGCGGGTGGTCCGTGGGCGACCGGGCGCCCGACTGGGCATCGCCGCCGTCGCGGTCGGCCACCTGGTGATGGTCGCGGTGATGGCGATGACTCCGGTACGCCTCGGCGAGTCGCACTCCGACGCGGACGTGCTGCGGGTCGTCGGCATCGTGTTGAGCCTGCACATCGCCGGCATGTACGCCCTCTCCCCGGTGGTGGGCTGGCTCACCGACCGGCTGGGCCGTCGCGCGGTGATCCTCGGTGGGGTCGGCATGCTGCTGGCCGCCTGCGCGGTGGCCGGCACCGCCGGGCACCACACGCCGCGCCTCTCGGTCGGCCTGGCCCTGCTCGGGCTGGGCTGGTCGGCGACCATGGTGGCCGGTTCGACGCTGCTGTCCGAGGCGGTCCCGTCCGGGGTGCGCCCCAGCGTGCAGGGGCTGTCCGACCTGACGATGGGGCTGGCCGGGGCGGGCGCGGCGGCGGCCAGCGGGTTCGTCATGCGGCTGGCGGGTTATCCGACCCTCACCCTGCTGGCGGCGATCGCGGTGGTGCCGCTGGTGGCGCTAGCGTTGCGTCGGGTGCCACCGACGGCACCCGACGAGGAGGAGTGATCACGTGCGGCTGACCGACTTCTGGACCCGGCTGGACGAGGCTTTCGGGCCGGGTTACGCGGCCAGCATCGCCAGCGACCAGGTGCTCTCCCAACTCGACGGGCGGACCATCACGCAGGCGCTCGCCGCTGGTGAGCAGACCCACGTCGTGTGGCGGGCGGTGGTCGCCGCATACCCCGACCGGGTGCCCGCACGGCTACGTTGAGCTGCCGTTTCGGCACTTCTGCGTGTCGCTTGCCGGCTCGTACACCTGTTCGGCTATTGTCCACAGCGGGGTGCTCGTCCACAGCTCACGGCCCGTCGGCTGGTTTTCTGTCGGACCTAGCGCCTAGCGTGTCCGCGTGACGCGAAGCTCAGGAAAGACGCCGGCGAAGGCAGGGGTGGCAAACATGGCCGCAGGGCCCGACCGGGAGAAGGCACTCGACCTTGCTCTCGCTCAGATCGATAAGCAGTTCGGTAAAGGGTCGGTGATGCGGCTGGGCGAGCGCCCGGTCATCCAGACGTCGGTGATCACGACCGGGTCCATCGCGCTCGACGTGGCGCTCGGGGTGGGTGGCCTGCCCCGGGGCCGGGTCGTCGAGATCTACGGCCCCGAGTCCAGCGGTAAGACCACGGTCGCCCTGCACGCGGTGGCCAACGCCCAGCGGGCCGGCGGCATCGCCGCCTTCGTCGACGCCGAGCACGCGCTCGACCCCGACTACGCGAAGGCGCTCGGCGTCGACACCGACGCCCTGCTGGTCTCCCAGCCGGACACCGGCGAGCAGGCGCTGGAGATCGTCGACATGCTGGTCCGCTCCGGCGCGATCGACATCATCGTGATCGACTCGGTGGCGGCCCTGGTGCCGCGCGCCGAGATCGAGGGCGAGATGGGCGACAGCCACGTCGGTCTCCAGGCCCGGCTGATGAGCCAGGCGCTGCGGAAGATCACCGGCGTGCTCAACAACACCGGCACCACGGCGATCTTCATCAACCAGCTCCGCGAGAAGATCGGCGTCATGTTCGGCTCGCCCGAGACGACCACCGGTGGTCGGGCGCTGAAGTTCTACGCCTCGGTCCGGCTCGACGTGCGCCGCATCGAGAGCCTCAAGGACGGCACCGACGTGGTCGGTAACCGCACCCGGGTCAAGGTCGTCAAGAACAAGGTCGCCGCGCCGTTCAAGCAGGCCGAGTTCGACATCATGTACGGCAAGGGCATCTCCCGCGAGGGCTCGCTGATCGACGTCGGCGTGGAGCAGGCGATCATCCGCAAGTCCGGCGCTTGGTACACCTACGACGGTGACCAGCTCGGCCAGGGCAAGGAGAAGGCCCGGGAGTTCCTCAAGGAGAACCCGGACGTGGCCGCCGAGATCGAGAAGAAGATCCTGGAGAAGCTCGGCGTCGGGGTCGGCGCGGGTGACGCCGCCGGTGGCCCTGAGCTGCCGCCTGTCGACTTCTGACCGGTCGCGGTCGAATGGCAGGACGACGCGCCCGCACGGGGCGGGGCTGGGATGCCGCCCCTCCCCGCGCGGATGCCGACCACTCATCCCGGGCGGATGCCGACGACCCGGTCGGGGCCGACCCCGGCCCGCCCTGGGCCGAAGGCACCAGGCCTCGGCGGGGTCGCCGGGGGCGGCCCGACGGGACCGGGCCGACCCCGGTCGAGTCGACGCCCCGCGACGAGAGCGAGATGGCCCGGGAGATCTGCCTGCGGCAGCTCGCGGTGCGTCCGCGCACCCGGGCCGAGCTGGCCGGGTCGTTGGCCAAGAAGGGCATCTCCGACGAGGTGTCCGCCCAGGTGCTCGACCGCTACGACGAGGTCGGCATCATCGACGACGCGGCCTTCGCGCGGGCCTGGGTCTCCAGCCGGCACAACGGTCGCGGGTTGGCCCGCCGGGCGCTCGCCAACGAGCTGCGCCAGCGTGGCGTGGACGGCGAGGTGGCCAGCGAAGCGCTCGGTGAGCTGGACGAGGAGACCGAGGCGGAGACCGCCCGGACCCTGGTCGACCGGAAGTTGCGCACCGCCCGGGGCGAGCCCGACGCGGTGTTCCGCCGGCTGGTCGGCATGCTGGCCCGCAAGGGCTATCCACCCGGGGTGGCGATCCGGGCGGTGAAGGACGCCCTCGCCGCCCAGAGCGCCGAGGCCGCCGAGTTCGCCGAGCAGATCGACGCCGACGCCCTGGCCGAGGCCGAGGGCGAGCGGGGCTGACCGGGCGTGTGGAAGGCGTCCCTCAACGGCACCCGCTCGCGTGCCGAGCACCCCGCCGTGCCGCTGACCGCCGCCGAGCTGGCCGCTGACGCGGTCCGCTGCGCCGCGCGGGGAGTGGCGGCGGTGCACGTACACCCACGGGACGCCGACGGTGCCGAGTCGCTGGCGCCGCCGGTGATCGCCGGGGCGGTGACCGCCATCCGCGCCGTCCGGCCCGGCCTGCCGGTGGGGGTGAGCACCGGCGCATGGATCGCGCCCGACCCGGCCGACCGGGTGGCCGCCGTACGCGCCTGGTCGGTGCTGCCGGACTTCGCCTCGGTGAACGCGCACGAGGATGGTGCCGAGGCGGTTCGCCGGGGTCTGGACACCCGGATCGGCCTGGAGGACACCCTGCACCTCCCGGACGGCTCACCCGCCCCCGACAACGTCGCGCTGGTGACGTGCGCCTGCGCGTGGGGTGTCGGCTGACCCTGCCGCCCCGCCTCGCTGCCGTCGGGCGCTGATCCTGCCGGCCGGTGCGGCCCGCGCAGGGAGCTGAAGCGGACCGGTCGGGCGGAAGAATAAACTTTTTATGGCGTGGTGTCCGGATTTGGATCACCAATGGGTGACGTTGTCAACTCTCTCCGTTCGGGGGGTTTGATCATGAGTTCTTGACCGATCGGCCTTCCGAGACCTAGCCTCGCCATACAGGCTCACTTTGCCCGACCAGCGCAGGCTAAGCGCACAACATAGATCTCGTAACAGAACCGCATCACTTTGGCCAGCTCCACCGGCCTTGACGGTCGCTCCGGACAGCCGGTCCGGAGCCGACCCGACAACTGCACCCGGCTGTCGGCGATGCCGCATGGGCACCGCCGACGGAGAGCTATCCCCACGGCCAGCCGCTCGGTCGGGCGTCCAGAGCCGCAGAGGTGCGTGCCCATCGGCACGGTGCCCCTGCGGCGTAGACGTTTGGGGAGGCACGACCATGGCGGTGGGTCGGCACAGGGACCGGGGGTCCCCAGAAGGCGGTGGCGAGCGCGGGTGCGCCGACGCGGTGTGGCGGCCCACCGGCCCCGGTGACGGGACATCGGCATGAACGCCTTCGACGTGGTGCTCCTGGTCGTTGTCGGGGTCCTCGCCCTGGTCGTGGTCGGCGCCGTCCTGATCGGCGTACGGGCGCTGCGCCGCATCGGTGCCGCCCCGGCCCCGGAGGACCCCGCCTTCATCGCCGAGAAGGACCGCCAGGAACAGTCGCTGGCCGCCCTGCGGACCGCCGCCGACGAGGTGAACAGCACCATCGACGTGGCGAAGTCCGCCGCCTCCGCAGCCCGTGCCGAGGCGGCCGGGGCCAAGGCGGAGGCGAAGTCGGCCCGGGCGGAGGCCCGCCGGGTCCTCGACGACGCCCGCGCCGAGGCGGACACCGTCCTGGAACGCGCCCACAAGCAGGCCGAGGCGGACGCCGAGCAGTTGCGGGCCAGCGCCCGGCGCAGCGGTGAGCGTGAGGTGGCGGTGCTCGCCGCGACCACGCGGGAACAGGCGGCCGAGGTGGAACGCCGGGCCGCCCGGATGGACGAGCGGGAACGGCTGCACACCGAGGAGGTGGAGCGGCTGGCCGAACGCGAGCGGCAGCTCACCGCCGCCAGCGCCGCGCTGGCCGAGCGGGAGGCGGCGATCAGCGCCCGGGAGGCCGCGCTGAGCGTGGCCGAGGAGCAGCGCCGTCGGGAGCTGGAACGCGTCGCCGGACTGACCGCCGACTCGGCCCGCACCGAGCTGATCGAGGTGATCGAGACCCAGGCCAAGCGGGAGGCGGCCCTGCTGGTGCGGGACATCGAGTCCGACGCCCGCAACACTGCCGAGCAGCGCGCCCGGCACATCGTGGTGGACGCCATCCAGCGGGTGGCCAGCGAGCAGACCGCGGAGAGCGTGGTCAGCGTCCTGCACCTGCCGGGGGACGAGATGAAGGGGCGGATCATCGGCCGGGAGGGGCGCAACATCCGCGCCTTCGAGTCGGTGACCGGGGTCAACCTGATCATCGACGACACCCCGGAGGCGGTGCTGCTCTCCTGCTTCGACCCGGTCCGCCGCGAGGTGGGTCGGCTCACCCTGGAGAAGCTGGTCCTCGACGGGCGCATCCACCCGCACCGGATCGAGGAGGTGCACGACCTGGCCCGGCAGGAGGTGGAGGAGCTGTGCCACCGGGCCGCCGAGGACGCGCTGGTGGAGGTGGGCATCACCGAGATCCACCCCGAGCTGGTCACCCTGCTCGGTCGGCTGCGCTACCGCACGTCGTACGGGCAGAACGTGCTCAAGCACCTGGTGGAGACCGCGCACATCGCCGGGATCATGGCCGCCGAGCTGCGGCTGGACGTGCCGACGATCAAGCGGTCGGCGTTCCTGCACGACATCGGCAAGGCGCTCACCCACGAGGTGGAGGGCAGCCACGCCATCATCGGCGCCGACCTGGCCCGCAAGTACGGCGAGAGCGAGGACGTGGTGCACGCCATCGAGGCGCACCACAACGAGGTGCCGCCGCAGACCATCGAGGCGGTCCTCACCCAGGCGTCCGACGCCTGCTCGGGCGGGCGGCCGGGGGCCCGGCGGGAGAGCCTGGAGGCGTACGTCAAGCGGCTGGAACGGATCGAGGAGATCGCGGCCGGCAAGATCGGCGTGGAGAAGGTCTTCGCCATGCAGGCGGGCCGGGAGATCCGGGTGATGGTCAAGCCGGACGACGTCGACGACATCGGCGCGGCGGTCCTCGCCCGGGACGTGGCGAAGCAGATCGAGGAGGAGCTGACCTACCCGGGGCAGATCCGGGTGACCGTGGTCCGCGAGTCCCGGGTCACCGAGATCGCCCGCTGACCGGCGGCGGCCCGGCCGCTTCACCACCCACCCGGCCGGGGTGCCACCGGCCCATCACCCGGCGGGGCCGCCGCCGGCCAGGGGAAACGCGCGACGAGCGCAACGGAACGACCTGGCGTGAGGCGACAGCGACCGTCGAACGACACGGCGAGGGCCGGCCCGGATCTCCGGGCCGGCCCTCGCTCAGCTTGTGCAGGTGGGTGTCAGTTGCCGCCGCCGCCTCCGCCGCCCTCGGCCTGCGAGACGAGCGCGGTGGCCGGGGGCTGCGGGGCCGACGTGCCGGCCGACTTACGGCCCCGGGAGAGTCGCCGCTGGACGTACTGGGCCAGCTTCGACAGCGAGTAGTTGAACAGGATGAACAGCGCGGCGATCACCACGTAGACCTGGATCGGGTTGTCCAGCACGCCGATGAGCTGCTTGCCGATGTTGAGGGTCTCCTCGTAGCTGATGATGAAGCCCAGCGAGGTGTCCTTGAGCACCACGACGAGCTGGCTGATCAGCGCCGGCAGCATGATCCGGAACGCCTGGGGGAGCAGGATCATCCGGGTGGTCTGCGCGGGGGAGAGGCCGATCGCGGCGGCGGCCTCGGCCTGCCCGCCGGGTAGCCCCTCCATGCCGGAGCGGAGGATCTCGGCGATGACCACGGAGTTGTAGACGGTCAGGCCGATGACCAGGTACCACAGCGAGTCGAACGAGATGCCGAACTCGGGGAAGCCCCGAGCCACGAAGAAGATGGTGAGCACCACCGGCAGGCCCCGGAAGACCTCGACGCAGACCCGGGTGACCGCCGAGAGGGTGCCGCTCAACCCGCGCAGCAGGTATGCCAGCGGGGTGGCCAGCCCGGTGAAGCGTCGCCGGGTCAGGCTCTTGAGCTGGATTCGCAGCAACCCGAGCAGGGTGCCGACCACCAGCGAGGCGACGATGGCCAGCACCGCGGCGGTCAGCGTGTTCTTCAGGCCGAAGCCGATCCGGTCCCAGACCTGGGAGAAGTTCTCGTGGGAGGGGTCGACCAGCGGCCCCCACAGCTCCATCGAGAACTGGCCCTTGTCGTCCAGCGGCCGGTAGATCAGGAAGTACGCGCCGACGGCCAGCAGCACGGTGGCGACGATGCTGCCGATCAGGGTGATCCGTCGCTGGCGGGGACCGGGGACGTCGTACAGGACGCTGGTCTGCTGACTCATCGGGCCACCGCCTGTCGCTTCTCCAGCCGGTCGAGCAGTGCGCCGAGCGGCACGGTCATGATCAGGTAGCCGATCGAGATGCCGACGGCGACCGGGATGAAGGCGTAGCCCTCGGCGGAGGTGAGCTGGTCGGCGGTCTGGGACAGGTCGCCGACCACGCCGAAGAAGCCGATCAGCGCCGAGTTCTTGATCATCGCGATGATCACCGAACCGAGCGGGACCACCGACGCCTTCCAGGACTGCGGCAGCACCACGTGCCGCAGGTTCTGGCCGAAGGTCAGGCCGAGCGACCGGGCCGCCTCGGCCTGACCTGGCGGCACCGCGTTGACCCCGGAGCGCAGCGCCTCGCAGACGAACGCGGCGGTATAGAGCACCAGGGCGAGCAGCGCGAAGCGGAAGTACGGCAGGTCGGTGCCGAGCCGGGTGAAGAGCGAGTCCAGCACCGGGATTCGCAGGAAGTCGGCGTTGGAGCCGAGCGCCGGCAGACCGAAGGCGGCGAAGAACATCACCACGGTCAGCGGCATGTTCCGGAACACGGTCACGTAGGCGGTGCCGACGGCGCGCAGCGGCGGCACCGGCGAGATGCGCAGCACCGCCATGACGGCGCCCAGGATCAGGGCGCCGATCGCGGCGAGCACGCAGATCTGGAGGGTGAGCCAGAAACCACCCGCGAAGACGTCGAACTTGTCGATGAGCACACTCACGGGCCGGTGTTCCTCCCCACCCTCCAGATCGAGGTCAGATCAGTAACGGTTGATGGTGGGCGCGGTGCCCAGCTCCGCGCCGAACTTGCCGGCGGTGTCGTCCCACGCCTTCTTCCAGCTGCCGTCGTTGAACGCCTTCTCCAACGTGTCGTTGATGAAGTTGCGGAAGTCGGTGTCCTCCTTCTTCACCCCGATGCCGTACGGCTCCTTGGTGAAGTTGTCGCCGGCCAGCTTGAACGACGCCTCGTCCTCGGCGATGTAGCCGAGCAGGATCACGTTGTCGGTGGTGACGGCGTCGACCTGGCCGCCCTTGAGGGCGTCGCGGCACTTGGGGTAGGTGTCGAAGAGCACCAGCTGGGTGCCGACGTCCTTGATGGACTTCTTGATCTCCTCGGCCGGGGTGGACCCGGTCACCGAGCAGACCTTCTTGGTGCCGTCCTTGAAGGAGTCCGGGCCGGTGATGGTGGTGTCGTCCTTCTTGACCAGGATGTTCTGGCCGGCCTCGTAGTACGGGCCCGCGAAGGCGATCCGCTCCTTGCGCTTGTCGTTGATCGTGTAGGTCGCCGCGACCAGGTCGACGGTGCCGTTGACGATGGCGTCCTCACGGACCTTCGACGGCGTCTCGACGTACTCGATCTTGTCGGCAGGGATGCCCAGCTCCTTGACGATGAGCTTGGCCACCTCGACGTCGAAGCCCTCCGGCTTGCCCGACAGGCCCTTCTGGCCGAAGCCGGGCTGGTCGAACTTGGTGCCGACCTTGATCTTCTGCGCCTTGTTGAGCTTCTCCATGGTGCTGCCGGCGGCGAAGGACTTGCTGCCGGAACCGGTGCCCTCGTCGGCGTCGTCGCCGCCGCAGGCGGCCAGGCCGAGCGCCAGAGTAGCCGCCGCGGCGACTGCCGCCACGCGCTTCATACGCATACTGATCTCCTTCTTCGTCGGAATGCACCGGTGACCGGCACGCTCCACTACGGACGCCTAGTGCGTGAGGATCTTGGAGAGGAAGTCCCTGGCCCGCTCACTGCGCGGGTTGGCGAAGAACTCCGTCGGCGGGGCGTCCTCGACGAGCTGCCCGTCGGCCATGAAGATCACCCGGTTGGCGGCGTGCCGGGCGAAGCCCATCTCGTGGGTCACCACCACCATCGTCATGCCCTCGCTGGCCAGCGAGGTCATCACGTCCAGCACCTCGCCGACCATCTCCGGGTCGAGGGCGCTGGTCGGCTCGTCGAAGAGCATCGCCTTGGGCTGCATGGCCAGCGCGCGGGCGATCGCCGCCCGCTGCTGCTGGCCACCGGAGAGCTGGGCCGGGTACTTGTCGGCCTGGTTGGCGATGCCGACCCGGTCGAGCAGGGCCAAGCCGCGCTCGCGGGCGGCGGCCGGCTTCTCCTTGCGGACCTTGATCGGCCCGAGTGCGACGTTCTCCAGGATGGTCTTGTGGGCGAAGAGGTTGAACGACTGGAAGACCATGCCGACCTCGCTGCGCAGCTTCGCCAGCGCCTTGCCCTCGGCCGGCAGCGGCTGGCCGTCGAAGACGATCGTGCCGTCGTTGATCGGCTCCAGCCGGTTGATCGCCCGGCACAGCGTCGACTTGCCGGAACCGGACGGCCCGATCACCACCACGACCTCGCCCTTGTCGACGGAGAGTGACACGTCGTGCAGCACGTGCAGCGGGCCGAACCACTTATTGACCCGGTCCAGCACGATCAGCGGTTCGCCGGTCGCCACGTCGTCCACCGTCCCTGTCGTCGTACCGGAAGCGGGGTCGGTCGACCCCCGGTTGAGCCACTGTAGGCGGGGCGACGTGGCGGATCGCCACTCAGCGGGTCACGGAGAGGTAACACCGGTGTCAGGTGTGCTCCGGCGTCCGAATTCCGCCACCCGGCGGCCCCGTCGGGTGGCGGGTCGGGCGGGTGACGGAGATCATGGGGGGATGACCGACCGGGTCCGCCTGACCGAGTACGCGCGTGGTGGCGGCTGCGCCTGCAAGATCCCGCCGGGAGAGCTGGAGGCGATGGTCGCCGGTCTCGGCCCGGCCACCGGCACCGCCGAGTTGCTGGTCGGCCTGGACCACGGCGACGACGCCGCGGTGGTCCGGCTGGACGAGCGGACCGGCCTGGTCACCACCGCCGACTTCTTCACCCCGGTCGTCGACGACGCCTACGACTGGGGGCGGATCGCCGCCGCCAACGCCCTCTCTGACGTGTACGCCATGGGCGGCACCCCGCTGGTCGCCCTGAACCTGCTCTGCTGGCCCCGGGACACCCTCCCGCTGGAGCTGGCCCGGGAGGTGCTGCGCGGCGGTCAGGACGTGGCCCGGGAGGCCGGCTGCCACCTGGCCGGCGGGCACAGCGTGGACGACGACGGCCCCAAGTACGGGCTGGCGGTGACCGGGCTGGTGCGTCCCGAGGAGCTGATCACCCTGGACGGCGGCCGGGCCGGGCTGCCGCTGTCGCTGACCAAGCCACTCGGTGTCGGGGTGCTGAACACCCGGCACAAGGCCACCGGTGAGGTGTCCGCCGAGGCGGTGGCGTTGATGACCACCCTCAACCGGGACGCGGCCCGCGCCGCCGTCGCGGCCGGTATCCGCTGCGGCACCGACGTGACCGGCTTCGGACTGCTCGGGCACGCCTCGAAGCTGGCCCGGGCGAGCGGGCTCACGGTGGCGATCGACGCCGCCCGGGTGCCCTACCTGCCCGGTGCCCGGGAGGCGGTCCGCGACGGGTACGTCAGCGGTGGCACCCGCCGCAACCTGGACTGGGTGGCGCCGTGGACCGGGTTCGGGTCGACCGGTGAGGAGGATCGGCTGCTGCTGGCCGACGCGCAGACCTCCGGTGGGCTGCTGCTCGCCGGCGAGGTGCCCGGCGGCACGGTGATCGGCGAACTACTGCCCCGGGGCGAGTCGATGGTCGTCATCCGCTGACGCGCCGTCCGGCTGGCCAGCCGGGGGCACCGTACCCGATAAACTGTCATCTTCCCGCTACTCCGTGCAATGAGGCACTGGGAAATTTTGCCCGGAATGGTCACAGACCGGTAACTTGCCCCCGGTTGAGGTCAAATGCCCCCCACCATCGTGAGTAAGGCCCGATCCGGAGGCCGGTGGGACTAACGCAGCGAGGAGGCGGCATGACCGAGCTGTGGAACTGGAGAATCGACCGCGCCGCACCCGTGGAGGTGTACCCGGCCCTGGCCGAGGCGCTCGGTCGGGTGGTGATGCCCCTGGCCGTGGCCGATCCGGCCCGGCTGCCCACGTACGCGGTGATCTGCGACGTCTGGGAGGCCCCGGGGGAGTTCGGCACGATCGTCGACTGCTACGGCGTACCCGAGTCGCTGCACGAGCTGAGCGCGGTCGCCGCGCTGGCCCGGCTGCTCGACCGGGACTGCCTGCTGCCCGACGACACCCTCGACGCCGGCCGGCACCTGCTGGTCGCGCCGGGAGGCACGATCCGCCCGGTGCACTTCGAGGTGACCGAGACCGACGACGGTGAGGTGCTGTCCGCCCGCCGGCTCTGCACCCTGGCGCACCCGGGCTGTCGGGGCTGGTCGCGGTGCTGCCGCTCGCGTTGGGCACCCGACTCGGTCAACCCGGCCCTGGCCGCCGCCTGACCGCCCCCGCCTGACCAACCCGCCCCGGGCCGTCCTGCGGGTTCGCCACCCGGACCCGCCGGGTGCGGCCGTCCGGCCCGCTGCGGGCCCGTCCACGGCCGGTGGGCCAGGGCGCAGCCGGTGAGTCAGCCGGTGGCCCGTCCACGGCGGGTGGTCCAGCGGGTGGGTCAGGGCGCGGCGGTGGGGCGGACGCCCCGGACCTGCAACTGGTCCAGCAGGGTCGCGGTGGCGGCGGTCACCGCGCTCACCGCCGCCTCGAACGCCGCCGCGTTGTGCGCGGCCGGGGCCCGGAAACCGGACACCTTCCGCACGTACTGCAACGCCGCCGCCTCGATGTCGGCCGGCGTGACCGTCGGGACGTACGGCTCACGCAGGGTCTTGATGCTCCGGCACATGGCTTCTCCTCGTGGGGGTCTTCCCGGTCGGCCCGGACCGGGCGGCCCGGATACGCTGTGCATGTCATGACTACCGCAGCCGTGGGCAGCCCGCGCACCTACCAGGTGCGCACGTACGGCTGCCAGATGAACGTGCACGACTCCGAGCGCATCTCCGGCCTGCTGGAACAGGCAGGTTACGTGCGGCTCGCCGAGGCCGACGACAACCCGGACGTGGTGGTGTTCAACACCTGTGCCGTCCGGGAGAACGCCGACAACCGGCTCTACGGCAACCTCGGTCACCTGCGCCCCGTGAAGGACAGGCATCCGGGGATGCAGATCGCCGTCGGTGGCTGCCTGGCCCAGAAGGACCGCGGCGACATCGTCCGCAAGGCCCCCTGGGTGGACGTGGTGTTCGGCACCCACAACATCGGCTCCCTGCCGGTGCTGCTGGAACGGGCCCGGCACAACACCGCCGCCGAGGTGGAGATCCTCGAATCCCTCGACGTCTTCCCGTCCACCCTGCCGGCCCGGCGCGAGTCGACGTACGCCGGCTGGGTGTCGATCTCGGTGGGCTGCAACAACACCTGCACGTTCTGCATCGTGCCCGCCCTGCGCGGCAAGGAGAAGGACCGCCGCCCCGGCGACGTCCTCGCCGAGGTGCGTGCCCTGGTCGCCGAGGGGGTGCTGGAGGTGACCCTGCTCGGCCAGAACGTCAACTCCTACGGCGTCGAGTTCGGCGACCGGTACGCCTTCGGCAAGCTGCTGCGCGCCTGCGGCGACATCGACGGGCTGGAGCGGGTCCGGTTCACCAGCCCGCACCCGAAGGACTTCACCGACGACGTGATCGCCGCGATGGCCGAGACCCCGAACGTCTGCCACTCGCTGCACATGCCGTTGCAGTCCGGCTCCGACGACGTGCTCAAGGCGATGCGTCGGTCCTACCGGTCCGAGCGCTACCTGGGGATCATCGACAAGGTCCGGGCGGCGATGCCGGACGCGGCGATCACCACCGACATCATCGTCGGTTTCCCCGGCGAGACCGAGGCCGACTTCCAGCACACCCTGGACGTGGTGCGCGCGGCCCGGTTCTCCTCGGCGTTCACCTTCCAGTACTCCAAGCGCCCCGGCACCCCGGCCGCCACCATGCCCGACCAACTGCCCAAGCAGGTGGTGCAGGAGCGTTACGAGCGGCTGATCGCCACGGTCGAGGAGATCACCTGGGCGGAGAACAAGCGCCTGGTCGGCGAGACCGTCGAGGTGCTGGTCGCCGTCGGCGAGGGCCGCAAGGACGAGCGCACCGGCCGGCTCTCCGGCCGGGCCCGCGACGGCCGCCTGGTGCACTTCGCCACCGGCGCGACCGGCCAGCCCGGCGCGAGCAGTCAGCCCGGCGCGATCCGGCCGGGGGACATCGTGCACACCACCATCACGTACGCCGCCCCGCACCACCTCAACGCCGACGGCGCCCCGCTGGCGCACCGGCGCACCCGGGCCGGTGACGCCGCCGAGGCGGGCCGCGCCCCGCGTACCCCCGGGGTGGTGCTCGGGTTGCCCACGGTCGGTGTGCCGGCCGCGCCGCCCGCGCCGACGACCGGCTGCGCCGCGCACTGACCCGTCGGGTCCGGCGGCGCCCCCTGCCCGGGGGCGGGCCGACCCCGACCGGGGCCCGCGAGCGGCGGACCCCGATCGGTGCGCGGGCGGCGATCCGGCAGGCGGGTCGCCGGCCGACGGGCAACGTCGACCGGCGACCCGCCGGTGGGCACTACGGACGGTCTCGGCTCAGCAGGCGGTGCCCTGGAGCTTCACCGTGGCCGGGGCGGCGGCCGTACCGTTGGCGGTGAAGCCCACGGTGACCGACGCGCCCGCCGCCAGGGACGGCGCGTAGCTCGGCCCGGCGGCGGTCACCGTCGTGCCGGACTGGGTGACGGTGGCGTTCCAACCGCTGACCAGGGTGACCCCGGCCGGCCAGGCCCAGGTCACCGACCAGGGGTTGGCCGCCGACGAACTGGTGTTCTTCACCGTCAGCTCGCCCTGGAAACCACCCTGCCACGCGCTGACCTGCTTGTAGGTGGCGGTGCAGCCACCGGTCGGCGGGGGCGTGGTGGTCGGCGGCGGGGTGGTGGTCGGCGGCGGCGTCGTCGGGCCGGTGGTGGTCGGCGTCGGCGTCGGGGTGCCGGTCGGGTCGGTCCCGCCACCCACCGGCGCGATCAGGTACGGCTGGAGGATCGCCTGCTTGGCGGTGTTGATGTTGGTCCAGTCGTCCAGCGCGATGCCCCCGGTGTCACCCGAGTTCGGGTTCCACGACCAGTAGGTGAAGGACATCCCGTTGACCCCGGTGCCGGTGTAGGCCATCAACTTCTCCAGCCACACCTTGTCCCGGGGGTCGGCCAGGGTGCTGCCGAACTCACCCATCATGATCGGGGCGATGTTCTGCTTGTAGAGGTAACCCCAGTACCTGTCCCAGATCGCCGGCAGGTTCGCCGGGTAGTCGGCGGCCTTGAACCAGTTCTGCTCGTAGACGCTGGTGGCGTACTCGTGCGGCGAGTAGACCAGCCGGTTCGCCACGTTCAGCCGGACCGGGAACTGCCCGGCCTTGGACAGGTTGCCACCCCACCAGCCGCAGTCCTCGTCGTTGCTGGGGTCGTTGTCCCAGACGTTCGACAGGCCGCCGCTGGGGCAGCTCACCCCCTCCACGAAGATCAGCCAGTTCGGCTGCACGCCGAGGATGGCGTTGCCGGCCCGCTCGGCGGCCAGCCGCCAGTCCCGGGTGGTGTCGCCGCAGCCCCAGCAGGCGCCGGTGGCGGCCGGGTTGGTGCCCTCGGCGTGCGGCTCGTTGTGCAGGTCCGCGCCGATCACCGTGGTGTTGCCGGCATACCGCTGGGCCAGCATCTTCCAGTCGGCGAGCCAGGTCGCCTCGGAGACCGTCGGGGTGTACCAGAGCGGCGACTGCCCGGCCGCCGTCGGCCGGTGCCGGTCCAGGATGACCCGCATGCCCTTGCTGCCGGCGTAGGCGATCACCTTGTCCAGGATCTGCAACGGCGAGAGCCCGACCAGGTCCGGGTTGACGAAGTCGTTGATCCCGCTGGCCGTCGCGCCCGGCTTCACCGAGTCGTTCGAGTACGGGACGCGCAGCGTGTTGTAGCCCAGGCTGGCCATCTTGTCGAGCTGCCCGCGCCACGGGTTGTTCGACCACAGGCCGTGGAACGTCCGGTTGTCGGTCTCCATGCCGAACCAGTTGATGCCGGTCAGCCGTACCGTCGCGCCGGTGGCGTCGACGATCTTGTTGCCGTTCGTGTGCAGGTAACCGGTGCCGGTGCCGCCGACTGCGGCGGCGGCCGGCGTGGTGCTGATGGCCGTGGCGACGAGCACGCCGGCCGCGGCGGTGGCGAGCGCGGTGAGCGCAGCGCCGATGATGCGGGGTCGGTACATACGGGCTCCACTTCGAATGCCCGGCGTCGCGACGGCGACGCAGGGCGGAGAACCAGGGATTCACCGGCCGCCGCCCGCCCGTCCCGCTCCTGCGGGGGTACGCGGACAGTGCGCGGCACGCCGGGTCACGTGGACGCGGCCACTCGCTGCGGTGCACCGGCGACTCCCGACGACGGTGTCCGTCGTCGGTGCCCTCGCGCCGGTGGGATCGACCTGGCTCTGCCGCTCATTCTGATCAGCCGGCCTCGATGCGTCAACCGCTGGCCCCGCGCCCGCCCCCGCGCCCCTCCCGCCGACCCGTCGGTGGGTCCCCGGCGATCCGGGTACGCGTGAGCCCCCGGTCCCAGACGGGACCGGGGGCTCACGGATCGGCTCTGCTCAGCCGGCGGCCTGCTCAGCCGGCGGCCTGCTCGGCGAGCTGGAGGAACTGCCGCTTGGAGGCGAGCGCCTGCTCGGCCTCCTTGACCCGACGGGCGTCCCCGGCGGCCTGGGCCCGGGCGAGCCGCTCCTCGGCCTCGGCGACCTGCGCCCGCATCTGCGCGAGCAGCGGGTTGTCCTCCTTGGTGGTCCGCCGCCAGGCGGAGTCCATCACCTCGCGGACCTTGTCGTCGATCGCCCGCAGTCGCCGTTCCAGGCTGGTGGCCGCCTCCCGGGGCACCCGGCCGGCCTCGTGCCACTGGGCCTGGATGTCCCGCAGCCTGGCCTGTGCACCCTTCGGGTCACCGTCGACGTCCAACGCCTCGGCCTCGACCAGGAGCGCCTGCTTGCGCTCCAGGTTGGCCCGCTGCTCGTTGTCCCGGGCCGAGAAGACCTCGCTGCGCCGGCTGAAGAAGGCGTCCTGCGCGGCGCGGAACCGTTCCCAGAGCTTCTGCTCCGACTCCTTGGAGGCGCGCGGGGCGGCCTTCCACTGGTTCATCAGTTCCTTGAGCTGGTTGGCGGTGGCCGCCCAGTCGGTGGAGTCGGAGAGCTTCTCGGCCTCGGCGACCAGCTCCTCCTTGGCCGTGTGCGCCTGCTTGCGCTGCTGGTCGAGGGAGGCGAAATGGGCGCCCCGACGCCGGGTGAAGCCGTCCCGGGCGGCGGCGAACCGCTTCCACAGCTCACCGTCGGCCTTCTTGTCGACCCCCCGGATGGTCTTCCACTCGTCGAGGATCTCCTTGAGCCGGTCACCGGCGGTCTTCCAGCCGGTCGACTCGGCGGCCAGCTTCTCGGCCTCCTCGACCAGGGCGGTCTTGCGGGCGAGCGCCTCACCCCGGGCAGCCTCCCGGGCGGCGCGGGCCTCGCCGGCCTTCTCCTCGGCGACGACGGCGAGCTTGTCCAGGCGCGCGGCGAGGGCGTCGATGTCCCCGACGACGTGCGCCTCGGCCAGCGAGCCACGGATCCGCCGGACCGTGCTCAGCGAACCACCCGCGTCGGCGGCGCCGGAGTTGAGCCGGGCCTCGGTCAGGTCCACCTCGGTGACCAGGTCGGCGAAGCGGCGGGCGAAGTGGGCCAGCCCCTCCTCGGGGGCCCCCGCCTGCCAGGATCCGACCACCCGCTCGCCCTCGCTGGTCTTCACGTACACGGTGCCGTCCGCGTCCACCCGTCCGAAGGCAGTCCAGTCGCTCATGTGCACATCCTCGTTCTCCCGGCGTCGACGGGAAACCCCCCGCGATCGCCGCCACGGCGCAGCCAACTTGCTCCCGGCATTGTCACAGGTCCGCCCCCGTCCGCGTCGAGCGCCTGTCTCTGACCGTGACCATACGGTGTCCTAGCACCCACACACAGACTCCGCGGGGGGAGTGTCGCAATCCGCCGTACGCTGTACCGTACGACGTACGAGATGCTGCCGCCCGATCGACGGGCGGGCGAGGAGGAGCAGGATGACCCAGTCCCAGACCCGGATGACGCCCCCGGCCGACCCCGGTTTCGTGCCCGACGCGGCCGATTTCGCCGAGTTGGACGAGTGGTTCCGCCACTACGACGCCCTGGCCGAGGCGGGTGACGTCGCCGGCACCGCCGAGTTGGCGATGTTCCCGCTGAACACGGTCACCGACGACGCGGCGGGTGAGGGCTCCGCGCGTCAGCTCGACCGGGCGGCATACCTGGAGATGATGGGCGGCGTGCTCGGTGGCGGTGGCGACCTGCGGATGGAGAGCCGCCGCACGCCGTACTTCCTCACCCGGAGCCTGGCCGTGGTGCTCACCGAGGCCGAGTTCACCCTCGACGGCGCACGCCAGCGGGTGCGCTACGCCGACCTGCTGGTCCGCACCGGTGGGCAGTGGCGGTTCCAGACCATGGTCCAGGGCGGCTGGGGCGGCCAACCGGGCTGATCCCGGCATCGGGGTTGCCGACCGGGTGGGTCCGGGCGGCGGCGCTGATCCCGGCGTCGGGCTGCCGGCCGGGACGGTCCGGGCGTTCGGGCTGCCGCCCGGGACGGTCCGGGCGTCGTGCTGCCGGCCAGGTTGGTCCGGTGGCGGGCTGCCGACCGGGTCGGTTCGGGCGTCGCGTTGCCGACCGGGTGGGTCCGGTGGCGGGCTGCCGCAGCGGTGGGGCAGGCGGGGCGGTCGGGGCCGGGCCGCTAACGTTGCCTGGTGCCCCTGGTCGCCGCCGCCGTCTGCCCGCATCCGCCGCTGATCGTGCCCGAGCTGGCCGGGGCCGCCGCGCCCGAACTGGCGGAACTCCGCGCCGCCTGTGCCGCCGCGGTCACCGCCCTCTACGCCGCCGGGGCGGCCACCGTCGTGCTGGTCGGCTCCGGTGGGCACACCGCCGAACTGGACCTGCCCCGGCAGGGCAGCTTCGCCCCCTGGGGATTGCCCCTGGCGGTGCGCCTCGGCGGGGGATCGGCCCGTACCGACCCCGGCAGCGGCGACGATCTGCTGCCGCTGAGTCTGCTGGTCGGGGCCTGGCTGGTCGACCGGGTCGCCCCCCCGACGCCGACGGCCTGGCGGATGGTGAGCGTCGGGCCCGACGAGCCGGTCGACCGGTGTGCCGCCCTCGGGGCCGGACTCGGGGTGGACGGGCCGTGGGCCCTGCTGGTGCTGGGCGACGGCTCGTCCTGCCACGGCCCGAAGGCGCCCGGCTACGACGACCCGCGCGCCGGGGCGTACGACGAGGGGGTGGCCCGGGCCCTGGCCGACGCGGACGCCGACGCGCTGCTCGGCCTGGACCCGGCGGTCTCGGCGCAGCTGGGGGCCGCCGGCCGGCCCGCCTGGCAGGTGCTGGCCGGCGCGGTCCGCGCGGCCGGCGGCGACTGGCGCGGCGAACTGCGCCACCACTCGCATCCCTACGGGGTGGGCTACCTGGTGGCCTCGTGGTCCCGGCCGACGCAGGCGGGACCGGGCGAGGACCAGGCGGATGCGACGGTGCCGGTTGCCGTCGGACCGGGCGGGGCATGGACCGGCGGGCCGGCGCGGTGAGCGGCACGGTCGTGGCCGTGGTCGGGCCGACCGCGGCGGGCAAGTCGGCGCTGAGCATCGCCCTGGCGCACGCCCTGGGTGGTGAGGTGGTCAACGCCGACTCGATGCAGCTCTACCGGGGCATGGACATCGGCACCGCCAAGCTCACCCCGGCCGAGCGGGACGGGGTGCCGCACCACCTGCTGGACATCTGGCCGGTCACCGCGCCGGCCAGCGTCGCCGAATACCAGCCGCTGGCCCGCGCGGCGGTCGACGACATCCTGGCCCGGCGGCGGGTGCCGCTGCTGGTCGGCGGCTCCGGCCTGTATGTGCGGGCGGTGCTGGAGCAGTTCGAGTTCCCCGGCACCGACCCGGTGGTACGCGGACGGCTGGAGGCGGAGCTGGCGCACCTCGGTCCGGCCCCGCTGTACGCCCGGCTGGCCGAGGCGGACCCGGTCGCGGCGGCCGGCATCCTGCCCGGCAACGGTCGACGCATCGTCCGGGCCCTGGAGGTGATCGCGCTGACCGGGGCCCCGTTCACCGCCTCGCTGCCCGACCCGACCCCGTACTACCCGGCGGTGCAGCTCGGGGTGGACCTGGACACCGCGCTGCTGGACGAGCGGATCGCGCTGCGGGTCGACCGGATGTGGGCCGACGGGCTGGTCGCCGAGGTCCGCGCGCTGTGCGGGCACGGCCTGGCCGAGGGACGGACGGCCAGCCGGGCGCTCGGCTACCAGCAGGTGCTGCGGTTCCTGGCCGGGGAGACCGACGAGGCGCAGGCCCGCGACGAGACGGTCCGGGCCACCCGGCGGTTCGTCCGACGGCAACGCTCCTGGTTCCGCCGGGACCAGCGGATCCACTGGCTGGACCCCACGTCGCCGACGTTTGTCGACACTGCGCTGCGGGTGGTCGCCGCGCATCGGCAATGATGGGGGCGTGGAGTTCACCAAGGGTCACGGCACCGGCAACGACTTCGTCATCCTGCCCGACCCGGACGGCGCCCTCGACCTGACACCCGACCTGGTCGCCGGGATCTGCGACCGACGACGCGGACTCGGCGGCGACGGCGTGCTGCGGGTGGTGCGCGCCGCGAAGCACCCCGACGGGGTGGCACTCGCCGATACGGCCGAGTGGTTCATGGACTACTGGAACGCCGACGGCTCGTTCGCCGAGATGTGCGGCAACGGGGCCCGGGTCTTCGTCCGCTACCTGCTCGCGACCGGGCTGGCCACCGCGACCGACGGCACCCTGCCGGTGGCCACCCGCGCCGGCCTGGTGCGGGCCCGGGTCGACGGCGACACCATCGCCGTCGAGATGCGCCGCCCCCGGCTGTACGACACGTCGCATGCCACCCTGGGCGGGCTCACCCTGCCCGGCATGGCGGTGGACGTCGGCAACCCGCACCTGGTCTGCGCCCTACCGGCCGGCATCGACCTGGCCGAGCTGGACCTGACCCGCGCGCCCGACTTCGACCCCCGGGTCTTCCCGCACGGGGTGAACGTCGAGTTCACCACCCCCGGCGGCCCGCTGGACGGCTCCGACGGCCACGTGCTGATGCGGGTCTACGAGCGCGGCTCGGCGGAAACCCTCTCCTGCGGCACCGGCGCCTGCGCGGTCGCCGCGGTGGCCCTGCGCGACGCCGCCCGGGACACCGGCACGATCACGGTCGACGTCCCCGGTGGCCGCCTCACCATCACCGTCACCGAAGACTCCTGCTGGCTGGCCGGCCCCGCCGCCCTCACCGCCACCGGCACTCTGACCCCCACTGCCCTACACCCGCGATAACCCATCCCTGCCGGGCTGCCGGGTGCCCTGCTCGCCCCTGCCCGGGTGGGTCCTGGCCGTCATGATCGACTCCTGTGGGCCGATGTAGCGGTATCGCAGTACCGGCGATACCGCCACATCGACCCCATTGAGTGGCTCAAATGGGTGCCGGACCGACAGGTGGCCGGCGTGTCTGGTACGTCAGAGGGTGAGTCGGACCGGCCGGGTGGCCCGCTCCCACCTCATCACTGTCAGGGGGTGGCGCTGGCGGTGGCGGCTACCTCGGGGAGGTCGGCGGGGCCGGGGTCGGCGGCCGGGGGTGGCGTCGCCGCCGGGTTCTGGGCGGCGGCGCGGACGGCGGCGGCGACCGCCGGGGCGACCCGTGAGTCGAAGACGCTCGGCACGATCACCGTCGGGTTGATCTTGTCTTCGCCGACCACGTCGGCGATGGCGCGGGCCGCCGCGATCGCCATCTCCTCGGTGAACTCCTCGGCGTGCGCGTCGAGCATGCCCCGGAACACCCCGGGGAAGGCGAGCACGTTGTTGATCTGGTTCGGCTGGTCGGAGCGGCCGGTGGCGACGATCGCGGCGTGCTTGCGGGCCTCCCGGGGGTCGACCTCCGGATCGGGGTTGGCCAGCGCGAAGACGATCGCGTCCTTGGCCATGGTGGCGACGTCGTCGCCGGTGAGCAGGTTGGGGGCGCTCACCCCGATGAAGACGTCCGCGCCCCGGACCGCGCCGGCCAGGTCGCCGGAGTAGTTGTCCCGGTTGGTGTTCTCGGCCAGCCACTGCCAGGCCGGGTTGAGCCCGGTCAGCCCACGGTGCAGGGCACCCTGCCGGTCGTACGCGATGATGTCGCCGACGCCCTGGCGCAGCAGCAGCTTCATGATCGCGGTGCCGGCCGCGCCGGCCCCGGAGACGACCACCCGGACGTCCGCGAGCTGCTTGCCCACCACGCGCAGCGCGTTGGTCAGCGCGGCCAGCACGCAGATCGCGGTGCCGTGCTGATCGTCGTGGAAGACCGGGATGTCCAGGAGCTCCCGCAGCCGGGCCTCGATCTCGAAGCAGCGCGGCGCGGCGATGTCCTCCAGGTTGATCCCGCCGTACGCGGGGGCGATGGCCTTGACGATCGCCACGATCTCGTCGGTGTCCTGGGTGTCCAGCACCACCGGCCAGGCGTCCACCCCGCCGAAGCGCTTGAACAGCGCCGCCTTGCCCTCCATCACCGGCAGCGACGCCGCCGGGCCGAGGTTGCCCAGGCCGAGCACGGCCGAGCCGTCGCTGACCACGGCGACCGTGTTGCGCTTGATGGTCAGCCGCCGGGCGTCCGCCGGGTTCTCCGCGATCGCCATGCAGACCCGGGCCACCCCCGGGGTGTACGCCCGGGACAGCTCGTCGCGGGTCCGCAGCCCGACCTTCGAGTGCACCTCGATCTTGCCGCCCAGGTGCAGCAGGAACGTGCGGTCGGAGACCTTGCGCACGTCCACCCCGTCGAGCGCGGTGAGCGCCTCGACGACCTGGTCGGCGTGGCCGGCGTCGGCGGTGTCGCAGGTGAGGTCGACGATCACGTTGGTCGGGTCGGAGTCGACCACGTCCAGCGCGGTGACGATCGCGCCGGCCTCGCCGACCGACGTGGTCAGCCGGCCGATCGAGGAGGCGTCCGCGGGGACCGCGATCCGGATCGTGATCGAGAATCCGGCACTTGGCAGTCTGGTGATGGCCACGGAAATACCTCCGTCGTCGCTGGCGGCTCGTCAGCATTTCTACTCGCCCACCGGGCCACGGCGGCAGCCGCCCCCGCGTTCGGCGACCTGTACCACGGGCATATAGCGGTCGCGTTCCGCGTTGACCCGTGTCAGGATTACTCGGTACATGCACAGAACGGACAGGAGACGCAGCTTGCGAGACCAGGAGACCCACACCCCCTTCTCGGACGACGACCTCGACGCCACGACCGGTGAGTACGAGCTGTCGGAGCGGCAGGCGTTGCGGCGGGTCCCCGGCCTCTCCACCGAGCTGACCGACGTCACCGAGGTCGAATACCGCCAGCTCCGGCTGGAGCGGGTCGTCCTCGTCGGGGTCTGGACCGAGGGCAGCCAACGCGACGCCGACAACTCGCTGACCGAGCTGGCGGCGCTGGCCGAGACGGCCGGTTCCCAGGTGCTCGAAGGGCTGATCCAGCGCCGCAGCCGCCCCGACCCGGCGACGTACGTCGGCCGGGGCAAGGTCGACGACCTCAGCGCGGCGGTGCTCTCCACCGGGGCCGACACGGTGATCTGCGACGGTGAGCTGTCCCCGTCCCAGCTGCGCAACCTGGAGCAGCGCACCAAGGTCAAGGTGGTCGACCGTACCGCGCTGATCCTCGACATCTTCGCCCAGCACGCCAAGAGCAAAGAGGGCAAGGCGCAGGTCGAGCTGGCCCAGCTCGAATACCTGCTGCCCCGGTTGCGGGGTTGGGGCGAGTCGCTCTCCCGGCAGAGCGGTGGCTCCGGGCGCGGTGGCGGCGCCGGCGGCGGCGTGGGCCTGCGTGGCCCCGGTGAGACCAAGCTGGAGACCGACCGGCGGCGCATCCGCAACCGCATCGCCCGGCTTCGCCGGGAGATCAAGGCCATGAAGACGGTACGCCAGACCAAGCGCGCCCGCCGGTCCCGTAACGCCGTGCCCGCGGTCGCCATCGCCGGTTACACCAACGCCGGCAAGTCGAGCCTGCTCAACCGGCTCACCGGCGCGGGCGTGCTGGTGGAGAACGCGCTCTTCGCCACCCTGGACCCGACCACCCGCCGGGCGACCACCGCGGACGGGCGGCTCTACACGCTGTCCGACACGGTCGGCTTCGTCCGGCACCTGCCGCACCAGATCGTCGAGGCGTTCCGCTCGACGCTGGAGGAGGTCGCCGAGGCCGATCTGGTGGTGCACGTGGTCGACGGCACCCACCCCGATCCGGAGGAGCAGGTCCGCGCGGTGCGTGAGGTGCTCTCCGAGGTCGGCGCGGACCGGCTGCCCGAGCTGCTGGTGGTCAACAAGACCGACGCCGCCGACGAGGAGACCCTGCTGCGGCTCAAGCGGCTCTGGCCCGACGCGGTCTTCGTCTCCGCGCACAGTGGGCGTGGTCTCGACGGGCTGCGCGAGGTGATCGAGCAGCGGCTGCCCCGCCCCGCCGTCGAGGTCCGCGCGGTCCTGCCGTACGACCGGGGTGACCTGGTCGCCCGGCTGCACCGGCAGGGCGAGGTGCTCAGCACCTCCCACCTGCCGGAGGGCACGCTGCTGCACGTCCGGGTGGGGGAGGCGCTCGCCGCCGAGTTGACGCCGTTCGTGGCGGCGGGTGACCCGGCGGTAGCCGGTAGTCGGTGAGCGCTGCGGTGTGACCTGAGGTTCATGGCGGCATGCGACACTGACGCCATGCGCCGCGCTGTCTCCTCGGTCACGGTTGCCCTCGCCCTGTTCGGCGCGGCCGTGGCACCCGCCGTTGCCGCCGGAGCGGCACCGGTCTCCGCTGCCACCGCCGGGGCAGCACCGGTCCTGGCCGCCCCCGACGGGGTGGCGTCAGCACTGGCTGCCCCCGTCGGGGCGATACCGCTCGCCGCCGCCGTCGCCGGTAAGAAGCGGTGCACGATCACCGACGAGCGGCTGCGGGAGCTGTCCGGGCTGGTCGCCACGAAGACCGGCTACATCGTGATCAACGACGGCACCCTGGAGGAGGGCCGCAAGCGGGTCTTCTTCCTCGACACCAAGTGCAAGGTCGCCAAGGAGCCGGTGAAGTACTCCGGTGACGGCCCGTTCGACACCGAGGACCTGGCCCTCTCGCCGGACGACAAGACCCTCTGGATCGCCGACACCGGTGACAACGTCACCAGTCGGGAGCGGCGTACCCGGGTCGCGGTCTGGACGATGCCGGTCAGCGGGTCCAAGCAGCCGGTGCTGCACCGGCTGTCGTACCCGGAGCGCAAACCGCACGACGCCGAAGCGCTGCTGATCGGCACGGACGGGCTGCCCCTGGTGATCACCAAGGTGCCCAGCGGCAAGGCGGAGATCTACACCCCGGAGGCGAAGCTCGACAGCGGCGGCAACACCGAGCCGGTGCCGATGAAGAAGGTCGGCGAGATCACCCTGCCGAAGACCACCACCGACAACCCGCTCAACATCATCGGCCGGGTGGCCATCACCGGGGCGGCCCGCTCGCCCGACGGCAGCAAGGTGGTCCTGCGCACCTACGCCGACGCCTTCGAGTACGACGTCAGTGGCGACGACATCGTGGCCGCCCTGACGACCGGCAAGCCCCGGGTCACCCCGCTGGCCGACCCGTTCGGCGAGGCCATCTCGTACACCCCGGACGGCACCGGGTTCGTGACGGTCTCCGACGGTGGGGAACTCTCGCCGGAGGACCCGATCGACATCCTCGGCTACACCCCGTCCACCAAGGGCGCCGAGGCGGTCGAGGGCGCGGCGGGGGTCAAGCCGGCGGCCGACAAGTCCTGGTACGACAACCTCAGCCTGGACCAGATCACCTACCTGATCGCCGCGGTCGGGGTGGTCGGTGTGGTGTTGGTCGGGGCCGGCATCGTCGGGATCGTGCGCTCCCGGCGGCGGGCCGCCACGGCCGGCGAGGAGTCGGACGATCCCGACGACGAGGTCTTCACCTCCGGTGCGGTGTCCCGGGCCGGGAGCTTACCGGCCGGTGAGTCCCCCCGGGGTGCCGAGCCGGCCCGTGGTGGTGGCGGCGTCTACGGCGCTCCGGCGGCGGCCGGTGGTGCGCCCGCCCGCCCGGCCGGCGGCGCGGTCTACGGCGGCGGCCGACCCCCGGCCGCGGCCGGGGCGGCTCCCCCCGCAGGCCCGGGCGGCGGTGCCCCGGCGGGCGGCGGGCGTCCGGCGGGTGGTGGTGTCTACGGTGGCGGTCGCCCGGCCGGCGGCGGTGTCTACGGTGCCGCCCCGGCCGGCGGTCCGCCGGTCAACGGCGCCGGCCCGCGCGGTGGTGCCCCGGGCGGCGGTGCCCCGGGCGGCGGTGCCCCACGCACCGTCCCACGCGGTGGTGCCCGGGGCGGTGCGCCGGCCGCCGCCGACCCGCGCGGCGGTGCTCCCGCCGGGGGGCGCGGTGGTGCGCCGGTCGGTGGGCGTGGTGCTCCTCCGGGGGCCCGTGGCGGTGCCCCGGTGGCCGGAGGCGGCACGCCGCCGGGTGGCCGGGGCGGCACGCCGCCGGATGGACGTGGTGGTGGTCCGGTCGGTGGACGTGGTGGTGGTCCGGCGGATGGACGTGGCGGCACGCCGCCGGGCGGGCGTGGTGGTCCGCCGGGCGGCCACGGCGGTGCTCCCGCTGGTGGGCGCGGCGGTGCTCCGGCTGGTGGGCGCGGCGCCGGCCCGGCGGGCGGGCGGGGTGGCGCTCCGGCCGGTAGGGACGGTGTCTACGGCGGTGGACGGGCCGAACCGCCGCGGCGCGAGGCCGGCCCCCGCGAGCCGCGTTCCGGTCCGCGCCGTGACGGCGGCGCTGATGACCGGCGGGGCGGCCCACCCCCCGGCCGCAGCGGCGAACGCTACTGAATCACCCGGCGCGACGCACGGCGACCGTCGCCACGGATACCCCCCCGGAGGGGGCACGGCGATCGCCACCAACGGATACCCCGGAGGGGGCACGGCGATCGCCGCGACGGGGAACAGCCGCTGAGGGCAGCGCCGGCCGCCTCCGACGGAGGCGGCCGGTCGAGGTGGGGTCAGATCCGGCGGAGCACGGCGACGACCCGACCCATGATGGTGGCGTCGTCGCCGGGGATCGGATCGAAGGCCGGGTTCTGCGGCATCAGCCAGACGTGACCGTCGCGTCGCCGGTAGGTCTTGACGGTCGCCTCGCCGTCGAGCATGGCGGCGACGATGTCACCGGCCTCGGCGATCGGCTGCTGCCGGACCACCACCCAGTCGCCGTCGCAGATCGCCGCGTCGAGCATCGAGTCGCCCTTGACCTGGAGCATGAAGACCTCGCCCTCACCCACCAGTTCGCGGGGGAGCGGGAACACGTCCTCCACCGCCTGCTCGGCCAGGATCGGCCCTCCGGCCGCGATCCGGCCCAGCATCGGCACGTACGCCGGGGTGGGGCGCTGGGCGCGGCTCAGCTCGTCGTCGGCGTCGTGGGGGGCGCGGACGTCCACCGCGCGGGGGCGGTTGGGGTCGCGGCGCAGGAAGCCCTTCTTTTCCAGCTCCTTGAGCTGGTAGGCGACGCTGGACGGGGAGACCAGACCGACCGCCTCGCCGATCTCGCGGACGCTCGGCGGGTAGCCGTGCCGCTCCACCCAGCTGCGGATGAACTCCAGGATGCGGCGCTGCCGGGCGGTGAGGTCGACGGCGGTCGGGTCGGGAAAGCCGCTGACCACCGGGGTGACCTGCCGGACGGCCGGCTGGCCGGTCCGGCTGCGGGCGGCGCGGGGACGCCGAGTGGCCGGGGGACCCGCCTCGGCGATCGGCTGCGGGTTCTTCTGCCGGTTGACCCGGTCCTCGGTCACGTCCGTCCTCCCTGGTCGGCGCTGGGTGCCTTGGCGGCTCGTGGTGCGTGCGGGGGTGTCGCGGTGCCGGGACCGACGTGGTGCGCCGTGCCCGGTCGTTCATGACCGTATAGGTGAGATCGGTCATTTTCAAACATCTGTACGACGCGCCCCGGCGTGTCGGACGGAAAGCCTGGCATCTCGTACGTCTGTTCTGGTAGATGGTACGTCCTTGTCGAACCCGTGTTCGACGGGTCGACACGTCCCGGGTCGGTCATCCGTTCCGTCGGAGCTGGCCGGACGGCCGGTAACCTCCCGGTGGTCCGGTCGGTTGGAGCTGTCGACGTCCGGGTGTGACGAGGTGGTCACGGGGGTGGGGGAGGCGGCTCGGGCGTGACGCGCCGGACACCCGGGCAACTTGACCCGACCCGGTCGGCGGCCTACGGTCGACCCCTAGATGTAGTAGTCACACGGGCGTAAGTTGCCCACAGGTTGGGTTCGACTACCCACCGCACTCCCGTATCGTCGACCACGGCGACGGCCGGTGACGCCGGCTCCGCCGGGTCGACGCGTGCCCGGAGGTGGGTGGCGGGCCCACGGTCGATCAAGGAGGTCGGGCGATGCGGTGTCCGTACTGCCGGCACGCCGACTCCCGGGTGGTCGACTCGCGCGAGGCCGACGACGGCCAGCTGATCCGGCGGCGGCGCTCCTGCCCGGAATGCGGCAAGCGGTTCACCACGGTCGAGGAGGCCGTGCTCGCGGTGGTCAAGCGCAGCGGGGTGACCGAGCCGTTCAGCCGGACGAAGATCATCGGTGGGGTACGCAAGGCCTGCCAGGGTCGGCCGGTCGACGAGGACTCCATCGCGCTGCTGGCGCAGAAGGTCGAGGAGACCGTCCGGGCCAAGGGGGCGGCCGAGCTGCCGAGCCACGACGTGGGGCTGGCGATCCTGGGCCCACTGCGCGACCTGGACGAGGTGGCCTACCTCCGCTTCGCCAGCGTCTACCGCTCGTTCGACTCGCTGGCCGACTTCGAGCGGGAGATCGAGACACTCCGGGCCGCCGCGCAGGCCCGTGTCGACGCGGCCGAGGCCGCCGACCGTACCGAATGACAGCTTTTCTGACAGCGACCTGGATTCCGACAGTGACGACGCGTGGCGGGTGGCCGCGCAGACGAGGGGGCCGATGAGATGGCGGGGGACGGCGTGACAACAAGCCGGACGCGGGCGGCGAAGAACGGCGCGGTGACGGGGCTCAAGGTGCAGCGGGTCTGGACGACCGAGGGCGTGCACCCGTACGACGAGGTGGCGTGGGAGCGCCGCGACATCGTCATGACCAACTGGCGGGACGGCTCGATCAACTTCGAGCAGCGCGGGGTGGAGTTCCCCGAGTCGTGGAGCGTCAACGCGGCGAACATCGTCACCACCAAGTACTTCCGGGGCGCGGTGGGGACCCTGGAACGGGAGTGGTCGCTCAAGCAGCTCATCGACCGGGTGGTCAAGACCTACCGGGCCGCCGGTGAGCAGCACGGCTACTTCGCCAACCCGGCCGACGCGGAGATCTTCGCGCACGAGCTGACCTGGATGCTGCTGCACCAGGTGTTCAGCTTCAACTCGCCGGTCTGGTTCAACGTCGGCACCCCGTCGCCGGCTCAGGTGAGCGCCTGTTTCATCCTTTCTGTGGATGATTCGATGGATTCGATCCTGGACTGGTACAAGGAGGAGGGGCTGATCTTCAAGGGCGGCTCCGGCTCCGGGGTCAACCTGTCCCGCATCCGCTCGTCACGCGAGCTGCTCTCCTCCGGCGGCACCGCCTCCGGCCCGGTCAGCTTCATGCGCGGCGCGGACGCCTCCGCCGGCACCATCAAGTCCGGCGGCGCCACCCGGCGCGCGGCCAAGATGGTCATCCTCGACGTGGACCACCCGGACATCGAGGAGTTCGTCACCACCAAGGCGCGCGAGGAGGACAAGATCCGCGCGCTGCGGGACGCCGGCTTCGACATGGACCTCGGCGGCAACGACATCGTCAGCGTCCAGTACCAGAACGCCAACAACTCGGTCCGGGTCTCCGACGAGTTCATGGCGGCGGTGGAGAACGGCGGCGGCTTCGACCTGCGGGGCCGGCTCGACGGGCAGACCATCGAGACCATCGATGCCCAGAAGCTGTTCCGCACCATCGCCCAGGCCGCCTGGGAGTGCGCGGACCCGGGCCTGCAGTACGACGACACGATCAACGACTGGCACACCTGCCCGGAGACCGGCCGGATCACCGCGTCGAACCCGTGCTCGGAGTACCTGCACCTGGACAACTCCTCGTGCAACCTGGCGTCGTTGAACCTGATGAAGTTCCTCCGCGCCGACGGCGGCTTCGAGGTGGAGAAGTTCGTCCGGTCGGTCGAGTTCGTCATCACCGCGATGGACATCTCGATCTGCTTCGCCGACTTCCCGACCGAGAAGATCGGCGAGACCACCCGCGCCTTCCGGCAGCTCGGCATCGGCTACGCCAACCTGGGCGCGCTGCTGATGGCCTCCGGCCTGCCGTACGACTCGGAGCAGGGCCGGTTGGTCGCCGCTTCGATCACCTCGCTGATGACCGGCACCGCGTACCGTCGGTCGGCCGAGCTGGCCGCGATCGTCGGCGCGTACGACGGCTACGCCCGCAACGCCGAGCCGCACAAGCGGGTGATGCGCAAGCACGCCGCCGCCAACGACGCCATCAAGCCGGCCGGCACGGTGGCCACCGCCATCGCCCGGGAGGCCACCCGGCAGTGGACCGAGGGCAACAAGGTCGGTGACCGGTACGGCTGGCGCAACTCGCAGGCCGCCGTGCTGGCGCCCACCGGCACCATCGGTCTGATGATGGACTGCGACACCACCGGGGTCGAGCCGGACCTGGCGCTGGTGAAGTTCAAGAAGCTGGTCGGCGGCGGCTCGATGCAGATCGTCAACCAGACCGTGCCGCGCGCCCTGCGTAGCCTCGGCTACCCCGAGGAGCAGGTCGAGGCGATCGTCGAGCACATCGCCGACCACGGTCACGTGGTGGACGCCCCCGGCCTCAAGCCGGAGCACTACCCGGTCTTCGACTGCGCGATGGGCGAGCGGTCCATCGCCCCGATGGGCCACGTCCGGATGATGGCGGCCGTCCAGCCGTTCATCTCGGGTGCCATCTCCAAGACCGTCAACATGCCGGAGCAGGCCACCGTCGCCGACGTCGAGAAGATCTACTTCGAGGGCTGGAAGCTCGGCCTGAAGGCGCTGGCGATCTACCGGGACAACTGCAAGGTCGGCCAGCCGCTCTCGGTGGCCAAGCCGAACAAGACCGCCGCCCCGGCCGTCGTCGAGGCGCCGGCCCCGGCCGCCGTGGAGAAGGTCGTCGAGTACCGCCCGGTGCGCAAGCGGCTGCCGAAGAAGCGCGCGTCGGAGACGGTCTCCTTCTCCGTCGGCGGCGCGGAGGGTTACCTCACCGCCTCGTCCTACCCGGACGACGGGCTCGGCGAGGTCTTCCTCAAGATGTCCAAGCAGGGCTCCACCCTGGCCGGGGTGATGGACGCCTTCTCGGTGGCCATCTCCATCGGCCTGCAGTACGGCGTCCCGCTGGAGACGTACGTCAGCAAGTTCACCAACATGCGCTTCGAGCCGGCCGGCATGACCGACGACCCGGACGTGCGGATGGCCGCCTCGGTGATGGACTACATCTTCCGTCGCCTGGCGCTGGACTTCCTGCCCTACGAGCGCCGTGCCGAGCTGGGCATCTTCACCGCCAAGGAGCGGGCCGCGCAGTTGCGGGCCGAGGCCGAGGCAGAGGCCAGCGGCACGGACCTGACCGCCATGGCGTCCTCGGCCCCGGTGGAGACGATCGAGCCCAGGACCGGCCCGCTGGCCCAGCCGGCCCTGGAGTTGGCCGAGGTGGCCGCCGCCAAGCCGGCACCCGCCGTGGGCTCCTCCACCGAGTTGCTGGAGGCCGTGATCGGCAAGGCCGCCGACGCGCCGCTCTGCTTCACCTGCGGCACGAAGATGCGCCCGGCCGGTAGCTGCTACGTCTGTGAGGGCTGCGGCTCCACCAGCGGTTGCAGCTGACCTACGGGGACTCCACGGGAGGGCCGGCACCGATCGGGTGCCGGCCCTCCCGCTTCTATCTCCATGATCGACTCCAGTGGGGCGAGGTAGCGGTATCGGTCTCACCCGGACACCACTACATCGCCCTCGGCGAGTGGATCAAGCCGATGCCGTGCGCGGCGCGGCCGACCCGCGGGAGAGGTCGCCGGGCGGACGCGACCATGCGGGACAGGTCGCCGGGCCGACAGGCGAGCCTCCCGGACAGGCGGCCGGGTGGGACAGGCGGCCGGGCCTCCGGACGGGGGTGGCGCGGGGCCGCGCGGGACGGGTGCGGCGGGGATGATCGGGGCATGACCACCGCCGACCGGTATGCCGAGTTCGCCACCCGCGAGGCGCACGGCGTCTCGCTGGCCTACGAGCGGCTGGCCCACGCGGTCGCCCGGGACGGCGAACTGCTGGCGCTGCTGGACACCCTGCCGTCGGCCAGGCGGCAGCCGCAACTGCTTCTCGGTGTCGTCCGCTGGCTCGGTGGCCCGGTCGACGACCCGGCCGCCTTCCGCGCCCACACCGTGACGCACTGGGCCGGCGTGCGGGCTGCGATGCTCACCCGTTCGGTGCAGACCAACGAGGCGGGGCGCTGCGCGGCGCTGCTGCCGGTGCTGGCCGCGCTGCCGCAGCCGTTGGCGTTGCTGGAGGTCGGCGCGTCCGCCGGCCTCTGCCTCTATCCCGACCGGTACGCCTACCGCTACGGCGACCACCTGCCCGGCTCCGGGGACCCGGCCCTCGACCACCTGCTCGGCCTGGGGGAGCCGGTCCTCGACTGCACGCTGACCGGAACCGAGCCGCCGGCCGCCCGGCCGGAGGTGGTGTGGCGGGCCGGCCTGGACCTGAACCCGCTCGACGTCACCGACCCGGCCGACGTGGGCTGGCTCGACGCGCTGATCTGGCCGGAGCACACCCACCGCCGGGCCAGGCTCCGGGCGGCAGCGTCGGTGGCCGCCGCCGACCCGCCGGAGCTGGTCCGCGGTGACCTGGTGGACGACCTGCCGGCGTTGGCCGCGCGGGCACCGGCGGGCGCGACACTGGTGGTCCTGCACACCTCCGTGCTCTATCAGGTGCCGTCGCCGCGCCGGGCGGCCTTCGTCGCGCTGGTCCGCACCCTTCCCGGGCACTGGGTGGCCAACGAGGCGGTCGAGGTGCTGGGCCACCCCCGGCTGCCGGCCCCACCCGACGGGGCGCTGTACAACGTGCTCAGCCTCGACGGGGCGCCGCTGGCCTGGACCCGCTCGCACGGCCAGGAGGTGCACTGGTTCGGCCGACCCAGGGTGGCGGTGTGACCGGGCGAGCCGGGCGGCCGGTGCTTCGTGGAGCCGGCGGGGAGACGACCCGGGCCGTGACGTTCCGTGCGGGTGGCGGGACAGCGGATGAGATCGATCATCACTAGGCTGGGGTGCCGACGACTCCGGTGAGGTGTCATGGCGAAGCCGTCGTTCCCCCGACCTGCCTTTCTCGCCCGTGCTGCCCGGTCGGCCCACCCGCTCCGGTGGGTCGTCGCCGGCGTCGTTCCGCTGGGCTGGGGTCTGGTCGTCGGCTGGTGGACACCGCGTGGTCCCGGCACCAACACCGAGGCGGTGACGTCGCTGCTGGTCAGCCTCGCGGTCGGCGAGCTCGCCGGCTGGTCGAGCCGGTCCCGTTGGGCGATGTTCGCGGCTCCGGTGTTCTTCGCGCTCGCCGTCGAGCTGGTCCGCTGGCCGCTGCGGGGGCCGACCGTGGACGCCCCGCACCTGAGCGGCTTCGGCCTCGGCGCGCTGCTGTTGGGGCGGGGCGTGCACGGGCTGCTGTCCCTGCTGCCGCTGCTGGTCGGCGCGGCGTACGGCGCGGGCCTGGCGCGGCGGGCCGCCCCGACGGCGGGCCGCCGTCCGGTGTGGACCTGGCTGGGACGGGTCGGGGTGGGGTCGCTCGCCGCGCTGGTGGCGCTCGTGACGGTCGGGGTGGCGCTGCCGGCCGCAACGGCCGCCCTGCCTGGTGGGATCGCCGAGCTGACCACCGTGCGCGGCGGCGGTGACCGGGAGTTGGGGGTGCTGCTGCGGGGAACCGACCGGCACGCCCCGGTGCTGCTCTTCCTGCCCGGTGGGCCGGGTGGTTCCGAGGTGGGGGCGGTCCGCCGGCACCTCGCCGGCCTGGAACGGCAGTTCGTGGTGGCGAGCATGGACCGCCGGGGCGCGGCACGCTCCTGGGCGGCGTTTCCGCCCTCGTCGTCGTTGACTCTCGACAACGAGGTAGCCGATCTGCTCGCCGTCGCCGACCGGCTGCGCCAGCGGTTCGGCCGACCGGACGTCTACCTGGTGGCGCACTCCGGCGGGTCGCTGGTCGCCACCGTCGCCGTGCAGCGCCGCCCGGAGCTGTTCCGGGCGTACGTCGGGGTCGGGCAGGCGGTCCACCTGCTGGACGCCGACCGCAGCCAGTACGCCGACACCATCGTTTGGGCCCGCCGCACCGGACGGGCCGAACTGGTGCGGCAGCTCACCGAGCTGGGGCCGCCGCCGTATCCGGACATGTACCACTACGAGCCGTTGCTGGCCAACGAGGCCGCCGCCTTCGACTTCGACCGCACCGGCAGCCACGAGGGGCGGGGCGGCGCGGGGGAGAACCTCGGCGTGGCCGAGTACACCGTGCTGGAGAAGGCACACGTGCTCGGCGGTGCCCTGGACGGCTGGGACGTGCTCTACCCGAAGGTCCAGCAGGTCGACCTGCGTACCCGGGTGCGGCAGCTCGCCGTGCCGGTCTACCTGGTCGACGGTGCGCACGAGGTGCCGGGCCGGCTGGCCCTGACCGACCAGTGGTACGCCCAGCTCCAGGCCCCGCACAAGGAGCACGTGGTGTTGGGCGACGCCGGCCACCGCTCGCTCTACCAACGGCCCGGCCCCTTCGTCGACCTGCTGACCCGGGTCCGTGCCGAGACCGCCGGCGCGGGCGGCTGAGCTCGTCGGGTCCGTAGACTCGCCGCGATGAGTGGCGAACGACGTCGTCCGTTGGCGGACCGGCCGTTGACCGAGCCGCACCCGTCCCGGCTGCCGCCAGAGCACCCTGACCGGGCACGGGTGCTGGCCGCGCACGCCACAGCCCTCGCCGCCGGTGAGGCCGGCTATCCCGACCCGGCCACCGGGCTGTTCGTCCTCAGCGCCGGTTTCCTGGCCCGGCGCGGCACCTGCTGTGGACGCGGCTGCCGACACTGCCCGTACGTCGACGACTGATCCAGCTGTCCCCGCTTCGGCCGGCCGCCCGGCTCGGGTGCGGACCGTCGGGGGACCGATGACGGCGCAACCGGGGCGAGGACCGGCCGGTGCGCCGGCGAGCCGACCCCCGGGTCTTCCGTCCGGGGAGGCCAACCCGTACGGTTCGACGACATCCGGCGGACCGTCGACCGGGCCACCCGGACGGCCTGCCGACCGGTCACCCGGCGGTTCTCCGTCGACGATCACGGAGGTGTGCCCGTGCACGGGCGGATCTGGCTGGCCGGCATGGGCGTGCTGTTGACCACGGGCTGCGGCGCGTCGCAGGGCGACCCGGTACGGCTGCCGGCGGGGGAGCCGGTCACCGTCGAGGTGGGTGCCGCCTCGTCCGGCGGGGCGTGCCGGCTGCTCGACTTCGCGGTGATCGAGGAACACACCGAGATCCGCTTCGACGTGGCGGCGGCCAGTGAGCGGGGGGACACCCGTACCTGCGTGGTGCGGGCCACGGACACCACCTGGCCGGAGCTGACCCTGACGGTCACCGACACCTCGATCGACGTGCCCACCTTCACTGCCGACGTGCTGCCCGACGGGGCGACGAAGGTGTCGAAGCTGGGCCAGGCCGCCTACCGGCGGACCGGCGCGAAGACCGCGAAGCACGGGCCGACGGCCGAGGTGGGCTGGCTGGCCGCCGAGGACCGGCTGGCCATGCTCCGCTGGACCTGCCCGCCGGCCGACGACCGGGCGACCGCCGGTGCGGTGGCCGCCCGCCTGGTCGACCTGGCCAGGAAGCTCGACACCCGGTCCCTGTGACCCCCGTCCGGGCTGACGGCGACCCGAGCCGAGCCCGGACCAGCGGCGACGGGGCCCACCCCGGCCCGGCGTACGCCGGCAGCGGCCCGTGGTCAGTGTGTGGCGACGAAGACCCGGGAGGCGACCTCGCGGGGCAGCCGGACCCGTTCGCCCGAGCGGTCGATGAACACCCCGTCGCGTTCCTGGGCCACGGTGACGGTGGCGCCCGGGTCCACCCCGGCGGCGTGCAGTTGCCGCAGCACGTCGGCGTCGGTCTGCACGCTCTCGCAGATCCGCCGGACCACCACCGGGCCGGTCAGCCCGGGGAAGGCGAGGTTCCGCTCACCCTCGACGGTGTCGGTGGCCTCGGCCTCCGCTGAGCCCAGCTCCTCCAGGCCCGGGATCGGGTTGCCGTACGGCGAGCGGGTGGGGCGGTTGAGCAGGTCGTAGACCCGCTTCTCCACCGCGTCGCTCATCACGTGCTCCCACCGGCAGGCCTCCTCGTGGGCCTCCTCGTAGGGCATCCCGATCACGTTCACCAGCAGCAGCTCGGCGAGCCGGTGCTTGCGCATCACGGACACCGCGCTGCCCCGACCCAGATCGGTGAGCGCCAGGTGCCGGTCGCCCTCGACGGTGAGCAGCCCGTCGCGTTCCATCCGGGCCACGGTCTGGCTGACGGTCGGCCCGCTCTGCCGCAACCGCTCGGCGATCCGGGCACGCAGGGGCGGCACCCCCTCCTCTTCGAGTTCGAGGATGGTGCGCAGGTACATCTCGGTCGTGTCGACCAGGTCATGCTTCACGTCAGCGGCCTCCCGGTGGTCGATGCTACCCCGGCGTACGAAGATCGACCTGCGCCGAATCGCGAGGTCGGTGCCCCGATGGTGTTGACTGGACGTCATGTCCGGTACCGATGACCTCCTGATCGAGCCGGACCGGCTCGCCACCGAGTTGGCCCGGCCCGACCCGCCGGCCCTGCTGGACGTGCGTTGGCGGCTGGCCGGCCCGCCGGGCCGCGAGGACTACACCGCAGGTCACCTGCCCGGGGCGGTCTTCGTCGATCTGGACACCGCGCTGTGCGGTCCGCCCGGTGCGGCGGGGCGGCATCCGCTGCCCGAACCGGCCGCGCTCCAGGCCGCGCTGCGGGCCGCCGGCGTCCGCGCCGGTCACCCCGTGGTGGTGTACGACGGCGGCGACGGGCTGGCGGCAGCCCGCGCCTGGTGGACGTTGCGTTGGGCCGGCCACCGGTCGGTGCGGGTGCTGGCCGGCGGTTGGTCCGGCTGGCTCGCCGCCGGGCTGCCCCACACCGTCGAGGTGCCCACCCCGAAGCCCGGCGACGTCACCGTCCGGCCGGGTGGGCTGCCGGTGCTCGATGCCGACGGCGCGGCCCGGCTCGGGGCGGCCGACGACGGCGTGCTGCTGGACGTCCGGGCCGCCCCCCGCTACCGGGGCGAGACCGAGCCGATCGACCCGGTCGCCGGGCACGTGCCGGGCGCGGTCAACCTGCCCGCCCCCGAGTACGTCGCCGAGGGCCGCTTCCCGACCGCCGAGGCGTTGCGGGACCGGTTCGCCGCCGTCGGGGTGGACGCCGACCGGCCGGTGGGGGCGTACTGCGGGTCGGGGGTGACCGCCGCGCAGGCCGTGCTGGCACTGCACCTGGCCGGTCGGCCGGACGCCGCGCTCTATGTCGGATCGTGGAGCGGCTGGATCGCCGATCCGGCCCGGCCGGTGGCCACCGGCCCGACACCAGCGGGTTGACCAGCGCGTGTGGTGGGCGGCCGGTGACCGGCGTGCGACGATGACCCCATGTCGGACGACACGCTGGTGGTGTGGGACGAGTCCCTGCTCGACTACGACATGGGGGAGCATCCGCTCGACCCGGTCCGGGTCGAGCTGACCGTCGCGCTGGCCCGGGAGTTGGGCGTCCTGGACCGGCCGGGGGTACGGCTGGTCCGGCCCGAGCCGGCCGACGACGCGACGCTGACCCGGGTACACCTGCCCGACTACCTGGCGGCGGTCCGGAACGCCCCCCGCGATCCGCTCTTCGCCGGTTACGGCCTGGGCACCTCGGACAATCCGGTCTTCGACGGGATGCACGAGTCGAGCGCGTTGGTGGCCGGGGCGACGGTGGCCGCCGCCGAGGCGGTCTGGCGGGGCGAGGCCCGCCGCGCGGTCAACGTGGCCGGTGGGCTGCACCACGCCATGCCCGACCGGGCCGCCGGGTTCTGCGTCTACAACGATCCGGCGGTGGCCATCGCCCGCCTGCTCGACCTGGGCGCCGAACGGGTCGCCTACGTCGACGTGGACGTGCACCACGGCGACGGTGTGCAGGAGGTCTTCTACCACGACCCCCGGGTGCTCACGGTGAGCCTGCACGAGACCCCGCTCGCGCTCTTTCCCGGCACCGGGTTCCCCGACGAGACCGGTGGCCCCGGGGCGCAGGGCAGCGCGGTCAACGTGCCGTTGCCACCGGGCACCGACGACTCCGGCTGGCAGCGTGCCTTCCACGCGATCGTGCCGTCGGTGCTGCGGGCGTTCCGGCCGCAGATCCTGGTCACCCAGTGCGGTGCCGACGGGCACCGGATGGACCCGCTGGCCGACCTGCATCTCTCGGTGGACGGGCAGCGGGCCACCTACCTGGCGTTGCGGGCGCTCGCCGACGAACTGTGCGACGGCCGGTGGGTGGCCACCGGCGGCGGCGGGTACGCCCTGGTGGAGGTGGTGCCCCGGGCCTGGACCCATCTGCTGGCGGTGGCCACCGGCACCCCGCTCGACCCGGCGACCCTCACCCCACCGGGCTGGCGTGCCCTGGCCGCCCACCGGCTGCCCGGCCGGGACGTCCCGCTGCGGATGACCGACGACGTCGACCCGTCCCACCAACCGTGGCAGCCGACCGGCGAGCCGAACTCGGTGGACCGCGCGGTGGCGGCCACCCGCAAGGCGGTGTTCCCGCTGCTCGGGCTGGACCCGTACGACCCGCGCGACTGAGCCGGGGACCTGGGGAGGGACCGGTGACAACTGTCGACCAGCCGGTGGACGTGCTGCTGCGCGACGGCAGCACCGTCGGCCTGCGACCGATCCGGCCGCAGGACGCGCCGGAGATCGTCGCCATGCACGGGCGCTTCTCGGAGCGCACCCGCTACCTGCGCTACTTCTCGCCGTACCCACGGATTCCGGAGCGGGACCTGCGCCGGTTCGTCATCGTCGACCACCGGGACCGGGAGGCGTTCGTGGTGCTGGTCGGCGACCGGATCGTCGCCGTCGGCCGGTACGAGCGGCTGGGCCCGGCGGCCCCGGAGGCCGAGGTGGCGTTCGTGGTGGAGGACGCCCACCAGGGCCGGGGGATCGGTTCGGTGCTGTTGGAGCACCTGGCCGACGCGGCCCGTCGGGCCGGCATCGGACACTTCGTCGCCGAGGTGCTGCCCACCAACGGGGCGATGCTGCGGGTCTTCGCCGACTTCGGCTACCAGGTGCAACGTCAGTTCGCCGACGGGGTGGTGCACCTGACCTTCCCGATCGCCCCGACCGAGGCGACCCTGGCGGTGCAGCGGGGTCGGGAGCACCGCACCGAGGCGCGGTCCATCGCCCGGCTGCTCGCCCCGCGCGGGGTGGCCGTCTACGGGGCCAGCGCCACCGGGCAGGGGGTCGGCGCGGCCGTCCTCGGGCACCTGCGCGACGGCGGTTACCCGGGGGCGATCGTGCCGGTGCATCCGAGCGCGCGCACGGTGGCGGGGCTGCCCGCGTACCCGTCGGCGGCCGACGCGGGGGTGGACGTCGACCTGGCGGTCGTCGCGGTGCCCCCCGACGCGGCGGCGGGGGTGGTGGCCGACGCGGCCGGTGCCGGCGTGCACGGCCTGGTGGTCATCTCCGCCGGCTTCGCCGAGGCCGGACCGGCCGGCGCGGCGGCCCAGCGGGGCCTGGTCCGGGCGGCGCACGCCGCCGGCATGCGGGTCGTCGGCCCGAACTGCCTGGGCGTGGCGAACACCGACGAGCGGGTACGCCTCAACGCCACCCTGGCCCCGGTGCTGCCGGCCCCCGGACGGGTGGGCTTCTTCAGCCAGTCCGGCGCGTTCGGGGTGGCGCTGCTGGCGCAGGCGCAGCGCCGGGGGCTGGGCCTGTCGAGTTTCGTGTCGGCCGGCAACCGGGCCGACGTCTCCGGCAACGACCTGCTCCAGTACTGGCAGGACGATCCGGGCACCGATGTGATCCTGCTGTACCTGGAGACCTTCGGTAACCCGCGCAAGTTCGCCCGGTTGGTGCGCCGGATCGGCCGGGACAAACCGGTGGTGGCGCTGGCCTCGCTGGCCCGCCCGGTCGGGCCCGGCGTCGGACCGGCGCTCGACGAGGCCGCCGTCAACGCCCTCTTCGCGCAGTCCGGGGTGATCCGGGTGGACACCGTCGCCGAGTTGCTCGACGTCGGGACGCTGCTGGCCAACCAGCCGCTGCCCGCCGGTGGTCGGGTCGGGGTGGTCGGCAACTCGTCGGCGCTGACCGGGCTGGCAGCCACCGCCTGCGCCGGGCAGGGCCTCACCGTCGCCGACGGCTACCCCCGCGACGTCGGCCCGCACGCCGGGGCCGCCGAGTTCACCGTCGCGCTGGCCGGGGCCGCCGCCGACGACCGGGTGGACGCGCTGGTGGCGGTCTTCGCCCCGCCCCTGCCGGGGCAGCTCACCGTCGAGGAGGCGGACTTCACCGCCGCCGTGGCGGCGGCGGTGGCCGGCGGCAAGCCGACCGTGGTGACGTTCCTCGCCGGCCGGGTGCCGGTCGGGCTGCCCGGGTACCCGAGTGTGGAGGAGGCGGTCCGGGCGCTGGCCCGGGTCAGCCGGTACGCCGACTGGCTGCGTCGGGACCCGGGCACACCGCCCGAACTTCCCCGGGTGGACCAGGTCGCCGGGCAGGCGGCGCTGCGCGGTGACACCGCCGATCCGGCAGCGCTGCTCGCCGCGTACGGCGTCGAGGTGGTCGGATCGGCCCCGGCCGGCACCGTCGACGAGGCGCTCGCCGCCGCCGGACGGCTGGGTTGGCCGGTGGCGTTGAAGGCCGCCGCGCCCGGCCTGCGGCACCGCCTCGACCTGGGCGCCGTCCGCCTCGACCTGGCCGATCCGGGCGCGCTGCGCCGGGCGTACGCGGACCTGACCGCGGTCTTCGGCGCGGACGTCCTGGTGCAGCCGATGGTGCCGCCGGGGGTGGCCTGCGTGGTGGAGTTGCGCGAGGACCCGGCGTTCGGGCCGGTGGTCGGCTTCGGGCTGGGTGGGGTCGCCACCGAACTGCTCGGCGACCGGGCCTGGCGGGCGGTGCCGTTGACCGACCGGGACGCCGCCGAACTGGTCGACGAGCCCCGCGCGGCACCGTTGCTGCGCGGCCACCGGGGTGCCGCCCCGGTGGACCGGGCGGCCCTGGCCGACCTGCTGCTGCGGGTGGGGCGGCTCGCCGACGAGCAGCCCCGGGTGCGGTCGCTCACCCTCAACCCGGTGCTGGCCCGACCGGACGGCATCTCGGTGCTGCACGCCGCCGTGGGTGTCGGCACGGCGGACGCCCGTCCGGACACCGGCCCGCGCCGGCTCTGACCGTCACCGCGGTCATTCGGTGTCGACCGCCGCCGCCCGTGGTCGATGCCGGTGACCCACCGTCGGGTCCCGGCCTCCCTGCGGTGGCCGGTGTGGTGGGTCAGGTCCGGTCGGAGATCTGCTGTACCGCCCAGCCGTTGCCGTCGGGGTCGGTGAAGTGGAGGAAGCCGACGTTGTCCAGCGGGTGGGGCACCGGGCGGGGGTTGACGCCGACCACCTGGATGTCGCTGACCGGTACGCCCCTGTCGAGCAGTTCCGCGTGGGCCCGCTCCAGGTCCGACACGACGAGTTGGAGCCCCCGGAGCGACCCGGGCGGCATGTCGGGCACCGCACCCCGGCCGATCACCACCGAGCAACCCGACCCGGGCGGCGTGAGCTGCACGATCCGCACGTCGGCACCGATCCGGGTGTCGTGGTCGACGGTGAAGCCGAGCCGGTCGGCATAGAACTCCTTGGCCCGGTCCACGTCGGAGACCGGCACCACCACCACTTCCAGGGTCCAGTTCATGCCCCCGACCCTGCCGCAGCGGTACGACGCTTCCCCGTACGACACGGTGCAGGCCCCCGGCGAACCGCCGGGGGCCTGCACCGAACCGTCCCGCTCAGCAGGCGTACGCCTCCAGCCGCTGCGCCCGCTCCGGGTCGCGCAGCTTGAGCAGGGTGACCTTCTCGATCTGCCGGATCCGCTCCCGGGACAGGCCGAACTCCTTGCCGACCTCGTCGAGGGTGCGCTGCCGGCCGTCGTCCAGGCCGAACCGGAGCCGGATCACCGCCTGCTCCCGCTGCGAGAGGGTGGACAGCACGATCCGTACCTCGTTGCGCAGTTCGCCGTTGGCGGCCGCGTCACCCGGCTCGGTGCGCTGGTCCACCGAGGCGACGAAGTCACCGAGGGCGCTCTCGCCGTCCTCGCCGACGGCCTGGTCGAGGCTGACCGGCTCCCGGTCGTACGAGATCAGCTCGATGACCTGGAACTCGGGGATCTCCATCGCCCGCGCCACCTCGGAGACGATGGGCTCGCGGCCCAGCGTGACCGACAGCTCCCGGCGGACCCGGACCATCCGGTTGACCTGCTCGACCATGTGCACCGGGATGCGGATGGTGCGGGCCTGGTCGGCCATCGCCCGGGTGATCGCCTGCCGGATCCACCAGGTGGCGTACGTGGAGAACTTGTAACCCTTGGCGTAGTCGAACTTCTCGACCGCGCGGATCAGGCCGAGGTTGCCCTCCTGGATCAGGTCGAGGAAAGCCATCCCCCGCCCGGTGTAGCGCTTGGCGATGCTGACCACCAGCCGCAGGTTCGCCTCGAGCAGGTGGTCCTTGGCGGCGCGCCCCTGCCGGGCGATCAGCGCGAGGTCGGCGTGCAGGTCACCGGAGACGGGAGTGCACGTGGACAGCTTCTCCTCGGCGAACAACCCGGCCTCGATCCGTTTGGCCAGCTCCACCTCCTGGGCCGCGGTGAGCAGCTTGGTCCGGCCGATGCCGTTGAGGTAGGCCCGCACCAGGTCTGTGGAGACCCCGCGCTCGTCGGTGGCGTCCAGGTCGGTGAGGGCGTCGGTGCCGTGCTCGGCGTCGATGGTGGTGGCCGGGCGCGTCTGGTTATCGATCATCTGCAGGGCCATCTCTGTGTCTCCCCGTGTCCGCTTTCGGTGCCGCGTACCGGCGCCATCGGCTCCGGTGATGGACAGCTTTCCAACCGGGACGTGAAACGGGGGTGAGGCGATCGGGGACCCGACAGCAATCCGGTCGGATGCGGGGTGTCGGCCGTCGTGGGTCTTGCCAGGTCCGGCTACCGTGCCAGCGGTCGGCCATCCGGGTCGGCAATGCGACAGGCAATGGAGGACGTGGTGGTCTTCAAGCGGCTCATGCAGTCGATGGGGGTGGGCGGTCCGGCGGTGGAGACCGTGCTCGCCAACCCGAACTGCCGTCCCGGCGGGGTGCTGGAGGGGCGGGTCCAGGTGGCCGGCGGCGACCACGCCACCGACATCGAGTACGTGGCGCTGGGCCTGCTCACCCGGGTCGAGGTGGAGGGCGCGGACTCCGAGTACGAGACCACCCAGGAGTTCGCCCGGCAGCAGGTCACCGGCCGGTTCCGGCTGGAGGCCGGGCAGCGTTACGACATCCCGTTCCGGTTCGCCGTGCCGTGGGAGACCCCGCTGACCGACCTGTACGGCCACCGCCTGCACGGGATGACCATGGGGCTGCGTACCGAGCTGGAGGTGGCCCGCGCGGTCGACAAGGGTGACCTGGACGCGGTGTCGGTGCATCCGTTGCCGGCGCAGGAACGGCTGCTGGAGGCGCTGCTGCGGCTGGGCTTCCGGTTCGCCCGCGCCGACGTCGAGCGCGGCCAGATCTATGGCGTACGGCAGAGCCTGCCGTTCTACCAGGAGATCGAGTTCTACCCCGCCCCGCAGTACGCCGGGGCGATCAACCAGCTGGAGGTCACCTTCATCACCGACCCGCGCCAGGTGCAGGTGGTGCTGGAGATGGACAAGCGGGGTGGCCTGTTCACCGAGGGCCGGGACGCCTTCGGCCGGTTCACCGTCGACCACGCCACCGTCGACCGCACCGACTGGGCCGCCCAACTCGACGGCTGGCTCCGCCAGTCCCTCCAACGCCGAGGCCTCTTCTCCTGACCCCCACCCCACCCTGCGCTCCCGCCCCGCCCTGTCCGCGGTGATCAAGAGGTTTACGTCAAATAGAAGATCAAACTTGACGCAAACCTCTTGATCACCGGGGCGAGGCGTGGGGTGGCCGGGCGGGCGGGGCGGGGGTGGTAGGGCGTGGGGTGGGTTAGAGGTCCAGGAGGAGGGTGCGGGGGCCGGTGTTGATGCTCTCGACCATCATGTGGGCGCGGAAGCGGCCCGTCTCGACCGTCGCGCCCCGGGCGCGTAGCGCCTCGACCACGGCGGTGACCAGGGGCTCGGCCAGTTCGGCGGGGGCGGCGGCGGTCCAGCTCGGGCGGCGGCCCTTGCGGGTGTCGCCGTAGAGGGTGAACTGGCTGACCACCAGGATCGGGGCACCGGTGTCGGCGGCGCTGCGCTCGTCGTCGAGGATGCGTAGCTCGTGCACCTTGCGGGCCATCGTCCGGGCCAGCTCGGGGGTGTCGGTGTGGGTGATGCCCAGCAGTACCAGCAGGCCGTCGGTGATCGCGCCGACGACCTCGCCGTCGACGGTGACGCTGGCCCGGCCGACCGTCTGCACCACCGCCCGCATCAGTCGGTCACCGGTTCGACGATGCCCCGCTCGACCAGTCGCGCCACGATCGGGCCGGCCGCCTCGGCCAGTTCGTCCGTGGTGACGTCGTGCGCGGCGGCGAGCAGGGCGAGTTGGTCGCGCAGCGGCAGCCGTCCGTCGCAGCCGCCGACCAGGGCCAGCACCAGCGGGTCGATCTCCTCGCTCCAGCGCAGCCCGTGCGGCATCGTCAGGACCTGCCGGTCCACCGCCCAGCCCTCGTCGCCGATCGTCGCCTCCTGGCGCAGTTGCAGCCCGGGGGCCGCCCGGTAGCGGGTGGCGAGCAGGCCGTCGGCGCCTCGGGCCCGGAGGAAGTCCTGCCGGTCGAACCAGGCGGCGACCTGGTCGCCCAGTGGTGGCTCGACCCGCTGACGCAGGTCCTCCACCCGGACGACCGGGTCCTCGTGACCGCTGTGGCGCAGCGAGACGATGCCGAAGCCGATCGCCTCGACCTTGTGCGCGTCGAACCAGTCCAGCCAGGCCGCCGCCCGGTGCGGGTCGGCCGCCTCGCCGACGTCGGTCAGCCACAGGTGGACGTACGCCATCGGGTCGGCCACCTCGCGCTGGATCACCCAGGCGTCCAGGCCGGTGCCGGCGAACCAGCCGGTGACCCGCTCCGCCCAGTCCTCCCCGGCGACGTGCACCCAGTTGGCCAGGTACTGCATGGTGCCGCCCTCGGTGAGCAGCCCCGGCGCGGCGGCGGCCAGTTCCGCGCCGATCGCGTCGCCGACCCGGCCGGAGTCCCGGTAGACGTGGGTGGTGGTGCCCGGCCCGACCACGAACGGCGGGTTGCTGACCACCAGGTCGAACCGCCGGCCGGCCACCGGGGCGACCAGGTCGCCGCGCAGCAGTTCCCAGTCCTGCCCGTTCAGGGCGGCGGTGGTGGCGGCGAACCGCAGCGCCCGCTGCGACACGTCGGTGGCGGTGACCTGCCCGGCGTGGGTGGCCAGGTGCAGGGCCTGCACGCCGGACCCGGTGCCCAGGTCGAGCGCGGTGCGTACCGGGTGGCGGACGGTCGCGCCGATCAGGGTCTGAGTGGCCCCGCCGATGCCGAGCACGTGTTCGCTGTGCAGTGGTCGACCCGGCCGCGCGCTGGCCGGTGCGTCGGCCAGCACCCACCAGTCGTCCCCGTACGGCTCGAGGTCCACCCCGGCGCGCAGGCCGTCACCAGACGGCTCGACCAGCCCGGCGGCGACCGCCTCGGCGAGGTCGAGCGGGGCGAGCGCGGCGGCCACCACCGGTTCCGGCTCGGTCTGGTCGCAGATGAACACCCGGATCAGGGTGGCCAGCGGGTCCCGGTCCTCGGTGGCGCGCAGCGCGGCCCGGAAGTCGTTGCGGGCCACCCCGCCGGTGGCCTGCGGGCCGAGCCGGCCGGCGATGCCGTTGGCGGTGAAGTCGGCGCTGGTGAGCGCGGCGCGTAGCGCCTCGACGCCGGCGGGGGAGAGCAGCATGTCGTCACGGTCCACCCCGCCATCCTGCCTGGCGCGGGGGCGTCCGGTGGCGGGCACCCGGGACATCCATAACACCGGCTCAATCCTTCAGCCGTTATCTCTTTTACGTCTGTCAATGTCTAGTTAGCATTCCCTCAACATCAGTCGATGGGACGCTCGGGCGGCCCCGCCTGTCCGGTCGTACCCGGTAGGGAGCTCAGACGATGTCCGACGTGTCCGTCCCCCGGCGTCGCGCGATCCGCGCGGTCGCCGTCGCGGCCGCCGCCGCGGCCCTCTCCGTCGCCGCGGGCGCACCCGCCCTCGCCGCCCCCACCGGCCAGATCCGCTACGCCTCCGCCCCGGACGCGATCGGCGGCAGCTACCTGGTCGTGCTGAAGGGCGACGCCGTCGGCGCCGCCAACAGCCGCGCCGCCCGGACCGCCGTGCCGGACCGGGCCGCCAGCCTGACCAAGCGGTACGGCGGGAACGTCGCCGACGTCTACAGCGCCGCGCTCACCGGCTTCAGCGCGAAGATGAGCGCCAGCCAGGCCCGGCGGCTCGCCGCCGACCCGTCGGTGGCCTACGTCGAGCAGGACCGGGTGATGACCACCCAGGCGACCCAGGCCAACCCGCCGTCCTGGGGCCTGGACCGCATCGACCAGCGCAACCTGCCGCTGAACTCCAGCTACACCTACCCGAACACGGCCACCAACGTGCGGGCCTACATCATCGACACCGGCATCCGGACCACCCACACCGACTTCGGCGGCCGGGCCACCTGGGGCACCAACACGGTCGACTCCAACAACACCGACTGCAACGGCCACGGCACCCACGTCGCCGGCACCGTCGGCGGCACCAAGTACGGCGTCGCCAAGGGCGTCCAGCTGATCGCGGTGAAGGTGCTCAACTGCCGGGGCCGGGGCAGCACCACCGGCGTGATCAACGGCGTCAACTGGGTCACCGCCAACGCGGTCAAGCCGGCGGTGGCCAACATGAGCCTGGGCGGCGGCGTCAGCACCACCCTCGACACCGCGGTCGCCAACTCGATCAGCTCGGGCGTCACCTACGCCCTGGCCGCCGGCAACTCCAACGCGGACGCGTGCAGTTCCTCGCCGTCGCGGGTCGCCTCGGCGATCACCGTCGGCGCGACCACCAGCACCGACGCGCGGGCCTCCTACTCCAACTACGGCAGCTGCGTCGACCTCTTCGCCCCCGGGTCGCGCATCACCTCGTCCTGGAACACCAACGACAGCGCCACCAACACGATCGACGGCACCTCGATGGCGTCCCCGCACGTCGCCGGCGCTGCCGCGCTGGTCCTGTCGGCCAACCCCGCCTACACCCCGGCTCAGGTCGCCAGCTCCCTGACCAGCAGCGCCACCACCGGCGTGGTCACCAGCCCCGGCTCGGGCTCGCCGAACCGGCTGCTCTTCGTCGTGAACTGACGCCCTCCGGCACCGACGGCCCGGTGGACACCGCGGGTGTCCACCGGGCCGCGTCGCGTCCACCGAAGGCCGGCGCACCATTGACCGGTCCTCGACGGCCCGGCGCGGCGGCTCGTCCGATCCCGGCTCGTCCGATCCCGGGGGTCCGGGCGTGGCGGGTCGGGCGGATGTCGGCGGTCCGGGTTCGGCACTCAGAAGGCACAGATCTTCGTCGCCCTGCTCGGCAAGCGGTACGGCGTCCGCCCGGACGGCTGGCGGGAGGCCGCCGGCGGCTACGGCGACGCGGACACCTACCGGTCGGTCGCCGACGTCACCGACGCGGAGTCGCTGCGCCGGGTCCGCGCGCACAAGCAGCAGGTGAAGGCGGCGGCGAAGGCCGACCGGGGCTGACGCAACCGGAGCCGGGGCGGTTCGTTGAGATCCGCGACAGCGGCGACGGGTGGGCGATGGCGGACGAGCGGGGTGCGGCGCTGCTGCGCGGCGGGGTGAGTTCGCCCCGGGCCACCTTCCTGGAACTCTTCTTCGACCTGGTGTTCGTCTTCGCGCTGACCCGGGTGTCCCAGCGGATCATCGACGACCTGAGCGCCACCCGCCAGGACCTGCTGGCCGAGATCGTCCAGACCCTGTTGATCTTTCTGGCCTTCTGGGCGGTCTGGACGTTCACCGCCTGGGTCACCAGCCGGTACGAGCCGGAGCGTCCGGAGATCCAGTTCGTGGTGGTCTACACCATGCTGGGCTGCCTGGTGATGGCGGTCGCCACCCCCCGGGCCTTCGACAGCCGGGGGCTGGCCTTCGCTCTCGCGTTCGTGGCGGTGCAGGTGGGTCGACCGCTCTTCCTCACCCTGGCGCTGCGGGGACATCCACGTCGGCTGGTCACCATTCGGGTGGCGTCCTGGGCGGCGATGAGCGCGGTGCCCTGGGTGCTCGGTGCGGTGTCGACCGGGCCGTGGCGGCTGGCCTGCTGGTCGTTGGCCGTGGTGGTCGACTACGCCGGGCTGATGTTCGGCTGGCCCGTGCCCCGCCTCGGGGCGACCCGCACCTCCACCTGGGCGGTGCTGGGGGAGCACCTGGCCGAGCGGTACCAGCAGTTCTTCCTGATCGCCCTCGGCGAGAACATCCTCATCATCGGGCTGTCCTTCAGCGGGCACAGCTTCTCCGGCGTCAGCTCGGGCGCCTTCCTGCTGTCCTTCGTCACCACCGTGCTGCTCTGGCGGATCTACTTCCACCGGGCGGGTCACCTGCTCACCGAGGCGATCCGGGTGGCCCGGAGCCCCGGCCGGCTGGGGGAGTCGGCGAGCTGGACGCACCTGGTGATCGTCGCCGGAGTGCTGGCCACGGCGGTCGGTTACGAGTTGGCCATCGTGCACCCGTACCAGCGCACCGAGCTGTCCTGGGCGGTCTTCCTGATGGGCGGCCCGGCGGTGTTCCTGCTCGCCCGGGCCCGTTTCGAGTACGAGATCTTCGGGCGGGTCTCCCGGTCCCGGATCATCGGGGTGTTCGCCCTGGCCGTGCTGGTGCCCGTCGCGACCCGGACGGCCACCGTGCTGGCGCTGGCCGCGGCGGCCACCGTGCTGGCGGCGATCACCGTCGCCGACTACCGCCGGGCCCGCGGGCAGGCCCCGGAGCTGCCTCACCCGGCCCTCTGAGACCGCCCCGCTGCCGGGGCCGCGCGTCAGGCGCTGGGGCGGATCACGCGGCGGCAGTGTGGATCACGCGGCGGCAGTGTGGATCACGCGGCGGCAGTGCGGGTCACGCGGCGGTGGGGCGGGAGAGCGAGGCGAGCGCCCGGCGTACGTCGGCGAGCGACACGGTGGCCGAGTCGTCCAGGTCGGCCAGGCCGGCCTCGATCCACTGCCGCATGAGCGTGGTCACCCCGATGCCGCGGGCCTCGGCTGCCGCCCGGACCCGCTCGTAGGTGTCCATCGGCAGGCGTACCGAGCGGCTGACCATCGGCACGTCGGTGTCGGGGGAGGGTAGTTCCACCGGCGGGCTGTCGTCGATCAGCTCGGCGAACGCGTCGTCGCCGCCGTGGAATCGCTTGATGGCCTCGTTACGGTTCATCGCCGTCGCCTCCTCATCGGCGCGTTCTCCGCACGGTCTCGTCGTAGCGCTTGGCCTCGACGTCGCTCAGTTCGCGGGCGGAGAGGACGTCCCAGTCGTGGTCGGTGCCGTCGGCCTCGGCGAGCAGAACGGCCAGGCGTCGACCGTGCCGGCTCGCGGCGTAGACGACCGTCAGGTCCTCGCCGAGGTGCCGGATCACCCGGCGGGTGCTGTGCAGCGCCTCCCAGACTTCCCCGGGGGTGACGTCGTAGACCCGCAGGTTGGCCAACGCCTCGTCGGTGAAGCTGAACCGGCTGCCCACCGGGGCAGCGTACCACGCACGTAACACGCACCTCAGTGCGACGATTTTCGCTGATCAAGGCGGTGCGGTGACAGGATGGGGGCAATTCCTCAGGAGGTCCATGGTGAAGCGTCAGGCGTACCAGCCGATTCTGATCACCGACGCCTCGCGCAGCCAGGACGACCAGCTCACCAGCAGGCAGAAGCGGTATGTGCTGATGATGGGCATCCGGGTGGCCTGCGTGATCGCCGGAGCGGTCCTGGTCGGCACGAAGGCCCCGCTGCTCTGGCTCTGGCTGCCCCTGGTGGCGCTGGGCATGATCCTCATTCCCTGGCTGGCGGTGCTGCTCGCCAACGACCGTCCGCCCAAGGAGGAACACCGCCTCGCCAACAGGTTCCAGCCCCGCCACCGCGACGAGACCCCACCGATGAGCCTCACCGCCGAGGAGCGTCCGCACCGGATCATCGACGTCGAACCCTGACCGCCGCTCCGGTGCCGGCACCGCTACCCGCCGGTCGCCTCCGGACGGGCACCCACCGTGGACACCGCCAGGGCGCCCAGGTCGGCGGCCCGGGTCAGCGCGGCACGCGGTGTCGCGCCGGTCGTCCACGCGGTGAGCAGACCCGCCGCGAAGGCGTCCCCCGCGCCGGTGACGTCCACCACGGCGACCCGCAGCGAGGGGGTCACCCCGACGGTGGCCCGCCGGTCCACCCAGATCGCACCCGCGCCGCCGCGCTTGACCACCACCCGACGGGCCGCCGCCGACAACGCTCGCGCCTGTGCCGCCGGGTCCAGCCCGCCGGCCAGCACCCCCGCCTCGTCCGCGTTGACCAGCAGCAGGTCGATGTCGCGTACCCAGGACAGGAAGGCCGCCGCGCCGATGCGCCGCAGCGGCGCGGCGGAGGCGGCGTCGACACTGGTGGTCAGCCCACGCTCGCGGGCCGCGGCCAACGCCCGCAGCCCGGCCGGTCGCGACCCGGCATCCAGCAGGCAGTACGCGGACAGGTGCAGGTGGGTCGCGTCGGGCGTCGCCGCCAGGGCCCGGTCGACGTGCCCGGCGGTCAACCGCAGGTTGGCACCCCGCTCGGTGACCATGGTCCGCTCGTCGGCGGTGGCCAGCACGATCACCGTCCCGGTGCTGGCCTGCGGATGCACCTCGATCGCGCAGTCCACCCCCGCCCGCTCCAGCTCGGCCACCCGGTCCCGACCGGCGCTGTCGTCGCCGACCGCGCCGACCAGCGTCACCGGAGCGTGCTGGGCGGCGATCCAGGCGGCGGTGTTGGCCGCCTGACCACCGCCGGTGACCTTGATGGCCGCCGGGGTGTCCGAGCCGGTGGCCAGTGCTCCGGCGAGCACCGCCACCACGTCGGTGATCAGGTCGCCGACCACCACGATCCGACCCGGACCGGTCATGCCGTGCCGCGTCGGGCCGACGCGACCGCGATCCGGGCCGCCAGGTCGGCGTTGCGCAGGATGATCCGGATGTTGACCGCCAGGCTGGCGCCCTCGGTGGCCGAGTGGAAGTGGGCCAGCAGGAACGGGGTGACCGCCTTGCCGGTGACGCCGTCGCGGTGCAGCCGGGCCAGCCCCTCGGTGAGGGTCCGGTCGTGCAGTGCCGGATCGAGCTGCTCGTCGACCGGGAGCGGGTTGGCCACGAGCAGTCCGCCGCTGTGCACGCCGTGCTGTTCCCGGGCGGCCAGCACCTCGGCGACCTGCTCGGGGGAGTCCACCGACCAGTCCAGGTCGAACCCGGCGTCGGTCAGGTAGAAACCGGGGAAGCGTCGGGTGCGGTAGCCGACCACCCCCACGCCGAGGGTCTCCAGCCGCTCCAGGGTGGCGCCGACGTCGAGGATCGACTTGACCCCCGCGCAGACCACCGCGATCGGGGTACGGGCCAGGGTGCCCAGGTCGGCCGACTCGTCGAAGGTCTGTGCCGCCTCCCGGTGCACCCCGCCCAACCCGCCGGTGGCGAAGACACCGATTCCTGCGGCGGCGGCCACCGCACTGGTGGCGGCCACGGTGGTGGCGCCGTCCGCGCCGGTGGCCGCGGCCACGGCGAGGTCGCGGACGGAGAGCTTGGCCACACCGTCGACGGTGGCGAGGCGGGTCAGTTGGGCGTCGTCGAGGCCGACGACGAGTTCGCCACCGACCATGCCGATGGTGGCGGGGACGGCCCCGGCGTCCCGTACCGTCTGCTCGATCTCGCGGGCGACCCGCAGGTTGTCCGGTCGGGGCAGTCCATGCGAGACGATGGTGCTCTCCAGGGCGACGACGGGACGGCCGTCACGCAGGGCGTCGGCGACCTCGGTGCCGAGGCGGAGGTGAAAAGTGGTCACGTCCGTTACCGTAACTGGCCGCCGTCGAGGTGGGCTGCGGTGGACCGGACTCGGTCGACCTGCCAAACTTGTGCAGTTGGAGGTGTGACTGTGAGTACAGAGGTTCTTGAGCGTCCGGAGTTGAAGGACGCCGACACCGGTCCCGAGATGTTCCATTACGTACGCAAAGAGAAAATCGCCGAGAGCGCCGTGATGGGCACCTACGTGGTGGCGCTCTGTGGCGAGACGTTCCCGGTGACCAAGGCCGCCAAGCCCGGCTCGCCGGTCTGCCCCAAGTGCAAGGAGATCTACGACTCGTACCGCGAGTGATCCCGGGCAGCCGGGCGGGCCGCCCGGCGTAACCTACGGCGGTGTGAACACCTCCACCGCCCTGCTCCTGGCCGACCTGACCGGGGTGGCCGTCTTCGCCGCCTCCGGCGCCTCCGCGGCGGTGGCCAAGCGGCTCGACCTGTTCGGCGTCGTCTTCGTCGGGTTCGTCGCCGCGCTGGGCGGTGGGATCTTCCGCGACCTGGTCATCGACGAGGTCCCACCGCTCGCCTTCGCCGACTGGCGCTACGCCGCCACCGCCGCGGTCACCGCCACCGCCGTGTTCTGGCTGCACCCGCAGCTCGCCCGGCTGCGCACCACCGTGCTGGTGCTGGACGCCGCCGGCCTGGGCCTGTTCACCGTCACCGGCACGCTCAAGGCGCTCGACGCCCGGGTGCCGGCGGTCGGCGCCGTGGTGATCGGCATGCTCACCGCGATCGGCGGCGGCCTGGGGCGGGACCTGCTCACCGCCGAGATCCCGGTGGTGCTGCGCCGGGAGATCTACGCCGTCGCCGCCCTCGCCGGCTCGATCATGGTGGTGCTGTTGGCGGGGCTCGGGTACGCCGGGGTGGGCGGGCTGACCGCAGCGGCGCTGCTGGTCTTCGTCCTGCGCCTGGTGGCGCTGCGACGGCGCTGGTCGGCCCCGGTGGCGGCGGTGCGGCCCCCGGAGACCGGCATCGGCCGCCCACCCTCCTGAGGACCGGTCGGCGTGGTGTCGGCTGGGGTTGCCGGGCCCGGCTGGTTATGCTGGGCCGGCCTTCGCGGCATGCCCGGCGCGGAGGCGTTTTCATGGGCGGCGGAACCGTGGCCCTCGGCCCGGATCCGCCTCGTGCGGTCGGAGAGGAGCCTCGGGTGGCACCCCGGTTGCCGGCGTTGGAGACGTTCCCGCCCCTGCGGGCCTGGCAGCGCAAGGCGATGGTGGAGTACCTGCGCCGTCGTACCGACGATTTCACGGCGGTGGCCACCCCGGGCGCCGGCAAGACCACCTTCGCCCTGCGGATCGCCGCCGAGCTGCTGGTCGACGGCACCATCGAGGCGGTCACCGTGGTCGCCCCGACCGAGCACCTGAAGACCCAGTGGGCGCAGGCCGCCGCCCGGGTCGGCATCCAACTCGACTCCGCGTTCCGCAACGCCGACCTGCACTCCGCCGCCGACTTCCATGGCGCGGTCGTCACCTACGCCCAGGTCGGGATGGCCCCGCAGGTGCACCGGCGGCGCACCATGACCCGCCGCACCCTGGTCATCCTCGACGAGATCCACCACGCCGGGGACTCCCGTTCCTGGGGCGACGGGGTCAAGAACGCCTTCGACCCCGCGGTACGCCGGCTGATGCTCACCGGCACGCCGTTCCGCTCCGACGACAACCCGATTCCGTTCGTCACCTACGAGCGCGGCGGTGACGGGCTGCTGCGGTCCCGCGCCGACTCGGTCTACGGCTACTCCGACGCGCTGCGCGACGGGGTCGTGCGTCCGGTGCTGTTCCTGGCGTACTCGGGGGAGACCCGGTGGCGCACCAACGCCGGCGACGAGTTGGCGGCACGGCTCGGCGAGCCGATGACCCAGGACCTCGTCGCCCAGGCCTGGCGCACCGCGCTCGACCCGGCCGGCGACTGGATGCCGCAGGTGCTGCGGGCGGCCGACGCCCGGCTGACCGTGCTGCGCAACGCGGGGATGCCCGACGCCGGTGGCCTGATCATCGCCACCGACCAGCAGAACGCCCGCTCGTACGCCAAGCTGATCGAGCAGGTGACCGGCGAGAAGGCCACCGTGGTCCTCTCCGACGACCAGGGGGCGTCCGCGCGGATTGCGACGTTCGCGGTGTCCCAGCAGCGGTGGCTGGTGGCGGTCCGGATGGTCTCCGAGGGCGTCGACATCCCCCGGCTGGCCGTCGGGGTGTACGCCACCAGCGCCAGCACCCCGCTCTACTTCGCCCAGGCCATCGGTCGGTTCGTCCGGGCCCGTCGCGCCGGCGAGACGGCCTCGGTCTTCGTGCCGAGCGTGCCGCACCTGCTCGGACTGGCCAGTGAGATGGAGGCCGAGCGGGACCACGTGCTCGGCAAGCCCAAGGACCGGGAGGGCTTCGACGACGAACTGCTGGAGCGGGCCCAGCGCGACGACCAGGCCAGCGGCGAGCTGGAGAAGCGGTTCACCGCGCTCTCCGCGACCGCCGAGCTGGACCAGGTGATCTTCGACGGGGCCTCCTTCGGCACCGCCGCCCAGGCCGGCACCCCGGAGGAGGAGGAGTACCTCGGGCTGCCCGGCCTGCTCACCGCCGCCCAGGTGTCGCAGCTGCTGACCAAGCGCCAGGCCGATCAGCTCGCCGCGCAGCGCCGCCGAGCGGCCGTCCAGACCGCTGAGCCGGCCGCTCCGGCCCCCGCCGCCCCCGCGGTACCCCTGAGTGCTGCCCAGCGCCGGGTGGCGCTACGGCGTCAGCTGAACGCTCTGGTGGCCGCCCGGCACCACCGCACCGGCCTTCCCCACGGCAAGATCCACGCGGAACTCCGCCGACTCTGCGGCGGCCCCCCCAGCGCCCAGGCCACCATCGAGCAACTGGAAGAACGCATAGCCACCCTCCAAACCCTCTAACCCCACCCACCCCTGCGCCCCCACCCGCCCCACCCGCCCCACCCGCCCCCCGCCCGGACTCCGGTGATCAAGAGGTTTTGGTCAACAAACGGCGCTCCGGTGACCAAAACCTCTTGATCACCGGAGTCGGCGGGTGCGGTGGGGGGTGGCGAGGTGGGGGTGGGGGTGGGGGTGGACATAAGCCGGCCGGAGGCACCCTTGGGTGCCTCCGGCCGGCTTATGTCGTCGTAGGGGTTACCGTCAGTTCGCCATCAGATCGGCGCCTCGCCAGCTGAACTCCGGGTCCGTTGCGAACTTCACCGTGATCTTCACGAGATCCTCGGCGTACTTGTTCGCGTGGTGCCCACAGAACACCAACTCGCTCCCACCCGCCAGACTGATACGGAGCTTGCCGGCAGCATTGCAGCGGTCGCACCGTTCATCGGCGGCTGGGGGAGCCACCGTTTCGGGCGGCGGCGTGAGGGTCGGGGTCATCGCCTTCCTCCTCTGGTCGTCACCGATGAACACTCTCTTCGGTCGTTGCTCACTCATCGTGCAACACCCTTACCGGGCCCCGCCTTCCCAGTGTGCCCGCGGGGGACCGAGGTCACACCTGACGGGAAGGACAGTGTGCCGTGCCACCAGGGTGCCACGTCAACGATCACAAACACGTATTGGACCGGTCACCTTCGAATGTTCTACGCCTGGTGATCAAACCGACACGACGGGTTGACGTAACCGGCTCAGTCCAGGTAGTCCCGAAGCACCTGGGAGCGCGACGGGTGCCGGAGCTTGGACATCGTCTTGGACTCGATCTGCCGGATCCGTTCCCGGGTCACCCCGTAGACCTGGCCGATCTCGTCGAGCGTACGCGGCTGGCCGTCGGTCAGGCCGAAGCGCAGCCGTACCACCCCCGCCTCGCGCTCGGAGAGCGTCTGCAGGACCTGCTGGAGCTGGTCCTGCAGCAGCGAGAACGAGACGGCGTCGACGGCGACCACGGCCTCCGAGTCCTCGATGAAGTCACCGAGCTGGCTGTCGCCCTCGTCACCGATGGTCTGGTCGAGCGAGATGGGCTCCCGAGCGTACTGCTGGATCTCCAGCACCTTCTCGGGTGTGATGTCCATCTCCTTCGCCAGCTCCTCCGGGGTGGGCTCGCGGCCCAGGTCCTGGAGCAGCTCGCGCTGGATCCGGCCGAGCTTGTTGATCACCTCGACCATGTGCACCGGGATGCGGATGGTGCGGGCCTGGTCGGCCATCGCCCGGGTGATCGCCTGCCGGATCCACCAGGTGGCGTACGTGGAGAACTTGTAGCCCTTGGTGTAGTCGAACTTCTCGACCGCGCGGATCAGGCCGAGGTTGCCCTCCTGGATCAGGTCGAGGAAAGCCATCCCCCGCCCGGTGTAGCGCTTGGCCAGCGACACGACCAGCCGGAGGTTGGCCTCCAACAGGTGGTTCTTGGCCCGCTCGCCATCCCGGGAGATCCAGAGCAGGTCTCGCTGCATGTCCCGGGTGAGCTTCTCCTCGCCGTCGTCGGCGGCACGCAGCCGCTCGGCGGCGTAGAGCCCGGCCTCGATCCGCTTGGCCAGCTCGACCTCCTGCTCGGCGTTGAGCAGCGGAACCTTGCCGATCTGCTTGAGGTACGCCCGGACGGAGTCGGCGGAGGCGGTGAGTTCCGCGTCCCGCCGCGCCTGCTTGAGCGCCTCGGACTCCTCGTCGTCCCACTCGAAGTCGTTGTCGGTGGCGGAGGCGGCGGCATCGGTCTCGGCGGCCCGGGTCAGCTCGGCCGGCTCCTCGACCACCACGTCCTCGATCTCGGCGGCCAGCTGCTCGGGATCGATCTCACCCTCGGCGCCCTCGCCCTTGGCCTTCCCGGCGGCCTTGCCGGCGCCGGCAGCGGCCACCGTCGCCTTGGTGGCGCGGGTGGACTTCGTCGCCTTGGCGGCCGGGGTGGCGGCCTTGGCGGCCACCCCCGCGGTGGTGGCCGCCTTGCGGGGGGCCACCTTGCGCGGAGTGGGCGCGGTGGTCTCCTCGGCGGCGGGTGCCTGCTTCGGGGCCGGCGCGGCGGCCTTCTTGGTCGTCTTGGCGGTGGTGGCGCGCGAGGCCGGGGTGGCCGATCGCGCAGCCGCCACCCGGCGGGGGGAACGGGTGCTGGCGGAGCCGTCGACCACCACGGTGACGCCCGCCTCGGAGAGCGCCCGCAGGATCTTCTTGGCCTGGGCCGGGGTCACCTCGGCGGTCTCGACGGTGCGCGCGAGCTGGGCCGACGTGAGCTGACCACCGGCGCTCTGGGCGTGGGCGATCAGGGTGTCGGTGAGCGAGCGAACGTCGGCGCCGGGCTGGCGGGGTTCTGTCACGAATGACCTTCCGGAGGCGAAGAGCGAGCACGGCCGGGGTCGTCCGGCGCAGCGTGGCGTGCCGTGCCGTGCGATGTCGTTGAGTGACCCCCGTGTCCCGGGCCGGCTGTGCGGCTGCGGTCCGTGGCGCGTGGGCAGGGTGAATTGTAACCCCGGTTGCCGCGATCATCCTGCGGCGCACGGCAACCGGCCGTCTGTACCGCCGGTTCGGCCCGGATGTCGACTTTGTGGCCAGCCGGTCGACCGGGCCGGGAGCGCGGTGGGTCGGTGCCCGGACCTGCCCCCACACCGGTGAGCGTCAGGGCCGCGACCGCGCCTGCCTATGCTGTCCGGACGAGATCGGTGATGTGCCGCGGGGCACGCGTGTCGCGCCGGACGACAGGGGCGGGTCCGTCGGGTCCCGGGTCTCCGCTGGTGCGTCCGGTGCCCGTATCGCGGCGCGAAAGGGGCAGTTTCGATGACCGGTTCGACGCCGACACCGCAGAACCTGCTGGAGATCGCGATCAAGGTGGCCCGGGACGCCGCCACGACCGCGGCCAGGATGCGGGCCGAGGGGGTCTCGGTCGCGGCCACCAAGAGCACCGCCACCGACGTGGTCACCGCCGCCGACCGGGCGGTGGAGCGACAGGTCCGCGAGGCCCTGCGCGCGGCCCGTCCGGACGACGTGGTGCTCGGTGAGGAGTACGGCGGCGCGGAGGCCGGGGCGGTCCGGGCAGGTGGGGTGCGCTGGATCGTCGATCCGATCGACGGCACGGTGAACTACCTGTACGGGCTGCCGTACTGCGCGGTGTCGCTCGCCGCCGAGGTGGACGGCGAGGTGGTCGCCGGGGTGGTCCGCAACGTGTCGACCGGCGAGGAGTGGACCGCCACCGTGGGCGGCGGCGCCTGGCGCGACGGTGCACGGGTGCGCTGCTCCGCCGAGACCGACCTGGGGCAGGCGCTGGTCGCCACCGGCTTCGGCTACGACTCCGGCCGTCGCCTGCACCAGGCCCGGGTGGTCGCCGAGCTGATCGGGGACGTCCGGGACATCCGGCGGATGGGGGCGGCGGCGCTGGACCTCTGCCTGGCCGCCGAGGGGCGGGTGGACGCCTACTACGAGAAGGGGCTGGCCGCCTGGGACCTGGCCGCCGGTGGGCTGGTCGCTGCGGAGGCCGGGCTACGGGTGACCGGGCTGAACGGCGAACCGCCCGGCCCCGACCTGGTCATCGCGGCCCCTCCAGCGCTGTTCACGCCGCTGCACACCCGGTTGGCCGCCCTGGACGCCTCCGGCGGGCCCTGAACCCGGCCGGTCCGGCGGTGGCGGTGCGACCCGGCCTGGACGGTGGGCGTCGACGCCGCGTCGAGCCCCGGTCCGATCCCGCCGCCGGGAGGGTCGCCTGGGTGACTGTTCGTCGGGCGGTCCCGGTGCGGGGCCGGAGCCGCCGACCCGGGGCGTTCCGGCATCCGACCCGGCTGGACGGTGAGCCGTCCCGCGACCACCGGGCGGGTACGCGTCCCGCGACCGGCAGCCGGTTACTTGTTCTCGACCGGCATCGGGCAGGAGCCCTCGGGTGCGGTCGGTGCGCCCAGGTCGCCGAGGGACTGGTTGACCTCGGTGGTGGTGGCCAGTTGCTGGAAGCCGTCGCCCAGCACCACGTCGACCGTGTCGTCCTGGCGCTTCGCGTCGTAGTCCCGTTCGGCGTTGTTGAGGAAGAAGGCCCGCAGCAGGTGCGCGGAGCCGACGCCCTTGGGGCCGAAGCGCAGGAGGGCGACACCGTCGAAGTGCGCGGCGTTGCCCTCTTTCTTGACCTGGAACTTCCGGTTCCGGAAGTCGTCGCCCACGCTGCTGGCCAGGCCCGGCTCGCTGGTGCCGTTCAGGATGTTGATCTTGACATCCTTGTAGGTGCGCAGGGACAGGTCGGCCAGCGGCCAGCCCTCGGGGCAACCCCTGGCGCTGGCCCCGCTGCCCTGGGTGTCGCGGACCACGGCGACGACGACGAAGACCAGGGCGACGGCCGCCAGCAGGCCGACGACAACGAGTGCTCGCACTCGCGCAAAGCTCATCTGGGTGCTCCCGGACAGTGGGTGGTGGCGGCGAACGTCGGCGGCGGGCAGCGTCGTCGGCCGTCGAGTACGCCGCTGAGGTTAACGGTTGTCCGGCAGTCGCGTGGAAACAGTCCGACATGCCGGCGCGCCAACCGGGAACGGGGTACTACTACCCCTATCTTCGTGTCGCCTGAGTCACATTGGGAACATCTTGGGGTGCTGGGGCGTACATCTCAGCCGCGAGGGCGGTATACATGCCTCGCCTGGGAGGGGGTAAGGTACCGCGCTCGTCGGGGCTTGCCCCGGAGGCCTCGATCCAGAGGCCGTCGGGTGGGGCGACCGACACACATTGGTGGCCGGCCAGTGGGAACCGAAACAGCGTCGCCCGGCGTTACAACCGGAAGCGACAACATCGATATGGGAGAGTGAAACCGATGGCCACCGACTACGACGCCCCGCGTCGCGACGAGGTCGACCTCGGCGAGGACAGCCTGGAAGAGCTCAAGGCCCGGCGGGTCGACTCACAGTCGGGCGCCGTGGACGTCGACGAGGCCGAGGTGGCCGAGAGCTTTGAGCTGCCCGGCGCCGACCTGGCCGACGAGGAGCTGACCGTGAAGGTCCTCCCGATGCAGCAGGACGAGTTCCGATGCGGACGCTGCTTCCTGGTGCACCACCGCAGCCAGTTGGCAGTCGAGCGCAACGGCGACCTGATCTGCCGTGAGTGCGTCTGAGTACCCACCACACCGGCGGCGGCCTCCTTGCGGGGCCGCCGCTGCCCGAGCCGCCGTGCGCATACGGCGGGTTGCTGCTTGACTCGTGTAGGCGTCCACCACCACCGGTGGGAACCTCGGGAGGGCAGGCGGATGAACGAGCACGGCGAGCGGCACGGCGAGTCCGACCCGGACGGTCCGCTGTCCGATGCCGGGCCGCCCGTCGCCATACCCGGGAACGGGGCCTCCGGGGGTGATCCGGCTGCTGCCCGGGCCGGCGACGAGCTGGGTGCGACGGTGGCGGCGCTGACCGCCGACGACATCGCGCCCGCCCGGCGTCGGCAACTGCTCACCCGGCTGGTCGGTCAGGCCCGCAGCCGGGGGCTCGCCGACCTGTTCAAGCCGAGGGCGGCGCTGCGCTGGATGGCCGACACGGTCGCCGACGTCGCGCCGCACATCCCGGTCCGGGACCTGGCCACCCTGCGGCGGCACTTCCCCGGCCTGGACGACGAGGCACTCGCCGACCGGCTCGTCCGCAACGCCACCCGGGCCACCGCCGGGGTGGGTGCGGCCGGTGGCGGCGTCGCCGCGGTGGAGTGGGTCGTCGCCCCGACCCTGCTCTCCGCCCCGGTGCTGCTGGCCGCCGAGACGGTGGCCGTGGTGTCGATCGAGCTGAAGCTGATCGGCGAGCTGCACGAGATCTACGGCGCGCCGCTGCCTACCGGCGGGACCCCCCGGACCGTCGCCCTGGTCCAGTCCTGGGCCAGCCAGCGGGGAGTCAACCCGATGATGCCGGGCGTCGGGGTGGGCGCGGTGCTCGGCACCGCCGCCCGCAAGGAACTACGCGACACCCTGCTCAAGCGCTTCGGCCGCAATCTGACCACGCTGGGTCCGTTCCTCACCGGGGCCGCCGTCGCCAGCTACCTCAACCGCCGGGCCACCCGGTCGCTGGCCGATCAGCTCCGCCGCGACCTGCGCAAGCAACGCCGGGAGCTGCCCCCCGGCGGCCGACCCGCGCTGCCCTGACCGGGCTGCCCTGACCGGGCGCGTTCAGGCCGGGCTGGTTCAGGTCGGGGCTGGTTCAGGCCGCGTCGCGGGCGGCCAGCAGCGCGGCGGCCAGCTCGGTCGGCCGGCGGGAACTCACCACCCAGAACGGGGTCGGGTCCGCCGGATCGTCGAGCACCACCTGCACCGCGCCGCCGATCCACGGCCGCTGCACCACGAAGGCCAACGGGTCCGCGCCCACCCCGAGCGCCTCGCGCCGGCCCTCGGCGTCGAGCGGGACGGCGTCGGCGACGTACCGCACGGGCAGGTGGGCGTCGTCGACCCGCAGCTCACCGCCGTCGACCGCGACCCGGACCCGGCCCAGCCACCACAGCCCGGCCAGGACGGCCGGCAGCAGCAGCACGAAGGGCAGCCAGGCCCGCACCCCCTCGGCGCCCATCCACAGCTCGGCGGCGGCGAGCCCGGCCAGGGCGAGCCCGGCCAGCCAGCACCACCACGGCAGACCGAGCCGCTCGGAGTACGCCGGGACGGCCGCGACGCGCGGCGTCGGCGACGACGGGGAAGGCGACAGGCTCACACTCGAAGGGTACGGAACACGACGGCCGGACGACCCGGCAGGATGGCAGGGGCACCCCGTGAACGCCGACGGAAGAGGCAGATCGTGACCCACGTCGTACCCGTGCCCGTGCGGCAGCTCGACCCGGAGCTGCCGCTGCCCGCGTACGCCCATCCCGGTGACGCCGGGGCCGACCTGGTGGCCGCCGCGGACGTCGAGCTGCCCCCCGGCGGCCGGGCCCTGGTCCCCACCGGCGTGGCGCTGGCCCTGCCGGAGGGCTACGTCGGCCTGGTCCACCCGCGCTCCGGGCTGGCCGCCAGGCTCGGCGTGACGGTGCTCAACGCGCCCGGTACGGTCGACGCCGGCTACCGGGGTGAGATCCTGGTCAACCTGATCAACCATGATCGGGACGCACCGGCGAAGATCTCCCGTGGCGATCGCATCGCGCAACTCGTTGTCCAGCGGGTGGAGCGGGCCGATTTCCAACCGGTGGCGGTGCTGCCCGGGTCCCGACGGGGGACCGGCGGACACGGGTCGACCGGCGGCCACGCCGGGCTCGTGCCCCCGCCCGGTGGCCCGACCGGGCCTGAGGGCGCCGACCGGGCGGGCAAACGGACGGAAGAGGTGGCAGGGTGAGTGCGAACAGCGGAGGGTGGGCGCAGTGATCTTCTCCCGAAAGCGGGCCGACGGTGGGCGGCACGCCCGTGACCAGCGGGCCGACGTCCTCGACTCGTCCGAGGCGGCGGGCCCGGCCCGTGGCCCGTACGACCTCGCCGAGGCACCGGACGACGTGCAGCGCCTCGACCTGGGCAGCCTGCACATCCCGGCGGTGTCCGGGGTCGAGGTGCGGGTGCAGGCCGACCCCCAGGGCGTCGTGCAGCAGGTGGTGCTGGTGCACGGGGACAACGCCCTCCAGCTCGGTGTCTTCGCCGCGCCCCGCTCCGAGGGCATCTGGGACGAGGTGCGTGAGGAGATCCGGCAGTCGCTGATCGGCGACGGCGCCACCGCCCAGGAGGCCCAGGGCGAGTACGGCATCGAGCTGCACGCCCGGGTGAATACCCCGGACGGACCGACCGACCTGCGCTTCGTCGGCATCGACGGGCCGCGCTGGATGGTGCGGGGCGTCTACCAGGGTGCCGTCGCCACCGACCCGGCCGCGGCCGGCCCGCTCGCCACCTGCCTGGACGGCCTGGTGGTCGACCGGGGGCAGGAGGCGAAACCGGTCCGCGAGCCGCTGCCGCTGCGGCTGCCCCGGGAGATGGCCGACCAGGTCGAGGGCGGCGACGCCGCGGCGACCGCCCCGCGCGAGACCTGACCGACGCGGTCCGGGCCGGACGTCGCCACCCGAGGTGGCCGCGTCCGGCCCGGACCGCTGTCCGGTGGTGGTGGCGTACCGGCAGGGGGTCCGTCGGCACCCTCGTCGGGGTTGCGGCCGGGGACACCCCGGGCCGGGCGGTGGCGGCGGGACGTCGGGCCGGGTGGCCTCCGGCCGGGCGGGTCGGGCGTCGGCCGGGACGGGCTCACCGCACCGACGCCGTCGGGGGCCGATCGGCGTACGCTGGCGGCACGGTCCCGCTCCGGGGTCGGGGCAGCGCCGGTGCCGACCGGTCAGCGTGGAGAGGTGACGCGGAGGTCATGTCGACCGACGAGAGCCGGATGTCGCTCCGGGGCATCCTGCGCCGGTTCACCGCCAGCGAGGCCGAGATCGAGGCACAGGAGCTACGCCGGGAGAGCGCCGAGTCCGGTGGCGTGCTGGCCCGTCAGTGCATGCGGGGGCAGGTGGTCTCGGTCGCCGGGCGGCTCCGCACGGTGGTCTACACGCCGCGTACCAACCTGCCCACCCTGGAGGCCGACCTCTACGACGGCAGTGACGTGGTCACCCTGGTCTGGTTGGGTCGACGGCACATCGTCGGCATCGAGCCGGGCCGGCACCTCACCGCCCGGGGCCGGGTGTCCGTCCGGGACGACCGCAAGGTCATCTACAACCCGTACTACGAGCTGGAGTCGCCGAAGTGACGACGGGACAGCCCCCGGCCACCGAGCCGCAGACCACCCCGGCGGACGACGAACAGCTGCCCAGCCTCGCCGAGCAGATGGCCGACCAGTTGGGCGGCTGGCGCGGGCTGGTCGAGTCCAGCATCCCGGTGGTGGTCTTCGTGCTGGCCAACGTGGTCGGGGAGCTGCGGCCGGCGGTGATCGCCTCGATCGGGGTGGCGCTGCTGATCGCGGTGGTCCGGCTGGTCCAGCGCCGCCCGGTCCGGCACGCCGTCAACGGGCTCTTCGGCGTCGGGATCGGGGCGGCCATCGCCTGGCGTACCGGGGACGAACGGGACTTCTACCTCCCGGGCATCCTCTACGGCATCGGCTACGGCATCGCCCTGCTGCTCTCCGCGGCGATCCGGCAGCCCCTGGTGGGGTGGATCTGGTCGGTGCTGGTGGCCAAGGGGCGCTCCGAGTGGCGCGACGATCCCCGGCTGGTGCGCACCTTCACCCAGCTCACCGTGCTCTGGGGCGTGGTGTGGCTGGCCAAGGTCGGGGTGCAGGCCGGGCTCTACCTGGCCCACCAGGACACCGCCCTGGGGGTGGCCCGGCTCGCCCTCGGCTACCCGCCGTACGCGCTGCTGCTGCTGATCACGGTCTGGACGGTGCGTCGGGTGACCCGGGAATCCGCCCCCCAGCCGCTGCCCGGCGGCTGAGCCGGAGCATCCTCCGTCCGTTCGGCTGCGGGACGCCTGAGCTGGCCCCCGGCGCCGCCGGCGGCTCAGGCCGCGCCCCGGGTCCGTTCCACGCTGTCCGGGCCGAGGATCACCGCGCGCACGTCGTCCTCCACCTGGGCGGTGCACACGAAGATCAGCTCGTCGCCGGCCTCTATCGGGTCGTCGGGGCTGGGCACCAGCACCCGCTTGCCGCGCAGGATCGCCACCAGCGCGGCGTCCCGGGGGAGCGGCACGGCGTGGATCGGCTGGCCGACGTAGGGCGCGGTCGGCGGCAGGGTGATCTCCACCAGGTTCGCCTCGCCCTGCCGGAAGGTCATCAACCGGACCAGGTCGCCGACGGTGACCGCCTCCTCGACCAGCGCGGCCATCACCCGGGGCTTGCTGACCGCCACGTCGACGCCCCACTGCTCGTTGAAGAGCCACTCGTTCTCGGCCCGGTTGACCCGGGCCACCACCCGGGGCACCGCGAACTCGGTCTTGGCCAGCAGGGACACCACCAGGTTGACCTTGTCGTCGCCGGTGGCGGCGACCACCACGTCGCAGCCCGCGACGTTCGCCTCCTCCAGGCTGGCCAGCTCGCAGGCGTCGGCCAGCACCCAGTCGGCGGTGGGCACCCGGTCCGGGCGCAGCATCCGCGGCTGCCGTTCGATCAGCATCACCTGGTGGCCGTTGTCGATCAACTCCTGGGCGATCGACCGGCCCACGTTGCCGGCGCCCGCGATGGCGATCCGCATGGCTCAGTGCCCTCCTTCGGGCGGCGTCGCGGCCACCGCGGTGACCGAGGCGGCGATGTCGTCGGTGACCAGCACGTAGAGCTGGTCACCCTCCTGTACGACGCTGGAGGCGGTGGGCAGCATGCCGATGCCGAACCGGGTCAGGTACGCCACCCGGGTCCCCGCCGTCTCCTCCAGTTGGCGCAGCGGCCGACCGATCCAGTCCTTGTGCACCGGCACCTCGATGATCGACACGGTGCTGGTCGGGTCCCGGAAGATCTCCACGTTGCCCTCGGGGACCAGGTGGCGCAGCATCCGGTCGGCCGTCCAGCGGACGGTGGCGACGGTGGGGATGCCGAGCCGCTCGTAGACCTGGGCCCGGCGCTGGTCGTAGATGCGGGCCGCGACCCGGGAGACGCCGAACGTCTCGCGGGCCAGCCGGGCCGAGATGATGTTGGAGTTGTCGCCGCTGGAGACGGCGGCGAAGGCGTCCGCCCGCTCGATACCGGCCTGGCGCAGCACCTCGCCGTCGAAGCCGGCGCCGGTGACGATGATCCCGGCGAAGTCGGGGCCGAGGCGGCGGAACGCGTCGGCGTCCTGGTCGATCACCGCCACCGAGTGCCCCCGGGACTCCAGGCTGTGGGCCAGCGTCGAGCCGACCCGCCCACAGCCCATGATCACGACGTGCACGGTGTCCCTCCCAAGGTGCGCCTGCGTCCTGGCGACTGTCGTCTGCGAGCCTGCCACGTCCACCCGGCCGACGGGGGACCGAACCGTACCGCGCCGGGGCGTGGGAACGGGATCAGGCACCCCCCGGCGACCACCATCCGGTGGTCGTACCCTTAGCGCTTGTGGCCAGTCCCACCTCGCTGCTGAAGCGACTCCTCGTCGGTCGACCGTTCCGGTCCGACCGGCTCCAGCACACCCTGCTGCCCAAGCGCATCGCCCTGCCGGTCTTCGCCTCCGACGCGCTGTCCAGCGTCGCGTACGCCCCGGACGAGATCCTGCTGACCCTGTCCATCGCCGGGGCGTCGGCCTTCCTGTTCTCCCCCTGGATCGCCCTCGCGGTGGTCGTGGTCATGCTGACCGTGGTGGCCAGCTACCGGCAGAACGTGCACGCCTACCCCTCCGGCGGCGGTGACTACGAGGTCGCCACGGCCAACCTGGGCCCCCGGGCGGGGCTGGCGGTGGGCAGCGCGCTGCTGGTCGACTACGTGCTCACCGTCGCGGTGTCGGTCTCCTCCGGGGTGGCCAACCTCGGCTCGGTGGTGCCCTTCGTGGCCACCCACAAGGTGCTGGTCGCGGTCACCGCGGTGGTGTTGCTCACCGCGATGAACCTGCGCGGGCTGCGCGAGTCCGGCACCGCGTTCGCCATCCCGACGTACGGCTTCGTGATCGTCATGGGCGGGATGATCCTCACCGGGCTGGTCCGGTACTTCGTCCTCGGCGACGACCTGCGCGCCCCCAGCGCCGGGCTGGAGATCCAGGCCGAGCACAGCGTCGCCGGTTTCGCGCTGGTCTTCCTGCTGCTGCGTACCTTCTCCTCCGGCTGCGCGGCGCTGACCGGGGTCGAGGCGATCTCCAACGGGGTGCCGGCGTTCAAGGCCCCGAAGAGCCGCAACGCGGCCACCACGCTGCTGCTGCTCGGCACCATCTCGGTCACCATGTTGGTCGGCATCATCTGGCTGGCCCGGCTGACCGGCCTCCAGTTCGTCGAGGACCCACAGACGCAGATCCTCTCCGGCCCCGACGGGTACGTGCAGAAGACCGTCACCACCCAGCTCGGCGAGACGGTCTTCGGCGGCGGGTCGGTGCTGCTCTACGTGGTCGCCGGGATGACCGCGCTGATCCTCTTCCTGGCCGCGAACACCGCGTTCAACGGGTTCCCGGTGCTCGGCTCGATCCTCGCCCAGGACCGCTACCTGCCCCGGCAGCTGCACACCCGGGGCGACCGGCTGGCCTTCTCCAACGGCATCGTCTTCCTCGCCGTCTTCGCGATCGTGCTGATCGTCGGCTTCCAGGCCGAGGTGACCCGGCTGATCCAGCTCTACATCGTCGGCGTCTTCGTCTCGTTCACGCTCTCCCAGGCCGGGATGATCCGGCACTGGAACCGGCACCTGCGCCACGAGCGGGACCCGGAGGCCCGCCGCCGGATGTTCCGCTCCCGGGCGATCAACGCGTTCGGCATGGCGATGACCGGCACCGTCCTGGTCATCGTGCTGCTCACCAAGTTCCTGCTCGGCGCGTGGATCGCCATCGCCGCGATGGCGGTGATCTACGTGCTGATGCTGGCCATCCGCCGGCACTACGACCGGATCGCCGCCGAGCTGGAACCCACCGAGATACGCGGCGTGCTGCCCGCCCGCAACCACGCCATCGTGCTGGTCAGCAAGCTGCACCAACCGACCCTGCGGGCCATCGCGTACGCCCGCGCCACCCGGCCGGACACGCTGACCGCGGTCACCGTCAACGTGGACGAGAAGGACACCCGGCAGCTCCAGCAGGAGTGGGAGCGGCGCGAGGTGCCGGTGCCGCTGACCGTGGTCGACTCGCCGTACCGGGAGATCACCCGGCCGATCCTGAGCTTCGTGGCCAACACCCGCCGGGAGTCGCCCCGCGACGTGGTCACCGTCTTCATCCCCGAGTACGTCGTCGGCCACTGGTGGGAGAACCTGCTGCACAACCAGAGCGCGCTGCGGCTCAAGGGTCGGCTGCTCTTCGAGCCGGGCGTGATGGTGACCAGCGTGCCCTGGCAGTTGGCCTCCACGGCGACCAAGAACCTCGACCGGCTGGACGAGACGCTGAGTCGTACCCCCGCCCGGGGGCCCCGGGTCGCGCCGCACAGCACCCTGCCGCCGCCCGTCCCGCCGGTGGCCGCCGCCCCGCCGGGCGAGCCCGGCCCGTCGACCGGAGACCGCCCGTGACCGCCCGCCCCGGCCCCGCCCGCCCCGTCACCACCGACCGCCCCGCCCCGGCCCGGTCCGACGCGCCCCGATCGGCCTCGACCCGGTCTGACGCGCCCCGATCGGCCTCGACCCGGTCTGACGCGGCTCGGCCCGACGCGGTCCGGTCTGATGCGGTCGGGTCCGATGCGGTCCGGTCGGCTGGTCCGTCCGGTGGTTCCGGGCAGGAGCGGGGCCCCGGGTTGGAGGAGGCCGAGCGGGTCGAGTTGACCGTCGACGCGGTCGCCCCCGGGGGGCACTGCGTGGCCCGGGTCGACGGCCAGGTGGTCTTCGTCCGGCACGCGCTGCCCGGCGAGCGGGTGGTCGCCGAGGTGACCGAGCTGCACCGGGGCTTCGCCCGTGCCGACGCCGTCGAGATCGTCGAGGCGGCACCGGAGCGGGTCACCCCGCCCTGCCCGTACGCCCGGCCGGGTGGTTGCGGCGGCTGCGACCTCCAGCACGTCGCCCCGGCCGCCCAGCTCGGCTGGAAGAGGGCCGTGGTCCGCGAGCAGCTCACCCGCCTGGGTGGGCTCACCGATGCCGAGATCGACGCGTTGCGGGTCACGGTCGAGCCGTTGCCCGGGGGACCGCTGGGCTGGCGGTCCCGGGTCCGCTACGCGGTCGACGCCGCCGGCCGGGCGGGGCTGCTCAAGCACCGCTCGCACGAGGTGGTGCCGATCGACCGCTGCCTGATCGCCCACCCGGCGATCCAGCAGCTGCCGGTGCTCGGTCGGCACTGGCCGACGGCCGATGCGGTGGAGGCAGTCGCCTCGACCGGCGGGGACGTCGTCGTCACCGCCCTGGCCGACGGCGTGCGCACCCGGGTCGACCTCTCCGGCCCGCCGCCGGCTGTCGACGTCCCGGGCGGGCCGGTGGTGGCCGAGGCTGACATCGCGGGCGGGCCGGTGGTGGTCGAGGCTGATCTGCCGGGCCGGCCGACGGCCCAGGTCGACGGGCCGGTCGGGTCGGCGGCGGTCGAGGTCGACGGGTCGGTGGCGGTGCGGGAGGTGGCTGCCGGTCGGGACTGGACGCTGCCGGCCGGGGGCTTCTGGCAGGTGCACCCGGCTGCCGCCGACACCCTGGTCGACGCGGTCCTCGACCTGCTCGCCCCGCAGCCCGGCGAGTCCGCCTGGGACCTGTACGGCGGGGCCGGCCTGTTCGCCGCCGCGCTCGCCGGCCGGGTCGGCCCGGACGCCCGGGTCACCATGGTCGAGTCCGCCGCCGAGGCGGTCGCCGCCGCCCGGCGGAACCTGGCCGACCTGCCCCGGGTCGAGGTGGTCGCCGCCCGGGTGGAGACCGCGCTGGCCCGCCGTCGGGTCACCGGCCCGGTCGACCTGGTGGTGCTCGATCCGCCGCGTACCGGTGCGGGCGCGGCGGTGGTCCGGGACATGATCGCCGCCAGTCCCCGGGCGATCGCCTACGTGGCCTGCGACCCGGCCGCCTTCGCCCGGGACGTGCGCACCTTCGCCCGGGCCGGCTGGCGGCTCGCCGCGCTGCGGGGCTTCGACCTGTTCCCGATGACCCAGCACGTCGAACTGATCGGCCTGTTCCTGCCGCCGTCGCGCTGACTAACCTGGCCCGATGAAGATCGTCGGGCTGATGTCGGGCACCTCGTACGACGGGGTGGACGTGGTCGCCGCCGAGTTCACCGCCGTCGGGGAGACCCTGCGGATGCGTCCGTTGGGGCACCGGGAGCTGGGCTACGACGAGGAGCTGCGGGAGCGGATCGGGGCGGTGCTGCCGCCGAACCCGACCACGATCGAGGCGGTCTGCCGGCTCGACAACGCCCTCGGCGCGGTGTTCGCCGACGCCGCCGCGCTCGGCGTCGCGCTGGCCGGCGGGCACGCCGACATGGTCGTCTCCCCCGGGCAGACCGTCTTCCACTGGGTCGACGGGGGCACCGCGCACGGCACCCTCCAGCTCGGTGCGCCGGCCCGGGTCGCCGCCCGGGTGGGCGTACCCGTGCTGTCGGACCTGCGGTCGGCGGACGTCGCGGCCGGGGGGCAGGGCGCCCCGCTGGTCCCCGCCTTCGACGCCCTGCTGCTCGCCCCGGGCGACCCCGACGCGGGCCGGCAGCACGACGGTGGCGGTGGTGCGGGCGGGCGACCCGGCGGTGGGGGCGGGCCCCGGGGGTCGGCCGGCAGCGGGGTACGGGCGGCGCTCAACCTGGGCGGCATCGCCAACCTCACCGTGGTCGCGCCGGACGCACCCGTGCTCGGGTACGACGTGGGCCCGGCCAACGCCCTGCTCGACGCGGCGGCCCGCCGGTTCCTCGGCCGACCCTGCGACACCGACGGGGCCAGGGCGGCGGCCGGCCGGGTGCACCCCGGACTGCTGGCGCTGCTGCTCGCCGAGCCCTACTACGCGGCGGCACCGCCCAAGTCCACCGGCAAGGAGCGGTTCCACCCCGGCTACCTCGACGAACGGCTGGCGGGGCTGGGGGAGCCGGTCGCCCCGGACGACGTGTTCGCCACGCTGACCGAGCTGACCGCCCGGACGGTGGCCGCCGCCTGCGCGCGGCACCGGGTGACCGAGGTGGTGGCGGCCGGTGGTGGGGTGCGCAACCCCACCCTGTGGGGTCGACTGGCTGCCCTCGCCGCCGATCGCTGGGTGCTGCGCACCACCGACGAACTGGGGGTGCCCGCCCAGGCCCGGGAGGCGTACGCGTTTGCCCTGCTCGGCTGGCTGTCCTGGCACGGGCTGCCGGGCGCGCTGCCCTCGGTGACCGGCGCCCGACGGGCCGCCGTGCTGGGCTCCTGGACCCCGTCCGGGCCGCCGCACCGGGTGACCGGGCAGGTCCCGCCGCGCCGGTTGGTCGTGCAGCACTGAACGGGCCGTCCGGCCCGGCCAGCCCTGGGCGGGCGCGGGGCTGAGCTGGCTGCCTCAGCGGGTGACCCGGGCTCCCACCTGCGGTGATCCACGGCCGGGCTGCGTAGTGGGCGGCGGCCGATAGACTCTCTCGTCATGAGCGTTGATGAGGACACGGCCCACCACGGTCGGCTGCTGGGCACCGTCCGTGATCCGCAGGACGTGAAGCGGATGACCGGCGAACAGCTGGACATCCTCGCCGCCGAGATCCGTGACTTCCTGATCGCCAAGGTCTCCCGCACCGGTGGGCACGTCGGCCCCAACCTGGGGGTGGTGGAGCTGACCCTGGCCATGCACCGGGTCTTCGACTCCCCGCGCGACCGGCTCCTGTTCGACACCGGCCACCAGTCGTACGTACACAAGATCCTCACCGGCCGGCAGGACGGCTTCGACAAGCTCCGCCAGCGCGGTGGCCTCTCCGGCTACCCCAGCCAGGCCGAGAGCGAGCACGACCTGATCGAGAACTCGCACGCCTCCACCGCCCTGTCCTATGCCGACGGGCTGGCCAAGGCGTACGCCCTGCGCGGCGAGCAGCGCAGCGTGGTGGCCGTGGTCGGCGACGGCGCGCTCACCGGCGGCATGTGCTGGGAGGCGTTGAACAACATCGCCACCTCCGGCAACCGGCTGGTGATCGTGGTCAACGACAACGGCCGGTCCTACTCGCCGACCATCGGCGGCCTCGCTGACCACCTGTCGTCGCTGCGGCTCAACCCCGGCTACGAGAAGGTCCTCGACACGGTCAAGGACGCCCTCGGCAACACCCCGTTCGTCGGCAAGCCGATGTACGAGGTGCTGCACGCGGTCAAGAAGGGCATCAAGGACGCGGTCGCCCCGCAGGCGATGTTCGAGGACCTCGGCATCAAGTACGTCGGCCCGGTCGACGGGCACGACATCGTCGCCGTCGAGTCGGCGCTACGCGCGGCGAAGAACTTCGGCGGCCCGGTGATCGTGCACGCGGTGACCCGCAAGGGCTACGGCTACCGCCCGGCCGAGGAGGACGAGGCGGACTGCCTGCACGGTCCGGGCGCCTTCGACGCCGAGACCGGCAAGCTGCTCGCCGCCCCGTCGGTGAAGTGGACCCAGGTCTTCGCCGACGAGTTGGTCGCCATCGCCGACGAGCGGCCCGACGTGGTGGGGATCACCGCCGCGATGGCCGAGCCCACCGGCATCGCCACCCTGGCCCGCAAGCACCCCCACCGGGTGTACGACGTGGGCATCGCCGAGCAGCACGCGGCCACCTCCGCGGCCGGCCTGGCGATGGGCGGCCTGCACCCGGTGGTGGCGGTCTACGCGACCTTCCTCAACCGCGCGTTCGACCAGGTCCTGCTGGACGTGGCGATGCACAAGCTGCCGGTGACCTTCGTGCTGGACCGGGCCGGCATCACCGGGCCGGACGGGCCGAGCCACTACGGCATCTGGGACATGTCGGTCTTCGGGGTGGTGCCGGGCCTGCGCATCGCCGCGCCCCGCGACTCGGCCAGCCTCCGCGAGGAGCTGCGGGAGGCGATCGCCGTCGACGACGGTCCCACCATCGTCCGGTTCCCCACCGGCACCGTCGCCGCCGACCTGCCGGCGATCCGCCGGGTCGGCCCGGTCGACGTGCTGGCCGAGTCGGCGCGTACCGACGTGCTGCTGGTGGCGGTGGGCTCCTTCGGTCTACTCGGCATGGAGGTGGCGTCCCGCCTCGCCGAGCAGGGCTACGGCGTCACCGTGGTCGACCCGCGCTGGGTGCGTCCGGTGCCGGCCGAGCTGGTCGAGCTGGCCGCCGGGCACCGCCTGGTGGTCTCCGTCGAGGACGGCGTCCGGATCGGCGGCGTCGGCGACGCGCTGGGCCAGGCGATGCGGGACGCCGACGTCCGGGTGCCGCTGCGCGACCTGGGCGTACCGGCCGACTGGCACCCGCACGGCACCCGCGCGCAGATCCTCACCGACCTGCGCCTGACCGCACAGGACGTGGCCCGCGACGTCACCGGTTGGATCTCGGGCCTGGACGGCGACACCCCCTCGGTGGAAACCGTCCGCCTCCCCGCCCGCGACACCACCCCCAACTGACCGAACCCCACCCCCATCTCCGACGCCTGGAGGGCGGTCACGGCAACGCCGTGACCGCCCTCCAGACATCCCCGCGTCCAGCCCCAGCCCCGCGCTCCCTGCCCGGGCTCCCCGCTCCCGCTCCCCGCGCCTGCTCTCGCCCCCACTCCCGCCCCGGTGATCAAGAGGTTTTGGTCAGGGGGAACGGTTCTGGTGACGTAGACCTCTTGATCACCGGGAAACCGCCCGGGGAACGTGGGGGCCAGGCGGGGCGGGGCGGGGCTGGGTCAGCGGCCGCCGGCGGAGCGGTAGTAGGTCTTTTCGGCGGTGGCCAGGCTGAAGGTCTGCCGGGCGGCGGGCATCGGGACGACCACCAGGCCGGGGCGGTCCACCAGGCGGGGGGTGCCGGGCGGCACCGACAGGGACGCGTCCCGGTTGCCCCGCCAGGTCAGCACCACCAGCGGCTGCCCCGGCACCGGCAGCACGTACGTCTGGAGCGGGTTGGACCGGTCGGCGGGGGAGACCACCGGCCTGCCGTCGCCGGCCGGGCGGTAGACCACCGCGGTCATCGTCCCGGCGCCGGTCTCCCAGGTCAGCTGCTCCAGGTCGCCGGGGTCGGCGCCGCCGCCCAGCATCATCTCACCGATCGCCCGGACGGCCACCTTCTCCATCGGCCACGACTCGGGCGCCGACCGGGGTGCGTCCCGGTCGCCGATCCGGCGCGGGATGCTCCCGAACGGCCCCTGCTCGTCGGCGAGCATGCAGGTGTCCAACCCGTCGAGGGCCCGTCGGCCGGAGCCGGTCTCGTCGCGGACCAGTGGGTATCTCGGGTCGGCGGTGGCGACGCCCAGGTCGAGCAGCCGGTCGGCGGCCCGGCCCCGGGGCAGCGACTCGGTGGCCCGCAGGGTGGCCGTCACCGGCACCGCCCGGCAGTCGGGCACCTGCACCTTGGCGGTGAGCCCGTCGGTCAGCATCAGCGCCCGGCCGTCCGGGCCCAGCAGTCGCTCCACCCGGCCGGAGGTCAGGTAGCGCCGGCCGTCGGGCAGGTACAGCGGGAGCACGTCGGCGTAGGTGAGGTAACCCGGGTCGGTGTACTCGCTGGCCCGGGTCACCTCGTACCGGCCTGCCCGGCCGGTGAGCTGGAGCAGCCAGGAGGCGCTCTCCCCGGGCACGTCTGCGGCGACCAGGGCCAGCGGGACGCCGTCGACCTCACCGGACCAGAGGATGCCGGAGGACGGCAGGTGGGCGCGGTCGTCGATCGGTGAGCGCCAGGCACGGACCGCCGCGGTCACCGCCGCGGTCACCGTGGCGTCCCCGGCGAGCGATCCGCGTGGCGGCCACACCGCGAGGGTGCCGTCCAGACTGTCGTAGCCGACCCGTAGCTCGCGGGCCTGACGTTCGGCGACCGGGCCGCAGGCCGGGACGGCCAGCAGCAGGCCGAGCAGCGCGGTGACCGTGGTGCCGCGACGACGAACCGAAGCCACCTGTACGCCCCCGATCGCGTCGCCGTCGTTGTCGGAAGCCCACATGGTACGCAACGCCCGGTGACGCCCCGCAGCCGTGTCCCCGATGACCACAAGGGACACCAGAGTGAATTTCGGGCTATTTCTCGGCTCCGGTAGACTCCGCCGACTGTGACGTCTGCCGAGCCCCGTGGCGCCTCCGCACCGGCCCCCGACGACTCCGAGGGCACTGCCCGCGGCACGACGGCCACCGCGACAGCGCCCCCACCCGAGACCCTTACCACCCCTGACGACCTGCGCACCACCGGCGCACCGGCACCCGTCGAGGCGGCGCCGGTCGACGCGCCACCGGTGGGGATGCCGCCTGTCGGGGCAGCCGGTGAGTCGGGAGCCGACGACGGCCGGGTGGCGGCGGTGGTCGTACCGGAGCGGGAGGTGGCCGACACGGACGGTGATGGCGCGACGCCGCCCGCGTGGTGGCGGCGCTGGCGCTGGACGGCCCGCCGCAAGGATCTGGTGGTCTACGGCATCTTCCTGGTCGTCGCGCTCTGGGTGACCAGCCGGATCTGGATCGACCCGGCCGGCCGGGTGGCCTCGCTCTACAGCAGCGACCCGGCGCAGGTGCAGTTCTTCCTGGCCCACTCGGTGCGGGTGGTGCTGCACGGGGAATTCCCGTTCTATACTGACCAGTTCAACTTCCCCGACGGCGTCAACCTGATGGCCAACACGGCGGTGCTGGCGCTGGGTATCCCGATGGTGCCGATCACGCTGCTCTTCGGACCGGCGGTCTCCTTCGTGGTGCTGGTCACCCTCGGCCTCGCCGGCACCGCCGCCGCCTGGTACCACGTGCTGTCCCGGCACCTGGTGCGGCGGCGGCTCGCCGCGGCGGTCGGCGGCTGGTTCTGCGGGTTCTCCCCGGCGATGCTCTCGCACGCCAACTGGCACCCCAACATCATCAGCCAGTTCCTGCTGCCGTTCATCGTGTGGCGGGTGATGGTGCTGACCCGGTCCACCCGGCCGCTGCGCGACGGCCTGCTGCTCGCCGTGCTGGTCACCGGTCAGGCGTTCATCAACGAGGAGATCCTGCTCTTCACCGCGCTGGCCTGCGGCATCTTCCTGATCGCCATGGTGGCCCAGCGGCCGGGACTCTGGTCGGCGGCGTGGCGGCCCCTGGCCAAGGGGGTGGCCGCCTGTGCGCTGCTGGCCGGGGCGCTGCTGGCGTACCCGCTCTACATCCAGTTCGCGGGGCCGATGGCGTACCACGGGCTCAGCGACGCGGTGCAGGACTACGGCAACGACATCGCCGCCTTCTTCGCCCCCGGCTCGCCCACCTTCGGCGGCAACGAGCGGGCCAACGTCAACCTGGCCCCGAACTACTCCGAGGAGAACGCCTTCTTCGGCTGGAGCCTGTCGCTGATAGCCGTCGGCATCGTGCTCTGGCTGCGCCGCGAACGACTGGTCCGGGCGCTCGCCGTCACCGGCGCCTTCTTCGCGCTACTCTCCCTCGGCGAGCGGATCTCCTGGTGGGGGCGGGACCTGGTCACCGGGCCGTGGGAACTGCTGGTGCGGTTGCCGCTGCTGGACGCGGTGGTGCCCACCCGGTTCGCCCTGATCACCTCCGTGGTGATCGGCATGCTGCTGGCGCTGGCCGTGCAGCGGGCCTGGACGCTGCGCGGCGCGCAGTGGCGGCACGCCAAGACCGTCACGGTGGCCGCCCTGGTGCTGGCCCTGCTGCCGATCGTGCCGATGCCGCTGAAGGTGACCTCCCGCCCGCCGGTGCCGGACTTCATCACCGCCGACCGCTGGCGGGAGTACGTCGGACCCGGGCAGACCCTGGTGCCGGTGCCGGTGCCCAGCATGGGCAACACCCACGGGATGCGGTGGGCGGCGACCACCAACCTGGACTTCAAGATCCCCGGTGGCTACTTCCTGGCCCCGCGCAACGGCAACACCGGCGACCCGGGGCGGTTCGGCGGGCGGCCCAGTGGCATCGGGCAACTGCTCGACGAGGTGGCCACCACCGGGCGTACCACCAAACTGGACGACCGGCAGCGTCGGCGCAGCCTGGACGAGCTGCGGCACTGGAACGCCGCCGTGCTGGTGCTGCCGTTGCGCCAGCACAACGCGGAGCCGTTGCGCCGGACCGTCGAGCAGTTGGTGGGCCCCGCCCGCCGGGACCTCGACGTGTGGGTCTGGGACGTCCGGCCGCTGTCCGCCCGGACCGCCTGAACCCACCCGCCGGCCCCGGACCACCTGGGCCCACTCGGGTGGCCCCGGACGGCCTGTGGCGCTCCGCCGGCCCGGGTCGGGGTCGGCGGGGTCAGTCGACCAGGGGGCGGACGTCCCAGAGCCAGACGTCGTCGACCCGTTGCGCCGGGCCGAGGAGGCCGGTCATCAGGTCCCGCAGCACCGCCTCGCGCGGATGGGCGCCCAGCACCACCACCGACGCCTTCCAGAAGCGCAGATCCGTCACCGCCTGCCGACGGTTCTCCTCGGTCAGCGCGGGCACCGTGCCGGCGTCCATGGTGGCGTAGATCAGGGTGCTGGTCGGCCGGTTCGGGGCGCCGAAGACGCCCTGGCCCAGCTCGTTGGGGCCGATGAAGTAACCGCCGGGCACCGGGAACTCGTGCCCGGTCAGCGCGCTCCACCGCAGCGTGGGCAGGCCGTGCACGTTGCTCGGGATCGGCACCGGCACCAGGGTGCGCCCGGCCGGGACGTACGGCCGCCAGCCGCCGGCGGTGATGAAGTGCGGTGGCAGGTCCATGTGCTGCGCGGGCAGCGGACGGGGGAACAGCGGCAGCACCGCCAGCGCGATCGCCGCGTACCCGACCGGGCGGATCCAGGGGCGGCGGGCCGGCGGCCCCGACGGGGCGGTCGCGACGGTCTCCCCGGCCACGGTGTCGTCGGCGGCGGTGCGTGGTGCGGGCACCCGGGGCCGGCCGGAGCCGCCCACCGCGTCCCAGGCCAGCGCGAGCAGGACACCGACCGCGCCGGTCACCACCAGGGTCAGCCGGGTCGGCATCATCATCTCGACCAGCGGCAGATCATCCGAGATGTACGCCCACGGCCCGTCGATGGTGGTCTCCACCCCGTTGAACCGCACCTTCGGGCCGATCGCCGCCACGGTGAAGACCACCACCAGCACCCCGGCGATCCGGGCGGCCAGCGAACGCCGCCAGAGCAGCACCAGGGCGGCCAGCGCGACCAGCACCAGCGGCCAGCCGAACCAGGTGTTCTGCTCGGTCAGGCCGATGGTCTTCTCCACCGCCTCGTCCCCGGCCACGGTGTCCCGGGCGAAGGTGACGAAGGCCATCAGGTCCTCGCCCCAGTTGTGGAACACCCCGCCCTGCAACCCCCGGTAGGACTGCGGCCCGTTGAACTGGTACCAGATCGGGTACGCGGTGAGCAGCAGCGCCAGCCCACCGCCCAGCCCGAGCGCGGCCAGGAAGCCACCGACCCGCGCGCGGGCCTCACGGGGCCGCTGCACCACGTACGCCGCCACCGCCACCAGGCAGGCCAGCGCGGTCAGCAGCAGCATCTCCTCGTTGATGAAGATCTGGTACGCCACCAGCAGGCCCAGCACCAGGCCGTCGCGTCGCCACCGGCCGGGCCGGCCCAGCCGCAGCACCCGGGCCACGATCACCGGCAGCAGGAAGTTGGAGACGAAGTTGGGCTGCCCGTTGGCGTGGTGCACGATGCCCGGCGCGAAACCGAGGAACGCGCCGCCGACGAACGCGCCGGCCCGCGAGCGCACCAGGTGCCGGGAGAGCATCCAGTACGAGGTGGCCGCCGTCGCGGCGAGCGCCCCGCCCAGATAGAGCGCGTAGGTCACCTGCGGGCCGAACAGCAGCGTGATCGGGGCCAGCGGGATGGTCATCCCCAGCAGCGAGGTGTTCGCCATCATGTTCACCCCGTCCGGGGCGTTCTGCCGGGCGCTGAACAGCGGGTTCTCCAGGTGCCGCACCGAGTACGCGCCGTGGGTGAACAGCCACTCGAACCAACTGTGGTCGGTCGGCAGGTGGGACGACACCCGGTGCTGCACGTCCACCCAGTAGTTCAGGCACACGAGAACGCCGATCAGCACATAGGCTCCGATGGCGAGCGCGTCGGCCCGGCCCGGCCGTCGGCGGGGCCGCCCGTGCGGATCGGCCGGGTCGGGCACGACGGCGTCGGGCGCGGATGTCGGGTTCAACGAGGGATCTACCACCGGCACGGCCACGACGGGCCATCGTACAGGCGGCGACCGGCCCCTCCGGTGACCCGGTGGGTGGCGATCCGCGTCCACCGAAGGGCGGTGCGGTCGGCGGGGTGTGGCGGTCGAAAGAGGGTGCGCGTGACGGTCATCGATCTGGGTGAACTCCGCGACGCCGAGCCGGAGCCGCCCGGTCCCGCGCCCCGGGCCGTCGGCCGGCCGCTGCGACTCGCCGCGGTGCTGGCGTTCACCCTGCTGGTGCTGACCGCCGCCGCGCCGGTGGAGCACCGGGCGGCCTTCGTGCTGCCGGCCTCGCTCGGCACGTCGGTGCTGCTCCACGACGGGGAGGTCTTCCTGCACGCCCCGACCGGCGATCCGACCGCCCCGGGTCGGTTGAGCGCCTGGACGATCCCCACCTCACCCCGGGCGCGGCCGGTGCGGCGGTGGCAGGTGTCGGTGCCGGTGACCAGCGGGTCCGGGACGCTGCGCCGGCACGGCGACCTGTTGCTGGTCACCGGCACCGCCGGCGGACCGGACGGGGCGTACCGGACGTTCGCCTACGACCGGGAGACCGGCCGGCTGCGCTGGCAGCGGACGGGGGGTGGCGAGTCGGCAGGAGTCGACGTGCTCTTCTCCGAACTCGGTCCGGAGGGGCCGATGACTGTCCACTCCGTCGATCCGTCGACCGGCCGGAACCGCTGGTCGGCGTCGATGTCGCCGGCAGCCACCCTGTACCGGACGGCGGCCGACGGGGTGGACCGGATCGTGACTGTGAAACCGCCCGGCCCGGTCGAGGTCTGGGACGCCCGGCGCGGGGTACGTCTGCACCGTGCGCAGCTCGACCACGAGGGAACGCCGTCGAACACCGGGTTCGAGATCGTCGGCGACCTGCTGCTCGCCATGCAGGCGAACACCGGCCGACTCACCGGGTACGGCCTCGACGGGCTGGACCGTCGATGGGAGGTGCCGTTGACGACGCCGGTGTTCTTCACCCCGTGCGGGTCACTGCTCTGCGCGCTCGGCGAGGCCGGCGGGGTACGGGCGTTGGACCCGGCGACCGGGCGGACGGTCTGGCAGGACGCCCGTTGGGGGTTCGACAGCGAGGTGTACGGCGGTCGGGTGGCGGCGAGCAGCCTGGGTGGGGGCGGCTGGCATCCGCTGGTGGTGCTCGACGTCGCCTCCGGGCGGCAGGTCGCCGACCTGGGCATCTGGAAGCTGGTCCGGCCGACCACGCCGGCCGGGCCGGGGCTCGGGATGCGGCCGGCCGGTGAGGGTCGGATGGTGGTCGCCGACCTGGACGTGGCCGCCGCGCGGGTCCGGGTGCTCGACGTGCTGCCGGCCGTCTCCGGTGACTGCCAGACCGACGCGGAGTTGCTGCTGTGCCGGCTGGTCGACGGCACGTTCGGGGTCTGGCGGCTGCCCCGATGACCGTGATCGACCTGGGTGAGGTGGGTCACCCCGACGAGCCGACGCCCCCGGCGCCGCGCCGGCCCCGGTTGCGGCGTTCGGCCGGCCACCCGGCGTCCGTCGCCCTGATCGTCCTGGTGGTGCTGCTCACCATGGCCGGCGCGGCACCCGGGCCGACCCGGTTGGCCCCGGTGCCTGTGCCGGACGTGCCGGAGCCCAGCCACCTGATCGTCGGCGGCCTGCTGGTGCTCGCCTACCCGTCGGCCCTGTCACCTGCCGGCAGCCGGCAGCTCACCGCGATCGACCTGGCCGACGGGCGGGTCCGCTGGGAGGTGTCGCTGTCGCCCCGGCACCAACTGGTGGTGCTGGAGGGGGTCGGCGACGACGTCGTGGTCACCACCGACCCTGGCGGCGAACCGGTCTCCATGGTGCTCGACCACGCCGACGGGCGGACCCGGTGGCGGCAGCCCGGGGTGGCGGTGCCGGCCCGGGACGGGGGGTTGCTGCTGGAGGACCTCCACGTCGACCGGCTGGCGGTGCGCGGGGTCGATCCGGCGACCGGCGCGGCCCGTTGGACGGTCACCGCCGGGGCAGCCACGGTCGGCTACCGGACGGGGGTGCGCGGCGTCGAGGAACTCGTCGTGGTGACCAGCGCCGGCCGGGCCGAGGCGTACGACGTCGGCACCGGCGTGCGCCTGCTCGCCTTCCCGGTGCCACCCGCCCGGGGCGACCACCACCACGTGGCCCAACCGGTCGGTGACCTGCTGCTGGTCGACGGGGAACCGGGTCTGCTGGCCGGGTACGACCTGGCGTCCGGCCGGCGGCGGTGGGACACGCCCGTACCGACGTCGGACGGCTGGTCCGTGCGGCCCTGCGGCGACGCCGTCTGCCTGGGGGCGTCGTTCGGGACCCGGGTGCTCGATCGGGTGACCGGCCGGGAGCGCTGGACCTCCGACTGGTGGGCTCCGGTCGAGTCGGTCGCCGGCCGGATGATCGGGGTCAGCGCCGACGGGCAGCAGGGGTTGGCGCTGCTCGACGCGGCGACCGGCCGACCCGTGGTCGAGTTGGGCCGGTGGGAGGTGGTCCACCAGTGGCAGCCCACCGTCCCGCTGCTGGTCGTCCGGCCCGCCTCCGGCGACCGGCAGGTGCTGGCCGAGCTGGATCCGACCGACGGCACGGTACGGGTCCGGGACGTGCTGCCCGGGCGGTGGGACGCCTGCTGGCACCGCCAGGGGGTGCTGGTCTGCTGGCGGCAACGCAACACCCTCGGGGTGTGGCGGATGCCGGGCTGACGGTGCCCCGGACGGCCCTCCTCCGGTCGGCCGTTTGGCCGACGGGGCTAGGTTGTCGGACAGGTCGGCGAGGAGGTCGGGATGCGGGTGCTGGTGGTCGAGGACGAACGGAACCTCGCCGACGCGATCGTGCGGGGGCTGCGCAAGCGGGGGATGGCGGTCGACGTGGCGTACGACGGGGACGCCGGCCACGAGGCCGCCTTCGTCACCCGGTACGACGTGGTGGTCCTCGACCGGGACCTGCCCGGGATGCACGGCGACCAGATCTGCGCCGAGCTGGCCGCCTCCGGCACCCTCACCCGGGTGCTGATGCTGACCGCCAGCGACACCGTGGCCGACCGGGTGGCGGGGCTGGGCCTCGGCGCGGACGACTACCTGCCGAAGCCGTTCGCCTTCGACGAGCTGGTGGCCCGGGTGCAGGCGCTGGCCCGGCGGGCGACCCCGGCTGCCCCACCGGTGCTCCAGGTGGGTGACGTGGTGCTCGACCCGGCCCGCCGGGTGGTCACCCGGGCCGGCGCCCCGGTCGACCTGACCAACAAGGAGTTCGGGGTGCTCAGCGAGCTGGTCAAGGCGCGCGGCGCGGTGGTCTCCAGCGAGGAGTTGCTGGAACGGGTCTGGGACGCCAACACCGACCCGTTCACCACCATCGTCCGGGTCACCGTGCGGACCCTGCGCAAGAAGCTCGGCGATCCACCGTTGATCGAGACGGTGGTCGGGGCCGGCTACCGGACGGTCAGCCCGTGAGCGCGAGGAGCGAGCCGGGTGTGCGGGCCGGGGTGGGTTCGTGACCCGGCGGTTGCGGCCCACCCTGCGGCTGCGGTTGACGCTGCTCAACGGGGTGCTGCTGGTCGGGGCCGGGGCGATCCTGGTGACGTTGGCCTGGCTGCTGGTCCGGGACGCGCTGCGGCCCACCGACGAGCTGCGGCCGGGCACCACCGTGCTGCTGGCCGACGGGCGCTCGCTGGACGCGGCGGTGTGGCAGGACCAACTGGTCGCTGCCGCCTCCGACGAGCTGCTGGTCAAGGGCCTGCTGGCGTTGCTGGCGATCAGTGTGGTCGGGGTGGCCGGGGCGTACTGGGTGGCCGGCCGGACGCTGCGCCCGCTGCACCAGGTCACCGCGACCGCGCGTCGGCTCGGCGAGACCACGCTCGACCAGCGGATCGGCTGGTCGGGGCCGGACGACGAGGTGGCCGAACTGGCCCGAACCTTCGACGCGATGCTGGACCGGATCACCGCCGCCTTCGAGGCGCAGAAACGGTTCGTCGCCAACGCCTCGCACGAGCTACGGACCCCGCTGGCGGTGATGCGTACCGAGATCGACGTGACACTCAGCGACGACGAGGCGGACGCCGCCGAGTACCGCCGGATGGCCGTCGTGGTCCGGGACGCCTCGGAGCGCGCCAACGGTCTGGTGGACGCGTTGCTGGTGCTGGCCCGGAGTGAGGCTCAGAAGGGTCGACTGCTGGCCCGGCGTACGGAGTGTGACCTGGCCACCGGGACCGCCAACGCGTTGTCCGCCATGTCGCGGGAGGTGGAGCGGATCGGGCTGCGGGTGCAGTCCTCACTGCGACCTGCCCCGGTGACCGGGGACCCGGGCCTGCTGGACCGGCTGGCCGGGAACCTGATCGAGAACGCGGTGCGCTACAACCACCTGCACGGCCGGCTGTGGGTGCGTACCGGCACCGACGGGCGCTCCTCGTGGCTGGTGGTGCGCAACACCGGTTTCGAGGTGGACCAGGCCGACGTGCCGGGGCTGTTCGAGCCGTTCCGCCGGGGTGGGCGGGAACGGACCGGGGCCCGGGGTTCCGGGCTGGGCCTGTCCATCGTCCGGGCGGTCTGCGACGCGCACGGTGGGACCGTGCAGGTCACCGCCCAGAAGGGTGGGGGACTGGAGGTGACCGTCACGCTGCCGTCGGCCGACCAGGTCCCGACCGGTTCCGGCCGGGCCGAGGTGCACCGGCAACACCCCGGTCCTGGTCGGATATAACGGCTTGCCGGCCGATCGGCTGGCTGAAAGGATCATCCGGTCGGCCCGAGTCCGGGAGAGGGGGTGCGGTTGATGTCCACCATGACCTGTCCCGCGCCCCGCACCGCCCACCGCTGACACCGCACGTCGCGGGGCGCGTCCCACTGCTTCGGAGGCAGACCCGTGAGCGTACGAATCCACAACCTGAGCATCGACTGTCGTGACACCTACGCCCTGTCCGGTTTCTGGGCGCAGGTCTTCGAGTGCCCCCGCCAGCCCGACGACCTCCCCGGCGACCCGGAGGCGATGCTCCTGCCCGAGGGTGGGCCGGAGGTGCTCTTCCTGGCCGTGCCGGAGGGCAAGTCGGTGAAGAACCGCCTGCACCTCGACCTGGAGCCGGTCGACCGGACCCGGGACGAGGAGGTCGAGCGGCTGCTGGCCGTGGGTGCCGTCCACGTCGACGACCAGCGGCGGCCGGACGGCACCGGCTGGGTGGTGCTGGCCGACCCGGAGGGCAACGAGTTCTGCGTCCTGCGCAGCGCCGCCGAGCGGGCCGCCACGACCGGCTGACGGGTCGCGTACCCCGCTGTTGACGGCACAGGCCCCGTCCACCCGAGGGTGGACGGGGCCTGTCGGGGCGACCGGTCAGGTCAGCCCTTCTTCTCGATCTGCCCGCGCATCGTGACGAACTCGGCCTTCAGGTCGGCGGCCGACTTGTAGTACTGCACGATCATCCCGACGCTGCCCCGGTCGGCCCAGATGCAGACGCCCAGCGGGACACCCTCGCTCTTGCCGTCGCCGCACTTGGCGTCACCACCGAGCGGACCGGCGTCGACGGCCGCCATGTTGGTGACGTTCAGCTGGGTGGCGATGCCGCTGACGGCGTCGTCCAGCTCCTTCTTCGGGTCGGCCATCACGCCGGACGCGGCGGCGATCATCAGCAGGTCCCGCTTGGCCGGGTCGCCGTAGAAGGCGCCGGCGGTGCTCGTCTCGTTCTGCACGGACTTCTTCATCTCGGTGACCAGCCCGTCGGCGACCGCCTTCAGCGCCGGATCGGTCACCTGCGGGCGTCCGGCCAGGGTGGCCGGGGCGGAGACCGTCGTGTTGACGGCGTCCACCGCCTCCTTGACGTCGTCCTTGAGGGCGAAGGCGGCGATGGCGGCGCCACCGAGGCAGAGCACCAGCAGCACGGCCAGCACGATCAGGACGATCTTGACAGGGGACCGCTTCTTGACCGGCGGCGCGGGCGGGCCGGCGTACGACGGCGCGCCGAAGGCGTCCGGCTGCTGCGGTGGCGGGTAGCCGCCCTGGGGCGTACCGCCGTCCTGCGGGGAAGCGTGCGGACCGGTCGGGGGCTGGGACATGAGGTCGACTCCAGAACTTCGTGGGTAAGGCCGGATGATCTTAGCCAGAGGGACCGACAACCATCGCCCCGCGCCGTCGCCCCGTCGCCCCGTTGCTCCGCCGCTCCGCGCCGACCGGGGGCCGTCGGCGGCAGGTCCGCCTCAAGTCGGGTCGATGCGGCCGACGGTGCGCGGTCGCGGGGTGGACACGGAGGCGGCGGTCACCGGGTCCACGTGGACCCGGTGACCGCCGCCCGACGGATCAGTCCCGCTTCTCGATCTGGCCCCGCAGGGAGGCGAACTCGGACCTCGCCTTGGCCGCCGAGGAGAAGTACATGACGATCATGCCGACGCTGCCGTGGTCGGCCCAGACGCAGACGCCGAGCGCGATGCCGGACGCCTTGCCGTCGCCGCACTTCGCCACCCCACCCAGCGGGCCGGGCTCGATGGTCGACATCTTGGTGACCGCCAGCGAGCTGGCCAGCCCCTTGACCGCGTCCTCCAGCTCCTGCTCGGGGAGGATGACCGGGCCGGACGCGCCGGCCATCATCACCATGTTGCGGCGGGCCGCGCTGCCGTAGAAGGCGCTCACCGCACCGGTCTCGTTGCGGACCTCGGACTTCATGTCGCGGACCATCTGGTCGGCGATCCGGCGCAGCTCCGGGTCGGTGCTCTTGGACCGGCCACCGAGGGTCGTCGGCGTCACCAGCCGGATCGGGCCGGGGTCGTCAACCTCATCGGAGGGGGTTGGGTCGGGGGTCGGGCTCTCCGTCTCGACGGGGGTGGGGCTGGGGGTGGGCGAGGTGGCGGCGGTGGGCGTCGGAGTCGGAGTCGGCGTTGTCGGATCGTCGTCGCTCAGGGCGACCCAGGTGAGACCGCCGCCGCCGAGGCAGAGCACCAGCAGGCCGGCGAGCCCGAGCGTGAGCAGCAGCGGCAGCTTCGACCGCTGCGGGGCGGGGCCGTGCGGCATCCCCGGCGGGGAGCTGTACGGCGCACCGCCGAAGCCGGCGTACTGCTGCGGGGCGGGCTCCGGGTAGCCACCGGGCCGGGGCGCGCCCGGGTAGCCCGGCTGCGGGCCGGGGAAACCGGGCTGCGGGGCTCCCTGGTAGCCGGACTGCGGCGCGCCGGGGTAACCGGCGGGCGGGCTGGACTGCGGCGCGCCGGGGTAGCCGGCGGGCGGGCTGGACTGCGGCATGCCGGGATAGCCGGACGGCGGGGTGCCGGGCGGGCCGGACTGCGGGGCGGCGGGGTAGCCACCCTGCGCCGGGTCGGGCTGCGACCAGCCGCCGTACTGCGGACCGGGATAGGGATCGGCCGGTGGACCGGACTGCGGGTCGGCCGGCCAACCGCCGTGCTGCGGGGTCGGTGCCGCCGGGTACGGCGTGGTGGGCCAGCTACCACCCGGTGGCGGGGTGTGCGGACCATCGGGCGGTGCGGACGGGCCGTCGGACGGAGGCGGGTAGTGACCGGTGGGCGAGCCGTGCTCCGGCTGCCCGGACCAGGGATCGACCGGCGGTGAGGTCATCAGATCAGCTCCAGGCGAGGGTGAGAACGCGTGATCGTAGCCAGACGGAGCCCGGCCGCGCAGCCCCCCGAGTCTGACGAGGGTACGCAAACGGCGATCGCGGTGGCCACGACGCCCCGGGGGAGGACGTCGCCGGCCACCGCGATCGCGGGGGAGCGGGGATGGCTCAGTCGCGCAGGCTGGCGACCCCACGCGGCAGGAAACGCTGCCCGGTGACCCGCTCGGCGGTGCCGGTCCGGTCCAGGTACGGCGTGACCCCGCCCAGGTGGAACGGCCAACCGGCCCCGAGGATCATGCACAGGTCGATGTCCTGCGCCTCGGCGACGACACCCTCGTCGAGCATCAGCCGGATCTCCTGCGCCAGCGCGTCGAGCGCGTTCTGCCGGACCTGCTCGCCGCTGAGCGGCTGGTCGCCGACGACGAGCAGCTTGGCCACCTCGTCGTTGATCCGGTCTTCGACGACGATCGGCTGACCCGATTCGGCGATCCGCCGGAGGTTCTCGCTGACGACGAACCGGTCCGGGTACGCCGCGTGCAGGGTGCCGCCCACGTGGTACGCCACGGCCGGCCCGACCAACTGGAGCAGGGCGAGCGGGCGCATCGGCAGCCCCAGCGGGTCCAGTGCGCTGTTCGCCACGTCCAGCGGGGTGCCCGCGTCGACGGCGGCGAACACGGTGCCCAGGAAGCGGGTGAGCAGCCGGTTGACCACGAACGCCGGGGCGTCGGAGACCAGCACCGACGACTTCTTCAACTGCTTGCCCACGGCGAAGGCGGTGGCCAGGGTGGCGTCGTCGGTCCGCTCGCCCCGGACGATCTCCAGCAGCGGCAGCACGGCGACCGGGTTGAAGAAGTGGAAGCCGACCACCCGCTCCGGGTGCTCCAACTCGGCGGCCATCGCGGTGATCGACAGTGACGAGGTGTTGGTGGCGAGTACCGCCTCCGGCGAGACGATCTTCTCCAGCTCGGCCCAGACCTGCTTCTTGACGTCCAGGTCCTCGAAGACCGCCTCGATGACGAAGTCGGCGTCGGCGAAGACGGACTTGTCGACCGAGCCGGAGACCAGGCCGTACAGCTTGGCGGCGGTGCCCTTGTCCATCCGGCCCTTGCTGACGGCCTTCTCGATCTGGGTGTGCACGTAGCCGACGCCCTTGTCGACCCGCGACTGGTCCAGGTCGGTCAGGACGACCGGCACCTGGAGGCGGCGGGCGAACAGCAGCGCGAGCTGGCTGGCCATCAGGCCGGCGCCGACGATGCCGACCTTGGTGACCGGCCGGGCCAGGCTCTTGTCCGGCGCGCCGGCCGGCCGCTTGGCCCGCCGCTGCACCAGGTCGAAGGCGTACAGGCCGCTGCGCAGCTCCTCGGAGAAGATCAGGTCGGCCAGCGCCTCGTCCTCCGCGGCGGTGCCGGTGGCGAAGTCCGCGTCCTTCGCCGTCTCCAGCAGGTCCAGCGCCCGGTACGCGGCCGGGACCGCGCCGTGCAACCGCTGGTCGAGGGTCTGCCGGGCGAAGTACAGCACGCCCGCCCACATGTCCTTGTCGACCTCGGGCCGGGTAACGGTGACCGCGCCCCGGACCACCCCGGCGGCCCACTCCAGGGACCGCTCCAGGAAGTCGGCCGGCTCCAGCAGCACGTCCGCGATGCCCAACTCGGCGGCCTGCTTCGGCTTGAGCATCTTGTTCTGCATCAGCGGGTTCTGGATGATCACCTGGGTGGCGGCGGGGATGCCGATCAGGTTCGGCAGCAGCTGGGAGCCGCCCCAGCCGGGGACCAGGCCGAGCGAGACCTCGGGCAGGGCCAGCGCCGCCGCGCCACCGGACAGCGTCCGGTAGTGGCAGTGCAGGGCCAGTTCCAGGCCGCCGCCCATCGCCGCGCCGTTGACGAAGGCGAAGGTCGGCACGGTGCTGTCCTTCAGCCGGGCGAAGACCCGGTGGCCGAGCCGGCCGATCTCCAGCGCCTGCGCCCGGTCCGCGAGGGTCGGCAGGCCGACGATGTCCGCGCCGACACAGAAGATGTACGGCTTGCCGGTGACCGCGATGAACGCCGGGTCCGCGGCCAGCGCGGCGCTGATCGCCTCGTCGAGGCTGGCCAGTCCGGCCGGGCCGAAGGTGTTCGGCTTGGTGTGGTCGAGACCGTTGTCCAGGGTGATCAGGGCGGCCGGCCGGTCCAGCCCCGGCACGCTCACCTGACGCAGCAGCGCCCGGGTGACGACCTCGTTCAGTGCGGCCAACGCGCTCACTTGACGCCCTCCGTTCGCGACTGCGGGACTCGCAGACCCGGCTCGTTCCTCGCGCTCACTGGGTCTTCTCCGTTCGCGACTGCGGGACTCGCAAACCCGGCTCGTTCCTCGCGCTCACTTGACGCCCTCCCAGTTCGGGTTCTCCCAGATGACCGTGCCGCCCATGCCGATGCCGATGCACATCGCGGTGACGCCGTAGCGGACCTCGGGGTGCTCGGCGAACTGCCGGGCGAGCTGGGTCATCAGCCGTACGCCGGAGGAGGCGAGCGGGTGACCGATGGCGATCGCGCCGCCCCACGGGTTGACCCGGGGGTCGTCGTCGGCGATCCCGAAGTGGTCGAGGAAGGCGAGCACCTGCACGGCGAACGCCTCGTTCAGCTCGAACAGGCCGATGTCGTCGATGGTCAGCCCGGCGATGCGCAGCGCCTTCTCGGTCGACGGGATCGGGCCGATCCCCATCACCTCGGGTTCGACGCCGACGTAGCCGTACGACACCAGCCGCATGGCGACCGGCAGGCCCAGCTCGCGGGCGGTGGCCTCGTCGGCGAGCAGGCTGGCCGTGGCGCCGTCGTTGAGGCCGGCCGCGTTGCCGGCGGTGACCTTGCCGTGCGGGCGGAACGGGGTCTTCAGGGTGGCCAGCTTCGCAAGCGAGGTCTCCCGGGGCGCCTCGTCGGCGGTGGCCAGGCCCCAGCCGCCCTCGGCGTCGCGGATCGCGACCGGCACCAGGTCGTCCTGGAGCTTGCCGTCGGCGTACGCCTTGGCGGTCTTGAGCTGCGAGGCGAGCGCGAACGCGTCGGTGCGCTCCCTGGTGACGTGCGGGACCCGGTCGTGCAGGTTCTCCGCGGTGGCCCCCATCACCAGGGCGGACGGGTCGACCAGCTTCTCCGCGATGATCCGCGGGTTGGGGTCGACGCCCTCGCCCATCGGATGCCGGCCCATGTGCTCGACGCCACCGGCGATGGCGATGTCGTACGCGCCCATCGCGATGCCACCGGCGACGGCGGTCACGGCGGTCATCGCGCCGGCGCACATCCGGTCGACGGAGAAGCCGGGCACGGTCTTGGGCAGGCCGGACAGCAGGGCGGCGGTGCGGCCGATGGTGAGGCCCTGGTCACCGATCTGGGTGGTGGCGGCGACGGCCACCTCCTCGACCCGCTCCGGGGGCAGCTGGGGGTTGCGGCGCAGCAGCTCACGGATGCAGCGGATCACCAGATCGTCGGCGCGGGTGTTGGCGTACATGCCACCCGCCTTGCCGAACGGGGTACGGACACCGTCGACGAAGACGACATCCCGAACTTCTCGGGGCACTTGGAGCCTCCTCTTCGACCACGACTCGGCTGGCGTGCCGCCGGAGGGCGGCACGCGCCGAACGAGGGTCGGCCGGCACTGGCGTTTGCCCCGAATGCTACTCGCCAGTAACCATGGGCGTCACCACCCCCGGTGTGGCCCACACCACACCCGGCCCGCCGGAGGTCAGGGCCGGGCGACGGGCAGCAGGGCCTCGGCGAGCGCGGGGAGCAGGAGGCCGAGCTGCCACTCTCGGGCGCCGTAACCGCGCAGGGTCTCCGTGACGGTGTCCACGGTGATCTCGTCGGGCGGCTGCCAGGCCAGTCGGCGGACCGAGTCGGGGGTGATCAGGTTCTCCGGGGGGAGCCGGTGCTCACCGGCGACCCGCACCACCACCTCCCGGCATCGGGCCAGCCGGCCGGCGGCCACCGGGTCCCGCTCCGCCCACCGGTGCGGCGGGGGTGGCCCCTCCACCGTCGGGGTGACCGGCAGCGCGTCCTCCGCCAGTTGGCGGGCCTCGTCGAGCGCGACCAGCCAGGTGCGGGCCAACCGGCGCACCGACCGGCCCCCGAACCCGGGCAGGGTCAGCAGGGTCTTCTCGTCCTTCGGGTCCAGCTCGGCGGCGGCGATGATCGCCGAGTCGGGGAGCACCCGACCGGGAGCGGCGTCGCGTCGGACGGCGATCTGGTCCCGGGCGTACCACAGGGCCCGGACCCGGGCCTGCGCCCGCGACCCGCGCACCCGGTGGATGCCGGAGGTCCGCCGCCACGGCTCCGCCCGTACCCGGGGCGGGCGGGTGGCCCAGGTGATCAGCGCGGCGAACTCCTCCGCCGCCCACGGCGACTTGCCCTGCGCGTGCAACTCGGCGTCGAGCGCGTCGCGCAGGTCGACAAGCATCTCGACGTCCAGCGCGGCGTACGTCAGCCAGGACTCGGGCAGCGGCCGGGTGGACCAGTCCGCCGCCGAGTGGTGCTTCTCCAGCGTGTAGCCGAGCAACTGCTCGGTCAGCGCGGCCAGGCCGACCCGCTCGAAGCCGGCGAGCCGGGCGGCCAGTTCGGTGTCGAACAGCCGGCGCGGACGCAACCCCACCTCGGCCAGGCAGGCCAGGTCCTGGCTGGCGGCGTGCAGCACCCACTCGGTGTCGCCGATGGCCTCGTCGAGGGTGGACAGGTCGGGCAGCGGCAACGGGTCGATCAGCGTGGTGCCGGCTCCCGCCCGGCGCAGCTGCACCAGGTAGGCCCGCTGGCTGTAGCGGTAGCCGGAGGCGCGTTCGGCGTCCAGGGCCACCGGGCCGGTGCCGGCCGCGAAGCGGGCCACGACCTCGTCCAGCTCGGCGGGCGTCGCCACCGGCTGAGGGGTGCCGTCACGGGGTGCGGTCAGCGGAACGGGCCCGCCGGTGGGCTGCTCGGTGCCCGCGTCCGCCGGCTCCGCGACGGCCGGGGGCGGAACGTCTGCCGTGCGGCTTTCGGCGGCCCGACGGCGCAGGGGTGGTTCGTCGGTCACCTGACAACCCTAGTGCGCCCGGCGATGTGGTGTGCGCAGCCGGTCCGGTGTGTGTCGTCCAGGTGTCCGGCGGAGGTCCGGACGGTACGGACACCCACCTCGCGCCGGGTACGTTCACGCCCGCCCAGGACGTCCCTGTCGCGTTCAGGACATTCTCGTGTGGCTCGGGCGTGTCGCGCGGTCCGTGCGGGGTGTGGGACGTCGGGCAGCGGTCAGGCCGCGCCGGCCGGCCGGCGCTCGGAGAGCGCGGTGACCCCGGGCGGCGGCAACCCCGCGGTGGAGGCGAGCAGGGCGCACCAGGCCGACAGGTGGGCGGCCAGATCCTCGCCGAGCGGTGTCCAGGACGCCCGGATCTCGACGTCCCCGGCGGCGGGCGGACCGGCCAGGTCGCCGAACCGGGTCGAGACGGTCTGGGTGACCGTGCCCCCGGCCGCCCGGTAGCGCGCCTCGTGCGCCTCCAGGGCATCGGTGAGCCAGGTCCAGCCCACCCCCGGCAGCAGCGGATCGGCGGCCAGGTCTACCTCCAGCTCGGCGGTCACGTAGGTGACCAGCCGCAGGGTGCCCTGCCAGGCGTCGTGCCCGGCCGGGTCGTGCAGCAGGATCAGCCGGCCGTCGGCCACCTCGTCGTCGTCGCGCAGCACGGTGGCGGAGAGGGCGAACGCGTACGGCGCGAGCCGCTGGGGCGCGCCGACCTCCTCCAGGACGATCTCCTCCCGGGGGGTGACCGACCGCAGGCCGGCGACCGCGCGGGCGAACGTCTCCGGGAGCGCGATCGGGGGGGCCATGACCGGCAGCCTATGCCGACGCGCCGTCGCCCGCCCGGATGGCGCGCCGAAGCGTCAGCGCGTCCGTGCCCCGCCGACGTCCGGCCGGGTGCGGGACGTACGGACCACCGGGCCCGGGGTGCCGGTCACACCTGGCGGCGCTGCCCGTCGGTCCCGACCGGGTGCGTGGCACGATGGTCGCGATGACCACCGACACCACGGGCACTGCCGCCCGAGACGGAGAATCCCGCCGCAGCGGGCCGGCCGACTCGCCCTTCGTCCGGGCCTGCCGCCGGGAGTCCGTCCCGCACACCCCGGTCTGGTTCATGCGCCAGGCCGGCCGGTCCCTCCCGGAATACCGGGAGATCCGGGCCAACGTGGGGATGCTCGACTCCTGCCGCCGGCCGGACCTGGTCGCCGAGATCACCCTCCAGCCGGTCCGCCGGCACGGCGTCGACGCGGCGATCCTGTTCAGCGACATCGTCGTCCCGGTCGCCGCGGCCGGCATCGACCTGGACATCGTGGCCGGTACCGGGCCGGTGGTCGCCGAGCCGGTGCGCACCGCCGGGGACGTGGAGCGGATCCGCCGGATCGACCGGGCCGACGTCTCCTACGTGGACGAAGCGGTGCGGCTGCTCGTCGCCGAACTGGGCGACACCCCGCTGATCGGCTTCGCCGGCGCGCCGTTCACGCTGGCCAGCTACCTGGTCGAGGGCGGGCCGTCGCGCACCCACGCCAAGACCAAGGCGATGATGTACGGCCAGCCGGAGCTGTGGCACGCGCTCTGCGCCCGGCTCGCCGAGGTGACCCTGTCGTTCCTGCGGGTGCAGATCGACGCCGGCGTCTCCGCCGTGCAGCTCTTCGACTCCTGGGCCGGCGCGTTGTCGGAGGCGGACTACCGCCGGTTCGTGCTGCCGCACTCGACCGCCGTGCTGTCCGGGCTCGCCGACACGGGGGTGCCCCGGATCCACTTCGGGGTGGGCACCGCCGAGTTGCTCGGCGCGATGGGGGAGGCCGGCGCCGACGTGGTCGGGGTGGACTGGCGTACCCCGCTGGACGTGGCGACCCGCCGGATCGGCCCGGACCGGGCGGTCCAGGGCAACCTCGACCCGACCGTGCTGTTCGCCCCCTGGCCGGTGATCGAGGCCGAGGTGCGGCGGATCGTCGCGCAGGGCCGCGACACCCCCGGACACGTGTTCAACCTCGGTCACGGCGTCCTGCCGGAGACCGACCCCGAGGTGCTGACCCGGGTGGTCGCGCTGGTGCACGAGGTGTCCGCGCGCCGGGCCGAGCAGGGCTGACCCGTGGGCGCGCGGCCATGGCGGGTGGCGGTGGTCGGTGGCGGGATCACCGGCCTGGCCGCCGCGGTCCGGCTGCGCGACCGCGCCCCCGCCGACATCGAGATCACCGTGTACGAGCAGTCCGGCGCGCTCGGTGGCAAGCTGCGCACCGGTGAGCTGGCCGGCCGACCGGTGGAGTTCGGCGCGGAGTCCTTCCTGATGCGGGACCCGGCCGGGGGTGAGTCCGCCGCGGTGGCCCTGGCCCGCCGGCTCGGCCTGACCGGGCAGATCGTGCACCCCACCGTCGGGCAGGCCGCGCTCGTCGTCGACGGTGGGCTGCGCCCGATCCCCGGCGGCACGCTGGTCGGCGTACCCGGGGATCTGGCGGCGGCGGCGACGGTCGCCACGCCGACGGCGGACGCCGACCGCGACGGCGGCCGGCCGTTGCTCGGCGCGGACCGGGACGTCTCGGTCGGGGCCCTGGTCCGGGCCCGGTTCGGCGACCAGGTGGTGCAGCGACTGGTCGACCCGATGCTCGGCGGGGTCTACGCCGGCCGGGCCGACGACCTGTCCCTGGTCACCACCATGCCGGCGCTGGCCCGTGCGGCCCGGGTCGAACACACCCTGGTCGGTGCGGTCCGGGCCGCCCAGGCCGCCGCACCCCGCGCCCCCGGCGCACCGGTCTTCGGCACCCTGGCCGGCGGGCTGAGCACCCTGGTCGAGGCGGCGGCCACCGCCAGCGGGGCGACGATCCGTCGGCAGGCGGCGGTCCGCGAGCTGACCCCGGCCGGGAACGGCTGGCGGCTCACCGTCGGCCCGACCCGGGACCCGGAGCTGGTCGAGGCGGACGCGGTGCTGCTCACCGTGCCGGCCCGGCCCACCGCCCGGCTGCTCGCCGGGTTCGCCGCCGAGGCGGCGACGACCGTCGGCAGGCTGGACTACGCCAGCGTCGCGCTGGTCACCCTGGCCCTGCCCGCCCCGGCGTTGCCCCGGCTCTCCGGCTTCCTGGTGCCCGCCACCGAGGGGCTGCTGATCAAGGCGTCCACCTTCTTCACCACCAAGTGGGGGCACCTGGCCGCGCCGGACGGGCTGGCCCTGGTCCGCGCCTCCGTCGGCCGGTACGGCGAGGAGACCTCGCTCCAGCTCACCGACGACGACCTGCGCGCCACCGTGCACCGGGAGCTGACCCGGGTGCTCGGGGTGGCGTTGCCCGAGCCCGTCGCCGGTCACGTGCAGCGCTGGGGCGGCGCGCTGCCCCAGTACCCGCCCGGCCACACCGACCGGGTGACCGCCGTCCGGGCGGCGCTGCGCGCGTCGCACCCCACGCTGGCGCTGGCCGGCGCGGGTTTCGACGGGGTCGGCATCCCGGTCTGCGTCCGCTCCGGCGAGCGCGCGGCCGGGGAGATCATCGAAGCACTGGGAGGATCGGGGTCATGACCGAGCAGACGACCGAGCAGACCAACGCGGCCCGGCTCAAGGAGCTCAACGCCACCGTCCGGTACACCATGTGGTCGGTCTACCGGGCCACCGGCGGGCTGCCGGCGCTGCGGGAGAACGTCACCGGTGAGGTGGAGTCGCTCTTCGAGGAGCTGGCCGGCAAGGACGTCGTGGTCCGGGGCATGTACGACGTGGCCGGGCTGCGCGCCGACGCGGACGTGATGATCTGGTGGCACTCGTCGTCCAGCGACGCCCTCCAGGACGCCTACCTGCGGCTGCGTCGGACCACCCTGGGCCGGGCGCTGAGCCCGGTGTGGTCCCAGCTGGCGCTGCACCGGCCGGCGGAGTTCAACAAGAGCCACATCCCGGCGTTCCTCGCCGACGAGGCGCCCCGCCCCTACCTGTGCGTCTACCCGTTCGTCCGGTCCTACGAGTGGTACCTGCTGCCGGACGCGGAGCGGCGGGAGCTGCTGGCCGAACACGGCAAGATGGCGCGCGGCTACCCCGACGTACGGGCCAACACGGTCGCCTCGTTCGCCCTCGGCGACTACGAGTGGATGCTCGCGTTCGAGGCCGACGAGCTGCACCGGATCGTCGACCTGATGCGGGATCTGCGCGCCTCCGGCGCGCGCCGGCACGTCCGCGAGGAGGTCCCGTTCTACACCGGCCGGCGTCGCTCGGTCGCCGACATCGTCAACTGCCTGGTCTGACACCCGCCCCGCCGCCCGGGTCGCGCCGCCCGGGTCGCGCCGCCCGGGTCGCGCCGCCCCGACGGGCAAGATCGTGCTCGATCAAGGATGGAGTGGCCTCCGTGCAACGGGAGGCCACTCCATCCTTGTTGTTGCGTCTTCCTTACGGTGTCCCGACCGGTCAGAGGGTCGCGGTGCAGACCGGGGTCGGGCTGGTGCCGCTGCCCGACGCGAGGAAGCCGAAGGTGGTCTTCCCCCCGGCGGCCAACGCGCCGTTGTAGTTGACGTTGCGGGCGGTCACCGTCGATCCGCTGCTGGCCAGCGTGGCGTTCCACGCCTGGCTGACCTGCTGACCCCCGGAGTACGTCCAGTTCACCGTCCAGCCCTTGATCGCCGAGGCGCCGGCGGTCACGTCCACCTCACCCTGGAACCCGCCGTTCCACGTGGTGGTCACCCGGTAGGTGGCGGTGCAGGCACCGGCCGGCGGCGGCGTGGTCGGCGGTGCGGTGGTCGGCGGTGCGGTGGTGGGCGGTGCGGTGGTCGGCGGCGGAGTCGTCGGCGGTGCGGTGGTCGGCGGTGCGGTGGTCGGCGGGGTGGTCGGGCCGCCGCCGAAGTCGACGTCACTGCACAGGTAGTACGACTGGTCCAGGTGGCTGGCCTGCCACACGGTGTAGACGATGTGTCGACCGGTACGGCCCGGCGCGTTCACCGGGATCTGGATCGACACGCCACCGGTGTCCTTGTCCCACTGGGAGGCCGGGGTGTTGCCGATCTGCCCGGCCAGTTCCAGGTCGTTCCAGCCCAGCGGCGTCGTCAGCGCGTTGAAGCCCTGCTTGGTCACGTACACCCGCATGTAGTCGGCCCCGTGGCTGGCCTGGTCGAAGAACTTCAGTCGGAAGCTGTTCGCGACCGACGCGGTCTTCCAGGCGCCGACGGTGTCCAGGGCCTTGTAGCGGCCGTTCTGGGTGCGCCCGCCGCTGCACAGCTGACCGTCCGGGATGGCACCCTGGTGGTTGCCGGCGACACCCTCCCGGAACAGACCGTTCCAGTTCCACATGGCCTGCGGGTCGGCCTGCCAGGCCTGCCAGCACATCGGGTCCTCGGTGGCCATTCTCGGGTTCTGGAACTCGGCGCCCCAGCGCTCCCAGCAGCTGTGGGCGCGGTACCCCGGGTTCACCACCGCGCCGTGCGCGGAAGCCGAGTTGGCCAGGGCGGTGGTGAGCAGCAGCGCGATGATCGCGCCGATGGTGAGCAGCGACCCCGCGAGAGCGGTGGGTCGTCTGCGTAGGACGGTGGACATGGAGCCTCCGAGGTGAAGGGGTCGGTCGAACGACGCCCGGACGGCCGGGAGTTGCCCCTCCCGTGCCTGCTGTGCGGCTCCCACGACGGCTCTACCCGCAGGCTTGCATAGGAAAGCGGTATCCGTCAATGTTTCGGTGGGTTGGTGGGTCGTGTCCCCGCACGTGCTCGTGCCGGGTCCGGCCCCGCTCTCCCGGGCGGTCGGGCCCGGGGCCCCGGGTGGGCCGGTCAGTGCTCCCGGCGCATCGGCAGGTGCGGGATGCCGTCCTCGACGTACTGCGGCCCGGTCGCCGTGAAGCCGTGCCCGGCATAGAAACCCGCCAGGTGGGCCTGCGCCTCCAGCACGCACGGCCGGTCGCCGACCAGCCGCAGCGCCTCGGTCATCAGTCGGCCGGCGAGCCCGCCGCCGCGGGCCGCCGGTGCCACCACCACCCGACCGATCCGCGTCACGCCGCCCGGGTCGGCCAGCAGCCGCAGGTACGCCAGCACGTCGCCGTCGCGGGGCGGAGCACCGTCGTAGGGCAGGGCGTCGTCGTGGGGCAGAGCGCCGCGGGGGGTCAGCCAGAGGTGCCGGGTGCCGGGTTCGACGTCCCGGCCGTCCAGTTCCGGGTACGGGCAGCGCTGCTCCACCACGAACACGTCGATGCGCAACCGCAGCAGGTCGTGGAAGGTGTGCGCGCCCAACTCGGTGAACGTGGCGACGTGGACGTCGATGGTCTGAGGTGCCATCCTGCGATGTTAGGCGGACCCGTCACCGCCTGCTCTGCTGCCTGCCTGCCCGCTCTGCTGCCTGCCTGCCTGCCCGCCTGCTCTGCTGCCTGCCTGCCCGCTCTGCTGCCTGCCTGCCTGCCCGCCTGCTCTGCTGCCTGCCTGCTCTGCTGCCTTTTCTCGCCGCCCGGCGCTGTCGCGGCGTCGTCCTCCGTCGCGATGTCGGGCTGCGGTGGGTCAGGCCGGGCGGGCGCCGACCGCGTCGCGGATCTCGGCTCCCAGGGCCTCCACCGCGCGGGCGCAGTGCGCGCAGCAGAAGAACCGGCCGCCGACCTCCACGCCGTGCCCAATGATCTTCACCTGGCAGTGCTCGCAGATCGGCGCGAGCTTGTGTGCCGCGCACTCGAAGCTGTCGAAGGTGTGCACGTCACCGCTGACCGTGCGCACCTCGAACGCCATCCAGTAGTCGTTGCCGCAGACCTCGCAGGTAGCCACCTGTCATACCTCCCGAATCGGACATCTGCCCCCCAGCCTGCCGCCTAGGGGCGCAAGGGGTGGTAAATGCCCTGAAATAGGTCGGTTCAGACGGCGTTTCCTGCGGCGTGTCGGGTTCAGCCCGGGTTCGGCTCCAGCCGGATCGAGACCGAGTTCACGCAGTGTCGGGTGTCCTTCGGGGTGAAACCCTCGCCGTGAAACACGTGGCCCAGGTGGCTGTCGCAGCGGGCGCAGCGGATCTCGGTACGGGCCATGCCGAGGCTGTGGTCCTGGATCTCCTTGACCCGGCCCGGGATGGCGTCGTCGAAGCTCGGCCAGCCGCAGTGCGAGTCGAACTTGGTGTCGCTGGAGAACAGCTCCAGCCCGCAGGCCCGGCAGTGGTAGACACCTGCGGTCTTGGTGTCGACGTACTCGCCCGTGAAGGGGCGCTCGGTGCCGGCCTCGCGCAGCACCCGGAACTCCTCCGGGGTCAGCCGGACCCGCCACTCGTCCTCGGTGCGGGGCAATGCGTTCTCGTCAGGACTCACCGGCCCACCGTACGCCGGATGTCGGGGGCGTCGCATATGGTCGCGCCATGGCGGGCAGCGCGAAGGCGACGGCGACCGAGGTCGAGGTGGCCGGGCGTACCGTCCGGCTGAGCAGTCCGGATCGGGTGATCTTCCCGGGGCGCGGCTTCACCAAGGCCGACGTCTTCCACTACTACCTCTCGGTGCGCGACGGCATCATGCGCGCCCTGCGGGACCGGCCGACCACCCTGCAACGCTTCCCCGACGGGGTCGAGGGGGAGGCGTTCTATTCCAAGCGGGTGCCCACCCGGGGGGTGCCACCGTGGGTGCAGACCGTCGGGATCACCTTTCCCAGCGGGCGCGGTGCCGACGAGTTGCGCCCGACCGACCTCGCCCACGTCGCCTGGGCCGCGCAGATGGGCACGGTGGTGTTCCACCCCTGGCCGGTCCGGGCCGCCGCCGTCGACCACCCGGACGAGCTGCGGGTGGATCTCGACCCGCAGCCCGGCACCGACTTCGCCGACGCGGCCACCGCCGCCGCCGAGCTGCGCGGCATCCTCGCCGAGCTGGGTGTCACCGGCTGGCCGAAGACCTCCGGCGGCCGGGGGCTGCACGTCTATCTGCGGATCGCTCCGCGCTGGACGTTCACCGAGGTGCGCCGGGCCACCATCGCGCTGGCCCGGGAGCTGGAACGGCGTCGTCCCGAGCTGGTCACCACCGCCTGGTGGAAGGAGGAGCGCGGGCAGCGGGTCTTCGTCGACTACAACCAGATGGCCCGGGACCGCACCATCGCCTGCGCGTACTCGCTGCGCGCCAACGCCCGGGCCACCGTCTCCACCCCGGTGACCTGGGACGAGTTGCCCGACGTCGACCCGGACGACTTCGACCTGCAGACCGTGCCGCTCCGGCTGGCCGAGCGGGGTGATCCGCACGCGGGCATCGACGACGAATCCGCCGACATCACGCCTCTGCTCGACTGGGCGGAGCGGGACGCGGCGCAGGGCCTGGGCGACCTGCCCTATCCGCCGGACCATCCGAAGATGCCCGGGGAGCCGAAACGGGTGCAGCCCAGCCGGGCGAAGCGCCCGGCCGACGAAATCGCCGGCTGAAAAACGGAAATCCCGCCGGCTGTCGTTAGGCCGGCTGCCGCTGTTTGTGCGAATCACTTGCCCGAGGTGCCACTCCCACGCGTGAAAATGGCTTTCCGCCCGACTCTTTCCGGTGCTGATGATTGCGCTCGTGCGGTCGCCACGCCTACGGTCGAATATGAAAGGTGGGATGCGCGGAAGTCGGCTGCACTCGTGTGACCAGGGCCTATGCCCTCGCTGAGGGGTGCGTGCCGGTGGGCGGCTCCGATTCATCCGGCCGGACGCGGGCACCGGACAGGGGATTCACCATGGCGGCCACGACGAGGAAAGCGCAGCGGGTCGGCGGAACGCCGCGCCGGCATTCCGTGATCCTGGAATACCTCAAGATTCTGCCGGCCGTACTCACCGGGGTGGCGGCGGTCCTCGTCGCCCTCACCGGACTGCTGACCCTGCTCGTCAGATAGCTTCCCGCACGTGCTCGTCCGGGCGATCCCCATTCGGGTTCGGCGGGGGCATCCGGGTGATGCGGGCTCCGGCCTCGGTCGGGCTCCCGCTACGAGGTGGGGGTCAGGTCCGGGCCGGCTTGCGGTTCGTATTCCGGCTCCGGCTCCGGGTCCGGGTCCGGGTCCGGGTCCGGGCTCGGGCTCGGGCTGGTGTACGTCGCCGGCACGGGTGCGATCCCGGCTCGGGTGGGTGGTCGGGCCGTCCAGGCCAGGAAGCGGTCGAACAACTCCGCCGGGGACGGGGCCGGGTGTGGATTGAGTCGCACCAGGTCGGCGGTGGCCTCGAACAGTTGGCTGGCCAGGTAGATCGAGAGCGCCACCCGGTCGCGCCGGTACTCCATGGTCAGCAGTAGCCGGGCGGGTTGACACGGCCACGGCGCGGCGCACGTCCGGCACCGCCGCAGCGGACGCATCAGCGGGTGCGCGCCGGCCGGCCGCCGCTGCCGATCAAGAGTAGGCGAGACGTTCGGGTATGGGACATCCCACCACGGTTGCCATCGCTGTTGCTTCTGTCAACAGCCTGCGCAGTTGTTGGAGTCGAGGCAGCTTCATGCTGTCATCGTCAACTCGTGGACCTCGTCGGCGTCTCGGAGATCAGGGCGATGCTCGGTGACGTCTCCCGGCAGCGCGCCTCCGTGATCGCCAATCAGCGGAACTTCCCGGAACCCGTGGCGGTGCTGGCGATGGGCAAGGTGTGGCGGAAGTCCGACGTGGAGGCGTGGATCCGCGAGCACCGGCCGGAGCTGACGAAGGACTGATCCCGTTCGGCGGGCAGTGGTCGGCGCGGCTGGTCGGCGAGTGGCTGTTGGCCTGGGTGATCAACTCAAGTGGGCCGATGTTGCGGTATGGGAGCCACTGTGACGCCGCAATATCGGCCCACCTGAGTTGATCACCCCAGGCGGCGGTGCGGCGGGTGGTGCGGCGGGTGGTGCGGCGGGCAGTGGTCGGCGCGGCTGGTCGGCGAGTGGCTGTCGGCCTGGGTGATCAACTCGACGTCGGTGACGTTGCGGTGTGCGGGCTGCGGGGACCGCACAACATCGGCCCCCTTGAGGGGATCACGGCGTCAGCGTCCGGCGGCGATCGCCTCGACGGCCTCCTTGGCGGTGCGCAGGTCGACGCCGGTCGCCTCCCGGTACGCCTTGATCGCCTTGATCTTGTCGCCCCGGGCCAGGTGGTCCCGTACCCCGGGCAGGGTCGGCCCCCGGTCGACGATGCCGAGGTGATCCATGATCAGCCGCTGTCGACGCTCGATCTCCACCAGCCGGAAGGAGCCGTCTCCCCGGCCGTCGCGGCGGGGGAGCTGCAACAGCAGCGCCAGCACGAGGGCGGTGCTCGACAGGATGAGGGCGATTTCCATGCCGCCGATCCAACCAGATCGACAGCGACCCGGACGACCTCGGCTCCGGCCGGGCGCGGAGTCCGGGCGGCCCCGGTCAGTCGGGCGGCCCGGAGTAACGATCATGTAACGGGTGCGAACCTTTCCTGCCGGGTCACCGCTCTTGGTCTCCGTCGGCCCGACCCCGGGCCCCGGGAGGCAACGGATGAAGTTGGTGTGGAGGCGGGCCCACGAGGCACGCGGGCTGCTGCTCGCGGCGGTGGCTGCCGCGCTGGTGGCGATCGCGCTGGTCACCGGGCTGGCCGACTACAACCGGCGGGCCGTCGACGCCGGACAGCGCGCCCTGATCGCCGCCGCGCCCGTCGAGGAACGCAGCCTGCTGGTCAGCGGCTCCGGCGGACGTGACCACGCCGAGTTCACCAGCCGGGACCGCGCCGTCCGGGACGGCTTCCGCGCCGCCCTCGGGGACACCCCCGTCCGGGTCGCCGGCGCCCGTTACGGCACCGGGCGGGAACTCACCGGCGACCTCGGCCCGGGCATCCGCACCGGGAAGGAACCGGTCTTCGCCACCCTGGCCACCCTGGACGACCTGCCCGGGCACGCCGACCTCGTCGACGGCGCCTGGCCCACCGCCGGGGCCGGCCCGCTCCAGGCCACCCTGCCGGAGAAGGTCGCCGCTGCGCTCGGTCTGCGGACCGGTGACCGGGTCCCGATGCGTGACCGCAGCGCCGACCGGCGTACCGAGGTGCTGCTCTCCGGCACCTGGCGGCCCCGTGACCCGGCCGACCCGTACTGGCGGCTCGCCCCCGGGCTCGGCGTCGACCCGGACACCGACGCCTCGCACGGGCCGTTCGTGCTCGACCCGGCCGACTTCGCGACCACCTTCCCCGGCTCGGTCTCCGCCTCCTGGGTGGTCGCGCCCGACCTGGCCGCCGTCGGGGCCGACCGGCTGCCCGCGCTGCGCCGGGCCGTCGCCACCGCCGCAACCGAGGTGCCCGAGACGGCCGGGCTCGGCTCGTCGGCACAGGCGGTCACCACCCTCGACCGGCTGATCGACCGGATCAGCCGGGCCGACCTGGCCGGTCGCTCCGCGCTGGCCACCCCGCTGCTGCTGATCGTCGTGCTCGGCGGATACGCGTTGGTGCTGATCGCCGCCCTGCTGCACGAGGACCGCCGCGCCCAGACCGCCCTGCTGCGGGCCCGGGGCGCGGCCCGCCGGCAGCTCGCCGGCCTGGCCGCCCGGGAGGCGACCCTGGTGGTCGTCCCGGCCGCCCTGCTCGGCCCGTTGCTCGCGGGTGAAGCGCTGCGCCGGCTCGCCGCCGACGGCCCGGTCGACCTGGGCCGCGCCGTCGGTGGCGGCAGCTGGGTCTGGGCGGCGGCCCTCGCCACCGCCGTCGGCTGCCTCGTCGCCATGGTCGCCCCCACCCTGCGGGGCGCGGGCACCTATGTGGCCGACCTGGCCGCCCGGTCCCGCCCCGATCGGGTCGCCACGGTCAGCCGGGCCGGACTCGACCTGGCCCTGGTCGCCTTCGCCGTGCTGGCCTGGGTGCAGCTGCGCAGCTACTCCTCACCCCTGGCCGGTGCCGGCAACGACCTCGGAATCGACCCGCTGCTGGTGGCCGCGCCGACGCTGGGGGTGCTGGCCGGGGCCGTGGTGGCGTTGCGGCTGCTCCCGCCGGCCACCCGGTTCGCCGAGCGGTTCGTCGACCGACGGCTGTGGACCGCGACCATCTTCGGGATGTGGCAGGCCGGCCGGCGTCCGCACGCCGGGCCGGTGCTGCTGCTCGCCCTCGCCGTCGGCGGCAGCACCCTGGCCTGGTCCCTGGTCGCCACCGGGGAACGGTCCCAGGTCGACCAGGCCGACCACACCGTCGGCGCGGACCTGCGGCTGGTCGAGCGGAGCGGGGTCGCCCCCGTCGACCGGGCCGCCGCGCTCGCCGCCCTGCCCGGGGTCGACCGGGCGCTGCCGGCCTGGCGGGACGACATCCGGGTCGGCCGGGAGGACCGGCAGGCCACCGTGCTGGGCCTGGACACCGCGCACGCCGCCGAGGTGGTCAAGTTCAGCGACCGGCTCGCCGACCGGCCCGCGCGGGAACTGTTCGCGCCGCTGGCCGCCGCCCGGGAACCAGCCGGCGGTGTGCCGCTGCCGGCGGACGCCCGCAGCCTCACCGGCACCATCCGCACCCCCGTCGACCAGGCCGTCGTCCCGCACCGGATCGCCGTGTCGGTGCTGCTCACCCGGGCCGACGGGGTGGCGTACCGGCTGCCGGTGACGGGCACCGGCAGCGACGGGCGGGCCACCGGGTTCCGGGTCACCCTGCCGGCCGTCGACGGGCTGCGACTGGCCGGCTTCGAGGCCGACGGCGGGGACGTGGCCGGCACCACGTACGCGCTGCAGGTACGCGACCTGCGCACCGTCGGCCCGGACGCCCGGTCGACCGCCGTCGCGCTCACCGGCCGGTGGCAGGTGGCCGCCGCCGAGTCCGCCGGGCAGAGCAGCGTCACGGTGGCCGGGGCCGGGTTGACCGCCACCCACCCGGTCGGGTTCCTCGCCGGCGGCCGGTACGCGTACCAGCCGTCGTCCCGCTTCGCGGTGGTGCCGGACGGCCCGGACACCGCCGTGCCGGCGCTGATGACCCCCGCCGTGCGGGCCGCGCTCAACGTCCGGCCCGGGGAGACCGTGGTGCTGGCGCTGTCCGGGGTCTCCCTGCCGGTCCGGCTGGTCGGGGAGGTGACCGCGCTGCCCGCCACCGCCGGCGACGGCGTGCTGTTCGACCTGCCCGCTGCCACCGACTGGCTGATCCGCCACTCCGGCACCGTCCGGCCGGTGCCCGAGTGGTGGTTGCGGGTCGACCCCGCAGCGCACGCCGAGGCGACCCGGGCCGTCGCCGCGCTGCCCGGGACGACCCTGCTGGACCGCCGGCAGGCCGCCGCCGTGGCCGCCGACGACCCGTACTGGCAGGGTGCCCGGACGGGGTTGCTGGCCGCCGCCCTCGGCTCGGTGCTGCTCGCCCTGGTCGGCCTGGTGGTGGACGTCTGGGCCACCGCCCGGCACCGGATCGGTGAGTTCTCGGTGCTGCACACCCTCGGCGCGTCGCCCCGGCTGCTGGCCCGGGCGCTGCTCGCCGAGCAGACCTTCCTGGCCGGGATCGGCGTCGGCGTCGGTCTGCTGCTCGGCGCGGCGGTCGGGGCCACCATGGCACCACTGGTCGTGCTCACCCCGGCCGCCGGGCGACCCGTGCCGGCCCCGGCGTTCGCCCTGGCCTGGACCCCGATCGGATGGACCGTGGCGGGGCTGCTGCTGGCCGCGTTGGCCGGCAGCGCGGCGATGGCCACCGGCCTGCGGCGGCGGGTCGCCGTCGCCCGGCTGCGCAACGGGGGAGACCGGTGAGGACCTCGACGATCGGACCGCTGCACCAGGGGGAGGACCAGCGATGAGCATCGGTGCCGTGATCCGTCGGGTACGGGCCCACAGCGGGCAGTTCCTACTGCTGGCCGCGTTGACGCTGGTGATCGCCCTGCTGGTCGGCGGGGTGCCGAGGGTGGTCAACCGGTTGGCCGACCAGGGGCTGCGGGAACACCTCGCCGCCGAGCCCGCCGCCCGCCGCGACCTGACGTACGCCACCCGTCCCGGCGTCGGCGCCCCGCCGGTGAGCAGCCAGGCGGCCGAGTTGGACGCGCTCCAGCAGCGGATGCCCGCCGACGTGCGGGCCGCCGTGGCGCAACGTTGGTATGCCGCGCAGACCCCCGAGGACCGGGTCACCGGCCCCGACCTGGCCCGGGGCAACTACCTGGTGCACCTCGGCCTGCGCGCCATGCCCGGGGTCGAGGCGGCGGGCACCCTGGTCGAGGGACGCTGGCCGGACGAGGCGGCCGCCGCCGACGCCCCGGTGCAGGTGGCCTTGGCCGCCGACATCGCCGGCCGGTTCGGGCTGCGGGTCGGCAGCCGGCTCCTGCTCGCCCCACCCGACGAGGAACATCCGCCGACCCCGCTGACCGTGGTCGGGTTGTTCCGGCCCGTCGACCCCACCGACGGCAGTTGGGACACCCTGCCCTCGGTGCTGGAGGTGGCCGAGCCGGAGGGGGACGGCCAACCGTTCATCCTGGTCGGGCTGGTCTCCGTCGCCGCGCTGGACCGGCAGGCCGTCGAGGACCGGCCGGTGTCGTTCACCTGGCGGTACCGGCTCGGCGCGGACGGCATCGACGTCCGGCGCATCGACCAGCTCGTCGACGGGGTGCAGCGGCTGGCGCGGGCCAGCACCGGCACCGGCACGGAGCTGACCCAGGGGGTCGACGTCCCGCTGCGCGAGTTCGGTCGGGCGGTCACCTCGGCCCGTACCCTGCTCGCCGTCATCGGGGCCGGGGTGTTGGCGACACTCGCCGGGCTGGTGGTGCTGGCCGCCGCGTTGACCGTGCGCCGACGCCGCACCGAGTTCGTGCTGATCCGCGCCCGGGGCGGCGGGGTCACCACCGGCGTACGGCGCAGCCTCGCCGAGTCGCTGCTGGTCGTCCCGCCCGCCGCCGGGCTGGGCTGGCTGCTCGGCGGCCTGCTGCCCGGTGCGCCCGGCGGCACCGGGCCGCTCGCCGTCGGCGCGACCGCCCTGGTCACCCTGGCCCTGCCGGTGGCGACGCTGGTCGTACCGTCCGGGGTGGTCGGGCGGCGGGACCTGGGCCGGCTGCGGCCGTCCGCGCGGCGGGCCACCACGGAGGCCGCCCTGGTGCTGCTGGCCGGGCTGGCGGTGGTGCTGCTGCGGCGGCGGGGCCTCACCCCCGGGTCGGTGGACCCGCTGCTGGTCTCGGTGCCGGCGCTGGTCGCGGTCGCCGCCTCGGTGCTGGCGCTGCGGCTGTACCCCTGGCCGGTGCGGCTGGCCGGGCGGCTCGCCGCGCGTACCCGGGGAAGTGTGGCCTTTCTGGGCACGGCCCGCGCCGGTCGGGCGGCGGCGGCCACCCCGCTGGTCGTGGTGGTGCTCGCGGTCGCCACCGCCGCGTTCTGCGCCGTGATCGCCACCGGCATCGAGGCCACCCGCGACGACGTCGCGACCCGGGCGGTGCCGGCGGACGCGCTGATCCGGGGCGACCGGCTCGCCCCGGACACCGGCCCGGCGCTGGAGCGGCTGCCCGGGGTGCGGGCGGCCACCGGGCTGGCCGACGAGTCGGCGCAACGCCTGGCGACCGACGCCGACGGCACCGACGCCCGGCTGCGCGACACCAGTGTGCTGCTGGTCGACGGGCCCGGGCTGGCCCGCACTGCGCGGGCCGCCGGCCGGGACGTCCCGGTGCCCGGCCCGCTGCGCGACGCCCGGCCCGGTGCCGGGCCGCTGCCGGCGGTGGTCTCCCCGGCGGTCGCCGCCGACCTGGCCGACGCCGGCCTGCGGTCCGCCTTCATCACCGTGCAGGGCCAGCGGTACGAGTTCACCCCGGTCGACACCGTCGTCGACTTCCCGCTGGCCCGACCGAACACCACCCGGTACGTGGTGCTGCCCTGGCAGGCGCTGCCCCGGCGGGACAGTCCGCCGGTGCCCACCGGATTCCTGGTCGCCGGCGACCGGCTCGACGCCGGGGCACTGCGTCAGGCCGGCGACGAGGGACAGCACCGCTACCAGACCGGGGGAGCGGTGACCGGCCGGGAACGGCCCCGGGGGGTGGCGGTGGAGACCTGGTCGCAGACCCGGCTGCGGCTGGGCGGCGGTGGTGCGAACGGGTTGCTGGCGTTCGGGTTCACCGCCGGTGCGGTGGCCGGCGGGGTGTTGGCCCTGCTCGCGATCGCGTTCACCGTGCTGGCCGGGGCCCGCGCCCGGGGCGAGGTGCTGTCCCGACTGCGCACCCTCGGTCTGTCCCGTCGGCAGTGGCGGGGTTTGCTGCTGGTGGAGCTGGCCCCGCTGGTGGGGGTGTCGGTGTTGACCGGCGCACTGGTCGGGGTGCTGCTGCCGGTGCTGCTCACCCCGCTGCTCGGGCTCGCCGCGTTCACCAGCGGCACGCCCGTGCGGGTGGGCTTCGCACCCGGTCTGGTCGCCGCCACGGTCGGGCTCGGCGCGGTCGCGTTGGGCTTCGCCATGGCGGTGGAGGCCCTGAACAATCGTCGGATGCGCCTCGGCGAGGTGCTCCGGCTCGGAGAGGAGAGCTGAGATGACCACGACCGCGGAGAATCCCGTCGTCCCCGATCTGGCGGACCTGCAACGCCGGGCGGCGCAGCGGGCGGCCGAACGGGCCGGTGGGCAGGACCGGCTGCGGGGGCACATCGTCTGCGACGGCCTGGTCCGGATCTTCAAGACCGAGGGCGTCGAGGTGGTCGCCCTCCAGGGGCTGGACCTGGTGATCGACCGGGGTGAGCTGGTGGCGATCGTCGGGGCGTCCGGCTCGGGCAAGTCGACCCTGCTCAACATTCTCTCCGGATTGGACACGCCGACGGCGGGGATCGCCCGGGTGGCCGACTACGACCTGCTGGCGCTCTCCGCCCGCCGTCGGTTGCGCTACCGGCGGCACACCGTCGGATTCGTCTGGCAACAGACCGGCCGCAACCTGCTGCCCTACCTGACCGCGCGGGAGAACGTGGAACTGCCGATGCGGCTGGCCCGCCGCAGCGGTGGCGGCCGGGCCCGGCGGCGGCGGGCCGACGAGCTGCTGGAGCTGGTCGGGGTGGGCTACTGCGCGGACCGGCGTCCCGGGCAGCTCAGCGGCGGTGAGCAGCAGCGCTGCGCGGTCGCGGTGGCGGTGGCCAACGACCCGGAGGTGCTCTTCGCCGACGAGCCTACCGGTGAGCTGGACGAGGCGACCGGCGCGGAGGTCTTCGCGGCGCTGCGCACCATCAACGCCGAGCTGGGAGTGACCGTGGTGGTGGTCACCCACGACCACGCCGTCGCCGACCAGGTCCGCCGGACGGTCGCGATCCGCGACGGCCGGACCGCCTCCGAGGTACGCCGGACCGCGCGGATCGGCGCCGACGGCAGCACCGAACTGGTCAGCGAGGAGTACGCGGTGCTGGACCGGACCGGCCGGATGCAGCTCCCGGCGCCCTTCGTGGCGGCCCTGGCGCTGCGGGACCGGGTCCGCCTCGATCTCGCACCCGATCACGTGCAGGTCCGCCCCGGCGACCGGACGCCGGACCAGAACGGGAGTGACGCATGAGCGAGCAGGTTTCCGCCGTCCAGGCCGCCGAGGCGGTCACCGACGAGGTGGTGCGGGTCGAGGGGGTGAGCCGGACGTTCGGCCGGGGACGGCACGCCGTGTACGCCGTCCGCGAGGTCTCCTTCACCGCCGGCCGGGGCGAGCTGGTGGCGGTGCGGGGCCGCTCGGGTGCCGGCAAGACCACCCTGCTGAACCTGGTCGGCGGGCTGGACCGGCCGGACGCCGGCCGGGTCCGGGTGGCCGGGCACGACGTCACCGGTGCCGGCGAGGCCGAGCTGCTGCGGCTGCGCCGGGGGACGGTCGGGTTCGTGTTCCAGACCTTCGGGCTGGTGCCGATCCTGTCGGCGGCGGAGAACGTCGGGGTGCCGCTGCGGCTGGCCCGGGTGGCGGCGGCGGAACGTGAGGAGCGGGTGTCGGTGCTGCTGGAGCTGGTCGGTCTGGGCGGCCACGCCGGGCAGCGCCCGTACGAGCTGTCCGGTGGGCAGCAGCAGCGGGTCGCCGTGGCCCGGGCCCTGGCCAACGAACCCGACCTGCTGATCGCCGACGAGCCGACCGGTCAGCTCGACTCCGAGACCGGCCGGGCGATCATGGACCTGCTCCGCGCGGTGGTGCACGCCCGGGGGATGACCGCCCTGGTCGCCACCCACGACCCGGCCCTGATCGAGGTGGCCGACCGGACGCTGACCCTGCGCGACGGCCGACTCGTCGACGACTGACGCCGCGCCACCGGCCCTGGGCGGCCTGGCCCTGGGCGGCCTGGCCCTGGGCGGGCCGGGCCGGTTCAGAGGGTGAGCTTCATGCCCTCGTGGCTGGCCACGAAGCCGAGGCGCTGATAGAAGCGGTGCGCCTCGGTCCGGGACTTGTCGGTGGTGAGCTGCACCAACCCGCAGCCCCGCCGACGGGCCTGGTCGATCGCCCAGCTCATCATCGTCATGCCCAGCCCCTGACCACGCAGGTCGGACCGGATCCGGACCGCCTCGACGAGCGCCCGCTCCGCCCCGTGCCGACCCAGCCCCGGGATGTAGGTGAGCTGGAAACAGCCGACGACCTCCCCGGCGCGTTCGGCCACCACCTGCTGGTTGCGCGGGTCGGCGGTGATGTCGGCGAAGGCCCGCTCGTACGCCTCGTCGACCTCGGCGTGCTCGCGTGCCCGGCCGAGCACGTCGTCGGCGAGCAGGGCGAGGACGGCGGGCAGGTCGGCCCGGACCGCCTCGCGGAGGATCACGTCGGTCATGGCCGGCAGCCTGTCACAGCGACCCCGGTCGATCGGCGGGCGGAGGTGGCGGCCGGGAGGCAGCATGGTGCGGCATGGAGCCGTTGTTGTTGCCGTTCCGGTGGGTCTACCGGGGCCTGGTGTACTTCGCCAACTCGCCCCGGACGCTGATCGCGTCGTACCTGTTGATGATCGTGGTGGCCGGGGTGATCTACGGCCAGGTGGAGCACCGCAGCGCCGCCGACGCCGTGTGGTGGGCGGTGGTCACCGCCTCCACCGTCGGCTACGGCGACATCTCGCCGACCAGTTGGCAGGGGCGTGTCCTGGCCGCGCTGTTGATCTCCACCATGGTGCTGCTGGTCATTCCGCTGATCACCGCGCACTTCGCCAGCCGGCTCATCGTCGACGACGACGCCTTCGAGCACGTCGAGCAGGAGGAGTTGAAGAACGACATGCGCCGGATGCGGGCCCTGCTGGAGGAGTTGGCCGCCCGGCAGGGCATCGTGCTGCCGGAGCTGCCGCCCGCCCCGGCCCCACCGGACCACGCGGCCCTCGTCCGGCAACGACTGCGGGGACGCCGCAACCGCCGTTGACCGCCCGGCGGTGGTCACCGCTCGGCGGTGGTCACCGGCCAGTGGTGGTCACCGGTCGGCGGCGGGCGGGCGGGCGGCCGGTCGTCCTTCCGGTCATCGGGCGGGGCAGCGCAGTCCCTCCCGGGGGACGGTCAGCGAGATCAGGTAGGCGTCCACCGCCTCGGTGATGCAGCTGGTCTGCGGATAGGCGGTGTGCCCCTCGCCCTCCCAGGTGAGCACCCGGCCGACGCCCAGCATCGCGGCCAGCCGGGCGGTCTGCTCGTACGGGGTGGCCGGGTCGCCGGTGGTGCCCACCACCACGATCGGTGGCGCCCCGTCGGCCCGACCGGTCGGGTACGGGTCCCGCCCGCCCGGCCACTCGACGCAGCCGAACATCCCCACCGCCAGGGCCGGCCCGAACAGCGGGTACTTCTGCCGCCACTGGGACTGCAACTGGCGGATCTGGTCGACGCTGGGCTTCTCGGTCTCGTCGGCGCAGTTGACCGCCAGGTTGGCGTCGAACAGGTTGGTGTAGCGCCCGTCCTCGCCCCGCCCGGCGTACGAGTCGGCGAGCTTGAACACGTCGGTCGGGTCGCCGTCGTCGAGCCGGTCGATCGCCCGGGCCAACTCCTCCCAGCCCGACTCGGTGTAGAGCGAGGAGATCACCGCGTAGAAGACCCAACCGGAGGTCGCCTCCCGCCCGCCGGCACCGCGCACCGGGGAGACCTTCGCCTTGTCGATCGCCGAGGTCACCGCGCCCCGGGCGTCCGGTGCGATCGGGCAGCGGCCGGCGTTGGCCGCGCACCAGCGGTCGAAGTTGCCGAACGCCCGCTCGAAGCCCCGGGCCTGGCTCTCCGAACCGGCGATCAGTTGCTGCTGCGGGTCCACCGCGCCGTCGAGCACCAGCGCCCGGACCCGCTGCGGATAGAGCTGGGCGTAGGTCGCGCCGAGCAGGGTGCCGTAGGAGTAGCCGAGGTAGGTGAGCTTGTCGTCGCCGACGGCGGCCCGGACCGCATCCATGTCCCGGGCGGCCTGCTCGGTGCCGTAGAGCGGGAGCTGGTCGCCGTACCGGTCGCCGCACCCCTGGCCGATCCGCCGGTTGAGCGCCTGGTAGCCGTCGAACGACTGCTGGCTGCGCGGGTCGGGGTCGTAGCCGAAGCTGGCATCCAGGTCGGCGTCGGAGATGCACTTGACCGGGCTGGACCGGGACACTCCGCGCGGGTCGAACCCGACGATGTCGAACCGGTCGGTGACCGCCGTGGGCAGCCCCCCGAACGACGGCCCGAACGACAGGTAGACGGCGGTGTCCACGCCGGACCCGCCCGGCCCGCCCGGATTGATCACCAGGGAACCGATCCGGTCCCGTTGCTTCGACGACCGGGCCCGCAGCAGGGCGATCTCGAAGGTCTCGCCGCTGCCCGGCCCGGTCGTGGCCCCCGTCCCGGTGCCCCAGTTGCGGGGCACCGCGATCCGGGCGCACTCGTAGCGCATGCCCGGGGCGCCCCGACCCACCAGCTCGTCGGCCACCTCGGGGCAGGCCCGCCAGGCGGGGGCGTTGCCGGGTGCCGCCGCCGACGAGTCCTCGGTACGCGGGGCGAACGCCGGCATCGTGCACCCGGTGACGAGCAGCGCGCCCGCGACGAGCCCGGCCAGGGTGAGCCGGACCTGGCGGATCCGGTGGGCAGTGCGGATCACCAGCGGGCCTCCATGATCGTGTGCCAGTCAGGCTACGCCGGGGTGCCGGCGTCCGGGGGCAGGGTCACCGCCGGATCACCCCGGAGCACCTGGTCGACGTCGAACCGCACCGGGCGGTCCAGTTGGTCGTAGCGGCAGGAGCGGGGATCACGGTCGGGCCGCCAACGGACGAACCGGGCGGTATGCCGGAACCGGTCGCCCTCCATCGCGTCGTAGCCGACCTCCATCACCAGCGCGGGCCGCAGCGGCACCCAGTCGAGGTTCTTGGTGCCCGTCCAGCGGCTGACCCCGCCGGGAATGCGCTGGCCGCGCTCGTGGTCGCCGTGCACCCACGGGTGCTCCTCCTCGCCCTCCCGGTAGGGGGCCAACTCGTCGAGCAGCCCCTGCCGGCGGGCCATGGTGAACGAGGCGCTCACCCCGATGTGGTGCAGCACCCCGGCCTCGTCATAGAGGCCGAGCAGCAACGAGCCGACCACCGGCCCGGACTTGTGCCAACGGAACCCGGCCACCACCACGTCGGCGGTACGGGCGTGCTTGACCTTGGCCATCAGCCGCTTGCCCGGCTGGTAGGTCAGGTCGGCCGGCTTGACGATCAGCCCGTCCAGCCCGGCGCCCTCGAACACCTCGAACCAGCGCCGGGCGGTCTCCGGGTCGGTGGTGACCTGGGTGACGTGCACCGGTGGCCGGACCCCGGCCAGCGCCCGCACCAGGCGTTCCCGCCGGGTCGGGTAGGGCTGGTCGACCAGCAGCTCGTCGTCGAGGGCAAGTAGGTCGAAGGCGACGAAGTCGGCCGGGGTCGTCTCGGCGAGCAACGCGACCCGGGAGGCGGCCGGATGGATCCGTTGGGCGAGCTGCTCGAAGTCGAGCCGGGGCTGACCGTCCGGACCGTCGCGCCGGATCACGATCAGCTCGCCGTCGACCGCGCACCGCTCGGGCAGCTGCGCCCGGACCTGCGCCACCACCTCGGGGAAGTAGCGGGTCATCGACTTGCCGCCCCGGCTGGCCAGCTCGACCTCGTCGCCGTCGCGGAACACGATGCAGCGGAAACCGTCCCACTTGGGCTCGTAGGTCAGGCCGGGATCGGTGGGTAGGCGGGCCACGCTCTTGGCCAGCATCGGCTCGACCGGGGGGTTGATCGGCAGGTCCACGGCGACCAGTCAACCAGACACCACCGACAGTGGTGAGGCAGATCACCGTCGGTTCCGGTCCGGCGTGTCCCCGTCCGTACCTCCTGTCCTGCGGATGCGGATGCGTTTCCGCAGCTCAGAGCTACCGTCGCGGGGTGGAGTGGCGGTGTGGTTGCTGCGGGCGCTGGCGGGTCAGCGTCGAGCTGGTCCGGGGTCGGCACCGCTACCGCCTGGTGCACCGCTATCCGGCCCGCTTCGGCGGCGGCAAGAACGTGCTCGGCGAGGCGGGCACTGTCGCCGAGCTGGCGGAACTGCTCCACCGGCACACCCCGCTCGACCTGGCCGACCTGCGCGAGGCCGGCTGAGTCCGGCGGCCGGACCGGTGCCGCCGACACCGTCGGGAGGGCGACCGGAGGGTGGCCCGGTCACGATTGCTGCGGCACCCTCGTCTGGATCCGGGCGGCACGCGGGTGCCGCCGGTGGAGCCACGGAGGCGGCATGCGGTTCGAGACGGCGACCGAGATCGACGCGGACATCGACACGGTCTGGGCGGTACAGACCGACATCGATCGGTGGCCCGAGTGGACCGACTCGGTCCGGACCGCCCGCCGGGGTGAGGCCGGGCCGTTGGTCCTCGGCGCCACCGCCTGGCTGGAGCAGCCCCGGCTCCGTCCGACGTACTGGCGGGTCACCGAGATCGACCCGCCCCGCTGCTTCGTCTGGGAGTCCACCACCCCGGGGGTGCGCAGCCGGGGCGAACACCGGATCGTGCCGCTGCCCGACGGTCGGGTCCGGGTGGAGCTGGCCCTGGTGTTCACCGGCCCACTCGCCGGGCCGACCGGCTGGCTCGGCGGCCGGCTGGTGCGCCGCTACCTGCGGCTGGAGGCCGACGGGCTCCGACGGCGCTGCGAGGCCGGCTGAGCGGTGGGGTCCGTCCGTCGGTCCGGGCGGGCGGCCGGGTCGCCGGTCGACGTCATCGGTCCTAGGCTGGGCGGGACCCAGGGAGGCGCGGTGTCCGAGTTGACGTACCCCGAGGTGGGCGCAACCCGACGGGGGCCGCTACCGGCGGGCTACCACCACCTGCGGCACACGTTCCGGATGCCGCCCGGCAGTTTCCTGGTCGCCGCCGAGGCCGTGCTGAGCTGGCGGCTGCACCGGGCGGCCGGGGTGCGGATGCGCACCGACGCGCTGCGGGCCGCGCCCGGCGTGCGGGTCACCCCGGGGCTCGGGCTGGGTCCGCTGCGGGTGTGGGGGCCGTGCGAGGTGGTCTGGGTGGCCGAGGGCGACCGGGAGGCCGGCTTCGGCTACGGCACCCTGCCCGGCCATCCGGAACGCGGGGAGGAGGCGTTCCTGGTCCGCTGCGACGACGACGGCAGGGTCAGCTTCGAGCTCACCGCGTTCAGCCGGCCGGACCGCTGGTTCATGACCGCCGCCGGGCCCGCCGGCCGCGCCGTCCAGCACGGGTACGCGCGCTGGCTGGCCCACACCCTGCGCCGCCTCTGCCGGTAGGGATCGACCTACCAGGGAGGTAGGTCGACCAGGTGCAGCACGACAGCGCCCCACCAGGTGTCGTGGAGCGGGGTACCCAGTCCTGATCCAATGATCGCTCGGAGGAGATCCGGGGTGCCGGCAGCTCGACGAAGGATGAGGACATGAAGAGCTTCATGACTGCGGAGCAGATCGCCCACCGGACCCGGCGCGCGGTCGACGCGGCCGTCCACGCCGGGCGCGCACAGGGGCTCGTCGTGACCGACGCCCGGGTGCTCTACGACGCCTTCTCCGTGGTCGTGCACCTCGCACCGGCTCCGGTCGTGGCCCGGGTGCCCACGGTCCTGCCGCACTATGCGGACCTCGACAGCGTGTCGGGTCGGCAGCGGGCGGAGCTGGCGGTGACGGGGTGGCTCGCGGACCGGGGCATGCCGGTCATCGCGCCCAGTTCCCTCGTGCGCCGGGAACCGGTGCGGCACGACGGCTTCTCGATGACGTTCTGGCAGTTGATCGAGCTGGCCCCGGCCGCAGCACCCGACTACGTGGCGAACTGCGGCCTCATCCCCGCGCTGCACGCCGCCCTGCGCGACTATCCGGGTGAGTTGTCCTTCCTGTCTGCGGCCGAACCGCAGTTCATCGAGGACGGCCTCAGGATGCTCGACGGCCGGCCCGAGCTCATCGACCGGACGGACCTGGACCGTGCCCGCCGGGAATGGCAGGTGCTGGAACCTCCCGTGCGCTCCCGCGAGCTGTTCGAGCGGACGTTTCCGGGGGTCGACCTGCAACCCGTCCACGGAGACTCCCCGGCCGTGAACATCGTCGCCGGGGTGGACGGGCATCGCTACGCCGACTTCGAGATGGTGACGCTGGGGCCCGTCGAGTGGGACGTCGTCGGCGTCGGTCCGGACGGCGAGGCCGCCTACCGGCATGCGGCGCAGCGCCGGAACATGCGGCAGCTCGACGAGGACGTGTTGCGCTTCGTGACGGCGGTGGGGCTGCTGCGCGGCATCGCCTGTCTCGCCCTGGCCCCCCAGTTGCCGATGCTGGCGGACGCCCTCGGCGGCATGCTCGACCAGTGGCGGTCGACGCCGTTCGCCGGTGGGCTCGGCTAGCAGCCGGTTGCGGGGTCCGCCACCCGCGCATGCCCGAGGAGCGGCCGGCGGGCGGGCCGGGGGCCGGTGGGCGGCCGCTCAGAAGCGGGCGAAGGAGCGGACCGGCATCCGAGGGCCGAACCGGGGCGCCTGGATGCCGGCGACGGCCAGCAGCAGGCAGACCCGCCCCCGGTGGCCCCGGAACGGGGCGAGCAGGCCGAGCATCCGGGCGTCGTCACCGCGTGGCTCACCGGCGAGCGCCCAGGCCACCGTGTTCGGCACGTGGTAGTCGCCGACGCTGACCGCGTCCGGGTCGCCGTACCCGATCCGGACCACCTCGGCGGCGGTCCACGGGCCGATGCCGGGGATCGCGGTGAGCCGCCGGGTCGCCTCCGCGCTGTCGACGCAGCGTTCCAGCCGGTCGGCCAGGGCGGCGGCCCGGCGCAGCGTGTCGGCCCGGCGCTGCTCCACCCCGAACGGGTGGAACACCCAGTACGGCGTCGCCGCCACGGTGGCCGCGTCGGGAGGCAGCAGCAGTGGCGGGAACGGCCCGGGCGCGGGCTCGGCGAAGTGTCGGACGGTCGCCGCGTACGCCCGGTACGCCTCCGTGCCGGTGACCTTCTGTTCGAAGACGGCGCGCAGCACCCGGGGGAAGAGTTGACCGGTGGCGGGCATCCGCAGCCCCCGGTGCCGGGCGGCGAGCTCGGCCACCAGCGGATGGGCGGCGGCCAGCTCGGCGAAGCCGGTCAGGTCGTCGCGCAGGCCGGCGATCGCGTCGGCCCGTTCGACCACCCAGTCGGCGCCCGGCCCGTGACCCTCGGCGATCAGCGTGCCGCCCTCGGGGCGCAGGGCCAGGGTGGCGGGACCGGCCGGGGTGCGGGTGGCCCACCAGAAGGTGCCGGCGGCGATCCGTGCGCACGGGTCGTACGGGCTGAAGGTGAGGGCCCGGACGGAGGCGGTGAACCGGTAGTCGGCCGGCGGTCGCAGCACCCGGCGCGCTGCCGGCTCGTCCCAGGTCACCCCGCCACTGTGCCATGCTCCCCGCCGGGAATCAGCCCGGTCCCCGGCCGGCATCCGGGCCACCCGCGGCGGCCCCGGCGGTGGAACCCGGGGGCGGAACCCGGCGGCGGAACCGGGGTGGAAATGGACGACACCGCCGACGTCCTGCACGTCGGCGGTGTCTCCATCCCGAAGCGGACCGGCCGCCCGAGCGGCCGTGGGTGCGGGGTTGGGGGGACCTTCGATGGCGCACGCCCGCTGGCGTGTGGCGCGTCCATCGCCCTCGTCCGCTCCGGGGGTTCGTGGGGAGGGTCCGGCGGGTGATACCGCGACGCCGGCCCGGTTGGGGGCCGGCGTCGCGGCCGGGACCGTACGACGCTGCCGGTACGTCGACGGTCCTCATCCGTGACGGTGGCCGGCCGCGCCCTCCCCGGCTGCGACCGGCCACCGTGTCTCGGCTGAGGCGGGATCAGTAGGTGTAGTCCCCGCCGCTGTTCGAGCCGCCCGAGTCGCCGGCCGCCGGCGGGGCGACCGCCTTCGGGGTGCCGGTCGGCAGGCAGGTCAGGTTCTTCTTGCCGTTCGGGTCGACCACGAACCAGGTGCCGCCGACGCCCTGGCCCTTCCACTGGCCGGCCTTCTTGTCACCGATGTAGCGGTAGACCGGCCAACCACCGATGGTGATCTGGCGGGTGCCGTCCTGGCGGGTGACGGTGCCGACCTTGTCGTCGGAGACGCCCTGGAGCTGCGGGTTGCCGTCGGTCAGCGCGGGCGGCCAGACCTGCGCGCACTTGTCGACGCAGTTCGACGACGGCGGATCGTCGGAGTCCTTGTCGAAGCGGTAGAGGATGAAGCCCTCCTGGTCCACCACCACCTTGCCCATCCGGGCGATCTTCTTGCCGACGAGCTGGTCGGTCAACTGGACGTTGGCCGGGGGCGGCGCCTGGTCGGCGGCGGGGGCGCCAGAGGCACCGGGCGCTCCGGGGGAAGCCGAGGAATCCGGCTCGACCGACGCGGTGGGCTCGGCCGCGGCGACGGCGACCGGCTCGGCGGCGCTGGAGTTCGCTCCGTTGTAACCTGCGGGTGCGCAGGCCGTGAGTGCGACCACCGCGCTCGCGACGATGACGGTCGTCCGCTTGATCTTTGCCACGTGCCCTCCTCATTCTTGGCGGTTCACCGAGTAGTACGGAGCGTCCACTGTCAAGGTTGAACGATCGACAGTGGGCCATTTCACATCCGATTCGTTGAACCGTTCCGGCCGGCCGTACGTGTGCGCCAGCAGAGGCATCCTCCGGGCCGGAAAAGCCGAAACGGCGTCGACCCGGACCGGGTCGACGCCGTTTCGGCGGTTGTCTCAGGGAACGAGGGTCACCAGCGGACTCGCCACCCCGTTGGCGTCCACCGACTGCACCTGCAACTTCGCGATCTCACCGCGCGGCGCCGAGGTGGACGCCTCCAACTGGAGATTCTGCGGGTTGGCGGTGGTGCCGTAACCCGTCCCCGGCACCGCCCAGGTCGAGATCACCTCGGTGGTGTCGTTCTTGCGGATCACCACCAGCCGGCAGGTGCGCGGGCCGGGCAGCCGGGTCAGGTTGAACCCGATCCAGGTGCCGTACTCCTTGCTGGCCAGCCACATGGTGGCCTTCACCCCGGTGCTGCCGTCGGTGGCGTCGAACTGGTCGCCCTCGATCTCGGTGCCACCCACCGACGGCCCCGACCGGGTCGGCTGCGGGCTCGCCGGCCCGTCCACCGGCGTCGAGCGGCTCGGCTCGGCGATCACCGGACCGTCACCGCCGACCGTACCGCCGAAGGTGGCCACCCCGACGCCGCTGAGCGCGCCGACCGCCACCACCGCGGCGGCCATCGAGAGCACCTGCCGGAACCGGGCCTTGCGCCGGTGGGTACGGACCGCGACCAGGGTACGGTCCAGCAGCCGCGGGTCCGTCGCGGTCTGCTCCATCGCCATCATCGTCTCGCCGTCGATGTCGGAGAGCAGCCCCACCACCGGGACCATGGTCTCCAACTCGGCGGCGCAGGCCCAGCAGGTCGCGAGGTGCTCCTCGAACCGTTCGGTGTCCTGCACGTCCAGGACGCCGAGCGCGTAGGCGGCGACATCCATATGGTCTGCCCGGCTCATTCCGTCACCCCCCTCTCCTGTAGGGCTGTGCGCAGGGCGCGCAGCGCGTAGTAGACCCGCGACTTGGCGGTGCCCAGCGGCAGGCCCAACTCCTCGGCCGCCTCCGGCACCGTCCGGCCGCGGAAGTACGTCGCCACCAGGATCTCCCGGTGTGACTGGCTCAACGTGCGCAGCGCGTCCGCCACCGTCATGGTGCGCAGCACCCGGTCGGTGCTGTCCGCCTCGGCGAACGCCGTCAGATCCCGGTCGTACGTCTCGGGCGGGCGGGCCTGCTCACTGCGGTGCTCGTCGATGGCGATCCGCCGGGCCACCGTGACCAGCCAGGGACGCAGCGAACCCTGCCCCTGCACGCCCAGCCGGTGCGCGTTGCGCCAGGCCCGCAGCAGCGTCTCCTGGACGATGTCCTCGGCGCGCTGCCGGTCACCACCGGTCAACCGCATCACGAACATCAACAGCGGGCCGGCGTGCTCGGCATAGAGCAGCCGGACCAACTGGTCGGAGTGGCTCGCCTCCGGGGTCGTCGCCGGGGCCTGGTGCCGCCCAGGTGCCGATCGCGGAGTCACCGGGCCATTCTGGCGATCGGTGGGGCCGGCGTCGACCCCCCGGCTTGACCTCGACGCACGCGACTGCGGCTGGGCCCGGGCGAACATCCACCCTGGCATGGCCAATTCGCCGTGCAAGCCGGCCGCGACCGCACTCATCCAGACCTCCTGCTGTCCACCGACATCAGCGGGCCCACGGGGAGGGCGCCGATCGTTGATACGGAACGGTCTTCCCCGCGGATCAACGGCGGACCGAAAAAATTCCTGGCGGCGGTGGGACGGAGCCCGTGGCGTCGGCGTCGGTGACCACCGCGGCGCCGGCCGCGAACCGGTCCAGCTGGTCGCCGGCCAGCACCCGACCGGGGAACCAGTCCCCGGCCGCGCGTCGGGTCAGCTCCGGCACCGGCGGCTCGACCCGGCCCGCCACCAGCACCAGATTGCCGTGCCGCCGCCCGCGCAGCACGGCCGCGTCGCCGATCAGGGCGGCCCGGGGCAGCACCGAGCGGACCGTGGCCACCTGGGCACGGGCGTGCCGCAACGGGGGACCGTCGGCCAGGTTGGCCAGGTACCAGCCGCCCGGCGTGAGCACCCGGGCCACCTGCCCGGCGTACTCCGCGCTGGTCAGATGGGCGGGGGTACGCGCACCGGCGAAGACGTCGGCGACCACCACGTCGTACCCGGCGTCGCGGCTGGACTCCAGGGTGGCCCGGGCATCGGCGACCCGCACCTTGAGCCGGGGATCGGCCGGCCAGGGCAGTTCCCGCCGGACCAGCTCCACCAGCGCGCCGTCCACCTCGGCGACCCGCTGCGTCGACCCGGGCCGGGTGGCCTGCACGTAGCGGGGCAGGGTCAACGCGCCACCGCCGAGGTGCAGCACCCGCAGCGGCGTGCCGGGCGGGGCGAGCAGGTCCAGCGCCGCACCGAACCGACGGACGTACTCGAACTCCAGGTGCGTCGGGTCGGCCAGGTCGACGTGCGACTGCGGGGCGTCGTCGAGCAGCAGCGTCCACGAGCGGGGCCGGTCCGGGTCCGGCACCAGCTCGGCCCGGCCGGTGTCGACCGGCACGACGATCCGGTCGTCGCCACGGCGGCGGCCCATCAGCGGCACCTCCCACGATCGCGGCCCATCAGCGACGCACCCCACCGCGGGTGGCCATGGTCAGGGCCCGGTGCAGCAACCGCGCGTCGCCCAGCAGCCCGCGCAGCCGCCGCTCCAACCCGGCGATCGGCACCAGGTTCTGCGGGGCCCGGGGGTCCTTGTACGGCGAGGAGGCGAACCGGGGCAGGGTGACCAGCGACAGGTCGGCCAGCGCGATCGCGTCCTGCGGTGCGAGGTCGGGCGAGCACTCCAGCCGGACGATCCCGGCCCAGGGCGCACCCACCGTCACCGGCAGCCGCAGATACCACGACCAGCCGCCCCAGGCGGTGCCGAGCCGGAACACCGGGGACCGCTGGCCGGAGCCCAGCCCGGTGACCACGGCGGTGAGCCGGGCGTCGAGATACTGGCTGTGCTGGGTCTTGATGTAGCCCAGGGTGCGCGGCAGCTGCCGGCGGGCCCGCAGCGGACCGTCCACCACCAGCAGGTCCCCGTCGGCGCGGGCGGCGTCGGAGACGGCCACCTCCAACGCGGTCAGCGGGGCCTGCACCGCCGCCGGCAGCTTGCTCAGCTCACCCGTGCCGCCGACCCGGTGCACCGGGTAGCGCACCTGCCCGCAGGTCACCTCCTGCGCCGACGGGCTGGCCGTGAACAGGCCCCGGCCCACCCGTGCCCCGGCCAACTCCGCCATGCCGCGCTCCAGGTCGCAGCGGACCACCCCGGCCGCGTAGGAGGCGGCGATCCCCGGGTACGACGCACCGTCCTCCTCGGCCGTCCACACGCTGGCGTCGATCCGGCGTACCCCGTCGACGAGCAGCACCACGGCGGGGGCGGCCACCCCCGGGCGTGGCCCGATCGCCCGCCAGTCCACCGCCGGCAGTTCCACGTCGGCGTCGACCTGGGTGCTGCTCGGCGTCACCGGCCCGCCCGGGGTCGCCTCGAACGACGCCCCGTAGGACGGGTCCCAGGCGTCCACGAAGAGCTGCGGCCCGGTCACGTCACCCTCCGCCGCTGCGCTGCGCTCCTCGCGCTCACCGGGCCTGCCTTTCGTTCGCGACTGCGGGGCTCCGCTGCGCTGCGCTCCTCGCGCTCACCGGGCCTGCCTTTCGTTCGCGACTGCGGGGCTCCGCTGCGCTGCGCTCCTCGCGCTCACCGGCCGGTCCGTTCGACGTGGGCGGTGCGGGCGTCCTTGCGGACCTCGAAGCGCACCGGGATGCGCTCGGCCAGCGCCGGCACGTGGGTCACCACGCCGACCATCCGGTCACCCCGGGCGGCGAGACTCTCCAGCGTGGCGGCGACGATGTCCAGGGTGGCCGCGTCGAGGGTGCCGAACCCCTCGTCCAACACGATCGACTCCAGGCTGGCGGCCGTGGTGGACATCCCGGCGAGCTGTTCGGACAGCGCCAGTGCCAGGGCCAGCGACGCCTGGAACGTCTCCCCGCCGGACAGTGTCCGCACCCCCCGGCGCAGCCCCGCGTCGTGATGGTCGACCACAAAGAACTCACCCTTGTCGTGGACCAGGTCGTACTGCCCCTGGGACAGCTCCCGCAGGATCCCGGAGGCCCCGTCGACCAGCAGGTCCAACGCCTCGGCCAGCAGCCAACGCTCGAAGTTGTTGGCCCGCAGGTGCCCGGCCAACGCCCGCGCCGTCCGCGCCTGCCGCTCGTGCTCGGCGCGTTGTTCCCGCAGCTGGAGGGCCTGCGCGCGACGCTCGGTGACCCGCCGCAGGTCGGCCTCGGCCCGCTCGGCGGCCACCGCGACCGCCTGCGCCGGGTCGTCGGCGGGACGCAACCCGGCGGCGTCGAGCAGGCCGCCGATCCGTTCCTCGACCGCCTCGGCGGCCGACTGCGCCGCACCCACCGCGCCGACCAGCCCGTCCCGGTCGGCGCGTCGTCGCCCGGCCTGTGCGCCGGCCCACCCGACCAGGGTCGTCCAGGCGGCGGCCACGTCGTCCCGGTCGGCGGCCGGCGGACCGAACCGGGCCAGGCCGTCCCGGGTGGTGTCGAAGTCCCGCCAGGCGGCCCGCAGCCGTTCCTCGGCGGTGTCGGCCGCCCCCCGGGCCCGCCGGGCGGCGTCCCGGCCGGTCCGCACCGCCGCTGCCGCCTCGTCCAGCGCCTGCCGCAGCCGGGCGTGCTCGGCGAGCTGGTCGCGCAGCGCCGCCGGGGTGGCCGCGCCGGCGAGTTGCCCGGCCAGCTCGGTCAGCCGGCCGCGCAGCTGGTCGTGCTGGGCGCGGAGCCGGACCAGCGCCCGGTCCTGCTCCCGCGCCGCCTTGTCCCGCTCGTCGACCAGCGCCTGGGCGGCTTTGCTGGCCGCCCGGGCCGTCTTGCCGGCGGCGGTCGCCGCGGCGACCGCGGAGCCGGCCGGCATCGCCGGCACCCGGGGCACCGACTGCGCGCAGACCGGGCAGGTCGCACCGTCGACCAGGTGCGCCCGCAAGGCGACCGCCTGGTCGGTGGCCTTGGCCTCCTCGTGGGCCCGGAACGCCGCCTCCAGCTCGGCCTCGGCCCGCGCGGCCGCCTCCCGGGCCGCGCCGAGGGCCGCCACCGCCGTGTCGTGGGTGGCCCGCGCCGCGTCCAGCGCCACCCGGACCGTGTCGGCCTCGGCGGTCAACCGCTCCGCGTCCGCGTGCGCCCGCAGCAGCAGCCGCAGGGCGCTCTCGTCGCCCGCGCCGGCCAACTCGCCGCGCAGCTTCTCCTCCCGCTCCTCGGCCAGCGCCACGGTGCGGGCCGCCCCGTCGACCGCCGCCCGCGCGGTGCTCACCGCGCGGGCCACCTCGGCCACCCCGGCCGGGGCGCGTACCCCCGCCAGTCCGGCGAGATCGGCGTCGAGCGCGGCCAGCGCCGCCGTGGCCTCACGCGCCGCCGCCCACGCCCGCTCCCGCTCCGGTACGGCCGCCGCGACCGCCCCGGACAGCTCACGGACCCGCTCGACCTGCGCGGTCGCGATGGCCAGCGTCTCGTCGTCGACGTCGGTCAACCCGCCGAGCACCCGGGCGACCGCCTCCAGCTTCGCCTCGGCCTGCCCGGCGCGTTCGGTGGCCCGCTTCTGCACGTTCTCGTAGACGCCGAGGCCGAGCAGGTTGACCAGGATCTGCTGCCGGGTGGCCGGCTTGGCGTGCAGGAAGTCGGCGAACTGCCCCTGCGGCAGCACCACGCAGGAGGTGAACTGCTCGTACGGCAGCCCGACCGCGTCCAGCACGGCCTGTTCCATCTCGGCCGGGGTGCCGGCCAACACCTCGCCCAGATCCTCCGGGCTGAGCCCGGTGTCCAGCTTGGTGATGTTGAACCCCGGCGGCATCAGCTGCAACCCGGCGTTGGCGGTCTTGACGGTGCCCCGGCCGTCCCGGCGGACCACCCGGGTCGCCACGTACCGGTCGCCGGCCGACTCGAAGACCAACCGGACCCGGGCCTCCACCGCCGACGGGGCGAGCGCGTTGGCCAACCCCCGGGTGCCACCCCAGCGGGGGACCGCGCCGTAGAGGACGAAGCAGATCGCGTCCAGCACCGTCGACTTGCCCGAGCCGGTCGGCCCGACCAGGGCGAAGAAGTCGGCGTCGGTGAAGTCGACGGTGGTCTCGTCACGGAAGACGGTGAAGCCGGCCAGATCCAGCCGCATCGGTCGCATCAGCGCTCCACCTCCTCCAGCAACTCGTCGAACAGGTCCCGTACCCCGTCGTCGTCGTGTCCCCGGCTGCCCAGGTAGTCGGCGAACAGCTCGCGGGGGGAGCGGCCGGCCCGCTGGGCGACCCGGGTGCCACTGCCCGGGGTGGGCAGCAGCTCCGGGTCGATCCGGATCTCCAACGCGCGGGGGAACAGCTCCTGCACCTCCTCCCGCAGGCCGGCCCGGGGCTGCTCCCGGACGAACACCCGCAGCCAGCCCTCGGGTGGGGTCGCCTCGGTCAACTGGGCGAGGGTGCCGCGCACCGTGCGCAGCGGCACCGCGGCCGCGACCGGGACCTCCCGGATCCGGGCGGCGGAGTGCGCACCCACCTCGACCAGCGTCACCGAGCAGACGTTCTCCTGCTCGCCGAAGTCGACCGCGAGCGGGCTGCCGCTGTAGCGGACCGGGCACGGCCCGATCACCCGCTGCGACCGGTGCAGGTGACCCAGGGCCACGTAGTGCGCGGTGCCGGGGAAGACCGATGCCGGCACCGCGTAGCCGAGCACCGTGTGCGCGTCCCGCTCGCCACCGCCGGTGGTCGCCCCGACCACGGTGAGGTGGGCGGTGACCAGGTGCACCCGGTCCGGCTCGGTGAAGCCCTCGGTCAGCTTGGCCAGCACCCGGCCGAGGTGGTCGGCGTACGTCTGGGTGGCCTCGGCGGCGGTCAGGTCGTACATCTCCACCGCGCGGACCGCGTACCGCTGGGAGAGGAAGGGCAGGGCGGCGAGCTGCCAACGCTCACCGTCGGCGGTGACGCCGTCGATGACGTGCTCGGCCGGGTTCTCGCGTACCCCGCCGCGCAGGGTGATGCCGGCCGCCTCGGCCCAGGGGCGCAGCGCGTCCAGGGCGTGGCCGTTGTCGTGGTTGCCGCCGATCGCCACCACGTCGGCCCCGGTGCGCCGCAGCGCGGTCAACGCCCGGGTGACCAGCCGGGTCGCCTCCGGGCTGGGCGCGGCCGTGTCGTACAGGTCACCGGCGACGATCACCAGGTCGGGGCGTTCGGCGTGGGCGATCTCGATCACCCCGGCCAGCACCTGCTTGTGCTCCTCGGCCCGGGACTGCCCCTTGAGCACCTTGCCGACGTGCCAGTCGGAGGTGTGCAGGATCTTCATGGCTGCCAGCCCCCTAGAACGGGATGTCGTCGTCGGCGCCGCCCGAGCCGACCACGGCGAACGGGTCGATCGAGCCGGTGATCGAGCGCAGCGTCTCCGACGGGGCCCGGCCGGCCTCGGAGACCCGGGTCGCCCAGGCCGGGAAGGGGAACTCCAGGCAGAGCGGGACCGGGATGTCCGGCTGGTTGACGAACATGGTGCCCGGCTTGGCCAGCAGGGCGCGTTGCCGTTGGGCGGGTGGCAGGAAGCCGTACTCCGGGCGGGACGCCTCGGCCGGGTCGAGCCGGCCGACCACCCGGATCGCCGAGTTGGTGACGATCCGGCGCTCCACCTCGCTCGCCGTCTGCTGCGCGCCGACCAGGATCACCCCGAGCGAACGGCCCCGCTCGGCGATGTCGAGCAGCACCTCCTTGATCGGGGAGGAGCCCTCGCGGGGGGCGTACTTGTTCAGCTCGTCGAGGACGACGAAGAGCAGCGGCTTGGCGGTGCCGGCCTTCTCCTTGCGCTCGAACTCGCCGCGCAGCGTCACGCCGACCACGAAGCGCTGCGCGCGGTCCGGCAGGTTGTGCAGGTCGACCACGGTGACCTGGGCGCTCTCGGCGGTGTTGATCGAGTGCGGGCGGCGGGTGGCCAGGTCGCCCCGGATCAGCCGGCCCAGGTCCTTCTTGCTGCCGATCAGCCGGCGGGCGAAGGCGTTGACGGTGCCCAGGCCGACCGCGCTGCCCGCCCAGTCGCCCCGGGTCTCGTCGTCGTTGAGTTGCTCGACGACGTGGTCGACCAGGTCGGCGTAGGAGCCGAGGCGCACCCCGTCGACGCTGACCCCACCGTCGGCGGGCTGGGCGTAGCGGGCCAGGTGGGCGGTGACCGAGTGGACCACCATCGTGTACTGCTGGCGCTCGTCGTCGGCGTCGGCGAAGACGTACGGCAGGAGGCGGTCGGCGCAGAACTCGCTGAGCGTCCAGTAGAAGGCGTCGACGCCGGTGAGCCGGCTGCTCACGTCGGGGGTGCCGGAGGCGTCGCCGACCCGGGGCGGGGCGTACACCCGCACGTCGGGGAAGGCCCCGGCGGCCAGCCCCAGCTTGGCGTACGCGGCCCGGGTGGGATCGTCGAGCCGGGCGTTGGGGTGGTCGAGGAAGAGCAGGTCCTCGCCCTTGACGTTGAAGATCAGCGCCTTGGCGTTGACGGCGTCCCCGCCGAGCACCCCGGAGCGGAAGACCGAGTAGAGCAGGAAGGTGGCGAAGCTGGTCTTGGTGGCCACCCCGGAGATGCCGGAGATCGACACGTGCGCACCCCGACTGCCGTCGAGGAAGTCGGCGTTGAGATAGACGGGGACGCCGTCACGGCCCATCCCCATCGGGATCCGCCGCTCCATCCGGTCGAAGTGCAGCGCGCGGGCCCGGGCGTCGCCCTCGGCCCGGTAGACCGTGGCGCCCGGCGCGGGGGGCACGTACAGCTCGGGGTCGACCCGGGTGGTGGTGATCTCGGCGGCCTCCTGCACCTGGGCGGGGAGGGTGCCGTCGGCGATGGCGAAGACGTCCGACTCGAACTGGGCGCCCTCGTGCCGGGCCCGGACCTGGGTGACCACCCCGGCGATGGTGACCGGCTCCCGGTCGGGCAGGTCGCGGCGGGTGACCACCACGTCGTCGAGCTGCAGGTAGCTGCCCGGCGAGACGGCCGTCCAGAACTGCAACGGGGTGGCGTCGGCGGTGCCGAGCACCCGGCCGACGGGCTCGCCGGGGCTGTCGATCCGGCCGTCGGTCCGGTCGTCGGTCATCCGCGGGCTCCGGTCAGCTGGTCGTCTCGGTCAGGGCGCACGACCTGCATCCTGCCCGAGGAGTGCGACAGGTTGCCACGCGACGCGGCGGAGGCCACCGGCGGGCGGCCGGTCCGGGCCCCGCCCGGGGCGCACCGGCCCCCGATTCGGTGACCCACAGGGATCGGGGCGTCACCGTCGGTCGAGAAGTTGGCCGCAGGTGACGTCGTTTCGGCAGGTGGCGGGGGGTGACGGAAATACCCCGAAAAAAACTCGGGCCAAGGCGTGACAGAAGAGGTCCGGTTGGGCTGAGAATAGCCACAGCCGATATCGAGGATCTTCTGTCCTTCGATGCCGGTCGCCACGTCCGTAACCTGCGGACACCTGGCCGGCCCGCGGTCCCTCACCGTCGGGTCACCGTCAGTCGGCACCCCCCCGACTGTCCCTGTGGAGGCAGAACCCCCATGCGCCGAACCCCCCTGATGAGCGGCCTCGCCACGGCCGCTCTCCTGGCCACCGTCGTCACGGTGCCCACCGCGGCCACCGCCGCGCCCACCGGCTCCGCCGACCCGTTCACCCGCGCGGTCGCCCAGCTCCAGGCCCACTCCGGTGCCGGCCTCGCCGCCGACGGCCAGACGTTCACCCCGCGTACCGTGGTGACCGACGCCGACGGCACCGAGCACGTCCGGCTCAACCGCTACTCCGACGGCCTGCCCGTCCTCGGCGGCGACCTGGTCGTCCACCTCGGCAAGGGCGACTCCTGGCGCGGCGCGACCCACCGCCTCGCCAACGCTCCGCAGCGCGCCCCGAAGGCCAAGCTCAGCGAGGCCGCCGCCGGCAAGATCGCCTACGCCGCGTCGACCGCCACCGGCCGTGCGGTCGCCGGCGCGCAGCTCGTCTTCGACGCCGGCGACACCGCGACCACCCTCGCCTACGAGGTGGTGGTGGGCGGCACGCACGCCGACGGCACCCCGAGCGAGCTGCACGTGCTGGTGGACGCCACCACCGGCGCGGTCCGCGACTCGTGGGAGGGGGTGCAGCGTGAGGGCACCGGCAACACCTACCACTCGGGCACGGTCTCGGTGGGCAGCAACCTCTCCGGCAGCACCTACCAGCTCGCCGACCCGGCCCGGGGCAACCACCGCACCTACGACCTCAACGGCGGCACCAGCGGCACCGGCACCCTGGTCACCAGCACCAACAACGTGTTCGGCAACGGCACCCTGACCAACCGGCAGACCGCCGCCGCCGACGCCGCCTTCGGCGCGCAGAAGACCTGGGACTACTACAAGAGCGTGCACGGCCGCAACGGCATCCGCAACGACGGCGTCGGCGCGTACAGCCGGGTGCACTACAGCAGCAACTACGCCAACGCGTTCTGGCAGGACGCCTGCTTCTGCATGACCTACGGTGACGGCGGCTCCGGGCTGTACCCGCTGACCTCGCTCGACGTTGCCGGGCACGAGATGACCCACGGGGTCACCAGCAACACCGCCGGGCTGCGCTACAGCGGCGAGTCGGGCGGACTCAACGAGGCCACCAGCGACATCTTCGGCACCCTGGTCGAGTTCTACGCGGCCAACGCCAAGGACCCGGGCGACTACCTGATCGGTGAGAAGCTGCGCAGCACCGGCGTGCCGCTGCGCTACATGGACAAGCCCTCCAAGGACGGCAGGTCGGCGGACTGCTGGAGCAGCGCCGTCGCCCGGCTGGACGTGCACTACTCCTCGGGCGTGGCGAACCACTTCTTCTACCTGCTCGCCGTGGGCAGCGGCACCTCGTCGTACGGCACCAGCACGACCTGCAACGGCACCACCGTCGCCGGCATCGGCAACACCAAGGCCGGGGCGATCTGGTACCGGGCGCTGACCCGCTACATGACCACCACCACCAACTACAAGGGCGCCCGCACCGCGACCCTGTCGGCCGCCACCGACCTGTACGGCGCCACCAGCACCGAGTACAAGACGGTCGCCGCCGCCTGGGCGGCCGTGAGCGTCAGCTGATCCCGGTCCGGCGGCGACGGCTCCTTCTCCGTCGCCGCCGGACCGTCGCGTTCGTCGCGGGGGCGTGGGCACACCGACCGGGTGGGTCCACGCCCTTCGCCGTGACCGGACCCCCGCCCGCGCGGGCGGGGGTCTCAGCCGGTGGGCGCGGTCCCGGCGGGCGGCGGATCGGGCGCGTCGCGGGCGTAGCGCAGCATGAGTACGCCGTCCCCGGCGGCCAGCGCGTGCCGTAGCGGCAGCGCCCGGGGCGGGCTGGCCGGGCCGGCCGTGATCCGCCCCGGTGCGGCCCCGGCCAACAGCGGGGCGACGGTCAGGCAGAGTTCGTCGACGAGGTCGGCCGAGGTGAGCGCGCCGAACAGGTGCGGACCGCCCTCGCAGAGCAGCTGACCCAGCCCCCGTCGGCGCAGCGCGGCCAGGCCGGCGACGAGGTCGACGGTGTTCCGGCCCACCCGGACCAGGTCGACGGCGTCGGTGAGGCCGGGCGGCGCGACGGCCGTCTCGGTGGTCAGCACCACCGGGCGCACCGGCGCGTCGGCGAAGGCGGCCTGCGCCGGGTCGAGCCGCAGCGACCCGGAGACGACCGCCAGCGTCGGGTACTCGGCCAGCCCGTGCGCGCGTCGCCAGGCCCGCCGCGGCGCGTTCAGCCGGATCGCCCGGTAGCCCTCGTGCCGCAGCGTGCCGGCGGCCACCAGCAGCCCGTCGCAGAGCATCCGGAGCAGCCCGAACACCCGCTTGTCCGGTGCCCCGGAGAGCCCGGCGGAGTAACCGTCCAGGCTGACCGCGCCGTCGGCGCTGGTGACGAAGTTGACCCGCAACCGGGGGGTGTCGGCGCGGGCGTAGAGCGCGGTCAGTGCGGCGTCGTCCAGCGGACCGGCGGCCGGCGTGGGCCAGATCCGGGAGATCGGAATTCCGACGCTCATTCGCCGGCCGGACCGGTGACCGGCGGGGTGGGTGCGGGGGTACGGTGCTGACAGTCGCACCACTTCCGGCCGGGGCAGTCGTCGTGCCGCCGCTGTCGGCACGCTCGGCAGATCATGCGGGCAGCCTATGCGGTGGGTGGAGGGGTCAGCATGCCACGTCAGATCTTCCAGCTGAAGGTGTCCCTCACCGGCGTCCGGCCGTCGATCTGGCGGCGGGTGCTGGTCCCCGGCGGCTACACCCTCGACCGGCTGCACCGGGTGGTACAGCACGCCATCGGCTGGCGGGACTGTCACCTGCACTCGTTCGAGATCGACGGCGTGCCGTACGGCGAACCCGACCCGCACGCCGAGCCGGCGGTCCGCGACGAGCTGGACACCCGGCTGGACGCGGTGGCCGGCAAGGGCAGCCGGTTCGGTTACCTCTACGACTTCGGCGACTGGTGGGAGCACGAACTGGTGGTGGAGGACGTTCTCGCCGCCGACCCGGACGAGCGTTATCCGTGCTGCCCGGAGGGGGCGCGGGCGGGCCCACCGGAGGGGGTCGGCGGCCCCGCCGGGCAGATGCTGCTGCTGGCCGCGCTGGCCGATCCGGCTCACCCGGAGCAGACCACGATGCGGGATTGGGTCGGCCCGTGGTATGACCCGTCGGTCTTCGACCCAGGTCGGACGACCACCCTGCTGCGCCGCTTCTGCTGATCTCTGCCGGCCCGTCGGCGTGCGCCGGTCATCAGGTCGAGTGAGACAAACGCCATAGCTGGTAACGATCTGGGAACGCTCCCAACGGTCTATTGACACCCCCGACACCTCCCGGCAATCTCATGGGAGCGTTCCCAAGGGCGTGGTGCGGATCACCCGTGGCCACCTCCGACCGACCGGCGGCAGACGTCGGACCGGCCCGGGACATGCGGCAGCACCCCCACCACACCCACCCAGCCTCACCATCGAAAAGGGGTCAGGATGAGCGTCACCACGCGGCGTACCCGCTTCGCGGTCGCCGCCCTGGCTGCGGTCACCGCCATCGGCGGTCTCGCGGCCTGCGGCAAGGACGACGACGCCAAGGAGTCCGGCGGCAAGCCCAGCAAGCTGGTCGTCGACACCTTCGGCGAGTTCGGATACGACGAGATCATCAAGCAGTACGAGAAGGACACCGGCATCAAGGTGGAGCTGCGCAAGACCGCGCAGCTCAACGAGTACCGGCCGAAGGTGGTCCGGGCGCTCGCCACCGGCAAGGGCGCGGCGGACGTGACCGCGCTCGAAGAGGGCATCCTCAACGAGTTCAAGACCAACCCGGCCAACTGGGCCGACCTGGCCCCGCTGGTGGCCGACCACAGCAAGGAATACCTGCCGTGGAAGTGGGAGCTGGGCAAGGCGGCCGACGGTCGGCTGATCGGCCTGCCCACCGACGTCGGCAGCCTTGGGGTCTGCTACCGCAAGGACCTGTTCGCCGCGGCCGGCCTGCCGACCGAGCGGGACCAGGTGGCGGCGCTCTGGCCGGACTGGAACGCCTTCATCGAGACCGGCAAGAAGTACCGGCAGGCCACCAACAAGGGCCTGATCGACTCGGCCACCACCGCGGCCAGCGCGGTCATGGTGCAGCAGGGCGGTGACCTGTTCTACGACAAGGAGGACAACGTCATCGCCGACAAGAGCGCCGCGGTGAAGACCGCGTGGGACACCGCGGTCGCGATGTCGGACGCGAAGATCTCCGCGAAGAGCGCCACCTGGTCGCCCGAGTGGTCGGCCGGCTTCAAGCAGGGCACCTTCGCGGCCACCTTCTGCCCGTCGTGGATGCTCGGTATCGTCGCCGACAACTCCGGCCCGGAGAACAAGGGCAAGTGGGACCTGGCGCCGGTTCCCGGCGGCGCGGGCAACTGGGGCGGCTCCTGGCTGGCCGTGCCGGCCCAGAGCAAGTTCCCCAAGGAGGCGGCGAAGCTCGCCGAGTACCTGACCAACGCGAAGAGCCAGGTCGAGGCGTTCAAGCTCAAGGGCCCGCTGCCGACCAACCTCGAGGCGCTGAAGAACCCGGACTTCACCGGCTACACCAACGAGTACTTCAGCGGTGCCCCGACCGGCAAGATCTTCGGTGAGAGCGTCGAGAAGATCCAGCCGCTGCACCTCGGCCCGAAGCACCAGGCGATCAAGGAGAACGCGTTCGAGCCGGCGCTGCGCTCGTACGAGAACGGGCAGTCCCCCAAGGACAAGGCCTGGGAGCAGTTCCTCAAGGACGCCAAGACCCAGGGCGCCTTCTGATCACTGCACCACCACCGGCGGTGGCGTCCGGGCATGTCCCGGGCGCCACCAATGGCGTCCCGTTCCACGTACCGCCCGCCTCACCGGCCCCGCCGGAGCCGGGAAAGGACCCCGCATGAGCCTCTCGGCCACGACGGCGCCGCCGTCGCCCAGCGCACCACCCCCCACACCTCCCCGGCGACGCAGCCGGGCGATCACGTTGAACCGCCTCGACCTGAAGCTCTCGCCCTACCTCTACATCGCCCCGTTCTTCGTGATCTTCGGCATCTTCGGGTTCTACCCGATGCTGCGCACCGCGTGGATGTCGCTGCACGACTGGAACCTCATCGGTGACCACAGCTTCATCGGGTTCGACAACTACACCCGGCTGTTCGGCGACGAGTACTTCTGGAACGCCACGATCAACACGTTCGGCATCTTCATCCTGTCGACGATCCCGCAGCTGCTCCTGGCGCTCTTCCTGGCCACCATGCTCAACCGCACCTTCCTGCGGGCCCGGACGCTGTTCCGGATGGCCATCTTCATGCCCAACGTGGTCTCCGTCGCCGCCGTGGCGATCGTCTTCGGCATGCTCTTCCAGCGTGACTTCGGCCTGATCAACTGGGTCCTCAGCCTGGTCGGGATCGACGCTGTCGACTGGGACGCCCAGAAGTGGAGCTCCTGGACGGCCATCGCCTCCATGGTCAACTGGCGGTGGACCGGCTACAACACCCTGATCCTGCTGGCCGGCATGCAGGCCATCCCGAAGGACCTCTACGAGGCCGCCGCGATCGACGGCGCCAACCAGTGGAAGCAGTTCTGGCGGATCACCCTGCCGATGCTGACCCCGACCTTCGTCTTCGTGGTCACCCTCTCCACGATCGGTGGGCTCCAGCTCTTCACCGAGCCGCTGGTCTTCGGCAACGGCAACATCATCGGTGGCGACCAGCGCGAGTTCCAGACCCTGGCGATGTACATGTACGAACTCGGTATCGAGAACCTCAGCACCGCCGGCTACGGCGCTGCGGTGGCCTGGGCCATGTTCGTCATGATCGCCCTGGTCTCGCTGGTGAACTTCCTGCTCGTCCGCCGTTCGGTGAAGTGAGGACCGCGCCGTGAACAAGGCATCCCAGCGCCTCTGGCGCACCAGTCCGCTGCTCTACATCGCGCTCGTCGTCGCGGTGCTCTTCTCGGTCTACCCCTTCTACTACATGGTGGTCATCGCCACCCGTAGCCTCGACCAGATCAACGACGTGCCGCCGCCGTTCACCCCGGCCGGCGAGTTCGGCGCGAACTTCGGCCGGGTGCTCGACAACGACGCGGCGAACTTCCTCACCGGCCTGCTCAACTCCGTGATCGTCTCCGCCGTGGTCACGGTCTCGGTGGTGATCACCGGCTCGCTGGCCGGGTTCGCCTTCGCCAAGCTGCGGTTCCGGGGCCGCAACGCCCTGCTGCTGACGATCATCGTGACCATGATGATCCCGACCCAGCTCGGCCTGATCCCGCTCTGGGGCATGATCCAGGACCTCGGTTGGTACGACACCCTCCTCGCGGTGACCGTGCCCTTCCTGGTCAGCGCCTTCGGCGTGTTCATGATGCGGCAGTACGCCATCCAGGCCATCTCCGACGAGCTGATCGAGGCCGGCCGGGTCGACGGCGCCAGCACCTTCCGGATCTTCTGGAACATCGTGCTGCCGGCGCTGCGCCCCGCCGCCGCCGTGCTCGGCCTGCTCACCTTCATGGAGACCTGGAACTCCTACCTGTGGCCGTACGCCGTACTCACCCCCGAGAACCCGACCCTGCAGGTGTCGCTGGCGTTCCTGTCCTACGCCTACTACACCGACTACTCGCAGGTGTTCGCCGCGACCGCCATCGGCACCGTGCCGTTGGTGATCGTGTTCATCGTGTTCGGCCGCCAGATCATCGGCGGCATCATGGAAGGCGCCGTCAAGTCGTGAGCAACCCGACCCACCCGCCCGCTGTCGGCGTACTCGACCAGGGGCCGGAACTGACCTTCCCGCCCGGCTTCCTGTGGGGCGCGGCGACCGCCGCGTACCAGATCGAGGGGGCGGCCGCCGAGGGTGGCCGGACCCCGTCGATCTGGGACACGTTCAGTCACACCGAGGGGCGGGTGGTTTCCGGGCACACCGGCGACGTGGCCTGCGACCACTACCACCGGATGCCCGACGACGTCCGGATGATGGCCGAGCTGGGCCTCAAGTCGTACCGGTTCTCGGTCTCCTGGCCCCGGGTGCAGCCCGGCGGCTCCGGGGCCGGCAACCAGCAGGGCCTGGACTTCTACCGGCGGCTCGTCGACGAACTGCTGGCCAACGGCATCGAACCGTGGCTCACCCTCTACCACTGGGACCTGCCCCAGCCGTTGGAGGACGCCGGCGGTTGGCCGGCCCGGGACACCGCCGGTCGGTTCGCCGACTACGCGTCCCTGGTCGCGGACGCCGTCGGTGACCGGGTGAAGTACTGGACCACGCTCAACGAGCCGTGGTGCTCGGCCTTCCTCGGCTACGGCTCCGGGGTGCACGCCCCCGGCCGTTCCGACGGGGCCGACTCGGTCCGGGCCGGGCACCACCTCATGCTCGGCCACGGCCTCGCCGTGCAGGCCCTGCGGGCGAAGCTGCCGCAGGCCCAGCTCGGTGTCACGGTCAACCTCTACCCGGTCACCCCGGCCAGCGACGCGCCCGCCGACGTCGACGCCGCCCGCCGGATCGACGGACTGGCCAACCGGTTCTTCCTCGACCCGCTGCTGCGCGGGTCGTACCCGGCGGACCTGACCGCCGACCTGAGCGAGATCACCGACTTCGGCCACGTCCGCGACGGTGACCTGGAGATCATCTCCAGCCCGCTGGACCTGGTCGGCGTCAACTACTACAGCCGGCACGTGGTGGCCGCGCCGGTGCCCGGCGAGGAGCCGGACAAGTACTGGCGGGCCCCGTCCTGCTGGCCGGGCAGCGAGGACGTCCGGTTCGTCACCCGGGGCGTCCCGGTCACCGACATGGACTGGGAGATCGACGCCCCGGGCCTGGTGGAGACGCTGCGCCGGGTGCACGAGGAGTACACCGATCTGCCGATCTACGTCACCGAGAACGGCTCGGCGTTCGTCGACACGGTGCAGGACGGTCGGGTCGACGACGTCGACCGGTTGGCGTACTTTGACGCCCACCTGCGGGCCTCACACGAGGCGATCGGTGCGGGTGTGCCCCTGCGGGGCTACTTCGCCTGGTCGCTGATGGATAATTTCGAGTGGGCCTGGGGTTACACCAAGCGCTTCGGGATGGTCTGGATCGACTACGACACCCAGGCCCGTATCCCCAAGTCCAGTGCCAGGTGGTACGCCGAGGTGATCCGACGCAACGGTCTGGCCGCACAATAGGCAGAGGCCAGCCAGCATTCCGGACGGCCCCGCCGCGCTGCCCGCCCCCGGGGGCGGACGGCGGGGACCGTCCGACGTCGGAGGAGAGACGATGACAACGCAACGCACCCGGTCACTCGGGCGCCCGACCCTCGACGCGGTCGCCGCCCGCGCGGGTGTCGGGCGGGGCACGGTCTCCCGGGTGGTCAACGGTTCGCCCCAGGTCAGTCCGGAGGCGCGGGCCGCCGTCCAGCAGGCCATCGCCGAACTGGGCTACGTCCCGAACCGGGCGGCGCGGGCACTGGTCACCCAGCGGACCGACTCGGTGGCCCTGGTGGTCTCCGAGTCGGGGGAGCGGGTCTTCACCGAGCCGTTCTTCGCCGGCATCGTCCGGGGCGTCAGCTCCGGCCTGCTGGAGACGCCACTGCAACTCTGGCTCGCCATGGTGCAGTCCCCGATCGAACGGGAACGGGTCGAGAACCACCTGACCAACCAGCACGTCGACGGGGTCCTGCTGCTGTCGCTGCACGACTCCGACCCGCTGCCCACCCTGCTGGAGGAGCGCGACCTGCCCACCGTGCTGGGCGGTCGGCCGGCCCGGATGCTGCGTCCCGGCGCCCGGCCGTCCTGGTTCGTCGACGCCGACAACGTCGGTGGTGCCCGCAAGGCCGTCGAGCATCTGGCCCGGCGGGGCCGGCGGCGGATCGCCACCATCGCCGGCACCCAGGACATGGGCGTCGGTCTGGCCCGGCTGGTGGGCTACCGGGAGGCGGTGGAGTCCACCGTCGGCATGCTCGACCCCCGCATGATCGCCTACGGTGACTTCAGCGAGGGCAGCGGCGCGGCCTGCATGCGGCGGCTGCTGGACGCCTGCCCCGACCTGGACGCGGTCTTCGTCGCCTCCGACCTGATGGCCTTCGGCGCGCTGCGCACGCTGCGCGAGGCAGGCCGTCGGGTGCCCGAGGACGTCGCGATCATCGGGTTCGACGACTCGCCGGTCGCCCAGCAGGCCGATCCGCCGCTGACCACGGTCTTCCAGCCGGTGGAGGAGATGGGCCGGCAGATGGCCCGACTGCTGGTGGCCCGGATCCGCGGCGACGAGATTCCCACCCCGCACGTCCTGCTGGACACCGAGCTCATTCAGCGTGCCTCCACCTGAAGCGCTTCGACAGTTCGGGCCTCCACCGGAGGCCGTCGCCGCCCGGCCGGCGGCGCGTCCGGGTCGACAGTTGCGCAGTGCCGGCCCCGCCGCGGCGGACCGTCGCCCGGTCGGCGGTGCGTCCGGTCGGTGACTCCGCCCGTCACCGCCGGGTGGTGCGGCACGCGGCCCGGCGTCCCGCCTACACCCGGGCCGGTGCTGCGTCCCGCCCACACCCGGGCCGGCGACCCGGCGGCCGGTGGTCAGGACCAGCGGCGCAGTTCCCGCTTGGCCAGGGACGACCGGTGCACCTCGTCGGGGCCGTCGGCGAGGCGCAGGGTGCGCGCCTGGGCCCAGAGCCCGGCCAGCGGGGTGTCCTGACTGACCCCGGCGCCGCCGTACCCCTGGATCGCCTTGTCGATCACCCACTCGGCCATCGCCGGCGTGGCGATCTTGATGGCCTGGATCTCGGTGTGCGCGCCCTTGTTGCCGACCGTGTCCATCAGCCAGGCGGTCTTGAGCACCAGGAGCCGGGCCTGCTCGATCCGCACCCGGGACTCGGCGATCCACTCCCGGACCACGCCCTGCTCGGCCAACGGCCGGCCGAACGCGATCCGCTGGTTGGCCCGCCGGCAGAGCAGCTCCAGGGCCCGTTCGGCCATCCCGACCAGGCGCATGCAGTGGTGGATCCGGCCCGGTCCGAGCCGGGCCTGGGCGATGGCGAACCCGGCCCCCTCGACGCCGATCAGGTTCTCGGCCGGCACCCGTACGTCGGTGAAGTCGATCTCGGCGTGCCCGCCGTGCGGGGCGTCGGTGTAGCCGAAGACGGTCATGCCCCGCCGGACGTGCACCCCCGGGGTGTCCCGGGGCACCAGCACCATGCTCTGCTGGCGGTGCCTGTCGGCGCCCGGGTCGGTCTTGCCCATCACGATGAAGATCTCGCAGCGCGGGTCCATCGCCCCCGACGACCACCACTTGCGTCCGTTGATCACGTACTCGTCGCCGTCGCGGACGATCCGGGTGGCGATGTTGGTGGCGTCGGAGGAGGCCACCTCCGGCTCGGTCATGCAGAACGCCGAGCGGATCTCCCCGGCCAGCAGGGGGGTGAGCCACCGTTCGCGCTGCGCCTCGGCACCGAACTCGGCCAGCAGTTCCATGTTGCCGGTGTCCGGCGCGGCGCAGTTGACCGCCTCGGGGGCCAGGTGCGGGCTGCGGCCGGTCAGCTCGGCGAGCGGGGCGTACTGGAGGTTGGTCAGCCCGGCGCCGTAGCGCGGATCGGGCAGGAAGAGGTTCCACAGGCCGCGTCGGCGTGCCTCGACCTTCAGCTCGTCGAGCACCGGGGACCGCGCCCACGGGTCACCCGCCGCCGCGACCTGCGCGGCGTGCACCGGCTCGGCCGGCAGGACGTACTCGTCCAGGAACGCGCCGAGCCGCTCGCGCAGCTCGACGGTGCGGTCGTCGTATCCGAAGTCCATCAGTTCTCCCCGACCGCGCGCAGACCGTGCTCGACCAGCGGCGTCACCATCTCGCCGATCCGGTCGAACCCACCGCCGAGGGTCTGCCCCAGGGTGTGCCGGTAGTGGATGCCCTCGCAGATCACCGCGAGCTTGAAACAACCGAGGGCCAGGTGCCAGTGCAGCGGCCCCACGTCGACGTCGCTGCGCCCGGCGTACCGGTCGATCAGCTCGGTGCCGGTGGGGAAGCCCGCGCGCGGCCCGAGTCCGTCGGCGACCGGGTTGCCCTCGGCCAGGTCACTGTCACCGAGCACGTCCCAGTAGGTCAGCAGCAGCCCGAGGTCGGCCAGCGGGTCGCCCAGGGTGGCCATCTCCCAGTCCAGCACCGCCCGCACCGACACCGGGTCGACCGTGGTGAGCAGGTTGTCCAGCCGGTAGTCGCCGTGCACGATCCGGCCGGCGTTGACCCCCTCGGGCACCGAGTCGGCCAGCGCGTCCCGCAGCTCGTCCACCCCGGGCAGCTCCCGGCTGCGGGACCGGTCGAGCTGACCGGCCCAGCGCCGCACCTGCCGGCCCAGGTAGCCCTCGGGGCGACCGAAGTCGGCCAGCCCCACCTCGCCGGGGTCGACGGTGTGCAGCGCGGCGAGGGTGTCCATCATCGCCCAGGCCAGGTCACGGCGCTGCCCGTCGGTGAGCGGATCGGTCTGTGCCCGGGTGCGCAGCACCTCGCCCGGCACCCGCTGCATCAGATAGAACGGTGCGCCGATCACCGCCGGATCGGCGCAGAGCAGCAGCGCCTCGGGCACCGGCACGGCGGTCGGTGCGAGCGCGGCGATCACCCGGTGCTCGCGGGCCATGTCGTGCGCGGTGGCCAGCACGTGCCCCAGCGGTGGGCGACGCAGTACCACCTCGCGCCCACCGCAGTGCAGCAGGTAGGTCAGGTTGGACTTGCCGCCGGTGATCAGGGTGGCCCGCAGCGGCCCGTCGGCCAGCTCCGGCCGGTGGGTGGCCAACCAACCGGCCAACCGGTCGAGATCCAGCCCGCGCGGAGCGTCGTGCGGCGTCCGGCCGGCGGGGGACCCGCCGCCCTGGGACGCGTCGACGGCCGGCTCGGTCATCCGGATAGTTGATGGCAGGTCAGCCAGGTTGTCAAGGTCAGCAATTTTCCGCCGGGGACATGCCACGGCAACAGGGACGAAATGGTCAACCGGCAGGCTGGGAACAGCCTGCCGGCCGTGTGCGGTCGGCCCGCCGAGCGGAGGGACTGACATGTTGCTGAGAGTTCGGGTGACCCTGCCGGACCGACCCGGGACACTCGGCCAGGTGGCCCGCACGCTCGGCGTCTCCGGTGCCGACATCGTCCAGGTCGTGGTGCTGGAACGGCTCGGCGGCCGGGCCGTCGACGACTTCACCGTGGTCTGGCCGGGCGCCGCCCGGGTCGAGGGGCTGCTCGCCGGTCTCGCCGCCATCCCCGGGGTACGCGTCGACGGGGTGTGGCGGGCGATCGGGGCACCGACCACCACGGGTCAGGACGCCGAACTGCTCGCCCAGGTGGCGGCGAACCCGACCGACGGGGTGGCCACCCTGGTCGACGCGGTACCCGGGCTGCTCGCCGCGGACTGGGCGGTGGCCGCCGTCGTGCCGGTCGACTGGGCCTCGCGGGCCGGTGGCGGTACGGCGACCATCGGTCACGCCAGCTGGCGGGCCCCGGAGCCGCCGCGGCTGCCCGAGGTGACCCCGCTGCGGGCCCGCACGCTGACCTTGGCCGACGGCACGCACTACGCGATCGCGCCGTTCGGCCGGGCCGGGCTGGTGCTGGTGGTGGCCCGGGACCACACCGAGCCGCTGACCGCCGCCGGGTTCCACGCCACCGAGGTGGACCGGCTCGCCCAGTTGGTCCGGGCCAGCGCGGTGATCCTCGGCGACCGGCTCGACCTGGTCGGCCCCCGGGCGGTGACGACCGTCACCTGACCTGGACGAACGGTTGCCGGTGCGACACCGCCGGGCAACGCCACGGCAACAGGCCCCGGGCAGGCTTCGTGGTGGGGAAGGGAGTGGACATGGCGCTGTGGCGACTCAGGGCGACCGTGGACGACCGGCCGGGTTACCTGTCGGTCCTCACCGCGAGTCTCGCGCTGCGAGGGGTCAACATCCTCACCGTGCAGGTGCACACCACCGAGGTCGGCGCGGTCGACGACTTCCTCGTCGACGCGCCGGACGCGCTCGACGAGGCGGATCTGATCGCCGCCGTCGAGCGGGGACGGGGTCGGAACTGCTGGGTGGCGCGCAGCGAGGCGCGGGGCCTGGCCGACCAGCCGACCCGGGTGCTCGGGCTGGCCACCCGGTTGGTCGGTGACCCGGAACAGGCGGGTGAGGTGCTCCGGGCCACCCTCGGTGCGGACGAGGTGACCTGGCGGCCGACGGTCGCCACCGGGCACGACGCGGTGGGCACCACGACCATGCTGCTGACCGACCCGGCCGGCGGCTCGTACGAGCTGCGCCGGCAGGCGCCCAGCTTCACCCCGGCGGAGTACGCGCGGGCGCAGGCGCTTGTCGAGTTGGCGGCGGCGGTGGCCCGGCGGGGGGCCGACCGGGTGACCCTGATGCTGCCCGACGGGGCGGAGCTGACCATCCGGCCGGCGACCGCCGACGATCTGGCGGGCGTGGTGGAGTTGCACGAGGGCTGCTCGGCGCGCAGCCGGCAGCGGCGCTATCTGAGCGGGGCGGCGCTGCCGTCACCGACCCGGCTGCGTCGACTGCTCGAACCGGCCCGGGGGTTGACCCTGGTGGCGACGACGACCGGCTCCGGCGGGGCGGCGGAGTCGGTCGTCGCGCTGGCCAACCTGCTCGCCGAGGGCGACGAGGCGGAGGCGGCGCTGCTGGTCCGCGACGACTGGCAGCGGCGTGGCCTCGGCACCGCGCTGCTGCGCCGGCTGCTGACCCACGGCGAGCGGGTCGGATACGCGGCGCTGGTCCTGCACACCCAGGCGGAGAACACACCGATGGTCCGGACGCTGGCCCGGCTCGGCCGGCCTGCGGCGATCGAGCGGGACGGCACCCTGCTCACCATGACCGTCCCCCTGGTCGCCCCGGCGGGCGGCGGCCCGGTCACCGAGGGGACCGCTCGCCCCGGTGCGGCCGTGGGCGGCACCCGGTGGACGAGCCCGACCGGCGGGGCCTGCTGACCCCGCCGGAAACCGATACGTACCCGTACGCACCGGGCGGGGCTTTCCTTCCGGTGCCTGGCCGAACTCCGATGCGGAGGACGGTGGAGAGGCAGGGCCCCCGGTGCGGGGGCCCTGCCCATTTCCGGGTGCCGGCCGGCTCCGGACGTCGCGGCAGCAGCCGGGCGCGTACCTCGGGCCGGGCCGCCCGGCCACCGGGTGGCGGTCAGCCGAAGAAGGTGCCCGCCCGGCGGTGCCCGGAGACGCAGAACCGGTTCCCCTCGGTGTCGGCGAGGACGACGTACGGCAGTTGGCCGGGCTCCGGCGCGGTCGGGTAGTGCTGCCAGTCGACCCGTTCGGCACCCAGCTCGCGTAGCCGGTCGACCTCGTCGTCGAGGTCCCGGTCGCCCGCGTCCAGGTCGAGGTGGATGCGGGGGAACTCCGCCACCGGGCTCTTGCTGACGTCCATGGCCAGGGCCACTCCGGTGCTGCCGGGTGGCGGCTCCAGCACGATCCACTCGTCCTGCGGATAGCGGGGTGGGCGACGGACGTAACCGAGGGCCCCGGCCCAGAACCGGCCGGCGCGACGGTCGTCGGTCACCCCCAACGACACCTGCTCGATCATCGACATCGACCCAGGCTAGTCCGGTGGGTCGTCGCCGGCAGGCCCGCCGTGGCCGCCCCGACCGGGGTCGGTGCGGGCCGGCCGGGGCAGGTGCGCGGGAGGCTACTTCCGGTGTCGGCGGTGTTGGCCTCTTCACAAAACGATGACCGACCGATTACATTGGCGCACATCCATGGGAGCGCTCCCGCGCCTCCTTCGGGCTTACCACCACCCGCCTCCGGCGGCCCCACCAACCGCGACGCCCGTCCCCGCGTCCGATGGGTGCCGCCGGAGGCACCACCGACAGGAGTCCCGTCATGCAGCACCCGAACCGGCCCGGCCGGTCGGGCGGGGGCCGGCCTCGGCTCCGCCGCCTGCTCGCCGCCGGTGTCGCTCTGACCAGCGGCCTGGCCCTCGCCGTCAGCACGCTCCCGCTCACCGCCGGGGCCGCGCCCACCGCTGCCGAGCGCGCCGAGGTAGCCGGCACCGGCATGTTCAACTATCCCGAGGCGCTGCAGAAGTCGCTGCTGTTCTATGAGGCGCAGCAGTCCGGCAAGAAGCCGTCCTGGAACCGGGTCTCCTGGCGGGGCGACTCCGCGCTGACCGACGGCGCGGACGTCGGGGTGGACCTCACCGGTGGCTGGTACGACGCCGGTGACCACGTGAAGTTCGGCTTCCCGATGGCGTTCAGCGCCACCATGCTCGCCTGGGGCGCGGTCGAGTACCGCGACGGGTACGTCGCCTCCGGTCAGCTCACCCCGCTGTTGAACAACCTGCGCTTCGTCAACGACTACTTCATCAAGGCGCACCCCTCGGCGAACGTGCTGTACGGGCAGGTCGGCAAGGGCGACGACGACCACAAGTGGTGGGGTCCGGCCGAGGTGCTGCCGATGGCGCGGCCCGCGTACAAGATCGATGCGAGCTGTGGGGGCGCGGACCTGGCGGGGGAGACGGCGGCGGCGATGGCCGCGTCGTCGATGGTGTTCCGGCCCACCGACGCCGCGTACGCCGACAAGCTGCTCACCCACGCCAAGCAGCTCTACACGTTCGCCGACACGGTGCGCAAGAGCTACCACGAGTGCATCACCGACGCGACCAGCTTCTACAAGTCGTGGAGCGGCTATCAGGACGAGCTGGTCTGGGGGGCGATCTGGCTGCACCGGGCCACCGGCGACGCCGCCTACCTGACCAAGGCCGAGAGCGAGTACGACAAGCTGGGCACCGAGCCGCAGTCCACCACCCGGTCCTACAAGTGGACGATCGCCTGGGACAACAAGCAGTTCGGGGCGTACGTGCTGCTGGCCAACCTGACCGGCAAGCAGAAGTACGTCGACGACGCCAACCGGTGGCTCGACTACTGGACGGTCGGCATCAACGGCCAGAAGGTGCCCTACTCGCCGGGCGGGATGGCCGTCCTCGACTCCTGGGGCGCGCTGCGCTACGCCGCCAACACCAGCTTCGCGGCGCTGGTCTACAGCGACAAGACCACCGACGCCACCCGCAAGGCGCGGTTCCACGACTTCGCCGTCCGGCAGATCAACTACGCACTCGGCGACAACCCGCGTAAGTCCAGCTACGTGATCGGGTTCGGCGCCAACGCGCCGAAGAACCCGCACCACCGCACCGCGCACGGTTCCTGGTGGGACAGCCAGACGGTGCCGGTGGAGACCCGGCACGTGCTCTACGGCGCACTGGTCGGCGGCCCGTCCTCGGCCAACGACGCCTACACCGACAGCCGGTCGGACTACGTGATGAACGAGGTCGCCACCGACTACAACGCCGGTTTCACCTCCGCGCTGGCCCGGCTCTCCCAGGAGTACGGCGGCACCCCGCTCGCCAACTTCCCGACCGCGGAGACCCCGGACATCGCCGAGCTGACCGTGGAGACCACGGTGATGCAGGCCGAGCCCCGGGCCACCGGGCTGAAGGCGGTCGTCTACAACAAGTCGGCGTTCCCGGCGCGGGCGCTGACCAACGGGAAGTTCCGCTACTACTTCCGCCCGGAGGGCAGCACCGCCGTCCAGGTCACCTCCGGCTACACCCAGGGGTGCCCGTCGCCGTCGACCGCCAAGCAGCTCTCCGGCGACATCTGGTACGTCGAGGTGGACTGCACCGGCTACCCGATCGCCCCGGCCGGGCAGTCGCAGCACCGGATGGAGGTGCAGTTCAAGATCGGCGTACCGGAGGGCGGCACCTGGGACCCGACCAACGACCCGTCCTACCAGGCGACCGCCGGCCCGAACCCGAAGGTGCCGTTGTACGCCGGGACCACCCGGGTCTGGGGTGACGAGCCGACCTCGACGCCGACGGACACCACCCCGCCCACCGTCCCCGGCACCCCGGTCGTCTCGGCGATCGGCCCCACCTCGGTCACGCTGACCTGGCCCGCGTCCACCGACACCGGCGGCAGCGGCCTGGCCGGCTACGACGTCGTGCACGAGACGGTCGGCAGCGACGTGGTGATGTCGCACCGCACCACCACCAACAGCCTGACCCTGACCAACCTCTCGCCGGCCAGGAACTACCGGTTCTCGGTCCTGGCCCGCGACGGCGCCGGCAACAGCTCGTTGTGGTCGTCGCCGCTTGCGGTGGCCACCCCGGCCGGCACCGGCTCGGACACCACCGGTCCGACCCCGCCCGGCACCCCGACCGCGTCGAACATCGGCACGAACGGGCTCACCCTGAGCTGGACGCCGTCCACCGACAACGTCGGGGTCCTCGCCTACCGGATCTACAAGACGTCCTGGCCGGCCCATCTCGTCGTGGCCACGGGCACCGGCACCACCCAGCAGGTGACCGGGCTGACGCCGGACACGTCGTACGGGTTCTACGTGGTGGCGGTGGACGCCGCCGGCAACCCGTCCACCCCGTCGAAGACGCTCACCGTGCGGACCCTGCCGGACACCACGACGCCGACCCCGACGCCGACCTCTACCCCGACTCCCACTCCCACCCCGACCACGCCCGCCTCGTCGTGCAAGGTCGGTTACACCACCAGTGACTGGACCAGCGGCTTCACCGCGAGCATCAGCATCACCAACACCGGCACGACCGCGCTCAACGGTTGGAACCTGGCCTTCACCTTCCCCACCAGTGGACAGAAGGTCAGCCAGGGCTGGTCGGCGACGTTCGCCCAGACCGGTGCGGCGGTCACCGCGACCAGCATGAGCTACAACGGGGCGCTCGCCCCGGGTGCGTCCACCAGCATCGGGTTCAACGGCACCCACACCGGCAGCAACCCGAAGCCGACCGCCTTCACCCTCAACGGGGCCGCCTGCACGATCTCCTGATCCTCGACGTGGCGTGGCCGGCACCGCACCCTGGGTGACCGGCCACGTCGCGTCGGACCGTGTCGACCAAAATTGTTCCGAAACTTTTCCGAAACATCTTTGTTCAGACCGGTGCAGGATGGAAACATCGATGGCACTAGATTTAACAACCAAGACGTCCGGCCGTCCCGCCCCGACGGCCTGGGTGTTGGCCAGCAAGGAGGCCACGATGGCAATGAGCCCATCCGTTTCTCGCGGCGGGAGTCGGCGACGGCGATCGCCCGCCGTCCGAGCGCTGCTCGCCGGCGCGGTCAGCGTCGTGACGGTGGCAGCCGTCGCGGTGATGATGCCGTCGGCGAACGCCGCCGCGACCACGCTGGGCGCGGCCGCCGCGCAGTCGGGCCGGTACTTCGGCACGGCGATCGCGGCCGGCCGGCTCGGTGACTCGACGTACAGCACGATCGCCGGCCGCGAGTTCAACATGATCACGGCTGAGAACGAGATGAAGCCGGACGCGACGGAGCCGAACCAGAACCAGTTCGTCTTCACCTCCGGCGACCAGATCTACAACTGGGCGACCCAGCGGGGCCTGAAGGTCAGGGGCCACACCCTGGCCTGGCACGGCCAGCAGCCCCCCTGGATGCAGCGCATGAGCGGCAGCGCGCTGCGCAGCGCGATGATCAACCACATCAACGGGGTGATGGGCCACTACAAGGGCAAGCTCGCCGCCTGGGACGTGGTGAACGAGGCGTTCGAGGAGAACGGCAGCCGTCGTCAGTCCAACCTCCAGGGCACCGGCAACGACTGGATCGAGGTGGCGTTCCGGACCGCGCGGGCGGCCGACCCGTCGGTGAAGCTCTGCTACAACGACTACAACATCGAGAACTGGTCGTACGGCAAGACGCAGGGCGTCTACCGCATGATCCAGGACTTCAAGTCCCGGGGCGTGCCGATCGACTGCGTCGGCCTGCAGACCCACTTCACCGGCGGCAGCTCGCTGCCGAGCAACTTCCAGACCACGCTGTCCAGCTTCGCCGCCCTCGGCGTGGACGTGGCGCTGACCGAGGTCGACGTCACGAACTCCTCGACCACCCAGTACGCCGGGCTGACCCAGGCGTGCCTGAACGTGCCGCGCTGCATCGGCATCACGGTGTGGGGCGTACGCGACAGTGACTCCTGGCGCGCGAACGAGAGCCCGCTGCTGTTCGACGGCGGCGGCAACAAGAAGGCCGCGTACAACTCGGTCCTCAACGCGCTCAACGCGGCTCCCCCGACCTCCGGGCCGACCACGGGACCGCCCACGAGCCCGCCGACGAGCCCGCCCACGAGCCCACCGCCCTCCGGCGGCGCCGGACGGATCGTCGGCGTGCAGTCGGGCCGGTGCATCGACGTGCCGAACGCCACCCAGACCAACGGCACCCGGGTGCAGCTCTACGACTGCAACAGCCAGTCGAACCAGCAGTGGACCTACACCGCCAGCAAGCAGTTGCGGGTCTATGGCACGAAGTGCCTGGACGCGAACGGCGCGGCCACCGCGAACGGCACCGGAATCATCATCTGGGACTGCAACAGCGGGGCGAACCAGCAGTGGAACGTCAACGCCAACGGCAGCATCAGCGGCGTGCAGTCCGGCCGCTGCCTGGACGTCTGGGGCACCGGCAACGGCCAGCAGGTCCAGCTGTACGACTGCCACGGGCAGACCAACCAGCAGTGGCGCACCGACTTCGGTGGTAGCACGCCGCCCACCACCACGCCGCCGCCGACCACGCCGCCGCCGACCACCACGCCCCCGCCGGGTGGTGGCTGCGCGCTTCCGTCGACCTACCGGTGGTCCTCGACCGGCGCGCTGACGAACCCGAAGAACGGCTGGCTCTCGCTCAAGGACTTCACCAACGTCGTCTACAACGGCAAGCACCTGGTCTACGGGTCGTACGTCAACAGCAGCGGCCAGTACAGCTCGATGAACTTCAGCACGTTCACCAACTGGTCCGACATGGCCTCGGCCGGCCAGAACGGCATGAGCGAGGGCACCGTGGCGCCCACGCTGCTGTACTTCGCCCCGAAGAACATCTGGGTGCTGGCGTACCAGTGGGGGCCGACCTCGTTCAGCTACAAGACGTCGAGCGACCCGACCAACGCCAACGGCTGGTCCTCGGCGCAGACGCTGTCCACCGCCACCCTCCCGGACGCCCCGTACGGCGTGATCGACCAGACCCTCATCGGCGACGACCAGAACATGTACCTGTTCTTCGCCGGGGACAACGGCAAGATCTACCGGTCGAGCATGCCGCTCGGGAACTTCCCGGGCAGCTTCGGCTCGAGCTACACGACGATCATGACCGACTCGTCCAACAACCTGTTCGAGGGCGTCGAGGTCTACAAGGTGCAGGGCCAGAACCAGTACCTGATGATCGTCGAGGCGATCGGGAGCCAGGGGCAACGCTACTTCCGGTCGTTCACGTCCACCAGCCTGGGCGGCTCGTGGACCCCGCAGGCCGCCAGCGAGAGCAACCCCTTCGCCGGCAAGGCCAACAGCGGCGCGACGTGGACCAACGACATCAGCCACGGTGACCTGGTCCGCACCAACCCCGACCAGACCAAGACCGTCGACGCCTGCAACCTGCAGCTGCTCTACCAGGGCAAGGACCCCAACGCGAAGGACGACTACAACCGGCTGCCGTGGCGGCCGGGTGTCCTGACCCTCCAGCGCTGACGCACATCCGTTCACGGACAACCAGGGCGTGTCCGGCACCGTGGGTGCCGGGCACGCCCGCCCGGTTCAGTCGGCCAACTCCTCCGCGAGCAGGTCCATCAGCAGCGCGTCGTGCCAGCGCCCGTCCGCGCCCCGCTCGTAGCGGCGCATGATGCCCACCGGACGGAACCCCACCTTCGCGTACGCGCGGATGGCCGCCGTGTTCGCCGCCGCCGGGTCGATGGTGAACCGGTGGTGGCCGTACTCGTCGACCAGGTGCCGGACCAGGGTGCGGATCGCGTCCCCGCCCAGCCCGGTGCCGCGAACCGCCGGGTCGAGGAAGACGTCCAGACTGGCGTGGCGGTAGTCCGGTTCGGTCTCGGCGTACCACTGGATCGCCCCGACCAGCCGGTCGGAGTGCTCGATCGCGTAGACCGTCAGCGCGTCGTCGGCCAGGTCGGCCCGCACCGACCCGGCCAGGTCGTCGCCGCCGCGCCACCAGCGGCGCACCTCCGGGGTGGCCCGGATCGCGGCCAGGGCGGGCACGTCCGCCTCCGTCACCGGCCGCAGCAGGACCGCCCGCCCCCGCAGCACGCCTCAGCCCCGCCGCTCGCCGTGCGCGACGCAGACCGCCGACCAGCCGACCGGCAGCACCTGCACCTTCATCCGCCGTCGGCAGTGCGCGCAGTAGCGGGGCGGCTCCAGCACCCGGGCCGTCGCACAACCCGGGTGCGGGCCCGCCGTGGCGTCCGCACCACAGCGGTCGCACCAGGTCGCGGCCGGCGTCAGCACGGCGAGTTCCGCCGTACGGCCGTCGGTGGTCGGGTCACCCGCGTCGGTCATCATCGCCTCACAGGGTGGCGGAGAGTGCCTTGACGGGCATCTTCAGATCGTCGAGCAGCTTCAGGTCGTCGGTCGCCGGCCGACCCAGCGTGGTCAGGTAGTTGCCGACGATCACCGCGTTGATGCCGCCGAGCAGGCCGTCCCGGGTGCCCAGGTCGCCGAGGGTGATCTCCCGGCCGCCCGCGTACCGCAGGATGGTGCGCGGCATGGCCAGCCGGAACGCGGCGATGGCCCGCAGCGCGTCCTTGCCCTCCACCACCGGCCGGTCACCGAGGGGGGTGCCCGGACGCGGGTTGAGGAAGTTCAGCGGGACCTCGTGCGGGTCGAGTTGGGCCAGCTGCGCGGCGAACTCGGCGCGTTGCTGCACCGTCTCACCGAGGCCGAGGATGCCACCGCAGCAGACCTCCATGCCGGATTCGCGGACCATCCGCAGCGTCTCCCAACGCTCCTCCCAGGAGTGCGTGGTGACCACGTTCGGGAAGTAGGAGCGGCAGGTCTCCAGGTTGTGGTTGTAGCGGTGCACGCCCATCTCGACCAGGTCGTCGACCTGCTCCTGGCTGAGCATGCCCAGCGACGCGGCGACCTGGATGTCGACCGCCGCCCGGATCGCGGCGACCCCCTCGCGCATCTGCTTCATGAGTCGGTCGTCCGGGCCGCGCACGGCGGCCACGATGCAGAACTCGGTCGCCCCGGTCGCCGCCGTCTGCTTCGCCGCCTCGACCAGCGACGGGATGTCCAGCCAGACCGAGCGGACCGGGGAGGTGAACAGGCCGGACTGCGAGCAGAAGTGGCAGTCCTCCGGGCAGCCCCCGGTCTTGAGCGAGACGATCCCCTCGACCTCGACCTCCGGGCCGCACCAGCGCATCCGCACCTCGTGGGCGAGCTGGAGGGCGGCGGGGACGTGCTCGTCGGGCAGGGTCAGCACGGCGAGGACGCCGGCCTCGTCGAGGCCGACGCCGTTGCCCAGCACCTGGGTCCGGGCCTGGTCGAGGATCTCTGGCATGGCTCGTACCCTACAAGGCGGGCGCGGGCCGGGAAACGGCCGAGCTACCGGCCGCCGGCCGCCTCCGGCCTGGTGTCGGGGCGACCCGGGCCGCCCTTCGATCCCGCCTCGTCCACACCCGTCACGCGTCGGTGCGGCGGGCCCGCCGCCACGCCGGTGCCGGCCCGGCGGATGGTAATTTCGCCCGGCGGCGGCAGCGCCGCCACCCGTCCGGCGGATCGCGCCGGACGGGGTCGGTCGTCCGGCAGCAGGTGCCGGGCGGGACGGCGCCGGCCGGTGGCACGGGCCGGGCGGAGCGGGTCGAGTGGCGGACGGAGGCGATGACCGGTGGCGGACTGGCTGGCGGCCCTGGACCGCCGCGCCGCACTGCGGGCGAAGGCGGGGCTCACCCGCACCCTGCGCCCCCGCGCCGCCGGTGACCCCATGATCGACCTGGCCGGCAACGACTACCTGGGCCTGGCCACCCACCCCGAGGTGGTCGCCGCCGCCGGCCGGGCCCTCGCCGGGTACGGGTTGGGCGCCACCGGCTCCCGGCTGGTGCGCGGGTCCACCGACGTCCACCACGCGCTGGAGGACGAGCTGGCCGACTGGCTCGGCGTCGAACGGGCGCTGGTCTTCTCCTCCGGCTACCTGGCCAACCTCGCCGCCGTCCGGGGCCTGGTCCAGCCACGTACCCTGCTCGTCTCCGACGCCCACAACCACGCCTCGCTGATCGACGGTTGCCGGATCTCCGGCGCGGAGACCGTGGTCACCGCGCACGTCGACGTCGACGCCGTGGCCGCCGCGCTCGCCGCCGCGCCGGGCCGTCCGGCGGTGGTGGTCACCGAGTCCGTCTTCTCCGTCGACGGCGACCTCGCCCCGCTGGCCGCGCTGCACGCCGTGGCCCGGCGGCACGGCGCGTTGCTGCTGGTCGACGACGCGCACGCGCTCGGCGTCACCGGCCCGGCCGGGGCCGGCGCGGTGGCCGCCGCCGGGCTCGCCGGTGCGCCGGACGTGGTGGTCACCGCAACCCTGTCCAAGGCGCTCGGGGGCGCCGGTGGACTGGTCGCCGGTCCGGCCGAGTTCGTCCGCCACCTGGTGGAGACCGGGCGCACCTTCATCTTCGACACCGCGCCACCGCCTGCGGTCGCCGCCGGGGTACGCGCCGCCGTGGCGCTGGCCCGGACCGCCGACGACCTGCGTGCCGAGCTGGCCGACCGGGCCCGGCACGCGGTACGCCGCCTCGGCGCGGCCGGGCTGACCGTGTCCGCCCCCGACGGCGCGGTGGTCTCGGTGACCGCCCCCGGCCCGGAGGCCGCCACCGCCTGGGCGGCCGACTGCCGTGACCGGGGTGTCGCCGTCGGCTGCTTCCGTCCGCCGTCCACCCCGGACCACCGTTCCCGGCTGCGACTGACCCTCTCGACCGGGGTGACAAGAGCGGACTTCGAACACGCCCTGGAGGCCATAGTGGAGTGCGCCCCGCAGTCGCGAACCGAGGTCCTGCCGTGAGCGCGAGGAGGGAGCCGGGTTTGCGAGCCCCGCAGTCGCGAGCTGAGGTGACGCCGGTGAGCGCGAGGAGGGAGCCGGGTTTGCGAGCCCCGCAGTCGCGAGCTGAGGTCCTGCCGTGAGCGGGTGGAAGGGTGCGGTGCTGGTCACCGGGACCGACACCGAGGTCGGCAAGACGGTGGTGACGGCGGCGATCACCGCTGCCGCGCAGGCCGCCGGCCTACGGGTCGCGGTGGTCAAGCCGGGCCAGACGGGTACGGCCACCGGCGAGCCCGGCGACATCGACTCGGTGACCCGGCTGGCCGCCCCGCTCACCGGTCGCACCCTGTCCAGCTACCCGGACCCGCTCGCCCCGCTGGCGGCGGCCCGGGTCGCCGGGTTGGAGCCGCTGGAGCTGTACACCGCCGTCGACGCGATCCGCGCGGAGGTCGACAAGCACGACCTGGTGCTCGTCGAGGGAGCCGGCGGGCTGCTGGTGCCGATGGGGCTGCGCCCGTCCGGCGAGGCGTGGACGGTCGCCGACCTGGCGGTGTCGCTGGGCGCTCCGGCGGTGGTGGTGGCCCGGGCCGGGCTCGGCACCCTCAACCACACCGCGCTCACCCTGGAGGCGTTGGAGCGGCGGGCCGTACCCGCCGGGGTGGTGATCGGTGCCTGGCCGGCGGAGCCGCAGCTGGTGCACTGGGCGAACCTGACCGAGCTGGTGCCGAACATGCTCGGTGCGCTGCCGACCGGTGCCGGGTCGATGGACCCGGGGGTGTTCCGCCGGTCCGCCCCGGGCTGGCTCACCCCCGACCTGTACGGGGTGCTCGACGACTGGCGCACCTGGGCCGAGGACGCCGGCTGAACCCGGACCGACACCGGGGGCACCTGACCGGCGGTGCCGGTGGGCGGCAGCCCACCGGCCGTTCGTCGGGCCGGTCGGTCTCACTCGGCGGTCCGTACCGGGCCGAGCCGCTCGGCCGGCGCCGAGCGCGGGGCGACGACCTGCACGTGGCCGCCGACGGCGCGGTGGTGCGTTTCGATCCAGGTGTCCAGGGCCATCCGGCAGGCGTGGTCGACGTGCCGCAGGTCGCGCAGGTCCAGCCGGACACTGCGGTCGGTGGGCAGCGCGTGCAGCGCGCTGAGGATGGTGGGCAGCCGCAGGAAGGTGGCGTTGCCGACGAGGGCGACGTCGACCGGCCCGCCGTCGCCGTCGCCCACGATGACCCGGAGGTGAGACGTCTCCCAGGCGGTCTTCACCACCGCCAGGCCGAGACCGACCAGCACGCCGGTGAACATGTCGGTGGTCAGGATCGCGGCGGCGGTCACCATCAGCACCACCGCCTCGCCCCGGTGCTCCCGCCACAGCGCGGGCATCGTCCGTAGCGGCAGCAGCTTGACGCCGGCGTGCACGAGGACGGCGGCCAGCGCGGGCAGCGGGATCAAGGCGACCAGGCCGGGTGCGGCGGCGACGAAGACCAGCAGCCACAGCCCGTGCAGCACCCGGGACGCCTTGCTCCGCGCGCCGGCCTGCACGTTGGCCGAGCTGCGCACGATGACGGCGGTCATCGGCAGCGCGCCGAGCAGGCCGCAGATCGTGTTGCCGGTGCCCTGGGCGACGAGTTCCCGGTCGAAGTCGGTGCGGGGCCCCTGGTGCAGCCGGTCGACCGCCGCCGCGCTGAACAGGCTCTCCGCCGAGGCGACCAGGGTGAACGTGGCGATGGTGGTGAGCACCCCGAGGTCGACCAGCAGGCTCGGGTGCCCGATCGACGGTTGGATCGCCGCGAGCAGCCCCGCCACGTCGATGGTGTCGACCGGCAGTCCCAGCACGGCGGTCGCGCCGGCCGCCGCGGCGACGGCGACCAACGCGCCGGGCACCGTGCGCTGCCTGCCGGGCAGGGCGTTCCAGAGCATCATCAGCGCGAGTGTGGCCACCCCCACGGCGAGCGACAACCGGGCCGCACCGGATTCGGTGAGGTCACCGACCAGCGCCGGCAGCCCGGCGAATGCGGCGAGCCCGATGGGCGGCGTGGTGGCGCCGGCCAGCACGTGCACCTGGCCGGCGATGAGCAGCAGGCCGATACCGGCGAGCATGCCGTGCACCACGGCCACCGAGATGGCCCGGAACCACCGGCCGAGTCGCAGGAGTCCCAACCCGATCTGGAGCAGCCCGGCGACCAGCACGATGGTGCCGAGCCCGGCCAGGCCGTAGCGGTCCACGGCCTCGGCGACCAGCACGGTCAGGCCGGCCGCCGGGCCGCTGACCTGCATGCTGCTGCCGGGCATCAGGCCCACGACCAGCCCACCGACCACGCCGGTGACCAGGCCGAGTTCGACGGGTACGCCGGAGGCGACGGCGATGCCGACACAGAGCGGCAAGGCGACGAGGAAGACGACGAGGGAGGCGGGCAGGTCGGCACGCAGGGTGCGCCAGTTCACAGTGGAGAGCACGATTCACATCCAGGAGGCTGCGCAGCGGTCAACGGGTCGTCACCCTCCGTCGTGGCGCACCGGGCGGCGGCACGACAGGCAGGGGGCGGCGGTCTGTTGCGGGCTGGGGACGACGGGGTCGTCGCCGGCCGGCCGGAGGGTCGCGGAACGGTGACAGGCGGGGTGGAGCCGATCGCCGCTGCTCAGCAGCGCAGCACGCTGGATCGGAGCGGCGCGGTTCCGGGTTGGGGTTCGTCGGTGGTCGGCCGACCGGTCGCTTCCCGCTGTCGCCGGCTGAGCGTCCCCCGCACACTCCGGCATTCCGGCCCCGTCGGGTCGCGTCGTTCCGTCGATGGCTGTCCGCGGCCCGCCCGTCCGATTGCCGGACCGACCTCCCCCCCGGCCCGGTCCGCCCCGGCGTTGTCCGGTAGGGCAGGGCCGACCATCAGACGTTTATGTACGTCAATGTCTGATGTTACCGGAAGCTCGCGATTAATACGAGCGTATGACTGGTGCGGGAGGCGGTGCGATGATGCGCCGAAAGGCGTGGCCGTTCGTGCCGGTGAGGTGGAGGCGACCGTGGGACCCCACCCGGCGGAGGCGGTTGCGGGAACGGACGGTTGCGGGTCGGGACGCAGGGTGACCGCCACGGGCAGCAGCAGGACGATGCTGAGCAGTGGGACGAGGATGGTCGGCCTGCGCTGCACCCTCACCCCCGGGCAGATAGGCGTGCTCACGAGACGCGCGTCGACAAGGGGTTCAACCCGCCGCCGCGACGGTGGGTTACGCCCCTTCGCCCGCCGGTGTGTCCGCCACCGTGTCCCGGCTGGTCCGGCGGACCACGAACGCGTCGGGCATCCGGAAGGTGAGGTTGTCCGGGCACCACGGCGGCCGGACCACCGTCACCGCGTCGAGCAGCGGTGCCGCCTCGGCGACCACCACCGCCGCCTCCAGCCGGGCCAGTTGCGCGCCCACGCAGCGGTGCGCCCCCGCCCCGAAGGCCAGGTGCCGGCGGGAACCGCGCTGCCCGGGGCGGAATCCGGCCGGCTCGGCCACCACCTCCGGGTCGCGGCCGGCGCGGGCCAGCCACAGCAGCATCGAGCTGCCCGCCGGCACCGGCGTCCCGCCCAGCGTGGTGTCCGTCGCGGCCACCCGTCGCCAGGTGACGATCGGCGGTTCCAGCCGCAGGCCCTCCTCGACGACATCGGCGACGGCGACGGTGCCGGCCCGCAACCCGGCGCGCACCTCGGGTTCGCCGGTGAGCCGGTGCAGCAGCAGGGTCAGGAACTGACTGGTGGTCTCCTGACCGGCGACCAGCAGGAAGAACAGCGCCCCGACCACCACGTCGGGGGAGTGCCCGGCGCCGCGCAGCCGGGCGGCCAGCCCGCCACCGGCACCGGCGAACTCCCGCAGTACGGCGTGGAACCGGCCCACCTCGGCGGCGAGGGCCTGCTGCCGGTCGGCGTCCAACGGCGCCCAGAACAGCTCCAGCGCCGCCCGCGCGAAGTTCTTCACCGCGCCCACCGGGGCGTCCGGCAGCTCGACCAGCCGGGCCAGCGCCAGCAGCGGCAGGTCGGCGGCGAGCCGGGCGTGCAGATCGACCGGTCGCCCGGCGGCCAGCTCGGCGGCGATCCCGGCCACCCGGGTCCGCACCAGCGCGGTCAGCCACGGCCGCTGGGCGGCCACCCGGTCCGGGTGCAGCGCCTCGGCGACGATCGCCCGGATCTCCGGGTGGCTGGGGCCGGCGTTGTTGGCAAGCGTCGGCGGCAACCGGAACCGGTGCCCGGTGAGCACCCGCAGCGCGGCCACCGGGATGGGGGTCACCGCGTCCAGGGCGTTGTCGGGTCGCCAGGTCACCGGGTCGGCGAGCACCTGCCGGACCAGCGCGTGCCGGGTCACCACCAGGTGGGTGCCGCCGACCCCGTCGACGACCGTGGCCACATCCGGCCAGGGCCCGTCGACGGCCGCCTCCCACCCCCGGAACAGCACGCGGTCACGCTAGCGGGCGGCCCCGGGCGGGGCGGGGTCCAGCTCCCACACCGTGGTGTGCTTCACCCGTACGCTCTCCAGCGCCTCCGGCACCGGCACGTCGTAGGCGGCCAGCTCGCGGAAGCGTTCCCGGGGCAGGAACGCCCGCCCCGGGTCGCCGACCAGCACCCGGGCACCGGACCGGGCGGCCCGCAGCAGGAAGCGCAGCACCCGACGGGCCATCGCCTCGCTGTAGAAGACGTCCCCGGCGAGCAGCACCTCGGCGTCCCCGGCGTCGCCGTCGAGGACGTCGGCCAGTTCGGCGTCGACGCGTACCCCGTTGGCCTCGGCGTTGAGGGCGACGGCGGCGACGGCCCGCTCGTCGATCTCCACCGCCCGGACGGTCGCCGCGCCGGCCCTGGCGGCGGCGATGGCCACCAGGCCGGAGCCCGACGCGAGGTCGAGCACCCGGCGGCCGGCCACCGCCTCCGGATGGTCGGTGACGTAGCGGGCCAGCGCCTGCCCACCGGCCCAGGCGAAGGCCCAGAACGGTGGCGGCTGGGCGCTGCGGAACTCGCCCTCGGTCAGCTCCCACAGGCCGATCGGCTCGTCGGCCTGGTGCAACCGCACCTCGGGTACGAAGGCGACCGGGGTGAGCCGGGCGTGCAGCCGGACGAAGGCGGCGGAGAGTTCGGGCACCCGCCCAGGATGTCAGTCGCACGAACCCCGGCGTGGTCGACCCTCACCGGACCGACGAAGCGGCCTAGCCCACACCGTCACCCGGCGTGTCGGCGGTGCCGGGTGACCGGTTCACCACTGTCGGTGTTAACCGGCCCCGCACTTGCCGCTCGGCGCGAACACGCCCGTCTACCGGCTTTCCCATCCTCCTCATAGCGTGGCGAGTGGACAAGACCGACGGGAGGACGAGGCGGTGGTGATGGTGTGGCGGAACGCGCTACGGGTCGGGGCGGTGCTGGCCTGCCTCACGGGGACAGGGCTCGCCGGGCCGGCGCCGGCATCGGCGGCGGACCGCTTCGCCACCCAGCTGAGCGGCCTGCCGGCCGAGTTCACCGCCGGTGACCAGGTACGAACGGTCTCGGCGGTGGTGTCCCGCAAGGGCAACGGCGGGTGTGTGAAGGTCCGCTGGTCGATGGTGCTCTCGGTGCAGGGGCTGCGGCTGGACCAGGTCAAAATGGACCGGGTCGAGGAGACCGGCTCGTTCCCGCTGGACATCCGGGCCGAGGGGGCGGTGGCCCGGCTGACCGACCGGCAACTCGACCCGGGCACGCTCTGCCCGGACCGGACGGTCACCGCCACCTACCGGGTGGCCTTCGCCGAGGACGTCACCCGGGGCCGGATCACGATGGCCGCCGAGGCGTACGACCCCAACCTGCGGCTGCTCGCCCGGCAGAGTGCCACCCGGCAGGTCGTCGGCACGGCACCGCCGCCCACCACGGCGGCGCCCGAGCCGACCAGCGCGTCGCCGGAGCCGACCGAGGAGGTGCTGGAGCCGACGGGGGAGGAGACCGAGCCGACCGAGGAGGCGCTCGCCGAGGTGCCGCCACCGGCCGCGGCGAACCGCTCGGCCGACCAGAGCGGCGGCTTCGGTCTGGTGCAGGCGGCCTTCCTGCTCGGTGGGCTGCTGCTCTTCCTCGGCGTCGGCCTGCTGATGCGGCTGCGGCAGCTGACCCGGACCGCCTCCGACGGTGTGGAGGGCGATGCCCGCCCGATCCGTCGACCGGTCCGTTGGACCACCGTCCGACGGTGATCGGGGGCCGCCGGGGCCGGGTGGCGCCACCACCCGGCCCCGGCGGGTTTCACTTTCCGAACACCTGGAACTCGGCGATCCGCACCTGGTCGCGCGCCGGGCTGGCGGTCGCGCAGTCGGTCCGGGTGGCCGGGTCGTCGTCCTGCTCACCGGCGTACGCCGGGCCGCCGGTGCACTGGCTGGCCAGCACCTCCAACCGGACGTGGGTGGCGACGGTGGTCGGCACCCGGAACGACCGCAGGATGAGGTCCCGGGAGTAGGCCCGGAACTTCCCACCGGGGAACGCGTCGTCGGCGCTGGTGTGGACCCGGGTCCAGCGGGTCGGATCGGCGCAGTCGGTGGTGGTCGCGTCGCAGGCCGACACCGCGAACGACCGCAGCGCGCTCAGCGCGTTCTGCGCACCGGGGTCGGCGTCGCCGGTGATCGCCGGGCGGAGCATCGCGCTGACGTTGACCCGTTGCACCGGCTGCGGTGCGGTGCCGGGCAGGGTCACGGTGACCTGCCTGCCGGCCACCCCGGTCAGCGACGCCCAGTTGGTGGCCTCGGTGTCGTCGCCGATCCGGTCGAGGTTCACCCCGTCGCCGGTGATGACCGCCCCGGAGGCGGTGGACGCCAGGTTACGGCTCAGCCGCAGGTCGACGTACCCCTGCTGGCCGGCCTTCGCGACCACCTCCCACCGCTGGTGGCCGAAGCCGGGGGCGACCGCCAGCACCTGGTACGTCCCGGCGACGGCCTCGAAGGTGGCCGGCAGCGGGGTGGCCGGGTCGGTGTCGGCGACCGGGGTGGCCCGCGCCTCGTAGTCGCCGACGTAGAGCCGGATCGGCGCGTCCGTGCTGTCGCCCCGGGGGCGCAGGGTCAGCGTGGCGTTGCCGCCGGAGGGGCTGGCGAAGCTCGGCGTCGGGTCGGTGTCGGCCGCGCCGACGGTGGTGGCGTCCCGGCCCATCCCGGAGCGGGCGAACTCGGCCCAGATCAGCTCCTGGTTGGCCCCGCCGAAGCGCAGCCGGTCGGCGGTGAGCAGGTTGTCCCGCATGTCGAGCATGCTGACCTGGCTGGCCGCCTGGAGCAGGAACGAGTCGAAGACCAGCTGCACCCAGCGCCGGTTACCCGGGCAGTTCTCGGCGGCCACCCGGCCCTGCGCGCAGTCGAGCTGCCGCTGCGGCGTGCCCAGGCCGTACTTCTTGACCAGGGCGGCGCGGATGCGGAAGTTGGTCGCGCCCCAGATCTCCCCGTCGGCGTGCACCGCCGGACCGCCGGTGTTGTAGCCGACGTCGGAGTAGTTGAGCGGGCTGCGGCTCAGGTCGTAGTTGCGGATGCCGCTGACCAGGTTGCCGGTGACGTAGCCGCCGGTGACGAAGGGCGTCTCGCCGGGGGCGCGCAGGCCGTGCTCGTAGAGGTACTCGGCGGCGAGCAGGTCGCTCCACGACTCGCCCATCGCCCCGCCCTGGTGCCCGCCGATCCCGGTGTCCGGGCCGGCGATCATCCGGTTGGTGATCGCGTGGGTGTACTCGTGGCCGATCACCGTCATGTCGTAGTCGCCGTCCACACACGGCGGGTACGGCCCACCGGCCTGCGGCTGCCACAGGTACATGTTGGTGGTCGGCGGCAGCCCGTCGCGCGGGGTGGACTGGTTGGCGTTGTTCCGGTTGCCGCTCAGCGCACCCTGCTGGGCCCGCCCCTGCTCGGCGTCGCCACCGAGGCCGGCCCCGCTGACGTTGACCGCCTGGAGGTTCCAGGTGGCCTCGGTGAAGCCGAGGTGCCAGGCCCAGTCGTGCATCCGGTGGTGCATGGCGAACAGGTTGGCGGTGGCGGCGTCGGCGTCGTTGCGCGGCGCGGAGGTGAACGCCGCCGGGTCGCAGCGGGACTGGTGCCACTGGTCGGTGAACGGGTACTCGTAACGCCGGTCCGGGCGGGCGGGGGCGTTGACCAGCGGGCTGCCGGCGCCCCAGGAGACCACCGTGTTGGCGGAGTTGCCCCGGGTGGTGTTGGTGGGTGCGCCGGTGGCCAGGTCGACGTCCCAGGGCTGCCCGCTCGCCGGGTCGCGGAAGGCGGCGACGCAGTCGGCGGCGGGGGTGGCGCACCAGCGGACCCGGGGGTCCTGCCCGGGGGCGAGGTCCTGCGGCGGGGTGGCCGGGTAGACCGCCCAGCTCGGGTTGTCGGAGTCGAAGTCGACCAGGTCCTCGCGGATCAGCACCTTCCCGCTGATCCCGTCGACGTAGGTGGTGAAGGCGGCCGGGTGGTCGCTGTCCCGGCCGATCAGGGTCACCTCGTACGCGGCCCGGGTGCCGTCGAGCGGGGTGGGCACGGCGACCGGGCGCACCTGGTGGCTGGCCACCCCGGTGGCGTCCAGGCCGGCGTCGGCGAGGGCGGCGGCGTACGCCTGCGCGGCGGTGCGGGTTGCCGGGGCGGGGGCCGAGGCGTCCCGGGACAGCGAGGAGCTGACCGAGAGCACGGTGCCGTCGGCGACCGCCACGGTGACCAGGCCGTCGTGGCCGGCGGGCAGGTCACCGAAGCGCTGCCGCAGGGTGACCACCGCGCCGTCGCCGACCGGGCGGACCAGGAGCCGGTCCAGGGCGGCGACGGCGTCGGCGTCCAGCCCGAACAGGTCCCGCTGTTGCGTGAGGTAGCGCCGGGCGGCGGCCTCCGGGTCGGCGGGCAGGCCGGTGGCCAGTCGGGCCGGGCCGAGGGCGTGCGGGGTGCCCAGCCGGTTCCACCGCACCGGGACACCGGTGGCCCGGGCCAGGCTGCGCTGACGGGCGTCGGGTGCGGCCGTACCGGTGCGGTTGTCGACGTCGGCGGCCTGGTGACGGTCGTCGGCGAACGAGCCGGAGCGGCCCGGGGCCGGGGCCGCGGTGTCGCCCGGCGCGGCCGTGGCGGTGCCCCCGCCGGGCAGCAGGGCGGCGACCACGGCGGCGGTCGCCAGTACGGGAACGAGCCGGCGTCGGCGCCGGCTCGTTCGGGGTGTCCACTCCGGTATGGGCACGGAACCTCCTTGTGGGAGCGGGGACCGGCGTGACGCCGGCCCGGCGCAGGCGTGGTTACGCATGCGCATTCGTGAATACCAGGCGAACCGGACGGGGGCAATGGCGCGGGGCGTCGGATCAGACGAGTTGGGCCGGGTCGAGGCCCAGTTCCCGGGCGGCGACCAGCCGGATCCACTCGCCGAACTGTCGCCGCGAGATGACCCGCTCGTGCACGGCGAGCTGGACGGCGAGCCCGTCCATCACCGCGTTGATCCGCCAGGCGGCGCCGGCCGGGTCGGCGCACTCGAAGGTGCCGTCGGCCACCCCGGCCGAGATCACCGCCGCCAGGTCCTGCCGCCAGCGCAGGTCCAGCCGGCGGCAGACCTTCTCCAGTTCCGGGGTACGCAGCGACTCCGCCCACCCGTCGATCCACATCGCCCAGGGCCGGCCGGTCGGGGTGTAGAGGCGCAGGATGCGTCGGACCTTGGTCAGGGGCGGGGTGGCGGAGCGCAGCACGGCGTCCAGCCGGGACAGTTCCTGCTCGACGGCGTACGCGAACGCCTGGGCGAGCAGCCGCTCCTTGGTGGCGAAGTGGTAGAAGACCAGCGCCTGGCTGACTCCGGCGGCGGCGGCCACGTCGGCGGTGCGGGTGTTGGCGAGTCCACGCTCGACGATCACGTCGCAGGCTGTGCGCAGCAGGGAATCCAGGCGGACATCGGCGGCGGCACGTCTTGTCACGCCGCTACGGTAACCCATCGACACGACCACGGGGAGTTACCGAGCCGCCCGATCGGGCAGCTGGCAGTCGGAAGCCGGACAGCGTCCACCGGCGCGTCGGGTAGCTTTCCCGACCTGTTCAATGCAGGTGTGAGCCGACCGCACCGCAATCGTCGACGAACTCTCCTAGGAAGCTCTGGACGTGGGGATGGCGGTCACCCGGCCGCCACTGGACGCGCCGACCGTGAACCCGATTTGGCATCGGTCCGACCGCTCGGCTAGAGTTTCCATCCGTCACCGGGTGTGTTCCGGGGGCAAGCGGACGTAGCGCAGCTGGTAGCGCATCACCTTGCCAAGGTGAGGGTCGCGGGTTCGAATCCCGTCGTCCGCTCGGAGCTGCCGCCACGTATGACGGGGGCAACCTCGGTGGGGTGGCCGAGAGGCGAGGCAACGGCCTGCAAAGCCGTGTACGCGGGTTCAAATCCCGTCCCCACCTCGGTAACAAGCACGGGCGATTGGCGCAGTGGGAGCGCGCTTCCTTGACACGGAAGAGGTCACTGGTTCAAACCCAGTATCGCCCACACGGTCAGTAGGGTCACCTTCCGGGATCGGGAGGTGACCCTACTGCTTTCCCCGCCGGTCGCCGCCACTGGCCGGGCGCATCGGTGCCCCCTGCGCAGCGGAGCCCGAACCCACCCGGGCGGGTTCTCCCGGCTTGTGGGAGGCGATCGCTCTGCGTCGATACGATGTCTATCCTGGCTCCGATTCTTCCAGGGGACGTCGCGACGCCGGGTGGGTGTGGTGTGGGGGAGACCGGCCGGGACCGGTTGCCGGCCGAGCTGACCGACCCGGGCCGGTGGGAGGCGGCGCACTGGCGGCTGCTGGCGGCGGCGGACGCGGCCCGGGCCGACGACCGGCTTGCCGCCGCCGTCCTCGCCGAGCGGGGCCGGTAGCTGGCGGGGCACGGGCGGTGCCGGGGCGGACGTGGGCGGCGCGGACCGGTGGGGTCGGCCGGGCGGGCGATCTTGGAATGAGGTAGAGTTCACCCCGTCGCCGGGGAGACCGGGTGGCACGCGGACGTAGCGCAGCTGGTAGCGCATCACCTTGCCAAGGTGAGGGTCGCGGGTTCGAATCCCGTCGTCCGCTCTCGACCACGGGCGATTGGCGCAGTGGGAGCGCGCTTCCTTGACACGGAAGAGGTCACTGGTTCAAACCCAGTATCGCCCACCAGAGAATCGCGAAGGCCCCGGCTCAACAGAGCCGGGGCCTTCGCGTGGGCGGTGCGTCGGGTCAACTGTTCCAGGGGTCAGCTGTTCCAGTGCGCGGCGACCAGGTCGGCGGCCTGCTGCTCCCACTGGGCGTAGTGGTCGGGGTACGCCGAGACCTGGACGGTCTGGGCGGCCTTGGTCAGGGGCATGTCCTGCCAGCCGTCGACCTGCTTGAGGCCCTTGAGGAACGCCATCGTGGCGTACTCGGGGTCGGTGATCTGCTCCACCGTGCCCCAACCGGACGACGGGCGCTGCTGGAACAGGCCCTGCGAGTCGTGGTCGTTACGGTCACCCAGGTGGCCGAGGTTCTCCAGCTTCGACTCCTGCAACGCGGTGGCGATGGAGACCACGGCGGCCCGCTCGTCCAGGCCCGACTTCTTGGTCGCGGCGATGATCGCCTTG
>NZ_FMCU01000001.1 GCF_900091525.1 Micromonospora matsumotoense
TCGGCGTCGACGTCGAGATCGTCACCAAAGACCCACAGATCAAGGGCTTCAGCGTCGTCAAACGCCGATGGGTCGTCGAACGCACCATCGGCTGGCTCATGCACCACCGCCGACTCGTCCGCGACTACGAAACCCGACCCCACAACTCCGCCAGCATGATCACCCTCGCCATGATCGACAACCTCGCCAAACGCCTCACCACCGAAACCACCCCAACCTGGCGAGAACCCCCACAACCACAACACACACAAAATACGTGAATCAGACGTCCTCTGAGAGGTCTGCCGCTCCGGCTCCGTCGGCCCCCTGCTGACCCAGCGACCTCCACCTTCCGCTCACGCTGAGTTACTCGGCAAGGTGAGGCCGGCGCCCGGATCGCGGCAGATGAGGGCGGTTCAACTCAATTCCGAGCAGTATGTTCAGGTGTTCAAGTTCCTGCTTTAATTAGTCGTTCGCCGCAGCATTAGTGTTGCCCTCAGCGCCTTCTTCGCTCAATCTGCGATTAGCACTCTCTTCGCGAAGCCACTTCATCCGCTGCTTTTTCATATAGAGAGCAGACAACTCTTCTCTGTCGCCTTTCAGTCTAGCTGCGATCTCCTCGGATGAATCCGGATAGTTCCGCAAGAACTCCAAGTGTACGTCGAAATAGCTGTTCGGCTTGAAGATGGCATAAACGCCTTCCGGCACGACTCGACTCAACGGTGTTCCCGCAGTGCGGATCTTCACTCCACACTCAGGTTCATCGAAATCTGCCGGGAAGAAAGAGAGGTAGGCCTCGCAGGATTCTCTCTCTTCTTCTCCTCTTCTGATTATCTCAACCCAGTCGTCCACCTGCTTTCTCGCGATAACCTGGAAGAGTGCAGATTGGCCCGAGTAGAGGATCCTCTCGCCGTGAATAGTTGTAGCCGGTTCTTTGACTTCGTCTCCCGTGAAGGGATGGGTGCCGGCGTAGAACTGCACGCTCTGCGAAATCACGCGAGCCGGCTCGTTCCCAAAGTTGAACAGCAGCCCATGCGAAACGAAGAAGGCGTCCCAAGCCCAGTGCGGGGTTGAGTCTACCGAACCCTCGGTCGACCAGTGATCGAGCTTCACTGATCCAGTCATCGAGATGGAGGGTAGAGGGGTTGGCAATGCGTAGCTGTTCTCCGCCAATCCAGCATAATCATTCTTCCTAAAAATCACTGCCGAGATGCGAGGCAATGAGGCGTCGATCCTCGCTTTTGCGCCTTCCAATGCTGAGATTTCCGATGCTTGAATGGCCGTGGACACCTCTGAACTCGCCGAATGCGCCTGCTCTGAGGCTGCGACGGCTTGACGTTCCGCAGCTTCAGCCTGACTCGCGGCATGGCGTGCTTGGACCTCAGCAGCTCTGGCGCTTCTTTCGCTAGCCCTCATGCTTCGGCGAGATATTAGGGCTGCCCATACGGAGATAAGCACGGCAAGGCCAGCGAGGGTAATCGGCAGGTTTTCTTCATCAACGAGGTTCTGTAGCGTTCGCAGGGCATTTTGCATTTCGCCGGGAAGGGTGATGGCCAGCATGGCTCCCAACTGCATCTTCCAACCCTAGGGGAAATGACAGGTTGACGTCCAGAGCCGAGTAGAGAGCAAGGGCGAGCCGCATCCTGACCTTGCGCCCTCGACGTAATCTCATCGGCACGTCCGGACGCCTCGCCCGGCATCCGGGGCTACAGCTCCTCGGTCGGCACCGCCTGCGTCTGCCGACTGTTCGATCAGGATCAGCAATGCCGCGAGCAGGTGCCTGCCGGAGCCCGGCGGTCGAGACGCAGGGTTCAGCGGGAAATCTCGGATCGGTCATACGGCTCGGCTCGCGCGGCCAAAACGTACGCTCTGGCCGCGGCGAGCGTTTCGGGATTGTCGTCGAAGAGGCCCAATGCGCTGTTGCAGCGTTTACACAAGAGCCCCCGGATGCATTGCCCACAAGTCTTCTGCCCCGAGCAGCAGCCGTGGTCGTGGTCGACTGCCAGCCTCTCTCCGTCCGGTGGCGGGTTTCCACAGATGCGACAGACCCCGTTCTGCTCGTCGACCATGCGGAGGTACTGCCGATAGGTGAATCCGAACTTCGAGCGCATGTGCTTGTCCAAGGTGCAGTCAGAGCATATTGATGCGAGCCCATCGAGGTACTTTACGTCTTGGCCAAATGAGCCGACTGGGAACCAATCGCGACAGGCTCGGCACTGTTTGCGGCCGCTATCATCGCGAGCCGTCGAGGGCCGAGGCTTCTGAAACTTGAGCAACGGGCGCAGCACCGCTCCAGCCCGCTTCTGGCGAGCATGGCTACTGCAAAATCCCAAGTCCCGTACCTTATATTCGCAGCCGGGGAAAGGGCACGGCGGCGCGGCAGCTCGGCGGCAATCCTTCGAGCAAAAGTATGAACTACTGAACTTCGGAATCGGATTGACTTTGCAGTGCTTGCATGTAGGGGCCTCAGGCATGACCTGAGGTAGAGCTAGTTGCGCCTGATACCGCTCCCTGGCCTTGATCAATCGACGACGCAGCTTGTAGTGGGTGTTGCACCAAACAACCTTCCACTCTCCGGTACAAACATTCCGGTCGCATGGCGGAGGATCGTCTTCAGTTGGTGGACGCCTGTTGATGTTGACGGATCCGTAAGTGGTCCAACGCCAGTAGTGGGTATGACAGAAGCCCAGCGATTTCTTGGGCCGGACGCAATCTGGCACGAGGCAGCGAAGTTGGCTGATGTCGACTCCTCGGCATGGGTTAGAAGGCTAGGACCAGGGCGTGGGACGCCGCCGGTTTCCGCGCTCGCCACGATACGAGTCGGGTGCGACATTTTGCCTTTGACGAGCTGGCGGCGAGGTTAACCCGATCACCTAGACCCCTGCGGTGACGGCCGCATCGCCCAAGAGACATTCACGCATGATGCCGCCAGCATTGACCGTTCGACTTAGGTGCCACATCAACGGAGAGTGGCAGGCAGACTTGACTCAACTCAGCTCTGGCTTGCGTGATTAATAGTTGGCACCCGTCCGAACGCACTCACATCGGCAGATCCGGATGCCGCTGGGTCGCCCGTACCGTCACATCGCGTAGATGGTGAGCTTCGAACGCGGGCCGCCGCCTCGACTGCCAGCCGCCTGCGCACACTTGCCGATGCCGATGGCTGCTATGTACGTGCTGGCGTACCGGGCTATGCACTGGGACTCGTACCCCGACACCGGAGATCCCGAACCTGGCTGGCCGGCTTGCGTCGGGCTAACCGCGCCACTGCCGGTAGGTAAAGTATGCGGAGACGATCGCCACCACGACCCCGGCCACAGTCCAAATGGTGGCAGCCTTCGAACCCCCAGGTTCCTTCCCGTCTGTGGGCGTAGCCATGACGGTGGCGTTGCTGCCGTCTCTTGCCTGGGCGGTGTTGATGTTGACGACATTGCGTGTGCCGCCATGCAGAACGACATGGACCGCCTCCGTGGCGGCCTCGTGCGACGGCATTGCCGTCCCGGCAGGCTGGGCTGCCCGCATCTCGCTGGCCAGGCGGACGAGCGTCGTGCGGATCTGGTCGAGGGTTCCTGCGATCTGGCCGATGCTTACACCCCAGTAGATGCGCTCGATCCCCCCGCCCTGCTGGCTGTTCATGAAGGTCACCAGATCAGCCGCACCAGGTGGTTGAAGGCGGACGACGGTTTCCCCGTTGCGCGCTGCGTTGCTCAGCACCGCTTCGCCGACCCCACGGGCCAGACGCACCTCATTGGTGATGTGCTCTCGGGCGAAATCCGGTAGGTCCCAGCTGCTGATCTGCTGCCCGGTGATCTGGTGGGTGAAGGTCCGGCCGTCAGCGAGGATCGGTGCGTGCACAATCCGGTACTCCGGAATCTTGGTGTCGTCGCGATAGCCGTTGAGTTCATCGCTGGCCCAGTCACGCAGTTCCGCGCTGCGGGTGGCACCGCCGAGCGCGACACACTTGCGAAGGAGCGAGGCGAGCGATACGGCGTCGTTCAGTGCGCCGCGCTCGATCTGAGCGAGGAGGTCGGGGTCTTTGGCCACCGCCTCATTGTGCGCTGCACCTGCGACAGACCTCCGGCGGCCCCGCCGGTCGCTCGGCCGTGGGTGGACACGCAGCCTGGCGGAGGTGCCGCCTCTGGACGGTGGCAGAGCGGGCATCCACTACGCGGCACAGGGCCCGCTGACCGGTCTTGTCAGACCGTGACAGATGCGAGACGAGTTCATCTGGTCTGACAGTCGAGATCTGGGCGGTGCATGTCATCCACGACATGCCCGCCCGGTGGGGACCACTCACGGGCGAGGCCCCCTGGGTCCGGCACGGCTGGCGCGGCGTACTGACACCGCGATCCCTTCGCACCACGCAAGGGAGGAGCGCCCCCACCGGACTACCGAGAGCCTTCGCCCGGTCCCCGCCGCGGCGGCCCCACATTCCTGTGGAGTGCCGCAAATGCACACGACTCTCTCCTACCTGGCCGACCTTGCCGCTGCCGCGCCGCAGCCGCTGGCGGCTCCGAAAACCCTTCCCGAGGTTATCGACGGCATCCGCCTTTGGATCATGGGCATCATCGCGGCCGTCGCCACGATGTTCCTCGTGATCGGTGGCCTGCGCTACATGGCGGCCGGAGGCGATCCGGCCCAGGTCGAGCAGGCCAAGGGCAACTTCAAGTCCGCGCTGATCGGCTACGCCCTCGCCGTGCTGGCCCCGGTCGTGCTGACCGTCCTGCAGGGCATCCTGGGCGGCTGAGGACACCCATCATGGTCAACTGGCTGATGAATGGGCTGGTTGAGTGGCTCGCCGAGCGGTTGTTGGAACTGCTCGGCGGGCTGCTGACCTACCTGACCTCGTCAATGTTCTTGTCACCGGACGTCACCGTTCTACCGCAGGTGCAGGCGATCGCAGACAAGGGTGCCTTGGTCGTCAACTCCTGCTTCGTCCTGGCGATCATCGCCGTGGGCATCGCCACGATGGTCGGCGGCTCGGTCGAGATGCGCTACGGCATCAAGGAGCTGGTACCCCGGCTGATCGTCGGGCTGGTTGCGAGCAACTTCGCCGTCCCGCTGTGCGCGGCGCTCATCGAGGTTGCCAACGCGCTGACGGTCTCCATGGTCGGCACGGCCGCGCCGACGACGGAGGCGGTCAGCATGGCGCGTACTCACGTCGCCGCTGCGCTGTCCGACCCGGCCAATGCCCTGGTCGCCCTGATCGTCGGCCTGCTCATCGTCGGGCTGACGTTCACCCTCGTCACCGGTTGGATCGTGCGCATTGGGGTCCTGGTGATCCTGGCCGGGATCGCCCCGGTCGCGCTGGCCTGCTACGCCACGCCGTGGACCCAGGGGACCGCGCAGCTGTGGTGGCGGACCCTGCTGGGCTGCCTCGGCGTGGCCACCTTGCAGGCCGTCGCGTTCTCGACCGGTGTCCAGCTGCTGATCGACCCGAACGCCAGTCTGCTGGTCCTGCTGGGCCTGCCCGGCTCGGACATCCCGAACCTGCTGCTCGTCGCGGTGCTGCTCTGGGTCACAATCAAGATTCCGGGAATGATGAGCCGGTTCGTGACCCGCAAGGGTGGGGCGAACATGGGCGGGGTTCTGCTGCGGGCGGTGCTGATCCAGACCGTCACCCGCAAGCTGCCGTTCGGCCGCGCGGTGCGAGGTGGGCGATGACCCACGACGACACCACACCCCGGGCTGTGGTACCGGCCAACGTCAACGAGCCCGACCGCATCGCGTTCGGGCTCACGTTCCGGCAGCTGGGCATCGTCGGCGGCGTGGGCCTCGGCGGGTTCGGCCTGTTGCGGCCGGTGAGGGGATGCCCTCACCGGCCGCTTTGTCGGTCACGCCGTGGCACGTGCAGGTCGGTGACGGCTACGCCGCGACCTACGCCGTGTGCGGGTATCCGGCCGAGGTCGGGCCTGCGTGGTTGGACCCACTGTTGTCCTATCCCGGCCGCGTGGATGTCGCCGTGCACATCGACCCCGTCGCGCCGCAGATGGCCGCGCCGATGCTCAAGCGCCAGCGAGCCCGGCTGGAGTCGTCGCGGCGGCTGGACTCCGATCAGGGCAAGCTCGGTGACCCGATGGTGGATGCGGCGGCGGCCGACGCCGCCGACCTCGCCGAGCGGGTCGCCCGCGGCGCGGCAAAGCTGTTCGACACCGGCATCTACGTCACCCTTCACGCCCGCGACCTTGATGAGTTGCGAACCCTCACCGCAGGCGTGAAGTCCGCCGCCGCCTCGGTGCTCCTGGATCTGCAGCCCGCGACGTTTCGCCACCAGCAAGGCTGGATCTCGACCCTGCCGATCGGGGTGGACCCGCTGCGGATGCGCCGCATCCTCGACACCACGGCGTTGGCCGCCGCGTTCCCACTCGCCTCGGCCGACCTCGCCGCCCCCGCACCCGGTGTCATCGCCCCGCCCGAGGGCGTGCTCTACGGCGTGAACACCACCTCCAACGGGGTGCTGATCTGGAACCGGTGGGCGCAGGACAACCACAACAGCGTGGTCCTGGCTCGCAGTGGCGCGGGCAAGAGCTACTTCGTCAAGCTTGAAGTGCTGCGCAACCTGTACCAGGGCACGGCGGTGTCGGTCATCGACCCCGAGGACGAGTACGCGCCTCTGGCCGAGCACGTCGGCGGGACCGTCGTGCAGCTCGGTGTGCCCGGCGTGCGGGTCAACCCGCTCGACCTGCCCACCGATAACCGGGCCGACACCCTGACCCGGCGGGGTCTGTACCTGCACACGCTGATCGCGGTCATGCTCGGCGCACCGCCGCCACCCACCGAACGTGCTGCTCTCGACCGGGCGATCACCGCCACCTACGCGGCGGCGGGTATCAACGGCGACCCGGCCACCTGGACCCTGCCCGCGCCCCTGCTACGTGACCTGGCCGAAACCCTGGCCGCTGACGACGACCCGGCCGCAGAGCAGCTCGCCGCCCGGCTCGCTCCATGGGCGTCCGGGAACTTCAGCTCCCTGTTCGACGGCCCGACCACGACCACCCCGCGCGGGCACCTGGTGGTCTGGAGCTTGCGGCACCTGCCCGACGAGCTGCGTACGGTCGGCACGCTGCTGGCGCTGGACTCGATCTGGTCGGGCATCGATACTCCGAACACCGGCGCCCGCCGGCGGCGGCAGCTCGTCGTCGTCGACGAAGCGTGGCTACTCATGCGCGATGGCGAAGGCGCGAGGTTTTTGTTCCGGATGGCCAAGGCCGCCCGGAAGCGTTCGGCCGGGCTGTGCGTCATCACCCAGGACGCCGCCGACGTGCTGTCCACCGACCTCGGCCTCGCAGTGGTGTCCAACGCGGCCACACAGGTGCTGATGCGCCAGAGCACCCAGTCCATCGACGCGGTGTCCGAGGCGTTCAGCCTCACCGCTGGGGAGTCGCGGCTGCTGCTGTCGGCACCCAGGGGCGAGGGCCTGCTCGTCGCGGGCCGCTCACGGATTCCCTTCCGCAGCGTTGGGTCGGCGGCCGAGCACCGGATCGCCGTCACGGGGATCGGTGAGGCCGAATGAACACCCTACCGACCTGGCCCGGCGAGGTTTGGCAGTGGATCGTCGCGCGGCCGTGGCTGGGCTTCCTCGGAGCCGCCGCGATCGTCGGCTACGTCTTCGGCCACGATCAGGTGCTCGCCTGGCGGCACAAGCGGTATGCGACCGGCGCGCGCTGGCTGACCATCGCCGCACCGCCGGAGGTCACGCCGGAATCGGCGGCGGCATTCTGGACGACGCTCGTCGGGGTCCTGACGCCCTCGGTGTGGCGGCGGCGGGTGTACGGCATCCCGCATGTGGGCTGGGAGTACACCTGGACCGGCCGAGCCCTGACGATCAGGGTGTGGGTGCCGGGCACAGTGCCACCCGGCGCGGTCGAGGCCGCCGTCCGCGCGGCCTGGCCCGCCTCGACGTTGACGACCGAGGACGCCGCCGCGCCGATCCCGGCCAGCGTGGGCGAGCAGGTCGGTGGGGCGCATTGGCCGCAGTCGACCGACGTGCTGCCACTGCGCACCGAGCACGACGCCGACCCGCTGCGGGCGCTGCTGTCGGCCGGGGCCGAGGTTCGTCACCGCGAGCACGCGTGCGTGCAGATCCTCGCCCGGCCCGCCACGGCCCGCCGCGTGCGGGCGGCCAGACGGGCGGCTGCGACCAGCGGCACCCATCCCCACGGGCGGCCCGATATGGCCGCTCGTGCCGTCTCCGGGATGGCGCGGCTGGCCATCGAACCGCTGCTGTGGATGCTGGATGTGTTCACGCCCGGCCCGTCCCGTTCACGAACCCCCACCCACGCGGGGGCGACTGGGCGAACGGCCGAACGTGATCCGGTGGCCACCGCCGACGCCCGCACGATCGTGGAGAAGGCCGTGCGGGTGCCGCACTACGAGATCGCGGTCCGGTTCGCCGTCGCGGCCGACCTGGACAAGTCGCAGCCGGACAAGGAGCGGGTCAAACAGATCCGCGAACGCCTTGTCGGCTTGGGCCACACCATCGCCTCGGCCGCCGCGGCGTACACCGGCCCGAATCGGCTGCGGCGGATGAAGATGCCCGCTCCGGTGGCCACGGTCGCGGGGCGCAGGCTTCGGCGCGGGTTCCTCGCGTCGGTGCCGGAGCTTGCGGCGATGGCGGCGCTGCCGCAAGACCTGGCCGTGCCGGGCCTGGACCGGGCTCGGGCCAAGGCGGTGCCGGCGCCGGTGGCGGTGCCCTCCGGCGGACGGGGCGTGAAGGTGCTGGGCCGCTCGCAGATCGGCCACCACTCGGTGGGCCTGACCGTTACCGACGCCCGCCAGCACATCCACGTTGTCGGCAAGACCGGTGTCGGCAAGTCCACGCTGCTGCTGAACATGATCCTGGGCGACATCCGGGCCGGTCGCGGGACGGTGGTCATCGACCCGCGCGGGGACCTGATCACCGACATCCTCGACCGGCTCCCCGCCTCGTACGCCAAGAAGATCGTCATCATCGACCCCGACCAGGAGAACCCCGGCTGCTTCAACCCCCTGGATGACCGGGGCGATCCACATCTGGCTGTGGATAACCTTGTGGGTATTTTCGCGAAGATCTTCCAGGGGCAGTGGGGGCCCCGTATGGACGACACGATGCGGGTCGCCTGCCTGACGCTGATGCGGCACGCGAAGCCGACGCTGAGCCTGGTGCCTTCGTTGTTGCAGGACAAGGAGTTCCGGGCCAGGTTCACCCATGGCCTGGACGATCCGGATGGGCTCGGCGGGTTCTGGGTCTGGTACGACGGCATCAACGAGTCGTTCCGTGGCCAGGTCATCGCGCCGGTCCTGGCGCGGTTGCGGGCGTTCCTGTTGCGGGACTTCGTGAAGTCGGTGATCGGCAACGCCCGATCGTCGTTCGACATGGGCAAGGTGCTCGACGGCGAGGTGCTGCTATGCCGGCTGCCCAAGGGCATCCTCGGTGAGGAGACGGCCCGCATCCTGGGGTCGCTGATCGTCGCCCGGGTCTGGCAGGCCGCCATCGCGCGGGCCAGCATCCCCGAAGCCGAGCGCAAAGACGCCAATCTATACATTGACGAGTGTCAGAACTTCCTGACCCTGCCAGGCAGCGTCGGGGACATGCTGGCCGAGGCGCGTGGCTTCCGACTCGGATTGGTGCTGGCCCACCAGGACCTGGCGCAACTACCCAAGGATGTCGGGGCGGCGATCTCGGCCAACGCCCGGTCGAAGCTGTTCTTCAACGTCGACCCGGCCGACGCCCGCGAGCTGTCCCGGCACACCAAGCCGGAGCTGGACGAGCACGACCTCGCCCACCTCGACGTCTACACCGCCGCCGCCCGTCTGCTGGTCGGCAACCGGGAACTGCCCGCGTTCACGTTCGTCACCAACCCGCCGGTTGAGCTGGTAGGCGAGGCGACCGCGATCCGTCAGAAGGTCGCCGCCGCGCACAGCCGCGACACGGACGATCCGCCGATGGAGCGGTTGGCCCGGACGGCGATGAAGCGGCGAATGGCCGCCCGCGAGCGCTGATCAAGGCCGCTCGTTTCGGGTCTCGGCCGGATACGGCATCGGGGGCTCGCTTGGGGGTGTCTGCGACACGAGACCCCATGCGAGCCCTCTTCGCCTGACCTGTCAGGTGCCTGAACTGCCCAAACCTGGCCAGCCGTCGACCCGACAGCAAGATCAACCTATCCAGACTCCCTACCGGGACTCTCTCTCCAGGGGTATCCACCTATGCCACCAACTCTCTCTGATGGCCTGCTGGCCATCTATCCCCACATCACCAGCCGTGACCGTCAGCTTCTCCAGCTCCTCGACGACCACCAGGTCCTCACCACCGACCAGCTCCACCGGCTGTTCTTCCTCGCCCGGCGTACCTGCCAGATCCGCCTCAACGAGCTACGAGCCCTGGGCCTGCTCGATCGGTTCCGGTTCGCCCGCGACGGCGGAGGCAGCCAGCCGTGGCACTGGACCCTCGGCCACAACGGGCACCGGTTCCAGGCCGCCGCTCACAACCGGACCGAGCCCACCGCCCGCGCGAGCCGCCAGACCATGCAGCGGTTGTCGGCCAACCCGAATCTCACACACCAGGTCATCGCCAACGAGTTCTTCGTGCGGCTGTCCGCGTACGCCCGTCGCCATCCCGAGGCGCAGCTGACCCGGTGGTGGTCGGAAGCAACGGCTGCCAGGCAGTTCCGCCGAACCATCACACCCGACGGCCACGGCCTGTGGAGCGTCACCGGCGCCACGGTCGGCTTCTACCTGGAGGCGGACACCGGCAGCGAATCGCTGACGAAGGTCAGGGGCAAGCTCGACAAGTACGCCGAGTTGATCCGCCGCGCCAGCGTGCGGTATCCGGTGCTGTTCTGGCTCGGTAGCCAGCAGCGCGAGGAGCACCTACACCGGCTTCTGCGCGGCCGGCGCGGTGAAGTCCCGGTCGCGACCGCGACCCACGATGCCGATCCGGCGGGCGCGGTGTGGCTTCCGGCTGGCACCACCGGTCGCGTCCGGCTGGCCGATCTACCCAGCGACCACGGCGAGCCGAGGGCCGAGAACCCGAACTTTGACGATGACGGCGTCTTCCTGGTCTGACTGACTCTGTCAGCCCGACCGTCAGACCTGTCAGCGCAGGTCAACGGCATGGAGGCGTTTCCTGACAAGGGTTGTGGTGTCAGGTCGCATGGCTACGGTGCAGCTTCTTCCATTTCTTTTGCTCGCACCGCCGCCCGTCTGTCCTCCCGGACCTGCCTCGCGCCAGCGCGATCACCCATAGCCCACCTTCCCGGTCGGCTCGTGATCCACGCTCGCGCCTTCCATGGCAGCCTCCCCGGCCCAGACGTCGCGATCCGGTGGCATCCACTCACCGCCTGTCCGCCCCTCGAAGGGAGCACCCCGCCATGCCCGCCACCCGCACGATCATCGTCACCTTCCCCTCCGGCTCCGACGCCAACTGGTTCACCGCCTCGGAGGTCATCGACCACCACCTCAACACCGCCGGCACCCCGGTCCGCCGCTTCGCGGTGCGTCACCGCCGCATGATCGGCTGGATCACCCGGTGGTTCGACACCAACCTGCTCGACGCAGTACGCCGTTTCGGCTCGGTCACCCGTGCCGCGGGCGGACGGATCAGCCGTCTCAACCTGCCCGCCACGGCGACGATTGCCAACAACGAGGCCACCGCTCGCTGGCGAATCTGGCGCCAGCACATCGCCACCACCACCCCCATCGCCCGCACCTGGGAGGACTTCCAGGCCCAGCACCGGGCCGACCCGAAGAAGATCAGCCTTGATGAGGCTCGCCGCCGTTTCGAGCAGCAGCCCCGTGTGCTGGCCATGATCGCCATGTCCGCGCACCCCACCGCCGCCCACATCTTCGATCCCTACGAGCTGGACGCCTACCAGGCAGGAGAGGCCACCTACGCCGCTCTGCACTGGAAGACCGCCCTGGTCGGTGAAGCACTGATCACCGCCGAAGGGCAGCTGTTGGAACCCACCAGCCCTTCGCTCGCCGACCGGCTGCGCTACCTCCAGCGCGCGACCAGCTACCTGCACGGCATGCGCCCCAGCCAGCGCCTCTGCGCCGTCGCTATCGACTAGCAACACCCCCGACATCCCTCAGGACCGGTCGCAGCCCAGCTGCGACCGGTCCTTCGCCATGCCCTCATCCAGCCACCTCGACCAGGAGACACCCATGTTCCTGACCGACCCCGCCCTCCGGCGCATCGCCGCCGTCACCAACGAGGTTCTGCCCGAACACCTGTGGCGCTACGACACCGCCACCGAGGACGCCCTGGGCGACCTCGCCCGCATCCTGCACCGGACCGCACTCGGGTTCAATACCACCACCGCCTTCCTCGACCAGGCGGTGCAGCAGATGACCGCTCGCCCGGAACTCCTTCTGGCCGGCTACGACCGCTCCTTGCCCAACATGCTCGCCGCCATGGAGCGCCACGGCATCCTCGCCGACCTGCTCATCGACGCCTACCGTGCCTGGCGCAGGCACCGCCCGATCGAGCGTCACGGCGACGAGCACTACCTGCTGATGCAGCACGGCGACCCGTCGCGGGGTGTGGGAGTGCTGCGCGCTCACGGGCCGAGCACCTGGATGGTGCTCCCCGACGCAGAAGCCGCGTTGGCGTTCGAGGCACCGTATGCCGGGCGCATCGTCGGCCAGGTCACCCAGAACGAAGACGGCTGGACGCCCATCGCCTACACCGATCCGGCGCACCTCACCGAGCAGCCCAGCATGATCTACCGACTGCCGGTCTGCGACAACATCGCCTCGGCCTGCCGGTCGCTGCTGCGCTGGTGGCAGCTGCGGCACTCGGCCCTCTGGAACAGCCGTAGGCCTGACCAGCTCACCGAGCACGAACTCGCCCGACTCGCCATCTAGGAGTCGCCATGCTCAACCTTGACGCGGTGGGCCGCTGGATCATCCGGCGAACCGGCCGCACCCTCGACCAGCACGCCACCGACCCCGTCCCGGCTGCCGCGCACCTGCCCCAGGCAGCCAGCGACATGCGCCGCGCCCGGACCGAGCTGCTGCTCACCGTCGACCGGCTGCGAACCGCCCTCATTAACGAGGACGACCTGACCGGCACCGTCGCCGCCGTCGCGGGGTCGCTGGCGGACATCGAACAGCTCGGCCGCGACTACCGGCACGCCCGAAACTGGGCCGATACCCTGATCACCGACCCGGCCCGCACCGAGTACGCCGCCGCGAACACCGGCGGGTCGCTCCACCGGCGTTACGTCAACCCCGGTGACACGGTGCTCGTCGTCCTGCCGCACACCGACTCCTGCCGCAAGCAGCGGCTCGCCGGTCGGCGTACCCGCGTGCGCATCAGCCAATCCGACGCCGAGCTGGACCCCACGGTCGGCCCCGGACAGCTGCGCCTACCGCACGCCGACGCCGGTATCTACCAAGATCCGGCCGAGGGCGGCACGCTCTACGTCCTGGAATCCGCGGCCGACAAGGCCGCCGCCTCCGGCGGCTGAACCCCGGGCGGCGTTCAGCCGCCCCGAGGCCACCGGGCCGCATCCACAGCACACACCTCACGGCAGGGCACAGCTCCACGCGCCTGCCGCGATGACTGCTGCCCGCGACCCGGCGCACGACAGCCCAACACAACACCGTGCCGGGCTTCAACCCGCTAGTTCCCTGGGAGGGAACCATGCAGCACAACCTGTCCCTGACCCCTGCCATGCAGGAGGTCCTCGACTCCCTGCGCGAACTCGGCCAGGGCAACGTCAACGAACTGGCCGAAAAGTCGGGCCGTGCCGTCAGCACAGTCCACAAGGCACTGAAGACGTTCAGCGACGCCGGCCTGATCAGCGAGGTCGACACCGGCGCGGACGCGGCCGAGGGCACCCCCGCCCGGTGGACCCTCGCCGAGGACGTGGCGCTGGACGACGCCGACCTCACCACCGACGACCTCAGCGGCGCCGACGTGGCCGGCGGTGAGGAGCAGACCGACTTCGACGCCGACTTGATCGACGAGGACCCGGAGGGCAACGACGCCAACGACGACCCGCAGCCTGGCTACGAGCCGGACGACTACGACGACATCGCCGCCGCCGAGGACAACGCCGACGCCGACGAGGACGAGGACGAGGACGAGGAGGACGCCGCCGACGAGGCCCCGGCCGCTGAGGACGCGGACAGCGACGAGAGCGAGGACGAGCGCAGCACGGTCGTGGTCGTCCGGCCGAGCCGCCCCGGCGACCGCAAGGTCATGACGATCAAGGCGGTCATCTCCGAACACGGCGACGACGGCGCGACCACGATGGAGATTGTGGCCGAGAGCGGTATCGGGGACGCGACCGTCGCGCGCCTGCTGACCGCGATGGAGCAGGCCGACGCCGCCCGCCGCCTTCCCGGCACCCCCCGGCGCTGGATCGCCGGGCCCACGAAGGCCAGCGAGGTCGACCCGAACCCGGAGCCGCTCCGCTGCCCGCTGTGCTTCCAGGTGATCAAGGGCCTGTCCGAGTCGCCGGAGGCGGTCGCCCAGGTGCAGCCCCTCATCCGCCAGGACGGGACGCTGCACGTCGTGACCGAGGACGGCACGGTCCACACCGTGACGCTGCCCAAGCGGGTGCCGACCCGGACGCCGGGCTTCGCGACGGTCGGGACGCGCCGCACCGACGCCACGATCAACGCCGACGGCAGCCAGCCGTTCGGCAGAGGCGAGTTGGAGCGGCTGACGTTCGACACGCTCAAGGCCAACCCGGGCCGGACGATGACGCCGCAGGAGATCGCAACTTCGATCAGCAGCCAGCTCGGTGGCCGGGCGGTCAGCTCCGGGGCGGTGCGCAACAACTGCGGCAAGCTCGGTGCCGCCGGCCGCATCGTCATGGTCTCCGAGGTGCCGTGGGCCTTCCAGTTCCCGGCGCCCGCCGAGGTCGACGGCGACGCGGACCAGGCCGACGACGCCACGGACGAGCAGTCCTGATGGCAGTGCCGGGGTCGGGCGATTGCCCGACCCCGGCCGCGCCGACAGGGAGGAGCAAACACGTGTACGACGGAACGGAGTTCTACACCCTTTGGGGCGATACCTGGCCGACAGACGTCACCGACGCCAGCAATCACGAGCACGAGCACAGCCCCGTGCTCATGGCACCGGTAGCAAACCTGTTGGGTGAGCCCTGGTACCTGGAGTCGGGGTCACCGGGTGGCGACTACGTGATCTGGCTGGACATCAAGCACGGTAAGTACGCCGACGGGCAGGTGGGCGTCAGCCCGCACCCTGCCGAGGACGGACTAGTGCGGTGGGTCATCGGGCTGGTGCACAACTCGAAACACCCAGTCAGTAACGACCACGAGCTACTTATCAGCGAGACGCCAGATGCGGTGGTAGCTCGGGTCCGGGAGTTCCTGGCCGAACACGGCATCGAGGTGCAGAACAGGATCGGCACCGTCGACGGTCCCGACTGCGACGTCAACGCCTCCGCCAACGCGGACCCCGACCGGTAGCCCGACGTCGACTGACCGCCGAGGGCATAAGCGCCCACCTCGACGGCCGCCACATCGGCGTCGGCACCATCGCCGCCATTCGCCTGCATGAGGCCGCCCTCGGCAGCCTGGCCCATGCCGGTCTTCGGCCCCGATGACGTTCGCGCTCTCCGCGCGGTACGGCATCGGGGCCGGACGGGAGTACCCCCCACATTCCTTCGTGGCTGAGCCATGGCGGCTCGGCCCCGGCAGCATTCTCGGAAGGAAACCCCTATGCCACACGAGCTTGAGACCTTCGCCAACGGGCAGACGGCCTTTGCCAGCGCCCGCGTCTCGGCCTGGCACCAGCTGGGCACCGTCACGCAGAACACGATGAAGGCCGAGGAGATCATGTCCGCCGCCCTGCTGGGCGACTGGGGCGTACGCACGATCCCCGTATATGGCGTCGACATCGTGGAAGGCGTCGAGATCCCGATCCCCGCCGACGACAAGCGTATGACGGTACGCCGCAACCCGGTCACCGGTGACACCGAGTACCTGGGCATCGTCGGCACCGACTACACGGTGGTACAGAACGAGCAGTGCGCCGACATGCTCGACCAACTTGTAGACCAGGTCGGAGGCAGCCACTTCGAGACCGCGGGCAGCCTGCGCGGAGGCAAGAGCGTGTTCGTCACGATGAAGCTGCCCACGGCGATGGAGATCGCCGGTGTCGACCGGATGGACCTCTACCTCATCGGGACGACCTCTCACGACGGCAGCGCCGCGCTGCGTGTGGACGCCAGTCCGATCCGCGTGGTGTGCGCCAACACCCAGCGCGCGGCCTTCCGGCACGCCGTGGGCCACTACACGTTCCGGCACACGAGCAACGTCAACCAGCAGATCGCCCAGGCTCGCGAGGCGCTGGGGCTGATGTGGAAGTACATGGAGACGTTCGAGGCCGCCGCCGAGCGGATGCTTCAGACCGCGATGACCATGCCTCAATTCGAGGCGATCGTCGCGCAGGTGTGGCCGGTCAAGGACAACGCCCCGGAGAAGACCCGCAACAACGCCAAAGAGCGGATGGGCACGCTGAAGTACCTGATCACCGAGGCCGACACCCAGCGGGCCATCGCGGGCAGCCGGTGGGCCGGATACCAGGCCATCACCGAGTACCTCGATCACTACCAGCAGGCCAAGGACGCCACCGTCCGCGCCAACCGGGTGCTGACCGGCAAGACCGGCGACCTGAAGCTGACCGCCTTCGACCTGCTGAAGGTCTGACCACCATCCCATCCCAGCCGGGGCGGCGGTCACCTTCGACTGCCGCCCCGGCCCGCCGGAACGGACCAACAACCCATGACCCACGCCGTCGGATGCCACCGGAGTGGCCGATGACCCCGCACATTCGTCATCCCCGCGACGTACGCCAAGCCGTCTGCGGCGTACCCGCCGCCGACGTAACACGGTGGTACAACGAGGACCCGCCGCGTTCTGACTACAGCTGCGAGGACTGCCTGACACTGCTGCCCGACGCGGCCCGACCCGACGACTACAACCACCCGCCCAGCGACGCCACGCTCATCGACTCGCTGCGGTGCATCGTCGCGGAACGGCAGCACGCCAAGATCGACGGAGTGCTGGTGGACCTGTGGTCGGCCAGCGTCACCGTCACCATCTGGGACCGGCTCAAGGACGAGCACCGGCAGCGGCTGTTGACCCTGCCGTCGCACGAACTGATCCTGCGGTGCGTGGCGATCTACAGCCGGGTCACTGGGAAGGCGGGCGGCTGAGGACGAGCCCCCGGTCCATCGATCTCCCGTCGTGGGCCGCCGCGTTCGGATTGACCCACCTTGACGACCCGCACCTGCTGCGGGCGTTGGCCCACGTATTGCGACAGCACAGCGACTGACCTCAACACCAACCCAGCCGTTCAAGGTGGGCCGCCCATGTGGGCGGCCCACGGCCTTTTCGTGTTTCACGACTCATCAGAGAAAGGCTATGTAGGCGATCGTCGCGTCGCTGCCACCTCGCTGGGCGGCCTTGCTGACGCCCTCGGGCGATCCCTGGTAGGGGCTGGGGCCGCCCGAAGGGGTCACGCATCGCTTCGCATCAGGTATTTGAGGGCCCCGAAGATGAGGGGGGCCGAGCCGGCGAACGCAGCAGCCCCGGCGATCAGAGCCTTGCCGGCGTTGAGGTCCATCGACCAAACGATCCAACTTGCGGTTGTCGCGACCTGGCTCGATCCGAGGGCGACCACAGCAAGGACCAGCAGGCGAATCGGGATCTGACTACCCATGGAGGACCTTCCTTTGGGTATGACGATCCGTCAGTGGATCGACACTCCGTTCGGGAACCCTCGGCTGCGAAGCCTTCCAGGCGGCAGTAAGACAAGTCAAGTTCCCGCACGATCCCTTGCCCCGTCGCAGATTCGGGGGCCGGTACCCACCTGCCTCGGCCACCCGCTGGCCGACGCCGCTGACCTGATCACCGGGTCCCTCCGCGAAACCCACGCCGGACTGCTGCCGCTGATCTACCGCGTGTAGCCCGTCCCGCACCTCGTCCCTGCCGGCCGCGCATCCGCGCGAAGACCCGGCCTTTTTGCTTCAACGGAAGGCATCGTCATGACCAAAGCCGCTATCGGCATCGTCACCCTCGTCCTCATCGGCTGCTTCGGCCTGCCGATGCTGCTGCTGTCCTCCGTCATGGGCGGCGGACCCGGCGCTTGCGCCATCGCCGCGCCCGCCCTGCGCCCCTCCGGGCAGCCGCCCGGCCTCGGCACCTGGGACACCGAACAACTCGAAATCGCCGCAACCATCATCGATGTCGGCGTCGCCAAGGGTGTACCCCGCTGGGGATGGGCGGTCGGGATCGCCACCGCCTTGCAGGAGTCCGGCCTGCGCAACCTGCCCTTCCTCGGCGACGCGAACGACCACGACTCGATCGGGGTGTTCCAGCAGCGACCAAGCCAGGGTTGGGGCACCGTCGAGCAGCTAGCTGAACCCGCGTACCAGGCCGCGAAGTTCTTCGACAAGCTGCTTACCGTCCCCGGCTGGGAGACGATGCCGCTCACGAAGGCCGCCCAGACGGTCCAGGTGTCGGCGTTCCCTGACGCGTACGCAAAGTGGGCCGACGAGGCACTCAGCCTGATCGAGCAGCTGACCAGCACCCTGACCGACTGTGCCACCGACGCACTCGCCGCACTACCGGACGGGTTCACCCTGCCGGTCAACACCCCACCCGCCGTCATGACCGCCATCTTCTGGGCGGTCGGGCAGTTGGGCACCTCGTACCACTTCGGCGGCAGCTGCACCGACCCGCGCTCCGGCGACCCCGACAAGCAGTGCGATTGTTCATCCCTGATGCAGTCGGCGTACCGGGCCGCCGGAGTGACTATCCCGCGCGTCACCACCGACCAGGTCAACGTGGGAAAGAGAATCACCGACCCGGCCATGCTGCTGCCCGGCGACCTTATCCTCATCCCCGGCAGCGAAGGCACCATGTCCAACCCGCGGCACGTTGGCATGTACCTCGGCCAAGGGCTGATCATCCAGGCCCCGAAGACCGGCGACGTCGTGAAGATCACCCGCTTGAACAGCTGGCTCGATCAGATCGCCTCCATCCGCCGGATCGTCACCCAATGAGCCTTTTCCAGGCTGATCTTGCAGGTCGGGGCGGGTGTGGCGAGCCCGAAGGCCGATGAAGACGAGGCTCCAGGTAAGACAGCAGTCGACCAAGATCCGATGCCCCAACCGGGAGCCTCACCTGTGCTGTCTTACCCCTCCACGATCTCGCTGTCCAGCCGAACTCTGAATCACCTCGCCGCCCTCATCCGTCAGCACCGTGGCCAGCATCGATCCCGGTGGCGACGTCTCGATCCGGGCCGACAGGCGACCTCACCGCCGCCCGCATTCACGGCATCACCGACGCGCTGACCAGCGCAGACGTGATGACCTTCGTCGACAAGGGCTACCAGGGCGCTCGCGGCAGCGTGCGCACACCCTTCAAGCGGCGACGCTTCCGACCGAAGCTGTCACGCCGACAGAAGGCGGTCAACCGGACGCACGCACGCATCCGTGCTCGTGGCGAACGCGCCATCGCCACGCTCAAGACCTGGAAGATCCTGGCCAAGCTGCGCTGCTGCCCACGCCGCGCCACCGCCATCGTGCAGGCCATCCTCGTCCTGCACCACGTCGAAGCCACGCCACGCAGGATGAACATGGTTCATTCATGCTGATCATTGTTGCTTACTGTGATACTCATACCACCCTGCGTGCTTCATGCTGTCAGGGAACGCGGAGACTAGGAGTCTGTCATGCTCGTCCCGACCATGCGGCGATCGGCGGCCCGAGCCGCCGTGATCCTGCTGACCACGGCAGCGGCCACAGCCGTAATCGCCGGCCCGGCCTCGGCCCACCCGGCCCTGACCATCTCCGCCAGCCCCACCACCGTCACCGCCGGATCGACCGTCACCCTGACGATCACCGGAACCTCGAACGGCAACTACACCAACGCCCGCATCGAGGTCTCCGCCGGCTCCGGCACCGCCGGCACCACCGGCACGCTCACCTCGTTCACCTCCAGCCCCACCTGCGGCGCGGGCATCCCGTCCACACCCACCTGCTCAGAGATCACCAACAAGTACAAGCTCTACCCGATCAATCTCACCAACAACCAGGCGTTCTCCTACACCATCACCTTCACAGTCGACTCCGCCACAACGGCGGGCACGTTCAAGGGCAACGCCCAGTTCTACACCTCCAGCAACAGCACCATTGGCCTGACCACCGGCCCCACCATCACCGTCAACCCCGCCACGTCCGACCTGATCCTCACCAAAGGACCGGTCAACCGCACCGGCAACCAGCTCAATTTCAACTGGACCAGCGCCAACGTGGGACCGGTCGACAGCACCAACCCGAACGCCTTCTCAGGCAGCGCCGCACCAGCCGGCTTCGCCAGCCAGGTCGGCAGCGCCTGCGGTTTCATCCCCGGACAGTCCTTCTCCTGCGACCTGAACTTCGTCATTCCCGCAGGCGCGACCAACGAGCCAGGAAACGCCTTCTTCGACGTCAACCTTCTCGCGCTCGGCACCTACACGGTGTCCATCAGCCTGATCCCGGCCAACGAAGCCAACCCCGCCGACAACACCATCAGCTGGAACTGCACCGTGCTGACCGGTCTCATCATCACCTGCACCTGATCCCCGAATCCAACCCGCCATGGTTGCCCACGTAACCGAAGCGGCCACGTGGGCAACCATGGCCGGACCATAAGCTATCTTCCATCCTGCGTAGCGGTCCGCTTCGACGTGATGCACGACCAGGATGGCCTGCACGACCGCGGTGGCTTGGCGGGGACAGCAGCGCAACTTGGTCAGGATTCTCCAGGTCTTGAGCATGGCGATGGCCCGTTCGCCGCGAGCGCGGATCCCCGCCTGGACCCGGTTGATGACACCTCCTGCCGGCGTGGCAGCTTCGGTCGGAAGCGTCACCGCTCGAATGGCGTGCACACGCTGCCCCGGGCGCCCTGGTAACCCTTGTCCGTGAAGGTCAAAACGTCCACGCTGGTCAGTTCGTCGATGATGCTGTGGGTGCGGGCGGCAGTGAGGTCGTGGGTCGAGCCGGGCAATGCCGGTGAGTCCCAGCCGAGTCGGCCGACCCGCATCGGCGATGACCTGCACGTTGACGCCGCGCCGCTGGTGCTTGCCGGAGTAGTACGGCTTCTGGTCCGCGACGCGGTCGATCGGAACCAGGGTGCCGTCCAGAATCGCGTACGCCAGGCGTCGAATGCGCCGCATCGCCGTGGTGAGGCCATGGCTACCGAAGCGAGAAGCGTGATCGCTTCCTGCACGTAGCGCCAGGCGGTGGCCACACCGACCTCGAACCCGGGCGGCAAGCCGGGCGTAGGTGTCGCAGTTAGCAGATGCCCCAGGGCGAGCAGCCCTGCCGGCCCGGGTCAGGACGTCGCCACCGGGATCGCCGCTGGTTTAGGTGCGTTCAGATGCGTTCGGCGAGGTAGTTGTCTTACCTGGAGCCTCGCCCTCATCGACCTCCGGGCTCGCCACACCCGCCCCGACCTGCAGGATAAGCTTGGAAAAGGCTCAATAATCGGAGAAGCGGTGGTGCACCCGCGTTGGGCGCGCCACCGCTCGGCGGTTACGTGGCCTTATCGTTCGGCGCGGGCCGGTCCGAGTGGCCTGCCACCACCAGCTCAACAATCCAGAGCCCGGTCGCGCAACGGTCGGCGTCATTGGTGTGCCACCACCGTCGCGTAGGACATCACGATCCATCGGGCAACCCCGGCGAGCAGGAGACGCCCCGCCAGGGCGGCGAAGGTCGAGAAAAGGGCCCCCGGTACCCCCTTCAGGTGCTCGAAATCCGTTGTGGACCATCGACGGCGGGACACGGCATAGATCTGCTTGAGCTGGGGATTTGATCTCCGCCGGGTGGCTGCCGCCCTGCTCGCGGCGTTCTCGTCCGGCGTGACCGACTCCACCACCGTCGGCGCATCTCATCGACCAGAACATCAGCAACGACTCCGCATCGACAGTCTGCACCATCCTCCTCGACGCACCTCTCAGCTGCACGTAACCCACCTACCCGACCCTGCGGGCACGGTCCCCTTCGTGACTGCCCCGGCAGCACGAGGGCACCGTGCCCACTCGGCGGCAGGACCAGGCCGCGCACCCGACGAAGTCGGCTCCGCGACTACACCCCGCCTCGCCATTTCCGACATCAGGGCTTTATAGCTGACGCCGCTTGACGCGTGGCGTGTATGAGCAAACCGTGATGCACAAAACGCGTGTCCGAACATTGAGAATGCTGCTCCGGGGCAGTGGGATCAGGGCCCGCTCGAGGAAGCACGCGGCGAGCGACGCCTGATAAACACGTGTCGGGGCGTCAATGCCCAGAAACCCGAGCCTGCCGACCCTTCGTTTGGCAATACCGTTCGGTGTCAAATCAACGACACCAACCAGTCCGCCAGAGTATTTCCATTGACGCCCACGTTGACCAGAAGGGCAGGTCAGTCGGGGTTTCCAGGGTCTTCGTCGACGGGCAATGATCATTGCTTTGGGCACCACCGCGTCAATTGTTACATCCGGGATCATGGTGCGACCTGCGTGATCGCATGTGCAGAGGTGCGAGTGCGACCGTTTTATGAAGCCGCTAGAGGAGACTCAACGGTGGACCCACATGAATTCAGCACCTATGCTTCCGGAGTGCCCTCCGGGCGAGCAGGGGCGGCGGCTCGTGCGATTTCCGGAAATCAATTCCAATGTCCGAATCGCTGTGTCTTCACGGGTTTCGGCGCGGTAACACGGATTCGCTGTAGGCCGTTTTACCGGAAGGTCCGTTTCAGTGTGAACCCGGACCTTCAGCAGTTTTACTCCGTCCATGAGCGTGGTTCGTCGACTTGGGGGTAGAGAGTGCCGAACAAGAACCTGGTCAGGGTGTACAGCGACAGGAACTACGTTTTCACGACGACGGTGCGGCATCAGGGTGCGACGGTGGCGTTCGCGATGGACGACTCCGGGCGCATCTACTACAACGTGTTGAACCTCGATCTGGGTAACCGTGAGCGGGGCGAGATCGACAGTTCGTACTGGAACGACAATCCGCCGTTGCTCACGTTTCCGAGCGAGATCACCGAGGTCGGCTTCGGTGGCGGCGAGACGGTCGGCGTGCCGGCGGTGAAGCTGGGTGGGCGGGCCGAGGTGGCTGTCGGCACGCAGGTGCAGCCTGACCTGGACCCGTTCCTGTCCACGACGGCCCGGCTGGGTGTTCAGGCACCGTTGCAGGTCGTCTCGGACGGCAGGTACCTGTTGCTGTTTCGCCAGTCGGTCGACGAGTCGCACCCGGACGCGTTGTTCCGGCTGACCAGTGGTGGCGCCTCGGGGGACGGGAGCCGAACGGACTACGCCCAGGCTGTCGGGGCCAAGGTGCCGGTGGTGTCCCGTACCGTGCTCTGTGATCGGTTCGTGCAGGTCGGGGCGACGGTCAAGCCGGTGCTCGAGGTGCGTTACCGGCGTAGCCGCAGTGCGACCTCGCCCGCGTCCAGCGGTGACACCCTGGGCACCCGGGATCTGGACGGTAACCCGTTCTACGAGCCCACCCGACAGTTGTCGTTCGTCCGCAACGTCACCGACGGCAAGTTCACGGTCATGCTGCTGCCGACCCAGGTCGACGGGGTATCGCGGTGGCAACTGTTCGCGGTGAACTCGGTGACCGGTCGTATCGACGCGTTCAACGTCGAGCGTGCCGACGACGGGCTGTTCAACCTGGCGGGCACCCAGTTCTACACCAGCCCGGACCCGAGGTACGCCGCGTCGGTGCTCGAGCGCGAGCCCGGGTCGGACCCGTTCACCAAGAGGCCGCTGGTGCCGGTCCCGCTGTCGACCGATCGGGCGGGGACCGCGCTGCGCCTCGACGGCCAGGACGATCACGTCGACCTGGGTATCACGCTGGGCCCTCGGTTGCGGGATGCCTACACCGTAGAAGCGTGGATCAACCCGGCCGTCGCCGGTGGGGTCATCGCGGCCGCCGGGGACGGGGCGCAGGCGGGATCGTTCACGCTACGCATGAATGCCGCCCGGGGACTGGTGTTGACCCATCCCGGCACCGGCAACACGCTCACCTCGCCCGATGCACTGCTGCCGATCGGCCGCTACACCCATGTCGCGGCGGTTTTCGGTGGCGGCACTCCCGCCAAGGGCCGGCTGTACGTCGACGGTGTCGAGGTGGCCAGCGCCACGATGTCGTTCACCTCCGCCTCGTCCTCCGCCGGGGTGGCGACGTACATCGGGGCCCGACGGTCGGGGACCAGCGCGGCCGACTTCTTCCGTGGTGACATCGACGAGGTACGCATCTGGAGTCAGACGCGGACCGCCGCCGACCTGGCCCGGGACTTCCGTCGTCGTCTCGCCGGGGTCGAGCCGGGCCTGCTCGCCTACTACCGCTTCGACGACGGCGCGGGGGCCAGCATCGCGGATCACACCGACAACGGGTTCGACGGCGCCGTCCGAGGTGCTGCGGCGTGGGTGACCTCGGGTGCGCCTGTCGGAGACAGCCCGGGACTGTCCCGGGAGACGTTCAGTTTCGCGGGCCGGTCCCTCGCGGCCGGGGTGGCCGCGGTGCTGTACTTCCAGCAGGAGGAGACCGTCGCCGGTTACGCCGGCCAGCCCAGCCCGACGAAACGGCAGGCGCGGATCCTGCTGGCATGCCCCACGGTCGACGACGCTGCCCCGACCGGCGATCCTCTGCTCGCCACCCTCGATCTCGCGCTGGCCGTCGATGGTCGGCTCGCGCGGCTGCCCCGGTCGGTCGCGCTGTCCACCATCGGACGCCCGGACCCGACCAGGGACATGGACGTGCTCAGCGTGGCCCAGGACGCGGTCACGGCCACCCAGGCGAAGCTGATCATGGACCAGAGTGTCCTCGACCAGGCGGACCAGGCCGTGCGGCAGTATCTCCCGGGGTACCAGTACTGGAGCAACAGGTACGGCAGCTTCGTCAACTCCAACTACTGCTACGACGAAGGGCACTGGATCTCGCCGCTCGACCGGACGCCTCGGGCGAACGAGTTACTGGGGGCGTTGAACTCGGCGGCGTCGCCCTACAACGCGGCCGTGCGGTCCGCGGAGGACGCGAGGGCACAGCTCGCCCGGGACCAGGTGCTGCTGGTGGACCGGCAGGCCGTGCTGTCCGCGCTCAGCGGAGGGCTACAGGGCAGCGACGACGTGACGCTGGCGATGCCGACGGTCGCCGTCGACACCACCGGACTGAGCGTCTTCGGCGCCGTGCTGGCCTTCGCGTGGAGCCAGCACACACCGGTGCTGCTCGACAGCGCGACCGGCGAGGTGGTGCTCTACTTCCGCGGTGTCGACGGGCAGTTCTTCTCCGTCTACTACGACGTCACCGCCTCCCGAGCGGCCAAGCAGATCACGCTTCCCGCCGGCCGGCTGCAACTGACCAGTCGGGACACCGGGGTCGACCTGCCCGAGCTGGGCTTCACCGTCTCGGCCGGCCCGGATGCCACCCGGTGCACGGTGGTGGTGACCCGGACGGCGAACACCACGACCCAGACCGAGACGTTCAACGCGGTGCCTCGGCGTGCCGACCAGTTCGCGGCCGTCCTCAACGGCACCCCGAGCGGGGATCTGCTCGGCACGGTGGCCTCGGTGCAGGCCAGCACCGTGACCCTGGCCGCGCCGCTGGCCACGGCACTGGCCGCGGGCGTGCGGGTCAGCGTGCTCGGGGCGCTCTACCAGCTGCGGGACGCCGCGCCCGCCGCTGCCTCCACCCTCACCCTGACCACGACCCCGGCCACGGTGGCGGCGGGCACGCAGGTACGCGCGGTCCTCTACGACTACGCCTCGGCCACCGCCAGCCGCCCCGGGGCACGCCTGGACCAGGGCTCGCTCATCGTGGCGGTCGACGCCGGTACGGCCACCGACGCCGTACCCAACGGCACGGCCGCCGACGTGGTGGCCGGTCGGGGTAACCGCTGGCGGGGCCACGCCCCCGGGCGGGCGTTCGCCTTCGACGGCGCCAAGCGTCTCTCCCTCCCGGCCGCCCAACGTCCCCGGGCGACGATGGTCGGCGACCTGACTCTGGAGGCCTGGGCCAGCCCGGGCTTCGCCGGCCCGCAGAGCCGCGTCGTGCACGCCAACCTGCCCGGTGCCGCCAGCATCCGCTACACCCTCGGTGTGTCCGGTACGCCCTACCTGTCGGCGCTCGAATGCAACGGAAGCAACGATTACCTCGACTGCGGCACCGGAATCAACCTGACCGGCACGTCCTTCACCGTGGAGTTCTGGGCCAAGCGCCTGGCAAACGGCCGGGACGACTTCATCGTCGGCCTCGGCACCACCGGCGCGACCGACCAGTACCTGCACATCGGGTTCCGCTCCAACAACCTCTTTTCGATGGACTTCTTCAGCGACGGCGTGAACGCTCCTTCCTCTTCCAGTGATCTGAACTGGCACCACTGGGCGTGCGTGTACGACCGGGAGGGCACCAACCGCAACCAGATCATCTACCGGGACGGAGTGGAGGTCGCCCGGCGCACCGCCAACGCGCACTTCACCGGCACCGGCAAACTCCTGCTCGGCCGAATCGCAAACTCCGCCTGGGACTACAAGGCGTACGCCCAGTTCGACGAGGTTCGGATCTGGGGTCGTGCCCGTTCGGCCGATGAGGTGAGGGCGGACAAGGACCGCCGGCTGACCGGGCGGGAGGCAGGGCTGCTCGGGTACTGGAACTTCCCCGGCCGGCGGACCACGGACCTGACCGGGCGGGGCAACAACGCGACGATCGCCGGGAACCCCAAGGTCGTCGGCTCCAATTTCCCCGGATACAGGATCCTCGCCGGGGTGGGCGACCAACTCGTCCGCAGCCGGGACGCCTACCCGGCCGGCCAGTGGGGCCACCTCGCGGCGGTGTTCGACCAGGACTGGGCGCTGCGCTTCGACGGCACCGCCTGGCTGGACGCCGGTCGCGCCGACGCCCTCAACGTGGTCAACGATCTGACGATCGAGGTCTCGCTGCGGCTCGACGCGCTGGGCAACACCCAGGGGCTGGCCTGCAAGGGCGGGCTGGCCGACGGCGCTGGCGGGACCGTGCCGTACCTGTTCTACGTGCAGCCCGACGGGGCGCTGGCCTTCACCTACGAGAACAGGGCGAGCGTCCAGCCGGGCGTCGCCGTCTCCACGACCAGACTCCAGGCAGGCGTGTTCACCCGGGTCGCGGTCACCCGCAAACCCAACCCGAACGACTGGAACACGACGGACATCCGGTTCTACGTCAACGGCGTCGCGGCGGGCACCACCACGCTCACCGGTCCGGCGCCGACGGGCAACGACGGGGCCCTGGAGATCGGCCGCTACCGCAGCGGTCAGACCGGCTACGGGCTGCGCGGTGTGCTCAGCGAGGTACGGCTGTGGAACGTGGCCCGGGAGGCGGCGAAGATCGGCGTGGCGGTCACCGAGAGCACCCCGGGCCTCGTCGCCCAGTGGGCGTTCCCGGAGGACTCTGGGAACACCACCGCCGACATTACCGGCAGCTACACCGGCAGACTGCACAGCGTGAGCTGGGTCAAGACCCCCGACCCGGGCGGCAACCGGTTCCGGCTCTACCAGAACGGTGAGGCGACCCCCGCCGACCCGGTCGCGGCCACGGACACCGCCGTGACCGCCGGCTACGGGCCCGAGCAGTTCACCATCGGCGGCTGCACGAACACCGACGACAGCCTGCGCGACGCCTTCGCCGGCACCCTCGACGAGATCCGGGTGTGGCAGACGGCGCGGACCGGCGAACAGATCCTCGACAACGCCTTCACCCGCCTGCGCGGGGAGTCCGAGGACCTGGTCTGCTACTACCCGTTCGACGCCACCTCCACTGTCGCCGGCGCCCCGGTCCTCGACGCCGGCCCGCGTGGGAACAACCTGGGCACCACCGCCGGTAGAGAGCCCGCCATCGTGCTCTCCACGGCACCCGTCTCCACCGACACCGCCGAGGTCCGCTCGGCGCTGACCGGCATCCGCACCACCTTCCACGAGATGATCGGCGCCGCCCCGGCCGTCGCCGAGTACGCCGACGCCCAACGGGTCCCCTACCGTGGTGTGCAGGGCGTGATGAAACGCTGCTACACCTACCAGCAGGACGGCCGCTGGCACCTGATCACCGGATACAAGGTCGGCAACCTGGTCAGCCAGTGGGTCGGCCAGGCCCAGTTCGACCCGCAGCTCGTCGGCTACATCGAGGGAGCGCCGCCGGTTCCCTCCGAGAACCTGGTCAAGCGTCCGGGCACCGACGACTACGTCGACGCCGCCACGGTCTCGTTCGTCCAGGCCGAGGAGGTCACCAACACGCTGTCGTCCAGCCGGGAGACCAGCATGGACGTCTCGGCGAAGATGAAGTTCTCCTGGGAGGTCTCGTCAGAGAAAATGATGATCCTCGCCCCCCTGGGTGTGGGCGAGGCCGTACCGGCCTTCAAACTCGCCAAGGAGGGCAACCTGGAGTTCGGCCTCGACTTCTCCAACGGCTGGACCAGTGACGCGGAGGTCTCCGAGGGCCACAACACCACCCGTACCAGCACCGTCGCCCTCAGCGGGGCGTGGGAGATCCCGGACCGCCCGCTCAACCCCGCCGTCGGCCAGCGGTGGATCCCGGCCAACACCGGATACGCCCTGGTCCAGTCCGACACCGCGGACATCTTCGCGCTGCGCCTGGAACACACCGGGGCGCTCGTCGCCTACCGGATGATGCCCAATCCCGACATCCCCCGCGACTGGAACATCATCGAGTTCCAGATCAATCCGCTCTACACCAAGCAGGGCACCCTCGACGGGCTCGTCGGCTACGGGCTGTCCGGCCCGTTCGCCGACCCCACCCACTACCCCACGGCGGGCGACGGCGCCGAGTACAGCTACTTCAAGCCCCGCGAGGCCTACGCCCTCAAACGCCGCGTCGAGCGCCAGGCCCAGCAACTCCAGAGCTACTACGACTCGGTGTCCACCGAGACCCACGCCCCGGACCGGACCGCCGAGAAGATCAAGGAGATAACCAGCAGGTCCTCGGCCCGGCGCAACCTGGCCAACACCTACATCTGGACCGCCGGCGGCGGCTTCTTCGCCGAATCCACCGAGACCACCGACGCGGTCACCGAGACCACCGGCGGGTCCTACTCGATCAAGGGCACCGTCGGCGGGGGCGGCATGTTCGAACTCAAGGGCGGCATGGGTGGCGCGAAGATCGGCTTCGAGGCCAGCATCGCGGCCGGCAGCAGCGTCACCCGCACCAGGGCGAAGACGGCCACGAAGACCTTCGGGCTCGACATCGAGTGCACCGGCGGCCGGGACCTGCAGCGCTACACCAACGGCGAGACCCCGGTCTACGACTCCGTGACCAAACAGCCCGTCACCGCCCCCGGCAGGGTCGACGCCTACCGGTTCATGACCTTCTACCTCGACGTCACCAAGGACAACTTCGAGGACTTCTTTGGCAAGGTCGTCGATCCGATCTGGCTCGCCACCTCCCCCCAGGCCGCCGCCCTACGTCAGGCCAACCAGGCTGAGCAGAAACCACCCTGCTGGCGCGTTTTCCACCGGGTCACGTTCGTCAGCCGCCTGCTCGACCCCGCCGCCTCCTCCTCCACCGCCCCGGCGTCCCTGGCCAAGGCCCTGCAACGCGAGGGCTTCAGCAGCATCTACAACCTGATCCAGACCCTCGAACCCGACATCAAGAACGACCCCGCGAACCTTACGAACCTCACCAGCCTGACCGCCGCCACCACCACCGTGCTCACCCAGAAGCTGTACCGGCTCACCCCGTACACCCAAGAGATCATCGTGCACGTCGCCCGCTACCTCGGCATCGACCGGTAACCCCACAACCCCCGGACCGAGGCGACCAACCCGTAAACACCCGAAGCTCCACGGCCCCGGCGCAGCCACCCACTGCGCCGGGGCCGCACCGCTTTCATCGGCGAACCGCCTTTCTGGACTGCTACCAACCAGAATCCGCCGTCAGCACCGCCGATGAGACCGCCACCAGAGCCACACGCAACAGAGAGTCGAGCACGGAACGCTGATTATTCGAGATCCATCGCCCCGGAACGTGCCAGCAGATAAGGCCAGACGTCACCCACAGGTGGTGTCGCCAACCTGTCAGATCAAACAACAACAACTCAACCTCATTGACCGCACACTGTGGGTGGCTACCAGACTGACGCCGTGGGCAGCCTTAGCCCGGCGGGATTCGACTCGGCTGCCTCGTTGAAAGACGTCTCCCAGATGCTGTGCACGGTCGCGTCTGCCTCGACGAGGGCGTTCACCTCAGCGGGCACATCCTTGTCGACGATCTCGCGCGCGAGCAGCTCGGGGTTGAAGAACTCGAGCTTCGCCGAGCTGACCTGCTGGTGCCCGGTTTCCCGGAGCTGCCTGACGAACATCGCGGTCGCCTTTTCGGGCTCGACCTGGACCACTCCGGGTCGAGCCGGTTGCCTGCCCGGCGAGTACGAAGACGAATGCGAAGCCGACGACGACCAGGTCATCAAGCAGTGGACCACCGTCGTGCTCGGCCCGGACGAACTGACCTGGATCATTGCCGCGAGGACGAGCCCGGGCGACGTCGTCGTCTGACAAAGCCCTTCACGAGAAGGTCGGCTGGCTCGAAAACCGCCCGGGCGAAGTGACGGCCCAGATATGTCACGACAGACATCTGATAGAAGGTTGTGAACTAGCAATGACACTGAAACGCTGAGTGAGTTCTGGCCAGGACATCTAATTCCAGCGCGCATGATCGCGAACCCGCAGCGTGCGCTTCTCTCCTGCCCAGATTTGGGGTTCTGCGTGTCCCAGCATCTCCTGCGACGGCTGCTCACCGTAGCCACCGTCGCCGCCACGTTCGGCTTCATGACCGCCACCCCCGCCCTGGCGGCGGCGCCGGCCAACGACGACTTCACCAACGCCGAGGCCCACACGGCGGCCTTCACCGACAACGTCAATATTGACGACGCCACCACGGAAACCGACGAGCCGACCGAAAACTGTGGCGTCGTCGGCAAGACAGTCTGGTACTCACTGACCCTCACCACGTCTTCCGCCGTCACCATCGACACCTACGGCTCGGGTCTCGACACTGTCCTGGGCGTCTATCAAGGCAATGACCTGCCCTATTTGTCGCTACTCGGCTGCAACGACGACTACGACTTCGGCCTGTCACAGGTGACCTTCAACGCGGTGGCCTCCCGCACCTACTGGATCCAGGCCGGCGGCAGCGACAACGGCTACGGCCCCGAGGGCGGCGACCTCCAGGTCAACGTCGCTGTCGTTGCACTGTCGGCGGACCTGTCGGTCTCGGTGTCGGACTCCGCCGACCCGGTCGGGATCGGCGACATCTACGAATACACCATCACGGTGACCAACAACGGCCCCGACCCCGCGTTCGGCCTCGCCGTTCCCATCACCCTGTCCGGCGCGGCCAGGACGCTCCTGACCGCAGCGGGAGGCTGCTCCTACAGTCCGCCCGTCGCCTACTGCAGCAGGTCCACGCTGGCCAGCGGTACTTCCTACAACTTCAACCTCGGCATCAGAGCGGACGCGGTCGGCACGGTCACCGCCACCGCCGTCACGTCGACCAACTCGGTCGACCCGACCAGCGGCAACAACACCGACGCTGAAACCACCACCGTCGGCAACCCCCTGGGCTGCACCATCATCGGCACCGCCGGCAACGACACCCTCAACGGCACCGGCAGCGCGGACGTCATCTGCGGCCTCGGCGGCAACGACACCATCAACGGCGGCAACGGCAACGACACCATCTACGGTGGAGCCGGAGCCGACACCGTCGACGGCGGCAACAACGACGACACCCTCTACGGCGGAGCCGGCGACGACATCATGGGCGGCGGAAACGGCGCCGACTACCTCTACGGCGAAGCCGGCAACGACACCAACTACGGCGAAACCCTCCTCGGATCCCTGCTCTACCTCTTCGACAACGGCAACGACCACATCTACGGCGGACCCGGCAACGACGACCTCGACGGCCAGAACGGCAACGACACCATCACCGACACCGACACCGACGACACCGACACCATGAGTGGCGGCAACGGCAACGACACCATCAACGTCCAAGACGGAGCCGGCGACGACACCGCCAACGGCAACCTCGGCACCGACACCTGCACCACCGACACCGGCGACACCACCAGTAGCTGCTAGGCCCTGTGTCGAAGTCGTTGCCAGGGCTTGAGCTTGTTTGGTGATCTCTGCGTGTTGGAGGTCGAGACGCAGCGAGGTCTCCGGTAGATGGTTCAGCGACCAAGCAGAACCGGAAACCGGAGACCTCGTGGACCACCCTGGCGGTGACGAGGCGGTTCGACCTGACCGAGGTGCAGTGGGCGGCGTTGCAGCCGTTGCTACCTGCGCCGAAGCGGCCGGGTCGACCGTCGTCGTGGAGTAGGCGAACATTGATCGACGGGATCCGGTGGCGGATCCGAGTAGGTGCCCCGTGGCGGGATGGCGCTGTCGCCCGAGGACCAGCGGGGTCTCATACCGTTGTTCTGGTCGAACATCTCGCCGTACGGGCAGGTGAAGCTGAACATGGCGCAGCGGCTCAGCCTGTCGCGCCGACACCACCGCGACCGCAGCCGAGCCGCAAGGGTGAGACGAGGACCGCGTGGACCCGGCCGACGCTGTGACCCACACCGAGGACTTCGCCGCCGGGGCGCCGCGCCGCTGTCGGCCGACCTGGACTCAGCCGCCGACGCCGTCGCGGCCGCCACCTGGGACCAGGCCGCGAATCGCGGCCGGCCGGGTGCGCGACGCCGGCCAGCACCTGCACACCGCCGTGGTGCGCGACGTGCTCGGCGCTGACGTGAACTGGTGGCGGCTGGGAGACCTGCTCGGCCTGCATCCGCAGGCCGCCTACGAGCAGTACGGCCAGCACCGCGAAGGACTGCGCACCCCGGCCGAGCAGCACCCAGAGCTGGCGGTGCTCGTCACGGCCGGCTTGGCCGCCGAGCACACCTGGGGCGACGAGTACGGCATAGACATCGAGGACTTGGGCGCCGAGCATAGCCTGTTCGCCGACCCGACCGTCGCCGCGGCGAGCCAGGCCGCGCAGCTGCTCGGCAACGACGTGTGGATCGCCGTCCGGCTGCCCGGCGCGTACGAAGGCGAGGGCGAGGGCGACGACGACCAGGCCATCAAGCAGTGGACCACCGTCGTGCTCGGCCCGGACGAGCTGACCTGGCTGGCCGAGGCCCTCCAGCTCAACGCTGTCGACGAGGCCGATGACGATCAGTACCCGCTGCTGCCGTGGACCGGCCGGTGTGGGTCCGGACACCGACCGGTGTCCGGGCCCACCCGTTCATCTATGCCGTCGGGTCAGGTGCAGTTGACGATGAGGGCGGTGACGGCGGTGCAGTTCCAGACGACGGTGTTGTTGGCGGTGTTGCTGTCGTTGGCCGGCAGCAGGGTGGCGGTGACGGTGTAGTTGCCGAGGACGAACAGGGAAAGGCTGTATCTGAAGACGAGGAGCCCGCTGTCGTTGGCTGCGATCGAGAAGTTGAGGTCGCAGGAGGCGCTCTCCCCAGCACCGCTTACGCAGTCGTTGTCTTGCTCGGAGGCAAAACCGGAAGGCGACGGGCCAGTGGAATAGGTCAGCGGGGTGGTGGTGGCGGCGGGGCCGTTGTTGACGTAGGTGAAGGAGAAGGTCAGGATCTCGAGGTCGAAGGAGACGCTGTCCTTGGTGATGGCGAGGTCGGCGGTGGCGGGTGTGACGGTGATCAGTGGTCCGGTGGTGGGCCCGTCGGTGGTGGTGTCGGACTTGTAGAACTGGGCCTTCGACGTGAACGTTCCGGCGGTGGTCGCACTGTCGACGGTGAAGGTGACGGTGTAGGAGAACGCCTGGCTGTTGGTCAGGGTGATGTTGCCGATCTTGTACCGGTTGGTGATCTCGGTGCAGGTCGGAGTGCCGGGGGTGCCGCCGCACGATGGGCTGCTGGTGAACGAGGTGAGGCTGCCGGTGGTGCCGCCTTTGCTGGGGGTGGAGGAGAAGACCTCGATGCGGGCGCCGGTGTAGTTGCCATTAGAGGTGCCGGAGATGGTCAGAGTGACCGTGCTCCCGGCCGTGACGGTGGCGGGGCTGGCGGAGAGGTTGAGGACTGGGTGAGCCGAGGCGGGCACGGCGACGGTGAGGACGCCGCCGATCGCGAGGGCGAGTGAGGCGGCGAGTGTTCTGACGCGCATGGCGATCTACCTCGATGCATGGAGGGATGCGAACATCGAAGTGAACCTTGTGTGATCACTCGACCACAAAAGGCAATGAGTGACTGAAGGTGACTGATCGGCTACTTTCGTCCGAGCTTCGAGTAGGACTCTGGACGGTCCAGGTGCTGTTCGAGGGTCAGCCAGTACGAGGCTGGGGGCATTGGCCCAGCTACAGATCTTGAATGGTTAGGTTGGGTCGGGTTCGAGGGTCAGGCCGGTGTGGGCGAGGAAGCTGTCGAGCAGGTCGGTGCGGTACTGGATGCGCTTGAGTCGGTTCTTGTCGATCGCCTTCAGCGGCGCTGGTGGACCACGACGATAGACCAGCGCCGCTGGGATGGGCCGCAGGAGAACGATCATCGCGTAGAGCCTTGTCTGGTCCAAGTGCGCCCATGGCGTCCGAGGCTTTCCGGGCGACCTCGGTGGCGATCCTGCATCTGGCCACAGACAGAACGAGACGGCGACGGCTATGACTAATTTGGTGGCGCGGCGTCATTCAGCGTTAGTTGCGGTGGCCACGTCATTCGCGGTCGCCGGCATGAGCGAAAGGTCTGCGGAGTTCGTCGGGCAGTTCGGATTCCCACTCGCGCCGTTTGCGCCGTCCGAGGCCGGTCGCGGGAGGGACCCTGGCGGCCCGGGAGAGTTCCGCACCGGTGGGGATGCGACCCTTGCCGACCTCGGTGTCCCAGAAGCGTCGCATTGCGTCGACGGCGGACAGGTCGGACTCGCTGTCCGTGTCGTCGTCTTCGTCTAGAAGATCTTCGGTTATGGGGGGAGACTCGGGCTGCCACACCGGACGCTGCGGTCGGCCGGCACCAACTGGGTTCACCCGGTCGGCGCTGGCGTCGTCGTCGCCGTCTTGCGGTGCGATTTCCTGCTCCTGGCTGCGCTCGACCCGGCCCTCAGCTCCGGCGGAGGAGTTGGACGCGAGGTCGTGGCCGTTGACCGACTGTGACACCACCTCGGCGACGGGGATTGTCGGAGTCATCGCGTAAAGGGCGTCGGCAACGGCGTGCGGCTCCGACGTGTCGGTGGATCGCCATGCGTTGAGGTGCGCGACGGCCTCGGGCGTGGTGGCGGTCACGAAGCCGTAGAGGGTCGCCATATACATCTGGATGGCTTCCCGCTCGTCGGCGGCGCCGGGGAAGTCGGCCAGGCCGGTATGCTCGGCAGCCTGCATCGCCTGGCGGATCACCTTGTTGTGGGCGCGGCGTAGCCGCCACGCCGACGCCTTCTTCTTGCTTTGCAGCAGGTGCAGATTGAGCCGGGCTCGGCCGAGGCGGGCACGCCGGCGGGCGCGGTCGACCTCGGTGACGTCGCGGCCTTGGGCTTCGGCGAGCCGGAGCCAGACGAACACCCGCTCCAGGGTGATGGTCCAATTGATCCGGGTGGCGGTGCGGCCCAGTCGGGCGCTGCGCTCGGCGGCCAGGGCGCGTTCCCACATCCAGGCGGCGACCAATGGCGCGGCCAGTCGCAGACAGACTTCGCTGAAGGAGTCGGCGTCGAGCGCGGACAGGCTCGCGGTCAGGAGGGCGAAGACCCATACGGCGGCGCCGTCGACGCCGGTGGAGCCCTTCTCCGGTTCGCGCAGCAGCCGGGCACGGGCGAGCAGGGCGCTGGCGAACAGGGCGATCTCGATGAACCAGAAGAAGGCGTAGCGCAGCGGGGACTCGCCCAGAATGTCGGTGAAGACCTTCCACATGCCCGACGAACTCACGGCCGTCGCGAGTGCCGCCGCGATGACGGTCAGGATGTTGGCCATGAGCAGGGTGGCGCGGTGCGCGGCCATCTTGCGCATCCGGTTCGCGATCAGCAGTAGCATCCCGACTGCGCTCAGGGCAGCGAGGCTGGTAACGAGGGTCTGGTTGTCCTGGTAGAGCGCGGTGAGGTCGTTGAGGTTCACGACCGGGTTCCTTCCGTTCGGTTCGAGGCGCAGTTCACGGTCACACCACGACGGCAGCGGCGGCGGCGACCAGGAACGGGCCGAGCGGCAGGTACGCCCCCGCCGCCAGACGACCCGTACGGCGAAGAATGACCGCAGCGAGGGCGGCGGCACCCAGGCCGAGAAGCGTCCCGGCGTAGACGGCCGACCAGCTGTGCCAGCCGAGCACAGCGGCGACGGGCACAGCGACAGCGACGTCCCCCCAGCCGAGCTGTCCGTGTGAGACGACCGCCAGCACGGCGAAGAAGACGGCCAGGACCAGCCCGGCCCCAACAGCGCGCCACCAGGCACGCGGGTCGCCACTGACGGCCAGCAGGGCGAGGAACCCGGCCGTCGTGACTGCGGTGATCCGGTGCGGCAGACGCATCACGGCCAGATCGACGAAGAACAGCACCACCATCCCGGCGGCCCACCACGCCAACGCGGCCAGCGCCCAGCCGGTACGACCAGATGCCACGAGCCCGGCGATCAGGGCCATCGCAGCGGCTTCGACAGCGTACGGCGCAGCGCCAACGCGTCGCTCGCATCCGGCACAGCGGCCGGACGGGCCGATGGCGTCGGGCCACAGCGGTTGCCCGCACGGGCAGGTGGTGCGCCACGGCTGGTCGTCGGCCACGCTGTGTACGGCGACGGCGTAGCGCAGCAGCGGTACGACGGCCAGCGCGGGCAGCATCGCCCGTGCGCCAGCGCGGATCGGGACGACGGTGGAGATCACTTATCGTCCAGGCTGGTGCGGAGCTGGGTGGCCAAGGTGATGGTGTCTTCCTGCGGTTCGGCGTCGAGGTCGGCCAGAGCCTTGGTGAGTGCGCGCAGCAGGGTTCGGATGCCGTCAGCGTCGCCGAGGGCGTGGCGGGCGTGCATTGCTCGCACGTACAGGGCCTCGTTGTAGCGGTCCAGGCCGATGGCCTTGTCAAGCAGGTCGGACGCCTCCTCGGGGTGGTGGGTGTCGAGCATGTGGTCGGCGAGCAGTAGGTGGGCTTCGGTGCCCCAGCGGCGGATTGTTTCCCGATGCGGGGGCAGCCATTCGTAGTCCTGGTCCTCTGCCAGGGGTGCGGTGTAGAGGTCGCAGGCTGCGGTCAGCAGCTCGCGGCGGTTAGGGCCGGAAGCGATGGTCGCTTTGCGCATTAGGTCGCGCAGCGTCCACACGTCGACATCGACGGTGGCCGGGTCGAGCCGGTAACGCCCGGCGGACTTGATGACGTAGCCGTTCTTGGCGTCCGCGGTGCCGGCACGGCCGAGGACGTGGCGCAGGTTCGAGGCGTTCGTGTGCACGCGCTGGTCAGCCTGGCTGATGCGGGCGTCGGGTTCGAGGTATTCGCCGATTTCGCGGGTCGCGGCGCCATCCGGGTGGACGGCGAGGTACACCGCCAACTCCAAGGCTTTGGCCCGCAGGGGGCGACCTTCGGCGGTGATGTCCTCGATGCGCGGCGGGCCGATCAGCCGCAGCTTCGCCCGCGCCGAACCGGCAGGCCCGGCGGCGGGCACGGGGGCCGGGACCTCGGTCGTCTCGGCGGGCGTGGCGCTGGTGCGGCTGGCGTGCAGGGGCTCGACAGTTATCGGGACGGCCTCGGAGGCGATGGCGGGCGGCTCGCCGGTCTGAGCCTCACGCAGCGTGGTCAGAATCTGGATCGCGGTGGCGGGGCCGAGCACCGGCAGGCGCGGCGGTACCGGCTCGACGGCTGTGCCGGACACGAGCTTGGTGTGCCCGTCTGTGGCCACCTCGACGGTGGCACCGTGGGCCCATTCGCCCAGCAGCAGCGCGGACACGTGCAGCCCTTCGCCGAGAGCGAGGGCGACTTTGGCGCGCATACGGGCGCCTGCGGGCGGGGTCTCGGTGATGAGCATGACCGGAGGCAGTGCTTCCTCGTCGGGTGCCTGCTGACGCAGCTCGCCTAGATCGCTCAGGGCGTGCTCATCGAGGATGCGGCTGCGGTGCAACAGCCGGGACTCGATCACGGTCAACGCTTCGTCCATGCTGTCGGCCACATGCAGACGCGGCCACGGGCCGAGGGTCACCACCTCGGAGCCGAGCAGTGTGGCCAGGGTCGCGGCGTCGATGACGACCTCGCCGCGTGCGTCGGGCTGGTCTGGGCTGCCCGAGGCCAGCACGGCGACGAGGGCGGCGCGGGCGGCTGCGGTCGCCCCGTCGCCGATGATCCCGGTGCCGCCCGCTGGCAGCCGTGCGAGGTCGGGCACCAGCGTGGGCACTTCAGCGCTGTCGGTGCCGGTGTCGGCGTGGGCCAGCTCGGGATGACGGGCGACTGCGCGACGGAGCTTGACCACTGACGGGGGCAGCTCGGTCGGCGGGTCGTCGTCAGGTTGGCCGGTGTAGCGGCGGCGGCGCTGTAGCCACACCAGGGCGGCGGCGGTGCTGATCGCGATGGCCAAGGCCCACGGCATCCAGTTCGACTCCAGCTGGACCCCGTGTTCGTCGGTGGTTACCGCTGGGCTCGGGGTGTCGCTGGCTGCCGGCGCTGCCGAGGGCGACTCGGACGGGGCCGGGCTGGAAGACGGGGACGGGTTCGGGGACGGCGAGGCGGGCGCGGACGTCGCTGCCGGAGGAGATGCCGGGACGGTCAAGGGCGCGGTGACCGGGCTGTCCACGGCGGTGCTCGGCGACACGGAGGGGCTGGGCGTGACAGCCGGGCTGCTCGGCGCGGCGGACGGCACGGTCGTTGGTGGCGTGATCACCGGCGGGGGCGGCTGTGCGGGCGGCTGGGCCGGGGTGGTTCCGGCGGGTGGGCGGGCGTCGACAGGCAGCCGGAGGTCCCACCCGGGGTAGATGATATTGCAGTCGCGCAGCGTCCCCCCGGCACGGGGGAAGTGGCGGTGCTTGTTGAGCTGGCAAATCTCCGGCCACCGCTCGGCGTCGCCAAGCCACGCCTGGGAAATCTTGGATAGGTAGTCGCCCCGCTTGACGACATACACGTATCGCTCGGTGCCGACGTGCACGATCGTCGGGCCTTCGGCCGCCCGGATGAGCACCGGCGCGGCCTGGGCGGCGGCGATCGGCGCGTCGGCGGTGACTCGAGCGGGCTGCGGCCCAGCGGTCGCGGCGGTGGCTGCCAGGACGCTGCCCAGCAGCATGGAGCTGATCAGGACCGACGCGGCGGCGCGCATCGGGTTGCGGTGCCGGCGTTGGTGCAGGTCTTTGACGCCCCGGGTGGTCTCGCGCAGCTCCGCGACGACGGCTTGCGCGAACAGCGCCCACACCAGCCAGATCGCGACCGCGAGCAGGTTGACCACCATGCGATCGGTGACGCCGCCGTCGAAAAACGCGACAAGACCGTCCTGATCGGGCACGGCGCGGGGCAGGGGCCAACCCACGGCGAGGGCCAGCCACGCCGGGATTCCGGCGATGGCCGCAAGTAGGACGCTGCCTGCGCTGGCGCGGACGGTCCAGCGGCCCAGCCATGACAGCATCGCGCTACCTCCTTCTCAATTGGGGACGATGGCGTCGGCGGTCACGGTGGAATGAACAGCGATGCTGCCGATCCCGGCGAGGCCGAGCAGCTGCGTCGGCCGGGAGGTGGTCACGCTGACGGTGACCGTGGTCGCGGTGACGGTGACGGTGCCGGGCAGCCCGGCGCGGGCGATCCAGCTCGCGGCGGCGGTGCGTGCCTTGGCCGGGTCCAGCCGGACCACGCCCGTGGTGCGCAGGGCGGCCACGTCGAGTTCGCGGGCTCCGGCGCGGGCTGCTGCGTTGGCCACCGACCGGGCGTTGACCTTGGTCGACACGGCGAGGCCGGCGTCCAGGACCAGACCGCCGAGCAGGAGCGCGGCGACCAGCCACACGACGGTGAACGCGGTCACCGCGCCCCGGTCGGCTCGTTGGGCAGAGCGGCGGGCTCGCCGCCTGGCGCTGCTGGTGTTCATGTCCCCGCCCGGTAGATATCGATCGGTTCGGTGGCCGATGCGTTGGCGGTCTTGGTCGCGCCGACGCCTGGTAGGCCGGGGTCGTCCATCCGCATGACGCAGGCCACCCGGACCGTGACCGATCCGCCTCGCCGGAACTGGCCGGTGTCGGTAGTCGCTGTGCAGTTGAACCTGCTGCCCGACGCCATGGCGTTGGCCGCTCTGGTGGCGGCGGTACGGGCGGTGGCCGGAGTCGGTGCGTCGGCGGCGGCGCGGGCCGCCGCCGATGCCACGGCGTGCGCGTCGATGGCCACCGAGGCGGCCCGGCCGCAGAAGACCACGAACATTGCCATGACGATGAGGAACGGCACGACGAAGACGACCATCTCGCTGGTGACCGAGCCGCGGTCGCCGGCCACGCGAAGGCGGCGGCCGACACCGCGCAGGCTGCCGTACACGGCGCTCGACATGGGACGTACCTCCTCCGGTTGCGCTGTAAGAACCTTCAGGAATCCCGGTCCGGCGTGACCCCTCTAGGGCACGCGCTCGACGGGTGCGGTGACGGTGACGTCGACCGGGAATGTCAGGCCCGGGATCACCGAGGGGGCTCGGCCGGTGATCGTGATGGTCGCGCTGGTAGTGCTGCGGCTCACGGTGACCGACGTGCCCGACAGCGCGCCGCCGGACAGGTCACGTAGCAGCGCTTCGGTGTCGGTCTTCCCGGCGGCGGCGTTGCTGCCAAAGGCGCGTGCGGTCTGCACGCCTTCGTTGGCGGCGGCCTGGGCCATGTGACTGGCGTGCTGCCACAAGGCGAACTGCACGGCGGCCATCAGCAGCAGTCCGAGCAGAGGGGTGGCCAGCACCAGTTCAACGCTGGCCGCCCCTCTGTCCCGTCGGCGCCGGGGCGCCGAACGAGTCACAGCGTGACGCCCCGGATCTTTGCCAGCACCTTCGGGCCTAGGATCGCCAGCGCCGCCAGGGCGAGCGCGACGAGAAAAGCGGTCACAGCGATGGCCTCGGTGGAGTAGCCGCCGTCGGGGGTACGCCGACGCGACCGGTCACGAACCTCCAAAGCGGCGACGGTGACGTAGGCGGCCAGCTGATTGATCATCATCTCGTTCCTCCCGTGGGGTTTAGCCGGTCCAGCCCTTCTGAACCGGTCGAGCTAGAACGCGCCCAAAATCGTGGCGAACGCGGGGAACATCAAAAAGATCATGAATCCGCCGAGCAGCAGGACCAGGGGCAGCACCATGCGCTCGGTGGCCGAGGCGGCGGCGGCTTCGGCTTCGGCGAGCTGGTGGGTCATCAGCGCCGCCGACCGGGCTGACAGGGTGGCCTTGATCCGGGCTCCCTCGCTGCCCGCCATCGACAGCGCCGCCGACAGCTCTGCCAACGCGGTCATGCCCGTGGTTTCGCCGAGTTCGCCGAGGGTTTGCCACGGCGGGCGCCGCCGCAGGTGCGCGGCTTCGACGGCCTGACGCAATGCCTGCTGCGCCCAGCCTTCGGCGTCGTCGGTGGCGTCGCGCAGGGCTTGTTCGACCCCTGCGCCGCCGGCCAGAGAGATGACGACGAGGTCGAGCATCGCCGAGACGGCGTTGCGCAGCTCGGCCCGCCGCTTGACCGCCTCGGAGGCGAGGGCCAGGTCTGGGACGAACATGCCCAGCGCGGCGAGGATCAGCGACGCCCATACCGGCAGCTGCCAGCCGATCGGCGTGCCGCCGAGGGTTACCAGGGCGGCGAACGCGGGCGGAATCAACAGGCCCAGCAGTGCCATGGCTGCCTGCTCGGCCAGGTGCCGGGCCGGTTCCCGGCCGCAGATGCCCAGATCGGCGCGAACGCTGGCACGGGGCAGGCCGAGGCGGACCAGCAGCGGCACGAACGGGCGCCCGACCGAGGCCAGCCGCCCGGCCTCGTCCGGTGCGATGACCGGCCGCACCATGATCGTCCTACCGGTCGTGGGTGGGTGCAGCACGGCGAACGCCTGTGCGAGGGTGAGCCGAGGTGGGAACGCGTACGCGGCCAGCATCGCCAGCCCGAGGCCAGTACCCAGACCGAGCACAACAGCGGTGATCATCGGCTCGCTCCTTCGGCGACCCCGACCTTGGCCAGGCGGGCGATGCCGAGGAAGCCAGTGGCGAACACGACGCCGACCGCGACGAGGACCAGTTGACCGGCAAAACTGCTGTAGGGCTGGAGGAAGGCCGGGTTGAGCACCACGAGGCCGACCGCCATCGCGATCGTGAACCCGGTGATGACCCGCGCGTTCGTTTTGATCTTCGCGTGACCCGGGGCGATCTTCAGCCGGAGGGTGGCACGGGCACGAGCACGGCTGGCCAGCTCGGTCAGCAACTCGGCCAGCTGCCGGGACTGGCGGGTCGACGCCTGGATCAGCGCCCGGACCACCAGACGGCCGGTCGGGTCGTCGAGCCGCTCGCGCAGCTCGCCGAGCGCGACCGGGAGCCGCTGACCCAGCCGGATCGAGGCGGCGAGTTCGGCGATCTCGTCCTTGATAGCGGCCGGCGCGTACGGAGCCGTCACGAGGATGGCCTGTTCCAGACCGGCGGCTGCGGCCAGGTTGTCGCGCAGCATCTCCGCCCACATCGCGATGGCCTCCGTACGGGCCAGGGCTCGCGCGGCGGTCTTGTCGGTGCCCAGAGCAATGGGCAGGGCGTAGGCGGCGATCCCGGCCAGGATCGCTCCGACCGGCCACCGGGTCAGCAGTCCTACCAACGCCGCGACGACCAGCGCTACAGCGGCCCTGATCACCTGCTCACGGGTGAGCCGAAATCTGGCCGGACGAGGCCGGTCGGCGACGGCGCGACGGCGCAGACCGGCGAGCATGGCCAGTAGGCCGAGGCCGACGCCCGCGCCGAGCAGTGCAGCGAGTGCAGCCACCACTACCACCCGACCCGGTCGATGATGTGTGGGTCGAGCCCGGCGGCTTCCAGCCGGTCCAAGGTGTCGGTGCGCAGCGGCGTGTTCGGCACGGCCCGCTGGCCGGGGCCGGGCTTCCACACCTCGTTGGAGATCACGTCGCGGCCGTCGAACCCCACCACCTCCCGGACGCTCGACACGACGCGGGTCTTGTCCGGGGACCAGTTGAGCTGGACGACCAGGTTCAATGATTCGGCGATCAGCATGGCGCTGGCTTCGAACGTCAGCCGTTCCGGGGCCTGGACGGCGTACATCATCAGCCGGGTGAACGCCTGGACGCTGGAGCTGGCGTGCACGGTGGCGAAGGACCCGTCGTTGCCCTGGCTCATGGCTTTGAGGAGGTCGATCACTTCGTCGCCGCGGGCCTCACCGACGATGACTCGGTCGGGGTCCATCCGCAGCGCGGTGCGAACGAGGGCAGACATCGACACTGCTCCGACCCCTTCGAGGTTCGGGCGGCGGGCCTGCAACGCGGTGACGTTCGGATGGGCGATGGAATCATGGAGTTCCAGCTCGAAGCTGTCCTCGATCGTGATCAGCCGCTCCTGCGGCGGGATCGCACGAGCGGCTGCCCTGGCGAGAGTGGTTTTGCCGGTGTTAGTGCCGCCCGAGAAGATCACGTTCAACTTGGCGCGCATCGCGGCCTGGATCACCCGGCACAGCGGCTCATCGAGGGTGCCCTTGGCCACCAGGTCATCGAGATCGGCGTTGATCATCGTGGGGCGGCGGATCGACAGCGCCGGGCGGCGTGACACCGACATGACGGCGCACAGCCGGGACCCGTCTCGCATCCGCATATCCAGGACTGGGCTGGTCCGGTCGAAGGTGCGTTCCTCACCGCGGCCGGAGAAGTCGTCGCCGAACGCCACCTCGGTGGCCAGCGCCCGGATCATCTCGATCAGCGCCTCGTCGGTTTCGGCGATCGGCGGGCCGACCTCTGCTTTGCCGCCGGTGAACTTGATGAACACCTCGTCGCAGCCGTTGGCGTGCACGTTTTCGATGTCGGGGTTGTCGAGCAGTTGCTGCAGGCCACCCGCGCCGATGATGTGGTCGATGACCGCGCGGGCCACCCGTGCCTCGACGCTGGCCGACAGCGGTGCCCGCCCTGCGTCCAACGCCTGTCGGGCGTGGGTGTCGAGCGCTTCGCCGGTGTACTGCTCGGCCAGCCTGCGCCGTTCGGCGGCGGGCAGCGGGCCGCCCCCGGCGTGCCCGGCCAGAGCCTGGGCGACCTGGGCGCGTAGGTCGGCGACGAGTTCGGTCTCGGGTAGGACGCTGGTCGACGGCATAGTCATCGGTGGTCACCTCCTGCGGGATGGGCTTGTGTGGCGAGGGACAGTGCCAGCGCTCGCGCGGTGGCGGGCAGGTCCACGCGGGTCCATGCTTGGCGGGCGCGGCGGGTACCGGCGATGACCTCGGCGCTGCGGCGGTCCCACGGCAACTGCGCGACCAGCGGCATGGGCAGCCCATCGAGGTCGTCACGCGCGTAGGCGAGCGGACCGACCGTGACCAGTTGCGCCCGCTCAACCGGTATCTCCGCCAGGGCCACCCGCAGAAGCGACAGCACATCGCCGCCGGCCACGACAAGCACCGCGTCCGCCAACTCCAGCAACGGCAAGGCAGGTGAGCCGGGCTCCAGACGGCCGACGTCCACAAGGGTGGGGCGTTCCTTGGCCCACCGGGCGGGCTCGGTGTCGGCCAGCAGCCCGATCGCCGCGCTGGCTTGCGGGCGGCCGGCGGCAGCGAGCACCGCGTCGACGCCGAACGGCAGCCGAGTGGTGTGCTCGGACAGGTCGACCTGACCTGTACGGCAGGCGTTGGCCAGGGACGCCAGGCCGGGATTGTCCGGGAGCCGGTGCCAGCCGCCGAGGTCGCCACCCGCCGGGTCGGCCTCGATCAGCAGCGCGGACTCGCCAGGCCATACCGCCGCCAACGTGGCGGCGACAGTGGTTGCCCCGCCTGACTTCACGGATGCGACAGCGACCAACATGTCAGCCCGCGACCACGACGAGGGACAGCTCCGAACCCGCCCCGGCCAGCTTCGTTGCGTCGTCACGGGCCAGCAGGAGCGAGACGACGGTGGTGCCCGAGCCATCCACGCCCGGCACGACCTCAACCACCGTGGCCGGTACCGACACCGGCGCCGCAGGAAGACCCGCAGCTTCCGGGCTGCCTTCCTTGGCGACCGTCACCGCCAGCACGTGACTTCCGGGGGCGATGCCCGCCGGGACACGGCCCGGCTTTAGAGCCGTGGCGACCACGGCCTGTCCGGCATCGGGCCAGCTGGCCGGGCCAAGCTGCGACTCCGACAGCAGCGTGCCCGCAACCAGCGGAACCGCAGGGCTACGGCCGATCACCTGCTGCGCCAGTCCCGCACGCACCAGCGGCACGCTCGGGTCGGGCACCACCCCGACGATCCGTAGATCGTCGGCGCTGATGGGTTGCCCGGCCGCTACGGGCCGGGCGACCGCAAGCACCTGCACACGGGCGTCACCACCCAGCTGGACAACAGCGAAGATGCCCGCACACAACAAGACCAGTAAGAATCCACCCACAAATAGCGACCAGCGTCGCTTCGGCTGCGCCGTCCCATTTATGGTCGGCCGTGCCGGTGTAGCCCTACGCGTCTCGACTGCCGCAGTCATGGTTTATCGCCCCCGTGAAAAGTCCGAATCTTTGTCGTACCCGAGCGCGGAGAGTTGTCGCCACGGACAAGTGAGTACGTAGGGCCTCTACGTACAATCTGTACGTTCGTCGCGCCCGTGCGCCACGAGCTAGTACGACGCAAGTTCGCAGGTCAGGACATGTCCGGACTCGTCATAGCCCGTAGAGTCGATGGCCAGTCGGCCGAACGGAGCGATTGCCTTGCCCTCCAAGGCATGACCGGCGATATGATTTGCCGCTCTTGATCGACGAATGTCACGGTGGCAACTCGCTCGAAACTTGCACATGGGGGGATAGAGATTGACATCGATGCCCTAGTCCGGATTGCCGACCTGTTCCGCTTCCGCTGGGACCCAGCGGTCCTCGCGGTCTTGGCCGAACAGCCGAGCAGGTACCGGGCGCTTCACGCACGGCTTGAGACACACATCGGTGAGCACGTGGACGACAACGCATTGACGCGTAGCCTCCACAGGGCCACCCGCTCCGGCCTCGTCCGGGCGGACAGCAAAAGTTCTGGCAGCCGCGTCATCAACACCTACGCCCTGACCGACCTGGGCCGGGACTCCCTGGCGACCTACGAGGCCATCGCCGCGGTCTACGCGCACGTTCACCTTCCCGAAGACGCGTGCGACGGCAGCTGCTCGATCCACACGCGGCAGCGGGCGGAACGCGCGGCGTAAGGCACTGACAGCGTGTACGTACACAACTGTCGGTAGCGCGCCGCCAAGCCCTGAGGTAGGAACGAAGCTCGGGGCCTCTCGCGTTGGAGGGCAACATGAAACGCACAACCATTCTGATAGGACTGTGCTCGGCAGCGGCACTCACGGTGCTGCTTGCCGGGTGCACACACGACGACAATCCACCGACCACGCTTCCCGCTTCGGCGGTGCCGACATCCGCGGCGGCGAGCCCCTCGGCCGCGGCGGCCGCGGCGGCCGAGACCGCCGACCAGGCCAAGCAGCACGTGATCGACGCATATGTCGGCATGCAGACCGCCTTCGAGAAGGCCAGCGCAGCCAGTGACCCGGCACACCCGGATCTGCCCAGGTACGCCACCGGAGCCGCCCTGACCAAGCTGGTCGCGGGCTTGCAGGCCAGCAAGGAACAGGGGCTTCTCGGCCGCGGGCAGACCATCTTTCACCCACAGGTCGCCTCGCTGGCGCCACCGACGGCGCCGACAAAGGCATCCGTGCAGGACTGCATGGACAGCAGCAAGACCGAACGCTTCAAGGCCGACGGCAGCCCATACAAGGACTCCCCGGGCGGCCTGCGAGCCGTCCTCGCCGACGTCGAGCGAATCAACGGGGAGTGGAAGGTCACCTCGGTAACCATCAGGGGGGTGGGGTCATGCAAGCTCTAGCGCCGCGCCTGCTGGCGACCATCGCCGCAGCTCTGGCGATGATGGTCGCGGTCGCGGCTCCAGCACAGGCAGACCAATGGGGTGGCGTCGACTGCCAGGCGACGCCAGCCGATTCTCGATGCACAGTCACGGTCACCTACACCGGTGCTGGCGGGGGTAGCACCGGTGGCGGCGGCGGCAATGTCGTCTGCAAGATCGGCGCCGAGGTCGTCGAGTGCCAGAACGGCTTCGGGTGGCTGGGCAGCGACAGCTGCTACTACGGCAAGGACGCAGGAGGATTCCTGCCCGCCAACCAGTGGATCAAGTCGTGCATCGACCCGGCGACCGGCGATATGACGGGCTGGGGCGTCGTCACACTGTTCCAACCTCCTGCAGCCCTCGGCGTCATCACTCAGCAAGCCATGGACAACCTCGCCATACCGCGGCCGGTCATCGCGGCCAGCCCGGCGCTCACCACGCAGCAGTTCGTCCACGTTCCTGTCTGGTGGTGGGTGCAGCCCGGCTGGTGGCAAACGCAGACCGCGAGTGCCTCGGCCGGCGGCCTCACCATCACCGCCAGGGCGGTCCCACGGAAGATCACCTGGTACGCGGGTGATGGCAGGAACACCGTCTGCACCGGTCCCGGCACCCGATGGACCGCCTCGACCAGCCCCACAGCACCGTCACCGACCTGCGGTCACACCTACAGCACGACGTCGGCTGACAGCCCTGGCGGCAAGTTCACGGTCCGAGCCGTAGCCACGTGGGACGTTAGCTGGAGCGGCGGCGGCTTCTCCGGTACCGAACCCAACATCACCACCACGACGAGTGCCAACGTCACCGTCACTGAGTTGCGAGCGGTTATCACGAGCTAGGTCCGTACCGCTCCCAGGCAGATGTAGTCTTACCGCTTTCGCTTACTGCGCTTCTCCTTCCCCTTCGCGGAACGCTTCGCCTTCGAGGTCCACTTCTTCCTAGGCCGAGTGGGTGAGCCAACAATTCTGGAACCAGACCAGAGCTCTTGAATCGCCTCCAGTTCACCCGGCTCGAATTCCACCATGCCCGAAACTCGCACCATAGTCGTATCCCAAGGCCTCAAGCCATCGGAGCGAGGAGTTAACAGGACACCCACCGAAGCTAACTCCTCCGTGGTGCCGGTAGATTCTCCAAACTCATGATGCCGCATCATCACAAAAGCCGAGAAGCCGTGCCGAACACTCTCATCAAGTTTGTTGCTCGCCATGAATATAAGCTGTGGCTTCCCCGGGGGAAAGCGGAAGGTCCGCATCCGCCACATGACATGACCTTCCGGAGCTTTAGCAACCTCGTCAAGCATGACAAGGAGCGCGCGAGCCAGTTCGGTTCGCTGCTGCACCGGCAATTGGTCAATCTCAGCAAGAACCCCGACGCGGTCAGCTTCAGCCGCGTTGCCAGGGAGAGGACTAGTGGCGATGTCCTCCAAAATAATCCTCAATAAGGAGTGCGAATGAATGTCCTCCGCTCCCGCAGGCGCCTTCGGTAACAGCGGAGCGGAATATCGCTTGCCCTTACCAACAACCTCCGGTGCCAGATCTTCAGGCGTAGCGTCCTCATCTGCCTGAGCAAGCTCATAATAGCGTACGGGTTCGCGGCCGAGCGCAACCGGGCTCTGGTCGGCTACTCGTGAGATGTAATCAACGACCGCATGTGTCGATCGCAACTGAGTGAACAGGAACTCCCAGTCACGGCGAGTAAGAGCAACGGCAGGAAGGTCAGGGAATGGGTTGCAAACGACCACATCATCGGGACATACCGGGTGGTCAATGACGACTACCGACAGCCACTTGTACCGGGTTCCATCGATGTCTACCTCCCTGCCCCGCAGGTTCACGAGTGTGGCCGGCGCGCCACGTAGAGAACGCACAGTTCCGCGCGCTTGCTTGAAAGCCTTTAAACCATTCTTCTGAATCCAATTGGCTTCTTTGACAAGCTCCCCTTCGGGGAGGCTCCGGCTCTTAACCTGCACAACAACAGCACGCGCTCCCGCCAACAGGATTCCGTCGCCCAGCTCTCGGCCGCCTGATCCCAACTGTCGGATCACTGGGCGGTACACGAAATCAGGCAAGCCCCATCGCGCGGCGGCCGAACGGGTTGCGTCTTCTGCCGCGTCCCCTCGGGGAATTCCTTCCACTAAGGGGCTAGCGTTCGGAACATGCCTTACCGCTATACCATTTGGCGTTTCGACAATTAGAGTCAGAGGAGGAGTTTCAATGTTTGACGACATCTTCTACCTTGGACCGAGGGGTTCGTAGTGCAAGAGCAGGTCAAGCCAACCACTTAGGCCAGCCCTTGTCGAGCGAGATGGCCTACTACCGAAGACGATGGCGAGCCCACACTGCTCTGAAGCCCCGGATAGGGCCCACCTGCGGCTAGGCCGGGTCCGAGGCTGAGCAAGGTCGTCGGCGTGCCGGTGCTCTCGAGGATCGCGGCGGCTGCGGTAGCGGCCGAGGATCCGCCAGCACTCGAAGTGTCCAACGGCGTGCTTGACCCGGACGCGCTGTGAGTGCCGTTTGCGGGACGCCCTGTGGGCGGTGATGACGCTCGGCGGCAGGGAGGGCTGGCGTTTGCGCTGCTCGGGCCTGGGGGTGTGATCACGCCGCCGGTGTCCCCTGGCAGCCGCCATCGGCGACGACCTGCATGCCCATGGGGCGTCCAGGAGAAGGTCGACCAATCCAGCGGCTGGCCTGGGTGACAACAATGCACCGAGCCCGGACGTGTCTCGCCGTTGAATAGCAGCTAACCGGTGGATCGCAGACAATCAGAGCTTTGAGTGGTGTTGAGTCAGAGGCCTTGCTGGACACGAACTGGCCTCAACCTGCTCGACCCGCGATCGGCCGACGGACACGGACGGTGGCGTCCGTCAACGCCTGCGGGTGGCGCCTCAGGCAGACCACCACATAGGCGAAGGGTCCGGAGCCGGACCCCCGCGCGCCACGCAGCCCTGCCCGGCTAGCGGCGGCCGGAGACGGTCATGCTACTACCCGCCACCGCGGACCTACCTCGTTGACCAAGCCCTCAATCACAGAGCGAGACAAGCCCCAACCACTGATTCCTCGTGATCCGAGCACCCACCGTGACGCAACAACGATCTACAATACTCAAGGATTCGCGACCACGCAGGAGGTCAATTAGACAGGGCCCTGCCGAGATCCCCCGTTCTCGGCAGGGCCTTGCCTTATCGACAACATAACGATCCACCACACAAGCCGATCGAGCGCCTGCTCGGTCGGCTTATTCGTGCCGCATCGAAGGCGAAAAGGAGGTTCCCCATGACTCGATCACTGGGCGCGAGAGCGCCGCCAGCACCGGCAGGAAACAGATTGAATAGTGAACCCGAACACTGCGAACCGACCAATGAGAACTACAATACAAACGGACAGAAACACAATCCTGAGACCCTATGCGTCATCCTGCCCGACGTGCCACCCACGTTTGACCCACCGGCCGCCACGGCACTGCTACGCCTGCTACTCGACGTCCGAGACAGGCGCAGAACCTTGAAAAACATCCGACAGATGGAGTCTGAATGAGCACACATCACCTTCTCGGAAGCTCGTGCTACGCGCATTGCTTCGCCTTCTACGGCAGGGTTTCGACAGAAGACAATCAAGATCCCGAGTCTTCGTACAACTGGCAATCAACGCTTGCCGACAATCTCATCAGACCTGCTGGCGGGCAGATAGTCGATAGCTTCTTCGATGTCGGCGACAGCCGTTCCATCCCGTGGCCACGCCGAGCCGAAGCAGGTCGGCTACTCGCAGCCCTGCGAGACCCCAACCGAGGCTTTGACAATGTGGTTATCGGAGAGCCTCATCGCGCCTTCTACGGTAACCAGTACGGCCTTACCATCCCGGTCTTCGCTCATTTCGGCGTGAGACTGTGGGTGCCCGAGGTGGGCGGCCCGATCGACCCGGACAACGAGGCCCATGACCTGGTCATGTCGGTCTTCGGTGGCATGAGCAAGGGCGAGCGCACGCGCGTGAAGGTACGTGTGCGCAGTGCCATGGCAACGCAGGTGCAGATGCAGGGCCGCTACCTCGGTGGGCGCCCACCGTACGGCTACGCCCTGAAAGACCTTGGTCCCCACCCGAATCCGCAGAAGGCTGCCGACGGTAAACGTCTGCACGGACTGACGCCCGATCCTCAGACCGCCCCCGTTGTGCAGCGCATCTTTCGCGACTTCCTCAACGGCAACGGCATCTTCGCCATTGCAGAAGCCCTGTCCGGTGAAGGGATCCTCTCCCCGTCAGCCTATGACCGTGCTCGCAACCCACATCGCGACGGTCAAGCCTGGGCCAAGAGCGCGGTCCGCGTGATCCTCACGAACGCGCGCTACACCGGCCGCGAGGTCTGGAACAAGCAGCGAACCGACGAAGTGCTCGTGGACGTAGACGATGTCGCTCTCGGGCACATGCCCGTGATGCGTTGGAATCCACGGGAAAAATGGATCATCTCACAGGAGGTCGTGCACGAGCCGCTTGTGACCGAGGAGGTCTTCAGCGCCGCTCGCGACCTTCTCGGATCGAGGGCGCACAAACCGGCGGCGCACAAACCACACCGCACGAGACACCCTTACGTCTTCAAGAGCATCCTCTATCACTCCACGTGCGACCGGCGGATGCAGGGACAGCACTCCCATGGCGTCGCCTACTACAGGTGCCGATACCCCGCCGAATACGCGCTTGCCAACCGCGTCGACCACCCGAAAAACGCGATCATGCGGGAAGATCTTGTCATCGGTCATATCGATGATTGGATCGCCTCAGCGTTCGATCCGTCAAACCGCGACCAGACCATCGAACTGCTTGTTCAACAACTCGACACACCCGAGCAAGCGGCACTCCCCAAGCAGCGGCCAGGACGCAGCCTCGGCGCCGAGTTCGACAAGAAGATCGCTCGGTACAAGCAAGCCCTCGACGAAGGGGCCAGCCCAGCCGTGGTGGCCACCTGGATCGCCGAGGCGGAACAGCAGCGGGACCAGGCGCTCGCGGCGCACTCACCAGCTTCCAAAGCCAAGCCCGTCGAGGCGATGACCGCTGATCAGATCGCCTCGCTGGTCGCCGAGTTGGGCGATATCGCCGGAGCCCTCGCCGAAGCTGAGCCTGAGCAGAAGCTCGCCCTGTACCGGGCTCTCCAGCTTCGGCTGACCTACAACGATGAAACACAAACGGTGCACGCCATAGTCGATCTTGGCGCACACCGTTGGGATTTGGTTCGTGTCCGAGGGGGGACTTGAACCCCCACGCCCTATACGGGCACTAGCACCTCAAGCTAGCGCGTCTGCCATTCCGCCACCCGGACTTGCCCGTTCAGCCTACCGTGTCGACTCCGGTGGCTTTCACCCCGGTCAGCCGCCTTGGTGGGCCGCACGGGGCATTACTGTACACGGCCTGTGTGGATCATGCACATCACCGCCCAGGCCGCCGCCGGGTACTGGATCATCGCAGGTCAGAGGCCCGTTCCGGATGGCTGCACCGGGCGGGTAGCGTCCGGACCCGGTCAGGCGGCAGCATTGCTTGCGTGTCCGCACCCTCACCCCTCGCCGCAGTCCAGCACCGGGCCCTCGCCCTACGTTCCGCCGGTGACCTGTCGGTGGCCCGCCAGCTGCTCGCCGACACGATCGCCTCGGCACGCCCGGCGTACGGCGAGGACCACCCGGAGATCATGGGCACCGCACACCTGCTCGCGAGGTTGCACCGGGAGGCCGACGAACCGGCTGCCGCCCGGCGGGTGCTGGAGGAGGCCTACGCCGCCGGCGAGCGGCGGTGGAATCCGGCCGACCCACTGATGCTGGCGCTGGCCTTCGACCTGGCCGGGGTCGCCGAAGAGTTGGGCAACCGGCACGAGGCCCGCCGCAACTACACCCGGGTCGCCACTGCGGGGCCTGCCGTGCTCGGCGAGCAGCATCCCGCCGTACGGGCCGCCCGTCAGTACCTGGGAATCGCCGCGAGCCCTCCTGCCCCTGGGGTCCCGCTTCCGGCGACGCCGACGCCGGGACCGGTCGCACCGCCGCCGGGACCGCCCGGGTGTGTCCCTCCGGTGGTTCCCCACCGGGGGCGTGCTCCCACCCCGGCGCCCCGGCCCGGTGCCGTGCCACCGGCTTCCCGCCCCACCTCCGCGCCACCCACCTCCGTGCCCGGTCCGCCGGCCCCTGGCGGCCCGCCCACCCCCTCCGACCAGCAGGTGCGCACGCCGCACCCGGGGCAGGCTCCCGCACCGGTAACCCCCGCACCGACGGCCGAGCCCCGGGTGCCACTACCCCGCCAGATGTACGGCGTGCAGGGCGCTCACCGGCCCGCCCCGCCCCGGTCCCATCCGACATCCGTACCGCAGCCCGAGGCACCGGCGTCCTCGCCGCCGCCCCCGGTCGCGGCGTCCCCCGTCGTGCCCCCCGGGCCGCCGCCGCCCCGACGACACTCGGCGCCACCGGCTCCGTCACCCACGCCGGTCTCGGGTGGTGCGCCGGCCACCTCACCCTGGGCGCCACCGCACCTCCGGACACCACCCGCCGCCCCACCGCCACCTGTCCTACCCCCACACGCCCCACCACCGGGCCAGCCGTTATCTGCGGCACCGCCGCCCCCCGCTGCGCCGCACCGCCAGCCGTCGCCGGTCCCACCGGGGCAGCCCGACCCGGCGGCGGCGTTCCCACCCGCACGGCACCCCGCCCAGCCGCCCACGGCACCCCCCGGCCCGCCCGCCCACCACGGCCAGCCGGTCGTGCTCCCCGCCGGGTCGCCGTCCAGCCCTGGCCGGCCGACCACGCTCCCCGCCGGCCCGCCCATCCGGCACGGCCAGCCGACCGTGCTCCCGCCCGCCCCACCCGGTGGGCACACCGACGTCGCCGGTCCGGGACGCCCTGCGGCCACGCCGGCCGCCCCGGCGGGGTCCTCCGTCGGGGCGGCCGGCACACCGTCGCGACCGACCGGCACACCGGAACAGATGGCCGAGTCCACCCGACTCCCCGCACCCCGCACCTCCCCGGAGGACGCCAGTGCGCCCGCCGCCAACCGTGGGCAGGGTGACCCCACCCCGGCAGGCATCGCCCCGCCGGGGCCGGTGACCGACCCGACCACCGCGCGCGCGGCGTCGAGCGGCACGCCGGACGCCCCGTCCGCACCGCCCCGTGCCGGGGCCCTGCCGGCACCGGGCTGGGACCGACCGACGGTGCAGGTTCAGCAGCTCGGGCCCTTGCTGGAGGAGCCGGAGCACGACCCCACCCGGGCCCCGGGAACCGTCGCACCGGACCACCAGCCCTCGCCCGGTGCACCGACCACCGTCGCGTCGGACCGCCAGGCCCCGCCCGGCACACCGACCACCGTCGGGTCGGCCACCGAACCCGCTCGGCCGCCGGCACCGACCGCACGCCCGGCGGTAGGAGCTCCGCCGGCAGCACCAGCTGCACCGGCACCGGCACCGGCAGCGCGCACGGCACCGCCACCGGAGGCGCCGGCCCCACCACCGGCACCGAGCCCGCCGGTCCCGGCACCGCACGCAGGGCCGGCACCGCACGCAGGGCCGGTATCGCCGCCACCGACACCATCGGCCGACGCGGCAGCGCCGACGCCGGTGGCCACCCCGGCACCGGTACCAGCACCGATGAGCGCTCCGCCGGAGCCGGCCGGTGCGCCGTCCGGGCCACCGGACCCGGCGTACCCGGTCGATGGTCCGTCCGTGGTGGCCCCGCCCGACCCGGCGGGGTCCCGACCGCCACGGCGTCCGCCGGACGATTTCCCGCCGCCGTTGGACACCGGCGCCTGGGGCGCGAGCGTCCCCGCGTGGCCCGCCGAAAACCGCGAGGGTCTCGGCGGCGGGTACCCCGCCGCCGACGCCCCGCCGACGCGGAGCGGAGCGGAACCGGACCCGTCACGCACCGTCCTGCCGGCACCGGAAGCGGGAGCAGGATCAGCGCCGGCACCGGGAGCAGGAGGACAGGGTTCCGGGTCGCTGCCGGGGCCGGACGGGGGGCCCACCGCAGACATGGGCGTACCGCCGTCGGTGCCGGGGACCGGATATCCCGAGCTGACGCCGTCGTACCCGGTGCGGGACGCGAAGCCGCGCGGACGGGGCCGGACGGTGGCCGTGGTGGCGGGGGTGGTGGTGCTGCTGGCCGCCGGAGGCACGATCGGGGCGGTGACCCTGGACCGGAACGCGGACGGGCCGACCCGGTCGACCGACACCGCGCCCCGGCAGACGGCGGGCCCCGCCCCCGGTGACCTGAAGTTGCGCGACGACGCCGCCACCATCACGGTCACCTGGTCCGATCCGAGCGACGGGTCGGTGCCGTTCATGGTCGCGGGTGGACGGACCGGGCGGGCGCTCGGGGTGATGGCCACCGTCGACCCCGGACAGACCAGTTTCACGGTCAACGGCCTGAACGCCGAGGTGGACTACTGCTTCACCGTGCTGGCGGTCTACTCGACGGACGCGTTCGCCACCTCCGGCCAGGTCTGCACCGACCGGGTCAGGCCGTCGCCGAGCGGCTGACCGGGGCCCCGCCCACCTGCGGCGCGACGCCGCGCAGCACCCGTCGAGCCGGGCACGCTGGGTGTCCGCAGTGGAACGGTACGGGTTTCCTCGTCCCGGAGTGGCCCATATGATGTCCCACGGTTCAGGGGAGGCGGCCGGACACCCGGCACGCCGCCCGGGCCACCGGACGGAGGGCAGCCCGCTGTGGCCAGCATCGACGACGCCGCGAGCGTCGACGCCGGCACGTCCCGCCGACGCTCCCGGTTACGCGGCGGGCTGGTCACGGTCGGTACGGTGGCCGCGTTGGTGGCGGCGTTGGGGCTCACCCTGCTCGGCCGGGGCGCCGCCGAGGATGCGTTGGCCAGCTTCGACGCCAGCAGTTGGTTGTGGAGCAGCGCCCGGGGCGAGCTGGCCCGGGTCAACGGGATCACCGCCCGGGTGGACACCCGCAAGGAGGTCCCCGGGGCCCGGCAGCATCCGGTGCAGGTCACCCAGACCGACCGGCTGCTGATCCTGCGCGACCTGGAGAGCGGTCAGGTCAGCGCGCTCGACCTGGCCACCCTCCAGATCACCGCGACCACCCCCACCACGCCGGGCCTCGGGGTCAACGTGGTGCTGCACGACGATGCCGCGTTCGTGGTGGACGCGGTGCGGGGGGTGGTACGCCAACTCGACCCCCGTTCGCTGGTGCCGGTGGGTGATCCGGTGCTCTTTCCGCCCGGCATCACGGCCGGTGCGTTCGACGGTCGGGGCCGGCTGTGGATCGCGGTGCCGACGGAGGGCACCGTCTCGGCGGTCACCGCCGCCGCGCTGCCGTCCGGGCCGGTGTCGGGGGCGGCCGATGGTCGGGGTCCGCAGCGGGTGGAGACCCATCCGGTGGCCGAGCCGCACCACGAGTTGACCCTGTCCACGCTGGACGACGGGGTGGCGGTGCTGGATCGGACCACCGGCACGTTGGTGACGGTCCGGGCCGGGCAGACCCGGCGTACCGTGCTCGGGGCCGCCGCGGGTGGCGCGTTGCCGGCGCGGACCAGCGGCCCGGTGGTGCCGGTGACGATCGGCGGCGACCGGCAGGTGCTCGCGGTCGGTGACGGCCGGGTGGTCACCCGGTTCGTCGTGCCGGGCAGCGGTGACCGGGTCGGGCCGGCCGTCGCCTGGGCCGGCCGGTTCTACTGCGCCGACGGGGTCACCGGCACGGTCTACGCCTTCGACGGCGGCGGGCGGTTGGTGGAGACCATCCGCCCCGGCCGGGCCGCCGGCCCGTGGGAGCTGGAGGTGCGGGAGAACCACCTGTTCATCAACGCCCCGGGGTCGGCCACCGCCCGGGTGGTCGACGACACGCACCGGGTGCGCACCGTCGACAAGTACGCCAACGACGTGCTGGGTGGGGACCCCCCGCCGGACCCGCCACCGCCGCCTCCGCCGCCGAAGCCCCGGGTGGGCAAGCCCGGTGCGCCCCGGCAGGTCACCGCCACCGCCGGTGACGCGCGGGCCCGGGTCGCCTGGCAACCGGCCGCCGCGAACGGCACGGCCGTCCTGCGGTACGTGGTGGAGGGCGCCGGTCAACGTCACGAGGTGGGGGCGAACCAGCGGGCCGTGGAGATCACCGAGCTGAACAACGGTGCGACGTACACGTTCTCGGTGCACGCGGTGAACGCGAAGGGCGACGGCCCGGCCCGGCGCAGCAACCCGGTGACCCCGACCTCGGCGGTGCCCGACCCGCCGACCGAGGTCACCGCGCTGGCCCGCGCCGACGGCACCGTGCTGGTGCGGTGGCCGGCCGCCGACGGGCAGGGCAACCGCATCGCCCGGTACGTGGTCACCGCGACCTCGGCCGGCGCGAACGCCCCGGTCGGCGAGTCGCGCCGCACGGAACTGGTGGTGCCGGCCGGCGAGTTGACGTACGGCACGCAGTACGCGTTCACGGTGACCTCGGTCAACGACCGGGGTGCCGCCTCGGCGGCCTCCCCGGTCAGTGCCACGGTGGTGCCGTTCGCCGCTCCGGGGCAGCCGGTGGACCTGCGGGCGGTCACGGTGGCCGACCGGCCGGGCACGATCGCGATGCAGTGGTCACCGGCGGCGGCGAACGGCCGACCGGTGAGCCGCTACCGGGTCGACGTGGGCGGGCGGACCAGCGAGGTGACCGACACCGCCACGACGGTCAGCGGGCTGGACGACGGGCAGAACGTGCTGGTCCGGGTGAAGGCGGTCAACGAGGCCGGCCCGGGGCCGGAGGCCTCGGTGACCGCGCGGACGGTGGCGGTGCCCCGGGTGACGGTGACCGGTTCGTCGGCGGAGGCGACGTCGGTGACGGTGACGTTCACCGTGGACGCCGGTGGCGGGAAGCCGACCTGCACCGCCGCCACCGGGGGGAGGACCGCGACGGGCAGCTGCGCCAGCCTGCGGGTGACCGGCCTGTCCCCGGGCACGGCGTACACGGTGACCGTGACGGCCAGCAACGCCGCCGGCCAGGGCACGGCCACCCGGGCGCAGGGCACCGACCCGCTGTACGGGGTGGCGACCTGCGTCAACGGGCCGGACGGCGACCAGCGCACCTACTGCAACTCCGACGTGGACGGTCGCAACGGCAACGAGGTCTTCGCGGTGCCCCGGCAGGATGACGACGAACAGGTCGGCTGGGCGAGGCCGGGCACCCGGCTGCGGACGTACTGTCGACGGCAGGGCGAGAACGTCGACTCCTGGATCTACAACAACCAGAAGCAAAGCACCTGGTGGGTCCGGGTCGACTACCAGGGCCGCAACTACATCCCCTGGGCCTGGCTCAACCTGGCCGGCGGTGACGACATCGCCGTGCTGCCCACCTGTTGACCCGCGCCGCCGCAGCCGAGGAGCATCCCGCCGTCGTGAACGACACCCCCGCACCGCTCAGCCAGCCGGAGGTCCAGGGTTTCGCCGCCCTGGCCGCCCGGCTGGCGGAGAACGTCAACGCGGTCGTGCTGGGCAAGCCGGAGGTGGTGCGGTTGGCGTTGACCGCCCTGCTCGCCCAGGGGCACGTGCTGCTGGAGGACGTGCCCGGGGTGGGCAAGACCACCCTGGCCCGGGCGGTGGCGGCGACCGTGCAGGGCCAGTGGCGGCGCATCCAGTTCACCCCGGACCTGCTGCCCTCGGACGTCTCCGGGGTGACGATCTTCAACCAGGCCACCCGGGGTTTCGAGTTCCACCCGGGGCCGGTGTTCGCCAACATCGTCATCGCCGACGAGATCAACCGGGCCTCGCCCAAGACCCAGTCGGCGCTGCTGGAGGTGATGGAGGAACGGACGGTCACGGTGGACGGTGTCCGGCACCCGGTGCCGCAGCCGTTCCTGGTGGTCGCCACCCAGAACCCGGTGGAGATGGACGGCACGTACCGGCTGCCCGAGGCCCAGCTGGACCGGTTCCTGGTGAAGCTGTCGGTGGGCTACCCGGACGAGGCGGTCGAGGTGGAGGTGCTGCGCGGGGCGACGGTCCGCTCCCCCGACTCGCTGCAACCGGTCACCGACACGGCCACCGTCGGGGAGATGGTCCGGATGGCCCGCCGGGTGCACATCGCCGAACCGCTCTACGGGTACGCCGTCCGGCTGGCCACGGCCACCCGCCAGCACCCGCAGGTACGGGTGGGGGTCAGCCCCCGTGGGGTGATCGCGTTGACCCGGGCGGCCTGCGCGTACGCGCTGATCGACGGCCGGGGGTGGATCATGCCGGAGGATCTGAAGGCGCTCGTCGAGCCGGTCTTCGCCCACCGGCTGCTGCTCACCGCCGACGCGCAGGTGCGCGGGGTGACCGCCGCCGAGGTGCTGCGTCAGGCGGTGGCGTCGGTGCCGGTGCCGCTGCCGTCGGGCCAGTCGACCCCGTCGCACGGCTGACCGGGCCGGGATGGGGTTCACCACCCGGGGCACCGGGCTGCTCGTCGCCGCGACCGCGTTGCTCGGCACGGGGTGGCGGTTCGGCTATCCGGAGCTGACCGTGTTGGGGGCGGCGGGCGCGGTGGCGGTCGGGCAGGCGGTGCTGGGCGCGGCCCGACGCCCCCGGCTGGTGGTGGACCGGGTGGCCGATCCGGACCGGGTGGCGGTGGGCGAGCCGGCCCGGATGACGCTGACGGTGCGCAACACCGGCCGGCTGCGGGTGACCAGCCTGCTGGCCGAGGACCGCTGCGCGGGCCGCCCGGTGCCGGTGCCGTTGCTGCGGTTGCGCCCCGGCCGGGACACCACCCTCGGGTACGACGTGCCGACCCGTCGACGCGGGGTGCTGCCGGTGGGGCCGTTGCGGGTGACCCGCCGCGACCCGCTGGGCCTGTGCGCGGCGACCCGCGCGTACGGGCCGGCGACGGTGATCCGGGTGCATCCCCGGGTGCACCCGTTGGTGGCGGTGCCGACCGGCGCGGGACGCAGCCTGGACGGCCGGGTGGACGGGGTGCCGCACGGGTCGATCACCTTCGACTCGTTGCGCGAGTACGTGGTGGGCGACGAGTTGCGCCGGGTGCACTGGCGGACCAGCGCCCGGGTGGGTGAGCTGATGGTGCGGGAGAACGTGGACACCTCGCTGCCCCGGATCGTGGTGCTGTTGGACAACCGGTCGACCGCCCACCCGGACCGGGTCGGCGGGGTGGCCGCGTCGTTCGAGGCGGCGTGCGAGGCGGCGGCCTCGCTGGTGGTGGCCGCGTTCCGCCAGGACCTGCCGGTGGTGTTGGTGCTGGTCGACCCGGCTGACGACCGGGCCACCGACCCGCCGCTGGACCGGCTGGCCGCGGTGACCCTGACCGGCGACGACCCCGGCGGGGTGCTGGGCGCGACGCTGACCGGGCTGCGCGGGGACCGGCCCGGCGACACGCTGGTCTTCCTCACCGGCCCCGGTGGCCGCGACGACGTGGGGCGGGTGGGCGCGCTGCGCGGGGCGTACCCGTCGGTGCTGGTGGGGGTGCTGGGGGCGGCCGGGCCGACGCCGACGGCGGCCGGGCCGGTGGTGCTCGACGCGGTCGACGGCGCGACGTTCGCCGCCGCGTGGGACGCGGTCCGCCGATGGTGACGGTGACCGACCCGCACGACGGGCCGACCCCTCCGCGCCGCCCCGACCGCCCGGAGGCAGCCGGCGACGGACCGGTCGGCGACGGACCGGATCGCGCGGTGGCCGGCGACGGCAGGCCGGCCGGCGACGGGCGGGACCGCGCGGTGACCGGCAATGGCGGGCCGGCCGGCGGCGGGCGGGAGCGGGCGACGGGCCGGGTCGCCGGGCGGCTGCTCCGGGCCGCCGTGGTGCCGACGGCGCTGGTCGCCGCCATCGGGCTGGCCGGCGTGGTGCTCAACCGGGTGTACGCGGGTGACCTGCTGATCCGGCTGGTGTGCGGCGCGGCCCTGGGCGCGGTGCTGGTCAGCGTGGCGACCCGCCGGTTGCCCTCCTGGCTGGTGGCGCCGCTGTCGGTGGCCGCCATGCTCGGCGCGACGGCCTGGTCGGTGCGGCTCGCCGCCGACCACGCCGATCTGCCGGGTGGTTTCCTCGACGTGACCGCCGACGCCGCCGGCAACGCGGTGCCCCGCCTGCTCACCGCGATGATCCCGGTCGAGCCGGCGCCGGACACGGTGCTGGTGCCGGTGGTCGCCGCCTGGTTGGCCGGGCTGGCCGGTGCCGAGGTGGCGCTGCGGGCCGGGCGGGTGCTGCTCGGCTTCCTGCCGGCCACGTCGCTCTATGTCGGGGCCGTCTACGTGGTCGGCCCGAACGCGGGACCGGCGATCTGGCCGACGGTGGCCTTCGCCGGGCTGGTCGCGGTCGCCCTGGCCGGCGGGCGTGCCTCCGGCGCGGACCCGACCGTCGGCCTGCCACCGGGCGTCCGGGCCACGGTGCGGGTCAGGGCGACGGCGGTCTCCGCCGCCGGGGTGGCGGTGGTGGTCGGGCTCGCCGCCCTGCTCGGTCCGGTGCTGGCCGGATGGGTCGACCACCGGCCGGTCGACCCACGTCGTTACGTGCCACCGCCCCGGGTGGAGTCGCTGGACGAGAACCCGCTGATCCGGATCTCCGGGTGGGCGTTGGACCCGCAGCGCAAACTGCTGGACGTGTCGACCCGGGCCCCGGCCGGTGGGCCCACCACGATCCGGTTGGCGGTGCTCAGCGACTACGACGGGGTCACCTGGCGGGTCGGCGCGACCTACCGCACCGCCGGGCGGGTCCTGCCCGTCACGGACCCGGGGCCGGGGGTGGTGGACACCGTCCGGCAGGAGATCACCGTGGCCGGGTTGACCGGCCGCCTGCTGCCGGCGGTGGCCACCCCCCGGTCGGTCGACGGCGCGCGGGTGGCGTACGACCCGGAGAGCGGGACGCTGATCCGACCGGAGGGGCTGGTGCCGGGGTTGACGTACACGGTCACCTCGGCACGGGAACAGCCGGAGGCGAACCTGCTCGGCACCGCCGACGTACCGGCCGGTGCGCAGGTGGCCCGGGTGCTGCGGGTGGCCGACGGGACGCCGGAGCCGTTGCGCCGGCTCGCCGCCCAACTGGCCGAGGAGAACGGTGCCCCGTACGCGCGGGCGGCGGCCGTGGAGCAGTTCCTCGCCGAGCACTACCGGCTGGTGGCGGACGCGCCGAGCGGGCACGCGTACCCGAATCTGGAGTTCTTCCTGTTCGGGCCGCGCGGTGGCGGCGGTCAGCGGGGCACTTCGGAGCAGTTCGCCGCCGCCTTCGCGGTGCTGGGCCGGTTGACCGGGCTGCCCACCCGGGTGGTGGTGGGGTTCACCTCCCGGGGGGACGGGCCGGTCCGGGCCGCCGACGCGTACGCCTGGCCGGAGGTGCTCTTCTCGGGGGTGGGGTGGGTGCCGTTCGACCCGCGGCCCCGCCCCGACAGCACGCCCCGTCCGGTGGAGGAGGATTTCCGTCCGGCACCGCAGAGCCCGCCGCCGTCGGAGGTGCCCGAACCGACCCTGACCCCGCCGACCACCCCACCGGCGGTGGCCGCACCGGGCCGGGAGGTCGAGGACCGCGGCGGGCGGACGCCGCTGCTGGTGGGGGCCGGCACCGGCGGCTTGCTGCTGGCCGGGGTGGCCCTGGGGGTGCTGGCCTGGCGCCGTCGGGCGCAGACCCGGAACCGGCTGACCCGGGGTGACCCGGGCACCCGGGTCGGCGGCGCGTGGCGGCACACCACCGACGCGCTGCGGCTGTCGGGACGGCCGGTCGGCGGGGAGCTGTCCGCCACCGAGATCGCCGACCGGGCCCGGCAGGCCCTCGCCGAGGACGCCGGCCGCGCCGGGGGTTCCCGTCCCGCCGGGAGTTCCGGCCGTGGCGGGAACTCCGGCGGCGGGGACCCGGTGGGGCTGGCGGAGCTGGCCGGGCTGCTCAACCAGGCGGCCTTCGCCCCGGGCACGCTGACCGACGCCCAGGCCGACCGGGCGCGGCGCATCGCCGAGGAGTACGCGACGGCGCTGCGGGCGGCCCGTCCGCGCTGGCGGCGGCTGCTCTGGTCGGTGCGTCCCGGCCCGCTGCGCTGGCCCCGCTGACCACCCGGCACGGTCCCGCGACCCGGTGACAGGCGAGCGGCTCACCCCGGGCCCGCGCGGCATGCACGGCGGCGGCCGGTGGTCGACCACGACGGCGGGTGGCGGCGACCACGAGAGCGGCGGCGGGGTGGCGACCACGCCGGCGGGGGTGGCGACTACGGCGGCGGCGGGGTGGCGCGCAGCCGGCGGACGAGTTTGCGCAGGCCGGCCTGCCAGCCGTCCGGGTCCTCGGCGCGGCGCACCGCGTACCCGGCGACCTCCGGGTGGGGCAGGATGAGGAAACGCTCCTCGGCCAGCCCGGCGACCACCGCGTCGGCGACCTGGTCGGGGGTGAGCACCGGGCCGGAGGCGGCGATCACCCGGGCGGCCAGGTGGCCGGTGGCCAGCCCGTCGGCGAGCATCGGGGTGTCCACCCCCTGCGGGCACAGGGCGCTGACCCGGAGGCCCTGGTCCCGGTAGGTGATCGCCAACCACTCGGCCAACCCGACCGCCGCGTGTTTGGTGGCGGTGTACGGGGCGTCGCCGACCGCCGTCAGCACCCCCGCCGCCGAACAGGTGTGCATCAGGTGGCCACCGCCCCGGGCCAGCATGCCGGGCAGCACGGCGCGGGCGGCGTACACGTGGGCCAGCACGTTGACCCGCCAGGCCCGGTCCCAGTCGGCGTCGGGGGCCTCGATGCCGACGCCGGTGGCCACGCCCGCGTTGGCGCAGAACAGGTCGATCCGGCCGTACCGTCGCTCGGTGTCGGCCACCAGGTCGCGGACCTGGCCCTCGTCGGCGGCATCGACGGCGACCGCCCGGGCGACCGGGCCGACGGTCTGCGCCACTGCGGCGGTCGCCTCGGCGTCCAGGTCGGCCAGGACGACGGCGGCGGCCCCCTCGGCGGCGAAGCGGCGGGCCAACGCGGACCCGATGCCGCCCGCGCCCCCGGTGATCACCACCACCCGGTCGGTCAGGTTCATCTCAGTGCCGTCCCGTCGGCTGCCCGCTGCGGCGCGCGTCCGCCCCGCTCCCCGGGGCCGGCGGCGCACCGGCCCGGCCGTCCAGGGCCGGCGGCGGTCCCAGCCGGGCGATCACGTCGCCCAGCGCGGCGGCCCCGCCGGCGGCCAGCTCCGGGGTGGGCAGCAGGGCGAGCACCGGCACGTCCACCCCGGCGTCGGCGTAACGGCGGACCTGGTCGCGGCAGTGTTCGGGGGCGCCGTGCAGGATCAGCGCGTCGACCAGCTCGTCCGGGACGGCCGCGGCGGCGGCCCGCCGGTCACCGGCGGCCCAGGCCGCCCAGACCGGGCCGAGCACCGGCTCCCGCCCGAGCCAACGGTGGAACTCCGCGTACGCGGGGACGGTGAGGTAGCTGGTGATCAGCCGGCGGCCGAGAGCGCGGGCGTGATCGGCGTCCTCGGTGGGGCAGACGAAGATCCGGGCGACCACGTCGAAGCCCGGGCCGCGACCGGTCAGCTCGGCGCGGACCCGGGGGACGTCGTCGGCGGCCAGCCAGTTGAGGATCACCCCGTCGGCCTCGGCGGCGGCGAGCCGCAGCATCCCCGGACGCAGCGCGGCCAGCAGCAGCGGTGGTGGGCTGGCCGGCGGGCGCTCCAGGGTGAACCGGCGCACCCGGAAGGTGTCGAACGCCCCGTCGACCGTCTCGCCCCGCAGGGCCGGCCGGAGGAACCGCAACAGGTCGCGGGTACGCCGGAACGGTTCGGTGTAGGGCACGCCGTTCCAGTCCCCCACCACCACCGGGGAGGACGCGCCGATGCCCAGCGCGAACCGGCCCGGGGCGGCCTCGGCCAGCGCCGCCGCGCTCATCGCCAACAGGCCCGGCCCCCGGGTGAAGGCGGGGGTGATCGCGGTGCCCAGCCGCAGCCCGGGCTGCCAGGCGGCGGCCAGCGCCAGCGGGGTGAACGCGTCGGTGCCGTTGACCTCGGACGACCACAGGTCGGTGAAACCGGCCCGTTCGAGGGCCGCGTAGCAGGCGGCGTGCTCGGCGAGCGGGACGCCGGTCAGCGGCACCGTGAAGCCCCATCGGTTCGTCATCCGGTCGATGGTGCCCGCTCGTCCCCGGCGGAACAAGGGTGGATCGTCGCGTTGTCCGTCCCCGGGTCCGGCCGGACTGCTGCTGACCCCTGGTGGGCGGGGCCGACGGCAGCTGCGGGCGATCATGACGGGCGGCGACCAGGCCGCCCCGCTGCGGCGTACCGGGGCCGGCGCAGGGCGCGACCTTCCTGGAGCTCTTCTTCGACCTGGTGTACGCCTTCGCGCTCACCCACAGAACCCGCCGCCCCACCCCTCTAACCACCCCACCCGGCCCACCCCACCCCACCGCTGCGGTCCCCGGTGATCAAGAGGTTCACGTCAAGTTCGATCATCAACATGACACAAACTTCTTGATCACCGGGGATAGCGGCAGCAGCGGCGGGGCTGCCCGGGGTGATGGGGGTTTGCCGCGGAACGCCTCGCGTACCGCCGCTGTCCGGTCGTCCGGGTACGCCGCGTCCATGGTCACAGCCTGGCATCCGGTTTCGCCGGGGTGGGGCCGGGTACCCGCGGCGGGCCGAGGAGAGGGGGCGGTCGCCAGATGGCCGGGTTGATGCTGCGCAGCACCGCGTTCACCGATCACGACCTGCTGCCGGGGCGGTTCGCCCGGGACGGCGGCAACGTGTCACCGCCGTTGCAGTGGTCCGACGTGCCGTCGGCGGCGACCGAGTTGCTCCTGCTGGTGGAGGACCCGGACGCCGGGCGCAGCCCGTTCCTGCACTGGCTGGTCACCGGCATCTCCCCCACCTCGGACGGGATGGGAGAGGGGGCGCTGCCCGAGGGTGGTCGGGAATGGCCCAACGGCTTCGGCACGACCGGTTGGGGCGGGCCGCACCCGCCGCAGGGCGAGGAGACGCACCGGTACTTCTTCCGGCTGTACGCGCTGGAGCGTCCCCCGGACCTGGCCGACGAACCGCAGGCGGCCGACGTGCACGCGGCGATCGCCGGCCGGGGACTGGCCAGCGGGACGATGGTGGGGACCTACCGCCGTTAGCGGCGACGCCACGACGGCCGGGACCCGGACGTCGACCCGTCGGCGAGCCCGTGGACCGCCGACCGGTGGCGCAGGGCCGCCGTCAGCCCTTCCAGCGGGGCACCAGGCGGTGCACGGAGAGCAGCACCAGCGCCGCCACCACCCCCATGGTGCCGGCGATACCGGCGGCGCTGCCGGCGTACCCGATGAACAGGGGCCGGCGGGCCAACTCGTCCACCGGCACCTGCTGCTGGTCGAGCAGACCGGACAGGGCCAGTCCGCAGCCGAGGACGGCGAGCAGGCCGCCGACGCCGAGCACGCTGGCGGCCACCTTGTGCGCGTCGTCCGGGGCGACCTGCGCCTGCTCGTGCTGGAAGATCAGCAGGAGCAGGCCGGCCAACGCCGCCCAGACCCCGACGACCAGGAACGCGGCGATCGCGTCGCTGGGCCGGTGCCAGCCGGCGGAGAGGGTGGCGACCCCGGCGACGGCCGCGTACGCGACCCCGAGGAACGCCCCGAGGACGCGCACCTTGGCCGGGAGCACCAGGATCAGCGCCAGCGCCACCGAGGCGGCGATGGTGGTGTGTCCACTGGGCAGGCTGTTGCCGACCGCGTCGCGTTGCGGATCGATACCGAGCGCCGGCCGGTCGATGACGTGCTTGAGCACCTGGGTGGTGACGTTCGCCCCGGCGATCAGCAGGGTGGCCGAGATGGCGAGCGCCTTGCGGCCCCGGATCAGGGCGATGAAGAAGATCACCACCATGGCCGCCAGCAGGGAGACCACCGACATGGCGTTGAGGATCCGGTTGACCGGCCCGTCGATGCGGTCCTGGCCGATCCGGTTGCCGGTCAACGCGACCGTGTCGAGCCACTGCCCGGTGCCGGTGTGCACGGCGAACCGCCACACCAGCAGGAAGGCCGCCGTCTGGGCCAACGCCAGCACGACCAACCAGACCGCGGTCCAACCCCTTGCCGTCGCTCGCACCCGCACACCGTAGCGGCATGCCCGGCACGTCGCGCGGGGGCCCACCGGCTCGACCCGGATACCTTGACACCCGGACCACGGGAGGTGACGGTGACCGGCACACCGCAGCACGGACGACCGACCCGGCAGCCGCCGGCCGGTGACCCGCCAACACCGCAGGGGCCCGCACCGCAGGGGCCCGCACCGCACGGGCCCGCACCACAGCCGCCGACACCACACGGGCGGGAACCGCAGTCGGCGGCACCGGGGTCGGCGGTCGGGCAGCCGGCGGGGCGGGAACCGGCGGTGGCGACGGACCAGGCGGAGTCGTTGGCCAGCCTGCTCGGTGGCCGGGGCGGCGCGGTCGACGCGACCCTGCCGCCGGTGGCGTTCACCATCGGCTGGCTGGCCACCGGACGGTCGGTCGTCGGCGGGGTCGCCGTGGCCGTGCTGGCCGGCACGGCAGTGGCGCTGTGGCGGTGGCGGCGCGGGGACCGTCCCCGGGCGGTGCTGATCGGGCTGCTCGCGGTCTGCCTGGCCGCGGTGGTGGCCCTGCGCACCGGCCGGGCGGCCGACTTCTTCGCGGTGCAGGTCTTCTCGAACCTGGCCAGCGCGCTGGTCTGGATGGTCAGCATCGTGGTGCGCCGACCGCTGCTCGGGGTGGTCGTCGGCGCGGCGTTGCGACAGCGCGGGCGGTGGCGGCGCGACCCGGCGCTGCTGCGGGCGTACGGGCGGGGCAGTTGGGTGTGGGCGGCGACGTACGTCGTGCGGGTGGCGGTGTTCCTGCCGCTGTGGCTGGGCGGGCAGGTGCTCGCGTTGACCGTGGCCCGGGTCGCGCTGACCTGGCCGCTGGTGGCGGCGGCGCTGACGGTGAGCTGGGTGGTGATCCGCCGGTCGCTACCGACCGGTCATCCGGGGCTGCGACACCCGGTGGAACCCCGCTGAGGCGCGACCGGAGGGCCGGGGTGTGGCCGGGGGTGGAGACGTTAATGGAGAGGCCGCCACGGGGGGAGCGGCCTCTCCGATCAACACGGTACTCCGTCAGGTGGCGTCGCGTTATCCCGCGCGCCCTCTTTTTTCACGGCTTTCCCGCCGAGGCGGGGAAGGGGGATGGTGGGGTGGGCCGGCCGTTCCGCTGCGTCGGCCGGACGGTCGACCCACCCCCGGCCTGACCGTGGGAATCAGGCCGCCCGCCGACCGGGCGTCCGCTCCCCCGGGCCCGGTCGGCCTCCGGGTGGGCGGCGCCGCGCCACCCACCCGGCAGGGTCAACTCAGCCGTTCGGGAAGAGCATCCCGTAGTCCGCGTACGCCATGGCGATGTCGGACTGGGCCCAGAACCGGTGGTAGTTGAACGTCGGCTCGGGGCCGCCCTTGAGGTACGCGTCGACCTTCGGCCAGTCCGGGTCGTTCTTGTAGAACGACCGGATGTCCAGGAAGCTCTTGCCGGCGGCGATGGTGTCACCGTTGGGCATCTTCCCGGTCCAGCCCGGCGGCACGTAGAGACCCTGGCCGTCGGTGGCGTTGTAGACGTCGTCGAAGCGCTTGTAGTCGCCGCGCGTCTCCGTCGTCGAGACACCCTTGCTGTCGCTGGCCGTCGAGAGCGCGTCCAGCAGGCCCTTGGCGGTGGTCTTCGCCTGGGTGTTGCCGGACTTCGCCGCGTACGCGATCAGGGTCCGGGCGAGGGAGCCGGTGACGCCGACGTCCTGGCCCGTGGACATGACCTCGACGTGCAGGCCGGTGTTGGCCGCCGGGCTGCTCGGGTTCCAGTTGGCGGGCTGGCCCGTCCACTTCAGCTCGGACGGGACCGACCAGTTGGTGCCCAGCTTGGTGTTGGCGATCGCCCACGGCACCCACTTGTCGAGCAGCGCCTTGGCCTTGGTGTTGCCGGTCTCCAGGTAGAGCTCGGCGATGCGCTGCATCGACCAGACCTGCATGCCGAACCACTGGTTCGACGGCGGGTCGTTGTAGACCGGGTCGACGTCGTAGAACATGCCGTAGAAGGTGGCGGTGCCCGACGGCGGCTGGGCGTAGCTACCGTCCCAGCTGTTGGTGGCGCCACCGGCGATGCCGCCCTCGGCGGACTGGAGCCAGGTGTAGAACTCCAGCTGCCGGTCGAGGCTCTTCTGCCAGTCCGCGACCGCGGTCGGGGACTTCGGCTTCAGCTCGTTCACGTTCGTCATCGCCCAGGCCGCGAACGGGTTCTGGTAGCCGAAGTGGTTGTGGCTGGAACCGATCCGCCAGGACCAGCCCGCGCTGGCGTCGTACGCGCCGCCCCAGGCGTAGTACCAGGACAGCAGGTAGTGCGCCGAGTCCTTGCCGGTGCCGGCGGGGCAGGTGCTGGCCCCGACACAGTTGCCGATCTTCTTGAAGTACTTGTCGTACATCGCGTACCGCAGGTAGTCGCCCATCTTGGCGGCCTTGGCCACGGTGGCCGCGACGTCGGCCTGCTTGCCCTGCGCCTTGGCCCAGGTCTGCGCCCAGTACGCGGCCTGGATGGCGCGGGCGTCGGCGTCCGGGGCGTTGGTGTACTTCCACTGCTTGGCCGGGGCGCTCGAGTCCTTGACGAACAGGTCGAGGTAGCCGTACTGGCCGCCGTGCTTGAAGGTGTCGCAGGACGGCTGCGGGATGGTCTCCCAGACCGACTCCTGGGTGCCGCGCTGGAAGGTGTTGATGTACGCCGGCTTGGTGGTGCCGTCACCGCAGCGGCCGAAGCCGTAGGTGTTGTCGACGTCCATCAGCCAGTGCATGCCGTAGATGTCGCCGGTGCCGTAGGTGGACTGCAGCTCCGAGCGCAGCGGGTCCTGGCCGACCGGGACGCTGGCGTTCAGCGCCGACGGGTACTGGCTGGGCAGGTTGTACTCCGCGGCGTACTGCGGGGTGCCGGCGGAGCCCGCGGTGGGCTGGTCGGCGTGGGTGGGGATGATGTACTTCTCCATCACCGTCCACGCGTTGTTGAACGGGGCCCAGTTCTGGGTCACCCGGCCGTAGTAGGCCTCCAGCCACAGCCAGTAGCTGAACGCCTCGGAGGTGGTCTCGTGGCCGTGGTCGGGCGCCTCGACGATCAGCGTCTCGATCGAGTGGTACGGCACGCCCTCGGGGCTGAAGTAGCCCGAGTTCTTGATCTTGCCGTACTGCTCCAGGAACTTCGCCACGTAGGCGTTGTCCCCACCGGGGGTGTCGTTGTCGATCTCGGTGGCGGTGACCACCACCGAGGAGACTCCGGTGCCGGCCGCGGTGATGGTGGCGGCGCCACCGGCGGTATCGGTGTCCTCCGCCGCGGCGACCGTGACGGTGACCCCGGTGTTCCAGTTGCTCGGGGTCAGCGTGACGGTGGACGGCGAGACCGTGATGTCGGTGTCACCGGCGCGGGTGAGGGTGACCGGCACGTTGCCCGAGGGCGCGGCGCTCAGCTTGAGGTTGAAGGTGGTGCTGCCACCCTCGTTGACGCTCACCGTGGACGGCGTGGCGACCAGCACCGGGCCGGTGGCGGCGCCGACGGTGAACGACTTCTCGGCGACGCCGATGCCGTTGGCGTTGTCGTACGCCTTGGCCTGGACCGTGTAGCTGCCGGCCGGCAGCGAGGTCAGCGTGTAGCCGTACGGCGCGGAGGTGTCCGTGTTGACCAGCAGGCCGTTGCGGTAGAACTCGACCTTGCTGATCGTCCCGTCCGGGTCGCTCGCGGTGGCGGTCAGCGGCACGTCGGCCGGCGCGGTGAACGGGCCGGCGGGCACGCCGAGGGAGACCGTCGGCGGCTGGTTGGCCGGAGTGCCGTTGCACGGGGTGCCGTTCAGGGTGAACGACGTCGGCTTCGGGTTGCTGCCCGAGTAGGAGCCGTTGAAGCCGATGATCGTGGAGGCCCCGGTGCCGAGGCTGCCGTTGTACGACTCGCTGTTGGCGGTGACCTCGCTGCCGCTCTGGCTCCACTTCGCCGACCAGCCCTGGGTGACCCGCTGGCTGCTGTTCGGGAAGGTCCACTTGAGCGACCAGCTGCTGAGCGCGTCGCCCATGTTCTTGATGGTGACGTTCGCGGTGAAGCCGCTGCCCCAGTCGTTGGTGGCGTAGACCACGTCGCAGGCCGGCGCGGCCTGGGCCGCGCTGGCCGGCAGGCCAACCCCGCCGATGGCGAGTGCGGTGGCGGCGAGCATCGCCGTGCGGCGACGTCTTGCCATGAGTCTCATGTGCGCGGTGTCTCCTCGGACCGGGCCGGGGCTGCGGGCCCCGGCGGAGGCACCTCCACGCGCGGATACAGGGGTGCGCGGGGGGACGGAGGCGCCGGAATGGTGGTCGGTCCGGCCGGTGGGCCGGGGCAGGGACGGGGTACGGCCGCTCAGACCGGCCGTGCCGTTCCTTCGGGTGCCGTCCGGGAGACCCGGATGCCCTCGGCGACCCATCACTCGCGCGTGCTTGGCTCCGCTGCGTTGATTCGACAGTGTGCCATGGAAGCGCTCCCACAACAACTACCAGTATCGAAACGCAGGTCGATGTTTCGATCTCGTTTAGGGGCTTTCACAAAGCCGTGACGGGCGTTACAGTCGCAGCATCGCCGATGGGAGCGCTTCCATCGACGGAGATGCAACAAGTGAAGGTCAGAACCGTGGTCGCCCGACCACGGGGTTCAGCCCGAACGGCTGACGACGGGCCAGCCCGGACACCGTCGCCAGCCATCACCCACCATCACGGAGGGAGGTGGAACCAGAGCCACTCGCGTGGCCCGGCTCCCGCGCGACACGCATGACCGGACGCCAATTCGAGCGTGCGTGTGTGCAACACAGGTGGGGACGGGGGTTGCCCTCCCCCGTCCCCACACTAAACCCCCGTACTCGACAGGAAAAGAGGCCGACGGGTCAGGCGTGCGCGCCGCCCGGCCGGCCTCGATCGCTATCTGCCCCTCGGCAGTTGGGCCGACCGTCCCTCGACGGCGCCCGCCACACTCCCGATTCCCCATCCCGGCCGCCCACGCGCGCGGCCCTCTAGGCTGGCGGTCCGCCCCCGTGGCGGCCGGGCCGTCGCACGCCCGCGCTGGGAGCGCTCCCGGCCGTCGGGGTGGCCCGCACCCTGAGGAGAAAGATCCATGTCGATACTCACCCGGCGACGCCTGCTGCGGCGCGCCGCGCTCTCCGCCACCGCCACCGCCGGCGCCGGGCTCTCCGCCGCCACCGGTGCCGGTGGCCTGATCGCGGCCACCGGCGCCCTCGCCGCCGGCTGTGACACGCCGAAGGGTGGCGACCCGAGCGCCGACCCCACCGCGGAGCGGGTGCGATTCCCGCACGACTTCGGCTGGGGCGCCGCCACCTCGGCGTATCAGATCGAGGGTGCCGCGAAGGAGGACGGCCGGGGCGAATCGGTCTGGGACACCTTCAGCCACACCCCCGGACGTACCCGCAACGGTGACACCGGGGACGTGGCCGCCGACCACTACCACCGCTGGGCCGACGACCTGGACCTGATGCGCGACCTCGGGCTGCGCAGCTACCGGTTCTCCATTTCCTGGCCCCGGATCCAGGCCGACGGCACCGGCAAGCCCAACCAGCGCGGGCTCGACTTCTACAGAAGGGTCATCGACGGGCTGCACGAACGCGGCATCGCCCCGATGGTCACCCTCTTCCACTGGGACCTGCCGCAGGCGTTGCAGGACGACGGCGGCTGGGAGAACCGGGACACCGCCCACCGGTTCGCCGACTACGCCAACGCCGTCTACCGGGGCATCGGCGACCAGGTGCCGGTCTGGCTGACCATCAACGAACCCAAGACCGTGGTGCAGAACGGCTACCTCTGGGGCCACCACGCCCCGGGCCGGCAGGACGCCGACGCCGCCTACCTGGTTGCCCACCACCTCCAGCTCGCCCACGGCCTCGCCGTCCGCGCGCTGCGCGCCACCGGCTACGACACCCGGATCGGCCCGGCGCTGAACCTGCACCCGTGCTACCCCGCCGATGACAGCCCGGCCGCCGCCTCTGCCGCGACCCTGCACGACGGGTACGAGAACCGGCTCTACCTGGACTCCATCCTCACCGGGGCCTACCCGGCCGACGTGCTGGCCGACCTCGGCCCGGACAGCCGGATGGTCAAGGGCATCCGCGACGGTGACCTGGCGATCATCGCCAGCCCGGTCGACCTGCTCGCGGTGCAGTATTACACCCCGCTCTACCTGACCGGCAACGGCAACACCGTCACCCGCTGGCCCACCAGCGAGGCGGACTGGCAGCAGATCTACCCGCAGGGCATGTACGACACCCTGACCCGGGTCACCCGCGACTACGGACCGATCCCGATCACCGTCACCGAGAACGGCCTGCCCTGCCCGGACACCCTCGGCCCGGACGGCACCGTCGACGACCCCGGTCGGATCGCCTTCCTGCGCGACCACCTCGCCGCCGCCCACCGGGCCATCGCCGACGGCGTACCACTGGAGAGCTACCACGTCTGGTCGCTGCTGGACAACTTCGAGTGGGCAGAGGGATACGAACAGCGTTGGGGGCTGGTCTATGTGGACTACCCGACCCAGCGGCGGGTCCTGAAGCGCAGCGCCCACTGGTACCGCCAGGTCATCCGGGACAACGGCCTGTAGGGCCGTCGGCCGGGAAACGGAAGACACCACCGGCACGGCCGGACCGCGTGGGGGCGGTCCGGCCCGGCAGCCGACGGGCACCGTCCTCGTAGCTCCGCACCGGTGCCCCCGGCCGTCCCGCCCCGCGCCGGGTCAGCGGGGCAGGGCCTGCTGGAGTTCCGCGCGCAGCGCCGGGGTCAGCATCTCGCCGGCCTGCTTGGCCAGCCGGGCCATCTCGTAGCCCACCACGCCGACGTCCGCGTCCGCGCCGGCCAGGGTGGCCAGGATCGAACCGTCGCGGATCTGCATCACCAGGAAGTAGCCCCGGCCCATCTCGACCACCGTCTGCTTGACGATGTCCCCGTCGAACATCTGGGCCGCGCCCGCGGTGATGCTCATCAGCCCCGAGGTGACCGCCGCCAACTTGTCCGCGTGGTCCCGGGGCAAGTGCGCCGAGATCGCCACCAGCAGACCGTCCGAGGAGACCACCACCGCGTGCGCCACCCCGGGCACCCGCTCCGCGAACGCGTTGACCAACCAGTTCAGGTCACGCGCCTCCTGGCTCAGTGTCATCACTGTCGTCCTCCTTCGCTGCGCGCACCCGGCGGCAAGATTAACTCGGTGGTCTCCTCGGCCTCGGCACGGCGCACGCCGCTGTAGAGCCGCGACAGCATCCCGCCCACCGCCTCCGGGTCCAGGTCCTCGCGCACCCGCGCCGACGATGGCCGGGCCGGCTCGGTCACCGAGGTCAACTGGGCCATCGGCACCCGCACCGGCAGTCCCCGGTCGTTGGTGCCGCCGGTCACCGGGGTGAGCGGCGGTGCCGGAGTGCTCTTCCCCAGCGACACCGGCGAGGACGGGGCCGGCCCCTGCCGGGACCACCAACCGCCACCCTCGTCGGCCGGGGCGGGGGCCACCGGCGCCAGCACGTCCGCGGCGCGAACCGGCAGGGTGGCCGGCAGCCCGGGCCGCTGGTCCGGCACCCCCGGCCACTGTTGCGGGGGCCGCCCGGCCACCGGCAGGTCGGCCGGGCCGACCGGCCCGGACTGACGCGCCGCCTCGACGCGGCGGGGCACCGGGTCGACCGGGGCGAAGGTGGTGAGGGCCCGCTGCCCGGCGGGCGCGTCCAGCTCCACCGCCGGAGCCGGCGCGAGCAGGGTCGCCGGCAGCGCGATCCGCGCCACCAGACCCTGCCCCGCGGCCGTCAGCCGCACCCCGACGCCGTGCCGTGCGGCCAGGTGGCTGACCACGAAGTGACCCATCCGCTCGATGGCCGCCACGTCCGCCGCCGGTGGCGCCGCCAGCACCGCGTTGGCCTGCGCCAACGCCGTCGGGCTCATACCGAGGCCGGCATCGGCGATCTCCACCACCGCACCACCGCCCTCGGCCCGCGCGGTCACCTGGACCGCGGTGTCCGGCCGGGAGAAGGCGGTCGCGTTCTCCAGCAGCTCCGCCATCAGGTGCACCAGCTCGCCGACGGCGTGCCCGACCACGTACAGGTCGGCCACCGACTCGTGGCGGACCCGCTGGTACTGCTCGATCTCGGCACTGGCGGCGAGCAGCACCGCGCCCAACCGCACCGGTCGGTTCCACCGGCGGGTGGACTCGGTGCCGGCCAGCACCAGCAGGCTCTCGTCGTTACGGCGCATCCGGGCGGCCAGGTGGTCCAGTTTGAACAGGTTCTCCAACTGGTCCGGGTCGGCCTCCTCCCGTTCCAGGTCGTCGAGCAGCTCCAGCTGCCGCTCCACCAGCACCTGGCTGCGTCGGGCCAGGTTCACGAACATCGCGTTGACGGTACGCCGGGTCTCCGCCTGCTCCACCGCCACGCTGACCGCGCTGCGGTGCACCGCCACGAACGCCTCGGCCAGCTCGCCGATCTCGTCGAGCGACCGGACCACGGCGGGCGGCACGTCGATCTCCGGCACCCCACCGTCGACAGCACGCAACCGGTCCAGGGCGTGCGGCAGCTCGACCTGGGCGATCCGCAGGGCCTGGTCACGCAGCCGCTGCATCGAGTTCGCGATCGACCGGCCCACCAGCACGGCGAGCAGCACCGCCAGGGCGAGCACCACCACGACGCCGCCGAGCACCAGCAGGGTGGTGCGCAGCTGGGCGCCGCTGACCTCGTCGGCCCGGACCACCGCGTCGTCGAGCACCCGGGTCTCCAACTGCCGCAGCAGCGCCTGCCGCTGCTCGCTGGCCGTCCACCACTGGTTCGCGGGCAGCACCGCAGGCAGTGCGGTGCTGCCGGTCGCGATGCTCTTCTCCTCCAACCGGGTGGCGTCGACGAACGCCCCCTCGCGGGAGGTCCGGTCGTACGCCTGGATCTGGGCGGCGGTCGCGGCGACCCGGAACGCGCCCAACGCGGCCAACTGCTGGGCCCGCAGGTCGGTCAGGTTCACCTGGTCCTCCAGGCCGTACCGGCCGGCCCGGCCGGCGGCGTACAGCTGGCCCCGGATTCGCGACGACAGCTCCTTGACCCGGGCCAGCTGCACGTAACGCAGCACCACATCGGTCAGCTCCGGCCGGTCCGGCCCGGGGTCGGGCTCGGCGAGCAGCCCGAGCAGCGCCTCCACCGCCCGGTGGTAGTTACCGAGGATGGTCTCGCTGCTCAGCACCGCCGGCGGCACCGCCGCCCGGATGTAGACCACCTGGTCGTACGCCTCCAGCGCCTCCGCGTAGGCGACCTGCCAGGCGGCGTCGGAGTCGGCCAGCGGGCCGGCCGCCTCGCGCAGCGCGCCGACGGCCGTGTCGGTGGCGGAGTGCAGCGGCCGCAGGGCGAGCAGTGCGGCGTCCCGGTCGGCGGAGGTGCCCGCACGGCGCAGCGCCGCCAGTTCACCGGCGGTGCGGTCCCGTTCCTGCTGGAGGCGGTCCACCGCCGTGGTGATCTGCTGACCGATGCCGACCTGCCGGGCGAAGTCGTTGAGCGCGGTGGTCCGCCCGACCAGGCCGGTGGCCTGCACCCCGGCCAGCACCAGGAACGCCACCGACGGGATGACCAGGACGGTGGCGAGCTTGGTCCGCATCCGCCAGTCCCGCAGCCGCAACGGCGAGCGCCGTCGATGCGGCACGACCCGCTCGTCGAGCCGGTTCCGACCCGGCGACTCCGCGCTCGGTGTCGGGTCGGGACCTGCGTCCACGTCTCGCCTCCTCGGTCCCCGTCCCCACGACGGGGGGCCCGGTCCATCCAACCAGGCCAGACACCAGTGTCAACGGGTCGACGGGGCATCCGGCCGGGCGGACGTGCCGGACCCGGCGGTCGAGGTCGGCAAGGGGTCCTCCTCCGTACGGCCGGTGCCGCCGAGCCGGTCCGCATCGGGCACCCGACCCAGGGCGACCAGCGCGGCGCCGGTGGCCCCGATCTCCCGCTCCGCGCGGTGCCGGACCGGTCGCGGCGCGAGCGCCGCGGCGAACGCCGTACGCCACCACGCGGAGGCGGTCACCGCTCCCCCACCGAGCACCACCTCGACCGGGGAGTCGACACCGGACTCCAGCACGGCGAGGTCGTCGGCGACCATCCGGCACAACCCGGTCATCAGGCCGGCGAGGATGTCCACCCCGGTGCTGGAGAAGCTGAGCCCGCGCAGCTCACCGGAGCCGGCCGGGGTCAGACCGGGGGGCCGGTCCCCGCCCAGCCGTGGATTCACGGAGAGCAGACCGTCCGGGGACAACCGGGCCAACGCCGCGTCGAGGTCGGCCCCCTCGGGTAGCCGCAGTTCCCGGTTGGCCCAGGCGAACAGGTTCCCCCCGGACGAGTACGCCGCGCCGGTCACCACGTACTCGTGGTCCACCCGGTAGCGCCACAGCGAGGCGGGCAGGGGCGGCAACGCCGTGGCGGCCGGGACCCGCTGGATCAGCCGTACCGCGGCCGACGTGCCGACGGTGACCGCCGCCCGGCGGGGGTCCACGCAGCCGGAGCCGACGTTGGAGGCGGCCCCGTCACCGACCGGGGCGGCCCAGTCCGCCTCGGCGAGTTGCGGCCACCGCCGGGCGTGCGCGGACCGCAACCGGCCGTGCCAGTCCATCGGGGCCAGCTCGGGAAGCTCGCCCGGCCGGACCCCGGCCAACGCGGCGGCCTCGGCGTCCCAGTCGAGCCGACGCAGGTCGAGCAGGCCGGTGCCGGAGGCCATCGACACCGACATCGGCGCGCTGTCGAGCAACTGGCCGAGGATGTACTCGACCAGGCCGGCGAACCGGGTCACCCCGGTCGTCCGGTCCCGCAGCCAGGGCAGCCGCACCGACCAGTAGCAGCGGTGCCACCACGCTCCGGTACGGCCGTGGAAGTCCTCGGGATCGGCCGGGCCGGTCGCGCCGGTGGCGGGTGCGGGCCGGGTGTCCAGCCAGGTCAGCACCGGGCCGAGCGGGTCACCGGCCCGGTCCAGGGGCAGCACCGAGTGCCACTGCGCGCAGACCGCGACCAGCCGGACGTCGCGCAGGTGACCGGCGGCGGCCAACTCGTCCAGACACTCGGTCAGGCCGGCCAGGTAGGCGGCGGCGTCCAGGGTGCCGGCACCGTCCTCGGTGACCGACAGGTGCACCCTGCGGCGGGCCAACGCTCCCGGCAGCGGATCGGCGTCGGCGTCGAGCACCAGTCCCCGTACCGAGGAGGTGCCCAGGTCGAGAGCGAGAATGTTCATCGCGGGTCACGCTACCCGGCGCTGCCGGTGGGAACGCCCTTCCCCGCCGCCCGTGCGCCGCCTAGGGTGTCGTTATGCCCGCGCACCTGACCTGCTGGTGGCCCGCCGACCCGGCGGCCATCCCCCGCGCGTAGCTCTCACGCGGCCGCCCCGACGAGGCGGCCGACGGATACCTCCCCGGCACCGGGGCCGCCCGACGAAGCGGCCCGGCCCACGAGGAGAACCCGATGAACCACCCGTACGACCTGCTCGCCGCCGTCGCCGACGGCGGGGACCCCGGCCCGTTCGTCCTGCTCCGCCGCGAGGGCATCGACCACGTCGACCTGTTCACCGGCCCGGTACACGTCGCCGACCGGCTCGCCGATCTGCCGCTGCCCGAGGGCGGTCCCGGCCCCCGGACGCTGGCGCTGGTGCCGTACCGGCAGATCGCCGAACGGGGCTTCGAGTGCGTGGACGACGGTGTCCCGCTGGAGTACCTGACCGTCACCGGGCACGTCGAGCTGCCGCTGGCCGACCTGCTCGCCGCCCTGCCGACCGGGCCGGTGGTCACCGGCGACGCCGCCTTCGACATCGACGACGAGGAGTACGCGCGGGTCGTCGAACGGGTGCTGGCCGAGGAGATCGGTCGGGGTGAGGGGGCGAACTTCGTCATCCACCGCACCCTGCACGCCACGGTGCAGGGCGCCCCGTTGGGTGCCGCGCTGGCGGCGCTGGGCCGGCTGCTGCGCGACGAGCGGGGCGCGTACTGGACGTTCCTGGTGCACACCGGCACCCGGATACTGGTCGGCGCGAGCCCGGAACGGCACGTCAGCGTCGACGACGGCCTGGTCATGATGAACCCGATCAGCGGCACCTTCCGACACACCGGGACGGCCGCCGAGCGGGACGGGCTGCTGCGGTTCCTGCGCGACCCGAAGGAGGTCGAGGAGCTCTACATGGTCCTCGACGAGGAGCTGAAGATGATGGCCGGCGTCGCCGAGCACGGCGGCCAGGTGGTCGGGCCGTACCTCAAGGAGATGGCGCACCTGGCGCACACCGAGTACCTGCTGGCCGGTCGGGGCACGAAGGACGTCCGGGAGGTGCTGCGGGAGACCATGTTCGCCCCGACGGTGACCGGCAGCCCGATGCAGAACGCCTGCCGGGTGATCGCCCGGCACGAACGTACCGGCCGGCGCTACTACTCCGGCGTGCTGGCGTTGCTGGGCCGCGACGCCGAGGGCCGGCAGACGTTGGACGCGCCGATCCTGATCAGGACCGCCGAGATCTCCCCCGCCGGGCAGCTGCGGGTGCCGGTCGGGGCGACCCTGGTCCGCCACTCCACCGCCGCCGGCGAGGTCGCCGAGACGCACGCCAAGGCCGCCGGGGTGCTCGCCGCGCTGGGGCTGGGCCCGCAGGCGGCGGCCGTCGGCCCGTACCCGCCGGTGCGGTTGGCCGACGACCCGGAGATCCGCGCGGTGCTCGCCGCCCGCAACGCCCCGCTGGCCCGGTTCTGGCTCGACCAGCGGGTGCCTGGCGCGACGGTGCTGCCCGGGGCGACCGGCCGGCGGGCGCTGGTGGTCGACGGGGAGGACACCTTCACCGGGATGCTCGCCCACCAGTTGCGGGCGTTGGGCCTGGCGGTGGACGTCCGGCCGTGGCACACCCCCGGCCAGGACGAGGGGTACGACCTGGTGGTCGTCGGCCCCGGGCCGGGTGACCCCGGCGCGGTCGACGAACCGAAGATGGCGGCCCTGCGCGGGCTGCTGACCCGGCGGCTCGACGCGGGCCGGCCCACCCTGGCGGTGTGCCTGGGTCACCAACTGCTCAGCGGGCTGCTGGGGTTGACGCTGCACCGCCGCACCGCCCCCTACCAGGGGCTGCAACGAGAGGTGTCGCTGTTCGGGGTGCCGCGTCGGGTGGGTTTCTACTCGACGTTCACCGCGCGGGCGGCCACCGACCGGATCGGCTCGCCGTACGGGCCGGTGGAGTTGGCCCGGGACCCGCAGGACGGGTCGGTGCACGCGCTGCGCGGGCCGGCCTTCGCCGGGGTGCAGTTCCACCCGGAGTCGGTGCTCAGCCGGGACGGCCTGGCGGTGCTGGCCGAGTTGCTGGGGCAGTTGCTGGCCCGACCGGCGGTGACGGCGCATGGTGATCCGGTGAGCGGGTAGCAGGGCGGTGGCCGGTGGACCGGACGGGTCGAGAGCCCCCGTCCGGTCCACCGGTCACCCGCCGGGCCGGTGCGGTCCGGCTGCCCGGTGTGGTCCGGCGGCTCAGCCGGCGAGGCCGCGCTTGACGGCGGCGCCGATCCGGACCGCCCGCTTGGCGGTCAGCGCGGTGGCCGCGAGCGCCACATGATCCGGGGCGACCTCGCCGTTGTTGCTGGTGTGCGAGGCGCCGTACGGGTTGCCGGCGACGAACTGGCTCGGGTCGGTGTAACCAGGGGTGACCACCACACCACCCCAGTGGTAGAAGATCGTGAACAGCGACAGCAGGGTCGACTCCTGGCCGCCGTGCGAGGTGGCGGTGGAGGTGAAGCCGCTGTAGACCTTGTCGGCCAGCGCCCCGTTGGCCCAGAGCGGGCCGGTGGTGTCGATGAACTGCTTGAGCTGGGCGGCGATCATGCCGTACCGGGTGGGGCTACCGAAGATCACCACGTCGGCCCAGGCCAGATCGTCGATCTCGGCCTCCATCACGTCCTGGGTCTCCAGCCGGTGCGCCTGCCAGCCCGCGTTGGAGCGGATCGCCTCGTCGGGTGCCAACTCCCGCACCTTGCGCAGGTGTACCTCGGCCCCCGCCTCCCCGGCGGCCTCGCACGCCGCCTGCGCCATCTGGTAGGTGATGCCGGTCGCGCTGTAGTAGATGACCGCTACCTTGACCTGGCCGTCCATCGTCTGTGTCCTCCTCGATTCGGGTCAGCTCCGGCGACTACCCGCCGGTTGCCGGGTCAAACGTTCCGCCGTGGCATGATCCGGACATGCAGTGCGCCGCCACCGCCGAGGACTGGCCGGCGATCTGGCCCTTCCTGCGGGAGATCGTCGCTGCCGGGCAGACGTACACCTGGCCGCACGACGTCAGCGCGGACGACGCCCCCGGCGGTGGCTGGTCGCCCCGCCCGGTCGGACGGTGGTCGCGGTGGACGACGACCGGAGGGTTTCCGCCATCCCGACCTCGGCCTGGTCGACCTGCTGGTGATGCACCGCCGGCTCGACTGACCGGCCGGCGGTCCCGAGAGTTTCGGCCGCAGCTCAAGTTTTCCGCAAGTTCCGCCCGGGAACGCTCCCACGCCCGGGCCGGAACGCGATCCTGGGGGGCACGGATGCCGGGGGTGGAGACCACCTTCGGTAGCCGGGGGGACCTGCACGGGGGATCGCGCTCCGCCGGTTCGGCAACCGGCGTAGCGCGATCAGGGGTGCCCACCCCGGCCGTGACCACCGGTTCGGGCCCGGCGTGACCGCCGGTGTCGGGGGACGCTCCTATGCTGACCGCGTGGTGGAGCTGACCGGTGGCGAGGCGCTGACGTTGCGGATGACCGCGCTGGCGCTGCGGGAACATCCGACCGGCCGCCCGGTGGACGTCGCCGGGGTGGTGGAGTGGTTCGGGGCCATGCAGGCCCAGGACGCGGCGAGCGGCCTGTGGTCGCTGGGGCTGCGGCTGCCCGGCCGCACCGAGGCCGACGTGCGGGCCGCCCTGGAGCGGCGCGAGGCGCTGCGTACCTGGCCGATGCGCGGCACCGTGCACCTGGTGCCCTGCCGGGACGCCCGCTGGATGCTGGAGTTGACCGGCGTACGGGCACTGGCCGGGGCACCGGCCCGCCGGGCCGTGCTCGGGCTGACCGAGGCCGAGGTCGACCGGGCCGCCGACGTGCTCGGCGCGGCGCTGGCCGGCGGCGGCCGACTGACCCGCGCCCAGTGCCTGGCCGCGCTCACTGCCGCCGGTGTCGACGTCACCGGTCAGCGCGGCTACCACCTGCTCTGGTACGCCAGCCAGCGGGGCGTCACCTGCATCACCCCGCACGTGGGCACCGAGCAGACCTTCGCGCTGCTCGACGAGTGGGCTCCCGACCCGCACCGGCCCGAGCGGGACGAGGCGCTGGGCATCCTGGCCCGCCGGTACTTCCGCAGTCACGGGCCGACGACCCGGCGGGACTTCACCGGTTGGACGGGGCTGACCGCCGCCGACGCGAAACGCGCCGTCGCGGTCGCCACCGACGCCGGACAGTTGGCCCGGGTGCAGGTCGACGGGGTGGAGTCGTATCTCGACCCGACGTTGCTCGACGCGCCCCGCCTGCCGGTGGACGACGTGCACGTGCTGCCCGGCTTCGACGAATACCTGCTGGGCTTCAAGGACCGCGCCCTGATGGTCGACCCGGCACACATGTCGGCGGTGGTCCCCGGCGGCAACGGGGTCTTCCAGTCCACCGTGGTACGCGGCGGCCGGGTGATCGGCACCTGGAAGCGCCGCCTCGCCCGGACCAGGGTCACCGTGACGGTGCAGCCACTGGTCACGCTGGACCCGTCGACCAGGCAGCGGGTCGAGGCGGCGTGGGAAGGCTACGCCCGCTTCCTCGCCCTGCCGCTGCACTTCTCCTGGTAGCCCGCCTCCCGCAGCGGCCGAGACTTGACAGACGTCGTACGTCACACCAATATGAGCATCGATATATGCACTGATTCCGCGTCCCGTCCGGGGGGTCGAGATGACACCGGACCGGTCGACGTCTGCGCCCGCTGCTTCGACCGCCGTCCCATGCTGAAGTCGATGCTTCGGTGACGCCTTCGCGTCCGGTCGGGTGGCCCAGGTAGTGCTCTGGCGTCACACCCCCGAACCGGATGACGGCCTCCCCGTAAGGAGACGACCCTGTGCCACCTCGCAAACGCTCGGCCCCATTAATCGGGACGATCCTGGCCGCCCTGGTCCTGGTCGCCGTCGGCGCGAACGTCATCACGAACGCGCCACCGGCCGCGGCGGCCACCACTGCCGGCTGCGGCAAGGCCCCGGGGCTGAACAGCGGCACCCACACCATCCAGAGCGGCGGCAAGAGCCGCAGCTTCATCCTCCGGCTCCCCGACAGCTACAACAACACCTACCCGCACCGGCTGGCCTTCGGGTTCCACTGGTTGGGTGGCACCGCCAGTGCCGTCGCCTCGGGCGGAACCGACGGCTACCCCTGGGCCTACTACGGCATGCTGTCGCAGTCGAACAACACCACGATCTTCGTCGCCCCACAGGGCATCAACAACGGCTGGGCCAACACCAACGGTGAGGACGTCACCTTCACCGACGACATGATCCGCATGATCGACAACGCGCTCTGCGTCGACACGACACAACGCTTCTCGGTCGGGTTCAGCTACGGCGGCGCGATGAGCTACTCGTTGGCGTGTTCCCGGCCGACGGTGTTCCGTGCGGTCGCGGCCATCGCCGCCCCTGGAACGATCAGTGGCTGCAGTGGCGGGACCCAGCCCGTGGCGTACCTGGGAATTCACGGGATCAGCGACAACATTCAGAGCGGCCGGTCACTACGCGACAGGTGGCTCCGGAACAACGGTTGCGCGGCGCAGAACGCCCCCGAGCCCGCGCGGGGCAGCCTGACCCACATCATCACCGCCTACTCGTGCCGGGCCGGCTACCCGGTGGTCTGGGCCCCGTTCGACGGCGGCCACCAGCAGGGCCCGGTGGACGGTTGTGCCGGCTGTGAGAGCGGCGCGCGAAGCTGGGTCAAGCCTGAGGTGTGGCGGTTCTTCACCCAGTTCGGATCGACCCCGCCGACCACCACGCCGCCGACCACGCCGCCGACCACCACGCCGCCGACCACGCCCCCGGCTGGCCAGGCGAACGTCATGATCGCGGGTAGCCAGTCGAACCGTTGCATCGACGTCGCCAACTCCAGCACGAGCAACGGCGCCCGGTTGCAGCTGTGGGACTGCCACGGCAACAGCAACCAGCGCTGGACCCATACCACCAACCGCACCCTGACCGTCTACGGCAACAAGTGCCTGGACGCCAGCGGGTCGGGCACCAGCAACGGCACCGTCGTCCACATCTGGGACTGTAACGGCGGCGCGAACCAGCAGTGGAACCGGAACAGCAACGGGACCATCACCTCCGCCCAGTCGGGACTCTGCCTGGACGCCGTCGGCGCCGGCACCGCCAACGGGACGCAACTCAACCTGTGGGCGTGCAACGGAGGCGGCAACCAGCAGTGGGCTATCCGTAGCTGACGGTCCGACAACCCCGTACCAGCATGGCACGATGCCGACGCGGGGTGGCGGTCGTATCCTCCGGCCGCCACCCCGCCGGACCGTGTCGCACCGGCCCCCGGCGGGCGGGTCGCCACCGCCCCGGTCGACCGCGCACCCGGCGGATCAGTCGCCGAGCGTGCCGGCTGACCGGCCCTCGTGCAGGGTGAGGTTCCGCCCGGACGACGGGTCGAACAGGTGGATCTTCTCCAGGTTGAACCAGACCCGCCGGTCCTCCCCCTCCTGCACCGGCGACTCGGCCGACAACCGGGTCACCAGGTTGCCCCCGCCGCCACTGAAGTCGGCACCGGCGTCGGCGGCCAACTCCTCCAACTCGGCGGCGCTGGCCCGCTGCCCCTCCACGGTGAAGTAGACGTACTTGTCGGAGCCCATCGACTCGACGATGTCGGCCGGCGCGGTGAACTCCATGCCCCGGGCCCGCGCCTCGTCGTCGATCAGCTCGGCGTCCTCGAAGTGCTCCGGCCGGATGCCGAGGATCAGCTCCCGGGGCGCGTCGGCCCCCTCCAACTCGCGGCGGATCCGGTCGCCGATCGGCACGTCGCCCAGGGCGGTACGCAGCTTTCCGTCCTCCACGGCGGCGTGCAGGAAGTTCATCGACGGTGAGCCGATGAACCCCGCCACGAAGAGGTTGCGGGGGTGGTCGTACAGCTCCTGGGGCGGGCCGACCTGCTGGATCGCGCCGCCCCGCATGATCACCACGCGGTCGCCGAGGGTCATCGCCTCGGTCTGGTCGTGGGTCACGTAGACGGTCGTGGTGCCGAGCTTCTTCTGCAACCGGGACACCACGGTACGCATCTGCACCCGCAGTTTGGCGTCCAGGTTGGACAGCGGCTCGTCCATCAGGAACGCCTTGGGCTGCCGGACGATCGCCCGACCCATCGCGACCCGCTGGCGCTGCCCACCGGAGAGGTTCGCCGGCTTGCGGTCGAGCAGCGGGGTCAGCTCCAGCACCTTCGCCGCCTCGTCCACCTTCTGGTCGATGGTCGCCTTGTCCAGCTTGGCCAACCGCAGCGGGAAGGCCATGTTCTCCCGGACGGTCATGTTCGGGTAGAGCGCGTACGACTGGAACACCATCGCGATGTCCCGGTCCCGGGGGGCCTTGTCGTTGACGCGTTGCCCGCCGATGCGCAGCTCACCGGAGCTGATGTCCTCCAGCCCGGCGATCATGTTGAGGGTGGTGGATTTCCCGCACCCCGAGGGGCCGACCAGGATGACGAACTCGCCGTCGGCGATCTCCAGGTCGACGTCCTGCACCGCGACGGTGCCGTCGGGGAAGCTCTTGCTCACCTTGTCCAGCACGATGTCAGCCATTTTGTCACCTATCCCTTGACTGCGCCGGAGGTCAGACCGGAGACGATGCGGCGCTGGAAGAAGAGCACGAACAGGATGATCGGAATGGTGATCACCACGGCGGCGGCGCAGATCGCCCCGGTGGGGTCCTCGAACTGCGACTCACCGGTGAAGAACGACAGGGCCACCGGCACCGTACGGGCCCGCTCGGTCGAGGTGAGCGTGATGGCGAACAGGAAGTCGTTCCAGCAGAAGATGAAGACCAGGATCGCCGTGGTGAACAGGCCCGGGGCGGCCAGCGGGGCGATGACCCGCCGGAACGCCTGCGCCTGGGTCGCGCCGTCCATCTTCGCGGCCTTCTCCAGGTCCCACGGGATCTGCTTGAAGAACGCCGACAGCGTGTAGATCGCCAACGGCAGCGCGAAGGTGATGTACGGCAGGATCAGCCCCGGCCAGGTGTCGAAGAGGCCGAGTTGCCGCTCGATCTCGAACAGCGGCGACACCAGCGACACCTGCGGGAACATCGCGATCAGCAGGGACACCCCGACCAGCAGGCGCTTGCCGGGGAAATCCAGCCGACTGATCGCGTACGCGGCCATCGCGCCGAGCACCACCGCGATGAGCGTGGCGATCAGGGCGATGCCGATCGAGTTGACCAGGGCCCGGACGAACTGGTCGGTGTCGAAGATGCTCTTGTAGTTGTCGAGCGTCCACTCCCGCGGCCAGAACTTGCCGTCGGTCAGGGTGGCCGGGGTCTTGAACGACAGGGAGGCGATCCAGAGCACCGGGACCAGGGCGAAGACGACCACGATGACGTCGATCAGGCCCCAGCGCAGCTTCGCCCGGGTGGTGGTGTCGGCCATGTCAGCGCCTCTCCCCGTCGTCGCTGCCCGGGGCAGCGGTGCCGAACAGCTTCACGAAGACGAACGCGATGATCGCCACCGTGATGAAGATCAGCACGGACATCGTGGAGCCGATGCCGAGGTTGAGCCCCCGGATCAGGTTGTTGTAGGCGAGCATCGACACCGACGAGGTCTCGTTGCCGCCGTTGGTGAGCACGAAGATGTTGTCGAAGACCCGGAACGCGTCGAGGGTGCGGAACAGCAGGGCGACCAGGATCGCCGGCTTCATCACCGGCAGCATCACCTTGGTGAACCGCTGCCACGCCGTCGCCCCGTCGGTGGAGGCCGCCTTGAGCAGGTCCTCCGGCACCAGCGCCAGCCCGGCCATCAGCAGCAGGGCCATGAACGGGGTGGTCTTCCAGATCTCCGCCAGCATGATGATCGCCAGCGAGCTGGCCCGCTCGGTCAGCGGCGCGCTGCCGTCGAAGAGGTTGGCCAGGTATCCGGTGCCGGGCGTCCAGGCGTACCGCCAGGAGAACGCGGCGACGACCGTGACGATGCCGTAGGGGATCAGCGCCGCGGTCCGGACGATGCCCCGGCCGACCAGGGTGCGGTGCATGACCAGGGCCAGCCCCATGCCGAGCGCCAGCTCCACCGCGACGGTGACCACCGTGATCAGCATGGTCACCCCGAACGCGGTCCACCAGAACTCGTTGCTGAGCACGGTGACGTAGTTGTCCAGCCCGATGAACTTACGCTCGTCGGGGAAGCGCAGGTCGAAGCGCTGCAACGACAGCCAGACCGAATAGATGATCGGGTACGCGGTGACCAGCACCATGACCAGCGCGGCCGGGGCGCAGAGCAGCCAACCGAGCTTCCGTTCGGCCTTCTTGTTCTCGCTCAACGGGGCACGCCGGCTCACGGTAGGACCCCCTTGGACTGGAGCGCGTCGGAGATCGCCTCACGCAGCTCCTTGGCGGTCTGCTCCGGCTTGATCGCCGACGGCGGCGACAGGATCGCCGACATCACCGTGGAGATGCTCTGGTAGGCGGGGGTCAGCGGCCGGACCGCCGGCTCCTTCAGCTCCTCCAGGATGGTCTCCTTCATCGGGTACGCCTCGTCCATCTCCGGGTCGTCGTAGACCGCCTCGATGGTCGGTGGCACCCCGTCGTTGATCGCGGAGAACTTCTGGTTCTTGGCGTCCCGGAGGCACTTCGCCGCCTCGAAGGACTCCGTCGGGTGCGTGGAGTAGGCGCTGACCGCCATGTTGACCCCACCGATGGTGACCTTGCTGGGGGTGTTCGCGTCAACGCCGGGCACCCGGGCCCACTTGACCTTCTTGGCCAGCTCCGGGTCCGCCTCCTGCAACGCCGGGTAGACGAAGGGCCAGTTGACCTGGAACGCGCCGTTGCCGGACTGGAAGTCCAGCCGGACCGGATCCTCGGTGGAGTTGCTGAACGACGGCGACGTCACGCCCGACGTGGCAAACCGCTGGAGCTGGTCGAGGGCCTTCACCGTGCCGGAGTCCATCACGGCCTTCTTGCCGTCGTCGCTGAGGATCTTGCCGCCGGCGCTCTCGGCCAGGGTGTTGTAGAGCACCACCAGGCCCTCGTACTGCGCGCCCATGGTGAGCACCCGGTAGGGCTTGCCCTGCCCCTTGAGGTCCTTGGCGGCGGTGATCATGTCGTCCCAGGTCTTCGGAGCCTCCGGGACCAGGTCACTGCGGTACCAGAGCAGCTGCACGTTGGTGTTCTTCGGCGCACCGTAGAGCTTGTCCTCGTACCGGGCGGTGTCCAGCGGGCCCGCCAGGGTGCCCTGCTCCACCTCGCTCTTGTCCTGACCGGTCCACTCCCGGATCCACTTCGCGCTGGCGAACTCCTGGGTCCAGGTGACGTCGAGGCCGAGCACGTCCATCCCGGTGTCCTCGGCGGCCAACCGGCGGACCAACTGCACCCGCTGGTCGTCGGCCTGCCGGGGCAGCACCCGGTAGGTGATCTTGTAGCGGCCCTCGGCCCGGGTGTTGCAGTCGTCGACCACCTTCTGCAGGTTCTGCTCGGGCGGGTAGTACAGGTTGATCGTGGGCGTACCTCCGCCACCGTCGTCCGTGCCGCACGCGGCCAGCGGCGCGACGAGTGCCAGCGCGGCAACGGCCGCCCCGGCCCGGACAGCCGGCCGACGCCGGTGTCGGGCCGTTCCGGGGTCCGTCATCACCCTCCCCCTCTCTTCGGCGAAAACCGGGGAGGTCACCCGCGCCCCGGTGCACGGCGAGCCGGTACCGGGCCGGTGAAGTGCGGAAACGCGCCTGCCCGGCCGTTCCGTGCGCCTACACTGCCCGACCTGCGAAGCCGCGAAACCTGCCGGTAACCAGCGTCCGGACCGGTGGGCCGACCCGCACCGGAGGTGGCACCGCCGATGCCTGACTCATGCCCGTCTCCACCGATTTTCACGATTCGACCTCGGACCCCATGGTGCCACCAGCCCGCCCGGTTCATGCCTGAACGCGCCGTTCGACGCGGGTGTGACCGGTGCGCGGGTCAGCCCCGGGCTCGCGCCCAGGACAGGAAGCGTTCGGTCATCCGGGCCGGTGGGTGTTCCGGGTGCAGTTGGCCGAGCTGGTTCGTCGCCTCGTACATCAGGGTGCCGAGGTAGACGAGCAGCCCCGTGCGGTCCGTGCGGTACTCGGTGAGCAGGGCGAGCTTGGCCGGCTGGCAGGGCCACTCCCGGCCACAGTTGCGGCACCGCCACAGTGGGCGCATCGCGACGTGCGGGACAGGCGGTCGGACCACCATCACCGCCACCTCCTCGAATCATGGGCGCGTTCGGCGGGGTCGGCCCCGGCCGTCTCGACCCGGGGCCGACCATCCGCGTCACCACACCGATCTGGGGACTGGAAGGGGCCGCTCCCGCACGGGGATCGGGAGCGGCCCCGGGCAGGGCCCGCTGCCGCCCTCCCCGGCTGCCAGCGGGCCCGCCACGGGTGACAGTCTGCTGATCGGACCACTACTGTCGATACACGCTCACGTCATCTGCGCAGCTCAAAGGAGTGGGTGAGCGACCACGACAGACCCGCCGGTCCACGGTGGGCAGAGACCGGGGGTGTGATGGGGACAGCTACCGATTACGTGTTGGAGGAGTTACGCCTGTTCCGGGCGGCGCTCGGGCTCAGCCAGGACGACTTCGGCAAGGGCATCGGCTACTCGGGGTCGCACGTCAGCTCGGTGGAGACCGGCGGCCGGGCACCCACCAAGGAGTTCATGAAGGCGGTCGACGGCCACCACCAGACCGGCGGGCGTTTCCAACGGATGCTGGAGCGGCTGGGCCGGCTCGACGCCGAGCCGGCCTGGCTCCGGGAGTGGATCGAGTTCGAGCGGGAGGCGACCACCCTGCGCTGGTTCGAGCTGGCGTACGTGCCGGGGCTGCTCCAGACCGAGCGGTACGCCCGCGCGACGCTGGCCGGCGGCCGGTTCGCCCCGGAGGACGTCGACCGGATCGTGGCGTCCCGGCTCGAACGGCAGGCGATCCTGCGGCGGGAGCGCCCCCCGCAGCTCATCTGCGTGATCGACGAGACGGTGCTCCGCCGGCCGGTGCTCGACCAGCCGGGGCTGATGATCGAGCAGTGCGAGCACTTGGCCCGGTTGACCGCCGAGGAACACATCCAGGTGCACATCGTGCCGACCGATGCCGGCATGTACCTGGGGCTGGCCGGGCAGTTCATCATCGCCGAGATGCCCGACGGCGAGCGGGTGGCCTATGCGGACAACCAGCTCACCGCGCAGATCGTCGATGCGACGCCCGACGTTGCTAGTCTGGCCAGGACGTGGGAGATCGTGCGGAACGAGGCGCTCCCCCGCCGGCAGTCAATCGAGCTGATCAAGGAAGTGGCGAAGTCATGGACATGATGACCCCGCAGTGGCGGAAGTCGACCAGGTCCGGCGGCAACGGCGGAGCCTGCGTCGAGGTCGCCGACAACCTGCCCGGCCGGGTGCTGGTGCGCGACACCAAGGACCGCGACGGCGGCACCCTCCACTTCGACCGTACGGCCTGGACCGCGTTCGTCGGCTACGCCAAGCAGCACTGACGCGGCTCACCAACCAGGCTCCATCGCGAAGCCGAGAGCCTGAGCGGCCCGACCAGGCTCCACCGCGAAGCCGAAAGCCTGAGCGGCCCGACCAGCCTCCATCGCGAAGCCGAAAGCCTGAGTGGCCCGACCAGGTTCCACCGCAAGACCGAATCTGAGCGGCCCGACCAGGTTCCACCGCGCAGCCGGGAGCCTGGTCGGGCCCGGCCGCCTCCCGCCCCATCTCCGGCCCGTCGCACAGGGCGACGGTCGTTGATGATCAACGAGGCTTCACTCGGCAGCGGCAGCGCTCGGCAGGAGCGCAATCTCGGGACAGCGGCACGGAGGCGATCGGGGCGTCAATCGCCTCGGCCGTCAGCGTGCCGCCGGCAGGTGTCGCCCGCACGTACGTCTCGCCCCGGAGCGGTACGCCCGACGCGACTGCGGCGTTGGCCGACCGCCCGACGCGACTGCGGCGTTGGCCGACCGCCCCACGCCCCACGTCGCGGTATGCAAAGCCCCGCCCCATGATCGGATTGCCGAAATGGAGACGACACGCCGGGAAAAGTACATCGAACGGCAATCTGATCTTGAGGCTCCCGCAGTGCCGCCCGGGCAGGCGTATGCCGCGGAGCCGGGCGACGGGTACGCAGCCGAGCCGGACGGCCAGGACGGGCCGGAACGGGACGCTCAGCAGAGGCGGGCGGGTAGCTCGCCCCACACGCCCAGCCTTTCGTGAAGATCGACTCAGTTGAGGCGATACAGCGTTATCGAGGTGCGGTGAACACCGCAACATCGACCCCGTGGAGTTGATCAACCAGGCGCTCCGCCGGCCAGCCGCCATGCCCCGTCGGGCACCGTGCGCCCCGTCGGGCACCGTGCGCCCCGGCGGGCACCGCGCGCCCCGGCGGCTCGCCACGACTGTCCGGTCGGCGGGTGCAGCGGGGCTATCCCACGTGTGCCGCGTGCACTAGCGTTGATGCACTCACTCCACAGCCAGCGCGTCGCCGTCGTAGTCGATACGCCTCCGGCCGACATCAGCCTGCCCGTTCGGTGGGTTCTCCCGCGAACTCCCACTGCGCGTCCACCGGTTGGGCAGGATCGTCCTCAACGAGGAGGTGCTCCGTGGTGCAGGACACCCGCGCTCTCGCCCTGACGTTCGAGGTGAGCGGCCTGCCACCGGTGAAAACCGAGGCGCTGTCCATCTTCGCTGCCGGCCATCGGCAGGCGACGAGGGTCCGCGCCCTACTCGAAGCGGCCTGCGCCGCGGCCCAGCAGACCGGCTGGACGCCGTTGGCCGGGCCGATCGAGGTCGACCTGATCCTGCGGTGCCCACCCGGGCACCGCACATCCGACGCCAGCACCCTGCTCGGTGGGGTGTGCGCGGTGCTCCAGGACAAGAAGCGGGTGGCCAACATCGGGCTGGCCCATCTCGGGGTCCTGGTCGACGTCGCCCTCTACGTCGACGACCGGCAGATCCGCCGGCTGTCGTACCGGGAGGAGCCGGCGGAGGACTTCTCGTACCAGGTCCGGGTGGCCGCCGCGCCAACCGTGGTTTGACCGACGCCCGCGGTGGGGTACCGCGGACGCCGACGAAGGGAGCGCCGATGTCGGAGCCACATGTCACGCTCGACCCGAGAGGGCTCGACCCGGTGCAGCAGAAGCTGCGCGGCCCGCTGGAGGATCAGCTGACCTCGGCCCTCCAGGCTGCCACGGACCGGATCCGGGCCAGCTACGCGGGCGAACCTGTCGAACAGGTCTGCCAACGGCTGCTCGACGAGACCCGGTCCGGGCTGCACCCGGACATCGCCGCCGGTTTCCGGCCCGACATGGACGAGTTCTGCCGGGTGGCGGTGGCGATCGTCCGGGACGAGATCTCCTGACCCGGCCGGCGTCGCCCCGCATCGGGTACGGCCCGAACGGGGCTTCGCCCCGGTCCCGGCCGAGTCGCACCCCACCACGGGGACGCACCGCCTCGGCCGAGGCTCCACCCCGGCCGAGGCGCAAAGAACCAGAGAAAAGACTGGTCAACGAGCCGACCGAGGCGCACCGCACCGCTTTCGAGATGCCGGGGCGGCCAAGGCTCAGCGCACGGCCAAGGCTCAGCACACGGCAGCGGCTCGATGGTGAACCGGGAGCGGGTCTCGTTGATCGACTCTTCGGGGCTCAGCACACCTCCGAAGCCCAGCACACGGCCGAGGTTCAGTAGCGGCCCGGCTCAGTAGCGGCCGAGGTTCTGCGCCGGGCAGATCACGATGCGCGGCGACTGCTTCGGGTCCAGCCAGCGCAGCACGGACACCAGGTCGGCGTGCGACATGCTGACGCAGCCGGCGGTCGGACCGCCGCCGGCGGTGCTGAACTCGTGCAGGAAGATGCCGCTGCCGGCGTGGGGCACGGGCTTCGGCACGTTCGGCGGCATGTTGTAGGTGATCACCGCGAAGTGGGTGTAGGCCGGCACCTCCCGCCACAGCGCCTCGCTGAATCCGCCGGGGTTCGTGCTGCGGTGCTGGAAGGTGTTGTAGGCCGCCGAGTTCGGGTTCTCGTTCCACCAGTCGTCGGTGACCACCCGGTGGTACGGGAAGCGCACGCCGGGGTCGGCGGCGATGCCGTACATGGTGGGGCCGAACGAGTAGACCCCGGTCGGGGTGGTCGCCACCCCCTCGGTGTGGTTGTCGCTGAACCCCTTCGCGCCCAGCCGGGCGGGCAGCGGGGCCGAGACCGCCACCCAGTGGCCGCCTGCCCGGTGGAACGTCTCCAGGGTGGCGTACGTGGTGGAGTAGCCGGTGCCGGTGACGATGACGACCTGGCGGGTCCCGGCGGGCAGGGTGGTCAGCCGGGAGGCTCGGTTCGGTGGCGGGATCGGCCGCCCGCGACCCGTCGCCGGTGCCGCGCCGGGTGTGGTTTCCATCTGGAGATGATCGCACCACGAACGACACCCCGATGTCCCGACGCTCACCGGGTCCGGTGGGCCGGTGGGTCAGGGTCGGGTCCGCAACTCCCCGACCCTGACCGCCAGCCGTCCGGTCCGGCAGCGGTGATCGCCGGTGCGGGCACGACGGGCGGGGCAGGCCGCCCACGTCGGCCCGACACGCGGGCCAGGCCGCCTGCACTCAGCTCCACGGTGCCCCGGCACCGGACTTCGGCGCGTCCCCGACCACCCCGAATGGCCACGAACGCCGGCCCAGGTTAGGCACCCGTCGGTGGGCCGGGCAAGCAGGTCGGCGGGGCCGCGGGGGTGATTCCCGCCGGGCCGGAATTGGGGCATCCCGGCGTGACACGGTCAGCCGGACCGGCGCTGTTCGTCCTCAGAAGTGAGCGAGCAGATCCGGGAAGGCGGCCAGCCGGATCACCCCCGTGTCGGCCGGGTCGAGGTCGTCGTCCTCCAGGACCCAGGTGTTCTCGTTGGGGATGAACACCGCCCGCATGCCGGCCGCCCGCGCCGGCAGGATGTCCGACTTCGGGGAGTTGCCGATCATCCACGCGTCGGCCGGCGCGAAGCCGTGTTCCCGGGCCAACCACCGGTAGGTCCCGGTGTCCTTCTCGGCCACGATGTGCGCTGCGGTGAAGTGGTGCAGCAGGCCGCAGGCGTCCAGCTTGCGCTGCTGCTCCTCCCGGTCCCCCTTGGTCAGCAGCAGCAGGTCGTAGCGGGCGGCCAGGGCGTCGAGGGTGTCGGCGACCCCGGGCATCAGCTCGACCTGGTGGTTGACCAGCGCCGTGGCCAACGCGTCGAGGTCGCTGCGCTCCCGGTCGCTGACCGGTCGCTCGCGCAGCCGCGCCAGACACTCGCCGAGGCTGCGCAGGAAGACCTTGCTGCCGTAGCCGTGAGCCACCGCGTTGGCCCGCTCGATGTCGTCGAGCACCCCACGGATCTGGGCCCGGTCGAGCGTCGGATGGTCGAGCCAGTCCAGGAAGTCGTCGATCACCCGCTCGAACAGGACGTTGTTCTCCCAGAGCGTGTCGTCGGCGTCGAAGATCAGCGTCGTCGCGCCCTCGACCCGGGCCGTCCCGGTCCCACCCGCACTCATCCGGTGTCCCCTCCCGAAGGGTCCCCCCGCCCGGCCGGCGGCGGCCCCGGACACGTTAGTGGCCCGGCCCGCCCGGCACATCCGGGTTGTCCCGGCGCAGGGTCAGGATCAGGTCGGCGACCAGGGCGGTCCACCCGGTCTGGTGCCAGGCCCCGAGCCCGGCGCCGTTGTCGCCGTGGAAATACTCGGGGAAGGCGATCAGGTCCCGCCAGTCGGGATGGGTCTGGAACAGCTGACACGCCCCGTAGATCGGCCGGCGACCCCAGTCGTCCCGGGTGAACAGGGAGATCAGCCGGGCGGAGAGGTCGTCGGCGATCTCGTCCAGGGTGCACTTGCGCCCCGACCGGGTCGGGTACTCCACCTGGAGGTCGTCGCCGAAGAACGCGGCGTAGTCCCGCAGTGCACTGATCAGCAGGAAGTTCGTCGGCATCCAGATCGGGCCGCGCCAGTTGGAGTTGCCGCCGAACAACCCGCTGGTCGACTCGGCCGGCTCGTAGCCGACGCAGAACTCCTGCCCGCCGAGGTCGACCGCGAACGGCTTGTCCAGGTGGGCCCGGCTGAGCGTCCGCAGGCCGTAGTCGGAGAGGAACTCCTCGGGGTCGAGCATCCGGGCCAGCAACCGGACCACCTGTTCCGGGCCGACCATCGACAGCAGCCGCTGCTGGCGGCCGTCCGGGCCGAGCCGGCGGGCCCCGATCACGTCGGCGTACTCGGGGCGTTGGGTGAGGAACCAGCGCAGCCGGGCACCCAACTCGGGCAGGCGTTGCAGGGTCCGCGCGGTGAGCCGGGTGGTGGCCGCCAACGGCAGCAGCCCCACCACCGAACGAACCTTCAGCGGCACCTGGCTGCCGTCGGCGAGCCGCAGCACGTCGTAGAAGAACGCGTCCTCGGCGTCCCACAGGCCCTGCGAGTAACCGGCCGCCGCGATGTACGCGAAGTGTTCGAAGAACTTCGTCGCGGTGTCCACGTACGCCCGGTCGTGTTCGGCCAGCACGATCGCGATGTCCAGCAGGTTGAGGGCGTACATCGCCATCCAGCCGGTGCCGTCGGACTGTTCGAGCACCCCGGCGACCGGCAGCGCCGCCGAGCGGTCGAACGGGCCGACGTTGTCCAGCCCGAGGAAGCCGCCCTCGAACAGGTTGTTGCCGCCGGTGTCCTTGCGGTTGACCCACCAGGTGAAGTTCAGCAGCAGCTTGTGCATCACCCGGGCCAGGAACTCGTGGTCCCGCCCGCCGTCGATCTCGAACACCTTCAACGCCGCCCAGGCGTGCACCGGCGGGTTCACGTCGCCGAACGCCCACTCGTACGCCGGGATCTGGCCGTTGGGGTGCAGGTACCACTCGCGGAGCAGGAGCAGCACCTGCGCCTTGGCGAAGCCCGGGTCGACCCGGGCGATGGTGACGCAGTGGAAGGCCAGGTCCCAGGCGGCGTACCAGGGATATTCCCACGGGTCCGGCATGGAGATCACGTCGAAGCTGGTCATGTGCCACCAGGCGCTGTTGCGCCCGTGCCGGCGACCGGCCGGCGGCGTCGAGCCCGGGTCGCCCTCCAGCCACCGTTTGACGTCGAAGTGGTAGAACTGCTTGCCCCACATCAGCCCGGCGATCGCCTGCCGGGCCACCAACGCCTCGTCGGCGCTGGCCGCCGCCGGGATCACCCCGGCGAAGAAGCGGTTCGCCTCGGCCCGGCGGGCCCACACCACCGCGTCGAACCCCGCGCCCAACTCCGCCGGGGCCGGCGCGACGGCCCCGGGCGGCGGGGCGGTCCGGGTCAGCCGCAGCCGGATCTGCCGTTGCCCGCCGGCCGGCACGTCCAGCACGTAGTGCAGGGCGCCCTTGGTCCCCTCCCGGTCCGGGTTGACGGTGGCCGCGCCGGCCACCACGTGGTCGTTGATCCCGTCCTTCGGGTACGCCGAGCGACCGGCCAGCCCCCACAGCCGCTCGGCGTTGGTGTCGTTGTCGCAGAGCAGCGGGACCGGCTCGCCGTCGCCCTCCAGCAGGATCTGCCCCAGCACCCAGTGCTCGCCGACCAGCCGGCCGCCCTCGCCGGTCAGCCGGGGCACCCGGTCCGCGCCGGGCGGACCCCAGGCCCAGGTGTTGCGGAACCACAGCGTGGGCAGCACGTGCAGGGTGGCCGCCTCGTCGGCCCGGTTGGCGACGGTGACCAGGATGCACAGGTCGGTCGGGGACGCCTTGGCGTAGTCGACGGTGACCGCCCAGTACCGGTCGTCGTCGAAGATGCCGGTGTCGACCAGCTCGTACTCGTTCTCGTCCCGGCCGCGCAGGGCGTTCACGGCGACCAGTTCGTCGTACGGGAAGGCAGCCTGCGGGTAGTGGTAGCGCCAGCGCATCCAGGAGTGGGTGGGGGTGCTGTCGAGGTACCACCAGTATTCCTTGGCGTCCTCGCCGTGGTTGCCGCCGTCGCCGCCGAGGCCGAACATCCGCTCCTTGAGGATCGGGTCCACCCCGTTCCACAGCGCCAGCGCGAAGCAGAACGTCTGCCGGTCGTCGCAGACGCCCGCCATGCCGTCCTCGTTCCACCGGTAGGCTCTGGACCGCGCGTGGTCGTGGGGGAAGTAGTCCCACGCCGTGCCGTGTTCGCTGTAGTCCTCCCGTACCGTCCCCCACGCCCGCTCGGACAGATAGGGACCCCATGCGCGCCAGTCCTGCTCCCCGGCATCGGCCTGGGCGAGCCGGAGCCGCTCGGCGTCGGGGGATGGGGCATCGGAGGGCGATCTGTCGGTGAACACCTGCACATTTTCGACGCCGCCGGGGTACTTGACCACAGCGGCCATTGTCGTCGTGGCGTGTTACACCTCGCCGCCACAGGAGGAAAGAAGTTGATCGAGTTCGGTTTCGGCCCGGGAGTCTGCGGCGAACTGGCCGGCGGGACGACCCGGGAATGGCTGGTCACCGACGGTCTCGGCGGGTACGCCATGGGCACCGTGAGCGGGTTGCGGACCCGCCGCTACCACGGTCTGCTGGTGGTCGCCGGGGAAACGCCGGCCGCCCGCCGGGTGGGACTGGTCAGCCTGGACCCGGCGGTGGTCCTGCCGTCCGGGGCCCGGGTCCGGCTCGGCGCGCACGAGTGGAACTCGGGCGTGGTCGACCCGCGCGGCTACGAGTTCCTGGAACGTTTCGACCTGATCGACGGGCTGCCGCGCTGGCGGTGGCGCATCGGTGACGTGGTGATCGAGCGGGAGCTGGCCATGACGTACGGCCGGCCCGCCGTGGCGGTGGTGCACCGGCTGGTGGCCGGTGGCCCGGTCCGACTCGACCTCTCGGCCGCCTGCACCTGGCGCGACGCGCACGGCGAGCGGCGGGCCGACGGCCCGACGCCCCGGGTGGAGCCGGCCGACGGCGGCGCGGTCATCGAGGGCGCGTACCGCCTCGCCGGCCCGGACTGGACGCCCGAGGGGCAGTGGTGGCTGGGCGTGCACCACCGCGAGGAGGCCGCCCGGGGGCTGCACCCCGACGAGGACCTCTGGTACGCGGGGCGGTTCTCCGGCGCGCTGGACCGGCCCGGGGACACCGTGTCGGTGCTGGCCTGGGCCGGTGACCTGGCCGAGGAGCCGCCACCGGCGACGCAGGTGGTGGCGGCGGCCCGGCAACGGCACCGGGCGGTGATGGCGGCGGCGAAGCCGGCCGACGCGGTGGACGCGACCCTGACGCTGGCCGCCGACGCGTTCGTGGTGCGTACCGCCACCGGCCCGGACGTGGTCGCCGGCTATCCGTGGTTCGGGGCCTGGTCCCGGGACACCATGACCTCCTACGAGGGGTTGTTCCTGTGCACCGGGCGGGCCGACGAGGGGCGGGAGTTGCTGCGGGCGTACGCGGCGACGCTGTCGGAGGGGATGCTGGCGAACACCGCCGACACCGGTCGGGTGGAGTACAACACGGTCGACGCGACGCTGTGGTTCCTGCACGCGGTGAGCCGGCACGTCACCGTCACCGGCGACACCGACCTGGGTGACGAGCTGCTGCCGGCGCTGCACGGGGTGGTGCAGGCGCACCTGGCCGGCACCCGGTACGGCATCGCGGTCGACCCGGCCGACGGGCTGATCACCCAGGGCGGCACCCCGGGCACCGCGCTGACCTGGATGGACGCCCGGGTGTACGGGGTGCCGGTGACCCCGCGTACCGGCAAGCCGGTCGAGGTCAACGCGTTGTGGATCAACGGGTTGGCCGGGTTGGCCGAGCTGACCGAGCTGGCCGGTCAGGACCCGGCCGAGCTGTGGCGGCTGCACCACCGGGCCCGGGACGCGTTCGGCAAGCGGTTCCCCACCCCGGCGGGCTGGCTGCACGACGTGGTGGACGCGCCCGCCCCGGCGTACCCGCTGGGTGGGGCGGCGCACCACGACGACGACCTGCTCCGCCCCAACCAACTGCTCGCCTGGTCGCTGCCGTACGCCCCGTTGGAGCCGGACCCGGTGGCGCTGCGCCGGGTGGCCGCCGGGCTGTTCACCCCGCTGGGCCCGCGCAGCCTCGCCCCCGACTCGCCGGAGTTCGCGCCCCGGCACCGGGGTGGCCCGGCGGAGCGGGACGGCGCCTACCACCAGGGGACGGTCTGGCCGTGGTTGGTCGGCCCGTTCGTCGAGGCGTACCGCAGGGCCGGGCTGCCCACCGACGACCTGCTGGCCGGGCTCGTCGGCCACCTGGGTGAGTACGGCCTGGGTTCGGTGAGCGAGACGGCCGACGGCGTCGCGCCGCACGCCGCCACCGGCTGCCCGTTCCAGGCGTGGTCGGTGGCCGAGTTGCTGCGGGTCAGGCGGGCTCGATAGGCAGCCGTTACACACCGGCAACGGCGGCGTCTCCGCTGGTTATCCACCGCTGGGCAGGATGGGCCCTGACCCCGGGCCACAGCGACGACACCCTCATGGTGTCCCCACCGGCGTGCGCCCAGGACACCACCCGAAGGGGGCCGCATGTCACCTGACGCCGACGTGATCGACATCCACCCCGCCCGGCACCAGCGGGTGCTGATGCTCTCCTGGGAATACCCGCCCGTGCTGGTCGGCGGCCTCGGCCGGCACGTGCACGCCCTGGCCACCGCCCTGGCCACCGCCGGGCACGAGGTCACCGTGGTCACCCGGCACGCCGAGGGGGCGCCGCTGGAGGAGTACGCCGACGGCGTCCGCGTCCTGCGCGCCCCCGAGGACCCGGTGACCTTTCCCCTGGCCACCGGGTCCCTGCTGGCCTGGACGATGGCGTTCAACCACACCCTGACCCGGACCGCCCTGCGGGCCACCGACACCGCCGACTTCGACGTGATCCACGCCCACGACTGGCTGGTCGGGCACACCGCGGTGACCCTGGCCGAGCACCTCGACCTGCCGCTGGTCACCACCATCCACGCCACCGAGGCCGGCCGGCACCAGGGTTGGCTGCCCGGCGAGCTGAACCGCACCATCCACGGCGTCGAACACTGGATCAGCAACGCCTCGGCCCGGGTGATCGCCTGCTCCGGTTACATGCGCGCGCAGGTGAGCCGGCTGTTCGACGTGCCGGCCGGCCGGGTCGACGTGGTGCCCAACGGGGTCGACGAGCGGGCCTGGCGGGCCCGGCCGCGCGCGGTCGCCTCGGCACGGGCCCGGTTCGCCGGGGACGGCCCGCTGGTCGGTTACGCCGGTCGGCTGGTCTATGAGAAGGGCGTGCAGCACCTGGTGGACGCCGTGCCGCACCTGCGGGACCGGCACCCGGGGCTGCGGGTGGTGATCGCCGGGGACGGCCCGTACAAGGACGAACTGGTCGACCAGGTGCGGCGGCTGCACGTCGCCGACAGCGTCCGGTTCGCCGGGTTCCTGGACGCCGGGCAACTCCCGGCGGTGCTCGCCGCCACCGACGCGACGGTCGTGCCGAGCCTCTACGAGCCGTTCGGCATGATCGCCCTGGAGGCGGCGGCGGCCGGCGCTCCGCTGGCCGTGGCGAGCACCGGCGGGCTGGCCGAGATCGTCGAACCGGGCGTCACCGGGGTGACCTTCCCGCACAGCGACCCGGGCGCGCTCGCCGGTGCGGTCGACCGGCTCATCGGCGACGAGGTCTTCGCCCGCCGGGTGGCCCGCCGGGCCCGCACCATGGTCGGCGAGCGGTACGGCTGGGCGGCCATCGCCGCACGTACCGTGAGCAGCTACGCCACCGCCCGCCGCGAACACGGCGGCTTCCAGGCCCGGCGGGCGGCGATGCTGCTGGCCGGCGGTCGACAGCGGGTCAGCATCCCGGAGGGCAACCTGCTGGCGCTGGACGGCGCGGCATGCTGAGTGGACCCGGACCAGACAACCGATAGGTCCGTCCCGATCCATTGGCTACGGTGTACCTCGGCCGATGGTGAGGAGAACGGTGCAGCAGGTAGTGATCGCCGGCCGGTACCGCCTGTTGAACCTGGTGGGCCGGGGTGGCATGGGTCGGGTCTGGCTGGCCCGCGACGAGCTGTTGCACCGCGAGGTGGCGATCAAGGAGGTGGTGCCCCCCGCCTGGTTGGCCGACGACGAACGCGACGAGTTGCGGCTGCGGACCCTGCGCGAGGCGCGTACCGCAGCCCGGCTCAACCATCCCCACGTGGTCCGGGTCTACGACGTGGTGCAGGTCGAGGAACGGCCGTGGATCGTGATGGAGTACGTCCTGTCGCAGTCGTTGCAGGCGGTGCTGGACACCACCGGCCCGGTCGCCCCGGTGCGCGCCGCCGAGATCGGCCTGGCGCTGCTGGCCGCGTTGCGTGCCGCGCACTCCGCCGGGGTGCTGCACCGCGACGTGAAGCCGCAGAACGTCCTGGTCGCCGACGACGGGCGGGTGATGCTCACCGACTTCGGGCTGGCCACCTTCGACGGTGGTGACGGGCTGATGACCCGTCCCGGGATGGTGCTCGGCTCGCCGCAGTTCGTCGCCCCGGAACGCGCCGCCGACGGGGTGTCCAGCGTGGAGGCGGATCTGTGGTCGCTCGGGGCCACCCTGCACGCCGCCGTGGAGGGCCGCTCCCCGTACGCCCGCAGCACCGCGATGGCCACGCTGGCCGCACTGGCCACCTCCCCACCGGACCCGGCGCCGCACGCCGGGCCCCTGCGCCCGGTGCTGGACGGGCTGCTGTTGCGCGACCCCCGGCAGCGGATCGGCCACGACGAGGCGGGTCGCCGGCTGGAGGCGGTGGCCCGACCGACGCCCCACTCCGAGCCTCCCACCGTGGTGCTGCCGGTCGCCCGTTCGGTGGGCGTGGCCCGGCCGCACCGGCCGGGCGACGGCGAGCCGGCCGACCGGCCGACGGAGCGGCCGTCGAGGAGTCGCGCGGAACGCGACGCCGAACGGGTGTGGGGGCCGCCCGGTCGCCGGGTCCCCGGTGACACGGGTGAGCGACCCACCACGTCCCCCGCCCCGGCGGCGTCCGGCGTCGCCGGCCCGGAGTCGGCGGGCCGGGAGTCCAGCCGTCCCGGGCCGGGCGGCGGGACACCGGACGGCCTGCCGACGGGCGGCCCGGGGGCGGGCGGAACCGCCCCCGGCGGCCCCGGTACGGGACCCGGCGAGCCGGGAGGGCGCGGGCCCGGGGCGGACAGCCCGGGACAGGGCGGCCCGGGAGGACGTGGCCCGGGGCGGGGCGGCGCGGGTGCGGGGTCACGACGGGCGACCGGAACGGGTGGGGTGGTCGGGATGTTCACCCGGCTGCCCGGAGGCACCCGGGGCTGGCTACTGGCCGGGGTGACGCTGACGGTGGGGGCGACCGTGGGAATCGGCACCACCTTCGCGATCGACCACGACGAGCAGCGGGCCGCGCCGGGCGTCACCGACGCGCCGACCAGCAGCACGCCCTCGACCCGCCCGTACGGCCCGCCGGGTCCCGACCAGGGCCGGCCGGGCCCACCGCCCGGCGCGCCGGGCCTCGTGCCACCGCCCCTGCCGTGCCTACGACCCGATCCGGTCGGCACGAAGGTCACCGGCCGACCGGCGACCCTGGACGACGGATTCCGACCCCCGGCCGGCTGGTCCTGGTACGACGGTGCCGGCTTCCGGATCGCCGTACCGGTCGGCTGGCTGCGCATCCAGGAGGGGCAGGTGGCCTGCTTCCGCGACCCGGGCAGCCGCCGGACGCTCAGCGTCGAGCCGCTGACCGGCGGCGGCGGTGGCGCGTTGGACCGGTTGCGGGCCGAGGAACGCACGCAGTTCGGCTTCGACGCCCTACCCGGGTACGACAAGATCAGACTGGACGCCTTCGGCGGTGACGGCGCCCAGTGGGAATGCCGCTGGGACACCCCGTTCGGCGGCCGGGAGCACGGGCTCCGCATGATCCCGGGAGGGGACCTGTCCGGGTTCATGCTCAGCTGGTCCACCGCCGACGAGGACTGGGATGACTCGACCGGCCAGCTGCGGGTGGTCCGGGAGAGCTTCCGGGGCCGGTCGACCGAGGTCACCTCGCCCACCTGACCGGCCCCTCGACGGCCGTCCGCCACGGGGAAGGGACCCCGGCACTGCGCCACCCCCGGCGGCCCGGCCACCACCCACCGCTGCCACCCGCCTCCGGCACCGCCCCCACCACCCTCGCTGCGGTCGAGAAACCGCAGCTCGGTGGCTACCCTGACAGGGGGGCAGTCGAGGGGGAAAGTCGTGCAGCAGCAGCTGGTCGCGGGGCGCTACCGCCTGCTCGATCTGGCCGGCACCGGCGGGATGGGTCGGGTCTGGCTGGCGCGCGACGAGATGCTGCACCGGGACGTCGCGGTCAAGGAGGTCGTCCCACCCCACTGGCTCGCCGAGTCCGAGCGCGAGGAGCTGCGGCTGCGGACGCTGCGCGAGGCGCGCACCGCGGCCCGGCTCAACCACCCGAACGTGGTCCGCATCTATGACGTGGTGCACGACGGGGACAGCCCCTGGATCGTGATGGAGTACGTCCCGTCCCGGTCGGTGCAGCAACTACTCAGCGCCGAAGGCCCGCTGGACCCGCAGCGGGTGGCCGGGATCGGGCTGGCGGTGCTGGCCGCGCTGCGTGCCGCGCACTCCGCCGGGGTGCTGCACCGGGACGTGAAGCCGCACAACGTCCTGGTCGCCGACGACGGTCGGGTGGTGCTCACCGACTTCGGGCTGGCCACCTTCGACGGTGGCGACGGGGCGATGACCGGCCCGGGGATGGTGCTCGGCTCGCCGCAGTTCGTCGCCCCCGAGCGGGCCCGCGACGGGGTCTCCGACCCGCGTACCGACCTGTGGTCGTTGGGCGCCACCCTCTACGCGGCGGTGGAGGGACAGTCCCCGTACGCCCGCGCCAGCGCGATGGCGACGTTGAGCGCCCTGGCCACCGAGCCGCCCGACCCGGTGCGCCGGGCCGGGCCGCTGCGCCCGGTGCTGGAGGGTCTGCTGCGTCGCGAGCCGGGTCGACGGCTCACCGCCGCCGAGACGGAGTCGTTGCTGCACGCGGCGCTCGCCGCGACGCCCGGCGGGCCGGGAACGGGCAGCCCGCCCTTCGTCGGACCGCAAGCGCCCGGCGCGACATCCGAGCGGCCGGCGACTCCCACCGGGCCGGCGGGCGTCAGCGCGCCCCCGGCCGCCGGGCAGCCGGCATTCGGGGCGTCGGCCGCCGGGCAGCCGGCATTCGGGGCGTCGGCTGGAGAGGGTCCGGCCGACGGGGGCACCCCACCGTTGCCGGCGGCGGGTGCGCGCCGCCGTTGGCGGCGGATCGCCCTGGTCGCGGCGGCCGTCGCGGGCACGCTGCTGGCCGGGGTCGGGACGACGCTCGCCCTGCGCGACGGTGCCACCACGCCGTCCTCGCCGGGCGGCGGGGCAGGCAACCCGGTGGCCCGGCCGGCGGCCTTCCCGTGCGCCGCGCCCGCGCCGGCCGACGCCACCCCGGTCCGGTCCGCGCCGCCCCCGAGGGGTGAGCGGTTCGGCCTGGTCCCGGGGTGGACCTGGTACGAGGATCCGACCGGGTTCCGGATCGCCGCGCCGGCCGGTTGGCTGCACTACTCCGAGGGCGGGGTGACCTGCCTGCGTGAGCCGGGTGGCCCCCGGGTGTTGAGCGTGGCCCCGGGGGACGCGCCGACCGACCCGGTGGCCCACTGGAAGAGCGAGGAACGCCGGCTCACCGACGACGGCCGGCTCGCCGGTTACCGCCGGGTGGAGATCTCCCCGCTGGACATGTTCCGCGGCGGCGCGCTGTGGGAGTGCGAGTGGACCGGCGCGGCCGGCCGGCTGCACACCGCCCGGCTGCTGGTACGGGTCACCCGGGACCGCGCGTACACCGTCTCATGGCTGACAAACCAGTTCGACTGGCAGGTCAACGCGACATACTTCCTGATGATCAGGCAGAGTTTCCGCCCCGCCGACTGACACCCTCCCCTGTGGACCGTCCGGGTGATTGCCCTGTCGGCGGCGGTTCTGGCACAGTGGCGTAGCGTTGTCGATCAAGAACCTGGGGAGGGGCGAGGCGAGATGATGGGACCGTCCCATGCACTGTCCGGCGCGGCGGTGTGGCTGACCGGGTCGTGGGCGCTGGATCAGTTCGCCGACTACCACCAGTCCCCGCTGGCGCTGGCCGTCGGCACGGCGGTCTGCGCCGGTGGCGCACTCTTTCCCGACCTCGACCTCTCCGGCAAGGTCACCCGCAACCAGGGCGGCGCGACGGTGGCCCGCACCTTCGGCGTCTTCTCGCTCTTCGTCGCCGAGGTGATGGAGAAGATCTCGCTCGGCGTCTACTACGCCACCAAGCTCAGCCGCGACCCGCGCCGCAACAACGGCCACCGCACGCTGACCCACACCATCCCGTTCACCGTGCTGGTCGGCTGGGGCACCACCACGCTCTGCGCCGCGTACGGCAAGTGGGCGGTGGTGAGCATCCTGTTCTTCATGATCGGGCTGGCGCTGCGCGGGCTCTTCGACGAGTGGGCCGAGCGGGCCGGCTGGGTGATCGTCACCCTCGTCTCGGCCGCCGCCGCCTGGTTCACCTTCGCCAACCTGCCCGGCGACCGTGGCTACCCGATGATCGGGTTGGCGGTCGGGGTGGGCTGTTTCGTGCACATCCTCGGCGACATGATCACCAAGGCCGGGGTGCCGATCCTCTGGCCGATCCCGATCAAGCGCCGGATGTGGACGATGATCGGGCTGCCGAACAGCATCGCCCTGCGTACCGGCAGCAAGGCGGAGGTGGTCGTGTTGCGGACCGCGCTGACGGCGCTCTCCGTCCTCGCTGCGGTCGGCCTGGTCGCCCCCTCGGTGCTGCAACGGTTCAACATCGAGGTCTGACCGGCCGGCGCACCGCCACCTGGCCCGGCGTCGGCCTGCTACCCCGGATCAGGGCGGCACCGGCCGATCCCGACGGACCACCACCGGACCAGCCATCCCTGGAACGCTCCGGCAGGTCCCGGCAGGCGGACCGCGACGGGACCGGCCGAACGTGGGACGGCCCGGGAGCGCGGCGCACGCCTACGATGCGACCATGTCCGCCCCCGGGACCCACCCTCTCGCCGGATCCCGGCGCGGGCGATCGCTCGCCGGCCTGCTGACCCTGCTGTCGCTGGTCCTCTTCGGGGGCGTGCTCTGGGACGCCGGGTATGCCTGGCTCTATCCGGCGGCGCGCTTCCTGCACCGACCGCTGCCCCTGCTCGGGCTGGCCACGCTGGCCGCACTGACGCTGGTGGCCGCCGGCTGGCTGGCCGCCCGGCACCCTCCCGCCTCGACGGTGCTGCGGCTCACCACGCTCGGCTGTGCGGTGCTGCTCGGTGTGGGCACCGGCGCCTGGGGCATGTTCCGCACCGGCTTCGCCTCGACCGTCGAGCGGGACTCGACGCTGGCGGTCTCCCCCGACGGCCGGTACGCGGTGGTCCGGCTGGACACCCGCGACTGGAAGGACCTCCCGCACACCGAACTGCGGGTGCGATCCCGGGCCGGCCTGCTCAGCCACGACGCGGACCGGGAGTTGGTCACCTGCCGTGACGGCTGGCCGCACGGGTGGGTCGACGCCGAGTTCATCGACGAGCGGGTGGTCCGGGTCGCGATGGCCGACCGGCCTGCGGTCACCGTCACCTTCGACCGACGACTGCGCCCCCGACAGCCGGTGGAAGCCTGCCGCCCGGCCGACGGTTGATCAGACGCCGACCCGTTGCGGTGGCACAGTGAGGCCGTAGAGCGCCATCAGCTCCGGGGTGTCCACCCGGTTGCCGTCGGCGACCGAGTCACAGGCGATGTCGACGATCTGGTCCTTGTGCGCCAACAGGTACGGTCGGGCTCCGACGTCGGAGCTGGCCAGGGTGGCGATGCCGGCCCAGTGCCGGCGGCCGAAGAGCATCGGGTAACCGCGCAGCCCGTCGTAGGTGGCGCAGGCCAGCACGTCCGGGTACGGCAACGCAGCCACCCGCCGGACCGCCGCCGGGGTGAGGCCGGGCATGTCGACCGGGACCACCACCACCGCCTCGACCCGCTCGTCGGCCAACGCGGCCAGGCCGGCCCGGATCGACGAGCCGACTCCGGTCCCCCAGGCCCGGTTGACCACCACGGTGGCGGAGCTCAGGTCGGCCGCCGCCCGGACCTCGTCGGCCGCCGCGCCCAACACGACCACCAACTGCCCGCACCCGGCCTCGGTCATCGTGTCGATCATGCGGCTGACCAGCGGCCGGTCCCCCTGGCACAGCAACGCCTCGGGACCGCCGAGCCGACGTCCCCCGCCCGCCGCCATGATCATTCCTGCAGTACGCACACCCGGTGCAACGAGCCCCCCAGGAATCAGTGTCGGCGCGAAAGGGATATTTCACGCGTATAACCCGGCTCAGCCCTCCGCCGTCCCCGGTGATCAAGAGGTTCACGTCAGGGAACCCGGTCCAGCTGACCTAAACCTCTTGATCACCGGGCCGGGGCGGGGCGGGCCGGGGCGGGGACCGGCCGGGGCGGGGGTGGGGTGGGGTGGGGTGGGGTTAGGCGTGGGCGTAGCAGGGGACGGTGGAGAGGTCCAGGGGGAAGCGGACGGGGGTGTCACCGAAGAGGAGTGTCGAGGCGCGTGCTCCGGCTCGGCGGATCGCCTCGGTCACCGCGTCGGCCAGCTCGGCCGGACAGTGCACGACCACCTCGTCGTGCTGGAAGAAGACCAGCTCGCCGCCGACCCCGGCCAGCTCGCCCCGGAGCGTGGCGAGCAACGTCGAGGCCCACTCGGCGGCGGTGGCCTGGATGACGAAGTTCCGGGTGAAACGGCCCCGGGCCCGCGCGGCCCGGGCCCGGGGTGAGCGCGGGTCCGCCCCTCCGTCCGGGTCCACCGGGTCGTCGTCACCGTCGCCGAAACCGGCCGTTCCCGGCGGGCAGGTCCGCCCCAGCCAGGACCGGACCAGGCCGCCCGCCTCGCCGGTACGGGCCGCCGCCTCCAGGTATCCGAAGGCGGTCGGATAGCTGCGCTTGAGCACCGCCAGGGCGGGCAGCGCCGCGCCGCCGGTCTGCCCGTACATCGCGCCGAGCAGGGCGAGCTTGGCGCGGGCCCGGTCACCGGCGAAGGAGTCCTGGGCCAACGCCGCATAGAGGTCACCGGCCGCACCGGCGGTGGCCAACCGGGCATCGCCGGAGACCGCGGCGAGCACCCGGGGCTCCAACTGGCCGGCGTCGGCCACCACCAGCTGCCAACCCGGATCGGCCACCACCGCCCGGCGGATCACCTTGGGGATCTGCAACGCCCCGCCGCCCCGGGTGGCCCACCGGCCGGAGACCACCCCGGCGGGGACGTATTCCGGGCGGAACCGGCCGTCGCGGACCCAGGCGTCCCGCCAGGCCCAGCCGTGGGCCGTCCAGATCCGGTACAGCTCCTTGTATTCGAGCAGCAGCGGCACCGCCGGATGATCGACGCCGCGTAGCACCCAGGCCCGGGTGTTGGGCAGCTCCACGCCGACCCGGGCGAAGGCGCGCAGCAGTTCGGCCGGGGAGTCGGCGTGCAGTTGCCGGACGCCGAGCGCCGCCGCGATCCGGGCGGCCAACTCGGCCAGCCGCCGGGGTGGGCCGCCCATCGGGGACGCCTCACCCAGCAGCTCGGCGAGGAGCTCGCCGTGCACGTCGACCCGCCAGGGCAGCCCGGCGGCGGCCATCTCGACCGCGACCAGCGCGCCGGCCGACTCGGCGGCGACCAGCAGCCGGAACCGGCCGGGATGGGCGGTGGCGGCGATCCGGGTGAGCTGGTCGGCGTACACCCGGGTCAGGGTGTCGATGCCGGGGGCCGGCGGGCCGGGGACGGTCTCGAAGAGCGCGGCCTGGCCGTGACCGGGTGGCGCGGGCGGCCGGGCCGGCGGGTCGGGTGGGACCACGGCCCCGGTGAGCCGGGCGTACGCGGCGGCGGGCGAGCGGGGCTCGCCCCACCGGCCGGCGTGCCCCAGCAGCAGCGCCTCGGTCAGCTCCACGTCGTGGCAGCGCTCGACGCGCGCCCCGGCGCGCAACAGGGCGGGGTAGACCGCCGCGCCGGAGCCCCACACCCAGCGGGGACGCTCGGCGGCCTCGCGGGCGGCGACGGCGCCGGGCAGGTCGTCGACCAGGTCGACCGTGCCGACCGGTCGACCGGCGGCGTCCAGCGGCTGGAGCCCGCCACCACCCCGCTCGCCCGCCACCACCGCCACCACCGCCACGACCCGATTCTGCCCCGTCCCTGTGACACCCCGACCGATCCCGCCCGGTCGCCAGGTCCGTCCCGCCGGTCGCCGCCACCTACCGACCGGCCGGCGGACGGCCGGCGGACGGCTCGCCGCCGCGCTGACGGGGCGGGGGTGACAGCCTACGAACCACTCGCCGCCGCGCTGGCCGGACGGGGTGCCGCGGCGCTGGCCGGAGGGGATTGTGCGCGAGGGAGAGGTATGCCCAGCTGGCATATTCATGCCAGCTGGGCATACCGGTCTTCACACATGAGGTTCTGTCCGGCCCGGGAACCGACGCCCGGGAACCGAGGCCCGGGAACCGAGGGGCCCTGCCACGTGGCCGCGCACGGCTTCCGGCGGCAGCGCGGAGCGCCAGCCGCCCCGGCGGCGGAATGGCGAGGGGTTCACCTCGCCGCCGGGACGGACGTGGACTACTTGACCGCGCCGGAGGTCAGCCCGGACTGGATCTGTCGTTGGAAGATCGCGTACACGAGGATCATCGGGAGGATGGCGATGGTCAGGGCGGCGAACAGGCCCGACCAGTCGGCCTCGTAGCCGGCGTTGACCGAGATGTCGGCGATGCCCTGGGTGAGCACCCACTTGTCCTTGGCGTTGGAGAGCAGCACCAGGGGCAACTGGTACTGCGCCCACTGCCCGATGATGTTGAAGATCGCCACGCTGATCAGGCCCGGCTTCGCCATCGGCAGCATCACCTGGAAGAACAGCCGGGTGTGCGAGCAGCCGTCGATCATGCCGGCCTCGGCCACCGAATTGGGCAGCGTCCGGAAGAACGCGGCGAGGAAGAAGATGGTGAACGGCAGCGAGTAGGCGATGTAGACCAGGATCACGCCGGTGTGGGTGTCCAGCAGGCCCAGGTTGCGGACCACGAAGAACAGCGGCACCAGCGCCAGGAAGACCGGGAAGGCCAACCCGGAGACGAACAGGTAGTAGATCGCCCGGTTGCCCCGGAACTTGTACCGGGCCAGCACGTACGCGGCCATCGAGCCCAGCAGCATGGTGCCGAAGGTGCTGCACGACACCACGAAGACGCTGTTGAGGAAGTACCGGCCGACGTGCGCTTTGGTCCAGGCCCGGCCGAAGTTCTCCCAGCGCAGCTCCGCCGGCAGCGTCCACGGGCTGCTGAAGATCTCGCCGGTGTTCTTGAACGCGGCCAGGAACGTCCAGAGGATCGGCACGATGACGATCACCGCCCAGACGGCGAGCGCCAACTGACCGAGCCCGCTGAACAGTCGTACCTCGTGGTGCTCGCCCCGGGCCCGGCGGGCGGGGATGGCGGGCCGGTCCGGCGGGGTGTCCGCCGAGGCCGGCGGCAGCGTCGTCTGTGCGGCCATCTCAGTACTCCACGCTTTCCCGCTTGGTCAACCGCAGCGTCAGCGCCGCGAACGTGAGGGTGAGGAAGAACAGCGCCACGCCCATCGCCGAGGCGTAGCCGTACTTCGAGTAGACGAAGGCGTTGCGGTAGATCTCCACCGCCAGCACCGTCGTCGCGCCGTCCGGACCGCCGCTGTCCACCGAGAGCACCGCGACGATGGCGAACGCGTCGAACGCGGCGATGCCGAGATAGACCCAGGCCACCTGGAGGGTGTCCCAGAGCAGCGGCAGGGTGACCCGGAAGAAGAGCATCACCTTGCTCGCCCCGTCCATCTCGGCCGCCTCGTAGATCTCACCCGGGATCGAGGCCATCCCGGCCGAGAAGAGCACCACGTAGAAGCCGACGGCCTGCCAGACCAGCACCGCGATGATCGACCAGAGGGCCAGGTTGGGCCGGATCAGGAACAGCACCGGGTCCAGGCCGATCTTCATCAGCACGCCGTTGATCAGGCCGGACTCGTTGGGCCGGTAGACCATCTGGAACAGCACCGCGATGATGGCCACGGCCAGGACCTGGGGGAAGAAGAACACCACCCGGTAGAACTTCGCCCCCCGGACCCCCTGCCGCTGGCCGCCCACGCTGCGCCCGCCCACGTTGAGCAGGAAGGCGAAGAACAGCGCGATGGCGATCGTGATCAGCGGCAGGGCAAGCAGCAGTACGCCGTGGTGCTGGACCGCCTGCCAGAAGCGCCCGTCGTCGAGCAGCCGCCGGTAGTTGTCGAAGCCCACCCACTGCGGGGCGGACAGCCCCCGCCAGTTGGTCATCGAGATCTGGAACGCCTGCGCGTACGGTGCGATGACGAAGACCACGTACAGCGTGACCGGGGCGAAGAGGAACCCGATCACGAACGGATACTTGCCGTGCCGCATGATCCCGCTACTCCGATCGGTCAGCGCGTGAACTTGGCGACGGAGCTGTCCTTCTTGATGGCGTCGGCCCGCTTCTGGATCCGCTCCACGAAGGCGTCCGCCTTGATCCGGCCGAACATCAGCTCGTTGGTGGCGGTCCGCGCCTCCGTGTCGAGCTCCTTGTACCAGCCGTCGAAGTACAGGTTGAACACGTCCTTGCCGGCGGCGGCGAGGGCGGCCTGCGAGCTGGCCACGCCGGGCGGGAAGGCGAAGCCCTGGCTGCCGGCGGTGACCACGGTCGGGGCCTTGACCACCTCGGTGAAGCCCTTCGCCCCGGCCACCGAGAGCATCTGGCGCATGTACTCCAGACCACCGCGCGGGTTCTTGCTCTTGGCCGAGACGAAGTAGCCCTCACCGGCGGTGGCCCGCACCGCGGTGCCCGGCAGCTTGTCCGAGCCGGACAGGCTCGGCACCGGCATGAGCTGGTAGTCGAAGCCGGCCGGGGTGTCCTTCTTCTGCTCGCCCTCCAGCCAGTCGCCGCTGGGGTAGAAGGCCAGCTTGTACTGGTTCTGCCGCAGCTGCACGTCGGTGTGCTTGAGCCCCTCGAAGCTCTTGTCGACGTACTTCGCGCCGATCTCGGCCCACGCCTGCGCGGCCTGCTTGACCGCGTCCTGCTGCCAGGCGCCGTCTTCCAGGTTGTCGATGTTCTTGAGGACGTCGGTGCCGCCGATCTTCGCGGCGTGGGTCAGGATCACGTTCCACTGGTAGTAGGCCGCGTTCGCCCCGGCGTAGCCGTACGGGGTGATGCCCTTGGCCTTGATCTTGTCGAGCAGGGCGGTGAACTCCGACCAGTCCTTCGCCGGCGCCCAGCCGTTCTCCTTGAACAGCTTGCCCGAGTACCAGACGCCGAAGACGGTGGAGACGTAGTACAGGACGTACGGCTTGCCGTTGAACGAGCCGGCCTCGACGGTGCCGGGGACGACGGTGTCGCGGACCTTCTTGCCCGGGTCGTCGACCGACGGGGCGTCCCACAGCTCGGTGAGGTCCATCAGCTGCCCGTCGGCGACCAACGAGCCGAAGTCGATCAGCTTCTCGCCGGAGTTGTTGACGAACTCCGGCGGGTTGCCCGAGGCGAACCGGGGCTGGAGCACGGTGGAGACCGCCTGGGTGGACTGGTGCTTGATCTCCGCCTTGGGGAACGCCTTCTTGTAGAGCGGCTCGTGCACGTCGGTGGCGTACTTCTCGCCGTAGCCACCGTTGAAGATGACCACCTCCAGCGGGGCGTCCTCGGCGGCGCCGAGCGGGTTGGTCGCGCTCTTGGTGCCCTCCTCGGCCTTGGTGTTGCTGCCCTCGTCGGAGCCGCTGGTGGCGCAGGCGCCGAGCAGGCCGACCACCGGCGTGGCGAGCAGGCCCGCCGCGGCGGTACGGCCCAGCAGGGTGCGGCGGCTCAGTGGGGTCGGGGTCTCGGGGGTATTCGACATCGTCGTCTCTCCTTGGGTGTTCGGGTCAGGCGGTCCGCCGGAGACGCCCGGCGTAGCGCGACTCGAGGGCGAGGTTGTGCGCGTCCCCACCGGGGACGTTGGCGGAGAGGTAGATAGGGGGTACCTCTCCGGCCTGGTGGAACCGTCGGACGACCTCCGCGGTCACCAGTTGCGCCAGCAGCGCGGAGGTGACCGAGGAGACCGCACAGACCGCGCCGCCGCCGTCGAGCGGCAGCAGTGCGTCGCCGTACGGTGCGCCGTTGTCCAGCACGACGTCGGCGAGTTCGGCGAGTCGGTGACCGGACGGGTGGCGGGGCGCGACCCGTGCGGTGTGCGCGACCGAGGTGACCGCGATCAGCGGGTGGCCACGCCCGGTGACCAGCGTCGCCAGCTCGACGACCGAGCCGTTGATGCCGGACTGGGAGGCGATCAGGAAGACGTCGGCCGGCTGCGGTCGGGCCAGCGGGTAGAGCTGGTGGGCCACGGCCGGGTCGCGTTCCAGCTTGGGGTCGGTGAGCACGTCGCGCGGGGCGTCGCCGTGCAGCACCAGGTCGTGCAGGCTGAGCCGGTTGGTGGGGACCAGGCCGCCGGCGCGGGCCACCAGTTCGGCGGCGAACGCCTCGGAGTGGCCGGCGCCGAACGCCTGGAGCACCCCGCCGGCGCGCAGGCTGGTGGCGATCAGGTCGGCGGCCCGGCCGATCGCCTCGGCCTGGGAGTCGACCAGCCGGTCGAGCACCGGCCGGACGGCTCGCGCGTACCCCTGGGCACTGATCATGAGGTGGTCCCCTTCGCGGCCTTGTGCCCGTCGACGGCCTGGGCGGTACGCCGGAAGGCCGCGTGGGCGCGGTCGTGGGTGCGCTGCGCCACGGCGATGTAGAGCAGGTCGAGCACGACGAGCTGGGGGTGCCGGGCGGACAGCGCGTCCGGCCGGAAGGTGGTGGCCTGGCTGGCGGTGAGCAGGACGATGTCGGCCAGCTCGGCCAGCGGGGAGCGCGGGAACCCGGTCAACGCCACGGTGGTGGCTCCCCGGCTGCCCGCCTCGGCCAGCATCTCGATGGTCTCCCGGGTCTGCCCGGTGTGCGAGATGCCCAGGGCCACGTCGCCGACGCCGAGCAGCGCGGCGCTGGCCAGCCCCTCGTGCACGTCGCTCCAGGCCCACGCCGCCACTCCGATGCGGTGCAGGCTGAACTGCATCTCCTCGCCGACCAGGGCGCTGCCGCTGGCGCCGAAGATGTTGACCCGGGCCGCGCCGGCGATGGCGACGGCGGCCCGTTCCACCTCGGCGAGGTCGAGCAGGGTGGCGGTGTCGTGCATGGCCCGGGTGTCGGCGGCCATGATCTGGTCGAGTACCCGGGCGAGCGGGTCGCCGGGCTGGATCTCCCGGCCGATGTCCACGGTCCAGCCGGCCGAGCGGGCCCGGCCGGTCTCGGAGGCGATGCCGAGGCGCAGGTCGGCGTAGCCGTCGAAGCCCATCGCCCGGCAGAACCGGGTGATCGTCGCGGGTGAGGTGCCGCTGCGTTCGGCCAGCTCGACGATGGTGGCGCGGGCCGCTGCCTCCGGATCGCTGAGCACCTGCTCGGCGACCCGGCGCAACGCTCCCGTCAACTCCCCCACGCCGGCCCGGACCCTGGCCAGCACTCCGTCCGCACCCCGCCGGTCGACCGGCTCGGCATCGACCACCGCGGTTGCCGCGGTGGTGTCCGCCTCATGCTCGGCCATCGACGCACCTTTCGGAAAAGAGTGTTAACTGTTAGTGGTAAAAGTTCTTACTGAAGGCCCCTTCCTGTCAAGACCGTGGGCGAAGTTTTCAAACTGTTACCTGCCGGCGTACCCCGCCGACGGCCATCGATCTTGCTCGCGAGGGCCGCGCCGACCAGCATGGACACCACCCACACCGCCACCTCCGGGAGGTCCGGGAGCATGTCCGACACCGTCGTGGTCGGCCTCGACGTCGGGGGTACGTCCACCCGGGCGACCGCCCTGACCCTCACCGGCGAACGCCTCGGCACCGGCCGGGCCGGCGGCGGCAACCCCACCAGCCACGGTGCCGACCGGGCCGCCGCCGAACTGTCGACCGCACTGCGGGAGGCGCTGCGCGGGGTCGATCCGGCCCGGGTCCGCGCCGGGGCCATCGGCCTGGCCGGGGCCGGCCGGTTACGCGCCGACCCGGCCGGTCGGGCCGCCTTCGACCGGGCCTGGTCGGACGCCGGCCTGCGCTGCCCGTACACGGTGCACAGCGACGCCCTCGTCGGGTACGCCTCCGGCACCGCCGCACCCGACGGCACGATCCTGATCGCCGGCACCGGGGCGATCGCCGCCCAGGTGCGCCGGTGGCGACTGGACCGGGTCGCCGACGGGCACGGTTGGCTGCTCGGCGACGCCGGCTCCGGATTCTGGCTGGGCCGGGAGGCGGTACGCGCGCTCCTGGCCGACCTGGACGCGGGCCGGGCACCGGGGCCACTGGGCCGCACGGTCCTCGTCGACCTGCTGGGGGACGACTGGGTCGCCGAGCGCCCCCGGGACACCGTGGACGCGGTGGTCCAGGCGGTCACCCGCCGGCCGCCGGTCGAGCTGGCCCGACTCGCCCCGCTGGTGGTCGACGCCGCCGTCGACGGGGAGCCGGTGGCGGCCGAACTGATCCCCCGCGCCGCCGCGCACCTGGTCACCAGCGTCGGCCGGATCCGCCCGGACGACGCGACGACGCCACTGGTGCTCGGCGGTGGGCTGCTCACCGGGGACACCCCGCTCGGCGCGGCGGTCCAGGTCGAGGTGGGCCGGCGCTGGCCGGACGCCCCGGTCCGCTCGGCCGGGGACGGCGCGGCGGCTGCGGCCTGGCTGGCCGCCCGCACCCTGCCCGACGTCACCGACCCGGCCGCCCGGCACGCGCTGCTGGTCCCGTCGGCCGACTGACCGCCCACCGACGCGTAGCGCGCTGCCCGCCGACGAGGCGCAATCACCAGGCCGGCGTCCCGGAGCACCCGTAGGTGTCCGGAGAGGCCGGGATGAACGCATGTCGGAACGCGCGGCGAGCGCCTGCACCGGCTGCTCGCCGCGCCCGCAAGCGACCGCAGCAAGCCGGCGGGACCGACCTTATGGTCGTTATCGGTCAGGCAGCCACCGTGGTGTGCGTCCCGGCATGCGCCCGCTGGCGAGCCGGGACGGCCGGCATGCCCCCGCTGTCTCAGGTCTGGGTGGGGAAGCCGAGGTTCACCCCGCCGTGGCGCGGGTCCAGCCAGCGGCTGGTGACCACCTTGCCCCGGGTGAAGAACCGCACCCCGTCCTCCCCGTGGGCGTGCAGGTCACCGAAGAGGGACGCCTTCCACCCGCCGAACGAGTAGTAGGCCATCGGCACCGGGATCGGCACGTTGATTCCGACCATGCCGACCTCCACCTCGTGCTGGAAACGCCGGGCCGCCCCACCGTCGTTGGTGAAGATCGCCGCGCCGTTGCCGTACGGGTTGGCGTTGACCAGGGCGACCGCCTCGTCGTACGAGTCGACCCGGACGACGCCGAGCACCGGGCCGAAAATCTCGTCGGTGTAGATCGACATGTCCGGGGTGACGTGGTCGAACAGGGTCGGGCCGAGCCAGAAGCCGCCCGGTTCGCCGTCCGGCACCACGTCCCGGCCGTCCACCACCGGCACCGCGCCCGCCGCCACCCCGGCCGCGACGTAGGACCGGACCCGTTCGGCGTGCGCGGCGGTGACCAGGGGACCCAGGTCGCCGCCGCGTCGGCCGTCGCCGGTGCGCAGCCCCGCCATCCGGTCGACGATCTTCGCCACCAGGGCGTCGGCGATCGGCGCCACCGCGACCAACGCCGAGATCGCCATGCACCGTTCCCCCGCCGAGCCGAACCCGGCGTTGACCGCCGCGTCGGCGGCCAGGTCCAGATCGGCGTCGGGCAGCACCACCAGGTGGTTCTTCGCCCCGCCGAGGGCCTGCACCCGCTTGCCGGCCAACGTGCCACGCCGGTGCACGTGCCGGGCGACCGGGGTGGAGCCGACGAACGACACCGCCCGCACCCCGGGGTGGTCCAGCAGCGCGTCCACCGCCTCGGCGTCGCCGTTGACCACGTTGAGCACCCCGTCGGGCAGGCCCGCCTCGGCGAACCACTCGGCCAGCAGCAGCGCCGCGCTCGGGTCCTTCTCGCTCGGCTTGAGCACCACCGCGTTGCCGCAGGCCACCGCCACCGGCACGAACCACAGCGGCACCATCACCGGGAAGTTGAACGGCGAGATCACCGCCACCACCCCGAGCGGCTGCCGCAGGCTGTACGAGTCGACCTCGGTGGAGACGTTCTCGCTGAAACTCCCGCGCAACGCCGAAGCGACGCCGCAGGCGTACTCGATCACCTCAAGGCCGCGCTGCACCTCGCCGGCGGCGTCGGCGAACACCTTGCCGTGCTCGGCGGTGATCACCTCGGCGAGCCGGTCACGCCGGGCGTGGACCAGCTCCCGGAAGGCGAACAGCACCGCCGTCCGTCGGGCCAGTGAGGCGTCCCGCCAGCTCCGGGCGGCCCGCTCGGCCGCCTCGACCGCGCCCGCGACGTCCGCCGCGTCGGCCAGCGCCACCCGGCCGGTACGCCGCCCGGTGGCCGGGTCGAAGACGTCCCCGTGCCGTCCGGACGTCCCGTCGATCCGCTTCCCGTCGACGAAGTGCCCGATCCGGGTCGCGTCGCCCGCCGCCACCGGCCCCGCCGCGGCCACCGCCGATGCCTCGGCCACCGCCGGCGCGGCGGCCTGCGGGCCGGGTGGTGGCGTCTGCCGGGCCGGACCGCCCGTCGCGCTCATCGCGCCGCCTCCGCCGCCACGGCGGAACGGATCGCCTCGACCAGGATGGCCAGCCCCTCGCGGGCCTCGTCCTCGGTGAGGGTCAGCGGCGGGCCCATCCGCAGCACGTTGCCGTGCAGGCCGCCCTTGCCGACCAGCAGGCCGCCGGCCCGGCACGCCTCGAGGACCCCGGCGGCCAACGCCGGATCGGGCTCCAGCCCACCGGGCCGGACGAACTCCACGGCGAGCATCAGTCCCTTCCCCCGCACCTCGGCGACGCCGTCGAGGTCGGCGACCGTGGCCCGCAGGCCGTCGAGGAGGATCGCGCCGACCCGGGCCGCGTTGGCCTGGAGGTCGTGGTCGCGCAGGTAGTCCAGGACCGCGTTGCCGGCGGCGGTGCAGAGCGGGTTGCCACCGAAGGTGGAGAAGCTGATCGCCGGCACCGACTCCATGATGTCCGCCCGGCCGACCACCCCGGCCAGGGCGAACCCGTTGCCGATGCCCTTGGCGAAGGTGAGCAGGTCCGGGGTGACCCCGTGCGCCTGGTAGCCCCAGAAGTGCTCGCCGGTACGCCCCCAGCCGGTCTGCACCTCGTCGGAGATGAGCAGGATGCCGTGCTCGTCGAGCACCTTGCGCCAGCCGGCGAACAACCCGTCGGGCGGGGCGACGAAACCACCGACGCCCTGGATCGGCTCGGCGATCAGGCAGGCCACGTCGCCGCTGGTCTGGGTGGCGAGCACCTCGCGCAGGTCCTCCACGGCGGCGTCCATCCGGTCGGCCTCGGGCAGCCGGGCGAGCAGCCCGCGCAGCCGCTCACCGGAGTGCAGCCAGGCCACCTGGAGCGGGTTGTGCGCGCTGGCCGTCCAGCTCCGGTGGCCGGTGATCCCCATCGTCGCGTACGACCGACCGTGGTAGCTGTTGCGGACGGCGAGGATCTGGTGCGACCGACGGTGGTTGGTGGCGACCAGCAGCGCCGCCTCGTTCGCCTCGGTGCCCGAGTTGGTGAAGAAGACCCGGGCGTCCGGGATGCCGGCGAGCGAGGTCACCTTCTCGGCCAGCTCCACCTGTTGCCGGATCAGATAGAGGGTGGAGGTGTGCACCAGGCCGGTCCGCAGTTGACGCTCCACCGCCTCGCGGATCTCCGGGATGTCGTAGCCGATCATGTTGGTCAGCACACCACCGAAGAAGTCCAGGTAGCTGCGCCCCTGGGCGTCGGTGACCCGGCGGCCGGACCCGGCGACCAGCTCGATCGGCTCGGCGTAGTAGAGCGGCATCCAGGACGGGAGCACGGCCCGGTGTCGGGCCAGCAGGTCGTCGGCGGTCATCGGCACACCCTTCAGCGGCGGCGGCTTGCGCGTCCCTCGCACGCTGCCACCCCGACCGGCCGACGACAACTGGCACTGTGTAGCCCCGCAGCCGTCCACACCTGACACCGCGTCACCCGGCCCGGCACCATGGGGGGCGCGTGGTCGGGTTCGCGGCCCGCGCCGTACGTCGGGATCGCGGCCGCGCCGGGATCGAGGTCGCGGGCCGACGGATCAGCCGGCGGCGGTGTCCCGGATCGCCTCGGCGAAGACCTCGGAGCGGTGCTCGAAGTTGCGGAACCGGCCATAGCTGGGCGCCGCCGGCGAAAGCAGCACCACCCCGTCGGCCGGGGTCACCGACCGGGCCAGCCGGACGGCGTCCACCAGGTCGTCCACCACCTCGGTACGCACCTTCGGCAACCCGGCCAGCGCCGCCACGATGCGGGAACCGCTGTCCGGAATCCCGATCACGGTCAGCTCCCGCTCGGCCAGGTGCGTGGCCAGCGGCGCGTAGTCCAGCCCCCGGTCGGTGCCACCGACGATCACCGTCAACGGCCGCCCGTCGTACGCGTCGATCGCGTGCATCGCCGCGTACGGGCTGGTGGCGAGGGTGTCGTCGACGAAGGTGAGGCCGGACGGGTCGGCGATCTCGGTGAGCCGGTGGGCCAGCCCGTGGAACCCGGCGACCGCCACCGCCAGGGTGTCCTTGTGGGCGACGACGTCGACCCCGAGCGCGTCGAGCACCGCGAGCGCCACGCAGAGGTTGCCCGCGTTGTGCCGGCCGACCAGCGGCAGCACCCCCCGGGCGAACAGCGGCCGGTCGCCGAGGTGGAACCAGTCCGTGCCGTCCGGGCCGGTGGCCACGTGCACGCTGTCCGGCAGGCCGGCGCGGATCACCGCCCGGTCGCCCAGCTCCAGCGCGAGGCGGGGGTCGTGGCCGTTGACCACCACCGTCCGGGGGCCGTACGCGATCAGGTTGAGCTTGTCCCGGTAGTACTCGGCCTCACCGCCGTGCGCGTCCAGGTGTTCCGGGAACAGGGCGGTGACCACCGCGACCCGGGGTGACTCGGTCAGGTCGCTGCACTGGTAGCTGGACAGCTCCAGCACGTACCGCTCGGCGTCGGGCAGGTCGAGGGTGGGCACGCCGATGTTGCCGCCCAGCACGTTGGGCCGGTCCACCGCCGCGAGCAGGTGGCTGATCAGGCTGGACGTGGTCGACTTGCCCTTGCTGCCGGTGACCCCGATCGTCCGGTCGGCGTGGTCGGCCATCCACAGCGCGGTGCCCTGGGTGACGGTGACCCCCCGCGCGCGCAGCTCGACCAGCCACGGGTGGGTGTTGGGCACCCCCGGGGAGCGCACCACGATCTCGGCGGCGGCCAGCCGGGCGTACCCCTGCTCGCCGGTGACCAGCGGCGCGGCCTCGGCGAGCGGGCCCTCCCAGGGCAGACTGAGGAAGTTGGCGCTGTCGTCGACGGCGACCAGGTCCGCCGGGCCGTGCGCGGCGATGGCGGTCACGGCGGCGCGGCCCTCCCGGCCGGCCCCCCAGACGGCGACGGTACGGCCGCGCAGATCGGACAGGCGCACGAACTCTCCCTGAGGTGTCGACGGCGGGGCGGCGGCCCGGTCCGGCGCAGCGGACCCGACCGGACGAACCAGGGCCTAGTATGGCGTGTGCCCAACGAGCAGCTCCGGCGGATGGACGCCTTCACCTTCCCGTCGTACGCGATCGACCTCGCCACCGGCGAGGCGTTGTTCGACTACGCCCTGACCGGCCCCGACGGTGAGCAGCGGTTCACCGAGGCGATCACGCTGCCGCTGCCGGCCGAGCCGCCGTCGGACGAGACGGTGGCCACCCTGGGCCGAGTCCTGGAGCTGCTGCACGTGGTCGCCGGGGTCAGCTACTACAAGGCCGCCGCGCCGCCGAGGCTGGTGCTGCCCGCGCCGCTGGGAGCCGCCGCCACCGCGCTGGTCACCGCCGTCTACACCAAGGGCCTCGCGGAGTACGCCTACCGCAACCAGCTCCCGCACGTGCTGGAGCTGCGCCCCGAGGTGCCGGCCGGCGAGGTACCGCCGCCCCGGGTGTACGACGACTCCGACCGTCGTCCGCTGTCGGCCGTCGGCGGGGGCAAGGACTCCATCGTCAGCCTGGAGGCGCTGCGCCGGGCCGGCTTCGACCCGGTGCCCTTCTCGGTCAACCCCAACCACGTGATCGTCTCGGTCAACGAGGCGTCCGGGTTGCCCGCGCTGGCTGCCCGGCGACGGCTCGACCCGGTGCTGTTCGACCTGAACGCGGCCGGCGCGCGCAACGGGCACATCCCGGTCACCGCGATCAACTCGCTGATCGCGGTCGCCACCGCCGTGCTGCACGGGCTCGGGCCGGTGGTGATGTCCAACGAGCGGTCCGCGTCCGACCCGAACCTGATCTGGAACGGTCACGAGATCAACCACCAGTGGTCCAAGGGGGTCGAGGCCGAGGGGCTGCTGCGGGCGGCGCTGGCCGAGCACGCCGGGCTCACCGAGCCGTACTTCTCGCTGCTGCGTTCGCTGTCGGAGCTGCACATCGCCCGGCTGTTCGCCACCATCGACCGCTACGACGCGGTGGTGACCAGCTGCAACGCCGCGTTCAAGCTGCGCGACGCCAGCGCCCGCTGGTGCCGCAACTGCCCGAAGTGCCGGTTCGTCTTCCTGGCCATGGCCCCGTTCATGCCCCGGGAGCGGGTGGTCGGCATCTTCGGCGGCGACCTGCTGGCCGACGAGGCGCAGATCCCCGGCTACCGGGAACTGCTCGGCGTGGACGGGCACAAGCCGTTCGAGTGCGTCGGCGAGGTCGAGGAGTCGGTGGTGGCGTTGAGCCTGCTCGCCGCGCAGGACCAGTGGCGCGACGCCCCGGTGGTCCGCACCCTGGTCGAGGCGGTCCCCCCGACCGCCTGGTCCACCGCCGCCACCTCCGACGTCTTCACCCCCACCGGCCCCCACCACATCCCCACCCCGTACACCAAAACCCTGGACTCCCTCACCTGACCCACCCTGCCCCACCCTGCCCCACTCCCGCCCCGCCCCGCGCTCGCCCGGCCCCGCCTCGTCCCGTCCCGTCCCGTCCCGTCTCGTCTCGTCCCGTCTCGTCTCGTCCCGTCTCGGTGATCAAGAGGTTTACGTCAAGATTTAGCGTTCTGCTGACGTAGACCTCTTGATCACCGGGGCGAGCGCCGGGCGGGGGCGGGGCGGCAGGCTCGGGGGCGGGGCGGGGCGGGGCGGGGTGGGGTGGGTTAGGGGGTGCGGATGGCGTCCAGGGCCAGCAGGGCTACGTGCAGGGAGAGGCAGGCTTCTACCGAGTCGAGGTCGACGCCGAGGATGCGGCCGATCCGGGCCAGTCGCTCGTAGAAGGCCGGTCGGGACAGGTGCGCGGCGGCCGCGCCGGCCGACTTGTTGCGGCCCTGCTCCAGGTAGGCCCGCAGGGTGCCGAGCAGTTGCTCCCGGGGGTGCTGGGCGTCGTGGGCCAGCAGCGCGCCGAGTTCCCGCTCGACGAAGGTCTGCAACCGGGGCTCGTCGCGCAGCAGGTGCAGCACACCGGCCAGCCCGACGTGCGGCAGCCGGAAGATCGGCAGGTCCCGGCGGTCCCGGCGGGCCGCCTCGGCGAGCTGTCGGGCCTCGACCAGCGACCGGCGTACCTCCCGCAGGCTCCCCACCCCGGAGCCGGCGGCGACGATCACCGTCAGCCGGTGGCCGCTCCCGCCGGGCGACGGCTGGTCGGGGTGGCGGCGGCGCAGCGCGGCGGCGAAGGCGGCGAGGGCGCGCTCCTCGGCGGCGGCGTCCGGCAGGGCGAGCAGGACGCCCACCGCCTGGTCGTCGACCGGGCTGGTCAGGCCGGACAGCTTCGTCTCCCGGAGGGCCTGGCCGACCGCCTCGGCGAGATCACGCAGCCGGGCCGGGCCGGCCTCCGGGTCCGGCGAGGTCGTCGGTGCCGGCCGGGCGGTCGGAGGCGGGGGCGGGCCGGGTCCGTCGACCGGCGGTCCGCCCTCGCCCGGCGAGGGGTGGCCCGCCGTGGTGTCGCGGCGGTGCCGGACCATGATGCCGACCAGGTGCCGGCGGTCCAGGGTCACCCCGAGCGCCCTGGCCCGCAGGGCGATCTCGTCCACCGGGCGGGAATGGTCGAGCAGGGCGGTGAGCAGCGTGCGGTGCAGTTGCCGCTCCAGCCCCTCGGCGTCCCGTCGGATCAGCCGACCCAGCGCCAGCGTCGAGGCCGCCCGCTCCACCAGGATGGTCAGTCGGGTGGGCGGGGCGCCGACGGGCCGACCGTCACCAAGGTCCGCGCCGGCCGGCCAGCGCAGCAGCAGCCGACCCCAGTCCTGTCCGCGCGCGCCGACGGTGGTCACCAACCAACCGCTGGCCACGTCGTACGCCGTCCGGCCGGTGGGACGGATCCGTCGGGAGTGCTGCTCCCAGCCGTCGAGCAGCAGGTCGGCGCTCTCCCCCGCCGGGTCGTAGGCGAGGACCTGCCGGGACAGGTTCTCCAGCACCACCGGGCAGCCGGCCAGCTCGGCGGCCTGCCGGACCACCTCGGCCGCCCCGGCGCCCTCGACGGACAGGTCGGTGAACCGCTGGTGGATCTCCTCGGTGGCCCGCAGCTCGTGTAGTTGGGCGTCGACGATCAGGGCGTGCACCGCCTCGGTGATCCGGACGAACGGGGTGGCCCGCCGCAGCTCGACCAGGGGCAGCCCGCGCCGCTCGGCGGCCACGACCATCACCCGGGGCACCTCGGCCGGATAGCGGCGGCCCAGCTCGACCACCAGACCGGAGACGCCCACCTCGGCGAGGTCGCCGATGAAGGCGCGGAGCCCGGCGTCGTCGGCCGGTAGCCCGATGCCGGTGGTGAGCACCAGTTCCCCGCCGCCGAGCAGGGTGGCGATGTCGGGCACCTCCGCGACGTGCACCCAGCGCACCGGCCGGTCCAGGCCGGCCTCCCCGGCCACCAGTCGTGGGGCACCGCGACGGACCGGGTCCAGCGCGAGCACCTCACGGACGGTAGGGAACACGGGCGACACGCTACCCTCCGTGATCCCTACCGCCGGCAGGCACCGTTGCCGCATTCGCCGGCCGACGCCGCGCCGCGGTGCCCGTCGTACCGACAGGCACCGTGACGGTCCAGATCGGTCGGCGGACGGCGCGGCACAGGTCGGTGGCGTTCGCTCCGGGGCGCAGCGCCGGCTGTCAGTCGACGCCGAACTCCATCGCGGCGCGGTCGAGCGCCTCGTCGTCGGCCGAGGCGACGCCCCGGGAGGCGATGGCCTCCGCGCCGCCCTGCGGCATCGCCCCGATCAGCCCGGTCGAGGCGGCCTGCGCCGCGCCGATCGCCCGCGGGGGGGTCGCCCCGCCGACCAGGCCCAGGGTGGCGTACTGCTCCAGCTTGGCCCGCGAGTCGGCGATGTCCAGGTTGCGCATGGTGAGCTGGCCGATCCGGTCGGACGGGCCGAAGGCCGAGTCCTCGGTACGCTCCATCGACAGCTTGTCCGGGTGGTAGCTGAACGCCGGCCCGGTGGTGTCCAGGATCGAGTAGTCCTCGCCCCGGCGCAGCCGCAGGGTCACCTCGCCGCTGACCGCGGTGCCGACCCAGCGCTGCAACGACTCGCGCAGCATCAACGCCTGCGGGTCCAGCCAGCGGCCCTCGTACATCAGCCGGCCGAGGCGGCGGCCCTCGGTGTGGTAGTTCGCCAGGGTGTCCTCGTTGTGGATGGCGTTGACCAGCCGCTCGTACGCGGCGTGCAGCAGCGCCATGCCGGGGGCCTCGTAGATGCCCCGGCTCTTGGCCTCGATGATCCGGTTCTCGATCTGGTCGGACATGCCCAGGCCGTGCCGGCCGCCGATGGCGTTGGCCTCCAGCACCAGGTCGACCGGGCTGCCGAACTCCTTGCCGTTGATCGTCACCGGGCGGCCCTGGTCGAAGCCGATCGTGACGTCCTCGGTGGGGATCTCCACGGACGGGTCCCAGAACCGGACCCCCATGATCGGGCTGACCGTCTCGATGCCGGTGTCGAGGTGTTCCAGGGTCTTCGCCTCGTGGGTGGCGCCCCAGATGTTGGCGTCGGTGGAGTACGCCTTCTCGGTGCTGTCCCGGTAGGGCAGGTCACGCTCCAGCAGCCACTCCGACATCTCCTTGCGCCCACCCAGCTCGGTGACGAAGTCGGTGTCGAGCCACGGCTTGTAGATCCGCAGCTGCGGGTTGGCCAGCAGGCCGTACCGGTAGAACCGCTCGATGTCGTTGCCCTTGAAGGTCGAGCCGTCGCCCCAGATCTGCACGTCGTCGGAGATCATCGCCCGGACCAGCAGGGTCCCGGTCACGGCCCGGCCCAGCGGCGTGGTGTTGAAGTACGCCCGGCCGCCGGAGCGGATGTGGAAGGCGCCGCAGGTCAACGCGGCGAGGCCCTCCTCGACCAGGGCGGCGCGGCAGTCGACCAGGCGGGCGACCTCGGCGCCGTAGCTGAGCGCACGTCCGGGCACCGAGTCGATGTCGGGCTCGTCGTACTGGCCGATGTCGGCGGTGTAGGCGCACGGGACGGCACCCTTGTCGCGCATCCACGCGACCGCGACCGAGGTGTCGAGGCCGCCGGAGAAGGCGATGCCGACACGTTCGCCGATGGGCAGGGAGGTGAGAACCTTGGACACAGGGAAGATTATGCACCTGCCCGCATTCTCATGCAAATAGGCGGGTGTCGCGGTGACTATCCGGCGTCACCCGGCGGGTCGTCGCGCCCCAGCTCCCAGAACGCCACCGCCGCCGCGGCGGCCACGTTCAACGAGTCCACCCCGCGTCGCATCGGGATGACCACCCGCACGTCGCTGGCCGTCTGGGCCGCCGCGGTGAGACCGGGACCCTCCGCCCCCAGCAGCAACGCCGCGCGCGCACGCTGCGCCGACGTCAACCGCTGCATCGGTACGGCGTCCGCCGCCGGCGTCATGGCGAGCACGGTGAACCCCGCCGCCCGCACCTGGTCCAACCCCACCGGCCAACACTCCAGCTTCGCGTACGGCACCGCGAACACCTCCCCCATGCTGACCCGCACGCTGCGCCGGTAGAGCGGATCGGCGCAGGACGGCGAGAGCAGCACCGCGTCGATGCCCAGCGCCGCGGCCCCCCGGAAAACGGCGCCGAGGTTGGTGTGGTTGTTGATGTCCTCCAGGATCACCACCCGGCGGGCGGCGGCCAGCACCTCGGCGGCGGTGGGCAGGGGCTTGCGGTGGAACGACGCGAGCACACCCCGGTGGACGTGGAAGCCGGTCGCCTGCGCCAACACGTCGGGGGTGGCCGCGTAGACCGGCGCGTCCCCGGTGTCCAGGTCGGCGAGCTGATCGACCCGCTTGGCGTCGACCAGGTACGACCGGGCCGGATAGCCGGCCCGCAACGCCCGGCGCAGCACCAGCTCCCCCTCGGCGATGAACAGCCCGTGCGGGGGCTCCCAACGGGTGCGCAGCGCGACGTCGGTCAGCGCGCGGTAGTCGGCGATCCGCGCGTCGTCGGGGTCGGTGATCTGGTGAACGGGCACCGCCCGATTCTGCCGGGTGCCCCGGCGCGCACCTGCGGGGCGGTACGGCGCACCCCGCCGGGGCAGAGCCGGGCGGTGTCGGCCCAGCCGGGAGGACGGACCCGGCCGGGTTTCCCGGGCCGGCCGGGTTTCCCCGGGCGTGGCGCGGGAAGGGGGCGGGAAACGGACGTGACCGGAGGGACTACCACGATGAGCGCAGCAGGCACCGCCGACGGCCGGTTGCCGAAGAACGCCACGGTCGCCGACCACATCGTGGCCCGCCTCGCCGAATGGGGCGTGCACCGCTACTTCGGCTACCCGGGCGACGGCATCAACGGCATGACCTCCGCCCTGCAACGGGCCGGCGACCGGGTGGAGTTCGTCCAGGTGCGCCACGAGGAGACCGCCGGTTTCGCCGCCTGCGCCCACGTCAAGTACGGCGGCGGCCCGCTCGGCTGCGCGTTGGCGACCAGTGGCCCCGGCGCGATCCACCTGCTCAACGGCCTCTACGACGCCAAGCTCGACCACCAGCCGGTGGTCGCCCTGGTCGGCAACACCGCGCTGACCGCCGAGGGTGGCGGCTACTACCAGGAGGTCGACCTGCTCGCCCTCTACAAGGACGTGGCCTCGGACTTCCTGGCCCAGCTCGACGACCCGTCCCAGGTGCGGCACCTGGTGGACCGGGCCTGCCGCACGGCGCTGTCCCGCCGGACGGTGACCGCGCTGGTGCTCCCCCTGGACGTGCAGGACGAGCCCGCGGTGCCGGACCCGCCGCACGCGCACGGCTACTACCACACCAGCTCGGTCCCGAGCAGCATGCCGACGGTGCCGCCGGAGGCGGAGCTGCGCCGCGCCGCCGAGGTGCTGCGCGGCGGCGAGAAGGTGGCGATGCTCGTCGGGCAGGGTGCGCTGGGCGCCGAGGAGGAGGTACGCCTGATCGCCGACCGGCTGGGCGCCGGGGTGGCCACCGCCCTGCTCGGCTTCACCGCCGTGGACCACCGCGAGCCGTGGGTGACCGGGGCGATCGGCCTGCTCGGCACCCGCCCCAGCTGGCAGCTGATGCAGGACTGCGACCGGCTGCTGATCGTCGGCAGCAACATGCCGTACTCGGACTTCTATCCGCCGCAGGGGCAGGCCCGTGCGGTGCAGATCGACCTGGACGGCACCCGGATGGGGCTGCGCTACCCGACGGAGGTCAACCTGACCGGCGACGCCGGCCCGACCCTGCGGGCGCTGTTGCGGGAGCTGGGCGAGGGCCCCGCCCCGACGGCCTGGCGGGCGACCGTCGCCGACGCCACCTCGGGCTGGCGACGCGCCCAAGCGGACCTGGCCGGGCAGCCCGCCGATCCGCTGAACCCCCAGCTGCTGTTCCACACCCTCAACGACGCGCTGCCCGACGATGCCATGATCGCGGTAGACTGCGGCACCGCCACCGCCTGGTACGCCCGCCACCTCCAGGTCCGCCCCGGCATGCTGGCCAGCCTCTCCGGCACCCTGCTGTCGATGGGCGGCGCCATGCCGTACGCCCTGGCGGCGAAGTTCGCCCACCCCGACCGGCCGGTGGTGGTGCTGATCGGTGACGGGGCGATGCAGATGAACGGGGTCAACGAGTTGATCACCGTGGCGAAGAACTGGCGGCACTGGGCCGACCCGCGTTTCGTGGTGCTGGTGCTCAACAACCGGGATCTGGCGTTCGTCAGTTGGGAACAGCGCTCCACCGAGGGCACCCCGCGCTACCCGGCCAGCCAGGACGTCCCGGACGTGGCGTACCACCGGTGGGCCGAGGTGCTGGGCCTCGACGGCGAGTTGGTCGACTCCCCCGACCAGGTCGCCGGCCTGTGGCGGCGGGCGCTGGCCGCCGACCGCCCCGTGGTGGTGAACGCCATGGTCGACCCCGCAGAGCTGATGCTGCCCCCGCACTTCACCCTCGACCAGGCCCGTAACACGGCGGCGGCCCTGCTCCGCGGCGACACCGACCGCGCCGCCATCATCCGCCGAGCCCTCCCCGCCACCCTCACCACCTACCGCCCCCGCCGCAAAAACCCCTAACCCCACCCACCCCACCCTGCCCCACCCCGCTCCCACCCCGCTCCGCCCCGCCCCACCCCACCCCGCTCCGCCCCGGTGATCAAGAGGTTTGCGTCATGGCAGGCACCCTTCGGTGACGTAAACCTCTTGATCACCGAGGGCAGGCGAGCGGCCCGAGCCTGGGGGTCCGGGGGCGGGGCGGGGGCGGCGAGGGCGGGAGGGGTGGAGGGGGTGGTTAAGGTGCCGGGGATGGGGCGTGGGGTGATCGTGGCGGTGGTCGGCGTGGACGGGGCGGGGAAGTCGACCCAGGCCAAAGGGCTGGCGGGGCGGCTGAGCCTGGCGGGAGCGCCGGCGACGTACCTGGAGAACGCCGGTGGGCGGCCGTTCTGGAACCGGCTGGCACGGGCGGTGGGCCGCCGCGACGGCGTGCATCTGTTCGGACGGCGTGGCTACCCGGTGCTGGAGGCGGCGGTGCGGTGGGTGGCGCTGGCCCGTGCCGTGGCGGTCACCCGGCTGACCGGAGGGGTCGGGGTGATGGACCGCTGGACCTGGTGCCAGTACGTGATCATGCGGGCCCGGGGTGACCGGGGCGTACGGCTGGTCCGCGCCGCGTACGCCCTCTTTCCCCGGCCGGACCTGATCTGCTTCCTGGCGATCAGCCCGGAGCTGGCCCAGCGGCGGGTGCTGGACCGGGGCATCGACACCGAGGAGTTGGCCCACCTGACCGCGCTGGACGCCGGCTACCGGGCGCTTCCCGAGTTCGGGGGCTTCACCATGATCGACGGCAGTGCCGACCCGACGACGGTGGCCGCCGACCTGGACCGGGCGGTCGCCACGGTGACCGGCACGCGGTAGCCGGTACCGCCCCTACCACCGTGACCGGCAGGCGATAGCGCTACCGCCCTGCCCCGCCAGCCGCCCTGCCCCGCCAGCCAGCCGGCCGGCCGGTTGGTTGGCGGGCTGGCTGGCGGGCTACCAGCTCAGCCTCGGCGGTTCTGCAACCAGCGCAGCAGGTCCGAGGGGAGGCCCTGGTCCGGTTCCGGCGCGCGGGGGGACGGCCGGGGCGTCGGGCGCTGCGGGGTGCCGGCGAGTTCCCGGCTGGGGGCGGTGAAGTCGCGGACCGGCTGGCCGTCGACGGCGGTACGGATGGTCCGGGCGACCGCGGTGATCACCTCACCCTGCACCGCCGCGCCGACCGCGTCGCTCGGGTCGTCGGGGTTGGCGGCGATGCCGGCGACCGCCACCTGCGGGGTGAAGCCGACGAAGGTCTCGGTGGCGTTCTGCTCCGAGCTGCCGGTCTTGCCGGCCACCGGGCGACCGACGATCCGGTCCACCCCACCTGCGGTGCTGCCGTTGCACTGCCCGTACGCCGACTGTTGGCCGACCGGGCAGCGGGCCGCGTCGGTGGCGGCCCGCGCCACGTCCTCGGACAGCACCCGCCGGCAGGACGGCGTGCCGACGGGCACCGTCGTGCCGTCGGGGGCGGTCACCGACACCACCGGCGTCGGCGCGCAGTACGTCCCCTCGGCGGCCACTGTCGCGTAGGCGTTGGCCAGGTCGAGCGGGGTGGTGGCGGACACCCCGAGGGTGAACGCGCCCCAGTTGTCGGCGCTGTGCGTGGCGAGGTCGGCGTCGGCCGTGGCCCGGAAGGTGATCCCGAGGCGCTGGGCCATCTCCACCACCTTGGCCGGGCCGACCTGCTCCTCCAGCCAGACGAAGTAGGTGTTCACCGAGCGGCCGAAGCCGTCCCACATCATCCGGTAGCCGTCCATCCGCGCCGGGTTGGCGTTGGCCGGGCACCATCTGCCGTCGCAGGCGGCCGCGCCCTCGGCGGGGAACCGGGTGGTCAGCCGGCTCGGCGAGTCGAAGCCGGTGGACAGGGTACGGCCGTTCTCCAGCGCGGCCAGCATGGTGAACAGCTTGAACGTCGAGCCGGCCTGGTAGCCGGCGATGCTGCCGCCGCCGGAGACCAGCGGGTTGACGGTCCGGCCGTCGCCCACGCCGTACTCCCGGTTGACGGCCAGGGCGAGCACCCGACCGGTGCCGGGCTCGACGGCGGCGATCGGCAGCGCCCGCTCGTCGTCGGCGGGGTAGACCTTGCGGGCCTCGGCGACGGCGGTGGCCTGCACGTCCGGGTCGAGCGAGGTGACCACGGTGTAGCCGCCCCGGCGCAGTGACTGCTCCCGCTCCTGGGCGGTCGCCCCGAAGGCAGGCTGCTCCAGCCACCAGCGGCGCAGGTAGTCGCAGAAGAAGCCGGCGTCGGCGGTGGCCGTGGCGGTGCAGCCGTTGGGCTGGGCGGTGGGGCGCAGGGTCAGCTTCTCGGCGCGGGCCCCGTCGGCCTGGGCCGCCGTGATCGCGCCGGTGGCGACCATCGAGTCGAGCACGTACCCGCGCCGTTCCAGGGCCGCACCCTGGTCACCGTCGATCGGGCTGTACGCGTCGGGCGACTGCACCAACCCGGCGAGCAGCGCCGACTCGGCCAGGGTCAGGTCGGCCGGCGCCTTGTCGAAGTAGCGCTGACTGGCGGCGGCGACCCCGTACGCCCCGGAGCCGAAGTAGGCGATGTTGAGGTAGCGGTTGAGGATCTCGTCCTTGCTGAGGGCTTTCTCCAGCTCGGTGGCGTACCGGATCTCCTGGAGCTTGCGCCCGACGGTCTGCTCGGTGGCCGCCTCCCGCTGCGCGGCGGTGGCCGTGGGGTCGGTCTTGAGCACGTTGCGCACGTACTGCATGGTGAGCGTGGAGCCGCCCTGGGCGGTGCCGCCGCCGGTGACGTTGGCGACCAGGGCGCGGGCCATGCCGCGCAGGTCGGCCCCGCCGTGGGAGTAGAAGCGCCGGTCCTCGGCGGCGACGATCGCCTGCCGCAGCGTCGGGGCGATCTCGGCCAGCGGCACGTCGGTGCGGTTGACGTCGTAGAACGTGGTGAGCAGCGTCTTGCCGTCGTTGGCGTAGAGGTAGGAGCGCTGCGGGGTGGCCGGGGTGCGCAGCGCCGCCGGCAGGTCGTCGAACGCCCCGAGGACCGCCTTGGTGACGACTCCGGCGAGCAGGTTGCCCGGTAGCGCGGCGACCGCGAGGACCAGACCGGCCAGCAGGCCGGCGAGCAGCACGGTGAGCAGCCGCGTCAGCGGCGTCCGGGGTGAGGACATGGGCGTAAGCATTGCCACCGCACGGACCAGCGGCCCACTCCGCCACCGGATTGTCAGGTAACTCACCGTAATCTGCCAGCGACTTCCCCACCCCACCCTCCTGCCGTCCCCGCAACCCCTCCCCATCCCGTCCGTCCTCCCCGTCCTGTCTGTCCCGGCGGCTCGGTGATCAAGAGCTTTGGGCGCTCTCCGGCCGAAATCCTGACGCAAACCTCTTGATCACCGACCCGAGCCGACCCGAGCCGACCCGAGCCGACCTGAGACGGGGTGGGGGGTGGGGGGTGGGGGTGGGGGTGGGGTTAGGCGGCGGGGAGGGGGCCTTGGGGGCCGGGGGTGGGGGTGGTGACGCTGGCGGTGGCGGCGTCGCGGGCGATCGCGGCCGGGACGAGGCGGCCGGAGCGGTAGCCGATGCCGATCCCGGCGATCAGCACGAAGATCGCGCCGAAGGCCGGCAGCGCGCCGACCAACGCGCCGCCGAGGCCGAGCAGCGGCGCGGCGATCATCAGCATCGCCCCGTCACCGATCGCGAACGCCCCGGAGCGGGCCACCGCCCAGCCGGTGAGCAGCCACCCCACGCTGTAGAAGGTGGCCCCGACCAGCACCAGCGTCCGGGCGGTGGTGCCGAAGACCGGGGTCTGCTCGGTCAGGCCGGCGAAGGGCAGCATCAGCACCGTGCCACCGATGCTCACCAGCAGGCCGGCCACCGCACCCCGCCGGCTGCGGGTGGCCGCGAGCAGGCCGGTGAGCGCGAGCAGGGCGAGCAGGCCCAGCCAGATCGCGGCCACCCAGCCGAGCAGGTAGAGGGGTCGGCCGTCGGCCGGGTACGGGTCGTTGCCGAGCCCGCCGTCGCTGGCCATCGCCACCGCCCCGTAGAGCACCGCGTAGGCGGGCAGCAGCCAGACCGAGGCGCGGGCGAACCGGCGCAGCGACCAGGCCCAACTGGCGTCGGTGGCCGGCGCGGCCGGGCCGGGGTCGCCGACGAAGGGCAGCACCCCGAAGCCGCCGCCGGTCCGCCGGGTGCCCAGCGGGCCGACCGGGTCGTGTGCGCCGGCAACCGGGGTACGCGAGAACAACCGCTGCGCGGGGTCCTTCATGCCTCACCTCGTCCGCTCGGACGGGCGGCGCGGAAGGCGACACCCGTCTGCTCCGACGGGCGGGCCGGCCGGACGCGCCACCCGTCTGCTCCGACGGGCGGCACGGAACGCGATCCGGCGCCCCGGTTCCTGACCACCACCCGTCCCTCAGGACCGATCGTGGCAGGCACCGGGGCGCCGGATGAGCGTTTCTCGCATTTGCCGCCCGGGGTGGGCGGCCTCGGGGTCAGGCCCGTTCGCGCTGGTCGACCGGGTCGCTGACCAGGCTGGCCGGGGATACCGGCTCGGGTGCCGGCAGCCCCTGCGGCACCTTGCCGCCGGTCGCCTGCGCCTCGGCGACGCGTACCTCGTCGTGGATCTGCTGGGCGGCGATGGCCGCCGCCTGCGCCGCCTCGGCGGCCTCCCGCTCGACCTCGCCGGCACTGTGCTTCGCCTCCGGGGCCGGCTCGTCGCCGACCATCCGGCTGAGCCCACCCAGCGCGCCACCCATGCCCTCCAGGGCCTTGGTCAGCTCGGTCGGGATGATCCAGACCTTGTTGGCCGTGCCGTTGGCGATCTGCGGCAGCGCCTGGAGGTACTGGTAGGCCAGCACCTTCTGGCTCGGGTTCGCGGTGTGGATCGCGTCGAAGACGGTCCGGATCGCCTTGGCCTGACCCTCGGCCTGGAGGATCCGGGCCTGCCGGTCACCGTCGGCGCGCAGCACCGCGGACTGCTTGTCGCCCTCGGCGGTGAGGATCTGCGACTGCTTGTGGCCCTCGGCGGTGAGGATCGCCGCCCGACGGTCCCGCTCGGCGCGCATCTGCTTCTCCATCGAGTCGCGGATGCTCGCCGGCGGCTCGATCGCCTTGATCTCCACCCGGGTCACCTTGATGCCCCACCGGCCGGTGGTCTCGTCGAGCACGCCGGAGAGGTGCCGGTTGATCTCCTCGCGGCTGGTCAGCGCCCGCTCCAGGTCCAGCGAACCGATCACGTTACGCAGCGTCGTGACGGTCAACTGCTCGATCGCCTGGATGAAGTTGGCGATCTCGTAGGTGGCCCGGACCGCGTCGACCACCTTGTAGTAGAGGACGGTGTCGATCGACACCACCAGGTTGTCCGAGGTGATCACCGGCTGCGGCGGGAAGCTGACCACCTGCTCGCGCATGTCGACCTTGGTGCGCACCGCGTCGACGAACGGGACCAGGAGGTTCAGGCCCGGGTTCAGGGTGCGCTTGTACTTGCCGAGCCGCTCCACCACGTCCTGACGCTGCTGGGGCACGATGCGTACCGCCTTCGCCAGCGTCACCACAATGATCAACGCCACGGCCACCAACAGGACCGCTATGAATTCCATACCGTCACCTTTTCGCTTCCGGCAGCTCGCCGGGGGAGGAAATATCGTCCTGCCACACCAGGGCGGTGGCGCCCCGGACCTTTATCACCTGCACCCGCGCACCGGGCTCGAAAGTCTGCGTCGCGTCGTACGGACGCGCCGTCCACAACTCGCCGTCGATCTTCACCATGCCCTGCTCGGCATCGACCTGCTCGATCACCAGCGCGGTGGCGCCTTCCAGCGCCTCCACCCCGAACGGCTGCTCGCCGCTGTCCACCGACGGCCGCGTGTGCCGGCGGATGGTCGGCCGGGCGAGCGCCACCGTCAGCGCCGACACCACGGCGAAAACCACCGCCTGCACCGCGACGGGCGCACCCAACGCGGCAGCCCCGGCGGCGGCGAACGCGCCGGCCGCGAACATGATCAGGAACAGCGTCGTCGTGAAGATCTCGGCGACGGCCAACAGCACACCCAGCACGATCCACACCACGGCGTCCACCCCCCGATCGTGACACGTCCACGCGAATCCACCCACTTCTGGTGATCAGTAAGCTCGATCCAGGCCCGTACCGACCGCCGCCAAGGAGCCGATCGTGACCCTGCTCGCCGAGACCGTCCGCCGGATCGACACCCTCGTGGCACAGGCCCAGGCCACCGGGCGTACGCCGTCGTTGGCGCTGGGCGTCGTGCGGGACGGGACCCTGGTCCACCTGGCTGCCGCCGGCGACCACCCGCGCCCGGACGCCGACCTCCAGTACCGGGTGGGCTCGATCACCAAGACGATGACCGCGACGCTGCTGCTGGGGGAACGCGACGCCGGCCGGCTCACCCTCGACGACCCGCTGGACCGGCACCTGCCGGGCACCGCCGTCGGCGGGCTCACCCTGCGCCAACTCCTCGGCCACGCCAGCGGCCTGCACCGCGAGCCCGACGGCCCGTGGTGGGAGCGGACCGAGGGCACCGACCTGGCCACCCTGGTCGCCGGCCTGAGCACGGACAAGGTCGGCTACCCCGCCTGGCGCGGCTACCACTACTCCAACCTGGCGTACGGGCTGCTCGGCGGGGTGCTGGAGCGGGTCACCGGGACGCCCTGGGCGCAACTGCTGACCACCCGCATCCTCGACCCGCTAGGACTGCGGCGCACCACCTACCACCCCACCGCGCCGTACGCGCCGGGCTACGTGGTGCACCCGTGGCACGACACGCTGCGGGAGGAGCCGCGCACCGACACCGGGGCGATGGCCCCCGCCGGGCAACTCTGGTCGACGGTGACCGACCTCGCCCGATGGGCGGCGTTCCTCGCCGACCCCGACCCCGAGGTGCTGGCCGCCGACACCCTGACCGAGATGTGCACCCCGGTGATGCTCAACGACCTGGACTCCTGGCGCGGCGGCCACGGCCTGGGGCTGGAGCTGTACCGCGAGGGCGACCGGGTGTACGTGGGTCACGGCGGCTCGATGCCCGGCTACGTCGCCGCGCTGACCGTGCACCGGCCCAGCCGGACCGCCGTGGTCGGCTACGCCAACTCGTACGGGTTCCGCACCGGTCACCTCGGCGGGCTGTCCCGGCAACTGCTCACCCTGGTCCTGGACGCCGAACCGACGCCGGTCGCGCCCTGGCGTCCGGCCGCCGCCCCGCCCCCGGCGGAACTGGCCGAGCTGACCGGCCGCTGGTGGTGGATGGGCATCGAGTACGAGGTCCGGGCCGACCCGGCCGGCGACCTGTGGGCCGGCCGACCCGGCGACCCGACGCTACGGTTCACCCGGACCGGCCCGGACCGCTGGCAGGGCCGCTCCGGCGAGCAGGACAGCGAGGTCCTCGCCGTGTTCCGCGACCCGGCCGGGCGGGCGGTGGGCCTGGACATCGGCACCTTCGTCTTCACCCGCACCCCCGACCAGGAGCCCTGACCCGGCCGACCGGGTCGGTCTCAGCCGGGTTCGGTGACGAAGTCGATCAGGCGTTCCATCGCGTTGATCAGCGGCGTCTCGACGTCGGCGAAACTGTCCACCCGGGACAGGATGCGCCGCCACATGTCGGCCGGCTCGGCCACCCCGAGGGCCGCGCAGACGCCCTCCTTCCACGGCTGGCCGGGCGGCACCACCGGCCAGGCCCGGATGCCCAGCGCGGCCGGCCTGACCGCCTGCCACACGTCGACGTACGGGTGCCCGGTGACCAGCACGTACGGGGAGTTCACCCGGGCCACGATCCGGCTCTCCTTGGAACCGGGCACCAGGTGGTCGACGAGCACCCCCAACCGGCGGCCGGGGCCGGGGGCGAAGTCGCGTACCTCGGCGTCGAGGGCGTCGATGCCGTCCAACGGCTCCACCACCACACCCTCGACCCGCAGGTCGTCGCCCCAGATCCGCTCCACCAGGGCGGCATCGTGCACGCCCTCGACCCAGATCCGGCTGGCCTTGGCCACCTGCGCCCGGACGTCGTCCACGGCGATCGATCCGGAGGCGGTGCGACGGCGGGCGGCGGGCACCACGGGGCGTACCGGCCGGCGCAGGGTCACCGGCGCCCCGTCGAGCAGGAACGCGGCGGGCAGCAGGGGGAAGACGCGTCGCCGGCCGTGCCGGTCCTCCAGCACCACCGCCCCGGACTCGAACCCGACCACCGCGCCGCAGAACCCGGAGTCGGCGTCCTCCACCACGAGATCCACCTCGGCGTCGACCTCGGGGGTGACCTTCCGTCGCCGCCAGTCGCCCGCCAGCACGTCCTCGCCGTATCGCCCCGCCATGTCGATCACGCTAACGCCACCCGCGCCCCGACACCTCCCGACGCGCCCATCCGCCCGGCCCGCCGCGCCGCCACCTGCGTCGGTGGGCGGGCCGAGGGGCCCACGATCCGGCAGTCGAGACAGGGACGGCGGGGAGCACGTACCCTTTCGGCATGTCCTCCCCCGCAACGGGCGCGGCCACCCTGGCCGCGCGCCGGTCGAGCCGTTTCGTGGCCTGGGTACGCGCCTGGCGAGCCGGCCTGGTGCCCTTCGACGAGGTCGCCGAGTCGGTCGCCGGCGACGAGGAGCACCTGGTCGCCGACGCGCCGGGCACCTGGCGGGACGTGCCGCTGCGCGACGCCCTGCCGGCGCTGGCCAAGCTCTCCCCCGACGAGATCCGGCTGGTGCTGCCGGCGCCGGGTGACCCGCGGGGGCTGCCCGGTCCGGGCGACTTCGCCGGGGCCGCACTGCTGGCCGGGGAGGCCGTGGTGGCCGGTGGGCTCGGGTTGATCCCCGAGGTGCGGACGCACACCTCCGGCTCGGGGATGACCTGGGAGACGGTGCTGTGGCGGGTCTACCCGCTGCCGGCGGACGCGCCGAAGGCGTCCCTGACCGCACCGGGAGCGGCCGAGGCGGAGGTCGAGCTGGCCACCGCGCTGGCCGAGTCCACCGCCGCGCTGACCCGCCTCGACGTGGCCCAGTGGCGGCCCGAGCTGGCCGGGGCGCTCGCCGCGCTGCGGCGCCCGGACGGCGCCACCGACCTGCCGCCCGGGTTCGACCCGCGCGCCCGGCGGCTCTTCGCCCGCGCCGCCGTGCTCGACCGGGTGCTCGCGCTGGCCGGGGAGAGCGCGCCCGGCGGGGCGGTCAACAACCATGAGGCCCAGCAGCGCGACGCCGCGTTGCGCCCGCTCACCACCGCCTGCCGGCAGGCGCTGGTCGCCGCCTGCAACGCCCCGCTGCGCCCCTGACCGCACCCTGACCGCACCCGCACCGCCCCGAACGCCGCCGCACCGTCCCGAACGCCGCCGCACCCGCCGCGCCGCCGCCCGCACCCGGACCGGAGCGCGCCCGACCGGCGCGGCACCGCCGTCGCCGGCGGGCCGTCCGGAGGCCGGCCGTGCGGCCCGCACCGGATCGTGCCGGGTCGTGCCGTCGCAGAACGGCACGGCTCAGATCTCGTCGATCAGGTCGAGCACCGAGTCGACGATGCGCGACGGCCGGTACGGGTAGCGCTCGGTCTCGGCCCGGGTGCTGATCCCGGTGAGCACCAGGATCGTCTCCAGCCCCGCCTCCAGGCCGCACAGGATGTCGGTGTCCATCCGGTCACCGATCATCGCGGTGCTCTCCGAGTGCGCGTTGATGGTGTTCAGCGCCGAGCGCATCATCATCGGGTTGGGCTTACCGACGAAGTACGGCTCCACCCCGGTCGCCTTGGAGATCATCGCGGCGACCGAACCGGCCGCGGGCAGCGCGCCCTCCACCGACGGGCCGGTGACGTCCGGGTTGGTGCAGATGAACCGGGCCCCATCGTTGATCAGCCGGACCGCCTTGGTGATCGCCTCGAAGCTGTAGGTGCGGGTCTCCCCCAGCACCACGTAGTCCGGGGCGAAATCGGTCAGCACGTAACCGACCGCGTGCAGCGCGGTGGTCAGCCCCGCCTCCCCGATCACGTACGCGGTGCCGCCCGGCCGCTGGTCGGCGAGGAACTGGGCGGTGGCCAGCGCCGCCGTCCAGATCGCGTGTTCCGGCACCTCGAAACCCATCCGGGTGAGCCGGGCCTGGAGGTCGCGCGGGGTGTAGATCGAGTTGTTGGTGAGCACCAGGAAGGGTTTGCCGGACGACCGGAGCCGGTTGATGAACTCCGGCGCGCCGGGGACCGGTTGACCCTCGTGCACGAGTACGCCGTCCATGTCGGTGAGCCAGCTCTGCACCGGTTTGCGGTCAAGCATCTGTCGTCCCAAGGGGGTGTCGGGGAGGAGGGGTCGTCATCAGGGGCGGCGGGCGGCCGGCACGCAGCACGGGGTGGGGCAGGTGTCCCACCTCGGCAGTTCGCCGAGGCGACGGCGCAGCCGCTGCCCGTCGGGCGTGGCGCGTTCGGCCACCAGCTCGCGCACCATGGTCACGAACCTCGGGTCGGTGCCGGGGGTGCCGGCCCGGACGAAGTCCAGGCCGAGCTGCTTGGCCGTCTCCAACGCCTCGGTGTCGAGGTCCCAGACCACCTCCAGGTGATCCGAGACGAACCCGATCGGGCTGACCACCACACCGGTCACCCCCTGCCCGGCGAGGGCGGTCAGGTGGTCGTTGACGTCCGGCTCCAACCACGGCACCTGGGGCGGGCCGGAGCGGCTCTGCCAGACCAGGTCGTAGGGCAGGTCGGGCGCGGCGGCGGCGTGCACCAGGCGGGCGGTCTCCGCCAACTGCGCGGTGTACCGGCCGCCGTGCGGACCGGCGGTGGCCGCCGCCGAGGTGGGGATGGAGTGCGCGGTGAAGACCAGCCGGGTGGTGTCCCGCCGGGCCGGGTCGAGCTGGGCCAGCGCCGAGCGCACCGCGTCGGCGTGCGGCTCGACGAAGCCGGGATGGTCCCAGAACTGCCGCAGCTTCTCGATCACCGGGGCGTCCGGGCCGACGGCGGCACGCGCGGCGGCGATGTCCTCCTGGTACTGCCGGCAGGACGAGTAGCCGCCGTACGCGCTGGTGACGAACGCCAGCGCCCGGGTGATCCCGTCGTCGCGCATCCGGGCCACGGTGTCGGCGAGCATCGGGTCCCAGTTCCGGTTGCCCCAGTAGACCGGCAGGTCGACGTCGTGCCCGGCGAAGTCCGCCCGGACCGCGGCGAGCAGCTCGCGGCACTGCTGGTTGATCGGGGAGACCCCGCCGAAGTACAGGTAGTGCTCGGCGACCTCGGCCAGCCGCGCGGGCGGCACCCCCCGCCCCCGGGTCACGTTCTCCAGGAAGGGCAGCACGTCCTCGGGCCGCTCCGGGCCACCGAAGGAGACCAGCACCAATGCGTCGTACGACATGGGGTCATTCTCCCCCGTGCGCGGCGACGGGCCGACGACGCCCCCTGGTCCGGGGTGTGCCGAAGGGGCCCCGGTCCGGGGCCCCTTCGTGCGGGTCAGGAGCCGAGGGCGTGGTAGCCACCGTCGACGTGGACGATCTCGCCGGTGGTGGCCGGGAACCAGTCCGACATCAGCGCCAGGCAGGCGCGGGCGGCCGGCTCCTGGTCGGTGAGGCTCCAGCCGAGCGGGGCACGCTCGGCCCAGGCCTGCTCGAACTGCTCGAAGCCGGGGATCGACTTCGCCGCCATGGTGCGCAGCGGCCCGGCGGCGACCAGGTTGCTGCGGATGCCCTGCTTGCCGAGGTGCAGCGCGAGGTAGCGGGAGGCGGACTCCAGCCCGGCCTTGGCCACGCCCATCCAGTCGTAGACCGGCCAGGCCTTGGTGGCGTCGAAGGTGAGCCCGACCACCGCGCCGCCCGGCGACATCAGCGGCAGCGCCGCCATGGCCAGCGACTTGTAGGAGTACGTGGAGACGTGCAGGGCGGTCGCCACGTCCTCCCAGGAGGCGTCGAGGAAGCCGCCGCCGAGGCAGCTCTGCGGGGCGAAGCCGATCGAGTGGACCACCCCGTCGAGGCCGTCGACGTGCTCGCGTACCCGGTCGGCCAGGCCGGCGAGATGCTCCGGGCTGGTCACGTCCAGCTCGATGATCGGTGCCGGCTGGGGCAGCCGGCGGGCAATCCGCTCGACCAGCGAGAGCCGGCCGTAGCCGGTGAGCACGACCTGGGCGCCGTTCTCCTGGGCGATCTTCGCCACCGAGAAGGCGATCGAGGCGTCGGTGATGACGCCGGTGACCAGCAGCCGCTTACCGGCGAGCAGTCCTGACATGTGTTGGCTTCCTCCGTACGTTCTCAGTGACCCATGCCGAGGCCGCCGTCGACCGGGATGACGGCGCCGGAAATGTAGCCGGCGGCGTCCGAGGCGAGCCAGGTGACCACCCCGGCGACCTCGTCCGGTGCGGCGAACCGGCCGGCCGGGATGACCTTGCGGTACTCGGTGCGGCGCTCCTCGGGCAGCTTGGCCGTCATCTCGGTGTCGATGAATCCCGGGGCGACCACGTTCGCGGTGATGTTGCGGCTGCCCAGCTCCCGGGTGATCGAGCGGGCCACCCCCACCAGGCCGGCCTTGCTGGCGGCGTAGTTGACCTGGCCGACACCGCCGTAGAGCCCGATCACGGAGGAGATGAAGATCATCCGGCCCCACTTGGCCCGGAGCATCTTGGACGAGGCCCGCTTGGCGCACCGGAAGGCGCCGGTCAGGTTGGTGTCGAGCACCCCGGTGAACTGCTCCTCGGACATCCGCATCAGTAGCGTGTCGTCGGTGATGCCGGCGTTGGCGACCAGCACCTCGACCGGCCCCAGCTCGGCCTCGATCGCGGCGAAGGCGGCGTCGACGGAGGCCGAGTCGGTGACGTCGCACCGGACCCCGAACAGACCCTCCGGCGCGTCACCGCTGCGGTGGGTGACCGCCACCCGGTCGCCCTGCTCGGCGAAGGCCCGCGCGATGGCCAGTCCGATTCCCCGGTTGCCGCCGGTCACCAGCACGGTGCGGGCCACGGGTCCCCCTTCGTTTCCACTGATCATTCCGGTCGGAGCCTAGGCGTTACCGGCAGGTAACCGCTAACGGCCCGCCACCGGTGTCCCGCCCGTGTGGGGGGGGCGACGCCGCAGCCGCGCGGGACGGCGTCCGTGGCGGGTGGCGGGCAGCTCGCCGGCGTCATCGGCACCGACGGGCCGGGCCGGAGCCCGCCGGGCACACCGGAGGGTCGGCGGGACCGTCCGGCCGAGTACGCGTTCCCGCAGTCACCGTTGTACGATCATCGTCGTCCGCGAGCCGAAGGCGACTCGCGTTTCCGGGCCCCGCCGACCGCAGGAGGTGATCGCTGTGCGAGATAGCGATCCTCCCAGTCGTGGCCGGGCCCTCCGTCAGCCCCGCTGAGCCACGACTCAGTCGGTTGAGCTGACCCAGCTCCCGCTCCCCGCACCGCCCCACCCGGCCACACGCCGGGGAGGTCGACGGGTGCCGTCCCCGTCTGGACGCCCCGCGGTGGAGCCGCCCGGTCACGACTTCGTGTGTGCGCCCCGATCAAACCCCTGCGGCCCGCCCGCCCCGCGGACCGTCCAGTCGCCACCGGAGCCGTTCATGAGCCGCTACGTCGCCCCGCTGAGCTTCACCCTCGCCGCCGTCTGGGTGGCCGTCGTGTTCGTGCTGGCCGGCGGCGGTCACTGACCACCACCGGCCCGCCCGGCCGGACGCACCACCCGGTGCGCCCGGCCCCTCACCAGCAGCCGGACCGCCTCACCGCATCTCCGACCCGCCTCACCACATCCGGTCCGCCTCACAGCATCCGGGACGTCCACAGCAGGCTCAGCCCGCCCGCACAGAGCGCCAGCAACAGCGCCACCCCCGCGTACCACTGGGTGATCTCGCGCGGCTCGGTGCGGAACCCGATCGACGAGCCCATGTCCTGATAGACCTGCTTCAACTCGGCCACCGAGGCCGCCTCGTAGAAGTAACCCTCGGTGGTCTCGGCGAGCTGGGCCAGCGCCAGCCGGTCCACCGGCACCCGCTGCAACTGCCCGCCGATGTCCACCTGCCCGGAGTCGGTGCCGAACGCGATGGTGGAGACCGGCACGTTCGCCGCCTGCGCCGCCGCCGCGGCCTCCTCCACCGACCGGCCCGAGGTGCGGAAGCCGTCGGAGAGCAGCACGATCCGGGCCGGTGGGATTCCGGCCGCGCCGTCGGCCGGCACCGACCGGATCGCCTCCAGACAGGTGAAGACCGCCTCCCCGGTGGCGGTCGCCTCGGCCAGCGTCAGCCCGTCGATCGCCGCGGTCACCGCCGCCCGGTCCTTGGTGGGGGCCACCAGCACGTTCGCCGCCTTGGCGAAGGAGACCAGCCCCAGGTTGTAGCTGGCCGGCAACTCGCCGACGAACTGCTTCGCCGCCTCCTGGGCGGCCTCCAACCGGTTCGGGGACACGTCGTCGGCCTGCATGGACAACGACACGTCGATGGCGAGCATCACCGTGGCCCGCTCCAACGGCTCCCGGGTGTCGATCGCCGGTCGGGCCATCCCGGTGGCGAGCGCCACCATCGCCAGCAGCAGCGCGGTCGCCGCCGCGTGCCGCCGCCAGCCCAACCCCTTCGGCGCGAGGGTACGCAGCAGGTCCACGTTGGTGAACCGCATCGCGTACGCCCGGCGGTGGCGCTGCCGCCAGACGTAGGCCGCGGCCAGGGCCACCACCGGCAGCAGCGCCAACAGCCACCACGGTTGCATGAAACGGATCATCGCGTCGTCCCCCGGGTGCGGGCGTGCCGCTGGGCGGCCACGAATCGCACCATGTCCAGCAGCCAGTCTCGGTCGGTACGCAACAGCAGGTGCCCGGCACCGGCGGCGCGCAACTCGGCGGCGATCGCACCGCGCTGGGCGGCGGCCGCCTCGGCGTAGCGCCGGCGCAGTCCCGGGTCGGCGGTCTGCACCTCGTGCAACTCCCCGGTCTCCGGGTCCACCACCGGCAGCACCCCCACGTCGGGCAGCTCCAGCTCGCGCGGGTCGACCACCTCGATGGCCAGCACGTCGTGCCGGACCCGCAGCTTACGCAGCGGCCGCCCCCACTGCGCGGGCGGTGCGAGGAAGTCCGAGATCACCACGGCCAGCCCACGGCGGCGCGGCGGCCGGTTGAGCAGGTCCACCAGCGCCCCCAGGTCGCCGCGCCCGGGTCGCAGCGGGGTCTGCGCCACCGCGCGCAACAACGCCTGCGCCTCCCGCCGGCCGGAGCGGGCCGGCACCCGGGTCAGCACCCCCGGCCCGGCGGGCGGCGCCGGGGCAGGGCGCCACCGGCGGGCGGGCGCGGGCGGGGGCTGCGCCCCGGTGCCGATCACCGCGCCGATCCGGTTGCCGCCGCGCACGGTCAGGTGGGTCAGCGCGGCGGTCGCGGCGACCACCACGTCCCGCTTGAGCCACCGGCCGGTGCCGAAGTCCAGGCTCGCCGACAGATCCACCGCCAGCCAGGTCTCCAGCTCCCGGTCCGCCACCGTACGCCGCACGTGCGGGGTGGTGGTGCGGGCGGTGACCGGCCAGTCCATCCGGCGTACGTCGTCGCCGGGGCGGTACTCGCGGGACTCCCCCGCCTCGCTGCCCGGCCCCGGCAGCAGACCCGCGTAGTCGCCCTGGAGCAGGCCGTCGAGCTTGCGGGTCACCAGCAGTTGCAGCCGGGACAGCACCGCCTCGTTGCGCTCCCCACCGGCGTCGGCGGGGCGTGCCGGAGTGGTCACGGCCGCTGACCGGGCCAGCCGCCGGCCGGCGGGCCGCTGACCGGCGGCGGCGCGGACGCCTGCTGACGGGGGGCCACCGCGGGCAGCGGGATGGTCGACATCACCCGGTGCACCACGTGGTCGGCGGGCACGTCGTCGGCGAGCGCGTCATAGCTGAGCACCAGCCGGTGCCGCAGGATGTCCGGTGCGATGTCCTGGACGTCCTGCGGCAACGCGTAGTCCCGGCCGCGCAGCAACGCCAGCGCCCGGGTGGCCCGGATCAGGCCGAGCGAGGCGCGCGGGCTGGCCCCGTACTGGATCAGCCGGGCCACGTCGGGCATGCCGTGCTCGGCGGGGCTGCGGGTGGCCAGCACCAGCCGGACGGCGTAGTCGACCAGCGCGTTGTGCACGAAGACCTGGTCGGCCTTGCGTTGCAGGGCGAGCAGGTCGTCGGCGGTGAAGACCTGCGCCGGCACGGGCGCGGCGACCCCCATCCGGTAGACAATCTCCCGCTCCTCCGCGTCGGTGGGGTACCCGACGACGATCTTCATCAGGAAGCGGTCCCGCTGCGCCTCCGGCAACGGGTAGACGCCCTCCTGCTCGATCGGGTTCTGGGTGGCCATCACCAGGAACGGGTCGGGCACCCGGTGGGTCTGGCCGCCGATGGAGACCTGCCGCTCGCTCATCACCTCCAGCAGCGCCGACTGCACCTTGGCCGGGGCCCGGTTGATCTCGTCGGCGAGCAGGAAGTTCACGAAGACCGGGCCCAGCTCGACGTCGAACTTCTCACTCGACTGCCGGTAGATCCGGGTGCCCATGATGTCGGCCGGGACCAGGTCCGGGGTGAACTGCACCCGGGCGAACTCCCCGCCCACCACCCGGGCCAGGGTCTCCACCGCGAGGGTCTTGGCCACCCCCGGTACGCCCTCCAGCAGGCAGTGCCCCCGGGCCAGGAGCGCCACGAACATCCGCTCCACCATCCGGTCCTGCCCGACGATCACCCGTTTGATCTCGAACAGCGCCCGCTCCAGCAGGGTGGCGTCCTGGGCGGGGGTGGTCACCGCCGCAGGTGTCTCGGGGGCCGTCCCATTCGGAGTCGGAGCGTCGGGCGTGGTCGGCTGGGCCACCGGTCCTCCACAGCATGATCGGTCGTCGTGGCGTGGTGCGGTAACAAGACTCGCATGCCCGGCTGAGAGCCGAGGTGGGGAGAACCCGATTTCCGCCGCGCCGTCCCGATCACCGAATCGCTGAACGAGGGTGGACACGAAGGGGTCTGCCGCGTGTACGATTCACCCCGTCGCCGGGCGGCTCCCCCCGTGGCCGCCCGGCGCGCTAACCTCCGGTCCCGGCGTGCCTACACTCCCCTGGTGACCGATCCCACCCCCGCCGACGAGACCCCCGTCTGTTCGTCCCGAGGGTGTCGCGCCCCCGCCAGTTGGGCGTTGCGTTGGAACAATCCCCGGCTGCACACCCCCGACCGGCGCAAGACCTGGCTCGCCTGCCCGGCCCACCGGAGCAGCCTCGGCGACTTTCTCGACGCCCGCGGGTTCCTCCGGGAGGTCGCCGCGCTCCCCGGATCGCATACCCTCGAAGCGTGAACGCTGCCGAGCCACCCCAGTCCCCGGTGAGCGCCCTGGAACCCTGGCCCGACACGGTCCGCTGGCAGCCGATCTCGACCGACCTGATCTGGGTCGAGTTGCTCCGCCTGGCGCTGGGCCTGGCGGTGCTGCTGGTCGGGCTGGCGGTGGGCTGGGCGTGGCACGGGCACTGGCTGTTCGGCGTGGGCTGCGCCGTGGTGCTGCTCGGCGGCGGCTGGCGGGCGTGGACGATCGTCCGGGCCGTCCACGCCTGGGGGTACGCCGAACGCGCCGACGACCTGCTGGTCCGGCACGGGCTGCTGGTGCGCCGGTTGTCCATCGTGCCGTACTCGCGGATGCAGTTCGTCGACGTCAGCGCCGGCCCGCTGGAACGCGCCTTCGACCTGGCCACCGTGCAGCTGCACACCGCCGCGGCGGCCACCGACGCCCGGGTGCCCGGCCTCCGGCCGGCCGAGGCGTCCCGGCTGCGCGACCGGCTCACCGCCCTCGGCGAGGACCGGGCGGAGGGGCTGTGACCGACGGCCACCCCGGCCCCGGCGCGGCCCACCCGACGCCCCCGGACGTCCCGGCGGCTCCGGATTCCCCGCCGGCGATGCAGATCCGGCCGACCTGGGGGACCCCTGCGGTGCCGGCGGCCCCGGCGGCCCCGACTGTCCCGGCGGCCCCGGCGGCTCCGGGTCATCCGCCGGTCCCGGCGGAGCCGACCGACCAGGGTGGGGCGGCGGGCGGTGCCGAGCCACGGCAGCGGCTGCACCCGTTGAGCCCGGTGTTGCACGGGGCGAAGTCCCTGTTCGTGGTGATCGCCGGCCTCTCCTGGTCGACGCTGTCCCGGGTCGGCTTCGGCTGGTTCGCCGTGCTGGTGGCGGTGCTCGCCCTGGGCGCGACCGTGCTGGCGGTGGTCAGCTGGTACAACACCGGCTACCACATCGTCGGGCGGGAACTGCGGGTGTACGAGGGCCTGCTGTGGCGACGGACCCGGGCGATCCCGCTGGAGCGGTTACAGTCCGTGGAGGTGGTCCGCCCGCTGCTGGCGCAGCTCACCGGCCTGGCCGAACTGCGCCTGGAGGTGGTCGGCGGCGGCAAGACCGAGGCGCCGCTGGCGTACCTCTCGGTCGCCGACGCGGCCCGGCTGCGGCAGCGACTGCTCGCCGTGGCCGCCGGCACGCCCGCCCGGGAGACCGCCGACGCGGTCCCGCCACCGGCCGGCGACCCGGCGGTGGACGCCGCCGCGCCGGTCGCGCGGGAGCCGGCGGGCCGGCCACTGCACGCGGTGAGCAACACCGACCTGCTGGTCAGCCAGCTGCTCACCCCGCAGGCGTTCCTGCTCCCGGTCGGGGTGGCCTTCGTGGTGTTCCAGTTCCTCTCCGAGGGCTCCTGGTCGTTCATCGCGGTGGCCAGCACCCTCACCGCGATGGCCGGTGTGCTGCTGCAACCGGTCCGCCGGGTCCTCGACGACTGGAACTTCCGGCTGGCCCGCGAGGCCGACCGGCTGCGCATCCACAACGGGCTGCTGGAGACCCGGATGCAGACCGTCCCGCTGGAACGGGTACAGACCGTCGTGGTGACCTGGCCGCTGCTATGGCGGATGAAGGGCTGGCTGCGGCTGCGGCTGGAGGTCGCCGGCTATTCCGGCGGCGAGACGGACGACCGCAACCGGCCCGACCGGCTGCTCCCCGTCGGCGACCGGGAGACCGGTGCACGGATCGTCGCCGAGGTGCTGCCCGGGGTACGCCTCGGCGCGCTGCCGCTGACCGCGCCACCGGCCCGGGTCCGTTGGCTGCGACCGCTCAGTGCCCGCCGGCTCGCCGCCGGGCTCGACGAACGGGTCTTCGCCGCCCGGTCCGGCCTGCTCACCCGGGAGCTGGCGCTGGTCCCGTACGCCCGGGTCCAGAGCGTGCGGGTGGTGCAGGGCCCGGCCCAGCGCCGGCTACGGCTGGCCACGGTGCACGTCGACACCGCCGGTGGGGCCGGTGCCACCGCGTACCACCGCGACCTGGCGGAGGCGTGGGCGCTCGCCGCAGAGCTGACCGCGCGGGTGCACGCCGCCCGCCGCACCCGCTGACCCGCACACCGGTCCGGCCCAGGCCGACGCCCGACGCGCCCGGTCAGCGCCCGACGGGCTCCGACGGGACGACCGCGGCCGGGGCGACCGGAGCTGCACCGCCCGCTTCGTCGCCGGCACCGGCACGCCGGGAGCGCCGGGCCCGCCAGGCCCGCTCGGCCAGCCCGACGACCAGGAACGTCATCCCCACGTATGCCCAGCCGACCAGCACGTCGATGACGTAGTGCTCACCGCTGTAGACCAGGGTGAAGGTCATCGCCAGCGGGTACGCCAGCAGCAGCGGCCACCACCGCCGGCGGGTCGACCGCAGGAAGAACAGCACCACGAACAGCGCCCAGGCGGTGTGCAGCGAGGGCATCGCGGCGACCGGGTTGGAGGCGATCTGCCCGGCGTTGAGCAGGTTGCCCGCGCCGTGCATGCCGAACTCCCTCCACCCCCGGGTGGAGATCCGGGCGACCTCGGTGAGCAGGCCGTTCTGTGCCGCCCACCACGGCGGCGCAGCCGGATAGACGAAGTAGGTGACCAGGCCGGCCGCGCAGAGGAAACCCCAGCGCCGCATGTACGCCCCCCAGCGCGCGCGGCTGCGCATCCAGAGCACGGCCGCCGCGGCCAGCGTCACCACGAAGTGGGAGAAGTAGACCCAGCTGACCAGCACGTCCCACCAGTGCACCTCGGGGCGGTAGAGGTGCTGCTGGAGCCAGACCGTCGGCACCTCGCCCCCGGTCGCCCAGCCGAACATCACCCGGTCGGCGACGATCAGCTCGTAGGCGTGCGGGGTACGACCGTTGTCGGCGAAGCCCCGGGAGAGGTTGTAGAAGGCGAGCAGCAGCACCACCGGAATCCAGTCCCGGGCGAAGCTCAGGTGGCTGCGCCAGGGCCGACCCCAGTTCCAGGCGACGGTGCCGGCCCAGATCCAGAGGAAGGCGTACGCCGGATCGGTCGGCAGGCCGATGGCCAGCCAGGTCACGACGAAGGCGACGCCCCAGACGGACATCGCGATCACGCGGCGTCGGCCACCGACGGACGGGTCGACGGGCTCGGACGGGACGGGGGGCGGGGGCTCAGTCAGAACGGCCATCGCGGTCAAGGTTAACGGTGGGCGACGCATCGACCACCGCCGACCACCTGTCGGGTGGCCGCCGGGAGCCTGACCACACCGCCAGGGGCGAACCACCCGATTCCGGCGCCGCGGCCGGTCGGTCTCCCGGCCGACGCCGGTGGCCCGCCCACTAGGCTGATCCCCATGCTGGAACAGCCGGACGCACCGTTCCCGCCGGGGCTGACCGCCCAGGTGGAGCTGACCGTCGCCGACGCCGACACCGCGCGGGCCGTCGGCTCCGGTGACGTGCCGGTGCTGGCCACCCCCCGGGTACTCGCCCTCGCCGAGGCCGCCACGGTGGCCGCGACGACGCCCCGGATGCCCGCCGGCCGGACCACGGTCGGGGTCCGGGTCGAGCTGGCCCACCTGGTCGCCACCCCGGTGGGGCGTACCGTGGTGGCGCACGCCCGGCTGGTCGAGGCCGACGGCCGGCGGCTGCTGTTCGAGGTGACGGTGACCGACGGCGACACGACGGTGGCGTCGGGCCGGGTGGAGCGGGCGCTGGTCGACCGGCAGCGCTTCGTCGAGCGGGCGGCGCGGGTGTCATGACGTACCGGTTCGTGGAGATCGCCGACCGGGTCCACGTGCTGCGGGAGCCGCTGCTCGACGTCAACGTCACGCTGGTGGTCGGCGAGGACGCGGCGCTGCTGGTGGACACCCTGTCCACCGCCGGGCAGGCCGCCGAACTGGCCACCGCGGCGCGGGCGGTCACCCCGCACCCGTGGACGCTGGTCAACACCCACCACCACTTCGACCACTGCTTCGGCAACGCGACGCTCGCCGCCGACCCACCCCGCCCGGTGTACGCGCACGAGGTGGCCGCCGCCGCGATGCGGGACCGCCCGGACCGGCTGCGCCGGGCGGCGTACGAGGAGATGCGGGCGGAGCATCCCGGGCTCGCCGCCGAGCTGGCCGGGACGACCCTGCTGGCCCCGACGCACACCGTGCACACCGAGACGGTGCTGGACGTCGGCGGCCGGCGGGTGGTGCTGCGGCATCCTGGACACGGGCACACCGACGCGGATCTGGTGGTGCACGTGCCGGATGCCGACGTGCTGGTCGCCGGGGATCTGGTGGAGCAGTCCGGGCCGCCGGCCTTCGAGGAGTCGTACCCGTTGCAGTGGCCGGACGCGGTGGCCGAGCTGCTGCGGATGACCACCCCCGCGACGGTGGTGGTGCCGGGCCACGGCGCGCCGGTGGACGTGGCGTTCGTCCGGGCCCAGCACGCCCGACTGGCGGAGCTGGCCTGGCTGATCCGGGCCGCCCACACCGGCGGCGCACCGCCGGAGCGGGTGGCCGCCGACTCCCCGTTCGGCGCCCGACCCGGCCTCGCCGCCGCCCGCCGGGGCTACCTCGAACTCGACGGCACCCCCTGACGCCCACCCGCTGACCGGTCGGGCGCTGCGGCGACCGCGCCCGGGGTGCGGTCAGTCGGCGAAGCGGCGGCGCACCTCGTCCCGGGTGGGCATGGCGACCGCCCCGCCGGGCGACTCGCAGACCAGGCCGGCGACGCGCAGCGCGAACGCCACCCGCCGGTGCCAGTCGGCCGGCCCGGTCGGTTCGCCGTCGACCAGCAGTTCGGCGACGAGCGCGGCCATCACCGAGTCGCCCGCGCCGGTGGCGTCCACCGCCCGCACCTTCGGCGCGGGCACCCGGACCGGGTCGGGGCCGGCGGCGACCAAGGCACCGTCCGCGCCGAGCGTCACCACCACCGTGCCCGCGCCCAGCTCCCGCAGGTACGCCGCGACCCCCTCGACCGGTTCGTCGGGCCAGAGCAGCGCGGCGTCGGCGCTGCTGAGCTTCACCAGGTGCGCCCCGGCGACGAACTCGACCACCACCTCCCGCAGGCCGGCCAGGGCCGCCGGGCCGGCCAGCAGCCGGGGCCGGACGTTGGGGTCGAAGACCCGCAGGCCGGGCGCGAGCGACCAGGCCCGGCGGGCGGCGGCGAGCGTCGGCGGGCTGAGCAGCACGATCGAGCCGCAGTAGAGCACGTCCGCGCCGTCGACCAGCGCCACGTCCAGGTCGTCGGCGGCGAGCAGCCCGTACGACGGGGGTTCGCCGTAGAAGCGGAAGTCCGGCTCGGCCCCGGTGTGCGTGGTGACCGCCAGCGTGGTGGGCGCCGGCACGGTGACCGCCCCGGCCAGTCCGACCCCGGCGTCCGCCAGGAAGTCGCGGATCCGGCCGGCGAGCACGTCGTCGCCGAGCGAGCCGACGAACTGGGCCGTGCCGCCGAGCCGGGCCACCCCGACGGCGACGTTGAGCGGGCCGCCGCCGATCGCCTGCCGGAACACCGGCCGCCCCTCGCACTCGGCGTCCAACAGGTCGATCAGCGCCTCACCGAGCACCACCGCGTATCCCACGTCGCCTCCCAGCGCGTCGTCGTCCGGCTACCAGGCTGGCACAACGGCCCATGCCGATCGGGGGCGGCCGGGCAACCAGATCCCACCCATCGAGCAACGACTATTGCGTGGTTCGTCCGGACGTGATGGTATTGCTGTGCCGGGCCGGCGCGGAGGGCTGCCGCACCCGCTCGGCGATCAGCTGGGGTCAGACGCGAGAGGCACCGGTCCGTGGGCACGGACCGCCGACGGCACGCGCCCGTCGGCCCCTGTCGGGCCGCCGGCCAGAGCCGCGACCGACGCATCCCTCACCTTGTGCGGGCGGGCGTTCGCGCCACCCCGCGGATCAGGAGAAGCTCGTGCTTCGTTCCCGTACGGCCGCGTTGTTCACCGCGGCCGCCACCCTCGCCTTCGGGGCCGTCGCCCTGACGGTGCAGCCCGAACCGGCCGCCGCGCACGGCACGCCGATCGTCCCGGGCAGCCGGACCTACCTGTGCTGGCAGGACGGCCTCAGCCCCACCGGCGAGATCAGGCCGAACAACCCGGCCTGCTCCGCCGCCGTCGCCCAGAGCGGCACCAACTCCCTCTACAACTGGTTCAGCGTGCTGCGCTCGGACGCCGGCGGACGCACCGTCGGCTTCATCCCCGACGGCAAGCTGTGCAGCGGCGGCAACACCGGTTTCGCCGGGTACGACCTGGCCCGCACCGACTGGCCGCTGACCCACCTGACGTCCGGCGCGCGGCTGGACTTCAAGTACAGCAACTGGGCCCACCACCCCGGCACGTTCTACTTCTATGTGACGAAGGACAGCTGGAGCCCGACCCGGCCGCTGGCCTGGGGTGACCTGGAGGAGCCGTTCCTCACGGTGACCAACCCGCCCCAGCGGGGCGCGTCGGGCACCAACGAGGGGCACTACTACTTCAGCGGGAACCTGCCGTCGGGCAAGTCCGGCCGGCACATCATCTACTCCCGCTGGGTCCGCTCGGACAGCCAGGAGAACTTCTTCGGCTGCTCCGACGTCACCTTCGACGGTGGCAACGGCCAGGTGACCGGGGTCGGCACCGGCGGCCCGACGCTGCCCCCCACCACCACCCCGGCGCCGCCGACCACCACCCCGCCGCCCACGAGCACCCCGCCGCCGACCACCACCCCGCCGCCCGTCACGACCACCCCGCCGCTGCCGGGTGGCGACTGCATGGCGGTCTACCGGGTGGTCAGCACCTGGAACGGCGGCTTCCAGGGTGAGGTCACCATCATGAACCACAGCTCCCGGACGTACGGCGGCTGGGTGGCGAGCTGGACGTTGCCCAGCGGCCAGCAGCTCAACCAGGTGTGGAACGGCACCCTGTCCGCCAACGGGTCGACGGTGAGCGTCACCAACGCCAACTACAACGGCAGCATCGCGCCGGAGGCGACGACCACCTTCGGCTTCACCGCCACCACCAGCGGCACCGGCGGTCTGCCGACCGTCTCGTGCAGCGGTCGGTGACGATCCGCTGAGCAGACCGGAGGTCCACGCCCGTCGGGCGTGGACCTCCGGCTCGTCCGGGGACCGGCGTCGGCGTCGCCGTGCCGGTCCGGCGGGCCACCCCGGTCAGCGGACCATGCTGCCGACCACCGGCTTGGTGAGCAGCGCCGACTGGTTGCGCTGGATGCCCGGGTCGAGGGTCTTGGCCACGAAGATGGCGTGCCAGATGCAGAAGATCAGCACCGTCCACACCTTGCGGGAGTTGTCCGCCTCCTCCCGCTTGTGCTCCTCCAGCAGCCGCATCGCGTACGACAGGTCGATCAGGTCGCCGGCGCCCGAGGTGGACAGCACGTGCCGGGCCCACTCGTACATCTCGCCGCGCAACCAGACCCGGGTCGGGGTCGGGAAGCCGAGCTTCTTGCGGTTGACGATGGCCGGCGGCACGACCCCCTGCAACGCCTGACGCATGGCGTACTTGGTGGCGTCGGAACGGGGCGGCAGCTTCAGGTCGACCGGGATGGTGGCCGCCACGTCGAAGACCGCCCGGTCCAGGAACGGCACCCGGACCTCCAGCGAGTGCGACATCGAGATCCGGTCCGCCTTGACCAGGATGTCGCCACGCAGCCAGGTGTAGAGGTCGACGTACTGCATCTTGGTGACGTCGTCCAGCTCGGTGCACTCGGCGTAGATCGGGGCGGTGACGTCGGTGTAGCGCACCGAGGGGTCGTAGCGACGCAGCAGGTGCTGCTTCTCCTCCTCGGTGAACATCCGGGCGTTGCCGTAGTAGCGCTGCTCGATCGGGGTGGTGCCGCGCTCCAGGAAGCTCTTGCCCTTGACCCCCTGCGGGATGGCCTTGGAGACCGCCCGCAGGCCCTTCTGCACCCCGCCCGGCAGGCCGTTGACGGTGCCGAGGGAGAGCGGCTCCCGGTAGATGGTGTAGCCGCCGAAGAACTCGTCGGCCCCTTCGCCGGAGAGCACCACCGTGACGTGCTCGGCGGCCTTCTTGGCGACGAAGTAGAGCGGCACCAGCGCCGGGTCGGCGACCGGGTCGTCCAGGTGCCAGACGATCGTCGGCAGCGCGTCGATCATGTCCTGCGGCCCGATCTTGGTCGGGATGGTGGTCACGTCGAGGTGCCGGGCCGAGTCCTGGGCCACGTCGATCTCGGAGTAGCCGGGCACGTCGTAGCCGACGGTGAAGGTGAGGATGTTGGGGTTGAACTCGCGCGCCAGGGCCACCACGGCGGTCGAGTCGATGCCGCTGGACAGGAACGAGCCGACCGGCACGTCCGAGCGCATGTGCATCCGGACGCTCTCCCGCAGCGTCTCCCGGATCTCGTGGTAGAGCCGCTGCTCGTCGGCGACCGGAGCGGGCCGGAACACCGGCCGGTACCAGCGCCGGACGTCCAGCCGGCCGCCCGGGGACCAGGTCAGGTACTCCCCGGAGCCGATCCGGCTGATCCCCTGGTGCAGGGTGCCGGGCTCGGGGACGTACTGGAGGGTCAGGTAGTGGCTGAGGTTGGCGGTGTCGATGCCGGCGTCACCCTGGTAGTAGGAGTGCGCGAACGGCAGCAGCGCCTTCTTCTCCGAGGCGAGGTAGAGACCGTCGGCGGTCTCCAGGTAGTGCAGCGGCTTGATGCCGAAGTAGTCCCGCGCGCCGAACGCCCGACGCTCCTGCCGGTCCCAGATGACGAAGGCGAACATGCCGCGCAGCCGGGTGAGCACCTGCTCGCCCCAGTAGTGGTAACCGGCGACGATCACCTCGCCGTCACCGGCGGTGGCGAACTGGGCCCCGAAGGTGCGGACCAGTTCCTCGCGCAGCTCGATGTAGTTGTAGATCTCGCCGTTGAAGGTGAGCAGATAGCGGCCGCCGGCGTACGGCAGCGGCTCGTGGCTGGACGCGACGTCGATGATGGCGAGTCGCTTGTGCGCGAACACCCCGTCCGCATAGTGGCCGGTGGCGTCGCCGACCACCTCGACCCCTGTCTCGTCCGGTCCGCGGTGGTGCAGGCATTCCAACGCCCCCGCGATGTTGTCGCGGTGGGCGGCGGCGTTGCCGTTCGCGCTGAAGAAGGCCAGGAGTCCGCACATGGTCGCCATCTTTCCACGCGGCACATTCCGGTCGCGCGGCACCGCTGACCCTGCCACCTCCGCACGCGGCACATTCCGGTCGCGCGGCACCGCCGGCCCGGTCCCGTCTCCGCGCGGCACCGCAGGCACCCCGCCCGGCCGGAGCCGGGGTACCGTCTGGACGAGCGACGAGGCGAAGGGAGCCGACATGGCCGAGGAGCGGACGGACGGCAAGCCGGCGGACGGCACCGAATCGCACGATCCGGACTTTCCGGAGGCGTTCCTGTCCTTCATGCGGCAGGGCTGGCGCGACACCAGCCTCCCGGTCGGTCCCCGGCCGGAGGTCCCGCACCACGCCAAGCGGCGGGCCGCACTCTCCGCGGCCTTCCCGGGCGAGACGTTGGTCATCCCCACCGGCACCGAGAAGGTACGCGCCAACGACACCGACCACCCGTTCCGGCCGGGCAGCGACTTCGCGTACCTGACCGGGGACCACGACCCGGACAGTGTCCTGGTACTGCGCCCCAACGGCTCCGGGCACGACGCGACGCTGTACATGCGTCCCCGTTCCTCGCGGGAGACCGACGAGTTCTTCCGCAGCCGGCACGGCGAGCTGTGGGTGGGCCGGCGGCACACCCTGGCCGAGAAGTCGACCGAGCTGGGCCTGCCCACGGAGGACCTGAGCACGCTGGACGGGGCACTGGCCCGGATGGCGCCGGGGCGGACCCGGGTGCTGCGCGGTTTCGACCACCGGGTGGACGCGGCGGTACGCCCGTGGGACGGCCCCCGGGAGGAGGGCCAGCCGGCCCGTGACCGGGAGCTGGCGATCACCATCGCCGAGCTGAAGCTGGTCAAGGACGAGTGGGAGGTCGCCCAGCTCCAGGACGCGGTCGACGCCACCGTACGCGGCTTCGAGGACGTGGCCCGGGTGCTGCCGGCCGACCGGGGGGTCTCCGAGCGGTTGCTGGAGGGGATCTTCGCGCTGCGGGCCCGGCACGACGGCAACGACGTCGGCTACAGCTCGATCGTCGGGGGCGGCGAGCACGCAACGATCCTGCATTGGGTGCACAACCACGGCGCGACCCGTCCGGGTGAGCTGCTGCTGATGGACATGGGCGTGGAGAACCGCAACCTGTACACCGCCGACGTGACCCGGGTGCTGCCGGTCGACGGCCGGTTCACCCCGTTGCAGCGCCAGGTCTACGACGCGGTCTACGCCGCCCAGCAGGCCGGCATCGATGCGATCCGGCCGGGCGTGGGGTTCCGCGAGGTGCACCTGACCTCGATGCGGGTGCTCGCCGAGGCGCTGAAGGATCTCGGCCTGCTGCCGGTGGGCGTCGACGAGGCGATGGACCCGGCCTCCACCGTCTACCGGCGGTGGACCCTGCACGGCACCAGCCACATGCTCGGCATCGACGTGCACGACTGCGCGAACGCCCGCAAGGAGAAGTACCGCGACGGCCAACTCGGTGAGGGCTACGTGCTCACCGTCGAGCCGGGGCTGTACTTCCAGCCCGAGGACGAACTGGTCCCCGAGGAGTTGCGCGGCATCGGCGTCCGGATCGAGGACGACATCCTGGTCACCGCGACCGGTGCGGTGAACCTCTCCGCCGGCCTGCCCCGCCGCTCCGACGAGGTGGAGACCTGGCTGGCCGCGCAGCGTGAGGCGGGTCCCCGCCTGCCCGGCTGACCCCCGCACCCGGTTCACGGCGGCCCCGCCGCCGGACGCGTCGCCCCTCGGCGGACGCGTCCGGCGGCGGGGCCGCCGTCGTTTCCGCGCGGATCACCCCCCTGACGGCCTCCTCGTCCCGGGGGTCACCGACCGCCGGAACGGGCAACCAAGGCGGGCTTTCTTCGGGTTTGCCCTCATAGCGAGGAACCTTCTCATACCGTGGGTTTCGGGAGCTACAACCGATTTGTAGCAGGGGACGCTCGCTCACGTGCGGCGACCCTGTCTGGTACGAGGAGAGGGCAGAGAGCTCCGATGTCCAACTACCTAACGAACAACGAAGCCTCCGCGCGGGCGACGGGGAGCAGGAGCCGTCGCAAGCTCTGGCTCGCCAGTGGCGTCGCCGGGTTGACAGGTGTGGTCAGTCTCGCCGCGGTCGGCGTCGCCGGCAGTGCCGGGGCGGTCGGGGTGAGCGGACTGAAGTGGAACACCACTCAGCAGGTCACCAAGGATGGCGACCAGGGTCGCGGCGACGAGGGCCCGGACCGTGGCGGCAAGGAAGACCGCGACGGCAAGGACCACGAACGTGGGAAGGAGGTGCCCTGCGACACCGACCGGCTCATCCAGGCCATCGTCCTCGCCAACAGCCGCGACGGCGGCGTGCTGGAGCTGGCCAAGGGTTGCACCTACAACCTGACCCGCAACCAGGACGGCAACGGCCTGCCGGTGATCACCCAGGACATCACCCTGCGGGGTGAGCACACCACGATCACCCGGGACGCCACCGCCGACTACTTCCGGATCCTCAACGTGGGTCCCGGCGGTCACCTGAGCCTCAAGGGCCTGACCATCAAGGGTGGGCAGACCATCGAGGCGCTGACGGCCGTCGCGCCGGCAGCGGTGTGGGGGGCCTACTCGGACTCCCAGGCGATCGCCGCCCAGGTGAAGGCCGGCACCCCGCTGGCCCAGGCGCTCACCGCCCGACAGGCGAACCCGAAGGCCGGCCTGAAGGCCGCCCCGAAGGCCGCGCGCAAGGCCGCGGTGCAGGCCGCACCGAAGGCGAAGGCCAAGCCGGGGAGCGTCACGACGTTGGTCGAGGAGCCGGGCGTCAACGACGGCGCCGGGATCCTGGTGCAGCCGGGTGGCACGGCCAACCTGTTCGACACCTCGGTCGTGCTCAACCAGTCCGGCGGCAACGGCGGCGGGCTGGCCAACTTCGGCACCACGTCGCTGCGGCACACCGAGGTCGCCCACAACACCGCCTTCTTCTTCGGCGGTGGCATCTTCAACGCCGGCCTGCTCCAGGTCGACGAGTCCACGATCACCGACAACACCGCCGTCATCGGTGGTGGCGGTATCTCCAACGGCGCCGCGGAGATCTTCACCGAGGACGTCGACGGGGGCACCGTCCTGATCGAGAAGTCCAAGATCACCGACAACGAGACGCTCGGCTTCGGCGGCGGCCTGCTCGACATCGGAGGCAACACCACCGTGCGCTTCACGGAGCTGCTGTCGAACACCGCCGTGCTCGCCGGTGGCGGTATCGCCGCGGCGGACGCCCAGGTCAACGTGCACCAGTCAACGGTGGCCAAGAACAGCACCGCCGGCGTGGGGGGCGGCGTGGCCGTCGCCTTCGACAGCGCGGTCACCATCGAGAAGAGCCACCTCAAGGAGAACACCGCCGGCTTCTTCGGCGGCGGGCTGTTCAACGCGGACAGCGTCACCACGGTGCGTGAGTCCGAGGTCGTCGCCAACCGGGCCCTCGGCCCGATCGGCGTCGGCGGCGGCATCTTCAACATCTTCGGCGAGGTCAACCTCAGCCGGACGAAGGTCGCCAACAACTTCGCCACCTTCGCCCCGGGCGGCGTGTTCACCTTCGAGGGTGTGGTGAACGTGGACGACAAGTCCGCGATCGTGGCGAACCGCCCGACGAACTGCCTGGCCATCCCGGGCGACACCATCCCGAACTGCTTCGGCTGAGCACCCTCGGGTGACGTGCTGCCGGTGACGGCGGCACACCGGGCAGGACGCGCACCGGCCCCCCTCCGCACCACGCGGAGGGGGGCCGGTCGTCGCCTGTCGGCGCTGGACGAAGCGCGCCCCGTCAGCGTTGGACGAAGACCGCCACGCTGCGCGCCGGCACGGTGAAGGTGCCCGCCGCCCGGTCGAACGAGGCGGTCCGCAGCACCGGGTCGGCCGAGCCGGCCAGCACCGGGTGCAGGGTGGTGTCCGTGCCCCGCAGCCTGGCCACCGTCTGCTTCGCCGCCGTCGGGGTGGCGTTGAAGACCACGGTCACCGCCTTCCACCGGCCACCCAGCCCCCGGGCGTCCAGGGTCATGGTGAGCACCCCCGGGGTCTCCTTCGCCCCGGACAGCGGAAACGCGACCCGCTGCTGCACCTGGTCGGCGGTGGGCAGCCCGAACACCGGCGAGGACTGCCGGATCCTCAGCAGCTCCGCGTACCTGGCGTCGGCCAGATCGATCGCGGCGCAGTCCGGGACCAGGGACGGCTCGGCCAGCAGCGGCTTCGCGTACGACCACTTGTCCTCGTTGTCCGCCGCCGGGGGGAGACCGACGCCGAAGCCGTTGCCCTGCGTGCAGTCCCAGCGGATCTGGTTGAACCAGTCACCGGAGTTGTAGGAGTTGCGGTCCAGCGACTTGGAGCGCAGCCGCTCGGAGCCGGCCGCCACGAACCCGGTCCCCTGCCCGAGTGCGGTGGTGGCCAGGGCCAGCACCTGCATCCGGGCCCGGTCCGCCGCCGAGGTGCCCGTCGGCAGCTTGTACGCCAGCGCGTCGTACAGGATCTCGTTGTCGTGCGCGTCGACGTAGGTGACCGCCTCGCCGGGGGCGGCGGTGTAGCCGGCCGGGGAGCCGTTGTAGTCCACCTGCGCCCCGGTGACCCGCCGACCGGCGGAGTCGGTGAACCGGTAGCCACGCAGGTTGCCGGTCAACCCCACCTTGATCAGGTCCTGCTGGTGTCGCAGCCGGGCCCGCTGCTCGGCGGCGGTGCCGTTCACCTCGTCACCGTTGGGATCGGTGTAGAGGCCGGAGGCGAAGCCCTGCACGCGCGGGTTGCCGTCGAAGGGGCCGCCGCCGCGTACCGCGTCGCGGAGCCGGTCGTTGAAGGTGCCGATCCCGGTGCCGGCCATGTTGGCCTGGGTGGCCTGGACGAACCGGGCGTCGTCGGCGACCTCGCCGAAGTTCCAGCCCTCGCCGTAGAGCAGGATCTTCCTGCCGTCGACGCCGTCGCGGGCCACGGTCAGCCGGTCCAGCGCGGCCCGGACGGCCAGGATGTTCGCCTTGGGGTGGTGGCCCATCAGGTCGAACCGGAAGCCGTCCACCTTGTACTGCTTCGCCCAGGTGACCAGCGAGTCGACCACCAGCTTGCCCATCATGGCGTGCTCGGGGGCGGTGTTGGCGCAGCAGGTCGAGTTGGCGACGGTGCCGTCGTCGAGCAGCCGATGGTAGTAGCCGGGCACCACCTGGTCCAGCACCGACTTCGCATCGGTGCCGGCGGCGGACGTGTGGTTGTAGACCACGTCCAGCACCACCCGCAGGCCGGCGCCGTTGATCCCGGCGACCATCCGCCGGAACTCGACGCTGCGCTGCGCCCCGTTCGGGTCGACGGCGTAGCCACCCTCCGGGACCGTGTAGTGCAGCGGGTCGTACCCCCAGTTGTAGCCGTCGGTGTCGGCGACCGCCGCGACGCACGCCTGCTGCCGGTCGGAGTCCGGCGGCAGCGTCGCCAGTTCGCAGGCGGGCTGGCGTTGGTCGGCCCGCCGCTCGGGGATGGTGGCGAAGTCGAACACCGGCAGCAGGTGCAGGTAGTTGACCCCGGCGTCGCCGAGGGCGGTCAGGTGCTTCATCCCGGCCGTGGTCGGGTCGGTGAAGGCCAGGTAGGTGCCGCGCTGGGCGGCCGGGACGGTGCGGTCGGCGATGGAGAAGTCGCGCACCGACAGCTCGGAGATCTGTGCCTTCGCCGCGGGTGGCGCGGCCGGCTTGCGCAGCCCGGACCAGCCGGCCGGGGCGAGCGCCGGGTCGGCCAGGTCGACGATCTGGCTGTGCGTGGAGTCCGCCGCGAGCGCCACCGAGTACGGGTCGGTGGCCGAGGCGGTGACGATCTTCTGGGCGGCCGGCTGCCAGGCTTCGACCCGGTAGCGGTAGTACCGGCCGGTCCAGTCGCGGCTGCCGCGCGCCGACCAGACGCCGGTGCGGTCGTCGCGGCGCATCGCCACCGTGCGGGGCTGCGCCGACGGCGCGTCGAACAGTTCGAGCGCGACCGTCCGGGCGGTGGGCGCCCAGACCGCGAGGGTGGGCACCTTACCGGCGAAGGTGACGCCGAGCGTCGCGTCGGTGGCGGCGCGGTAGACGTCGTCGAGCACCCCGGGGATCTGCACCCCGGTCGCGCCGAGCAGCGCGCCCCGGGCGTCGCGTGCGGTCACCACGAGCTGCCCGCGCAGCGCCGCCGGCACCCGGGCCAGGTCCGCCCGGTCGAGATGGAACGCCTGGTGGGCCCAGAGGTGCGGGAAGGCCGCGCGCTGGGTCTCGGTGAGCCCGTTGCGCTGTGCCCGCAACGGCAGTGAGGTGTACGTCCCGGACAGCTCGCCGTCGACCACGCTCAGCCCGCCCGCCGGGGCGGCCACCAGGGCGTACGCCTTGCCGTCGGTCGGGCCGGCAGCCCAGGTGACGGTGGACCGGTCGATCCACTGCGCCTGCTGTTTCGTGATGTCCACGTCCTTCGCGGGGCCTGCGGAAGAGGCGGGCAGCAGCCGGCCGGGCACCCCGCCCAGCAGCCAGACCTCGTGGCCGATGCCGGCGAGGTCGAGTCGCTGGTCGTCGGGCTGATCCTTGGTGTCACCGCGGTGGATGATGTAGTTGAGTCCGGTCGCGCCGGCGGCCAGTGGCACCCGGAACAGCGCGCCGAACGAGTCGACCTTCTCGGGCAGGAGCGGGGTGGACCAGTCGGTCGGGGTGGCCGCGCCGTCCCACACGTGCAGACCCCAGCCGGCGTAGTCGTTGTCGGCCTTGCGCCAGTGGATGATCGCGGTGCCCGGGTCGACCGCCGGGTCGGGTTCGCCGGTGGCGGCCTGCCGGGTGGGATAGAGCGCCGGGTCGCCCTGCTTGACCCAGACCTCACCGGTGGCGGTCACGTCGACGGTGCGGTCGTTGGCGACGTCCTTGTTGCCCGCCTTGTCGACCACGAGGAACCCGACGGACTTCGCGCCGGGCTTGAGCTTGACCCAGGCGAACCGGCCGTACGAGTCCTGCCCGGCGAACGGCTGCCCGGTGGGCCACTCGGTGACGTACGCCGGGTCGAGGTCACCCCAGGCGTAGAGGCCCCAGTCGGCGTAGTCCCCGGCGGGGCGCTGGTAGTGCACCACCACCCAGTCCCGGGACGCGCCCTGCGCCGGGGTGCCGACCACCCCGGTCGTCCGGGTGGCGGTCGTCCGCCCCTTCCCGTCGCGGACCACCGCCTTGTATTCGACCCGGGTGCCGCCGGCCAGCCCGGTCAGGTCGTGGTGGACGGTGTACGGCGCGGTGTGCGCGCTGCCCAGCAGGGTCCACTTCCCGCCCGCGACCCGGGCCGCGACGGTGACGGTGGCCAGCGGGTCACCGGTCACCTGCGCGGTGACGGCGGCCCGGGTGGCGACCGGGTCGGTGCCCGGCTCGGTGAGGGTGACGCCCGGCCGCGCGGTGGCCTGCGGCACGGCCCGGCCGGCCCGGAGCACCACGGCCGACCCGGCCGGCACGGTCAGGCTGACCTTGCCGTCGGCGTCGGTGGCCGGGGTGGCCGTGCTGCCGTAGATGCCGGTGAAGGTGGTGCCGGGCGACCAGGTGTCCACGGAGACAGTCTGCGGGGTGCCGGCGTTGTTCACCGCCACCAGGTACTCGGTGCGGTCGGCCGGGGAGATCCGGGAGAAGGCGAAGACGCCCGGCCCGTCGGCGGCGTACCGGGTGACCTGCACGCCGTCGCGCAGCCCGGGGTGCGCGGCCCGCAGCCGGCCCAACTCGGCGATGGTCCGGTACAGCGGGTGGGTGGTGTCGAACTGGTCGCTGGCGTGGGTACGGGTGGTGCCGATCAGGTCGTCGTCGAGGTAGTCCGCCGTCCGGGTGGCGAACATGTCCTGCCGGGCGTCCTTGTCCCCACCCGGCCCGGTGAAGCCCTGCTCGTCACCGGAGTAGACGACCGGCTGGCCCCGGGTGAGGAACATCAGCTGGTGGGCGAGCCGGTCCCGGCTGAGCTGGCGGGCGTCGTCGCCACCGGCGGCGGCGATGAACGAGCCGATCCGGCCCATGTCGTGGTTGCCGAGGAAGGTGGTCAGCCGGGTGGCGTCGGTGTCCCGCGCGGCGTACAGCGGGTCCTTGGCGTAGACGTCGGCGAGCGCCTTCGCCGGGCCGTCGGCGCTGACGTAGCCGCGCGCCGCCTCCTGGAAGGAGAAGTCCAGGGTGGCCGGCAGGCCACCGCGCCGCACGTAGGTGGAGGTGACCTCCTGGTCGGCGCTGTAGACCTCACCGAACAGGAAGAAGTCCTTCTTGCCGGCGGAGTCGGCGGCGCGCTTGATGCCCTGGCTGAACTGCGGCCAGAAGTCGAGGTTGACGTGCTTGACGGTGTCCAGCCGGAAACCGTCGACGTCGGTGCTGGCGATCCAGTCGCCGTACGCCTTGGTCAGGCCCCTGACCACCTCGGGACGCTCGGTCCACAGGTCGTCGAGGCCGAAGAAGTCGCCGTACTCGCTGTTCTCCCCGGTGAACGTGGAGTCGCCCCGGTTGTGGTACATCGTCGGGTCGTTCAGCCACGCCGGCACCTTGACGCCCGCGTCGGCGGGGCTGGCGAAGGTCGGCGTGTACGGGCCGGCGTCGGTGTTCACCTTCGGGAAGGCCCGGGTGCCGTCGGCGTAGTTGCGGTCCTCGAACTCCCGCCCCTGCGCGTCGGTGTACGGCGACGTCTTCTTGTCGATGTACGCGTACTTGCCCTCGGCGTAGGAGATGACGTCGGCGGTGTGGTTGACGATGACGTCGAGGTAGACCTTGATGCCCCGCCGGTGGGCCAGCGTGACCAGTCTCTTCATCTCCTCGTTGGTGCCGAAGTGCGGGTCGACCTGGGTGAAGTCGGTGATCCAGTAGCCGTGGTAGCCGGCGGAGACGTCCGCGCCGCTGCCCTGGACGGGACGGTTCTTGAAGATCGGCGCCAGCCAGATGGCGGTGGTGCCGAGACCCTGGATGTAGTCGAGCTTGTCGATGACGCCCCTGAGGTCGCCGCCGTGGTAGAAGCCCTTGTCCGTCGGGTCGAGGCCGGTGCGGAGCCGGTCGCCGGTCAGGCCGCCGGTGTCGTTGCGGCGGTCGCCGTTGGCGAACCGGTCCGGCAGGACGAAGTAGAACTGTTCGGCGCGGCCCTTACCGGTGCCGGCGGCGAGCAGGGCGTCGGTGGTGGGTTCGGCGCCCCACTGGGCGGCTCCGGCCGCCGCGAGGGCGTCGATGGTGGACGGGCGGTCGGTGGTGTCGGCACCGAGCTGGCGGACGGCGACCGGAACGCCGACGAGAGCGAGGGTGAGGGTGGAGACCAGGGCGAGCAGCGCCTTGCGCGGCAGCGGCGGGGGTTTCATCGACGGCCTTCCTATGGTCGCTGATTCGCCCGCACGCTAGCCCTTGCCGAAACGTTCTGCAATACCTTGCAAACCAAGTCGCAACAAAGCAGCAACCTTGCAAGACCCGACCAACCGGCGGCGTGGCACGGCGGATCAGAGGCCGGAGCAGGCCACCCCGTCGACCGTGCAGCGCGACGGCCGGATGCTGCCACCGGTGTTCTCGAAGTGGAACCGCAGCGGCACCGTGGCCCCCGGCGCGACGTTCACCCCGCTGGTGTACGTGAACACCCCGCCGGACATCCGGGAGCTGCCCTGCGGCGCACCCTCCACCCACGAGGTGACCAGCCTGCTGCCGGCGGGCGGGACCAGCCGGACCGTCCAGGGCCGGGCCACCCGGTCCCGGTTGCGCAGCAGCACCTCACCGATGAACGCCTGGTTGTTCCAGCTGTCCAGCACGCTGAACCGGCCGGTCATCGGCGACGACGACGGCGCGGGCGGTGCCGGTGCCGCAGGTGGCGTGGTCGTCGGGGCCGGGGCCGCGCCCCCGTCGGGGGATGGCGGGTCGACCGGCGGGGGCACCGCGCCACCACCGCCCGACGGGTCGCCCCCGACGACATCGACGGGCAGCTCGACCGGGAGTGGATCGGTGCGGCGGGGCGTCAGGCCGGGTACGGCCGGCTCGGGCAGGTTCGCCGCCACCGGCGCCCGATCGGTCTCCCCCGACCCGGGCAGCGAGTAGGTCGGTGCGGGATCGGCCGGCCGGGCCTCGAAGGCCGGCCCACGGCTACGGTACGACGCCAGCGCGACGATCAGGAGCACGACCATCACCAGCACCCCGGTGGCGACGACGACCCATGGCGATGACGCCAGCGCACCCGCTCCGTGTGCCCGCGGTTGCGCGCGACGCATGCCGGACATGACCCTCCCTGGTCGGCCCCGTCCGAGAAGAGTAACGATCCCGGCGTTTGCCGGAAAGTGGCTGAGGCACCGGATTTTGTCCTAACCGGACAGTTCGCCGCCGGTCAGCCCCGCACCCGCAACGCGTCCACCTGGAAGTAGACGCCGTTACGCTTGACCGCCCAGATGGTGTACGTCCCGACCGGAAGATCCCTGACGCTGAACACCGTCTGCTGGGGCTGGTAACGGTTCGCCCGCGCGCTCACCCGCTGTTGCTTCACCGGCCGGCCACCGGCATCGACGATCCACACGTCGGCGTCTCCGTACTCGGGGTCCCGCGAGGTGATGTAGTCCAGCCCGGTGCCGGTGAACGTGAAGCTGAACGAGTCCCCGTCGTGAATCGTGTAGTGCACGTCGTCGCGGTGGTCGCCGTACGGCCGGTCCCGGGAGACCGCCCACCGCCCCCGGTAGGAGATGCCCGGGGCGTCGTCGTTGAGCAGCGTGGTCGGCTTCGGCGAGGGCGACGCCGTCGACGGCGTCACCGACACCGACGGCGTCACCGACCGGGACGCGGTAGGCGTCCGACCGGCCGGCGGTGGTGCGGCGCCCGGCCCACCGCCGGACTCCCGCCGGGTCTTGGTGGGTGACGGCGACGGCAGCACCGACTCGGTCGCCACCGGCACCCCCGGCACCATCACGGCCTCGCTGCGCGACCCGGCCCCGTGCTCGGCGTAACGGTCGTGGCCGAGCACCGCCACCAACGCCTTGACCAGCAGAAAGAGCAGCACGATCACCGCGATCGAGGCGAGCGTCCAGGGTAGTGCGGCGATCGCGTGGGGCAACCGGGACATCCACCGCGTCCAGCGCGTCCCCGGCATGATCCTCCTCGGTCGACCCCGTACGCAGAGATTAGCGACCGTCCAGTAGCGATGATCACCGGGGGCGGAGAGGCAGGTCGGCGGTCAGCCGGTGCGGATCACGGTGCAGATCATCGGGCCGTCCTCGGTGCCGCGCAGCAGGTAGCGGTAGCGTTCCCCGGGCACCGCCCGGCCCTGGCTGTCCAGGAACTCCCACCGCACGGCGACCATGGTCAGCAGCGCGGAGACCGGCTCGACCTCCTCGATCAGCGCGTGCGCCGCGACCAGCTGCCGCTGCTGGTAGTCGGGCGCGGCACCGACGAAGGAGAGCGCGACGGCGGCCATCGTGCTGAACGAGAAGCTGTACGTGTCGGCGACCACCAGCCCCGGCAGGGCGTAGCAGCCGGCGATGGCGGGCACGTCGCCGGTGGTGAGCGCCACCCCGTAACGGTCGAAGAAGTCGCTCAGCGTGTCCGGGTCGGTGGAAGCTCTCACGGCGTCACCAGTTGCCATCGACGACCGTCGGCAAACCTCACCGGGGCGGAATGTGCACCTCGATCTCCGCGCCGAGCCGTGCGTCACCGGCCAGGTCGAGGTCGTCGCCGCTCCAGAACCGGCCCGGGTCGTACCAGTTGGGCCGGCGGTCCTGCGGCAGCAACCCCATCGCCTCGTAGGTCACCGCCACCACCTCCGCGCAGTACGCGGTCTCCAGCGCGCGGTCCCCGGCCGGCCGGTCGGCCTGCTCGTCGTCCCGGTCCCGCCGGCCCGGCAGCGGCATGCGCAGCTGCGGGACCCGACCCCGGGCCCACCGCCAGGCCATCTGGGCCGTGGACGGGAACGGGGTGCCGTCGAGCCGGGCCACGGTCTGCAGCACCGCCTGCTCCATCGCCAGGTCGGCCGACGGTTCGAGCTGGCGCAGCCAGGCACGCTGGCCGTACCGGTTGGCCCAGACGCAGACCGCGTCGCGCAGGTCGTGCAGTTGCACACCACGCTGGTGGCTGCCGGTCCACATGTCCCGCAACGACCGCCCCAACTCGGCGTGCCACATCAGCGGCGGCATGTCGTCCAGCACCACCGCCATGCCGACGTGGTTGACGGGACTGTTGGTGGTGAACTGGATGGCCCGGTCCGGCACGCTGCGGCCCCGGAACACCCACACGTCACCGGTACGGCTCAGGTCGACGGCCTCGTCCAGGCTGATGCTCATGAGCGTCTACCCTAGGCCGATGCGGCAACGGATGCAGTGGTGGAAGGTCCTCGGGTTGGCCGGTCTCGCGGGTGTCGCCGCGACCGGGGTGGTCGTCGCCCGCGCCGAACGGCGGCGGCGCGCGTACACCCCGGAGGAGATCCGGGACCGGCTGCGCGAGCGGCACGCCCAGGCCGCGAAGCCCGGCGACGACCCGGCCTGACCGTCCCCCGCGACCGACCCGCACCGTCACGCCGGCCGGTCGCGGATCGACGCCGCGCCGTCGTCCACGGTGCCCCCGGCGGGGCGGTCGGGGGCACCGTGGGCGGTTAGGCTCCCCGACATGGATGGTGCGATCGCTCAGCAACCCTTCGTGTTGTCGCCGCCCGAGGCTCCGGTGGAGCGGCACGGCCGGGTCGACCTGCACCTGCCGGCCGGCGCCGGTCCGCATCCGGTGGTGGTGCTGGTGCACGGCGCCCCGCTTCCGCCGGGTGTCGAGGATCCCCGGGACTGGCTTCTCTACCGGGGCTACGGGGCGCTCCTCGCCGAGCAGGGCCTGGTCGGCGCCGTGCTCAGCTACCAGGTGACCGATCTGGCCGGGCTGCCCGCCACCGTCGACGACATCGCCGGCATGGTCGAGGCCGTCCGGGCCGATCCCCGGGTGGACGCGCAGCGGGTGGTGCTCTGGTTCTTCTCCGGCGGCGGCCTGCTGTCGGCGGACTGGCTGCGCGCGGCACCATCCTGGTTGCGCGGGGTCGCGCTGACCTACCCGCTGCTCGTTCCGCTGCCCGGCTGGGAGGTGGACCCACGGTTCCTGCCGATCGACGCCCTCGACGCCGGTGCGACGACGCCGGTGGTGCTGACCCGGGCCGGGCAGGACAGACTGCCCCAGGTGCTGACCGGCATCGCGGCGTTCCTCGACGCCGCGGCCCGGGTGGGTCGACCGGTGCGGCTGTTGGAGGTACCGGACGGGCAGCACGGCTTCGACATGCTGGACCACACCGCGCAGTCCCGCGAGGCCGTCCGGGCGGCCCGGGACGCGGTGGTCGACCTGATCCGCGCCGGCTGACCCCGGTCCGCCGCCGACCGCACCGGGTCCGCCGATCGACCTGATGTCCGGTTCATTCCGGAATTTTCGCACCGGACGAGCCGGTTCGTGCGCGGCGTCCCGTGGTCGGGGCCACCCCCACGACGGAATCGCTGCGGGGGTCGGGGCGTTGTATCTGGCATACCACCGCCACTCTCCCGCCCCCGGGAGACGGCCCCGGAACCCCGACCGTGGAATGCGGTCGCCACCGGGTGGGTTACACCCCCTCGGACGCCCGAGCAGGTCCCCCCGATCGCCGGGCGATCCCGTTGACTTCCCCCTTTACCCGGCGACGCCACCCTCCGGGCGTCCGTCGTACCCCCGACGCAGAGGAGCACGCCATCATGCGTACCGACATCCTGCGTAAGACCGCTCTGACCGCCGCCGGCCTCGCCTTCACCACCGGCGCCATCGCCGGCCCGCTGACCGCCGCCCACGCCGCCGAGGCCCACACCCGCACGCCCACCGCGTCGGTGCAGGCCGACCGCAAGCCGGCCGGCGGGCGCGAACTGAAGGTCGACTACGCCGCGCAGCCCAACTTCTACTACTGCGGCCCCGCCGCCACCCGCAACGCCCTGTCCGTGCAGGGCAAGAACATCGACGTAGACGCGATGGCCAAGGTGATGGGCACCACCGAGGACGGCACCAACAGCATCAACGACATCACCCCCGTGCTGAACAAGCAGACCGGCCGCAAGGCCTACGAGAGCACCGAGATCCGCAGCGCCAAGGCCGACGACAAGCAGACCGACGAGTTGCGTGCCGACATCGTCCGCACCGTGGACGACGGCCGGGCCGTGGTCGCCAACATCGCCGGCACCGCCACCGACACCGACGGCAACACCCACGCCTTCGAGGGCGGCCACTACATCAGCGTCATCGGCTACCGCGATGGTGGGAAGACCGTGACGATCGCCGACTCGGCCAACCCGGACACCGCGTCCTACCGGATCAGCGTGGACAACCTCGCCGACTGGATCGCCACCCGCGGCTACTCGTCCTGACCCCGAACACCGATCGGGCCGACCCCACCGGGGTCGGCCCGATCGTCGTCGGTACGGCCGGTTCCCGCGTCGGCTCGCCCGGCGACCGGCCGCGCGGTTCAGCGGTCGGTGCCGGCCCCGACCGACTCGGCCTCGTCGGTGGCGGTGGTCGACTCCAGCCGGCGGGCGCGGCGGCGCAGCCACCAGGTGCTGCCCAGCCCGGCGAGCACGGCCAGGACCAGGCCGGCCCAGGAGATGTCCTTGAGCCAGTGCTCGGCCGCCCGGCCCAGGCTGTAGAGCAGGTAGGTCGTGCCGAAGGCCCAGACCAGACCACCGGCCGCATTGGCCACCAGGAACCGGCGGTACGGCACGTGCAGCGCGCCGGCCAGCGGCCCGGCCAGGATGCGCAGCAGGGCGACGAACCGGCCGAAGAAGACCGCCCACACCCCGTGTCGGGCGAAGCTCTGCTCGGCGCGGGCTATCTGTGCGGGGCCCAGGTGTTTCGGGAAGCGCCGGCCCAGCCGGGCCAGCAGGGGACGTCCACCGCGCCGCCCCACCGCGTAGCCGACGGAGTCGCCGACGATCGCGCCGAACGCCGCCGCGGTGGCGACCCAGTGCGGCTCGACCACTCCGGTGGCGGCCAGCAACGCGGAGCTGACCAGCACGATCTCACCGGGCAGCGGGACGCCCATGCTCTCGACGCCGATCACTCCGCCGACGATCAGATAGACCACGACCGGCGGAAGCGCGGAGAGCCAGTGCTGCACGTCGATCACTACGCACCCCTTCCGACCCGACCTCGAACCATACCCGCGCCCCCGGCCGAGGGTGGGGCCCTCGCGACTCCGGTGGCCTACCGGTCGCCGTAGTGGCAGCGGCCGGCGAGGATCGCGCGGCGGTGCGGTTCACCGGGGCTGGAGCAGGCCACGGGCGGCCATGAAGGCGCGCAACGTCTCGGCATCCTCGGCGGACATCAACCGGCGCGGGATCACCGTGGCCGGCATCCGGCCGACGTACACGATCCAGAACTCGGGGGTGTCGCGCACCTGGGAGACCCCGTCCCAGGCGATGCCACCGGACTCCGAGCCGCTGCGCATCATGATGTTGTCGTCGGTGATGTCGTAGCCGCCCTCGACCGCATAGCTGCCGGAGCGGCGTCGGGCCCGCCACCGCACCCACGGGGCGTAGAGCATCGACAACAGGCCACCCACGAGGAGCACCAGCCACAGCGAGGAGATCCGGTCGCCCCAGGAGAACCCCCAGGAGACGGCGGTGCCGAGCGCCCCGACCGCCGCCAGCACCGCGCCGATGAGACCGAACCGGCGCAGCCGGACGCTGCTGAGCACCGCGGCGACCCGGGCCGGGTAGGCGGGATCGGCGGGTACGTCGAAACGGATGTGCACGGCCGAAACGATAGTGCGACGCGGTGCCAGACGGTCAGTCGAGGCAGAACTCGTTGCCCTCGACGTCCTGCATCACCAGGCACGACTCGTTGAAGCCGTCGGCGGTCAGCAGTCGTACCCGGGTCGCGCCGAGGTCGAGCAGTCGCGCGCACTCCGCCTCCAGGGCGGCCAGCCGCTGCTCACCGACCAGCCCGGTGCCGACCCGCACGTCGAGGTGCAGCCGGTTCTTGGCGACCTTGCCTTCGGGCACCCGCTGGAAGAACAGCCGCGGACCCACCCCCGTGGGGTCGACGCAGGCGAACGCGGAACCCTGCTGCTCGGGCGGCAGGGCACGATCGAACTCACCCCAGTCGGCGAACCCCGGCGGCGGCGGTGGCACGACGTAACCCAGCACCTCGCACCAGAAGCGGGCGACCCGCTCGGGCTGCGCGCAGTCGAAGGTCACCTGGAACTGCCGGACTGATGCCATCGGCCCACCATAGACGGCAGGTCCGACATGGTGGCCGACCGAGGACGATCAGCCGGCGGGTCCCCCGTCGGCCGGTGCGCAGTCGGTCAGGGGGGCGAGGAACTCCAGCCGGTTGCCGTGCGGGTCGGCGGTGTGGAAGCGGCGCAGCCCGGGCAGTTCGTCGTCACCCCAGGTGACCGGGTGGCCGGCGCGGGCCAACCGGTCGGCGAGCGCGTCGAGGTCGGGGCGCAGCAGCGCCGGGTGCGCCTTGCGGGCGGGCCGGAAGTCGACCTCGACGCCCAGGTGCAGTTCGGCGTCGTACCCGGTGAACCAGCAACCGCCGCGGGCGGCGAGGGCCGGCGGCTTGGGTTTCTCGGTCAGACCGAGAATGCCCACGTAGAAGGCCCGGGATGACTCCTCGGAGCCGGGCGGGCAGGCGAGCAGCACGTGATGGATCATCGAAACACCTCCTCGTCCCGAACCCTGGCACGAGGTTGCGCCAATAGCAAGACGGACGTACGGTTTTGTTGAAGCCGACGAATCGGCAGTAAGTGTTACCTAACCTGGGCGGCCTTCCGTCCGGTGCGACAGACTGCTCAGGACTACTCACGGTCGCTGGTGTGAAGGAGTACGACGTGGCGAGCCTCGACACCTTCGGTGCGAAGACCCAGCTACGCGTCGGAGACGCGAGCTACGACATTTTCCGGATCGATCAGGTGCCGGGGCACGACAGACTGCCCTACAGCTTGAAGATCCTGCTGGAGAACCTGCTGCGGACCGAGGACGGCGCGAACATCACCGCCGACCACATCTCCCAGCTCGGCGCGTGGGACCCCACCGCCGACCCCAGCGTGGAGATCCAGTTCACCCCGGCGCGGGTGCTGATGCAGGACTTCACCGGTGTGCCCTGCGTGGTCGACCTGGCCACCATGCGTGAGGCGGTCCGCGAGCTGGGCGGGGACGCCACCAAGGTCAACCCGCTGGCCCCGGCCGAGCTGGTCATCGACCACTCCGTCATCGCCGACCTGTTCGGCCGCGAGGACGCCTTCGCCCGCAACGTCGAGCTGGAGTACGAGCGCAACCGGGAGCGTTACCAGTTCCTGCGCTGGGGCCAGAGCGCGTTCAACGAGTTCAAGGTCGTCCCGCCGGGCACCGGCATCGTGCACCAGGTCAACATCGAGTACCTGGCTCGGACGATCATGGAGCGCAACGGCCATGCCTACCCGGACACCGTGGTCGGCACCGACTCGCACACCACCATGGTCAACGGCCTGGGCGTGCTGGGCTGGGGCGTCGGCGGCATCGAGGCCGAGGCCGCGATGCTCGGCCAGCCGGTCAGCATGCTGATCCCCCGGGTCGTCGGCTTCAAGCTGCACGGCGAGATGCCCGCCGGCACCACCGCCACCGACCTGGTGCTCACCATCACCGAGATGCTGCGCAAGCACGGCGTGGTCGGCAAGTTCGTCGAGTTCTACGGCCCCGGCGTCAGCGCCGTGCCGCTGGCCAACCGGGCCACCATCGGCAACATGTCCCCCGAGTACGGCTCCACCGTCGCGATCTTCCCGATCGACGCCGAGACCGTCCGCTACCTGGAGCTGACCGGCCGCGACGCGGCTCAGGTCGCGCTCGTCGAGGCGTACGCCAAGGAGCAGGGACTCTGGCACGACCCGGACCACGAGCCGGCGTACTCCGAGCGCCTGGAGCTGGACCTGGGCACCATCGAGCCGTCCCTGGCCGGGCCGAAGCGCCCGCAGGACCGGGTGCCGCTCGGGGTCGCCAAGACGCTGTTCCGCTCGGCGCTGACCGACTACGTCGCCGACGACTCCGCCGGTGAGCGCGACCTCAAGCCCGGCGTGGCCCGCGAGCAGCTGCCCCGGGGCGCGAACGGCCCGGCCGACGAGGCCAGCGCCGAGTCGTTCCCGGCCAGCGACCCGCCCGCCAACGACTTCAGCGACCCGGCCGACGAGCCGCGCGACCTGGAGACCGCCGCCGTGGGTGCCGGTGGCCGCGCCAGCAACCCGGTCCGGGTCACCGGCAGCGGCGGGGTGGAGTACGAGCTGGACCACGGCGCGGTGGTGATCGCCGCCATCACCTCCTGCACCAACACCTCCAACCCGCAGGTGATGATCGGTGCCGCGCTGCTGGCCCGCAACGCCGTCGACAAGGGCCTGAGCCGCAAGCCGTGGGTCAAGACCACGCTGGCGCCCGGCTCCAAGGTCGTCATGGACTACTACGAGCGCGCCGGCCTCACGCCCTACCTGGACAAGCTCGGCTTCAACCTGGTCGGCTACGGCTGCACCACCTGCATCGGCAACTCCGGCCCGCTGCCGGAGGAGGTCTCCGCCGCGGTCAACTCCGGCGACCTGGCCGTCGTGTCGGTGCTGTCCGGCAACCGGAACTTCGAGGGCCGGATCAACCCGGACGTCAAGATGAACTACCTGGCGTCCCCGCCGCTGGTGGTGGCGTACGCGCTGGCCGGCACGATGGACATCGACCTGGCCAACGAGCCGCTCGGCGAGGACACCGAGGGCAACCCGGTCTACCTGCGTGACATCTGGCCCAACAGTGCCGAGATCCAGGACGTCATCGCCAAGTCGATCGGCGCGACCGGCTTCAGCGCCGCCTACGCCGACGTGTTCGCCGGTGACGAGCGGTGGCAGTCGCTGCCCACCCCGACCGGCGACACGTTCGCCTGGGCCGACGACTCCACCTACGTGCGCAAGCCCCCGTACTTCGAGGGCATGCAGCAGGAGCCGAGCCCGGTCGTCGACATCGCCGACGCCCGGGTGCTGGCCAAGCTGGGAGACTCGGTCACCACCGACCACATCTCCCCGGCCGGCGCGATCAAGGCCGACTCCCCCGCCGGCAGCTACCTCGCCGAGCACGGCGTGCCGCGCCACGAGTTCAACTCGTACGGCTCCCGTCGGGGCAACCACGAGGTGATGATCCGGGGCACCTTCGCCAACATCCGGCTGCGTAACCAGTTGCGGCTCCCCGGCACCGGTTCCGATGCGGGAGCTGCGCTCCCTGAAGGCGGCTTCACGGTCAACCACCTCACCGGTGAGCAGACCTCCATCTACGACGCCTCCACCGCCTACCAGGCCGCCGGCGTCCCGCTGGTCATCCTGGCCGGCAAGGAGTACGGCTCCGGTTCGTCCCGCGACTGGGCCGCCAAGGGCACCATGCTGCTCGGCGTCCGGGCGGTCATCGCCGAGTCGTACGAGCGGATCCACCGGTCCAACCTGATCGGCATGGGCGTGCTGCCGTTGCAGTTCCCGGTGGACACCACCGCCGAGTCGCTCGGCCTCACCGGCACGGAGACCTTCTCCATCACCGGCGTGACCGCGCTCAACGACGGCGACACCCCACGTACGGTGCGGGTCAGCACCGACACCGGGGTGGAGTTCGACGCGGTGGTCCGGATCGACACCCCCGGTGAGGCGGACTACTACCGGCACGGCGGCATCCTCCAGTACGTGCTGCGCCGGATGATCGCCAGCTGACGCACCCGCGTACGAAACGGGCCCCCTCCGGTGCGGAGGGGGCCCGTTCCCGTCGACGGGACGTCGCGTCGGGTCGCGACCGTGGTCAGCGGCCGCCGGCCGCGCGTCGCCGGGAGTCCCGGGTCTTCATGGCGTGCTCCAGCAGGGTGATCAGCACATTGCGGCCGGACTCCCGCTGCCGGGCGTCGCAGAGCAGCAGCGGCACGTCCGGGTCCAGGTCCAACGCGGTGCGCACCTCGTCGAGGCCGAAGCGTCGGGCACCCTCGAAACAGTTCACCGCCACCACGAACGGCGTGCCCCGCCCCTCGAAGTAGTCGATGGAGGGGAAGCAGTCGGCCAGCCGCCGGGTGTCCGCCAGCACCACCGCGCCGAGCGCCCCGACCGCCAGCTCGTCCCACAGGAACCAGAAGCGGTCCTGGCCGGGGGTGCCGAAGACATAGAGCACCAGGTCGTTGCTGATGGTGATCCGGCCGAAGTCCATCGCCACCGTGGTGGTGTTCTTGCGCTCCACCCCGGACAGGTCGTCGACCCCGATGCCGGTCTCGGTCAGCACCTCCTCGGTACGCAGCGGACGGCTCTCGCTCACCGCACCGACCAGGGTCGTCTTGCCGGCCCCGAAACCGCCCGCCACCAGAACCTTGAGCGCGGTGGGGAGCACCCGCGCCCCCGCCGGACGTTCAGAGTGCCCGTAGTCCATTGATCACCGCCTCGTAGATGCTCTCGTCGTTGGCGCCGGCCGGCTCCCGGGGTTCCTGTACCCGGACCAGGTCCCGCGCCACCAGGTCACCGAGGAGCACCCGTACGGTGCCCACCGGCAGGTCCAGTCGGGCGGCGACCTCGGCCACCGACTGCATGCGCTGGGTCAGCGCCACTATCGCCACGTGCTCGGGCCCCAGCCCGGCTTCCTCGACCGCGTTCGTCCGGGTCGCCGTGACCAGCGAGATCAGGTCGAACGAGCCGGTCACCGGGCGGGCCCTGCCCCGGGTGACCGCGTACGGGCGGACCACCGGGCCCGCGTGGTCGTCGACCCACTGTTCGTCGGCGGGGTCGTCCTCACCGGCCATCGCGGTCAGCTCCCACCGGACGGCTGGTCGACACCCCGGGCCGGGGACGCCACGTACTTGCCCACCCGGGCGACCAGCATCGCCATCTCGTACGCGATCAGGCCGACGTCGGCGTCGGTGCCGGCCAGCACCGCCAGGCACGCGTTCGGCCCGGCCGCGGTGACGAACAGGAACGAGGACTCCATCTCGATGATGGTCTGCTGGACCTGCCCGCCGCCGAACCGTTTGCCGGCACCCCGGGCCAGGCTCTGGATGCCGGCGGCCATCGCGGCGAGGTGTTCCCCGTCGTCGCGGCCCATCCCGTCGGACGCGGCCATCAGCAGGCCGTCGGTGGAGAGCGCGACGGCGTGCTCGGCCTGCTTCACCCGGCCGACCAGATCGTCCAACAACCACGTCAGGTCGGCACCGGATGCCGTCGTCTGCCCCACTCGTCGTCCTCTTCCCCGGCGGTTCCGCCGTGTTCGGTTGCCGTGACACTGGTCGGCGTCGCATCCGTCGCGACGCCGTCAGGTGGCCGGGCTGTCTGCGTCGTCCGACCCGTCACCGGTGCGGGTCCCCTCCTGCAGTCGGGCCGCGTCGGTCCGGCCGCGTCGGGTGCCCGACTGGTAGGCGCTCATCATCTGGCGCACCTGCTCGGGCGCGCGCCGCACCGGAACACCGACCCCGGTCTCCCCACCGGTCGGGGAGGCCCGCAGCTCGGGTGCCAGATTTGCCTGTCGCACCCGCACCGGCAGGCCCGCGTCGGTCACCGGCCCTTCCACAGTAGGCGACGGCGGGCCGGCGTCGCCGTCCACCGTCCGCCCCTCCCGGGTCACCGCAACGGCCGGCGTGGAGGGTCGGGCGACGGTCACCGGCAGGCCGGTCGGTACGGTCGGCGCGTGCAGCGCGTCCTGCGCCTCCTGCGCCGGGGGACGCCTGCGGGACCGGGCCGGCAGGCCGGCCGGGGTCACCGTGTCCGACGGCGGTGCGGCCCTCGGGGCCGGGGGCGGCGCGGCGTCGGTCGCCGGTGGCGCCGCGGCGGCGGCCCGGCTGTCCGCGACGACCGGCAGCGCGCCGGACGGGCTCGGGTCGCCTGGCACGACCAGCTCCGACGGGATCAGCACCACGGCGGTCGTCCCACCGTAGGCGGACTCCTTGAGCTGCACCTTCACCCCGTGCCGCTCGGTCAGCCGACTCACCACGTACAGCCCGAGCCGGGCGGCGTCGGCCAGGTTCAGCTCGGACCGGTCCACGATGCGACGGTTGGCGGCGACCAGCTCCTCCCCGGTCAGGCCCAGGCCACGGTCCTCGATCTCGATGGCGAACCCGGCGGTCACCAGGTGGCCCCGCACCTCGACGGTGGTGTGCGGCGGTGAGAAGGACAGTCCGTTCTCGATCAGTTCGGCGAGCAGGTGGATCACGTCGCCGACCGCCCGGCCGGCGAGCGCGACCGGGCCGAGCGGCAGCACGTCCACCCGGGTGTAGTCCTCGACCTCGGCGACCGCGCCGCGCACCACGTCCACCATCGGCACGTTGCGCCGCCAGGCCCGGCCCGGGGTTGCCCCGGAGAGCACGATCAGGTTCTCCGCGTTGCGACGCATCCGGGTGGCCAGGTGGTCGACCCGGAACAGGTCCTCCAGCTCCTCGGCGTCGTGTTCCCGCCGCTCCATCGCGTCGAGCAGGGTGAGCTGACGGTGCACCAGCGCCTGGGTCCGCCGGGCCAGGCTGAGGAACACCCCCCGGACGTTACGGCGCAGCTCGGCCTGCTCCACCGCCGTGCGTACGGCGGTCTCCTGGACGGCGTTGAAGGCCCGTCCCAGCTGGCCGATCTCGTCGTCGCCGAAGTCCAGCGGTGGGGCCTCCCGGGCCACGTCGACGTCCTCGCCGTGGCCGAGCCGGTCCACCACGCCGGGCAGCCGTTCGTGGGCCAGTCGCAGCGCGGCGTCCCGCAACCGGGCCAACTGGTGGACCAGGTGCCGGGCGGTGCTGATCGACACCACGATCGAGGCGATCACGGCGATCAGGCCGAGACCGGCGGCGAGCACCAGCCGGACGATGACGCCCACCGCGACCGGGGTGGCCCGGTCGATGAGCGCGTCGCCGACGCTCACCCCGAAGTCCACCTGGGCCTGCATCGCCGGGCCGATGGTCGACTGCCACTCCTCGGCGGTCAACGGCAGGGTGGTCGCCGACCGGGACTGCTGGATCACCCGGTCCTCCAGCACCCGGAACCGGGCCACCGCGTCCGAGCCGGCGAGCTGGTCGTACCGGATCCGGTCGGCCGGTGACAGCTCGGCGACCGCCTCCGCCGTCTGGTAGCGCTGGGCGCCGACCAGTTGGGTGAACCGGGCGTACTCGTCGCCGGTCATCCGGCCCGCCGCGAGCACGCCGGTGATCAGGGCGTCCTGTTGGGAGATCAGCTCCCGCACCTGGTAGAGGTCGACCAGGGTTTCACTCGCCGCGGCGATCTGGGTGTCGTCGAGCTGGCCGAGCGAGCCGTACATCCGCAGCACCGAGGCGAGGATCGCGGCGTAGGTGGTGGACGCCTCGGCCCGGTTCAGCCCGGCGTCCCGCACCGACTGCCGGATGCCGGTCAGACCACTCAGGCCGGCCAGCACCTCGTCCACCCGACGCCGGGTGTCCTCGCCGGTGGCCAGTTCGGCCTGCCAACTACCCACCGACGTGCCGAATTCGTCCGCCACCTGGTCGGTGCGCTGCCACTGGGTGGTCAACGCGTCGAGTTGCCGCTGGCCCCGCTCGCCCAGGTAGGCGTTGGCGAGCCGGCGCTCCTCCTGGAGGGCGGTGAGCAGCGACTCCCCCGGGTCGGCCACCCGGCTGTTGAGGGTCTGTACCCAGAGCAGGTTGAAGCCGTCACGGACGGTCACCCAGGCGGCGAAGGACCAGAGCGCGACGAGGGAGGTGAGCAGGGCGATGATTTTGGTACGCAGACGCGTACTGCCGGAACCCATCACACCGCCCCCGGGCCGGACCGTGGCCACCGGACGCCCGACGCGTCACGGCACACCTGAACCCGGCGCACGCTAGCAGTCGGCAGCACCATCGCTCAAGCCATGCTGATCATGGAGGCGGGACCGGTGCCGCAGGTCCGGGGGCGATTGTGACCACCATGGATGGTGCCGGTGCGGCAGCCGCGACACCCACCCGGTGCGGGTCGCGGCCGGCCGACGCCGGGCCGGCCGGTCCGAACGCGGGCGCGGGCGATCCTCCTGTGCCAGGCTCAGGGGCATGGACGACAAGACCATCCTGCACCGGATCACGGAACTGGTCGACGAGGAGCACCGGCTCCGGTCGACGGCCCAGGCCCACGAATCCGGCACCGACGACGAGGCCAAGGAACAACTGCGCGCGCTGGAGGAGTCCCTGGACCAGTGCTGGGACCTGCTGCGTCGCCGTCGGGCGGCCCGGGAGGCCCACGGCGACCCGGAGGCACAGGGTGCCCGACCGGTGTCGGAGGTCGAGCGCTACCTCCAGTGACGCCCCCGAGGTCCCGGACGGCCGACGGCCGTCCGGGACGTCACCGGCTCAGCGCACCCCCGCCTCGCGCAGCAGCATCGCGGTGAGGGCGGCCGGGTCGGTGTCGGCGGCGGGCAGCCCCCGGGCGGTGAACCAGGCGGCCACCACCCGCACGTCGCGGGCCAGGAACTCCGGCCCCTGCGGGTTGGCCACCACGTCGACCACCTGCGGAAGGTCGATCATGACGAGCCGCCCGGCGTGCACCAGCAGGTTGTACGGCGACAGGTCGCCGTGGGCGTAGCCGGCCCGGGCCAGCACCACCAGGGCGTCCACCAACTGCTCCCAGAGTGAGCGCAGCGGGGCCGGGTCGGGGCGTACCTGGGCCAGCCGGGGCGCGGCGGTCCCCTCGTCGGGGTCGCCGACGAACTCCAGCATCAGCTCGGTGCCCCGCAACTGGACCGGGTACGGCACGGCGATCCGCCCGGAGTCGGCACCGATCTCCCAGAGCCGGGACAGCGCGGCGAATTCGGCCGCCGCCCACTGACCGGCGATCATCTGCCGGCCGAACGCCGTCCGGCCGGCCATCGCCCGGTTCTCCCGGGACCGGCGCACCCGGCGTCCCTCCAGGTAGCCGGCGTCGCGGTGGAAGAGCCGGTGCTGGGCGTCCCGGTACCGTTTGACGGCCAACAGGCAGGACCGGTCGGTGTCGGGCACCGCCCGGCGGACGAGGTGGACGTCCGCCTCCTTGCCGGTCTTGAGCACACCGAGTTCGGTGTCCCGGGCGGCCAGTTCGGTGACCAGCCACGGTGGGTGCGGTTCGGGCCCGTGCACGGCCTCGTCCCAGGAGGACCAGTGGTCCTCGGGCCCGGGCTCGGGTTCGTCGTCGGGTGCGGTACGGGCCGGCTGCCGCCCGTAGGTCAGGAAGGGTGTCTCGTCGTCGTCGAAGCGGCTCTTGCCGCGGCCACGGCGCTGCGGCGCCGGGAGGTCGTGATCGCGCACGGTGCTGGTGATCCCTTGGTCGAGGCTGGTGAGGGCAGGTGGTACGACCCTGCAAAGACGGCCATGACCGACCTCCTCTCCTCGACCGGGCCCCGCCCGGCTGCGCATTCCTGCGCGGGCCCATGCTGGCCGACGCCCCGACCGGGGCACAACCGATTTATCCGCCGGCGAGCACCACCGAGACCGCCGCGATCAGCGAGTCGACGGTACGGGTGGGGGCGAACCGGCCGTCGGTCCAGCTGCGGCCCCGGTGCAGCCAGACGCTGGGCAGGCCGACCGCGGCGGCCCCGCCGATGTCCGCCTCCGGACTGTCCCCCACCACCCACGCGCCGCGCAGCGGCAACCGGGCCCGTTGGGCGGCCAGCGCGAAGATCCGGGGGTTGGGCTTGCTGACCCCGGCCTCCTCGGAGATCACCCAGTCGGCGATGTAACGGTCCAGGCCGGTCTGTCTGATCTTGGTGTCCTCCAGCCGGACCGAGCCGTTGGTGACCACCACCGGCAGCCACCCGGCGTCATCGGCGATCCGCAGCGCGCAGGCCACCAACGGGTCGAGCCGGGTGTACCCGACCACCCCGTCGTGCAGCTCCTCGACCAGGTCGATGGAGGGGATGCGCAGCGCGTACCGGTCCCGGATGGCGTCGGCGATGTCCCACCGGTCGGTCAGCCCGTCGGCGTCGATGGACAGCAGCCAGTCGATGTCGGTCGCCGGCGCGCCGATCTCGGCCAGGAAACCCTCGGCCCAGGCGCGGAACGGCCCGGCCCGATCGAGCAGGGTGTTGTCCAGGTCGAGCAGGAGCAACGGCACTGAGGCACCTTACGGGAGAGAGGACCGCCGCCGACAGGGTCGAACCGCCCGCCGACGGCCGTCGGGCTGCCGACGGGGGGCGGGGGCGGTGGGCGGATAGCGGGAGGTGACCGGGGCTGTCGGCACCGGCCGATCCTAACCGGACGGGCGTTCGGCAGGCCGAGGTGACGACCCAATAGCAAGCCGTACGTACGGTTTGCCTTGCGCAGGGTCACCTGCGACGATCAACCCGTGCCCAGAGTAAGTCAGGACCAGCTCGACGCGCGCCGCCAGGAGATCCTCGGTGCGGCCCGGGCCTGTTTCGCCCGGCACGGCTACGAGGGCGCCACCGTCCGCCGACTGGAGGAGGCGACCGGTTTGTCCCGGGGCGCGATCTTCCATCACTTCCGCGACAAGGACTCGCTCTTCCTCGCCGTCGCCGAGGACGACGCCGCCGTCATGGTCTCCACGGTGGCCCGCAACGGCCTGGTCCAGGTGATGCGGGACCTGCTGGCCCGGGCGGTCTCCCCGGACACCACCGGCTGGCTGGGCAGCCAACTGGAGGTGTCCCGCCGGCTGCGTACCGACCCGGCCTTCGCCCGCCGGTGGGCGGAACGGTCCGCCGCCATCGCCGAGGCGACCCGGGACCGGCTCGTCCGACAGCGCGAGGCCGGGGTGCTCCGCGAGGACATCGACATCGACGTGCTGGCCCAGTTCCTGGAGCTGGCGTACGACGGGCTGGTGCTGCACCTGGCGATGGGCCGGCCCGCCGGTGACCTGGGGCCGGTGCTCGACCTGGTCGAGGAGGCCGTCCGCCGACGCTGACCCGGCCCGTGCCAGGGGCAGCGCGGGTCTCGGCTCGGTAACTCGCCCACCGCCGCCGTGCCGGCGTGGCGGGGCTGCCCCACAATGGGGCCGCGATCCCCTCGCGACAGGAGCAGCTCATGAACACGCTTGCCGCACCGGGCGACACCTGGGGCATCCCCGGGCCGCTCTTCCTGAAGCTGTACCTGCTGGTGGCCGTCGTCGCCGTGGTCGGCACGCTGCTGCACCGGCGTCGGGCAACCGCCGGCCCCGACCCGGTGACCGCCGACCAGCTCGGGCCGCAGCAGGTGGCCTACCTCAACGGCGGTGACCAGCTCGCCATCTGGGCGGCGCTGGGTGGCCTGCGCGCGGCCGGCGCGATCGACGTTCGACCGGACCGCCGGTTGATCGCCGCCGGGCCGACCCCCACCGGCGTCACCCCGCTCGACCACGCGATCCGGCACGCCGCCCGCCAGCCGGTCGCCGCCCAGAAGCTGGGGCGCGACTCCGGGGTGGCCCGGGCCCTGGAGCAGCTGCGCCAGGGGCTGGAACAGCGCGGCCTGCTGATCGACGCCGACGGGGTCCGGGCGCTGCGTCGAGGACGGAACCTGCTGCTGGTGCTCCTGGCCCTGGGGGTGGTACGGCTGGTCGCCGGCCTGGTCAACGCACGACCCGTCGGCTGGCTGCTGGTCGCCCTGCTCGTGCTCGGGGTGGCGCTCGCTCTGCTGGCCCGTACGCCCCGCCGGACCAGGACGGCGAACGTACTGCTGCGCCGCCTGCGCCAGAGCAGCCACCACCTCTCCCCCGACTCCGCCCCGGCCTACGCGACCTACGGCGCGGCCGGCGCGGCGATGGGCGTGGCCCTGTTCGGCACCGCCTCCCTCTACGCGCTCGACCCCGGCTTCGCCGCGCAGGCGGAGATCCAGCGGCAGGCGTTGAACGCCAGCAGCGGCAGCAGCTACTCGGGTTCCTCGGGCACCTCGTGCGGCGGTAGCAGCAGCAGCTCGTCGTGCAGTGGCGGTTCGTCCTCCTCCTGCGGCGGCGGCGGCAGCTCCTGCGGCGGCGGCGGGGGATGCGGCGGATGACCTGGCCGCACGGGGTGGGCATCGGCTGGCGGCCGGAGATCGCCGGTTTCGTCGCCGAGCTGCCCGGGCTGCGCTTCGTCGAGGTGGTGGCGGAGTCGCTCGCTGCGGGCGGCCCCCTCCCGGCCGGGCTCGCCGCGCTGCGGGAGCGCGGCGTGACCGTCGTACCGCACGGGGTGCGGCTCTCCCTCGGCGGCGCGGAACCGGTCGACCCGCACCGGGTGGCCCACCTGGCCCGGGTGGCCGAGCTGGTCGACGCGCCGCTGGTCAGCGAGCACGTCGCCTTTGTCCGGGCCGGCGGCCTGGAAGCCGGTCACCTGCTGCCGCTGCCGCGCACCCGGGAGGCGGTGACGGCGGTGGTGGCGAACGTCCGACGGGCCCAGGCGGAGCTGCCGGTGCCGCTCGCGTTGGAGCCGATCGCCGCGCTGTTCGACTGGCCCGACGACGAGTTGGACGAGGCGGACTTCCTCACCGAGATCCTCGACGCCACCGGGGCGGGGCTGCTGCTCGACGTGGCCAACGTCTATGCCAACGCCCGCAACCGGGGTGACGACCCGCACGCCCTGCTCGACCGGCTGCCGCTGGAGCGGATCTCCTACGTGCACGTGGCCGGCGGGGCCGAGCGCGACGGGCTCTACCACGACACGCACACCGATCCGGTGCCCGCCGAGGTGCTGGAGCTGGTCGGCGCGCTCTGCGCCCGCCGGCCCCCGCCCGCGCTGCTGCTGGAGCGCGACGGCCACTACCCGCCCGCCGCCGCGCTGCGCGCCGAGCTGGACGCCCTCGCCGTCGCCGCCGGTCACCCGGTCGTCACATGAGCACGCCCCACCCAGCCGGCCCCACCCCGCCGACGGGGTTGGCCGCCCGGCAGGCCGCGTTGGTCGCGACCCTGGTCGCGGGAGCGCCGGTGCCGGCCGGCTTCGTCACCGACCGGGTCGACGCCGCCCGGGCGGCCCTGCTGCGCAAGCGGGCCGGGGAGGTCGCCCGGCACTGGCCGTTGCTCGCCGCCGGCCTCGGCGACGCCTGGTGGGGCACCTTCCGCGACTGGGCGGCCGGCCGACCCACCGCCGGTTCGCTGCGCGACGGCTGGGACCTCGCCCGCGAGCTGCGGGACCGGGGGGCGCTCCCCCCGCTCGGCGCGGAGGAGCTGGTCGTCCGGGAGGCCGCCCACCACTACGACGGAGAACAGCCGCCACGCCACCGCCGGCTGCCGGCGTTCGCCCGCGCCGGCGACGCCGTCGCCCTCCAGTTCGCCGGTCGGGTACGCCTGCTGCGCCCGGCCCGCCGCTGACCCCACGCCCCGGACCGTCCGGCCCGGGGCACCGGCCCCCCGTGCCGACCACCACCGGATACGGCAGGATCGGTGGCATGGATCTCGGACTCACCGATCGGGTGTACGTGTTGACCGGCGCTTCCCGGGGGCTCGGCTTCGCGACCGCGCGGTGCCTGGTCGCCGACGGGGCGCGGGTGGTCCTGTCGGCCCGTACGCCGGAGCGGGTCGCCGAGGCCGTCGACCGGCTGGGTGGGCCCGACCACGCGATCGGCCTCGTCGCCGACCTGGCCGACGCGAGCCTTCCCGAGCGGCTGGTCATCGCCGCCGGTGAACACTTCGGCCGGCTCGACGGAGCGCTCGTCTCGGTCGGCGGGCCGCCCCCGGGCACCGCCGCGCAGGTCAGCGACGCGCAGTGGCGGGAGTCCTTCGAGACGGTCTTCCTCGGTACGGTCCGGACGGCCCGGACGGTGGCCGCCGCGCTCACCGACGGCGGCGCGATCGCCATGGTGCTGTCCACCTCGGCCCGGACGCCGATCACCGGCCTCGGCATCTCCAACGGCCTGCGGCCCGGCCTGGCCGGGGTGGCCAAGGACCTGGCCGACGAGTACGGCCCCCGCGGCGTACGGGTGCTGGGACTGCTGCCCGGACGGTTCCTGACCGATCGCAACCGGGAACTGCTCGGCGACGACGAGGCGGCCCGGTCCCAGGCGGAGGCCGGCATCCCGCTGCGCCGCATCGGCGATCCGGCCGAGTTCGGGCGGGTGGCCGCCTTCCTGCTCTCCCCCGCCGCCGGCTATGTCACCGGGGTCAGCGTGCCGGTCGACGGCGGCGCGCTGCGCAGCCTGTGACCCCGGCACGCCGCGCGACCGGCCCCGCCGTCCCCGGCCCCGCCGCCGTCCCTGCCACCACCGGCCCCGAACCGGCCCGCCGCCGTCGGGGCACCGACGGCGGGCACTCGCCGGCCCCCGCCGACCGCCTGCCCGGGACCGTCGACGGGCCACCCGGCCGGATCGAGGTCTCCCCCGGCCCGACCCGCCCGCGCGAGCCGGAGTTCCGGCGACCGGATCGGGCGGAGTTGGCCGCAGCGGCGGACCGCACCATCCCCGACGTGATCGACCAGGGGCTCACGGTGCTCTTCGTCGGGATCAACCCCGGTCTCTGGTCGGCGGCCACCGGGTGGCACTTCGCCCGGCCCGGCAACCGCTTCTGGCCGGCCCTGCACCGGGGCGGCTTCACCCCGCGCCAACTGCACCCGAGCGAACAGCACACGCTGCCCGGGTACGGGCTGGGCATCACCAACATGGTGGCGCGGGCCAGCGCGCGGGCGGACGAACTGACCCCGGCGGAGCTGGTGACGGGCGCACGCACGCTGACCGACAAGGTGGCCCTCTATCGGCCGACCTGGGTGGCCGTGGTCGGGGTGACGGCGTACCGGATCGGGTTCGCCCGGCCGAAGGCCGGCTTCGGCCGGCAGCCGGAACCGTTGGCCGGCGCGCGGCTGTGGGTGCTGCCCAACCCGAGCGGCCTGAACGCCCACTTCACCCCGCAGACCCTGGGGGCCGCCTTCGGCGCACTGCGCGCGGCCGTTGTCGGCGACCCGCCCCCGGCCGTCGGCTGACCGCCACCCGGTGCGGGTCGCCACCGAGCGGCCAATGTATGCGTATCGCATATACTTTCAGGTATGGATTCGGGTCTTGAAGCGGCAATCAACGAGTGGCACGCGAGCGTCAACGAGGGCGACCTGGACCGGGCCGCGAGGGCGGTCGGTGATCCGGTCGTCGTCCTGGGCCCGAGGGGCGCGGGCACGATCACGCCCGCGCAGTTCGCGGAGTGGGTGGGGCGTTCAGGGATCACACTGCGCCCTCGGTCCTGGCACCCGGTCAGCGAACGACTCATGGTGGTCGAGGAGGACGCCACCTGGCCCGAGCACACGGAGCCCACACGGGTGGCGACGGTCTTCCGCGCCTCCGGCGGGAAGGTCACGGCTGCGCTGCGGCTGCCGGATCTCAAGGCCGCCCTCGAACTGGCCCACATCTGTCGCGAGATGGCGGCATCCGAGTGACCAGCCAAGGCCCCGGGCAGGTCCTGTTCCACTTTGTCCGGCACTGGGCGCGCCGACCCGTGGCGGCGGACGCGGGCGGCGACCAGGGCCGACTCGTGCTGGTCTGTGAGGCGGTCCAGGCGCTCAGCCAGCGAGGAATCCCGGCAACCGTCAACGCGATCGCGCACGATATCGGGATCGACCAGAGTGGCGCCTCCCGGTTGATCAAGAGCGCCACGGCAGCCGGCTACCTGGCGGCGACGGCGTCTCCGGCCGACGGTCGACGACGCGAGACATCCCTCACCCCCGAGGGCCGGTCCATGCTGGACCGGGCACATCGCTGGCAGGAGGACATCTTCGCTCAGCTGACCACAGACTGGAGCGACACGAAGCGCCGGGACTTCCAGCAGGCGATGACCGACCTGATGGACCGCTCCTACGCGACGGGGGCATGAGTCACGCCAACGCGTCATCGAGCATCGAAGGGCCCGGCTCGGACAGGCTCAGGTCCATCGGCCCCGGCGCAGACGGCAACCGCAAGCCCGGGACGATCGCCGCCCGCTGGCAGCACCCGCATCCACCGCTAGTTGGCCACGGCCGGGGGCAGCGCCTCCTGCGCGACGTAGGTGCCCATCGGCACGGTGGTGATGATCGGCTCGGGCTGGTCCACCTCGGCGTACGGGGCGGGCGAGTCGACGACCGCGAACTGGGTGCGGTACAGCTCGGCGTAGAGCCCACCGACCGCGACCAACTCGTCGTGCCGGCCCCGCTCGACGATCCGGCCACCGTCGAGGACCAGGACCTGGTCGGCGTCGCGCACAGTGGAGAGCCGGTGCGCGATCACCAGCGCGGTACGCCCGGCCAACGCCACGGACAGGGCCCGCTGCACCGCCGCCTCGCTCTCCGAGTCGAGATGGGCGGTGGCCTCGTCCAGGATCACGATCGACGGGGCCTTGAGCAGCAGCCGGGCGATGGCGATGCGTTGCTTCTCGCCGCCGGAGAAGCGGTAGCCGCGCTCGCCGACCGTCGTCTCCAGCCCGTCGGGCAGGGCCCGGACCAGGTCGGCCACCTGCGCGCCGGCCAGCGCCGCCCAGATCTCGTCGTCGGTGGCGTCCGGCTTGGCGTACCGCAGGTTCTCGGCGATCGTCTCGTGGAACAGGTGGGAGTCCTGGGTGACCACACCGATCTCGTCGCGCAGCGAGGCGAGGGTGGCGTCCCGGACGTCGACCCCGCCGACCCGCACCGCGCCGTCGGTGACGTCGTAGATCCGGGAGATCAGCATGGACAGCGTGGACTTGCCGGCCCCGGACGGCCCGACCAGGGCCACCATCTGCCCCGGCTCGACGCGGAACGAGACGCCCTTGAGCACCGGCTCGTTGGCGGTCCGGTCGAGGGTGGCGACCTCCTCCAGCGAGGCCAGCGAGACCTCGGCTGCCGCCGGGTAGCGGAACCGGACGTCGCGGAACTCGACCCGGCCGGCACCCCGGGGCACCGGCACCGCATCGGGCTTCTCCTCGATGCCGGGGCGCAGGTCCAGCACCTCGAAGACCCGGTCGAAGGAGACCAGCGCGCTCATCACGTCGACCCGGACGTTGGACAGCGCGGTCAGCGGGCCGTAGAGGCGGGTGAGCAGCAGGGCGAGGGTGACCACCGTGCCGGCGCTGACCGCACCGGTGACCGCCAGCCAGCCGCCCAGCCCGTAGGTGAGCGCCTGGGCCAGCGAGGCGACCAGCAGCATCGCCACGAAGAAGGTCCGCGAGTACATCGCCGACTGGATGCCGATGTCGCGGACCCGCTCGGCCCGCGCGCCGAACCGGCCCGCCTCCACCTCGGGCGAGCCGAACAGCTTGACCAGTAACGCGCCGGCCACCCCGAACCGCTCGGTCATGGTGGCGTTCATCTTGGCGTCGAGGTCGTACGACTCCCGGGTGATCTCGGCCAACCGCCTGCCGACCCGCCGCGCGGGGACCACGAAGATCGGCAGCAGGACCAGCGACAGCAGGGTGATCTGCCAGGAGAGGGTGAACATCACCCCGGCGGTGAGCACCAACTGGATGACGTTGCTGACCACCCCGGACAGGGTGGACGTGAAGGCCCGCTGGGCGCCCATCACGTCGTTGTTGAGCCGGCTGACCAGGGCGCCGGTCTGGGTCCGGGTGAAGAACTGCAACGGCATCCGCTGCACGTGGTCATAGACCCGGGTGCGCAGGTCGAGGATGATCCCCTCACCGATACGGGCCGAGTACCACCGCTGGGCGAGGGAGAAGAGCGCGTCGGCGACGGCCAACGCGCCGATGATCAGGGCGAACCGGACGACGGCGGCACCCGCATCGGGGCCTCCCCCGCTGATCGCGTTGATCACGTGCCCCGCGAGCACCGGGGTGGCCACCCCGATCACGGCCGCGATCACCACGGTCACCAGGAAGACGATGATGTCCCGCCGGTAGGGGTGGGCGAACGCCATGATCCGCTTGGCGGTGCCCCGGGTGAGCCGGTGGGTGGAGACCTCGTCGCGGTGCCGGATCGACCGGAGCATGCTCCAGCCGGCCATGTTGCCGCCCGCCATCGGGTTGGACATGAGGTCACCTCCGCGTCGTGGGCAGCACGCACCGTCGGGTCAATTCTCCCGACGCCTACGACAACCTCGGCGGTAACCCGACTCTTCCCGAACAGTCCTTACTATTCGCCCCGGCCCGCGAGGTCGCGCAACCGGCGGGTCTGTGCCTCGCGCTCGGCCCGCTGCTGCGCGGGGTGGGAACGGCCGGCGGCACCGGCGAGCAGCGCCTTGATCTCCACCACCGCGTCCCGGTTGCCGGCGAGCAGACCGGCGGTGAGGTCCCGTACCGCGTCGTCCAGCTCGGCGTTCGGCACGACCAGGTTGGCCAGCCCGATCCGCTCGGCCTCGGCGGCGTCCATCCGCCGGCCGGTGACGCACAACTCCAGGGCACGCGCGTAACCGACCAGCTCGACCAGCCGCTTCGTGCCGGCCAGGTCGGGGACCAGGCCGAGGGTGACCTCGGCCATCGAGAACCGGGCATCTTCGGCGAGCACCCGCAGGTCGCAGGCGAGCGCGAGCTGGAAGCCCGCGCCGATGGCATGACCCTGCACGGCCGCCACCGAGATCACGTCCGGCCGGTGCAGCCAGGTGAAACCCTGCTGGTAGCCGGCGATCCGGTCGGCGCACTCCGGCTCGGGCAGGGTGGACAGCTCCGCGAAGGAGCCCGGACCCTGGGCACCGGCCACCGACAGGTCGAGGCCGGCGGAGAACGACCGACCCTCGCCGCGGACCACCACGACGCGTACGTCGCCGGGCAGGTCCCGGGAGAAGTCGCTCATCGCGCGCCACATCGCCGGGGTCTGGGCATTGAGCACGTCGGGCCGGCACAACGTGACCGTCGCGACCGGCCCGTCACAGTGCAGTAGCACCCCGGTCATCTCGGCGGTCACCGGACCGCCCGGGGCGTGCTGACGGACGACGCTGGTGGGCGGGTCACGCCTTCTTGCGACGCCGGGCGCCGCCGCGCTGTCGCAGCTGCACACCGGACTCGGTGAGCACGCGGTGGATGAACCCGTACGATCGTCCGGTCGAAGCGGCAAGCGCGCGAATGCTCTCGCCGCCGGTGTACCGCTTTACCAGGTCCTTGGCGAGCGTCTGACGCTCGGCTCCGACGATCCGGCGACCCTTCTCAGTGCTGGTGGCTGTGCCAGTGGCTGCCATGCTGATTCCTCACGTCCCAGACTGTGCGGTTCGATACGGTCCCACCTATTAGACCGCCTCGAACGATCATGCGCCAGATATCAACTCTTCGCCAACCGACACGCTATGCAGTGTCGCCAACCCGATAGAGTGACACTCCGAACGATCCGCAGCGCGGACTGCGCCGTGGCCGGGCCGGTGACCGGGCCGTAACCTGCCGGTCGTGACCGACGTGTGGGGCAGCGTGAGCGGGGCGGCGGCCGTCTTCGCGGCCACCAACCTCGACGACATCGTGGTGCTGACCGTACTCTTCGTGGCCGCCCGGAGCACCGGACGGCCCCGCCCGTGGCAGATCGTGACCGGTCAGTACCTGGGCATCGCCGCCCTCGTCGCGGCGGGCCTGGTCGTCGCCGCCGGCCTGCTGGTGGTTCCCGACCCGTGGACCGGCCTGCTCGGGTTGCTGCCGATCGCGCTCGGCGTCCGGGCGCTGCTGGCCCGCACCGACGACGACGCCCCGCCGGCCGTGGTCGGCGGACTGCTCGGGGTCGCCGGGGTGACGGTCGCCAACGGCGCCGACAACATCGCCGTCTACGTCCCGGTGTTCCGCGCCCTCGACCCGCGAACCGGGCTGGTCTACCTGCTGGTCTTCGCCGTCCTGGTCGCCGTCTGGTGCGGCATCGCCGCCCTGCTCGGCGGGCACCCCCGGGTGGTCGGCCTGATCGACCGGGCCGGCCACTGGCTGGTCCCGGCCGTCTTCGTCGCCATCGGCGTGGTGATCGTGGCCGGCTCGGGGGTCCTCGGCCGGCTGGCCGACCTCGCCGCCTGACCACCGGCCGGTCGCCGGGCCCGCCCCGGTGGGGGCGGCGCCGGCGACCGGGGCGGGTCAGGCCAGTTCGACCAGTTCGAGGAGGTCGTCGCTCCAGGCGTCCTCGTCACCGTCGGGGAGCAGGATCGCCCGGTCGGGCTTGAGGGCGAGCACCGCGCCCGGGTCGTGGGTGACCAGCACGATCGCGCCGGGGTAGTTGGCGATGGCGTCGAGCACCTGCTCGCGGCTGACCGGGTCGAGGTTGTTCGTCGGCTCGTCCAGCAGCAGCACGTTCGCGCCGGAGCAGACCAGGGTCGACAGGGCGAGTCGGGTCTTCTCGCCACCGGAGAGCACCCCGGCGGGCTTGTTCACGTCGTCTCCGGAGAACAGGAACGCGCCGAGGATCTTGCGGAGGTCGGTGTCGGACTGCTCGATCGCCGCCGCCCGCATGTTCTCCAGCACCGTGCGCTCCACGTCCAGCGTCTCGTGCTCCTGGGCGTAGTAGCCCAACCGCAGGCCGTGCCCGGCGTGCACCTCGCCGGTGTCCGGTGGGAGCAGCCCGCCGAGCATCCGCAGCAGAGTGGTCTTGCCGGCACCGTTGAGCCCGAGGATGGCCACCCGGGAGCCGCGATCCACCGCGACGTTGACGTCGGTGAAGATCTCCAGCGAGCCGTACGACTTGGACAGGCCCGTCGCGGTCAGCGGGGTCTTGCCGCACGGCGCGGGGTTGGGGAAGCGGACCTTCGCCACCTTGTCGGAGACGCGCACCTCCTCCAGCCCGGAGATCAGCTTCTCGGCACGGCGGGCCATGTTCTGCGCCGCGACGGTCTTGGTGGCCTTGGCCCGCATCTTGTCGGCCTGCGCCATCAACGCGCCGGCCTTCTTCTCGGCGTTGGCCCGCTCCCGGCGTCGCCGCCGCTCGTCGGTCTCCCGGGCCTCCTGGTACGCCTTCCAGCCCAGGTTGTAGACGTCGACCACGGAACGGGTGGCGTCCAGGAACCAGACCTTGTTGACCACCGACTCCAGCAGCGAACCGTCGTGGGAGATCACGATCAGCCCGCCCTTGTGGTTGGCGAGGAAGCCGCGCAGCCAGGTGATCGAGTCGGCGTCGAGGTGGTTGGTGGGCTCGTCGAGCAGCAGGATGCCGCCGCCGTTCTCCCCGGCGTCGCGGAACAGGATCCGGGCCAGTTCGATCCGGCGGCGTTGACCGCCGGAGAGGGTGCCGATGGTCTGGGCGAGGGCCCGGTCGGGCAGCCCCAGGTTGGCGCAGATCCGGGCGGCCTCGGCCTCGGCGGCGTACCCGCCCAGCGAGGCGAACTGGTCCTCCAGGGCGCCGTAGCGGCGGACCAGCTTGTCGTCGACGCCGTCGGCGAGCCGCTGCTCGATCTCGTTCATCTGGGCCATCAGCACGTCCAGCCCCCGGGCGGAGAGCACCCGGTCCCGGCCGGTGACCTCCAGGTCGCCGGTGCGCGGGTCCTGGGGCAGGTAGCCGATGGCGCTCCGCCGGTCGATCTGCCCGCCGTAGGGCTGCCCCTCGCCGGCCAGCACCTTGAGGGTGGTGGTCTTGCCGGCGCCGTTGCGGCCGACCAGTCCGATCCGGTCACCGGGCTGCACCCGCAGGGTGGTGTCGGACAGTAGGATCCGGGAACCGGCGCGCAGTTCCAGGCCGGTGACACTGATCATTTCCGGTACTCGCTCTCGGGGGTCTGGAGGGCTGACTCAGGGCACGCGAAAGCGCCGGCGGGCGGTGTTTCCCGTCGGCGCGGGGCGATTCAGCCTTCGCAGCGCAGCACCCGACAAGTGTACCGGGCGGCTCGGCGCGCACCGTCCGGATTACCGGGCAAGATCATCGGGTACCGGAAACCCCGTCCGGACCCGTCCGGTACCGCAACCCTCAGACGTGACGAATCGGTGATCGGGGTCAACATGGAGCTGAACGAGAACGCGCGGGTCGACACCGGCCAGGTGGACGACCGGCGGGGATCCGGCGGGGGTGGCGGGATGGGCATCCCGATCCCCGGCGGGGGTGGGCGCGGCGGCATCGTCGGCCTCATCATCGCCGTGCTGGTGGCCCTGGTGGGTGGCGGATTCGGCCTGAACGCCATGAACGGCGGCGGCGGCGCAGAGTCGGGTGACAACACGTCGCTTACGCAGAAGTGCTCCGCCGACGACGCGCTCAAGCAGCTGGACTGCCGCAACACCCTCTACGTCAACTCGATCCAGGCGTACTGGCGTACCGCCCTGCCGGAGCGGTTCGGCCAGCAGTACCAGCCGTCCAAGACGGTCTTCTTCAGCCAGGGCGTCAACACCGGCTGCGGCCAGGCCGACTCCGGCGTCGGGCCGTTCTACTGCCCGGCCGACGACCTGGTCTACATCGACCTCACCTTCTACCAGACCCTCGCCGACCAGCTCGGCGCGGAGGGTGAGTTCGCCCAGCCGTACGTGCTGGCCCACGAGTACGGACACCACGTGCAGGACCTGCTCGGCACCGAGGCGCAGATGCGTCGCCAGCAGCAGCGGGACCCGGACAGCGCCAACGCGCTCTCGGTCAAGCTGGAGCTCCAGGCCGACTGCTACGCCGGCGCCTGGGCCAAGAACGCCACCGGCACCGCCGACGAGCAGGGCCAGAAGATCTTCAAGAGCATCACCGAGCAGGACATCGCGCAGGCGATCGACACCGCCGAGAAGATCGGCGACGACGCCATCTCCAAGCGGGCCAACCGCCCGGTGAACCCGGAGGAGTTCACCCACGGCTCCTCCGAGCAGCGCAAGCAGTGGTTCACCAAGGGCTACACCACCGGTGACCCGAAGTCCTGCGACACCTTCGGCGGCAGCCTCTGACCGGCACCGCACCGGCACCGGCACGGCGGTCGGACGGGCGCACGCCCACCGGCCGCCGTCGTCGTCGCGGACCGGCTCAGGCCGGATCGCGGACCAGGACGTGGACCGCGCGGGCGGCGGTGACCGCGCCGACCAGCACCGCGTGCCGGGGTTCGGGCACGTCGAGCAGCCGCTCGGCACGCAGCCCGGCGAGCGGGGCCAACCGCCGGTCGGCCAGCACCGTGTCGACGGCCCGCCGGTCGCCACCGCAGACCAGCGCCGCCAGCGTCGACGCCGCCGGCAGCAGCAGCCGTACGGCCAGCTCGGCGGCGTCGCCCAGGGCCGCCTTCGCCTGGTTGTCCCGCCGCCGGGCGAACCGCTGCTGCGACCACCCCCCGGCGGCGGTACGCCCCTGCACGTAGCGGGTGTCCACCTTGGAGACCAGCAGCTCCTCACCGAGTGCCACACCGACCGCCACCGCACCCTTGCGGGCGAGCAGCAAACCGATCCGGCGGGGTGCGGCGGCAACGCTGACGAATCCCGGCAGGCCGTCGATCCGCGAGGGCGTGGCGGTATCACCCGCCGCGTCGCCGAGGGGCGGGGCACCCGGGGGGAGATGCAGCTCGGCGGTGGCGCCGTCGGGGGCGGTGAGCAGCAGCCCGTACCCCTCGACGGTGGTGGTGGGCGGGCCGTGCCGGTCGGCGAAGCCCTCGGCCCAGCGGGCGACCCGGACCGGGTCGACCTCGACCCACCGGCCGCCGCCGGCTGCGGGTCGGCTGCTCATGACCCGACCGTACGGCACGGCGGTCGGCCCGCCCCGCCGGCACCGGGCCCACGCCTCCGACCACCGACCGGACAACTTCCGGACCGGGCCTGACCGGACCGGGCCTGACCGGACCGGGCCTGGCGGGGCCGGTCGGCGCCGGCCGGCGGTCGCATCAACCGACGCAGCCCACCCACCCGCCCGCTGCGGTGCCCGGACGACGGCTCAGCGCACGATCAGCAGCGCCACGGCGAGAGCGGCGATGATCACGCTGGAGAGTAGCCCGGTCACCAGCCGACCGCGCGGGCCGGCGAGCACCCGGCCGACCAGGGTGCCACCCCCGGCGATCAGCAGCTGCCAGCTCGCCGACGCGACGAAGGCACCGAGGACGAACAGCCCGGCGGCTGCCGGAGCGGCCCGGGCCGCATCGGCCCGACCGAGGACCAGCGCCGCGAAGTACACCACCGTGGCCGGGTTGAGCAGGGTCAGCGCCAACACCCCGGCGAACGCGCGCCCGGGGGTGTCGATCCCCCGGCCCGGCGTCGGCGCACCCGGCGCGGCGGCCCGAGGGCGTACCGCCCGCCAGCCGCCATGGGCGGCGAGGGCGAGCAGCACCACCGCCGCCACCACCCGCAGCGGCCCGGCGACCGGCGCGACCACGGCGGCCACCGCCGCACCGCCGAGCACCGCCACGGCGGCGTAGAGCCCGTCCGCGGTGGCCACGCCGAGCGCGGCAGCCGCACCGACCCCGAACGAGGTCCGGGCACTGAGCCCCAGGATGAGCACCGCGATCGCGCCGACCGGGACCGCGACGCCGTAACCGGCCACCAGACCGGCCAGGAACGCGGCGGTCACGACGATCGGTGGCGGGCCGATCCGCGCCCTCGCAGGGCCCGCTGTCGGCGCGCGGCGGCGGCCGCACGGACGGGACTCTGCATCGGGTACGCCTCGATCATCGGCCCATCATCGGCCCCGATCCCGCCGGGCCACCACCGGATTTCCCAGCCCTGCGCGGGGCCCGAACGCCACGCCACGCCACGCCACGCCACGCCACGCCACGCCACGCCACGCCACGCCACGCCACGCCACGCCACGATGATCATCACATCGGGGCCGATGTGGGGGTATCCGGCGGGCGTGAAAACCCAATATCGCCCCACAGGAGTCGATCATCAGCTGCGCGTCCCCAATCATGGACGCGCGGGACGGGTCAGGCTGTGGGAGTGGGTGAGTGGACGCGAAGGCCCGAGGGTGGGCGGGCCTGCTGTTGTGGGTCAGCTTGAGAGGACGCAAGGGCCCAAGGGGGCCAGGCCTGTCGGAGCGGGGTGGTCTTGTGCAGACGCGAAGGCCTGGCGGAGCGGGTGTGGGCCTGGCGGAGCGGGTGTGGGCCTGGCGGAGCGGGTGTGGGCCTGGCGGAGCGGGTGTGGGCCTGGCGGAGCGGGTGTGGGCCTGGCGGAGCCGATGGCCTCGTGTGGGCGCGAAGGCGCGAGGAAACGAGTGAGCCCGAGGGAGGCCAAGGCCGCAGGGGTCAGCCGCGAAGACGGATCGGGCACGGCACCCGGTGAGGGGTGCCGTGCCCGCGGAGCCGACCAGGGTCAGACGTTGAAGCCCAGCGAGCGGAGCTGGTCCCGCCCCTCGTCAGTGATCTTGTCCGGGCCCCATGGCGGCAACCAGACCCAGTTGATCCGGATGTCGTCCACCAGTCCCCCGCCGGGGCCGGTGGTCAGCGCCTGCCGGGTCTGGTCCTCGATCACGTCGGTGAGCGGGCAGGCCGCCGAGGTCAGCGTCATGTCCAGGGTGGCGACGTTCTGGTCGTCCACGTGCACGCCGTACACCAGGCCGAGGTCGACCACGTTGATGCCGAGTTCGGGGTCGACGACGTCCTTCATCGCCTCCTCGATGTCGGCGACGACCGCCCTGCCACCGGCCGACCCGGCGGCCGCGACCGCCCCGGCGTCGGCCGGGGCCGACTCAGCACCCGCCGACCCGTCGACGTCCGCCGTCGCCTCGCCGGCCGAGGTCCCGGCGACACCGGGCGAGGCGTCGGCACCCGCCGTCCCGGCAGCGCCGTTGACGGCCGGCGGCGGCACCGCACCGGTCGGCGTGGTGCTGGCGTCGCCGGTCTCCGGCGTCGCCGCGGTAGCGGTGTTCTCGCTCATGCCTCAACCTCCGTCGGGCTCATGCCCACCCCCGCGCGTGCCGCGGCGTCCTTGAACGCCATCCACGGCAGCAGCGCGCACTTGACCCGGGCCGGGTAGCGGGCGACACCCGCGAACGCCACCCCGTCACCGAGTAGTTCCTCGTCCGGCGTGACCTGGCCACGGCCGGACATCAACTCCACGAATCCCGCGTGCACGGCGGCGATCTCCTCCGCGCACCGACCGGACAGCCGGTCGTACAACACGCTCGCCGACGCCTGGCTGATCGAACAGCCGGCCCCGTCGTACGAGATGTCCACCACGATGTCGTCGGCGGCGGCCACCCGCACGGTCACCTCGTCCCCACAGGTCGGGTTGACGTGGTGCGCCTCGCCCACCTCGGCGTCGGGGTCGTCGGCGTCGCGCAGACCGCGCCCCTGCGGACGCTTGTAGTGGTCCAGGATGATCTCCTGGTAGAGCTGCTCCAGCTGCATCAGTCGAAGATCCTCCGCACCTGTTCGAGACCCGACACCAGGGCGTCGATCTCCTCCGTGGTGGTGTACAGGTAGAACGAGGCCCGGGTCATGGCCGGCACACCGAACCGGGTGCAGACCGGCTTGGCGCAGTGATGGCCCACCCGCACCTGCACGCCCAGCGAGTCGAGGACCTGCCCGACGTCGTGCGGGTGCACGTCGCCGAGCGCGAACGAGATGGTGCCACCCCGGCCGACCGGCACCGTCGGGCCGAAGATCCGCAGCCCCGGCACGGTGGCGAGGGCGTCCAGCGCGTACGCGGTCAGCTCCTTCTCGTGCCACTGGATCGCCCGCATCCCGACGCCGGTCAGGTAGTCGACCGCCGCGCCGAGCGCGACGGCCTCGGCGATCGGCGGGGTGCCCGCCTCGAACCGGGCCGGTGGCGCGGCGAACGTGGACCGGGCCATCGTCACCGTCTCGATCATCGAACCGCCGCCCATCACCGGGGGCATCGCGGCGAGCAGTTCGCCCCGGCCCCAGAGCACGCCGATGCCGGTCGGGCCGCACATCTTGTGCCCGGTGAAGACGATGAAGTCGGCGTCCAGGTCGACCACGTCCACCGGCAGGTGCGGCACCGACTGCGAGCAGTCGAGCAGCAGCAGCGCACCCACCTGACGGACCCGCTCGGTGATCCGGGCGGTGGCGTTGACCGTGCCGAGGATGTTGGAGGTGTGCACCAGCGAGACGATCTTCGTCCGCTCGGTGACCAGCTCGTCCAGCCCCGACTCGTCCAGCCGGCCGTTGTCGGTGACCGGGAACCAGCGCAGGGTCGCGCCGGTCCGCTCGGCCAGCAACTGCCACGGGACGATGTTCGAGTGGTGCTCCATCTCGGAGATCACGATCTCGTCGCCGGGGCCGAGCCGGAACCGGGGGTCGGCGTCCGCGCGCAGCGAGGCGTTGGAGAACGCGTACGCCACGATGTTGATCGCCTCGGTGGAGTTCTTGGTGAACACCACCTCGTCCACGCTCGGCGCGTTGACGAACGCGGCGATCTTCGCCCGCGCCCCCTCGTACGCCTCGGTCGCCTCGGTACCCAGGGTGTGCACCGAGCGCGACACGTTGGCGTTGTGCCTCGCGTAGTGCCCGGTGAGCACGTCGAGCACCTGGCGGGGCTTGTGCGAGGTGTTGGCGCTGTCGAGATAGACCAGCCGGTGCCCGTTGACCTCCCGGTCCAGGATCGGGAAGTCGGCGCGCACCGCGGCCACGTCGAAGCGCGGCACGTCGTCGTACTGCGGCATCCCGTCCGGGATGGCGATGGTGGTCATCTCAGCGCCCCTGTCCGTGGTGTTCAGGCCCGCGCCGCGCCGGCTCCGGCGACGTACCGCTCGTAGCCCTCTTCCTCGAGCTTGTCGGCCAGCTCCGGGCCGCCCTGCTCGACGATCCGGCCGGCCACGAAGACGTGCACGAAGTCGGGCTTGATGTAGCGCAGGATGCGGGTGTAGTGGGTGATCAGCAGCAGGCCGGTGTCGCCGGTGTCCCGGACCCGGTTGACCCCCTCGCTGACCACCCGCAGCGCGTCCACGTCGAGGCCGGAGTCGGTCTCGTCAAGAATGGCGATCTTGGGCTTGAGCAGCTCCAGCTGCACGATCTCGTGCCGCTTCTTCTCCCCGCCGGAGAAGCCCTCGTTGACGTTGCGCTGGGCGAACGCCGGGTCCATCTGGAGCTTCTCCATCGCGCCGCGCAGCTCGCCACCCCAGGTACGCAGCTTCGGGGCCGCGCCGTCGATGGCGGTCTTGGCGGTGCGCAGGAAGTTCGCCACCGAGACGCCGGGCACCTCGACCGGGTACTGCATGGCCAGGAAGAGGCCGGCGCGGGCCCGCTCGTCGACGGTCATCTCCAGCACGTCGACGCCGTCGAGGGTCACCGAGCCGCCGGTGATCTCGTACTTGGGGTGGCCGGCGATCGAGTACGCCAGGGTCGACTTGCCGGAGCCGTTCGGGCCCATGATGGCGTGGGTCTCCCCCGACCGGACGGTCAGGTTCACCCCGTCGAGGATCGGCTTGAGCTCACCCTCGGGCAGCTTGACCGACACCTTCAGGTCGCGGATCTCCAGGGTGCTCATTATCGGGTCACTCCATTGCTCGGCGTCGGGCGGCCGTCGGCGCCCACGGGAAGATAGATGTCGCCGTCGCGGACCTCGACGGCGTAGACGGGAACGGGTTCGGTGGCGGGCAGCCCGGTGGGCTCACCCGTCCGCAGGTCGAAACGGGAACCGTGCAGCCAGCATTCCAGCGTGCAGCCCTCGACCTCACCCTCGGAGAGGGCGACCGAGGCGTGCGAGCACTCGTCGTGGACGGCATAGAACCCGCCGTCGGTGCCGTGCACCACGGCGACCTGGGTGCCGTCCACGTCGGCGCTGATCACGGTGCCCTTCGGCACGTCCTCGGTCGCGCAGATCCGGATCATGTCAGGCCCCACCCTTGGAGAGCCGGGCCTCGATCGCGTCCCCCAGCCGCTCGCGCAGCGACTCGACCGGGATCTTGTTGATCACCTCGGCGAAGAAGCCCCGGACCACCAGGCGACGGGCCTCGTCCGCCGGGATACCCCGGGCCATCAGGTAGAACAGCTGCTCGTCGTCGAACCGCCCGGTCGCGCTGGCGTGGCCGGCGCCGGCGATCTCGCCGGTCTCGATCTCCAGATTGGGTACGGAGTCCGCCCGCGCGCCGTCGGAGAGCAACAGGTTCCGGTTGATCTCGTACGTGTCGGTGCCGGTCGCCTCGGCCCGGATCAGCACGTCACCCACCCAGACGGTGTGCGCCTGTTCGCCCTGCAACGCGCCCCGGTAGCCGACGTAGCTGCGGCAGTCCGGCACGTTGTGGTCGACGAGCTGACGGTGCTCCAGGTGCTGGCCGCCGTCGGCGAAGTAGACGCCGTGCAGTTCGGCCTCGCCGCCCCGGCCGGTGTACTCGACAGTGGTGTACTGGCGGACCAGGTCACCACCCAGGCTGACCTGGATGTGCGACACCTTGGCGTCCCGGCCGAGCCGGACCTTCAGGTGCTGGGCCTGCACCGCGTCGGCGGCCCAGTCGGCCACCGTGACCAGGGTCAGCTTCGCCCCGTCGGCTACCGCCACCTCGACGTTGTCGGCCAGCGTCGCGGCACCGACGTGCTCCAGCACCAGCACCACCTCGGCGAACCGGCCCACGTCGACGAACGTGTGCCCGAAGGCCAGCCCGCCGGCGTCGTCGCCGACCACCCGCAGGGTCACCGGCGCCTCGACCACGGCGTCGGCCGCGACCTCGACCAGCAACGCCTCCCCGGCGCCGCCGTACGCCAACGCGCTGATCCGGTCGACCGGGGTGAGCACGCTACCCACCCGGGGGTCGTCCCGGCCGATCCGCCCGACGGTGACGCCGGCCGGCAGGTCGGCGTACTCGTGGCGGACCGCACCGGTGGCGGCCGGTGCCGCCCCGGTCAGCCCGCGCAGCCGCTTGAGCGGGGTGAAACGCCACTCCTCCTCCAGGCCGGTGAGGGCCGGGAAGTCGGCGACGTCGTACGAGCGGAGCGCCTGCGACTTGGTGCTGGGCGGCGCGGAAGCCTGGGTAGTCATCTCTTCCTTGGTGTGTCTGTCCGTGATACTGAGCGGAGGGTGGGTCGGGCTGGTCGCGGGCCGGGCCGATGGGCCGGGCCGCGACCGCTCCGGCGGGTGCGTCGGTACGCGACCCGGCCCGGCGGGCGGCGTCAGCCGACCGCGCCCTCCATCTGGAGTTCGATCAGGCGGTTGAGCTCCAGGGCGTACTCCATCGGGAGTTCCTTGGCGATCGGCTCGATGAAGCCCCGCACGATCATCGCCATCGCCTCGTCCTCGCTCAGCCCCCGGCTCATCAGATAGAAGAGCTGGTCGTCGCTGATCTTGGAGACGGTGGCCTCGTGCCCCATCGACACGTCGTCCTCGCGGATGTCGACGTAGGGGTAGGTGTCCGAGCGGGAGATGGTGTCGACCAGCAGCGCGTCGCACTTGACCGTGCTGCGGCTGTGGTGCGAGCCCTCCAGCACCTGCACCAGACCCCGGTACGAGGTACGGCCGCCGCCCCGGGCGATCGACTTGGAGATGATCGTCGAGGAGGTGTGCGGTGCGGCGTGCACCATCTTGGCCCCGGCGTCCTGGTGCTGGCCCTCGCCGGCCATCGCCACCGAGAGCACCTCGCCCTTGGCGTGCTCGCCGGTCATGTAGACCGCCGGGTACTTCATGGTGACCTTGGAGCCGATGTTGCCGTCCACCCACTCCATGGTCGCGCCCTCGTGGCAGACGGCGCGCTTGGTGACCAGGTTGTAGACGTTGGTCGACCAGTTCTGGATGGTCGTGTAACGGCAGCGCGCGTTCTTCTTGACGATGATCTCGACCACCGCGCTGTGCAGCGAGTCGGACGAGTAGAGCGGCGCGGTGCAGCCCTCGACGTAGTGCACGTACGCGCCCTCGTCGACGATGATCAGCGTCCGCTCGAACTGGCCCATGTTCTCGGTGTTGATCCGGAAGTACGCCTGGAGCGGGATCTCCACGTGCACGCCCTTCGGCACGTAGATGAACGAGCCACCGGACCACACGGAGGTGTTCAGCGCGGCGAACTTGTTGTCGCCGACCGGGATCACCGTGCCGAAGTACTCCTTGAAGACGTCCTCGTGCTCCTTGAGGGCGGTGTCGGTGTCCAGGAAGAGGACGCCCTGCTCCTCCAGGTCCTCACGGATCTTGTGGTAGACCACCTCGGACTCGTACTGCGCCGCGACCCCGGCGACCAGCCGCTGCTTCTCCGCCTCGGGGATGCCCAGCCGGTCGTAGGTGTTCTTGATGTCCTCCGGCAGGTCCTCCCAGCTGGTGGCCTGCTTCTCGGTGGACCGCACGAAGTACTTGATGTTGTCGAAGTCGATCCCGGTGAGGTCGGCGCCCCAGGACGGCATCGGCTTGCGGCCGAACAGCCGCAGGCCCTTCAGCCGCAGGTCGAGCATCCACGCCGGCTCGTTCTTCTTCGCCGAGATGTCCCGCACCACCGCCTCGTTGATGCCGCGCTGGGCGGCCGCCCCGGCGACGTCGGAGTCGGACCAGCCGTACTCGTAGCGACCGAGGGCGGCGAGCTGCTCTTCCTGGGTCAGGGGCTGGACGATCTGCTCGGTCATCTATCTGTCCTCACAGTGGTGACGGTGTTACCGGACTGGGCGCGCGGCTGGGCCGGAATGTGCGTGGTGCACACCCCGTCGCCGTGCGCGATGGTGGCCAGGCGCTGCACGTGGGTGCCGACCAGACGGGAGATGACCGCCGTCTCGGCCTCGCACAGCTGGGGGAACTCGGCGGCCACGTGCGCCACCGGACAGTGGTGCTGGCAGAGCTGCCCGCCGGAGGCGATCGTGGACGCGTTGGCAGCGTAGCCCTCGGCGGTGAGCGCCCCCGCCAGTGCCTCGGAGCGGGCCAGCGGATCGTCGCCGGCGTCCTCCATGGCGGCCCGGCAGCGGGCCTCCAGCGCGGCGACCTGGTCGGCGGCGAACGCCTCGACCGCGTCGGGGCCGCCGCTGCTGGCGATCCAGCGCAACGCGGCGGTGGCCATGTTGTCGTAGTGGTGGGTGCCGCAGCGCCCGCGGGCCGCGTCGGTGAGCAGGAAGACCTTCGCCGGCCGACCCCGGCCCCGGCTGCCCCGCACGGTCTGCTCCCGGGCCACCACGTCGCCGTCGGCGAGCATCGCGTCGAGGTGCCGGCGGATCGCGGCGGGGCTGAGGCCGAGTGCCGAGCCGAGCTGGCCGGCGGTGGTCGCCCCCTGCTCCAGCAGGAGCTGGGTAACCCGGTCCCGGGTGGAAAGATCGGTGGACGCGGCCGGGGTCGACTCCGGCAAGGCGGACCGCCCGGCAGCCGGGCCGATGCGCCGCCCGGCACGACGGGACCGCGCGCCGACGTCGACGACCTCGACGGCCGTCGACGGGTGCCCGGAGAGCGCCGTCGCCTTTTTCACAACGGCAACGTTACGTAATTCGTCGGGAGCCTGCAAACCCAACCCCGGTGATTCCGCCCACCGGGGCGGCGGAGTCACCCGATCGGGATCAACTACGGTGCGTAGGATTCGCTGCGTGAAGCGATCCGTCCGGTTCCCGGTCCCCGCCACGCTGGTCCGCCTGCTCGACCGCCACCCGGTCCCGGCCACCCTGCTGCGCCGCCTCGCGTACGCCTCGATCGTGGCCAACGTGGCCATCGTGGTGACCGGTGGGGCCGTCCGGCTCACCGCGTCGGGGCTGGGCTGCCCGACCTGGCCCCGGTGCACCGACGCGTCGTACACCACCACGGCCGAGATGGGGGTGCACGGGGTGATCGAGTTCGGCAACCGGCTGCTCACCTTCGCCGTCGGGGCGATCGCCCTGGCCACCCTGTTGGCCGTGCTGGCCCACCGGCCCCGACGCACCGGGCTGCTGGGGCTGGCGGTCGCGGTGTTCCTCGGCATTCCGGCGCAGGCCGTCATCGGCGGGATCACCGTGCTGACCAACCTCAACCCGTGGGTGGTCGGGCTGCACTTCCTCGCCTCGATGGCGGTCATCGCGGCGGCGTACGCCCTCTGGCGGCGGGTGGTCGACCCGGACGGGCCGGCGGTGCCCGTGGCGCCCCGGCCGCTGCGCACCCTGGCCCTGCTCACCACCGCGGTCAGCGTGGCGGTCCTGGTCGTCGGCACCTGGGTGACCGGCAGCGGCCCGCACGCCGGCGACCACGGGGCGGCCCGCAACGGGCTCGACCCGGAGACGATCTCCCAGGTGCACGCCGACGGGGTGTTCCTGCTGATCGGGCTCTCCGTCGCCCTCGTCCTCGCGTTCCGGGCGGTCGACGCGACCGGCCCGGCCCGGGCCGCCCTGGTGCTGGTCGCCGTGGAGCTGGGGCAGGGCCTGATCGGCTTCGTGCAGTACTTCACCCACCTGCCGGCCGTGCTGGTCGCCGCGCACATGCTCGGCTCCTGCCTGGTGCTGCTGGCCACGCTGGGGATGCTCTGGTCCACCCGGCAGCGCCGGCCGGTCACCGCCGACCCGGCGTCGCCGCCGACCGTGCAGCGGGTGCCCGCCACCGTCTGAGCGCACCGGGGCGTGCCGCCGCTGTCCGGGACGTCCGGTGGGCGGTGGGCCACCCAGGCTGGGCGACCCGCCCGGCGCGGCCGGGACGGTCAGCGGCGGGCGAGGTGGGTCAGCACCGCCTCGGCAAGGCGGTCGGGGGCGCCGTCGGCGTACCCGAGGAACAGCGACGGCTCGGTCAGCTCCAACTCGATCAGCACGGGTGTGCCGTCCGGGCCCGGGAGCAGGTCCACCCGGGCGTAGAGCAGCCGCTGCGGACCGCCCGGGACCTCGGCCAGCACCTGCGCGGCGACCGCCAGCTGGGCGTCGGCGGCGGTACGTGGCCTGATGTCCTCCGGCCGGAACAGCCCCTCGACGCCCAGGTCCGGGCCATCGAGCATGGCGCCCTTGCGGATGGCGTGGCTGAACGTGAGGCCGTCCGGGCCGGCCACGAAGAGCAGGGCGGTCTCGCCGGCGGTGTCCACCACGTCCAGGTAGGGCTGGATCATGGCGACCCGACCGGCCGCCGACAACCGGTGGACGTGGGCGGCGGCCAACTCCCCGTGTCGCGGGTCGGCGGCGTCGTACCGGCCGGTGTCCTGGCTGCCGGAGCTGACCGTCGGCTTCACCACGTACTCGCCGGGCGGCGGGGGCGGGACCCAGGTGTCGCCCGGCGCGACCCAGGAGGTCGGCACGGTGGGCACTCCGGCGGCGGCGAGTTCGCCGAGGTAGCGCTTGTCGGTGTTCCACTCGACCACGTCGGCGGGGTTGACCAGGGTCGGCACCGTACGGGCCCAGGCTACGAACTCGTCGCGGCGCGGGGCGTAGTCCCACGGCGAGCGGAGCACGACCAGGTCGTAGCGGCCCCAGTCGACCCGGGGGTCGTCCCAGACGGCGGCCTCGACGGTGACGTCACGGGCCGCCAGCGGGGCGAGCACGAGCCGGTCGTCGGCGTAGAGCTCGGCGAAGCCGGAGCAGGTAACGAGAGCGACCCGGGGTTTCCCCCGGGTCGACTGGTGGTGGGTCACGGTGCCGTTTGTCAGCGGGCCATCGTGGGTCAGCGGGCCATCGTGCGCCGGGCCATCGACCGCCACAGGTCGTTGCTCGGCCGCATCTGGTCCATCAGCTCACGCTCCCAGGCGTTCTCGACGGTGACTCCCGCCTGGGCGCACGCCTCCCGGGCGGTCACGGTGTCGTCGGCGAACTGGTCGCCCCACGCACCGTCGGCGCCGACCAGGACGATCCGCGCGCCACGCTTGCCGACGTACTCGATGACCGCCTTCGCGCCACCGTGTCCGGCGGCGAAGGACTTGATGCCCGAGACCAGCCCGTTGGGGGCCGGCTCGGCGGTCTGTTCAGCCGTCAGCGTCGTATCGGAACCTTCTGCCATACGCGAAGCCTAAGCAGAGCCGCACCCCGACGCGCGAGAATCATGAACTATTTGTGATACCAATTACCCGAGGGTTTATCGGAAATCGAAGGCAGATTGCCCGCACATGTCGGATAAATACGGGCACAACGCCCTGTAGGTATCGCCCCGATTTGTCCAGCTCATGGCGGCTTGCGGTACCCGAAGAAAATCTCACCATCCGGACGCGATTCCGGCCATCCGGCCGGCGTCGTCGACCGTTCGGACCCACCGTCGGCAGAGCACGGCGGGGCGGGCCGGGCCGGCGGTCAGAGCAGCGCGTCGAGGGCCACCGCGGCGAACACGATGGTCAGGTACGTGGTCGACCAGTGGAACAGGCGCATCGGCTTGACCGGCTCGCCCCGGGTCACCCGGCGGCAGAGCTTGTGCGCCTCGACCAGGAAGGCGGTGCCCACCACGGCGGTCGGCACCCCGTAGATCGCGCTCATGCCCAACGGCCACAGCGCCAGTGAGGTCGCCACGGTGAGCCAGGCGAAGATCAGGATCTCGGCGTTCACCCGCCGGGCCGAGGCCACCACCGGCAGCATCGGGATGCCGGCCCGGGCATAGTCGTCCTTGTACTTCATCGCCAGCGGATAGAAGTGCGGCATCTGCCAGAAGAAGACCACCGCGAACAGCACCCAGGCCGCCGGTGCCAACGACCCGGTCACCGCGGCCCAGCCGATCAGGACCGGGGCCGCCCCGCACGCCCCGCCCCAGAAGGTGTTCGCCGTCGTGGTCCGCTTGAGCCAGAGCGTGTAGACCAGGTCGTAGTAGACGATCGCGGCCAGCGTCAGCGCCGTCGCCAACAGGTTGGTGAACGTCGCCATCAGGGCGACCGACACCGCCGCCAGCACCAGACCGAAGATCAGGGCGCTGCGGGGCGAGACGGTGTGCGCCGGCAACGGACGCCGCTTGGTCCGCCGCATCAACTGGTCGATGTCCCGGTCGATGTAGCAGTTGAGCACGCTGGCCGCACCGGCGGCGAGCGAGCCACCGACCAGCACCACCGCCATCAGCCACAGCGACGGCAGACCGCTGTCGGCGAGCATCATCGCCGGCACCGTGGTCACCAGCAGCAACTCCACGATGCGTGGCTTGGTCAGCGTCACGTACGCCGCCAGCACCGCCCGGACGTCCCGTCGGCGGGACGTCGGCTCCCCGGCCACCGCGCGCACCGGCGGCTGCCCGGCAGAGTTGCTCACGGGGCGCTCGGTGATCATGCTCACGGATTGCCACCTTCCGGCGTCGGCAGGGGAAGTCGGTTCGGCGGGGCCCCGTCGGGGCCCGCACACCGCACCACACACTACGCGCTGTCGTTTTCGCTGCCCGGGCGACCCGACAACGGTGCGGGCCGTCACACCTGACGGGTGACCGAACGATCAGACCCGCCCGTACGTAACTGCCTGCTGAGATCCCCGGGCGGACGTTTAGACCCGCTCGATAGGGTCACCAGTGAGGGTTCCGCCCATCTGCCGAGGAGCACAACCATAGTGGCTGCCAACCGACCCGCACTCAACTGGACCGACCTCGACCGCCGGGCCGTCGACACCGTCCGCGTCCTGGCCATGGATGCCGTGGAGAAATCCGGCAACGGCCACCCCGGCACCGCGATGAGCCTCGCGCCCGCGGCGTACCTGCTGTTCAACCGGGTGATGCGGCACAATCCGGCCGACCCGAACTGGCCCGGCCGGGACCGGTTCGTGCTGTCCGCCGGGCACTCCAGCCTGACGCTCTACATCCAGCTCTTCCTCGCCGGCTACCCGCTGAGCCTGGACGACCTGAAGTCGCTGCGGCAGTGGGGCTCGCTCACCCCGGGCCACCCGGAGCACGGGCACACCCCGGGCGTCGAGACCACCACCGGTCCGCTCGGGCAGGGCCTCGGCAACGCGGTCGGGATGGCGATGGCGGCCCGCCGCGAGCGCGGTCTGTTCGACCCGGAGAGCGAGCCGGGCGCGTCGGTCTTCGACCACCACATCTGGTGCATCGCCTCCGACGGCGACATCGAGGAGGGCATCAGCCACGAGGCGAGCGCCCTCGCCGGGCACCAGCAGCTGGGCAACCTCGCGCTGATCTACGACGACAACGAGATCTCCATCGAGGACGACACCCGCATCGCCAAGAGCGAGGACGTCGCCGCCCGCTACGCGGCGTACGGCTGGCACGTGCAGACCGTCGACTGGCGGGCCGGCGACGCCGACCAGGGCGACTACCACGAGGACGTGGAGGCGCTCTACCAGGCGCTGCTGGCGGCGAAGGCCGAGACCGGCCGTCCCTCGTTCATCGCGCTGCGCACCATCATCGGCTGGCCCGCGCCCAACAAGAAGAACACCGGCAAGATCCACGGCTCGGCGCTCGGCGCCGACGAGGTCAAGGCCACCAAGGAGATCCTCGGCTTCGACCCGCAGCAGAGCTTCCAGGTCGACGAGGACGTGCTCAGCCACGCCCGGGGAGTGCTGACCCGGGGCACCGAGGCCGAGCAGGCGTGGACCGGCGAGTTCGACGGTTGGGCGCAGGCCAACCCGGAGCGCAAGGCGCTCTACGACCGGATCGCCGGCCGGGTGCTGCCGCAGGGCTGGACGGACGCGCTGCCGACCTTCCCCGCCGACGCCAAGGGTGTCGCCACCCGGGCCGCCTCCGGCAAGGTGCTGGAGGCCCTCGCCCCGGTGCTGCCCGAGCTGTGGGGCGGCTCGGCCGACCTGGCGGAGAGCAACAACACCACCATGAAGGGCGAGCCGTCGTTCATCCCGGCCGCCCACGCCACCAAGGACTTCCCCGGCCACGAGTACGGCCGCACGCTGCACTTCGGCATCCGTGAGCACGCCATGGGCTCGATCCTCAACGGCATCGCCCTGCACGGCGGCACCCGCCCGTACGGCGGCACCTTCCTGGTCTTCAGCGACTACATGCGCCCGTCGGTACGGCTCGCCGCCCTGATGAAGCTGCCGGTGACCTACGTCTGGACGCACGACTCGATCGGCCTCGGCGAGGACGGGCCGACCCACCAGCCGGTAGAGCACCTGACCGCGCTGCGCGCCATCCCGGGCCTGGACGTGGTCCGCCCCGCCGACGCCAACGAGACCGCCTGGGCCTGGCGGCAGGCGCTGGAGCACACCGACCGGCCGACCGCGCTGGCGCTGAGCCGGCAGCCGCTGCCGACCCTGGACCGCGAGCAGTACGCCGGCGCGGAGGGCACCGCCAAGGGCGGGTACGTGCTGGCCGAGGCGTCCACCGGCAAGCCGCAGGTGATCATCGTGGGTACCGGCTCCGAGGTGCAGCTCTGCCTCACCGCCCGGGAGCGGCTGGAGGCCGACGGCACCCCCACCCGGGTCGTCTCGATGCCCTGCCAGGAGTGGTTCTACGAGCAGGACGAGGCGTACCGGGAGTCGGTGCTGCCGCGCGGCGTCCGGGCCCGGGTGAGCGTGGAGGCGGGCATCGGGATGTCCTGGCGCGGTGTCGTCGGCGACCTCGGCGAGAGCGTCAGCCTGGAGCACTACGGCGCCAGCGCGCCGCACACCGTGCTGTTCGAGCAGTTCGGATTCACCCCCGACCGGATCGTGGCCGCCGCGCACGCGGCGCTGACCCGGGTGGGCGACATCACCGGTTTCACGACCGGCAACTGAGGGGAGCGTGGACGGCATGACGGACAGACTGGGTGACCTCACCGCCGCCGGAGTGGCGGTCTGGCTCGACGACCTTTCCCGGGTACGACTGAGCTCCGGCGGGCTGGACCAGCTCCGCCGCGAGAAGCACGTGGCCGGGGTGACCACCAACCCGACCATCTTCGCCAAGGCGTTGAGCGACGCCGACGAGTACAACTGGCAGCTGAAGGACCTCGCCACCCGGGGCATCGAGGTCGAAGAGGCCGTCCGGATGCTCACCACCTACGACGTGCGGTGGGCGTGCGACGTGATGCGCCCGTCGTACGACGGCAGCGACGGCGTCGACGGTCGGGTCTCCATCGAGGTCGACCCCCGGGTCGCCCACGACACCGACAAGACGGTCGCCGAGGCCAAGGCGCTGTGGTGGCTGGTGGACCGGCCGAACCTGTTCATCAAGATCCCGGCGACCGAGGCGGGGCTGGCGGCGATCACCGCGACCCTGGCCGAGGGGATCAGCGTCAACGTGACGCTGATCTTCGGGCTGGACCGCTACTCCGCGGTGATGGAGGCGTTCCTCGCCGGTCTGGAGCAGGCCAAGGCCAACGGCCACGACCTGTCCGTGATCGGCTCGGTGGCCTCGTTCTTCGTCTCCCGGGTCGACTCCGAGATCGACAAGCAGCTGGACAAGATCGGCTCCGAGGAGGCCAAGGCGCTGCGCGGCAAGGCCGCCGTGGCCAACGCCCAGCTCGCCTACGAGCGGTACACCGAGGTCTTCTCCTCCGACCGCTGGCAGGCCCTGGCCGACGCCGGCGCCCACCCGCAGCGCCCGCTCTGGGCGTCGACCTCCACAAAGAACCCGGACTACCGGGACGTGATCTACGTCGAGGAACTGATCGCGCCGGGCACCGTCAACACCATGCCCGAGTCGGTCGTCACCGCGTACGCCGAGCACGGCGAGACCCGGGGCGACACCGTCACCGGCGCGTACGACGCCGCCCGGAAGGTCTTCGCCGACCTGGCCGCCGTCGGCATCGACATGGCCGACGTGATCGCCACCCTGGAACGGGAGGGCGTGGAGAAGTTCGAGGCCAGCTGGGGTGAGCTGCTCGAAGGCGTCCGCACGTCGCTGACCGCGGCGGCGCAGGGCACCGGCGCGCCGAACGAGGCCGCCAAGGGCAACGCCGAGGCGGCCCGGCGGGCCGGGGGCAACGCGTGACCGACGGCGTCGCAGGCGTCGCGGGGCCCGGCCCCGCGACGTGCCACGCCGTCGTCACCGCACCACCGGTGGCGACGTGAGTGATCTGCTGACCGGCGGGGCCGTTGCCGCCGCCGGTCTCGCGGTGCCCGGGGCGGACGCGGTCGGATCGACCGCGCCCGCCGCCGTACCGGCTGCCCTGTACGCGCGGGGCATCCCGGTGGCACCATCCGACCGGGGCCGGCCGATGCTGCGCCGGCCCCCGGCCGACAGGCCGGCCGCACCGGCCCGGCTGGACGCGATCGGACAATGGCGGGCGTGACGATGGACGACATGGACCAGACGGAGCGAGGAGACGGCGTGAATCCGCTGCGCGACGCGCAGGACCGAAGGCTCCCCCGGATCCCGGAGCCGTGCGCCCTGGTGATCTTCGGGGTGACCGGTGACCTGGCGCGCAAGAAGCTGCTGCCGGCGGTTTACGACCTGGCCAACCGGGGGCTGCTGCCGCCCGGATTCGTGGTGCTGGGCTTCGCCCGCCGGGACTGGGGCGACGGCGACTTCGAGGCGTTGGCCCACGAGTCGGCGAAGAAGCACGCCCGGACACCGTGGCGGGAGGAGGTGTGGGGCCGGCTGGCCGGCAACGTCAAGTTCGTCGGTGGCTCGTTCGACGACGACGCCGCCTTCGACAAGCTCGCCGCGACCCTGAACCAACTGCGCGACAGCCACGGCATCCACGGCAACGCCGCGTTCTACTTCTCCATCCCCCCGTCGGCCTTCCCGGTGGTGCTCAAGCAACTAGCCCGCACCGGCATGGCCGACAACGACAAGTGCGGCGGCTGGCGGCGGGTGGTGGTGGAGAAGCCGTTCGGCAACGACCTGCCCTCGGCCAAGGAACTCAACGACCTGGTCGACGACGTGTTCACCCGCCAGGACGTCTTCCGGATCGACCACTACCTGGGCAAGGAGACGGTCCAGAACATCCTCGCCCTGCGGTTCGCCAACAACCTCTTCGAGCCGCTGTGGAACTCCAAGTACGTCGACTCGGTGCAGATCACCATGGCCGAGGACGTCGGCATCGGCAGCCGGGCCGGCTTCTACGACTCGGTCGGCACCGCCCGGGACGTGCTCCAGAACCACCTGCTCCAACTGCTCGCCCTGGTCGCCATGGAGGAGCCCACCAGCTTCGACGCCGACGAGATCCGGGCCGAGAAGCTGAAGGTGCTCAAGGCGATCACCCTGCCGAAGGACGTCGCCCGGGGCACCGTGCGCGGTCAGTACCTGCCCGGTTGGGTGGGTGGCGAGCGGGCCGTCGGCTACCTCGACGAGGACGGCGTCCCCGCTGACTCGACCACCGAGACGTACGTCGCCGTGGAGCTGGGCATCCAGAACCGCCGCTGGGCCGGGGTGCCGTTCTACATCCGGGCCGGCAAGCGGCTGCCCCGCCGGGTGACCGAGGTGGCCATCATGTTCAAGAAGGCCCCGCACCTGCCGTTCAACACGGCCGACATGGAGTCGCTGGGCAACAACCAGCTGGTCATCCGGGTGCAGCCGGACGAGGGCGTGGTGCTCAAGTTCGGGTCGAAGGTGCCCGGCACCACCATGGAGGTCCGCGACATCGCGATGGACTTCCAGTACGGCGAGGCATTCACCGAGTCCAGCCCCGAGGCGTACGAACGGCTCGTGCTGGACGTGCTGATCGGGGACCGGACGCTCTTCCCGGACGCCTCCGAGGTGGAGCAGAGCTGGGCGGTGGTGGACCCGCTGGAGCACTCCTGGGAGGGCACGAAGCCGGAGCCGTACCGCTCCGGTGAGTGGGGTCCCCGGGCCTCCGACGAGATGCTGGCCCGCGAGGGCCGGGCTTGGAGAAGAGCATGATCGGGCTGTGGGACACCACCGGCAACGAGGTGGTCAAGGCGCTCGCCGCCGAGCGGCGCAGCGCGGGCGGGGTGGCCAGCGGGATGGCGCTCACCCTGATCGTGGTGGTCGACGAGAAGCGGGTCCGGGAAGCGGAGGCGGCGGCCACCATCGCCGCCGCCGCCCACCCGTGCCGGCTGCTCGTCGTGGTGCGCGCCGACGTGGAGCGGGAACGCAACCGGCTGGACGCGGAGATCGTGGTCGGTGGCCGGCTGGGCCCGTGCGAGGCGGTGGTGACCCGGATGTACGGCCGGTTGGCCCTGCACGCCGAGTCGGTGGTGATGCCGCTGCTGGTGCCGGACGTACCGGTGGTCACCTGGTGGCACGGCGAACCGCCGGCGGAGATCGCCACCGACTTCCTCGGGGTGGTCGCCGACCGGCGGATCACCGACTGCGCGCAGGCCGTCGACCCGATCGAGGCGCTGCGGGAACGGGCCCGGGACTACTCGCCCGGCGACACCGACCTGGCGTGGACCCGGATCACCCCGTGGCGCACCCTGGTCGCCGGCGCGTTCGACACCACCGAGGCACGGGTCACCGAGGCGACCGTGGTGGCCCCGCGCCGGGACCCGACGGCGGCGCTGATGCAGGGGTGGCTGGCCGCCCGGCTCGGCATCCAACCGCAGTGGCAGCACACCGACGACCACCCGAGGATGCGTCAGGTGCAGCTGCGCTGCGCCAACGGCGACGAGCTGACGCTGACCCGGGACGACAGCATGGCGACGTTCCGGCGTACCGGCCAGGACGACCGGATGCTGCCGCTGGTGCGTCGCCCGCTCGGTGACGAGCTGGCCGAGGAGCTGCGCCGGCTCGACGCCGACCAGGTGTACGCCGAGGCGTTGGGCACCGCGGCCGGCCTGGCCGGCCTGGAGCAGCGGCCGGCCCAGCGGGTGCACGTCTGGAAGGACCCGGCCACCGCGCGACGGGCGGAGGCGGGCGTGTCCGCCCACGCCGACACCAGCACGACATCCTGACCGAACCGACCGGTGGGCGGTCCTGCGGGGCCGCCCACCGGTCGGTTCGGGGCCAGCCGGGTCCGCTCCGGGAGACGGACGGACGCCGACGGAGTCGGTGCCTCTCCCCCGCCCGTCGGCGGAGTCGACCGGTTGCCCCGCACCGCACGACGAGACCCCTGGTGACACCGGCACCCGGCGGGCCGACCGGTCCCCGCCCCCCACGAGCAGGACCGCGCCGAGCGGTCAGGAAACGAAGGCCAAGATGAGTGAGGCGAGTGTCGCGGTCCACGCCGACGCCGATCTGCTGGCGCAGGCGGTGGCGGCCCGGCTGGTGGTGAAGCTGCTCGACGCGCAGGCGGAGCGGGGGGCGGCGTCGATCGTGTTGACCGGCGGGCGGATCGCCGCGGCGGTGCACCGGGCGGTGCTCACCCTGCCCGCCCACGACGCCGTCGACTGGTCCCGGGTGGACATCTGGTGGGGCGACGAGCGCTTCCTGCCGGCCGGCGACCCGGAGCGCAACGAGACGCAGGCCCGGGCCGCGCTGCTGGACCTGGTGCCACTGGACCCGGCCCGGGTGCACCCGATGCCGGCCACCGACGGCCCCACCGGCGACGACCCGGAGACCGGCGCCGCCGCGTACGCCGAGGAGCTGGCGCGGGCGGCCCGGCCCGGGCACGCCGCGCTGCCGCACTTCGACGTGCTGATGCTGGGCGTCGGCGAGGACGGGCACGTGGCGTCGGTCTTCCCCGAGCACCCGGTGCACCACGACACCCGGCCGGTCAGCGCGGTGCGGGGCAGCCCGAAGCCCCCGCCGGTGCGGACCACCCTCACCCTGCCGGCGATCAACACCGCCGAGGAGGTCTGGCTGGTCGCCAGCGGGGCCGACAAGGCGCGGGCGGTGGGGATGGCGCTGGCCGGGGCCGGCCCCAAGCAGCTGCCCGCCGCCGGGGTGCAGGGCGTCTCGCGGACCCTCTGGCTGCTCGACCGGGCGGCGGCGGCCGACGTGCCGGCCCGGCTGCGCAGCCTGCGCTGAGCGGGGGCCGGTCCGCCCGCACCCGGGGTCAGCTCACCCCACCGCCGAAGCGGTCACTCCCGGCCGCGTCGGCGGCGCAGGGCGGCCAGTGCCTCGGCCAGCAGCGCCTCCCCCTCCTCCGGGGTACGCCGCTCCTTCACGTACGCCAGGTGGGTCTTGTAGGGCTCGGGGCGGGCGCGTCCGGGCGGGTTCTGCGCATCCTGACCGGCGGGCAGCCCGCAGCGCGGGCAGTCCCAGACGGCCGGCTCCTCGGCGTCCACCGCCAACCGGATCTCGGTGACGTGGTCGTTGCGGCACCAGTAGGTGACCGCGCGGCGGGGGGCCGGCTCGTACCGTTCGGTGGGGCGCTCTGGTGCCGCACCGATTCGTGAACCACGGATGACGTTGCCACTGGGCACGGTTGCTCCTGTCGTCGGAGGGGACCACCGCCTGAGGCGGGCGGTGGGCGACGTGGCGGAGAAACAAACTGCGCGCGGTCCGTGACGGACCGCGCGCAGATTGTACGACCTGATCGAGTCGCTCAGGACCCGCTGTTGAGCTGGAGCCGGAGCCAGAGGCCGAGCCCGACGATGCAGGCGAACCAGACGATGCTCACCAGGACGGTGTAGCGGTCCAGGTTCTTCTCGGCCACCGACGAGCCGGCCAGGCTGGAGCTGACCCCGCCGCCGAACATGCTCGACAGCCCGCCGCCCTTACCCCGGTGCAGCAGGATGAGCATGGTGAGCAGAACGCTCGTGATGACCAGCAACACGATCAACGTGTATGCGAACCAGATCGGCATGGCTGGGGTCAGTCCTCTCGTTACGATCCTCGCCCGGACAGATCGGGCACGGCGGCACCGACCGACGGACGGGCGGAGTCAAGAATAGCGAGCGATCAGCGACCCGTGTGCTCCGGGAACCGGCAGATCTTCGCGAACTCCTCAGCGTCCAGGCTGGCCCCGCCCACCAACGCACCGTCCACGTCCGGCTGCGCCATGATCGACGCGACGTTCGACGACTTGACCGAGCCGCCGTAGAGGACCCGGACCTGGTCCGCGGTGCCCTGGTCATAGGTCTCGGCCAGCCGCTTGCGGACCTCCCCGCAGACCTCCTGGGCGTCCTCCGGGGTGGCCGTCTTACCGGTGCCGATCGCCCAGACCGGCTCGTACGCCACCACGACCTTGGTGACCTGCTCGGCGGTGAGGCCCTTGAGCGCGCCGTCGAGCTGGTCGCAGCAGTGCGACACCTGCTTGAGCTGCTCGCGGATCTCCAGGCCCTCACCGATGCAGAGGATCGGGGTGAGCCCGTTGGCCAGCGCGGCGGCCACCTTGGCGTTGACCAGCGCGTCGTCCTCGTAGTGGTACTGCCGCCGCTCCGAGTGCCCGACCGCCACGTACGTGCAGCCCAGCTTGGCCAGCATCGCCCCGGAGATGTCCCCGGTGTACGCGCCGGACTGGTACGGCGACAGGTCCTGCCCGCCGTAGCCGATGAGCAGCTTGTCGCCGTCCACCGCGGTCTGCACGGTGCGCAGGTCGGTGAAGGGCGGCAGGACCACCGTCTCGACGGCGGTGAGCTGCTGCTCGGTGAGGCTCGCGGCCAGCTTCTGCACCAGCAGGTTGGCTTCGAGGTGGTTGAGGTTCATCTTCCAGTTGCCGGCCATCAACGGCCGGCGGGTGACACTCGCCATCAGTCCTCCAGGGCCGCGATGCCGGGGAGGGTCTTGCCCTCCAGGTATTCCAGGGAGGCGCCGCCGCCCGTGGAGATGTGCCCGAACGAGGACTCGTCCAGCCCGAGGGCCCGGACGGCCGCCGCGGAGTCACCGCCACCGACCACGGTGAACGCGTCGGTCTTGGTGATCGCCTCGGCGACACCCCGGGTACCGTTGGCGAACGCCGGCATCTCGAACACGCCCATCGGGCCGTTCCAGAAGACCGTCTTCGCCGGGGACAGCGCGGCGGTGAAGCCGGCCACCGTCTCCGGACCGATGTCCAGGCCGAGCCGGTGGCTCGGGATGCCGTCGGCGGGCACCGTGTCGTGCGCGGCGTCCGGGGCGAAGGCGTCCGCGACCACCACGTCGACCGGGAGCAGGATCTTGCCGTCGGCGCGGGCCAGAAGGTTGCCGCAGGTCTCGACCATCTCCTGCTCCAGCAGCGAGGTGCCCACCTCGTGGCCCTGGGCCTTGAGGAAGGTGAAGCACATCCCGCCGCCGATGAGCAGCCGGTCGACCTTCGGCAGCAGCGCCTCGATCACCGCCAGCTTGTCGGAGACCTTGGAACCGCCGAGCACCACCACGTACGGGCGCTCCGGCTCGCCGGCCAGCCGACCCAGCACCTCGACCTCGCGCAGCACCAGCCGGCCGGCCACGTGCGGCAGCCGGGCCGGTACGTCGTGGACGCTGGCGTGCTTGCGGTGTACGGCGCCGAAGGCGTCGTCGACGTACGCCTCGCCGAACGCGGCGAGCTGGTCGGCGAAGGCGCCCCGCTCGGCGTCGTCCTTGCTGGTCTCCCCCTTGTTGAAGCGGAGGTTCTCCAGCAGCGCGACCTGACCGTCGGCCAGCGCGTCCACGGTGGTGCGGGCCGACTCGCCGACGGTGTCGGTGGCGAAGTGCACCGGCGCGTCGAGCAGCTCGCCGAGCCGCCCGGCGACCGGACGGAGGCTGTACTTCGCGTCCGGGGCGCCCTTCGGGCGGCCCAGGTGCGAACAGACCACGACCTTCGCCCCGGCCTGGACGAGCGCACCCAGGGTGGGCAGGACGGCCCTGATCCGGCCGTCGTCGGTGATCTCCCCGGTCTGCTTGTCGAGGGGGACGTTCAGGTCGGCGCGCACCAGCACGCGCCGACCCGACACCCCCTCGGCGAGCAGGTCGTCGAGGTTGCGGATGCTCACAGCGAGGAACCCACCAGCTTGACCATGTCGACGAGCCGGTTGGAGTAGCCCCACTCGTTGTCGTACCAGCCGACGACCTTGACCTGCTTGCCGACGACCTTGGTCAGCGGCGCGTCGAAGAGGCACGACGCGGCGTCGGTGACGACGTCGGAGGAGACGATCGGGTCCTCGTTGTAGACCAGGATGCCCCTGAGCGGACCGTCGGCGGCGGCCTTCATCGCTGCGTTGACCTCGTCCGCGGTGGTTTCCCGGCTGAGGCTGACCGTCAGGTCGGTGGCCGAACCGGTCGGGATCGGCACCCGCAGCGCGTAGCCGTCGAGCTTGCCCTTGAGCTCCGGCATGACCAGGGCGATGGCCTTGGCGGCACCGGTCGAGGTCGGCACGATGTTCAGCGCGGCGGCGCGGGCGCGACGCAGGTCCTTGTGCGGCCCGTCCTGGAGGTTCTGGTCCTGGGTGTAGGCGTGGACCGTCGTCATCAGACCGTGCTCGATGCCGAACGTGTCGTGCAGGACCTTCACCATCGGCGCGAGGCAGTTCGTGGTGCACGACGCGTTCGAGATGATGGTGTGCTTGGCCGGGTCGTACTGGTCGTGGTTCACGCCCATGACGACCGTGACGTCCTCGTTCTTCCCCGGAGCGGAGATGATGACCTTCTTGGCCCCGCCGTCGATGTGCGCCTTGGCCTTGGCGCCGTCGGTGAAGAAGCCGGTGGACTCGATGACGACGTCCACGCCGGCGTCGCCCCACGGCAGCTTCGACGGGTCCTTCTCGGCGAACGCCTTGATGGTCTTGCCGCCGACGATGATCTCGTCGGCGGTGGCCTTGACCTCGTGCGGCAGGCGACCGAGGATGCTGTCGTACTTGAGCAGGTGGGCGAGCGTCGCGTTGTCGGTCAGGTCGTTCACGGCGACGACCTCGATGTCGGCGTCGGACGCCAGCACGGCCCGGAAGAAGTTACGGCCGATGCGGCCGAAGCCGTTGATGCCAACCCGGATGGTCACAGGTCCCATCTCCTCGCGTTCTGGTCCGCCGACGTCAGAACCGGGCCGGCGGAGGTGTGTTCGCCGGCCGGTGAGCCGGCCGTTGACGATTCGTCTCGGCCACCCCGCCACGGTCTGCTAGGACCTGACCGCCCGAGGCGGTGTGCACGGCGAGGAGTGCCTGTGCCGGCCCCCTTGCCGTACCTGACGACCCTATCCGAGCGTGCCGCGTCGTCCTGCGGCGGGTGGTGACCCCGTCGGGTCGACGGCACGGCACGCCCCACCCACCCGAGCCGTGGCACGTCGCTCCCGCCGGCTCGTGCCTCGCACTCGCCCGCAGGATGGCGGCTCACCGTCCCATCAGACCACGAGCATGTCCGGCGTGACGGCCGCTTCGGTATCCGGAATGCCCAGGTCACGGGCCCGCTTGTCGGCCAGCGCCAGGAGCCGGCGGATCCGCCCGGCGATGGCGTCCTTGGTCAACGGCGGGTCGGCGAGCGCACCCAGCTCCTCCAGCGACGCCTGGCGGTGCTCCAGCCGCAGCTGGCCGGCCGAGGTGAGGTGGTTCGGGGCGTCGTCGGCGAGGATCTCCAGCGCCCGGGTGACCCGGGCGGCGGCGGCCACCGCCGCCCGCGCCGAGCGGCGCAGGTTGGCGTCGTCGAAGTTCGCCAGCCGGTTGGCCGTGGCCCGCACCTCGCGGCGTACCCGACGCTCCTCCCAGGCCAGCACGCTGGAGTGCGCGCCCACTCGGGTGAGCAGCGCGGCGATCGCGTCACCGTCCTTGACCACCACCCGGTCCACCCCGCGCACCTCGCGGTTCTTGGCGGTGATGCCGATCCGGCGGGCCGCCCCCACCAGGGCCAGCGCGGACTCCGGCCCGGGACAGGTGATCTCCAGCGCGCTGGATCGGCCCGGCTCGGTCAGCGAGCCGTGCGCCATGAACGCCCCCCGCCAGGCCGCCACCGCGCAGCAGACGTTCGCCGCCACCACGTGCGGCGGCAGGCCGCGTACCGGCCGGCCCCGGACGTCGAGCAGACCGGTCTGCCGGGCCAGCGCCTCGCCGTCCTTGACCACCCGGACGATGAAGTGGCTGCCCTTGCGCAGCCCTCCCGAGGCGAGCACGTGGATCTCGCTGGGATAGCCGTAGACCTCGGCGATCTCCCGGCGCAGCCGGCGGGCCACCGCCCCGGTGTCCAACTCCGCCTCCACCACCACCCGACCGGAGACGATGTGCAGCCCACCGGCGAAACGCAGCAGCGCCGCCATCTCCGCCCGCCGACAGCAGGGCTTGGGCACGTCGACCCGGCTCAGCTCGTCCTTGACCGCAGCCGTCATCGCCATAGTGCGCCCCCTCACGGACCGGTACCGGCGTGTCGCCGGTGATTACGTACGTGCTTAACGATCGGCGCCCAGGACAGGCACCAGTGCGGCTGCCAGGGCGGCCGGATCGTGACGGGGCGTGCCGTCGCCGACGGCGACCGGGGCGAGGACCAACCGGGCACCCAGCGATTCTGCCGCACGCCCGACCGGTTCGGGATCACCCACCGCCTTGGAGTCGGCCACCACGTGGTCCACGGTGAGCTGCGGAAGGTACCAGCGCAGGGCGGCCAGGTGATCGGCCACCGAGAGGCCCAGGGTCTCCTGCTCGGCGGCCAGGTTGAGGGTGACCAGCCGCCGGGCCGGGCTGGTCACGATCGCCTCGGCCAGCCCCGGCACCAGCAGGTGCGGCAGCACGCTGGTGTACCAACTGCCCGGTCCGAAGATCAACCAGTCCGCGCCCTCGACCGCGGCCACCGCCTCGGCACAGGCCACCGGGGCGTCCGGGGTGATCCGCAGCGCCTCCACGGTGCCGGTGGTCACCGCCACCTGGTGTTGACCACGCACGGTGCGTACCTCGTCGGGGTGGGCCGGGTCGACGCCACGGACCCGGGCCTCGATGTCCACCGGCTGGGCGGACATCGGCAGCACCCGGCCGACCGCGCCGAGCATCGCCCCGGCGTGCGCCAGCGCGGCGACCGGGTCGCCGAGCTGCTCCATCAGGCCGCAGAGCACCAGGTTGCCCACCGCGTGGCCGGCCAGCCCGTCCCGGGTGTCACCGGCGAACCGGTGCTGGAACAGCCCGGCACTGCGCCGGGTCGCCGGATGGTCCCCGGCCAACGCGACCAGGGCCTGCCGCAGGTCACCGGGGGGCAGGCCGCCACGTTCGCGGCGTAACCGGCCGCTGGAACCGCCGTCGTCGCCGACGGTGACCACGGCGGTGATGTCGAGGTCCAGCTCCCCGGCGCAGTGCCGCAGCGCCCGCAGCGAGGCGGACAGGCCGTGCCCCCCGCCGAAGGCGACCACCGACGTCACCGTCATTCCCGCCCCAGGTCCCGGTGCTGCGCGTTGGCGGCCAGCCCCGACTGGCGCAGCCGCTCGGCCAACTCCTCGGCGATCGCCACGCTGCGGTGCTTGCCACCGGTGCAGCCGACGGCCACCGTCAGGTAGCGCTTGCCCTCCCGCTCGAACCCGGCGGTGGTGGCGTTGACCAGGTCGGCGTACGAGGCGACGAAGGCGTCCGCGCCCTCCTGGCCGAGCACGTACGCGCTGACCGCCGCCTCCCGACCGGTGTGCTCCCGCAGCTCCGGCACCCAGTACGGGTTGGGCAGGAACCGGGCGTCCAGCACGAAATCGGCGTCCGGCGGCAGGCCGTACTTGAAGCCGAAGGAGAGCACGGTCAGCCGCAGCCGGCGGGCGTCCTCCCCACCGAACAGCTCCTCGACCCGACGACGGAGCTGGTTGACGTTGAGGTGGCTGGTGTCGATGATCACATCAGCCTGGTCCCGGGCCTCCTCCAGCAGGGCGCGCTCGACGGCGATCCCGTCGGCCAGCCGTCCCCCGCCCTGCAACGGGTGCGACCGGCGGACGCTCTCGAACCGCCTGATCAGCACCTCGTCGTCGGCGTCGACGAAGACCACCCGGGGCGAGAAGCCGCGTTCCTTCAGCTCCCGGATCGCCCCGGCCAGGTCGGTGGAGAAGGCCCGCGACCGCACGTCCAGCACCATCGCGGTACGCCGGGCCGCGCCACCGGCCTTCATCGCCAGCTCGGCCATGTCCAGCATCAGCGCCTGCGGCAGGTTGTCCACCACGTAGTAGCCGACGTTCTCCAGGGCGCGCGCCACCGTGCTGCGACCACCGCCGGACAGGCCGGTGACCACCACCAGCGTGGTGTCCGACTCGGCTGTGCCGCCCTCGACGTGCCCGCCGGTTGTCCGCGCCTCGCCCATCCCACCACTCCCGGTTCCGTGGCGGCGAGCCCCGATGGGTCCCGTACCGCACAGGGTCAGTCGACGACTCTATCCCGGCGGGCGGCGTCGATCCCGGCACGCCCGACGGCGGGTCGCCCGGCAGCACGGACCCGCCGGCGGCACGAAGTCAGCCGGCGGCGCGACCCACCGCTCGACCGGCACCCGGCCGCCGGGAGCATCATTCGACACGCAGCCGTATGCCCGCCCGTCATATTCATGACGGACGGGCATACGGCTGTCCGGGAAAGGTGTGGCCGCTCGACGGTCGCGAACGTCAGCGGCGGTTGCGCAGCGCCTTGACCCGGTCACGACCGAGCACGCCGAGATAGTCCCCCGGCTCGTCGAGACAGGAGTCGACCTCGGCCGCCCCGACGATCTCGGCGAGCCGGGCGGCCAGGTCGTCGGGGTCCGGCTGCACCTGCTCGCAGAGCCGGACGTGCACCGCCCGCAGGGCGCCGCCGATCTCGGCCGGCTCCTCCTCGTACGTCTCCCAGGCGTCCCAGAGGTAGCCGGCGAGACCGTCCCAGGCGCGGGCGGCCCGCTCGACCAGCACCAGCGTCTCCTGGGTCGGCGGCCGTTGGGCGAGCACCTCGACCTCCTCGACGATCGCCCGGCCGGCCTTCTCCACGTCGTGCAGGTCCCACCGGTCGCCGCTGGTCGCCTCGTGGGCCAGGTTGTCGATCGTCCGCCGGATGTCGTCCAGCTCGCCGGTGGTGAGGGGTTCGAGCTGGCCGGCGTGTGCCCGCAACCTGTTCTCCAGCACGCGATCCGTGGCCGCCCACTCGGCGACCAGCGACGCCAGCCGGCGGGCGGGAATACCGCGCGCGAGTTCGGCCAGCTCGGTGAGCCTGGGATCGACTTCCACGGCCGACGGCGGGGTGGCCGCCGAGGACCACGAGAATCCGTCTTCCAGGGCAGCGGCGGTGAGGGCCACCGCGTACCCGCACAGCTCCGCACCGGCCGGGCAGTCGCACTCGACGGTGAAGCCGTCCGCCGTGACCCCCACCCAGACCTCGTACGGCGGTTGCCCGGCTTCCCGGATCACGCAGGATGCTCCCCCGCCGACCGCCACGATCTCCGTCGGCTGACCGGCTGCCTGGAGCTTGTCCGCCGCCGCGCAGGCCACAGACCCGGCCTCGGCCCGAAGGGCCTCGATGTCGATGCGTACCGCCATCCGGCCATCTAACCGGGTGTGGGTGACGCCGCCGGCATCAGGGCGGGGGCTGCCCGGCGAGCGGGTCAGCCGTGCAGGCCACGCCGCAGGCCGACGACGAACGACGACCAGGCGCCCCGGTCGAAGAGGAGTGCCGGCCCCTGCGGGTCCTTGGAGTCCCGCACCGCCAACGCGCCGGAGAGTTCGGCCACCTCAACGCAGTCCGAACCATTTGCGCTACTACGAGCACTCTTACGCCAGCTCACGTTCGCAAGGTCGGGCGTGGTCATCACGATGCTCCTCAGGCCAAGACTCAGTCTTGAAGCTCGGCGGAGATCCTGACGAGAAAGTCGGCAGACTGGTCAGGGTCGAGCGCCTTCGCACGTAGGTGGTCGAAGACGAGCTTATATCGCGAGACCTGCTGTTCCTCCTCCAGCAGGAGCGTATTGGTGTCGTTGTCCACGTAGACGATGGCCGGGTCGAGCGCTGGCTCCGCATAGTCGAGAATCGTGAAGGCACCACCCATCGAGGCGTGCGCGCCCGCAGCAAAGGGCAGCACCTGCACCTCGACGGCTGGTAGCTGACATGCCTCGATGATGCGCCCCAACTGAACGCTCATGATCTTGGCTCCGCCAACGACTCGTCGCACCGCAGCCTCGTCCAGGATGATCCAGAGCTTCGGAGGCGCATCCCGCGTGAGCAGGATCTTCCGTGCCTGACGCGCCGCGATGACTCGATCGACCTCGTCCTTGCTTGCAGTCGTGCGTCCGGCGTGGATGATCGCTCGCGCGTACTCCTCGGTCTGCAACAGACCTGGGATGTGAAGGCTCTGGAACGTGCTGATCGACTCCGCCTCCGCCTCGAATCCGACGTAGTCATCGGGCAGCACGTCGCCGTACACGCTCCACCAGCCCTTCTGCCGGGCCTGACGCGCAAGACTGGTCAGCGCATCCCGCTCCTCGGAAGATGCGTCGTAGAGATCCAGGAGCTTTCGCAAACCGTCCGCAGCGATTCCGCTGTGCCCCTGCTCGATGCGTATCACCTTTGCTCGATGCCAGCCCACCGAGCGGGCAACGTCATCGACCGTCAGACCTCGCAGGTCACGCAAGCGACGCAGTTCACGACGCAGTCGACGCGCACGAATCGTGGGACTCGCAGCCGACGCCATAGCGGTACCTCCTACCCAGGCCAGAGAGGCGGACACGACAGCCAGAGTGTCCGGTTGCATGCAGTCTGACACAGTCGAGTGCTACGTTGCAAGATCGGTTGCCATGGTGCAGTCTCAGTGCTTCAAGCTGTTGAGGCCAACCGAAATCCGGGGGTAACAGTGACTGACAATCGATCGTCGCGGTGGGGGCAGTCCGGGTCCGACTTTCATCGTGACCTGGCGGCCATGCTCGACCGGGCCGACGTGTCCGAGCGGGTCCGGGCCGCCATCGCACACGCGCTGGCGAAGCCGGATGCTCTCTCGTCGTACGCCGACTCCCTGGTCACCCACTACCCGACCGAGCGCGAGCGGCGGTCGGACCGCAACGGGCCGCCGGCCGGGGCCTACCAGCTGGACCGCCGGTGGACGCTGCACCTGTCCTACCTGGCGGCCGACCTGGGCGAGGCTCGCGACCAGGCCGTCGTCTATACGGAAGGGCTGACGATCCTGCGCCCCGAGCTGGCCGCGAACGCCGCGCTGCTGTCCCGGGCCGATGCCTGGAACCACGTCGAGCCGGTCTTCTGCGGCCGGATCGGCCCCGACGGCGAGGTCTGCATGGACGTCACCGGGCACCCCGGCTTCCACAGCGCGGCCGGCCTCGGCGGACTCTGCTGGGGCGAGGGGGACAGCTGCGGGTGACGGCGCCGGGCAACGGGTGGCTCCGGCGAAGAAACGACTCAGGGCGACGGTGGGGCTACGGGGCGGGCGGGACGGGTCCAGGGGGCGTCGTGGACGGCGTTGTCGGGGCGGGCTCGTAGACTCCCCGGATGGTCTCCCCCACCGAGCTGCGCGCCTCCGACGCCCTCGACGTGCTCCGCCGGGTCTTCGGCTACGACGCCTTCCGGGGCTTCCAGCAGGAGATCATCGACCACGTGGTGGCCGGCGGGGACGCCCTGGTGCTGATGCCCACCGGTGGCGGCAAGTCGCTGTGCTACCAGGTCCCGGCGCTGGTCCGCGACGGCGTCGCGGTGGTCGTCTCCCCGCTGATCGCCCTCATGCAGGACCAGGTCGACGCGCTGACGGCGGTCGGCGTACGCGCGGGTTTCCTCAACTCGACGCAGGACTACGCCGCCCGGCGTACGGTCGAGCAGGCGTTCGTCGACGGTGCGCTGGACCTGCTCTACCTGGCCCCCGAGGCGCTGGGCACCCGGGGCGTGCAGCAACTGCTCGACCGGGGCCGGATCGGCCTGTTCGCCATCGACGAGGCGCACTGCGTGTCCCAGTGGGGGCACGACTTCCGCCCGGACTACCTGGCCCTGTCGATGCTGCACGAGCGGTGGCCGACGGTGCCCCGGATCGCGCTGACCGCGACCGCCACCAGCGCCACCCGGGCCGAGATCGCCACCCGGCTCCAACTCACCGAGGCCCGGCACTTCGTGGCCAGCTTCGACCGGCCCAACATTCAGTACCGGATCGTGCCCAAGAAGGAGCCGCGCAAGCAACTGCTGGCCCTGCTGCGCGACGAGCACCCGGGCGACGCCGGCATCGTCTACTGCCTGTCCCGGGCCTCGGTGGACAAGACCGCCGAGTTCCTGGTCGCCAACGGGGTCGCCGCGCTGCCCTACCACGCCGGCCTGGACTCGGGCACCCGCGCCGCCAACCAGCAGCGTTTCCTGCGCGAGGACGGCCTGGTCATGGTCGCCACGATCGCCTTCGGGATGGGCATCGACAAGCCGGACGTCCGCTTCGTGGCCCACCTTGACCTGCCCAAGTCGGTCGAGGGCTACTACCAGGAGACCGGGCGGGCCGGCCGGGACGGGTTGCCGTCGACGGCGTGGCTCGCCTACGGCCTGCAGGACGTGGTGCAGCAGCGCAAGATGATCGAGACGTCCGACGGTGATCTGGCCCACCGCCGTAACCTCGCCACCCACCTGGACGCCATGCTGGCGCTCTGCGAGACGGTCCGCTGCCGCCGGGTGCAACTGCTCGAATACTTCGGCCAGCCCGGCACGGCCGACTGCGGCAACTGCGACACCTGCCTGACCCCGCCGGAGACCTGGGACGGCACGGTGGCCGCGCAGAAGCTGCTCTCCACCGTCTACCGGCTCGACCGGGAACGCAACCAGCGCTTCGGCGCCGGGCACTGCGTCGACATCCTGATCGGCAAGCAGAACGACAAGATCAGCCAGTACGGCCACGACGCGCTGAGCACCTTCGGCATCGGCACCGAGCTGCGCGAGGCGGAGTGGCGCGGGGTGGTCCGGCAACTGCTCGCCGAGGGGCTGTTGGCGGTCGAGGGCGACTACGGCACGCTGGCGCTCACCGAGGCCAGCGCGGAGGTGCTGGCCCGCCGCCGCACGGTGACCATGCGCCGGGAGCCGGAGAAGGTGGCCTCGACCCGATCGGCCAAGCCGCGCGGCGCAGCCACCGTGGTCGCCGAGCTGGACCCGGCGGCCGGGTCGCTGTTCGAGCGGCTGCGCGCCTGGCGGGGGGCCACCGCCAAGGAACAGGGCGTGCCGGCGTACGTGATCTTCCACGACGCGACGCTGCGGCAGATCGCCACCGACTCCCCCACCTCGCTGGCCGAGCTGTCCCGGATCAGCGGCGTCGGCGAGAACAAGCTCGCCAAGTACGGCGAGTCCATCCTCACCGTCCTCGCCGACCAACCCTGACCGCCGACGTCGACCCCCTGACCGGACTCCGACCCCGACGACCCCGGCCGACCCCTGACCGGCCCCGGCCGGGCCAGCTCGCGGCCTCGCCGCCGTTGATCCACTCCTGTGGGCCGATGTTGCGGTATCGCCGCCGTCGGACACCGCAATATCGCCCCAGTTAAGTCGATCATGCTGCCTGAGCCCCAAACGGGGCGGCTCGGGCCGAAGGCGCGGTCCCACCGAACAGGCGGGAGGTCAGCAGGAGCAGGCAGCAGCAGGCAGGCGGAGAGGTCAGTCGGCCGTGGTGGAGGTGGGGGCGGGGCTAGGAGGGGCGGTGTCGCCGTCCAGGGCGGCGAGGATCGCCTCGGCGGTGCGGCGACCCACCCCGGGCACCTCGGTGATCTCCTCCACGGTGGCGGCGGAGAGCCGTTTGAGCGAGCCGAAGTGGTGCAGCAGCGCCTTGCGGCGTACCTCGCCCAGCCCGGGGACGGTGTCCAGGGCCGATTCGGTCATCCGCTTGGAGCGCCGCTGCCGGTGGAAGGTGATGGCGAACCGGTGCGCCTCGTCCCGGGCTCGTTGCAACAGGTAGAGCCCCTCCGAGGTGCGCGGCAGGATGACCGGGTATTCGTCGTCGGGGAGCCAGACCTCCTCCAGCCGCTTGGCCAGCCCGCACAGCGCCACGTCGTCGATGCCCAGCTCGGCCAACGTCTGGGCCGCCGCCGCCACCTGCGGGGCACCGCCGTCAACCACCACCAGCTGCGGCGGGTACGCGAACTTGCGCGGCCGGCCGGTGGTCGGGTCGATGCCGGGGCGGTCCGGGTCGGACGCGGTCTCCTCGCCCAGCTCACCGGTCTCGGCGCGGGCGTCGAGGTAGCGGGCGAAGCGGCGGCGCAGCACCTCGGACATCGCCGACAGGTCGTCGGTGGCCCCCCGGACGATGAACCGGCGGTATTCGCTCTTGCGGGGCAGCCCGTCCTCGAAGACGACCATGCTGGCCACCACGTCGGTGCCCTGGATCTGGGAGACGTCGAAGCACTCGATGCGCAGCGGTGAGGTGCGCATGCCGAGCGCCTCGCTGATCTCGTCGAGCGCCTTGCCGCGGGTGGTGAGGTCGCCGGCCCGCTTGAGCTTGTGTCGGGCGAGCGCGTCCTTGGCGTTGCGGCCCACCGTCTCCAGCAGGGTCTTCTTGTCGCCGCGCTGGGGCACCCGCAGTGACACCCGGCTGCCCCGGCGGGCGCTGAGCCAGTCGGCGAGCGCCTCGGCGTCGCCGGGCAACTCGGGGACGAGCAGTTCCCGGGGGACGTCCGCCTCGCCCTGCTCACCGCCGTAGACCTGGGTGCAGAAGTGGTGCACCAGGTCGCCGGTGGTCAGCTCCTCGGTCTTCTCCACCACCCAGCCGCGTTGGCCGCGGACCCGGCCGTCGCGGACGTGGAAGACCTGCACGGCGGCTTCGAGGGGGTCGTCGGCGAAGGCGACCACGTCGGCGTCGGTGCCGTCGCCGAGCACCACTGTCTGCTTCTCCATGGCCCGGCGCAGGGCGGCCACGTCGTCGCGCAGCCGGGCCGCCCGCTCGAACTCCAACTGCGCGCTGGCCTCGATCATGTCGCGTTCGAGGCGGCGCACCATGCTGTCGGTGCGGCCGGCCATGAACTCGCAGAAGTTGTCGACGATCGCCCGGTGCCCGTCGGCGGAGACGGTGCCCACGCAGGGCGCGGAGCACTTGCCGATGTAGCCGAGCAGGCACGGCCGGCCCACCTGCCCGGCCCGCTTGAACACCCCGGCGGAGCAGGTGCGGGCCGGGAAGACCCGCAGCAGCAGGTCGAGCGTCTCGCGGATCGCCCAGGCGTGCGAGTACGGCCCGAAGTACCGCACGCCCTTACGCTTCGCGCCCCGCATGACCTGCAACCGCGGGTATTCCTCGTCCAGGGTGACCGCCAGGTACGGGTACGACTTGTCGTCGCGGTACCGGACGTTGAACCGGGGATCGTACTGCTTGATCCAGGTGTATTCGAGCTGGAGCGCCTCGACCTCGGTGCCCACCGTGACCCAGTCCACCGACTCGGCGGTGGTGACCATCTGCCGGGTGCGCTCGTGCAGCCCCCACGGGTCGGCGAAGTAGGAGTTGAGCCTGCTGCGCAGGTTCTTCGCCTTGCCGACGTAGATCACCCGGCCGGTGCCGTCGCGGAACCGGTAGACCCCGGGGGACTCGGGGATCGTGCCGGTCGCGGGACGGTAGGTCGAGGGATCAGCCACGGCACCGAGACTATCCGTTGCCCCCGACACTCCAGATCACGCCGAGCTGGTCGACCTCGGTGCCGCTGCGGCCGAAGAAGCCGGCCAGTCGACCACCCGGGGGCGCGGTGAAGGTGACCGCCGCCGAGGTGGGCGTACCGGTGCTGAGGGTTCGGCCCTGGTCGGTGCTGAGCCGGGCCGAGAAGATCCGGGTCCGGCCGTCCTTCTGGCCCTGGGTCAGGGTGACCTGGGTGATCCGCTCGCCGGGCGCGAGGGTGAGGCTGGTCTCGGTCCCGCCGGTGCCGCCGTGGCGCAGCTGGCCGCCGTCGGCGAGGTCCACCCCGACGGCGTCGAGCCGGGAGCCACCGCGCAGGGTGACCCGGGTCACCGCCGGGCCGACCCGGTCGGCGTCGGTGAACGGGTCACCGTGCGGGCCACCCCAGGTGTCGCTGGCCCGCAGGTCGGGGGCGAGGGTCCAGTCGAACCAGGCGGCGTGCGGGTAGTGGTCCGACAGCGGCCCGCCGGTCGGGGTGAGGAACCGGGCGTGCTCGTTGTGGTAGCGGTTCAGGGCGAGCCGGACCAGCTTGTTGCCCCGGTAGAGGATCTTGTCGACCACCTCGCAGCCGTCCGTCACGTTGGCCGGGTCACAGAGCAGCGCCGGGTCACCGGCGGCCGGCGGCTGGCCGCCCCGCTCCTGCTGCACCCAGACGTCGGTGAGGCCGTTGGCCGCCACCAGGTCGCGGATGTTGTCGCCGGTACGGGTGTAGCGGACGTTCAGGTCCCCCATCAGCACCACCGCGTTGCCGGCCGAGTTGGCCGTGACGTACGCGGAGAGCTGGCTGAGGTTGGCCCGCCGGGCGGCCAGGTCGGCGTCGGTGCTGCCGGCGTTCGGGTGGGCGTTGTAGAAGTCGACGAAGACGCCCTCGGCCAACCGGATGCGGCTGGCGGTGAAGCCCTTCGGGGTGAGGCAGTCGGTGCCGTTGCAGGAGTTCCACTTCACCCGGGCGAAGTCGCTGTAGGGGAAGTGCGACAGCGTGTTGAGGCCGCTGCCGAACGGCACGCCCCCGCTGGTCGGGGTCCGGTACGGGTGCTGGTCGGTGGCGTACAGGTCGGCGTGGTAGTTGAAGTCCTCCTGGACGTGCACGATGTCGTACCCGCCGAGCCGCTCGCCGATCGGCCGGGTGTTCGTCGCCGGGTCGCCGCTGGAGATGATGTCCGGCAGGCCGGCCACGTTGTAGGTGAGCACGGAGAACACCCCCGACGTGGGCGCGGCGGCGGTAGCGGTGCCCGGGGCCGCGGACGCGGCGGCCGGCCCGGACGGGGTGAGCACGGCCGCGAGCAGCGTCGCGGACGCGAGCAGACGGACGACCTTCATCGACGGTCCAATCTGGAGTGACGAGACCGACGGGGTGCCGCCGGTCGGATACGGGGACCGACGGGTGTCCGCCGGTCGGGGGGCGGGGACCGGCGGATGTGCGCCGGTCGGGGGCGGGAGGGCCGGCGGGCGAACGCCGGGCGGAGGCGGGGGCGACGGGCGGGCGACGGCCCGGGTGCCGGATCGAAAGCTATCCACGCGCGCCGACCGGCTCGATACTCCCGGGCAAAGATCCGGCAGCCGCGCGATGGACGTCTTCCGATATCGACGGACGGAGATTACCATCCGGTAACCGAATGTTATTCACGTAAAGATCCCCATCCTCATCGGAGGATCACCATGCCCCGTCCCCGCCCCACCCGCCGTCTCCTCGCCGGTGGCACCGCCGCCGTCGCGGTCGCCGCCCTGCTGGTCGCCACCCCCACACCCCCCGCCGCCACCGCCGCGCCCGCCGCCGTCACCACCAGCGGGTACGCGGCTAACGACAACTGCCTCGGCGAGTGCGGCGACATCCTGCCGCCCGGCCAGAACGGCAACGCCACCCTGGTCGAGGTGCTCGGCAACCAGGCCCTCGGCACCCTGCCCCGGCACTCCGCCGACCAGCTCGGCCGGTACGCCGACCTGGTCTACGGCTACGCCGGCCTGCGCGAGGAGCAGATCGGCTCGTTCTTCAACGACGCCTCCTTCGGTGTCCCGCAGGGGCAGGTCGAACGCGACTACTCCCCCCGCGCCGACGTACGCATCCTGCGGGACAAGGCCACCGGCGTACCGCACGTCACCGGCAGCACCCGGGGCGGCACCATGTACGGCGCGGGTTACGCCGGGGCCGAGGACCGGCTGTTCACCATGGACCTGCTGCGCCACGTCGGCCGGGGCACCCTCACCTCGTTCGCCGGGGGCGCCCCCGGGAACCGGGCGTTGGAGCAGAGCGTCTGGCGCAACTCGCCGTACCACGAGGCGGACCTTCAGGCGCAGATCGAGGCGCTGCGCACCAAGGGGCCGCGCGGCCAGCAGCTCTACGCCGACGTGCAGGAGTACATCGCCGGCATCAACGCCTACATCGGCGTCTGCATGGGCGCCCGCAACTGCCCCGGCGAGTACGTGCTCACCGGCCGCCTGGACGCGATCACCAACGCGGGTGGCCCGGAGCCGTTCCAGCTCACCGACCTGATCGCCATCGCCGGCGTGGTGGGCGGGCTGTTCGGCGGCGGGGGCGGCACCGAGATGCAGTCCGCGCTGGTCCGGATCGCCGCCCGCGCCAAGTACGGGGCCACCGAGGGCGACAAGGTGTGGACGGCGTTCCGCAACCAGAACGACCCGGAGACCGTGCTGACCCTGCACGACGGGCAGAGCTTCCCGTACGGCGACGCCTCCCCCGACGCGGCCAGCGTGGCGCTGCCCGACGCCGGCTCGGCCCGGGTCGAGCCGATCTTCACCGACCCGACCGGTTCCGCCGGCACCACCGCCGCCGCCCGCACCACCACCGCCGCCCGCACCACCGGCACCGGTGCCGGCACCACGAACGCGGCCGGTGAGCTGGCCGCCGCGCTGTCCGGGTTGACCATCAGCCCGGCGCACCGGGGCATGTCGAACGCGGCGGTGGTCTCCGCCGCGAACTCGGCCACCGGCCACCCGGTCGCGGTCTTCGGCCCGCAGACCGGTTACTTCTCCCCGCAACTGCTGATGATCCAGGAGTTGCAGGGGCCGGGGATCAGCGCCCGGGGGGCCGCGTTCGCCGGCCTCAACCTCTATGTGCTGCTCGGCCGGGGCCAGGACTACGCGTGGAGCGCCACTTCCTCGATCCACGACATCACCGACACCTACGCGGTGCCGCTGTGCACCACCGACGGCAGCACCCCCACCCTCGCCGCCGACCACTATCTCTACCGGGGGCAGTGCGTGGCGATGGAGCAGCTCGCCCACGTCAACAAGTGGAGCCCGACCGTCGCCGACGGCACCGCCGCCGGGTCGTACAAACTGGTCGCCTGGCGGACGAAGCTCGGCCTGGTGTCCTGGCGGGGCACGGTGGGCGGCCGGCCGCACGCCTTCACCCAGCTGCGCTCCACCTACCGGCACGAGGCCGACTCGGCGATCGGCTTCCAGATGTTCAACGACCCGGCCCAGATGGGTTCGGCGGACGCCTTCGTCGCCTCGGCCAACAACGTCGAGTACGCGTTCAACTGGTTCTACGTCAACTCCACCGAGTCGGCGTACTTCAACTCCGGGCTGAACCCGGTGCGGGCCGCCGGGTCCAACCCGAACCTGCCGATGAAGGCCGAGCCGGCCTACGAGTGGCAGGGCTTCGACCCGGCGACGAACACCGCCAGCTACGCCCCGCTGGCCGCCCACCCCCGCTCGGTGAACCAGGACTACTACATCAGCTGGAACAACAAGCAGGCCAAGGACTTCGGCGGCGCGGACGGCAACTACAGCTTCGGCGCGGTGCACCGGGCCGACCTGCTGGACCGCCCGCTCAAGGCGGCCCTGGCGGCCGGCCGGAAGTTCGACCGGGGCTCGCTGACCGCGCTGGTCGAGCAGGCCGGCCTGACCGACCTGCGCGGGGCCGAGGTGCTCGACGAGCTGATCCGGGTGCTGGAGAGCCAGCCCGTCGCGGACACCGCGCTGGCCGCCGAGGTCAGCCGGCTCAAGGCGTGGCGGCAGGACGGCGCGCTGCGGATCGAGACCGCCAAGGGGTCGAAGGTCTACCGGCACGCCGAGGCGATCCGCACCTTCGACGCCTGGTGGCCGCTGCTGGTCCGGGGGATGTTCCGCGACCAGCTCGGCCCGGACCTCTACCAGTCGCTGATCAACGCGATCCAGCTCAACGAGTCCCCCTCCGGGCACCAGCAGGGCGACGTGTCCAGCCTGCCCACCTCGGCCAGCGAGGCCCAGGCGCACAAGGGCTCGTCCTTCCAGTACGGCTGGTGGGGCTACGTCGACAAGGACCTGCGCGCGGTGCTCGGTGACCCGGTGCGCGGCGGGCTGGGCCGGGGCTACTGCGGCGCCGGGAACCTGGCCGGCTGCCGGCAGGTACTGCTGGACACGTTGCGCACGGCGGCGGCCACCCCGGCGGCCCAGACCTATCCCGGTGACGCGAGCTGCACCGCCGGTGACCAGTGGTGCGCGGACGCGATCATCCAGTCGCCGCTGGGCGGGATCAGGCACGCCACCATCGCCTGGCAGAACCGGCCCACCTTCCAGCAGGTGGTCTCGTTCCCGTCCCGGCGGGGCGACGACCTGACCAACCTGGCCGCCGGCCGGCCGGTCACCGCGTCCGGCAGCGAGCTGTTCTTCGGGGCGGGCAAGGCGGTCGACTCCGACCTCGGCACCCGCTGGGCGAGCAGCTGGGCGGACGACCAGTGGCTGACCGTGGACCTCGGGTCGGCCCGCCAGGTGGGTCGGGTGACGTTGGCCTGGGAGTCGGCGTACGCCCGGTCGTACCGGATCGAGGTGTCGAACGACGGGTCGACCTGGCGGTCGGTCTGGTCGACCACGGCCGGCGACGGCGGCACCGACGTGGCGGCCTTCCCCACACAGACCGCGCGGTACGTCCGGATGCACGGGGTGACCCGGGCCACCACGTACGGCTACTCGATCTGGGAGCTGGCGGTCTACGCGCACTGAGCCCGACCAGACCGGCCGGCACGGAGGTCGCCTCCGTGCCGGCCGGTGTCCGTCAGGCCAGCGAGATCTGGTCGCCCTCGATCTTGAGTTCCTTGGCGGCGAGCGGCGTGGTCGCCGGGCCCTGCTTGACCGCGCCGTCGGTGATGGCGAACTTGCTGTTGTGGCAGGTGCAGTTGATCGTCCCGCCGTCGACGTTCGAGACCGGGCAGCCCTGGTGGGTGCAGATCGGGTCGAACCCCTTGAACTGCCCCTCCGTCGGCTGGGTGATCACCACTCCCTGTATGGCGTAGACCTGACCGCCACCGACCGGGATGTCGCCGGTCTTGGCGATCGCGGCCGTGCCCGGCCCGCCACCACCGGTGGTCGCGGCCGGTCCGCCGGTGGCCGGGGCGGCCGGTTCGTCACCGGAGTCGTCGCCGCAGGCGGTCAGGAGAACCGAGGCCCCCACCGCACCAGCCCCGGCCAGCAGGGCGCGTCGGGTCTGCGTACCGGGCCCGGTCAGCACCTGATCGTCGTTCATCTCCGGCCTTTCTTTCGGCTACCGCCGCCGGTCGTCGACCTGCGCGGCCTCACTGGAGCACACGCATCACTGTGCCCGACGGTTCACCCCGCCCGCCCGGGAACGTCCGCGACGGACCCCGGGCAAGGCCCGAGGCACCGACATCGACATCGACATCGACATCGACCAGGATGACCAGCGGCACGCCGATGGCCGGGGTCGGCCAACGACCGCCCCGACCGGCTGTGCCCGGGGCGGGCCGGCCGTTACCCGCCCGCTCCGCGGGGGCGGGGCCGGTCGTCGACCCGGCGGGTCAGCGGGCCCCGGCCGGCACCTTGCGGGTACGCGTCTTCGGCGTCACGCCGTTGGCCCGGGAGGCCCGGGTCACCGCCGCCTTCGCGCCCCGGGCCTCCCCGTCGAGCTTGAGCACCGCGCGCAGGAACTGGCCGGTGTGGCTCTCGGCGACCTCGGCGACCTCCTCCGGGGTGCCGGTGGCGAGCACGGTGCCGCCCCGGTGACCGCCCTCGGGACCCATGTCGATCAGCCAGTCGGCCGTCTTGATCACGTCGAGGTTGTGTTCGATGGTGATCACCGTGTTGCCCTTGTCGACCAGGCCCTCCAGCACCATCAGCAGCTTGCGGATGTCCTCGAAGTGCAGGCCGGTGGTGGGCTCGTCGAGCACGTAGACCGTGCGGCCGGTGGACCGCTTCTGCAACTCGGAGGCGAGCTTGACCCGTTGCGCCTCACCGCCGGACAGGGTCGGCGCGGGCTGGCCCAGCCGGACGTAGCCCAGGCCCACGTCGTTGAGCGTCCGCAGGTGCCGGTGGATGGCCGGGATGGCGGAGAAGAACTCGGCCGCCTCCTCGATCGGCATCTCCAGCACGTCGGAGACGGTCTTGCCCTTGTAGTGCACCTCCAGGGTCTCCCGGTTGTACCGGGCGCCCTTGCAGACCTCGCACGGGACGTAGACGTCCGGCAGGAAGTTCATCTCGATCTTGATGGTGCCGTCACCGGAGCACGCCTCGCAGCGGCCACCCTTGACGTTGAACGAGAACCGGCCCGGCCCGTACCCCCGGACCTTGGCCTCGGTGGTCTCGGCGAACAGCTTGCGGACGTGGTCCCAGACCCCGGTGTAGGTGGCCGGGTTGGAGCGCGGCGTCCGGCCGATCGGCGACTGGTCGACACCGACCACCTTGTCGACGTGCTCCAGCCCGGAGACCCGGGTGTGCCGGCCGGGCACCAGCCGGGCGCCGTTGATCTGGTTGGCCAGCACCGCGTACAGGATGTCGTTGACCAGCGTCGACTTGCCCGAGCCGGAGACCCCGGTGACGGCGATGAGCTGGCCCAGCGGGAACGGCACGGTCAGGTTGCGCAGGTTGTGCTCGCGCGCCCCGTGCACCACCAGCTCCCGCTCCGGCGTCTGCGGCCGACGCTGCTTCGGCGTCGGGATCTCCCGCCGACCCGACAGGTACGCCCCGGTCACCGACTCGGGATTGTCCAGCAGCGCCGGCACCGAGCCGCTGTGCACGATCCGGCCGCCGTGCTCACCCGCGCCGGGCCCGATGTCGACGATCCAGTCGGCGACCCGGATGGTGTCCTCGTCGTGCTCCACCACGATCAGCGTGTTGCCCAGGCCGCGCAGCCGCAGCAGGGTCTCGATCAGCCGGTGGTTGTCCCGCTGGTGCAGGCCGATCGACGGCTCGTCGAGCACGTAGAGCACGCCGACCAGACCGGAGCCGATCTGGGTGGCCAGCCGGATGCGCTGCGCCTCGCCACCGGACAGGGTGCCGGCCGCCCGGTCCAGGGAGAGGTAGTCCAGGCCGACGTCGAGCAGGAACCGCAGCCGGGCGTTGATCTCCTTGAGCACCCGCTCGGCGATCATCTTCTGCCGGTCGGTCAGCGCGATGCCGGCGAGCAGCTCGGCCGCCTCACCCACCGACAGGTTGCAGACCTCGGCGATGCTCTTGCCGGCGATGGTGACCGCCAGCACCTCGGGCTTGAGCCGGGTGCCGCCGCAGGCCGCGCAGGGCACGTCGCGCATGTAGCCCTCGTACTTGTCCCGCGACCACTCGCTCTCGGTGTCGGTGTGCCGGCGCTCGATCCACTGCACCACGCCCTCGAAGCCGGTGTAGTAGGACCGCTCCCGACCGAACTTGTTGCGGTAGCGGACGTGCACCTGGTCGTCGGAGCCGTGCAGGATCGTCTTCTGCGCCCGCGCCGGCAGCGCCCGCCACGGGGTGTCGACGTCGAAGTGCTGGCTCTCGCCGAGCGCCTCCAGCAGACGCAGGAAGTATTCCAGGTTGTGCCCGGTCGCCCAGGGTTGCAGCGCGCCCTCGCGCAGGGTGCGCTCCGGGTCGGGAACGACCAGCTCCGGATCGACCTCCTTCTTGGTGCCCAGACCGGTGCACTCCGGGCAGGCCCCGTAGGGCGCGTTGAACGAGAAGACCCGGGGTTCCAGGTCCTCGATCGCCAACGGGTGGTCGTTCGGGCAGGCCAGGTGCTCGGAGTAGCGGCGCTCCCGGGCCGGGTCGTCCTCGGCCAGGTCGACGAAGTCGAGCAGCACCAGGCCGTCGGAGAGACCGAGCGCGGCCTCCACCGAGTCGGTCAGCCGCTGCTTGGCGCTCGCCTTGACGCTGAGCCGGTCGATCACCACCTCGATGGTGTGCTTCTCCTGCTTCTTGAGCTTGGGCGGCTCGGTCAGCGGGTGCACCACCCCGTCGACCCGGGCCCGGGCGTAGCCCTTGCCCTGGAGTTCGGCGAAGAGGTCGACGTACTCGCCCTTGCGGCCCCGGACCACCGGGGCGAGCACCATGAACTTGGTCCCCTCGGCCATCGCCAGGACCCGGTCGACGATCTGCTGCGGGCTCTGCCGGGAGATCCGCTCACCACAGACCGGGCAGTGCGGTTCGCCGATGCGGGCGAAGAGCAGCCGCAGGTAGTCGTAGACCTCGGTGATGGTGCCGACGGTGGAGCGCGGGTTGCGCGAGGTGGACTTCTGGTCGATGGAGACGGCCGGGCTCAGCCCCTCGATGAAGTCGACGTCCGGCTTGTCCATCTGGCCCAGGAACTGGCGCGCGTACGACGACAGCGACTCGACGTAGCGGCGCTGCCCCTCGGCGAAGATGGTGTCGAAGGCCAGGCTCGACTTGCCCGAGCCGGAGAGCCCGGTGAAGACGATCAGCGCGTCCCGGGGCAGGTCGAGACTGACGTCACGCAGGTTGTGCTCGCGCGCGCCACGGATGATCAGACGGTCGGCCACGGTGCGGGTGCTCCCGGAAGAAGAATGTGAGGCGGATCTGTCCGCTCCGAGGGTGATCCGAGCGGTTTTGCGGGGCGCGGAAGGAACGCCTCGGCAACTCTAGCCCCGGGGTACGACAACTTTCCGCACCCACACACTCCACCAGCTCACACCGGTCGGGCCAACCCCACCACCCGACCCCCGGACCACCCGCCGGGCCGACCCGGACCACCCGGCCTCCGGCCGACCCGGCACCCCGGCGCAGCTACGGTGCCCCTCTGCTGGTCGCCGCCGCGCTGACCCCGTCCGCCGCGCCGGCACCCCGGCAGCGGGACCCGGCCCACACCGGCCGTGGCCCCGGCCCGACCCGGTCGGTGTCCCCCGCGGGGTCGGGCCGGTCAGAATCCGCCCGGCAGCGGGGGCGTGGTCGGGCGGGCCGGCCGGCGACGACCGCCCCGCCAGCCGCCCCGCCGCTCGCTGGCCAGCCGGCTCTGCCGGCGACCACCCTCGTACGCCACCTCCCGCTGGAGCCGACGCCAACTCTCCCAGCGCCGGGGCGGCAGCTCCCCGCTCTCCAGCGCCTCCCGCACCGCGCAGGCCGGCTCGGCGGTGTGCCCGCAGTCGGCGTACCGGCACCCGGTGGCCAGCTCGGCGATGTCGGTGAACGCCCGGTCCAGGCCGGCGTGCCCGTCCAGCAGGCCGACCGCCCGGACCCCGGGGGTGTCCAGCACCGCCCCGCCGCCGGGCACCGGGACCAGCGCCCGCCAGGTGGTGGTGTGCCGGCCCTTGCCGTCGACGCGTCGGATCGCCTGGGTCGGCATGACGTCCGCGCCGACCAGGGCGTTGACCAGGCTGGACTTGCCCGCCCCGGACGGCCCCAGCAGGGCCAGCGTGCGGCCCGGCGCGACCAGCGGACGCAGCGGCGCCAGGCCGGTGCCCTGCTCGGCGCTGACCGGCAGCACCGGCACCCCGGGGGCCACCGCGGCCAACTGCCGGGCCACCGCCTGCGGGTCGGCGGCCAGGTCGACCTTGGTGAGCACCACCAGCGGGGTGGCCCCCGACTCGTGGGCCAGCGCGAGCAGCCGTTCGATCCGGGCGGCGTCCGGCTCCGGGTGCACCGGCTCGACCACCGCCGCGGTGTCGAGGTTGGCGGCGAGCACCTGGCCGCTGGCGTCCTTGCCGGCGGTCCGGCGGATCAGCGCGGTCCGCCGGGGCAGCACCGTGTCGACGGTCACCGGGCCGTCCGGCCAGCGGGCCAGCAGCACCCAGTCACCGGCGCACGGCAACGCGGTCAGGTCACGGGCGGCGGCGGCCAGCACCGCCGGGCCCAGACTGGCCCGGACCGGTCCGTCCGCGGCGAGCACGGTGCACACCCCCCGGTCGACCCGGGCCACCCGGCCGGGCCGGCGGTCCGGACGCCGTCGCGCGTACGCCGCCCGCTCGGCGTCCAGGCCGAGGGCGGTCAGATCGATCGTCATGTCATCCTCACCGGGGTCGGAACTGGTCGTGGCCGAACACGCGTCCTGCGACCGGCATGATCACCACCCCCGTCCGTCGTCCCGGTACCGCGTCGTAGCCGACGGTAGGCGTCGTACCGACGCGCCGAAAGCGAATTCCCCGGCGGCGCAACGCTCCCGGGACCGTTAGGGTCGTGGCGTGACCACCGATCCACTGCTGTTGACCGGTGCGGCGGCCGACGCGGCCGCCCGCCTGCTGGACACCGCAGCCGGGCTCGACGCGGCGGCCGTCGCGGCTCCCAGCCTGCTGCCCGGCTGGACCCGTGGCCACGTGCTGACCCACCTGGCCCGCAACGCCGACGGGTTCGTCAACCTGCTCACCGCCGCCCGCACCGGCGAGGACATCCCGATGTACGCCAGCGACGCCGCCCGGGACGCCGACATCGCCGCCGGTGCCGACCGGCCGCCCGCCGCACTGCTGGCCGACCTGCGTCGCAGCACCGACCGGTTCGCCGAGGCGGTGGCCGTGATGCCGGCGCAGGCGTGGCAGGGCACCGTGCAGACCCGACGCGGCCCGTGGCCGGTCCCCCTGGTGCTCTGGGGCCGGTGGCGCGAGTTGGAGGTGCACCACGTCGACCTGGGCACCGGCTACCGGCCGGCGGACTGGCCAGCCTCGTTCGCCCAGCACCTGCTGCACGAGGTGGCCGGTGGGCTCGCCGCGCGTCCGGACGCCCCGGCGCTGGTGCTGCGGCCCGCCGACGGCAACCGGCCGGAGCTGGTGGTGGGCGACCCGCAGGACGCCCCGCAGGTCGCCGGCCCCGCCGCCGAACTGGTCGCCTGGTTGATCGGCCGCAGCAGCGGCGACGTGTTGACCGTCACCCCGAACGGTCCCCTCCCGACCCCACCCGAATGGATATAGACCGCCCATGAGCTACACCGGAGACGTCACCCACGGCGGCCCGCCCGCCGTCCGGGAACTGGACCGACTCACCGTCACCAAGCTGTCGGTCGGCCCGATGGACAACAACGCCTACCTGCTGCGCTGCCGCGACACCGGTGCGCAGGTCCTGATCGACGCCGCGAACGAGGCACCCCGGCTGCTCGACCTGATCGGCGACGCCGGCCTGACCTCGGTGGTCACCACCCATCGGCACATGGACCACTGGGTGGCGCTGGAGGAGGTCGTCGCCAAGACCGGCGCGCCCGCCCTGGTGCACGCCGACGACGCCGAAGGGTTGCCGATCGCGGCGCAGACCCTGACCGACGGCGACACCGTCGCGGTGGGTGACCAGACGCTGGAGGTGATCCACGTCCGGGGGCACACGCCCGGTTCGGTGGCGCTGCTCTACCGCGACCCGGCCGGCACGCCGCATCTGTTCACCGGGGACTCGTTGTTTCCCGGTGGCGTGGGCAACACCGACCGGGACCCGGAGCGGTTCGGCCAGCTCATCGACGACGTCGAGCAGAAGCTGTTCGGCCGGCTGCCCGACGACACCTGGTTCTACCCGGGCCACGGTGCCGACAGCACCCTCGGCGCGGAGCGGGCGTCGCTGCCGCAGTGGCGGGCGCGCGGCTGGTGACCGGGGGCGGGCCCGCAGCCGGTAGCCGCGCGGCGGGCCCACGACCGGTGACCGGGTGGCGGCCCGCAGTCCGCGACCGGGTGGCTACCACTGGGCCCGTCCGGCGGCGGTCAGCCGGGCTGGCCGACGACGGTCAGCCCGCGCAGTCGACGCCGGGTGGCCAGCAGCACCAGGCCGGCCAGCACCAGCCCCACCGCCATGGTGACCAGCAACGGGTCGCCGGGCAGCAGCCCGGCCAGGGCCCGTGACGCCGTCCCCAGCGCCAGGTAGAGACCGGCCCATGCCGCCGCGCCGAGCGCCGCGCAGCAGACGAACCGGCGGTACGACATCCGCAGGCCCCCGGCGGCCAGCGGCAGCAGCGTGTTGAACACCGGCAGGAAGGGTGCGACCAGCACCATCCGCCCACCGCCGGAGCGCAGCAGTTGCTCGGCGGCCAACCAGCGCCCCTCGCCGATCCAGCCACCGACCCGGCTGTGCCGCAGGCGCTCCCCGTAGACCCGTCCGGCGAGGAAGCTCAGCGACCAACCGGAGAGGCAACCGACGACCACCGCCACCATGGTCGCGACGCCGGCGAGGGGTCGACCCACCCCCACCGTCGCGAGGATCGCCACGTCACCGGGGACGAACACGCCGAGCAGCGGAACGGCGTCGGCGAGCATCACCAGCCCGAGCGCCGCCATCAGCAGGGCGGTCGGCAGGTCTCCGAGCAGGGCGAGTTCGTCGAGCACGACCTGACGCTACGGTGCGAGGGTGCTGCGGCGCATCGGGCCGCGACCCTGATCACTCCCCGAGTCTTCCCTGGTGAACCCCGCCGGCCTGGCCGGGCCGGCGGGGTTCACCGGGGTCGCAGCACCTGCACCCGGCGGACCGGGGAGTCGACGGAGGGCTCGGTGGTGGGCACCGGGTAGCTGGCCACCACCTCCAGCACGTCCCACGGCAGGTGCCCCCGGTCCGGGTCGCCGACCAGCACCTGCGTCCCGTTGGCGGCGGCCCGCCGCAGGTAGGGCAGCACCCGGTCGGCCAACTCCCGGTCGTAGAGGACGTCCCCGGCGACCAGCAGGTCGGCCTGGGTGTCGTCGTCGTCGAGCAGGTCACCGTGGCGGGCCTGCACGCGTACCCGGTTGGCCCGCGCGTTGACGGTCACCGCCGCCATCGCGTACGGGTCCACGTCGTTGGCGACGACCTGGGTGGCGCCGGTCAGCGCGGCGGCGATGGCGACCAGTCCGGAGCCGGCGGCCAGGTCGAGCACCCGGCGACCGGCGGCCAGGTGCGGGTGGTCCAGCAGGTGGCGGGCGAGCGCCTGGCCGCCGGCCCAGGCCGACGCCCAGAACGGCGGTGGCAGGGTACGGCCGGCCGCCGCCTCCATCCGGGCCCACCAGACGATCGCGTCCTCGGCGAGGTGCAGCCGCACCTCGGGCACGAACGGCGTGGGCACCAGCCGGAGCCGGTCCAGCCCGTCCCCCGGCGCATCGATCTCCCGCTCCAGCTCGGTCAACGCGGCGGTACTCAGTCCGTTCACCGGTCGAGTGTGCCGGAGCGGACCACCCGAAGGGCGGCATTCCGGGCCGACCCGCGAGTTTCCGCACAACTTCCTGCGGCACTTCAGCCGGCAAAAACCGGATCGGCCGGTTACTGTCGGGGCAGTACAGGGCGATCATCCGTCGAAGCGGCGGGATCACCCGTTGTAAACAGGGAGAGATGCATGGCAACCGGCACGGTCAAGTGGTTCAACTCGGAAAAGGGCTTCGGCTTCATCGAGCAGGACGGCGGAGGCCCCGACGTCTTCGTCCACTACTCGGCGATCGCCAGTAGCGGATACCGGGAACTGCAGGAGGCCCAGAAGGTCGAGTTCGATGTGACCCAGGGGCAAAAGGGTCCGCAGGCGGAGAACGTCCGCCCGCTGTAAGTCCGTGCCGGTGGCGGCGGCTTCGGCCGCCGCCACCGAGCGCTGTCGAGTGGCCGACGGCCACTCCCACCCGGTGCCGGCACCGGCACGACCCGACATCGCCATGATCGACTCAAGGTGGCAGATGTTGGGGTGTCCCGCCCGCCGTGACACCGCCGCCAGGGGGCACCATCGCGGCGCGTCCAACGCCCGCCCATCCCGCCGGACCGAGGGGACTCCGCCGTCCGGGCGGGAAAGCGGTGGTCTCCGACGACGCCGGGCAGGTGGGCAGTCACCTCCACGCAGTCACCGCTGTTGCCGCTGCTGCGGGTGCTCTTGTGCCAGATCGCGCCGGTCAGGTCCAGGAATCTGCCGCCGTGCTGACCGGGCTCGCCGAGATCGGCCTCCGAGATCAGCTTTACGGTGGCCCGTGGGGGTAACGCCCCGGCCCGCGCCGGACAACCGTGGGCGCCCCTTCCGCAGGAGGCGTGGCGGGAGGGGTGCCCACGGGGTCGGTGGTCAGGCGACCAGGCGCTTGGCCAGTTCGTCGGCGACCTGCTTGGCGATGGTGGGCGGGATGGCGGCGGCGATCCTCTCCGGGGTGAGCCCGGTCAGGACGCCGGCCATGATCACCTGTTCGTCCGTGAAGTCCTTGTCGGCCAGGGTGGTCTGCAGCGAGGTCAACTGTGCGCCGAGCGACTTCAGGCTCGGGTGCGGGACGACGAGGTCGGGGTTGGTGTGGTCCTCACCCATCGCCATCCGGGTGTAGATCTGCCCCACCGGGTTCCGGCCGTCCAGGACGGTCAGGTTCTTGTGGACGGTCTCCAGCCAGGCGTGCTCTTCGGGGGTCATGTCGGTGCCTTCCAGTAGTCCGATGCCGGTCAGGTAGCGCCGGAACAGCGGGGTCTGGTCCCGTCCGGCCTTTGTCGAGTCGCGGAAGAAGCTGAAGTGGGTGTGCCACAGGTGCGAGTCGTCGCCGGAGCTGCGCTTGCCGAGCCGGTCCCAGCGCCGCACGACCTTGCCGTCCGGGGAATAGATGATCTCCCGCAGGTCGCGACTGTCCGCCGTGTTCGCCCGGCACTGGGCGACACACCACTCGGAGAACGTCCGCAGGTTGTGGGTGGCGCCGCCGGATCGCACGCTGAACGTGCCCACGTCCAACCCTGAGGCATAGAGGGTGAGGCCGGCGGAGTCCCGAGGCGACTCGACCACCGAGTAGTCGTTGGCGACCACCCGGTCCGAGCCGGTGTGGTAGCCGCCCCGGTGGGCCGGATCGCCGACGATCCCCACCGCGGCAGGGTCGAGGCTCTCGATGGTGTCGAGCAGGAGCCGGCGGACCGCCAGCAGATTGGCCGGAGCCGTCGTCATGACGTCCCCTTTCCGCAGCCGGAACCGGGGTGCCGGCTGCTTCAACACCATGCCAGGGGTCGGGAAAGGGGTGACTCCTGGTAAGCAGTGCCCGCCGGTGAGAGCGGACCCGACCACTGATGCACGTCATCGAGCGTTGCGAAAAACGATATCCGCAGGGGGCAAGAAAGCCCAGCTCAGATGGCTTGTCTTCAGATAGACGCAAGCTGGGAGGTGGCGGGGACCACCGGCAGCACCAACCGCGACGGGTGCGATGGATCATGCAGGATCTGCCGGAGTCCTGCGCGGAGCGTGATCGCCGCACCGAGCGGTTCCCCGGTGCCGGGGTTGCGGGCGTACCGGGGGTGGGCGCCGCCGGAGACCTGCACCCGCAGCCGGTGCCCGACGGCGAAGCGGTGCGCCACCGGCCACAGTGCCACCGGCACCCGGGTCACCCCGTCCGGGTCGACCGGGAACCGGCCGGGAGCGATCCGGACCAGGCCGTCGCAGACGTTCCAGGACCGGCCGCGCCGGTCCACGTCGCAGAGCCGCACGAAGACGTCCAGGTACGACAGTTCGCTGCGGACGAAGATCTCGGCGTGGACCGGGCCGACCACCTCGACCGGGGCGGCCAGCACCGCGCCGGTGTAGACCAGCACGTCCGGCCGGGCCTCGACGGTACGGTTGTCGACCCTGCCGGCGCGCTGGGCGACCAGCAGCGGGCCACCGAGCGACGGCGTGGGGTCGGCGGGGTCGTACCGGATGGTGTCCGGGGTCGACGGCACCGGCGGCTGCGGGGCGAGCCGGCCCCCGGCGTGCAGGTGCCACGGGGTCCCGGTCGCCGGTGGCGGCCAGTCGGGGAGGTCGCGCCAACCGCCGCCGTCCCCGCCGACGTGCACCCGCACCGGGGCGCGCGGCGGCGCGGGCCGGCCGTGCAGGTGGGCGTCGAGCCAGCCCAACCCCTCCCGCAGCGACTCCGCCAGCAACCCGGGGCTGCCGTGCGTCCACGGGCCGACGGTGAGCCGGGTGGGCACGCCCGCCGCCCGCAGCGCGGCGTGGTCGGCGAGTTGGGCGGGGAGGAAGATGTCCTGCCAGCCGCTGATCATCGCCACCGGGGCACGCACCTCGGCGATCCGCGCGCCGAAGACCCGGGTCCGCCAGTAGTCGGCGTCCGGGGTGTGGTGACGCAGCCACTCCTGGAAGAACGGCACGGTCACCCCGGTCGCCACCCGGTCGGCCTCGGCCAGCGGCAGGTGGGCCAGGGCGGCGGCCAGCCGGGGCTGCCCGCGCTTGAGCTCCCACTGCCGGGCCAGCCACGGCACGGTCTGCGCCTGGAGCAGCTCGGCCCAGGTCAGCACGGTGTCCAGGGCGAAGGACTCCCCCGCGTACGTGGAGTCGCGGGTGGCCGAGGCGGTGACCACCGCGACCATCGCGGCCAGCTCCTCCCCCGCGTCGGCGGCCAGCGCCCACTGGACGAAGCCCTGGTAGCTGGCCCCGAACATGCCGAACCGGCCGGTGTACCAGGGCTGCCGACGCAGCCAGTCGACGGTGTCCAGGCCGTCGTCGCGCTCGTGCGCCAGCGGGTCGAACAGCCCGTCGGAGCCGTCGGTGCCCCGACATGCCTGGATCACCAGGTGGAGGCCGCGACCGGCGATCAGCCGGCCGAGCAGCCGCATCGGCCCGCCCCGCCCGTACGGCGTGCGGATCAGCACGGTCGGCGCACCGGGCAGTCGGGGGGCGTAGTGGTCGGTGCGCAGCCGCGCCCCGTCGCGGGCCCGGACCACGAGGCCGCGGGTGACGTCGACCCGGTGGGTGGGCGCGGCCGGCAGCCGCAGCGCGGCGGCGGCGAGTCGGGCGAGCGACCGGTCCAGCACGGCGGTCAGTCCGCCGGGCGACGGGGCGGCTCGGCGCGGGCGGCCCGGATGGCGTCGCGGTGCTCCCGCATCGAGGCGACCGTGGTGGCCATGAACCGGTGCACGACCGCCAGCTCGTCGTCGGTGAACCGGGCCATCACCTCGTCGGTACGCCGCCCGAGCGGGCCGAAGAAGCTCATCGCCAGGGCGGCCCCCTGGTCGGCGTAGTGCAGGAACACCTTGCGCCGGTCGGCGGTGTCCCGGTCCCGGCGGATGTGTCCGGCGCGTTCCAGCCGGTCGATCAGTGCGGTCACCGACCCGGAGGAGAGGTTCAGCTGTTCGCCGAGCCGGCCGGGGGTGATCGGGTCGCCGAGCAGTTCGGCGTCCATCACGGCGATCAGGGCGTGCAGGTCGGTCGGGTTGAGCCCGTGCAGGGCGGCGAAGGCGTGCCCGATGTGCTGCGCGTCCACCGAGTATCGCCGCAGGTCGTTGGTGATGTCGGCCACCATTCGCCCGCGCGGATCGTCCCGCCGCCGATACATCTCGTGCGCTGCCACGCCCGCCGTCGCCCCCTGTCGATGCGCCCGGTTGCAGCATAGAGCAGCTGCCGATAATCTCGCCCATCAAGATACTCGAAGAACGTGCTATCTCTCCGTCCGGCGTCACCACAGACCAAGAGGGCATCCGATGTCTCTGTTCACCCGCGTCGCCCGCAGCCGGCTCGCCGCCTGGCTCACCGTGGTCGCCGCGATCGTCGTCGGCGCGATCGTCTTCGGGCTCCCCACGCCCGACAACCCCGCCCCCGTCTCCACCACCGGCCTGTCCGTGCAGTGGCAGTCGACCCAGGTGGAGCGCCTCCAGGAACAGTTGCCGGCCAGGGACGTCCAGCCGGCGATCGTCGTGGTCAGCCGGGACGACGGCGCGGCGCTGACCGGCGCCGACCGGGCCGCCGTCACCGACCGCGCAGGCGCGCTGGGCCGGCTCGCCGTCGGTGGTCAGGTCAGCCCACCCCAGGTCTCCCCGGACGGCACCGTCGCGCTGCTCGCCGTCCCGCTGGACACCGCCGGCGGCCAGCAGGCCGTCGCCGACGAGGTCGCCCGGGTACGCGACGCCCTCACCGGCCTGCCCGACGGGATCACCGTCGCGGTCACCGGCGCACCCGCCTTCACCGCCGACCTGACCAAGGTCTTCGAGGGCGCCGACATCACCCTGCTCGCGGTCACCGCCGGCGTGGTCGCCCTGCTGCTGCTGATCACCTACCGCAGCCCGTTCCTGTGGATCGTGCCGCTGATCGTGGTCGCCGCCACCGAACAGCTCACCCTGCGGGCCGTGGACACCATCGTCCCGGCCGTCGGCATCAACCTCCAGGAGGGCGCGGTCACCGGCATCGCCAGCGTGCTGGTCTTCGGCGCCGCCACCGACTACGCCCTGCTGCTCATCGCCCGCTACCGGGAGGAACTGCGCCGCGACGAGGACCGGTTCGCCGCCATGCGCGCCGCCGTACGCCGCACCGCCGAACCGATCCTGGCCAGTGGCGGCACCGTCGTGCTCGGCGTACTCACGCTGCTGTTGTCGGAGCAGGAGACCAACCGGGCGCTCGCGGTGGCCTGCGCCACCGGGGTGGTGTTCGCCATGCTCTCGGCGCTGTTCGTGCTGCCCGCCGTGCTGGTCATCTTCGGGCGGGGGCTGTTCTGGCCGTTCGTGCCCAAGGTCGGCGGCCCGGTCCGGGAGGGCAAGCTGTGGGGCCGGCTCGGCGCGGCCGTGATCCGCCGCCCGGTGCCGGTCGCCGCGCTCGCCACCCTGCTGCTCGCCGGCCTCGCCCTCGGTGGGCTGGGCGTGCGCACCGGCCTGTCCGAGACCGAACAGTTCCGGGTCAAGCCGGAGGCGGTCGCCGGAGCCGAGACACTGGCCCGCGCCTTCCCCGCCGGCACCACCCAGCCGGTGGCCGTGCTCACCAACCCGGCCGCCGCACCGGCGGTCACCCGGGTCGCCGCAGGGGTGCCCGGGGTCGCCTCCGCCCGGCCCGGCGCGGTCGGCGACGCCGTCGCCCAGGTCGACGTGGTGCTCACCGACGAACCGGGCACCCCGGCGTCCGACCGGGCCGTCGCGGCGCTGCGGGACGCCGTCGCCGCCGTACCCGACTCCGCGCCACCGGCAGTCGAGGGCGCCGGCCCGGCCGACGGGGCGCTCGTCGGGGGCACCGTCGCCGCCACGTACGACTCCGACGAGGCCAACACCCGCGACCTGTGGCTGATCCTGCCGATCATCCTGGTGCTCGTCCTCGCCGTGCTGGTGGTGCTGCTGCGTGGCCTGCTCGCCCCGCTGCTGCTGGTGCTCACCGTGATCGCGTCCTTCTTCGCCAGCCTGGGTGCGGCGTGGCTGCTCTTCGACCACGTGCTGGGCTTCCCCGCGCTGGACAGCGGGGTGCTGCTGCTGGCCTTCGTGTTCCTCGTCGCGCTCGGGGTGGACTACAACATCTTCCTGGTCACCCGGGCCCGGGAGGATGCCCGCCAAGCCGGCACCCGGGACGGGATGCTCTCCGCCCTGCGGGTCACCGGCGGGGTGATCACCAGCGCGGGCATCCTGCTCGCCGCGGTCTTCGCCGTCCTCGGCGTGCTGCCGCTGATCCTGCTGACCCAGATCGGGATCATCGTGTGCCTCGGCGTGCTGCTCGACACGCTGCTGGTGCGCACCGTGCTGGTGCCGGCTCTGGCATTCGTGCTCGGTGACCGGTTCTGGTGGCCGGGCCGGACCCACCGGGACACCGGCGGCGTCGACGAGGTGCCCGCCACCCCGACGCCGGCCCCCGCCGCCCGGGACTGAACCCGACCCGCCGCCGGACACCGCACCGGCCCGCCCATCCGGCCGGGGTGACCACCCTCTCGGGTGGTCACCCCGGCCGGATGCCGTCGGCGGATGTGTCGCCGGTCACGGCCGGCCCGCTCAGCGGGAGCAGTGCCGAGACGGGCCTTCGCGGACCCGCGTACGCTAGGAGACCGACCAGCAGGGTCGAGACTCCCCCGGCACCGACAGACCGAAGATCACTGTGGCCTCGTCCGCCGTGCTCGTCGCGACCAGGTGCCCGCCGACCCACCGGGCCGGCGGGACGCCGGTGGGATCGGCAGACCCGCAGCTGGCATGGCCGGAACAGCAGTTCCGGCAGAGATCCGGGCGGTGACGGGGTGACCCCGACACCTGCCCCGGCAACCGTAGACAGGAGTATGGAGGGTATGCAGCTTCGCACCGACCTCCGCAATGTCGCCATCATCGCCCACGTCGACCACGGCAAAACGACCCTGGTCGACGCCATGTTGCGGCAGGCCGGCGCCTACGGGGCCCGTGGTGAGAACACCGAGCGCGTCATGGACTCGATGGATCTCGAACGGGAAAAGGGCATCACCATCCTGGCCAAGAACACCGGCGTGCGCTACCTGCCGGCGGACGGCTCCGACCCGGTCACCATCAACATCATCGACACCCCCGGCCACGCCGACTTCGGCGGCGAGGTGGAACGCGGCCTGACCATGGTCGACGGGGTGGTGCTGCTGGTCGACGCCAGCGAGGGCCCGCTGCCGCAGACCCGCTTCGTGCTGCGCAAGGCGCTCAAGGCCCGGATGCCGATCATTCTCGTGATCAACAAGGTGGACCGCCCCGACGCCCGGATCAAGGAGGTCGTGGACGACACCTACGAGCTCTTCCTCGACCTCGACGCCGACGAGGAGCAGATCGACTTCCCGATCGTCTACGCCTGCGCCCGCGACGGCATCGCCTCGCTGACCCAGCCCGCCGACGGCACGGTGCCGGGCGACAGCACCAGCCTGGAACCGCTGTTCCGGACCCTGCTCGGCACCATCCCGCCGCCCTCCTACGACGAGGGCGCGCCGTTGCAGGCGCACGTCACCAACCTCGACGCCTCGCCGTTCCTGGGCCGGCTGGCGCTGTGCCGGGTGCGGCAGGGCACCATCGCCAAGGGCCAGACGGTGGCCTGGTGCCGTACCGACGGCAACACCCAGCGGGTCCGCATCTCCGAGATGCTGATGACCGAGGGCATGGAGCGCAAGCCGGCCGACTCGGCCGGGCCGGGCGACATCATCGCCGTCGCCGGCATCCCGGAGATCATGATCGGCGAGACCCTGGCCGACGCGGAGAACCCGATCCCGCTGCCGCTGATCACCGTGGACGAGCCGGCCATCTCGATGACCATCGGCACCAACACCTCGCCGCTGGTCGGCCGGGTCAAGGGCGCCAAGGTCACCGCCCGGATGGTCAAGGACCGGCTCGACAAGGAACTCGTCGGCAACGTGTCGCTGCGGATCCTGCCCACCGAGCGGCCGGACGCCTGGGAGGTGCAGGGCCGAGGCGAGCTGGCCCTGGCCATCCTGGTCGAGCAGATGCGCCGCGAGTCCTACGAGCTGACCGTCGGCAAGCCGCAGGTGGTCACCAAGGAGATCGACGGCAAGACCTGCGAGCCGGTGGAGCGGCTGACCATCGACGCGCCGGAGGAGTACCTGGGCGCGATCACCCAACTCCTGGCCACCCGCAAGGGTCGGATGGAGCAGCTGGTCAACCACGGCACCGGCTGGATCCGGATGGAGTGGCTGGTGCCGGCGCGCGGACTGATCGGCTTCCGCACCGAGTTCCTCACCGACACCCGGGGCACCGGCATCCTGCACCACGTCTTCGAGTCGTACGAGCCGTGGTTCGGTGAGCTGCGTACCCGCAACAACGGGTCGCTGGTGGCCGACCGGACCGGCGTGGTCACCCCGTTCGCGATGATCAACCTGCAGGAGCGCGGCCAGCTCTTCGTCGAGCCGACCACCGAGGTGTACGAGGGCATGATCGTCGGGGAGAACTCCCGCTCCGACGACATGGACGTCAACATCACCAAGGAGAAGAAGCTCACCAACATGCGGGCCTCGACCTCCGACGAGACCGAGAAGCTGATCCCGCCGCGCAAGCTCTCCCTGGAGCAGGCGCTGGAGTTCTGCCGCGAGGACGAGTGCGTCGAGGTGACCCCGGTCGCCGTCCGGATTCGCAAGGTGGTGCTGGACCAGACCCAGCGGGGCCGGATGGCCGCCCGCCGCAAGCACGCCGGCTGACCCACCCCGCACCACCCGGAGCCCCGGTCCGCCGCACGCGGACCGGGGCTCCCGCCCGTCCCACCCCGGCCGCAGCCCACGAGCAGGACAGGGTGGGGGCCGACGCGGTCCCGGCCTCCAGGTGGGCCGGCGGTCCGCTAGCGTCACCGGCATGACCTGGGATGACCTCGACGCCCGGCTGGACCGGGTGCCCGGCACCGTCTCGGCGTACGTGGGCCGGCTCGACGCCCCGGCCAGTTGGACGCGTACCCCCGACGCCACCCACTACGCGGCCAGCACCATGAAGGTCGCGGTGCTGGTGGCGCTGTACCGCGCCGCCGAGGCCGGCACCCTCGCCCTGGACGCGCCGGTGCCGGTGGTCAACGAGTTCGACTCGGCCCGGCCGGACGCGCCCCGGTTCTCCTGCGCCCGGCACTACGACAACGACGACGCGGTCTGGGAGCGGCTCGGCGGGCAGGCCACCCCGCGTTGGCTGGCCGACCGGATGATCACCCGGTCCAGCAACTTCGCCACCAACCTGCTCATCGACCGGGTCGGGCTGCCCGCCGTGGCCGAAGCGTGGCGGCTCGCCGGGGCCCGGCACAGCGTCACCGGTCGGGGCATCGAGGACGCCGCCGCCCGGGAGGCGGGCATCACCAACCTGGTCACCCCCGCCGACCTGGCGGCGCTGCTCGGCGGGCTGGCCGCCGGTGTCGAGCACCCCGGCCCCCTGGCCTCCCCGGCGGCCTGCGCCGCCATGCTGGACGTGCTGCTGGCCCAGCGGCACCGGGAGGATCTCGCCGCCGGGCTGCCCGACGGCACCCGGATCGCCCACAAGAACGGCTGGGTACGCGGGGTGCGGCACGGTGCCGGGGTGGTCCTGCCCGACGACGCCCCGGCGTACGTGATCGCCGTCTGCACCACCACCGACCTGGCCGCCGCGCCCGACGACGACCTCGACGACGCCTGCCGACTGGTCGCGGAGATCTCGGCGACGGCCTGGGCGGCCCGGCACGACCTGGCCGGCTGACCGGCCACCGACCGACCCCGACCCCGGCCCCACCTGCCGGCGACCGACCCCGGTCCACCGACGGGCCGCACCGTCAGTCCAACAGGTGCGTCCGCAGGGCGGCACGGACCTCGGGGGTCACCCCCAAGCCGTCGACCAGGTACGCGTCGAACGACCCGTGCACCCGGCGCACCTCGTCGTACGCCGCGTCCAGATACTCGGGGCGGACCCCCAGCACCGCCTGCGCCGTCTCCGGGTCCAGCTCCGGCCGTCGGCGCAGCATCGCCGCCGACGCCGCCGCCCGCAGCTCCACCGTCAGGTCGTTGTGCCGCAGGTAGTCGGCCCGCACCGTCTCCTCGTCGACGCCGAGGGCGGTGAGCAGCACCACCGCCAGCCACCCGGTGCGGTCCTTGCCGGCCGAGCAGTGGAACAGCAACGGCAGGTGGGCCGGGTCGGCCGCCAACCGGACCGCGCGGGCGAAGCCCTCCCGGGCCGCCGCGCCGCGGACGAACCAGCGGTAGACCTCCGCCATCGCCGCCGCCGCGCCCCGCCGGGCCTGCTCCTCGTAGCCGGTGAGGTCGTGGCCGTGCAGCACCGCCGAGAGGTAGCTGAACCCGGGGTGCGCCGGGTCGAGCACCGGCAGCCGGACCAGGAACGGGTCACCGACCAGCCGGTTCGGCGGGGCGAGCACGGTCTCGGAATCGTCGCGCAGGTCCACGACGCAGGCCGGGGCGAGCCGGCCCAGCACCGTCAGGTCCGCCTCGGTCAACCGACCCAGCGCCGCGGTCCGGATCAGCCGGCCGACGCGTACCCGCCGCCCCTCCGTGGTGGGTAGTCCGCCCAGGTCACGGGCGTTCGGTGCGCCCACCAGCTCCCAGTCCCGCACGCTCATCGATCTCCCTCTCCGGCGACATGGTGCGTATAGGGTGCCGCACATGACGATCGCCGCGGTACGCACCCACCGGCTGTCCGCGCCCCTGCACACCCCGTTCGTCACCGCGCTGCGCCGGACCACCACGGTGGAGACCCTGGTGGTGGAGGTGACCGACGACGACGGGCGGTCCGGTTACGGGGAGGCGCCACAGGTGTGGCAGGTCACCGGGGCGTCGGTGGCCGGCGCGGAGGCGTGCGTACGCACCGTGCTCGGCCCGGCGGTGGTGGGGCGGGACGCCGATGACGTGCTGGCCCGCTGCGCCGAGATGGCGGCGACGGTGGCCGGCAACGAGGCGGCCCGGTCCGCGCTGGACGTGGCCCTGCACGACCTGGCGGCGCGGCGGCTCGGCGTACCACTGGTGCGGTTGCTCGGCGGCACGGCGCTGCGGGTACCGACGGACGTCACGCTGGCCGCCGGGGACGGCGCGGAGCTGGCGACGGCCGCCCGGCAGCGGCAGGGCGAGGGCTTCGACGTGCTGAAGCTGAAGGTCGGCACGGACGCGGCGGGCGATCTGGACCGGGTCCGCGCGGTCCGGGCGGCCGTCGGCCCGCAGGTGCGGATCCGGCTGGACGCCAACCAGGGATGGACGCCGCGCGAGGCGGTCCGGGTGATCCGGGGCGTCGAGGACGCCGGGCTCGACGTGGAGCTGATCGAGCAGCCGGTCGCCCGGTGGGACCTGGACGGCATGGCCTGGGTCGGCGACCGGGTGAACGTGCCGATCCTGGCCGACGAGGCGGTGTTCGGGGTACGGGACCTGGTCGAGGTGATCCGGCGGCGGGCCGCCGACCTGGTCAACGTCAAGCTCGCCAAGTGCGGCGGGCTGGGGCCGGCACGGACCCTGCTGGAGTTGGCCCGTGCACACGGCATGGGCACCCTCGTGGGGTCCATGATGGAGAGTGAGGTCGGCGTCGGCGCGGCGGCCAGCCTGGCCGCCGCATACCGGACCAGCGCGGTGTCCGACCTGGACGCCGCCTGGTGGCTGACCCGGTCACCGGTGCGCGGGGGGCTGCGGTACGAGGGTGCCACGGTGGTGCTGCCCGACGCCCCGGGCCTCGGCATCACCTCGGTGACCGAAACAAAAGTTCAACGTCAAGGTTGATGATCGCAGTTTTCTTTCCTATCGTCCGATGAGGGCACCGACACGTGAGCCGGAGGTCGACGTGGAGTTGGAGCCGGGTCGCGAGGCCCTCGTACGAGTGGCCGTCGCCACCCTGTGGACCGACCCCGGCGCGACCCGGCCGGTCGACCGGCCGGCCCTGGCGGTGCCGTCCGACACCGACGGCTGGATCACCGGGATGGACGCCACCCAACGGGTCGGCGACTGCGTGCTCAGCCAACTACTGCTCGGCGAACGGGTCCTGGTGACCGCACTGCACCCCGACGGCTGGGCCGAGGTGGTCGCGGTGGAACAGGCCGCCCCCCGACGCGACCCGCGCGGCTATCCCGGTTGGCTGCCCGCCGCGCAACTCGCCCCGGCCACCCCGCACGGGGACCCGCCCGGCCCACTGGTCGTCGACGCCGTCAGCACCGGCCTGCGCGCCGCCCCGGACGGTCCGGTGACCCTGCCCGGGGTGGTCCTCGGCACCCGGCTCCGGCCCGTGGGCCCCGCCGTCGACGGGTGGCGACCGGTCCGGGCACCCGAGCGGCCCCACCCGCTCTGGGTGCCCGAGGCCGACGTCACCGACCTGCCCGCCGCCGCACCGACGGCCGACGACGTGCTCGCCGTGGCCGCCCGGCTACGGGACGTCGCGTACGTCTGGGGTGGGCTCTCCGGGCACGGGATCGACTGTTCCGGCCTGGTGCACCTGGTCTGGCGGCGGTTCGGCGTGACGCTGCCCCGCGACGCCGACGACCAGGCGGCGGCCACCACTCCGGTGCCGACCGGCGAGGAACGCCCCGGCGACCTCTACTTCTTTGCCCGACCCGGACGGGGAGTCCACCACGTCGGCCTGGTGACCGCCGGCAGCGGGCCACGGATGCTGCACGCCTGCTACCGGCAGCGGCGGGTGCTGGCGGAGCCGCTGGCGCCCGACCGGGTCGCCACCCTGGTCGGCGCGCACCGGGTCTGACCGGGGAATGGGCGTCACCGAAATGCGGTGACGCCCATCGTGGCCACTACGGTCAGCGGCGGGCCTCGACCAGCTCGCGGCGGCGGTCCCGGGACGACTTGACCAGGCTGGCCACCGTCGCCACGGCGAGGCAGCCGAGGATGACGGTCAACGACAGCCAGATCGGGATGTGCGGCGCCCAGCCGATCGGCTCACCGTCGTTGAGGAACGGCAGGTTGTTGTCGGCCAACGCCTCCAGCACCAGCTTGACGCCGATGAAGCCGAGCACCACCGCCAGGCCGTAACTCAGGTAGATCAGCCGGTCGAGCAGCCCACCGACCAGGAAGTAGAGCTGCCGCAGGCCCATCAACGCGAAGACGTTCGCGGTGAAGACCAGATAGGGCTCCTGGGTGATCCCGAAGATCGCCGGAATCGAGTCCAGCGCGAAGATCAGGTCGGTGGTGCCGATCGCGATCATCACCACCAGCATCGGGGTGAACAGCCGCCGGCCGGCCTGGTGGGTGGTGAGCTTCGCGCCGTCGTAGTCCCGCGAGATCGGCAGTGCCTTGCGGCTCCACCGGATCAGCAGGTTCTCCTTGAACTCGTCCTCCTCCGGCTCACCCTGGCGGGCCAGGTTGATCGCCGTGTAGATCAGGAACGCGCCGAAGATGTAGAACACCCAGGAGAACTGGGCGAGCAGCGCCGCTCCGGCGGCGATGAAGCCGCCCCGCATGACCAGGGCCAGCACGATGCCGACGAGCAGCACCTTCTGCTGATATTTCCGGGGCACCCCGAACCGGGCCATGATGATCACGAAGACGAAGAGGTTGTCCACCGAGAGGCTGTACTCGGTGAGCCAACCGGTGTAAAACTGGCCGGCCACATTGCCGCCCGCGGTGACCCACAGCCCGACCCCGAAGAGCAGCGCCAGGCCGACGTAGAAGCTGACCCAGAGGCTCGACTCGCGGACACTCGGCTCGTGCGGCCGGCGACCGATGATGAAGAGGTCGACGAGGAGCACAGCCGTCAGTGCGACGAGGGTTCCCGCCCACACCATTCCGGACACGTTCAATCCATTCCTCCGACAGACACGCGGCGTCGGGGCACACCGTACGCCGCGTGACGGCGGGGTGGGCGACGACGCACACACTGGTGACTGACGGAGGTCTCTTCCGCCGGTGACCCGCGAACGGGGCACCGACCGGCGGAGCCGGGTCGGTTGTCGGGTGACGCTCGACCGTGCTGACGACTCCGTCGCGGGGGAATACTCCCCTCCTCGGCCGCCATTGTTCACCATCAAGGGCCGCGGGCGCACCTCCTGCGGCATGCATTGCCGGCAGCATCACGTTCCGACTCCGTTCGCCGCGTCCCGTCACCGTCGCGGCGGGGCGCACTTCGGCTCTCTCCCGGAGTTGATACCGCAGGTGAAGGCCGATCGTGTCGGGCGGCCGGCGCGGTAGCCCGACGCACACCCGCTAAGGCATCCTAGGAGGCTAGGTGTAGTCGGGCGCGAAGGTCGGCCCCACCCCGGTGGCGGAGCAGCGCCGCGTGGCAGGCTGTCCGCATGGTGCTTGAGGTCGCGCTCATCGACGTACTGCCCGGACACGAGGACGGGTTCGCCGCCGCCTACGCGGAGGCGCACGCCATCATCATCGCCGCCGAGGGATGCCGATCGGTCCGGATGACCCGGGGCATCGAATCCCCCTCCCGATTCGTGCTCCTGGTGGAGTGGGACTCGGTGCAGGCGCACGAGGAGAACTTCCGGGCCACCGAGGCGTTCGGCAGGTGGCGGGCGCTGATCGGCCCACACTTCGCCGGCCCGCCCCGGGTCGAGCACTTCGTCGACGTCCCGGCCTGAGTCGGGCGGTCGCGATCGGGCCGGCTCCACGGCGGCAAGAATCTACCCTGGTCGATCCGGATCGATCCGAATCTGTCGTACCTCCGGGTTATCGTGCGGCGCACGCGCGGCACACCGGCCCCGACGCGTTCGGGGGCGCCGGGTCCGGTGGTCGCGCGGCAAACCACCGTGCGCGGCAAACCCACCGTGACCGCAGGGCCACCGTGACCGCAGGGCCACCGTGACCGCAGGGCCACCGTGACCGCAGGGCCACCGTGACCGCAGGGCCGGCGGGCGAGCCCGGGGGGCGCGCGACGCCGGTGGCCGTTCCACGCGGCTGCTCCGGGCGGCGTGGGGTAATCCGTGGCGTCCGGCGTGCCGGGTCCGGTTGACTGGCCCGCATGACCGCACGGGTGTTCCTGGTGACCGGGGTGAGCCGACGGGTCGGCATCGGCGCGGCGGTCGCCCGCATCCTCGCCGCCGACGGGCATCGGCTGCTCCTCACCGGCCTGCCCGGCTACGACGACGCCCAGCCCTACGGCGGCGACCCGGACGGCGTGCCGGCGCTGCTGGCCGAGCTGGGCGAGGCCGCCGGCCACGTCACCGCCGACCTGCTCGACCCGGCCACCCCGGCGGCCCTGGTCGCCGAGGCGGTACGCCGGCACGGCCGGCTCGACGCCGTGGTGGCGGCCCACGCCTACTCCACCCGCACCCGCCTGGGCGAGCTGGACGCCATCGAAATCGACCGGCATCTGCTGGTGAACGTCCGGGCCACCCTGCTGCTGGCCGACGCCTTCGCCACCTCCTTCACCGCCGGGGCGGGCGGCCGGCTGGTGTTCTTCTCCAGCGGCCAACGCCTCGGCCCGATGCCCGACGAGCTGGCCTACGCGGCCGGCAAGGCCGCCCTGGAGAACCTCACCGCGCAGCTCGCGCCACTGCTGATGGCCCGGGGGGTCACCGTCAACTGCCTCAACCCCGGACCGACCGACACCGGCTACGCCCCACCGGACGCGCACGCCGCCGTGGCGGCGCGCTTTCCGGCCGGCCGCTGGGGCACCCCGCAGGAGGCGGCCCGCCTGGTGCGTTTCCTCTGTTCACGGGAGGCGGACTGGATCACCGGTCAGGTCATCGACTCCGAGGGTGGCTTCCACCGCTACGGGTGAGCCCGGACCGGCCGCCCGCCTGCTGGCCTCCGGCGTCCCGCGCCCGCTGCCGTCGGCGCCTTCGGCTGCTGCTCCCCCACAGTGGACGGGCCCCCCGCCATCGCCAGGACCGACGGCGGTGCCTGTGGGTGGACCGACGACGAGACCAGCGGCCCTGCGGCCGAGCAGATCCACCGTCTCCGCCGCGCTGAGCGCGGCGGCGGAGAGCCAGCCGATCATCCGGTCGTAGCGACCGACGTCGGCGTCGGAGGCCAGCCGCACGTCGGTGGTCAGCGCCTCCAGCATCACCGTGCGCGGATCGGCCGGGTCAGGAAACGAGTAACACGAGAAGGCGGTCAACGGGTACGCCCCACCGCGCGGCACCGCCGTCCTCGGCACCATCCGGATGGTCACGTGCGGCAGCTCGGCAAACGCCAGCAACTGGTCCAACTGCTCACGCCAGACCTCGGCGGGCAGGCCGGCCGGATCACAGGCCCGCTCGTCGAGCAACGCGGTGTACCGCGGCGGATCGGGACGGCGCAACACCCCCTGCCGGGTGAGCCGGGCCCGCAGGTCGGCCTCGACGTCGACGTCCGGGTGTAGCAGCCGGCCGGCCGTGATCCGCAACCGCGCGTAGCCGGGCGCCTGGAGCAGGCCGGGCAGCACCGTCGGCTGGTATTCCACGATGGCCGCCGCCCCCGCCTCCAACTCGGCGTAGGTGCGCTGCCGCTCGCTCATCTCGCCGAGCGCCTTCCACCAGCCGCGACCGGTCGCCGCGTCCCGTGCGATGACGATCAGCGCCTCGCGCTGCGGCGACGGCACCTCGTAGATGTCCAGCAGATCGAGCACGTCGGCCAGATCGGGCCGACTCTGCCCCAACTCGATGCGGGACAGCTTGGACGTGGAGGCCCAGCCCAGCCGGGCACAGACCTGTTCCAGCGTCAGCGCCTCCCGTCTGCGCAACTGGCGCAGCTCGGCGCCGAGCCTCGCGCGTCGAATGACAGGACTCGATGACAATGGCATCCCGGCCTCCCCACGAGGGAGGGTACGCAGGATCATCACCCAGGGCAACACATTGCTTGCTCACCGCAACATTTATCTGAGCCTGATTCGGATGCCGCCGGTGGCGCGTCGGGCCGTTTCGCCCGCCCGGCGCTTCCGCCGGCACCGCCCCGGGGCGGTCAGGGCCGGTAGGTGCCGAACGACCAGACGTAGCCGGCAAGGTCCCGCGCCGCGTAGTCGCGGGAACCGTAGTCGGTGTCGAACGGGCCTCGGATGATCTCCGCCCCGGCGGCCCGCGCGCGGTCGTGGTGGGCGTCCAGGTCGTCGACCGCCACGTAGACAGCGTAGGCGTCATCGGCGGGCCGATCCGGTTCGCCCCGGCCCGTGCCGAGCATGATGATGCCGTCGCCGAGCGCCAGTTCGGCGTGCGCCACCGCCCCGTCCGGGCCGTCGTGCACCGCGAGGACCCGGAACCCGAACGCGGCACAGAGCCAGTCGATCGCCGCCCGGGCGTCGGGATACCGGAAGGTCGGGTAGATGTTCGTCATGCGTCGAGTGTGCCGCCCCGGACTCAGCCCGGATTGGACGAATGGGAACCGGGCCGGCCCAGCGCCGCCGGGGTCGCCCCGGTGAACTCCCGGAACTCCCGGATCAGGTGCGACTGGTCGTAGTACCCCCAACGCACCGCCAGTTCGGCCCAGTTGCCCACCGGCTCGGCCCCGCCGTTCGACGGCTCGGGACGATCCGGCCTGACGGGCGTGCCGGGCATCGCGGACTCCCGACCCAGGGCCGCGTACGCCCGCTGGAAGCGCAGCAGCCGGGCGGTCGTCTTCGGGGCCAGCCCCAGTTCCCGGCGGAACCGCCCGGCGAGGTGCCGACGACTCCAACCCAGCTCGCCGGCCAACTCGCCGATACCGATCCGGCCGGCCGACCCGGCAAGCCGGCCCCAGGCCCGACCGAGGTGCGGGTCGACCTGATCGGTGGCTGCCAGCCGGGCCCCGAGCGCCGTGTCGAGCAGGGCGAACCGGCGGGGCCAGCCCGACGCCTCGGCCAGCCGGACCCGCAGCCGGTCGAGCCAGGCATCGGTGAGCTGGTCGACCGGCACCGCCCGGTTGGCCAGCTCACCGAGGGGAACCCCGAGAATCCGGCGAGCTGCCGGCGGGGTGAGCAGCAACTCCACCCCGGCCCCGGCACCCACCGTCGAGGTCGTGCAGTAGCCGTCGTACGGCCCCGCCACGAACGAGTCCACCCGGTAGGCGCTGTGTGCCGCCGAGCGCGGGTTCAGCACGTCGAGCGGGGCACCCCACCCGAGGATGAGGACCACGAAGGCACCGGCCGCCTCGTGCCGGACCAGTGGCGGCGATGTCCCCCGCCCGGATGCCACACCCCCCGGCATGCCCTCCCGGTAGCCGAGGTAACGGCCCACGAAGGGGCGCAGCCCGCCGGCCGGCGTCCCGGCGCACACCTCGTCCAGCACCGGGTTGCCCGTCACTTCACCCCGGCGGCGTCCATCCCGCGCAGTTCCTTCTTCAGGTCGGAGACCTCGTCCCGGATCCGCGCCGCCAGCTCGAACTGCAATTCCCGGGCGGCGGCGAGCATCTGGTCGTTGAGTTCCTGGATCAGCTGCGCCAGGTCGGCGCGCGCCATCCCCTCCCGGGAGGGCGTCCCGGCGGTGGTCCGACTGCGACTGCGGGTCTCCTTGACCGGCGCCTTGCCCCGGGAGAGCTGCCGGGCGGCCCCGCCGATCCGGGAACTCTCGGTGTCCTCCGCCTCGCGGTAGATGTCGTCGAGGATGTCGTGGATCTTCTTGCGCAGCGGCTCGGGGCTGATCCCGTGCGCCTCGTTGTGCGCGATCTGCTTGGCCCGACGACGGTTGGTCTCGTCGATCGCCAACGCCATCGACGGGGTGATCTTGTCGGCGTACATGTGCACCTGGCCGGAGACGTTACGGGCGGCCCGGCCGATGGTCTGGATCAGCGACCGGCCACTGCGCAGGAAGCCTTCCTTGTCGGCGTCCAGGATCGCCACCAGGGAGACCTCGGGCAGGTCGAGACCCTCCCGGAGCAGGTTGATGCCGACCAGCACGTCGTAGTCGCCCTTGCGCAGCTCGCGCAACAGCTCCACCCGGCGCAGGGTGTCGACCTCGGAGTGCAGGTAACGCACCCGGATGCCGTTCTCCAGGAGGTAGTCCGACAGGTCCTCGGCCATCTTCTTGGTCAGCGTGGTGACCAGCACCCGCTCGTCCCGCTCGGTCCGCAGTTTGATCTCGTGCATCAGGTCGTCGATCTGGCCCTTGGTCGGCTTGATCACGACCTCCGGATCGACCAGGCCGGTGGGGCGGATGACCTGCTCGACGAACTCGCCCTGGGCCTGTTCCATCTCCCAGGTGCCCGGGGTGGCCGACAGGTAGACCAGCTGGCCGACCCGCTCCAGGAACTCGTCGAAGCGCAGCGGACGGTTGTCGGCGGCGCTGGGCAGCCGGAAACCGTGGTCGATCAGCATCCGCTTACGCGAGGCGTCGCCCTCGAACATGCCGCCGATCTGCGGGATGGTGACGTGCGACTCGTCGACCACGGTGAGGAAGTCGTCCGGGAAGTAGTCGAGCAGGCAGTGCGGCGGGCTGCCGGGCAGCCGGCCGTCGATGTGCATGGAGTAGTTCTCGATGCCGGAGCAGAAACCGACCTGACGCATCATCTCCAGGTCGTAGGTGGTGCGCATCCGCAGCCGCTGTGCCTCCAGCAGCTTGCCCTGCCGTTCCAGCTCGGCCAACCGCTCCCCCAGCTCGGCCTCGATGTCCCGGGTGGCCCGCTCCATCCGCTCCGGACCGGCCGCGTAGTGCGTGGCCGGGAAGATCAACAGGTGGTCGACCTCCTTGACCACGTCGCCGGTGAGCGGGTTGAGGTAGTAGAGCTTCTCCACCTCGTCACCGAACAGCTCGATCCGGACCGCCAACTCCTCGTACGCCGGGATGATCTCCAGGGTGTCGCCCCGGACCCGGAAGGTGCCCCGCTGGAAGGCCATGTCGTTGCGGGTGTACTGGATGTCGACCAGCCGGCGCAGCAGCTGGTCGCGGTCCAGCTCCTGCCCGATGGTGACCCGGACGGCCCGGTCGAGGTATTCCTCGGGGGTGCCCAGACCGTAGATGGCCGAGACGGTCGCCACCACGATCGTGTCGCGGCGGGTGAGCAGCGACATGGTCGCCTTGTGCCGCAGCCGCTCGACCTCCTCGTTGATCGAGGAGTCCTTCTCGATGTAGGTGTCGGTCTGCGGGATGTAGGCCTCGGGCTGGTAGTAGTCGTAGTAGGAGACGAAATACTCCACCGAGTTGTGCGGGAGCAGCTCGCTGAACTCCTTGGCCAACTGGGCGCAGAGCGTCTTGTTGGGGGCGAGCACCAGGGTCGGCCGTTGCAGCCGCTCGACCAACCACGCCGTGGTGGCGCTCTTGCCGGTGCCGGTGGCGCCGAGCAGCACGGTGTTACGGTCGCCACGCCGGACCCGACGCTCAAGTTCATCGATGGCGGCCGGCTGGTCGCCGGCCGGCTGGAAGTCACTGACGACCTGGAAGCGACCGTCGAGCCGAGGAATGTCGAGCGCCATGGCATCCACGGTACGCCGCAGGTCCGACACTCCATCGCGACCGCCGCCAGCCGGTGATCACCTTCGATATTGCCATTGTGGCCCACATCTCAGAGGGCTAGCCTGGACACCGTAGGCCGCTCGCGGCGGCCGACCGCGGCGGTGGCCGGGCCTCGACAGGCTCCCACCGCCCGGCACCTGGGGTCGCAGCACCCGGACATCACCGGCGTGCGCATCCCGCGTGGTCGCGCCCCTGGCGCAGACCGGCCGCCGCGAGCGCCCCTGCCTGTCCGGCCAGCCCACCACCCCCGGACCTGGCACCCCGGCGTCACCCCGCCCCGGGCCGGCCCGTTCACCACACGTGGAGACCTCGTCCGACCGGCCCCGACACCCACCCGGCACCGGCCCGGGCCGGCGACACGCCGGACGGCAGCACCGCACGGCCCGCCGGTCGGTCACCGTCGTCGCACCCACGGCCGAGGAGAGCGCCCCGGGCCGGCGACGTACCACCATCGTCGTCCTGGGCGTCGTCGCCGCCACGTCCGCCGCCGCCCTGGTGGCCGGCCTGCCCAGTTGGTCGCCCGCACCGGCCGCACCGGCCCGCGCACTGACCGCCGACGAGGCCGAGCGGCTGGCCGCCGTCCGGGTCAGCACCTACCGGGACGTCCGGGCCGGGGTACGGGTGGCCGTCGGCACCGGGGCCGGCCGCACCGACCTGGTCGGCTGGGTCGACTGGTCCCGTCCGCTGGCCTACCTCGACGTCGGCGGACCGGGCGCCGGGCAGGATCGGGGCCTGGTGCAGGCCACCCCGTCGGTCCTGGTGCAGCGGCCCGATCCCCGCGCGATCGTGACCCCGGCCCGGCCACCGCTGATGCCCCCCGGTGACCGCTGGCGGCTGCGGAACCCGCCGCCCGGGCGGGGTCTGGCCGGTGCGCTCGACGTCCTCTTCGCGCTCGCCGCCGACCGGGCCGAACCGGCCGAGCCACTGCACGCCGGCGGCGGACGGTGGCTCGGCCGGGACACCGTCGGCGGCGACCCGGTGGACGTCCTCCAGGCGGCGCTGCGGCCGACCGGACCGACCGGCCGACCGGCCGGGCCGACCACCGCACCGACCGGCCACCCGGTGGCCGGGGACGCGGACCCCCGCTGGTGGGTGGACCGGGATGCCCGGCTGCGTCGCTGGGCGGGCCGACTCGCCGACGGCACCCCGATCACCGTCGAGCTGGACCGGGTCGACCGGCCGACGCCATGGCCGGTCGACGCGCTCGGTGGCCGGCCGGGACTATCCCGGGCCCTCACCGACGAGGAGGCTGCCCGGCTGGGCCGGCTGGCCACCCGGCTGCGTGCTGGCACCGGGGCTGCGGTCACCGTGACCGCCCCGCTCGGCAGCGCCGCCAACCTGCGGGGTGCCGGCTGGCTCAGCTGGTCCGCCGGTGTCGCGTACCTGTCGGTCGCCGAACTGGACACCCTCGGCCGTCGGACGCTGCTGCGTCGGGACCGGTCCGGCTTCGCCCGGACGGACGTACCGGTCGGGCCGGGCACCACGGCCCCCGCTCCGCCGGTGCCGCCACCGGCCGGGACCGGTTGGCGGACCGGCAGTCAGCCGGCCGACCAACTGGACGTGCTGGTCGACGCGGCGGTGCGGGCCGGTGGTCAGCCCCCGGGTATCGGTGCCGCCGTCCGGGTCCGGGGCGACCGGCAGGCCAACCGAGCGGTGGACGTGTTCGAGGTACGCCAGCAGAGCCTGCGCCTGCGGTACTGGCTGGACCGGGCCGGTTTCCTGCGCCGGCTGGAACTGCGCACCCCCGCTGGCCTGTGGGCGCAACTGGACCTGAGCCCCGGCCCGCTGCCGGCGGGAATCGTCCCGCCTCGCCGCAAGGCACCGTCGACGTCACGACCCCATTGACGTCACGACCCCCATTGACGTCACGGCCACATCGACGTCATGGCCCGGCTGACGGCAACGGGGTCCGCTGGCGTCACGGCCGGGGCGGGGCGGGTGTGCTGTGGTCAGGGACACCAGCCGGTCTGCGCCGCCCAGGCCTCCGCCCGCAGCCGCTCCTCGGCGAACCACGGGTCGTCGGCGGTGGCGTGCCCCGGGCCCTCCAGCGGCGCCGACGCCGCCAACTCCCGTTTCACCAGCAGGTACGCCGCCCGTTGATCGGGATCGGCACGCAGGTGGTCCCGCATCAGCAGGGCGTGCCGCCAACCGGGTGATCCGGCCACCCGCAGGTGCACCCGCACCGGCCGCCCCGGGTCGGCACCACCGTGCAGCCGCTTCTCCCCGCCGTCGCCGCCGGCCGGCCCGGGGCGGTCCCACCGGACCTCGGGCACCCTCGGGAACCCGGCATCGGCGAGTCGCTGCGCCAACGCGCCGTCCGCCTCGGCCAGCGACGGGACGGTCACCTGCACGTCGATGACGTCCCGGCCGGCCAGCCCCGGGACAGCGGTCGAGCCGACATGGTCGATCCGCAGGTCGGCCGGGACGAGCGCGTGCCGGATCCGGGCGGCGAGCCGGGCGTACTGCTGCGGCCACGTCGGGTCGGGCTCGGTCGACACCACCCACCCGTCCCGGACCGCCCGGTGTTCCCGCACGTTGCGCTCGTAGGGCAGCAACCGGTCCCGCCAGAGGGCGTCCACGGCGGCGTGCAGTTCGTCGAGACCGCCGTCGTTGTCCAGGATCACATCGGCCGCCGCCCGGCGGCGGGCGTCGTCGGCCTGGGCGGCGATCCGCCGCTCGGCCTCCGCCCGGGTCATCCCCCGGTCCCGCGCCAACCGCGCCAACCGGGTGGCCACGGCCGTCTGCACCACCACCACCAGGTGGTACGACGGCGCAAGCCCCACCTCCACCAGCAGCGGTACGTCGTTGACCACCACCGCGTCAGCGGGTGCCGCGGCGGACAGCTCGGCGGACCGGGCCCGCACCCGGGGATGGGTGATCTGCTCCAGCCGGCGACGGGCGGCCTCGTCGGCGAAGACCACCGCGCCCAGTGCCGCCCGGTCCAGCGCCCCGTCGGCGGTCAGCACCCGGTCGGAGAAGGCGGCGACGATCTCGGCCAGCCCCGCACTGCCCGGGGCGACCACCTCCCGGGCGATCCGATCGGAGTCGACGATGATCGCGCCCCGCCCGGCCAGCCGGATCGCCACCGCGCTCTTGCCGGACCCGATGCCACCGGTCAACCCCACCCTCAGCACCGACCCAGTCAACCGGATCGACTCCCGCCCCACCACACCGCCCCCGCCCCGTGGACCGCCCGCCCCGCCCCGCGGCGCCGGCACGGAGTCGATCATGCCGGCGCGATGGAGCCCGGCGCGGGCGGAAACCGGAGCGGGCCGGAACAGGGCAGGGGCAGGGAGAGCGCACGCAAGGAGCGGGGCAGGCGGGAACGGCGAGAGCCCCGTCCCCGATCCGCGTGCAGCGGACCGGGGGCGGGGCTCTTCGTCAGGGACGCTTCCCGACCGGCGGGGACGTCAGACGCCCTACCGGGTGGAAGCAGCCTCCAGGATCACTTGCCGCCGGCGAGCTTCTCCCGCAGCGCGGCGAGCGCCTCGTCGGTCGCCAGGGTGCCGGCCGGCTCCTCGGCCTGCCGGCTCGGGGTCGACGAGCTGGTCGAGGTGGTGGTGGTGCCACCGGCGGCCACGGGCGGAGCCGGGTTGGCAGCGGCCTCGGCGTCGGCGGCCCGGGAGGTCTGCACCTGCTTGGTGTGGGCCTCCCAGCGCTGACGCGCCTCGGCGTACTGGTTCTCCCAGGTCTCGCGCTGCTTGTCGTACCCCTCGAGCCACTCGCCCGTCTCCGGGTCGAAGCCGTCCGGGTAGATGTAGTTGCCCTCGGTGTCGTACGTCGCGGCCATGCCGTAGAGGGTCGGGTCGAAGTGCTCCTCGCCCTCGACGAAGCCCTCGTTGGCCTGCTTGAGCGACAGCGAGATCCGGCGGCGCTCCAGGTCGATGTCGATGACCTTGACCATGACCTCGGAACCGACCTGCACGACCTGCTCCGGGATCTCCACGTGGCGCTCGGCCAGCTCGGAGATGTGGACCAGGCCCTCGATGCCGTCGTCCACCCGGACGAAGGCACCGAACGGGACGAGCTTGGTGACCTTACCCGGCACGATCTGCTGGATCGCGTGGGTGCGGGCGAACTGCCGCCACGGGTCCTCCTGGGTCGCCTTCAGCGACAGCGAGACCCGCTCGCGGTCCAGGTCGACGTCCAGGACCTCGACCTCGACCTCCTGGCCCACCTCGACGACCTCGGACGGGTGGTCGATGTGCTTCCAGGACAGCTCGGAGACGTGCACCAGGCCGTCCACGCCGCCCAGGTCGACGAACGCGCCGAAGTTGACGATCGACGAGACGACGCCCTTGCGGACCTGCCCCTTCTGGAGCTTGTTGAGGAACTCGGTGCGCACCTCGGACTGCGTCTGCTCCAGCCAGGCCCGGCGGGACAGGACCACGTTGTTGCGGTTCTTGTCCAGCTCGATGATCTTGGCTTCGAGCTCGCGGCCCACGTACGGCTGCAGGTCACGCACCCGCCGCATCTCGACCAGGGAGGCGGGCAGGAAGCCGCGCAGCCCGATGTCGAGGATGAGGCCACCCTTGACCACCTCGATGACCGAACCGCGGACGACGCCGTCCTCGTCCTTGATCTTCTCGATCGTGCCCCAGGCCCGCTCGTACTGCGCCCGCTTCTTGGAGAGGATCAGACGACCCTCCTTGTCCTCCTTCTGGAGGACCAGGGCCTCGATGTGGTCACCAACCGAGACGACCTCGGCGGGGTCCACATCGTGCTTGATCGACAACTCCCGCGAGGGGATGACACCCTCGGTCTTGTAGCCGATGTCGAGCAGGACCTCGTCCCGATCGACCTTGACGACGGTGCCTTCGACAATGTCGCCGTCATTGAAGTACTTGATGGTCTCGTCGATCGCGGCGAGGAAAGCCTCCTCGGAACCGAGATCGTCGTGGGTGACCCGGGTGGCGCTCGAGGGGGCCTCGATGCTGCTCGTCATGTGGGCGGTTGCTCCGGTCGGATGGGTTGTCACAGCAGGCGTGGTGTCGCAGTGACCCGTTCGCGCCAGCGGATCCGCCACCGGGCCCACCTAACGATCGCCAAGAGAAGATCATTGGTGCTCCGGTGACCGCGCACCTGCTCCCTGCCGAGGTACACGATCCGCGAGCGCATCGTCTAGCCTACCCGCTGCATTACCACAGCGTGCAAGCCCTCCCGGGTCCTCGCGACCCCACCAGCTGCGAAAGCGGAGATTTCGGTGGAAAAGCGCCTCCGGTGTCTCATCCGTCACATCCGCCCCACGGGACCGACAGCGTACGGCGGTCCGGCACGCCGCGCACGCCGGGGTCCGGCGGCCGGCACCACCTCAGGGCCTAGCGTGAGCGGGTGGACGACGACGAGCGGGTGCTCCGGCGCCGGGTGGGCGACACCGAGGCACGACGGGCCAACCGCGGCTGGTGGGACGCCGATGCCGACGACTACCAGGCCGAGCACGGCGCGTTCCTGGGCGAGGTGGACTTCCGCTGGTGCCCGGAGGGGCTGCGCGAGTCCGAAGCGCGGCTGCTCGGCGACGTGGCCGGGCGGCGGGTCCTGGAGGTCGGCTGCGGAGCGGCGTCCTGCGCCCGCTGGCTGGCCACCCAGGGGGCGAGCCCGGTCGCCTTCGACCTCTCCGCCGGAATGCTGCGGCATGCCGCCCGCGCCGCCGGCACCACCGGGGTACGCGTGCCGCTGGTGCAGGCCGACGCGCTGGCCCTGCCGTTCGCCGAGGCATCCTTCGACATCGCCTGCACGGCCTTCGGCGCGATCCCGTTCGTCGACGACTCGGCAGCCCTGATGGCCGAGGTGCACCGGGTGCTGCGCCCCGGCGGGCGCTGGGTCTTCTCGGTGACCCACCCGATGCGCTGGGTCTTCCTGGACGACCCCGGTGAGGGCGGGCTGACCGCCGTGCACTCGTACTTCGACCGCTCGCCCTACGTGGAGCAGGACGAACGGGGGGTGGCCAGCTACGTCGAGCAGCACCGGACGCTCGGTGACCGGATCCGCGAGCTGATCGACGCGGGCTTCCGCCTGCTGGACCTGGTGGAGCCGGAGTGGCCGGCCGGACACCGGGAGACGTGGGGGCAGTGGAGCCCGCTGCGCGGACGACTCTTCCCCGGCACCGCCATCTTCGTCACCGAGAAGCCCGCCGGCAGCTACCCGGCCGGTGCTGCGCATCGCTCCGGACGGGCAGGCACGGCGTCGGAGTCGGGCTGAGCGCCACCACCGGCCGCCGGCCGAACGGGTCGAACCGTTGGACCACACGCTGCCGACCGCCGAGCCAGGCCCGGTGACGCACCACCCGGCCCGACCTGACCGTTTCGGTGGATCGCCGTCGGGTACGCGGCGGTCATGGCCGAGCAGAGGTTCCGCAGCCACCACGTCGGCCCCCGACGTCGTCCACTGGCCGGAGGCGGTGCGCGATGAGCCGGGCTGACGATCCGCAGCAGACCTACCGGGAGTTCACCGAGGCGGTCAACATGCGGCCCGGCGAGCTGTCCTCGTGGTTGCAGACGGCGGAGTCCAAGCAGGTCGGCTCGCACAAGGGTGGCCGGTCAGGTGGCGGCGAATCGGTCGGCCACTCGTCCGGTCGGCGGATCGTCGACCTGCTCCGCCGCAAGCGGGCCGAACTCTCCGCCGCCGACTACCAGCACATGCGCACGGTGATCGGGTACGTGCACCGGCACCTGGCGCAGCGACCCGCCGGCGACGTCCGGGACACGAAGTGGCGCTGGTCGCTGATGAACTGGGGGCATGACCCGCTGCGATGACCGGCGCCGGTCGCCCCGAGGCCCAGCCGCCAACCTGGAACGCGAAGCCGGGCTCGGACAGCGGGAAATCCGACGCAGACCGCGAGATCAGGCCGGGACAGCGGGGCGTCCGACACGGACGGCGAAGTCAGGCCGGGACAGCGGAGCCAGATCGGGGCGGCGAAGTCAGGCCGAGCCGACGGGTGTCAGGCCAGGGCGGCGAAGTCGACGTCTTTCGCCTCGACCGTGCCGGCCGTGCGTCCCGGGGCCGTCTGGTGGGCCCAGTAGAGGTTGGTGTGCGCGACGACCTGCTCGGGCGGTGGAGCCCCCCACGCCGTCCGGTCCTGCGTGGTGTGGGCGTCGCCCACCAGCGTGGTGTCGTAGCCCCGGACGAACGCGCCGTGCAGCGTCGACCGGACGCATGCGTCGGTCTCCGCACCGGCCACCACGAGTCGCCCGACCCCCAGCCCGGCCAGCACCGACTCCAGCGGGGTGTCCTCGAAGGAGTCGCCGTGGTGCTTCTCGACCAGCGGCTCGGCCTCGCCGGGGACCAACTCGGGGACGATCCGCCAGTCGTCGCATCCCCGGACGAGTTGGGCGTCGGAGTGCTGCACCCAGATGACCGGCACCCCCTCGTGTCGGGCCCGCTGCACCAGTGCGCCCACGATGCCGACGACGTCGTCCCGCCGGTACGTCCCCGCGACGACGCCGTTCTGCACGTCGACGACGAGCAGCGCGGTGTGCGGCCGGTTGTGGAGTGTGGTCATGTCTCCCCCTGGTCCCGATCGAGCCGGTCAGAATTCCACTGGTCAGGTCGAACGCGCTGCCCAGCACGCTAGCCCGACCCTCCGACAGACCACCCGTACGCCGCTCGTCCGTGGTGGAAGGCCGCCGACATGCCGACGGACCACGCCCCCGCCCACCCGTGGTGGACGCCGTTGAGTGCCGACGGATGACACACCCCCGGTCCACCCGCGTGGACACCGCTGAGGGCACCGCGAGCCCGGTCCACCCGCGTGGACACCACTGAGGGGCACCCCGAGCCCGGTCCACCGCCGGATCAGCCGGCCACCCCGCCCGCGATGTGGTGTTCGTGCCGCTGATCCCGCCACCGCGTGCGGACCCCCGCGACGCGATCCACCTCCGGACATGGTTACCACCGCGAGCGATATGCCGCTGGGGCATGGTTACCACCGCGAGCGATATGCCGCTGGGGCATGAATATGACAGCGCGGCATAACGACTTCCGGAAGCACATAGCCCCGGCCGACCCGCAACGGACAACAGTCGGAGGACACCCTCGTCCCGGTCGACACCCGGGCGCCGTCGTCGCGCCCCCGGCCGACCCGCGACGGACAACAGGCGGCGGGCACCACCGGTCCGCACCGCGAACCGGACCCGTCACTCCCCGAACAGCCGATCACCGGGCCAACCGGCGGCGAAGGGCTACGGATCAACGGGCACTGGACCAACCAGCCCACCGGGCCGACCAGCCGACCAGCCGACCTCGGCCACCGGGCCGATCAGCCAAACGGGCCCACCGGGCCGAAGGGCCAACGGGACTAATGGTCGGCGCTGTTCCAGTCCCGGCCTTCGCCGACGGAGACCTCCAGCGGCACCGACAGCGGGTACGCGGCACCCATCTCCTGTCGGACCAGCGCCTCCAACGCCTCCCGCTCATCGGGGGCGACCTCGAAGACCAACTCGTCGTGCACCTGGAGCAGCATCCGGGACCGCAGCCCGGCGTCGCGCACCGCGGTGTCGACGCGCAGCATGGCGACCTTGATGATGTCGGCCGCCGAGCCCTGGATGGGGGCGTTCAGCGCCATCCGCTCGGCCATGTCCCGGCGTTGCCGGTTGTCGCTCACCAGGTCGGGCAGGTAGCGGCGGCGACCCAGGACGGTGGAGGTGTAGCCGTCCTGACGGGCCCGGGCCACCACCTCGTGCAGGTAGTCGCGCACCCCGCCGAAGCCGGCGAAGTAGTTGTCCATCAGCCCTCGGGCCTCCTCGGCGGTGATGCCGAGCTGCTGGGACAGGCCGAACGCGCTCAGCCCGTACGCCAGGCCGTAGTTCATCGCCTTGATCTTGCGGCGCTGGTCGGCGGTGACCTCGCCGACCGGGACCTCGAAGACCGAGGACGCGGTGGCGGCGTGGAAGTCGTGGCCGGAGTTGAACGCCTCGATCAGCGCCTCGTCCAGGGACAGGTGCGCCATGATCCGCATCTCGATCTGGCTGTAGTCGGCGGTGAGCAACGTCTGGTAGCCGTCGCCCACCACGAAGGCCCGGCGGATGCGCCGGCCCTCCTCGGTGCGGATCGGGATGTTCTGGAGATTCGGGTCGGTGGAGGAGAGTCGGCCGGTGGCCGCCACGGTCTGCTTGAACGTGGTGTGGATGCGGCCGTCATCGGCCACCGACTTGAGCAGGCCGTCGACGGTGGTCTTGAGCTTCGCCACGTCCCGGTGGCGCAGCAGGTGCTCCAGCACCGGGTGCGGGTTCTGCGCGTGCAGCCACTGGAGCGCGTCGGCGTCGGTGGTGTAGCCGGTCTTGATCTTCTTGGTCTTCGGTAGCCCCAGCTCGCCGAAGAGCAGTTCCTGGAGCTGCTTGGGCGAGCCCAGGTTGAACTCCCGCCCCACGGCGGCGTACGCGCTCTGCGCGGCGGACTTCACCTCGCCCGCGAAGTGCGCCTCCAGCTCCTGGAGATAGTCCAGGTCGGCGCCGATGCCGACGCGCTGCATCGCGGCGAGCACCTCGGACAGCGGCAGCTCCACCTCGGCCATCAACCGGGCGGACTGCTCGCCGTCGCGGGACAGCTCGGCGTCGATCGCGTCGGCCAGGTCGAGGGTGGCCCGCGCCTGGAGCATCAGGTTCTGCTCGGCCTCGCCGTCGTCACCGAGGCCGTCGAAGGTGAGCTGCCCGGTCTCCGGCGCGTCGACCCGCAGCTCGCGGTGCAGATAGCGCAGCGCCAGATCGGTCAGGTCGTAGGAGCGCTGGTCGGGACGGGCCAGGTAGGCGGCGACCTCGGTGTCCCGGGCGACGCCGGCCAGGGACCAGCCACGTGCGGCGAACGCGAGCCGGGCGTGCTTGCTGTCGTGCAGCACCTTCGGCTGCTGCGGGTCGGCCAGCCAGCCGGCCAGGGCGCGTTCGTCGTCCTCGGCCAGCGTCGTCGGGTCGAGCCACGCCGCCGGACCGCTGGCCAGCGCGAACGCCAGTGCCTCCAGCTGCGGCTCGTACCGCTCGCGGGGTTCCTTCGGCTTGGCCGGCGTCTTCACCGCCACGCCGACCTGGGTGCCGACCGGGGCGTGCGTGGCCAGCCAGCCGCTCAACGCGCCGGGCGCGGTGAGCACCTCGGCGGTCAGGTCGAAGCCCGCCTCGGCCTCCGGCTCCACCGCCTCCAGGTACTGGTAGAGCCGGTCGCGCAGAATGCGGAACTGGAGGGTGTCGAACACCTGGTGCACGGCCTCCCGGTCCCAGCCCTGCCAGCGGGCGTCCTCGGGACGGACCGGCAGCTCCAGGTCGGAGACCAGGCAGTTGATCTCGTAGTTGCGGATCACGTCGGCGAGCCGCTCGCGCAGGCTGTCGCCGGCCTTGCCCTTGATCTCGTCGGCGTGGGCGATCACGCCCTCGACCCCGCCGTACGTGGTGATCCACTTGGCGGCCGTCTTGGGGCCGACGCCGGGGATGCCGGGCAGGTTGTCGCTGGTCTCGCCGACCAGCGCGGCCAGGTCGCGGTAGCGCTGCGGGCCCACGCCGTACTTCGCCTCGATCGCGGCCGGGTCCATCCGGGCCAGGTCGGAGACGCCCTTGCGGGGGTAGAGCACGGTCACGGTGTCGCCGACGAGCTGGAAGGCGTCCCGGTCGCCGGTGCTGATCAGCACCTGCATGCCCTGGTCGCGAGCCTGGCAGGCGAGGGTGGCGATGACGTCGTCGGCCTCGTAGCCCGGTTGCTCGACGACCGGGATGCGCAGCGCGTCGAGGACCTCCTTGACCAGGCTGACCTGACCCTTGAAGTCGGCCGGGGTCTCGCTGCGGCCGGCCTTGTACTCCGCGTACTTCTCGGTGCGGAAGGAGTGCCGGGACACGTCGAAGGCGACCACGATGTGGGTCGGCTGCTCGTCGCGGAGCACGTTGATCAGCATCGAGGTGAAGCCGTAGACCGCGTTGGTCGGCTGCCCGGTCGTGGTGGAGAAGTTCTCCACCGGCAGAGCGAAGAACGCCCGGTATGCCAGGGAGTGTCCGTCGACGAGAAGCAGGCGCGGCGTCGTAGCTGTCACGGCAGCGACTCTAGTCCGTACCCCCGACAAGGCCGGGCGGCGGCACGGGCGCGCCCCGTGGTGGCCACCGGACCGGGACGGACCCCGGACCCGGGGCGCGGGCATAACGGGACAGAAACGGCGGCCCGACGCGGTGGGGTGACACCGCAGCGGGCCGCCGTCGGGCCAACGGTCAGAGCACCTTGGCCAGGAACGCCCTGGTCCGCTCGTGCTGCGGGTTGGCGATCACCTCGCGCGGGTCGCCGGCCTCGACGACCACGCCGCCGTCCATGAAGACCAGCGTGTCGCCGACCTCCCGGGCGAAGCCGATCTCGTGGGTCACCACGATCATGGTCATCCCGTCCCGGGCCAGGTCCTTCATCACGTCGAGGACCTCACCGACCAGTTCCGGGTCGAGCGCGCTGGTCGGCTCGTCGAAGAGCATCAGCTTCGGCCGCATGGCCAGCGCGCGGGCGATCGCCACCCGCTGCTGTTGCCCGCCGGAGAGCTGACCCGGGTACGCCCCGAGCTTGTCGCCCAGCCCCACCCGCTCCAGCAGCTGCGCGGCCCGTTCCCGGGCCGCCGCCTTCTTCTCCCGGCCCAGCAGCACCGGAGCCTCGACCACGTTGCCCAGCACCGTCATATGCGGGAAGAGGTTGAACCGCTGGAACACCATGCCGATCGCCCGGCGCTGCGCGGCCACCTCCTTCTCCCGCATCTCGTGCAGCCTGCCGCCGCGCTCCCGGTAGCCGATCAGGTCGCCGTCGACCCGGATCGAGCCGGCGTTGATCTTCTCCAGGTGGTTGATGCAGCGCAGGAAGGTCGACTTGCCGGAGCCGGAGGGCCCCAGCAGGCAGCACACCTCGCCGGCCCGGACCTCCAGGTCGATGCCCTTGAGCACCTCCAGGGAGCCGAACGACTTGTGCACCTGCTCGGCCCGGACCATCAGCCCGGACCCGTCGGCCGGCGCACCGGCCCGCGACTCGGCGGCCGGCGCGCCCGGCTGGCCGGGAATCAGCTCACTCATGCCGGACCCACCGTCCCCGAATTGCCGCCGCCACCGGTCTCCGCCGCCATCCCGCGCAACCGCAGCCGGGCCCGACCGGCGGGGCCGTAGCCCTTGCCGAAGTGCCGCTCCAGGAAGTACTGCCCGACCAGCAGGATGCTGGTCAGGAAGAGGTACCACAGGCAGGCGGCCACGTACATCGGGAAGATCTGGAAGGTCCGCTTGCCCACCGCGTCGAGCTGGAAGAACAACTCCACGCTCACCGGCACGTAGAGCAGTAGCGAGGTGTCCTTGAGCATCGCGATGGTCTCGTTGCCGGTCGGCGGGATGATCACCCGCATCGCCTGCGGCAGCACCACCCGGCGCAGCAGCTGACCGCGGCTCATGCCCAGCGCCTGGGCCGCCTCGGTCTGCCCCTCGTCGACCGACTGGATGCCGGCGCGGACGATCTCGGCCATGTAGGCCGCCTCGGAGAGCGCCAGCCCCAGCAGGCCGGCCATGAACCCGGTGAGGATGTCCCGGGAGGAGAAGCCGAACAGCCGCAGGTTGAGGTTGTCGATGCCGAAGAGCTGGCCGAGCTGGGTGTCGAACGGCACCCCGAACTCGATCCGGCTCCACAGGATGCCGATGTTGCCGAAGACCGCCAGCAGCACCAGCCGGGGCACCGCCCGGAAGAACCAGGTGTAGAGCCAGGCGACCCCGCGCAGGATCGGATTGTCCGACAGCCGCATCACCGCGACCACCACGCCGAGGGTGACGCCGATGAGCATCGCGCTCACCGTCATCAGCACCGTGCCGCGCAGCAGCCCCTCGATGATCGGCGGACGGAACATCTTGTCCGCCATGAACGACCAGTTGAAGGCGGCGTTGGTGACCAGCAGGTGGACGAACATGGCGACCAGCACGGCCAGCACGGCGACCGCGACCCAGCGCCCCGGGTGCCGTACGGGCACGGCGCGGAGAGGCTCCGGCCGCGCCCGCACGGTGGAAGTGTCGTGGGATTCCATGACTGGTTACGGGTTGATCGCGGGGTCCGTGATCGCGCCGTCCGCCACCTTCCACTTGTCCAGCACCGACTTGTACGACCCGTCGGCGATCAGCGCCTTGGTCGCGTCCCGGACCGCCTCGGCGAACGCCGCCTGGTCCTTGCCGACCACGTAGCCGTACGGGGCGGCCTCGTACTGCTTGTCGAGCAGTTCGAGGGCATCGTTGGACTGGGTCACCGCGAACACCCCGACCGGGTAGTCGGCGAGCATCGCGTCGTCCTTGCCGGAGACCACCGCGGCGGTCGCGGCGTCCTGACCGGGGAACTGCTCGATGGTGATCGCCTTCTTGCCGGCGCCGGCGCAGGTCTTGGAGCGCTTCTGGATGTCCTCGACCTGGACGGTGTCCTTCTGCACGGCGATCTTCTTGCCGCAGGCGTCGTCGATCTTGATGCCGGCCGGGTTGCCCTTCTTGGTCACCCACTGGGTGCCGACCTGGAAGTAGCTGACCATGTTGGCCTGCTGCTTGCGCTCGTCGTTGATGGTGAACGACGAGACGCCGACCTCGTACTTGCCGCTGCCGACGCCGGAGATGATGTCGCCGAACGGCGCGGAGACGAACTCCGCCTTGAGGCCGAGCTTGGCCGCCACGGCGGTGAACAGCTCGACGTCGAAGCCGATGACCGTCTTGCCGTCGGAGTCCAGGAACTCCGCCGGGGCGTACGTCGAGTCGGTGCCCACGACGATCTTACCGTCGGCCTTGATCGCGGCCGGCACCTTGTCGGCCAGGGAGGTGTCCGCCGACGCGCTGACCGAGGGACCGCCGCCGGGCTGCTCGGTGCTCTCCTCCTCGCCGCAGGCGGCGAGGGAGAGCAGCAGGACGGCAGCGCCGGCGACGCCGAGCGCCGCCCGCCGACCGGGGTGGAGCTGGAACATTGTGTACTCCTTTGCGAGGGGGGCGACGCGGTCAGGCCACGCCGAGGTACGCCTCTTTGACCGACGGGTCGTGCAGCAGCTCCGCGCCGGTGCCGCTCTTGACGATCCGCCCGGTCTCCAGCACGTACGCCCGGTGGGCCCGGGCGAGGGCCTGCTGCGCGTTCTGCTCCACCAGCAGGATGGTGGTGCCCTGCTCGTTGATCTCGGTGATGATGGTGAAGATCTGCTGGATCAGCATCGGGGCCAGACCCATCGACGGCTCGTCGAGCAGCAGCAGCTTGGGTCGGCTCATCAGCGCCCGGCCGACGGCCAGCATCTGCTGCTCGCCGCCGGAGAGGGTGCCCCCGGCCTGCTTGCGCCGCTCGGCCAGCCGGGGGAACAGCTCCAGCACCCGGTTGAGGTCCTGGGCGATGCCGGCCCGGTCCCGCCGGGTGTAGGCGCCCATGTCGAGGTTCTCCAGCACGCTCATGCCGGGGAAGATGCCCCGGCCCTCGGGGGCCTGGCACAGCCCCCGCCGGACCCGCAGGTCCGCCCGGAGCTTGGAGATGTCCTCGCCCTCGAAGCGGATCGCCCCGGTAGCGATCGGCCGGATGCCGGAGATCGCCCGCATGGTGGTGGACTTGCCGGCGCCGTTCGCGCCGATCAGGGCGACAATCTCGCCCTCGCCCACGGTCAGGCTGATCCCGTGCAGCGCCTGGATGCGCCCGTACAGCAGGCTGACGTCGTCAATCTCAAGCAGCATCGTCCGGTACCCCCAGGTACGCCGCGACCACCTTCGGGTTGTCCCGCACCTCGGCGGGCAGACCCTCGGCGATCTTCTTCCCGAACTCCAGCACCACGATCCGGTCGGTGACGCCCATGACCAGGCGCATGTCGTGCTCGATCAGCAGCACGGTCACGCCGGTGTCGCGGATCTGCCGGATGAGCTGGAGCAGTTCCTCCTTCTCCGCCGGGTTGAAGCCGGCGGCCGGCTCGTCCAGGCAGAGCAGCACCGGGTCGGTGGCCAGGGCCCGGGCGATCTCCAGCCGACGCTGCTCGCCGTAGGACAGGTTGCGGGCGAACTCGTGCATCCGGGGCCGGATGCCGACGAACTCCAGCAGCCGCTCCGCCTTCTCCCGGCCCTCGCGCTCCTCGCGCCGGTGCCGGGGCAGCCGGAACAGCGCCGAGACCACGCTGGTCCTGTGGTGCGCGTCGGCACCGACCTGCACGTTCTCCAGCGCGGTCATCTCCGGGAAGAGGCGGATGTTCTGGAACGTCCGCGCCATGCCCAGCTGGGTGATCTGGTGCCGCTTCTTGCCGCTGATCTTCTCGCCGCGGAACCGGATCTGCCCCTCGCTGGGCTGGTAGATGCCGGTCATCGCGTTGAAGCAGGTGGTCTTGCCGGCGCCGTTCGGGCCGATCAGCCCGAGGATCTCACCCTTGTAGAGGGTGAAGTCCACGTCGTTGAGCGCCACCACGCCGCCGAAGCGCAGCGTGACGTGGTCGACCTCCAGCAGTGGCTCCCGCGCGGGCAGCGTCTCGACCATGGGTGCGTCCGCCTGGGCCGGCACCACCGGGGTCCGTTCGGTGTCACTCACCGACGATCACCTCCTTGCGACGGTCCTTGAACTCCGCCGCTCGCCGTCGGTTCGGAATGATGCCCTGCGGCCGGAAGATCATCATCACCACGAGCACCACACCGAAGAAGAGGAACCGGTATTCGTAGAGCTCGGTGCCGAACAGCTCGATGCCGCGGAACCGCTCGATCATGTACGCCACCAGGCCGCCGCCGACGATCGCGCCGACGATGTTGCCCGAGCCGCCGAGGATGACCGCGGCCAGGATGATGATCGAGTTGAGCAGCTCGAAGTTCTGCGAGTTGACGAAGTTCTGCTTGCCGGCGAAGAGCGCGCCGGCCAGGCCGGCGATCGCCGCTCCGGAGGCGAACGCCCAGAGCTTGAACTTGAACGTCGGCACGCCCATCAGCTGGGCGGCGTCCTCGTCCTCCCGGATCGAGATCCAGGCCCGGCCGACCCGGCTGTGGGTCAGGTTCCGCACCCCGAGCACCACCAGGATGATCAGCGTGAGCACCAGCCAGTAGTACGGGCGGGCGTCGAGCACCCCGAAGAACGGCTTGCCGTCGGCGTACTTGCCGGGTGGGTGCGGGATCTGGTTGAAGCCCCGCTGGCCCTTGAGGAAGTCGGAGCTGACCGCAGCGATCCGGATCATCTCGGCGAAGCCGAGCGTCACCAGCGCCAGGTAGTCGCCGCGCAGCCGCAGCGTCGGGGTGCCGAGCATGATGCCGGAGACCATGGTGAGGGCGATCGCGATCGGCACCACCAGCAGCCACGGCCAGAGCGTCTTGAGGTTGCTGCTCGGTGAGGTCAACACCGCCACTGTGTACGCGCCGACGGCGAAGAAGCCGAAGTAGCCGAGGTCGAGCAGGCCGGCGAAGCCGACCACGATGTTCAGCCCGACCGCCAGCAGCACGTAGATCGAGACGGTAAACAGCACCTGGGTAAAGTTGGAGCCCGTGGTCGGGATCGGCCCCAGGTACTGGTAGAACTCCTTGTTGGGCAGCGCGTAGAAGAACGCGATCAGCGCCACCAGCGCCGCCCAGCGCACCCAGCGCGGGGCGTCGTGCCACCGCTGCGAGATGGCCTCGCGGCCGTGCCGCAGCCGTGTCCCGATCCCCTGCTGCTGCTCGGGGGTCGGCGGATTTACCGTCGTCGTCATGCCCGTGCCCTTCCCAGCGATTCGCCCAGCAGACCGGTCGGCCGGAACATCAGCAGCACCACCAGCACGGCGAAGGCGGCGAAGTCCTTCCACTCGCTGCCGAACAGCCCCGATGCGTAGTTCTCCACCACACCCAGCAACAGGCCGCCGACCAGGGCGCCCCGCAGGTTGCCGATGCCGCCGAGCACGGCGGCGGTGAACGCCTTGAGGCCGAGCAGGAAGCCGACGCTGTAGGTCAGGCTCTGGATCCGCACGTCGTAGAGCAGGCCGGCGACGCCGGCCATGGTGCCACCGGCGATGAAGACCATCAGGATGATCCGGTCCTTGTTCACGCCCATCAGCGCGGCGGTGTTGGCGTCCTGGGCGACCGCCCGGATGCCGCGGCCGACCCGGCTGCGGTTGATGAACTGGTCCAGCGCGACCATCATCACCAGCGCGGCGCCGAGGGTGAGCAACTGCACCCCGTCGATCGGCACCCCGAAGAGGTGGAAGAGTGGCTTCTGGCTGATCAGGATCGGTGCGCCCTCGGGACGTCGACGGGTCCAGATGCCGAACGCCTCCGAGATCGCGATCGAGGCACCGATCGCGGTGATCAGGAAGGCCAGCGGCGGCGCGTTGCGCTTGCGCAGCGGCCGGTACGCCACCCGCTCGATCACGGTCGCCGTGCCGGCCGACGCGATGGCCGCGACGATCATCGCGACGAGCAGGTAGAACAGGATCGAGCCGACCCCGCTGACCTGGGAGTCCTGGTCGAGGCCGAAGCCGTTCCAGGTCCAGATGGCGGCGAACGCGCCGGCGATGAAGACCTCGGAGTGGGCGAAGTTGATGAGTCTGAGTACGCCGTAGACCAGCGTGTAGCCGAGCGCGACCAGGGCGTAGATCGCACCCTGTGTCAGGCCGGTCGTGGTGAGTTCCCCGAAGTTGGAGAACAGTCCGTCGAAGTTCACGGGAGGGCCGCTCCGTCAGGTGTGGAGAAAGAGAAGGTGCGGCCGGGAGCGAGCTAGCTCCCGGCCGCACCCGCGATCTGTCGTCAATCGCTCTCGGCGACCGTGGTCAGGACTTCGGGATCTCCTGGTCGGGAACGACCTTGCCGCCCTGCACCTTGAACGCCCAGACCACGACCTGCGCCGGGTCCAGCTCGCCGCCCTCGACGAACTTGTACTTGGAGGCGACACCCTCGCCGTCGTAGCTCTTCACGAACTCGAGCAGGTCGGCGCGGGTGGTCTTCTTGGCCTTGATGCCGGCGAGCAGGATGTTCGCGGCGTCGTAGGCGGTGTCGCTGTAGGTGCCCGGGTCGGCCCCGTTGAGCGCCTTGAACTCCTCGACGAACGTGCCGCGGGCCTCGGCGGCCGGCGCGCACGGGCAGGTGAGGATGGTGCCCTCGGCAGCGGCGGCACCGGCCGAGGTGATGTACGCCGGGTCGTTGGTGCCGTCACCGGCGACCAGCGGGGCGGTGACGCCGGCAGCGGTGAGCTGCTTGCGGATCAGGCCGGCCTCCTGGTAGTAGCCGCCGAAGAAGACCGCCTTGACGTTGGCGGCCTTGACCTTGGTCACCACGCCGGAGAACTCGGTCTGCTTGCCCTCGCCCTGGACCTTGTCCGAGCCGACGACCGCGCTGCCGAGGACCTTCTTGACCTCGTCGGCCAGGCCCGCGCCGTAGGCGGACTGGTCGTCGATGACGTAGACCTTGTCGGCCTTGAGCACGTTCTTGATGTAGGTACCGGCCGCCGGGCCCTGGCTCAGGTCGTTGCCGACCGCCCGGAAGAAGGTCTTCCAGCCCTGCTGGGCGAGGCTGGGACGGGTGGCGGAGGGGGTGATGGTGACCAGACCGGCCTCGCTGAACAGCGGGCCGGCGGCCTCGGACTCACCCGAGTAGGCCGGGCCGATGATGCCGAGGATCTTGGCGTCGTCGATGGCCTTCTGGGCCAGGCCGGGGGCCTGGTCCGGGCTGCCCTGCGAGTCGAGCTCGGCCAGCTCGACCTTGCAGTCGGCGTTCTCCTTGTTGTATTTCTCGACGGCGAGCTTGACGCCGTTCTTCTCGTTGATGCCCAGCGCCGCCGAGCTGCCGGTCAGCGCGCCGAAGAACGCGATCTTGCTGCCGCAGCCATCCCCACCGGACGCCTCGTCGTCGCTGCCGCTGGAGCAAGCGGTGCCGCCGGCGACGAGCGCCAGCATGGCGACTCCACCGATCACGCGTGCGAGCTTCTGCCTCAAGGCCGGAACCCTCCTCCGTCGCATGGTCCGAACCACCCGCTGCCTATTGGCCCTTGCGGGGGCGGACGAACCAGACCGTCGTCGCCGGTCTGGGCCGGGACGTTATCCCACCGGGAAGCGGTGACGTAAGCCCCAGCAAGCGGGGTTGATCGAACCGTTACACGCCGTGGCGGATTGGAAACGATCGCTGTAAGAACCATCAACCCTGAAGGACTTTCACTTTTCTTTCGAAGGTGTGGAGCGCTCCCGGGGCCACCCCCTGCCGATAGCCACTCAAACCCGCCCCCACCAGGCATGAGAGCTTCGGCCGTCGTCGGCCAGCAAGACCAGTCGATCTTCCCCGCCGGCCATCGTCAGGGCGGTGTCACCCCCATCAACCACCATCGACGGCGTCGGCACCGGCCGCCACGACGCCCCACCGTCCGTCGACGCCCACGCAGAGCGACCGGCGCCGTCACCGGTCACCGCCACCAGCACGCCCCGCACCACGGTCAGCCCCACCACCGACAGCACCCCCGGACCGACCGCCCCGAACCCACCGACCCGCCGCCACCGCGACCCGTCGTCGGCCCGCCACACGGCGAAGCCGTCGGGGACCGCTCCGACCGCCACCGGCACGCCGTCGCGCAGCACCACCCGCTCCGCCCGCCCCCGCCCGTTCCCGACCGGCAACTCCGTCCGCCGCCAGGACCGCCCGTCGACCGAGGTCCAGGCCATCGGTGTCAGCGCGGCACCGCCGGCCGGCAGCAGCGATCCGACCACCAGCCAGCCCGTCGGCAGAGCCACCACGTCGTACGCCGCCGTCCGACCCCGGGCGTCCCCGGCCAGCTCCGGCAGCCCTTCGGCCAGGGTGAAGCCGCCCGCATCCGGTGACGTCCAGACCGCCGCGCCGTCCACCCGGGCACCCGCGATCAACCAGCCACCCGCACCGGCCGCAAGCCGGGCCACGCTGACCGCGCGCGGCCCCCCGAACAGCTCGAACGCCGCCGGCACCTCCCGCAACGGGCCGGCGCCGTCGCGTACCCAGGTAGCGGTACGTGGATTGCCGTGCACCCCGCCGTTCTTGGCACCCAGCGCCGCTACCCGACCCCCGTCCGGCCCGCCCGTCGGGCCGGGCGCGCAGGCCGCCGCGTAGAGCACGTGCTGCCGGCCGTAGAAGGTCCGGGCCGCGATCGGCACCGGGGCCCAGGCGGAGCCGTCCGCACTGGACCAGGCCGCCGGACGGGTCTCCCCGGCGGCGTCGACGACCCCGCCGACCAGGAACCAACTCCCGCCACAGGAGACCGCGTCGCGCAGCACCAGTCGTCCGGCCGGCCCCGGAGGTAGGGGCAGCGTCGCCTCCTGCCAGGCCAACTCCATGGACGCCGGCCGGTCGCGGTCGGCCGGCGACCGGCCGACTCCCGGGTCACCCCGGTCGCCTCCGGTTCCAGGGCGGTCGCAGCCGGCGACCACCAGGACGAGCAGAGCGCACACCACGAGCACCCGCCGGGCAGACATGCGTCGATGCTACGCAGCGGAAGCCCGCCGTGGGGGTCCGCGTCGGGCCACCTGCCGGATGACCCGCGCGACCAGCCCGAGGCCGGGAGCCGGCCGATCGGGGACGGGACGCCCACCGTCCGGGGTGGACGACGGACCGGTCAGCCGCCAGTCAGGGGCGGAACCGTCCGACCGTCAGGACGGGTTCGTCCACCGGTCAGGGCCGGGCCCGCGCGCCGACCAGACGGTGCGGGTCGCCGACCGGGGAGAAAAGACGCGCCGATCGGCGGCCGGTGAGCGGGGCGGTCAGGAGGTGGGCTGCTCGGCGATCTCGCCACCGGAGGTCTCGGCGAGGATCCGCTCGGCGACCTCCTTCATGGTCATCCGGTGGTCCATCGCGGTGCGCTGGATCCACTTGAACGCCTGCGGCTCGGTCATCCCGTACGTCGTCATCAGCGCGCCCTTGGCGCGTTCGACCGTCTTACGGATCTCCAGCCGGTCGGTGAGGCCGGCCACCTCCGACTCCAGGGCGGCGATCTCGGAGTAGCGGGAGAGGGCGATCTCGACCGCCGGCACCAGGTCGCTCTTCTGGAACGGCTTCACCAGGTATGCCATCGCGCCCGCGGCGCGCGCCCGCTCCACCAGGTCACGCTGGCTGAACGCGGTCAGGATGATCACCGGGGCGATCCGGGCGCCGGCGATCCGCTCGGCGGCCGCCAGCCCGTCCATGATCGGCATCTTGATGTCGAGGATGACGAGATCGGGCTTGAGTTCCTCGGCCAACCGGACGGCGGTTTCGCCGTCGCCGGCCTCGCCGACGACCTCATAGCCCTCCTCGACCAGCATCTCGGCCAGGTCCAGTCGGATGAGCGCCTCATCCTCGGCGATCAGTACCCGCCTGCGCTCGGAATCCGTCTGCGTCTCGGCCACCAGCCCTACCCCCACCATCGATCTCGGCACAGCTACCGCCCATACTCCCGCAAGAGCCTAGTCGGGTACAGTGAGCCACGCGCCCCGCGGGGTGACGCCGGGATGGTGGAATGGCATACACGGAAGTCTCAAACACTTCTGCCCGAAAGGGCTTGCGGGTTCGAATCCCGCTCCCGGCACCTCGATGATACGGGCAGTTCGGCAGCGCGCGCGTGTTCATCCACCTGCACCGTACGACGCCGACACATCTTCCTGATCACCGTGTGGCAACCGCCCGGAGGAACCCACCCGGGCAGCACCGAGCAGCCGGTCGGTCTCCGCGACCAGGGAACAAATCCGGCGCGGGGCGGGTTGGGCAGTGACGTGATCGACGTACCGATGTCTGTTCTTGATCTTGCTCCGGTCGCCGCCGGGGCCACCGCCTCCGAGGCGCTCGGGCACACCACCGAGCTGGCCCGCCGGACCGAGGAGCTGGGCTACCGCCGGTTCTGGGTGGCCGAGCACCACAACATGCCGGCGATCGCCAGCTCCGCACCGGCGGTGCTGCTCGCCCACCTGGCGGCGCACACCACCACGATCCGGCTGGGCTCGGGCGGGGTGATGCTGCCCAACCACGCGCCGCTGGTCGTCGCCGAACAGTTCGGCACCCTGGAGGCGCTGCACCCGGGCCGGATCGACCTCGGCATCGGTCGGGCCCCGGGCACCGACCAGCGGACCGCGCTGGCGTTGCGCCGCACCATGGAGGGGCTGTCGGCGGAGGGCTTCCCCCGGGAGCTGGCCGACCTGATGAACTACTTCAGCGGCGACGACCCGGGGGCGATCACCGCCACCCCGGGGCTGGGCCAGTCCCCCGCCGTCTGGCTCCTCGGCTCCAGCGGGTTCAGCGCGCAGCTCGCCGGGCTGCTCGGTCTGCCGTTCTCGTTCGCGCACCACTTCAGCGCGCAGCACACCCTGCCCGCGCTCCAGCTCTACCGGCAGCACTTCCGGCCGTCGCGTTGGCTGAGCGAGCCGTACGCGATGGTGGCGGTGAACGTGGTCTGCGCCGACACCGACGAGCGGGCCGAGTGGTTGTCCGGGCCGAGCGCGCTGTCGTTCCTCAAGCTGCGGTCGGGGCGGCCGGAGCCGCTGGCCAGCCCCGAGGATGCCGCCGGGTATCCGTACAACGAGATCGAGCGGGAGTTCGTCCGGCAGCGCCGCGACGGGCAGGCGATGGGTTCGCCGGAGACGGTCCGTCGGCAGCTGTCCGAGCTGCTGGCCCGCACCGGCGCGAACGAGCTGATGCTCACCACGATGGTGTACGACGTGGTCGACCGGGTGCGCTCCTTCGAGCTGGTGGCCGGGAAGGTCGCCGGTGGGCTCTCCCGGAGCGTCTGAAACACGCTCTTCATAGCCACGTCACCCCACCGTCGCGCAAGACCTCTAACTTTATGACCGGTGGTGGTACGGCACTCCCGGTCGGGACGGGTCGGGGGTGCTGCGGTGTGGTGCACCGGGTCGCCAGCTGAGCGGATTCCGCGGCTGGCGACCCGGTGCCTGCGTTTTCGGCCCCGACCACAACCGCCCCGGTGGGGGCGGGTGCGGTCCGGGTCGGGTCAGCGCAGGTAGATGTTGGGCGTGGGCGGGGTGGACATGCCGTCGCCGATGAAGAAGCCCGGGTGCGGCGGCTGGTTGTAGGCGGTGTTCTGCCAGGCGATCGCCGCGCGGTACTGCGGGTCGTGCATCAGCGTGTAGATCCGGGTGCTGGTCTGGGTCGGGGTGCTGTAGATCCGCAGCGCCCGGCTGTCGCTGGTCCGCCAGATCACCTCCTCGCGCCAGTCACCGAGGATGTCGCCGGAGAGCGCCGGGGTGGACTTGGTGCTGTTGTTGGAGGCCACATTGCTGCCGGTGAGCAGCCGGGTCTCGCCACCCGTGCCGTACTTGTCGATTTTGGTGCCGTCGAGGAGTTCCCGCACCGGGTCGCCGTCCCACCAGGCGAGGAAGTTCGCCGACGACGGCTTGCGGCCGATGTTCTGCCCCCGGGTGTTGGCCAGGCCGTCGACCGCCGACGACCACGACTCGGCACCCGGACTGCCGGCCCAGATGTCACCCGAGACACCCCGACCGTTGTCACCGGAGGCCGCGGTCTTCCAGATGATCTGACCGGTACGCGCGTCGGCGAACCACGAGCTGGGCTTGCTGGCGTCCTCGTCGACCTTGAAGACCTCCAGGCCGGCCCGGCTCGGGTCCAGGTCACCGACGTGCAGGGCGTCACCGTGGCCGTTGCCGGTGGAATAGAGCAGCCGGCCGTTGTCGTCGATGGTGGCCGCGCCGTACACGATCTCCTGCCGGCCGTCGGCGTCCACGTCGGCGACGGAGAGCTGGTGGTTGCCCTGGCCGGCGGCGGCCGAGTTGCCGGAGGCGTTGGAGTCGAACGTCCACCGCTTGGTCAGCGTGCCGTTGCGGAAGTCCCAGGCGGCGATCACCGCGCGGGTGTAGTAGCCGCGCGCCATGATCAGGGACGGTCGCTGCCCGTCCAGGTAGGCGGTGCCGGCGAGGAACCGGTCGACCCGGTTGCCGTACGAGTCGCCCCAGGAGGAGACAGTGCCGCGCGGCGGGTCGTAGTTGACGGTGGAGGCGATGGCGCCGGTCTGCCCGTTGAACATGGTCAGGTACTCCGGGCCGGACAGCACGTAACCACTGGAGTTGCGGTAGTCCGCCGACGACGAGCCGATCAGCTGGCCGGTGCCGGAGCGGGTGCCGTCGGCGGTCTTCATGGCCACCTCGGCCTTGCCGTCACCGTCGTAGTCGTACACCTGGAACTGGGTGTAGTGGGCGCCCGCCCGGATGTTGCGGCCCAGGTCGATGCGCCACAACCGACTGCCGGTCAGGGTGTACGCGTCGACGTAGACGTTGCCGGTGTAGCCGGACTGGCTGTTGTCCTTGGCGTTGGACGGGTCCCACTTGAGCACGATCTCGTAGTCGCCGTCACCGTCGAGATCGCCGACGCTCGCGTCGTTGGCCGAGTAGCTGTACGCCTCCCCGCTCGGGGTGCTGCCACCGGCCGGCGGCTGGATCGGCACGTCCAGGTAGCCGTTGGCGAACTGGAGCGCGGGCGCGGACGCCGCCTGCTCGGCACCGTTCACCACGGCCCGCACCGTGTACGCCGAACCGGCCGCCGCCCCGCTGTCCAGGTAGTTGGTGGCACCGGTGACCGGCGAGGCGTTGACCTTGGTGGAGCCCCGGTAGAGATTGAACGACACCCCGGAGGTCTCGGTGCCGAGCAGCCGCCAGGAGACCAGGTTCCCGTTGCCGGAGCGCACGCTGATCAGCCCCCGGTCGAGGTTCTCCAGCTGCTTGGCCCCGGCCGGCGGGTTGGTCGGCGGGGGCGTGGTCGGCGGGGGTGTCGTCGGGGGTGGGGTGGTCGGTGGTGCGGTGGTGGGCGGCGCCGTGGTCGGCGGCGCGGTGGTCGGGGGTGCGGTCGTCGGCGCGGTGTCGCCGGTGCAGGTGGTGCCGTTGAGCACGAAGCTGGCCGGCGTCGGGTTGCTGGCGTTGTTCCACGACGCGTTGAAGCCGAAGCTCGCGGTGCCGTTGGTGCCGAGCGCGGCGTTGTAGCCGGCGTCCTTGGCGCTGACCTGCGCACCGGACTGGGTGACCGTGGCGTTCCACGCCTGGGCGACCTGCTGACCGGCCGTGTAGGACCAGGTCAGCGTCCAGCCGTTGATCGGGTCGCCGAGGTTGGTGACCAGGACGTCGGCGCCGAAGCCGCCGCCCCACTGGCTACTGATCTTGTAGTCGACCCGGCAACCGGCGGCGGCGGCCGAGGCCGTCACGGCGGTGAGGGTGCCGGCGGCGAGGGTGGTGGCCGCCGCGGCGGCGAGTAACGCGGCGCGGCGACGGGGTGGGCTCAGGTGCATGCAAACGCCTTTCGCGGAGGTCAGCGCACGGTGCCGACGCCGGCCTGCCCGGGCCGGCGGGATGGCGCGCCGTACTGACGGTGGTGACGGACACCTTGTATCGACATCCATGGTTCGACTCCGCGCAGTCGGATCGTAGGACAACGCTTTCCACCCGCACAACCCACACCCGCTCTTGCTCCCGGCCGGCCCACCTGATCGACTCGGCCCATGGCTGAGCACATGGACCCCGAGGAGTTCCGCCGCGCCGGGTACGCGGTGGTCGACTGGGTCGCCGACTACTGGCGGACGCTGGACCAGCGCCCGGTGGTCCCCCGGGACCCGCCCGGCACGGTCACCGCCGCCCTGCCGGCCACCCCGCCCGCGCACGGCGAGCCGGTGGCGGCGATGCTCGCCGACCTGGACGAGATCATCGTGCCCCGGGTCACCCACTGGCAGCACCCCGGCTTCTTCGGCTACTTCCCGGCCAACACCAGCGGCCCCAGCGTGCTGGCCGACCTGGTCAGCTCGGGTCTCGGCGCCCAGGGCATGCTCTGGGCCACCAACCCGGCCGGCACCGAACTGGAGACGGTGGTGCTGGACTGGCTGGTCGAGCTGATGGACCTACCCGCGAGGTTCCGCTCCACCGGCGCCGGTGGTGGCGTCATCCAGGACTCGGCCTCCTCGGCGACCCTGGTCGCCACCCTGGCCGCCCTGCACCGGGCCAGCGGGGGCCGCTGGCGGGAGGCGGGCGTCGACCGCCGGTACCGGGCGTACACCTCCACGCACGGGCACTCCTCGATCGAGAAGGCGGCCCGCATCGCCGGCCTCGGCGGGCAGGGCGTCCGCACCATCGAGGTGGACCCGGAGACCCAGGCGATGCGTCCGGCGGCGCTGCGGGCGGCGATCGAGGCGGACCTGGCAAACGGAGAGGTGCCGGCCATCGTGGTGGCGACCATCGGGACCACCTCCACCACCGCCGTCGACCCGCTGCCGGAGATCGGCGTGATCTGCGCCGAGTACGGCATCTGGCTGCACGTCGACGCGGCGTACGCCGGGGCGGCGGCGGTCTGCCCCGAGCTGCGCTGGTCGCACGCCGGGGTGGAGCACGCCGACTCGTACTGCTTCGACCCGCACAAGTGGCTGCTCACCGGCTTCGACTGCGACGCCTTCTGGGTGGCCGACCGGGGCGAGCTGATCGAGGCGCTGACCGTCATGCCGGAGTTCCTCCGCAACGCCGCCAGCGAATCCGGGGCCGTCATCGACTACCGGGACTGGCAGGTCCCGCTGGGCCGCCGGTTCCGGGCGCTCAAGCTCTGGTTCGTCCTGCGTTGGTACGGCGTCGAGGGGCTGCGCGCGCACCTGCGCTCCGGGATCGCCCTGGCCGACCGGTTCGCCGCCCGGGTACGCGCCGACGACCGGTTCGCCCTCGCCGCCCCGCACCCGTTCTCCCTGGTCACGTTCCGGCTCCGGGCCGGTGACGAGGCCAGCGCGGCGCTGCTGGCCCGGGTCAACGACAGCGGACAGGTGCACCTGACGCACACCCGGGTCAACGGCCGGTACACCCTGCGCCTGGCCGTCGGCGCACCGCTGACCGGGCCGGAACACGTGGACCGGGCCTGGGACCTGCTGTCGGCGGCGGCCACGGACATCCTCGCCGGGGTCACCTCGACCGGCGGGTCCGCCCGGGCCAACACACCCCCCGGGTGACCGTCACCGCCCCGCCCCGGGTCGACCGGGGTCCGCGACGCCCGCGACGGTCATCGCGACGGGCGATGCCGGCGGCGTACCCCGTCGCCGGTCAGCGCTCGACGACGGCCAGCCGGTCATCGGCCCCGGCCGGGTCGCTGCCGGTCGGCGCGGTGCTGGCCGGCTTGGTGCCGGTCGGCGCGGTGCCCGTCGGGTCGGTGCCGGTCGGGGCGGGCCCGGCGACGGCGGTAGGCGCGGTGCCCGTCAACGGCGGCGTGCCAGCGGCGGTGGCACCGGCGTCGGCGGCGGTGGCACCGGTTTCGGTGGCGGCGTCGACGATGGCGCGGGCCTGGCGGGTCCGCCGCAGCGCGCGGACGGCCAGCGTCAGGGCCACCACCCACCCCACCGCGAGCAGCGCGTAGACAACGGGACGGACGGTGGACCCCGCGTCGCTGGTCTTCAGCAGGATGCGGGCGTTGGTCAGCACGATCACCCCGCCGATGGTGGCACCCAGCAGTTGCGCGGGGACGATCCGCACCAGCCAGGCGGCCACCGGCGCGGCGATCAGGCCACCGATCAGCAGCGCCGCGACGGTGGGCAGCAGGAAGCCCTCGCTGCCCAGGCCGATCAGGAAGCCGATGCTGGCCGCCCCGGCCACCACGAACTCGGCGGTGTCCACCGAGCCGATCACCTTGCGGGGCTCCATCCGACCGGACACCAGCAGCGCCGGGGTGGCCACCGGCCCCCATCCCCCGCCACCGGTGGCGTCGACGAACCCGGCGACCAGGCCGAGCGGGCCGAGGAACCGGCCGCGCAGCCGCCCGGCGCCGGAACGCTGGCGCAGCGGGCGGGAGAAACGCACCAGCAGGTACGCCCCGAGGGCGAACAGGATGCCGGCCATCCACGGGGCGGCGTTCTCGGTGGAGATGGAGCTGAGGAAGGTGGCCCCGAGGAACGCGCCGACCGCGCCGGGCAGGGCGATCCGGGTGACCACCCGCCAGTCGACGTTGCCGAACCGCCAGTGCGCTACACCGGCGGCGAGCGTGGTGCCGATCTCGGCGAGGTGCACCGACGCCGAGGCGGCGGCCGGTGCGACGCCGACGAAGAGCAGCAGGGTGGACGAGGTGAGCCCGTACGCCATGCCGAGCGCGCCGTCGACCAGCTGCGCAGCCAGCCCGACCAGGGCGAGGATCAGAAGCTTGCGCACGAGCCCTCCGTACTATTCGGCATCTCCTATCGACTTGGTCGACAATGCGGCACGGACGCTCCCGGGTCAACCCCCCGATCGGTGGGTGGGACAACGCAGGGCGCGGTGGGGCGACTCCACGCGCGGGGTCAACTCCACGCGCGGGGGCGACTCCTGGCGGGGTCAGCTCCAGGCGCGGGGGTCGGCGGCCAGCTCGGTGATCCGGCCCGGCAGCACCCCGGCCGCCACGTCGGCGATGGTGACCTGCTCCAGGATCTCCCGCTCGCTGGCCCGCAACGCGATCCAGACCTCCTGCAACGCCTGCGCCGCGCCGTGGTAACCGAGCTGCTCGGGGCGCTGCCCCCGGACGTGGGCGAGCGGACCGTCGATCACCCGGATCACCTCGGCGAGGGAGATCTCCGCCGCCGCACGGGCCAGCCAGTAGCCGCCCTCCGGGCCCCGCTGGGCGTGCACGATGCCACCCCGGCGCAGTTGGAGCAGGATGCTCTCCAGGAACTTCGGTGGGATGTCCTGCGACCGGGCGATCTGCTCGGCGGTGACGGGACGGGACCGTCCGGAGTCCGCGCCATCGGCGACCGACGCGAGTTCGGCGGCCGCACGGAGGGCATAGTCGACCCGAGCGGAGAGGCGCATGGCCGCAAGGTTAGTCGGCGACCCGGCCGGCCGGGTCGCCACCCTCCACCGAACGGGTAGGGTGCCATGTCCCGGTGGCGTGGGCATGGCACCATACCCGTGTCGCCGGCAGGGTCGCCGGGGCACGACACACACACCAGCGCACCGAAGCACCGGCCGATGGGGGCAGCGACAGCGATGCCGGACGTGACGCCGCTGAACCCACGGGACCCACGCCAGGCCGGGCCGTACGAGCTGATCGGTCGACTCGGCGCGGGCGGTCAGGGCGTGGTCTACCTGGGCCGCGACGAGCAGGGCCGGTGGGTCGCGGTCAAAGTGATCAATGTGGACCTGCACCAGCACCCCGCGGCGAAGTCCCAGTTCACCAAGGAGATCGCCGCCGCCCGGCGGGTCGCGCCGTTCTGCACCGCGCAGATCCTCTTCGCCGACGTGGACGGCGACCTGCCGTACGTGGTCAGCGAGTTCATCGAGGGCGTCACCCTGCAACGGCACGTCCGCGAGCAGGGCCCGATCGGCGGCAACGCGCTGCACCGGCTGGCCGTGGGCACCGCCACCGCGCTCGCCGCGATCCACCAGTCCGACGTGGTGCACTGCGACCTCAAGCCGGACAACGTGATCCTCGGGGCGGACGGCCCCCGGGTGATCGACTTCGGCATCGCCCGCGCGCTGGACGTCACCGAGACGATGACCAACCGCATCATGGGCACCGCCCCCTACATGGCCCCGGAGCGGTTCCGTGACGACGCGGTCGGGCCGGCCAGCGACGTGTTCGCCTGGGCGGGCACCATCGCCTTCGCGGCGGGCGGACAGCCGCCGTTCGGCACCGGCCCGATCGCGGTGGTGATGCACCGGGTCCTGCACGACCCCCCGGCGCTGACCGGGCTCTCCGGCCCGCTGGCCACCCTGATCGGGCAGTGTCTGGACAAGGACCACCAGGCCCGGCCGACCGCCCAGGAGGTGCTGCTGCGGCTGCTCGGCCGGGACACCCACCCGGGGGCCGACGTGCCGTTGCAGACCGTCCTGCGGGCCGGCACCGACGCGGCGGCCACCCAGCAGCTGTCCCGGACCCTGTCCACCCCGCCGCCCCCGCCGGTCACCCCGCACGCGCCGACCAGCGCAGCGGCCGATCCGTGGCCGACCGGCGCGGCGGCGGACCCCTGGCCGACCGCCGGGGTGGCGCAACCCTGGCCGACCACATCGACCGGCCACCCGGCACCGCCCGTGCCGAGCGGGCAGCAGCCGCCGGCGGCGGCACCGTGGCCCACCACGTCGACCGCCCACCACGCGCCGCAGCTGCCGACCGACCCGGCCACGGCCCCACCGGCGACGGCCTGGTCCGCCCCGCCCGGACCGACGGCACCCCCGGGGACCCGGGCCACCGCCCCTGCCCCCGCCCGCCCGCCCGCACCCGCCCGGACGGCCACGGCCCCACCGGCCACGGTGGTCACCGCGCCGGCCCGGCGCGACGGCTTCGGGCGGCGGCTGCGCCGGCAGTGGGCCGACCCGTGGGGGGTGTCCACCGCGATCTTCCTCGGCGCGGTGGGCGGCGCCACCGGGTACGTCGCCAGCACCGCCGTGGGCACCGCCGCCGCCGTCGGCTCGCTCACCCTCGTCGTGGTCTACGGTGTCCGTCTGCTGGTCGCCGCCGCGCTGACCCCCTCCGCCGCGCCCCACGGCCCCCCGCCGCAGCCCGCCGGACAGTCCGTGCCGGCACCCCGTACCGACGCCTGACCCGCCGCACCAACCCCTGGAGGAGCCGATGGCCACCGGTGAGCGTCCCGCCCGACCGTTGCTCCCGTACGCGGTGGCCGTCGTCGCGGGGCTCGCGGTGATCGCCGCGGCCTACCTGTACGTCCGGCCGACGGACCGCGCCGACTGCGTACGGCTGGAGGTCAGCTCCTCCACCGAGAAGAGCGAGTTGGTCGCCCAGCTCGCCGACCGGTACAACGCCGCCGACCGGCGCTTCGGCGGCCGGTGCGCGCAGGTGACCGTGCACGGCCTCAACTCGGGCGAGGCGATGGAGGCGCTGGCCGGCGGGTGGGCGCTCACCCAGCCGAAGGTCGCCGAACCGCAGGTGTGGCTGCCCACCTCGTCGCTGTGGACCGGGCAGCTGCGCCTGCTCGACAAGGCGGCGGGCCGGCCCGTCCAGACCCCCGGGCAGTACCCGTCGATCGCCAACAGTCCCCTGGTCATCGCCATGCCCAAGGACCGGGGCGAGGTGGTGCAGCAGCGCGGCCCGCTCGGCTGGGCCGACGTCCTCGGCCTCTCCGGCGACACCGGCTGGGCGGCGTTCGGCAAGCCCGAGTGGGGCCGGTTCACCTTCGGTAAGGACAACCCGCACCTGTCCACCTCCGGCCTGGCCGCCACGATCGCCACCTACTACGCGGCGGTCAACCGGGCCAGCGATCTGACCAGCGAGGACCTCGCCCAGCCGGCGGTGACCCAGTTCGTCCGGCGGATCGAGGCCAACGTCTCGCACTACAGCGACGACTCGGTGGATCTGCTGCGCAACCTCGCCGAGGCCGACGCCGCCGCCACCGGGGACGCCCCGGCGACCGACATGAGCGCGATCGTCCTCCAGGAGGAGCTGGTCTACCTCTACAACCAGGGCCAGCTCAGCCCCACCGGCAGCAAGCCCCGGGTCCCGCTGGTGGCGGTGCACCCCAAGGAGGGCACCTTCAACCTCGACCACCCGTACGTGGTGCTGCCCTCGGCCGACCCGGTGCAACGCCAGGGCGCCGAGGACTTCCTCACGTTTCTCCAGGACGGCCCGCAGCAGCGCAGCTTCGCCGCCCTGGGTTTCCGCGACGACGAGCGCCAGCCCGCCGACACGCTGCTGGCCACGGTGGCCGGGCCGGGTGGTGACCGGCTCACCTACTTCGACCCGCCCACCCCGGAGGTGGTCGGTGCGATCCTCGGCAGCTGGGACACCCTGCGCAAGAAGGCCAACATCCTGCTCGCCGTGGACACCTCCGGCTCGATGAAGGCCAGCGTCGGCGACCAGACCCGGTTCCAGGTGGCGAGCGACGCCGCCAGCAAGGCGATCGAGCTGCTCAACGCCGCCGACCAGGTGGCGCTCTGGTCATTCTCCAGCGAGACCCCGCAGCGGCCGAAGAAGCCGTACAGCGAGGAGGTGCGGCTCGCGCCACTGAACCGGGGCGCGTTCAACCGGAAGCTGGCCGGGCTGCGCATCGGCGGCAACACCGCGCTGTACGCGACGGTCCGCGCGGCGCACCGCGCCCTGCTCGACAAGTACGACCCGAACCGGATCAACGCGGTGGTGGTGCTCACCGACGGCAAGAACGAGTACCAGAAGGACAGCGACCTGAACCGACTGCTGCGGGACATCGCGTTGGACCCGAAGCAGCCGGTGAAGGTCTTCTGCGTGGCCTTCGACCAGGAATCGGACCTGACCGCGCTGGACCGGATCGCCAAGGCGTCGGCCGGCAAGGCATTCGACGCCAGAAACCCGGCCACCATCGACGAGGCGTTGGTGAAGGTCGTCAGCAGCTTCTGACCGGTCGCCCGGTCGGCACCTGCCGGGTGGCCTTCTGCTCGCGCAGGTGCCGGGCGGTGGGTCGGCGGCGCTGCCGGGTCAGGTGCCGACGCGGCGCAGCAGGCCCTCCTGGACGGCGCTGGCGATGTGCCGGCCGTCGAGGGTGAACAGCCGGCCGGTGGCCAGGCCCCGCGCGCCGGAGGCGGACGGGCTCCAGCAGTCGTAGAGGAACCACTCGTCGGCCCGGAACGACCGGTGGAACCACAACGCGTGGTCCAGGCTCGCCCCGACCAGGCCGCCCGGACCCCAGACCTCGCCGTGCACCGACAGGACCGAGTCCAGCAGGGTCAGGTCCGAGGCGTAGGTGAGGGCGCAGGCGTGCAGCAGCGGATCATCGGGCAGCTTGCCGTCGATGCGCATCCAGACCCGCTGGTACGGGTCGGCGGGGCGGTCGCCGGGGCGTACCCAGCCGGGTTCGCCGACGTAACGGACGTCGATCGGGCGGGGGATCTGCCCCCAGATGCCGAGCCGCTCCGGATAGCGGGCCAGCCGGTCGGACATCGTCGGGACGTCGTCCGGGGCGGGCACGTCGGGCGGGGTGGGCGCCTGGTGTTCCAGGGCCTCTTCCTGCCGCTGGAAGGACGCCGACATGAAGAAGATCGGCTTGTCGTGCTGCAACGCCACCGAGCGGCGGACCGAGAAGGACCGCCCGTCCCGGACGTTCTCCACCTGGTAGTCGATCGGCTCGGCCGGGTCGCCGGGCCGGACGAAGTAGCCGTGCAGGGAGTGCACGAACCGGTCCGGGTCGACGGTGCGCCCGGCGGCGACCAACGCCTGGCCGGCGACCTGCCCCCCGAACACCCGCTGCGGACCGACCGAGGGACTCACGCCCCGGAAGGTCATCGCGCCGGTGTGGTCGAGGTCGAGGACCTCGAGGAGCTGGTCGACCGCGGCCTGGCCGGTCGCCGCCGGACGCCCGTTCACCGGATTCTCTCTGTTCGCGACTGCGGGGCGCGCAACCCCGGCGCACTCCTCGCGCTCACCGGGCGGACACTGTTCGCTGCGCCGACGGGCTCACTGGAGCGCCCGGGCGGAGGCGGCGTCGACCAGGGAGCCGAGCTGGTGCACGCGCAGGGTGTTGGTGGAGCCGGGGGTGCCGGGCGGGCTGCCCGCGACGATCACCACGTAGTCGCCGGGGGTCGCCTGGTTGAGGCCGAGCAACGCCTGGTCGACCTGGCGGAACATGTCGTCGGTGTGCTGGACGAACGGCATCAGGAAGGTCTCCACGCCCCAGCAGAGCGCGAGCTGGCTGCGCACCTCGGGGACCGGGGTGAAGGCCAGCAGCGGCAGGTCGCAGTGCAACCGGCTGAGCCGCTTGACGGTGTCGCCGGTCTGCGAGAAGGCCACCAGCGCCTTCGCCCCGATGGCGCGGGCGATCGAGGACGCGGCCACGGTCAACGCGCCACCGTGGGTGCGCGGGTCGTGCTGGAGCCGGGGCACCCCGATCGAACCGGCCTCGGTGGTGGTGATGATCTTGGCCATGGTGCTGACGGTGAGCACCGGGTACTTGCCGACGCTGGTCTCGCCGGAGAGCATCACCGCGTCCGCGCCGTCGAGCACCGCATTGGCCACATCGGAGGCCTCGGCGCGGGTCGGCCGGGAGTTCTCGATCATGGAGTCGAGCATCTGGGTGGCCACGATGACCGGCTTGGCGTTCTCCCGGCACAGCTGCACGGCCCGCTTCTGCACCAGCGGCACCTGGTCCAGCGGCATCTCGACGCCGAGGTCACCCCGGGCCACCATGACGCCGTCGAAGGCGAGCACGATCGCCTCCAGGTGGTCGACCGCCTCGGGCTTCTCGACCTTGGCCAGCACCGGGCGGCGTACGCCCTCCTCGTCCATGATGTTGTGGACGAGCTTGATGTCCTCCGCCGAGCGGACGAAGGAGAGCGCGACCAGGTCGACGCCCAGGCCGAGGGCGAAGCGCAGGTCCTCGGCGTCCTTGTCCGACATCGCCGGGACGCTGACCGCCACGTTCGGCAGCGAGACGCCCTTGTTGTTGGAGACCGGGCCACCCTCGGTGACCAGGCACCGGATGTCGTTGCCGGTGACGTCGCTGACCTCGACGGCGACCCGGCCGTCGTCGATCAGCAGCCGGTCGCCCGGCTTCACCTCCTGGGGCAGCTTGCGGTAGGTGCAGGAGACCCGGTCCCGGGTGCCGAGGATCTCGTCCCCGGTGATCACCACCGAGTCGCCGGTACGCCACTCGTGCGGCCCGTCGGCGAACTTGCCGAGCCGGATCTTCGGGCCCTGGAGGTCGGCCAGGATGGCGACCGGCACGCCGACCGCCTCGGCTGCCTCGCGGACCATGCGGTACACCGACTCGTGGTCGGCGTGACTGCCGTGGCTGAAGTTCAGCCTGGCCACGTTCATGCCCGCCTCGATGAGGCCCCGAAGCCGCTCCGGGGACGAGGTGGCGGGACCAAGAGTGCAGACGATCTTCGCGCGGCGGTTCACGCCCATCAGGCTAGTCTCTCCTCCGGGTCGACCTGGGGGCCGACCCCTTGCGGACTGAGGAACAGGGGTCCGACGACGCGCGGGGTGGGCACCTGGCCGGCGGGACGCAGGCCACGCCGGGACGTCGGGGAGTCGCGGGCATCGGCGACCGCGCGCCGGGAATCGTACCGCCCGGGGGCCAACGCCGTCCGCGCGCTCCCGTGCTCAGCCGCCCCGGTACCGGCACCGTCGGTCACCACGACCCGACGTCCTCCCGCCGTAGCTCCTAGCTGTCGGTCTTGACCAGCGGGAACTCCAACGAGCCGGCCGGGCACAGGAAACTCAGCACGTCGACCATGTAGAGGCCGGCCTGTACCGCCGGGTCCGCCTCCATCACGCTGCGTACGCCGTCGACCGAGCCGGTGCGGGCCAGGCCGATGCCGATCGGCGGGGCGGGTTCCCGGGCCGGGCCGTCGATCGAACCGGCCACCAGCACCAGACCCCGGCGTTGCAGGGCCCGCATGTGTGCGGTGTGCTCGGCCTGGAGCCGCTGCACGGTCTCCTTCGGCAGCACCCGACCGGCCGGTCCGGGATAGAGCACGATGCACTCGTACGTGTCGAGTGCGAAGTCCAGCCGCGGCGTACCCGCCATCGCGTCCCCTTCCCCCGCGTCGGCGCCACCCCGCGCCGGTCTCCCCCGGACCCGGCCAGCGTCCCACGATGGGGACGCCCTCGGCGGCGGGTCGGGACAACTCCCCGGCGGCCGTCGTGCACCGGTCGGATGCGGCAGCGGGCACCGGGACCGGCGGCGCGGGGGCGGCGGCCGGGACGGGCGGCGCGGCGCGGATCCGCCGGGTGGCCCCCGGTGCCGGTCCGCCGGACAGCGGGGGTGACGTTCCGGCAGGCCGTACCGGATGATCGACAGACGTACGCGTCGGCCGACGCTGGTACGGTCCGACTGATGGGGAAGCGCTCGATCCGCAGAGCGGAGGTCCCGACATGACTCGCGCCGCCGCCGCTCCCCGGCCGACGGACGACGCACGCTGGCGGGCCCTCGTCTCCGGCGCGGGCCGGACCGGCCGCTGGATCGTCGCGCACGACTGGACCGGCAGCCCGCTCGGGCCCCTGCGGGACTGGCCACAGAGCCTGCGTACCGCCCTGGTCATCTGCCTGCACAGCCCGACCCCGGCGGCGATCTGGTGGGGCCCGGAACTCGTGCTGCTACCCAACGACGGATACCTGGCGCTGCCCGACCCGACCGGCCCGCAACTGCCGGGCCGCCCCGGGGCGGCGGTCTGGCCGGACGCGGTGCCGGCGCTGACCGGGGTGCTGACCGCGGCCGAGGTCACCTGCCGGCAGGAACGGGAGTTCGACTCCGGCGGGGAGCGACGCCGGTGGGTCTTCTCCTCCGGTCCGATCGTCGATGCGACCGGCCGGCCGGGCGGCGTCTTCACCACCGTCACCGCAACGGTCACCCCCGCCGACCGGGCCACCGACGTGGCCGAGGCCACCGACGTCGACGAGCCCGCCGCTGCCCGCCGGCCGGACGCCGCCGGCACCGGCACCGGCACCGGGATTCCCGCTGCGCGCCGTGACCTCGATCCACCGGTCCCGCATCAGCATGGCGGGGAGCGGCGGCGGGCGCTGCGGCAGGCCGAGGGGCTGGCCCGGCTCGCCGGGGCGCTCAGCGCCGCCGGGAGCCGCGAGGCGGTGACGGAGGTGGTCACCACGGTCACCCCGACGCTGGTCGGGGCGGCCGAGGTCCGCGTCGCGGTGGCCGCGGCGGGCGCGTTGGACCTGACGGTCACCGGCGGGAGCGGCCCCGGACGGCTCGCGGTCGCCGACGACGCACCGCTGGCCCGCGCGGTACGCGAGGAGACGACCGTGGCGCTGCCCGACGGGCTCTGCCTGCCGTTGCGCGACGGAGGCGGCGCGGTGCTCGGGGCGTTGCAGGTGCGGTGGGCCGGACCGGTCGCCGACGAGGAGGCCCGCCGCATCCTGCTCGACGCGGTGGCGGGGCTGTGCAGCCAGGCGTTGCGCCGGGCCGAGCTGACCGCGTCGGCGCGGGCGATGGCGGCGTTCGCCGCCCGGCTCAGCGTCACCCGGTCCACCGGTGAGGCGATCGAGGTGATCCTGGACGCCGCACCGATGGCACTCGGCGCGGCGCTGCCCGGCCTGGCGATGCGGGACGAGGGCCGGCGGATCCGGCTGTGGCACGGCGGGCTGCCCACCGGGCTGATCGCCACCTTCGACGACCTGACCATCGACGATCCGCGGCCGTTCGCCCGCGCGCTGCGCACCGGTGAGCGGATCATCCTGCGCAACCGGGCCGAGTTCGCCGCCCGGCATCCCGGCCTGCCGGACCCGGCCGGCGCGTACGGCATGGTGACCACGGTGGTGCTGCCGCTGCTGGACGCGTCCCGGCGACCCATCGCCGCGCTGGGTTTCGGCTGGTCCCGGGAACGCCCGCTGCACGACGACGACCTGGCGTTGCTGGACACCATCGCCGACCTGTGCGAGCAGACCCTGGAGCGGGTCCGGTTGGCCGCCGCCGAGCACAACCTGGTGACCCGGCTGGCGGGCCGGCTGCGCACCTCGGCCGCGATCGGGCCGCCCGGCCTGGAGGTGGCCACCCGCTACCAGCCGGCGATGAGCGGCCTGCACCTGGGCGGCGACTGGTACGACCTGGTCGACCTGGACGACGGCCGGCTGGCCGTGGTGGTCGGTGACGTGGTGGGCCACCAGGTCGAGGCGGCGGCCGACATGGCGCAGCTGCGGACGGTGGTGAACACCCTGATCCGGTCCGGGGTGCCGCTGGCCGAGGTGTTCCCCCGGTTGACCGGGCTGCTCGGGGTCGGTTTCCTCGGCACCTGCCTGGCGATGGTGGTCGACCCGGTGGCCGGCGAGGCGCAGGTGGCCCGGGTGGGGCATCCGCACCCGGTGCTGCTGCCGTCGGGACGGCCACCCGAGACGGTCTGGACGGGGCACTCGCTGCCGCTGGGGCTGGTCCGCGATCCGGTGCCGGTGACCACTGTGGCGTTCGGCCCGGGTGACCTGCTGGTGGCGTACACGGACGGGTTGGTGGAGCGGCGCGACCAGGCGTACGACGCCGGGGTGACGGCGTTGCACGAGGTGCTCGTGCCGGTACGCGACCAGCCGGTGGAGGCCATCGCGGACACCCTCCTGGCCAAGCTCTCCGGCTCCGACGACGACCAGGCGCTGGTGGTCATCCGGCACGTCGGCTGAGCGCGTGTCGGTGCCCACATTCGGCCCGCGGGTGTTGCCGACGGCGATCTTCGGGAAAGGCGTTGTGGTGGTGGCTAGATTTGCCGCTGACGACAACGAACAGGATCGGGGTACGGCACATGGGGTCCAGCAGTCAGCCCGCGAAGGCGTCCGGCACCTACCGGATCGGTGGCGACCTCCAGGTCGACCGGCTCGGTTACGGGGCCATGCAGCTCACCGGGCCGGGGGTGTGGGGTGACCCGAAGGACCCGGCCGAGGCGGTCCGGGTGCTGCGCCGGGCGTACGAGCTGGGGGTCACGTTCATCGACACGGCCGACTCGTACGGGCCGTTCGTCTCCGAGTTGCTGATCAGGGAGGCGCTGCACCCGTACGCCGATGATCTGGTCATCGCGACCAAGGCCGGCCTGACCCGTTCCGGGCCGGGCGACTGGCGGCCGGTGGGACGCCCGGAATACCTGCGCCAGCAGTGCGAGCTGAGCCTGCGGCACCTGGGCGTGGAGTCCATCGGGCTCTACCAGCTGCACCGGATCGACGCGAAGGTGCCGCTGGAGGACCAGCTCGGCGAGCTGGCCCTGCTCCAGCAGGAGGGCAAGATCCGACACATCGGGCTGTCCGAGGTGACCGTCGCGCAGATCGAGGCGGCCCAGCAGATCACCCCGATCGTGTCGGTGCAGAACCTCTACAACCTGGCCGACCGCAGCGCCGAGGACGTCCTGGACCACTGCGAGCGCCACGACCTGGCGTTCATCCCGTGGTTCCCGATCGCCACCGGCAACCTGGCCAAGCCGGGCGGCCCGCTGGACGCCATCGCCACCGGCCACGACGCGACGCCCGCCCAGCTGGCGCTCGCCTGGCTGCTGCGCCGCTCGCCGGTCATGCTGCCCATTCCGGGTACGTCCTCGGTCGGTCACCTGGAGGAGAACGTCGCCGCCGCCCAGGTGCAGCTCACCGACGAGGAGTACGACGCCCTGGCCAAGGCCGCCTGACCGGCTCACCCCTCACCCGACGACCGCCCCGGCGCGCCACCACCCCCGGTGCCTGACCGTGGCGGCCGCAGCGGACCACGGTGCCCGCGGGCGACCACGGTGCCCGCGGGCGACCACGGTGCCCGCGGGCGACCACGGTGCCCGCGGGCGACCACGGTGGTCGCGGTACCGACGGCAGGCTCCCACCGACAGGCGGCGGTGACGGCGTCGGCCCTCTGCACCGGCGTGTCGCGCCTGATGGCAATAGGCCGAACAACGCTTATGCCTGTCCGTCATCAATATGACGGACAGGCATAAGCGTCTCGGTGGGAAGTACACCGGGAATCCTCGCCGCGCCGGGCACGCCACTGGGGCGATGTAGCGGTATCCACAACCCGGGATGCCGCTACATCGCCCCCCTTGCTGAGCGCCAACGGGCATGGAGGGGCCCACGGGCGGGCCGCGGGGCCGGGGGGCGCGGGGCCGGGGGGCGCGCGCCCGCCGGCAGTGGGTCAGCCGGCGGGGGTAATCTCGCTGCCGGGGTCGTCCCGGTGCAGGGCCCGCTGCGCCTCGTCGAGCAGCTTCGCCGGGTCGGTCCGGCCGTTGACCTGGATCTCCACCTCGGAGTCGCCGACCTGGAGCCGGATGCTCACCTCGGTACGCTGCTGGTCCACCCAGCTCTGCACCAGGTTGAACAGGCCGGGCAGCAGCCCCTGGGCCACCACCGCGATGATCACCGCGTCGCTGAAACCGGGCCGGCCACCGGCCTGCCCGGCGTCGCGCACCAGGGTGCGGTAGCGCGGGTCGCGGTGCAGCCAGGTCAGCAGCGGCACCCGGTGCGGGCCGGCGGCACGCGGGGCCAGCACCAGCCGGGCCGGGGCGGTGGAACGGGGCGCGGTCATCTCGATCTCCCTCTCAGTCGTCGCCCACGGTGCGGTCCGGCACCGGGCGGCTCCGTCGGCACCGTGGGCCCACCCGGCACCGCGTAGGCCAGTCGTCACCGGGCGGCTCAGTCGTCCACGGGCGGCTCAGTCGTCCACGGGCGGCTCAGTCGTCACCGGGTTGGAAGGTCAGCTTCCCGTCGACCACCGACAGCACGCCGCTGACCCCGAACGTCCCGGTGTCGGTGAACGGGGTGGTCCCGAAGTAGCCGACGGTGCTGCCGGTGGCGCGCGCCGAGCCCTGCGACTCGTACGCGGTGGAGACCCGGGCGGTGGTCGGGCCGGTCAGGGTCAGCTCGATCGTCGGGTACTCGGTGATCTTCCAGGCGATCTTCTTCACCGTCGCGCCGCCGCTGTAGTAGCGCAGCGGGCAGCCCTGGGGCGCGGCCACCGCCTGCGCCGCGCAGGCGTCCAGGTAGGACCGCACGCTCTGCTCCGCCGCCGACTGCGCCTCGGGTCGCAGCGTGGGCGTCAGCTCCGCGCCGCTCACACTCTGCTGCCCGGGTACGACATAGACCACCCGCGACGCCGTCTCGCTGAGCGCGTTGCTCTCCCCCGCCACCGTGTACGCCCCGGGCAGCAGCGGCACCGCCACCTGCTCCGGACCGGTCGGCGCGGGCACCCCGTTGACGGTTAGCCGGGCCGGCCCGCCGGGCAGGGTCAGGCTGGCCGGGGCTGCGGCGATCCGCCACCGGTGGAACAACCCCAGCACGGCCGAGTCGTCACGGCGCAACGACAGCTCGGCGGTCAACTGCTGCCCGCCGAGGGTGTAGGCGACGGTGGCGGACGCCTCGTCGCCGTCGCGCTCCACCGCCGTCACGGACACGTCGGTGGGCGGCTGGTAGCCCTTCGCCTCCACCATCCGGGCGAGCTGGCCACCGTCGCCGACCGCCGCCCGCACGTCGGGGATGAGCTGTGCGAGGGCGGCCGGGGCGTCGTGGTCGTCCAAAGCCGCGAAGTAGTCACCGACCGCCGCCTGCGGCCGGAAGAACGCCCACTGGGCCGCCGTCAACCCACCGCCGAGGCAGCTCACCAGCACCAGCGCGCCGACCAGCAGCAGGGCCCTGCGGGAATTGAGCGCCGCTGTCCCCGTACCGCCGAACAGCGCGTCGAGGTCGCGCGCGGTGGCGGCCCGGTCGGTGACCGGGTCCGGGGCGGGCTGGTCCAGCCGGTCCAGGCGCAGCTCGGACGGCGGGTGGGTGGCGCAGACCGCCTCGTCCCAGCCGCTGCGCCCGGTCTCGAAGGAGCGTCGCCGCTCCAGCATGGCGCGCATCCCCTCCCGGTGTCCGGCGAGCACCGCGCCGGTGTCGGCCCGGTATTCGGCGGCCCGGACGTCCCGGCGGTGGCAGGGCAGGACCAGGTAGCGCATGGTGAGCAGCACCGGCCAGAAGAACAGGAACACCACGAAGTCGGTGGCCGGGTGCGGGAACCGGCGCATCAGCCAGGCCGGCAGCGCGTGCACCAGCACCAGCGGCAGGCCGACGCCCCGAATGAACGCGCTGGTCACCTCGTCGCCCGTCCGCCAGTGCACCAGCTCGTGGCTGAGCAGCGCGGCGATCTCCTCGTCGGAGCAGTCGAGCACGGCGGTGGTCACCACCACGTGCCGGGCGTACGCGCGGGCGTTGGTCAGCACCGGGTCGTCCTCGATCAGCAGCCGGGGTTCACCGGGCAGGCCGAGCCGGGCCGCGCAGTCGGTCAGCAGCGGACGCAGCCGGTCGGCCTCCCGACGGCTGAGCGGACGCGCGCCGGAGACACCCAGCAGCCACGGTTCCAGCAGCACCCGCCCCACGGTGTACAGCATCCCGACCAGGCCGGCGGCCACCACCATTCCGGCCAGGCCGGTGAACAGGTTGGCCGGCTCGTCGAAGGCGTTGCGCCAGGGCAGCACCAGCACGACCAGAAAACCGACAAGCGCGCCGACCACGAACCCGGCGAACCCGCCGACCACCCCGCCGGACCGCGCCACGAAGGCGTCCAGCAGCGGCCCGACCAGCGGCGCGTCCCGCAGCAGCGCGGGCACCGCCTCGTCGGACCGGGTGCCCCCGGCGATCAGCCCGTACAGGCCGAGGGCCAGGCCACCCCAGACGGCCGACACCAACGCCAACGGTACGTAGAACCAGGTGGCCAGGAATGAGCCGAGCACGCCCCGCCAGTCCCGCAGGATGCCGGCGCGCAACCAGACCAGGGCGCTCGGGTAGCCGGGTGGCCGATGGGCGAACCGGTCACCGTCGGATCGGGGCCCGGTCGGCTCCGCCCCATCGGCCGGCCCTGCTCCATCGGCCGGCTCAGCTCTACCGGCCGGCCCTGCTCTACCGGCCGGCTCAGCACCGCTGGCCGGTCTGAGCGGAACTTCGCCCGTCGGGGTGGGTCGCGCACCGGCGGTCTGCGCGGGCGGGGTCGGACGGGGTTGCGGCTCGGGGCCCAGGTCGGACACGGGAGGCTCCTCGACTACGGATGTCGCCGGCCGTGACGACGGGCCCGGCGGACCGAACGGCCGGCGGATCGGACGGTCGGCGGATCGGACGGTCGGCGGATCGGACGGCCGGCGGGTGAGACGGCCGGCGACCCGCAGGGGTCGGCAGCCCGATCGTCGCCGGCGACAATGACACGAAGCTGTCGACCGACTCCGCGGTTGGCGGAATTCGATGCCGCTGGACATTACCTATCGCGAATGCCGCCCGCGATCCCATTTCGCGTTCCCGCAGGGCTTTCCGAAACAGTGTCGGATATCTGTCCATCGGCAGTTCCGTGCCGACATTCGGGTGCGCCGTTCAGTCGGCGGCGAGCAGGGCGGCGAGGTGTCGTACCGCCGGGTTGGTGGTGCCCCGACGCCAGGCCAGGGCCACGTCGACGGTCGGCACCGGGGCGGCGAAGCGCCGCAGGCGTACCCCCGCAACCTTCAGGGCGCGGGCCCGGCCGGCCGGGACGGCCGCGACCACGTCGCCGCCGGCCACCGCGCGCAGCAACTGCTCGTCGTCGGGTTCCTGGCGGACCAGGTGGAAACCGCCGTCGGGCCAGATCTGGGCGATGGTGCGGTCGAACATGCCGGGGCCGTTCTCCCGGGGCCACATCACCGCGGGCAGCCCGACCACCTCGGTCCGGCGCACCCGGGCCCGGCCGGTCGCGAGCGGATGCCCCACCGGCACCGCCAGCAGCAACTCCTCCCGATCGACGGTACGGCAGGTCAGGCCCGCCTCCGGCACCGGCGGGCGGACGAAGGCGACGTCGAGCCGGCCGGTGAGCAGCCCGGTCACGTTCGGCGCGGTCCACCCGGTCTCGGGCACCACCTCCACCTCGGGATGGGCCGCCCGGAACCGGGCCACCAACGCGTCCACCCGGCCACCCCGGGCCGACCGGGTGTACGCCAACCGCAGCCGGCCGCCGCGCCCACCGACCAGGTCACGGATGCGGGCGGTGGCGGCGTCCACCTCGGCGAGCAGCCGACGGGCCTCGCCGGCCACCTGCGCACCCACCCCGGTCAGCGTGCAGCCGTGACTGTCCCGGTGCAGCAGGGTGACCCCCAACTGCCGTTCGAGGGCACGGATCTGCTGGCTGAGCGCGGGTTGGGCGATCCGCAGCCGGGCGGCGGCCCGGGTGAAGTGCAGTTCGTCGGCGAGCACCACGAAGTACCGCCACCGGCGCAGGTCCCACCCGTCCCGCCCGACCTCCGGCCCGTCCGACGCCGGCTTCGGACCGGCCTGACCGCCCGGCGGCCGATCCCACGCTGCCGCCGCCCGGCCCCCGCCCCGCTCCGGTCGGTCCCGGCCCAGCTCCGGTCGGTCCCCGCCCCGGGCCGGTCGGGCCGGGTCGCCGGTCGGTGGCAGCCCCATCCGGTGAGCATAAGCGGGGCTTATCGCCGGCCGCCGGATCTGTCTTGGACCGGGCTGTCGGGTCGGGGCGACGATCCAGGTCCGGCCGCCCGGACCGGGGCGGCACCGACGGGAGGTCGACGATGGACACGGACGTGCTGGTGGTTGGGGGCGGGGTCATCGGGTTGACGGCGGCGGTGCGGCTGCGGGAGCGGGGCGTACGGGTGACGCTGCTGACCGCCGACCCACCCGAGGACACGGTGTCGGCGGTCGCCGCCGCCGTCTGGTATCCCAGCCACACCGACGCCGACCCCCGGGTGCTGCGCTGGGCCACCGAGACCCACGCGGAGCTGGGCCGGCAGGCCACCGCGGGGGTGCCCGGGGTGGTGGCCCGGGCGACCCGGATGCTGCTGCGCCGGCCGTGGGCCGGCCCGCCGTGGTGGGCGGCGGCGACCGGCGACCTGGTGACCGGGCCGGGCTTCGGCCCGTACACGGCACAGTTGCGGTTCACCGCGCCCACGGTGGAGATGTCGCCCTACCTGGACTGGCTGCGGGACCGGTTCACCGGGGCCGGTGGGGTGCTCCGGGCCGGCCGGCTGGACCGGCTCGACGACGGATTCGCCCTCGCCCCGACGGTGGTCAACGCCACCGGCCTGGCCGCCGGCCGGCTCGCCGACGACCCGGCGGTGCACCCGGTACGCGGACACCTGGTGCTGGTGGCCAATCCGGGCCTGACCACCTCGGTCCGCGACGAGGAGAACCCGGCGGGGATCACCTACGTGCATCCGCGCCGGCACGACGTGGTGCTCGGCGGCACCTTCGAGCCGGACGAGTGGGACATCGGCCCGGACCCGGCCACCTCGGCGGCGATCCGGGCCCGGTGCGTGGCGCTGGTGCCGGAACTGGCCGACGCCCCCGTGCTCGCGGTGCGGGTCGGATTGCGACCGGCCCGGCACGGCGGGCCGAGGGTGGCGGTGCAGGCCACGTCGGGGCGGCGGCTGGTGCACGCGTACGGCCACGGGGGTGCGGGGGTGACCCTGGCCTGGGGCTGTGCGGACGAGGTGGCCCGGTTGGCGCTGGACACCTGACCGGCCGGGACGGGACGCCACCCGGCCCTGCCCCACCGGGCGGGGACCGTGGGACAGGGCCGGGGGTCAGGACGGGGAGGGTGGCGGACTCCCCGCGCTACCGGCGTTCGTAGAAGGTGATGCTCACGCCGCCCGGGGCGGAACCCGGGTCGGAGCTGAGCCAGGTGTTGGCGTTGAGGAAGGCGTACGGGCCGGCGGCGCGGGCCTCGAAGGTCGGCACCAACCGGCCGAACGCCCCGCAGTTGCGGACCAGGATCAGCTCCCGGTCGTTGGTGGACAGCACGTACCGGGCGTCCAGCGTGCTGGTCGCGCCGATGAGCTGGTAGTCCGCCCCGCCGGGCAGGACCGAGCCGGCCACCCGGCCGGTGGTGGTGCCGCCGGTGATGGGGATGATGTTGCGGGTGCCGCGCTTGCTGGCCCCGACCGAGACGCTGCCCCCGAGCGTGACGGTCTCGGTGAACACGGTGGCGCCCCGCGTGCCGCTGCCGGTCAGGCAGTCCCACGACTGGTGGGCCACCCCGGCCGGGTCCCGCAGTTGCACGCGCGGGTCGGCCGGCGAGACCCCGGAGACGTCGTACACGGCCAGGGCGAGGGTGTTCGTCGTGGTGTCGACCGTCCGGGTGCCGACGTACGTCCCGGTGTTCAACCAGGCGTACGCGCTGGAGTTCGGGGCCTCGAAGTCGGGCACGATCCGCACGGTGGACTCGCCGGCCGGTGCGACGCCGCAGCTGCGCAGATAGATGGGGGTGCCGTCGCCGGTGCGCAGGATGGCGACCTGTTCCAGCTCGGTAGCGCCGTCGCCGAGGGTGAGTTCGAGGTCGAGGCCGCCGGTGAGGATGGTGCCGTTGATCCGGTCCCCGGTGATCGTGCCGCCCCTGATGTCGAGGATGCGGCGGTGGCCGTACTGGGTGACGCCGACGTCGCGGATCGCCCCGAGCTGGGCGGTGGCGCGGAAGACCAGCCGGCCACGGGGCGGGGGCACGATGCCGGCGGACCGGCCGCAGGTCCAGGACGGGTCGGGCACGATGGTCGCCTCCGCGCCGCTCGGGGTGGTGCTCGGGGTGGGGGGCGGGGTGCTCGGCGGCGGCGTGGTGGGCGGCGGCGTGGTCGGGGTGGGTGGCGGTGTGGTGGTGGGTGGTGGGGTGCCCGGGGTGGGCGTGTTCGGCGTGGTGGGCGGGGTGGGCGGGGTGGTGCCGCCGGTGCAGGGGGTGCCGTTGAGCGCGAAGTCGGTGGGCACCGGGTTGCTGGCGTTGTTCCACGAGCCGTTGAAGCCGAACGAGGTGCTCGCCCCGGTGCCGAGCGCGGCGTTCCAGGTGGTGTTGCCGACGGTGACCCGGCCGCCGTTCTGGGTGACGGTGCCGTTCCAGTACTGGGTGACCTGCTGCCCGGCGGTGAACGACCAGGTCAGCTGCCAGCCGTTGAGCGGGTCGCCGAGGTTGGTGACCGCGACGTTGGCCCCGAAGCCGCCGTTCCACTGGCTGGAGACCGTGTAGGTCACCCGGCAGCCGGTGGCGGCGGAGGCCGCTGTGGCGACCCCGACGACGCCGACGAGGGTGGTGGCGGCGAGCGCTCCCGCGAGCAGGGGCCGCCGGTGTACGAGCCTCATCTGGTCCTCCCGGAGCGGCAGCGCCACGCCTTGCATGCACGGTTATGTTTCAACCAGTGTCCCGATCGGACAAAATTCTGTCAATCGACGAATCTCGATTGATAGACGTCAACTCCCAGCCAGCGGCACGCCCGCCTCGACGCCCACGAAGATCGTTTCGTGTCCTGTTGGTGACCCTCGGTAGGGTGTCGCGCATGAATCAAGGTGCCTGGCGGCGGCATGCGTGGTGGGTGGGTATCCCGGCCACGGTCGCCGGGTTCGGCGCGTGGGCCGCGCTCGCCGACGACAAGACCGGTTGGACGGTGGTCTCCGCTGCCGCCGCCGGGGTGGTCGGGGGCTTCGGGCCGACGGTCGCCGACCGGCTGGCGGCGAAGCGGGAGACCCGGCGGCAGCGGGAGGACGCGCTGCGCGGGGTGACGTCGGCCGAACTGCCGGAGTCGGTGGCGTGGCTGCTGCACCCCGGACAGGCGGTGGTCGACTTCATCGGTCGCGGCTGGGTGCTGCGCCAGTTGGAATCCTGGACGACCGACTTCGACACGGTGGCGGTACGCCTGCTGACCGGCGCGGGTGGGGTGGGCAAGACCCGGCTGGCCCGGGAGTTCGCCGGCCGGCTGCCCGGTTGGCGGTGCGAGTGGATCCACGCCGGGGCCGAGGAGCAGACGGCCGCCCTGATCACCTCGGGTGGCGTACCGTCGCGGTTGCTCGTGGTGGTCGACTACGCCGAGACGCGGGACCGGGCCGGCGTGGCGGCGCTGGTCTGCGCGGCGCAGCGGGCCACCGGGGTACGGGTACGCGTGCTGCTCATCGCCCGGGGTGCCGGGCTGTGGTGGGAGACGCTGTCGGCGGCGTACCCGCAGCAGGCGCAGTTGCTCGACGCGCTGACCGGCCGGTCCCAGGTGGTGCAGTTGCCGGCCCGGATCGAGGAGAGCGAACCCGACGAGATCGTCGCCCTCGCGGCGGGGGAGTTCGCCGCCCACCTGGCGCTGCCGGTGCCGGCGGTCGAGGAGCGGGACCGCCCGGCGGACACGCCGGTGCTGCGCCTGCACGCCGAGGCGTTGCTGGCCGTCCTGGACGGGGAACCCCGGCACGGCCGGTACGATGTGCTGACCGAGGTGCTGGGGCACGAGGCCCGCTACTGGCGGTTCGCGGCTCGGCGGGCGGGCCTGCTGACCGCCGACGACCCGGCGTCGGACGCGCTGCTGCGGCAGGTCGTCGGGGTGGCGGCGCTGCTCGGCGCGGACGGGCCGGACGAGGTCGCCGGCCTGGTCCGGCGGGTCCCCGCGCTGGTGGCCGCCGAGCAGGAGCGGGTGGCCCGGTACGCGGCGTGGCTGGCCGACCTGTATCCGGCTGCCGACGGCACCGGGCTCGGCGTGGTGCAGCCCGACCTGCTGGCCGAGGCGCTCGTGGTGCGGGTGCTGCGGGACTACCCGGCGGCCGACCGGGCGCGGGTGTTCACCGGCCTGACGGTGGCGCAGGCGGTACGGGCGCTGACGGTGCTCGGCCGGGCGAGGACGCACCAGGCCGACGCGGCGGCGCTGATCGAGGTGGCGTTGGGGGTGGACGTGCCCCGGATGGTCGAGGCGGTGCTCCAGGTTGGGGTGCAGTTCCCGGGGGTGTTCACGCCGGGTGCGGTGCGGCTGCTGGCGGACGCGGACATCGATCTCGACTGGGCGCAGTGGACCGCTGAACGTGTGCCGTACCCGTCGATGGAGTTGGGGCGGCTGGCGGTGGCGCTGACGACCCGCATCGTCGCCGGCTTCACCCCGGACACCCCGCGTGAAGTCCATGCTCGCTGGATGAGCACGCACTCCATCCGCCTAGCCGAAATCGGGCGACGGGCTGAAGCCCTCACCGCAAGCCAAGAAGCCGTCTGCCTTCGACGCGAACTCACCATCACCAACCGCGACGCCCACCTCCCCGACCTCGCCAAATCACTCAACAACCACGCGAATCGACTCACCGAAGCCGGACAACACACCGAAGCCCTCACCACCAGCCACGAAGCCGTCAACCTCTACCGACAACTCACCACCAACCGCGACCCCCACCTCCCCTACATCGCCAAATCACTCAACAACCACGCGAACCGACTCACCGAAGCCGGACAACACACCGAAGCCCTCACCACCAGCCACGAAGCCGTCAACCTCTACCGACAACTCACCACCACCAACCGCGACGCTCATCTCCCCGATCTCGCGAACTCGCTGTGGAACATCGGATATGTCGGACTCATAGCCGACAGCGTGACCGAAGAGGCTATTGCTTTGACCGCCGAAGGTGTCTGCTATTTCGACGAACTCGCGGCGGCGTATCCGGCAGCGTTCGAGGAACGTCGTCAAGCAGCCAGACGCACCCTTGACGAGTTGCACCGTGCGGCTGGCGGAGCCGAGGTGAACGAAAATCTCCGCGACGCGGAGGGATGATCGCCTCGGTCATCGGCTCCGAGTCACTGCGGGCGGGGGCGGTCGGGTCGATGGGACGCGCCGGGAGGTGGCGGCGCGGGAGGCGGGGACGGGCCGGCGGGTCGGGGTGGCTTGCGGGGCGGGCTCGGGTGGCAGGAGTTCGGCGGGTTGGACGTAAATCGAGCGGCGGGCCACCGCGTCACCCTTGGCGTTGATCTGGTAGCCGTCGAGCCAGGCCCAACCGTCGTACGTGATCCACTCGGTGCGGACCCGGATCAGGCGGAACAGGATCGGCTTGACGAACTGCGGGCTCGCCTTCCGCGTCACCTGCACGAGCACCCCGGCTCGCAGCGCGATCATCGCGGCCCCTCCTGGCTCGGCCAGTGCCGCTGGTTGATCGGGATGCGGTGCCGGTAGCGACAGGCCAGTTCGTTGCCGCACCGACAGACGAACCGCCACCGCCGCCACGACCACGCCGGCCGGTGCCGCCGCGCCAACGTCATGGCCGTAGCGAGTAAATACTCCTGGTATGACACGTTCCGTCGCATACGAACACGATGCCCGTCAGCCAGTCGATTAGTCAACTGGCAATATCCTCTTGACTAGAAGTTACCACCATACGTTCGCTTCATGGATCGTGGCCCTGGGAGCCTGATGGGTCCCTACGAGATCGCCCAGCGGATGGGTGTCTCGCGGCAGCGGTTCCAGCAGCTCACCCGGCATCCCACCTTCCCGCGGCCCTACCAGGAGCTACGCGGCATGAAGGTGTGGCTGGCCGAGGACGTCGAAGAGTGGATCACGAAGCACCGGCCGCCGCGCCCCACCGAGGACGACACCCCGGAGTAACCGGCCGCCCCTCGGCGCACGTCCGCTCGTGGCCGGCACTCACGACGTACGCGACACAGTCGGATCTTGGCGTGAGCGGGTCGGGCAACGACGGCAATGTCCCCGCCGTCAGAGGTCAACATTGATTGTGAAGAGTTCTTGCCGCCAGGACGGCAAGAACTCTTCACAAAGGAGACCGAGGGCCGGCGTACGGCGGAACGGTGTGTCGCGGGGTGGCCCGACGTACCTCGGCAAGGCGGTGTCGGAGCTGTGCGTTGCGCAGTTCCTGTTTGCCAGCTTCGACAGCCTGTTCCCCACCGGCCTGTTCGACGTGCTCCACGCGGATGTCCTTCCACCGCACGTAACCGCTGTTCACAGCACCCTCGTTCCTTCACACATGCCCCATACCGGTCTACGGCACAGATGGGCTGGCCTCACGGTAGTTCATGGGTACGGCCGGGCGAGATCGAATCACGCCCGGCCGTCGTGCCGAAGGCCCCGTCCCGAACAGCAGTTGCGGTCAGTCGGTGTCGACCCGGGTACCCGTCGCGCCGAGGGCTTCGGCGATAGCGGCGAACTCGCGTAGGGCCGCCTGGAGGTCCTCGACGATCTCCTGGGCGATCACCTCGGGTGGCAGCAGCGCGTCGGCGTCCTCCAGGGAGGCGTCCTTGAGCCAGGTGATGTCCAGGTTCACCTTGTCGCGGGCGATCAGCTCGTCGTAGGAGAAGGGGCGAAAACGTTCGGTTTCCACCCGCTCGGCGCGGTCCTTGCCGGGCAGGTAGCAGTCGACGAAGTCCTGGAGGTGTTCCCGGCGCAGCGGGTTCTGCTTGAGCGTGAAGTGCTGGTTGGTGCGGAAGTCGTACACCCAGAGGTTCTGGGTCCAGGGTTCCTCGCGGGCGCGCTTGCGCTCGAAGAACAGCACGTTGGCCTTGACGCCACCGGCGTAGAAGATGCCGGTGGGCAGGCGCAGCATGGTGTGCAGGTCGTACTGCTTGAGCAGCCGGCGGCGGATGGTCTCCCCCGCGCCGCCTTCGAACAGCACGTTGTCGGGCAGGACGACCGCCGCCCGGCCGTCGATCTCCAACAGCGCGGCGATGTGCTGGACGAAGTTGAGCTGCTTGTTGGCGGTGGTGGCCCAGAAGTCGGCGCGTTCGATCTCGCGTTCCTCGCGGGAGGACCGGCCGTCCTCCCCCACCATCCGGATCGACGAGCTGCGCCCGAACGGCGGGTTGGCGAGCACCAGGCTGACCCGCTGGTCCGGCTCCCGGCCGAGGGCGTCGCGCACGGCGATCAGCGACGGGCCGTTGGGGGTGCCGATGCCGTGCAGCAGCATGTTCATCGCCGCCAGGCGGGCGGTGCCGTCGACCAGCTCGGTGCCGGTGATCGCGCCGTGGGCGAGCCGCCGCCGCTGGTCGGGAGTGAGGGTGCTGCCGTGGTGGCGCTGGATGTGGTCGTAGGCGGCGAGCAGGAATCCGCCCGTGCCGCAGGCCGGGTCGGTGATCGTGTCGTCGGCGGTGGGCAGCATGCAGTCGACCATCGCGGCGGTCAACGCACGCGGGGTGAAGTATTGCCCCGCGCCGGATTTCGCGTCCTCCGCGCCCTTGGCCAGCAACTCCTCGTAGGCGTCGCCCTTGACGTCGACCCCGGTGCCCGACCACTCCTGCTTGTCGATCAGGTCGACGATCAGCCGCTTGAGCTTCGCCGGGTCCTGGATCTTGTTCTGCGCCTTGCGGAAGATGGTGCCGAGGGTCCCACCCTCCCGGGCCAGCCCGGTGAGAATGTGCCGGTACTGCACCTCCAGGTCGTCGCCCTCGGCGTCCAGCAGGGTCTGCCAGCTCAGCTCGTCGGGCACGATCTGCTCCGGCCGGAACGTCCGGTTGGCCCGCTCGTCGGCCATCTTGAGGAACAGCAGGTAGGTCAACTGCTCCACGTAGTCGATGGTCGACACGCCGTCGTCCCGCAGCACGTCGCAGTAGTTCCACAGCTTCTGCACCAGACGGCGCGAATCCACAGTGCTCACAGTGGCAAGGTCTCCTGCTGATAGTCGTCGCCGGTCACCCTGGTCGGCGGCGCCGCCAACTCCTTCGGGGTACGCCGGGAGCGCGTCCGCTGCTTCGGAATGGTCGCCGCCCGCTCCGCTTTGATCCGGGCCAGCAGTTCCGAGGCCGGCTCGTCATTTGGATCCTGCGCCACCAACCGCCCCGCGAACGCCTCCGCCAACAGAGAGCGATGCAGGCTTTTGGCCTTCGCCTGGCTATGCAGAACAGCCTTTGCCACCGTCTCCTGCACTGCCAGCAACTCATCTACCTTTTGCACGATGGCAATTTGCTCAGAGGGATGCGGTAGCGGGAACGGCATCTCCCGCAGATCACTGATGTTGACACCTTTGACCGCAACACCCCTTGCGATTCTCGTTAGATGTCGCTGCACCTGAGGACTCCGCAGGTAGATGCATGCGAAGTTCGGATCCACACCCGCCAGAAAACTCAATCGAGCCGAATCCTGGGTAATGTTCGCACCAGCCAAGCCTGGGGTCACTTTAACGACACGACCATAGGTTCCCCTGATGGATATCAACACATCATCCGAGGCAAGTCGGGCTCGCGAATACTGGTCGTCGATCTCGGAGGATGTCCGATGGAGATCCCCCGACGAGATTCGATCATTCCTCATATTAACGACACGCACATACGGAACACCATCGGAAAGATTAGGGCCAGGCTTCAGTATCCCATAGGAAATGGTTCTTTCCGGGTGAGTCAACTCCTCCATCGACATCACAGCCCAGCGCTCCGGAAAGTCAAGGCCATGACCAGCAACAACAGGCAGAGGATCAGGTCTACCGCGTCGGACATTTCCAGAGATCTCTCGGCGCAATTCCAGCATCTGCACCCTCCGACACTCGGCCGCATACGCATTCTCTTCGAAATTCGAGAGCCGACCGGCTATAGCGCTTCTCAGAACAGCAGCCTTGAGCTGGACAGATCGCCCAGCACCCTGCACCAGGCCGACCTCCGCAGCCCGCAGACGCAGCAAGCGCTCGTCAAGGGTAGCAACGATGCGGCGCTGTTCGGCAAGTGGCGGAAGTAGCAGGGCGATTGACTTCAAACTCGCACCCGAGACACCCGCTTGTCCGGCGGTCGTGCGCGCAACAGCACGCACAAGCGACCGCACTCGTGCAGTTTCAAAAGAATATTGAATATAGCGGGGATCAACGAACGCTGGATTCACTCTAACCCGGATCAGCTTGTCGGGATAAGTGAGATCGCCAATACCCTCAGGAACCATCGCACATGCACCGACATAATCGATATTTCCGTTGTAGCGGGTAAAGAGCAGGTCACCAGGCAGAAGCAGCGCGTCGGAGTCTCTTAGCTCGCGTATGCCTTTGGCACTGTAGCGAACATCGCGAAGATTCAGAACACCCGGTCGCACAGAGCTAATACGGAGAATTGGAACCCCATTCGGCTCAAACCCTGGGCGAGAAACGAAGATGCCGTTCTTCACAGATTCGGCGATATCTCCAAGAGTTACTTCAGTCCAACCAGGTGGCAGGTCGGTCACGCGGTTAGCTCCTGGTTGAGTTCGCTGAGGAGGGGTTCGGCGCGGTTGCCGAAGGCGCCCGCGTACCCGTCGATGCCGCCGCGTTCGGTGAAGGGTGCCCCTTCCAGGTCGTCGGGGGTGATCTCCACGCTGACCGCTATCACGTCCTTGATCCTCTCCAGCCACCACACCTGATCGGCAGTGAAGGTAGCGCCCGCCTGTTGCTGCCGCAGCAGCCACCCACGGAAACGCTCCTCTGTGGCCGTACGAAATGGACGTAGCTCCTGGTCAAGGCCGAGTTCGTAGCGGATCAGGGCGACCAGGTCGGTCACCCCGCGCGGCCCGGCCTGCTCGGCGGTCCGGCCGAGCAGCACGTACGCCTTCCACAGCGACTCCGGCGTCCACGCCTGCGGAGGCCGGGCGATCCGCGCCGCCAACTCCTTGAGCTGGTCGTAGCTGATCCGACCCTTGCCCTCATAGAACACCTGCAAAGCAGTGATCTCGTCGCGGTGCTGATCCAGGTAGTCGTGCCAGCTCCGCACGGTCACCTGGGCGCGTTCGGCGGCGGGCACCCCGGCCGCCGACACCAGCTTGTCGACGTTGACCTCGTCGATGGTGATGTCGTGGGCGCGGCGGATCTCCAGGATGCGGTCGCGCAGCTGCGGGTTCGCGGCGAGCGGGCGCAGCGCCCCGGCCAGCAGCTCGCGGACGGCGTCCGGCCCGGCCTGGGTGGCCGGATTGAGCTGTTCGGGGGCGACGGCGTCGACCAGGCCACGGACGATGCCGGTGAGCGGCTGCCCGCCCAGCTCCGCCAGCTCGGCACGCTCGGCGTCGGTGAGCTGCCGGTCGAGGCGGGACAGCCGCGAGGCGAGAGTGGCCACCTCGTTGGCGTCGGCGGTCAGGGTGCCGGCCTTGCGCAGCAGGTCACGCAGCGAGATCTGCTGCTCGGTGTGCCGTTGCAGCGGCACCGCCTCGTCGAGGTCGGCTTCGGTGACGCCGACCGCGTCGACGATGACGAACCGGTCCTTGACCTGGGCGTCGGGGGTGACGGACTGGAAGTCGGCCGGGTCGATGGTGCGCGCCCCGCGCCCCTTCATCTGCTCGAAGTAGGTGGCGCTGCGCACCGGCCGGAGGAAGAACACACACTCCAGCGGGCGTACGTCGGTGCCGGTGGCGATCATGTCGACGGTGACCGCGACACGCATCTCCGGGCTGTTGCGGAACGCCTGGATGAGGGTGTCGGGGTTGTCGCCGTCCCGCCGGGAGGAATAGGTGATCTTCCTGGCGAACTCGTTGCCGCGCCCGAACACGAGCCGGACCATGGCGACGATCTCCTCAGCGTGGTTGTCGTCGCACGCGAAGATCAGCGTCTTGGGCACCGTGGAGCGGCCGGGAAAGATCTCGGTGAACAACCGCTCGCGGAAGGTGTCGAGCACCAGCTTGAGCTGCCCCTTCGAGATCACCGACCGACCGACCTGGCGGCCCGCGTACGAGAAGTCGTCTTCCAGCTCCTGGTAGCGCTCGGCGCGGGTGCGGCGGTCGCGCAGCGGCACGACGGTGCCGGCCTCGATCTTCTGCCCGCCCTCGGTGATCTCGGTCTTGATCCGGTAGACGTCGAAGTTGACGTTCACCCCGTCGGCGACCGCCTGCTCGTAGGTGTATTCCGAGACCAGGTTCTGCTGGAAGAAGCCGAGGGTCTGCTTGACCGGGGTCGCGGTCAGCCCCACCACGAAGGCGTCGAAGTACTCGATGACCGCCCGCCACTTGCCGTAGATCGACCGGTGACACTCGTCGACCACGATCAGGTCGAACGTCTCCGGCGGAAGCTGCGGGTTGTAGCCGACCTCGGCCGGCTCGTCGAGGTCGTAGCTGTCGTAGGCCCGATCGTCGAGATCGATGTCGGGCAGTTCGGTGCCGCGCAACGCCCCGTACAGGCGTTGGATCGTCGAGATCACCACGTTCGACGAGTCGAGCAGGCCGGCCCCGGAGAGCCGGTCCACCGTATACAGCTCGGTGAACTTCCGCCCGTCGTCGGGGGTCTGGTAGCCGGCGTACTCGCGCAGGGTCTGCTTGCCGAGGTTGTTCCGGTCGACCAGGAACAGGATGCGGCGGGCACGGGCGTGCTTGAGCAGCCGGTAGCTGCCGGTGACCGCCGTGAAGGTCTTGCCCGCCCCGGTGGCCATCTGGATCAACGCCCGGGGCCGGTCCTCGGCCAGCGAACGTTCCAGGCCGTCGACCGCGTCGATCTGCGCCGGGCGCAGGCCCAGCCGGTCCAGCGCCGGCATCCGGCGCAGCCGGGCCCGCAGCGTCGGCGCGGCCGGCTCGTCGTCCGCCTCCCGCATCCACCGCGCGAGCGTCTCCGGCCGATGAAACGCGAACACCTCCCGGGTACGCGGAAACGGGTCGAGCCGGTTGACGAACGCGGTCTCGGTGCCGGTGGCGACGTACCCGAAGGGCAGCGCCGCCTCCCGCCGCCAGGCGCTGAGCCGCTGCTCGGCGGTCAACCCGTTGAGGTAGCGGTCTAGCTGCGCCTCGACACCACGCGGGGCGGTGCCCTCCCGCTTGGCCTCGACCACCCCGACGAGACGCTGGTGGACGTAGAGCAGGTAGTCGGCCCGGCCGGTCGCCAGGGTCACCTCGCGCACCGCGACGCCGCTGCCCGCGAAGAGGTTGAGTTGGTTCTGGTCCTGTACCTGCCAGCCGGCGGAGGTGAGCTGACGGTCGATCTCGACCCGGGTCTGCACCTCGTTCAGCGGCTCGTGTGAGGCTCGGCGGGCGCGGGCGATGAAGGCCTCACGCTTCGCGGCGGACACCTTCACCGGCTGCGCGGTGTCGAATGCCTGCTGCGCCGCCTCGGCGGCCGGTTCGAGACTGGCGACCAACGCGGCGGCCTGCGGGCGTCGGGCGTCGGCGTCCCGCACCGCCTGCTCGGCGGCATCCGTCGCGGCGGCCTGGGCCAGCGCCAGCGAGGGTTGCCCGTCCAGCAACAGCTTCGTCTGGGCAAGCTCCTGCTTGTATCGTTCGATCTCGGCGCGCAGCCCCTCGGCAATCGACACCGGGATCTGTGCCGGAGGTGGGGTCGGGGGCACGAAGCCACGCGGGGAACGGTCGTCGGTCAACGCCCGGTGGTACCAGACGCCCAGCTCGAAACAGGTCCGCAGCAGCACCAGTGCCTCACGGACCTCGCCGAGGTGGTCGTGGACCGCCCGGTTGCCGGTGTCCCGCAGGCGGTCGAAGGCGGCGTAGACCTTCGCGGTGACGGCACCCGAGGTGTGCAACGCCTGCACCTGGTGAAAGAACGTGTCCTTGGCCGGGGTGACCTGGGTACGCCGTACCAGGTCCCGGGCGAGGACGTCGCCGAACGCGCGGGCCTTGAACATCGCCGACTGCGCGTCGACGTAGACGAGCAGTTCCGCCCCGGCGCCGTACCAGACCAGCAGCGGATGGTCCGCCAAGAATCCGAAGTTGGCAGACTGCTCTGCCAGGCGGCGTACCTCTCGATGATCCACGACTCTCCACGTCCATAGCCGACGGTGAACACGTCAGAATATGAACGGGCGTACATCTTCGGAACCTGGTGCGTTATCGGAAACCCGACAGTGTTCTTCACCGACCAGCGGGCAGCTCCGTGACAGTGCCGGCCACCTCGATCGCGGCTTCCGCCTCGAACCGCTCGACGTCCACCAGCACGTCGACGGCGAGGCCCGGCCGGACGAGCCAGAACGCCTCACCCCCGCCGGCCAGCCCGACATCCCCGCCACGGGCGAACTCGGCCAGCGGCCACTCGGCGGAATCCCGTTCGTGGTAGCCGGCCAGGAACTCGTGCAGGCGCACCAGCGTGGTCAGCTGTTCACCGCGCAGCACGTGCACCCGCAGATCCACCTGGTAACCGGCTTCGACCGGGCGTTCCCAGACTCGGGTGGCGAAGGTGACGTCCTCCCACTCGGACGCGAAGTCCGACACCAGATCGCCCGCTTCGGCCGGCACCCACCCGACGTGGAACCCGTCCAGCTCGCCGCCGTCACGCCCACCGGGGCCGGTCGTCGTCACCACGTCATCGCCTCCACCCTGTCCGGCCGGCCCCCGGCGGCCCGGCACGCGCACCGTCCACGATAGAGGGCCTGTCAGGGGCCGGGGCCGGCACCGGGACCACCTGCGGGTGCTGCGGACCGGTCCAGGGTGCCGGCGGCCCCGGGGATTCGGGGCCGCCGGCACGGTGTCGGGCCTGATCAGCGCGGCAGGCGGCGCAGGAACACGTCGATCACGCCGTTGGTGTCGCCGGGGACCAGGTTGGTGGCCCCCGAGGCGAAGGCGACCTGGCGGCCGTCCGGTGTGACCACCCCCTGGTAGCTGTGGTTGTTGGCCTGCCTGCCGCCGGCCGACAGGCTGACCCGGACCGTCGTGCCGGCGCGCAGGAACACGTCGGGCACGCCGTTGGTGTCGCGCGCCACCAGGTCGGTGGCATCGGAGCTGAGGACGACGTACCGGCCGTCGGCGCTCAGCGCCGGGCCGTAGCTGCCGCCACCGGTGGCCGGGCCGCCGCCGGCCGCCGAGCTGGCCCGGACGGTGGTGCCGGCGCGCAGGTCGCGGACGTACACGTCGTTCACGCCGTTGGTGTCGTCGGGGGCCAGGGCCGCATCGGAGGTGAACGCCACGAACCGGCCGTCCGCGCTCAGCGTCGGCGAGACGGTGATTCCCTCCACGTAGTCACCGGTGGTGGACACGTTGACCCGCTGGAGGCTGCCGGCGCGCACATCATGGACGTACACGTCGTACACGCCGCCGATGTCGTCCGGGACCAGCGCCGCCTCGGTGGTGAACGCCACGAACCGGCCGTCCGCGCTGATCACCGGCCCTTCCGACGGCGCGTCGGCGTTCTCACCGCTGACCCGGACGATCGTGCCCGCCTGCCGGTCCCGCAGGAAGATGTCGGTCAGACCGTTGGTGTCACCCGGCACGTGGTTGGTTGCTTGAGAGGCGAACGCCACGAACCGCCCGTCGGCGCTGATCGCCGGTGCGTAGCTGTGGGCGTCAGCCTGGGTGTCGCCGTCGGTCAGGGTGACCCGGGTGGTGGTGCCGGTCCGGCGGTCGTGGACGAAGCCGTCGTACACACCGTTGGTGTCGCCGGGCACCAGGTTGTCCGCGTCGGAGGCGAAGGAGACGTACCGGCCGTCCGGGCTCAGCGACTGGCCCAGGCTGGCGCTGTTGCCGGGAGTTCCCGTGGTCGACCGGCTGACCTGGCTCGTGGTGCCGGTCCGACGGTCGTGGACGAACACGTCCGAGTTGTCGTTGGTGTCGTCCGGCGTCAGGTTCGGCGCCTCGGAGGTGAAGGAGACGTACCGGCCGTCCGCGCTCACCCCGAAGGGCTCGCTGTAGTACTCGACGGCCTGGCCGCCGGTGCTGTCCACGCTGATCCGGGTGGTGGCCGGCGGTGCGGCGGCGGAGGCGACGGGCGCGGGGACGGCGGCGGAGGCGGCGGCTCCGGGGCCGGCGAGGCCGGCGAGCAGGGCCAGACCGGCGGCGGCAATCGGGCGGTGGAGACAGCGCGGTACGGTCCTGCGACGCGCGGCGGATGCCCGCAACAAGGTTGTCATGTCTGGTTGGTCCTAGGCTGCGCCACGATAGTTCGCCGGTGTCGGCCACCCGACATCCGGGTGGCCGCGGGACGTCGTCGGAGCCGCCGACGGGTTCACCCGTTCGGCCTGCCCGTGGCGAGGTGCTCGCGGCCCCGCTCCCGATGCGGCCCGTCCGCAGCCACCGAGGCGTTCCCGGCTGCGGACGGGCCGGCGTCGGTCAGTAGTCGTGCAGGGACGAGACCCGGTTGTCCCAGGCGGAACCGAAGTTCTTGCCGCCGACGTACGGCTCCGAGTGCCGGAAGTCGCCGGAGTAGCCGGGCAGGTCCCAGAAGTCCCAGTGGTGACCACTGTTGTTGTAGAAGCTCTCGATGTTGTTGTTCATACCGGTCGGGCCGTTGCTGTCGCCCAGGTCGCCGTCACCGACCGCGAAGGACGCCATGGTGCCGGAGCCGTTGGGGCCCGTGAACACACACATCCTGAACTGCGGGCAACGGTTGTAGCCCGTCGCGGCCTGGGCGGGCAGGGCGCTGACGCCCACCAGCGCCGCCGCCATCGACGCGGCGGCGATGACTTTCCTCAATGGCATAAGGCCCTCATCTCATCCCAGTGAACGCGGCGGGGGCACGTCGTCCGACGTGATCCCGGTCGTCTCTCCCCCGTGGTCGTACGCCCGGCAGATGTCCCTGTCGCGAGCGCCCGGCCGTAGCCGGGGGCCGACGCACGTCAGCATCGCAGATCCACTCCGGTACCGCCGGGTGAGCGACTCGCGGCCTGGTCCACAAAGGACGGCTGCCGGCCACCCGCTCAGCGCACGAGGCGGAACAGCAGCAGCGTCACGCAGTACGCCAGCGGCACCAGCAGGACGCAGATGACGAAGCCGAGTGGGGCGTACCGGGGCGGATCGGTGCTGGCCAGGGCCGGCCGCCCCCAACGCCCGAGGATCAGCCAGCCGGCGACGAAGGAGATCAGCGGCAGCCCGGCACAGGTCAGCGCGCCCAGCGTGACGCCGTTGACCACGCCGATGCCGTTGGCGACCACCAGCACCAGCATGACCAGCGCCCCGATCGCGGCACAGCCGACATAGACGGCGACCGCGCGGGCGGTCGGTGACCAGGTGGGCAGCAGAGCAGGCTGCTGGGCCAACGCCTCGGCCTGCTGGCCCAGCCGGTCCGCCTCGTCGACCAGCCGCCCGGCCTCCGCCAACACGACCACCGGATCGACGTCACCTCCCGTCCCGTCCACCCCGTCGTGGCCCGCACCCGGACCGGCCCCGGCCACCGGACCGGCCCCAGCCACCGAGTCCGAGCCAGGCACCGAGCCCGGCCCGACGGGACCCACACCGACGGCCGGACCAGCGCCCGGGGCCACGACCGGACCGGGACCGGTTCCCGACGCAGGGTCGGTCACCGGGGGCAGGCCGGCGGCGGCCCCGAGCTGGGCGAGGCGCTGTTCCTGGGCGGCCAGCCGCTGACCGAGCCGGCTGACCCCGGTGTGCAGGGTGCGGCGGCGTTCCGCCTCGGCGGCGGCACCCCGCTCGCCCTCCCGGATCCGGGCGGAGAGCTGCCGGACGGCCGCCGCGTACTCGTCGTAGCCGGCCACTCAGCGCTCCTCTTCGGGGTGGTGTCCGGGGCGGACGAACGGCACGATCAGCGCGGTGCGCTGGGCGTGCCGGTCGACCAGCAGGGCCCGGTCCGGGCGCGGGGTCCAGGCCAGGTCGGTCACCCCGAGGTACAACCCGAGGTCGTCGGCGGGCACGTTCAACGCCACCAGGCACGCCACGTCGTCCCGGTTCTGGCTGCCGCCGAGGTCGTCGGCGAGCCGGCGCAGGCCCCGCCACCAGCCGAGCAGGTGCACCCCGCGCCCCGGCCCCGCCCGCAGCAGCGCCCGCAGGTCGTCGTGGCCCGAACGGTAGGTGTCGGGGTCGGCGGCGGCGAGCACCGCGCCGGCCGCGTCCACCCCGAAGACCACCAGGTAGGTCCGGCTACGCTCCCCCGGGCCGGCGGCCAGCTCACCGATCCGCGCCCGCAGCCCGGCCGCGTCGACCTGGGTCACCGGGTGCCCGGCGGCCTTCAGCCCGGCGGCCGTGTCGTCGGCCAGCTCGTCGGCGGCGGCCACCAGCGGGGCCAGCACGAACTCGGCCTCCCCGGGCCGGTGCTGGCCGGCCAGGCTCAACGCGGCGGCCCGCAGCACGTGCCCGCCGGTCGCCGAGGTGCCCACCACGGCCAGGTGCCGGCCGGGCGAGGCGTCCAGGTCGCACCGGGCGGTGCTGCCGGCCACGTCGACCGTCCGGCCCACCAGCACGGCCGGGCGGCGGGTGGTGGCAGCGGACGGCGTCGGCTCGTCCTCCAGGTGCGCGGTGGCATAGCCCCGGAAGACCGCGGGCGGGGCGGTGCCGTCGGGGCGGGCGTCCCACAGCTCGTAGCGCAGCCGGGCGAGCTGCCGGGCGTCGGCGTGCGCGTCGGGGAACCGCAGCAGGATGTCCGCGCCGGCTGCCCCGGCGGCGGTGTTGACCACCGCCGTGCCGATCCGCGTCGCGCCGCCGACCACCCCGCGCGGGCCGAGCACCGGCTCACCGCCAGGCAGCGCCACCCGCAGCGCGAACTGCCCGAACAGCGACTCGGCCCGGCCGTACAGGGCCTCCACGCCGCTGGTGCTCTGGCTGGCCAGCACCAGGTGTACGCCGTACGAGCGGCCCTTGCGGGCCAGCTCCTCCAGCAGGTCGACGGCCTCCCGGGCCAGCCGGTCGTTGCCGGCGAACAGCACGTGGAACTCGTCGATCACGGCCACCGTGCGGGGCACCGGTTCGGTGTCCGGCAGGTCGGCGAGCTTGGTCACCCCGTGCCGCTTGAACAGTCCGGCCCGCCGGCCCAGCTCCCGGCGCAGCTCCCGGAGCACGGCCAGGCCGTACTCCCGGTCGGACTCGACGCCGACGGCCCGCGCGTGCGGCAGGAACGACGGGTCGCGGTCGGTGGGGACGAACTCGGTGAAGCTCACCCCCTCCTTGAAGTCGAGCAGCCACAGCTGCAACTCGGCCGGGGAGTAGCGGGCCGCCAGGCCGTAGAGCACGTCGAGCAGGAAGACCGTCTTGCCCGCGCCGGTGCGGCCACCGACCAGCCAGTGCGGGGTCGCGTCGTCGAAAGCCAAAGTCACCGGGGTACGACCGGAGCGGCCCACCACGGTCCGCAGGCCGGCGCGGGCGGACTCGGTCCAGCGCCGCTCGGGCAGCAGGTCGGCCAGGTGCAGGGCGGTGTCCCGGCGCACCTGCGCGCCCAGCCGGTCGGCCAACGCCTGGACGGCCGGGGCGGGCGGATCGCCGTCGAGCAGCACCGGCACGGCCAGCCCGGTGCCGTCGTCGCTGAACGGCTGCCCCGGCGGGTCGCCGATGCGGGCGTAGCGTTCGTCGAGGCGTATCTCGGTGGTGCCGCCCAGCGCGGGTGGGGCCTGGCCGGGCGTGGTCACCGCGCGCCCGGCGAACAGCACGCACACCCCGGCGGTCGGCCCGGCGTGGGTGAGCGCGGCGAGCCGGGCCAGCTCCCGTGGGCCGGGCGCGGACGCGGCCACCACCAGCAGCAGTTCCGCCTCCCCCGCACCGACCTGGCCGCCGCCCGACGCCACGCCGGCCTGACCCACGCCGCCCGACGCCGCGACGCCCGACACCGCGCCGGGCTGGCCCACGCCGTACGACGCCACGCCGGGCTGGCCGGCGGCGGACCGGGCCGGGTCGGCGTGCTGGGCGGCGCGGGCGTGCGCCTCGGCGGCGTCCAGCAGCGCGCCGATCTCCGCCTCGGTGGTGGCGACGCCGCCGAGCACCCCGGCGTCGCGCAGCGGGCGCAGCGGAATGAAGGTGGCACCCCACGCGGCCGGGTCGATGCCGACCACCCGCACGCTGCCCGGCGCGGCCGTGGTGAGCAGCCGCAGCACCAGCACCCGCAGCAGCACCGCCACCCGGGGATCGCGGGCGTCCCGGTCGACCGCCAGGTGCCGGCCGGCGCCCAACGGCAGCAGCAACGGGAACCGACCGTCCGCGGTGGACGCCTCCCCGATGCGCACCGGCGCCGGGCCGTCCACGGGCGCGACGGTGCGGGTGGCACGGGCCGGGCCGGCACCCGGGGACACGGCGACGTACCCGGGCGGCGGGCCACCGGGTGACGCTCCGACGGGGCCGGTCGGCGGGCCCGACGGACCCACCCGGTCGCTGCCGCCGGGTGGCGGGGCGGCCAGCGCGTCGGCGAGCCGGGCCAACCGGGCGACCAGGTCGGCGGTACGTTCCGGGACGGGTTCCCCGGCCAGCCGGTCCAGCAGCGCACGGGCCGCCGTCCACCGCTGCCGGGCCTGCCGGTGCGCGGCGACCGCCTGCCCGTACGCCGATGCGAGCCTGCCCACCCACTGCTCCCCACCGACGCGCGGACGAATCGAGGGGAACCCTAGCGCCCCACCGGGTCAGGGCGCACGACCCGCCCACGGGCCGGACCGGCCGGCAGCCGTGGTCACGTCGGGCGGCAGCCCGGGTCCGGCCCGCTGTCGGCGGCACCGCAGTGGAACACCTCGACCGGCTCGGCGGCGACGTCCGGCACCCGGGCCACCCGCAGCAACGCCAACCGCTTGGCGACCGGCTCCCCGGAGTCGGGGGCGTACCGGATCACGCCGGCCACCCCCGGGTAGCCGGCGGCGGCGTTCTGCCGCAGCACCTCGGCGTGCACACCGACCGGGTTGACCGAGCGGGGCTCCCAGCGCCGGCCGGTGTCGGCGTGCCGCAGCCGGGCGGCGAGGCTCTCCACCGCCCGCACCACCATCATCGCCGCGTCGTAGGCGAGGCTGACCCGCTCGCCGACCGGTGCGCCGGCCCCGTCGCGGCAGCGCGGCGGGTCGAGCAGGTCGGCGGCACCGACCCAGGTCAGGAAGCTGCCCCGGGCGTCGTCGCGGGCGGCCTGCGCGGCCCGCAGGGAGGCACAGGTGGCCAGCGACGCCTTCGACACGTACGTCACCGGGAGGTTGCCCGGGGCGCTGGCCCGCAGCCCCGGATTGGCCATGTACCGGTTGACCGAGTCGTCGGCGACGAGGTGCCGGGGCGGGTCTGCGCCGCACTCCTTCAACGCCCGCAGGAACCCGTCGAACTCCGACCAGCGCCCGGCGAAGAGCAGCAGCCCCCGGTAGCCGCACTCGGCGGTCAACCGTCGCCCGGTACGCCACTCGTCGAGCCGGGTGAGCCGGGTGCCGAACCGCTCGCGCAGCCCGTCGACCAGGGTGCCGACGTAGAGGTCCTCGGTGAGGGAGCTGTCCTCCCCGGTGCTGTAGTAGGCGTGCGCCTCGGTCACCCGCAGCACCTGCCGGGCGTACGTCTCGATCATCGCGACCTGCGCCGAGTTGGGCGCGGAGATCTGGAGGTAGAGGCTGGAGTTGTCGTCCATCCGGTCGGCCGACAGGGTGGGCGCGAGCACCGGCAGGCCGACCCGGTTGAGTTCCCGCAACGCCGAGGCGGTGCTGGTCCGGCTCTCCACCAGCCCCACCACCCCGAGCACGGTCGGATCGTCGCGGGCCAGGGCCTCCAGCATCCGCACCGCCGGCCCGGCGTGGCGCATCTGCCGGCCCCCGTTGGCGACCACCACGTGCAGCAGGGCCGCGCCGTCGGCCGCCGCGGACTCCTTGAGCAGGGCGTACTGGGCGGTGGCCAGGCCCTCCAACTCCTCCCGTTCGGAGACGTACGACTCCTCGTCCGCCCGGGTCCGGTTGCCGGTGAGGGTGCCCAGGTAGACCAGGGTGAGATAGGGACGACGCCGGTCGCTGCGCTGCCAGACCTCCTCGGCGGCCCGGTTCTGCGCGAAGATCCGCCGTTGCACCGCCCGCAGCCGGTCCTGGCCGGGTTCGCTGTTGAACACCTGCGCCGCGCCGTCGCTGTAGCCGACGCACTCCCCGGCGATCAACTGGACCCGCACCTGACCGGTCAACGCCGGGTGGCAGTCCAGCGTCCAGCGGCTGTCCGCCCACGCGCCGGCCCCGACCAGCAGGGCCAGCACCACCGCCGCCGGCAGGAACCGCCGCGCCCACCACGGCGGGTCTGGCGCGACCAACGCGGGCGGGGCCAACCCCGGTGGTGGCGTGACGTCGTCGTCGTCCGGGCGCAGCGTCACCAGCCAGGCGGCGGCCCGCCGCAGCCGCCGGGTCTCGGGCAGCGCCTCGGCCCACTCGTCGCAGGCGTCGTCCGCCTCGCGCAGCGGACGGGTGCCGGGCAGCTCCGGTGGTGGTGCGGTGGCGAGCGCCACGACCAGCAGCGGGTCGTTGCGTCCGGTCTCGTTGCGCACGTCGTTGAGCAGCCGGGCCAGGGTGTGCCCGACGCCGTCGACGGTCACCCCGTCGAGCAGCAGCACCGGGTAGGCGGTGCGCCGCCAGTCACCGGGCCGCCAGACCCGCCGCCGGTACGCCTGCCGCAGGTCCTCCAGGAACGCGTGCAGCAGCAGCTTGTCCACCTGGGCCGGTTGTTCGCCGTCGCGCCAGCCGGCGGTGAGTCGTTCGGCGAACCCGAGGAAGGTCACCGACTGGCGGGGGGCAAGGTACTGCTGCCGCATGAACCAGCGGTACTGCCCCCCGACGACCGGCACCCGGCCGGAGACGGCGACCCGGAACACCGCGCTGGGCACCGCGCGGCGCAGCAGCCAGAGCAGCACCTGAAGCGCCGTACCGACCACCGATTCCCCGCTGACCTGCGGCTCCTCGACGGAGCGCCGCCCCCGCCAGTCGCGCAGCCGGCGGACCAGGGTGGCCCGGCCGCTGGCGGCGGTGTCGGCCCCCACGTCGAGGCTCTGGTGCATCAGCCAGTCGGCCAGCGGGTAGTGCCGGAACCGCAGCCGGGCCGCCCCGAACGCCTCCAACGACAACTGCCGGTGCAACTCGCGCAGGACCGCCGGCACGTCCGCGACGTCGGGCCGGGCCGTCAGGTCCAGCACGGCGTGCGGTACCCGACGACCGGCGCCCTGCCCGACGAAACGCCGCAGCAGGGCACCCGGGTCGCCGCCGGTGGCGGCCCGCACCAGCCAGAGCACCGGCAACCGCCGGTCGCCCCGGCGCGGCCGGCGCAGCAACCGGGTCAACAGGGACGGCAGCTCCGCCCCGCCGGTCGGGGGACCGTCCGGGACGGGCCGGGCCAGCGGTGGCGTCACCGGCTCGCGCATACGGGTACCTCCGCCGCGTTCCTGGGAACCAGACTCCCCATTGTCGACGACGTGGGCAACTGACGGTGTCCGGTGGATCGCCACCGGTGACCCGGGCCGACCGGCCAGGGTCCGGGCGCGTCGGACGTGGGCGTCCCGCCATGGTGGGCGCGCGTGCGTCCTGACGCGCCAGCGACGGCGTCGGACCTGCCCGGCCTGGCCGACGCCGGGCGCGCGGCGGTCGGCGACCCGGGTGCCGGGCCGCCGACCGCCGGTGCCGGTCAGCGCAGCGCGGCGGTGAGCGCCGGCAGGTAGCCGTACCGGTAGCCGTCGGCGTTCGGGTGGTACGCCTCGATGACGCCGCTGACGTCGCGGATCCACGGGGCGGCGGCACAGACGCCGTGCCCGGTGAAGAACGGCCGGGTGTCGGCGAAGGTGGCCCCGGCCGCGCCGGCCCGCGCGGCGGTGACCGTGGCGAGCGCGTCGGCGGCCTCGTTGAGGATGGTCCGCTTGTAGCTGCTCATCGCCAGCACGCCGCAGGAGCCGGTCTCGAAGAGCCGGGGGTAGCCGAGCACCACCAGTCGGGCGTTCGGGGCCCGGTTGCGGATCGCGGCGTAGGTGGCGTCGAGCCGGCCGGGCAGCGTCGAGGTGGCGAAGCTCTTGGCCTTGTCGACCGCTGCCGTGCAGTTCGCCGTGCTGCCGAACCGGCAACTGGTGATCACGTCGGCGAAGCCGGCGTCGTTGCCGCCGATGGTGATGGTGACCAACGTGGTGCCGGCGCTCAGCGTACCGACCTGCTTGTTGATCACGTCGGAGGTGACCGCACCGCCGCAGGCGGGGAAGGCGAAGCTGCTCACCGCGTTGGCGGCGGCCCAGAGCGGGGCGTACGACTTCTGGCTGCGCAGGCAGGTGGACAGGTCGTACGGGCCGGCGCCGACACCGGAGGAGTACGAGTCGCCGAGCGCCACGTAGTGGACGGTGGCGGCCTGGGCGGCGGTGGGGACGAGCACGACACCGGCGACGGTGGCGAGCAGGGCGGCGAGTGCGGTGACGGCACGGGCCAGGACACGGCGGGGTAGGGCGCGGTGGGGCATGACGGTCCTCCGGGGGCAGGAAGGGAAGAGCCTCTGGACCGCGCGCGTGGCCAAGGGGTGAGGCGTTGTTACTAGTCGGTAATGCTAGCGAAACATCGACATAAAGAGAACAGGTGATCCCCACCGTCCGGGACGCACGGTTCCACCGCCGTCGATTAGGTTGTCGGTGCGAACACCCCGATGGAGGGAGTCCACCCCGTGCGACGTGTTTTCACGGCGGCCATCGCCGCCCTGACCGTCACCACCGCCGGCACCCTGGTGACCGGCACCCCCGGCCAGGCCGACGCCCGACCGGGCAAGAGCCGGTCGGTCGCGGTCTCGGCCGCCCCGAAACCCGGCAGCCCCGGTCTCGGTGACCCCTACTTCCCCGACTACGGCAACGGTGGCTACGACGTCGACCACTACGACGTGCGGCTGCGCTACGAGCCGGCCACCGACCGGCTCAGCGGCACCACCACCATCCTGGCGACGGCCACCCAGGACCTCTCCCGGTTCAACCTGGACTTCCTGCTCGACGTGGAGTCGGTGCGGGTCAACGGGTGGACCGCCCGGTTCGCCCGGGAGGGCGTCCACGAGCTGGCGGTCACCGCGCCGCGCGGCATCACCACCGGCCAGGCGCTGACCATCGTGGTCACCTACGCCGGCGTGCCGTCGGAGACCCTGGTGGACGGCTACTCCGGCTGGACCCGCACCAGCGACGGCGCGCTCGCCGTCAACGAGCCCGAGTCGGCCTGGTGGTGGTTCCCGTCCAACGACCACCCGCTCGACAAGGCCACCTGGGACGTCTCGGTGTCCGTGCCCAACGGCGTCGAGGTGATCAGCAACGGCGTCCAGCCCCGGCCCCCGCTGGCCGAGGCCGGCAACCGGATGCGGTGGGGCTGGCGCAGCACCAAGCCCGGCGCCACCTACCTCGCGTTCCTGGCGATCGGCCAGTACGACATCGTCACCGACACCGCACCGAACGGCCAGCCGGTGATCAACGCCTACAGCACCACGCTGGGCGATCGGGGTCCCGCCGCCCGGGCCAGCATCGAACGCACCGCCGAGATCGTGGACTGGGAGAGCGGCATCTTCGGGCCGTACCCGTTCGAGGCGCAGGGGGGCGTGGCCGCGCCGATCGACAGCCTGAGCTTCGCCCTGGAGACGCAGACCCGCCCGGTGTACGGGCCCGGCTTCTGGCGACGCGGCAGCAACCCGTACGTGGTGGTGCACGAGAACGCCCACCAGTGGTTCGGTGACTCGGTCTCGGTGGCGAACTGGAGCAACATCTGGTTGAACGAGGGCTTCGCCTCGTACGCCGAGTGGCTCTGGTCGGAGGCTCAGGGTGAGGGCACCGCGCAGGAACTGTTCGACTTCACCTACGCCGACTACCCCGCGGACGACGAGTTCTGGCAGGTCCTGCCGGGCAACCCGGGTGCCAGCGCGGTCTTCGACGGCGCGGTCTACGACCGGGGCGCGATGGCCCTGCACCAGCTCCGGCTGACCGTCGGCGACGACGCGTTCTTCCGGATCCTGCCCGCCTGGACCGCCGAGCACCGGTACGGCAACGGCACCATCGCCCAGTTCCAGGCCCTCGCCGAGCGGATCTCCGGCGTCGACCTGGACCCGGTCTTCACGACCTGGCTGTTCACCCCCGGCCGCCCCACCCCGGCCGCTGCCACCCGCACCACGACCGCTCCGGCACAGCCGAAGTCGTGGTCCCAGATCCGGGCGGCGCACCAACTGCTGGCGCGCTGACCGACCCCGGTTCGGGCTGCCTGCCCCCGGCACCGGGCAGGCAGCCCGAACCGGCCCCGTCCCCACGCATCTCCCGAGCACCCCCACCGCCCCGATAGCCCCCACCGCCCAGCTGTCCCAGCGGCCCGGCGGCCCCAGCGGTCCCGACGGCACAGCGGCCCCGGCCTTGGGCGGCCTAGGTGGGCCAACTGCCCCGACGGCCCGGCTGTCCCGGCGGCCCCGGCTGTCCTGCCACCCCAGCGGTACCAGGGCCCCAGCGGTTCCGACGGGCCAGCGGTTCCGACGGGCCAGCGGTTCCGACGAGCTCGACGGGCTCGACGGGCTCGACACTCACCGCTCGCAGGCTCCGACGCTGGCACCATCCCGCTGGTCCCCACCCCGACCCCGGTGTTGGCCCCTGCTCCGACTCGGCGTGAGACCAGCTTCGGGGCCAGCTTCGACCCGGCCGGAACAGCAACCCCCGGAGAGCACTATGCCCAGCAGGCATATTCATGCCTGCTGGGCATAGCTTCCTCTGCGAGACAGTGCCCCCCGGGGGCCGACCCGCAACGGCCCTGGCGCACCGCACGAAACCCGGGACAGGTACAGCACGGGAACCGTGACAGGTCATGCCGCGAAACCAGCTGCCAACTGGCGGAGTGGACCGGGCGACCCCAGCCGTCAGCCGACCTGCGGACCAGGTCGACTGACGGCCACCAACCGCTCTGCTCCGTCGGGGTGGACCAGCCGGTCGAGCACACCGAGCGGAACAGCGAACGGAGCGAGACCGCGAACCGAACGCGACAGCGAACCGAGCGGAACAGCGGGTTAAGGGGGTCAGCGGGCGGCGAGGGGTTGGCGGGCCGGGTCGACCGGGGCGGGCAGGGAACCGATCCCGCCCAGGTAGGAGTGGATCGCGGCGGCGGCAGCCCGTCCCTCGGCGATCGCCCAGACGATCAGCGACGCCCCCCGGTGCATGTCCCCGGCGACGAAGACGCCGTCGGCGTCGGTCTGCCAGTCGGGGCGGGCGTCGACCGCGCCCCGGGCGTTGCGGGTCACCCCGAACTGGGCCAGCAGCGGCTGCTCCTCGGTGCCCTCGAAGCCGATGGCCAGCAGCACCAGGTCGGCCGGCAGCTCGCGCTCGGAGCCGGGCAGCGCGGTGACCACCCGTCGCCCGTCGCGCCGTTCCACCGTCACCTCGGCGATCCGGACGCCCTTGACCTGGCCGGTGCCGTCGTCCACGAACTCCTGCACGGCCACCGCGAAGACCCGGTCGCCGCCCTCCTCGTGCGCCGGGTAGTTGCGCAGCACCCATGGCCAGGTCGGCCACGGGTCCCGTTCGGCGTCCCGGCCGTGCGGCGGCTCCGGGTAGAGGTCGAGCTGGTGGACGCCGGCCGCGCCCTGCCGGTGGGCCACGCCCAGGCAGTCGGCGGCGGTGTCGCCACCGCCGATGATCACCACGTGCCTGCCGGCCGCGTCGATCGGCGTGCCGTCGGGCAGCACCGCCGGCGCGGGTCGACCGTCCCCGGCCGCCGCGACCACCCGGTTGGCGGCGACCAGGTGGGTCATCGCCTGGTGGACGCCGCGCAGCGGCCGACCGGGCGTCTCCGGGGTGTCCCGGCCCTGGAGCGCGCCGCAGGCCAGCAGCACCGCGTCGTGCCGGCCCCGCAACTCCTCGGCGGTCACGTCGACGCCGATGTTCACGCCGGTACGGAACTGCACACCCTCGGCGGCCAGCTGGGCCACCCGCCGGTCGATGTGCTGCTTCTCCAGCTTGAAGTCGGGGATGCCGTACCGGAGCAGGCCACCGATCGCGTCGTCCCGCTCGTACACGGTGACGGCGTGACCGGCGCGGGCGAGCTGTTGGGCGGCGGCGAGCCCGGCGGGCCCGGAACCGACCACGGCGACCGACCGGCCGGTCGACGCCGGCACCGGGTGGGGGTTCAGCCCGCCCCGGGCCACCGCCGCGTCGGCGATCTCCACCTCGACCTGCTTGATGGTGACCGGCTGCTGGCCACCCAGGCCGAGGACGCAGGCCGCCTCGCAGGGCGCCGGGCAGAGCCGGCCGGTGAACTCGGGGAAGTTGTTGGTGGCGTGCAGCGACTCGACCGCAGCGTCCCAGTTGCCGGTGCGGACCAGGTCGTTCCAGTCCGGAATGCGGTTGCCCAGCGGGCAACCGTCGTGGCAGAACGGGATGCCACAGTCCATGCAGCGGGTGGCCTGCTCCCGGATCAGCTCGGCACCGGCGGGCGGGTAGACCTCGCGCCAGTCGGTGATCCGCACCGCCACCGGGCGACGCGCCGGCAGCTGCCGCTCGTAACGCAGGAATCCGTTCGGGTCAGGCACGAGCCACCTCCTGGGCGACCGCCCGCGGGACGGGCGGCACCGACGCGGTCAGCGCTGACATGACCGCGTCGTCGACGTCGCGGCCGGCGGCTTCGGCGGCCTTCATGATCTCCATTACCCGGCGGTAGTCCCGGGGGACCACGGCCGTGAACTCCTCCACCGCCTCCGCCCAGTTCTTCAGCAGCTCCGCGCCGACCGCCGAGTCGGTCTCCGCGACGTGCCGCTGCACCAGGTCGTGCAGCAGCTCACGCTCGGCGTCGCGCAGCGGGGCCAGGTCGACCAGTTCCGCGTTGACCCGGCCGGTGTCCAGTTTGTGCACGTACGCCGTACCGCCGGACATGCCGGCGGCGAAGTTGCGGCCGGTCGCACCGAGCACCACCACCGTGCCACCGGTCATGTACTCGCAGCCGTGGTCGCCGACGCCCTCGACGACGGCCACCGCGCCGGAGTTGCGGACCGCGAAGCGCTCCCCCACCCGGCCGCGCAGGAACAACTCGCCGCCGGTGGCCCCGTACAGGATGGTGTTGCCGGCGATGATCTGGTCCTCGGCGCGCTGCCCGGCGACGGCCTCGGGGTCGACGAACGGCGCGGCGGCGTCCGGGCGGATCACGATCCGGCCGCCGGAGAGCCCCTTGCCGACATAGTCGTTGGCGTCGCCGTGCAGCCGCAGGGTCACCCCGCGCGGCAGGAACGCGCCGAAGGACTGCCCGGCGGTGCCCCGCAGCACGAACTCCACGGTGTCGTCCGGCAGGCCGGCACCACCGTGGCGGCGGGTCACCTCGCCACCGAGCATCGCGCCGACGCTGCGGTGCTCGTTGCGCACCGCCACCTCCACCCGCACCGGGCTGCCGTCGCGCAGCGCCGGTTGGGCCAGCGCGATCAGCTCGTTGTCCAGAGCCAGCTCCAGGCCGTGGTCCTGGGCCCGGATGCCGCGCCGGGCGGCACCCTCGGGCAGCTCCGGGGTGTGCAGCACCCGGGCCAGGTCGAGCCCGTGACCCTTCCAGTGGTCGATCGCCGGTACGACGTCGAGCACCTCGGTCTGCCCGATCGCCTCTTCGATGCTGCGGAAGCCCAGCTCGGCCAGGTAGCCGCGGACCTCCTCGGCGAGGAAGAGGAAGAAGTTCTCCACGAACTCCGGCCGGCCGGTGAAGCGTTCCCGCAGCACCGGGTTCTGGGTGGCGATGCCGACCGGGCAGGTGTCCAGGTGACAGACCCGCATCATCACGCAGCCCTCGACGATCAGCGGGGCGGTGGCGAAGCCGAACTCCTCCGCGCCGAGCAGCATCGCCACCACCACGTCCCGACCGGTCTTGAGCTGGCCGTCGACCTGCACGGTGACCCGGTCGCGCAGCTTGTTGAGCAGCAGCGTCTGCTGCGCCTCGGCCAGGCCCAGCTCCCAGGGGGTGCCGGCGTGCTTGAGCGAGTTGAGCGGGGACGCGCCGGTGCCGCCGTCGTGCCCGGAGATCAGGATGACGTCGGCCTTGAGCTTGGCGACCCCGGCCGCGACCGTGCCCACGCCTACCTCGCTGACCAGCTTGACGTGCACCCGGGCGGCCGGGTTGACGCACTTGAGGTCGTGCACCAGCTGGGCGAGGTCCTCGATGGAGTAGATGTCGTGGTGCGGCGGCGGGGAGATCAGGCCGACGCCGGGGGTGGCATGCCGGGTCCGGGCGATCCACGGCCAGACCTTGTTGCCGGGCAACTGCCCGCCCTCGCCCGGCTTTGCGCCCTGCGCCATCTTGATCTGGAGGTCGTCGGCGTTGACCAGGTATTCGCTGGTCACCCCGAAGCGCCCGCTGGCGATCTGCTTGACCGCCGAGCGGCGGGCCGGGTCGTGCAGCCGGTCGACGTCCTCGCCGCCCTCGCCGGTGTTGGACTTGCCACCGAGCCGGTTCATCGCGATGGCGAGCGTCTCGTGCGCCTCCGCCGAGATCGACCCGTACGACATGGCCCCGGTGGCGAACCGCTTGACGATCTCGGTGGCCGGCTCGACCTCCTCGATCGGCACCGCCGGGCGCAGCCCGGTCCGCAGGGTGAACAGCCCCCGCAGGGATCCGGCCCGCGCGGCCAGCTCGTCGACCTTGGCGGTGTACTGGCGGAACACGTCGTACTGCCGGCTGCGGGTGGCGTGCTGGAGCAGGAAGACCGTCTCCGGGTTGAACAGGTGCAGCTCGCCCTCGCGCCGCCACTGGTACTCGCCGCCCACCTCCAAGCGGGCGGAGCCGACGGTGCCGGGCGTGGGCCAGGCCTGCCCGTGCCGGGCCGCGACCTCGGCGTGGATCTCGGCCAGCCCGATCCCGCCGATGGTGCTGGGGGTGCCCCGGAAGTAGCGGTCGACCAGGCGGGTGTCCAGGCCGACGGCCTCGAAGACCTGCGCGCCGCAGTACGACGACACCGTCGAGATGCCCATCTTGGACATGATCTTCAGGACGCCCTTGCCGAGCGCCTTGACATAGTTGCGGACCGCCTTCGCCGGCTCCACCCCGGCCAGGGCCCCGGTGGCGATCATGTCCTCCACCGACTCGAAGGCCAGGTAGGGGTTGACCGCCGCCGCGCCGTACCCGATGAGCACCGCCGCGTGGTGCACCTCGCGGCAGTCGCCGGACTCCACGATCAGCGCCACCTGGGTCCGGGTCTGCTCCCGCACCAGGTGCTGGTGCACCGCCGCGGTGAGCAGCAGCGACGGGATCGGCGCCAGGTCGGCGTTGGAGTCCCGGTCGGACAGCACCAGGATCCGGACGCCGTCCTCGATCGCCTCGGACACGTGCCGGCAGATCTCGGTCAGCCGGGCCTTGATGCCGGGCCCGCCGTCGCGGATGCGGTAGAGCCCGGAGACCCGGACCGCCTTGAAGCCGGGCAGGTCGCCGTCCTCGTCGACGTCGAGCAGCTTCGCCAGCTCTTCGTTGTCGATCACCGGGTAGGGCAGCACGATCTGCCGGCAGCTCGCCGCGCCCGGGTCCAGCAGGTTGCCCTCCGGGCCGATGGTCGACGCCAGGCTGGTCACCAGCTCCTCCCGGATGGCGTCCAACGGCGGGTTGGTGACCTGCGCAAAGAGCTGGTGGAAGTAGTCGTAGAGCAGCCGGGGCTGGGTCGACAGCGGCGCGATCGGGGTGTCGGTGCCCATCGAGCCGAGCGGCTCCGCCCCGGTGCGGGCCATCGGGGCGAGCAGGATCTTCAGCTCCTCCTCGGTGTAGCCGAAGGTCTGCTGCCGCCGGCGCACCGAGTCGTGGGTGTAGACCACGTGCTCGCGGGGCGGCAGGTCGTCCAGCTCGATCAGGCCGGCGTGCAGCCACTCGTCGTACGGCTGGGCGGCGGCCAGCTCGGTCTTGATCTCGTCGTCCGAGACGATCCGGCCGTTGACCGTGTCGACCAGGAACATCCGGCCCGGCTGGAGGCGGCCCTTGGCGACCACCGTGGCCGGGTCGAGGTCGAGCACGCCCGCCTCGCTGCCCAGCACCACCAGCCCGTCGGCGGTACGCCACCAGCGTCCCGGCCGCAGGCCGTTGCGGTCCAGCACCGCGCCGACCACCTCACCGTCGGTGAAGGCCACCGACGCCGGGCCGTCCCACGGCTCCATCAGGCTGGCGTGGAAGCGGTAGAACGCGCGCTTGTCCGGGCTCATCGCCGGGTCGTTCTCCCACGCCTCCGGGATCATCATCAGCACCGCGTGCGGCAGGCTCCGACCGGCCAGGTGCAGCAGCTCCAGCACCTCGTCGAAGTTGGCCGAGTCGGAGGCGGCCGGGGTGCAGACCGGGAAGACCCGCCGGATGTTGCCCGGCAGCTGCGGGCTCCGCAGCAGCGCCTCGCGGGCCTGCATCCAGTTCCGGTTGCCCCGGATCGTGTTGATCTCGCCGTTGTGCGCGATGAACCGGTACGGGTGGGCCAGCGGCCAGGACGGGAAGGTGTTGGTGGAGAACCGGGAGTGCACCAGCGCGATCGCGCTGTCGACCCGCGCGTCGGTCAGCTCCGGGAAGAACTCCGGCAACTGGTCGGGGGTGAGCATCCCCTTCCAGGTCATCGTCCGCGCCGACAGCGACGGGAAGTATGCGGTCACCCCCCGCTCGGCGGTCTCCCGCTCGGCCTGCTTACGGACGCAGAACGCCACCCGGTCCAGGTCGATGCCGGCCAGTGGGGAGCCGGCCGGGCCCGCCGGGGTGTCGGTGAGCCGGTGCGCGGCCAGGAAGAGCTGCCGGATCCGGGGCATCGCCGCCAGCGCCGTCTCGCCCAGCCCGCTCGGGTCGGTCGGCACCTCGCGCCAGCCGAGCACCTCGGCCCCCTCGACCAGGGCGTACTTCTCCACCACCTGACGGGCGCGGGCCTCGCCGCCGTCGTCGTCGGGGAGGAAGACCAGGCCGGTGGCGTACTGGCCGGCCGGGGGCAGCGGGAAGTCCACCACCGCGCGCAGGAACGCGTCCGGCACCTGGATCATGATGCCCGCGCCGTCGCCGGTGTTCTGCTCGGCGCCCCGGGCGCCGCGATGGTCGAGCCGGCAGAGCGCACCGAGGCCGTTCGCCACCACCGCGTGGGAGCGCCGCCCGTAGAGGTCGGCCACGAAAGCCACCCCGCACGCGTCGTGCTCGTGCGCCGGGTCGTACAGACCGGCCGCGGAAGGGACCGGCTGCGGGCTGTGCGGGTACGGAAGGGCCACCGGGTCTCCTGTCGTCACTCAGGTTGTTTCATGGTCGGGACGACGTCGGCCCTGGGCGGTCTGTTGAGTCTACGTTAGGGCGACCCGGGCAGGGCCAGTGCAGATTGATCACACCTTCCAGACTCTGGGACGTGTAGTCTCGCGCGGTGGATCCTGCACACCGCGAGCTGTTCGACCGGTTGGAACGTTTCTACGACGCGGTGCCCCGGGACGCCGCCCGTGCGGAGGAGCACGGCGCACTGGTGTTGTTCGCCCGGGACGGGGCCGGTTGGCCGTTCTATGCCCGCCCCCGCCTCGACGCCACCGCGCCACCGTCGCTCGCCGACGTGCACACGGTCCGGGAACGGCAGCGTGAGCTGGGCCTGCCGGAGGCGTTCGAGTGGGTGCACGAGACCACCCCGGACCTGCTCGCCACCGCCCGGGCTGCCGGCCTGAGCGTGCTGGAGGCCCCGCTGATGGTGCTCGACCCGGGTGCCACCCCGGCCGACCCGGCGACGCTCACCGACGTACCGGTGCGGGTGCTGGACCCGGATGCGCCCGGCTTCGCACTCGACGTGGCGGCCCGGCGCGCGGTCGCCGCGGTCGGTTTCTCCGCCGCCGGCACCGCCCGGGGTGACGCCGGCCCGGCCGAGCGGGACGCCGCGATGACCGAACTGGACGTCGCCGCGCTGGACGAGGAACGGGCCCGGATCGCCGACGGCCGGCGAATCTCGGCGATCGCCTGGACGCCGGACGACGGCGCCCTGGCCAGCGGGATGGCGATGCGGGTCGACGACATCGCCGAGATCGCCGGGGTGGCCACCCTGCCCGCCGCCCGGCACCGGGGGCTCGCCGCGGCGGTCACCGCCACCCTGGCCCGCACCCTGCGCGACGCCGGCACCGACCTGGTCTTCCTCTCCGCCGGCAGCGAGGACGTCGCCCGGATCTACCTCCGCGTCGGCTTCCGCCGCGTCGGCACCGCCTGCATAGCCGAACCCACCGCCCTCATCTGACCTCCCCGCCCTCCCCCGCCACCCTCGGCCCAGCTCGCCCCGGCTCGCCCCCGGCCCGGCTCGCCCCGGCCCAGCCCGGTGATCAAGAAGTTTGCGTCAGGAAATGCGCCGCGAATGACGTAAACCTCTTGATCACCGACCAGGGACGGGCGGGAACGGGGGCGGGGGCGCGCGGCGGGGTGGGGGGTGGGGGTGGGTCAGGGGGTGGGTGGGGGGCGCCAGGCGGCGGCTGCGGCGGCGGCGCCGGAGAGCAGGCGGGGGCTGATCGTGCCGAGGGCCGCGTCGCGGGCGCGCAGGGCCAGCCGGCCCCGGGTCTGGAGCACCGCTGACATCCGGCGGGTCTGCCGGACCACGGTGGCCGCCCGGGGACGGCGCAATCGGTCGTACGCCAGCACGGCGTCGGGCAGCCGGGACTCCCGCAGCAGCGACGACAGGGTGGCCGCGTCCTCGAAGGCCAGGCAGGCGCCCTGCCCGAGGTGCGGCGGCATGGCGTGGGCGGCGTCGCCGAGCAGCACCACCCCGCCCGGCCCGGCAGGAAAGCCGTACGCCCGGGGTAGCGGGCGCAGCTCACGGATCTCCTGCTGGACCAGGTCGGCGGGCTCGGTGGCCGCCAGGAGGTCGCCGATCGGCGCGGGCCAGCCCGCGTACCAGCGTTTGAGCAGGGCGAGCTGGGTCTGCGGGGGCTCCGGGCGGGGCGCACCGGCGGCGGTGGCCACCCAGTAGATGCCACCCCGACGGGACGCGCCGGAGGACCCCCGCTCGCCGAGCGAGGCGGCCACGAAGCGGTAGCCGGCACCCAGCACCTCGCCACCGACCGGCTGGTCGGCCGGCAGCGGCGCGCGGTACCAGGGGATCACCGCCCGCCAGGCGGCGCAGCCGGAGCTGACCACGGCGGCCTCGGGAGCGAGCTGACGGCGCAGCACGCTGTCCGTGCCGTCGGCGGCGACCACCAGGTCCGCCTCGAGGAACTGTCCGTTCAGCCCGACTCCCGGCCGCTCGTCGGCGTTCGCCCGGACGCTGTCCACCGCGACCCCGGTCCGCAGCTCGACCCGGTCGCCGAGGCCGGCGATCAGGGCGTCGTGCAGATCCTCCCGGTGCACGACCACCGGCATCCGGTCGGCCGGGGTGGGCCGGGGCTGCGCCAGCCAGTGACCGTCGGGGCGGCGGATGCCGCCGTCGGGCAGCGGGGTGGCGATGGCGTCCAGGCCGGCGCCGAGGCCGAGCACCCGCAGGGCGCGTACCCCGTTGGGCCACAGCACCACGGCGGTGGGCTCCGGGCGGACCCGGTCGGCCCGTTCCAGCAGGGTGACCTGCCAGCCGGAGCGAGCCAGCGCCCCGGCCACCGACAGCCCGCCGAGCCCGGCGCCGACCACCACCGCGCTGCGCACGCCGCGCCCGCTCAGCTGTCCCGGTCGGCGGGCCGGCCACCCGCGCCGCCGGCCCGGTCGGCCCCCGCCGGCGCGTCGGTGCCGTCGCCCGCGTCGGGCTCGTCACCGGTTCCGGCGGGTCGGTCACCGCCGACCGTCGCGTCCGCACCGCCGCTGAGCCGGTCGTCGGGCTCCGACGACCGGTCGTCGTGGCCCGCGGGCTGGTCTTCGTGGCCCGAGGGCTGGTCGTCGGTCACCGGCACGTCGTCGTCGGCGGGTCCGGCGGGCCGCACCCCGGTCTCCTGGTACGTGGTGAACTGTTCCTCGTCGACCACCTGGTAGCCCACCGGCGCGACCGGCGCAGATCCCTTACCGGCGCGGGACAGGTCGACCTGGGAGACGTCGCCGCCGGTCACCGGGGCCGGCGTGGGGGCGTCGATCGGGATCAGGTAGTCACGGGGGCCTCGCACCCGCAGGAAGTAGATCAGCGCGCCGACGAAGACCAGACCGGCGGTCCACACGTTGAGCCGGACACCGAGGATCCGGTTCGCCTCGTCGCTGCGCATCAGCTCGATCCAGAACCGGCCGGCGGTGTAGCCCATCACATACAGCGCGAAGGCCCGGCCACGACCCAGCTTGAACCGGCGGTCCAGGGCGAACACCAGGCCGGCGACGCCGAGGTTCCACAGCGCCTCGTAGGCGAACGTCGGGTGGTAGAGGCCGGGTTCCAGGATGGGCTGGTTGGCGTCGTCGCGCAGCGCGTGCCCGGGATTGTCCGGGTCCATCCGGTGGATCTCCAGGCCCCACGGCAGGCTGGTCCGCCCGCCGTACAGCTCGTTGTTGAACCAGTTGCCGAGCCGGCCCACCGCCTGGGCCAGCGGCAGGCCCGGGGCCAGGGCGTCGCCCACTACCGAGAGCGGGATGCCGAGCTGCCGGGCGGCGATCCAGGCGCCGACCGCGCCACCGGCGACGGCCCCCCAGATGCCGAGACCGCCTTCCCAGATGGCGAAGGCCTTCCAGGGGTCGCCACCGGTGCCGAAGTACTTCTCGGGTGAGGTGATGACGTGGTAGATCCGGGCGCCGATGATGCCGGTCGGGACCGCCCAGACCGCGATGTCGAGCACCGCGCCGGGGGCGACGCCGCGCTGGCGCAGCCGATGCTCGGTCACCAGACAGGCGACCACGATGCCGGCGACGATGCAGAGGGCGTACGCCCGGAGCGGGACCGGCCCGAGCTGCCAGACGGCGGTTGTCGGGCTGGGCAGCGCCGCCAAGGGCGTCATCGAGACATGGGTCACGGGTGCACAGGCTACCGCTGCGGACCCCCGCCGTGGCACCCCGGTCCGGTCAGACCTGCCGCCGGGCCACTCCACCCCACCGCGACCCGATCCCACGGTTGACACCGGTGGGGCGAAATGGCGGTATCTACTCCGGCGGATACCGCCACTTCGCCCCCATTGAGTTGATCAGCCCCAGACAGGCCAGGTCGGGCGGGGGCCGGATCGAGCCGGGTGGAAAGGCCCCGCCGGGCGGCTCAGCGGGTGGGGTTGCGGACGCCCTCGGCGAGTTCGGCGGAGAGGGTACGCAGGGCGGCCAGGCCGGCGTCGAGGTCCGGTGCCTCCAGCAGGCGGCGGATCAACGCGCTGCCCACGATCACCCCGTCGGCGTACCCGGCGACGGTGGCCGCCTGCGCGCCGGTGCCGACGCCGAGCCCCACCCCGACGGGCAGCTCGGTGACCTCCCGCAGCCGGGAGACCAGCACCGGGGCGGCGTCCGAGGTCTGCGACCGGGCCCCGGTCACCCCCATGATGGCGGTGGCGTAGACGAAGCCCCGGCAGTGCTCGACGGTCATCCGCAGCCGGGCGTCCGTGGACGACGGGGAGACCAGGAACGTCCGGTCCAGCCCGTGCGCGTCCGAGGCGGCCAGCCACTCGCCGGCCTCGTCGGGAATGAGGTCGGGGGTGATCAGGCCGGTGCCCCCGGCGGCGGCCAGGTCCCGGGCGAACGCGTCCACCCCGTACTGCTCGATCGGGTTCCAGTAGGTCATGGTGACCACGGGCGCCCCGGTGGCCGCGACCGCTTCGATGATGCGCAACGTGTCGGCGGTACGGACGCCACCGGCCAGCGCGATGTCACTGGCCTTCTGGATCACCGGGCCGTCCATCACCGGGTCGGAGTAGGGGATCTCCACCTCGATGACGTCCACCCCGGCCTCGACCATGGCGGTCATCGCGGCGATGCTGCCCTCGACGGTGGGGAACCCGGCCGGCATGCAGCCGACCAGGACGGCCCGCCCGTCGGCCCGGGCCTTGTCGAAGGCCACCCCGATCCGGCTCACGGTCTCACTGCTCCTTGTCGAGGATGCCGAAGTACTCACCGGCGGTGTGCACGTCCTTGTCACCACGACCGGAGAGGTTGACCACCAGGACCGGTTCCCGGCCCAGCTCGGCGGCGAGTTGCGGGGCGACCTGCACCACGCCGGCGAGGGCGTGCGCGCTCTCGATCGCCGGGATGATCCCCTCGGTGCGGCAGAGCAGCTCGAACGCGGCCATCGCCTCCCGGTCGGTCACCGGCTGGTAGCGGGCCCGGCCGGTGTCGTGCAGCCAGGCGTGTTCGGGGCCGACCCCGGGGTAGTCCAGGCCGGCGGAGATCGAGTGCGACTCGATGGTCTGGCCGTCGGCGTTCTGCAGCACGTACGTGCGGGCGCCGTGCAGCACCCCGGCGCTGCCGCCGGTGATGCTGGCCGCGTGCCGGTCGGTGTCCACGCCCTCGCCGCCGGCCTCGAAGCCGTACAGCCGCACCTCGGTGTCGGGCACGAAGGCGTGGAAGATGCCCAGCGCGTTGGAGCCGCCGCCGACGCAGGCGAGCACCGCGTCCGGCAGCCCACCGGTCAGGTCGAGGCACTGCTGACGGGCCTCGTCACCGATGCCGCGCACGAAGTCCCGGACCATCTCCGGGAACGGGTGCGGGCCGGCGGCGGTGCCGATCAGGTAGTGGGTGTCGTCGACGTTGGCGACCCAGTCCCGCATCGCCTCGTTCATCGCGTCCTTGAGGGTGCGCGAGCCGGTGGTCACCGGCACCACGGTGGCGCCCAGCATCCGCATCCGGGCCACGTTGAGCGCCTGCCGCTCGGTGTCCACCTCGCCCATGTAGACCACGCATTCGAGGTCGAACAGGGCGGCGGCGGTGGCGGCGGCCACCCCGTGCTGGCCGGCGCCGGTCTCGGCGATCACCCGCCGCTTGCCCATCCGCCGGGTGAGCAGCGCCTGGCCCAGCACGTTGCGCACCTTGTGCGCGCCGGTGTGGTTGAGGTCCTCCCGCTTGAGCAGCACCCGCGCGCCGACCTTGGCGGAGAACCGCTCGGCGGAGTACAGCAGGGAGGGGGTGCCGGCGTAGTCGCGCAGCAGGGCCGCGAACTCGGCGAGGAACTCCTCGTCGGTCATCGCCTTGCGGTACACGGCGTCCAGCTCGTCGAGCGCGGCGACCAGCGCCTCGGGGACGAACCGGCCACCGAACCGGCCGAAGTGACCGGCGGAGTCGGGGAACCGCTCGGCCGGGGTCGACACGTCGGCGCTCATGCCGCCGCTCCCCGGCCGCCCGCGCACCGACGCTCCGTCGCGTCGCCGGTGACGAATCGCTCGCGCTCGCTCATCGCGATGTCCTCTCGCTGCGCAGATCTGCCCATCGGGTCAGCGCGCCGGGCGGGGCGTGGCCGGGTGGTTCCCGGCGTTGACCAGCTCGGCGACCGCCTCGCGGGGACTCTTCTGGGTGACCAGCCCCTCGCCCACCAGGACGGCGTCGGCGCCGGCCGAGGCGTACCGGATCAGGTCGTGCGGGCCCCGCACGCCGGACTCGGCGATCTTGACGACGCTGCTGGGCAGGCCGGGGGCGATCCGCTCGAACACGGACCGGTCGACCTCCAGGGTACGCAGGTCACGGGCGTTGACCCCGATCACCTGCGCGCCGGCCTCCAGGGCCCGGTCGGCCTCCTCCTCGGTGTGCACCTCGACCAGCGCGCACATGCCGAGCGACTCGATCCGCTCCAGCAGCCCGACCAGGGCGTTCTGCTCCAGCGCGGCGACGATCAGCAGCACCAGGTCGGCCCCGTGCGCCCGGGCCTCGTGCACCTGGTAGCTGGAGACCACGAAGTCCTTGCGCAGGACCGGCACCTGTACGGCCGCGCGGACCGCCGCCAGATCGTCGAGCGATCCGCCGAACCAGCGCCCCTCGGTCAGCACGCTGATCGCCCGCGCGCCGCCCGAGGCGTACTCACCGGCCAGTTCGGCCGGATCGGCGATCTCGGCCAGTCGGCCCCGGCTCGGCGAGGAACGCTTCACCTCGGCGATCACCGCCACGCCGGGCTTGCGCAGGGCCGCGTACGCGTCCAGCGGCGGCGGCGCGGCGGCGGCCAGTTCGCGCAGCCGCTCCAGCGGAAGCTGCTCCTGCCGCCGCGCCACATCCTCGCGGACGCCGGCCAGGATCTCGTCGAGCACGCTTGCGGACGCCGCCGAACCGGCCCCGTCCCCCTCTGCGTGCGCATGCTCAGCAGTCACCAACGGACTCCCCTCTCCGGGTGTCATGGGCCGATGCTAGGGGGCGCCACCTGGCGACAAGCGCCGGGGGTATGGCGCTCCTCACGAGATGGGCTGTGGCATGATGCCGGACCTCCGGTGAACGGAATGTCACACAGCGCCACCATACCCGTCGGTCGGTGTCATCGACATCAGTCGTCCGGAGCACTCCGGACCATCGATCGACACCCATACGCTATGAGATCACGTCCCGGCGCGGCGCGCAGCTCGGCCCGGCTCCCGGTGGCTGTGACGAAGCTCAAGGACGCCCGTCCGGTGCAGGTGGAGGCCGTTGACCGGCCCGTCACCAGGGCGAAACGTGAGCCCGGCAGCATCGTTTCGGGCAGACTCGACGATGCGCCTGCCCACCATCGGATCTCATCGTGCGGGGTGATCTATGAGCACTGCGGAGCCGAACGCCGGCATCGGACTCACCACCATCTCCCGAACCGTCGTCTCGCTGGCCGTCGAGGTGGTGCACACCCTGGAACGGGTCGTGGCGGGCGAGGGGCGGGTGCGGACCGCCCGGGGCAACGCCTGGGAGGCGGTCTGCGCCGACCGGGCCCGCGCCGACCAGCGCGCCGAACTGGACCGCCTGGTCGCCGAACTGGCCGCCACCCGGGCCGCGGCCCGGGACCGGCACGCGAGCCAGGACCGGCACGCCGCCCGCGCCCCGCAGCCGGTCAGTTGACGGTCGGGTCCTCACCCCGGTCGAGCGCGTCCCACGCCGCCCGGTTGCCCCGGTCGGCGATCGGCAGGCCCGGCCCGTCCGGGGCATCGGCGCGTGCCGTCCGCTCGTAGCGGGCGCCCATCCCCGGCCAGCCCCCGCCGCGCCGTGCGGTGAGCAGGCCCCCGCCGGCCGCCACCAGCCCGCCGAGCAGGCAGAGCGCCGGCCACTGCCGGTGCGCCTCGGCACCGACGTCGGCGACCAGCCCGTAACCGCCGCCGACCGCCACCGCCAGGCCGAGCAGGGTGATGAGGCCGCCGAGCAGTTGCCGGAGCCGTCCCCGGGTGGCCAGCACCGCACCGCCACCGGCCAGCGCGACCAGCGCCAACGCGGAGAGCCACGGCAGCAGGTCCGCCCCGGAGCGGTCCTGCCGGGTCGGCGGCAGCGCCCCCCGGGCGAGCACCTCCACCGACCAGGTCCGGGTCGCCGCCCAACTGGCCAGGCCCGCACCGACCAGGCAGAGCAGCACGGCGTACGTCAACTCGCGCCGGCCGGTCGAGGCAGCGGCGGACGGGCCGGTCGCGTTCGTCCCGCCGGCCCCGGTGCAGCTCACCGGGCCGGTCGCAGGGTCTCGGCGGCGGCGATCGCGGCCAGCACGGCGGCGGCCTTGTTCCGGGTCTCCTGGTCCTCGGCGGCCGGATCGGAATCGGCCACCACCCCCGCCCCGGCCTGCACGTACGCCCGACCGTCGCGGATCAGCGCGGTACGGATCGCGATCGCCATGTCCAGGTCGCCGCCGAACCCGAAGTAGCCCACGGTGCCGCCGTAGAGGCCCCGGCGGACCGGTTCCAACCCCTCGATGATCTCCATGGCCCGGACCTTCGGTGCACCGGACAGGGTGCCGGCGGGAAAGGTCGCGGCCAGCGCGTCGAAGGCCGTCCGGTCCTCGCGCAGGGTGCCCACCACGGTGGAGACGATGTGCATCACGTGGCTGTACCGCTCGATGGTGGCGAACTCCGGCACCTGGACGGTGCCCGGCTGGCAGACCCGGCCCAGGTCGTTGCGGCCCAGGTCGACCAGCATCACGTGCTCGGCCCGTTCCTTCGGGTCGGCCAGCAGCTCGGTGGCGAGCCGGGCGTCGGCGACCGGGGTGGCCCCGCGCGGCCGGGTCCCGGCGATCGGGTGCAGCATCGCCCGGCGCTGCCCGTCGGTGTCGGCGTTGACCTTGAGATGTGCCTCCGGGGAGGAGCCGACGATGTCGAACCCGTCGAAGCGGAGCAGGTACATGTACGGGCTCGGGTTGGTGGTCCGCAGCACCCGGTAGACGTCCAGCGGGTCGGCGTCGGTGGCCCGCTCGAACCGTTGGGCCAGCACGATCTGGAAGCACTCCCCGGCCCGGATCGCCTCCTTCGCCGCCTCGACCGCCTTCGGGTAACCGCCGTCCGGGGTCCGGCTGACCACGTTGCCGGCCGGTGGCCGACCCACCGTCGAGATCATGGGCGGAATCGGTCGGGACAGCGCGGTGGTCATCGCGTCGAGTCGACCCACCGCATGGTGGTAGGCGGCGGTGACCCGCTCCGCCCGGTCCGGGTCGTCCAGCGGTGGCAGCACCGCGTTGGCGACCAGGATCGCCGAGCCGTCGTAGTGGTCGAGCACCACCAGGTCGGTGGCGAGCATCATGCCCAGTTCGGGCACCCCGAGGTCGTCCTCGGTCAGCTCGGGCAGCCGCTCGAACCGGCGGATCAGGTCGTACCCCAGGTAGCCCACCATGCCGCCGGTCAGCGGCGGCAGGCCGGCATCCGGGTCGGGGGTCCCACCGGCGAGCGCCGCGACGGTCTCCCGCAGCACGTGCACCGGGTCGCCGGAGGCCGGCACCCCGGCCGGCGGGGTGCCGGTCCACGTCGCGACACCGTCCCGCTCGACCAGGGTGGCGCTGCTGCGCACCCCGATGAACGAGTACCGCGACCAGGCCATGCCGGCCGAGCCGACACCCTGTTCGGCGGACTCCAGCAGGAAGGTGCCCGGCCCACCGGCCAGCTTGCGGTAGACCCCCACCGGGGTCTCCGCGTCGGCCAGCAGCCGCCGGGTCACCGGCACCACCCGCCACCGGGCCGCCGCCGCCACGAAGCCCGCCAGGTCCGGGCTGAGCGCGCCGTCGGTCATGAGGACGCTCCCTGCGGGGAGGTGACCGGGAGTTCGGTGAAGAAGCAGGTGCGCTCGCCGGTGTGGCAGGCCGCGCCGACCTGGTCCACGCCGACCAGCAACGCGTCGCCATCACAGTCCAGCGCCACCGAACGGACGTACTGGTGGTGGCCGGAGGTGGCGCCCTTGACCCAGTACTCCCGGCGGCTGCGCGACCAGTAGGTGGCCCGGCCGGTGGTCAGGGTGCGGTGCAGCGCCTCGTCGTCCATCCAGGCGACCATCAGCACCTCGTCGGTGTCGTGCTGGCGCACGACCGCGGCGACCAGGCCGTCCGGGGTGCGGCGCAGCCGGGCGGCGATGGCCGGGTCGAGACGGGACGGGCGGGCCGCGGCGGCGGGTCCGCCGTCGCTGGGAGCAGAGTCAGGTACGGGCACAGTTACCGATTGTCCCGCACGCGGCGCGGGCACCTGCGCCCCGTCCCCGATCGCCCGGGACAACTGGACGACGTACCGGTCCAGCCGACCGTCGCGCAACGCCAGGGCGAGGTCCGGGCCGGCCGTCTCGGCGATCCGGTCCGCGTACGGCCGGACCAGCGGGAGCACCCCGGTCACCAGGCGGGCTGCGGCGGCACCGACCTCGACGGCGGCGGCGGGGCGTACCCCCAGGCAGAGCAGCATGTCGTCGCGGTAGCCCGGCGGCGCGACCGGCAGGTCCAGGGCGGCGGCGAAGGCGGTCCGGCGGGATGCCACCCGGACGCCCGGGTTGGCCGGTCGCAGCACGCACGGGCAGAGCCGGGCCAGGTCGGCGGCGGCCAGCCGGACGCCGAGCGGGTCGTCGGCGGCGAGGGCCCCGGCCACCTTGCCGAGGGTGGCGACCAGTTCCTCCAGGCGGGGCTGGTCGGCGGGTTGGCAGAGCACCGGCAGGTCGATCCGGCGACGCCAGGTCGGGTCGGCCCAGAGCAGTCGGGCGGGGGTGGTCACCGGCAGCCCGAACGCCCAGTCGGCCGGTTCGCCGAGCCGGTCGACCCAGGTGCGGACGTCCCGGGCGGCCACCGAGACGTGCACGATCCGCCCGTCCACCTCGGTCAGGTAGGCGCGGCGGGCATCGTACGGCGTCTCGGCCGAATCCGACGGCGGCGGCGGGTGTGCCGAGCCCGGCGGGACGGGCTGGTTGGCCGCGGCGACCAGGACGTCGAGGTCGACGTCGCTGTAGGCGGTGGCGGCCGACCGGGCGTGACTACCGCGCAGCAGTATCCCGACCACCGGGCGCTCGGCGGAAGCGCGCAACCGGTCGGTCCAGTCGGCCAGGAAGGCGGCCTCCGGCAACGGAGCGTGATCCACCGCGCCATCGTGCCGTAGGTCCGATCGGGGCGCAATGCCCGAAGGCGGACTTCCTGTCCGATCCGAAGGCTAGCGCCCGATCCCAAGACAAGCGCCCCGAGTCGGAGGCTAGTGCCCGGGACGATGCTTAAAGTCCGATACGAAGGCTGGCGCCCGATGGGTGGCCGCCGACCGATGCGGCCGGGGCCCTGGCCCTGCCGCGCAGGTGGCACGCCGGCAGCGCGGGGTCGGGCCGGCGCGCCGGCCCCGGCGGCGCTGCCGGCCGGTGCCGGCAGCGCCGCGCCCGGTGCGCAGGTCAGTGCCCGACCGTCTGCATCCCGGAGGTCGGATACCGCGCGCCGACCACCGCATCGGCGGGGACCGCCTCCCGCAGCCGGGCCTGCTGGGCGGCGGTGAGCCGCAGCTCGGCGGCGGCGGCGTTCTCCTCCAGGTAGCGGACCCGCTTGGTGCCCGGGATCGGGAGCACGTCCGGGCCCTGGGCGAGCAGCCAGGCCAGGGCGGCCTGGGCCGGCGTGCAGCCGATCTCGTCGGCCACCGCCCGGACGGCGGCCACCAGGCGCAGGTTGGCGTCCAGGCTCTCCGTCGCGAACCGGGGCGCCGCCGCCCGCCAGTCACCCTCGGTGAGCTGGTCCCGGCCGGTGATCGCCCCGGTGAGCAGCCCCCGCCCGACCGGCGAGTACGCCACCAGCGTCACCCCCAGCTCCCGGCAGGTGTCCAGCATCTCCCCCTCGACGTCCCGGGTGAACAGGCTGTACTCCATCTGCACGGCCGAGATCGGGTGCACCGCGTGGGCCGTCCGCAGGGTCGCCGGGCTGACCTCCGACAGTCCGAGCAGGCGCACCTTGCCCGCCTCGACCAGCTCGGCCATCGCCGTGACGGTCTCCTCGATCGGGGTGCCCGGGTGGCGACGGTGCAGGTAGTACAGGTCGATGGTGTCGACCCCGAGCCGGCCGAGGGAGGCGTCACAGGCCTGACGGGCCCAGGCGGCGCTGCTGTCGACGTACGCCCCGGAGCCGTCGGCGGTGCGCCGGTTGCCGAACTTGGTGGCCAGGAAGACCTCGTCGCGACGGGCCCGCACCACCGGGGCGAGCAGCCGCTCGTTGGCGCCGAAGCCGTACATGTCGGCGGTGTCGAGGTGGTTCATCCCCAGGTCGAGGGCACGGTGCAGGGTGCGCGTCGACTCGGCGTCGTCCGGCCCGCCGTAGGCGAAGCTCATGCCCATGCAGCCCAGCCCGATGGCGGAGACCTCCGGGCCGGCTGCCCCGATCCGTCGACGGATCATCGTTCCTCCTCGGTGCGGCGGTAGAGATCGATCTTGTAGTCGAGCATCTTGAGGTCCTCCTCCAGTTCGGCCATCCGGGTCAGCACCCGGATGCGGTGGCTCTCGAACAGCGCCCGGCGGGCGGCCAGCGTCCGGTCGCCCAGGCGGGCCAGTTCGGCGTACCGGCGCATGTCGCGCACGGGCATGCCGGTGCGGCGCAGCCGGGTGAGCAGCACCAGCCAGTCCAGGTCGCCCTGGGTGTAGCGGCGGCGGCCGGCCGAGTCGCGGCCGACCGGGGCGACCAGCCCCTCCTGCTCGTACCAGCGCAGCGTGTAGGTGGTCAGGCCGACCCGGGCCGCCGCCTCGCCGACCGACAGGCCGCTGTCCCGCGTGCTGATGTCCACGGGCTCCAGGCTTCCAGTTCGAGCGCGCTCGAAGTCAACAGTTGCGCGCGGTCGGTTAATTCATCTAGCGTTGATTTCAACGAACGATGAGTTTCTGAGGAGGCGCGATGGACGACGCCATCGCCGTCCGCGACCTGGTCGTCGACCGGGGTCGACGACGGGTGCTGGACGGCATCGGCTGCACGGTGCCGCGCGGCGCGGTCACCGGGCTGCTCGGCCCGAGCGGCAGCGGCAAGACCACCCTGATGCGGGCCGTGGTCGGGGTGCAGACCATCAACTCGGGCACGGTCACCGTGCTGGGCCGACCGGCCGGCACGGCCGAGCTGCGCCACCGGGTCGGCTACCTGACCCAGGCACCCAGCGTCTACGCCGACCTCACGGTCCGGGAAAATGCCCGCTACTTCGCCACCCTCCAGGGACGCCCCGCCGCCGACGCCGACCGGGCGGTCACCGACGTCGGCCTGGCCGCCGCCGCCGGCCAACTGGTCGGCACCCTCTCCGGCGGGCAACGCAGCCGGGCCTCGCTGGCCTGCGCGCTCGTCGGCGAACCGGAACTGATCGTCCTGGACGAGCCCACGGTCGGGCAGGACCCGGTGCTGCGGGCCGACCTGTGGGCCCGGTTCCACGCCCTGGCCGCCGCCGGGACCACCCTGCTGGTGTCCAGCCACGTGATGGACGAGGCGGCCCGCTGCGACCGGCTGCTGCTGATCCGTCAGGGCCGGCTGATCGCCGACGACACCCCCGACGCCGTCCGCGCCGCGACCGGGGTGGACGACCTGGAGGAGGCGTTCCTGCGCCTGATCCGGGCCGGCGGAACCGACCCGACGACCACCGGGGAGACGGCGTGAAACCGACGATCCTGGCCGCCACCACCGGACGCATCCTGCGTCAACTGCGGCACGACCGGCGTACGGTGGCGCTGCTGGTGGTGGTGCCGACGGTACTGCTCACCCTGGTCTACTACATGTACGCCGACCAGCCCGCCCCACCCGGCCAACCGGCCCCCTTCGACCGGGTCGCCCTGGTGATGCTGGGCTTCTTCCCGTTCATCATCATGTTCCTGGTGACCAGCATCGCGATGCTGCGGGAACGCACCAGCGGGACGCTGGAACGGCTGCTCACCACCCCGCTGGGCAAGCTCGACCTGCTCTTCGGCTACGGCATCGCGTTCGGGCTGGCCGGGGTGGTGCAGGCGACCGTCGCCGCCGCTGCGGCGTACTGGCTGTTCGGGCTGACCACGGCCGGGGCCGCCGGGCTGGTGATCCTGATCGCCGCCGTGAACGCGGTGCTGGCCGTCGCGCTGGGGCTGTTCTGCAGCGCCTTCGCCCGTACCGAGTTCCAGGCGGTGCAGTTCATGCCGGTGGTGGTCGCCCCGCAACTGCTGCTGTGCGGGCTGTTCGTGCCGCGCGGGCAGATGGCCGGCTGGCTCCAGGCGGTCAGCGACGTGCTGCCCCTGTCGTACGCGGTGGAGGCGCTCCAGGAGGTCGGCGCACACGCCGAACCGACCGGCCTGATGTGGCGGGACGTGACGATCGTGGCCGGTGCGGCACTGGCGGCCCTGGTGCTGGCGGCGGCTACCCTGCGCCGGCGCAGCGGGTGACCCCGGTGATCCGACGGACCGGCCGCCGCCCCGGCAACCCGGACACCCGGGAGGCGATCCTCACCGCCGCCCGGTCGGCCTTCGCCGAACGCGGCTTCGACGCCGCCTCGATCCGCCAGATCGCCACCGCCGCCGGAGTGGACCCGGCCCTGGTGCACCACTACTTCGGCAGCAAGGAGGAGCTGTTCCGGGCCACCATCGACATCCCGATCGACCCGGCCGTGCTGCTGCCGGCCGTGCTGGCCGGCGACCCGGACCAGATCGGGGAACGGCTGGTCCGCACGTTCCTCGGGGTGTGGGACTCGCCGGCCGGGTCGGCGGCGGTGGCGCTGCTCCGCTCGGCGACCAACAACGAGTGGACGGCCCGGCTGCTGCGCGAGTTCCTGGTCACCCAGGTGCTACGCCGGGTGCTCGACCAACTCGACCTGGACCCGGCGGAGTTGCCGCTACGCGGCGCACTGGTGGCCACCCAGATGATCGGCCTGGCCATGATGCGCTACGTCATCCGCCTGGAACCGGTCGCCTCCGCCACCCCCGACACCCTGGCCACCACCCTCGGCCCCACCATCCACCGCTACCTCACCGCCCCCCTCCCCTAACCCCCCGCGCCCACCCCCACCCCCACGCCCCGCCCGTCCGGCCCCGCCCCGCCCGGCCCCGCCCCGCCCGGCCCCGCCCGGGCCGGGCCGGGCCGGGCCGGGCCGGGCCGGGCCGGGCCGGGCCGGGCCGGGCCGGGCCCGCACCGGTGATCAAGAGGTTTACGTCACGACAGCCGTCCGGCATGACGTAAACCTCTTGATCACCGGGAGCCGCCGGCGGCGGGCGGGAGGCGGCGAGTGGAGCGGGGGCGGGGGGCGGGGGGCGGGGGGCGCGTCAGGGGTGGGGGTGGGCGGGGGTGGGGAGGGGGAGCAGGGGGAGCAGGAGGTGGGGCAGGTCCGCCGGGTCGGCGAGCGGGTGAGGGAAGGGCAGGCGGGCCCGGCGGCGGTCGCCGGGGCGGCCGTACGCCACGACCAGGCCGTAGCGGTCGAGGCGTACCACCCGGGGTTCGTCGCCGGTCAGGTGGAGCCGACCGCGCAGGTACGCGACCACCTCCGGCCCGTGGTGGTCGGCGAGGTCGGCCAGCAGCGCGGCCTCGTCGGCGTGCAGCGGGTCCGGCTCGGCGGCGGCGTACTCGCCGGGATCGACCCGGTGCACCACGCCGGCGGTCTCCAGCCGGGCCTCGGCCACCTCGAAGCGGTGCAGCCGGAAGCGGCTCCCCACGTCGAGCAGATCACCGGTCGGGTCCACGGCGGCGAAGTCGACGGCGGCGCGACGGGCCGACTCGCCGTCCAGTGGCACCGCCCAGCCGGAGACCCAGGCCCGACCGGCCGACGGCGCTCCGGCGGCCGGGGGCAGGTCGAGCACGTCGAGCACCACGGCGACGTCCCGGGCGGCACCCGGGTCCAGTTCGGCGGCCAGGTCGCTGAAGACCGGAACGAGCAGCAGCACCCGCCCCTCCAGGTCGGTGGCGTGCCGGACGTGGAACGGTCCGGGCCGGTGGGCGAGGTGCACCAGGCCGGGCAGCCGACCGGCCACCAGGGTGCGGATCAGCTCAGCAGGGGTCGGGGCCACCGGGCACCTCCGATAAAGGTTAGCCTTACCTAACCGCAGCGTAGAGCACCCGGGGCGACGGCGTCCACCGACCACCGACTCCACCGTGGGACGCGCTTTCGGCGACGCCCGACCCGGGGCGGTGCTCCCCCGCCCCGGTGCCCACGTCGAACGTCAGCGGGTCTGTTCCAGCCAGGAGGCGTAGAGCAGGGCATACACCGAGTCGGGGTCGCGGAGCAGCTCCTCGTGCGGGCCGCGCTGCACGATCCGGCCCCGGTCCACCACCACCACCTCGTCGGCGGCCTGCGCGGTGGAGAGCCGGTGCGCGATGGCCAGCGTGGTCCGACCCCGGGTCACCGCGTCCAGGGTGCGTTGCAGGCGTACCTCGGTGGCCGGGTCGACGGCGCTGGTCGCCTCGTCCAGGACGAGCAGATCCGGATCCGCCACGTAAGCCCGGGCCAGCGCCACCAACTGCCGCTCGCCGACGCTCAGCGCCTCCCCCCGCTCACCCACCGGGGTGGCCAGGCCCGCCGGTAGACCGTCCAACCAGTCGGCCAGGCCCAGCTCGGTGAAGGCGGTGGTGAGCTGCGCGTCGGTCAGCTCGGGACGGGCGAAGCGGACGTTCTCCCCGACCGTGGCGTCGAACAGGAACCCGTCCTGCGGCACCATCACCACCCGGGACCGCAACGAATCGAACCGCACCTCGTCCAGCGGCACCCCGGACAGCAGCACCCGCCCCTCGGTCGGGTCCATCAGCCGGGTGAGCAACTTGGCGAAGGTGGTCTTGCCGCTGCCGGTCTCGCCGACCACCGCCACCCGGCTCTTCGCCGCGATGTCCAGGGTGACGCCGTGCAGCACCGGCGGCCCGCCCGGATAGGCGAACGTCACCCCGGCGAAACGAATGTCCAACGGCCCGGCCGGCAACTCCCGGCCCTGCTCCCCCGGGTCGGCCACGTCCGGCGCGATGTCCAGCACGTCGAGCACCCGCCGCCAACCGGCGATGGCGTTCTGCGCCTCGTTGAGGACCTCGGTGGCGATCTGCACCGGCTGGATGAACAGGGTGACCAGGAACAGGAAGGCGGTGAGCTGGCCGACGGACAGCGTCCGGTCCGCCCCGAGCGACACCCCGACCACCACCACCCCGGCCAGCGCCACCCCGGCCGCCAACTCCCCCACCGAGCTGCCCATGATGCTGATCCGGATCGCCCGCTGCTGGGCCACCCGCTGCCCCTCGATCGCCGTGTCCAACCGGCGGGCCGTCCGGCCGGAAACCCCGTACGCCCGGATCACCGGCGCACCCACCACGCTCTCGGCGATCGTGCCGAGCAGGGTGCCCATCCGCTGCCGGACCACCCCGTAGGCCCCGGCCAACCGACGCTGCAACAGCCGGATCATCAGCACCGCCGGCGCGAAGGCGACGAGCACCACCAGCGTCAGCTGCCAGGAGTACGCCAGCATCACCGCCGTGGTGACCGCGAGCTGACCCAGGTTGACCAGGAGGATGACCCCGCCCCACTGGAGGAACTGGGTGATCTGGTCGACGTCGCTGGTCACCCGGGAGACCAGCGAACCGCGCCGCTCCGACTGCTGGTGCAGCATCGACAGGTCGTGCACGTGCCGGAACGCCCTGGTCCGGACGTTGGCCAGCGCGGTCTCACTGACCGTGAACAGTCGCCGCATCATCAGGTAGCCGCAGGCGGTGGTGGCCACCAGCACCGCCGCCGTGGCGGTGACCACGGTGACGATCACCCCCAGATCCGGGCCACCGGGCACCGCGATCCCCTGGTCGATGCCGCGCTGCACGGCCACCGGCACGGCCACCCGGCCGACCATGTAGAACAGCGCCAGCGCGACGGTGCCGGCCAGGCCGGTACGCAGCTCCGGCGAGAGCGCCAACCCCCGCCGCAACGTCTGCCAGGTCCCCTCGACCCGCTCGTCCCCGTCACCCGCGCTCACCGGTGCCGACCTTCCGTTCACGACTGCGGGGCTCCGCTGCGCTGCACTCCTCGCGCTCACCGGGCCAACCCTTCGTTCACGACTGCGGGGCTCCGCTGCGCTGCACTCCTCGCGCTCACCGGTCCACCTCGATCTCCAGGCCCGACGGCAGCGGGGCGGCCTCGTCGTATGTCCGGTTCTGTTCCCGTTCCTGCTCGGCCTGCTCGTAGGCGGTGACCAGGTCGACGTAGCCGGGCACGCTGGCCAGCAACTCGGTGTGGGTGCCCCGGGCCAGCACCCGGCCCTGCTCCAGATAGATCACCTCGTCGGCGAGCGCGATGGTGGCCCGCCGGTACGCCACCACCAGGATCGACGCGGCGGCCTGCTGCCCGGGCGCCGGGGCGCGCAGCCCGGCCAGGATGGCGGCCTCGACCCGGGGGTCGACCGCGCTGGTGGCGTCGTCGAGCACCAGCAGCCGGGGCCGGCCGGCCAGCGCCCGGGCCAGGGTGAGCCGTTGCCGCTGACCACCGGAGAGCGAGGTGCCCCGCTCACCGACCATGGTGTCCAGCCCGTCGGGGAGGGCCGCGACGAAGCCGTCCGCCTCGGCCAGCCGCAGCGCCGCCCAGACGTCCTCGTCGTCGATGCCCGGCCGGTCCAGGCCGATGTTGGCCCGGACGGTGTCGTCGAAGACGAACGGCACCTGGGCGACCAGGGCGGCGGTCGAGGCGAGTGACGCGGCGGTGAGCCGGCGTACGTCCACCCCGTCCAGGGTGACCGTGCCGGTGGCCGGGTCGACCAGCCGGACCGCCAGCGAGGCGATGGTGGACTTGCCGGCGCCGGTCGGGCCGACCAGCGCCACCGTCCGCCCGGCGGGCACGGTGAAGGCGACCGCACCGAGCACCTGCGTCCCGGGCAGGTGCGCCTCGGCGGGTTCGTACCCGAAGTGGACGCCGTCGAAGGCGAGGGTGGCGGGCGTCCCGCCGTCGTCGAGGGTGTCGTCCCCGTAGGGCATCTCGCCGGTGGCGTCGAGCACCCGGCTGACCCGGTCCCAACCGGCCACGCTGCGGGGCAGTTCGGCCAGCACCCAGCCGATGGCCCGCACCGGGAAGGCCAGCACGGTGAAGAGGAAGGCGACGCTGACCAGTTCGGTGACGGTGATCGCGCCCTGCCGCAGTCGGATCGTGCCCACCACGAGCACCGCCAGGGTGCCGAGGCTGGGCAGCGTCTCCAGTAGCGGGTCGAAGACCCCCCGCAGCCGACCGACCGAGATCAGCGAGTCCCGCAACTCCCGGGCCCGACCGGCGAACCGGGCGGTCTCCTGGGCCTCCCGGCCCATGGTCTTGACCACCAGGGCGCCGTCGAAGCTCTCGTGGGCGATGCCGCTGACCTCGGCCCGCAACCGCTGCGCGAGGGCCTGGCGGGGGGCCATCCGGCGGGAATAGACCACGTTGAGCGCGAACAGGGCGGGGAACACGGCCAGCCCGACCAGGGCGAGCGCCCAGTCGGTGAAGAAGAGCGAGCCGACCGCACCGACCAGCATCACCAGCGTGCCCACCGCGAACGGCAGCGGCGCGATCGGATACCAGGCCGCCTCGACGTCGGAATTGGCGTTGGACAGCAGCGTGCCGGTGGCGTTGCGGTGGTGCCAGGACAGCGGCAGTTCCAGGTAGCGGCGGGTCACCCGGCGGCGGTAGGCGGCCTGGAGGCGGAACTGCATGTAACCCGCGCCGAGCCGGCGGCCGAAGATGCCGACCACCCGCAACACGCTGATCCCGAACAACGCCACGGCGGCCAGGGCCAGTGTGCTGGTGCCGACCTCGCCGGACTCGACCGCCGGCACCACCACGTCGCCGACGACCGCGCCGACCACGTACGCGCTGACGATCACCAGCCCACCGAAGAGCACGCTGCCGGCGACCGCCACCGCGAAGATGCGTGGTTGTTCCCGGATTGCCCGGCCAAGGACCCACAGCCCCCGGTGGATCACGTCCCGACTCGTCCCGCTCGCCACGCTCTCCCCCGCCGTAAGCCGCAATTATCTCCCTTATCCTTACCGCTCGCAGCCACCTACGCCGCCCGGCGTGGTATGTCGACCATCACGTCGCCGATCGCACCGCCCGCACGCGTCCCCCGCCGGTGGAGCGGACCGCTCGCCGCGCCGACGGCGGCCCGCCGACCTACGATCGCTGCATGCCGCGGTACGCCCGAGCGGAGCGCGAGGCGCTCGCCGACCTGATGCTGGAAGTGGGCCCGGACGCCCCGACGATCAACGAGGGGTGGACCGCCCGGGACCTCGCCGCCCACCTGGTGGTGCGGGAGCGCCGCCCCGACGCCGCCGGCGGCATCCTGCTGCCGCCCCTGCACGGGTACGCCGAGCGGGTGCGGCTGCGGGTCGCCGCCCGGCCCTGGCCGGAGCTGCTCGACCAGGTGCGCCGCCCCCCGGTGTGGAGCCCGGTCAGCAACCCACTCACCGACGAGCTGGCCAACACGATGGAGTTCTTCATCCACCACGAGGACGTCCGGCGGGCCCGGCCGGGGTGGCAACCCCGGGACCTCCCGCCCGGGCTGGCCGCCCGGTTGTGGAAGCCGGTCGCCCTGCTCACCCGGACCCGGGCCCGACGGTTCCCGGCGAACCTGCTGGTCCAGGCACCGGGCCAGGGTGAGGTGACCGCCGGCCGGGGTGGCGACCGGGTACGCCTGGTCGGCTCCCCCGGCGAGCTGGTGCTGTTCCTCTCCGGCCGGCAGCGGGTGGCCCGGGTCCAGATCGACGGTCCACCGGCGCTGGCCGAACGGCTGCGTACCGCCCCCCTGGGGTTGTAGGCACCCCGGCGGGCCCGCCCCCTGGGGTTGTCGGCACGCCGGGGGGACCGGCCCCTGGGGTTGTCGGCACGCCGGCGGGACCGGCCCCGGGGTCGTCGGCACCCGGTGGGACCGGCCGCGCCCACCCGGGCACGGGACCGTTCGCCCCCGCGACGAACACCCTGCGCGGCCGACGGATCACCCGACGGAGCGGACCACGTCGCTGTTGGCGGTAGCGGTGGAATCGGTCACTTCGACCCCCGCCAGCAATGATCGATGTCGATTCCCTTGGCGTACTCTCCGGCGACGCCACCGGTGGGGGGTGGCCGACTGGGGAAACCATGCACAGTTTCAACGTCTCGGCGTTACTCGAACCACCCTTCGTCAGCCGGCGGCACGCCGCCACCGACGGGGTGGCGGCGGAGAGTACGGAGTGGGCCCGCCGGCAGGGCCTGATCGAGGGCGGGCGGGCGACGGCCCGACTGCACCGGGCCGGTGCCGCCGAGCTGGCCGGACGCGCCTGCCCGCAGGTGTCGGTGGCGCAGCTGCGGCTGCTCACCGACCTGCTCTCCTGGCTGTTCGTGATGGACGACGTCTGCGATGACGACGGGCTGGGCAGCGCGCCGGCCACCCTCGCGCCGACGATCGCCGCGCTGCTGGACGTCCTCGACCGGCACGGCGCACCGGCCGACCGGTCGCCCCCGGCCGGCCACACCGTGCCGACCAGCCGACCCGCGCCGACCGACCGCGCCGTACCGACCAGCCGACCCGCGCCGACCGACCGCATCGGGCCGACCAGCCGGCCCGCCGGCAGCAGGCCGACCGACCACGCCGGGCCGGACAGCCGGGGCGCACCGGGCGGGGCGCTCGGTGCCGCCCTGGCCGACCTGTGCCGCCGGGTCCGCGACCAGCGCCGCCCCACGCTGCTGCTGCGGCTGGTCAGCCAGTTGCGGGCGTACCTGCTCGCGCTGCTGTGGGAGGCGGCGAACCGGGAGCACCGACGGGTCCCGGGGGTGGCCGAGTACCGCCAGATGCGGCGGCACACCGGCGGGGTACGCCCCAGCCTGACCCTCACCGACCTGGCGTACGGCCGACTGCCCGGCCCGACGCGGCGGGTCGATCCCGCGGTGATCGCGCTGGACGACCTCGCGGTCGACCTGGTCTGCTGGTGCAACGACCTGTTCTCCTACCGCAAGGAACAGGACACGGCGGCCGACCCGCACAACCTGGTGACCGTCCTCGCCACGCAGACCGGGCGGGGCGAGGCGGCGGCGTTCCAACTGGCCGCCGGGTGGTTCAACGACGGGCTGGCCGGCTACCTGGTCCGCGAGGCGGCGCTGGTCGCGCACGGCGGGCCCGCACTGACGCCCTACCTGGCGGCCCGCCGCTCGTGGCTGCGCGCCACCTACGACTGGTCGGTGCGGGTGGACCGGTACGGCTGACCACGCCCCCGCACCGCACGCGGCAGCCGGTCCGGCGCGGGCGTCGGACCGACCCCGTCGGGACTCAGCCGCCTCACAGGTACGGGGGCTAGCCGATGCCCCGGCGCAGGCAATACCCTTCGGTAACCGCAGCGCGACGTGACCCCCGTCACGTCACCCACCCCCTGAAGGCGGCTATCACGATGGCTCTCGATATCCCATACCGTTCCATCCCTGACATGTTCCGCAAGCGGGTGGCCGCGACCCCCGACCAGCACGCCTTCGCCCACCCGGCGCCGGACGACTCCGGGCCGGTCTGGTTGACCTGGGCCCAGGTCGGCCGGCGGGCCGACGCGGTCGCCGCCGGCCTGCACGGGCTCGGGGTCGGGCTGGAGGACCCGGTGGCGATCCTGGCGAACACCCGGCTGGACTGGATCATCGCCGACTTCGGCGTCATGTGCGCGGGTGGGGCGACCACCACCGTCTATCCCACCACCGAGCCGCAGGACGCGACGTACATCATCGCCGACTCCGGTTCCCGGGTGCTGTTCGCGGAGAACCCGACCCAGGCGGCGAAGATCGCGGGCGCGCAACTGCCCGCGCTCACCCACGTGGTGCTCTTCGACGGCACCCCCGACCCGACCGCCGCGGTGCCGCAACTCACCCTCGCCGAGTTGGAGGCGCAGGGGGCACAGGCCCTCGCCGCCGAGCCCGACCTGATCGCACGGCTGGTCGCCCCGGTCGGCCCGGAGCACCTGGCGACGCTGATCTACACCTCGGGCACCACCGGCCGGCCGAAAGGCGTCGAGTTGCTGCACGGCGGCTGGTGCTGGGAGGGGGTGGTGCAGGCCGAGACGGGTCTGCTGCGCGACGACGACGTGCAGTACCTGTGGCTGCCGCTGTCGCACTCGTTCGGCAAGACGCTGCTCTGCGGCTCGACGCACGTCGGGCTGCCGACCTACGTCGACGGCCGGGTGGACAAGCTGGTCGAGATGCTGGCGGTGATCCGGCCGACGCTGATGTGCGGGGCGCCCCGGGTCTACGAGAAGGTCTACAACAAGGCGGTCACCACCGCGCAGGACGCCGGCGGCGCGAAGGCGAAGATCTTCGCCTGGGCCGTCACGGTCGGCAAGGAGAAGGTCGCCCTGGAGCAGGTTGGCCGGCCGGTGCCGGGCGGCCTGAAGCTCAGGTACGCGCTGGCCGAGAAGCTGGTGTTCAGCAAGCTCCAGGCCCGGCTCGGCGGACGGATCCGGGTGCTCGTCTCCGGTGCGGCCCCGCTGAGCGCGGAGATCGCCACCTTCTTCGCCGCCGCGAACCTGCCCATCTCCGAGGGGTACGGCCTGACCGAGACCAGCGCCGGCAACTTCGTCAACCCGCCCGACGGGCTGCGGATCGGCACGGTCGGCCGGGCGATGGGCGACCTGGAGTGCCGGATCGACACCGACGGCGAGATCCTGGTCCGGGGTCGGCCGGTGATGCGCGGCTACCACAACCTGCCCGGGGAGACGGCCGCCGCGTTCACCGAGGACGGCTTCTTCCGTACCGGCGACATCGGCAGCCTCGACGACGACGGCTACCTGCGCATCACCGACCGCAAGAAGGACCTGGTCAAGACCTCCGGCGGCAAGTACGTCGCGCCGTCGCACATCGAGGGCATGTTCAAGGCGATCTGCCCGTACACCTCGCAGGCGATCGTGATCGGTCAGGCCCGCAACTACTGCACCATGCTGGTCAGCCTGGACCCGGACGCGATCCGGGGCTGGGCGGCGGGTGGCCCGCTCGACGGACGGGACTACGCCGAGATCGTCGCCTCGCCCGAGGCCCGGACCATGGTCGAGGAGCACGTCGCCCAGCTCAACGCCAAGCTCAACCGCTGGGAGACGATCAAGAAGGTCACCGTCCTGCCCCGCGACCTGACCATCGAGGACGGCGAGATGACCCCGTCGCTGAAGATCAAGCGGCGCGGGGTGGAGAGCAACTTCGCCGCCGAGATCGACCGGATGTACGCGGGCAGCCTGGCCGAGATCTGAGCCGTCCGGGCTGGTCGGCGTCCGTGTCCCCCCGTCCCGGGACACGGACGCCGACCGGTCACAGGTGCTCGTGACGCCACCGGCTCTGCTCGGCCTCGGTGGCCTCCTGTTCCGCCAGGGCCAGCTGGCGCACCCGGTGCCGGCGACGGCCCTGCCCCCGGGTCTCCACCACGACCAGGGCGACGCAGACCAGTGCCAACAGGGCCAACGCGCCCACCTCGGGCACCCGGGCCCCCAGCGGGGCGAACGCGCCCAGCGCCAGCACCGCCAGCACCGGTGGCCAGCGCAGCACCCGTACCGTCCGCAGTCCGCAGGCGACCAGACTGAGCAGGTAGAGGCTCACCCCGCCGTAGAGCACCAGCACCCACCGGCCGCCCAGCGGCAGGCCCCAGTCCGGATTGCCCGGGTCGGCCACCTCGGCCAGCAGGTCCTTGAGCCCGAGGGCGAAGAAGATCACCCCGGCGACGATCGGCAGGTGCAGGTAGGTGTAGGCGTCCCGGGCCAGCCGGGCCCGGGACACCGGATCGCGGCTGCGGTGCAACGCCTGCTCCATGGCGAGCGCCAGGGTGTCGAAGTAGGTCCACCACAGCACCGAGGCGACGGCGATGCCGAGCGTCGCGGCGATCACCACCGGCCAGGTCAGCGGCAGGCCGGTGACGAATTTCGGGCCGACCCCGAGCGCGATGATCGACTCGCCGAGGGCGATCAGCACCATCAGGGCGTGCCGTTCCGCCCAGTGCCCGGCGGAGAGCACCGACCAGTAGGCCCCGCCCAGGCGTACCCCGGCCACGTACTCCAGCAGCAGGGCGAGCGTCCAGAGGGCGAGTTGCAGGGCGGTCGCGATGCCGTCCCCGGCGATCCGGTGGGGCAGCACCGCGGAGACGACCAGCAGCGCCGTGGCGCCCACCGGCAGCAGCGCGAGCCGGGTCCACTGCCGCCACCGGACCGGGTCGCCCCGGGCCAACACCCCGAAGACGGACAGCTGGCTGGCCCTGACCAGAAAGTAGCAGCCGGCGAAGACCAGCGGGCCGTGCAGACCGCCGGGCTCGTCGAGGAACGCCCCCGGCATGCTCAGCGCCAGCAGGAAGGTGGCGGTGACGGTGACGAAGCCGAGCACCGGCAGCAGCCCCTGGTCGGCGCGGACCGCGTTGCCGAGGCCGGCGAACCCGGTCCAGCACCACCAGAGCAACCCCAACACCAGCAGGCAGCGCAGTAGGTTGCTGGCAGTGGGCTCCCGGGAGGTCAACGCGGTGACGTTGAAGAACGCGAAGACGAAGACCAGGTCGTAGAAGAGTTCCAGCCGGGTGGTCCGGGAGCCGGGCGCACCGAGCCGGACGCCGCGCGACCACCCCGGGCTGCCCACCTCGGCAGTCTCCCAGCCGCCGCCGGCCGACCGGGCCGGTTCGTCCCGACCGCGTCCCTCGGCGGCCCCGGGGCGGGTGGGTCAGGCGATGACGGCCGGTTCCCGCCAGCGCGGGCGGCCGGCGCCCCGGTCGAGGTCGTAGCGGATCGCGGCCAGCCGGCCGACCGCCTCCACCAGGTCGGCGGCGGGCAGGGTGAAGGGCAGCCGCAGGAAGCGCTCCAGGGTGCCGTCCAGGCCGAACCGGGGGCCGGGCGCCAGCCGTACGCCGACCTCCTCGGCGGCGCGGGCCAGGGCACTGGAGATCGGGCCGTCCAGCTCGGCCCAGAGGGTGACGCCGCCGCGGGGCACTTCGACCCGCCAGTCCGGCAGCCGCTCGGCCAGCACGTCGAGCAGGGCGTCCCGCTGGGTGACGAGCTGGTCACGACGGGCCGCGACGATCGCCGGGGCCTGGGCGAGCAGGTGCACCGCCACCAGTTGGTCGAGCACCGGGCTGGCCATGTCCACCCCGACCCGGGCGGCGGCCAGCCGCTGCACCTGCGGCGCGGAGGCGCGTACCCAGCCGATCCGCAGGCCACCCCAGTACGGCTTGCTCATCCCCCCGATGGAGATCACCCGGGAGTGCCGGTCGAAGACGGCGGTCGGCGGCGGCAGCGGCGTGCCGTCCAGCGGCAGATCCACGAAGGACTCGTCGATGACCAGGTCGGTGCCGGCGGCGTGGGCCGTGGCGACAAGCCGTTCGCGCAGCTCGGCAGGCATCAGGTGACCGGTCGGGTTCTGGAACTCGGGGATCAGGTAGGCAAGCTTGGGCCGGGTCTGCCGGACGCTGCCCAGCAGCAGGTCGGCGTCCCAGCCGGGGCCGTCGACGGCGAGGCCGTGGGTGCTGATCCGGGCCCGTCGGGCGGCCAGCGCGGCGAGCGCGTTCGGGTAGGTGGGCGATTCCACCAGGACGTTTCCGCCGGGCGCGAGGGCCAGCCGCAGCACCAGGTCCAGCGCGTGCTGGGTGCCGCTGGTCACCATGATCTGCTCAGCGCTGGTGGGCAGCCCCCGTGCGGTGTACGCCCGGGCGACCGCCTCGCGCAGCTCGATGATGCCGGTCGGGTGGTAGCCCGCGCCGGACAGGTAGCGCGGCAGGTCCTCCACGGCGGCGTGGGCGGCCGGCACCAGCTCGGGCGGCGCGGCCAGCGCGGCCACCCCGAGATCGATCATGTCGCGGTCGTCCAACGGGGTCCACAGGCCGGTGCTGGCGACCCGGTGGGTGCCGGGCAGCATGGTCCAGCTCCCCGCGCCGCGCCGGCTGGCCAGGTGGCCGGTCTCCCGCAGCTGCCGGTACGCGGCGGTGACCGTGGTCCGGCTGATCCGCAGCGCCTCGGCCAGTTCCCGCTCGGCCGGCAGGCGTACCCCCAGGGGGAGCCGGCCGTCGGCGAGCAGTCCCCGGACGGCGGCGGCGAGCGCGGCGTAGTCGGGGCTGCGGCGGCGGCCCGGCAGCGCGTGCCACTGCCCGAGCAGCCGGGCCAATTGGACCCCTCGCACCTGGCTGGTCACGGCCACCCCTTAGGAATTGGCTCTTCTCTGGGCAGTATTGGACCCTAGGGTGGCATGCATGGCTCCGATTGGCAATCTCCGGCACCGCCCCGTCCGGCGGCTCACCCAGCTCTATGCCGGGCTGGTCCTCTACGGGGTCAGCATGGCCATGATGATCCGCTCCGGGCTCGGGCTGGACCCGTGGGACGTCTTCCACCAGGGGCTGGCCCGGCAGACCGGTCTGTCGTTCGGCACCGTGACCATCGCGGTCGGCGCGGCGGTGCTGCTGCTCTGGATCCCCCTGCGGCAACGCCCGGGGCTCGGCACGGTGAGCAACGTGGTGGTGATCGGGCTGGTGGTGGACGCCGCGGTGGCCCTGCTGCCGGCCGGGCTGCCGCTGGCCGCCCGGATCGGCCTGCTGCTCGGCGGGATCGTCGCCAACGGCGCCGCCACCGGCCTCTACCTCGGCGCGCGGCTCGGCCCCGGCCCCCGTGACGGCCTGATGACCGGGTACGTCGCCCGCCGACCGGGCCGCTCGGTCCGGCTGGTCCGCACCGTCATCGAGATCACCGTGCTGGCCCTGGGCTGGCTGCTCGGCGGCACGGTCGGCATCGGCACCGTCGCGTACGCGCTGGGCATCGGCCCGCTGGCCCAGTTCTTCATCCCCCGCTTCGCCGTCCCCGCCGAACCGGTCCAGTCGAACCGGGCCCGCCCGGCACCGGTCGGCACGGCATCGGGTGGCAGGGCATTGGATGGCACGGCGTTGGGCGGCACGGCATTGGATGGCACGGCATTGGGCGGCACGGCACCGGTGTCCGTGCCGCCGGTGTCCGCCGACCCGCCGGCCCCGGAATCCGGCCGCGGGAAACCGGTTTCCGGCGGAATCGCTCCCCGAGGGTCCGGAGGTGACCACGCTGAGCTGCGCTGACACGACAGGGGGAAAGTAGGTGTTTCCTCAACGGACACCTACGGGCATCATTCGTGCATGGGGGAGAACGCGTGGCGCTGGACGGACGCCTGGATCTTCGTGTCACTGGTGATCGCCAGCGGTGCCGGACGGCACCGCCGCGCGGCGGATTCCCGCCGCCCGGAGGGGGTCCGGCTCACTGACGTGTTGTCCACCGCCGACCACCTCAACCAGGCGATACCCGAACGGCACGACGTGGAGACAGCGGTCCAGCGGCTGGTCGGCGCGGGGTTGGTCACCGTCTCCGACGGCTGGTTCCGGATCACCCCGGACGGCGAGCAGCTCTGGCGTACCCGGCCCCGGGCCGGCGTGGGCGGCACGGTCGACAGCGTGCAGGGGGTGCTGGTCCGGCGGCACGCCCCCGGCAGCGCGCAGTGGCACCTGCCCGAGGAGGACCACGCCGCCGCCGTGCAGGAGTACGTGGTCCGGTCGATTCCGGCCCCGCGCCGCTCCCCGGAGGGGCAGACCGGCCGCTGAGCCACCCGCCCGCGCGCAGAGCAGGGGTGACCGGCGGCGCCTTGTCCAGGCTCCGCCAGGAGCCACCCGCCCCGCGCGCGGGGCAGTGTCCCTTGCCCAGCCAGCTGGGTGAGGGAGCCACCCGCCCGTGCGCGGAGCACCCGCCGTGTGTAGAGCGCGGGCGGAGCGGCGGGGATCAGGGTGTCCCGGTGGCGTGGATCGTCAGCGGACGGGGTGGCCGGCGTCGCGCAGGGCGTCCTTGACCTCGCCCACGGTCAGCTCGCCGAAGTGGAAGACGCTGGCGGCGAGCACCGCGTCGGCGCCCGCGCCGATCGCGGGCGGGAAGTGCGCCACCCGGCCGGCGCCGCCGCTGGCGATCACCGGCACGTCGACGACCGCGCGGACCGCCTCGATCAGGGTGAGGTCGAAGCCGGCCTTGGTGCCGTCGGCGTCCATCGAGTTGAGCAGGATCTCCCCCGCGCCCAGCTCGGCACCGCGCGCCGCCCACTCGACCGCGTCGAGCCCGGTGCCCCGGCGGCCACCGTGGGTGGTCACCTCGAAACCGCTGGGGGTGGTGCCGGTGGGCGCCCGCCGGACGTCCAGCGAGAGCACCAGGACCTGCCGGCCGAACCGGTCGGCGATCTCGGCGATCAGTTCGGGGCGGGCGATGGCGGCGGTGTTCACCCCGACCTTGTCCGCCCCGGCGCGCAGCAGGGTGTCCACGTCGGCGACCTGCCGGACGCCGCCGCCGACGGTGAGCGGGATGAAGACCGACTCGGCGGTACGGCGTACCACGTCGAGCATGGTGCCCCGGTCACTGGAGGACGCGGTGACGTCCAGGAAGGTCAACTCGTCCGCGCCGGCCCGGTCGTACGCCGCCGCCAGCTCCACCGGGTCACCGGCGTCGCGCAGGTCGAGGAAGTTGACCCCCTTGACCACCCGACCGGCGTCCACGTCCAGACATGGGATCACCCGTACCGCCACCGTCATGCGATGAGCCTATCCAACACCCCCGCCCCGGCGACCGCCCTGTGCGACCGACCTGTGCGACCGACCCGGGGCTCCCGACGGTGATCAAGAGGCTTACGTCAGTTCGATCTCCAAGAATGACGTAAACCTCTTGATCACCGCTGCGGCGCCGGGGCGGCGGGGCGCCCGGGGGGCCCGGGGGCCGGGGGCGGACTGCGGGGTGGGTGGGGGCTAGAGGCGGACTAGCATCTTGCCGAGGTTCTCGCCGCGTAGCAGGCCGAGGAACGCGTCGGGGGCGTTGCCGATGCCGTCGACGATCGTCTCGTCGTAGGAGAGCCGGCCCTCGCGCAGCCAGCCGCCGACCTCGGCGACGAACTGCTCGCGCAGGCCGCCGTGGTCGCCGACCAGGAAGCCGCGCAGGGTGAGCCGCTTGCCGATGACCAGCGCCAGGTTGCGCGGCGCGGCCGGCGGCTCGGCCGAGTTGTACTGCGCGATCATGCCGCAGATCGCGGCCCGGCCGTGCAGCTTCAGCGCACCGATGGCGGCCTCCAGGTGCTCGCCGCCGACGTTGTCGAAGTAGACGTCGATCCCGTCCGGGGCGGCGGCCTTCAGCGCGTCCCGCACCGGCCCGTCGTGGTAGTCGAAGGCGGCGTCGAAGCCGAGCGCCGTCAACCGCTGCACCTTGGCCGGCGAGCCGGCGCTGCCGACCACCCGGCCGGCGCCCCGCAGCTTGGCGATCTGACCGACCATGCTGCCCACCGCGCCGGCCGCGCCGGAGACGAACACCGTCTCCCCCGGCTGCATCGCCGCCACGTCGAGCAGCCCGGCGTACGCGGTCAGCCCGGTCATCCCGAGCACGCCCAGATAGGCGCTGACCGGGGCGACGTCCGGGTCGACCCGGCGGGCCGACGCGCCGTCGAGCAGCGCGTACTCCCGCCAGCCGAGCCCGTGCAGCACGGTGTCGCCGACGTTGATCCCGTCGGCCCCACCGGCCACCACCTCGCCGATCGCCCCGCCGTCGAGCGGCGCGTCCAGGGCGAACGGTGGCACGTAGGACTTGGCGTCGTTCATCCGGCCGCGCATGTACGGGTCGACCGACATGAACTGGTTGCGGACCACGATCTGCCCCGGACCCGGGGTGGGCACCTCGGTCTCGACGAGGCGGAAGTTGTCTGCGGTCGGCCAACCCTGTGGGCGGGAGGCCAGGTGGATCTCACGGTTGCTGGTCATCGGCTGTCGTCCTCTCGTACGCGATGGTGGTGGCCCGGTGCGGCGCTCAGGCCGCGGCGGCCTCGCGCACGGTGAGCGCCACGTCGATGTTGCCCCGGGTGGCGTTGGAGTAGGGGCAGACCTGGTGGGCGGCCTCGACCAACTGCTGGGCGGCGGAGCGCTCGACGGCCGGCAGGTCCACCACCAGGGTGACGGCCAGTCCGAAGCCACCGCTGCCGTTCGGGCCGATGCCGACCTCGGCCTCGACGACCGAACCGGTCACGTCGGCCTTGCTGCGGCGGGCGACCATGCGCAGCGCGGAGTGGAAGCAGGCCGCGTAGCCGGCGGCGAAGAGCTGCTCGGGGTTGGCTGCGCCGCCCGCGCCGCCCATCTCCTTCGGGATGGCCAGGTCCAGCTCGACGGTGGCGTCGGAGGTGCGGACGTGGCCGTCGCGGCCGTCGCCGGTGGCCGTCGCGGACGCGGTGTAGAGCACCTGCATGGGAATCACTGCTCCTTCTGTCGGTGGATCGTCTCGGTGACCCGGGTGAGGGTGTCGCGCAACGCGACCAGCTCGGCCTCGTCGAGGCCGGTGGAACAGGCCACCCGCAACGGCACGTCGGTCATCCGCTGGCGCAGGGCCGCGCCGTCGGCGGTCAGCCCCACCTCCACCCGCCGCTCGTCGAGCACGGAGCGGGTGCGGACCACCAGGCCCGCCGCCGCCAACCGCTTGAGCAGCGGGGAGAGCGTGCCGGAGTCGAGCCGCAGCGCGGCACCCAACTCGGAGACCGTGGGTGGGTCGTCGCCGCGCTCCCAGAGCACCAGCAGCACCAGGTACTGCGGGTAGGTGAGTCCGAACTCGTCGAGGATGGGCCGGTAGACGTCGGTGAGCGCGCGGGACGCCGCATAGAGGGCGAAGCACACCTGCCCCCGCAACACCAGATGGTCACTCACCCGGAAAACGTAGCTCGCAATCCAATTGCGCACAACTTATCTGGCCCGAAGTGACCCACGTCTCGCACCGGGGAGACCGGGACGGATCAGGACGGCGGGAGGTACGCCTCCAGCTCGATCTCCACCAGGTGGTCCGGATCGACCAGGCCGGCGACCACGACCATCGTCGCGACCGGCCGGATCGCGCCGAAGACGGCGTTGTGGGCCCGGCCCACCTCGTCGACGACGAGCCGATCGGTCACGTACATCCGGGTCCGCACCACGTCGGCGGCGCTCGCACCCACCTCGGCCAGGGCGGCCAGGCCGATCCGCAACGCCTGGGCGGTCTGCGCGGCGGCGTCCCCGACGTGCGTCACCACCCCGTCGACGGTCGACGTGCAGCCGGCCGTCCAGGCCGACCGACCGGCCCGCACCACCCGCGAGTAGCCGTACACCGCCTCCCACGGGCCGCCCGAGCCGAGCCGGGTGACGGTCGCGTCACCCGGCTCCCGGCCGGCGTCGGTCACCCGGCGGCGCGCAACGTGGCCAGCGCCTCGGCCACCGTGAACGCGCCCGCGTAGAGCGCCTTGCCGGCGATCACGCCCTCCACGCCCGCCGGCTCCAGGGTCGCCAGGGCGCGCAGGTCGTCCAGGGTCGAGACGCCACCGGAGGCGATCACCGGGGCATCGGTGCGGGCGCAGACCTCGGCCAGCAGCTCCAGGTTCGGCCCGCGCATCGTGCCGTCCTTGGTGATGTCGGTCACCACGTACCGGGACGCGCCGGCCGCGTCCAGCCGGGCCAGCACCTCCCACAGGTCACCGCCGTCGCGGGTCCAGCCCCGCGCCGAGAGGGTACGACCCCGCACGTCCAGGCCGATCGCCACCCGGTCGCCGTACTCGCCGCAGATCCGGTCACACCACTGCGGGTCCTCCAGCGCGGCGGTGCCGATGTTCACCCGGGCCGCGCCGGTGCCGAGTGCGGCCCGCAGCGACGCGTCGTCCCGGATGCCCCCGGAGAGTTCCACCCGCACGTCCAGCTTCCCGACCAGCTCGGCGAGAAGCGCGGCGTTGGAGCCCCGACCGAAGGCCGCGTCCAGATCGACCAGGTGGATCCACTCCGCCCCATCGCTCTGCCAGGCCAACGCCGCGTCGAGCGGGTCGCCGTAGGCGGTCTCGCTGCCGGCGGCGCCCTGCACGAGCCGGACGGCCTGGCCGTCGGCGACGTCCACAGCGGGCAACAGGGTCAGGCTCACGTTCTCAGACTCCTCGTATCAGATCCGACGGTCCAGGGCGATCACCACGATCGCCGGCAGGACCAGCAGCAACAGCACGACCAGCGCCACCCGCAGCGCAAGATCGTCGACGAACACCCAGATCAGCACCAGCGCCGCCCCGGTCAACCCGACGATGGCGGCCCGCTCCCCCCGGCTGCGCCGGGCCAACCGGCCGGTCCGGCCCCGCCGCCACTGCGGGGTGACCCGGCGGACCAGGGCGCGGCGACGCTGCCGACGCGCCAACTTGCGCTGCCGTACGACGCGGTCGCGGGCGGCCTCCGCCTCCCGGACGGCCCGCCGACGGGCCCGCTCCTTACTCACCGCGCACCCGACCCGGTCCGGCCGGATGCGCCGCCCCGGGTCTCAGTCAACCGTGGCCAGCCAGTTGCGCAGCAGCAGGGCACCGGTCTCGGCCGACTTCTCCGGATGGAACTGGGCGGCCGACAGCGGACCCCGCTCCACCGCGGCGACGAAGTCCGTGCCGTGGTGGGCGGTGGTGACCCGGACGCCCGCCTCGGCCAGCGCCGCCCGGTCGAGCACCCCGTAGGAGTGCACGAAATAGAACCGGCTGTCGGCGGGCAGCCCCGCGAAGAGCACCGAACCGGCCGGCGGCGTCACCGTGTTCCAACCCATGTGTGGCAGCCGCTCGGCGGGCAGCCGGGTCACCCCGCCCGGCAACAGTCCCAGCCCCTTGGTCACCACACCGTGCTCGTCGCCGTGCGCGAAGAGCACCTGCATGCCCACGCAGATGCCGAGCACCGGGCGGCCGGTGGCGACCCGCTCCGCGATCACCGGGCCGGCGCCCGACGCCTCGATCCCGGCCATGCAGGCCGCGTACGCCCCGACGCCGGGCACCACCAGCCCGTCGGCCCCGGCGGCGGCGGTCAGGTCGGCGGTGACCGTCACGTCCGCCCCGGCGTGGGCCAGGGCCCGCTCGGCCGAACGCAGGTTGCCCGAGCCGTAGTCGAGCACCACGATCCGCTTGCCGCGCCCCCGCCCGGCCGTGCCGGCGTCGTGCGCGCCCATCAGCCCTCCCCGGGTAGCAGCCAGAGCACCCCGCCGACGGTGGCCAGCACGGCGAGCAGCCCGGTGACCACGATCGCACCGCGCGGCGCGTCCTGCCGGTACAACGACCAGGCCCCGCCGACGAGGATGCCGGCGAGGATCAGCAGCAGGGTCGGCAGCACCGGGCCCATCAGCGCGACCCCCCGGCCCGGTCCGCCCCGACCGGGAAGCGCCGGTCCGGGCCGGGCCCGGTCGCGACGGCGCGGTCGGGTCGGGGCAGGCCGGTCACAGCGCGCCCTTGGTGCTCGGCACCACGCCGGCGTTGCGCGGGTCGAGCGCGGTGGCCTCCCGCAGCGCCCGGGAGACCGCCTTGAACTGGGCCTCCACCACGTGGTGCGCGTCCGGGTGGCCGCCCGGGCGGGCCGCCCGCAGCACGTCCACGTGCAGGGTGACCCGGGCCGACTGGCCGAAGGACTCCCAGATGTGCCGGGTCATGCTGGTCGGATAGACCGGCCCGATGTACGGGGCCAGCGCCGGCTCGTCGTGCACCACGTACGGGCGGCCGGACAGGTCGACGGCGGCCCGGACGAGCACCTCGTCCATCGGGACGGTGGCCGAGCCGTACCGCCGGATGCCGGCCTTGTCGCCCAGCGCCTGGTCGAACGCGGCGCCCAGGGCGAGCGCGGTGTCCTCCATCGTGTGGTGGGCGTCGATCTCCAGGTCGCCGACGGTGCGGACGGTCAGGTCGAAGCCGCCGTGCCGGGCGATCTGGTGGAGCATGTGGTCGTAGAAGCCGACCCCGGTGCTGATCTCGGCCTGGCCGGTGCCGTCGAGGTCGATCTCGACGAGGACCTTGGTCTCCTTGGTGATCCGCTCCACCCGGGCGGTGCGACTCATGACAGTTTCTCCATCGCGGTGAGGAAGGCGTCGGTCTCGGCGGGGGTGCCGGCGGTGACCCGCAACCAGCCGGGCAGGCCGACGTCCCGGACCAGCACCCCGGCGTCGAGCAGGGTCCGCCAGGCGGTGGCCTGGTCGCCGCCGACGGCGAAGAGCACGAAGTTGGCGTCGCTGTCGGCCACCCGGAAACCCCGGTCCCGCAGCGTGCCCACGATCCGGTCCCGCTGCGCCTTGATCGCGTCGACGGTGCCGAGCAGGGCGTCGCGGTGGGCCAGGGCCGCGCGGGCGGCGGCCTGGGTGAGCGAGGAGAGGTGGTACGGCAGCCGGACCAGCTGCACCGCCGCCACCACCGCCGGGTCGGCGACCAGGTAGCCCAGCCGGCCACCGGCGAACCCGAACGCCTTGCTCATCGTCCGGGTCACCACCAGCCTCGGGTGGCCCGGCAGCAGCGCCAGGGCGTCGCTCGTGCCCGGTCGGGCGAACTCGGCGTACGCCTCGTCGACGACCACCATGCCGGGCGCGACGTCGAGCACGGCGGTGACCACCGCCGGGTCCAGCGCGGTGCCGGTCGGGTTGTTCGGCGAGCAGAGGAAGACCACGTCGGGGCGGTGCGTCCGGACCTCGGCGACCGCCTCGTCGGCGGTCAGCCCGAAGTCCACCCCCCGCTGGGCCGGGACCCACCGGGTGCCGGTGCCCAGGGCCAGCAACGGATGCATCGAGTACGCCGGCACGAAGCCCAACGCGGACCGCCCCGGCCCACCGAACGCCTGGAGCAGCTGCTGCTGGATCTCGTTGGAGCCGTTGGCCGCCCAGACCTGCGCCGCGGTGATCCCGTGACCGAGATAGCCGGCCAGGTCGGCGCGCAGCGCCACCGCGTCCCGGTCCGGGTAGCGGTTGAGGTCACGCAGCTCGGCGGCGAGTGCCTTGCCGATCGCCTCCACCACCGGCTCGGGCACCCGGTAGGAGTTCTCGTTGGTGTTCAGCCGAACCGCCACGTCGAGCTGCGGCGCCCCGTACGGCGAGCGACCGCGCAGGTCGTCGCGGATCGGCAGGTCGTCCAGGCCGGTCACGACGACTCCCCGGCGAAGCGCACCGCGACCGCCTGGCCGTGCGCCGGCAGGTCCTCCACGTTGGCCAGGGTCACCACGTGCGGCGCGACGTCGCGCAGCGCCTCCCGGGTGTACTCCACCAGGTGCACGCCGCGCAGGAAGGACTGCACGGACAGGCCGGACGAGTGCCGGGCGCAGCCGCCGGTGGGCAGCACGTGGTTGGAGCCGGCGCAGTAGTCGCCGAGCGACACCGGCGCCCAGGCACCCACGAAGATCGCCCCGGCGTTGCGCACCCGCAGCGCCCAGTCGCGGGCGTCCCGGGTCTGGATCTCCAGGTGCTCGGCCGCGTACGCGTCGACCACCCGCAACCCGGCGTCGAGGTCGTCGACCAGCACGATGCCGCTCTGCTCCCCGCCGAGCGCGGTGCCGACCCGCTCGACGTGCTTGGTGGCCGGCACCTGCCGGGCCAGCTCCCGGTCCACCGCGTCGGCCAGCTCGACCGACGGGGTGACCAGCACGCTGGCCGCCAGCGGGTCGTGCTCGGCCTGGCTGATCAGGTCGGCGGCGACGTGCACCGGGTCGGCGGTGTCGTCGGCCAGCACGGCGATCTCGGTCGGACCGGCCTCCGCGTCGATGCCGACCACGCCCCGCAGCAGCCGCTTGGCGGCGGTGACCCAGATGTTGCCCGGCCCGGTGATCATGTCGACCGGCGCGCAGTGCTGGGTGCCCCCGGCGTCGACCGCCGCACCGTAGGCCAGCATGGCGACCGCCTGGGCGCCGCCGACGGCGTACACCTCGTCGACGCCGAGCAGCGCGCAGGCGGCGAGCACCCGGGCGTCGGGGAGGCCCCCGTTGTCCTGCTGCGGCGGGCTGACCACCACCAGCGAGCGGACCCCGGCCACCTGGGCCGGGACCACGTTCATCACCACGGTCGACGGATACATCGCCAGCCCGCCGGGGACGTAGAGGCCGACCCGGTCGACCGGCACCCAGCGCTCGGTCACCGTGCCGCCGGGCACCACCTGGGTGGTGTGGTCGGTGCGGCGCTGGTCGGCGTGCACCCGGCGGGCCCGGTCGATCGACTCCAGCAGCGCGGCCCGCACGTCGGGGTCGAGCGTCCCCTCCGCCTCGGCGATCGCCTCGGTCGGGACCCGCAGCACCGCGGGGCAGATGCCGTCGAACCGCTCGCTGGCCTCCCGGATCGCCGGGTACCCATGGTCCCGGACCGCCTCGACGAGGGGGCGGATCCGCTCGACGGCGACGGACACGTCGAGTTGGGCACGGGGCAGCAGTCGGCGCGGGTCACGGACCCCGCCGCGCAGGTCGATCCGATTCAACACGCTCCCGAGTCTAGGCGGCGGCCCGGAGGGCGACCCGCGCCGCCCGTACCGCGAGACGGTGAGCCGGGACACGCCGACGTCGCACGATCCGGCTACGCTCGGACACGTGACCGCACGGCTGCCGGTGTTTCCCCTTGCCACGGTGCTCTTCCCAGGTCTGGTGCTGCCGTTGCACATCTTCGAGGAGCGTTACCGCCACCTGGTGCGGGACCTGGTCGGGCAGCCCGAGGGGGCGCCCCGGGAGTTCGGTGTGCTGGCCATCCGCTCCGGCTGGGAGGTCGCCCCGGGCGCGGGCCGGGCCACCCCGGGCGGTGGCGAGGTGACCCTGCACGAGGTGGGCTGCACCGCCGAGCTGCGTCAGGTCACCGAGCTGGACGACGGCGGCTTCGACATCGTCACGGTGGGCCGGCGACGGTTCCGGGTCGCCGAGGTCGACCGGGAGTCCGCCCCCTACCTGACCGCCGCCGTCGAGTGGCTGCCCGAGCCGACCGGCCCGGACGAGGCGGCGGAGCTGCTGGCGGCCCGGGTGATCGCGGTCTTCCGGCAGTACCTGGGCCTGATCCGGGCCGACCCGCAGGAGCTGTCCGAGCAGTTGCCGGAGGACCCGACGGTGCTGTCGCACCTGGTGGCGGCCACCGCCGTGCTGACCGTGGCGGACCGGCAGCGGCTGCTCGCCATCGACGACACCGCCGCCCGGCTCCGCGCCGAGCTGCGGCTGCTCAATCGCGAGTCGGCCCTGCTGCGTCAGGTGCGGGCGGTTCCGGTGCCGTTGTCGGAGCTGGCCTCCCCACCGGCCCCCAACTGACCCCGCCCGGCACCCCGGGAGCACCGGGCCGGTCCCGACCGCTGTCGACGCCGGGCCGGTCCTGGTCGCCGTAGGCGTCGGGCCGGTCCTGGCGGCCGTGGGCGTCGGGACGGTCCCAGTCGCGGTAGCCGTCGGGGCGGTCCGGGACGGTGCTGCCGGTCGGTGGGGCGGTGCCGGTCGGGCCGTCGGGCCGGTCGGTGGCGGCGGGGCCCGGCCAACCGGCGACCTCGGGGCCGGTCGGCCAGTCGGGCTCCGGCTCCGGGCGCAGCGAGGGCCAGCGGGACCAGCCGGCCAGCAGGGTGTACGTGACGGCGGCGGCGAACGCCGGCAGCAGCAGGTTGCCGTACGGCAGCGGCAGCACGCCGAGGACCCGTTCGATGCCCCCGGCCCGCAGGTCCGCCGGTTTGTCGAACGCCGTGCCGGCGGGGGCGGAGGCGAGCAGCCGCTGGTAGCCGTCCAGCCCGATCCGACGGCCCACCTGCCAGGCCACCAGGGCGGTGCCGAGCGCGCCGACGGTCGTCGCGACCAACCCGACCGGCCCGCGTCGGCGACGCAGCAGCGTCCACACCGCGATCGCGGCGAGCACCCCGAAGCCGAGCCCGAGCAGGCTGAACCAGCCGTCGGCGGCGATCGGCTGCTCCGGCTGCGGCTGGGCGTAGATGGCGCCCTCGGCGGTCTTGAGCACCGGGGTGTCCGGGGCCAGCGCCGCCCAGAGCAGCCCCAGCGGCACCCCGAGCGCGGTCAGGCCCAGCACCAGGGTGACCGCCACCGCCGGGGTGTGCCGGGGCTGCTGGTCGGGCGGCGGCGGCAGCGCGGCGGACGGCGGCGGCGGCCAGGGCAGGTACGACCCCGCGGGGTCGTACCTGGGCGCGGACGGGGTGGGCGCGACACCCGCCGGGGCGTCGGCCGGGCGGTGCGGATCGGGGGTGTCCGGGCTCACCCGATGATCCTCTCAGGCGTAGCGGTGCGGCGGGGCGGCGGAGCCCGTACCGCCCCTCAGCGGGCGAACGGCTCCAACATCACCGAGGCGGCCCGCAGCCAGGCGGCCCGGGTCTCCGCCTGGAGCTGGTGGTACTCGATCGACGAACCGGTCTCCAGCACCGGGTCGTACGGCACCACCGCGACGGCCCGGGTCCGGGTGGCGAAGTGCCGCTCCAGGTCGTCCTGGAGGGTCGACCGGCCCGGGGTGGGGCAGGAGATCAGGGTGATCGCGTTGTCGGCCAGCTCACCCATCCCCTCCTCGTGCAGCAGGTCGAGCATCCAGTCGGCGCTGAACGCCGCGTCCTCCCGGGGCACGGTGGTCACCACGAGTTGGTCGGCGGCGTGCATGACGGTGCGCCAGTTGGGGCTCTCCACGTTGTTGCCGGTGTCGACGCAGACCACGTCGTGGGTGCGGCGCAGCAGCTCCAGCACCCGTTTGACGGTGAACTGGTCGAGGCGCTGGGCGAACCGGGGACTCTCCTCCCCGGCCAGCACGTCGTACGAGCCGTCGGAGGCGTGCCGCAGGTAGTCGTCGAGGGACTCCAGCAGCTCGGCGCCGTCCCGGATCTCGATGTGCGCCAGGTCGCTGATCAGGTGCCGGATGGTCCGGGCGTGCCGGGCGCTGCCGGCGCGCAGGCCGAGGGTGCCGCGCAGTTCGTTGTCGTCCCAGGCGAGCACGCCCCGGCCCCGGACGCTGCCGACGGTGGCGGCGGCGAGCACCGTGGCGGTGGTCTTGTGCACCCCGCCCTTGGGGTTGGCGAACGCGAGCACCCGGGGGGTGCCCAGGTCGCGGCGGAGGATGCCGGCGGCCCGTTCCTGCTCGTCCTGGGGACCCTGCTGACGCCACTCGATGCGGGCCGGTTCGATCCGGGCCGGGTAGCCCCGGTCGGCGGTCACCGCCGGCGGGTAGGCCGGCTGCTCCGGCTGGTAGGCCGGCTGCTCCGGCTGGTACGTCGGCGCGGCCGGGTAGCCGGGCTCCGGGTACGCCGGCTCGGGGTAGGCGGGTTGCGGCGGCTGGTACGTCGGCTCCGGCGGCGCGTAGCCGGGCGCGCGGTAACCGTTGTCCAGCAGGGCGTACCGGGACTCGGGGGGTGGCGGCTCGGACCGGTAGCCGTTGTCCAGCAGGGCGTAGCGGGACGGGACGACCGGCGGCTCCGGCGGCCGGGCCGGCTCCGGCAGGTATCCGGGGTCGGCCGGATAACCGGGGGCGGCACGGTAGCCGGGCTCGGCCGGGTAGCCCGGCTCGGCGCGGTAGCCGCCGGGCTCGGCCGGATAGTCCGCCGCGACGCGGTGGGCCGGGTCGACCCGGTAGCTGGCTTCGGCCCGGTAGCCCGGGTCGGGGTCGTAGCCGGGGTTCGCACCGTAGCCCGGGTCGGCGGGTGGCGGCACGGCCGCCGACCCCCGTCCGGACCAACCACCGGCGGGCCCACGGCCGGGCAGCGGGTCCCGGGCCGGGTCCTCGCCGCGGCGCTCCGGCTCCGCCTGTTCGGCGGCGCGTCCGCCGAGGCGGGCGCGTTCGAAGAGCGCCCGCCATCGCGGTGCCGGTTCGGCCGACCGACCCCAGCCGGTCTCGCTGCCGTCCAAGGCTCGCCCTCCCGCGCCGTCGATCTCCGCCTGACAGGCTACGAACGAAACCCTATTCGGACCACACCGGTCTGCACACATCCCCCGGGCACAATACTTACGGCGACCGGACGGACGACCCGCTGCGACGGGAGTCCGGGGAGGTGGGAGCGGGGGTCGACACCGACCGCTCCGATCCGGTCCCGGTCGGCGACGGTACCGGGGCGATCACGGCGGGTGCTCCTTCCGACGAATCGCCCATCGTCGCACCCGGCGACGGTACCGGGTCGGCGGACGTCGGGGCCCGTCCGGCGGGTGGCCGGGCCGTGTCAGCCGGGGGCCGGGCCGTGTCAGCCGGGGGCCGGGCCGTGTCAGCCGGGGGCCGGGCAGTGTCCCGTTGCTCCGGCAGCGGGGGCAGGAACACCGTCCGGTCCAGTCGGGTCACCTCGGGGGCCGGGTCGAGCGCCCGCACGCCGTCCCGTCCGGCCAGGGCGCGCAGGGCGGCCGGTGCGGCGCGGACCACCGCCGCGTAGACGCAGGCGCAGGCCGACCGGTAGCCGGCCGCCTCCCGCGCGGCGACCTGCGCCCCGGTCTCGTACCCCTGGCGGGTCGTCGGGTCGGCGGTGTCGGCGGCTCGGCTCCGCTGGTCGGCGGCCTCCCGGTCCTTGCGGTCCGCGAGGCCGGCCATCCCGGCGGTGACGTCCTGCGGCAGCAGCTGCGCCGGCAGCCGGACCACCTCGGTCTGCCGGTCCGGCAGTGGCACCCGGACCACCACCGCCGCCACCTCGACGTCGGCGAGCAGCGCCGGCAACCGGTCCGGCGCGAGGTAGCGGTCGAAGCTGACCAGCGCGTACGCCCCGGCGGTCAGCGCGGCGAGTTCGGCCCGGGTGGCGGCGGCGTACCCGGGCAGCGAGTCGCCCGGCAGCACCCCGACCCGGGTCACCTGCCCGACGGTGCGGTCACCCACCGGCTCGGGCCGGCGGGCCGCCCAGCCGACGGTGAGCAGCACCGCGCCGACGGCGAGCACCGCCGCGGTGACCAGCCCCCGGCGCGGCCGGGGCGGGACAGCGGGCGGGTCGACACCCGACGGCCGGCGCGGCACCGGTCAGTCGCGCAGGAGCGTCAGCGCGCGGGCCAGGTCGTCCGGGTACTCGCTGACGAAGGTGACGTCGTCGCCGGTACGCGGGTGGGCGAAGGTCAACGACCGGGCGTGCAGCCACTGCCGGCGCAGTTCGAGCCGCGCCGACAGGGTCGGATCGGCCCCGTAGGTGAGGTCGCCGACGCACGGGTGCCGCAGGGTCGAGAAGTGCACCCGGATCTGGTGGGTACGCCCCGTCTCCAGCCGGACGTCGAGCAGGCTGGCCGACGGGAACGCCTCGATGGTGTCGTAGTGGGTGATGCTCGGCTTGCCGTCGGAGACCACCGCCCAGCGGTAGTCGTGGTGCGGGTGCCGGTCGATCGGGGCGTCGATGGTGCCGCGCGACGGGTCGGGGTGCCCCTGGACCACCGCGTGGTAGCGCTTCTCCACCTCGCGGTACTTGAACGCCCGCTTGAGCGCGGTGTACGCCTGCTCGCTCTTGGCCACCGCCATGATCCCGGTGGTGCCCACGTCGAGCCGGTGCACCACGCCCTGCCGCTCGGCGGCTCCGCTGGTGGAGATCCGGTGGCCGATCGCGGCGAGGCCACCGATGACGGTCGGGCCGGTCCAGCCGGGGCTGGGGTGGGCCGCCACCCCGACCGGCTTGTCCACCACCACGATGTCGTCGTCGGCGTAGACCACGGTCAGCCCGGGGACCGCCTGCGGCACCACGGTCGGCGGCGCGACCGGCGCGGGCAGCGTCACCTCCAGCCAGGAACCGGCCTTGACCTTGTGCGAGTTCTGCCGGGCCGCGCCGTCGACCAGCGCGTCACCGGCGTCGACCAGCGCGGCGGCCGCGGTACGCGAGAGCCCGAAGAGGCGGGACACCGCCTGGTCCAGCCGCATGCCGTCGAGGCCATCCGGAACGGGCAGGGAGCGGTGGTCGCCGCCGGCGGCGAAGGCGGCGGTCATGCCCGCTCCTGCGGCTCGGCGTCGGCCTTCGTCGACCCGGCGGCGGCCGGTCCGGTGGGGGTGGCGTCGGCGGGGGCGGCGTCGCCCTTGGCGCCGACCCGCCGCCCGTCGCGCTGGCGGCCGGTCAGCTCCAGCAGCACGGCCAGCAGCACCCCGGAGACCAGGCAGCTGTCGGCCAGGTTGAACACCGGCCAGACCTGGCCGTACGGGTCGAAGAGGCTGACCATGTCCACCACGTGACCGACGAAGTGGCCGGGGGCCCGGAAAATCCGGTCGGTGAGGTTGCCCAGCGCGCCGCCCAGCACCAGCCCCAGGGAGACCGCCCAGGGCAGTGAGCGCAGCCGCACCGCCATCCAGCTGATCCAGCCGACCACCCCGATGGTGATCAACGGGAACACCCAGGTGTGGTCGGCGCCGATGCTCCACGCCGCACCGCTGTTGCGGGTCAGGGTGAGGTAGACCACCCCACCGAGCAGCCGAACCGGCGCCCGGTCGTCGAGCAGTTGCAGGGCGAGGTGCTTGGTGAGCAGATCCGTCAGCAACGCGAGCAGCGCGATGCTGACGAGGACCACGACCGCCCTGCGGCGGGGGGTGCGGCCGGCCGGCTCGGTGGTGCCGGGTCCGGCGGTCGGTGCTGTGGTCATCGACTCCCCATCGACTGTCTCGACGACGTGGGTCCGCCGTCTCACGAGATCACCGGGGAGTGGACGTCAGCGCCGCTCCGCCAGCTGCTTGCAGGTCACGCAGAGGGTCGCCGACGGGAAGGCGGCGAGCCGCTCCACCGGGATCGGGTTCCCGCACCGCTCGCACCATCCGTAGCCACCCTCGTCGAGCCGCTCCAGGGCACGCTCGACCTGAGTGATCCGTTCCCGGATGCTGTTCGCGAGGGAGATCTCCTGCTCGCGCTCGAACGTCTTGGTGCCGGTGTCGGCCTGGTCGTCCCCGGCCGAGTCGGTCAGCCGGTCGCGCTGCAGCTCGGTGATCTCGCTCAGCGTCTGATCGTACTCGGCGCGCAGCTCGTCCCGTCGGGCCGCCAGGGCCGCCCGGATCTTCTCGGTCTCCGCCGCGCTGCGGGTGGCCTGCGCAGTGGCCTTCGCCGCCGGTTTGCGACCGGCGGTCCTGGTGTCGGCTGGCTTCGCCATCGTCAGCTCCCTCAGCCGCGGGACGCGGCGGTCGGCGGTGCCCGGACAGGGTCCGCCGACGTGGCGTCCCCAGGTAACAAAACGGGCGCACGGCAACGGTGGCCGCGCACTCCGGAGATTGGCAAGAATACGGAACGTACAGGCGTCCGACAACGTGCCGGACCGTCGCGCCGCTATTCAGCCCCCAATAACCCATAAATGGGGCAAAAGGAAGACTAGCAGATCAGGCGTCCCGATCCTCGCCGTACTCGCCGAACCACCTCGCCAGGCGACCCCGCCGGCTGACCGCCCGCAGCCGGCGCTCCGCCTCGTCCCGCACCCCGGCGGTCGCCACGATCAACAGGCTGTCCCCGGTCTTGAGCCGGGTGTCCGCACCGGGCACGAAGCCCACCCCGTCACGCAGCACCAGGGTCACCGACGCGCCCACCGGCAGCCGCAGCTCGTCGACGTGCACCCCGGCCAGCCGGGACCCCGCCGGCACCTCCAACTGGAGCAGGTCCGCCCGCATCCGCTCCAACGGGGCGGTCTCCACCCGGATCTCCGCCAGCTCGGCCGGGGCGGTCACCCGCAGCCGACGGGCGGCCGGCGCGAGCGTGCCCGCCTGGAGCACCGTGAAGATCACCACCAGTACGAAGACCGCGTCGAAGAGCCGGTCCGCCCCGGGCACCCGGGCCGACAGCGGGATGGTGGCCAGCACGATCGGCACCGCGCCCCGCAGCCCGGCCCAGGACAGGAACGCCTGCTCGCGCAGGTTCACCCGGAACGGCAGCGCGGAGACCAGCACCGACAGCGGCCGGGCCAGCAGCAGCAGGGCCAGCCCGGTGACCACCGCCGGCAGCAGCGCGGTGTGCAGCCGCTCCGGCGTGGCCAGCAGGCCGAGCAGCACGAACAGCCCGATCTGGGCCAACCAGGCCAGCCCGTCGGCGAAGCCCAGGATGGCCTGCCGGTGCGGCAGCCGGGCGTTGCCGAGCAGCACCCCGGCCACATAGACGGCGAGGAAGCCGGAGGCGTGCAGCATCGCCCCGGCGGCGTACGCCAGCACGGTGAACCCGACGGCGGCGATCGGATACAACCCGGACGAGGGCAGCGCCGCCCGACGCAGCGCGAACCGACCGGCCAACCCGGCGGCCAACCCGACCGTCGCGCCCACCCCCAGCTCGTAGCCCACCAGGAAGACCTCGAACCACCACGGGTGCTCGACCGGGCCGCTGCGGGACAGCAGCACCACCAGGATCACCACCGGGGCGTCGTTCATGCCCGACTCGGCCTCGAGGGTGGCCACCAGCCGGGGTGGCAGCCGCAGCCGGCGCAGCGTGGCGAAGACCGCCGCCGCGTCGGTGGAGGAGAGCACCGCGCCATAGAGCAGCGCCAACCGCCAGTCCAGCCCGAGCAGCAGGTGCACCACCAGGCCGACGACGACGATGCTGACCAGCACCCCGACCGTGGACAACGCGCCGGCCAACCCGAGCACCGGGCGCAGGGTGCTCCACCGGGCGGTCAGCCCGCCCTCCGCGATGATCACGATCAACGCGCAGAAGCCGAGCACCCGGGTCAGCTCGGCGTCGTCGAACCGGATGCCCAACCCGGCCTCGCCGATCGCCACCCCGAGCGCCAGATAGACCAGGAGACTCGGTACGCCCAGCCGGCTGGAGAACCGCACCGCCCCGATCGCCACCAGCAACACGGCCGCCCCGAGGAGCAGGGCCAGATCCAGTCCCGGCGTCACGGGCGCCCGACCCGGGGCGCCGTCACCCGACCGATCCGTCGCGCAGCCGCCGCAGCAGCTCGGTCAGGCCGGGTGTCGGACGGTCGACCAGGAAGAGCTTGTCCCGGCTGGCCGCACCGGCGCGCAGCGCCACCACCGCCGGACGGACGCCCAGGGCCCCGGCCAGCGCCCGACGGGCCGCCTCGGTGGCCCGGCCGTCCACCGCCGGGGCGGTCACGGCGATCACCAGGGCGGGACCGTGCGGGCCCGCGAAGCAGCCGCCGACCCGGGCTCGGGACGCGCCGGGCTTGACCCGCACCGCGACGGTCAGCGTGTCGTCCGTGGGCATCGAGGCCGGCCTCAGCGGGGGTAGGTGTCGGCGAGCAGGGCAGTGTCCGGTTTGCAGAGACCGCACGGGGTGAACCCCAGGGAGATCGCCTCGTGCACCGGCAGCGGCTCGTGTTCCCGCTCGATCAGATGGGCACACGAGAGCAGGTGGTAGCGGGGATGCCCGTCGACGACCAGGACCTCGGCGTCGAGCTGGGCCACCCGGGCGGCGTCACCGGGCGGAACCCGCTGGGCGGGCGGGTCCCACGGGGACGCGGCGTCGTCCGACGGCTCCCAGGGGGGCCCGAGATCGTCCCCGGCCGCCCAGGCCGGGTCGTCCACGGGGTCCCCGCGGGGGTCGTCCGGGTAGTCGTCCGCGTCGATCCGGACGGGGTCGGTCACCCGACCCGGGGTGTGGTCGGTCGGCGGGTCGGCGCGGCCCGGGTCCGGCGGGGAGGGCACGACGACCGGGTCCCACGGGGCCTCCGCGTCGGGCTCCCAGGCGCCGGCGTCCGGGCGGGTGGAACCGCCGACGGGTTCGCCGGCGACCGGCGGGCCGGGTGGTTGCCGCCACCCGGCACCACCGGCGTCGATCGTCGTCGGTGCGTACGTCGTCGGGGTCTCCGACGGCACGGTCACGGCCGGCGAGGCGGGCGGGCGGGCCGCTGCCGCGCTCGGACCGGCCGCCTGGGTCCGCTCCGCCGCCCTCGCCCTGGTCGCGGCTGCCTGGCGGGCACCGGTCACCAACGCGACGGCGGCCAGCAGACTGGCCGCGAGGGAACTGGTCAGCAGGGTGCTGGAGCCGTCGACGAGACCGAGCACCAGCAGGACCACCGCAACGAGGATGAGCAGAAGACTGGCGACTAGCACGGCTCACCCCCGCCGCGTCGTGGGTCGTGGCTGGGTCGGCGACCATCGGGGGACGGCCGCCGACCGCGGATCAGCGGCCCGCTTCGAGGGCGCCGGAGCGACCGCCGCCGTACGAGCCGGCGAGGCCCGCTGCGGCAAGACCGTTGCCACCGACGGCACGGGTGCCCTCGGCGCGGGTCATCTCGGCCTCGAGGCCCTGGCCCCGACCGTCAAGATCACGCAGCTGGCTCTCCAGGTAGGCCTTGAGCCGGGTGCGGTACTCGCGCTCGAACTGCTTGAGCTCCTCGATGTGCTTCTGCAACGCGGTCCGCTTGGCGTCCAGGCCCCCCATGGCCTCCTGGTGCCGCTGACGGGCGTCGCGCTCCAGGGCGTCGGCCTTGGCCCGCGCCTCGCGGGTGACCTCCTCGGCCTTGGAGCGGGCCTCGGAGAGCAGCTGGTCGGCCTCGCGACGGGCGTCGGAGACGTGGTCGTCGGCGGTGCGCTGGGCCATCATCAGCACCCGCAGCGCCTGCTGCTCGCCGTCGCCGCCGGCGGCCGGGCCGCCGGTGGTGCGGACCTGCTCCAGCTCCGCCTGCATCGCGCGGGCGGCCTGCTCGGCGGCGGCCTTGTCGCGCTGCACCCGGTCGAGCTGGGCCTTGACGTCGTTGAGCTCCGCGGCGAGCCGGGCGTCGCCACCGGGGCCGGCAGGGGCCCCACCGCGACCGCCGCGCTCCACCTGCGCGCGCAGCTCGTTGTTCTCCTCGATCAGACGGGCAAGCTCACGCTCGACCTCGTCCAGGAAGGCGTCGACCTCCTCCTCGTCGTACCCCCGCTTGCCGATCGGCGGCTTTTTGAAGGCGACGTTGTGCACGTCGGCCGGTGTCAGCGGCATCGAAACTCCTCGGGTCAGTTGCGGCCGCGAAAGCGCGCGCTGGTCAGGAGAAGTTCCTGATCAGCGGATCTAACACAAACCTCATCAGCACGAACAGGATAACCAGGAGCACAAGGGAGGCCAGGTCGATGCTCACGGTACCAATTCGCAGTGGGGGGATCACCCGCCTCAACGCCTTGAGAGGCGGATCAGTGACGCTCCACACGGACTCTAGTCCGGCGGACGCGCCACGCCCCGGTTGCCACCGACGACCGTACTGGAGGACTGCACCGAGAACGAATCGGGCCAACAGCACAATAAGAAAAAGATACACAATCAGGTACAAGAGCTGGAACATGATCGACAACACAGCAGGCGACGTCCCTCGGTCGGGTGGACTTAGCTCAGGGAGAAGAAGCCGCCCTCAGCGATCTTGGCTTTGTCCTCCGCGGTGACCTGGACGTTGGCCGGCGAGAGCAGGAACACCCGGTTGGTCACGCGCTCGATCGTACCGCGCAGCCCGAACGCCAGCCCGGCGGCGAAGTCCACCAGCCGGCGGGCGTCGGCCTCATCCATCTCGGTGAGATTGATGATCACCGGGACACCGTCGCGGAAGTGCTCGCCGATGGTCCGCGCCTCGCGGTAGGTGGTCGGGTGCAGCGTGGTGATCTGGTAGCGCTGCTCCTCCTCGGCCACCACCGGCCGCTCCCGCGGCGACGCCTGCGGCGCCAGGGCGAGATTGTCCCGGGTGTGGTAGCTCAGCGCGCCCGAGGTCTCCGACCCACCGGACCGGGTGATCGACCGGACGCTCGCCCGCTCCGACCGCTCCGACCGCTCGGCCCGCTCGTCGTCGGCGCGGTCGGCCTCCGCGAGCCGGCTCGACCGGTCGGCCAGCCGACCCCGGTCGCCGAGGCGCGGACGCGGCGCCGGCGGCTCCTCCGCGTCGTCCTCGTCGTCGTCGGCGAACTCCTCGGTGTACCGGCTCGACCGGTACCGCGACTCGCGGTAGCCGGGCTTGTCGTAGCCCTCGTCGTAGCCCCGCTCGTCATCCTCCTCGACGAGACCGAGCCAGACCCCCGCCTTGCGCAGTGCACCCATCCCGCGCCCTTCCGTCCGCCGTGCGGCACGCACCCCCGTGCCGTGTCGCCATGATCGCGAATGGACTTCCATGCCCACCGGATCGAAGTGGCAATCCCCCGACGCGCGATTCGCGGCTCGCCCGTCGTGGCCCCCGACCTGGGGACGCCGCTCCTGAACAACACTGATGTAATTTGCTTCTATCGCGGTCAGGCTACCGCAGCGTGGAACGCATTCCGAGCAACGCGCTGCCGACGCGGACATGTGTCGCGCCGTATCCGATGGCCACCTCCAGGTCGCCGCTCATCCCGGCGGAGAGCGCGGTCGCCGCCGGATGCCCGGCCCGGAATCCCTCCGCCACCTCGGCCAACCGGGCGAACGCCCGCTCCGGCTCCCAGCCCAACGGCGCCACCGCCATCAGCCCCGCCAGCCGCAGCGACCCCAACCCGGCCAGCGCCTCGGCCACCGGACCGAGCCCCCGGTCGGCGTCGGCGGCACCCGGCAGGGCGCCCCCTCGGGCCGCGTCACCGTCGATACTCACCTGCACCAACGTCTCCAACGGACGGTCCCGGCCGGACTCCGCGGCGGTGGCCAGCGCGCGGGCCAACCGGACACTGTCCACGGAGTGGACCACATCGGCGTACCGGACCACCGAACGGGCCTTGTTGCGTTGCAGCTGACCGATGAAGTGCCAGCGGGCGGTCACCCCCGCCGCCGCCACCTCGGCCGCCTTCGGCGCCGCCTCCTGGTCCCGGTTCTCCCCCAGGTCGGTGACCCCGAGCCCGGTCAGCGCGACCGCGTCGCCGGCCGGGTACGTCTTGGTCACCGCGATCATGGTCACCCCGGCCGGGTCCCGGCCGGCGGCGGCACAGGCGTCGGCGATCCGGGTACGCACCACGGCCAGTCCGGCCGTGAGTGCGGCGCGGCGGTCCGGACCCACCGGGTCGGGCCGGCCGGTCATCGGCCGGGCCGCCCGGTCACCGGCGGGGCGACGTCACCACCCGGTGGACCGCTCGGCGTCGGCGGGGCGGCGTGGTCACCGACGGGGCTGCTCGTCATCGGCGGGCTCAGGAGCCGTTCTTGAGGAAATCGGGCACGTCGACGTCGTCGAAGAGCACCCGGCGCGGCGACTGCTGCGGCGGCGGCATGGTGGCCGGCGCGGTGACCGCCGGGGACTGCGGGGTCGGCTGGTTCTGGTTGCTCTTGCGCGGTGACTCCGACGCCTTGTACGCGGGCGTGCCACCGTCGAAACCGGCGGCGATCACGGTGACCCGCACCTCGTCGCCGAGCGCGTCGTCGATGACCGCACCGAAGATGATGTTCGCGTCCGGGTGGGCCGCGTCGGTGACCAGCTGCGCGGCGTCGTTGATCTCGAACAGGCCCAGGTCGGAGCCGCCGGCGATGGAGAGCAGCACGCCCCGCGCGCCGTCCATGCTCTGCTCCAGCAACGGGCTGGAGATGGCCGCCTCGGCCGCCTCCACCGCCCGGTTCTCACCCCGGGCGCTGCCGATACCCATCAGCGCGCTGCCCGCCCCACTCATCACGCTCTTGACGTCGGCGAAGTCCAGGTTGATCAGGCCCGGGGTGGTGATCAGGTCGGTGATGCCCTGGACACCGGAGAGCAGCACCTGGTCGGCGGTGCGGAAGGCGTCCATCATGCTGATCCCACGGTCGCCCAGGGCCAGCAGCCGGTCGTTCGGGATGACGATCAGCGTGTCGCACTGATTGCGCAGTTCGTCTATCCCCGCCTCGGCCTGCACCTGGCGGCGCTTGCCCTCGAAGGAGAACGGCCGGGTCACCACGCCGATGGTCAGCGCGCCGAGCTTGCGGGCGATGTTGGCCACCACCGGCGCCCCGCCGGTGCCGGTGCCGCCGCCCTCGCCGCAGGTGACGAAGACCATGTCGGCGCCCTTGAGCACCTCTTCGATCTCGTCGCGGTGGTCCTCGGCGGCGTTCTTGCCGACGTCCGGGTTGGCGCCCGCGCCGAGTCCCCGGGTCAGCTCCCGGCCGACGTCGAGCTTGACGTCGGCGTCGCTCATCAGCAGCGCCTGCGCGTCGGTGTTGATCGCGATGAACTCGACGCCCTTGAGCCCAACCTCGATCATCCGGTTGACGGCGTTGACGCCGCCGCCGCCGATGCCGACGACCTTGATGACCGCCAGGTAGTTGTGCGGAGGTGTCATCTCCGGTCCTTTCCGTTCGAGATTGGCTCGCACCGCCCCGGTTCGGCGTGGCCCAGACCGGTGGTCGACGAGCTGTCACCAGCGAGGATCAGAGCTGAACCCTAACCCTCTACTAGAGGCTTACAGTTATGTCAACCACTGATCCTCTTCGGGGCAACGTAAGCGCCTCCACGCCGAGAGCCAAGGACCTCACCGGCGTGTCGCCGCCGCGAGCGTAACGACTCACGTTCCACACGGGCCTCACCTGAAGGTCACCACGTCCGGCGCGCTCACGTCGATCGTGTCGGCCTTGCGACTCAGCAACGCCGTCGCCACCCGCGCCTTGTCCTCGCCCCGGGTCGCGTCGCCCCACACCACCGTCCGCTCGTCGCGCAGGGTCAGCCCGATCCGGGCCAACCCCTCGACGGTCACCTCGACCAGGACGGCCCGCAACTGGGGGGTGAGGACGGTCAGCACCTGCAACGCCGCCCGGGTGCCCGGATCGTCCGGCCCCGGCTCGGCCAACCGCACCAGCGGCAGCCCCTGCGGGGGGCGGGGCAGCGTCCGGAACACCACCCCGGTCCGGTCGAGCACCACGAACCGGTCGTCCCGGGGCACCACCGCCACCCCGGTCCGCTCCACCACCGTCACCACCAGGGTGTCCGGCCAGTCCCGGTGGACGGTGGCCCGCTCGACCGGGGCCAACCCCCCGATCCGCCGGGCCGTCGCGGCCAGGTCCACCCGGGCCAACGGCACCCCGTCCGGCACGGCCGCCGCATCGCGCACCTCGACCGGGGTGACCAGCCGGGCCCCCTCCACCCGGACCTCACGCACCCCGAACAGGCCGGAGCCGAGCACCGCCCAGGCCACCAGACCGGCGAGGACCAGCACCCCGGCCAGCACCGCCCAGGGCAGGGCGGCCCGCATCCGCCGCTGCCGGGCCCGCGCCATGAACCGCCGGGTGGACGGCGGGACCGCGTCGCTGCCGGCCCGGACGAGCTGCCAGCGCCGTGCCGGACCACGTCGGGAGCCGCCGCCGTCCGCGCCCGCGGGACGACCCCGCGCCGGGCCCGGACTCATCCGGTGGTGGAGACCGCGCCGTCCGGGCCGACGACCGGGCCCGGGGCGATCGGGGCGGCGACCCCGCCGACCCGGGCGGTCAGCGTGTCGAGCAGTTGGTCACCCAGCAGGGAGATCGGTGGGGCGCCCATGGTCACCACCACGTCACCGGGGCGGGCCCGGCGGGCCACCTCCACCGGCGCGTCGTCGAGCGAGTCCACAAAGACCTTGTGCGCGGCGTCCAGCGGCACCGCCGCCAGCAACGCCGCCGACCCCTCGCCCGGCTGGCGCAGCTCACCGGGGCCGAAGACCTCCAGCAGCACCAGTTCGTCGGCGATGCCCAGGGCGGCGGCGATCTCCGCCTGCAGATCCCGGGTGCGGTACAGCCGGTACGGCTGGAAGACCACGATCAACCGGCCGTCGCCGGCCACCTCGCGCAGCGTCCGCAGGGCCAGGGTCATCGAGGTCGGGTGGTAGGCGTACTCGTCGTAGACCAGCACGCCGTCGGCGACGCCCTTGCGTTCGAAACGCCGGCGTACCCCCGGGAACACGGCCAACGCCGCCTCCGCCGCTGCCACCGGCAGGCCGAGCAGGTGGGCGGCGAGCACCGCCGCGGCGCTGTTGAGCCCCATGTGCCGGCCGGGCACCGGCAGCCGGATCTCGCCCAGCGAACGGCCGTCGAGCGCGGCCAGGTACCGCGCACCCTGGGCGGACGAGGCCATCTCGGACAGCCGCAGGTCGGCGTCGGGCGCCTCGCCGTACGTCCAGACCCGCCGGCCCTCGGCGCGCAGCGTCTCGGCCAACCGCCGGCTGCCCGGGTCGTCGGCGCAGGTGATGACGAATCCGGCCGGGTCGGTGAGCCGGGCGAACTCGGCGAACGCCGCCTCCAGGGTCGCCAGGTCGCCGTAGGTGTTCAGGTGGTCGGCCTCGATGTTGGTGATGATCGAGACGAACGGGCGGTAGATCAGGAACGACCGGTCGCTCTCGTCCGCCTCGACCACGAAGTGCTCACCGGTGCCGTGGTGCGCGCCCGAGCCGACCTCGGAGATCTCCCCGCCGATCACGAAGGACGGGTCGACGCCGGCCTGCTGGAGCACCATGGTCACCATCGAGGTGGTGGTGGTCTTGCCGTGGGTGCCGGCCACCGCGACGGTACGCCGCCCGGTCATCGCCGCCGCCAGCGCCTCGGAGCGGTGCAGCACCCGCAGCCCGCGCCGCCGCGCCTCGACCATCTCCAGGTGGTCCTGCGGAATGGCCGAGGAGTAGACCACGGTGTCCACCCCGTCGAGGTTGGCCGCCTCGTGGCTCATGTGGATGGTGCCGCCCAGCGCCCGCATCCCGGCCAGCGACGGCCACTCGCGCAGCTCGCTGCCGGAGACCGGCAGCCCCCGGGTGAGGAAGAGCCGGGCCAGGCCGCTCATGCCGACCCCACCCACCCCGATCAGGTGGATCCGGCCCAGGTCCTCCGCGGTGAGCGTGCCGGCCGGGGTGAACTGCGCGGTGTTCATGCCAGGTACCTTCCCGTCGCGGTGGACCGGCTCACCGGGCCACCGCCTCGTAGACGAAGTTGAGCAGGGCCACGTCGCCGTCGCGTCGGCCGTACGCGGCGGCGGCGTTGCTCATCGCGTACAGCCGCTGCGGGTCCCGCAGCAGGGGCAGCACGGTGCGCTCCAGCCAGGCCGGGGTCAGCTCGGCGTCGTCGACCAGCAGCCCGCCGCCGGCCTCCACCACGGGCAGCGCGTTACGCTTCTGCTCCTGATTGGAGTGCGGGTAGGGGACATAGATGGTGGGCAGCCCGATGGCGGCCACCTCGGCGCAGGTCATCGCCCCGCCCCGGGCGAGCATCAGGTCGGCGGCGGCGTAGCCCAGCTCCATCTCGGACAGGTAGGGCAGCGCCACGTACGGCACCGGCAGATCGGTGGGGATCGGCACCGGCTCGTTGCGGGCGCCCATCACGTGCAGCACCTGCACGCCGTTGCGGGCCAGCTCCTTGGCCGCGCCGGAGACCGCCAGGTTGATCGACCGGGCCCCCTGCGAGCCACCGGCGACGAAGAGCACCGGCAGGTCGGGGCGGAGCCCGAAGTGCGCGCGGGCGGCGGCGCGGGCGGCGTTGCGGTCCAGCCCGGCGATGCCCCGGCGCAGCGGCACCCCGACCACCCGGGCGTCGCGCAGCGCCTCGGACTGGGCCGGCTGGTGCGGGAAGCCGACCGCGAGGTTCTTGGTGAACTTCATGCCGAGCCGGTTGGCCACTCCCGGCGGGACGTTCACCTCGTGGATGACGATCGGCATCTCGCGTCGCCAGGCGGCCAGGTAGCCGGGCACCGAGACGTACCCGCCGAAGCCGACGACCACGTCGGCGGCGACCTCGTCGATCACCTTGCCGGCGGCGCGGGCCGCCTTCCACATCCGGTCCGGGGTGCGCATCAGGCCCAGGTTGACCGAGCGGGGCAACTGGTAGGCCGGGATCGTCCGCAGGTCGTAGCCGGCCGGCGGGATCAGCTCGTTCTCCAGCCCCTTGGGGGTGCCGAGGCAGGTGATCCGGACGCCCGGGTCGTGTCGGCGCAGGCAGTCGGCGAAGGCGAGCAGCGGGTAGATGTGCCCACCGGTGCCCCCTCCACAGAGCACCACCGAACGCAGCGGACCCATCAGCGTCTCCTCTCGCTCGCCGGCCCGCCCCGGGTCCGGTCCTGCCGGACGCCGCGCGGTACGGCCTGATCGTCGGGTCGCCGCCCGCGCGCCCGGGGTACGGACCCCGGGGCAGCCGGCGGCGGTGCCGGTCGGCTCCGCGCGCCGGGAAGCGGCGGCAACGGGGCCCAGACTAGTCGGACCCATCGGGCGGGCGGACGGGCGTGCAGGGCTCGGGCCGCGTCGGGTTCGGCGCGGGCGAAGGAGGCGAGCATGCCCACCGCCGCCAGGGTGACGACCAGGGCGCTGCCGCCGTCGGAGATGAACGGCAGCGGCACGCCGGTCAGCGGCAGCAGCTTGGTCACCCCACCGACGTTGATCACCGCCTGGCCGGCCAGCCAGGCGGTGACGGCGGTGGCGGCGAGCCGGCGGAACGGGTCGGCGACCCGGCGGGCGATCCGCAGCCCGGTGTAGGCCAGCACGGCGAAGAGCACCAGGATGACGGTGCAGCCGACCACGCCCAACTCCTCGGCGATGACGGCGAAGATGAAGTCGTTGTGGGCGGCCGGCAGCCAACCGAACTTGAGGCTGCCCTTGCCCAGCCCGACGCCGAACCAGCCGCCGTGCTCGATGGCGTTGCGGGCCTGGACCATCTGCCAGCAGGCGTCCTCGACGCACTTGGCCGGGTCCGGCGTGTCGAGGAACGAGGTGAGCCGGGCCAGCCGGTAGTTGTCCTGGCCGCGCGCCCCGGAGCCGGCCCCGAGCGAGGCCACCGCGACCAGCAGGCCGATGCCGGCCAGGCCGACCGCGGAGAGGGCGGCGAAGACCCGCAGCCGCACCCCGGCCGCCCAGAGCAGCCCGACCACGATGGCCAGCAGGCAGAGCATGCTGCCCAGGTCGTTGTAGCCGACCAGCACGAAGAGCAGCCCGACCACCGGGAACAGCGGGGTGGCCAGTTCCTTCCACCAACCCAGCGCCGCACCCTTGCGGGCCACCACGTGCGCGCCCCAGAGCACCAGCGCCAGTTTGGCCAGTTCGGCGGGCTGCACCTGGATCGGCCCGAGATAGAGCCAGAGCAGGTTGGCCCGCAGCGGCCCGAGGGACTCCAACCCGAACAGCGCGTCCAGGGCCACCAGCAGGTTGAGCACCAGCAGCAGCACCACGGCACCCCCGAGCAGGGGCCGGCCCAGCGAGCGGAAGGTGCTGGCCGGCAGCCGCTGGCAGGCCCAGAACGCGACGATGCCGATCACCGCGAAGATCGCCTGCTTGGTCACCGAGGCGGCGGCGTCGCCGGCCTCGGCGTAGTCCCGCACGCTGGTCGCCGAGAAGACCATGGTCAGGCCGATCAGCAGCAGCAGGCCGGCGCTGGACAGCAGCAGGTAGTAGGAGGCCAGCGGGCGGGCCAGCAGGCCGCGCAGCGCCGCCAGGCCACCGGCCGGGTCCAGCCCGGCCCTCCCCGCCGGCGGATCGGCGGTACGCCCCGCGCCCGCGACCCGCCGTGGCTGGGTCTGCGCCGTCGTGCCGGTGCTGGTGCCTCGGTCCTCCCCCACCCGCCCATCATCGCCGCTGCGGGCGGCCCGTTCCGGCCGTTCCCCCCGGTCGGCGTGTCGAAATGCGGAACAGGGGCCCCTCCGGTAGGAGGAGCCCGCGTCCGTGGTCGTCCGGCGGCGGGTCCGGGCCGGCCGGAGCCGGCACGCGGGCCGGCACTGGACCCGGCGCGCGATCAGCCCATGCTGGCCAGGAAGTCGCTGTAGAACAGGCCGAGCGCGATGGCCACCCCGATGCCCGCGATGATCCAGAACCGGACCACGATGTTGACCTCGCTCCAGCCGGCCAGCTCGAAGTGGTGCTGGAGCGGGGACATCCGGAACACCCGCTTGCCGGTGGTCCGGAACGAGATGATCTGGATCACCACCGACATCGTGATGATCACGAAGAGCCCGCCGAGGATGGGCAGCAGCAGGATCGTCCGGGTGGACATCGCCATCCCGGCGATCAGGCCACCGAGGCCCAGCGCGCCGGTGTCGCCCATGAAGATCCGGGCCGGCGAGGTGTTCCACCACAGGAAGCCCACGCATGCCCCGGCCGCCGCCCCGGCGATCAGCGCGATCTCCAACGGGTCCCGGACGGCGTAGCAGTAGTTGTCCGGGTTGGCGGTGTACGTCGGGTCGGCGCACCAGTGCCGGTACTGCCAGAACGCGATCAGCGCGTACGCGGCGAGGACCATCACCGACGCGCCGGTGGCCAGCCCGTCCAGGCCGTCGGTGAGGTTGACCCCGTTGGTCGCCGCCATCACCACCAGGATGATCACGATCACCGAGGCGATCTTGCCGATCTCCAGGGCCGGGATGTCCCGGATGAAGCTCAGCGTGCTGCTGCCCACGGTCTCGGTGTTGGTCGTCGCGCCGCTGGCGTCGGTCATGCTGCTCGGGAAGTAGAGCGCGACCACCCCGAAGATCGCCCCGACCAGGATCTGCCCGAACAGCTTGCCGCGCTTGTTGAGCCCACCGCTGTGCCGCTTGCGCACCTTGAGAAAGTCGTCGATGAAGCCGACCGCCCCGGAGAAGACCATCAGCCCCAGCAGCACCAGCGCGGTGATGGTCGGCTCGACCTGGGCGATCTGCGCGTCCGGCAGGGTGGTCAGGGCGAGGTGACCGGCGACGTACGCGATCACCGTGGCCAGGATGAAGACCACACCGCCCATCGTCGGTGTGCCCTTCTTGCCCTCGTTGCTGGCCAGCCCGAGGTTCGAGCGGATCGGCTGGCCGGCCTTGAGCCGGGCGAACACCTTGATCGCGAGCGGGGTGGCCAGCAACGACACCAGGAACGCCACGCCGATGGCGACGATGACCGCCCTCACGCGGCACCCCCCGCGCCCGCGCCGGCCCCGGCACCGGAGGCGTCGACCCGCAGCGCGTCGGCGACCTCCCAGGTGCGGTACCGGGAGCCCTTCACCAGGACGACGTCTCCCGGCCGTAGCTCGCTGCGCAGCACCTCGACGGCCGCCGCCTGATCGGTGAGCAGCACCGACTCTCCTCCCCAGTCACTTACCGCTGTCGCGCCCTCGTGGATCGGCGCGGCCGGCTCACCCACCACGAGCAGCCGGTCGACACCGAGTTCGGCCGCGAGCCGGCCGACCTCCCGGTGCCCCTCGTCCTCGTACTCGCCCAGCTCGGCCATGTAGCCCAGCGCGGCGAACGTCCGCCCACCCCGGTCCATCCCGGCCAGCGCGCGCAACGCCACCGCCGTCGAGGCCGGATTGGCGTTGTACGAGTCGTCGATCACGGTCACCCCGTCGGGACGCGCGAAGACGTCCATCCGGCGGGTGGAGACCAGCCCCAGGTCGCCCAGGGCCGCCGCCAGCTCGGCCAGCGGCATGCCCAGCTCGCGGGCGACCGCCGCCGCGGCGAGCGAGTTGGAGACCTGGTGCCGGCCGGTCAGGCCGAGCCGCACCGGCGCGGTCCCCTCCGGGGTGACCAACGTGTACGACGGCCGACCCCGCCCGTCCAGGGTGACCTCCACCGCGCGGACGTCGGCGTCGGCGGACTCGCCGTAGCGGACCACCCGGGCGGCGGTGCGGGACGCCATCGCGGCGACCAGCGGGTCGTCGGCGTTGAGCACGGCCAGCCCCTCGGCCGGCAGCGCCTCCACCAGCTCCCCCTTGGCCAGGGCGATGTTCTCCACCGAACCGAACTCGCCCAGGTGCGCGACCCCGACGTTGAGCACCACCGAGATCTGCGGCGGCACCACGTCGCAGAGGTAACGGACGTGCCCGACGCCCCGGGCGCCCTTCTCCATCACCAGGTACCTGGTCTGCGCGGTGGCCTGCAACGCGGTGTACGGGTGGCCCAGCTCGTTGTTGAACGACCCGGGCGGGGCCACCGTCGGGCCGAGCCGGACGGCGAGCTGGGCGATCAGGTCCTTGGTGGTGGTCTTGCCCGACGAACCGGTCAGCCCGATCACGGTGAGTCCGGGCAGCCGGTCCACCACGGTCCGGGCCAGCCGGCCCAGCGCGGCCAGCGCGTCGTCCACCAGCACCATCGGCACCCCGGGTAGCTCCCGGGTGCCGAGCACCGCCACCGCGCCGTCGGCGACCGCACCCGCGGCGTAGTCGTGTCCGTCGACCCGCTCGCCGGGGAAGGCGACGAAGAGCGCCCCGGCGACGACCTTGCGGGAGTCGAACTCGACCGGACCGGTGACCCGGGCGGCCGGGTCGGCGGCGTGCAGTCGACCACCGACCGCCGAGGCGACCTCGGCCAGGCTCAGCGGGATCACCGCTGACCCGCCAGGTCGCCGAAGCGGACGCGCAGCGCCTCCGCCAACTCGGTGCGGTCGTCGAACGGGTGCACCTGGCCGGCGATCTCCTGACCCCGTTCGTGTCCCTTGCCGAGCAGCGCCACCACGTCCCCCGGCTCGGCCAGCCGCACCGCCTCGGCGATCGCCTCCCGCCGGCCCGGCACCTCGATGACCTCGGCGGCGGCGTCGGCCCCGTACGCCCCGGCCAACACCTCGGCCCGGATCGTCGCCGGGTCCTCGGTACGCGGGTTGTCGTCGGTCACCAGCACCACGTCGGCGCCCCGGGCGGCGGCGGCACCCATCACCGGCCGCTTGCCCCGGTCCCGGTCGCCACCGGCGCCGATGACGCAGATCAACCGGCCGGCGCCGGTGGCGCGCAGCGCGGCCAGGGCGGCCACCACGGCGTCGGTCTTGTGCGCGTAGTCGACCACCCCGCGCACCGGCGCGTCCCCGCTGACCAGTTCCAACCGGCCGGGCACCCCGCCACAGGCGGCCACCCCGGCGGCGGCGGTCACCGGGTCGACCCCGGCGGCGACCAGGCAGGCGACGGCGAGCAGCGCGTTCGCCACGTTGTGCCGGCCGGGCAGGGCCACCCCGGCGGGCAGGACCAGGTCGTCGGGGCCGTGCGCGGTGAAGCGCTGGGCGTAGCCCTCGCCGCCGACCCGGTCGGCCCACCAGGTGGCGGTCGGGTCGCCGGCCGCCGAGTAGCTGACCGTCGCCGGGCGGAACAGCGGGCGCAGGGCCGCGTCGTCGTGGTTGAGCACCTCGACCCGGCAGCGCCCGTCGAACAGCTTCGCCTTGGCGGCGAAGTAGTCGGCCGAGTCGGCGTGGAAGTCGAGGTGGTCGGAGCCGAAGTTGGTGTAGCCGCCCACGGCGAACCGGACCCCGCCGACCCGGCCCATCGCCAGGGCGTGACTGGACACCTCCATGACCACCGCGGTCACCCCGCGCTCGCGTGCGGCGGCGAGCAGGGCGTGCAGGTCGGTGGCCTCCGGGGTGGTCCGGACGCTGTCGATCACCAGGTCGCCCAGCCGGGTCTCCACCGTGCCGATCAGGCCGGTGACGTGGCCGGCGGCGCGCAGCCCGGACTCGATCAGGTAGGCGGTGGAGGTCTTGCCGGCGGTGCCGGTCACCCCGATCACGGTGAGTCCGTCGGTCGGGTCGCCGTAGACCGCGGCCGCCAGCTCGCCCAGCACGGCCCGCGGGTCGGGCGTCACCAGGACGGGCAGCCCGGTCGCGCCGGCCGCCGCCGCACCGGACGGGTCGGTCAGCACGGCCACCGCACCGGCCGCGGCGGCACCGGCGGCGAACTCCGCGCCGTGCCGACGGGCGCCGGGCAGCGCGGCGTACAGGTCGCCGGGGCGGACCTCCTGGCTGGCGTGGGTCACCCCGGTCACGACCAGCTCGGCGGCGTCTGCCGGCGGCGCTACGGCGAGCCGGTCGGCGAGGTCGCCGATCCGGACTCCGGGCACGGTACGGGGGCGTGGATTGCCGGGCACGGCGTCAGACCCTACCCGGTCGTCCGGTTCCGGCCGCACAGCCGCCCCGGTGGTTCGTCGGCACTCACCGATGATGTCCCGCCGTTCCCGGTCAGCGCGGAAAGACCTCGAAGTTGGGGGATTTCCCGCGCGACGGCGGGACCCGGTAGTGACGCAGCGTGAAGCCCATCATCTCGCGGAACGCCGGTGCGACGACCGCGCCGCCACCGCCCTCGGGGTTCCACACGAAGACCGCCACCACGTACCGGGGTGCCTCGGCGGGGGCCATCCCGATGAACGACCCCACCTCGCCGGGCTGCTGCTTGCCGTCGACGTAGCGCAGGCCGGTGCCGGTCTTGCCGGCGATCCGGTAGCCGGGCACCGCGGCGGCCCGGCCGGTCGCGCCGTCGACGGTGGTGACCGCCTCCAGCAGGGTGCGCAGCGCGGCGGCGTTCTGCGGGCTGAGCACCGAACGGGTGACCGGGGCGGCGGAGGGGGTGCGCTTGCCGTCCGCCCCGACCACCTCCTTGATCAGGTGCGGCTGCACGTAGGTGCCGTCGTTGGCGATGGTGGCGTACGCGGCGGCCATCTGCAGCGGGGTGGCGTCGACGCTGTGCCCGATCGGCACCGACCCGTACGACGAACCGCTCCACTGGTCGGCCGGGAGCAGCCGCCCGGACGCCTCGCCGGGCATCCCCTCGCCGGTGGGCTGGCCCAACCCGAACCGCTTCTGGTAGTCGATCAGCCGGTCCGGGCCGAGCCGGTCGCCGATCTCGATGGTGCCGACGTTGGACGAGTAGGCCAGCATCCCGGCCACGCTCAGCTTCTTGCCCTCGGCCGGGTGGGTGTCCCGGAAGGTCACCCCACCCCTGGTGACGGTGTTCGCGACCGGCCAGGCGCTGTCCGGGGTGATGACCCCCTCCTGCAGGGCCGCGCCGTAGGTGATCGCCTTGTGCACCGAGCCCGGGTCGACCACGAAGCTGGTGGCCGCGTCCTCCCGGTCGGTGGGTCGGCTCTGCTCCGGCGTGGCCGCGTTGTAGGTGGGGTTGCTGGCCTGGGCCAGCACGTCACCGGTCTTGGCGTCGAGCACCACGGCCGCGCCGATCGCGCCCCGGGTCTGCGCCATCTGCCGGCTGAGGATCTGCTGCACCTGGAACTGGAGGTCTCGGTCGATGGTGAGCACCAGCGAGCTGCCCGGCTTGGGGGCGGTGGTCTGGCTGTAGCCGCCGGGGATCGCCGCGTTCAGGTCGCCCGCGCCGGCCTCGTAGACCCACCGGCCGTCCTGCCCCCGCAGCAGGTCGTCGTAGCGGGCCTCCAACCCCTCCAGGCCGTCCAGGTCCAGACTGGTGAAGCCGACCAGGTTGGCGGCGAGGTCGCCGCCGGGCACCTCGCGACGCTCGTCGCGGTGGGTGCCGATGCCGGCGAGGTCGAGCGCCTCGATCTGCTTGGCCCGGGCGATGTCGACACCCCGGGCCAGGTAGCGGAACTGGAGTTCGCCCTGGCGCTTCATCTTCTCGGCCAGTTCGGAGACGGGGACGCCGAGCAGCGGGGAGAGCAGCTTCGCGGTCTCCGTCCGGTCCTTGACCATCGTCGGGTCGGCGAAGACGTACCGTGCCTCGATGCTGCGGGCCAGCGGGGCGCCGGTGCGGTCCTCGATCGACCCGCGCGGGGCCGGCAGGTCGATCCGGCTGAGCCGGTTGCCGACGCCACCGCCGGCGTACGCCGGGGTGTCCACGGCCTGCAGGACGACCAGCCGGATGCCGATCACGGCGAAGACCGCCAGCACGAGCACGGTGCCCAGCCGCAGCCGGCGACGCGGTTCGGCCAGCTTCGGCGGGCGGCGCGGCTTGCGCACCGGTCGCCGGCCGGCGGGCCGGTCGGTACGGCGGGGCGCCTCGGTGCGGCGCGGGGCACCCCGGCCGGGCGTGTCGGTGCGACGCGGGGGGGTGCGGCCGGGGCGACGGCGCGGCGCGGGCGGCTCGGCGAACTCGTCGTCGTCGGGGGCGGCCCGGGGCGGCACGGTCCGGATGACACCGGTGCGCCTGGTCGGGGCGGCCTCCCGGCGGCCGGCCCGGTTGGCGACGGCCCGACCGCCGTCGAGCACCTGGAGGGCGGGGCGGAACGGGTCGCCGGACCGGCCGGCCCGGGGGGTACGCCGCTGCCCGCCCCGTTCCTCGCTGCTCTCCCGGATGGTCCGGCCCCGTGGCGTGTACGCCCGCGCGTCGGAGATCCCCCCGACGTCCCCGGCCCGGGGCTCCCCGGTGCGGGACTCCCCCGTGCGCGGTCCGGTGGCGGGTGGCTCACCGGTCCGTGGCTCACCGCCCCGGGCGGTCCCACCACGAACCGCACCGCGCCGGGAGCCTGTGGCGTCCCGGCGCGGTTCGTCCGATCTCGGTGGCACGGGTCTACCCCCCGTTGCCCTGCTGGCTGGTGATCGCCGGCTGCCCGTCGGCCGGTTGCGGCACGCCGATCAGCCGACCGTCCGGCAGCCGGATGTACGCCGGTTCGCCCGCCTCGACCAGGCCCAGCTTGCGGGCTTCGGCGGTCAGGTTGCCCGGCTCCTTGGCCTCCTCGATCTCCTTCTCCAACTGCTGCTGGTCGACGTCGAGGCGGGCCTGCTGCTGCTGGAGCTGCTGGAGCTTGAAGGCGTTCTCGTTGATCTTGGTGTTGACCGCGAGGATGCCCAGCACCCCGCCGACCACGAGCACCACGATCAGCGCCGCGAACGGCGCCCGGGGCACCCGGACCGGCGGCGGCGGCGCCACCCGCAGCCGGGGTGACCCGGTGCCGGTGGTCCGGGTGGCCGGCTGCTCTGCCGGCCGCAGCGCGGCGCTGCCCTGGGTGGGGAACTCGCGCGCCCCCCGGCGAGCCTCCCCCTGCTGACCGGCGAGGTCCGCCGGCGTCGCGGTGCGGTTCGTGCGCTGCGCCGTGGTCCGGCCCCCCGACCGCGGTGCGCGCTGCCCGACGGCCGCGTCGCGGCCGTCACGCTTGTTGACGTTCATGTCCCCTCCCCCTGTTCGTCCGTCCTGCCGTCCCCCGGTGACGACCCCAGATCCACTGTGGGACCCGCCGTCGACACCGTTTCCGGTTGGTGCGTCGCCCTGGCCCGTCGGCGGGACCGTTCGCGGTCGGTCCGCCCCTGCTGCCCGGTGGCCGGGTCGAGTCGCTCCGCCGCCCGCAACCGGACCGATGCGGCCCGCGGGTTCGCGGTGACCTCCGCCTCCCCGGCGAGTTCGGCGCCCCGGCTGAGCAGCCGGAACGTCGGACCCGACCCGGGCAGCTCCACCGGGAGGTCGACCGGGCCCTTACTGCGGACTCGGTCGGCGAGCGCCTGCTTGGTGAGCCGGTCCTCCAACGAGTGGTAGGACAGGACCACCATGCGGCCGCCCACATCGAGCGTGTCGAGGGCGGCCGGCAGCGCCGTCTCCAGCACTGCCAGTTCCCTGTTTACCTCGATCCGTAAAGCCTGAAACGTTCTCTTGGCCGGGTGTCCCCCGGTTCGTCGTGCTGGTGCCGGAATGCTCTCCCTGACCAGTTCGGCCAGCCGGGCCGAGGACGTGATCCGGCCCCGCTCCCGCTCCCGCAGGACCGCCGAGGCGATCCGGCCGGCGAACTTCTCCTCGCCGTAGACCCGCAGCACCCGGGCCAGATCAGGGTGGGAGTAGCTGTTGACCACCTCTTCGGCGGTCACCCCCCGGGTCTGGTCCATCCGCATGTCCAGCGGCGCGTCCTGGGCATAGGCGAACCCGCGGTCGGGCGCGTCGAGCTGCAGCGAGGAGACACCCAGGTCGAACAGCACCCCGTCGATGCCCGGATAGCCGAGCCGCGCCACCACCTCGGGCAGTTCGTCGTAGACGGCGTGCTCCAGGTGGATCCGGTCGGCGAACCGGGCCAGCCGGACCCGGGCGTGCGCCAGGGCCTCGGTGTCCCGGTCCAGGCCGATCAGCACCGTGTGCGGATGCCGTTCCAGCACCGCCTCGGCGTGCCCGGCCAGACCCAGCGTGGCATCGACGTGGACCGTCCGGCCGCCCCGGTCCAGCGCGGGGGCCAGCAGCTCGAGACACCGCTCGAGCAGCACCGGCACGTGCGTGCCGCGTAGCTCCCCCATGTCGACCCCCACTGTGGAAATAGTTCTTCGTGTCGCGCTCTGCTCGTCGGACGACGTCGTGCCGTCGTACCGCCAGATCCCCATCCGCTCCCGCTCCGGCCCCGGGCCACGGCCCGGGGTGGAGATCGTGCCCCTGGCACCGGGGAAGGGGCGCCAGGAACTCGAAAGCGGCTGGAGATCTCGCAGTACGTCGGGCGTCGCCACGCCCTACAGACCGCCGGGCAGCACCCCCTCCTCGATGTCGGCGAAGTCGTCTTCGCTCTCGGCGAGGTAGGTCTCCCAGGCCGCCCGGTCCCAGACCTCCACCCGGGTGCTCGCCCCGATCACCACCAGGTCCCGGTCGAGCGCGGCGTACGACCGGAGGTGGGCGGGGATGGTGACCCGGCCCTGCTTGTCGGGGACCTCGTCGTGCGCGCTGGCGAAGAAGACCCGGCTGTAGGCCCGGGCCGCCTTGTTCGTCATCGGCTGCGCGCGCAACTGGTCGGCGATCCGCTGGAACTCGGGCGTGGGGAAGACGTAGAGACAGCGATCCTGTCCTTTGGTGATCACGACACCCCCCGCCAGTTCGTCCCGGAACTTGGCCGGAAGGATCAACCGGCCCTTTTCGTCCAGGCGCGGAGTGTGGGTGCCGAGAAACATCGGCCCAACCCCCTCGCCCTGAGCGGCGTTCGCGGCGCCGCTGACCCCCTGGGCCGGTGGGCCCTCCCGGCCTCACCAATGCGCCCCACTCTACTCCACTTCCCTCCACCTGCAACCAGAATCGCCCGCCCGGCGCGTCGCCGTCGCGGCTAAAACCGCACGTCAGAGCCGGTGGAGCGAAGTGGAGGGGCGGAGCGCTCCCGCCCCGCGTCCGCTACCCGACATTGATCGACTCCATCCGGTGGAGCGTCCGCCGACCGGATGCCCGGCCCACCCCGACCGAACGGTTCGCCGTCGGCGGCGATCTGGCGGGCGCGGAGGTCCGGTAACCTCGCTCGGGTGACAGACGCGAAGATGCCCCTGCGGGCGAAGGTGGCCAGCTCCGTGTCGAGGACCGCCGCGGCGTTGTCGCGCGCCGCCGGCCGGGGCGACGGCTCGGTGATCGGCGGGTGGATCGGTCTGAAGATCGACCCGGACCTGCTGGCCCACCTCTCGGCCGGGCGCGCCATCGCGCTGGTCTCCGGCACCAACGGCAAGACCACCACCACCCGGCTCAGCGCCGCCGCCGTCGGCGTGCTCGGCCGGGTCGCGACCAACTCCTTCGGCGCCAACATGCCCACCGGGCACACCTCGGCGCTGGCCAAGGCCGGCAGCACCCCGTACGCGGTGCTCGAGGTCGACGAGCACTATCTCGCGCAGGTGCTGGAGGCCACCGAACCGCACGTGGTGGCCCTGCTCAACCTCTCCCGCGACCAGCTCGACCGGGCCAAGGAGGTGGCCATGATGGCGCAGCTCTGGCGGGCCGCGCTGGTCCGGCACACCGACGTGCGGGTGGTGGCCAACGCCGACGACCCGATGGTGGTCTGGGCGGCCACCCCACCGGCCGACCCCGCACAGGGCGTCCGACCGCCGCACGTCACCTGGTTCAGCGCCGGCCAACGCTGGCACGACGACTCCTGGGTCTGCCCGGAGTGCGGTTCCACCATCCAGCGCTCCGGCGAGCAGTGGTGGTGCACCGGCTGCCCGCTGCGCCGCCCGGACGCCCAGTGGACGGTGGAGGACGACGGGGTGCTCGACCCCACCGGGGCCTGGCACAAGGTGACCCTCCAGCTCCCCGGCAAGGTCAACCTCGGCAACGCGGCCACCGCCCTCGCCGTCGCCGCCGAGTTCGGGGTACGCCCCGTCGACGCGGTCTCCCGGCTGCACACCGTGAGCTCGGTCGCCGGCCGGTACGCCCAGGTCGACCGGGACGGTCGCAACATCCGGCTGCTGCTGGCCAAGAACCCGGCCAGCTGGCTGGAGGCGTTCGACATGGCAGACGAGGCACCCACCCTGCTCTCCATCAACGCCCGCGACCCCGACGGGCTGGACACCTCCTGGCTCTTCGACGTCGACTTCGCGCCGCTGCGCGGCCGGCAGGTGCTGATCACCGGTGACCGGGCGTACGACCTGGCGGTCCGGCTCGACGTCAACGGGGTGCCGTTCCAGCACGTCCGGGCGTTCGGCGAGGCGGTCCGGGCGGTCCCGCCGGGCCGGCTGGAGGTCATCGCGAACTACACCGCCTTCCAGGACATCCGAGCGGAGTTGGACCGTGTCAACTGAGAGCCTGCGCATCGTCTGGATCTACCCCGACCTGCTCTCCACCTACGGGGACCGGGGCAACCTGCTGATCCTGGCCCGCCGGGCGCAGCAGCGCGGGATGCCGGTCGAGGTGCTGGAGGTCCGCTCCGACCAGCGGCTGCCCGCCACCGCCGACATCTATCTGCTCGGCGGCGGCGAGGACGGCCCACAGGCGCTCGGCGCGCAGCGGCTGCTCGCCGACGGCGGCCTGCACCGGGCCGCCGCCCAGGGCTCGGTGGTCTTCGGCGTCTGCGCCGGCTACCAGCTCCTCGGCACCTCCTTCTTCGCCAAGGGCACCAAGTGCGCCGGGCTGGAGCTGCTCGACCTCTCCTCCGACCGGGGTCCCACCCGGGCGGTCGGCGAGCTGGCCGGCGAGATCGACCCGAGGCTGGGGGTGCCGGCGCTGTCCGGGTTCGAGAACCACGGCGGCCGGACCCACCTCGGCCCCGGTGTGTCCCCGCTGGCCCGGGTCAGCGCCGGGGTCGGCAACGACGGCGTCACCGAAGGGGCCTGGCGGGGCAGCCTGCTGGGCACCTACTCGCACGGGCCGGCGCTGGCCCGTAACCCGGCCCTGGCCGACCTGCTGCTGCGCTGGGCCACCGGCAGCCACCAGCTCCCGCCGTTGGACGACACCTGGACCGACCGGCTCCGCTCCGAACGCCGCGCCGCCGTGGCCGCCGCCGCCCGGACATGACCCACCGTCGGGCGGCCGCGATCGCCGCCGCCCGGCGGTCGTTCGGCCAGCCGTCCGCACGCCGGTTCGTCCTGTTGCTGGTCATGCTCGCCGGGTTCGCGGCGCTGCTGCTGCTGGCGCCCCGTCCGGACCTCACCGAGCTGCCCCGGCTCGCCGGCACCCTCGGCGGGTACGCCCCGGTCGCCGGGGTCGTCATCGGGGCGTTGCTGCTGGTGGCGCTGGTCCCGCGTACCTTCGTCACGCTCGCGGCGGGGGCCGTCTTCGGCCCGGTGGAGGGCGCGGCGTACGCGCTGGGCGCGGCGCTGCTGGCCGCCGCGCTCGGCTTCGCCGTCGGCCGGGTGCTGGGGCGGGAGTTCGTCGCCGAACGGGTACGCGGCCGGTTGGCCCGGCTGGACGGCTGGTTCGCCCGGCAGAGCGTGCTGGGCGTGATCACCGTACGGATGCTGCCGATCGCCGGATTCGGGCTGGTCAGCTACGGCTACGGCACCACCGGGGCCCGGGTGCTGCCGTTCCTGGCCGGCAGCGTGCTGGCCTCCGCCCCGACCGCCTTCGGCTACGCCGCCATCGGCGCGGCGGCCAGTTCCCCCGGCCACATCAACTGGTACGCCGCCGCCCCGGCCAGCCTCGGGCTGATCGCCAGCGCGGTGCTGGCGTACCAGTGGTGGCGGGCCGAGCGGCAGCGCCGGCCCGGCCCGGGCTGACCTGGTCGGCGCAACCCGCGGCGACCGCATCCGGTCGCCCGGGACACCGCGCCGGCCGGTCCGCGCACCACGCGACCGGTCCGGGGCCGCGCGGCCCCGGACCGGTCGCGCACCCGCAACGGGGGGTTACTTCTTCGCCGGTGACGCGTAACCGACGACGCCCGACTCCCAGTTGCCGTGCAGGACGTGCGTCACCGCGTTCGACTGGTTGCCACCGACCACGTAGTGGTTGCCGTCGGTGGTGGTGTCGTAGTACGAGGTGACGATCGCGACGTGGTCGTAGCTTCCGTTGCCGTCCCAGTCGTAGACCGCCGCGTCACCCTTGCGCGGCACGTAACCGCTGCCGCGGCCGTGCCAGGTGCCGTTGTTGATGCCGTACGTGCGGAAGCTGCCGGCGGCGGCGGTGAGCCCGGTGTACTTCGCGCCGCCCCAGTAGAAGGCGAACTTCGCGAAGTCGGCGCACCACGCCCGCGCCCGCCACCGCACGTCGTCCCAGGTCTTCGACCCGTTGCGGTACATGTAGCCCGGGCTCACCGGTCCGCACGTGCCGTAGCCCGAACCGTCGTACCGGTCGTTGTTCGGGTCGGCCCAGAAGCCGGTGTAGAAGTTGCAGTCCGCGCCGCTGCGCTCCTTCAGCCGGTAGGCCACGTCCGAGTTGGTGGAGGTGTACTGCTCCCAGGCGATGTTGCCGACGTCGATGCCGAGCTGGGTGTCGGCGGCCTGCGCGACGCCGGGGCCGACGACGAGGCCCGCGGCGGTGGCGACCACGGCCACCAGGGCCATGCGGATGGATTTCATGGGGAATCGAGTCTCCTGTCTCCGGCTCACAGCCAGGAACCGCAGCGTCGGTCGGTGTTGGCGTCGCTGGTGCAGACCTTCAGGGAGACGCCGGAGCTGAACGGGCCGTACCACTCGTCCTCGGCCCAGTCGCCGGCGCCGCGGGTCGCCTCGTCGAGCTTGACGCCGGAGGACGAGGTGCTCGGTGTGCGGAGCCACACCTCGGCGCGGCGACCGTCCTTGGCCGTGTCCTCCAGGAAGTAGCTCAGGCCGGTGGTGACCGCCTCCGGGCAGATCTGGTATTGCAGCCTCGCGCCGGAGATCGTGCTCGTGCCCGTGCGGCAGGCCGCCGCCGAGGCCGCCGTGGGCGACAGCACGATCGCGGCGGATCCGACCAGGCCGGTGGCGACGGCGATGCGCAGACCGCGTAGCCAGGTTCTGTTCACGTGTCCTCCCGTGTGGTGTGTGGACGTCGCCTGTTCCCGACGTCCCGGGGTGGTTCTCCCGCCCCGTGCAGGCACACCCTCCCGGCACCCCGTGGAACCGGCGTGGAAGACGCGTGCAAATCCCGCACGCGATAATTGCGTCGAATCCATACACTGTGCGGCGAGGCGAGATGCGAAGGGCTCGGGGGCATTCGGATGGCGCAGCTACGGATCGCCGTACTCGGTCCCCTGGAGGTCGAACGGGACGGCGTCACCGTGCCGCTCGGCCCCCGGCAGGCGGAACTCCTCTCCGTGCTGGTCCTCGCGCTGGGCCGGCCGGTGCTGGCCCACCGGCTGGTCGACCTCCTCTGGGATGCCGGGGCCGGTGACGGCGCGGCGGCGACCCTGCGCAGCCACGTCTCGCATCTGCGTCGCACCCTGGCCCCCGGTCGACAGGGCAACGCCGGGGAGGCGGTCGTGACCACCGTCGGCACCGGCGCCGGCCTGGCGTACCGCCTGGACCTTCCGCCCGACCAGTTGGACGCCCACCTGTTCGAAGAGGAGATCACGCAGGGTCGGCGGCTGCTCGACCATGGCGATCCCACCGGTTTCCTGCGCGCCACGGAACTCTTCGGCACCGCACTGGCCCGCTGGCGCGGGCCGGCATTCGCCAACGTGGCCGGCCGTCCGTACGCCCTGTCCGAAGTGGCCCGGCTGGAGGCGCTGTGCCGCACGGCCCGACGGGGGTCGGCCGAGGCGCTGATCGCGCTGGGCCGGCACTCCGCAGCGGCCGGCGATCTCACCGGCGCGGTCGCCCAGTTCCCGTACGACGAGGGCCTGCGCCGCCTGCTCGCGCTGGCCCTCTACGCCGAGCAGCGGGTGGACGAGGCCGCCGAGGTGTGCCGTCAGGGCGCGGCCCTGCTGCGGGCCCGGGGCATGGAGGCGCCACAGTTGCAGCGGCTGCACACGACGATCCTGCGTCGCGAGGAGCTGCCCGTCGCGACGCCGACGCCGGTCGCTGCCAGATCCACGCCGAGGCCGCTCGATCTGCTGCCTCCGAACCCACCACAGTTCGTCGGCCGGGCCGCCGAGCTCGACGACGCCCGGCGGCACTGCGTGGCCCCCTCCCGGAACCAGATCCTGCTGGTCACCGGCGCGGCCGGAGTGGGTAAGACCAGCTTTGCCGTCCGACTCGCGCACCTGCTGGCCGGTGACCTGCCGGACGGATGCCTCTACGTCAATCTCCGCGGCTTCGATCCCGGTGGCGCGGCACTCTCGGGCGACGAGGCCCTGCGGCTCTTTCTCGACGTGTTGCAGGTGCCGCCGGAGCAGATTCCGTCGAGCCAGGAGGGCCGGGCCGGCCGTTACCGTTCCCTGCTGTCACCACGACGGATGCTGATCGTGCTGGACAACGCCCGGGACGCCGAGCAGGTGCGCCCGCTGCTGCCCGGCACGCCGGGATGCGCGGTGGTGGTCACCAGCCGGTCGCAGCTGCCCGGCCTGGTGGCCGTCGAGGGCGCACGCCCGATCACGCTCGGCCTGCTCACCGTGGCCGAGGCCCGCGAGTTGTTGGCGACACGGCTGCGTGACGGTCGGATGGCCGCCGAGCCGGGGTCGGTCGACGGCATCATCGAACGGTGCGCCCGGCTGCCGCTGGCCCTGGCGATCGTGGCGGCCCGTGCGGCCGCCCATCCCGGCTTCTCGCTGACCGCGCTGGCCCACGAACTCGCGGAGTCGCAGGGCAGCCTCGACGGCTTCGCCGCCGGGGACCCGACCACCGACCTGCGGTCCGTCTTCTCCTGGTCGTACCGCGCCCTCGGCGAACCCGCCGCCCGGATGTTCCGCCTGCTCGCGCTGCACCCGGGGCAGGACATCTCGGTCCGGGCCGCCGCCAGCCTCGTCGCCCTGCCCGAACGGCAGGCGCGTCCCGTCGTGGCCGAGCTGGCCCGCGCACAGCTGGTGGTGGAGCGGGTGCCCGGTCGGTACAGCTGCCACGACCTGCTGCGCGCGTACGCGGCCGAGCTGGTGGAGTCGAAGCCCGAGGAGGTACGCCGCGCGGCCCGGCACCGGATCGTGGACCACTACCTACACAGCGCCCGGGCCGCCGACGGACGGCTGTCCCCGCTGCGCAGCACGATCACGCCGCCACCGGCGCGGCTCGGCGTGACGCCGGAGGAACCTGCGGACAGCGGCCGGGCCCTGGCCTGGTTCGCCGAAGAGCACCAGGTCCTCGTCCGGGTGGTCGAGATGGCCGGCCGGCACGGCTTCGACCGGCACGTGTGGCAGCTGGCGTCGGCGCTGACCACCTTCCTGAGCCGCCGGGGCTACTGGGAGGACCTGATCGTCGTGCAGAAACACGCACTGGCCGCCGCCGACCGCGCCGGCGAGCCGGCAGCGGCGGCGCAGGCACACCGCGACGTCGCCGCCGCCTACTCGGAGACGGGTCGGCTGCCGTCGGCCCGGGCGCACCTGGAGTCGGCCCTGGCCCTGCTGGCGGAGCAGGCCGACCAGGTCGGCCAGGCGCAGACCCTGCTGACTCTGAGCTGGGTCAGCGAGAAGGAGGGTGACCAGGCGACCGCGCTGGGCCACGACCAGGTCGCGCTGCGGCTCTTTCGCGCCGCCGGTCACGAGGCCGGCGAGGCCCGGGCGTTGAACGCGGTGGGCTGGGACCATGCCGTGCTCGGCGAACACCGGGAGACGGTGCGCTACTGCCAGCGGGCGCTGGTGCTGCAGCGACGGCTCGGCGATGCGCTCGGCGAGGCGAACAGTTGGGACACGTTGGGCTACGCCCACCACCACCTCGGGCACCACCAGCGGGCGGCCCGTTGCTTCCGGCGGGCGCTGGCACTCAGCCGCGAGTTGGGGCACCGCTACAACGAGGCGGAGGCGTTGCAGCACCTCGGCGACAACCACGAGGTCCTCGGCGATCCGGTGGCTGCCCGCCACTGCTGGGTCCGCGCGCTGGAGATCCTCACGCAGATGGGACATCCGGCAGCCGAGCAGCTCCGGGGCAGGCTCGCCGCCGGCCACGGCCGCACGCCGACCGGCGGCACAGGGTGTCAGGAAGGGCCCCTTGCTGCGCAGAAGCGCTGACAAGGAGCCCTTCCCGGCACCTCAGGCGACGACCGAGACCAGCCGGCCCGGCACCACGATGACCTTGCGGGGTTCCTTGCCGGCCAGCGCGGACGCGACGGCCGCCAGGGCCGCCGCCCGGACCACGTCCTGCGACGCGTCCGCGGGCACCTCGACCCGGCCCCGCACCTTGCCGTTGACCTGCACCGGATAGGTGACCGTCTCGGCGACCAGCAGCGCCGGGTCGGCGGTCGGGAAGTCCGCGTACGCCAGGGAGGTGTCGTGGCCCAGCGTGCGCCACAGCTCCTCGGCGACGTGCGGGGCGAACGGGGCCAGCATCAGCACCAGCGGTTCGGCCACCTCCCGGGGGGTCTCCGACAGCCGGGTCACCGCGTTGGTCAGCTCGATCAGCTTGGCGATGGCGGTGTTGAACCGGATGCCCTCCATGTCGGTCCGGACCCCGTCGACGGTCCGGTGCAGCAGCCGGCGGGTCTCGGCGTCGGCGGGCGCGTCGGTGACCCGCAGCGCGCCGGTCTGCTCGTCGACCACGGCCCGCCAGACCCGTTGCAGGAACCGGTAGGACCCGACCACCGCCCGGGTCTCCCACGGGCGGGACACCTCCAGCGGGCCCATCGACATCTCGTACACCCGGAAGGTGTCCGCGCCGTAGGCCGCGCACATGTCGTCCGGGGTGACGACGTTGCGCAGCGACTTGCCCATCTTGCCGTACTCCCGGGTGACCTCCTGCTCGCCGTGGAACCAGCGGCCGTCGACCTCGACGACCTCCTCCGCGGGCACGTAGACGCCCCGCGGGTCGGTGAACGCGTACGCCTGGATCATGCCCTGGTTGAACAGCTTGCGGAACGGCTCGAACGACGACACGTGGCCCAGGTCGTACAGCACCTTGTGCCAGAACCGGGCGTACAGCAGGTGCAGCACGGCGTGCTCGGCGCCGCCGACGTACAGGTCGGTGCCCCCGCAGTCACCTCCGGCCTGCGGCCCCATCCAGTACCGCTCGTTCTCGGCGTCGGCGAACCGGTCGGTGTTGGTCGGGTCCAGGTAGCGCAGCTCGTACCAGCAGGAGCCGGCCCACTGCGGCATCACGTTGGTCTCCCGGGTGTACCGCTTCGGCCCGTCGCCCAGGTCCAGCTCCACCTCGACCCAGTCGCGCCGCCGCGACAGCGGGGTCTCCGGGTTGCTCCCGGCGTCGTCGGGGTCGAACGTCTTCGGGGAGAAGTCGTCCACCTCGGGCAGCTCGACCGGCAGCATCGACTCGGGCAGCGCGATGGTCGCGCCGGTGGAGTCGTACACGATCGGGAACGGCTCGCCCCAGTAGCGCTGCCGGGAGAACAGCCAGTCCCGCAGCCGCCAGGTGACCGCGCCGACGCCGTGGCCGTTGGCCTCCAGCCACCCGATCGTCGCCGCCTTGGCCTCGGTCACCCGCAGCCCGTTCAGGTCCAGGCCGCGCGCGGGCGCGGCGCTGTTGACCGCCGGCCCGTCCCCGGTGTACGCCGTCCCGGCGAACCCGTCGGCCGGCTGCACGGTCCGCACGATCGGCAGCTCGAAGACCTCGGCGAACGCCCAGTCCCGCTCGTCCTGGGCGGGCACCGCCATGATCGCGCCGGTGCCGTAGCCGGCCAGCACGTAGTCGGCGATGAAGATCGGGATCTGCCCGCCGGTGACCGGGTGGGTGGCGTACGCGCCGACGAAGACGCCGGTCTTCTCCTTGGTGTCGGCCTGCCGCTCCACGTCGGTCTTGGCCGCCGCCGCCTTCCGGTACGCCTCGACCGCCGCCCGGGGGCTGGCGTGCCCACCGGTCCAGGCGTCCCGGGTCCCGGCCGGCCAGGCGGCCGGGGCCAGCGCGTCGACCAACTCGTGCTCGGGGGCCAGCACCAGGTAGGTGGCGCCGAAGATGGTGTCCGGCCGGGTGGTGAAGACCCTGATGCGGGCTTCGCCCGCGACACCGGAATCAGTGGTCCCGGTCGGGAAGTCGATGTGCGCGCCGGTCGACCGGCCGATCCAGTTGCGCTGCTGCAGCTTGATCGACTCGGGCCAGTCCAGGGTGTCCAGGTCGTCCAGCAGCCGGTCCCCGTAGGCGGTGATCCGCATCATCCACTGCTTCAGGTGACGCTTGAAGACCGGGAAGTTGCCCCGGTCGGAACGGCCGTCGGCGGTGACCTCCTCGTTGGCCAGCACGGTGCCCAGCCCCGGACACCAGTTCACCGGCGCCTGCGAGACGTACGCCAGCCGGTGGTCGTCGACGATCCGCCGCCGCTCGGCGTCGGTCAGCTCGGCCCAGGCCCGGCCGTCCGGGGTGGGCCGGTCACCGGCGGTGAACTCGGCGATCAGCTCGGCGATCGGCCGGGCCTTCGCGGCGTCGGAGTCGTACCAGGAGTTGAAGATCTGCAGGAAGATCCACTGCGTCCACCGGTAGAAGTCGGTGTCGATGGTGGCCGCCGAGCGCCGCTCGTCGTGGGCCAGCCCCAGCCGGCGCAGCTGCGTCTTGTACCGCGCGATGTTGGCCACGGTGGTCGTCCGGGGATGGGTGCCGGTCTGCACGGCGTACTGCTCGGCAGGCAGGCCGAACGCGTCGAAGCCCATCGCGTGCAGCACGTTGCGCCCGGCCATCCGCTGGTAACGGGCGTAGCAGTCGGTGCCGATGTAGCCCAGCGGGTGGCCGACGTGCAGCCCCGCACCGGACGGGTACGGGAACATGTCCAGCACGTACAGCTTCTCCGCGCCCGCCCGCGGGTGGTCCGGGTCGGCCAGCGGGCCGGTCGGGTTCGGGGCGTGGAAGGTGCCCTCCCGCGCCCAGGTGTCCTGCCACCGACGCTCGATCTCGTCGGCCAGGACCGCGGTGTACCGGAACGGGGGGATGTCACCCGCCGGTGCAGCTGCCTCACTCATGCCTTCTCCTTGGCGCGGTCATCGCGGTCATGTCGCACTGGCGCGATCATCGGGGACCGGTGCCCTCGGACGGGACCGGCGCGGTCGTGTCGGATCTGGGGAGCGTCGGGGCCCGGGGACCCTGCCGCGGGCACGAAAAAGCCCCTCGCACAGGAGGGGCCGCCGTGCTGTCGCGCGTCAGCGCATCAGCACGGCCCGGTAAGAAGCAGGGAGACTCCGGTCATGTTCCGCAGTGTACCCCCTGACCTCCGCCGACCGGGGACCGCGCCCGACCCGACGGTCACCTTGCGTGATCACCTCGCCGCGTCGGGTCCCCCGACCTGACGAATATCCGCTGTGTGGCCGGCTGACTTCCGGCAGGGTTCGGCGTTCACCGTAAACATGGTTAGCCTGAGAGACCAGTGCGATTCCTGCGGCAGACGAGGCTTCCCGTTGCGAACCGAACGACGGGTCCAGGTGCTCTTTACCGAGCTGCCGTCGCGACGAGGAGAAGGCCCGTGACACAACAGACCTGGGACGAGGTGGGCGGCGTACTGCCGCACGACGAGTTCCGCGCCGCCAGCGAGGCCGTCGTGGCCAACATCGAGCAGGTCATCGAGGGCAAGACAGCCACGGTGCGGCTCGCCCTGGCCGTCCTGCTCGCCGAGGGTCACCTGCTGATCGAGGACGTCCCGGGCGTCGGCAAGACCAAGCTGGCCAAGGCGCTCGCCCGGTCCATCGACTGCTCGGTGCGGCGCATCCAGTTCACCCCCGACCTGCTGCCCAGCGACGTCACCGGGGTCAGCGTCTACAACCAGGAGACGCACGACTTCGAGTTCCGGCCGGGGGCGGTCTTCGCCAACCTGGTGGTCGGCGACGAGATCAACCGGGCCTCGCCGAAGACCCAGTCCGCACTGCTGGAGTGCATGGAGGAGCGCCAGGTCACGGTCGACGGGGTGACCTACCAGCTCCAGACGCCGTTCATGGTGATCGCCACCCAGAACCCGATCGAGATGGAGGGGACGTACCCCCTCCCCGAGGCGCAGCGGGACCGGTTCACCGCCCGCATCGCGATGGGTTACCCCGGCCCGGAGGCCGAGCTGGCCATGCTGGACGGGCACGGTGCGGCCGACCCGCTCCAGGAGCTGCGGCCGGTCTCCGACGCCGACACGGTGCGGCGGCTGATCGCCACCGTCCGTAACGTGCACGTCGCCGACGCCGTCAAGCAGTACGCCGTCGACCTGGTCACCGCCACCCGGGAGGCCCCGGACCTGCGGCTGGGCGCGTCCCCCCGGGCCACCCTCCAGCTGCTGCGCACCGCCCGCGCGGTGGCCGCCCTGGAGGGGCGGGACTACGTGCTGCCCGACGACCTCCAGGCGCTCGCGGTGCCGGTGCTGGCGCACCGGATCATCCCCACCGCGGACGCCCAACTGGCCCGCCGCACCACCGACGCGATCGTCGCCGAGCTGGTGCACCGGCTGGCCCTGCCGGCCGACCGCAAGCGCCCCACCGGGTACGACACGCCCCGGCCCGCCGCCGGCAACGGCCGCCCGCCGTTCGAGCCGCGGAGGCCGTGACGTGCGTGCCGGGCTGCGTGGTCTGACCACCCGGGGCCGTTCGTTCCTGGCGGCGGCGATCGCCGCGGCGATCTCCGCCGGCATCCTCGGCGAACGGGACCTGCTGCGGGTGGCGGTGCTGCTCGGCGTCCTGCCGCTGCTCGCCGCGCTGTACGTCGGCCGGACCCGGTACAAGCTGGCCTGCAACCGCTCACTGGACCCGCACCGGGTGCCGGTCGGGGCCAGTTCCCGGGTGGTGCTGCGGTTGCAGAACATGTCCCGGCTGCCCACCGGCACCCTGCTGCTGGAGGACCGGCTGCCGTACGCGCTGGGCAGCCGGCCCCGGGTGGTGCTGGAACGGCTCGGCGCGCACCAGGCCAGTTCGGTGGCCTACACGGTCCGCGCCGACGTGCGCGGCCGCTACGAGGTGGGCCCCCTGGTGGTCCGGATGACCGACCCGTTCGGGCTGTGCGAGCTGAGCCGGGCCTTCCCCAGCACCGAGCAGCTCACCGTGATCCCCCAGGTCACCCCGCTGCCCTCGGTACGCCTGCCCGGCGAGTACGCCGGCAGCGGTGACAGCCGGGCCCGGTCGGTGGCCGTGCACGGCGAGGACGACGCCGCCACCCGGGAATACCGCCGGGGCGACGACCTGCGCCGGGTGCACTGGAAGTCGACCGCCCGCACCGGTGAGTTGATGGTGCGCCGGGAGGAGCAGCCCTGGGAGAGCCGGGCCACGGTGCTGCTGGACACCCGGGCGCACGGTCACCGGGGCGACGGTCCGACGGCCAGTTTCGAGTGGTCGGTCTCCGCCGCCGCCAGCATCGCCTCACACCTGCGGCAGGCCGGATACAAGCTCCGCCTGGTCACCGGGGACGGGGTGGACGTGGACGCCACCGAGGCCAGCGGGGACGGCCTGCTCCTCGACCAGCTCGCCGACGTCCGGCTCGACCAGCGCGGCGACGTGGCGAGCCTGGTGCAGCGGGTCCGGCAACGCGCCGACGGGGGCCTGATCATCGCGCTGTTCGGCGCGCTGACCACCAGCGAGGCGGAGCTGCTGAGCGGGCTGCGCGGCAGCGGCGCGACGTGTGTCGGCTTCGTGCTCAACAGTTCCACCTGGCTCAGCCTGCCGGAACGGGCCCGGTTCGAGGCCGAACAGACCCACGCCGCCGCCGCGTTGGCCCTGTTGCAGGGCGGCTGGCGGATCATCGGGGTGGACCACGACGGTCAGCTACCGGTGCTCTGGCCACAGGCGGGGCGCGGTTCGCAGGGCTTCGCGCTGCGCGCGGCCCTCGCCGAGACGGTCGCCGGGGCGGTCCGGTGAGCCGTCCGACGCACCCGCGCCGCGCGCCCGCCGCAGGCCCCACCGGTGTCCGCGCCACCGCCGGCCACCGCGCCGGTCCGGATGCCGGCGCCGGTGTCCGACGACAGAGAGGGTGACGTCGTGATCGCGTCCCGGAACATCGGCTTCGTGGCCGCCGTGGCGACCCTGTTCGCCGCCGCCCCACTGTCGTCGATCTTCCAACAGTGGACCTGGCTGATCCAGTCGACCATCGCGGTCGCCGTGGTGGCCGGCGCGGCGGCGCTCACCCGGCTGGTCCGGGCCCCGCTCTGGGGTCAGGTGCTGGGCATGCTCGCCGGCCTGCTGCTCGCCCTGACCTGGCTCTTCCCGGGCGGCGGCGAGCTGATCGCCTTCCTGCCCACGCCGGCGACGCTCGCCCACTTCGGCGAGCTGGCGCAGGGCTCGTTGCAGGACATGCGCTCCTACGGGGTGAAGGTGCCGGACACCACCCCGCTGCTGTTCATCAGCGTGCTCGGGGTGGGCTCGGTCGCGGTGGTGGTCGACGTCCTCGCCGTCGGGCTGCGCCGACCGGCCCTGGCCGGGCTGCCGATGCTGGCCATCTACTCGGTGCCGGTCGCGGTCTACGTGGACAGCGTCCCCGCGCTGCCGTTCGTGGTCGGCGCCGCCGGCTACCTCTGGCTGCTGGTGACCGACAACGTCGACCGGGTCCGCCGGTTCGGCCGCCGGTTCACCGGCGAGGGCCGTGACGTGGACGTCTGGGAGTCCTCCCCGCTGGCCGCCGCCGGTCGCCGGCTGGCGGTGGTCGGGGTGGCGCTGGCCGTGGTGCTGCCGCTGGCCGTGCCGGGGATGACCGGCGGACTGCTGGACCAGTTCAACACCGCCGGCAACGGCACCGGCAACGGACGCGCCGGGCAGGGCGGCGGCCCCGGCCGGATCGACCTCTTCGCCTCCCTCAGCGGGCAGCTCAACCAGTCCGAGGTGGCCGACATGGTCAAGGTCACCACCACCGAGCAGAGCCCGTTCTACCTGCGTTTCGGCGTCGCCGACGAGCTCCGGCCGGACGGCTTCCGGGTGCGCCCGCCCAACGGCCGGCCGGTGAACCGGGAGCTGCCCGACCCGTCGGGCCGGGCCGGGCCGGGGGTGGAGCAACAGACCTACCGGGCGACCGTGGAGGTCAACCGGACGCTGAACATGCCCTTCGTGCCGCTCTACACCGACCCGGTCAGCTTCGACGGGCTCAACGGCAACTGGTCGTACGACCAGAACCTCGGGGTGGTCTTCTCCAACCGGGACAACTCCCGGGGCAAGCGTTACTCGTTCGAGTACGTGCGCTCGACGTACACCCCGGCGGCGTTGCGCCGGGCCCGGCCGCTGCCGGCCGAGCACCCGATCCGGCTGCAACAGACCCGCACCCCGGAGGTACGGGAGGTCGGCGAACTGGTCAACCGACTGGTGGCGGGGAAGTCCACCGACTACGACCGGGTCCGGGCGCTCTACGACTACTTCTCCCGGGAGAACGGCTTCAGCTACTCGCTGAGCACCAAGGGCGGCACCAGCGGCCAGGAGATCGTCGACTTCCTCAGCAACAAGGTCGGCTACTGCCAGCAGTACGCGGCGGCGCTGGCCTGGCTGGTGCGGGAGGCCGGCATCCCGGCCCGGGTGGCGTTCGGCTTCACCAACGGCAGCAGCGCCAACGGCGACACCTACACGTTGACCAACCGGAACCTGCACGCCTGGACGGAGGTCTACTTCGACCGGTTCGGCTGGGTCCCGTTCGACGCCACCCCGGCGTACGGCGTCCAGGGGTCGTCCCGGTCGGCGTGGGCGCCGGACTCCGACGCCCCCGACCCGGAGCCGTCGGACACCGCCGCACCGGCCGCACCGGAGGACCCGGGGGCCACCACCGGGCCGCAGCGGGACGAGCCCGCCGACAAGGACACCGATGCCGGCTTCGACCCGACCACCGGCGCACCCGTCGAACGCGCCCCGACCTGGCCCTGGTGGACGGTGGGCGCGCTGCTCGCGTTGTTGGCGCTGCTGGCCGTCCCGGCGCTGCGTCGGCGCGCGCTGCGCCGGCAACGGCACCACCGGCCGACCCCGGTGGCGGCCGGGGTGGCCCCGGACGACGGGGCGGGCGGGAGCATCCCGATGACGGTGTTGGGCGCGGACGCCGAACGGGCCCGGGCGGACGCCCATGCGGCCTGGGACGAGTTGCTCGACACGCTTGTCGACTACCGGGTCCGGATCGACCGGACGGAGACCCCCCGGGCGACCGCCGAGCGGCTGGCCCGGGAGGCGGTCGGCGAGGACGCCGGTTCGGCCACGGCGGTACGGCTGCTCGGCCGCGCCGAGGAACGTGCCCGGTACGCCCGGGACCCGCTCACCGGCGAACCACTGCACCCGGCGTTGCGGACGGTACGTGGCACCCTCGCCGCGCGGGCGGACCGGCGTACCCGGCTGCTCGCCGCCGTGCTGCCGCCCTCGGTGCTGCTGCGCTGGCGTACCTCGCTCGGCGACACCTCGGCGCGACTGGTGACGGCCTCCGGTCGGCTCCGTCGCCTGATGCTGCGCTGGAACCCGCGCCGGCTGATCGCCACCCGTCGCGCCTGACCCGCCCTCGTCCGTTCCGACGCCCACCATGGGGCGACATGGCGGTATCAGCTGTGCTGGATACCGCCATGTCGCCGCACAGGAGTGGATCAAGGACGGCGGTAACCCGTCAGGGGCCCGGGCATGCCAATGCGACGGAGGTGGCCGGACCAGGTCCGGCACCTACCGTCGTCGGTGACGCCCGTCCACCCCGGGGGTGGGCGGGTTCAGCGATGTCCCTCCGGACGTTGCCGCCACCGATCCTCCATGCGGTCCAGCAGCGACGGCCGACGGCCGCCCCGGCCACGCGGACGACGACGACTCGTCGTGCCGCCCACCACGTGCAGGTCCGGTGACTGCGCCCGCCGGTGCGACTGCACCGCGTAGCCCAACGCGGCCAGCATGACGACGAAGCCCGCCACTGCCAGTGGCGGTGTCTTGATCACCGCGCCGTAGACCAACAGGGCCAGGCCGACGACCACCACGCCGGCAGCGACGAGCAGGCGACGCCGCGTGTGGAAACGCGGGTCGCTGGCGCGCACGGCCGAGGCGAATTTGGGGTCCTCGGCAAGCGACCGCTCGATCTGCTCGAACAGCCGCTGCTCGTGCTCCGAGAGCGGCACGGCACTCCTCCCCGGTCACGTTGGTCGGCCCGGTCGGGCCGACAGACCGTGGCAGCCATCCGGCTGCTTGCCGCCAAGTCTACGAGGGGGGTCGCGCGTCGGAAAGCGGGACGACCTACGGCCGACTGCTATTTTCTCCGCGCCGGGGATCACGTTTACCGAGCAGACTGGCCGGACCTATGACGGACCGCCCGAAACGGGCAGCCGCCGCGTCGGCTGCGGTCTCCGCTTCCCGCCAACCCCGCTCCGGTGCGCCCAGGGTGAGCTGTCTCGGCGTGTCGACCGTCCCGGCCAGTCCCTCCACCCGGACGCCGACCAGGCGGACCGGCTCACCCGGGTCGAGAACCGTCCAGAGACCCCAGGACGTGTCGAATATCTCCCGGGCCACGTCGGTCGCCACGCCGAGGGTGCGAGACCGGTTGACGGTGCGGAAATCCGACAGTCGAACCTTGAGCGAGATCGTCCGGCCGACCTGACCGGCCCCGCGCAGCCGGCTGCCCACCTTTTCACTGAGGGCGAGCAGCGCCCGGCGGATCTGCTGCGGGTCGACGACGTCGACGTCGAAGGTCACCTCGGCCCCGATCGACTTCTCCACCTGGTCCGGGCTGACCGGGCGGGGGTCACGCCCCCGGGCCAGCTCGTGCAGGTGGGTCGCGGACGCCACCCCGAGCGCCTTGCGGAGCATCCCGACGGGCGCTTCGGCCAGGTCGCCGATGGTGCGCAGGCCGAGCCGACGCAGCGTCTCGGCGGACCGCTCCCCCACTCCCCAGAGCGCGTCGACCGGCAGCGGGTGGAGGAACTCCAGCACCCGGCCCGCCGGCACCACGAGCAGGCCGTCCGGCTTGGCCCGGGTGGAGCCGAGCTTCGCCACGAACTTGCTCGGGGCCACCCCGACCGAGCAGGTCAACCCCTGCTCGGCGGTCACCCGGGCACGAATCCGCCGGGCGATGGCGGCGGGCGCGCCGAACAGCCGGCGGGCACCCGTCACGTCGAGGAACGCCTCGTCGAGGGAGAGCGGCTCGACCAGCGGGGTGACGTCCCGGAAGATCCGCATCACCGCGTCGGAGGCCGCCCGGTAGCGGGCGAAGTCGGGAGGCAGGTAGACCGCACCGGGACAGAGCGCCCGCGCCCGGGCGGTGGGCATCGCGCTGCGGACGCCGTACCGGCGGGCCTCGTAGCTGGCGGAGCTGACCACGCCGCGCGGCCCGATGCCGCCGACCACCACCGGCCGGCCGCGCAGCTCGGGCCGGTGGCGCACCTCGACGGAGGCGAAGAAGGCGTCCATGTCGACGTGCAGGATCGGGCTGGCCGAGTCGTCGGCGTCGGGCCCGAAGCGCGGGTTACCACCGCGCGGCAACGACTGACTCCGACCCATCACCGCAGGCTAGCCGCCCGGTACGACAACCGACCCGCCGGCCGCCGCACAGGTCCCGACCCACCGGCCGGTACGACAACCGACCCGCCGGTCAGCCCCGGACCACCAGCAGCGGCACGGTCGTCTCCGCCGCGGTGTCCGCCCCGTGGTAGGCCACCAGCCGGGACGCCGCCGGCGGCTCGGACCGGGTGGCCAGCACCGCGTAGGTGTCACGGCAGGTCACCACCACGTCGCCGACCCGGCGCAGGTGGTCCTCGCCGACCGGGCCGAACCAGCCCTCGGCGACCATCTCCTCGCGGGTACGCACCCGGGCGGCCGGCCCGAGCACCGCCGACCAGGTGGCCACCACGTCGTCGACCGCACCCGGCTCGACGTGCAGGTAACGCACCCGGGGCTCCCCGGCGACCACCCGGACGCCGGCCCGCAGCCGCAGGTCGGTGTCCAGGTCGAAGCGGTGCGCCGCCGGCACGTCGAGCTGGCCGTGGTCGGCGGTGACCAGCAACGCCGCGTCCGACGGCAACCCGTCGACGAGCCGGGCGAGCAGGCCGTCCACCTCGGCGACGGCTATCCGCCAGGGCGCGGAGTCGACCCCGCTGAGGTGCCCGTGCCGGTCCAGGTCGGGGTGGTAACCGGAGACCAGGGTGGGCCCGGTCCCGGCGCCCAGCGCCGCCAGCATCGTCCGGGCCAGGGCGTCCACCCCGGCGGCCCCCCGGTAGTCGCCGCCCCGGTTGGCGGCCAGGGTGAGCCCGCTGCCGGCGTACTCGGGGCGGCTCACCACGGTCACCGCGACCCCGGCGGCACGGGCCCGCTGCCACTGGGTGCGGACCGGCTGCCAGCGCAGCGGGTCCGGGTCGCCGTTCCAGTCGATGTGGTTGAGCACCCGGTCGGTGCCGGGCACCCGGACGGTGAACCCGAGCACCCCGTGCGCGCCGGGGGCCGCGCCCGCGCCCAGGGTCACCAGGCTGGTCGGGGTGGTGGAGGGGAAGCCGGAGGTGAGCGGGCGACCCACCGTCGCGGCCAGCCCGGTCAGGGTCGGGGCGTACCGGGCGGCGGTGGGAAGCTGGTACCAGCCGAGGCCGTCGACGAGCAGCACGGCGACCCGGCGTACCCCGGCCAGGCCCGGGGCGAGCCCGAGCAGGTCGACCGCGCCCGGCACGCCGAGCACGGCCAGCGCGCTGGGCAGCACGTCGGCCAGGCTGCCCCCGCCGTAACGCGGCGACACCACCGCCAGCGGGTCCGCCGGGGGCACGGGCCCGGCCGGCCGGTCCGCCGGCACACCGGCCGGCGGCACGGTCGTCCCGGCCGGCGGCACCGGCGCACCGGCCGGGGGCAGGTCGGTCATGCCGGTCGGCGGGCGAACAGGTGCAGTTGGGCGGCGAGATCCCGGTACGGCGGGTGCCCGGCCAGCGCCCGTTCCAGCTCGACCAGGGCACCCGGCTGGCCGTCGGCGACGGCGGCGGGCAGCAGATCGGCGAGGACGCGTACCCCGTGGATCTCCTCCACGGTGAGGCCGGCGGCGCGCAACAGCGTGGCGGCCTCCTCGGCGGCGAACCGGCGACGCAGGGTGTCCCGTGGACCGGCCGCGCCGTCGGCGGCGGCGGCCAGGGCGGCGGCGACGTCGAGGTGGCCGTTCATCGCCCGGCCCAGCACGGCGGCGGCCCGGCCGGCGACCAGCACACTCGCCGCGCCACCGGGGCGCAGCGCGGCGGCCAGCGCGGTCGTCACCGGCAGCGGATCGTCGACCACCTCCAGCACCGCGTGGCACAGCACCAGGTCGACGGAGGCCGGCTCGACCAGGCCGGTCAGCGCGTCGCCGTCGCCCTGCACGGCGTGGACCCGGTCGGCGACCCCGGCCTCGGCGGCCCGGCGGGTGAGCGCGGCGAGCGCGTCGGGGCTGGCGTCCACCACGGTCACCTGGTGGCCGGCCTGGGCCAGCGGCACGGCGAACCCGCCGGTGCCACCGCCCACGTCGAGCACGGTCAACGCGACATCGGCCCGCCGGTCCAGCTCGGCGGCGAGCACCGACCAGATGACGGCGGTACGGGGGGTCAACGGCGGCTCGACGAACCGGCCTCGGGTGCGCTGTTCCACCCGGTGGAGCCTAGTCACCCGCGCCACCCGACCCCCCGCTGGCGGTACCGACGTCGACGGCTCAGATCTCCCCGCCGCCGGCCGGGTCCTCCTCGGCACGGGACCGGCGGTCGTTCGCCACCGGGCCCTCGGTCACCTGGTACTCGCGCGGCTCGGCGTCCTGGGCGGGCGTCCAACCGGCACCCAGCCGGGTGCGCCGGGCGTTCGCCAGTCCACCGGTGTACGTACTGTCCATCGTCACTGGTCATCCCCCTTGCCACGAGCGGGCCGCTCTGCCCGCGCGTGCCGGAAGTCTCCCGTCTCCCGGCCCGGAAAACCGTAATGTGGATCACTTCACCGGAAGTCGCGGGAGGCGGGCGCAACCGGCGGCGTGATCGGGTCCAGCCGGTCGGCGGTGAGGTTGGTGACCCCCTCGTGCCGCTGCAACCGACCGCGGACCACCAGGGCGACGCTGGTGCGGGCGACTCGACGATAGCGCTGCCACAGCCCCGGCGAACACGTGACATTGAGCATTCCGGTCTCGTCCTCCAGGTTGAGGAAGGTCACTCCACCGGCGGTGGCCGGCCGCTGCCGGTGGGTGACGATCCCGCCGACCCGGACCCGCCGACCCGACTCCACCCGGCCGAGTCGGGCGATCGGCACCGCACCGAGCGCGTCGAGCCGGTCCCGGACGAACCGGGCCGGGTGGCTCTCCGGGGACAACCCGGTGGCCCAGACGTCGGCGACGAGCCGGTCCACCGCCGCCATTCCGGGCAGGGTGGGCGCCGCCGCGCCGGTCACCGTGCCGGGCAGCCGGCCCGGCCGGTCCTGGGCCGCCGCCCCGGCCGCCCAGAGCGCCTGTCGCCGGGTCAGCCCGAAACAGGCGAAGGCGTCCGCAGTGGCCAACGCCTCCAGCTGCCCGGCGGTGAGACCGACCCGCCGGGCCAGATCCGGCATGTCCCGGTACGCCCCGTGCGCCGTCCGCTCCGCCTCGATCCGCTCGGCCACCGGATCGCCGAGGGTACGCACGCCGCCCAACCCGAGCCGGACCGCCGGACCGCCCAGCCCCCAGGCGTGCGGTGGCTCCCCCGGCACGCCGCCCCACCGGGTCTGCGGGGTGGACTCCAGCACCGCCTTGGCCGCGCTGGCGTTGACGTCCGGCCGGCGGACCTCGACACCGTGCCGACGGGCGTCGTCGACCAGGGTCTGCGGCGAGTAGAACCCCATCGGCTGGGCGTTGAGCAGGGCGGCCAGGAACGCCGCCGGGTGGTGGCGCTTGAGCCACGAGCTGGCGTACACCAGGTAGGCGAAACTCATCGCGTGGCTCTCCGGGAAGCCGTAGCTGGCGAACGCGGTCAGCTTGCGGTAGACATCGTCGGCCAGCTCGCCGGTGATCCCCCGCTCGGCCATCCCGGCGTAGAGCCGGTCGGCGAGCTGCGCCATCCGCTGCGCCGACCGTTTCGCCCCCATCGCCCGGCGCAGCTCGTCGGCCCCGGCCGCGTCGAAGCCGGCCAGGTCGATGGCGAGCTGCATCAGCTGCTCCTGGAACAGCGGCACCCCGAGGGTCTTCTCCAGCGCGTTGCGCATCAGCGGGTGCGGGTACGTCACCGGTTCCTGGCCGTTCTTGCGCCGGATGTACGGGTGCACCGAACCGCCCTGGATCGGGCCGGGCCGGATCAGCGCCACCTCCACCACCAGGTCGTAGAACTCGCGCGGTTTCAGCCGGGGCAGGGTGGCCATCTGGGCGCGGCTCTCCACCTGGAACACCCCGACCGAGTCGGCCCGGCAGAGCATGTCGTAGACCTCGGGGTCGTCCAACGTCATGTCCCCCAGGTCGAGGGTCTGGTCGATGAGGTCGTAGCCGTAGTGCAGGGCGGAGAGCATGCCCAGGCCGAGCAGGTCGAACTTGACCAGCCCGACGGCGGCGCAGTCGTCCTTGTCCCACTGCAGCACGCTGCGGCCGGGCATCCGCCCCCACTCCACCGGGCACACCTCGATCACCGGCCGGTCGCAGATCACCATGCCGCCGGAGTGGATGCCCAGGTGCCGGGGGAACCCCGCCCACCGCCCCGAGTTGCCGGTCAACTCGTTGGCGTACGCCACCACCTGCTCGGGGATGCCCTCGACGTCCACCGCCGCGACCGAGCCCCACCGGTCGATCTGCTTACTCCAGGCGTCCTGCTGGCCGGGCGAGAAGCCGAGCGCCTTCGCCACGTCCCGCACCGCCGACCGGGGCCGGTACGAGATCACGTTGGCGACCTGGGCGGTGTGCTCCCGGCCGTACCGGGCGTAGACGTGCTGGATCACCTCCTCCCGCCGGTCGGACTCGATGTCCACATCGATGTCGGGCGGCCCGTCGCGTTCCGGGGCGAGGAACCGTTCGAAGAGCAGCCGGTGCCGGACGGCGTCCACGTTGGTGATCCGCAGCGCGTAGCAGACCGCCGAGTTGGCCGCCGAGCCCCGGCCCTGGCAGTAGATGTCCTGCGCCCGGCAGAACGCCACGATGTCGTAGACCACCAGGAAGTAGCCGGGGAAGCCCAGCTCGTCGATCATCCGCAGCTCGTGCGCCAACTGCGCGTACGCCTCCGGGTGCGCCTCGGGCGGGCCGTAGCGTTCCCGGGCGCCGTCCAGGGTCAACCGGCGCAACCAGCTCATCTCGGTGTGCCCCGCCGGCACCGGGTACGCCGGCAGCCGGGGCGCGACGAGCTGCAGGTCGAAGGCGAGTTCCGCGCCGAACTCGGCGGCCCGCGCCACCGCCCCCGGGTACCCGGCGAACCGGGCCGACATCTCCGCGCCGCTGCGCAGGTGGGCGGTGGCGGCGGCGGGCAGCCAACCGTCGATCTCGTCCAGGCTGCGGCGGGCCCGGACAGCGGCCAGGGTGGTCGCCAACCGCCGCCGACCCGGGCTGGCGTAGTGCACGTTGTTGCTGGCCACCGTGGGCAGCCCGGCGGTGGCGGCCAGCTCGGCGAGGGCGTCGTTACGGTCGGCGTCGACCGGGTGCCCGTGGTCGGTCAGCTCCACCGCCACCGTCTCCGCGCCGAACAGCGCGGTGAGCCGGTCCAGCTCCCGGGCCGCCGCGTCGACCCCCTCGGTGAGCAGCGCCGCCGGCACGTGCCCCTTGCGGCAGCCGGTCAGCACCAGCGCGTGGTCCCGGAGTTCGGCGGCGACCTGCTCCAGCTCCCCGTAGACCGGACGGCCCTTCTCCCCGCCGCGCAACTGGGCCCGGGAGATGACCGACGCGAGTCGGGCGTACCCCTCGTGGCCGTGGGCGAGCACCAGCAGGTGCCGGCCCAGCGGGTCCGGTTCGCCCTGCTGCGGGCCGGGCAGCCCCAACGACAGCTCCGCACCGAAGACCGTCGGCAGGCGCAGCGTACGGGCCGCCTCAGCGAACCGGACCACGCCGTAGAACCCGTCGTGGTCGGTCACGGCGAGCGCCGTCAACCCCAACCGGGCGGCCTCCTCGGCCAACTCCTCCGGGTGGCTCGCCCCGTCGAGGAAACTGAAGTTGGTGTGCGCGTGCAGTTCGGCGTAGGGCACCGCACCGTCCGGGCGGGTCAGCTGGGGGGGCGCGTACCGCTCGCGGTGCCGGGTCCAGGCCGGTGAGTCCCCGCCGTCGACGTCGGCGAGCGGGTCCACCACGTGCAGGTGCCGTTCCCCACCCCGCCGCCCGCCCCGAGACCCCTCCCCCCGGGAACCGTCACCTCGATGCCCGTCACCCTGATCCCCGCCACCTCGGGAGCGGTCAGCCGGGGAACGGTCGCCCGGGGAACGGTCGGTGGGGTAGCGGTCGGCCGGGGAACGGCCAGCCGGGGAACGCTCGGTTGCGGAACGGCCAGTTGCGGAACGGTCAGCCGGGGAACGGTCGGTGGGGTAGCGGTCGGCCGGGGAGTCGCTGCCTCGGATGCGGTCATCCGCGCGGCCGTGGGCGGGTCGCCCGGACAGCACCCGCTCCAGCTCCGACCAGGGGAGCTTCGGATTGTGGAAACTCATCCGGCCACCCGCACGCGGCCGGGCACCCACACCCGGCAGACTGTCTCCATGCGGCCGGACATCTCCGCACAGCCGGACATCTCCACGCCGCCACCCGCCCCCGCGCAGTCCACCACCCCCGCCCCCGCATGGCCGCCTACCCCCGCGCAGCCCACCGCCCCCGCGCAGCCCACCGCCCCTGCGCCGCCTGCCGCCTCTGACCTGCCGGACACCCCTACGCCGCTGGAGGCACAGCGGGGCAGGGCCGCTACGGACAGGGATGATGCGCCTGGTGAGCGGTATGCCGCTGGGTCATAAATATGACCCAGCGGCATACCGCTCGTGAGGAAACATGTCTGCGGAGCGGCGAGCCCGGCATGCCCAACAGACCCGGCAGGTGCGGCAGGTCCGGCAGACCCGGCAGGTCCGGCAGGCCCAGCAGGTCCAGCAGGTGCGGCCCATCCCGGCACAGAGCACCTCACCGCTCGGCCACGAGACTGCCGGCCACCGAGCCAGATCAGCACGAACCAGAGCGACGGCGAGCCCACCAGGGCGGCACCGCCATGAGCTTCGGGGGCAGGTCGACCGGGAAACCACGGCCGTTGTCGGTGCCCCCGGGCCCCGCCGTCGGCGAGCCGAAGGGGCCCGGCCAGCACGGAATCGACCTGCACGGAGTCAACCTGCACGAACCGGACCGCCGTCGGACGGGCCGGCACGGGCCACCGGTCAGTCATAGATCGCCTCCACCAGCCATCGCCCCGCCTCGACGGCCAGCAGCAGGGCGGCACCGTCGGCCAGACAGACCTGGAACCGGGCCCGGCGGCGGGCCTCGGCGGGGGCCCACCACCGCTCGTCCACCGGCCACGGGCCGGCCCAGCCGACGATCTCCGTCGGCGCGGCACCGCCGACGACCAGCCGGGCCGGGGCGGCGCTGACTGCCAGCCGGGCGCTGACCAGCACCGGTTCCCCGGCGGCATCGTGCACGGTCGCGGTGAGGGGGGCAGGCAGCACCACAGCCGGCGAGGGTGGCGGCAGTCGCCCCGGCCAGGGTGGCACGGAACTCCCCCGCCGCTTCCCGGCCCCGCCCCGCCCCTGCCCGACCGGCACAGGCCCGCCCACCGGCGGCACGGCAGAGCGCCCACCCACCGGCGGCACGACGGCAGGCCCGCCCACCGGCGGCACCACAGGAGACCCACCCACCGGTGGGTCGGCGGGCACGCCTGGCGGTGGGGGCGGACCGGGACGGGTGGGAAGCCGCTCGTCCCCCCACGGGACCAGCCGCGTCTGGTCGGCCGGGGACCGACCACCACCCAGCACGGCGGTGACCACCGCCTCCGGGCCGAGGATGCCCTGTACCCGGCTCAACGCCCGGTGTGCCCGGTCCCGTTCCTCGCCGGCCTCCCCCCACAGGCCGGGTTGCAGCCCGCCTCGGGTCAGCAGCCCGTCGGGGACCAGCCGCAACCGGATGATCCCGGCGGTCGGTCGGGGTGGTCGGGCACCGGCCCGGCCGGTGCTGCCGGAGAGCCAGCCGTCGAGCTGCCAGCGCACCCGGTCGGCGATGGCGGCGGCGGTGAGCAACCCGTCGTGCCGCCACACCCGGTGCAGTTCCTGGCCGTGGGCGGTGACCGCCTCGATGCCGAGCCGGGTGCAGGCCAGCCCGTACCCGGCCAGCCGGTCGTGCAGGCGTTCGGCGAGCACCCGGGCGGCGAAGGCCGCCGCGTCGACCCGGTCGAGCGGCTCGTCGTGGTGGGCGGCGACCGTCAGGTCGACCGGCGGCTGCCGAACGGCCAGCGGCCGGTGGTCGCGCCCGGCGGCAAGCCGGTGGGCGAGTGCCCCGTCGAAGCCGAACCGGGCCAACACGTCACCGGCGGGCAGCGCGGCGAAGTCACCCAGCGTCCGCACCCCGAGGCGGCGTAGCAGATCGGCCAGGGCCGGCCGGCCGATCGCCTCGACGGGCAGCCCGGCCAGGAAACCGGGCGTCCCACCCGGCGGCACCACCTGCCCGGTACGCGCGGCGAGGCCGGCGGCGAAGACCCCGTCGGCGATGCCGATCTGGCTCTCCACCGCACAGGACTGGGCCACCTGTTCGACGATCCGTTCGGCGGCTGCCTCCTCGCCGCCGAGGTAGCGGGCGGGGCCCCGGGCAGCGAGCGCGCAGACGCCGGGACGGACCACCTCGACCCCGGCGACGACCTCCTCGACGGTGGCGACGACCGGCTCGAAGGCGCGGGCGTCCCGACCGGGATCGTGCTCGACGACGGTCAGCGAAGGGCAGCGACCCTGCGCCTCGCGGCGACGCAGGCCCCGGCGCACCCCGGCGGCACGGGCCGACGCGGAGCAGGCCACCACCCGGTTGGCGTGCAGCACGGCCACCGCGCCGGTGGCGGGCACCCCGTCCACGATCTCGGCGGCGAGCACCGGCCAGTCCGGACACCAGAGCAGCAGGGTGCGTACCGGCGTGCCGGTCACACCGGCCCGACCACGGTGAATCCGCCCGGCCGGGACCCGACGGCGGACGCGGGTGAGCCGGCCGGTGCGGTGCGGGGGATGATCCGGGTGAGCCCGTCGCCGGGCAACCACATCGTGATCTCCTTGGGGCGGGCCGCCGCTCCGCGTCCGCGGGCCGACACGGTGACCTCCCGACGGCGCAGCCGGCCCCGCCCCGCCCCGAGCCCCTCCCAGACCCCCCGGACCACCTGGAGCGTGACGTCCGCACCGGCCCACCGGCCGTACGGGACGAGCACGCAGCCGCGTTGCCGGGCCCGGGCGGCCAGCCGGTCGGCGACCGAGGCGGCGACGCTGTGCGGTACGGCGGTCACCACCACGTCGACCCCGTCGATCAGGGCGGCGACCACGGTGGGCCACTCCGGGCCGGGATGGGGCACCAGCGCCAGCCGGTCCAGGGCGATGCCGACCTCGGCGGCGGCTCCGGCACCGAGGGTGGGCACCCCGACCACCGCACACCACGACCCGGCCCGGGACGCCTCGGCGAGCAGCGCCAGCACCAGGGAGGTGCCGCCGCTGTGCCGGGGCTGGCCGACGGTGACGGCGACCGTGCTGCCCCGGCGCAGCCCCCGGTGCGGCAGCAGGCCGGTCAACTCGGGTGCCACCGGGAGCAGCCGGTGACCGGCGGCCGGGTCCGGGGCGCTCGCCGGGCGTACCAGAGCGGCCAGTGCGGCGGAACCGCCCACCATGCGGCCCGCCATCGGACCAGCCCCCCGTCGTGTCGTTGCGTGGATCAGATGCTCGGCGGGCGGTCGCCCGGCGGGGACCCGGGCCTGGCCGGATCAGCTGCCCGGTGGGCGGCGGCCCGGCGGGGAGCCGGGCGGGCCGCTGGGGCGGATCAGGCGGCGAGGCCGTCGAGGGCGGGTTGGTGGGTCAGTCCGAGCGCGTCCTCCACCACCGCCACGAACTGCTCGGCGGCCCGGAGCAGGTCATCGGCCTCCCGGGCGCTCACCACCCGGGGTATGCCGGCCTCGGCGGCGGCCCGCTTGCCGGCGGCGGCGGCGAAGTGGCGGGACCACTCGTCCAGCTCGGGGGCGACGGTGGCGAGCAGCACCCAGACGCTGGTGATGCGGCGTCGACGGGCGGGCGCGGGCCGGGCCCGGGCGGCGAGCAGGGCGGCGGCGGCACGCAGCGCGGCCAGGTGGGCGGCGGCGTAGCGCAGCCCGTCGGGGCGGGTCTGGGCGGCCTCGGCCAGCCCGCGCCGGGCCACCGCGAGGAGTTGGGTGGGGGTGCGGTGCGGCAGCACGTGCGCGGGCACCGTCGGCGCCTGGGCCGAGTTGGTCGGCATGACTGTCTCCTCCGCGTGACCGGGTCGGGCGGGACGCACGGTGGAGGAGATCCACCGGCGCGACGCCCGGGGCGGGTGGTGCGGAGGAAGACGCACCGATGGGGGCCGGCCGGGTGTGGATGCTTCCCCACACCACACCCGGCCGGCGAACCGGCGGGTTCGTCGCCCGCCGCCCGGGGGTCGTGGGCGGCGGGCGACGACCTGCCTTGACGGGACCGGGCTCGCGACTGCCCGGAACCCGGTGCGGTTCGCGAAACCGCACCTGCCCGGGTCGGCGCCGCGAAACGCCACTCCCGGGGGCGTTGGAACGGGTGTGCGAGTGAATCGAACACTCGTTCTAACTGCTTTGACAGTACACCCTGCCCCCGACGAAAACGCAACGTGTGGCGTACGCGTGGCACCGGTGATTCCCAGCCCACGGGGAGTCCCGACCCAGCCGGGCCCGGGGATCAGGGCCGGGATCAGGGCCGGGGATCAGGGCCGGGGATCAGGGCCGGACCGACGGCTCGGGCCGGGGCAGGGACCACGCCGGCGGCGCCGGGGTCCGGTAACGGCCGGGGTGGTCCGGTAACGGCCGGGCGGGGACGCCGGTGTGGCCGGCTGCGGGGCGTCGGGGCGTACCGGGGAGAATGGGCCGCATGCAGTCACACCCGAACGTGCAGGCGGTGCAGCGGGCGCTCGACGACGCGGACGCGCGCGACGGTTCCGGCGCGGCCAGCCAGGTCCGTCTGCTGCCCGTGGCGGCGCACACCGCCGCCGCGGCGGCCGACGCGCTCGGCGTCGACGTCGGCGCGATCGCCAACTCGCTGGTCTTCGACGCCGACGGCACGCCGCTGCTGGTGCTCACCTCCGGTGCGCACCGGGTGGACGCCGCCGGCCTGGCCGCCCGACTCGGGGTGACCCACCTGCGCCGGGCCACCCCCGACTTCGTCCGGGAGCACACCGGCCAGGTGATCGGCGGGGTCGCCCCGGTCGGCCACCCCGGGCCGCTGCGCACCCTGGTCGACACCGCCCTGGCCGGGCACGCCGAGGTGTGGGCCGCCGGTGGCGTGCCGCAGGCGGTCTTCCCCACCACCTACCCGGAGCTGCTGCGGGTCACCGGCGGCACCCCCGCCGAGGTGGCGTGAACACCACCCCGGAGCTGGTCACCCTGCACGTGTGGCGGGTACCCCGGGCCGCTCTCGGTCAGGCGTTGGGCCGGATGGCCCGGCACCCTGGCCGGTTGCGACGCACCCCCGGCGTACGGTTCGGCAAGCTGCTCGGCACCGGGACCGGCACCGGCTTCGGCCCGGGGGACGCCGACCTGACCCGGTGGGCCGCGCTGGTGGTGTGGGACTCCCCCGCCGCGGCGGCCGGCTTCGACGCCTCCCCGGTGGGCCGCTCCTGGGCCCGGATCGCCCGCTCCTCGGCCCGGCTGGAGCTGCGCCCGGTGACCAGCCGGGGCGAGTGGTCGGGCCGGCGTCCGTTCGGCGATCCGGCGGGCGGCCGGGTCGACGGGCCGGTGCTGGCACTGACCCGGGCCCGGTTGCGTCCCCGCCGTGCGCTCACCTTCTGGAAGGCCGTCCCGCCGGTGGCCGCCGCGCTGCACGCCGCGCCGGGGCTGCTCGCCCGGTTCGGCGTCGGTGAGGCGCCGCTGGGCTGGCAGGGCACGGTCAGCGTGTGGCGCGATCCGACGGACCTCGTGGCGTTCGCGTACCGTCACCCGGAGCACCGCGCGGCGATCACCCGCACCCCCACCGAGGGGTGGTACGCGGAGGAGTTGTTCGCGCGCTTCGAGGTGCGCGCAGTGGTCGGTGACCGGTCGGCGCTGGGATGGGTCGCCGACGGTGATCCGCAACCGTGAGAGGACGCGCATGAGGTTGGTGCGGTGGACGCCGGAGGATCTCGTCCGGCGACTCGACGACGTGGTCGCGGTGTACGGGGAGGCGATGGGCTACCGCAGCGACCTGCTGGAGGCCCGACGCGGTTACATCGCCACCCACGCCCGCCGGCCCGGGTTCCGCGCCGTCGCCAGCCTCACCAGCGAGGGCCACCTGGCCGGCTTCGGGTACGGCTATCTCGGCGCGGGTGGCCAGTGGTGGCACGACCAGGTCTACCGGGCGCTGCACCCGGACGCCCGACAGCGCTGGCTGACCCACTGCTTCGAGGTGGTCGAGCTGCACGTCCGACCGCCCGCGCAGGGGCACGGCCTGGGCGCCCGGCAGCTCACCGCCCTGCTCAGCCTGGCCGAGGGCGGCACCACCCTGCTGTCCACCCCGGAGGCCGACGAACGGGCGTCCCGGGCCTGGCGGCTCTACCGGCGGTTCGGCTTCGTCGACGTGCTGCGGCACTTCCGGTTCCCCGGCGACGAACGGCCGTTCGGGGTGCTCGGCCGGGACCTGCCGCTGCCCCGACCCGACACGTCCGGCCCGGCTACGCCGTGATCCGCCGGCACGTCCCCTGGCTGCTGCTGGCCGTCCTGGTCCTGACCCAGATCTGCTATCCGCTCACCACCGGGGTCACCCGGGCCCGGCTCACCGTCGCCACGGTCGTCCTCGGCTACCTGCTGTCGGTGGGGCACGCGCTGCTGCGCCGGGGTCCCCGGGCGGCGCTGGCGCTGGTCGCGGTGGCCACCGGCGGCGGGTTCGCGATCGAGGCGCTGGGGGTGGCCACCGGCTTTCCGTTCGGCAGCTACGACTACTCCGGCGAGTTGGGGCCGAAGCTGGCCGGGGTGCCGTTGATCATCCCGCTGGCCTGGACCTGGATGGCCTGGCCCGCCTGGCTGGCCGCTGTCCGGCTGACCACGCCCGCCGGACGGGCAGCCGGCACCGCGACGGCCGGCACGGGGACGCCCGGATGGGCGGGGCACGTCGGGCGGGTGGCGTTGGCCACCGTCGGGCTGGCCGGTTGGGACCTCTTCCTCGACCCGCAGATGGTGGCCGAGGGCTACTGGGTGTGGCGCGACGCCACCCCGGCGCTGCCCGGACTGCCCGGCATCCCGATCAGCAACTACCTGGGCTGGCTGCTCTTCGCCGTGCTGCTGATGAGCGCGCTGCGCCCGCTGGCCGGGCCCGCCGTCGCGGTCACCGACTCCCGCGACGACCCGATGTTCGCGCTCTACCTGTGGACGTACTTCTCCAGCGTGCTCGCGCACGCCGTCTTCCTCCGGCTGCCCGCCTCGGCGATCTGGGGCGCGGTCGGCATGGCGGTCGTGGCGGTGCCGCTGGCGGTGACCCTGCTGCGCGCCCGCCGACGGCCCGTCGACCGGCCGGCACCGCAGCGCACCGGCGTCGACACCCCGGCATGAGCGGGCGCGGGCCGGCGGGGGGTCGGCGGTGACCGTGGTCGCGCTCGTGCTGGCCGTCGCGGTGACCGCGCTGACCGGGCACACCTGGGTCAACGCCGGGCACTGGCTGCGCCGGCCCGTCGACGGGCCGGTCGAGGTCGGCGAGACCGTGGCGGTGCTGCTGCCGCTGCGCGACGAGGCCGACCGGGTCACCCCGTGCCTGCGCGCGCTGCTCGCCCAGCAGGGGGTGCCCGGCTTACGGATCGTGGTGCTCGACGACGGCTCGACCGACGGCACCGCCGAGGTGGTCCGCGCGGTGGCGGGCGACGACCCCCGGGTCACCCTGCGCACCGGGGTCACCCCGCCACCGGGCTGGCTGGGCAAGCCGTACGCCTGCCACCAGCTCGCCGGGCACACCGACCCGGCCGCCACCGTGCTCGCCTTCGTCGACGCGGACGTGGTGCTCACCCCGTACGCGGTCGCGGCGGCGGTGACCGAGCTGCGCGCGGCACGGGCGACGCTGTTGTCGGCGTACCCGAGGATTCTGGTGCGGACGGTGGGTGACCGGCTGGTGCAGCCGCTGTTGCAGTGGTTGTGGTTGACCTTCCTGCCGCTGCCCGCGATGGAACGCTCGGCGCGACCGTCGCTGGCCGCGGCCGGTGGGCAGTTCCTGCTGGTGGACCGGGCCGGCTACGACCGGGCCGGCGGGCACGCCGCCGTCGCCGACCGGGTGCTGGAGGACATCGAGCTGGCGCGGGCGGTGAAGCGCTCCGGCGGGCGGATCGCGCTGGCCGACGGCTCCCGGCTGGCCGCCTGCCGGATGTACGAGACCTGGCCCCAACTGCGCGACGGCTACACCAAGTCGCTCTGGGCCACCTTCGGCCACCCGGGGGCCGCCACGGCCGTGGTCGCCGCGCTGCTCCTGCTCTACACCGCGCCGCCGCTGCTGGCGGTGGCGGCGCTGGCGGCGGGTTCGGCACCGGTCGCCGGCCTGGCCCTGCTCGGGTACGCGGCGGGAGTCGCCGGCCGGGTGCGCAGCGCCCACGCCACCGGCGGCCGGGCCTGGCCCGACGCGCTGGCCCACCCCGTGTCGGTCGTGGTGCTCGGTTGGCTGACGCTGCGGTCGTACCATCTGCGGAAGCGGCGTCGCCTGTCCTGGCGGGGCCGTCCGGTCAGCTAGGAGGACGCGGCTATGGCGCGGATCGTGGTCATCGGCGCCGGCGTGGGCGGGCTGGCCACCGCCGCCCGGCTCGCCGTCAGCGGGCACGAGGTGACCGTCTTCGAACGGTCCGACACCGTCGGCGGCAAACTCGGCCGGTACGTCCACGACACCCCGGCGGGCAGCTTCCACTTCGACACCGGGCCGAGCCTGCTCACCCTGCCGCAGGTCTTCCACGAACTGTTCGAGGCCACCGGCGCGAAGCTCGACGAGTACCTCGACCTGGTCCCGTTGGACCCGATCGTGCGGCACGTCTTCCCCGGCGGTGGACCCGTCCTCGACTCGTGCGCCGACCCGGACGAGTTCGCCGCCCGGATCGGCGTCACCCTGGGCGACCGGGCCGCCGCCGACTGGCGGCGGTTGTGGCGACGGGCCGCCCGGGTCTGGACGGCGTCGCACCGCGACATCCTGCGGCGTACCGTCGACTCGCCGCGCGACCTGGCCGCGCTGGCCTGGCGGCTGGGCGACCTGGCCGCCATCGGGCCCGGCCGCACCCTGCGCGGGCTGGGCCGCAGCCACCTGTCCGACCCCCGGCTGCGGATGCTGCTCGACCGGTACGCCACCTACACCGGCGCGGACCCGCGCCGCGCCCCGGCCGCGCTGGTCGCCGTCCCCTACGCCGAGCTGACCTTCGGTGGCTGGTATCTGCGCGGCGGGCTGGGCACCCTGGCCGACGCGCTGCTGTCGCGCTGCCTGGACCTGGGCGTGACGGTGCGCACCGGGGAGACGGTCACCCGGATCGACGCCGCCGGTGGCCGGGTGCACGGGGTACGCCTCGCCGGGGTCCACGCGCCCGTCCCCGCCGACGTGGTGGTCGCGAACGCCGACGCGCTCACCGTCTACCGGGACCTGCTGCCGCACCCGGGCCGGCTGGCCGCGCTGACCCACCGCAGCCTGGCCGGTTTCGTGCTGCTGCTCGGGGTCCGCGGCGACTCCGGGCTGGCCCACCACAATGTCCTCTTCCCCGGCGACTACGACGCCGAGTTCGACGCCGTCTTCGGTGACCCCGGCCGGGGGGTCCGGGCCCGGCCGGCGACCGACCCGACGGTCTTCGTCACCGTCGCCGACGACCCGACCGCCCGCCCGGCCGGGCACGAGGCGTGGTTCGTGCTGGTCAACGCCGCCCGCCACGGCACCGCCCCGGACGCCGTCGACTGGCGTCGGCCGGGGCTCGCCGACGCGTACGCCGACCGGATCCTCGACGTGCTCGCCGAGCGGGGGGTCGACGTCCGGGACCGGCTGGTGTTCCGCGAGACCCGTACCCCCGCCGACCTGGACGCCGCGACCGCCGCGCCCGGCGGGTCGATCTACGGCACGGCCGGTGGGCTGCTCCGCCCCGCCAACCGGGGTCCGGTGCACGGGTTGTGGCTGGTGGGTGGCTCCAGCCACCCCGGCGGCGGCCTGCCCATGGTCACCCTGTCCGCCCAGATCGTCGCCGACGAGATCGGCCCCGCCTGGTGACGCCCCCGCCCGCAGCCCCACCGGGGCTGCGGGCCGGGGCTGCAGGCCGGGCACGGCGCTACGGGGGCGAAAGAGGGGTATCCGACGCTGGGGATACCGCTACCTGGCCGATCTTGAGTCGATCATCGCCGGCCGCGCCGCCGACCGGGCGTCAGCGGGCAGACCGTCAGCCGGCGTCGACGAGGGCGCGGCGGACGGTGGAGAGGAGCTGGCCCAGGCCGAAGCCGGCCAGCAGCACCCAGACGGCGGTGGCCATGGTGATGGTGCCGGCGGCCAGGTCGAGGTCGATCAGCCCGGTCAGCCCGGCCAGCAGCAGCCCGACCAGGGCGACGCAGACCCGGGTGGGCCGCTCCCCCACGGTGACCGCGCCGATCTCCCGCATCCCGGCGGCGACCGCGCGGGCCCGGACGTACTCGTGCAGCCAGGACAGCGCGCCGGCCGCGACCACCAGCGCACCGGGCGCTCCGACCAGCCAGAACGCCGCCAGCCAGGCGATCTCACCGAGCCGGTCGGCGACCGAGTCGTAGACGTAGCCGAGCCGGGTGGTCCGGCCGGTGGCGACCGCGACCGCCCCGTCGACGCTGTCGGCGACCGAGGCCAACAGCACGAACAGCGCGCCGACGATCGGCCCCTGGACCGACCGGACGCTGAACAGCGGCACGCACAGGCAGAGCAGCACCCCGGCGACGGTCACCGCGGTCGGGGTCACCCGCAGCCGGCCCAGCACATAACCGACGTGGTACGCGAAGCGCAGCCAGGCCCGGACCACCGGCGCCGCGACCCGGGGGTCGAAGCCGCCGTGCAACCGCGCCCACGCGGTCGCGTACTCGTCCCATTTCAGCTGTGTGCCCACCATCGGTCAACCGTCGCGGCGCGGTCGAGGTGTCGGGGTCGACGCGTTCACACCCGGGCGTCGGCCCGCAGGCTGCGCCACACCTCCCGGGTCGCGGGCGAACGGTTGAGGGTGATGAAGTGGATGCCGGGCACCCCCTCGTCGAGCAGCCGGGCACACATCTTGCTGGCCTGGTCGATGCCGAGCCGACGGACCGCCTCCGGGTCGTCGGCGACCCGGTCGAACCGCTCGGCCAGCGCGGGCGGGAAGGGCGCGCCGGACAACTGCACCGAGCGTTCGATGGTGCCGATCTGGGTCACCGGCATCACCCCGGCCAGGATCGGCGTGTCACAGCCGGCCGCCGCCACCCGGTCGCGCAGCCGCAGGTAGTCGTCGGCGTCGAAGAACATCTGGGTGATGGCGAACTCCGCGCCGGCCCGACACTTGCGGACGAAGTGCGCGGTGTCGCTGTCCACGTCGACCGAGCGGGGATGCTTGTACGGGAATGCGGCCACCCCGACGCTGAAGTCACCGGCCTCGCGCACCAGCCGGACCAGGTCCTCGGCGTAGTCGACGCCCTCCGGATGACGGATCCACTCGCCGCCCGGGTCACCGGGCGGGTCACCGCGTACGGCGAGCACGTTGCGGACGCCGACGCCGGCCAGCCGCCCGATCACGTTGCGCAACTCGGCGACGGAGTGGTTGACGGCGGTCAGGTGCGCCATCGGCAGCAGCGTGGTCTCGGTCGCGATCCGTTCGGTCACCGCGACGGTGGTGTCCCGGGTCGAGCCGCCGGCCCCGTAGGTGATCGACACGAACGACGGGCGCAACGACTCCAGCTCGCGGATGGCCTGCCAGAGCAGCCGCTCACCCTGTGCCGTCTTGGGCGGGAAGAACTCGAATGAGAACGTCGGCTGGCGGTCGCGGATCAGCTCCCCGATCGCCGGCTGGGGATTGGGAAGGACGGAGGGAAGACCGAGCGCCACGAGACGACTCTAGCGGGCGTCGCCGCCCGACCCCACGCACTTCCCACCAGAGCATCGACATCCACCGAAACCCGGCCGACCAGCCCCATGGCAAACGTCGTACCCCGGGGGTAGAACGAACGGGCGCGGGTGGCGTCGGTCGGGGCCGATGCCCGGGGTCACGCGCGGGGGTCGGCCGCAGTGACCGGCGGCACGTCGGCCGCCCTGCGGGGCGGGTGGGCGGAGCCGCGTCGACATCCCGCCGGAGGACCGATGGCCCCGCCCGACCCGAGCCTGCTCGGGCCGCTGATCAGGCAACTGCGGCTGGCCCGTGGGTGGAGCCAGCAGCGGCTCGCCGACGAACTGTGCGCTGCCGCCGGCACACCCACGCTGACCCGGCACGAGGTGTCCCGGTGGGAGCGGGCGGTACGGGTGCCGGGCGACCGCTGGCGGCGGCAGCTCGCCGTCGTCCTCGACGCCCCGATCGGGTCGCTGGCCGACCGGCCGACCCGCGTCCGACGGGCCGACCCGACCCGACGGACCGACCCCACCCGACGGGCCGCCCAGAAGCCGACCCGGGCCAGCAACGCCGCACCGGACCGATGGGTCGAGCCGGGTCCGGGCAGGCCGACACCGGAGCGACGCCGGACCGGGCCGATGTCGGGCAACGGGCCGATGTCGGGCAACGGGCCGATGTCGGGCAACGGGCCGTCCCGTCCGGCGGGACGGCCCGGCCGCCGGTCGGGCGAGGTCGGGGCGGCGACCGGGATGACGCGCCGAGCCGCTGGTGAGGCGGCGGCGGTGGCGACCGGCTAGCGTCGTGGCGTGACCCACGCTGCTCCCGTCTCCCCTGTCGACCGTGCCGGCCTGCGGCAGCGCGTCGACAAGGCGCTGACCGAGTTCCTGTGCGGCCGGCGCAGCTGGATGGCCGGCATCGACGACGCTCTGACACCGGTCGCCGAGGCGATCGAGGGGTTCGTGCTCGGTGGCGGCAAGCGGCTGCGTCCGGCCTTCGCGTACTGGGGATTCCGGGGCGCCGGAGGGGTGGACGCCGACCAGGTGGTGACCGCCCTGGCGGCACTGGAGTTCTTCCAGGCCAGCGCGCTGATCCACGACGACCTGATGGACCGGTCGGACACCCGGCGCGGTGAGCCGGCGGTGCATCGACGGTTCGCCACCCGACACCGGGCGTCCGGTTGGCACGGTGATCCGGACGGCTTCGGCGACGCGGCGGCGATCCTGCTCGGTGACCTCTGCCTGGTCTGGTCCGACGAGCTGCTGCACTCCGCCGGGCTCGACCCGCACACGGTGGCCCGGGCCCGGCCGGTCTTCGACGAGATGCGCGGCGAGGTCACCGTCGGGCAGTACCTCGACGTGCTGACCCAGGCCACCGGGGAGGTCTCGCTGGAACGGGCCGGCAAGGTGGCCCGGTACAAGTCGGCCAAGTACACCGTCGAGCGGCCGTTGCTGCTCGGTGGCGCGCTCGCCGACGCGTCGGCCGACGTGTGCACCGCCTACTCGGCGTACGGGTTGCCGCTCGGTGAGGCGTTCCAGCTCCGCGACGACGTGCTGGGGGTGTTCGGCGACCCGGCACAGACCGGTAAGCCGGCCGGGGACGATCTGCGCGAGGGCAAACGCACCTACCTGGTGGCGGCGGCGGTGGAGGCCGCTGACGAGGCCGGCCGGGACCTGCTGCTCGGCCGGCTCGGCGATCCGGACCTGGACGAGGACGGGGTGGCCCGGCTCCGCGAGCTGATCAGCGGCACCGGCGCGTTGGCCCGGACCGAGCAGCGCATCGTCACCCTGACCGACACCGCCCTGGCCGCCCTGGCCGGCGTCGACCTCGACACCGAGGCCCGCCAGGCCCTGGTGGACCTGGCCATCGCCGCCACCCGCCGCGCCGACTGACCCCTCCCCACGCCCACCGCACCACCCACGCTGAACGCGCCCCCCGCACCGAACCACCCCGCACCGGACCACCCGCGCCGGACCACGTTGATCAAGAGGTTTCGGTCACGAATGCCTCGGCAGATGACCCAAACCTCTTGATCAACTGACCTAAACCTCTTGATCAACCTGGGGAGAGGGGAGAAGCGGGGTCAGAAGCCGAGGGCTTGGGCGCGGCGCTTCACCTCGCGGGCGTGGTCGCCGCCGAGGGTGACCGCGCCCGTGCCACCGGAGAGGGTGTCGTCGGGCTCGTAGAGCCAGCGCAGCACGGCCTCGTCGTCGTAGCCGGCGTCGGCGAGCAGGTTGAGCACACCGGGCAGGTGCTTGAGCACCGTCGCGTTGGCCACCAGATCGGCGGGGATCCGGCGGATGCCGTCCCGGCGGACGGCGATCAGCTCGCGGTCCCGGATCATCTGGTGGACCTTGCTGATCGACAGGTCGAGCCGCTCGGCCACGTCGGGGAGGCTCAGCCAGTCGGCCGGGTCGCGGGGGCCGCCGAGGTCGCTTCCGGTGGACTGGTCGGCGGGTACGGAATCGGTCACCGGACCACCCTGCCACGTCGCCCCGCCGCACGTGCAGCGGCACCCCGTCGTGCCTGGGTGAGCGCGGCGGGACGGACCGGTGCGGACCCCGGCTGTAGCATCCTGTTCAACCTTCACCCTCAGGACACATAGACTCCCTGCCGATGGACATTCAGGTCGCCGACACGTTGCTGGGCTCGCTGCTCGACGGGCGCTACCGCATCCGCGGTCGCGTGGCCCGTGGTGGCATGGCGACCGTGTACACCGCCACCGACGAGCGCCTGGAGCGTACCGTCGCGGTGAAGATCATTCACCCGTCCCAGGCCGCCGAGGCGCGATCCCGGCTGGCGGGCTTTCCGGACCGGTTCACCGACGAGGCCAAGGCCATCGCCCGGCTGACCCACCCCAACGTGGTCGCCGTCTATGACCAGGGCACCCACCAGGGGCTGCCCTACCTGGTGATGGAGTACGTCCGGGGTCGCACCCTGCGCGAGGTGCTCGCCGAACGCCACCGGCTGAACCCCGACGAGGCGCTGGCGATCATGGAGCAGATGCTCGCCGCGATCGCCGCCGCGCACCGGGCCGGGCTGGTCCACCGTGACGTCAAGCCGGAGAACGTGCTGGTCGCCGAGGCACCCACCGGCGGGGTCGCCAACCTGGTCGACAGCGTGGTCAAGGTCGCCGACTTCGGCCTGGCCCGCGCCGTGGAGGCCAGCGCCGAGGAGGGCGACGGCAACCAGCTGATGGCAACCGTCGCGTACGTGGCACCGGAGCTGGTCACCGACGGGCGGGCCGACACCCGTACCGACGTCTACTCGGCCGGCATCGTGCTGTTCGAGATGCTCACCGGCCGGGTGCCGTACGACGGGGACCGCCCGGTCGACGTGGCCTGGCAGCACGTCGACCGGGACGTCCCGGCCCCGTCGATCCTGGTGCCGGGCCTGCCCCGGGTGCTCGACGAGCTGGTCGCCCGGGCGACCCGACGGGACCCGGGTGCCCGCCCGGCCGACGCGGGCGCCCTGTTGGCCGAGGTGCAGGTGGCCCGGGACGACCTGGGCAACCCGAACGCGCATACCGCCGTGCTGGGCCGGGTGGCCGAGGATCTGCCGGCGGTGGCCCAGCCCACGATGGTGGTCGCGGCGGTCACCCCGGTGACCCGGCCGACCTGGGCCCGGCTGCCCGAGCCGGCCACCCCGCAGCAACGCCCGCACCGACGCCGGGCCGCCGAGAGCACCGGCCTGGGGTCCCGCCTGGCGGAGCTGCGTACCCGGGTGATGGGCAGCCCGCGCGGCCGGCTGTCGGTGGCGGCGGCCGTGGTGGTGGTCGGCCTGCTCGCCGCGATGGGTGGCTGGTGGGTGGGGGTGGGCCGCTACACGGTCGCTCCGCAACTGGTGAACCTCAGCCGGGCCGACGCGCAGGCCCAGGCGGACCGGGCGGGGTTCCGCCTCACCTTCGCCGCGCCGCGCTACGACGAGAAGATCCCCCGCGACGGTGTCGTCGCCCAGGACCCCGGCTCGGCCGCCAAGATCCTCAAGGGCGGCACCATCACGTTGACCCTCTCCCTCGGCCCGGAGCGGTTCCCGCTGCCGGACGTGGTCGGCAAGGAGTTCGACCTGGCCGAGGCCGACCTGACCGGCGCGAAGCTGGTGGTCGCCAAGGGCAGTCCCCGCTATGACGACAACCTGCCGGCCGGGGTGGTGGTGGACACCAACCCCAAGGTGGGCACCGAGGTCAAACCGGGCACCAAGGTGACCGTCATCCTGAGCCGGGGCCGGGCCCCGATCACGGTGCCCGACCTGGTCGGCAAGAGCCTCAACGACGCCCGCAGCGCCCTGTCCCGGCTCGGGCTGGTGCCGGTCGAGACCTACAAGGACTCCGACAAGCCGCGCGACGAGGTGCTCGGGCAGAGCCCGGCCGACGGCGCGGGCGTGGAGAAGGGCACCAAGGTCAAGCTGGACGTCAGCAAGGGCCCACCGCAGGTGGCCGTCCCCCGGGTGGTCGACCTGCCCTGCCAACAGGCCAAACAGCAACTGGAGGGGGCCGGGTTCACGGTGAACGTCCAGTTCAACCCCAACGGCATCGTCCGGTTCCAGAACCCGGGTGAGAACTCCCAGGTGCCGCCGGGCACCCCGGTCACCCTGGGCTGCCTGTGAGCACCCGCCGACCGGTCGGCTCGCACACGCCCACCTCTGGTGGGCTGGCCAGGGCGGCCCTGCCGTACGTGGACGCGACCGGCTCCCAGGTGGTGCAGGTCTACGTCGCCAACTCGCGCGGCTGGGCGCTGCCGGCCGGCGACCCGGCCCAGGACGCGCTCTTCGCCGACGGCTGCGCCACCCGTGGCGTACCGGTCTACATCCACGCGTCGCTGCTGGTGAACCTCGGTTCGCCCACCCCGGCGACGGTGGAGAAGTCGACGCAGACGCTGGCGCACGCGCTGCGCCGGGGGCGGGCGATCGGGGCCCGCGGCGTGGTGTTCCACGCCGGCAGCGCCGTCGACGCCGGTTACGCCGAGACCGCCCTGCGGCAGGTACGCGAGTCACTGCTGCCGCTGCTCGACGAGACCACGGCCAGCGGCGGTCCGCTGCTGCTGGTGGAGCCGAGCGCCGGTGGCGGCCGGTCGTTGGCCTCCCGGGTCGAGCACCTCGGCCCCTACCTGGACGCGGTCGACCGGCACCCGGGGCTGGGGGTCTGCTTCGACACCTGCCACGCCTGGGCGGCCGGGCACGACCTGGCCGCCGAGGGTGGCATGACCGCCACCCTGGACACCCTGGTCGCCACGGTCGGGGCGGACCGGCTGAAGCTGATCCACGCCAACGACTCCAAGGACCTGTGCGGCTCCACCCGGGACCGGCACGAGAACATCGGCAAGGGCAGCATCGGTGAGCCGGCCTTCGCCGAGTTGATGGCCCACCCGGCGACCGCCGGCATCCCCGTCGTGGTGGAGACCCCGTCGGACAGACACGAGGGCCACGCCACCGACATAGCCACCCTCACCCGCCTCCACCCCTAACCCCACCCCACCCCACCCGCCCGCACGCACGCCCTCCCCCGCCCGACGCCTCCGGTGATCAAGAGGTTTACGTCAACTTTGATCTTCAGGCTGACGTAAACCTCTTGATCAACACCGGAAGGCGCGGGTGGTGCGGGGCGGCATGAGGAGGGGAGGGGTGGGGTTAGGGGGTTAGGGGGTTAGGAGGTGGGGGAGGACCTTGGTGGCGTGGTCGATGGCGGCGTCGTCGAGGTCGAGGTGGGTGACCAGGCGGGCGGTGCGGGGGCCGAGCACCGACAGCAGCACCCCTTCCGCGCGGGCGGCGGTCGCCAGGGCCCGCGCGTCGAGCCGGTGCCCGGTCAGGTCCAACGGGACGATGTTCGTGCGCACCGGCCCGGCGAGCACTCCGAACGGGGCGACCGCCTCGGCGAGCCGGGCCGCACGGGCGTGGTCGTCGGCGAGCCGGCCGAGGTGGTGGGCCAGGGCGTACCGGCCGGCGGCGGCGAGCACCCCGACCTGCCGCATCCCGCCACCCATCCGCTTGCGCAGGAACCGGGCCCGGGTGATCTGCGCGGCGTTGCCGATGACCAGCGAGCCGACCGGTGCGCCGAGACCCTTGGAGAGGCAGACCGACAGGGTGTCGAAGAGCGCGCCGTACTCGTGCAACGGCACCCCGTCGGCGACATGCGCGTGCCAGATCCGGGCACCGTCGCAGTGCAGGGCGAGGCCGGCGGTGTCGGCGACCCGGCGCAACTCCCGCAGGGTCGCCAGCGGGATCACCCCGCCACCACCCCGGTTGTGGGTCTGCTCCACGGCGATGGCCCGGGTCGGCACCGCGAAGTAGCCGTCCGGCCGGATCATCGCCTCCACCACGCCCGGGTCGAGGTCCGCGCCGAGGGCCGGCCAGGTCCGCGTGGAGATCGCGCCGTACGCCGCCGCCGCACCGACCTCGTACGTGACCACGTGCGCGTCGGCGTCGCAGAGCAACTCGTCGCCCGGTGGGACGACCAGTTGCAGGGCGATCTGGTTGGCCATCGAGCCGGTCGGGGCGAAGAGCGCCGCCTCGTGCCCGAAGAGCGCGGCGACCTCGGCCTCCAGCGCGTTGACCGTCGGGTCCTCGCCGTAGACATCGTCGCCGACCTCGGCGGCGGCCATCGCCTCCCGCATCCCGGCGGTGGGCCGGCTCACCGTGTCGGAGCGCAGGTCCACCACCGGGCCCGGGTCGCCGGGGTGCCCATCCGCCCGCCGGCCGGCACCCGGGGCACCCCGTCCGTCCGTCGTGCCCCGTCCGTCCGTCGTGCCCGTCGTGTCCCGTCCGTCCGTCGGGTCGCCGGCCAGGCCGGTCGGCTGGTCAGCCACGGAGCATCTCCGCCACCAGGAAGGCCAGCTCCAGTGACTGCTGGGTGTTCAGGCGCGGGTCGCAGGCGGTCTCGTACCGGCCGGGCAGGTCGAGGTCCTCGATGCCCTGGGCACCGCCGAGGCACTCGGTGACGTCCTCACCGGTCAGCTCGACGTGGATGCCGCCGGGGTGGGTCTCCAGCCCCCGGTGCACCTCGAAGTAGCCGAGCACCTCGTCGACGATCCGGTCGAAGTGCCGGGTCTTGTAGCCGTTGGAGGACTCGTGGGTGTTGCCGTGCATCGGGTCGCACTGCCACACCACCTTGGCCCCGGCGGCGGTGACCTTGGCGACGATCGGCGGCAGCGCGTCGCGGACCTTGTGGTTGCCCATCCGGCTGATCAGGGTGAGCCGGCCCGGGATGTTCTCCGGGTTGAGCTTCTCGCACAGCTCGATCGCCTCGTCCGGGCTGGTGGTCGGGCCGAGCTTCACGCCGATCGGGTTGGCGATGCGGGAGATGAAGTCGATGTGCGCGCCGTCGAGCTGTCGGGTCCGCTCGCCGACCCAGAGGAAGTGCCCGGACAGCCCGTACGCCCGGCGGTCGGAGACCCGGGTGAGCGCCCGGTCGTACTCCAGGGCCAGCGCCTCGTGGGAGCAGTAGAGGGTGACGGTGCGCAGCGCGTCGTCCTCGGTCATCCCGCAGGCCCGGATGAACCCGATGGCGCGGTCGATCTCCCGGGCGATCGCCTCGTAGCGCTCCCCCGCCGCGGAGTTCTTCACGAAGCCCTTGTTCCAGTCGTGCACCGCGTGCAGGTCGGCCAGGCCGCCGGCCAGGTAGGCGCGGAGCATGTTCATCGCGGCGGCCGAGTTCGCGTACGCCCGGATCATGCGCTGCGGGTCGGCGACCCGGGCGGCCGGGTCGGCCTCCAGCGCGTTGATCATGTCGCCCCGGTAGGCGGGCAGGCCCCGGGCGTCGGTCGGCAGCGACCGGGGCTTGGTGTACTGGCCGGCGACCCGGGCCACCTTCACCACCGGCAGGGACGCGCCGTAGGTGAGCACGATCGCCATCTGGAGCAGGGTGCGGGCGTTGGCCAGCAGGTGGCTCTCGGTGTTGTCGGCGAAGGTCTCGGCGCAGTCACCCCCCTGGAGCAGGAACGCCTTGCCCTCGCAGACCAGGGCGAGCTTGCGTCGGAGCTGGTCGACCTCGTAGGGGGCGACCACCGACGGCACGGTGTCGAGCACCTTGCACACCTCGGCGACCTGGGCCGGGTCGGACCACGGCGGGATCTGCTGACGGGGCAGCTCACGCCACCGGTCGAGGCCGAGAGCGGCGTCCTCGGCCGAGTCGACGGTGGGGCGGCTGGTCTGCAGCCCGGGGCTGCTCACGGCGGGGTAGCTCAGCTGATGCCACTCATGGCGCATGGGAGAAAGCGTACGGCGACGGTCCGGACGCTGCGGCCCCGAGGGGCGGGGTTCCGGTAGTTGGGAGTCAGGGGGTGACCGACGGCGCGGGGAGGTGTCCGCCGGGCTCCTCGCCCGCGATGCACCAGTCCGCGCCGTCCCTGGTGACGGTGAACAGCAGCGACCGGGTGGCCTTCTTCGTCCCCACCGAAACGGTCACCGTGGTGCTGACCTCCTGACCCTTGGCACCGGTCCGGATGTCGGTGATCGTCGCGGCGGGCACCTTGAAATGGTCGGCGAAATCACCGTTCGGCCCGGTCGCGGCGGCGTCGAAGCCCGCCTGCATCGTCGCGCAGAGCTGGTGGCGACCGGCGGCCGGGTCCTTGGCCGCCATCGCGTCGAGGTACGCCTGGACCCGCTCGCGGGCCTTGGTGGACGCCTCCTGGACGGGGACCCGGGTGGGCCCGCCGTCGGCCTTGTCGTCCCCACCGAGACCGCAGCCGAGCAGGGTGAACGGCAGCAGGGCCAGCGGTACGACGCCGGCGGTGCGGAGCCTGCGGCCCATGCGTCCTCCCCGGGTGCGGATGTCGACGGTGCGGATGTCGGCCGGATGCCGACCGGCGAGTCTGCCACACCGCACCCGTCGGGTGGCAACCCGGCACGGCCGTGCCGCCCCGACCGGCCGGCGTTTCGCCCGGCGGGACCGCCGTTGACCGGGCCGGACAGCCGGGCGGGGAGGGACCGTGACCGGTCCCTCCCCGCGCGGGTGGTGTGTCGTGGCGCTCGGCTCAGCCGAGGCCGCCCTTGATGGCGCCGATCAGCTCGCCGTTGCCGGTGTCACCGGAGAGTTCCCAGAAGAACGCGCCGCCGAGACCCTGGTTCTTGGCGTAGGTCATCTTGCCGCCGATGGTGGCCGGCGTGTCGTAGCTCCACCAGTTGCTGCCGCACTTGGCGTACGCCGTCCCGGCGATCGTGCCGGTGGCCGGGCAGGTGTTCTTGAGGACCTTGTAGTCCTCGATGCCCGCCTCGTAGGTGCCGGGGGCGGCGCCGGTGGCGCTGCCCCCCGGGGCGGCCTGGGTCACCCCGGTCCAGCCCCGACCGTAGAAGCCGACGCCGAGCAGCAGCTTGTTGGCCGGGACCCCCTTGGACTTGAGCTTCTGGATCGCCGCGTCGGAGTGGAAGCCCTGCTGCGGAATCCCGGTGTAGGAGGTGAGCGGCGAGTGCGGGGCGGTGGGGCCCTGCGCGTTGAACGCGCCGAAGTAGTCGTAGGTCATCGGCATCAGCCAGTTGAGGTTGCCCACCGCACCGGCGTAGTCGGTGGCGTCGATCTTGCCACCGTTGCTGCCGTCGGCGGTGATCGCGGCAGTGACCAGGGCAGACGAGCCGAACTTGGACCGCAGCGCGCCGATCACGCTCTTGAAGGCGTTCGGGCCGCTGGTGTCACAGGTCAGGCCGCAGGCGTTGGGGTACTCCCAGTCGACGTCGATGCCGTCGAAGACGTCCGCCCAGCGGGGGTCCTCGACCAGGCTGTAGCAGCTGTCGGCGAACGCGGCCGGGTTCTGCGCGGCCTGGGTGAAGCCGCCCGACCAGGTCCAACCGCCGAAGGACCAGATCACCTTCAGGTGCGGGTACATCTTCTTGAGCTTGCGCAGCTGGTTGAAGCTGCCGCGCAGCGGCTGGTCCCAGGTGTCGGCGACGCCGTCCACGCTGTCCGCCGCGGTGTACGCCTTGTCGTAGTCGGCGTAGCTGTCCCCGATCGTGCACCGGCCGCCGGTGGTGTTGCCGAAGGCGTACAGGATGTGGGTGAGCTTGGCGGCGGAGCCGCTGGTGGCGATGTTCTTGACGTGGTAGTTGCGGCCGTAGACGCCCCACTCGGCGAAGTAGCCGACGACCTTCTTGTCCCCGCTGGGCGGGGTGGTCGTGGGCGGCGGGGTCGTCGGGGGCGGGGTCGTCGGCGGGGCGGTCGTGGGCGGCGCCGTGGTGGGCGGCGGGGTGGTCGGCGGCTTCGTGGTGGGCGGGGTGCCCCCGCCGCACGACGCGCCGTTGATCGTGCAGTTCAGCGGCGCCTTGTACGGCCCGGTGCCGTTGTAGCCCCAACTGAAGCTGGCCCCCGGACCGAGCGGCCCCGCCCAGCTCTTCTTCACCGCCACGTAGTGGTTGCCGCTGCTGGTGACGTCGGCGTCCCAGAAGCTGCTGATGGTGGTGCCGGACGGCAGGTCGAACTCGATGCGCCAGGTGCTGATGCTGGCGCTGGAGCCGTTGGCGACGGTGACCCGGCCCTCGTGGCCGGTCCCCCAGTCCTGGGCCGAGGCGAATGTCGCGGTGACGCTTCCGGCGCCGAACGCCGAGGTCACCGGTACCGCCGCCACGGTCAGCGCCACGACGGCGCCGGCCCAGAGGGCGCGGCGGAGCGATCTCTTCATGAGGCGCCTCCTCAAACAGTTAGGAAACTTTCCAAATCGATGGGGAGACGCTACTCACACCGTCATCACTTCGTCAAGATGCGCATCCGTCGATTCATCACCCGGGGACCGCGAGGCGTCCGCCGCCGGGACGGTGAGGCGTCCGCCGCCCCGGGCCGGCGTCGCCGCGTAGCCTCACGACATGACCGTCTTCGACATCGAGATCGACGCGCTGACCGGCGGATCCGCCGACCTGACCGGCTACCGGGGCCGGGCCCTGCTGGTGGTGAACGTGGCCTCCCGCTGCGGCCTCACCCCGCAGTACGCCGGCCTCCAGGAGCTGGCCACCGGGTACGCCGACCGGGGCCTGGTGGTGCTCGGCGTGCCGTGCAACCAGTTCGCCGGCCAGGAGCCCGGCACGGCCACCGAGATCGACGAGTTCTGCCAGGTCAACTATCGCGTCACCTTCCCGCTGACCGAGAAGGTCGACGTGAACGGCCCGGCCCGGCACCCGCTCTATGCGGCGCTGGTCGACACCCCCGACGCCGAGGGACACACCGGGGACGTCCGGTGGAACTTCGAGAAGTTCCTGGTCGCTCCGGACGGCACGGTCGCCGCCCGGTTCGCCCCCACGGTCACCCCGGACTCCGCCGAGCTGCGCGCCGCGATCGACAAGGTCCTCCCCCACTGACCAGCCGCACGTCCGCACGGTCCCGGCACCCTTCGTGACCGGGTACGCCACGCCACCGCCGCCCACCCGTCGGGACGGACCGCCGCCACCCCGGGGACGGACCGCCGGCACCCGCCGGGACAGATACGGAAGGGCCCGGGACGGCGTACCGTCCCGGGCCCCCGTGGTCAGCTCAGGCGCACCGCTGCCCGTTGAGGGTGAAGGCGGCCGGCACCGGGTTGGACCCGGTCCAGGTGCCGTTGAAGCCGATGGCGGCGGAGGCTCCTGGCGCGAGCCTGCCGTTCCAGCTCAGGCTCTCGGCGGTCACCGAGGCCCCGGTCTGCTTCCAGGTCGCCGACCAGCCGTGCCCGACCTGCTGCCCGGCCGCCGGGAAGTCGAAGTCGAGCTGCCATCCGTCGAGCGCCGCAGCGCCGGTGTTGGTGATCGTCAACTGGGCGGTGAAACCGCCGGGCCAACTGCTCGACACCGCGTAGCTGACCTGGCAGCCACCGGTGGGTGTGGACACCGGGGCGGTCCGCACGGTCAGCCCGGGTGAGGCGGCCGAGACGTTGCCCGCCGCGTCCCGCGCGGTCACCACGAAGGTGTACGCGGTGTCCGCGGTCAGCCCGGTCGCGGTGAACGAGGTGCCGGTGGCGCTCCCCAGCTTCTCCGTGCCGGTGCCCTCGACCCGGTGCACGTCGTAGCCGGTGACGCCGACCCGGTCGGTGGCCGGTGCCCAGCTCAGCGCGACACTGTCGGTGGTGATGGCACCGGCGACGGGCCGACCGGGCGCGGTGGGCGCCTCGGTGTCGGCGTCGTCGCCGCGCGGCAGCACCAGGTGGGTGATGGAGTTGGCCGGGAAGGTGGCGGTGAAACCGGTCGCGCCGACCGGCTGGTCGGCCGCCCGGACGACACCGGCGAGGTTCGCCCCGCTGTACCGGTAGACCTCGGCGGTGCCGGCCCCGACGCCGGTCAGGGCGACCGGGGCGGTCAGCTCGTCGCCGGACTTGTTCACCACGACCAGGGTGAGCGCCTTGTCGGCGGACCGCTCGGCCGCGTAGACCGCGAGCTTGTCCTGATCGGCGCTGGTGGCCCGGACCGACGTCTCGCCGAAGGCGCCGCCGTCGCCGTCGTAGTTACGGAAGATCCGGAAGGCGTGCGCCACCGGCTGGTCGGTCGTCGGCGCGGTCCACAGGTTGGCCATGTCCAGGCCCTCGCGGCCGAAGATGCCGAGCAGGTCGGCCTGGGCGAGCGCACCGTTGATGTCCCCGTACGCGCCCCAGCTGTACTCGGTCATCGCGATCTTGGTGCCCGGGTAGTGCTGGTCCACCAGGTCCCGCATCCGGGGGATGAACCGGACCGGCTGGTTGATCCAGCTCTCGTCGACGTACGTGGGGTCCCAGAGCTGGCGGGTGGAGCGCAGCCGCAGGGCCTTGGTCGTGTCGTTGCCGGGCTCCTGGCTGAACACCCCGGACTGCTGCGGGTACAGGTGGATGTCGAAGTAGTCGAGCAGCCGGGTGCCGTGCTGCTGCTCGTAGGCGCGCATCTGGTCCAGGTACCAGGGGCCGAGGTCCTGACCCCCGTGCGCGGCCTTGTCCGGCGGGTTCGACCAGCAACCGGTACGGCTACAGGTGTCCTGGTCGAGCCCGGAGTAGGTGATCGAGTTCAGCCCCCAGCCGACCGGCCCGAGGACCTTCGCGCCCGGGTCGGCGGCCTTCACCGCGGCGGCGTACTCGTAGGTCCGGTCGCGTAGTTCGTCGTAGCCGAGCCCGGCGGACCGGACGTCGCGGTGGGTGCTGTGCCACAGGTCGGGTTCGTTGTCCAGGTTGTAGAACCGGACCCCGCCGTCGCCGGCGGCACCGAACTCCGTCTTGAGGTGGGTGATCCAGTCGGTGACGTACTCGGGGCCGACCGCGACGCTGGTGTCCCGGGGGTCGTTGCCGGTGATGTTCGTGCCGTCGGGCTTCTTCCCGTTGCCGCAGTCCGGGGCCCACGGATCGGTGGACTCCTGCGGGCCGTATTTGGCGACGCTGAACGCGCAGGCCCTGGCCCGTTCCTTCGCGATCCAGCCGAGCATCGGCAGGGTCAGCACGGTCTCGGCCCCGGTGGCCTTGTCCCCGGCGATGAACCGGTCGGACTCGGAGCCCTTCGGCAGGCTCTCCGGATCGGCGTTGTCGTTCGGGATGTTCTCGAAGTACCAGTCCGCCGCCCGGTTGGTGGTGTCGGCGCGGAAGTTGTAGCGGGTCGTGGCGTTGCCGCCGTAGCGGTTCACCGGCAGTCGGATGTCGCGGGCCAGCGCGGCGTCGGCGAAGTTCATCCCGTAGACGTACGGGCTGATCGGATGCCGGCCGGCGGTGGCGTCGACGGCCAGGGCGGGGCCGGTCGCGGCCCGGGCCGGTTGGGGCAGGGCCAGCCCGCCGAGGGCCACGGCAAGGGCCGCCGGGAGTAGTGCGGTAGTGATACGCACGAGCGTTCCTTCCTAAGGAATCGATGCTCGACGATGGGAGCGCAGGCCAAGGATCACGCTTTCCCTTGTCCCGAGTCAACCCGGGACCGCGCCCGCCGATCCTTCGGCACCCCTGCGCACCCATCCGGCCGCCCACCACCGACCAGGCCGCGCCGACCACCCGGAGGGGTCGGCGCGGCCTGGCACGCGGTGGCCCGCCCGGGCTCAGCCCGCGGCGGAGCGGAAGACCGGGTAGTAGCCGCCGGACTGGCCGGCCGCCGTCGGGTGGTAGGAGACGCCCAGGTTGACGAAGTTCAGCGCGTGCAGCCACTTCTCGCCGTAGCTGCACAGCTGGTGACCGACGAAGATGGACCGCACGTCGGCGAACGTGAAGCCGGCCGAGGTGGCGGCGGTACGGGTGATGTCGTCCACCAGGTTGATGCCCTCGTTGATCTTCGCGCGGGAGTTCGCGCTGAGCCCCACGCAGACCGTGCCGAGCTGGTAGAAGACCGGGTAACCGACCACCACCACCCGGGCCGACGGCGCGCGGGACCTGATCCCGTTGTAGACGGTCGCCAGCTTGGCGGGCAGTTCCGCGCGGGCCTTGTTCTCGGCGGCCTGCACGGCCGCGACGCACTGGGTCTCCCCCTGGAGCACGCAGGTCGACATGATCGACGTGAAGCCGACGTCGTTGCCGCCGATGGTGACGCTGACCAGCGTGGTGGTCGAGGTCAGCGCGGAGAGCTGACTGTTGACCACGTCGGTGGTCGTCGCCCCGGAGCAGGCCACCGACTTGTACGAGGCGGGCTTGACGTTCGTGTTGTACAGCGCCGGGTAGGCGTTGGTGCTGCGCTGGCAGGCACCGCTCTCGGAGGTGTAGCTGTCGGCGCCGACGCCCGAGGCGTACGAGTCACCGAGGGCCACGTACCGGTCGCTGGGGGCGGCCTGGACGGGCACCGCCGCGCCGAGGGTCACGCCGATGGATGCCGCGAGACTCACGGCGAGGGTCACGAGTCGGGATCTCCGCACGTCGCACTCCTGGGGTGGGGAAGTGGTGGTGGGAGATAGATATCACTCAATTACATGCTTAGGGAAGGTCATCGATGAGTAACAGGGGTGACTAGGGGTTCATCCGCGCGTGACGTCGCCGTCGGACGGTCGACTCGGCGGACCGCTGTGGACGGTCGACACCGCCGCATAACCCATCGACCAAGTCGGGAATACCCACCCGGCCGGGCCGGTTGGTCACCGGCATGACAACTGTGGGACTCATCGGCAGCGGCAACATCGGCAGCACCCTGGCCCGGCTGGCGGTCACCGCCGGCCACGACGTGGTGCTCAGCAACTCACGCGGCCCGGAGACGCTCAAGGACCTGGTCGACGAGCTGGGCATCCGGGCCCGGGCGGCCACCCCGGCCGAGGCGGCGGCAGCGGGTGACCTGGTGGTGGTCACCATCCCGCTCCGGGCCTACCGGGAGGTGCCCGTCGCGCCGCTCGCCGGCAAGACCGTCATCGACACCAACAACTACTACCCGGAGCGCGACGACAGCTTCCCGGAGCTGGACGACGAGTCGACCACCACCAGCGAGCTGCTCCAGCGGCACCTGCCGCAGTCGCGGGTGGTCAAGGGCTTCAACAACATCTACTTCAAGCACCTGCTCGCCCTGGCCCGCCCGGCGGGGGCCGCCGACCGCACCTCGCTGCCGGTCGCCGGGGACGACGCCACGGCCAAGGCCGAGGTCACCGCGTTCATCGACTCCATCGGGTACGACACGGTCGACGTCGGGCCGCTCGCCGAGGGCTGGCGGTTCCAGCGGGACACCGCCGCGTACGGCGTCTTCTACACGGCCGACCCGGCCGCCGGCTTCGAGCAGCCGGGCCTGCCGACCGACGCCCAGCGGCTACGGGACGCCCTGGCCGCCGCCCGCCGCTACGCCGACGTCTGAGCCGACATCCGACCGCCCGGGGCGGGACGGCAGCCGCGCCGCCGGCCCGCCCCGGGCGGTCCGCCCGATGATCCGGCCGGATGATCGCCGCACACGGGTATGCCTGCGGCCGGGGCAGCGGACGGCCCGCGCCCAGCGGTCAGCCGGTGGCCCGCCACTCGTCGGCCAGTACCGCCCAGACCTCGATGTCCACCCGGCCCGTCGGCGCAGAGGCGACCTGGCGCAGGGTGCCCTCGTGCCGCATGCCGAGCCGCCGGGCCACCGCGATGCTGCGGACGTTGCCGGCGCTGGTCCGCCACTCGACCCGGTGGATGCCGCGTTCCCGGATCGCCCAGTCCACGATCCGGGTCGCCGCGCGGGTCACCAGGCCCCGACCCTCGGCGGCCGGCTCCAGCCAGCAACCCGCCTCGGCCACCCCGGTCGCCGTGCTGAACGACACGAACAGCACCCCGCCGACCAGGACGCCGTCGCGCCAGATCCCCCAGATGCCCCCGGCGTCGTCGGCCCACTTGTCGGCGGACCGACGCAGCACCCGGCGGGCCGACTCCAGGTCGGTGGCCACGAAGGACGCGCCCACCCAGGGGGCGATGTGTTCCCGGGCCCGGTCCAGGTGGGTCAGGAACTCCTCCGCGTGCCACGGTGAGAGCGGACGCAGCTCGGCGTCCTCGGTCAGCGGCAACGCGAACATCCGTCAGTTCCTCCGGTGTGCGACGGGCAGGCTCAGCCGTAACGTGGGCCCGAAAGTGGGCCCGAAACCCAGCGACCGGTAGAGCGGTTCACCGTCGGGTGAGGCCCGCAGGTCGACCTTGCCGACCCCGCGCTGCCGGTACCAGTCGAGCAGCGCCTCCAGACAGGCCCGGGAGTAGCCGCGCCGACGGTGCACCGGCTCGGTGACCACGTTGAAGACGTATCCGGCCAGGCCGTCGGGGTTGCCGGGGCCGCCGAGACGCTGCTCGATGGTGCCGGTGGCACAGGCCGCCAGGACGCCCGGCCGGTCCGGGTCGTCCACGACGAAGACCGCCATCAGGTCGGCGGGCTCGGCCAGCCGCCGGTGCAACACCTCCCGGGCCGCCTGCTGCCAGGGCCCCGGCGCGGGGGCCATCTGGTCGATGTCGGCCAGCATCACCCCGCGCAGGCGGACGATCTCACCGGCGTCGGCGACGACGGCCCGTCGAACGTTGATCACGAACGGACGGTACCGGATGCGCCGGGCGGACCGTGGACCCGAACCACGCTGATCGGAAACAGCGGGACACGACGGCCGGTCAACTTGCCATCGGGTCCCGTTCACGGGACGCTGGGGGCCGGGACCGACACCACCCTCGGAGGCGAGATGCCCCAACTCCCCACCGCGCCACGCCGACTGCTCGCCGCCGCCGGCACGCTCCTGCTCGGCAGCGCGCTGGCCACCACCGGCGTCGCGCCGGCCAGTGCGGCGGCCGGCGACGTCGGCTACGTCCGGCTGGCCCACCTGTCCCCCGACACCCCCGCCGTGGACGTCTACCTCTCCGCCCCCGGCAACGACGCGCCGCAGGTCTTCCCCGCCGTCGGCTACGGCGTCGTCTCCCGCTACCTGCCCCTGGCCGTCGGCCGGTACGCGGTGGCGATGCGGCAGGCCGGCGCCCCGGCCAGCGAACCGCCGGTGCTCACCACCGAGGTGGCGGTCGACGCGGGCGAGGCGTACACGGTGGCCGGGGTGGGTCGCTATGCCGACCTCGGCCTGCGGGTGCTCACCGACGACCTGACCGCCCCGACGGCCGGCCAGGCGAAGGTTCGGGTCGTCCAGGCCTCCGTCCGCGCCCCGGTGGTCGACGTGAAAGCCGATGACGGCCCCACCATCGCCGACGCCGTCCGGTTCGCCACCACCACCAAATACCGGCAGGTCGAGCCGGGCCGCTGGCGGCTGCGCCTCGGCGGCGGCAACGGACCGACCGCCGATGCCGAGGTGACCCTCACCGGCGGTCGGGTCTACTCGCTGCTGGTGCTCGACGGCAAGCGGGGCGGGCTCACCACCGAGCTGCGCGAGGACGCCCGGGGTGGCGGGGTCGCCCCGGCCGGTGGCGTGCCGGCGGGCGCCGGTGGGCTGGCCGGGGGCGGGCTCGGGGCGTACCCGATGATGGTGGCCGGCGGGCTGCTCGCGGGGGCCGTGGTGGTGGGCACGACGGTGCTGGTGCGGCGTCGGCGGCGACCGGTCTGGTGACCGGGCCCGGCTTCGCGATCCGTCGGCACCGCGCCCGGACGCCTGCCGCCGCCCTGGTCGCGGCCGGTGCGGCGCTCTGCCTGGCCGCCGGCACCGGCGTCGGCCTGGCGGCCACCGACAGCGGCCCGACCACCGACTCCGCCCGGCCGGCCGGCGCGGCCGGCAGCTGGCAGCCCGGCTGCGTGGCCGGTTGCGCCACCGGGGCCGGCACCCCCCGCGCCACCCCGACGCCCCCCACCCGGGTACGCGTGGCGCGGATCGGCGTCGACTCCGCGCTCACCGCGCTCGGGCTGGACCGGGCCGGCACCCTGGTCCCCCCGGCGGACTTCACCCGGGCGGGCTGGTACGGCGGCGGCCCCGCACCGGGTGACCCGGGACCGGCGGTGATCGCCGGGCACCTGGACTCGCGGCGCGGCCCGGCCGTCTTCGCCCGCCTCGGCGAACTACGGCCCGGCGACCGGATCGAGGTGTGGCGGGGCGACCGCCGGGTGAGGTTCCGGGTCACCGGCGCGCTGCGCACCCCCAAGGACGCCTTCCCCACCGCCACCGTGTACGGCCCGACGCCCGTCCCCGAGCTGCGCCTGATCACCTGCGGCGGCGACTTCGACCGACGCGTCGGCCACTACCGGGACAACGTGGTGGTCTTCGCCGTCACCGACCCGCCGGCCGACCCCCTCCCCCGCTCCGCCGCCGACTGACCCGGCCACGGCCGCCCGGCGGCGGTGGCGCTCAGCCCGGCGGCGGTGGCGCTCAGCCCGGCGGCCGGTTCGACGCCGGCGTCGGCCCCGCGCGGCGCACCGACGGCGGGGTCAGCGGACCGGGCGACGGCCGGCGAAGCCGCACTCGACCCGGTGGTACCAGCGCACGTCGGAGTCGCCCTCCAGCCAGCACCAGAGCACCGCCCGACCCTCGCGCTCGCCGGGGAAGTCGAGCAGCACCGGGGCGATCCCCTTGACCTGGATGTCGTGCGAGTTCAAATCCTCCAGCACGCCGTGCAACCGGGCCTCCAGGGCCTTGACCTCGGCCCGGCCGCCCAGCGCCGACATCCCGGGGCCGGCCAGGTCGGCCTGTAACTCGGCCAGGTCGGCCCGGATGCCGATCAGCTCGTCGATGCGGGGCTGCAGGGTGGCGACCAGGTACCGCGCCTGGGCGAGAGTGAACACCGGGCCAGTATGGGGCACTCACGTCCTGCGTACCGACCCGTCGCCGGCTTCAGTCGACTTCCGAGCCGGAGCTTTCCCGGGTGACCTCGTCAGCCAGGACCCGGACGTGAGCCAGGAGCGCCGATGGGTCGGCGGCCAGGTCGAGTGCGTGGCAGACGATCTCGACCCCGGCATTGCGTACGACGTGCCGGGTCGGTGGGCGCGCACCGAGGGCGTAGACCAGGTGCCCGCGAGATAGCCGGTAGGCGACGCAGCAGGCGAGCATCTGGTAGACGTCAGGGCCAACGACCTTCGGCCAGTTGGAGAGAGACCCGGTGCGCGAACCGGATCGCCCGGCAACCGGCCAGGCCGCTCAGGACGTCATCCACACTGAGTTTCGGCCGTCCGCCTCTGCCGGTGGCCTCCGCCTGCTGTACGACGATGTCGGCGATTCGTTCCGGGTCGTCCTCCAGCAGCAGGCAGAGGAAGTCGTCCGGGTGCAACGCCTCGATGGCGTACGGCGCGAGCGCGTGGTCCGGGAAGTCACGGAGGTTGGCGGTGACGATCACCTCCGCGTCGGCGGCAACGGCAGCGGCGAGCACATGGCGGTCCTTGGGGTCGTTGGTCATCTCGGCGATGAGATGCTCATAGCCCGAGACCATCGCGGTGGGAAAGTGCTCTCGCATGACCTCGACCCTGCGTTCGGCCTTGGCACCGAGCGCCGACGGCGGCAGGTTCCGGCGAACCTCGTCGAGGATCGCCCGCGTCCAGAGCGGGCGGTACAGGTCCTGCTCGGCGCAGCGCAGCAGGGTATCGGCGAGGACGCTGGGCACGAGGACGCAGGCGTCCAGCACGGCAACGGTCATCAGTGGGCGGTCACTCGTCCGGCTGGTCGCCCGACGGCCTGCGGCCGCGCCGGATCGCTTCGTCGTAGACGCCCATGTCGATCGCGTCCGTTGTCAACTCGTCCAGGGCCTCACGGCGCGCTCTCGACCGGCGCTCCTTGTAGGCCAGCACATCGTGCAATGCGACCCGGCGGCTGGAGTTGGGGCGGGTGTAGGGCAGAACGCCATCGGTCATCAGCTTGACCACCGTCGGGCGGGTCACGCCCAGGATCGCGGCGGCCTCCCCGGTCGACAGCTCGACATTCTCCGCCATCACCCGCACCGGCCGCCCTCGACCGAGGATCGACACGACTTCGGCGAGGGCCTCGCCCACCACGGACGGCACGTCGACCGGTTCTCCGCCGTCGACGATCAGTTGCAGCCGCCGCCCCCGCAGCGACCGTCGGGCAAAGCGCCGCAGCTCGTCACCGTTGGGCGCCGATCCGCCTGCGGGTACCACCGTCACAAGATCCTCCGACGTCATCGATCCCGTCACCACGATACCCGCCAAAACGAAAAAAACGATAGGGTTAGGCGACATGCTCGGTCGGCAGGTGGATGCGCTCGGCCGGCACCCCGGCGGCGAGCAGCCGCAGCCGTGACCCGGCCACCATCAACGGCGGCCCGCACAGGTAGACCTCCTGGCCGGGCCGGTAATGGTCCAGCGCGACGGTCAGCGCGTCGCCCCGCTCCCCCGCCCCGGCGAGCGGGTCGTGCGAGAACGCCGGCACCAGGGTCAGCCAGTCGTGGGCGCACTGGAGCTCGGCACATCCAGCGGGCAGTGAAGGAGGGTCGGGACCCCGTGATGCCGCAGCATGACGCTTGGCGAAGCGCCAGCGTCATCAAGTCCAACCCGGACAAGGCCCAACTGCCGGTGCGGCTGCGGGCACTTGCCGACGGCAAACTCCTCTACATGGCGGTTCCGAAGATCGCCGACATCCGCCCCTTCTACCTGCTCGATCCCACGACCCTCCGCGCAGCGCCAGCCGACGCCGCGGCCGGCAGTGGAGCAGCGGACCACGCGCCGAAAGTCGGCATCAGCGAGATGCACCCCGTGGACCTGGTGGTGTGTGGCAGCGTCGCGGTCAACCGTGACGGGAGTGCGGCTCGGAAAGGGCGCGGGCTACTCGGATATCGAGGTTGCCCTGCTCACCGAAGCCGGCCTGGTCGGTCCCTCCACCATCCTCGCGACGACGGTCCATCCGTTGCAGATGGTTGACGGGCCGCTCCCCGAGTCGTCGCACGACTTCGGCATGGACCTGATCGTCACTCCGGATGAGGTGATCGAGTGCCGGCGGCGGCCGCGCCCGACCGGCATCTACTGGGAAAGCCTCAGCGCCCAGAAGATCGACGCCATTCCATTCCTCAAGGCATCAGCGGCGTCCCGGATGAGGTCGGCATGAACCGTACGCGATCAGCCTTGGTCGTCGTCCCACCGCCACAACTACCCGGGCAGCCCCTTCGATCTGCCGCCGGTGGTGTACTCGGCGAAGATCTCGTCAAGTATCCTCCGTGAGATCGCCGCCGCCTCGCTCTCGTCCGGCGCGTTGGCGTAGTTGACCAGCGTCTTCCAGAGCGCCCAGCCGCGCCCGCGCGCCCATGTCGCGTCATCGACGGACAGCCGCTCCCGGAGCACCCGCCGGCCGTCGGCGGTCAGCAGTGTCCAAGCGACCGCCAGGTCACCGGAAGGATCGCCGACGCCGCACGTCCCGAAGTCGATGATCGCCGCGAGTTGCCCATTGCCGAGCAGGAGATTTCCCGGGGCGATGTCACCGTGGAACCAGCGCTCCGTACCGTCCCAGGGCGCATCCAGGGCGCACTTCCAGATCTCGCTGGCGAGATCGACATCGACACGGCCGTCGAGAGCGATGAGCCCTCGGCCGGCCTGCCCGTCGTAGGTGCGCAGGGTGCCGCCCCGGTACCAGTTGTGTTGGCCCGGGCGGGGGCCGTCAGCGGCATCGACGGCTTGCAGGGCCACGATGAACTCGGCCAGGTCGAGCGCGAACCGGACCGGGTCGGCGATGCGATCCACCCGCGCTGTTTCGCCGTCGAGCCACCGGTAGACCGACCACGGGTACGGATAGCCCTCGCCGGGCTCGCCTCTCGCCAGCGGGGTGGGTATGGGCAGCGGGAGACGGGGGGCGAGCACGGGAAGCCAGGTGTGTTCCTTGTCGACCGCCTGGGTGTACTCCCACGCGCTCGGCAGGCGTACCGACATCCCCGGACCGAGGTGGAAGGTGCAGTTGTCCCAGCCGCCGTTGGCGACCCGCTCGACCGGGAGGTCGGCCCAGTGCGGGAACTGGCTGGCGACGAGCCGGCGCACCTGGTCCACGTCGACCGCGATGCGTGTCGGCAGCGGACCGAGATCGGGAATGTCGTTCGATCCCCCGTCCGACATCGGCCAGTGACCTCAGTCGGCCTGGGCGGCCAGTTCGCGGGCGCGGTCCCGGGCCGCTTCCAACGCGGCGAGCAGCGCCGCGCGTACCCCGTGCTTCTCCAGCTCGCGGATGGCGGAGATGGTGGTGCCGGCGGGGGAGGTGACGGCCTCGCGGAGCTTGACCGGGTGTTCGCCGGAGTCGCGCAGCATCACCGCCGAGCCGATCGCGGTCTGCACGATCAGCTCGTGCGCCACCTGCCGGGGCAGGCCGAGCAGGATGCCCGCGTCGATCATGGCCTCGACCAGCAGGTAGAAGTAGGCCGGCCCGGAGCCGGAGAGCGCGGTCACCGCGTCCTGCTGCGACTCGGGCACCCGCAGGGTCGCGCCGAGCGGGGCGAACATCTCCTCGGCCAGGGCCAGGTGCTCCCCGGTGGCGTGCGCGCCGGCCGAGATCGCGCTCATCGCCTGGTCGACCAGGGCGGGGGTGTTGGTCATCACCCGGACCACCGGGGTGCCCTCGGGCAACCGGCGGCTGAAGAAGCTGGTGGGCAGCCCGGCACAGAGCGAGACGACCAGCTTGTCGGCCGGCACCTTCGGGCCGATCTCGTCCAGCAGGACGCCCGCGTCCTGGGGTTTCACCGCGATCGCCAGCACCGCCGCCTCGGTCACGGCGGTCAGGTTGTCGACCACCCGTACGCCGTACCGGGTGGCCAGTTCCTCGGCCCGGACGGGACGGCGGGCGGTCGCCAGCAGGCGCTGCGCCGGCCACCCGGACCGCAACAGCCCGGAGAGCACCAGCTCGCCGATCTTTCCCGCCCCGATCACCGCGACGGTGTGCTTCGCCGACCCCATCTCCACCTTCCGTCCGGTTCACCCTGTCCCGTGCGCCCTTCCCCTCCGGCGCGCAACGGCGGAGGGGAAGGGCGGGGCGGGTCAGCTGCCGAAGAAGACCTCGGCCTCGTCGTAGCGCTCGACGGGGACGGTCTTCAGCTCGCGGGTGGCCTCGGCCAGCGGCACCCGGACGATGTCCGTGCTCTGCATCGCGACCATCTTGCCCCAGTCACCCTCGTGGGCGGCGTCGATGGCCTGGAGGCCGAGCCGGGTGGCGAGCACCCGGTCGAAGGCGGTCGGGGTGCCACCGCGCTGGATGTGCCCGAGCACGACGGTACGGGCCTCCTTGCCGGTCTTGGCCTCCAACTGCTCGGCGAGCCACTGGCCGATGCCACCGAGGCGGACGTGCCCGAAGGCGTCCAGCTCCTGGTTGTGCAGGACCATCTGGCCGTCGAGCGGCTGGGCGCCCTCGGCGACCACGACGATCGGGGCGTACTGGTGCTGGAAGCGCTTCTCGACGTAGCCGGCGACCTGCTCGACGTCGAACTTGCGCTCCGGCAGCAGGATCACGTTGGCGCCACCGGCCAGGCCGGCGTGCAGGGCGATCCAGCCGGCGTGCCGACCCATCACCTCGACGACCAGGGTGCGGTGGTGGCTCTCCGCGGTGGTGTGCAGCCGGTCGATCGCCTCCATGGCGATGTTGACGGCGGTGTCGAAGCCGAAGGTGTAGTCGGTGGCGCCCAGGTCGTTGTCGATCGTCTTCGGTACGCCGACCACGTTGACGCCCAGCTCGTGCAGCTTGGTCGCGACACCCAGGGTGTCCTCGCCACCGATGGCGATCAGCGCGTCGACGCCCTGCGCGGCGAGGTTCTCCTTGATCCGCTCCACGCCGTTCTCGATCTTGAACGGGTTGGTGCGGGACGAGCCGAGGATGGTGCCGCCACGCGGCAGGATGCCCCGCACCTCGGGGATGCCGAGCGGCTTGGACAGGCCCTCCAGCGGACCCTTCCACCCGTCCCGGAAACCCACGAACTCGTGACCGTAAGTAGCCACGCCCTTACGGACCACCGCCCGAATGACCGCGTTGAGACCTGGGCAGTCGCCGCCGCCGGTGAGCACGCCGATACGCATGATCTGCTCATCCTCCTGGAACGTCAGGTGAAGCCCGGATAAGCCCCAGGATATGTGTCAGATCAGACCATCGGCGCCGTTGCCGGCCCGGGGCGGGCCGTCAGTGCGCACTGTAGTCGCCGTAGGTGTACGCCGACACCGCGCCCCGGCCGCTCCCACCCGTCCCGGTGGCTACCGGTCAGTAGCTGACCTCGTGGTTCTCCCCCGCCTCCGGCGGCTTCCCGGTCACCGCCGCCTTGGCGAACCCGAGCAGGTTGACCACCGTGCCACCCGGCGAGTCCCAGTACTCGGCCGAGCTGGCGTGCACCTTGAGCAGGGTCAGCCCCGGGGTGTCCAGACCGTCGGGGAACCACGCCTTGTACAGCGGGTTCCACAGCTGCTCGGCCCGCGCCCGGTCGTACGCCTCCTGGGCGGTGCCGGAGACCGAGACCCAGGCGTGGTGGCGCTGGTCGGAGAAGGCGACGTTGACCTCCGGGTTGACCCGGAGCTGGCGCATCTTGGCGGAGTCGGTGTACGCGAAGAACCACAGGTCGCCGTCGAACTCGGCCTCCTGGAGCGCCATCGGCCGGCTGAGCATCCGACCGTCCACGCCGATCGTGGTCAACATGCAGATCCGGGCGTCCCGGATCAACTCGGTCACCCTCCGCCGGGCGTCGGTGATGGTGGTCGCGTCGTCGGCCATGGCGCACTCCCTCGGATCGGCTCGCCCGAATCCGGTGCCCCCGACGGCACCGGTCAAACCTGCCGGTCATCACGGGCTGTCATCATCCGCCCAGCAGGCCGGGCGGCGCCGAGGGTCAACCATTCCGGCAGGGCGGTCCGAGGGCCAGCCACTGGCCGGCAGCGCGGCACCGAGAACAAGACGCTGGCCGGCAGCGCGGCACCGAGAACAAGACGCTGGCCGGCAGCGCGGCGCCGGATCAGGCCGGACGGGCCGTCATGGTCCGCCAGCGGTCCAGGTTGTGCCGGGCGTCGACCAGGGCGTCGTGCCGGTCGGCTGCCGCCTCCGGCAGCCGGGGCCTGCCGACGTCGTCCCAGAGCTGCCGCAGCTCCTTGGTGAACCGGGGGATCTCCCGGGGCAGGGCCGGCATCGCCCCCCAGAGCTGGGCCAGCACCACGTGGTCGTACGCGGCGTACCAGGCCCACAGCTCCAACTGCTCGCCCGGCCGATCCCGGATCGGCTCCAGCAGGAACTCGTGCAGGTCGTCGCGGATGCGGGCCCGCGAGCGCCAGGCCCGGTCGGCCGGCGAGGGGAGCTTGTCCAGCACGTTACGGCGGACCCAGGGCACGGCGCGGGAGTCGTCGAACTCGGTGGAGACCGCGTAGAACTCGCGGCCGTACTCGTCGACGACACCGATCGAGACGAGGTCGACGCTCCGGCCGTCCTCGATGAATTCGCAGTCGTAGAAATAGCGGTAGACCATCGCCGTCCATCCTCGCCCACCGCCGGTGACCGTCGTCGGGCGGGGGCGGCGGGCGGACGGTGCCGCACCGCCCGCCGGGTCCGCACCCGCGACCGCATCGGCGTCCTCAGGCCGTCCGCCGCAGCTCGGGAGTGTCACGGAAAGGTCTACAGGGGTGTACAGCAAGCGACTGGGCCGTCATGATCTGATGTGTACCGCTACCGGACGCCGAACCGGTGTCAGTTCACCTCTGCAGGGGCCGTCAGGGTTCACCCGGTGAGCGAAATTTGTGGTCCGTGACCGGGGAGGGGTGGGGCGGTGGAGATGCGCCTGCCGGAGCCGGGTGACGCCCTCACGGGGGTGGAAATGTTCGCCGGTTTGGAGCCCGAGGTGCGCCAGCGGGTGATCGCCGCGGCCGTGCCGCGCACCTACCGCAAGGGTCAGCTGCTCTTCGTCGAGAACGATCCCGGCGAGTCGCTGATCGTGCTGCGCCGCAGGGCGGTGGCGGTGTTCCGTACCGCGCCGACCGGGGAACGCGCCGTGCTGTCGGTCATCCGACCACCGGACGTGCTGGGTGAGGTCTCCCTGCTGGACGCCTCCACCCGATCGGCCTCCGCCGAGGCGATCGAGGACTGCGCGGCGCTCGCCCTGTCCCGTCCGGCCTTCATGGAACTGGTGCACTCCAACCCGCGCATCCTGGACGCGGTGATGCGCTCGCTGGGCGGCCTGATCCGGCGGCTCACCGAGCAGAACGCCGACCACGTCTTCCTCGACCTGCCCGGCCGGGTGGCCAAGACGCTGGTCCGGTTGGCCGGCGAGAGCCAGGCCCCGATGATCACCATCGAACTCAACCAGAGCCAGCTCGCCGAGATGGCCGGTGGCTCCCGGCAGAGCGTCAACCAGGCGATCGGTTCCTTCGCCAGTCGGGGTTGGCTGCGTACCGAGGGGCGACGGATCGTGGTCACCGACGTGGCGGCGCTGCGCCGACGCGCCGGCATGAGCGACCGCTGACCGACGCTCCCCGGCGGACGCCCGCACCGTGACGACGGACGGCGGGCACCCGGGGCCGGGCCACGGTGAGTCACCACGCGACGACGACGGCGGGGCCGGCGGACCTGGTCCGCCGGCCGCGCCGGTTCACTCACTTGCCGTCGTCGTCCGCAGGCGGGGCACCCGGCCCGGGTCCGATCTCGTCCGGCGGTGTGCCTGGTCCGGGCCCGATCTTCTGCGGCTTGGACGGCGAGGTCGTGGTCGTGCCAGTGTCCGAGGACGTCTTGCTGTCGGGATTCTCCACCATGCCCTGCTCCTCCATTCTGGCGAGAGTGACCGCGTCGACGTCGACCGTCTCCCCGGGAGACCGGACTGTACCGTTCGGGTCGGTCCAGTAGGCGGACAATCGCACCTGCACGGCACTCTCCTGACAGTGAGTTTTCCTCGTGAGGAACACTAGTGGCGGCCGACCAGCGGCAGGGTCCGCCCGCACGTCGGGTACCCGACTGGCCCGCCGCAGCGGGATAATGGGATCTCCTCACGTACGGAGTTCGTCATCGACCTCAAGTGTGGGCACTGCTCTCGGGCGGCGGGACCGGACGACCGCTTCTGCGGCGGCTGCGGACAGGCGCTGTCGCTCGACTGTGCCTCCTGCGGCCACGGCAACAGCCCCGAGGTCAACTTCTGCACCAACTGCGGGCAGCCGCTGCGCGACCACGGGGTCACCGTGCAGGAGGACCGCCGTCAGGTCAGCGTGCTCTTCATCGACATCGTCGACTTCACCACGTACGCCGAACGGGCCGACCCGGAGCAGGCGCGCAGCCTCCAGCAGGCGTACTTCGCCACCGTGCGCAAGCTGGTCCACCAGTACGGCGGGGTGGTGGAGAAGTACATCGGCGACGCGGTGATGGCGTTGTTCGGCGCCCCGGTCGCCACCGACAACGACGCGTTGCGCTGCGTACGGGCCGGTCTGGAGCTGCAACGCAGCCTGGCCCGGCAGACCGCCGGACCGCAACCGCCGCTGGGCTTCCGGGTCGGCGTGGCCACCGGGGAGGCGCTGGTGGACCTCTCCGCCACCCGCGACGGTGGCCAGGCGTTCGTCACCGGCGACGTGGTGAACACCGCCTCCCGGTTGCAGGCGCTCGCCCCCACCGGTGGGGTGGTCGTCGACGAGAGCACCTGGTCGGCCACCCGGCACGAGTTGGAGTACGTCGACCGGCCGCCGGTCACCCTGCGGGGGCGCTCGGCGGTGAGCCGGATCTGGCTCGCCGTGCGGGCCCGGCCGCGCACCGGCCCGCAGGCCGTCGAGCTGACCCCGATGGTCGACCGGGAGCACGAGCGCGGCCTGCTGGTCAGCGCCCTGCACCGCACGGTCAACGAGCGCACCTCCCAGCTGGTGACCGTCTTCGGTCCGGCCGGGGTGGGCAAGAGCCGGCTGCTGCGCGAGCTGTCCCGGCACGCCGCCAACCTGCCCGGCCACCGGGTCACCTGGCTGGTCGGGCAGTGCCCGCCGTTCGGCGAGAACGTCACCTACGCCGCGCTGGCGGACATCGTCAAGGGGTGGCTGGGGGTGCCGGAGACCGACGACCCGGAGCCGCTGCACGCTCGGCTGCGCCAGCGGCTGGGCCAACTCGGCGACCCGCACGCCGCCCGGTTGGCCAGCGCCCTGGGGCCGCTACTGGGGGTGGCGGCCGGCGCCCGGCTCCACTCGGGCGAGACCGAGGCGGCCTGGCGGCGGTTCCTGCTCGCCCTGGCCCGGCAGGGCCCGACGGTGCTGGTCTTCGAGGACATGCACTGGGCCGACCAGGCGATGCTCACCTTCGTCGAGCAGCTCGGGGCGGCGGCCCGGGGCGTACCGCTGCTGGTGGTGGCGACCGCGCGGCCGGAGCTGCGGGAGCGGCAGCCGGCCTGGACCGGCACGATCAGCGGGGCGATGTCGATCTCGGTCCCGCCGATGCACGACGCGGACATCGACACCCTCTACTCGTTGCTGCTCGGGCAGGCCGCGCTGCCGGCGGCGGCCCGCGAGCCGCTGATCGAGTTCGCCGACGGCAATCCGCTCTACGCCCAGGAGTACGCCCGGATGCTGTTGGACGGCGGGCTGCTGGAGCCGGCCGCCCGGTTCGACCCGGCCGGCTCCACCGACATGCCGCGCACCGTCCAGGCGGTCATCGCCAACCGGCTCGACCTGCTCGACCCGGCGGACCGGTCGGTGCTCCAGGCCGCCGCCGTGGTCGGGGTGCAGTTCTGGCCGGTGCCGGTGGCCACCGCCCTGGGCCGGACGGTGGAGTGGGTGGAGCGGGCACTGGACCGGTTGCAGCGCCGGGACATGGTCTTCGAGCTGCCCACCTCCACGATGGCCGGTCAGCCGGAGTACCGGTTCCGGCACATCCTGGTCCGCGACGTGTGCTACCAGCGGCTGCCCCGGGCGGAACGGGTGCTGCGCCACCAGCGCACCGCGGACTGGCTCGCCCAGCTCACCGACGCCGGACAGCAGGACCTGGCCGAGGTGCTGGCCAACCACCGCTGGACCGCCCACGAGATCGCCCGGACGGTCGGACTGGACCCGGCCCCGTACGCGGTGGCGGCCCGGACCGCACTGCACCAGGCCGCCCGTCGGGCGTACGAGCTGCACGCGCTGGAGAACGCCGCGACGCTGGTCGGCCGGGCGCTGGCCGTCGGCGGCGACCCCGACCCGGGGCTGGAGCTGTTCGCCGCCGAGCTGGCCTTCTTCCGGGACGGGGACGCGTTCCTGGTCGACGGGGGAACCGAGGTGTTGACCGGGCTCACCGAGCGGTTGGCCGCCGTCGGGGACCGCTCCGGCGCGGCCCGCGCCTGGACCCGGCTCGCCACCGCCGCGTGGAGCCGGGCCGACCGCTCCGAGACGTTGCGCTGCCTGGACCGGGCCAACGGGATCTATGCCGAGCTGCCGGAGTCCGAGGAGAAGGCGGAGGCGCTGCTGGAGCTGGCCCGGGCCCGGATGCTCAACGCCGAGACCGACCAGGCCTGCGCGGCGGCCAGTGCGGCGGCCGAGCTGGCCGAGCGCCTGCTGCTGCCCGAGGTACGGGCCAATGCCCGGATCACCCTGGCGGTGGCCCGGTACATGGCCGGCGAGCAGCAGGCGTACGCGGAGCTGGCCGAGGTGGCCGAACAGTGCCGGGTGGACCGGTTGGCCAGCCGACGCCGGGCGGTGCAGAACCTGGCCTGGGCGGCGCAGGAGGAGGGCGACCTGGCCCGGTCGGCCGAGCTGGTCGACGAGCAGCGCACCCTCGACCTGGGTGGCGGGCACAGCCTGGCGACCAGCTTCGCCGCCCAGTGGGCCCGGGCGTACTACGCCGGCGACTGGGTGTCGACGCTGGAGCTGGGCACCGAGTCGACCCGTCGGCCGACCGCCGAGTGGGACCTGCACATCGTCGCGATCTCGGGGTGGATGCGCGCCCTGCGGGCGGACCGCCCGGCGGTCGACCCGGCGGCCCGACCGCCGGTGCCGACCCAGCCCGGCCCGGCCGACGAGGGTTCGCGGCTGTCGCCCACCGCGCGTCGCGCGCCGACCGACACCGCAACGACCGACACCGGCGCAGTCGACGCCGCAGCGGCCGATGTCCGCGCAGTCGACGCCGGGGCGGGCAGCACCCACCCAGTCGACGCCGGGGCAGGCGGCACCCACCCAGTCGACGCCGGGGCAGGCGGCACCCGCACAGTCGACGCCGGGGCCGAGGACCATGATCTGGTGTCGTGGGCCCTGGTCGCCGCCCGGCGCAGTGGTTTCCACCGGGTGTTGCAGTCGACGCTGGCGCACGCCGCGCTCTGCCGGGCGGTCCGGGGTCGCCGGGACGAGGCGATGCGGCTGCTGGTGGAGCTGGACGAGGACTGGGGCCGGACCCGGATGATCCCGTTCGCCGAGTGGGTGCCGGCGGTGGGCCACGTCGCTGCGGTGCTCGGCCCGGACGCCGCCCGGCTGGTGCACGACATGCTCGACCGGTCCCCCCGGATGACCCCCTGGGCGGAGGCCGCCGGGCAGGTCGCCGACGCCACCCTGGCGCTGGCCGACGGGGACGCCGATCGGTCCGCCCGGCTGTTCCGGGCGGCCGCGCAGAGCTACGCCCGGATGACCGACACCACGGACCACGTGCTGACCACCGCGCTGTCGGTGCGGGCGCTGACCGTCGCCGACCCCGCGCAGGCGGCAGCCACCCTCGACCGGGTACGCGACTTCGCCGACCGCAACGACATGCCCGGCCTGCTCCGGCTGGCCACCTCGACAACGGCCGCCCAGACCTGACCCGGCCCTGACCCGGACCATCCCTCCGGGCCGGGCGGGCTTACAGATCAACTCGCTTGGGCCGACGTTGCGGTGTCAGGCGGGATTCGACACCGCTGTTTCGGCCCCCGAGAGTCGATCATCAGCCGCAGGGCGTCGGGCGGGCGGGCAGATCGTCGCGCTTCTAGGCGAGGTATTTCGCTTTCGCGTCGAATGTGACTTCTTGCAGGCCACTGCCCGGGTACGGTCCGGCAGGAAGCAGCGGAACCCGTCGCCGACGACGGGCACCGGCTCCCCGGCGGGCAGGTCGGCCGCCCCTCGCCCCGCAGCGGACGGTCCCACCCCGCTGGACGGAACGCCGATCAGGTGCGCTACCAGCCGGTACGGCACGGGTGTCCGCCCCGGCCCGGGGCCGACGACCTCCGCAGCGGGCCGTCCGGGCAGGTCGCGGGGAGGGTCGAACGGGCCTGCGGGAAGGTGGCCGACGGGGACGCCCGCCGACCCGGAGCCGACGAACCACGAGCGGCACGCCACAACGCACTCCCGGAACCGGGTGCCGACGTGTCACGATTCAGAGCACGGCGTACGGGGCGCCGACACGACCGCACCGGGAGGTGCGCGGAGGAGGATGTCCGGTGTCAGCGGGTGGCGCCCGCCGGGGACGGCGGGACAACGGGCTCGACGCGAGCGAGTACGCCGTCGCGGGCGACGTCGATCCGCGCGTCGGTGAGCACCTGCTCGACGTGCTCGCCGCAGGCGGGATCGCCGCCTACCTCCAGCCCTCCGCCGACCTGAACCCGATCACCCGGACGACCACGGTGCCGTCCCGGCCGGTCGACCGGCTCTACGTGGACCGCTCGCACCTGACCACCGCCCGCGACTACCTGACCCAGCTCGCCGACGAGGCGACACCGGAGCCCTCCCGCGCCGAGCCGGACGTCGACGCCGAGTGGGAACGCCTCGTCGCCGCCTTCCACACCGCACCGGCTGCCGGCAGTCACCCCTGGCCGGCCTCGGAGGACGTCGACGACGAGCCGACCGACCCGACCGCCCGGTCCGGTGGCCCGGCGACCCGGGCCGACGAGCCGACCGGCCCGACCGCGACCGACGTACGACGGCTGCCGTACGCGGCCGACATCTCCGGCATCTCGGTGACCCCCCGGGGCCGGCAGGACGAGCCGTCGCTGCTGGACGGCCTGGACACCTTCGGGGCCGACCTGCCGGACGACCCGGAGGAGGGCTACACCCCGCCACCGCCACCGCCGCTGCCCCGGATCTCGAAGTACGCGGTGGTCGGCGTGCTGGGGATCGTGATCGGTTTCGTCCTCTTCCTCAACCCCTCGTTGCTGCCGGTGGACGCCTCGCTGGTCACCCTGCTCGGTTTCACCGGCATCCTCGCCGGATTCGTCACGTTGATCTGGCGACTGCGTCCCGGCGACGAGGACGACCATGACCCCGACGACGGCGCGGTCGTCTGAGTCCCTCTCTCCCACCCGCACATCCCCACCCCCGCCGTCCACCGTCGCCCGCATCCCGGGACACCGTCGACCCCCACGCCGGGCGTAACAGTGGTGTAACTTACGGTCAGTAGGAATACCGCTGTAGGTCACTTCCCCCACCGACTGCCCGGTTGTTCCTTGCTCGCGTGGTCGGTCCACTGCCGATCGGAATGCCCGAGATGCGACAGAGTTCCCTGGTGGTGGTCGCCAACCGGCTCCCCATCGACGACAGCGTGGCGCCCGACGGCGCCTGCGAGTGGCGCCGCAGCCCCGGCGGGCTGGTCAGCGCGCTGCACCCACTACTCCGACAGACCCCCGCTACCTGGGTCGGCTGGGCCGGCGGCACCGGGCCCGCGCCCGTGCTGCCCGACGTGGACGGCGTGCACATGCAGACCGTCCCGCTCACCGCCGACGACCTGCGCGACCACTACGAGGGCTTCGCCAACGCGACCCTCTGGCCGCTCTATCACGACGCGGTCGAGCAACCCGAGTACCACCGCCGCTGGTGGGAGGCCTACCAGCGGGTCAACCAGCGGTTCGCCGAGGCGACCGCCGAGGTGGCCGACCCGGGCGCGGTGGTCTGGGTGCAGGACTACCACCTGCAACTCGTCCCCGGGCTGCTCCGCGAGCTGCGGCCCGACCTGCGGATCGGCTTCTTCCTGCACGTGCCGTTCCCGCCGCCGGAGCTGTTCATGCAGCTGCCCCGCCGGGCGGAGCTGCTGCGCGGGATGCTCGGTGCCGACCTGATCGGCTTCCAGCGGGCCCAGGCGGCCCACAACTTCGCCCAACTGGCCACCAAGGTGCTCGGCCTGCCGGCCACCGACCGGCGGATCGGCGTGCAGGACCGGGTGGTGCGGATCGGGGCGTACCCGGTCTCGATCGACACCGCCGAGATGGCGGCGCTGGCCGGCCGACCGGACGTCACCGCGCGGGCCCGCCGGCTCCGGCACGACCTGGGCGATCCCGAGCGGGTCATCCTCAGCCTCGACCGGATGGACTACACCAAGGGCATCGAGCAGCGGCTGAAGGCCTACAGCGAGCTGCTGGCCAGCGGTGACGTCAAGGTCCGCGACACGGTGCTGGTGCAGGTCGCCATGCCGAGCCGGGAGCGCGTCGGCCAATACCAGATCCTGCGGGAGCGGATCGAACGCGAGGTGGGCCGGATCAACGGCGAGTTCGGCCGGGTCGGCGAGCCGGCCATCCACTACCTCACCCAGCCCTTCGACCGGGCCGAGCTGGCGGCGCTCTACCGGGTCGCCGACGTCATGGCGGTCACCCCGCTGCGCGACGGGATGAACCTGGTCGCCAAGGAGTACGTGGCCGCCCGGGTCGACGACACCGGCGCGCTGCTGCTCAGCGAGTTCGCCGGCGCGGCGGCCGAGCTGGACCAGGCGTACCTGGTCAATCCGCACGACCTGGAGGGGCTCAAGCAGGGGTTGTTGTCGGCGCTGCGGGCCGCGCCGGGCGACTCCGGCGACCGGATGCGGGCGATGCGCGACCACCTGCACCGGCACGACATCCGGGCCTGGGCCCGCTCCTACCTGAGCGCCCTGGACGACACCGGCTCGCTGCTCACCCGGCTCAGCAGCACCGGCTGACCCGCCCCGACCACGGCCCGGCGGCCTGACCACACCGGTCGGCTGGCGTCCGCCGGGCCGGCGGGCCACCGGGACGGGCGGTCAGCGCCGGCCCGGGTCCTTGACCAGCCAGTCGAGGAGGGCGTCCAGCGGCTCCTGCCACCGGGTGTCCAGCATCAGGTCGTGCCCCATGCCGGGGAACAGCAGCGGGGCCGCGCCGTACCGGCCGGCCGCCCGGGTCAGTGCGGCCGGCGGGACGACCCGGTCGTCCGGGCTGCCCAGCACCAGCACCGGTGGGCGGCCCACCGCCGGCTCGGCCGGCCGGCCGGCGAGCAGCTGCCACTGGGCCCGCCGGCCGGCCCGACCCAGCCGGGCCAGGTGCCGTCGGGCGTCCGCGTCGGGCAGCTCCCGGCCGAACAGTTGCCGACGGTGCAGCCGCAACGCCCCGCCGAACAGGGCGGGCAGCGTGCCGACCGGGTTGGCGCGCAGCGCCAACCCGGCCGTGGCGGGGCCGCCGAGCACCGGCGCCACCAGCACCGCAGCCCGGGCCGGGTAACGCGCCAACGCGTGCGACACCACCAGCGCCCCGGCGCCGTGCCCCACCAGCACCGCCTGCCGCGGCAGCTCCGCCGCCGCCTGGACCACATCATGGGTGTACGCCCGCAGCGTCGCCCCCGACGCCGGCTCACTGCCGCCGTGCCCGCGCAGGCTCACCGCGTAGGCGGGGAAACCACGCGACGCGGTGTGCTCCAGCCAGTGCTCGGCGAACGCCCAGGCCCCGTGCCCGAACCCCGGCACGAACAGCAGCGGCGGACGCCCCTCGTCCACTTCGGGGACGGCGCTGAGCACCTCCCGGCGGGCCGGGCGGACCGGGTGCGCCCACTCCCGACCCCGCAGGATCCGGACCCGCTCATCGGTCGTGCCGCTCACTTGCCCTCCAGTTCGTCGAGGGCGCGCTGCACCGCGCGCAGGTAGTCGACGTGGCCCACCTCGAACCAGTGCCGACTGCTGTCCTTGACCTTCCCCGCGTACCGCTCCCCCGCGCCGGCCGCCGCCCGGGAGGCGAACGCGGCGGCCCGCTGCGGCTGCTCCCGACGCAGCCGCAGCGACCGGGCGAAGAGCACGGTCTGCCAGTGCGCCAGGGTGAACAACCCCGAGTCGGGCTGCAACAACCCGGCCACCGCCAGGGTCGGGTGGCCCGGCGGGAAGGCGTGCAGCCAGAGCCGGGGCCGGCCGGAGCCGTCGGCGTCGCCGAGGATCCCCGGGTCGAGGAACTCGAAGCGGGGCAGGTAACCGGTGGCGAAGACGACCAGCTCCGGGTCGATCTCCCGACCGTCGGTGAGGGTCACCCCGCCGGGATGGAACCGGGCCACCTCCGGGACCGGGGTGATCTCGCCGTGGCCGACGTAGTAGACCAGTTGGCTGTTGGCGATCGGGTGCGTCTCGTAGACCCGGTGGTCCGGCTTCGGCAGCCCGAACCGGGTCAGGTCGCCAACGGTCAGCCGCAGGGTCCGGTGGTAGAGCCACTGCCGCAGCCGCAGCGGCACCCGCCACGACAGCAGCGCGTCGTTGACCTGGTCGGCGGGGCGGCCGAGGACGTACTTCGGGGCGTACCAGTAGCCGCGGCGGGTGGAGTGCCAGCAGCGGGACGCCTGCTGGGCCGCCTCGACCGCCAGGTCACAGCCGGTGTTGCCGGCCCCGACCACCAGCACCCGCTTGCCGCGCAGCTGGGCCGGGTCCTTGTAGGACGAGGCGTGCATGACCTCGCCCCGGAACTCCTCCAGCCCCTCGTAGCGGGGCAGTTTCGGCGACCAGTTGTGCCCGTTGGCGACCAGCACGGCGGCGTACCGGGAGGTGCGCTCGGGGCCGTATCCGCCGGTGCTGCGGGTGGTGACGTCCCACCGGTCGCCGTCGACCGGCTCCACCCGGACCACCTCGGTGCCGAACCAGATGTGCCGGCGCAGGTCGAAGTGGTCGGCGTACCGCTCGAAGTAGGACAACAGCTGGCTGTGGTGCGGGTAGTCCGGCCAGGAGTCCGGCATCGGGAAGTCGGGGAACTGGGTGAACGGCCGCGACGAGATCAGGTGGGTGCTGGCGTACACCGGGCTGCGGTCGTGCCGCCAGTTCCAGCCGCCGCCGACGCCGGTCTCCCGTTCGTAGCAGTCGACGCCGAACCCGTGCTCGGTGAGGTTCTTGACGGCGGTGAGGCCGCTGGCCCCGGCACCGATCACGCAGACCGTGTCGCCCCGGTCAGAGACCGGCCGGCCGTCCCGGCTCGGGGCGAGCGTCGTGGTCTCCGGATCGGGCCGGCCGTGCTCGGTGGAGGGGGACACCGGGAATCTCCTTTTGTGCGGCCAGGTACGCCGGTTCGACGGGCATCCTCCCCGTACCCGCAGCCCTTGTCCAGCCCGGCTCGCGGGGGCGTGCGGACACGACGGCGGCTGGTCCCCGACCGGCCGCGACGGCCTGCCGGGGACGCCCTCCGCCCCGGCCGGTCAGCCGGCGGGCAACAGCAGGTCGACCAGGACCGGGAAGTGGTCGCTGGCCCGGCGGGTCGTCGGGGTGTCCACCACGTCGTAGCCGACCACCTCGACGCGCGGGTCCACGAAGAGGGCGTCGATGCGCCGGCGCGGGTTGGTGCACGAGTAGGTGTGCCGGTCGGCCGCGTCGGCGGCGATCGCGGCGTCGGTCAGCCCGGCCGCGACGGTGCCCCAGGCCGCGCCGTCCGGGCCCTCGTTGAGGTCGGCCCCGAAGACCACCGGCAGGTCGCTCGCGGCCAACTCCCGCTTGAGCAGGGCGGCCTGGCCGGGGCGTTCGACCGGGTCGGTGGCCAGGTGCGAACCGGCCAGCAGGAACCGGGCCCCGCCCACCTGACAGCGGGCGTACGCCGCGCCGCGCAGGTGCCGGCCCGGGGTGAGCGGGAACCGTTGACAGTGCGTCCCGGTCACCCGGACCCGCAGGCTGGTCAGCAGCAGGTTGCCCAGCGAGGGCAGGCCCCCGGCGGCCACCACCAGGCCGAACGAGTCGGCCAGCAGGGCGGATTTCTGCCGCCACCGGAACCGGCGCGGCGCCTCCTGCACGATCACCACGTCCGGGGCGGCCTCGCGGACCACGCTGGCCAGCGCCGCCGCGTCGTCGCGCTGGCTGTGGATGTTGTACGACACCACCCGCAGCGGCACCCGTGCGGCGTCGGCCGGGGCGGGCCCGCCGGCACCCGCCGCCGCTGAGGCCGGTGTCGCCGGCGGGGCGTTGCTCCCCGCGTCGGCGTCGGCCGGCGCGGTGACGGCGGGCGCGGCCTCGGCGGGCGCGGGGGCGTCCGGACGCCGGTCGGTCGGGCCGGTGCTCATCGGCGGCGGGCCAGGTCGGCGGCACCGATGACACCGGCGGTGTTGCCCAGCTCGGCGGGGCGTACCTCGGCCACCGGGAGCCGGCTGCGCTGGGCCAGCGCGTCGGCGAAGGACCGCCGGGTCGGGCCGAGCAGCAGGTCACCGGCGTCCACCACGCCACCGCCGACCACCAGCACCTGCGGGTCGAGGATCTGGGCCATGTCGGCGAGGCTGGTGCCGAGCCAGCGGCCGATCTGGGCGAACGCCTCGGCCGAGATCGGGTCACCGGCCTGCGCGGCGGCGGTCACCATCGGGCCGGTGATCGCCTCGGCCTCGCCACCGGCCAACTCCAGCAGGGCGGTGGCCCGCTGCGGCTCCTGCCGGGCGCCGGCCCGGGCGAACCGGACCAGGGCGCTGCCGCTGGCGTACTGCTCGATGCAGCCGAGCCGGCCGCAGCCGCACTGGTGGCCGTCGGGGACGGTGAGCATGTGCCCCAGCTCGGCGGCGATGCCGTGGGCGCCGCGGACCAGCTCACCGCCGAGCACGATGCCGCCGCCGACACCGGTGCCGATGGTGAACATGACCATGGAGTCGTCGGCGTCCCGGGCCGCGCCGTGCCGGAACTCGGCCCAGGCCGCCACGTTGCCGTCGTTCTCGACGATCACCGGCAGCCCGGTGGCGGTGCTGACGTAGTCGCGCAGCGGTTCGTCGCGCCAGGCCAGGTTGGGGGCGAAGAGCACGGTGGAGCGGGAGGCGTCGATCCAGCCGGCCGCGCCGATCCCCACCGCGTCGACCTGGTAACCGACGGCCAGCTCGGTGACCAGCTCGATGATGACGTCGCGGGTCTTGCCGACATCGTCCGCGGGGGTGTCCCGCCGGGCCTGCACGAGAACCCGGCCGGTGTCGTCCACGACACCGCCGGCCACCTTCGTGCCACCGACGTCGACTCCGATGGTCAGCGTCACCGCGGCCACTCCCCTCTGCTGTGCTGCCCGGCATCGACCGAAACCGGCCGTACGCTGCCGGGATGTCCGGTGGTCAGGCCCCGTCGCCTGGTGCGTCCCCGTCCACGCCGGCCGGCGCGCGCGAGGCGGGCACCACGCCGCCGTCGGCCGTGGGCCGGACCTGCTGGGCCGGCACGGCCGGCCCGGCGTCGTCGACGGGCGGTGCGGGGACGGCCGGTGCGACCGCGTCCTCCGCCCGGGTGGCGGCGGACCAGACGTCCCGCTCGGGCGCCGACGCAGAATCATGCCCGGTGCGGGTGGCCTCGCGCCACACATGATCGGCCTCGGAATCGGAAGGGCCGGCCCGACCGGTCGTCGCGCTGGCGTCACCGGGCGTCCCGTGGGATGCTTCCCCGCCTGTGGGCGGGCTGAAGGCGCGCATCAGGCTGGCGACGCCGGCCGCCAGATCACCCGCGCCGGTGGCGAGCCGTTCGGCGAACTCGGGGCTCGGATCGCGCAACGCGGCGATAGCCCGGCAGATCGGACAGATGCAGCACTCCGTCGATCCGGTGCTGAAACCGTCGGCCCGGTGGCTGCCGCCGGCCGGGCGGGACGGGCCGGCACTGTGACCGAGGACACCCGAGACGATCCCACCGAGCGGACCCCACGGTCCCGCCCCCGAGCCGGTGCCGGCGGACGCCAACCGGGCCGTCGCGATCAGCGTGGCGACCAGCCGTTCCGCTTCCTCCCGGGCCGAGCCCGGTTCCGTTGCGCCCATGGTCGGCTCCTCCGTCGTGTCGCCGGCCGTTGTGTCGCTACGCCGCACCGGGTGCTTCTACCCGGCGCTTGAGCTGCTTCAACGCCGTATCCATGATCATTTTTTCGGCCTTGCGGCGAAACATGCCGAGCATGCCCACCGACAGTTCGACCTCCAGCGTGTAGGTCACCGTGCAGGTGCCGTCCGGGTTGCCGACCAGGTCGTACGAGCCACGCTGGGTCTTCTGCATCTTCGAGGGCGCCACCAGGTGCCACTCGACGCGGGACAGGTCCTCGGCGTACTCGTAGGCCAGCACGTACTCGTCGGCCATCACCCCGGCGTCGATGGTGAACCGGACCTGGCTGGCGTAGCCGTCCTCGTACTCCTCGACGACCTCGGTCCGACGCACCGCCTCGGTCCACTCCGGGTAACTCGCGAAGTCGCAGATGACCGCCGCCACCCGGTCCGGTGACGCGCCGACGATGATCGACTGGGTGGAGGAGTCCGCCATGGGGGGAGGCTACCCGGCGTGCCCGCCGGACGCCCCGCTCCACCCCCGAAGCGCGGTCCGGGCCACCCCCGGGCGGGGTCCGGGCCGGTGGGCGGGCAACCTGCCTGGCGCGTTCGCCGGGGCGGCCGGGTAGGTTTCGACCATGCCGGCCCGGGTTCGGCCCGGCCAGTGCGAGCACGAGGGAGTGCAGGTGCGCGAGTTCTCCGTTCCGCCGATCGTCAGCATCGGCGACGCGGCAAACCTGACCGACCCGGTCTGGGACAACGCCGACGCCGCGCCGGACGCGGTGCAGTTCGTCCGGCCCGCCGCGGACGGCCGCGCCCGGGTCGACGTCACCTGCCGGCAGTTCCGCGACGAGGTCGTGACGGTCGCCCTGGGCCTGGCCGGGGCGGGTATCGCCCCCGGTGACCGGGTCGCCCTGATGAGCCGCACCCGCTACGAGTGGACCCTGCTCGACTACGCCATCTGGGCGGCCGGCGCGGTCACCGTCCCGATCTACGAGACGTCCAGCGCCGAACAGGCCGCCTGGATCCTCGCCGACTCCGGTGCGGTCGCGGTGGTGGTGGAGACCAACAGCCACGCCACCCTGGTCGCCGGGGTCCGGGACCGGCTCCCCGAGCTGCGCGACGTGTGGCAGATCGAGCTGGGCGGGGTGGACGAGATCGTGGCCGCCGGCGCGTCGGTCGACCCGGACGAGATCGAGCGCCGCCGCACCTCGGTCCGCGCCGCCGACGTCGCCACGATCATCTACACCAGCGGCACCACCGGCCGCCCCAAGGGCTGCGTGCTGACCCACCGCAACATGTACGCCGACATCGCCAACGCCGTGCCGGTGCTGCCGAACCTGTTCCGGCCGGGGGCCTCGACCCTGCTCTTCCTCCCCCTGGCGCACGCCTTCGCCCGGCTCATCCAGATCGGCGTCGTGCAGGCCCGGGCCACCATGGCGCACTGCGCCGACACCCGGGACCTGGTCGCCCAGCTCCAGGAGTTCCAGCCGACCTTCGTGCTCTCCGTACCCCGGGTCTTCGAGAAGGTCTACAACGGCGCGCGGCAGAAGGCCCAGGCCGACGGCAAGGGCGCGATCTTCGACCGGGCGGAGAAGGTCGCCATCGCCTGGAGTGAGGCGCAGGAGACCCCGCAGGGTCCCGGGTTGGCGCTGCGCGCCCAGCACGCCCTCTTCGACCGGCTGGTCTACCGCAAGCTGCGGGCCGCGCTCGGTGGCCGCTGCCGGGATGCGATCTCCGGCGGCGCACCGCTCGGCGCCCGGCTCGGGCACTTCTTCCGGGGCATCGGGGTGACCATCTGCGAGGGGTACGGCCTCACCGAGACCTCGCCCGCCGCCGCGGCCAACCTGCCCACCGGCACGAAGATCGGCACCGTCGGCCGGCCGCTGCCCGGCGTGACCATCCGGATCGCCGACGACGGCGAGATCCTGATCGCCGGTGACCTGATCTTCCAGGGCTACTGGAAGAACGAGTCGGCCACCGCCGAGGCGCTCGCCGACGGCTGGTTCCGCACCGGCGACCTGGGACACCTCGACGACGACGGCTTCCTCAGCATCACCGGCCGCAAGAAGGAGATCATCGTGACGGCCGCCGGCAAGAACGTCGCCCCGGCCGTGCTGGAGGACCAGGTCCGGTCGCACCCGCTGGTCAGCCAGTGCGTGGTGGTCGGTGACCGGCAGCCGTTCATCGCCGCCCTGGTCACCATCGACGAGGAGGCGCTGCCGAAGTGGCTGGCCGGGCACGGGCTGCCCGAGGACACCCCGGTCGCCCGACTGCTGACGCACGACGGGCTGCGGGCCGAGATCCAGGGCGCGGTGGACACCGCCAACCTGGCGGTCTCCAAGGCGGAGGCGATCAAGGTGTTCCGCATCCTGCCCCGCGACTTCACCGAGGCGACCGGCGAGTTGACCCCCTCGCTCAAGGTCAAGCGGCAGGTCGTCCACAAGACGTACGCGGCCGAGATCGCGGACATCTACCAAGGCTGACTACGATCCGTCACGTGTCCGCCTCCACAGCCGCCCGCCCCCAGACGCGACCCGTCGCCGCCGCCGCGCGCGCGGTGATGCTCGCGCTGGTCGGCGCCCTGACCCTGATCGCCACCCGCGATCCCGCCCAGCTCTGGTGGATCGCCCTGTTGGCGGTCGCCGGGGCGCCCGCCCTGCTGGCCCCCGAACACCGGTTGATCGGCCCGTTGAGCCGGCTCGCCGAGGCGGTGGTGATCGGGCTGGCCGCCAGCCAGGTCGCCGTCTCCTCCGCCCTCGGCTCGTCGGTCGGCGGGCTGGGCGCCTCGGCCGTGCTGCCCTACCTGGCGGTGCCGGTGACCGTCACCGCGCTGCGCCGGCAGTTCCGCGAGGGAGCGGTGCTGCTCGGGGTCACCGCGGCCACCCTGCTGGTGGCCGGCGGTTTCACCGAGGTCGACGGCGGGCGGCAGCTGGGCCAGCCGGGCTACCTGGCGGTCTGCGCCCAGTGGCTGATCCTCGCCGGGCTCGGCCTCTACGCCGCCGGCACGCTGCACCAGGTGATGCGGGTCCGCGCCGAGGGCAAGCCCCAGCCGTACGCCGAGGCGACCCGGCTGCTGACCCAGCTGCGTACGGTCGCCCGGCAGCTGCCCGGGGCCACCCTCGACCCGGGCGGCATCTCCGAGCACCTGCTGGAGGAGCTGCGTACCGTCGCCCCCGGCAACCGGGGCGCGGTGCTGTCGGCCAGCGGCGGCGGACGACTGGTGGTGCTCGCCCAGGTCGGCGTGGACCGGGTCGACTGGGAGACGACGCTGGACTCCGACTCGGCGATCGCCGACGCCTGGGCCAGCCAGCAGCCGCAGACCGCAGCCCGGTCGCAGGCCCGCTCGCACGCCGGCGGGGACGTCTCGTCGCTGATCGTGCCGCTGGTCGCCGGGGTCCGTACGGTCGGCCTGGTGGTGCTGGAGGCGGACGCGGCGCACGCCTACCCACCGCCGGTGGTGTCCCGGGTGACCGCGCTGACCGGCCCGGCCGCGCTGCGGCTGGAGGCGGCGCTGCTCTTCGACGACGTACGCTCGCTGGCCACCAACGAGGAGCGGCAGCGGCTGGCCCGGGAGATCCACGACGGGGTGGCGCAGGAGCTGGTGATGGTCGGCTACGGCATCGACAACGCGCTGGCCTACGTCGACGAGGACCCGAAGGAGACGGCCGAGGCGCTGCGCACCCTGCGCGGCGAGGTGACCCGGGTGATCACCGAGCTGCGGCTGAGCCTGTTCGAGCTGCGCAGCGAGGTGGACCGGCACGGCGGCCTGGCGGCGGCGATCGCCGAGTACGCCCGCACCGTGGGCTCGGCCGGCGGGTTGCGGGTGCACCTGTCGCTCGACGAGTCGACCGCCCGGCTACCGGCCGCCACCGAGGCCGAGTTGCTGCGCATCGCGCAGGAGGCGGTGACCAACGCCCGCAAGCACGCCGGGGCGTCGAATCTCTGGGTCACCTGTGAAGTGGACCCCCCGTACGCGCAAATTGAAGTGTCGGATGACGGTCACGGCATCGGTGACCAGCGCACCGACGGTCACTACGGCCTTGCGATCATGGCGGAGAGGGCGGAACGTATCCGGGGCCGGTTGGAGATCAGTCCCCGGCACCCCAGCGGAACGACCGTGGCGGTGGTGGTGGGTTCGTCGCCCCGGCGCGATAACGTGCGTGGCAGCGCAGCAGCAGAAGTGGAGTAACTCGAGGATGACCACAAGCCCGACACCGGCCACCCGTACCAAGGTCCTCCTTGTCGACGATCACGACCTGATCCGCAAGGGGCTGCGGCACGCCTTCGAGCGTGACCGTCAGTTCGAGGTCGTCGGCGAGGCCGCCACGGCGGCGGAGGGCGTGCGCCAGGCCGGCGCGCTGCAACCGGACGTCGTGATCATGGACCTGCGGCTCCCCGACGGCAGCGGCCTGGAGGCCACCCGGGCGCTGCGCAAGTCCAGCGCCTCGATGGGCATCGTGGTGCTCACCATGTACGCCGGCGACGACCAGCTCTTCGGCGCGCTGGAGGCGGGGGCGAGCGCCTTCGTGCCGAAGACCGCGCCGGCCGACGAGGTGGTCGCCGCCGCCCGGCACGCCGCCTCCTCGCCCAGCGCGTTCACCGCGGCCGACCTGGCCGAGGCGATGAAGCGTCGGCTGGCCCCGTCCGGCCCGCAGCTCTCCCCCCGTGAGGGTCAGGTGCTGCGGCTGCTCGCCGACGGCATGAGCGTGGCCGGCATCGCCAAGCAGCTCTTCGTCAGCGAGTCCACCGCCAAGACCCACATCTCCAAGCTCTACGAGAAGCTGGGCGCGGCCAACCGGGCGCAGGCGTTGATGACCGCCCTGCGGTTGGGCCTGCTCGAGGCGCCGGACGCACCGAAGTTCTGAGGCGGGCCCCGCCCGCCGGGCCGACCGGCCCGGGTCCCCCGCCGGACCCGGGCCGGTCGCCGACCGACCTGCCGGTGGCGATCGCTCCCGGTAAGGGGACGGTCGCGCACGGATCACGGTCTTTGCACCGGCACAGCTGACGGGCAGAATACCCGGGTGAACCGCACGGACGAGGGCGCTCGCGGCGGTACTCGACAAAGGGGTTGGGGATGCAGCGACCGGACTGGGCACCCGACGACATCGACGTCGAACGCCCCAGCGTCGCCCGCATGTACGACTACTACCTCGGCGGCTCGCACAACTTCGCCGCCGACCGGGTGGCCGCCCGGGCGATGGTGGAGGCGGTCCCCGACGCGCCGTTGATGGCCCAGGCCAACCGGGCGTTCCTGCGCCGGGTGGTGCAATACCTGGGCGACTCCGGCATCCGGCAGTTCCTCGACATCGGCTCCGGCATCCCCACCGTCGGCAACGTGCACGAGATCGCCCAGCGGGCCGCCCCGGACGCCCGGGTGGTCTACATCGACGTCGATCCGGTCGCCGTGGCGCACAGCCAGGAGATCCTGGCCGGCAACCGCAACGCCGCCGTCGTCCGGGAGGACCTGCGCCGGCCGGCGGCGATCCTGCGGCACCCCGAGGTGACCCGGCTGATCGACTTCTCCCAGCCGGTGGCCGTGATGGTCGTGGCGGTGCTGCACTTCATCCCGCACGCAGACCATCCCGAGGAGACCCTGCGCACGTTGCGCGCGGCGCTGGCCCCGGGCAGTCACCTGGTCCTCTCCCAGGCCGGCGAGGACGGTCGCCGCAGGGCGGAGCAGGTCGAGGCGGAACGGGTCTACCGCCGCACCGACAATCCGCTGTGCATCCGCAGCCGGGCCGAGCTGACCGCGTTCTTCGACGGCTTCACGCTGGTCGATCCCGGGGTGGTCTGGGTGCCGCAGTGGCGACCCGAGACACCGGAGAGCGCCGAGGACGCCGAGCGGGCCGGCTTCCTGGGCGGCGTCGGGCGTCTCGATGGGTGAGCCGGTGACCCCCGGGGCGTCCTGCCCGGGCACCTTCGCCCGCGCCTGGGCCAAGGCGGTCTCCGGCACCAGCTACCTGCCGATGACCCAGGCCCAACTGGAGGAGATGCTGCAACGGCTCACCCACCGGTTGGCCGCCGCGCTGCGGGCCGAGCCGTTCGACCCGCGCGTCGGTCACCAGGTGGGCGCCGAACTGGTGGCCGCGCACATCGCCTCGGCCGAGGGGCTGGGGCGTACCGTCGAGGTCATCCAGCTCCGCCTGCTGCGGGACCTCGGCCTGGTCGGCGACGACATCTCCGACCGGCTGGCCCGGCTGCTGGCCACCGTCACCACCGGGTACGCCCGCGCGCTGCGCGACCGGACGCTCGACGAGCAGGAGTCGATCCGGCGGGCCGCGATGGTGGCCCGGGTGCAGGCCGAACGGGCGCTGCGCGACAGCGAATCCCGGTTCCGCCACCAGGCCACCCACGACCCGCTCACCGACCTGCCCAACCGCACCCTGTTCACCGACCGGCTCGCCGCCGCCATCGCCGTGCCGGGGCGGGGTGCCGACCGGGTCGGGGTCTGCTTCCTCGACCTCGACCGGTTCAAGGTGGTCAACGACTCGCTCGGACACCAGGTCGGTGACGCGCTGCTGGTGCAGGTGGCGCAGCGGCTGCGTCGGGCGCTCGGCGACCACCTGGTGGCCCGGCTCGGCGGTGACGAGTTCGTCATCCTGGTCGAGCGGACCGGCGGCACCGACGACGTGGTCGAGGCGGCCGAGGCGGCGCTGGCGGCGGTCAGCGAGCCGGCCCTGGTCGACGGGCACGAGCTGAGCGTCACGGCCAGCGTCGGCATCGTGGAGCGGCCGGTGGCCGGCACCACCCCCGGTGAGTTGATGCGGGCCGCCGACAGCACCCTGCACTGGGCCAAGGCGGCCGGCGGCGCCCGGTGGGCGCTGTTCGACCCGGCCCGGCACCGCACCGAGCTGGCCCGGTACGCCCTGTCGGCGGCGATCCCCGCCGCCCTGGACCGGGGCGAGTTCTTCCTGGACTACCAGCCGCTGACGTCACTGCGCGACGGCACCCTGCTCGGGGTGGAGGCGTTGGTCCGCTGGCGGCACCCCGAGCTGGGGGTGTTGAGCCCCGGCAGCTTCATCGGGCTGGCCGAGGAGACCGGGCTGATCGTCCGGCTCGGCGGCTGGGTGCTCGCCGAGGCGTGCCGGGAGGCGGAGAGCTGGGCGGCCGGCGGCGGACCGGCGCCGTTCGTCAGCGTCAACCTCGCCGTCCGGCAGGTCAACCGTCCGGATCTGGTGCAGGAGGTACGCGGGCTGCTGGCGCAGACCGGCCTGCCGCCGGAGCGGCTCCAGCTGGAGATCACCGAGAGCACCATGATGAGCGCAGGTGCCGAGGACCCGGTCCGGGCCCTGCGGGCGCTCAACGACCTGGGCGTCCGGATCGCCATCGACGACTTCGGCACCGGCTACAGCAACCTGGCCTACCTGCGGGACCTGCCGGTGACCGAGCTGAAGATGGCCGGTGAGTTCGTGACCGGGCTGCGTGCCCCGCAGGTCGACCCGGCCAGCCGTACCGACGAGCGGATCCTGGCCTCGTTGGTGTCGTTGGCCCACGCGCTGGACCTGACCGTCACCGCCGAGGGGGTGGAGACCGCGGACCAGGCCGACCTGCTGCGTGCCATCGGCTGCGACGCCGGCCAGGGCTGGCACTTCGGCCGACCCGCTCCCGCCGCCCGCATCCTCGAACAGATCCGCTGAACCGCCGGCCGGGCCGACCGGCACGGCACCGGCCGCTGAGGTGACGCGCACCGGGGCGGCCGGGCCGATCGGCGGGGTCGGTCAGTGGCGGCTCAGCCGGGTGAGGTGGTGCCGGCGAGCAGGTCGGTCAGTCGACGCGCCTGGCTCTCCCAGCGCCACTCCTTCTCCACCCAGGCCCGGCCGGCCGCGCCGAGCTGGCGGGCCAGGTCCCGGTCGGCGAGCAGGGTGGCCACCCGGTCGGCGAGCTGGGCGACGTCGCGGCCCGGGACGACGTATCCGGTCTCGCCCTCGCGGACCGCGTCGGGTGCGCCGCCGGAGTCACCGGCCACCACCGGCAGCCCGGTCGCCGACGCCTCCAGATAGACGATGCCCAGCCCTTCGACGTCCAGGCCCCGGTTGCGGGTCCGGCAGGGCATCGCGTAGACGTCGCCGGCCGCATAGTGGGCGGGCAGCTCGTCCCACGGGACCGAACCGGTGAACACCACGTCCTGCTCGACACCGGTGGATCGGGCCAGCTTCTCCAGCGTCGCCCGGTAGGGGCCACCGCCGACCACCAGCAGCGCCGCGTCGGGCACCCGACGGCGGATCGCCGGCAGGGCCCGGATCAGCATGTCCTGGCCCTTGCGCGCGACCAGCCGGGAGACGCAGACCACCACCGGCCGGTCGGTCAGCCCGAGCCGGGCCCGCACCGGTGCGCCGTCCACCCCCGGGTGGTAGGTGTCCACGTCGACCCCGGGGGCCAGCCGGTGCAGCGCGGTGACGCCGTGCAGGGCGCGTTCCAGCCGTACCCGGGTGTAGTCGCCGAGGTAGGTGACCACGTCGGTGTCCCGGCCGATCCGACGCAGCGCGGTGCGGGTTCCGGGCAGGGTCGCCCAGCCGGCCTCGTGGCCGTGGGTCAACGCGACCGCCCGCCGGATGCCGGCACGTCGGCGCAGCCCACCGGCGAGCAGGCCCAGCGGGGCCGCGGCACCGAACCAGACGGTGTCGCAGCCGTGCTCGCGGGCCAGCCGGGCGGCCCGGCGGGCGACCCGTGGGGTGGGCAGCAGCACCCGGGTGGCGTCCCGGATCACCGGGAAGGGCTGCGCGGCGTCGAACTCGGCGGTGTCCCGCCAACTGGAGGCGTAGACCACCACCGAGCCGGGCGGCTGGCGGACCGCCAGGTGGTGCACGAACGACTGGATGCCGCCGGGGCGGGGCGGGAAGTCGTTGGTGATCAGCAGGGTGCGACTCATCGGCCGGCCTCCCGGGCGTAGGCGCGGGCGGCGGCCATCCGCTCCACCGTGGACGGATGCGACGCCGACCAGAGGTACGCCCAGCGGGGCGGGTCGGGGTCGGCCAGGTTGACCCCGGCGAGCCGGCGTTGCATCGCCTCGAAGGTGGCCGGGTCACCGGTGAGCGCCATCGCGTGCGCGTCGGCCCGCGCCTCGACCCGGCGCGACATCAGCGCCTGCACCGGGCCGGCGATCAGCCCGACGACCGTCACCAGGGCGACCAGCAGCGCGAACGCGCGCGGCTCGGCGATCGAGTCGACGCCGGCCCGGCGCAGCAGCGGCGTCCAGGAGCCGAGCAGATAGAGCGCGACGACCGCGGCGGCGGCCCCGAGCGCGCCGGTCACCGTGCCGGTCCAGACGTCCCGGTCCTTGGCGTGACCCAGCTCGTGCGCGACGACGCTGGTCACCTCGGCGGGGGTGGCCTCGCGCAGCAGGGTGTCGTAGACCACCACCCGCCGGGTCGGCCCCAGACCGGAGACGTACGCGTTGACCGCCGTGGTCCGCCGGGAGGCGTCCGCGACCAGCACGTCCCGCACCGGTACGCCGTCGCGGGCGGCCAGCGCGGTCAGCTCGGTGCGCAACGGCCCCTGCGCCATCGGGGTGAACCGGTTGAACACCGGCTCCACCAGCACCGGCAGCACGAAGGAGAGCAGCACCACCAGCCCTGCCGCGCCGGCCGCTCCGAACGCCCACCACCAGCGCGGGGCGAGTCGGGTGACGGTGTAGAAGCCGAGCAGCACGACCGCGGCGACCACCGCGCTGAGCGCGTACGACTTGAGCAGGTCGACCGTCCAGCCGCCCCAGCCCTGGGTGCTCAGCCCGTAGCGGGTCAGCACCGACTGCCGCCAGGCGGCGAAGGGCAGGGTGAGCAGGTCGGCGACGAGCACCACGGCGATCCCGCCGAGCACGGCGCGGGCGATCCAGTGGTCACCGAAGGGCCGCCCGGCCAACTCGACCAGTCTCGCCCCGAGCGGGGTCAGCCCGAGCAGCAGCGCCACGACGAGCCCGACGGCCAGCCCGGTGTAGCGGCCGGGGCGCAGGGCCGCCTGCAACGCCCGCCCCCGGGCCACCTGATCGGCGGGCAGGTCACGCAACGCGGCGAGCTGGTCGGACCGGGGGGCCGGGGGGCGGCTCCACGGGACCAGCAGGACACCGACCACGAGCAGGGCCAGCACCAACGCCGCCAGGGTGAGCACCGCCCAGCCGCGCGGGGTCACCTCGACGCCCCGGGGACGGACCTGCGGGTGTGGCGTCGTACCCGTGTCATGCCGCCGCTCCTCCCGCCGTGAGCGCCCATCCTATGGCCCACCGAGGCGGGCCCGGCGCGGTGTGTGCCCCGGCCCCACCCGGCCCGCACGGAGCAACCGTCAGCCACGGACATCGCTGGCCCGGCGGGCCTGCTCCGGCGGGGCGGCGGCGGTCAGGCGACCCGGCGGCGGGTGGACCGGGCCCGGCGGGTCTCGTGGGCCAGCACCTCCACCTCGAAGCCGGACCGGGTGAGCACCTCGATCGCCCGGTGCTCGGCGGCACCCAGGCCGGCGGCCGGCGAGTCGGTGTCGAGCAGGGCCGTCACCAGGCAGCCGGCGCAGCCCGCGCCCCGGACCCGGCAACCGTCGCAGTCGATGAGCATCGTGCCTCCTGACGCAGTGCGGCGTCGGGCGGAAGACCATCGTCACCACCCGAGCACCGTCGGTCAGGTCGGACACTAGCCATCGGGTACGACACAATCGGACAACCGGTGATCAACCAGCAAGTCGATGACGATCGGGGCGGTCATGGATTTGATCGATGTCGTCCGATGTGCTTCATCCGCTGCGGAGCTGGCCGCCGGGGCGAGTCAGCACGTCATAGAGCGGAGCACCGTTCCAACTCGGCTGGAGTTTGGTGATTTTCCGCCAGCCCCATGAGCGGTAGGCCGCCTGTGCCACGAAGTTGTCGGGATCAGCGAGCAGCGTCGAACGTTCCTCCGCCCGGGTACCAAGCAGTTCGTGGTGTAACGCCCTACCGATGCCACGATGCTGCCAGGATGGACGCACCAGAAGCTCGCTCAGGGCGAAGGTCCGCGTCCCGCTCTCCTGGGTGAAGCCGGCAGGAACGGGTTGCTGGATGCCACTCCACCATCGTGTCTGAGCAGACAATGGGAAGCCGTAGGCGTACCCCACCAGCTCGCCCTTGGCTGTCGCCGTGACCAACTCCCATCCAGGCGCCTGCATGTGCCCCCCGAGTTGGCGGCGGTAGCGATCCTCGCTGTGGAACTCGCCGCCGTCGGGATAGACCGCTAGGTAGAGGGACACCAACTCGTCAACGATCCGCCGCGCTTGATCGGCGTCGTGGTGGTGTAGTCGCACGTCCACGCTCATAGCCTCACCGCTTGGTCGTAAGCAGCTACGAACTGCCGGGTTTCCGAACTCGCCTGCCGATGTCGGCCGACGTTCTTCCGGACCTGCGCAAGGAGGCGGTTCACCCGGCCCGAACTCATCTGGCTCACCGCGAGCAGAGCGTCTTGGCCGTGGTGGGCGGCTCCGTTCACGTCCCCTTGGCGGTACATCGCGTCAGCGAGTTGGACCGTGTAGTAAGCCTGGTTGCGGCGAAAGGCAGGGGATGGGCTCATCGTGATGGCTCGAAACGACTCGGCGGCGCGATCCGGACGATTCAGAGCGAGGTAGGACAGCCCTGCGATGCCATTCAGTTCCTGTGCTGTCACGAAGTTGAGGAACGGGAGATCGTCATCGCTGGTTCCTCGGTGGAAGGCGTGTTTGGCCTTAGCCATCTCGCGGGTGAAACCGCTCGCATCCTGAAGGGATGCATAGGCACGGGCAGCACGCAGGTGCAACAGGGTGGTCAACCGGGGCGTGGCCCAACCGGCGGACGACCGGAAAGCGGCGTCCGAGCAATGCAGTGACTCGCCCGGTCGGTCGTCTCGGATCAGCAACATGGAAAGGCAGGACAGAGCCCGCACCTCGGCCTGCTGGTCGTCAGCCAGGCGAGCGCGGGTGATGGCCTCGTTGAGGTAGGGTTTCGCCTCCGACCGCCGGTCTGCGTCTATCGCGAGCCAGGCGGTCTCGACGACGAGGTCCGCCAGTGCGCTTTGGAGCGCGTGGCCCACCTGCCTGCTGTAGGTAGCCTTCGCCGCCCAGAGGGACATTCGGGCGTGCACCTGGCCGGCTACGTCGCAGAGAGCGTCGGCACCCACCGCCGCATCGACCCGTCGAAGTTCTTCGACCAACGAGCTGGCGAAGACCACATGCTCCAACTCGATGTTCCTGGGAGCATCCGACTGCGTCGAGATCAGACCGAGGTAGCCGGTCGCACCGAGTCCTGCGAGCGTGGCCAATGTGTTGAATCGTCGTCGGTCCGTAGTATCACCCCCGGTGTCTGCTATGACTGGTGCTGCATTCCCGGTGACTGTCTCGCTGCCACCCCTGCTCGGTTCGCCGGCGGCGCTGGCACGGCTGGACGGGCGTCTGCTGCCGGGAAGCTCGAACCAAAGGTGGCCGGCAGGTATCCGCAGTACCTGCGCCCAGTGCGCCAGCCGGTCCAGATGCACCACCGGCGGCCCATTCTCCAGCCGGCTCAACTGGGCCTGGGTGATCCCCATCCACCCCGCCACCACGGTCTGCGGCAACGCGTGCCGCCCGTGGTACGGATGGCACCGGTAGGCCCTGATCACCTGCCCGAGGTGACGTGACGCGAGCGCCTGCCGTACCGGCTGGTGGTCCCAGAAGGACGCCGACACCGCAGGCGGCGCGCTGAGCCGGTCGCGCTCGGCGGCCTGGCAGGGCGCACAGCGTCCGCTGTCGTTGTCCCGGGCGAGTCGCCCGCCACAGCGTGGGCAGTTCGCAGATGTCACCGGCAACCTCGCCAATCGCGGGCGGCTGAGTCCGAAGTCGAGCGTAGCCATTCAACCCGCTCCGTGCAGGAGCGGTATACGTAGCGCGCATATCGAGGACGCCCATGCTCATGTCGTACCGGTCGGCCGGCCTGTTCGACGGAGGGTGTCGACCACGATCGCCCAGCGGTCAGCCGTCATCTCGTCACCGGGCCGGAGGAAGCTGGCGTCATGGAAGACGACCCCGGCTTCCCCGAGCAACCGGAGGTGCCCTGCATAGGCGGGGTGGGCGGCGAGAGTCGCCTTCACCCGGGGAAAGGCGTGGACCGGCAGGCCGGTGCCGATCGCCTCGTTGAGGATGCCCAGCGCCAGCGTGTCACTCGCCCCGACCGCCCACTTGTTCACCGTGTTGAAGGTGACCGGAACGACCAGCAGCGCGTCGGCCGGTGGATGAGGCTCCGTATCACCGGGTCTGCGCCACTGCGCCCGTACCGGATAGCCGGTCTGTTCCTGCATCGCCACCCCGGTCGAGCCAGGACGCCGCGACCGGGGTGGCGATGAGGCACACCGTCCACCCGTCCGCCATCAGCAGGTCGACGAGTTCGCCGATGCGGTCCACCGGCGGGGCCGCGCAGACCACGAGATGCAGCACTCCCCGATCACTCATGCCAGCAGTGTCACCCACGGGCGAGCGGGTCCATCCGCGTAGTCGGTCGGATACGGTGCGCGCATGCCGCTCACGATCAGCACCGCATAGCGGAACCCCTGGTCAACGGCGATGGTCGACGGCATGGCCCGGGGCGGGTGCCGGGCTCCGGGGTGGTGTCGACCCGAACGACACGACCCCGTCCCCGCCCGCCCCGGTGTCCGTCCATCTTTCGCGACGCACAGGGGCGCAGACACGATGACCACCAGGACAGACATCCCCGACGGGGACCGGCCACCCGGCGACGGCCAGCCGGGGCAAGACGCCTGCGGCATGACACCGGCCGAGATCGTCCGCCGCTGGCTGCGGCTGGTGACGGCGGACGCGGAGCTGTCCCCGTACCTCGTGGGGGTGGATCGGGTCCGGCTGGCCGCGCACCTGACGGCGAGCGTGGCCGCCGCGCTCGCCGGGGAGCCGGCGGACGCGTGGGGTGGGCTCGGCCTGTCCGAGGAGCAGCACCGGCGCGTCGGTGACTACCTGGTCGGGGTGTGCTGGGCGGCCGGCCTGCCCGACGAACGGATCGCCCAGGTGCGCCGGGCGGTGGCCCGATGAGCGCCACCCACCACCCGCCGTCGGAGCGGTCCGCCGCACTGCCGCAGTCGACGCGGGCCGACGACACCGCCGAGCCGGCAGGGTGGGCCGGCGACAGCGTGCCGGCCCGGGTGATCGATCACGACCGGCCCTGCCCCGGCACCGCCATCCTGACCGTCCGCCCCTGGTCCCGGCTGGCCTACCGCCCCGGCCAGGCCGTCCCCGTGCACACCGCACACCACCCCGGCCGGTGGCGCTGGTACTCCCCCGCCAACGCACCCCGCCCCGACGGCACCATCGAGCTACATGTCCGCGCGGTGCCCGCCGGCACCGTCTCGGCCAGCCTCGTCAACGAGGTACGCCCCGGCGACCTGCTGCACCTCGGCCCGCCCCGCGACACCGGCCTGCACCTGCGCGACGCTGACCTGCTGCTGGTCGCGGGCGGCACCGGCCTGGCCCCACTGCGCGCCCTGGTCGAACAGGTCGCCGCCGCCCCCGACGGCCGACGGGTCACCCTGATCGCCGCCACCCGCACCTTCGCCGACCTGTACGACCCGATCACCCTGGACAGGCTCCAGCAGGCCCACGACTGGCTGACCATCGTGCCCGCCTTCTCCCACGACCCGCACGCCGCGCCGGCCGAGCAGGGCGACGCGCTCACCCTCGCCCTGCGCCACCACCGACCCCACCACCAGGTGTACGTCTGCGGCCCACCAGCGCTTCTCGACGACGCCCGCCGCCGGCTCCCCCTGGCGGGAGTGCCCGAGGACCGCCTCCACCTGCCCCACCCGATGGCCCCGGAGATCCCCCGCTGACACTGTGGCCAGCCCGGACCGGACGTCCGCCCGGTCCTCCTCACGGGGTACCGCAGCGCGCCCGCCCGGTTCGGCGCGCTCGCCGCCGAGACGGTGCCCGCACACCCCGGTCGACGGCCACCGCACCGACGCCGTCCGCGTCGCTCAGGAGCGGGCGAGCCGGCGCAGCAGCGAGTCCGCGCCCAGCGGGTACGCCCCGTGCCGGCGTACCCCGTCGGCGACCTCCCGGTCGGAGGAGACCACCACCACCGGGCGGCCGGGCGGCTCGGCCCGGACCAGCCGACGGATCAGCTCGTCGGCGGTCTCGCCCTTGCGGGAGAAGAGCACCCGCACCCCGCGCGGGGTGGGCGGCAGGCCGTGCATCCGCTCCGCCCCGTCGAAGACCACCGTCACCTCGTCACCGGTCTGCGCGGCGATCCCGCCGAGCCCGGTGATCAGCCGTTTGCGCTGCTGCTCCAGGGACATCTCACCGAACCCGCGCTTGGTGACGTTGTAGCCGTCGACGACCAGGTGCGCCCGGGGCAGGGCGAGCAGTTGGTCCAGGCGGGCCGGGTCGTCGGTGTCCCGGGCGCGGGTGGCCGGCCCGCTCTGGGCGGTGACCGGGGCGTCGGTGAAGGCGTCGGCCACGAAGTCGGCGGGGAGCTTGTCCACCGGGTCCAGGGCCAGTTCCCGGCGCAGCCCCACGGCGGCCTGGCCGATCGTCTCCAGCAGCAGCCACAGCCGGGCGTCGTCGACCGAGCGGGCCTCCTTGGCGCTGGCCTTGGCCACCCCGGCCGCCGCCTCGGCCTCGGCCAGCCGGGCCCGCGCCCGGCGCAGTTCGGCGTCGCTGTCGGCGGCGGCCCGGGTGGCCCGGCCGCGTTCGGTGGCGAGCAGTTCGTTGGCCCGGCGTTCCCGGGTCTGGGTCTCCCGCAGGCTGCGCTGGAGCTGCCGGGACTCCTCCCGGAGCTGGCCCAGCTCCTCGCGGACCCGGGCCAGTTCGTCGCGGAGCTTCTCCGCCTCGACCCGGGCCACCGCCCGGTCGTGCTCGGCCCGGGTGGCCCGCTGCTCGGCCTCCCGGACCAGCTCGGCGACGACCGCGCTGTCCGCCTCGGCACGGACCGCCGCGCCGCTGGCGTCGATCAGCTCCCGCCAGCCCCGGGGTCGGACCAGGTAGGCCAGGGCGGCCACCTCGACCGGGTCGGCGGCGGCCGGCGCGGTGCCCTCGACCACGGCCGCGCCGAGGTCACCGGCGTCGGCCAGCACCCGGGCGGTGACCCGCTGCCGGAACAGCGGGTCGGCGGTGAGCTGGGCGGCGATGACCGAACCTCCGAGCCGGGCCCGGCGGTTCGGGGCGAACTTCGCCACCCGGCGCAGCGGCACCGGCACCTCGTCGGCGGGCAGACCGGGCAGGACGGCGGCGGTGAGCGCCACGATCCGCTGCCGGACCGACTCGGGCAGGGTGGGCTCCGGCTCCGGCAGGCCAGCCTCGGACTCGGGCAGGGTGGGCTCGGGCTCCGGCAGGGTGGGCTCGGGCTCGGGCGCCCCCGCACCCGAGTCCCCGCCGGCCTCGGGCACGGCGACGGACGACCCCTCCTCCGGGAGGTGGTCGTCGTACGGCTCGGTGAGGGGCATGGGGCAAGTCTCCCACCGCGACCGGGCCCACCGTCGGATGAGTGAGCCGATCTCTCATCCTATGCCGGCAGGGGCCCCTGGGGCTGCGGTGACGGGAGTGTCGCACCGAACGGTTAACCTGCCGCCCGTGGCACCTGGGGAGTACGTCCAGCAGACCCTGGCCGGCCTGGACCAGTCGGCCGGCGGCGTCGATCCGGCCCTGCCGTTGTATGCGACGACGTTCGTGGTGGTCGACCTGGAGACCACCGGCGGCTCACCCGACGGCGGGGGGATCACCGAGATCGGCGCGGTCAAGGTGCGCGGCGGCGAGGAGCTGGGGGTGCTCGCCACCCTGGTCAACCCGGGGGTGCCGATCCCGCCGTTCATCACCGTGCTGACCGGGATCACCCAGGCCATGCTGATCCCCGCCCCGCCGATCGAGGAGGTGCTGCCGAGTTTCCTGGAGTTCATCGCCGACGCCGTGCTGGTGGCCCACAACGCGCCCTACGATGTCGGGTTCCTCAAGGCCGCCTGCGCGAAGCACGGCTACCGCTGGCCCAACCCCCGGGTGCTGGACACGGCGGCGCTGGCCCGCCGGGTGCTCAGCCGCGACGAGGTGCCCAACCGCAAGCTGGGCACCCTGGCCGCCTACTTCCGTACCACCACCCAACCCACCCACCGGGCGCTGGACGACGCCAAGGCGACGGTGGACGTGCTGCACGGGCTGATCGCCCGCCTCGGCGGGCACCGGGTCGACACGGTCGGCGAGGCGATCGAGTTCGCCCGGGCGGTCACCCCCACCCAGCGGCGCAAGCGGCACCTGGCCGACGGGCTGCCCAAGGCACCCGGGGTCTACATCTTCCGGGCCGCCGACGACCGGCCGCTCTACGTGGGCACCTCCGGCGACATCGCCACCCGGGTCCGCAGCTACTTCACCGCCGCCGAGAAGCGGGCCCGGATGTCGGAGATGCTGGCCGCCGCCGAGCGGGTGGAAGCGGTGGAGTGCGCCCACCCGCTGGAGGCGGAGGTACGCGAGCTGCGGTTGATCGCCGCGCACGCGCCGCCGTACAACCGCCGGTCGAAGTATCCGGAGCGGATGGTGTGGCTCAAGCTGACCGACGGGCCGTACCCCCGGCTGTCGGTGGTGCGCGGCCTGGCCCCCGGCGACACCGCCTACCTGGGCCCGTTCCGCTCCAAACAGGCCGCCGAGCTGGCCGCCGCCGGATTCCACGACGCGGTGCCGCTACGGCAGTGCACCCACCGGCTGTCGCTGCGCACGATCACGCCGGCCTGCGCGCTGGCCGAGCTGGGCCGCTGCCCGGCACCCTGCGAGCACCGGATCACCCCGCAGGAGTACGACGACCGCGCGGTCGCCCCGTTCCGCACCGCCACCACCAGCGACCCGCAGGTGGTGGTGGACGCCCTGCTGGCCCGGATCGAGGCGCTGGCGACCACGCAGCGCTACGAGGAGGCGGCGGTGGTGCGGTCCCGGCTGGCGGCGGTGCTGCGGGCCGCTGTCCGGATGCAGCGGCTGGCCGCGTTGACCCGGATCGCCGAGCTGGCCGCCGCCCGGCCCGCCGCCGGGGGTGGCTGGGAGTTGGCGCTGGTCCGGCACGGGCGGCTCGCCGGCGCCGGGGTGTCCCCGCCGGGCGTCCATCCGCGACCGACGATCACCGCGATCCGGGCCACCGCCGAGACGGTGGAGCCGGGCGGGCACGGTCCGGTGCCCCGGGCCACCGCCGAGGAGACCGAGCGGATTCTGTCCTGGTTGGAGCGACCGGAGACCCGGCTGGTCGAGATGACCTCCGTTTGGTCGTCCCCGGTGGCCGGCGCGGGGCGGTTCCGTGACCTGCTGGCGAAGGCCGAGGGCGGGGGGTCCCACCAACTCTCGACCGAACGCCCATGAGCAAGTGACCGATCGGACGACCTCGCCTCGCTTAGTCTGTTAAGGGAGTGCAGTCCTGCCCGTTTCGTGGGCCTGCTTCCGGTTGCCGGGGACGGTGACCGTGGAGCCGGGGTGAGGAGGTGTCCCTCGTGGACGTCGACGCCGGACACGGCGCCGCCCTGGGGGGTGCGCTCCCGGCCCAGCCGGGTGAGTTGCCCCTGACCCGGCGGCTCCGGTCCCTGTTGAGTTGGCCGGCCAACGACGCCGACCCGGTGACCCAGCTCGTCCGCACCCACCGCGGCATCCATTCCAACGCGGACGCCTCGGTGCTACGCCGGGCGTACACGATCGCCGAGAACATGCACCGGGGTCAGTTCCGCAAGAGCGGCGAGCCGTACATCACCCATCCGCTGGCGGTCGCCCAGATCTGCGCCGACCTCGGGATGGACACCACCACCCTGGTCGCGGCGCTGCTGCACGACACGGTGGAGGACACCCGCTACACCCTCCAGGCGCTCAGCGAGGACTTCGGGCACGAGGTGGCGCACCTGGTCGACGGGGTGACCAAGTTCGACAAGGCGTTCTACGGCAAGGCCGCCGAGGCGGAGACGATCCGCAAGATGATCATCGCGGCCGGCAAGGACGTCCGGGTGCTGATCATCAAGCTGGCCGACCGGCTGCACAACATGCGCACCCTCGGGGTCCGCTCGGCCGCCTCCCGGGAGCGGATCGCCCGCAAGACCCAGGAGGTGCTGGTCCCGCTCTGCGACCGGCTCGGCATCCAGACCCTCAAGCGCGACCTGGACGACGTGGTGCTGCTGCACCTGGAGCCCGACGAGCACGCCCGGCTGGCCCGGCACGTGCACGACCGGCCCGGCTGGGACGCCTACCTCGACGACGTGGTGGCCCAGGCCAAGGTGTCGCTCCGCCGCAGCCGGGTCGACGCCGAGGTGAGCGTCCGCCCCCGGCACCTCTACTCGATCTGGAAGGACACCGTGGCCGGCGGGCACGCCATCCCGTACGACCTGCCCCGGATCGTGATCGTGGTGGACGGCCCGGCCACCGACTGTTACGCCGCCCTCGGCGCGGTGCACGGGCGCTGGCGGCCGATCCCCGGCCGGTTCAAGGACTTCATCGCCTCCCCCAAGAACAACCTCTACCGGTCCCTGCACACCAGCGTCTGCGGCCCGCAGGACCGCACGGTCGAGGTGCTGATCCGCACCCGGGAGATGCACCGCTGCGCCGAGTACGGGGTGGCTGCCGACTTCCGCTTCCCCCGCGCCGCCACGGGGGGCAGCCAGACCGACCAGCTCTCCTGGCTGCGCCGGGTGCTCGACTGGGAGCAGGAGGCGCCCGACCCGGCCCAGTTCCTCCAGTCGTTGCGGTGCGACCTGGCCGAGGCGCAGATCCAGGTGGTCGCCGACGGCCGGCAGGTGGTGCTCCCGGCCGGGGCCACCCCGGTCGACCTGGCGTACGAGCTGGGCACCGAGCGGGGCGACCACTGCCTCGCCGCGCGGATCAACGGCCGGCTCGCCCCGCTGGCGTCCGAACTGGACGAGGGCGACGTGGTGGAGATCTACTCGGAGAACGACGCGGAGAGCGGTTTCGCGGCGGACGTCGCCCCCCGGGGCCCCCGTCGCGAGTGGCTCGACTTCGTCAAGTCGCCGCACGCGCAGATGCAGATCAGCCGCTGGTTCACCGAGCACGTCGAGCCCGGCATCTCGATCACCGACAAGGTCCGCCTGGGGCGGGCCACCATCGGCCTGGCGCTGCGTACGCACCACCGAGGGCTGGCCAGCGACCTGCCGTTGCTGCGGCTGTCGGAGGAACTCGGCTACCCCGACCTGGAGACCCTGCTGGTCGCGGTCTTCGACCGGGCGGTCGAGCCGGACACCGTGGTCCGTCAGCTCATCGACCTGGTCGACCATCGACAGTGAGTCCCTGGCCGGGTGACCGGTCGCCCCGCACCCCACGACAGCGCACCGACGGCCTAGCCTGGAGCCATGATCCTCCGTTCCCGCGCCACCGGCCGGGCCGTCGCGTACAAGGTCTTCTACCGGCTGCCGGTCTCGGTGCGGCGTCGCCTGGTCCGGCTCGCCGGGCCCAAGTACGTCGTCGGCGCGGTGACCCTGGTCCGGGACAGCGAGGCCGGCGGGGCCGGCCGGCTCCTGCTGCTGCGCCAACCCCCCGGGCACAGCTGGACGTTGCCCGCCGGGCTGCTCCAACGCGGTGAGGCCCCGGTCGTCGGGGCGGCCCGCGAGCTGCACGAGGAGTCCGGGGTGCGGCTCGCCCCGGAGCAGCTCCGCCCGGCCGTGCCGAACGCCCTGGTGCACGCCCGGGGCTGGGTGGACATGGTCTTCGAGGCGGAGGTGCCCGCCGCCACCACCACGCTGAAGGTGGACGGTGCGGAGGTCTTCGAGGCGGCCTGGCACCCGCTGGACGACCTGCCCCGGCTGAGCCGGGCCACCGCCAACCTGCTCGGCCACTACGGCATCGGGCCGCAGGCCGGCCAGCCGACGACGTGACCGCCCCGGACGGCCTGTGCGCGGTGGTGCTCGCCGCCGGTGAGGGCACCCGGCTGCGCCCGCTCACCGCCCGGGTGCCCAAGGCGCTCTGCCCGGTCGGCAACGTGTCGCTGCTGGACCGGGCCCTGGCACGGCTCGCCGGCCTCGGGTTCACCGGGGCGGACCGGGTCGCGGTGAACGCCTGCTACCTCGCCGACCAGGTGGTGGCGCACGTCGGCGACCGGGCGCACCTGTCGGTGGAGCCGGGCGATCCGCTGGGCACCGCGGGGGGCCTGGGCAACCTGCGGGACTGGATCGCCGGCCGGGGGGTGCTGGTCGGCAACGCCGACGCCTACCTGGCCGATCCCCGGGCCACGCCGGGCCCGGACATCGCGGCGCTGCTGGCCGGCTGGGACCACCGGTCCGTACGGCTGCTCGGCCGGCCGGCCCCGGACCCGACCGCTCCCGGCACCTTCGACGGGCACGTCTTCACCGGCTTCTCACTGCTGCCCTGGCACCGGGTGCGGGAGCTGCCGGCCCGCTTCGGCGACCTGGTCCGCACGGTGTGGCGGCCGGCCGAGGCGGTCGGTGAGCTGACCGTGGTGCCGTACCCGGGCACATTCTTCGACACCGGCACCCCGACCGACTACCTGGCGGCCAACCTGCACGCCGCCGGCGACGACGCCCTGATCGCCCCGGACGCCACCGTGACCGGCCGGGCCCGGCGCGCGGTGGTCGGTGCGGGCGCGGTGGTGCGCGGCGACGTGGAGCGGGTGGTGGTCTGGCCCGGCGCGACGGTCGGCCCGGACGAACGGCTGCGCGACGTGATCCGGGCCGACGGCCTCACCGTGGCCGCCGTACCGGGCGGGCCTTGATCGCCGGTGTCAGAATCACCAGCATGCAGCCTTCCGCCCCCCGGATCACCCTGTCGGTCGGCTACCGGTCGGGCCGTACCGGTCGCATCGTGTCGTTGCTGGTGCTGGGTGCCATCCTGACGGTCGGTTGCGGCTGTGTCGGCGCCTTCATCGGGACCGGCCTGAACGCGGCGGCCGGCAACAACACCTCGGGCAGCACGGCGGTGCCGGCGCTCGTCGCGCTCCTGTCGGCCGGGCTCGTCATGCTCCTCATCGGCCTGCTGGTGACGAGCGTCGTGCGGGCCGGCGCCTGGCTGGAGGGCACCCGGCTCACCGTGGTCAGGCTCGCCTCCAAGACCGTCGACCTGCGGGCCGCCCGGTCGGTGTCGTTGCGCGCTACGGCCATCGCGCAGACCGGCGTCTCCAGCGACGGCGGGCTGGTCGCCACCGGCGCGGTCACCCGGACCCCGGTGCTCACCGTCAGCACCGACACCGGCACGGTCAAGCTGGGGCTGCGCAGCAAGGAGAGCCTGCTCATCCCACCCCCCGAGATGTACGCCCTGGCCGCCGCGCTGGACACCGCCCGCTGCCCGGGGGCGGCGGAGGCGGCCGGTTGGCTGCGCGCCATGGCCGCCGACCCGCGCACCATGCTGCTCTGACCCGCACCCCGCACCCCGGGCCCGGCACACCCGCAACTGCTCTGACCCGGGCCCGGCACACCCGCAACCCACCGCCCCGATCAGCCCGCCGCCCTGCCCTCCACCATTCCGGCCCTCCACCACTGCGGCCCGCCCGGGTTCGTCCCGCCGCCAACCCGGTCTTGGTCGACTCGAAATCGCCGGTCTTGCGGTATCCACTCGCTCGGATAACGCTGGAACAGCGACATTGCGACGGTCCGGTCATCGGTGGTCCGACAGGCCCACGCGTTCGGGCGCCACGACAGCAGCCGTTCGCGGCGAGCCCGCCGCTGCCGGGTTCAGTGAATCCTCGGCAACGACGTCACGGGCCAGGCAGGCCAGCAGACCGCCTCCGGACCTCGGGCTTCGCGGGCCGGGCAGGCCAGCGGTTCGTCCGAGCGGCGGGCCATGCGGGTAGGCGAGCCTTCCCCACCCACACTATGTGGCGCGACGCGTATGCCTGGCTGGCATAAATGTGCCCGGCAGGCATACACCCTTCCGTCCGATGTTCACGCCGAGGGCTGGCGCGCTCGCAGCAGACCCCTACCGGATTGCTCGCCGGCCGTCACCCGAACACTCGCCAGCCCTACCTGGGGAGCCCGACCAGCCAATTCGCCCGCCTCCGCCACACGTCGAGCAACCAGTAGATGCGAGATCAGGAGCAGACGGCAGGGGCAAGGGCCAGAGGCGAGGAGCAGAGGCGAGGAGCAGAGGCGAGGAGCAGAGGCGAGGAGCAGAGGCGAGGAGCAGAGGCGAGGAGCAGAGGGCAGAGGGACAGGGCGAGGAGCAGGGGGCAGGGGCGAGGGACGGGGACAACCGGGAGAGGCAGCTGGGTGCGGCACTAGCATGGTCAACGACACCAGGCCGGCGTCGCGCCGGGCACGACGAACGGAGAATCGTCCAGTGATCACCGCGATCGTCCTGATCGACTGCGCCACCGACTCGATCCCCGAGGTGGCCGAGAACCTGGCCAATCTGCCCGGCGTCAGCGAGGTCTACTCGGTGGCCGGGCACGTCGACCTGATCGCCATCGTCCGGGTCCGGGAGTTCGAGCAGACCGCCGAGGTCATCGCCGGCAGCATCTCCAAGATGCCCGGGGTGCTCAACACCGAGTCGCACATCGCCTTCCGCGCCTACTCCCAGCACGATCTGGAGGAGGCGTTCGCCATCGGCCTGGCCAGCGCCGACTGACCGACGTCACCGGCACGGCGGCCAACGCCGGCGCACCGCCGGGTCGACCGCCCGACCCCACACCGGCCCGACCCGACACCGGCCCGACCCGACGCCGACCGGCACCGCCGCACCGGCCGACCCGACACCGACCAGCACCGACCGATGCCATCGGTCGCGGGCACCGGCAGGCACGACGGTGGCCGGCCCCGGGGGACCGGCCACCATCAGGTGGTACGAGACGTCAGCTGTTGTCCGGGGCGGGCGTCTCGGTGATGCCACCCGGTTCGGGTGACTCCGTGGTGCCACCCGGGGCCGGGGACTCGGTCGTGCCGCCCGGTGCCGGCGTACCGCTGCCACCGGGGCTCGCGGTGCCGCTGGCGCTGGTCTGCGGGACCGGGATGCCCAACTCCTGGGCCAGGGCCACCAGCGCGTCGTAGTGCGCCTGCAACACCGGCAGGGCGTCCTGCGCCAACTGGACCACCGACTGCTCGGAGCCCTGCGAGATCTCCGTCTGGGTGGCCTGGATGGCCTGCACGTGACCGGCCAGCTCAGCGGTCACCCACGCCTTGTCGAACGCAGCTCCGTTGAGGCCGTTCAGCTTGTCGATCACCTTCTGCTGATCGGCCGTCGGCGCGTTCGGCAGGGTCACGTTCAGCTGCTGCGCGGTGCTCTGCACCGTCTGGTCGAGCTGGGTGTGATCCGTGACGAACTGCTGGCCCAACTGCTTGACCTGCTCGTTCTGCCCCTTCTTCTGGGCCAGGTTCCCGGTGACGATCTCCGCCAGGTTCACCTGGTGCACCGCCTGCAGGTACTGGGTGTCCTGCGCCGACGGCTGCGCGGCGGCCTGCGCGGCAGCCGCGGGTGCCAGGCCGACCACCGCCAGCGTGGCCAGCAGTCCCAGGCGTTTGATACCCAACATGTTTCCTCCCCGTTTTCGTTGGACCGCACGGATACCCGGCTGGCGAGGGTTAATCCTGTGCTTTCCACCCGTTGGGGTCCGGTCGCGCCGGCCCACCGGGCCGGGAAACGGACACCGCACCGGACCCCCGCCGGACCGGAGACGGACGAGGCAGGCCGGGCAACGGACGAGGCGCCCGCCGGAATCCTCCGGCGGGCGCCTCGGTCGAGTGGATCGGGGAGGTCAGCGGCGGGACTCGCCGCTGCCGATCTCCGCCCGCTCCGGGCGGGGTTCCACCGGCGGGTGCCCCGGCGAGACCGGCGCCTCGACCGGCTTCTCGATCGGGTAGAAGAAGCCCCGGATCGCCGGGCCGAGCGCCCCGAGCCGGTTCATCTTCTTCGGTACCACCCAGCCGACGTAGTCCAACTCGGCGTGCCCGTGGCCGTCGGCGGCGCTGAGCGGCTGGTGGACCTCCTCGAAACGGCCGTCGGGCAGGCGGCGGATGATGCCGGTCTCCACGCCGTGGGCCAGCACCTCCCGGTCGTGCTGCTGCAGGCCGAGGCAGATCCGGTAGGTGACGTAGTACGCCAGCGGCGGGACGATCAGCAGGCCGATCCGGCCCGCCCAGGTCATCGCGTTCAGGCTGATGTGGAACTTGTCGGCGATCACGTCGTTGGCGCCGGAAAGCGTCAGCACGATGTAGAAGGCGACGGCCATCGCGCCCACCGCGGTCCGGGCCGGGACGTCCCGGGGCCGCTGCAGCAGGTTGTGGTGCCGGTAGTCCTTGAGCTGCCGGGCCTCCACGAACGGGTAGAGCGTGGAGAGCCCGACCAGGATGCCCGGCAGCACCACCGTCGGCCAGAACAGCGGCGGGATGACGTACCCGTTGCCGATCGGGATGTTGATCTCCCAGGCGGGCATCAGTCGGGTCGAGCCGTCGAGGAACATGACGTACCAGTCGGGCTGGCTGGCGGCCGAGACCACCCACGCCTCGTACGGACCGAAATACCAGATCGGGTTGATCTGGAACAGACCACCCATCAGGGCGATCACGCCGAAGACGACCATGAAGAAGCCGCCCTGCTTGAGCGCGTAGCGCGGGAACATCCGCTCGCCGACCACGTTCTCGTTGGTCCGGCCGGGGCCGGGCCACTGGGTGTGCTTCTGCTTGAACACCAGGCCCAGGTGGGCGCTGATCAGGGCGACCAGCAGACCCGGGATCAGCAGCACGTGGGCGATGAAGAACCGGCTGATGATGATCTCACCGGGGAACTCGCCCCCGAAGATCGACGAGGTGACCCAGGAGCCGATCACCGGGATCGACAGCATGATGCCGGAGGCGATCCGCAGACCCGTGCCGGACAGACCGTCGTCCGGCAGCGAGTAGCCGGAGAAGCCGGCCAGGAAGCCGACCCAGAACAGCAGCGAGCCGATGATCCAGTTGGTCTCCCGCGGCTTGCGGAACGCGCCGGTGAAGAAGATCCGCATCATGTGCACCACGATCGCGGCCATGAACAGCAGCGCCGACCAGTGGTGCATCTGCCGCATGATCAGGCCACCCCGGACATCAAACGAGATGTCCAGGCTGGAGGCGTACGCGGCGGACATCGGGGTGCCCCGCAGCGGGGCGTAACTGCCGTTGTAGACCACCTCGGTCATCGCCGGCTCGTAGAAGAAGGTCAGGAAGACACCGGTCAGCAGCAGCACGACGAACGAGAAGAGCGCGATCTCGCCGAGCAGGAACGACCAGTGGTCCGGGAAGACCTTGTTGAGCAGCTTGCGCAGCGGGGTGGCGACCTGGAAGCGGTCGTCCACTCCCCCGGCGGCCTTGCCCGGCACCGCTGCTACGTCAAACTTTCGGCGCTTCATGGCCGCTCCCAGAAGTCGGGGCCGACGGTTTCGGTGTAGTCGGACTTCGCCACGAAGAAGCCTTCCTCGTCCACCTCGATCGGCAGCTGGGGCAGCCGCCGGCTCGCCGGGCCGAAGACCGGACGGGCGTTGTCGGTGATCAGGAACTGGCTCTGGTGACACGGGCAGAGCAGCCGGTTGGTCTGCTGCTCGTACAGGCTCGCCGGGCAGCCGGCGTGCGTGCAGATCTTGGAGTACGCCGCGTAGTTGCCCCACATGTAGTCACCGTGGCCGACCCGCGAGTTGGCCTGCCGGGACTTCTCCGCGTCGGTCTCCCGCAGGTGGATCAGCAGCGTCGGCGAGTCGGCGTGCTTGTTGCTCACGCCGTGCTCGATGCCGGGGAAGACGGTCAGCTGGCCACCGGCGCTGACGTCGGCGGGGCGGATCGGCCGGCCGTCCTCGCGGACCAGCCGGATCTTCTTGCCCTCGGCCGGCGCGAAGCCGGTGGTGAACATCTGGTTGTTCTTGTGCGGGTTGGAGATCAGGCCACCGATCAGCGGGGCCGCGGCGACCGCACCGACCGGCAGTAGACCGGCGACCAGCGAGACACCGAGCAGCGGACGACGCCGTACCCCCATCTCGTCGGCCAGGTAGAGCATGGTCTCGCCGGTGATCTTCCGGTCCTCCGACGACCCGGGACCGTCGTGCCGGTCCTGGATCGAGACCTCCTTGGGCAGCAACTTCTTGCCCCAGGTGAGGATACCGAAGCCGACTCCGAGCAGAGCGACGCCCAGGGTGAGGCCGAGCAGCGGGGTGTACCACTTGTCACCGCCGCGACCCGGCTCGTACTCCCAGGGCCACCAGATGTAGACGACCAGGAACGCCGTGGCGGCCAGGCCGGTGAGCAGGAACATCGCCGCGACCGTACGGGTCAGCCGGCGCTCGGCCTTGCTGCCCGGGACGACCTGCTCCTCGTAGTGGACGATCTCGATGTCGTCCCGGCGGGCGCCCTCGGTGACGATGTCGAACCGGGAGAGCCGGGGGTCGTGGACGTCGAGCGGCTCCCGACCCTGCGGGGCGTGCTGCTCGGTCTGGGTGCTCATGCCGTCACCTCGCTACGGGCGGTGCCGGCGCACGGCACCACGGCAATGCTGTTGACTATCCGCCCGGTCACGACTTGCCCGCAATCCACAGGCTCGCGAAGACCAGCGCGACGATGCCCACCAGGAAGATCGCCAGGCCCTCGGTGGACGGGCCGTACCGGCCGAGGTTGAAGCCGCCCTGGTCCTGGTCGGCCTTCAGGGACTCCTGGATGTAGGCGATGATGTCCGCCTTCTGCTCCGGGGTGATCTGGTTGTCGCCGAACACCGGCATGTTCTGCGGGCCGCTGAGCATTGCGGCGTAGATCTGCGCGTCGCTGGCCGGCGCGAGGCTCGGGGCGTACTTGCCCGAGGAGAGCGCGCCGCCGCCACCACCGAAGGCGTGGCACTGCGAGCAGTTGATCCGGAACAGCTCGCCACCGGTGGACAGGTTGGCACCCTCGCGGAGGTTGCCCTGCGGGACCTGCGGGCCGCCGCCGAGCTCCTGGATGTACTGGCCGAGCTGGCGTACCTGCTCGTCGGTGAAGACCGGCGGCTTGCGCATGGCCTGCGCCTCCTGCCGGGCCATCGGCATCCGACCGCTGCTGACCTGGAACTCCACCGAGGCGGAGCCGACACCGATCAGGCTCGGGCCACGACCCTCGACGCCCTGGGCGTTGCGGCCGTGGCAGGTCACGCAGCTCACGTCGAACAGCGCCCGGCCCTCGGCCGCGGCGCCGGTCAGCGGCGGGTTTTCCTGCGCCTGCACGCCGGGGGCGAAGACGGTGTAGGCGCCGCCGGCCAGCGTCAACGCGGCGATCAGCCGGAACGCCGCGCCCAGCCGGCGGCGGCCCCTGCTGCGCGCCGCGGGCCGCCCGCGCAGGCGCGCGAGCAGACCGCGTCGGCGGTCGTTGTCAGAAGTCATGACCTGTGTCCTTAACCGGTTGGACCTTGTCTCAGGGGACGGAGCAGCGGCGCGGAACGTGACACGCCAAGATCACTGAAGCCAGTAGATCATGGCGTAGAGCCCGATCCACACGACGTCGACGAAGTGCCAGTAGTACGACACGACGATCGCCGACGTGGCCTGGGCCGGGGTGAACCGGCCCATGGTCGTGCGGATCATGAAGATGATGAAGGCGATGAGACCGCCGGTCACGTGCAGGCCGTGGAAGCCGGTGGTGAGGTAGAACATCGACCCGTAACCGTCTTCGTTGATCTTCACGCCCTCGTGCACCAGGGTCAGGTACTCGTTCGCCTGGCCGAGCACGAAGATCAGGCCCATCACGAAGGTGAGCGTGAACCAGCGCCGCAGGGCGTGGACGTCACCCTTCTCGGCCGCGAAGACACCGAGCTGGCAGGTCACCGAGGACAGCACCAGGATCACCGTGAAGGTGGTCGCATAGGGGATGTTGAGTACCTCGGTGTGCTTCTCCCACTGCTCCGGCGCCGCCGCACGGATCGAGAAGTACATCGCGAACAGCGCCGCGAAGAACATGAGTTCGCTGGAGAGCCACACGATCGTCCCGACGCTGACCATGTTGGGCCGCGTCAGAGAGTGGATCCGGCTCTTGTCAATGGCTGGGGCCGCAGTCACGCGGTCATTATTGCCCTTGACCGGGGCGGGCGATCAGCGGGGGGCCAAACCCGGGTGAGGGATGGCCCGATCGTGGTGGTCCGGTTCGCCTGGCCTAGCCTGAAAAGCGTGCTGCACGTCGATTCGATCTTCGCCGCCACCTCGACGACCCCGCCCACCAGCCTCGCGGCGGGCGGCGTCGAGGTACCGCCGCCGTTCGACATCACCCGGGTCTTCACCGAGACCCGGCTGGACAGCTGGCTGGCCCTGGGCCTGGTGCTCGCCGCCGGCCTCTACCTCTACGGGGTCTACCGGCTCCGGCTGCGCGGCGACCGCTGGCCGGTGGTCCGTACCGTCTGCTTCCTCGGACCGGGCCTGGGCGGCATCGCCGCGGTCACGGTCAGCGGACTGCACGCCTACGACACCGCCCTGCTCTCGGTGCACATGGTGCAGCACATGGTGCTGTCGATGATCTCCCCGATCTTCCTCGCCCTGGGTGCGCCGATCACCCTGGCGCTGCGCACCCTGCCGGTCGGCCCGCGCCGCCGGCTGCTGGCGGTGGTGCACAGCCGGATCGCCCGGATCTACAGCTTCCCGCTGGTGGCGTTCACCATCTTCGTGGTCAACCCGTTCGCGCTCTACTTCACCGACCTCTACCGCTACACCCTCGAACACGCCTGGGCGCACGAGCTGGTGCACGCGCACTTCATCATGACCGGCTGCGTGTTCTTCTGGCCGCTGCTCGGGCTGGACCCGCTGCCGGGCCGCTGGCCGTACCCGGCGCGGGCGCTGCTGATGCTGCTGTCGGTGCCGTTCCACACCGTGCTCGGGCTCACCATCATGCAGAGCACCACGCTGTTCGGCGGCGACTGGTACCCGTCGCTGGGCCTGGCCTGGTCGGACCCGTGGAACGACCAGGTGGTCGCCGGCGGCATCCTCTGGGCGGGTGGCGAGTTCGTCAGCGTGACGATGCTCGCGGTGCTGGTGGTGCAGTGGGTCAAGCAGTCCGAGCGGGAGGCCCGCCGGGTGGACCGCGAGCTGGACCGCCAGGAGGCCCGCGACCGCGCCGCCGAGGCCGCCGCCACCCCGGCCGCGGCCCCCGGCACCCCGACCTGAGCTGCCGCGACACCCGGTCCACCCGGGGTCGGCAGGCGGATGTCGGGTACGCCACACCGCCCGGTACGATCAACGGCAGCAACGAGGAGTACAGCCCATGAGTGAGCGCAGCGAGCGAGTCAGGCTCAGTGCGACGGTGCCTCATCACGGCACGGAGCGAAGCGGAGTGTCGGCATGAGCGAGCGTCTCTGCACCGTCCTGCTCTACAGCGACGACGCGCAGGTCCGGGACCGGATGCGGCTGGCCATCGGCACCCGTCCCGCCCCCGGGCTCAAGATCGAGTTCGTCGAGGCGTCCGACTACTTCGGCTGCATCCGGCTGGTCGACGACTACGAGATCGACCTGATGCTGCTCGACGGCGAGGCCAGCCCCGGCGGCGGCCTCGGCATCGCCCGCCAGATCAAGGACGACCGGGACGACGCCCCGCCCACCTGCGTGGTCATCGCCCGTGCCGCCGACCGATGGCTCGCCTCGTACGCACAGGTCGACGGCGTACTGATGTACCCGCTCGATCCGGTGGCCACCGGCACCACGGTCGCCGAGCTGCTGCGTACGCACGCCGCCGCCTGAGTCAGAAGTACACGGCGGCGCCCAGGCGCCCGGGGTGACGGGCGCATCCGTCCACCACACCCCACGCCCGCTCGGGAGGCCCATCATGGGCGAACGGACCTGGCCGCACCTGCTCAACGCGCTGCTGCGCGGCGACGAGCTGTCCACCGCCGACACCGCCTGGGCGATGAACGAGATCATGGCCGGTGCCGCCAGCCCGGCGCAGATCGCCGGTTTCGCGGTCGCGCTGCGCGCCAAGGGGGAGACCCCCGCCGAGCTGGCCGGTCTGGTCGAGGCGATGTTCGACAACTCGGTCCGGGTGACCCTGCCGGAGGAGCTGCGCCGGACGGCGGTCGACGTGGTGGGCACCGGTGGTGACCTCGCCCACACGGTCAACATCTCGACGATGACGGCGCTGGTGGTGGCCGGCGCCGGGGTCCGGGTGGTGAAGCACGGCAACCGCGCCGCCTCGTCGCTGTGCGGCACCGCCGACCTGCTGGAGTTCTTCGGCGTACCGCTGGATCTGGGCCCTGAGCAGGTGGCCCGGTGTGTGGCCGAGGTCGGGATCGGCTTCTGCTTCGCGGCCCGGTTCCACCCCAGCATGCGGCACACCGGCCCGGTCCGGCGGGAGATCGGCGTGCCGACCGCGTTCAACTTCCTCGGCCCGCTGACCAACCCGGCCCGGCCGCACGCCGGGGCGGTCGGCTGCTTCGACGCCCGGATGGCCCCGGTGATGGCCGAGGTCTTCGCCGGCCGGGGCGACTCGGTGATCGTGATGCGCGGCGAGGACGGCCTGGACGAGTTCACCACCGCCGCGCCCACCCGGGTCTGGGTGGCCCAGCAGGGCACCGTCCGGGAGGCCGTGCTGGACGCTGCCGACCTCGGGGTGCCCCGGGCCACCCTGGCCGACCTGCGGGGCGGTGACGCCGCGCACAACGCCGCCGTGGCCCGCCGGCTGCTGGCCGGTGAGACCGGTCCGGTACGCGACGCCGTCCTGGTCAACGCGGCCGTCGCGCTGGCCACCCAGACCTCGCTGGACGGGGACCTCACCGAGGCGGTACGTGCCGGCATGGCCCGGGCGGCGGAGTCCGTCGACTCGGGGGCGGCAGCGGCGGTCCTGGACCGCTGGGTCGACGTCGCCCGCTCCCTCTGACCCACTTCCTCCGCCCACCCACCTCCCCCGGCCCACCCCGCGCGCCCAGCGCCGGGGGTGCGGCGTGGCGGAATGACCAGTGGCGCACAAGCCCGGTGGCCCGGTGCCACGGTGGCGGGGTGGCGGGGTGGCGGGGTGCCACGGTGGCGGGGCGGCGGGGCGGCGGGGCGGCGGGGCGGCGGGGCGGCGGGGCGGCGGGGCGGCGGGGAAGTGTCGTAGGGGCGTGGGAAACTACACGGGAGTAATTTTCCGTTTCCAGGTGATGGCGGCGATGTCCATCGGCGGGTTCCGGAGCGAGAGGAGACGCCCGTGTCGGACCGCGAGCTCTACTGCGACACCTGCGAGGGCGTCCAGCCGTTCGAGGTGCCGCCGTGCCCCGACGGTCACGGCGTCGACTGCCCCGAACTGCTCTGCACCGGCTGCGGCACGGCGGTGCTGATCGCGACCTTCGCCTTCCAGCCCACCCGGCTGGCCGACCGCCGCCGCCGGCCGTCACCCGGCCGCCACGCGGCCTGACTCTTCTCTGATGTCGGCCGCGACCGGCGCACCCTGTCCCGGCTCTCTGCTGAGCTGACGGGAAGTGTGCGTAGCCGGGCCCTGCTCCCCCGGCCCCCGGTGTGACAGGTGGCGATCTATGGTGGGGCGATGCCCGAGCAGTGGTCGTTGACCGTCGACTGCGCACGCCCGCGCGAACTGGCTGCGTTCTGGTGCCTCGCGCTGGGGTACGTCCTGGCCGCACCACCGGAAGGGTTCGCCAGCTGGAACGCCTGGCTGATCCATTTCAATGTCTCCGAGGACGAGTGGGACGACGGCGCCTTCATCGAGGACCCTGAGGGCGTCCGGCCCGGTGTTTCCTTCCTGAAGGTGCCAGAGCCCAAGGTGGTCAAGAACCCGCATGCACTTCGACATCCATGTCGGCGGCGGCCGGCAGGAGCCGTTCGAGGTGTGCTGGCCGCAGGTCCAGGCGGTCGTCGACAAACTGGTGGCGGCAGGTGGGACAGTGCTCCGGGTGGACGAAGCGGACGGTACGCCTGACCACGTGACGATGGCCGACCCAGAGGGCAACGAGTTCGACGTCCTTTAGGCCCGTTCAGGCCGGGCAGTTGGCCGCTGGCTCCGAAGTGCGCATCGACTGCCCGGTCTCGCTCGGCTCCGCCTACCCCGACCACCACCGGCCCGCCCTGCGTGGTAGATCCACTCAGGTGAGCCGATATAGCGGTATCAAGTCGAGGGGATACCGCTACTTCGGCCCACTGGAGTCGATCATCTCGATGTCCCGACCCCGCGCCGGAAGCCAGGGTTGCGTCGGCAGAGGCTCGGTCGGCGGGGCGGGGGTGGCCGGAACGCCCTTGCGGGGCGGCGCGAGACGCGGAAGCCTGATCGGCGATGCGGTGGTCGGCGGCAGGAAAGCGGACAGGCCCGCTTCCCGGGTGGGAGGCGGACCTGTCCGCGGTTCGGACCAGGGGTCGACCAAGCGAGCCGGACCAACCCTCGACGAGGCGAGCGGGATCAGTGCTCGGCGGTGCGGCGGGTGCCGGAGTAGTACTCGAAGAGCAGGCCGCAGGCGGTGACGATGACCAGCACCAGACCGAGGCCGAGCAGCCAGAACTGCCAGAACACCAGGCCCAGGCCGGCGATCGCGGCGGCCAGCGCGATGCCGACCGGCCAGTAGCTGCCGGGGCTGAAGAAGCCGATCTCGCCCGCGCCGTCAGCCATCTCGCCGTCCGGCCGGTCTTCGGGGCGCAGGTCGATGCGGCGGGAGACGAACCAGAAGAAGCCGCCACACATCGCGCAGAGCAGGAAGGACAGCAGCAGGGCCACCGTGCCGACCCACTCGACCTGGCCGCCGGAGTCGCCGTACGTCCAGGCGCCGTAGAGGACCGTCGTGCCGAGGAGGAACCCGGCGATGATGAGGAAGATACGCCACTCGGTCTTCATGCCGGATACCTCAGTTTCCCGCGCCCGCGGACGCATCGTCCGGGTTGAAGTTGTCCTTGGTCCGCCGGGTGTCGAACGGTTGGGTGGTCTTCGCGTAGGGGTCCTCGCCGATGGCGGTGAGGGCCTCCTGCGTCGACTTGCCGTCCCGCTTGGCCGTCAGGAACTGGTCGTACTGCTCCGGGGAGACCACCCGCAGCTCGAAGTTCATGAAGGCGTGGTAGCTGCCGCACAGCTCGGCGCAGCGGCCCACGTACGCGCCCTCGGACTCCAGCTTGGAGACCTCGAACACGTTACGGATCTTGCCAGGCATCACGTCGCGCTTGAACAGCAGCTCCGGCACCCAGAAGGAGTGGATGACGTCGCGGCTGGTCTCCTCGAACCGGATGGACCGGTTGGTCGGCAGCACCAGCACCGGGATGACCTCGCTGGTGCCCAGCACCGACGCCACGGTGTTGGCCTCGGTGCCCTGGCCGTCGCGGTAGTTGAACTGCCAGTTCCACTTGAAGGCGACGACCTCGACGGTGACGTCGGGGTTCTTGGTCGTCCGCACCACGTCGGTCTGGACCACGGCCGTGTAGTAGAAGAGCACCGAGACGATCAGGATCGGCGCGATGGTGTAGAGGAACTCCATCGGCAGGTTGTAACGGGTCTGCACCGGCAGCTCGTTGCCGCGCTTGCGGTACCGCACCACGCACCAGAAGATCAGGCCCCAGACGAAGACCCCGACCGCCAGGGCGGCGATGCAGGAGGCGATCCACAGGTCGTACATCCGGTGCGCTTCGGGGGTGATGCCGCCCTGCGGCCAGCCGAAGCCGCCGACCGAGCGGCCGACGTCACACCCGGTGAGCAGAACCAGCAGCGCAGCTCCGCCGAGACCGAGCCCGGCGAGCCGGCCAGCACCACGCCGCCGACGCTCACCGGCTCCGGGGGAAGCGCTGTGCCGTACGGCCGACGGCCGTACCTCCGAACTCCTTGCGACCACCTGGTCCTGCCTCCCTAGCGCGCCGCGGTGGGGCTTTCCATCAGCACCGACGGCAAAGGCGTCACCGACGGTCGCAGATTACTCGACCATGGCGGGCTCGACCGTCTTGGGGTCGCTGTCCGACCCCATCGGGGGGATCGTGCGGATACCGACGCGATAGCGTGACCAGTCGTGAGTGCCCACCCGGTCTACCTGGACGCGGCCACCGCCGCGCCGCTGCACCCGGTCGCCCGGCAGGCGTTGCTGGCGGCCCTCGACGACGGCTGGGCCGACCCCGCCCGCCTCTACAGCCGGGCCCGCCGGGCCGCCCAACTCCTCGACGCCGCCCGCGAGGCCACCGCCGCCACCCTCGACGTCCGCCCGGACGAGGTCTCCTTCACCCCCAGCGGTACGCACGCCGCGCACTCCGCCGTGCTCGGCGGCCTGGCCGGGCGGCAGCGCAGCGGCGACACGCTGGTGCACTCGGCGATCGAACACTCGGCGGTGCTGCACGCCGCCGAACGGCACGTGGCGACCGGTGGCACCGCGACCTCCGTACCGGTGGACCGGCTCGGCCGGCTCGACCTGGCCGCCTGGTCGGCGGCGGTGCACTCCCCCGGGGTGGCGCTGGCGGCGTTGATCGGGGCCAGCCACGAGGTGGGCACCGTCCAGCCGGTCGCCGGGGCCGCCGCCGCCTGCGCCGCCGCCGGGGTGCCGCTCCACGTGGACGCGGCCCAGTTGGTCGGCCGGGTGCCGGTGCCGGACGGGTGGTCGGTGCTGACCGCCAGCGCGCACAAGTGGGGCGGTCCGCCCGGCGTCGGGTTGCTGGTGGTCCGCAAGGGCACCCGCTGGGAGTCGCCGTGGCCGGCCGACGAGCGGGAGTTCGGGCGTACCCCCGGGGTGGTGAACCTGCCGGCGGTGGTGGCGGCGGCGGCGAGCCTGCGCGCGGCGGCGGCCGACGCGGCGGCCGAGGCAGCCCGGTTGACCCCGCTGGTGGACCTGATCCGGGCCCGGGTCGCCGCCGAGGTGCCGGACGTGGAGGTCGTCGGCGACCCGGTCGACCGGCTCCCCCACCTGGTGACGTTCTCGTGCCTGTACGTCGACGGCGAGGTGCTGCTGCACGCGTTGGACCGGCGCGGCTTCGCCGTCTCCTCCGGCTCCTCCTGCACCTCCTCGACGCTGCGCCCGTCGCACGTGCTGGAGGCGATGGGGGTGCTCTCGCACGGCAACGTCCGGGTCTCGCTGCACCGGGACACCACCGGGGCGGACGTGGAGCGGTTCCTCGCCGAGCTGCCCGGGATCGTCGCCGAGCTGCGCGCCGACGCCGGCGTGGTGGGCCTGTGACCACCCCGACCGGGCCGGACGACTCCCCGGCCAGGCCGGACGACTCCCCGGCCAGGCCGGACGACTCCCCGGCCAGGCCGCCCGCCCCCACCAGGCCGGACGACTCCCCGGCCAGGCCGCCCGCCCCCACCAGGCCGGACGACTCCCCGGCCGGGGCGGGCGGCGACAGGGCCGGGGCGGGCGGCGACAGGGCCGGGGCGGGCGGCGACAGGGCCGGGGCGGATGACCGCCCGGCCGGCGCGGGCGGCGGCGGGGCCGGGGCGGTGGAGGTGCTGGACTGTCGGGGGCAGCGGTGCCCGCTGCCGGTGATCGCGCTGGCCCGTCGGCTGCCCGAACTGCCCATCGGCGCGGTGCTGCGGGTGCTCGCCGACGACCCGGCCGCCGCCGTGGACATCCCCGCCTGGTGCCGGATGCGCGGCCAGGAGTTCGTCACCGCCGTCCCGGACGGACCGGGCTACGAGGTACGCCGCGCCCGCTGAGCCCCTTCCCGCCGCAGGATGCGCGGGTCGTCAGGAACGGAGCTGGGGTAGAGGTGCGTAGTGGGGCCGCGAACCGATCCGTCCGCGCTGCGCTGGCTGGTCGGTGCCGAGTTGGGCCGGTACCGCCGGGAGGCGCTGCTGACGCTGACCGAGCTGTCCACCAGGACCGGGATCGGCAAGCCGAAGCTCGGCCACATGGAGACCGGTCGCTACCAGCAGTTTCCCGAGGACATCGCGACCGTGCTCCGCGCCTGCGGGGCCGACCAGCCGGCGATCGACCGGCTGACCGCCCTGGCCGGCCGCTCCGACGCCAAGACCTGGTGGGCGCCCTGGGCTGCGGTGCTGCCGGACTGGTTCAAGACGTACGTCGGCCTGGAAGGGCTGGCCGACGGCGCGTTCGTGTTCGAGTCGATGGTCATCCCCGGCCTGCTCCAGACCGAGGAGTACGCCCAGGCACTGACCCTGGGCACCGGGTTCGTCCGCCCCGACCACGCCGAGCGTTTCGTGTCCTTCCGGCAGACCCGCGCCCGCCGGCTCACCGACGACGACCCGCTCACCCTGCACGCGGTGATCGGTGAGGCGGCGCTACGGCTGCGGGTCAACGGCGACGAGACCCGGCGGGCGCAGCTCCGGCACCTGGCCACCATGTCGGAGCTGCCGAACGTCACCGTGCAGGTGCTCCGCCCCGAGGACGGCCCGCACGCCGCGACGCCGCTGGGCAAGTTCGTCCTGCTGGACTTCGCCCAGGTCCGGCCGATCGCCTACACCGAGGTGCTGGACGGGGCGACGTACGTGCAGGACCCGGACAGTGTCCGGACCTACAGCTTCGTGGCGGACAACCTGCGCCAGGTCGCCCTCTCGCCTGCCGAGTCGCGGGCGTTGATCAGGGAGCTGGCCGGCGCGGCCTAGCGCCCCCGGAGGCCACCGTGCGCACCCCCGACCTCACCACCGTCCGCTGGTTCACCAGCAGCCGCAGCACCGACAACGGCGACTGCGTCGAGTGCGCCGTGCTGCCCGGCCTGGTGGCGGTGCGCGACAGCAAGGACCGGTCCGGCCCGGCGCTGATCTTCCCCGGGCACCAGTGGTCGGCGTTCGTCGCCGCGCTCCCGGCCCGCTCCCCCGGTCAGGCCAGATAACGCAGGATCGCCGGGAGCGGGTCGATCGCGATGGTGGTGTCGACCACCAGCCGGGGGCCGATCAGCGGCTCGTACTCCGCGCCGCGCCGTCGGACCTGCTCCCAGGTCGGGGCGAGCGGGTCGGCGGCGTGCCGGGCCTCGACCCGGCGGCGCAGCTCCGCCTCGTCACCGCAGTAGACCTCGATCAGCCGCAGCGGCACCCCGGCCCGCGCGGCCAGGTCGAGCCAGAGCCCCCGCGCGGCGGCCACCGGGTTCACCGCGTCGACCACCACGCTGGTCCCCAGCCCGAGCTGCACCTCGGCCAGCCCGGCCAACGCGTCATAGCCGACCAGGCCCGAACCGTGGCCGGCCAGCCCCGCCCCGGGGCCGGTCAGCCCGTGCCGGGCCAGCGCCCGCTCGATCGGGTCGACCGGCAGCACCGGGGCACCCAGCGCCACGCCGACCTGCCCGGCGAGGGTGCTCTTGCCCACCCCCGGCAGGCCGGCGAAGACGACCAGGAGCTGCATCATGGCGCCAGGTGCGGCCGAACGTCCTCGGCGGCGGCGTCCCCGTACGACTCGGCCAGCCGCTTGACGAACAGGTCGCGGCGCACGTCGTACTCCTGGGTGCCGACGGTCTCCAGCACCAGGGTGGCCAGCAGCGAGCCGACCTGGGCGGCGCGTTCCAGGCCGAGCCCCCAGGACAGGGCGGCGAAGAAACCGGCCCGGAAGCCGTCGCCGACCCCGGTCGGGTCGATGGCCCGGATCTCCCGGGCGATCGGCACCCGGAACGGCTCCGCGTCCCGGGTGGCGATCTCGACGCCGTCCTTGCCGAGGGTGGTGACCCGGACCTTCACCCGCTCCAGGAGCTGGGCGTCGGTGAGGCCGGCCTTGCTCTGGAGCAGCGACTTCTCGTAGTCGTTGGTCATCAGGTACTCGGCGCCGTCGATCAGCGAGACCACGTCCGCGCCGTCCATCCGGGCGAGCTGCTGGGACGGGTCGGCGACGAAGGCGTATCCCCGGTCCCGGCACTCGGCCGAGTGCCGGATCATCGCCGCCGGGTCGTTCGCGCTGACCAGGACCAGGTCCAGGCCGCCCAGCCGGTCGGCGACGGGACCCAGCTCGATGTTGCGGGCCTCACTCATCGCGCCGGCATAGAACGAGGCGATCTGGCACATGTCGGTGTCGGTGGTGCAGACGAAACGGGCGGTGTGCGCCACCTCGCTGACGTGCACCGAGTCACAGTCCACCCCGTGCCGCTCCAGCCACGAGCGGTAGTCGGCGAAGTCGGCGCCCACCGCGCCGAGCAGGACCGGGCTCAGCCCGAGCTGCCCCATGCCGAAGGCGATGTTGGCGGCCACCCCGCCCCGGCGCAGCACCAGGTCGTCCACCAGGAAGGAGAGCGACACCTTGTGCAGTTGGTCGGCGATGAGCTGGTCGGCGAAGCGACCCGGGAAGCTCATCAGGTGGTCGGTCGCGATCGAGCCGGTTACGGCGATCTTCATGTCAACCCTCGGGGTCGGGAGCACGGCGCGGGTCAGCCTACCGGTCCCGCGCGAACGACGGTCGAGGGTCGGACGAGCACCGGCTACCACCTGCTCATCCGCCGGACACGGGCCGGACAGCCTCCGCCTGCGCCCACAACAGGGCCGCCGGACACGCGGGCCGGAGCAACAGGGCCGCCGGTCCGGCGGGCCGGACGCGACGACGGGGCCGCCCCGTAGTGGGACGGCCCCGTCGGGCGCGACGAGTCGCGACTCAGCTGAACGAGTCGCCGCAGGCGCAGGAGCTGCCCGCGTTGGGGTTGTCGATGGTGAAGCCCTGGGCGTCGATCCGGTCGGCGAAGTCGATGGTCGCCCCGGACAGGTAGGGGGCGCTCATCCGGTCGACGACGACGCCGACCCCGTCGAAGTCGGTGACGACGTCACCGTCGAGCGAACGCTCGTCGAAGAAGAGCTGGTACCGCAGGCCGGAGCAGCCACCCGGCTGCACCGCGACCCGGAGCCGCAGGTCGTCGCGGCCCTCCTGCTCGATCAGGGCCTTGACCTTCTGCGCCGCGACGTCGGTGAGGACGACGGAAGTAGGGGCCTGAGCCTCGGTCGAGTCGGTCTGCGCTGGCGTGGTCACGTGGAAATCTCCCTGCGCGGTATGGGTCCGGACACCCTGGCCAACAGTGCGCGTCGCCCAGTGATTCCCGGTGTGGTCCAGCTCCGATGGTACGCCGCTCCGGCCGACCCCACCCGGCCGGCGTGATCGCCGCCCCGGGCCACCTGCACCACGCCCGGCCGCCCCCGCCCCGCCGACCCGGCCCGGCTGCCCGGTCAGCGGCTCCACTGGCGGGCCAGCCGGGCCCCGAGCGCCCGCAGCCCCTCGGCGGGCCGGCCCATCGCCGCCGCCACCCCGCCGCGTTCCTCGCCGCCGAAGTGCTCCACCAGGCTGTACGCCTCGGTCACCCCCGCCGAGGCGGCCTCCCGCCGGCCGGTGCTCACCCGCCCCGCCAGCACCACGCAGGGCACCCCCCGGTCGCGGGCCGCCCCGGCCACCCCGGCGACCACCTTGCCGCGCAGCGACTGGTGGTCGAACGACCCCTCCCCGGTGATCACCAGATCGCAGTCGTCCAGCGCGGCGTCCAGCCCGATCGCCCGGCCGACGAGGTCGATGCCCGATTCGCAGCGCCCGCCGAGAGCCAGGATCGCCGCGCCGAGGCCGCCGGCCGCGCCGCCGCCGGGCAGCGCGCCCAGGCCGGGCGGGCAGCCGGGCAGGTCCTGCTCCAGCACCGCCGCCCAGCGCTCCAGCGCGGCGTCGAGCAACAGCACGTCGGCCCGGTCGGCGCCCTTCTGCGGCCCGTAGACGTTGCTCGCGCCGTGCAGGCCGAGCAGCGGGTTGTCCACGTCGGTGGCGGCGACCAGGGTCGCCCCGCGCAGTCGGGGGACGCCGTCGAGGGCGGCGACGGCGGTCAGCGCCGCGCCCCCGTACGGCAGGGCCCGGCCGGCGTCGTCGAGCGGGGTCGCGCCGAGCGCGGCGAACAGGCCGGCCCCACCGTCGTTGGTCCCGGAGCCGCCCAGCCCGATCACCACCGTCCGGGCCCCGTGCTCCACGGCGGCGGCGACCAGCGCGCCGAGACCGTACGAGGTGGTGGCCTTCGGGTCCCGCTCGGCGGCGGCCAGCAGATGCAGCCCGCACGCCTGGGCGCTCTCCAGGTAGCCGACGCCGTCGGCGGTGAGCAGGATCTCACCGGTGACGGGCCGGCCCCGCGGGTCGACCGTCGGCACCGGCACCCGGCGGCCGTCGAGCGCCCCGGCGAGCACCGTGACGAAGCCCGGCCCGCCGTCGGCGAGGGGACGGATGAGCAGCTCGTCCGCGTCGTCCACCTCGCGCCAGCCGGCGGCGACGGCGGCCGCCACCTCCGGGGCCTCCAGGGTGCCGGCGAACTTGTCCGGGCAGAGCAGCACGCGCATGCCCAGAGTGTGGCAGGCCACATCGGCGCGGGGCAGTGTGGCAGCCCACACCGGCAGCGGTCGTGCGAACGCCCCGTTGTGGGACCATGAGGACGTGACTTCGACCTGGGTGGAACCCTCCAACACGGCGACCGCGCTGCTGCTCCTCGGCCGCGGCAGCGACCCCGCCACCGAGCGTGGCGTGGAGTGTCCGGGAGACCTGCCGGCGCCGAGCGACCCGGACCTGGTGGCCCGGGCGGCGGCGGCGAAGGCCGCGCTGGGCACCAAGGTGTTCGTTCTCGGCCACCACTACCAGCGCGACGAGGTGATCCAGTTCGCCGACGTCACCGGCGACTCGTTCAAACTGGCCCGGGAGGCGGCGGCCCGGCCCGACGCGGAGTACATCGTCTTCTGCGGTGTGCACTTCATGGCCGAGAGCGCGGACATCCTCACCACCGACGCGCAGCGGGTGATCCTGCCCGACCTGGCGGCCGGCTGCTCGATGGCCGACATGGCGGTGCTGTCGCAGGTCGAGCGGGCCTGGGAGGTGCTGACCGACCTGGGCGTCGCGGCGGACACCGTGCCGGTGACGTATATGAACTCCTCGGCGGACATCAAGGGCTTCGTCGGCCGCAACGGCGGCGTGGTCTGCACCTCGTCGAACGCGAAGCGGGCGCTGGACTGGGCGTACGCGCAGGGTGCGAAGGTGCTGTTCCTGCCCGACCAGCACCTGGGCCGCAACACGGCGGTGCTGGAGATGGGCTACTCGCTGGACGACTGCGTGCTCTACGACCCGCACAAGCCGAACGGCGGGCTCACCGCCGCACAGCTGCGGGACGCGAAGATGATCCTGTGGCGCGGGCACTGCTCGGTGCACGGCCGGTTCACCCTGGACAGCGTCACCGACGTCCGGGCCCGGGTGCCCGGGGTCAACGTGCTGGTGCACCCGGAGTGCCGGCACGAGGTGGTCACCGCCGCCGACCAGGTCGGCTCGACGGAGTACATCATCAAGGCCATCGAGGCGGCACCGGCCGGCTCGGCGTGGGCGGTCGGCACCGAGCTGAACCTGGTCCGTCGGCTGGCGCTGGCCCACCCCGACAAGCAGATCACGTTCCTGGACAAGGCGGTCTGCTACTGCTCCACGATGAACCGGATCGACCTGCCGCACCTGGTGTGGGCGCTGGAGGAGCTGGTCGCCGGCCGGGTGGTCAACCAGATCACCGTCGACGCGGACACCGCCCACCACGCCCGGGTGGCGCTGGACCAGATGCTCGCGCTGCCGGCTGCCGACACCCCGCCGCCCGCCGCCGCCTGATCACCTACGGTCACCGCCGAGTACGGGAACGTACCGGATTCGCCGGTTCGTTCCCTGATACCGCACGCTGACCGATTCCTATTTCGTCACGGAGGGCTATGCTGCCGGGGCGACGTACCACGGGGACCGTTTTGAGCCGGCCCCGTTCCGGGTAGCTGGACAGCTCGAACCGGACAGCTGGACAGCATGCCCCATCATCGACTCACCTGGCACCACCCGACACGCGCTGGAGGTTGCGTTGACGGACGACGTCCTGGTCGTACACGGAGGTACTCCGCTCGAAGGGCGGATCCGCGTTCGCGGCGCGAAGAACCTGGTCTCCAAGGCGATGGTCGCGACACTGCTGGGCGACTCGCCCAGCCGGCTGTTCGACGTCCCCAAGATCCGTGACGTCGAGGTGGTCCGCGGGCTGCTCGGCCTGCACGGGGTGAAGGTGACCGACGGCACCGAGGACGGCGAGCTGGTCTTCGACCCGTCCAACGTCGAGAGCGCCAGCACCGACCAGATCAACGTGCACGCCGGGTCCAGCCGGATCCCGATCCTGTTCTGCGGCCCGCTGCTGCACCGGCTCGGCCACGCCTTCATCCCCGACCTGGGCGGCTGCCACATCGGCCCCCGCCCGATCGACTTCCACCTGCAGGCGCTGCGCGAGTTCGGCGCGACGGTGGAGAAGACCCCCGAGGGTCTGCACCTGTCCGCGCCCAACGGGCTGCACGGCACGAAGTTCGCCCTGCCCTACCCGAGCGTCGGCGCGACCGAGCAGGTGCTGCTGACCGCGGTGATGGCCGAGGGCGTCACCGAGCTGCGCAACGCCGCCGTCGAGCCCGAGATCATCGACCTGATCTGCATCCTGCAGAAGATGGGCGCGATCATCAAGGTGCACACCGACCGGGTGATCGAGATCCAGGGCGTCAAGCGGCTGCACGGCTACAGCCACCGCCCGATCCCGGACCGGATCGAGGCGGCGAGCTGGGCGGCGGCGGCGCTGGCCACCCGGGGTCACGTCGAGGTGCTCGGCGCGCAGCAGGCCGACATGATGACCTTCCTGAACATCTTCCGCTCCGTCGGCGGCGAGTACGAGGTCACCGACGCCCGGCCGCCGAAGCTCAGCGACCCGGGCCAGGAGGGCGGCATCCGGTTCTGGCACCCCGGCGGTGAGCTGCACGCGGTGGCGCTGGAGACCGACGTGCACCCCGGCTTCATGACCGACTGGCAGCAGCCGCTGGTGGTGGCGCTGACCCAGGCCCGGGGCCTGTCGATCGTCCACGAGACGGTCTACGAGCAGCGGTTGGGCTACACCGAGGCGCTGAACACGATGGGCGCCAACATCCAGGTCTACCGGGACTGCCTCGGCGGCACCCCGTGCCGGTTCGGCCGGCGCAACTTCAAGCACTCCGCGGTGATCGCCGGCCCGAGCAAGCTGCACGCCGCCGACCTGGTCATCCCGGACCTGCGGGCCGGGTTCAGCCACCTGATCGCGGCGCTCGCCGCCGAGGGCACCTCCCGGGTGTACGGCGTCGACCTGATCAACCGGGGCTACGAGGACTTCGAGGCCAAGCTGGCCAGCCTCGGCGCGCACGCCGAGCGCCCGTAGCCCGCCCCGCCCCGCCGGGCGGCCGGGCCCCCACTCGGCCCGCTCCGTCCGGCGGCCGGGGGCCTGCTCGCCCCGCCCCACCGGGCGGCCGTGACCCCGTTCGACCCGCTCCACCGAGCGCCCGGTGCACCCGTGATGTGCACCGGGCGCCGTCGTGTGGCTACCCTTCACCTCGTGCCGTCGTTGTTTCGTCGCAAGTCCGCCGACTCCGACTCCTCCGCCACCGCCACGGTGGTGACCGAGGAGCCATCCGCCGCGCGCCCCCGGGGCTACACCCCGAGCAAGAAGGAACTGGGCGTCGAGACCCCGAAACGGCCGGTCGCCGGTCGCCGGCCGGCCGGTCCGACCCGGCCGTTGACCAAGGAGGAGGCCCGGGAGCAGCGCCGCAAGGCGCGCACCGAGGCCGCCGCCGAGTTCCGCCGCGAGGGCGGCCCCCGGGACCGGGGGCCGGAACGGCTGCTGGCCCGCAACGTGGTCGACTCCCGCCGGACGATCGGCACCTGGTTCTTCGGCGGCGCGTTGATCGTGCTGATCGGGTCGAACGCCGCGATGCCGCCGGCGATCCGGCTCGCCTCCAACGTGGTGTGGGGCGCGCTCGCGCTCGGCGTGGTGATCGACTCGGTGCTGATCTCCCGCCGGATCAAGAAGCTGGTGCGCAAGCGCCACCCCCACAGCGGTGAGCGGATGGGCTCGCTCTACCTCTACGCGATCATGCGGTCGATCACCTTCCGCCGGATGCGCGCCCCGGCCCCCCGGGTCAAGATCGGCGAAGCGATCTGACCGACGTCCTCCCGACGGCCCCGCCCGGTGGCGGGGCCGTCGTCGTACCCCGGTGATCCCGGCCCCGGGCCGGGCGGGGCGAGCAACCGGTCAGGCCGGGCGGCGCGGGTCGGGGGCGGGGGTCCGGTAGAGCCGGGCCACCACGTCCTCGATGTCCGGTTCGACGATCGAGACGTCGCGCAGCGCGGCCACCCCGGCCAACGCCGACACCACCTCCGCCACCCCCGCCGACTCCAGCGTGTAGACCAACCGGCGGCCGTCCGCCTCGACCCGGTGCAGCGGCGCACCCACCGGCTGCGGCGGCGTCGGCAGCGGGGCGTCCAGCTCGGCGACGACCAGCCGGCGGGAGCCGTACCGGGCGTGCAGGGCGGCGATCGAGCCGTCGTGCACCACCCGGCCGTGGTCGATCACCACCAGCCGGGCGCAGAGCCGCTCGATGTCGGCCAGGTCGTGGGTGGTGAGCACCAGCGTGGTGTCGCCGGCCCGGCCCAGCTCCGCCAGGAAGCCCCGGACCGCCTGCTTGCTCACCACGTCCAGCCCGATGGTCGGCTCGTCGAGGAAGAGCACCTGCGGGCCGTGCAGCAGCGCGGCGGTCAACTCGCCGCGCATCCGCTGCCCCAGCGACAGCTGCCGTACCGGGGTGTCCAGGAAGGCGTCCAGGTCGAGCAGGTCGCGGCAGCGGCGCAGCCGGGCGGCGTGGTCGGCGGCGGGCACCCGGTAGAGGTGGCGCAGCAGGTCGAACGAGTCCGCCAGCGGCAGATCCCACCAGAGCTGGGACCGCTGGCCGAAGACCACCCCGATCCGCAGCGCCAGCCGGGTCCGGTCGGCGACCGGTCGCAGGCCGCAGACCCGGGCCTGACCCGCCGACGGGCTCAGCACCCCGGTGAGCATCTTCAGGGTGGTCGACTTCCCCGCCCCGTTCGGGCCGATGTAGCCGAGCAACTCCCCCCGCTCCACCCGCAGGTCGATGCCGTCCACGGCGGTGACCGTCCGCTTCTCACGGCGCAGCCGGCCCGCCTTCACCCGTACCGTGAACTCCTTGCGCAGCCCGTCCAGCTCGATGACGCTCATGACCCCGTACTCCGGTAGTGGCGGACACCCGTGCGCCAGGCCGCCGCCGCGAGGGCGGCAGCGACCAGCGCCACCGCCGGCGCGGCCCACCCGGCCCACGGTGGCAGGCCGAGCGGGTCGGCGCGGCCCAGCAGCACCAGCGCCGGCTGGTAACTGACGAAGGCGAATCCCAGGCCGTACGCGAAGGCGGCCCGGAACCACCCCTCGAAGACGGTCACCGGGTACGAGGTGAAGTCCCGCCCGCCGTAGGTGACCGAGTTGGCCAGCTCGCCGGAGTCCACCCACCAGAACGACACGGTGGCGGTGGCCACGAAGATCGACCCGAAGAAGACCACCCCGGCCAGGGGGGCCACCACCGCCAGCGCCACCCGGGCCGGGGTCCAGTCGATCCCCGCCGAGCCCAGCGCCACCACCAGCACCCCCACCCCGAACACCCCCCGGGAGACCTTGCGCAGCGGCAGGTTCATCAGCAGCAGCTGGGGAAGCGTGCCGAGTGGTCGGACCAGCACCGCGTCGAACAGGCCGGTGCGCACCAGGCCGGGCAGCCGCTCGATGTTGCCGACCAGCAGATCCGCCACGGCGAAGGCGCTGGACGACAGCCCCACCATCACCAGCGTCTCGCGCAGCGTGAACCCGCCCAACTCCCGGGTCACCCCGTAGATCACCAGGACGGTGACCACGTCGAAGACGGTCGCCCCCACGTTGCCCAGCAGGTCCAGCAGGAACGACGCCCGGTACGCCGTCTGCGACCGGGCCTGCGCCCCGAGCAGCGCCCGGTACGCCCGCACCGTCCCACCCGGTCCGCTGCGCCGGTCGGCTGCGTCGACGAACGCCGGCCGCTCAACCACCCTGCACCACCAGCCGACGCTCGGCCCGGCGCTGCACCAGCCGGCAGGCCCCCAGCACCAGCACCGCCCAGCCGAGCTGGAGCGCTACCAGGCCGACCTGGGTGGCCGGCGGGTCCCGCTCGACCAGCACGTCGAGCGGGGTCTGCAACAGGCTCGGGAACGGGGTGCCGAACCACAGCGCCAGTTGCAGCCACTCCGGCAGGAACCGCAGCGGGAAGTAGAGCCCGGCCAGCACCCCCGAGCCCAGCGTCCACAGCAGCAGCGGACCCCGGGCGTCCTGCCACCAGTACGCGGTGGCGTTGACCAGGAACCGGCAGCCGAAGCAGAGCACCACGGCGGTCACCACGGAGACCGCGAAGAGCCCGACGGTGGGCCACCGGGACGGCAGGTAGACGTCGAAGAAGAGCGGCCCCACCAGGACCGGCGGGAGCAGCCGGGACAGTGCCGCGTAGCCGGCCCGACCCAGGTCGGTGGCGAGGTAGCTGGTCACCGGGTGCACCGGGCGGAGCAGGTCGCTGGCCACGTCGCCGGTGCGGATCCGGTCGGCCAGGTCGCTCCAGCCCCAGAGCAGCACCACGGCGAGCAGCCCCTGCCCCACCCAGACGAAGGTCGCGAGCTGGTCCCGGCCGTACCCGCCGACCGTCCCGGAACCGGCGGCGGCCAGCAGCACCGAGCAGCGCAGGAAACCGAAGACGGTGTTGGTCACGACACCGGCGAAGGCGGCCTGCCGATAGGTGGCGTACCGGCGGAAGCCGGCCCGGGATAAAGCCCCGAATGTCCGGAACCATCGGGTAACGTTTGCGCTCGTGGACGGTGCCACAGTGGCGGTGACCGAGCCCACGCCGCTACCCTCCTTCCGCAGCCCCGCCGTGCCGGACGGGGGACTCTACCGGCATCCCGGAGCGCCCGGCACGACAATTTGCAACGAGGTGACACCGCCGTGAGCGAGCGACGCGAGCCGGGCATCGGACCGCGCCGCACGCGTGGCCACGGAGCCCTCCGATGACGGGCGGTTGGGCCGACCGTTGGGACGCCCCGCCGGAACCCGCCTGGGTGATCGAGCCGACCAGCGAATGGGACCCCCAGTTCCCCGGCCAGCGCTACCCCGGCGACATCGGCAGCCAGTATGCCGACCCCCGGGGACGGGCCACCACCTCCGGCCGCGCCGAGGTGCCCCCGCTCGCCCCGACCCGCCCCGACGGCACCTACCTCGGCCGGTCCTGGGCCGACCAGCAGGACGACGAGACGACCCGCCGGGACGACCCGCACACCGATCACGACGCGTACCGCCGACCGGTCGACGAGGCGTACCGACGGCCCTCCGACGAGCCGATCTGGCAGCGGGAACGCCGTCAGCCCGCGACGGACCGGCACGACGACCGGACCGTACCCGACCGGTACGACGACCGACCGGACGCGGACCGGCAGGCCGGTCGGACCAGTTGGTCCGACCGGCGGCGCAGCAGCGCCGAGCCGGCCCCGACCGGGTGGCACCAGGACCGGTCCGGCACCGACCGGCACCGGACCGGCCGCTACGACACCCCGCCCCGCCAGGACCGCACCGCCCCCGGCGTCACGCCGGTCTCCCCCGGCCGGCCACCCGTCTCCCCCGCCCCACACCACGAGCCGCCCCGCCATGAGCCGCCCCGCCATGAGCCGCCCCTCGGCGGGCGGTCCGGCCGGTTCGCCGAACCCGGCTGGACGTCCGAGCCAGCGCAGGCCCCGCCCCGCCGACGCAGCACCGGCGAACGTCCCGCCGCCGACCGTCCGGCCGCCGACCACCACACCACCGACCGCCCCGCCCCCGACCGCCCCGCCGCCGACGACGGCAGCCGCGACCGGCGTGCCGCCGACGGTGACGGTCGTGCCCGGCGGGACGCCGACGGCCTCGGTCCCGATCGTCGGATCAGCGCCGACGGCGGTCACGACCGCTCTGCCCGCCCCGAGGACAGCTACCGACGGGGCGCTGCCGAAGCCGGATACCAGCGCCCGGCCGCCCGTCACGACGATCACGGCCGCAGGGGCACCGAGGACGGCCACACCCGGCGGACCGCCGACGACTCCCCCGGCTACGACCGCTACACCGCCGACTTCGCCGGCCCCGGCCGTCGGGCCGCCGAGGACCCGTACCGCCGCGCCACCGGCGGGTACGACCCGTTTCCGGCCCGGCCCGAGCGGGACCAGCCGACCCGGTTCCGGGAGGACGAACCGCTCCGGTCGAGCCGTCGGGAGGTTGACGAACGGCCCGCCGCACGGGGCCACGACGACCATCGCCGCCGCCCGCTCGACGACGACCGGGGGGCGATGTCGCCCATTCCCGAGGAGCGGTGGCAGCACCCGCGCGGGCGCGACGAGCGCCGGCCACCGGACCCGCGCGAGGCCGCGGCGCGCAGCGAGGCGTACCCCCACCTGCGTTCCCGCGAGACCGCTGCGCCGTCCGAGCCGTGGAGCCGCTCCGGCACGGACCGGGCGGAAAGGCTGCGCCCCGACCGCGAACCGGAGCACGGCCGCGACGGCCGGCAGCCGTACCCCCGGCCGGAGCGCCACCCGGCCGGGCCGGCCCGGCCGGTCGCCCCGCCCGCCCGCCACGACGACCGCCCGGCGGCCCGGACCGCCCCGGACCCCCTCGGGGACCGTCGGACCCCGGGGCGTCCGGTCTCCGGTACGCCGTTCTACGGCAGGCCACCCGGCCACCCGGTGTCCGGGGTCCCGGTCTCCGGATCGCCGGTCTCCCCGGCTCCGGTGTCGTCGGCATCCGCCGCCCCGCCGGCCGCCCCGCCCGTGACCGGTCCCTGGGGCCCCCGCCCCGGCCCGCCCCCGCCACAGCCCGGCGACCGCCCCGCCGGTGCCCGTCCGGGTGACGTCGCCACCACCCCGGTCGCTGGCCGGCCCGGCCCGGTGCCGCCAGGCACCCCCGCGCCGCCCGCCGACCTGCCGACCCGGGAGCGCCACACCGACCGGTGGTCGTCCGCCCCCGACCCGGACGAGGTGGCCCCGGTCTCGGCACCACCGGCCGCCCGGTTGCACATCGAGTTCCGCCGGCCCACCGAGGCCGCCCCGCCGGTCGATCGGCCCGCCGCCGGACCGAGCACCGACCGGGCCGCCGCCGGGCCACCCCCGGCGGCAACCACGGGCGGCTCCGGAACCGACCGGACCGCGCTGGAGATCACCCCGGACAAGCCACGCCGGTACGTCCCACCGACGCCGGAGCCCGACGCCACCGACCACCGGGACACCGCCGCCCCCCGTACGACGCCGGGAGGCTCGGCGGCATGGTTCCGACCCGGCCGGTCCACCTCCACGCCGGCCACACCACCCGCCCCGAGCACGGCACCCACGGGGACGGCGTCGACCGGCGCTTCGGCGGCCACGACCGAGTCGGTGCCACCCCGCGCGGGTCGCCCGACCTCCACCCCGCTCCCGTCGGACGTGTCGCGGACGGAAGTCCCGGTGCCCCGGTCGCCGGCGCCTCCACCGGCTCCCGACGCCGGTCCCCGGCCGGCCCCACCCACCGGCACCTCCGACGAGGACCGGTCGGCAACCCCGGCCACCGACATCGCCGACGCCGATGGGCGGCCTGCCGTCGCCGACCGTGAAACGGGATTCGTGGACCGGGCGACCAGCGCCGGCCCCTCCGCCGCCCGACCCGGTTCCGACCGCGACTCCCTGCCGACCACCGGCCGGGGCACCCCGCCCGCCGCGACCGACGCCCCCGGTGGGACCGGGCTACCTCCGTCGGCCGACCCCGTCACGCCCGCCGGCTCCCTGGCCGTGCCGACGGACGTCCACGACGGGAACCTGCCACCGCGCCGACCCGCAGTGGCGGTTCCGGCCGACGATTCCGGTCCGGCGCGCGAAACCGCCCCGATCGACCTCGCCGGGCTCGACGCACCCCCGGCCGGCGACGCCGTCCCGACGGCCGTTCCGGGCAGCACTCTCCCGGGCAGCACCCTCCCGGCAACGCCCGCACCCCGCGGCACCGGGACCCGGCCCACCGCCACCGGTCCACGAGGCACCGACCCCGCCGGCGACGGTCCGGCGACCACCACCGCCGGCAGCGCCACCGACAGAACGGCTGCCGTGGCGGCGACCAGCGCACCCGCAGCCCCCGACACCGGGGCGGTCACCGCCACCGGAACGCTGACCGGCGCCACCGGCACCGCAGCGGAGGACGGCGCACCGGCGGCCACCAACGCCGCTACCGGAGCGGCCGCCGGTGCCGGCGATCCGGCCGGCGGCACACCGGAGCGGGCCGTCACCGGAACCCGTCCGGACGACGCCGGCCCGGTGGCGACGGTCGTCGGTGAGCAGGACCGGACGCCGACCCCGGACCGGACCGCGTTCCCCGATCGGGCCACCGCTCCCGACCGGGACGAGACGCCGGACCGGGACGCCACTCCTGACCGGGACGAGACTCCCGACCTGGACGAGACTCCCGACGAGGCCGCGACCGCGGACCGGGAGGCGTCTCCCGGTCGGGTCGCGACCGCGGACCGGACCGTGTCCCCGGACGCCGTCCCGGCTGCGCAGGAGGCCGTGCCCACGCACCTGCTCCAGGGCGATCCGGAGCAGGTGCTGGCCGGCTACCGGTGGCGACTGGACCCGCAGACCCTGCGCGAGGTGGTCGACGACCCGGCCGAGCTGCGGATCATCCGGGGCCGGCTGACCGAGAAGCTCGCCTCGTCGCTGGACAACCGAGCCCGGGCCCGGCTGCTCAGTCTGCGGGCGGTGGTCTCCCGGCTGGTCGACGACCTGGACGACGCGGTGGCCGACGGCCGGCTCGCACTGACCTACGCCGAGGCGACCGGCGAACTGCGGCGTACCGCGCTGGCCCGGGCGCGGCTGGCCGAGGCGCTGCGCTGGAAGGGGGAGTTCGCCGAGGCCGACCGGCTCTTCACCGAGGCCAACTCGACGGAACTGCCGGACCTGCTCCGGTCGGCGCTGCACGAGCACGCCGGCCGGTGCTGCTACGACCAGGGCCGGTTGATCGAGGCGTGCGGGCACTTCGAACGGGCCCTGGACCTGCACCGGGCCGACGATCCGGAGCTGACCGACCGGATCGGGGTGGCGCTGGACGCGGTGCACGCCCGAGCGGTGGCGCGGAAGGGGTTCGGGCCGTACCCGCGCAGCCAGGAGGAGATGCGGCACGGCCGCCGCTCGCCGCTGCCCACCCACGACGGCCAGGACCGCTGGGGGTACGCGGACACCGACGGTGACCTCGTCGTCGAATACCGGTACGCCGAGGCGCAGCCGTTCCACGAGCAGTTGGCCTGGGTACGCCGCCCCGACCAGGCCGGCTGGGAGTTGATCGACGAGGCCGGCACCACCCTGCTCGGCCCCGCGTACGCCCGGGTGCTGCCCTTCTCCGACGGCCTGGCCTGGGTGTCGCAGGGCGGCGACGCGGACTGGTCGGCGATCGAACCCGACGGGACCGTGCTGGTGCCGGGCGGCTTCGAGGAGGTGCGACCGTTCCGGGCCGGGGTGGCCGCCGTGCGGCGGGGCGGCTGGGGGGCGGTGGACCGGCACGGTCGACTGGTCGTCGCGCCGCGCTACCACGGGATCGCCACGATGCTGTCCGACGGTCGTCGGCTCGACGGCTTCACCGACGAGGGACTGGCCGTGGTGGAGCTGGCCGGGCGCCGGGGCGTGCTCGACCGCACCGGCGCGGTGCTGGTCCGGCCGGTGCACCCGGCGTTGGTGATCCACCCGGTGGCGTTCCTGGTCGGCGACGGGATGAGCCACTGGGGGGCGTTGGACCGGCGGGGCGAACCGCTGATCCCCCCGGTGCACGCCGACTGGGACGCGGTGGTGGCGGAGATCGACCGGCTGCTCGCCGACGCCCACCCGGTGCTCTGACGCCCGCCCGCGCCGACGGGTGCCCGGGGCCGGGCGGGGCTAGGGTCGCAGGATGGAATTCCGACACCTTGGCCGCTCGGGCCTCATCGTCAGCGAGATCTCGTACGGCAACTGGATCACCCACGGTTCCCAGGTCGAGGAGGAGGCGGCGCTGGCGTGTGTCCGGGCCGCCCTGGACAGCGGCATCACCACCTTCGACACCGCCGACGTCTACGCCGGCACCCGCGCCGAGACGGTGCTCGGCAAGGCCCTCGCCGGGGAGCGCCGGGAGGGGCTGGAGATCTTCACCAAGGTCTTCTGGCCGACCGGCCCCGGCCGCAACGACCGTGGCCTGTCCCGCAAGCACATCATGGAGTCGATCAACGGCTCGCTGCGCCGCCTCCAGACCGACCACGTGGACCTCTACCAGGCCCACCGGTACGACTACAGCACGCCGCTGGAGGAGACGATGGAGGCCTTCGCCGACGTCGTACGCGCCGGCAAGGCGCACTACATCGGCGTCTCGGAGTGGAAGGCGTCGCAGCTGCGGGAGGCGCACGCCCTCGCCCGGGAACTGCGCATCCCGCTGGTCTCCAACCAGCCGCAGTACTCGATGCTGTGGCGGGTCATCGAGACCGAGGTGGTGCCCGCCAGCGAGGAGCTGGGCATCTCCCAGATCGTCTGGTCGCCGATGGCCCAGGGCGTGCTGTCCGGCAAGTACCTGCCGGGCCAGCCGCCGCCGGCCGGCTCCCGGGCCACCGACGAGAAGTCCGGGGCCAACTTCATCGCGCAGTGGCTGGGCGACGAGGTGCTGACCCGGGTGCAGCAGCTCAAGCCGCTCGCCGAGCAGGCGGGGCTGACCATGCCGCAGCTCGCCGTCGCCTGGGTGCTCCAGAACCCGAACGTCGCCTCGGCGATCATCGGCGCGTCCCGCCCCGACCAGGTCCACGACAACGTCAAGGCGGCCGGGGTGACCCTGGAGGCCGACCTGCTCAAGGCCATCGACGACATCGTCGCCCCGGTCACCGAGCGGGACCCGGCCAAGACCGAGAGCCCGGCCCAGCGCCCCTGACCGGCACCGACCGCACCCCGTCCCGGACGGTTGCCGGGTGGGGTGCGGTCAGGTCCGCCAGAAGCGGATCAGGGACAACGCGGTGCTGTAGAGCCACGGCGGCAGGCCCAGCAGGTCGCTGAGCCAGAAGACGGCGGTGAAGAACCAGTTGCCGATGCGCGGGTTCCACAGCAGGGCGAAGAGCAGGATGAAGCCGAACGGCGCGAACATGTCGTACATCCGGCGCCACTGCGGGTTGAGCCACGGCTGGATCATGTTGCCGCCGTCCAGACCGGGCACCGGGAGCAGGTTCAGCACGCTGGCGGTGAGCTGGAGGAACGCCAGCAGCGCCACCCCGGCCCAGAACTCCAGCGGGCCGCCGGCGTCGATCCCCACCCGCAGCACCACCACCAGCAGCAGGGTGAACAGCACGTTGGTGGCCGGGCCGGCGAGGCTGACCAGGGTGTGCCGCAGCCGCCCCGGGATGGCGTGCCGGTCCACCCAGACCGCCCCACCGGGCAGGCCGATGCCGCCGAGCAGCACCACCACCACCGGCAACACGATCGACAGCAGCGGGTGGGTGTACTTGAGCGGGTTCAACGTCAGGTAGCCCCGGTGGGCGATGTCCCGGTCACCGGCCCGGTACGCGACCACCGCGTGGGCGTACTCGTGCAGGCACAGCGAGACCAGCCAGCCGGAGACGACGAAGAGGAACACGTCGAACCGGACGTTGCCGACCCCGTTCCAGATCAGCACGCCACTGGTCACGAAGAGCGCCACCAGGGCCAGGAAGATCGGACTGGGCCGGAACGCCGCCCGGGGCACACCGAGCACCAACGGCTCGCCCCCCGGACGGTCGTACGCCATCACTCCGCCGTCGGCAGCAGGCTCATCCGGTAGTCCACCCGGTCGTCCTCGACGAGCGTGACCGAGGTGACGCCGGACGCCGCGAGCTCCCGCCATGCCTGACCGATCCAGGACTCGGCGTCCGCCTGGCTGCTGAACGTCTCCGCCGGCCCGTCGACCGGTGCGCCGTCCGTGCCCTCGTACCGCCAGCTCCACGCCATGCCGCGTCTCCCCTCGCCGCTTTGCCGTCCCCGGGGGACGGACCCCCGCAAGCGTAGTCGGCCGTTGCCGGAGCGCACCGGACGCACGCCTGCCGGTGGCCGGGTTCCGCGCAGCGTGACCGGTCCGGGCCGGCGGGCGGGGCCAGGCCGGGCGGCCTTAAGGTACGGGGCATGTCCGTTGACGGGTGGAACACGGTCCTGGTGCTCGGCGGTATCCGTTCGGGCAAGTCGGAGTTCGCCGAGGCCCTGGTGGCCGACGCCCCCACGGTGCGGTACGTGGCGACCTCGGCCGCCGCCGACCCGGACGACACCGAGTGGGCCACCCGACTGGCCGCCCACCGGGCCCGTCGGCCGGGCAGCTGGACCACCGAGGAGACCGCCGGGGACCCGCGCCGGCTGGCCGACGTGCTCGCCTCGGCCGGGCCGAACGAGACCCTGCTCGTGGACGACCTGGGCGGCTGGGTGACCGTGCTGCTCGACCCGGCCCACCAGCCGGCCGACGACGTGGCCACGATCGCCGAACTGGCCGAGGCGGTGCGGGCCAGCGAGGCACGGATCGTGCTGGTCAGCCCGGAGGTGGGGCTGTCGCTGGTGCCGACCACCCCGTTGGGGCGGGCGTTCACCGATGCGCTGGGCGCCGCCAACCGGGCCGTCGCGGACGCCTGCGACGCCGTCGCGCTGGTGGTCGCCGGTCAGCCGGCCTGGCTCAAGCCGTCCACCCCGGCCCGGCTGGTCGGCGTACCCGCCCAGGCCGTCCCGACCGGTGGTACGACCGTCCCGACCAGCAGCACGGGCAGCACGGCGGCCACGGCCGACGGGGCGGCGGACCCGGCCGACGGGCCACCCCCGCCGCTGCCGGAGGTGCTGACCCCCACCGTGCCGGCGGCCCCGGCCGCAGCGGCTGCCGACGGCACCGCCTGGGCGGCACCGACCATGGCGTTGCCGGTGGTCGCCACCGGGCTGGTCATCCAGCCCGGCATGGAACTGCCGATGCCCGACGAGTACGCCGGCCCGCAGGCGGTGCAGCGACTCGGCACCCTGGACCTGCCGGGAGCCGGACTGGGCGTGCTGGAGCGGGTGGTCGAGTTCGCCGCCGCCACCCAGGGCACCCCGACCCCGACGCCGTGGACCGACGTCCGGGTGCTGCTGCTGCACGGCGACCACGCCGGGGGCACGGCGGCCGGGGCGGTGCCCGGGGAGTCGGCCCGGCTGGCCGGGCAGGCCCGCGCCGGCCGGGGGGCGTTGGCCCGGCTGGCCGCCGAGAGCGGTGCCAGCCTCCAGGTGGTGGACGCGCCGCCGTCCGCGCCGATCGAGCACGGGCCGGCGCTGGACACCGACGCCGTCGAGTCGGCCCTGCGCTACGGCTGGCGGTTGGCCGAGGAGGCCGCCGGGGCGGGCGTACGACTGCTGGTGCTCGGCGCGTGCGGGGCCGGTGCCGAGGCCGCCGCCGCCGCGGTGCTGGTCGCTACCGCGGGCGCGGAGGCCCCGACCGTGCTCGGCCGGGTGCACACCGCCGACGGCGAGATCGACGACGCCGCCTGGATGGTGCGCTGCGCCACCGTCCGGGACGCGCTGCACCGCACCCGCCGTTCTCCCCGCGACGCCAAGGACGTGCTGGCCGAGCTGGGCGGCGGTGACGTGGCGGTGGCCACCGGCGTGCTGCTCGGTGCGACCGCCCGCCGGGTGCCGGTGCTGCTCGACGGGCCGGTCGGGCTGGCCGCCGGCATGATCAGCCGGGACCTGGCCGGACAGACCCGGCACTGGTGCCTGCTGGTCGACCACGGCGGCCATCCGGCGGTCCGGCTCGCCGCCGACGTGCTCGGCCTGACCCCGCTGCTGGACCTGCGGCTCGACCTCGGTGAGGGGGCGAACGCGCTGGCCGCCCTGCCGCTGTTGCGCTCGGTGCTGGCGCTGGCGGGGTCGCTGCCCGTGCACCCGCAGCACGGTGGCGTCGACGACGAGCCGGCCGGCGACCCGACCGGGACCAGCACCACGCCGGGCGGCGACGCCCCCGCCGTCACCGTGCCGGCCGACGACACCTCGGCCACCACGCCGACCGGTGCCGCATCGGCGACCGACGAGGCAGCTGAGCCCGACGTTGCCCCGGAGTTCGCCGAGCCCGAGCCGGCCGGCCCGGGTCCGACCACCATCGATGCCGGGCCGGAGCGCGACCCGTCCGGCCGGCGTGCCGGCTGAGTCGGGGCGCGGCGACGGGTTCCGGCTGGCGCTGACCACCTTCACCACCGTCCCGGTCCGCCCCGGCCGGATCGACCGGGCGACGGCGGGCACCGCGATGGCGCTCGCCCCGCTGGTCGGGGTGCTGCTCGGGGCGGTACTCGGTGCGGTGCTGCTGGGCCTGGCCGCGCTCGCCCCACCCCTGGTCGCCGCCGGACTGACCGTCGGGGTGGCGGCCCTGGTCACCCGGGGGCTGCATCTGGACGGGTTGGCCGACACCGTGGACGCGCTGGGGTCGTACCGGCGGGGTTCGGCGGCGCTGGAGATCATGAAGAAGCCGGACGTGGGCCCGTTCGGGGTGGTCGCGCTGGTGGTCGTCCTGCTGCTCCAGACGGCGACCCTCGCCGAGTTGGCCGGACGGTCCTGGCCGGCGACGCTCGCGGCCGTGGTGGCCGGCACCGCCGCCGGTCGGCTCGGGGTCACCCTGGCCTGCCGCCGGGGGGTGCCGGCGGCCCGCCCCGACGGGATGGGCGCGCTGGTCGCCGGGACGGTCGGGCCGGTCGCGCCGGTCGTCGGCACGCTCGCCGTCGCGCTGGCGGCGACGCCGGCCGTGCCGGGCCGCCCGTGGCAGGGGCCGCTGGCCGTGCTGGCCGCCCTCGTCGTCGCCACCGGACTGCTCCGGCACCTGGTACGCCGGCTCGGCGGCATCACCGGCGACGTCCTCGGGGCCATGGTGGAGGTGGTGACCACGCTGGTCTACCTGGGCTTCGTCCTGTCCGGCTGAGGACGACGCGGCGCGCCGGGTAGCGTTTGCCCCGACAGCACCGGCACGGCCTTCCGGGGGACGACTTGCTCATCACGGACGACTTCCTGCCCGTACCGGTCCCGGAGTCGCTCAGCGCGACCTACCTGGTACCGATGGCGGGGTTGCCACCGGTGAGCCCGAAGACCGCGGTACGAGCGCTCGCGGGCCGGCTCGCCGACCCGGTCTACGGCCTGGCCACGCAGATGCTGGACAGCCCGCTGATGTCGGTGGACACCCGCTCGATCGACGAGTTTCCGCAACTGCCGCCGGACCTGCTCACCGCGTTCGGTGCCACCGAGGCCCAGTTGGGCCGGCTCGCCGCCGCCAGCCACCTGGTGGTGGTGCAGGCCGAGTACCGGCCGGGCTGGCCACCGGCGCACGAGTGGGCGGCCCGGGCGGTGGCCGCGGCCGTCGCCGAATCCGTCGACGGTGACGTGGTGGACGTGTTCGGGTTGCAGTTCCTCGACCCGGCGACGGCGCTGAAGTCGCTGCCGGACGCGCAGGGCCGGATCCGGCTGGTCGACTGGGTGCTGGTCCCCTACTCCTCGGACACCGAGGGGCTGTGGTTCACCACCAAGGGGCTGCGCCGCTTCGGGCTGTTGGAGTTGCAGACCCAGGGGGTGCCCGACCATCTCACCCGGGCCTGGGGCGCGGTGCTGACCGGTGCCGCCCGTCGACTGCTGCGGGACTGGACCGACGGGCTGGCCGGCGAGGAGGTGCCGGCGTTCGTGCAGCTTCCGGTGCTGGCCACGGTGACCGGGCACGACATCGCGGTCGCGTACGGCAATCCGGAGCAGCACGGCGCGACGGCCCCGGTGCTGTTGCGGCTGGAGCTGGACCCGGCCACCGACCCCGAGGCCGACTCGTTCCTCAGCCTGCGTCCCCCGCCCGGTCACCCCGGGCCGGACGGCCGCTACTACGCGGCGGCCTGCGCGACCCTCTTCTCCGGCATCGAACCGGACGTCCGGTACGCCCGCTCGGGCGACGCGATGAGCCGGGCCGTCGCCACCGCCCGTGCCGGGCTGGACGACATCCGGGCCCGGTTCCTCGCCGACGGGCTGCCGCCGGAGGCACAGCTGGTGGTCAAGTACGGCCTGGCCGGCGACGACGGCCCCGAGTACGTCTGGGCCGGGGTGAACTCTTGGGACGCCCCGGAGCGGATCATCGGCGCGAGCGCCAGCGACGCCAACACCGACCCCACCGTCCGGATCGGCTCGCCGGTCGAGGTGGCGGTCACCGAGGTCGTCGACTGGGCGGTCCTCGACGGCACCGGCGTCATCGAGGGCGGCTGGACCCAGGCAGTCCTCGACGCCGGCGAACGCCCCCACCCCACCCACTGACCCCACCCGGCCCCACCCCCCACCCCGCCCGAGTCCGCCCGGCTCGGCCCGGCCCGGCTCGGCCCGGCTCGGCCCGGCTCGGCCCGGCTCGGCCCGGCTCGGCCCGGCTCGGCCCGGCCCGGTGATCAAGAGGTTTAGGTCAAAATCCCGGCCTGACATGACGTAAACCTCTTGATCACCGAGGCCGGTCGGGGGCGCGGAGGCCAGCCTCGGGTGATCAAGAGGTTTAGGTCAGGATTTCGGCCTGAGATGACGTAAACCTCTTGATCACCGAGGCCAGCCCGGGGCGAGGCCAGAACCCACGGAGGCCGGCCCGGGGCGAGGCCAGAACCGGTGGGGTGGTTAGCGGACTGAGGGGGTGACGAAGGGGGGGCGGGTCAGGCGCATCTGGGCGCGGCGGCCCCGGATGTCGACCTCGACCAGGTCGCCGTCAGCGAGTTTCGGCTCGGTGTCCAGCAGGGCGAGGGCGATGCCCTGCTTGCGGGTCGGGCTGAAGGTGCCGCTGGTGATCGTGCCGACCGGGGTGTCGCCGACGTGCACGGTCATCCCGGCGCGCGGGATGGCCCGGTCGACGGCTTCCAGGCCGCGCAGCGTACGGCGGGGGCCGGCGGCCTTCTCGGCGCGCAGCGCGTCGCGGCCCCAGAAGGCCGGCTTGTCCCAGCCCACCGCCCAGCCGGAGCGCCCCTGCACGGGGGTGATGTCCAGGGAGAGGTCCTGCCCGTGCAGCGGGTAGCCCATCTCGGTACGCAGGGTGTCCCGGGCTCCCAGCCCGCAGGCGCGCAGCTCGACCTGCGCTCCGACCGCGAAGATCGCATCCCAGACGGCGACGGCGTGTTCGGCCGGCACGACCAGCTCGTAGCCCAGCTCACCGGTGTAACCGGTACGGCAGACGGTCAGCTCGGCACCGGCCAGCGTCGCCGGGGAGAAGCTCATGTAGTCGTGCCCGGTGGGCAGGGCCAGCGCGTCGAGCAGTGCGGCCGAGCGGGGGCCCTGCACGGCCAGCACCGCGTATTGGTCGTGCTCGTCGGTGACCTCGACGTCGGCCGGGGCGGCGGCGCGCAGCCGGCGTACCACCTCGGCGGTGTTCGCCGCGTTGGGGATGAGGAAGACGTGGTCGTCGGCGTACCGGTAGGCGATGATGTCGTCGACCACCCCGCCGGTGGCGTCGTCGCAGCAGAGCGTGTACTGCGCCTTCCCCGCCCCGATCCGGTCCAGGTCGTTGGTCAGGCAGGAGTTGACGAACCGCGCCGCGCCGGGGCCGGTGACCCGCGCCTTGCCCAGGTGTGAGACGTCGAAGACCCCGACCGCCGTCCGGACCGCCGCGTGTTCCTTGAGGACGCCGCCGCCGGCGTACTCCAGGGGCATCTCCCAGCCCCCGAAGGGGGCGAACTTGGCACCGAGCGCGGTGTGCCGCGCGTGCAGCGGGGAACGGCGCAGCCGGGTCGCGGCGGCGTCGGAGGTCACGTCCGTCATGGGTGGCAACTTACCGGTGGGTGCGCCGCTGGTTAGCATCGGCGGGACCCGTCGGCACATCGGCGGGACGCACCCGCGCTCCGGCGGGTAGGTTGCCGCCGGAGACCATCACCGCCGGTACGCGACGACGCGGCCGGCCCGGCCCGCCCGGAGTAGCTTCAGTGACATCGTCCAGCACCACCCTCAGCCTGGTCGACACCGACCCCGCCGAGCTCGCGGTCGACGCGATCGTGATCGGCGTACACAGTCAGACCACCGGCCCGGACGCCACGAGCGGTCCCGCCGGCACCCTGCTGCTGGCCGACGGCGCGGAGAGCATCGCCGCCGCCTTCGACGGCAAGCTGACCGCGACGCTGGCCCTGCTCGGCGCGACCGGCGGCCCGGGCGAGGTGATCAAGCTGGCCACGCTGGGCACCGTCACCGCCCCGCTGGTCCTGGCGGTCGGGCTGGGTCCGGAGCCGACCGGGGCCGCCCCCGCCCCGGAGACCCTGCGCCGGGCCACCGGCGCGGCGGTCCGGGCGCTGGCCGGGGCGCCGCGGGTGGCGCTGAGCCTGCCGCTGCCCGACAACGCCGACGCCCCGGCCGTGCTGCGCGCGGTCGCCGAGGGTGCGCTGCTCGGCGGCTACCGCTTCGCCGGCTACAAGACCACGCCGCAGCCGTCCCGGCGGGAGCCGGTGGCCGAGGTGCTGATCGCCGTACCGGACGCCGCCGACGAGGCCGCCCGGGCCGAGATCGACCGGGCCACCGCGGTGGCCGGTGCGGTGCGGACCAGCCGGGACTGGGTCAACACCGCGCCGAACGAGCTGCGTCCGCCGGCCTTCGCCGAGGCCGTGGCCACCGCCGCCCGGGCCGCCGGGCTCGACGTCGAGGTGCTCGACGAGCAGGAGCTGCGGGCCGGCGGGTACGGCGGCATCACCGCCGTCGGGCAGGGCTCGGAGGCCCCGCCACGCCTGGTCAAGCTGACCTGGACCCCGGTGGGCGAGACCAACGGCAAGCGGGTGGCGCTGGTCGGCAAGGGCATCACCTTCGACACCGGCGGCATCTCGATCAAGCCGGCGCAGGGCATGTGGGAGATGAAGTCCGACATGGCCGGCGCGGCGGCCGTCGGCGCGGCGATGCTGGCGATCGCCGCGCTCAAGCCGTCCGTGACGGTGACCGGTTACCTGCCGATGGCCGAGAACATGCCGTCGGGCACCAGCTACCGGCCGGGTGACGTGGTCACCATGTTCAACGGCAAGCGGGTCGAGGTGCTCAACACCGACGCCGAGGGCCGGATGATCCTCGGCGACGCGATGGCCCGCGCCTGCGCCGACGGGACCGACTACCTGTTCGAGACCTCCACCCTCACCGGCGGCCAGGTGATCGCGCTGGGCAAGCGGATCGCCGGGGTGATGGGCACCCCCGAGCTGTGCGAGCGGGTGAAGGTGGCCGGCGACGCGGTCGGCGAGCCGGCCTGGCCGATGCCGCTGCCGGACGACGTACGCAAGGGCATGGACTCGGACGTGGCGGACATCTCGCAGGTCAACGCGGGCATGGACCGGGCCGGTCACATGTTGCAGGGCGGGGTGTTCCTGCGCGAGTTCGTCACCGACGAGGTGGCCTGGGCGCACATCGACATCGCCGGTCCCAGCTACCACTCGGGTGAGCCGACCGGCTACTGGACCAAGGGCGGCACCGGGGTACCGGTGCGTACCCTGCTGCAACTGGTCGAGGACGTCGCCGCCAACGGCTGACGGATTCGCGACACACGGATTCGCGACACCACGACGGGACGCCCACGGGCGTCCCGTCCGCGTTTCCCGGGTCTACCCGCGCGCGGTCAGAACAGCTCGGGCCGACGCTTGCGGCGCTCGTTGTAGTCGCGCATGCGCTGTGGGTAGCCCATCAGCCGGACGTCGTAGATCGGGATGCCCAGGGCGTGCGCGAAGCGGCGGGCACCGTCCGGGCCGTCGATGCGTCGCCGGGTCCACTCGCCGTCGTCGGCGATCATGATGACGGTGGTGTCGGTCATCGTGGTCCGGGGTTCGACGAACGCCTCGACACCCCGGCGGGTCCGGACGAAGTTGGCCAGATGATCCAGGTCGGCCCGGTCGGCCGGCCGGTCACGGTTGGCCGCGGTCGGCGGTTTGCGTCGCCGGAACAGCGCCACCGGGCGTCTCCTCTCCCCCGTCCATCGTCGAGGACGGTGCCAAGAGTACGTGTCGGTGACGTGTCATTGGGCACCTCGGTACGCGCTGCGGACGGGCAAGTGACAAGATGACCGAGGTGGGGTCTGCCCGTGCCGCCCCGCCGTAACCCCCCGATGCAGCGAAGCGACCAGGGAGTTGGACGTGAGCGAGCCGAACGACGCAACCTTCGACATCGTCATTCTCGGAGGTGGCAGCGGCGGCTACGCGGCGGCGCTGCGTGCCGCCCAGCTTGACCTCTCCGTCGCGCTGATCGAGAAGGGCAAGCTCGGCGGGACCTGCCTGCACAACGGCTGCATCCCGACCAAGGCGCTGCTGCACGCGGCGGAGATCGCCGACCAGACCCGCGAGTCGGCGCAGTTCGGCGTCAAGGCCGAGCTGGTCGGCATCGACATGGCCGGGGTCAACTCGTACAAGGACGGGGTGGTCTCCCGGCTGTACAAGGGCCTCCAGGGGCTGGTCGGCGGCAGCAAGAACATCACCTTCGTGGCGGGCGCCGGCAAGCTGGTCGGCAAGAACGTCGTCGAGGTGGACGGCAAGCGCTACACCGGCCGCAACCTGATCCTGGCCTCCGGCTCGTACGCGAAGAGCCTGCCCGGCCTGGAGGTCGACGGCGAGCGGATCATCACCAGCGACCACGCGCTGACCCTGGACCGCGTCCCGGCGTCGGTGATCGTGCTGGGTGGCGGCGTGATCGGCGTCGAGTTCGCCAGCGTGTGGAGGTCCTTCGGGGTGGACGTGACCATCGTCGAGGCGCTGCCCCGGCTGGTGGCCGCCGAGGACGAGGAGTCGTCGAAGGCGCTGGAGCGGGCGTTCCGCAAGCGGAAGATCAACTTCAAGGTCGGCAAGCCCTTCGAGAAGGTCGAGAAGACCGAGAAGGGCGTCAAGCTGACCATCTCCGGTGGCGAGACCGTCGAGGCCGAGCTGCTGCTGGTCGCCGTCGGGCGGGGTCCGAACACCGCCGACCTCGGCTACGCCGAGCAGGGCGTCAAGCTCGACCGCGGTTACGTGCTGACCGACGAGCGGCTGCGCACCGGGGTGCCGAACGTCTACGCGGTCGGCGACATCGTGCCCGGCCTCCAGCTCGCCCACCGCGGCTTCGCCCAGGGCATCTTCGTCGCCGAGGAGATCGCCGGCCTGAACCCGGCCGTGATCGACGAGGTCGGCATCCCGCGGGTCACCTACTCCGACCCCGAGCTGGCGTCGGTGGGCCTGACCGAGGCGAAGGCCAAGGAGCAGTACGGCGACAAGGTCAAGACCTACAACTACAACCTGGGCGGCAACGGCAAGAGCCAGATCCTCAAGACCGCCGGCTTCGTGAAGCTGGTGCGGGTCGAGGACGGCCCGGTGGTCGGCGTACACATGGTGGGTGCCCGGGTCGGTGAGCTGATCGGCGAGGCGCAGCTCATCTACAACTGGGAGGCCTACCCGGCGGAGGTGGCGCAGCTCGTGCACGCCCACCCGACCCAGAACGAGGCCCTGGGCGAGGCACACCTGGCCCTGGCCGGCAAGCCGCTGCACGCGCACGCCTGACCCACACTCATTCCGCGACGCCGGCGGCAAGCGGGCGAGGATCGCACCAGGCCACGAAGGAGTTTCATAACATGCCGGTATCGGTCACCATGCCTCGGCTCGGCGAGAGCGTCACCGAGGGCACCGTCACCCGCTGGCTCAAGCAGGAGGGCGAGACCGTCGAGGTCGACGAGCCGCTGCTGGAGGTCTCCACCGACAAGGTCGACACCGAGATCCCGTCCCCCGCCGCGGGGGTGCTGAGCCGGATCGTGGTCGCCGAGGACGAGACCGCCGAGGTGGGCAGCGAGCTGGCCGTCATCTCCGGCGAGGGCGAGTCGGCCGGCTCGGCCGCCCCGCAGGAGGACGAGGCCGCCGAGCCGGAGCAGGCCGAGCCGGCCACCGAGCCGACGGCCGCCGCCGAGGGCACCGGCCCGGAGCCCGAGCAGGAGCAGGAGCAGCCGAAGGCGCAGGCCGCCCCGGCGTCCTCGGGTGCGGGCACCGCGGTGAAGATGCCGGCCCTGGGCGAGAGCGTCACCGAGGGCACCGTCACCCGCTGGCTCAAGCAGGTCGGCGAGACCGTCGAGGTCGACGAGCCGCTGCTGGAGGTCTCCACCGACAAGGTCGACACCGAGATCCCGTCGCCGGTCGCCGGCACCGTCCTGGAGATCAAGGTCCCCGAGGACGAGACCGCCGCGGTGGGCGCGGACCTGGCGATCATCGGTACGGCGGACGCCGCCCCGGCCGAGTCGGCACCGGAGCCGGAGCCCGCCCCGAAGGCGGAGGCCAAGCCCGAGCCGAAGCCGGAGCCCGAGGTCGCCGAGCCGACCCCGGGTGCGGGATACAACGAGCCGGCCGCCGAGGCCGAGTCGGCGGCCCAGCCGGCGAAGGCGGAGCAGGCCGCCCAGCCGGCCGCTCCCACCGCCCCGCCGGCCCGGTCGTCGGCCCCCGCCCAGGGCGGCGGCGAGGAGGCCGCCGGTTACGTGACCCCGCTGGTCCGCAAGCTGGCCGGCGAGCACGGCGTCGACCTGGCGTCGGTCAACGGCACCGGGGTCGGTGGCCGGATCCGCAAGCAGGACGTGCTGGAGGCGGCGGAGAAGGCGAAGGCGGCCAAGGCCGCCCCGGCCCCCACCCCGCAGCAGGCCGCGGCGGCCCCGGCGAAGCCGGCGGCCAAGGCGCAGCCGAGCGCCAAGCGCGGCAGCACCGAGAAGCTGCCCCGGATCCGGGCGACCATCGCCAAGCGGATGCAGCAGTCACTGCACGAGATGGCGCAGCTGACCACGGTGATCGAGGTGGACGTCACCCGGATCGCCAAGCTGCGCACCCAGGCCAAGGAGCCGTTCCAGCAGCGGCACGGCGTGAAGCTGTCGTTCCTGCCGTTCTTCGCCCTGGCGGCCATCGAGGCGTTGCAGACGTACCCGATCGTCAACGCGAGCATGGACCTCGACGCCGGCACGATCACCTACCCCGACGCCGAGCACCTGGGCATCGCGGTGGACACCGAGCGCGGCCTGATGGTGCCGGTCATCCACGGTGCGGGTGACCTCAACCTGGGCGGCATCGCCAAGCGGATCGCCGACCTGGCCGTGCGCACCCGGACCAACAAGATCAGCCCGGACGAGATCGCCGGGGCGACCTTCACGCTGACCAACACCGGCAGCCGGGGCGCGCTCTTCGACACCCCGATCGTGCCGTCGCCGCAGTCGGCGATGCTCGGCACCGGTGCCGTGGTGAAGCGTCCGGTCGTGGTGAACGACCCGGACCTGGGTGAGGTCGTCGCGGTCCGTTCGATGGTCTACCTGGCCCTGTCCTACGACCACCGGCTGATCGACGGCGCCGACGCGGCCCGTTTCCTGGTCGCGGTCAAGGAGCGGCTGGAGGGCGGCAACTTCGAGGCCGAGTTGGGCCTGTAACACCCGCGTTCGACGAAGGCGCCCCGGTCATCGACCGGGGCGCCTTCGTCGTCACCGCGCCCGCGTCGGGTTGATCGTGGTGGAGGTGGTGACCATGGGTGGTTCCCGGCAGGCCCTGCGCCGGGTCGTGCACGCCGAGCGGATCGACCACGAGGCGCACGGGGCCGCCTGGCGGGCCCGCTGGCACGAGGAGGCCCCCGATCAGCGGCCGGACGGCGCGCCTGGTGCGACGCCGTCGGGGCCGGACAGCGCGCCGGGTACGTCCTAGAATCGGTACCAGCGTCGCGGTGTACCCGGCAAGGAGACCGCCGAGGGCATGGAGGCGCGGGACAGCATGGGACACATGTGCACCCCGATTCCACCCCGGCCGACCGCCTGACCGCGCTCGGCCACCAACTGGTAGAGATCCATCTCTGGCTGCTCGACGAGCTCGACCAGATCCGGGCCGCCCTCGACGCCGACCCGTCGGCCGACGCCGAGCCACCCGCCGGCGGCCGGCTACGCAACCTGCGTACCCACTGTCTCAGCTTCTGCGCGGCGCTGACCCGGCACCACACCGGCGAGGACACCGGGGCGTTCCGGGTGCTCGCCGACGAGGTGCCCGAGCTGCGGCCGGTGCTCGACAAGCTCAGCCGGGACCACCGCATGGTCGACTGGATCGTGCGGCGGATCGAGGCGCTGGTCGCCGACCCACCGGTCGACGACCCGGCGGCCCTGGACCGGGTACGCGTCGAGCTGAACGGCCTCTCCGCCATCCTCGAATCGCACTTCCGCTACGAGGAGCGCACCCTGACCGCCGCGCTCGACACGCTCGGCGACCGGGCCGGCGGGACCGAGGAACTGCTCGGCGTGGCCCCGCCACCGGACTGGTGAGCCCATGTTGATGGCGACCAGGTCGTGCAGTATCGGGCCCGGCGGAGACACGGGTGGACGGCACTACCGGGAGCGCGTGCGATTCTCCGGTTGGCAGAATCCGGGCGTACGGGATGGCCGGGACGGCCCGCGACGGCGAAGCTGGCCCGGTGACCGTCTTCTCGCTCCAGGCCACCCCGACCGATGCGGCGAGCTGGCTCGACCTCGCCCGCCGGGCCGAGGCCGCCGGCTTCGACGCCCTGCTCGCCGCCGACCATCCGGGTGACGTGACGTCCCCGTTCGTCGCGCTCGCCGCCGCCGCCGCGGTGACCACCACGATCGGGCTCGGCTCGTACGTGTCGAACCTGGGTGTGCGGGAACCGATCCTGCTCGCCGCCGACGTGGCCACCCTCGACCTGGTCTCCGGCGGGCGGGCCCGGCTCGGCGTCGGGGCCGGCCACACCCCCGCCGAATGGGCCGCCGTCGGCCGGGTACGCCCCGACGTGGCCGGCCGGGTACGCCGCTGCGTGGCCGTCGCCGAGGCGGTCCGCGCCCTGCTCGACGGCTCCCCGGTGACGGTCGACTCCCCCGACCTGGTCGCCCGGGAGGCCCGGCTGACCTCGCCCCGGCCGGTGCAGGAGCACATCCCGCTGACCATGGGCACCGCCAACTCGACGCTGCTGCGCTGGGCCGGCGCGCACGCCGACGTGGTCGGGTTGACCGGTTTCGGGCGTACCCTCGCCGACGGTCACCGGCACGAGGCGCGCTGGCGGACCGACCAGATCGAGGCGCAGCTCGCGCACGTGGCGGCCGGCGCGGCCGGCCGGGACACACCGCCCGCCCTGGAGGCCCTGGTGCAGACGGTGGCGGTCACCGACGACGCCGAGGCCGCCGCCGCCGAGCAGGCCGGTCGGCTCGGTCTGTCCGTCGCCGAACTGCTGGCCACCCCGTTCGTGTTGATCGGCACGGTGGACGAGATCGTCGCGGCGGTCGCCGCCCACCGGCGTCGCTGGGGCGTCACCCGCTTCGTGGTACGCCGGGACGCCCTCGCACCGCTCCTCCCGGTCCTGGCCCGCCTGCCCGGCACCGCACCGGTACGGGACGAGTGAGTCCCCGGCCGGGCGGTCAGCTCGGCCCACTGCCGGCGGAGGCGTTCACCGAGGTGGAGCGGCTTCTCGCCGACCTGCGCCCGGTCCCCGCCGGCGACGCCGGGCACCGGTAGTCCCGCGCCGCGGGCCAGCCCGGTCGTGCTCCGTTCGCCGGGCCGGCCGGCGGTCGGCGCATCCGATCGGGCCCGCGTACCCGAAGATGGGGGTATGCGGATCCTCATGGCCGGCGTGTCCGGCTTCCTCGGCACCCGGCTGGTCGATCGGCTCACCGGCGACGGGCACCAGGTCACCCGGCTGGTCCGGCGGTCGCCGCGGAACCCCGACGAACAGCGGTGGGACCCGGCCGCCGGGCAGCTCGACCCGGCCGTGGTGGCCGGGGCCGAGGCGGTGGTCAACCTGGCCGGGGCCGGGGTCGGCGACAAGCGGTGGACCGACGACTACCGCCGGGTGATCCGGTCCAGCCGGGTGGACAGCACCACCACACTGGCCGTCACCATCGCCGGGTTGCCGGCGGCCGACCGGCCCCGGGTGCTGCTGAACTCCTCGGCGGTCGGCTGGTATGGCAACACCGGCGACCGGGTCGTCGAGGAGGACGCCCCGGCGGGTGAGGGGTTCCTCGCCGACGTGTGCCGGGTCTGGGAGGCGGCGACCCGGCCGGCCGAGGATGCCGGGGTACGGGTGGTGCGGCTGCGGACCGGTCTGCCGTTGCACCGTGACGGCGGGTTGCTCAAACCACAGCTGCTGCCGTTCAAGCTGGGCATCGCCGGCAAACTGGGCAGCGGACGGCAGTGGCTGCCGTGGATCTCGCTACGGGACTGGCTGGACGCCACGGTGTTCCTGCTGACCGCCGAGGAGATCGCCGGGCCGGTCAACGTCGTCGGCCCGCACCCGGTCACCAATGCCGAGTTCACCCGGGAGCTGGCCCGCCAACTGCACCGCCCGGCGATCGTCCCGATTCCCGCGCTCGCCCTGAAGGTCGCCCTGGGCGGCTTCGCCCAGGAGGCGCTGACCAGCACCCGGGTCCTGCCCGGTGTCCTCACCCGGGCTGACTTCCCCTGGACCCACCCCGCTCTCCCCGCTGCCCTGCACGCCGCCCTGACCGAGTGAGGGCGATCAGCGGCCGGCCTGCCGGGTAGCCACCTGGTCGCCGCCCACGCATCCAGCACCGACGATACGACGGTCCGCCGGTCCGATTCCCGCCCGGCGTCGAGTTGCGGGTCCACCCGGTCGGTCCAGTTCCGGTTGGTAACGTCCGCTCCGTGCCGTCTTCCCCCACCCTGGCCGCCGACCAGCCGCCCACCGCCGCGCCGGACACCGGCCGGGGGCGGCGGGCCGACCTGATCGTGGTGATCGTCGCGGTGGTGCTGGCGGTCTGGGTGACCAGCGGCCTGTGGCGCGACCCGAACCAGCGGGCCATCACCGTGAACTCCAGCGACCAGGCGCTCTTCGAGTGGCTGCTCGCCTTCGGCGGGCACGCGGTCACCCATGGGGAGAATCCGCTCTTCACCCACCTGCTCAACGTGCCGGACGGGGTGAACCTCGCCGTCAACACCTCGATCACCGTGTACGCGGTGGTCTTCGCGCCGCTGACGTACCTGATCGGGCCACCGGCGACGTTCCTGGTGATCCTCACCCTCAACCTGGCCGCCACCGCGCTGGCCTGGTATTGGCTGCTCTCCCGGCGTCTGGTCGGCAGCCGGCTCGCGGCGGGGATCGGGGCGCTGTTCATCGCCTTCTCCCCCGGCATGGTCTCGCACGCCAACGCCCACCTGAACTGGACCGCTGGCTGGCTGGTGCCGCTGCTGGTGGCGGCGGTGTTCGCGCTGCGCCGACCCGGGCGCTGGTGGCGGGGCGGGCTGGTGCTCGGCGTGCTGGTCGCGGTGGCCTTCTCGATCGCCGCCGAGGGGCTGTTCTTCACCGCCCTGGCGGTCGCCGTCTTCCTCGGCGTCTGGGCGGTGCACCCGGCCCGCCGGGCCCAGGCCCGCGCCGCACTGCCGGACTTCCTGCGCGGGCTGGCGGTGACCGCGCTGGTCGCCGGGGTGCTGCTGGCGTATCCGCTGTGGCTGCACTTCGCCGGGCCGCAGCGGTTCCACGGCACCGGCTTCGACCCGGTCATCCACGCCGAGGACATCGCCGCGTTCGGCGCGTACCCGAGCCGGTCGCTGGCCGGGGCCGCCGGGCTGGACACCTCGCTGGCGCCCAACCCGACCGAGGAGAACAGCTTCTTCGGGCTGCCGCTGCTGCTGCTCACCGTGGCCTGCTTCGGGCTGCTGTGGCGACGGGCCAGCCCCGGCCGGCGGGCCACGCTGACCGCGCTCGGGGTGACCGCCGTGGTCTTCGCGGTGCTCTCCTGGGGGCCGCTGGCGAAGTGGAACGGGCGGCGCACCGGCCAACTGCTGCCCTTCGGGGTGCTGGACAACCTGCCGGTGGTCAACGCCGCCCTGCCGTCCCGGCTGGCCCTGGTGGTCGCCCCGGTGATCGGGGTGCTGCTGGCATACACGGTCGACCGGTTGCGGGCGACGCCGCCGGGCCGGACGGCAGCCTGGGCGTGGGGGGTGGGTTTCGCCGCGGCGTTGCTGCCGCTGCTGCCCACCCCGCTGTTGACCAGCGTCCGCCCGACGGTGCCGGCGTTCGTCACCGCCGGCACCTGGCGGCAGTACGTCTCACCGGGCGGCGTGCTCACCCCGATCCCACTGACCCTGGACGTCACGCCCGACGGCCAGCGCTGGCAGGCGTACGCCCTGGCCCATCGGCAGGGTGCGTTCCGGCTGCCCGCCGGGTTCTTCCTCGGACCCGGCGGTCCCGACGGGCGGGGTCGGATCGGACCGCCGCCGCGCACCTTCGACACCCTGATGGACCAGGCCGGTCGCACCGGGTTGGTGCCGATCGTCACCGAGGGCAGCATCCGCCTCTCCCGGGCCGACCTGCGCTACTGGGGGGTCGAGGCGGTCGTCCTCCCCGACGAGGTACACGGGGCCAAGTACGACCTCGACGAGGACGCCCTGCGCCGCACCGCCACCGCGCTGCTCGGCGAGCCCCGCCGGGTGGACGACGTCTGGCTCTGGACCGTCCCCGCCTCCTGACCGTCCCCGCCTCCTGGCCGACGCGACGAGGCTCACGGGTCGGGTCAGGTGCGGGCGGGGCTAGGGTGGTGGGGTGAGCGTGACGACTTCCGGGGTGACCACCGTCCGGGCCGGTGTGGTCGACTATCCGGCCGCATGGGACGAGCAGCGACGGCTGCACGCGGAGGTGGTGGCCGGTGAGCGTGGCGACACCGTGCTGCTGCTGGAGCACCCGAGCGTCTACACCGCCGGCAAGCGCACCGAGCCGTGGGACCGGCCGATGGACGGGACCCCCGTGGTCGACGTCGACCGGGGCGGCAAGATCACCTGGCACGGGCCGGGGCAGCTCGTCGGCTACCCGATCGTCCGACTGCCCGACCCGGTGGACGTGGTCGCCTACGTCCGCCGCACCGAGCAACTGCTGATCGACGTCTGCGCCGAGTTCGGGCTGACCGCCGGCCGGGTCGAGGGGCGCAGCGGGGTCTGGGTGCCCGATGACGACCGGGGGCCGGCCCGCAAGGTGGCCGCCATCGGCATCCGGGTCGCCCGCGGGGTCACCCAGCACGGCTTCTCGATCAACTGCGACTGCGACCTGTCGTACTATGACCGGATCGTGCCCTGCGGCATCGCCGACGCCGGCACCACGTCGCTCACCGCCGAACTGGGCCGCCCGGTCCCGGTGGCCGACGTCCTCCCGGTGGTGGAGCGGCACCTGCCCACCCTGCTCGGCTGAGCCGATGCGGATCGACCTCGTCACTCTCGTCGTCGCCGACTACGACCCGGCCATCGCGTTCTTCACCGGGATTCTCGGCTTCGAACTGGTCGAGGACGAGCCCTCGCTGACCAACGACGGTCGCCCGAAGCGATGGGTGGTGGTCCGCCCGCCCGGCGCGCAGACCGGCATCCTGCTGGCCCGTGCCGACGGCGAGCGGCAGGAGGCGGTGGTCGGTGACCAGGTGGCCGGCCGGGTCGGCTTCTTCCTTCAGGTGGACGATTTCGACACCGTCCACAGGCGGTTGGTCGACGCCGGCGTGGAGTTCGTGAAGCCGCCGCGCACCGAGCCGTACGGTCGGGTGGCGGTGTTCCGGGACATCGCCGGCAACCGCTGGGACCTGCTCGGCACGGCCTGACCCCGCTGCCCCTGTTGCCCCGTCGAGCCGTCGCAGATCCACCGCGACCGGCATCCGCCAGGCTGCTGCCCCTCGCCCCCCACTCGCACCCCCGGCCCCGCCCCGGTCAGGCCGCTCGCCTGACCGGGGCGTCTGCGGGTGTGAGGTTCGTTCTCGAACGGTCGGCGCAGACATTCTCCGCCGCAACCCCACCTCTCAGTCCGCTACGCAGCGTCAAGACCCCGCCGGTTGCCACCTACCTCTCTCACCCACTTTGCTCTGCTGCCCAGAACGCACCAAACACGAAAAGTGACCGTTGCGTCGATGGCAGCAGAGCAAAGTGCGGATGGGCAGGTAAGCGGAGCAGGAGGCGAGGGCAGCAAAACTCCTGTTCAGCGAGGTGCGGGCAGAATCCAGAAAAGAAGATGCGCTACCCCCGCCCCGCACCGATCACGGAGAGCAACGAGAGCTGGCATCTGCGGCACCATTACCCAGAGTGCACGCCACGACCCACCACGGCTCGACCCACCACGCCCCGAACCCCCACGGCTCGAACCCGGCACGGCCCAACCCACCACGGCTCGAACCACCACGGCACGGCACAGCTCGAACCACCACGGCACGGCACAGCCGGTCGCGCGGGTGCTCGGCGACTCAGGGGGTCAGCCGGTGCAGGTCGCGCGGGAAGGCGGTCACCTCCCGGACGTTGGCCGCACCGACCAGCCGGGCCACGAACCGCTCCAGGCCGATCGCGAAGCCGCCGTGCGGCGGCATCCCGTGCCGGAAGGCGTCGACGTACCCGGCGTAGGGCTCGACCGGCTCGCCGCGGGCCGCCAGCGCCGCCAGGTAGTCCGCGTGGCGGTGCAGCCGCTGCCCGCCGGTGACCAGCTCCAGCCCGCGAAAGAGCAGGTCGAAACCGTTGGAGTACGCGGGCCGGGCCGGGTCGGGATGGGTGTAGAACGGCCGCTTCGCCATCGGGTACCCGGTGACGAAGAGGAAGTCCGAGCCGTGGGCGGTGCGGGCCCACTCCCCCAGCGTCCGCTCGTGGGCGGGGGCCAGGTCCGGCTCGTCGGGGGGCGCGCCGGCGATCCGCAGCGCCTCGGTGAAGTGCACGGCCGGGATCTCGACCGGCACCTCGGGCAGGGTCAGGCCCAGGGTCGCCACCGCGCCGCCGGCCCGCCGGGCCACCTCGGCGAGCATCCCGGCGAGGGTGTCCCGCAGCACCACCATCACGTCCCGGTGGTCGACGACGAAGCCCAGCTCGACGTCGAGTGAGGTGTACTGGGCCAGGTGCCGGACGGTGTCGTGCGGTTCGGCCCGGAACACCGGCCCCACCTCGTAGACCCGCTCGAACACCCCCACCATCAGCTGCTTGTAGAACTGCGGTGACTGGGCCAGGTAGGCGGGTCGACCGAACCAGTCGAGGGTGAAGACGTTCGCCCCGCTCTCGGTGGACGTGGCGACCACCTTCGGGGTGTGCACCTCCACGAAGTCCCGGGCGTCCAGGGCGGCCCGGAAGCCGGCCACCGCCGCCGCCGAGATCCGCAGGGCGGCCGAGCGGGTCGGGTGCCGCAGCGCCACCGACGCGTGGTCGAGCTGGGTGGGCAGGGCCGCGGTGAGCGCCGGCCGGTACAGGTCGAACGGGGGCGGCACGGCGGGCGGGCCGAGTGGTCGTACCGTCGGACCGGTCAGCTCGACCCCGGCGGGCGCGGTGCCGTTCGCGGTGACCGTGCCGACCACCTCGACCACGGTCTCCTCGGGCAGGGCCGTCACGTCGGCCCGGACGGCCGGGTCGGCCACCACCACCTGGGTCAGGCCGGCGGCGTCCCGGACGATCAGGAAGGCCACCGACTTCAGCAGTCGGCGGCGGTGCACCCAACCGGCGATCCGCACGGTCTCGCCGACACGGGTGGGCAGGTGGGAGGACAGGATGCGTTGCACGGCGGTTACCTCCTCGATCAATCGCAACGCGATCCCCGGGAGGTGTGGGCGAGCGGGAACCTCGCGGTGCCACCACACCTTCGCCCCCGCCACGGCGGGGGCCTCATTCGTCGCCTTTTCACCGGGGCCAGCCGGGCGGGCTCTACTGGGCACGCGGACGCGCCGTTCTTCCCGCGGCTCGGGAGGGTCTTCGCGCCCCGGCGTCAGACCGCCTTCCAGCAACCGGCGGCTCTCTGCACTGGCGGATCGGGGCGGTACTCGGCTCCGTCACAGCTCTGCCGGCACGCTAGCACCCGCCCCGGCGGCCTGTAACGGGCTTTTTCGGCCCACCGGTGTCCGGTGTCACAAGACCGGTGACGTGACGCCGGTCGCCCGACGTGCATCGATCGCCGCCGACGGGCGTAGGCTCGGTTTTGTGACGATCGAGCACTCCGCGCCGACGACCCAGCAGGCAGCGCGCTCCGCGACGGTCGCCCCCGAGGGGCGACGGATGCTGCGGATCGAGGCGCGCAACGCCGAGACGCCGATCGAGCGCAAACCGCCGTGGATCAAGGTCAAGGCCAAGATGGGGCCGGAGTACACCGAGCTGCGGGGGCTGGTCTCCCGCGAGGGGCTGCACACCGTCTGCCAGGAGGCCGGCTGCCCCAACATCTACGAGTGCTGGGAGGACCGGGAGGCCACCTTCCTCATCGGCGGCGACCAGTGCACCCGACGCTGTGACTTCTGCCAGATCGACACCGGCAAGCCGGCCGAGTTCGACGCCGACGAGCCCCGCCGGGTCGCCGAGTCGGTCGCGACGATGGGCCTGCGGTACGCCACCATCACCGGCGTGGCGCGGGACGACCTGCCCGACGGCGGCGCGTGGTTGTACGCCGAGACCGTCCGGCAGATCCACGCGTTGCGTTCCGGCTGCGGCGTCGAGCTGCTGATCCCCGACTTCAACGCGGTCCCCGAGCAGCTCGCCGAGGTGTTCGGCGCCCGGCCGGAGGTGCTGGCGCACAACGTCGAGACGGTGCCACGGATCTTCAAGCGGATCCGCCCGGCGTTCCGCTACGAGCGCTCGCTCGACGTGATCCGGCAGGCCCGCGCCGACGGCCTGGTCACCAAGAGCAACCTGATCCTGGGCATGGGCGAGGAGCGGGCCGAGGTCTCCCAGGCGCTGCGCGACCTGCACGAGGCCGGCTGCGAGCTGATCACCATCACCCAGTACCTGCGGCCCACCCCCCGGCACCACCCGGTGACCCGGTGGGTCAAGCCGGAGGAGTTCGTCGAGCTGCGCGCGGAGGCCGAGGAGATCGGTTTCGCCGGGGTGATGAGCGGGCCGCTGGTGCGCTCGTCGTACCGGGCGGGTCGGCTCTACCAGCAGGCCCTGACGGCCCGTCAGGACACCTCGGTCACCGTCGGCTGACCCGGGACGCCACCGGGGTACGCCCGCACGAGGGCGCCGGCCACGGCAACGACCGCCGGGCATTCGAGGGTGTCGATCCTCCCAGACCTCGGCTGCCCCCGCAAGGGAGTGACGGGCCGCAGCTCGGCGTCGATTCGACGGTGCTCCCCGAGCAGGGCGAGATCGTGTTAGATTCCGCCAGCCCCGACCCCTAACTCATCGATGGTGGTGTCTTTGATGGCGCAGCCGCACACGGTTGTCATCGGCGCCGGCCCCGCCGGACTCACCGCCGCGTACGAGTTGACCCGACGGCACGCCCCCGTCGAGGTGGTCGAGGCCGACGACGTGGTCGGCGGGATCAGCCGCACCGTGGAGCGGGAGGGCTGGCGCTTCGACATCGGCGGGCACCGGTTCTTCACGAAGGTGTCCCGGGTCGAGGCGTTCTGGCACGAACTGCTCTCCGACGACGACTTCCTGCTGCGCCCCCGGATGAGCCGGATCCACTACCAGGGACGGCTGTTCGACTATCCGCTGCGGGCCGGCAACGCCCTGAAGAACCTGGGTGTGCTGGAGGCGTCCCGGTGTGTCGGGTCGTACCTGTGGGCGCGGGTGCGCCCGCCGGCCGACCAGACCCACTTCGAGGGTTGGGTGTCGGCCCGGTTCGGGGCCCGGCTGTACCGGATGTTGTTCAAGACGTACACCGAGAAGGTGTGGGGCATTCCCGCGACGGAGCTGCAGGCGGACTGGGCGGCCCAGCGGATCCGCAACCTCTCCCTCGGCGCGGCGATCCGCGGTGCGCTGCTGCCCAAGCGGGGCGGCAACGACGTGACCAGCCTGATCGAGGAGTTCCGTTACCCCCGGCTCGGCCCGGGGATGATGTGGGAGCGCTGCGCCGAACTGGTGGTCAAGGCCGGCGGGACGGTCGAGCTGGAGACCGCCGTCCGCACGGTGCACCGCGAGGACGGCCGGGCGGTCGCGGTGACCGTCGACGGCCCGGCCGGTGAGCGACGGATCGCCGCCGACCACGTGGTGTCCAGCATGCCGATCTCGGCCCTGGTCCGGGCGATGGACCCGCCCGCCCCGGCGGCGGTGCGCGACGCCGCCGGCCTGCTGCGGTACCGGGACTTCCTGACCGTGGCGCTGGTGGTGCCCACCGAGGCCAGCTTCCCCGACAACTGGATCTACGTACACACCCCGGGGGTGAAGGTCGGCCGGATCCAGAACTTCGGCGCCTGGTCGCCGGAGATGGTCCGTGACGGCGGCACCTGCCTCGGCCTGGAGTACTTCGTCAACGAGGGTGACGAGCTGTGGTCGACCCCCGATCCGGAGCTGGTCGCCTTCGGCACCGCCGAGCTGGAGCGGCTCGGCCTGGTCAGCCCCGGCTCGGTCACCACCGGGTACGTGGTGCGGATGCCGAAGGCCTACCCGGTCTACGACGAGGGCTACGGCGAGGCCGTCGAGGTGATCCGCCGCTGGCTGGCCGAGGCCGTGCCGAACGTGCACCCGGTGGGTCGCAACGGCATGCACCGGTACAACAACCAGGACCACTCGATGCTCACCGCGATGTTGACGGCGGAGAACATCCTCGACGGCACCGACCACGACGTCTGGTCGGTCAACGTCGAGGAGGACTACCACGAGGAGGGCGGCAGCGACGGCGCCGGCCACAGCGGCACGGGTCAGAGCGGCACGGGCCGCGCCGCCCCGGTCGTGCCGCGCCCCCGCACCGCGCCGCCGGCCGAAGACCGCTCGCCCACCGGCTGACCACTGTCGGCACCGGTCGGGACCGCACCTGCCCGCCGGCCCCCGGCCGGGGATCATCCGTCCTGGCGGGGACCACTAGACTCGGCGGCATGGCAAAGCCCCAGGAGAAGGTCTCGTTCGGCCAGCGGCTGAAGCAGATCGGGATGGTGTTCCAGTTCACCGCCAAGCAGGACCGGTGGTTCGCGCCGCTGGCCGCCGGGGCGGTGCTGATCCCGCTCGCGCTCACCGTGGTCGCGGTGATCCTCTGGGGCTGGCTGTGGCTGCCGATCGGCATCCTGTTCGCCCTGCTCGCCGTGCTGATCGTGCTCAACCTGCGGTCCAACAAGGCGATGATGAACGCGGCCGAGGGGCAGCCCGGCGCGGCGGCGCAGATCATGGAGAGCATGCGCGGCGACTGGCGGGTCACCCCGGCGGTCAGCTCCACCACCCAGATGGACATGGTGCACCTGGTGATCGGTCGGCCCGGCGTGATCCTGCTCGCCGAGGGGCACCCGCAGCGGGTCCGGGGCCTGCTGGGCCAGGAGAAGCGCCGGCTGGCCAAGGTGATCGGCTCCGCGCCGTTGCACGACTACGTGATCGGCCAGGGCGAGGGTGAGCTGCCGATCCGCAAGCTGCGGATGACCCTGATGCGGCTGCCGCGCACCCTGAACGGCAAGGACGTCAACTCGCTCGACAAGCGGCTCAAGGCGCTCACCGCCCGCCCGCAGATGCCCAAGGGCGCGATCCCGAAGAACATGCGGCCCCCGGGCCGCGCGTTCCGCCAGACGCGGGGCCGCTGACCCTTCCCTGGTACGCCGAGAGCCGGGCCGGTCCGTCGGGCCCGGCTCTCACCGCGTCCGGGGTCGGGTCACCGCCGCGACGCCCGGGTCAGCGGTCGGGGCAGGCAGGGCGGGTCAGGGCAGGTCAGCGGGCGGGGCGCGGTGCGTCGGCGATGACCGCGCCGGTGAGCCGGTCGTGCAGGCCACGGCGTTGCTCGTCCATGATCAGGGGTGGCACCACCAGGGCCAGGAGCAGGCCGCGCAGGAGCGCCCGGGGTATCCCGAGCCGCCCGCCGTCGGACCAGTCGAGGCAGCGCAGCCGGGTGATCCACATGCCGGGGGTCTGGGCGAAGAGGCCGAGGAAGAGGCCGTACTCGACGATGAGCACCGCCACCGGGGCCCAGCCGTCGCGGACCGGGTCGGCGAAGAAGTTCGACACCAGCAGGCAGAGCACCCAGTCGATCACCAGGGCGCCGAACCGTCGACCGAGACTCGGCGGGACGAAGGCGGGATCGGTGGCGGGCGGCACCGGTGCCGCAGGCGGACTCGTCACGGTGGTCAAGGGTAGTCAGCCCCGGCCCCGGCGTCGGTCAGGGGCGGTCGCCGGGGGCCGCCGCCGCCCGACCTGCCAGTCACCAGGTGGACGGGCAGGGCGTTCTCGCAGTTTGTGCAAATTCGGTCTAATCACTACGAATGGCGATACAGTGCTCCAGCCGGTATCGTCCGAACGGACAACCCGGCGGGTACTGAGCGGCGCAGATGACGCTCCGCGAGCGGCGTAACACGGCAGAAACATTGGAGACACGGGCGAGCAACCCCATGGTCATAGCGTCGCCAGAGCCCAGCCACCGGAGTGGACGTGCCAGGAGGACGTGTGTTTGCCAATCCCGAGGAACTCCTGCGATACCTCAAGAACGAGGACGTAAAGTTCGTCGACGTACGTTTTTGTGACCTGCCCGGCGTGATGCAGCACTTCAATCTGCCGGTGGAGTCCTTCGACGACAGCGTCTTCACCGACGGTCTCGCGTTCGACGGTTCGTCGATCCGCGGTTTCCAGGCGATCCACGAGTCGGACATGCTCCTGCTCCCGGACGTCGCGACCGCCTTCATCGACCCGTTCCGCACCCAGAAGACCCTCGCGCTGAACTTCTTCATCCACGACCCGTTCACCCGGGAGGCCTACTCCCGGGACCCGCGTAACGTGGCCAAGAAGGCCGAGGCCTACCTCGCCGCCAGCGGCATCGCCGACACCGCGTACTTCGGTGCCGAGGCCGAGTTCTACATCTTCGACTCGATCCGCCACGAGACCTCCGCGCACCAGTCGTTCTACTACATCGACTCGGTCGAGGGCGCGTGGAACACCGGGCGCGAGGAGGTCGGCGGCAACCGCGGCTACAAGACCGCGTACAAGGGCGGCTACTTCCCGGTGCCGCCGGTGGACCACTACGCCGACCTGCGCGACTCGATCGTGCGTCGCCTGGTCGACGGCGGTTTCAGCGTGGAGCGCTCGCACCACGAGGTCGGCACCGCCGGCCAGTCGGAGATCAACTACCGGTTCTCCACCCTGCTGCACGCCGGTGACCAGCTCCAGCTCTTCAAGTACATCGTGAAGAACGAGGCCTGGGCCAACGGCAAGACGGCCACCTTCATGCCGAAGCCGCTCTTCGGCGACAACGGCTCCGGTATGCACACCCACCAGAGCCTCTGGCTCAACGGCGAGCCGCTGTTCTACGACGAGACCGGCTACGCCGGCCTGTCGGACATGGCCCGCTGGTACATCGGTGGCCTGCTGCACCACGCCCCGTCGCTGCTGGCGTTCACCAACCCGACGGTCAACTCGTACCGTCGGCTGGTGCCCGGCTACGAGGCCCCGGTCAACCTGGTCTACTCGCAGCGCAACCGGTCCGCCTGCACCCGCATCCCGGTCACCGGCAGCAACGCCAAGGCCAAGCGGGTCGAGTTCCGGGTGCCGGACCCGTCCAGCAACCCGTACCTCGCCTTCTCGGCGATGATGATGGCCGGCCTGGACGGCATCAAGAGCAAGATGGAGCCGCCGGCCCCGATCGACAAGGACCTCTACGACCTCCCGCCGGAGGAGTGGGGCGACGTCAAGCAGGTGCCGGGCTCGCTGCCCGAGGTGCTCGACGCCCTGGAGGCCGACCACGACTACCTGCTCGACGGTGGCGTCTTCACGCCCGACCTGATCTCCACCTGGGTCGGCTGGAAGCGGGCCAACGAGGTCGACCCGGTGCGTCTGCGCCCGACCCCGCACGAGTTCGCGATGTACTTCGACTGCTGAGGCTCCCCTCGACGGTCACGTTCCACCGGCCGGGCCGGCTCCGCTTCCGCGGGGCCGGCCCGTTCCGTTGCGCCGGCTCCGCGCCGCGCCCACCAGCACCGCCACCACCAGGGCGGTCATCAGGATCGCGCCGGGCGCCTTGCTGTACCGGGCGACCGTGGTGCCGTCCGGCAGGGTGAGGAAGGCCGCCACCGCCGCAGGCAGCACGAACCAGGTCGTCCGGGTCGCCGACACCGCGAGCAGCAGCAGCGGCCAGGTCACGTACCACGGGTGCAGGACCGGGGCGAGCAGCACCGTCGCGGCCAGCGCCGTGCCCGCCGCCAGCAGGGTGACCCGGGGCCGGGCCGCCGCCAGCCGGTGCACCCGCTGCCGGACGTCGTTGAGCCGGCGCAGCGCCGTCCACGCCCGCCACCAGAGCACCGCCAGCAGCACCGCCAGCACCAGCAGGCCCACCGCCCGGGTCACCGGCACCGCGCCCGGGTGCCGTCCGGCCAGCCTGCCGACGTAGTCGACCACGAAACCGACCGCCGTCGGTGCCGACGTCCACTGCTCCGAGTCACCGCTGCGGGCCAGCCCGTTCAGCCAGCCCAACCCCAGCCCGGACAGCGCCGAGGCGGCCGCCAGGGTGACCAGGACCGTCCCGGCCAGCCGACCGCCGTCGCGCAGCAGGGCCCGGAGGGTGTAGCGGCCGTGCACCGCCCCCAACGCCGCGAAGGGCAGCACCACCACCGCGGTCGCCTTCACCGCCACCGCCAACCCGAACAGCACCCCGGCCACGAGCAGCGCCCCCGTCCGCCCGGACGACCGCACCAGCACCAGCAGGCCCAGCAGGAGCAGGCCGAGCATCACCGCGTCGTTGTGCGCGCCGGCCACCAGGTGCACCCCGACCAGCGGGGAGGCCAACCCCAGCCAGGCAGCCCGGCGGGTGGGCACCCCGGCGGCGCGGGCCAGGCCGGGCAGGCAGAGCGCCGCCAGCAGCACCCCGGCCACGGCGTACAGCCGCAGCACGGCCAGGGTGCCGACCAGGGTGCCGCCGAGCACGGCGGCCAGCGCGGCCAGCAGCACGAAGACCGGGCCGTACGGGGCCGGGGTGTCCCGCCAGATCGAGGCCACCGAGTCGACCCACGGGCAGCCGGCCGCCGCCACCCCCACCCGGTACGGGTCGTGCCCGGCCGCGTACGACCAGCCCTGGCAGGCGTACGAGTAGACGTCCCGGCTGGCCAGCGGCGGGGTGACCAACAGCGGCAGCGCCCACAGCCCGGCGGTGACGTACGCCCACCGGGTCGATGGCGCGCCGGCGCGCAGCGCCCACCAGGAACCCACCATCAGCGCCGTCCCGGCCAGCCAGCACAGGATCGCGGCGGGACCGTGCGGCGCGCGCCACGGGCCGGTCGGCGGCACCTCGGACAGCACCCCGCCCTGCCAGGCGGCCACGGCGAGCAGCACCGCGCCAATCAACCCGACATAGCGCGCCGAACGGGCCCGCCCCTCGGTCGGCACGCCCGGTCCGGTCACCGGCCATCTCTCCTCAGTCGGCGGTCGAATCGGCGGTTCAGTCGGCGGTCGGGTCGACGGTGGTGGACCGCCGGCCCGCCCGCGCCGACCGTACCAACCAGACGGCCACCACGATCACCAACAGCGTCATCAGCGGGGCGCCGGGCATCTTGGTGAACCGGGGCAACCCGGTGCCGTCGGGCAGCACCAGGAACGACGAGATCAACGCCACCAGCGCGAACCACCGGCTCGTCCGGTGGGTCGTCGCGGCGAGCACCGCCATCGGCCACAGCCAGTACCAGGGGTGGAACATCGGCGCGAGGGCCACCGTCGCGGCCAGGGCCAGGCCGGCGTGCCAGAGCGGGTCGCGGGTGCGGGCCCGCCACCACAACCAGACCAGCAGCACCGCCAGCACCCCCATGCCGATCGCCCGGGTCACCGGCAGGGCGTCGATGTCCGCGCCGAACAACGCCGCGACATAGCCCGCGGTCTGCCCGACCGCGGTCGGCGGCGAGGTCCAGGCGATCGCCAGGCCACCCTGTTCCAGGCCGGCGATCCACCCGAAGTCCAGGCCCGCCGCCAGGGTCGCGCCGGCCACCGCGAGCAGCGCGCCGCCGGCGACCGGCAGGCCGTCGCGCAGCAGCGCCCTGATCCGGTACGGCCCGACCAGCGCGGCCAGCACCGCGAACGGCACCACCACCAGCGCGGTCACCTTCACCGCGCCGGCCAGGCCGACCAGCACCCCACCGGCCAGCAACGGCCAGCGCCGCCCGGGGTTGGCCGCCACCACGGCCAGGCCGGCGGCCAGCAGGCCGATCATCAGTGCGTCGTTGTGCGCCCCCGAGATCAGGTGTACGCCGACCAGCGGGGAGGCCAGCGCCAGCCAGAGCGCCCGCCCCACCGGCACCCCGCAGCGTCGGGCCAGCACCGGCAGGCAGGCGGCGGCCAACGCCACCCCGAGCACCGCGAGCAACCGGAACAGGGCGATGTTCACGGTCAGCGCGGTGTCGGTGTCGAGTGACCCGGTGGCCCGGACGATCGCCCCTGCGATCATCACGAAGAGCGGCCCGTAGGGCGCCGGAGTGTCCCGCCAGATGTAGGAGATGGTGTCGATCCAGGCGCAGGGCAGCGCCGACACCCCCTGCTCGTACGGGTTGATCCCGGCCGCGTAGCTGGCGCCCTGGCAGGAGTACGCGTACACGTCCCGGCTGCCCAGCGGCGGCGCGAACAGCAACGGCAGCACCCAGAGCCCGGCGGTGACCAGCGCCCACCGGGCCGACGGCACCCGGTCGCGCAGGGTCCACCACGCCCAGGCCAGCAGCCCGGTGCCGACCAGCCAGAGGGCCAGGATGAGCGGCCCGTGCCGGCTCTGCCAGATGCTGACCGGGGTGGGACGCAGTTCCCCACCCGGCAACGCGCCCCCGAGGTACGCGGCGATGGCGAGCAGCACCGAACCGGACAGACCGAGCCAGCGGGACAGGTGGTGAGGCACGTCCGTCATGCTGCCAGTACCGTGGTCGCGGACCGGAGGTGGGCATGCGGGGCAGCAGGGTGGTGGGGTCGGCCACCGGTTTCGCCGCCGCGCTCGCCGGGGTGTGGTTGGCGCTGCCCCGGCTGGGCTCGGACCTGTCCGCCCAGGTGGCACGGGCCGACTTCTTCGCCGCGCACGGTTTCGCCCTGGTCGACCTGCGCTGGTACGCCGGCATCCAGCCGCTCGGCTACAGCCTGGTCTCGCCGCCGCTGATGGCGACCCTCGGGGTACGTCCCACGGGGGCGCTGGCACTGGTCGTCTCGGCCGCCGCGTTCGCCGCCCTGCTGGTGCGTACCGGTGTGCCCAGGCCACTGCTCGGCAGCCTGGTCGGGGTGCTGACGATCACCGGCAACCTGGTCTCCGGCCGGGTCACCTACGCCCTCGGGGTGGCGTTCGGGCTGGCCGCCCTGCTCGCCCTGACCCTGCCGACCGCCACCACCGGACCCGTTGCCGCCCGGACGGGCCGTGACGACACCGACGGCGAGCCGACCGCCGCCGTCGACCCTGCTGCCGCACCGACCGACCGGGGCGCAACCGCCACCCGACCGGCTGCCCCGGGTCGGGCGGGCGCTCCCCGGGACGGCCGGGACGGCCGGGACGGGCCGACCGGCGGGCGCTGGGTCAGGCCGGTCCTGGTGGTGGCCGGTGCGGTGCTGGCATCGGCGACCAGCCCGGTGGCGGGTCTGTTCGTCGGCCTGGTCGGGGTCTCGCTGCTGGTCACCCGCCGGTGGGCCGACGGCCTGCTGCTCGGCGTCGCGGCGGCGGTGCCGCTGGCGGTCACCGGGCTGCTGTTCGGCGAGGGCGGCTGGATGAACATCAGTCGCACGGACACCCTACGGTCGGTCACCGTCAGCCTGCTGGTGGCCGGGTTGGTGGCGTACCGGCCGGTGCGGGTGGGGGCGTTGCTGGCAGCGGGCGGGGTGCTGGCTGCCGCACTGGTACACACCCCGGTCGGGCTGAACGCGACCCGGCTGGTGACGATGTTCGCGCTGCCGGTGCTGGCCGCCGCCGCCCGCCCACCCGGCTGGCTGACCGCCCGGCTGCCCACCGCACCCCGCCCTCCGGTCCTCGACCCGGCCGGCGGGTCCGGGGCCGGGAAGGTCATGGAAACCGGCGCGATGGCGCGACACGGATCGGTGGCGCAGTCCGGCGGGGCGGCGCGGGACGGATCGGGCCTGGAGATCGGCGGGGCGGGGCGGGGCGGGTCGGGCGGACGGATCGGGCGGACGGTCCTGGCGGGGCTACTGGCGCTGGTGTGCTGGTGGTTGCCGCCGGTGGTCGCGGCCGACCTGCGCAGCGCCGACGATCCGACCGCCGACCGGGGCTACTTCGACCCGCTCGCCGCCGAGCTGGGCCGGCGTGGGCTCACCGGGCGGGTGGAGGTGCCGCCGACCCGCAACTACTGGGAGGCCGCGCAGCTCGGCGAGGTCCCGCTGGCCCGGGGCTGGCTGCGCCAGGTCGACATCGGCCGTAACCCGCTGTTCTTCACCACCGTCCCGGGGGCCACCGGCACCGGGGTGCCGTTGACCGCCGACACCTACCGGGCATGGCTGGACGAGTACGCCGTGCAGTACGTCGCCGTCCCCGACGCGCCGCTGTCCTGGGTGGGCCGGGCCGAGGCGGAACTGGTCGGCGCGGGGTTGCCGTACCTGACCGAGGTCTGGTCGGACCGGCACTGGCGGTTGTACGCGGTGACCGACCCGACCCCGCTGGTCGCCGCGCCCGGGGAACTGGTGCGACACGACGGCGCCAGCCTGACCTTCCGCACCACCGCCCCCGGTCGGATCCTCATCCGTATCCGCCACTCCCCCTGGCTGACCGCCTCAGCCCCCGCCACCGTCACCGCCGACGGCCCCTGGACCCTGGTGACCGTCCCCACCCCCGGCACCTGGACCCTCCACTAACCCCCTCCCACCCGCCCCTCCCGGTCCCCGCACCCCGCCCCGACCGGGTGTTGATCAAGAGGTTTACGTCATCCTGCTCGGGATTCCTGACCAAAACCTCTTGATCAACCGGAGAATCCGCCGGGGCGGGGGCGGGGGCCGGGATAGGGGTGGGGACGGGGGCGGGGTGGGGGTGGGGGTGGGGGTCAGTTGGGGGGGTGGTTTTGTTTGGTGGGGGAGGGGCGGGCGCGGACGTGTAGGCGCTCGCCCTGGGGGCCGAAGAGGCTGAGGATCTCCGCCGGGGCGTCGTACGGGTTGCCGAACCAGTGCGGGGTACGGGTGTCGAACTCGGCGACCTCACCGGCGTCGAGGGTGAGATCGTGGCCGCCGAGCAGCAGCCGGACCCGACCGGAGAGCACGTAGAGCCACTCGTACCCCTCGTGCACCTGCTGGGTCGGCTCCCCCACCGGCACCCCGGGCGGATAGATCATCTTGTACGCCTGGACCCCTCCCGGGCGGCGGGTCAGCGGCACGATGGTGACGCCGTTGCGGAGCACCGGCCGGCGGTGCACCCGGGGGTCGCGGGTCTGCGGCGTACCGACGAGGTCGTCCAACGGCACCCGGTGGAAGCGGGCCAGGGCGAGCAGGAGTTCCAGGGTGGGCCGCCGACCGCCGGACTCCAGCCGGGACAGCGTGCTGACCGAGATCCCGGTCGCCGTGCCGAGCTGGCTCAGGGTCACGCCACGCTGCTGACGCAGTGCCCGCAGCCGAGGCCCGACGGTGGTCAGCACCTCCTCCGAGGTGATGGCCCCCGGGTCGTCCGGGGCCACCCACCGCCCTGGGCCCGACCCCTCCCCCCGATCCGGTCCGTGCTCACGGTCCGGCCCCTCCCCCCGATCCGGCCCGTGCTCACGGTCCGGCCCGTGCTCACCACCCGCCCGGGACCCCGCGCCGTCCGGCCTGTGCTCGTGGCCTACCCGGGTCGCGCGGTCCAGGTCGGGTACGCCGGGCGGGCCAGGCTCGACTTCGGGGTTCCTGCGGTCGTCGGCCACCGTGCCAGTTTGCCATTCCGGCAACGATGTTTGGCAGCTTGGCGATTCGGGTGGACGATCCGGAGCATCGGCGGGACGGCCCCGCCCGCAAGGAGGCAGAGACCATGACGTACCTGGTGGTGCACGACGTGGTGGTGGTCGGCGGCGGCGCGGCGGGGCTCAGCGGGGCGCTCGCCCTGGGCCGGTTCCGCCGCGACGTGGTGGTGGTCGACGGCGGCGCCCCCCGCAACGCCCCGGCCGACCACGTGCACAACTTCCTGACCAACGAGGGTGCCCCACCCGCGACCCTGTACGCGACCGGCCGCGCCGAGGTGGCCCGGTACGGCGTGACCCTGCTCGACGGCACCGTCACCGCCGCCCACCCGATCGACCCCGCCCACCTCACCGACCCCGCCCACCCGGCGACCGCCGCCCACCCGCACGACGACACCGCATCACCGCACGACACCGCAATGCCGCACGACGACACCGCACAGCCGGCTGACCCCGCACGACCGGGCGACCAGGCCGGGCCGGCGCGGTTCGCGGTGACCCTCGCCGAGGGCCGTACCCTGCACACCCGGCGGTTGCTGGTCACCACCGGGCTGGTCGACGAGCTGCCCGACGTGCCGGGCCTGGCCGACCGGTGGGGTCGCGACGTGCTGCACTGCCCCTACTGCCACGGCTGGGAGGTGCGCGACCAGGCCGTCGGGGTGCTCGCCACCGGCCCGATGGCCGCCCACCAGGCGCTGCTGTTCCGCCAGCTCACCGACGACGTGGTGGTCTTCACGCACACCGCTGGGCCGTTGCCCGCCGACGAGGCGGAGAAGCTGGCCGCCCGGGGCGTCACCGTGGTCGACGGTGAGGTGGCGCAGTTGGAGGTCACCGCCGACCGGCTCACCGGCGTACGGCTGCGTTCCGGCGTGGTGGTCCCCCGGGCGGCGCTGGTGGTGGCCCCCCGGTTCGAGGCGCGGGCCGCGTTCCTCACCGGGCTCGGGTTGACCACCGAGGACTTCGTCGTCGGCGGGCACGCCTTCGGTGACCGGGTCACCGCGGACGCCACCGGTGCGACCGGGGTGCCCGGCGTGTGGGTGGCCGGCAACGTCACCGACCCGCAGGCCACCGTGATCGCCGCTGCGGCCGCGGGGTTGAAGGCCGCCGCCGCGCTCAACGCCGACCTGATCGCCGAGGACACCGAGCGGGCGGTGGCCGCGCGCCGGGCCACCGCCGGGCGGACCGGCGACGGGGCCGGCAGGCAGGTCAGCGGTGACCGCGGGACAGACGGCGGGCCCGGGACCGACGGCGGGCAGGTCGACGGCGGGCACGGGACCGGCGACGACGCGGCCGTGGACGAGGAGACCGCCCGACACTGGGACGAGCTGTACCAGGGCCGGGAGCGGCGCTGGAGCGGGCGACCCAATCCGCACCTGGTCGACGTGGTCGGGGCGCTGCCGCCGGGCACCGCCCTCGACCTGGGTTGCGGCGAGGGCGGCGACGCGGTGTGGCTGGCCCGGCAGGGTTGGCGGGTGACCGCGGTCGACGTCTCCACCACCGCGTTGGCGCGGTCGGCCGCCGCGGTGACGGCCGCCGGGGTGGCTGCCCTGGTCGACTTCCAGCGGCACGACCTGGCCCGGACCTTCCCGGCCGGCGTGTTCGACCTGGTCTCGGCGCAGTTCCTCCAGTCGCCGCTGGACTTTCCCCGGGCCGAGGTGCTGCGGGCGGCGGTCCGGGCGGTCGCCCCCGGTGGGCGGCTGCTGGTGGTCGAGCACGGCGCGGTACCGCCGTGGGGCAACGCCGAGCACCACCACGTGCGGTTCCCCACCCCGCAGGAGACCCTGGCCGACCTCGATCTCGACCCGGACGGGTGGCACGTCGAGCGGCTGGACGCGCCGCAGCGGCAGGCTACCGGCCCGAACGGCGAGCACGGCACCCTGATCGACCACCTGGTGCTGGTCCGCCGCCGCTGACCGGCCCGGCCGGGCACACCCCGCCTGCGTCGGCGGGCTCAGCTCTCCAGGACCCGCTGCATGGCGGCCCGGGAGCGCCGGGCGGTGCGCAGGTAGTCGTCCAGGAACTCCCCCGGGTCGTCCGCGCCGAGCAGCCGCGCCACGCCGGCCAACTCCACCCCGTGCCGGGGGAGCTGGTCGCCGGCGCGACCCCGGACCAGCATCAGCGCGTTGCGGACCTGCGCGGCGAGGGTCCACCCGGCGACCATCGCGGCGGCGTCCGCCGGGTCGACCAGCTTGGCGTCCCGGGCCGCCGCAAGGGCATCGAGGGTACGCGTGCCGCGCAGCTGCGGGTGCGCACCGGCGTTGCGGAGCTGGAGCAGCTGCACCGCCCACTCGACGTCGGCCAGGCCGCCCCGGCCGAGCTTGGTGTGGGTGGCGGGGTCGGCGCCCCGGGGCAGCCGTTCGTTCTCCACCCGGGCCTTGATCCGGCGGATCTCGACGACCTGCTCGCGGGTCAACCCGTCGGCCGGGTAGCGGACCGGGTCGACCATGGTCTCGAACTCGGTGCCCAGGTCGGCGTCGCCGCAGACGAACCGGGCCCGCAGCAGCGCCTGCGCCTCCCAGACCCGCGACCAACGGGCGTAATACTGGGCATACGCGGCGAGGCTGCGCACCAGCGGGCCCTGCCGACCCTCCGGGCGCAGGTCGGCGTCGACGCCGAGCGCCGGGTCGGGGGCCGGGGCGGCGAGCAGCCGGCGCAGCTCCTCGGCGATCGCGTGCGCGGTGGCGCTGGCCGTGCTCTCCGCCGACCCGGTCGGCGGGTCGTAGACGAAGAGCACGTCGGCGTCGGAGAGGTAGTTGGACTCGTACCCGCCGAGCCGGCCGAGGCCGATCACCGCGAACCGCAGGCCGGGCAGTTCCGGTTGGGCGGCCCGGACGGCGCGCAGCGCGGCGGACAGGGTGGCGTCGGTGACGTAGGACAGCCCGGTGCCGACCCGGGTGACGTCGGCCAGGGGACCGGCCGGCACGCCGCGTTCGGGGCGCGGGGCCAGCCCGCCGGCCCGGCTGAGCACGTCGGCGCAGGCGATCCGGACGAGTTCCCGGCGGCGCAGCGCGCGTACCGCCCGGGTCGCCTCGACCGGGTCGGCGTGCCGGGCCGCCGCGGCGGCGAACCCGTCGCAGAGCACCTCCCGGGGGCGGGGCGTCAACTCGGTCTCCTCGGCCAGCAGCCGCAGCGCCTCCGGCTCCCGGGCCAGCAGGTCGGCCGCGTAGCGGGACGACGACAGCACCCGGGCCAGCCGGCGGGCCACCGGGCCGGAGTCGCGCAGCAGCCGCAGATACCACGGGGTGCTCCCGAGAGAGTCGGAGACCTGCCGGTAGTTGAGCAGCCCCCGGTCCGGTTCGGGCGCGTCGGCGAACTCGCTGAGCAGCACCGGCAGCAGGGTCCGCTGGATGGCGGCGGTCCGGCTCACCCCGCCGGTGAGGGCCTGGAGGTGACGCAGCGCCCCGGCCGGATCGGCGAAACCGAGGATCTCCAGCCGGTGCCGGGCCGCCTCCGGGGTGAGTCGCAACCCGTCGGCGGGCACCCGGGCCACCGACTCCAGCAGCGGCCGGTAGAGCAGTTTGGCGTGCAGCCGGCGTACCTCGGTGGCGTGGGCGACCCAGTCGGCGCGGAAGCTCTCCACGGCGCTGCGGCCCGGGATGGCGGCGTAGCCGAGCGCGGCGGCCAGCCAGCGCAGCGCGGTCGGCTCGGTCGGCACGGTGTGGGTACGCCGCAGCGCCTGGAGCTGGAGCCGGTGCTCGACGCCGCGCAGGAAGCGGTACCCGCGCAGCAGCGCCTCGCCGTCGGCCCGCCCGACGTAGCCGCCCGCCACCAGCGCACGCAGCGCCGGCACGGTGCCCCGCACCCGCAGCGACTCGTCGCCCCGGCCGTGCACCAGTTGCAGCAGTTGGACGGCGAACTCGATGTCCCGCAGCCCGCCGGGACCCCGTTTGATCTCGCGGTCCAGCTCCTTCGGCGGGATGTTGTCGATGATCCGGCGGCGCATGGCACGCACGTCGGAGACCGCCTCGGGTCGCTCGGACGCCCGCCAGACCAGCGGCGCGAGGGCGTCGACCCACTCCCCGGCCAGCGCCAGGTCACCGGCGGCCGGGCGGGCCTTGAGCAGCGCCTGGAACTCCCAGGTGCGGGCCCACCGCTGGTAGTAGGCGAGGTGGCTGGCCAGGGTACGCACCAGCGGCCCCCGGTTGCCCTCCGGGCGCAGCGCGGCGTCCACCGGCCAGGCGACCAGCCCGCAGATGTGGATCAGCCGGGCGGCGACGGTGGTCGCGGCGGGCAGGTCCTCGTCGGTCGCGGCCACGAAGATCACGTCGACGTCGGAGACGTAGTTCAGCTCGTCGCCACCGCACTTGCCCATCGCCACCACGGCCAGCCGGGGCCGGGTGGTCCCCGCCGGCAGCTCGGCCACCGCGATCTCGTACGCCGCCGCGAGGGTGGCGTCGGCCAGCGCGGAGAGCGCCGCCATCACCTGCTCCAGGCCCCGCCCACCGGTCAGGTCGGCCGCCGCGATCCGCAGCAACGCCAGCCGGTACGCCTGCCGCAGCACCGCCACCGGCGCGGTGGCGGTGGTCAGCCGGGCGGCGAGGACCAGGTCGAGCCGCCCGTCGGCGGTGGGGGCCAGCCCGTCCGGGGCGGTGTCGAGCACCGTCCACTGCCCGGGGTTGGCGACCAGGTGATCACCCAGGGCGGCGGAGGCGCCGAGCACGGCGACCAGCCGACGACGCAGACCGGGGTCGGCGGCGAGCGCGGTCAGCACCGCCGACCCACCGGCCGGCGCGACCGCGCCCACGCCGTCGGACGCCGGCACCGCCGACGTCGGGTCGCCGGGACCCGGGCCGCCCGACGTCGAGGTGCCGGCCCGGGTCCCGCCGGTGCGCGCGGCCCGGCGCTCGGTCTCCACCATCCGGTGCAGTTGGCGCAGCGCCAGATCCGGGTCGGCAGCCCGGGAGAGCGCGGCCAGCAGGTCGGCCGCCGCCCGGTCGGTGGGCTCCTGCTCGTCGGCCTGCCACAGCCCGAGCCCGTCCGCGCCGAGCAGGTCGGCGGCGCGGACCCCGCCGTCACCCTCGGCGAAGCCGTAGCGGGCCAGCCGTCCCCTGGTCGGTCTGCTCATCTCAGTGGCCGAGCAGGGGCAGGCTGCGGCGGGTGTCGTCGTCCAGCTCGCCGAGGGCGAGGGCGGCGAACCGGACGGCGAACGGCTGCCACACCTCCTCGACGTCGGCCATCACCCGGTCGCAGGCGGCCACCACCAGCTCCTCGTCGTAGCCCAGTTCGGCGAGCAGTGCGGAGTCCCGGGCCCAGTCGGCGATCATCGCGGTGTCGCACTCGATGTGGAACTGGAGACCCCAGGCCCGGTCGCCGAGCCGGAACGCCTGGTGCGGGTAGCGGGTCGAGGCGGCCAGCAGGGTGGCGGCCCGGGGCAGCTCGGTGATCTCGTCGGAGTGCCACTGGAGCACGTCCGGGATCAGCGGCACGTAGCGGAACAACAGGTCGCTCTCGGCGGCGTCGCGCCGGCCGACCACCCCCGGGCCCACCTCGGGGCCGGACGGGCTGCGCTCGACCAGGCCGGCGTGCGCGGTGGCCAGCAACTGCGCGCCGAGGCAGACGCCGAGGGTCGGCACCCGGTGTCGGACGGCCTTGCGCAGCAGGCCCTCCAGCTTGGGGTACCAGGGAGCCCCGGGGGTGCCGTCCGGTGCCGGGTGCGCCCGCTGGTCGCCGCCGAGCACCACCAGCGCCACGTAGCCGGCCAGGTCGTCGGGGAGGTCGTCGCCGGCGTGCGGGCGCAGCACCCGCAGCTCCAGGCCCCCCTCCGCCAGCCACTCCCCCAGCCGTCGGGGGTCGTCGGTCGGGTCGTTCTCGATCACCAGTGCGGTTCCCACGCCGTCGAGGCTAGCGGGTAGGTCGACCGCCACCCGTAACGCCTCGTGTCGACCCGACGGTGGCGCTGCCCCGAGGCCGTGCCGCCCCGACGTCGGCGCTGCCCCGGATCGCCTCGGCCCGCGCGGCGGGGCGGCTATGCTCGGCCGCTGTGATCGTCGACGACCCGTCCGTCCTGCGCCCGCCCGTGCTGTGCGAGGGCGACACGGTGATGCTGGTCTCGCCGTCCGGGCCGACCCGCCCGGAGCGGGTGGCGCGCGGCATCGAACTGCTGACCGGCTGGGGGCTGCGGCCGGTGGTGGCGCCCCACGCGTACGCCCGACGGGGTTACCTCGCCGGTGACGACGCGTTGCGCGCCGCCGACCTGAACGCCGCCTTCGCCGACCCGCAGGTACGCGGGGTGATCTGCACCCGGGGTGGTTACGGCGCGCAACGGGTGGTCGACCTGATCGACATGGCCGCCGTCCGGCGGGACCCGAAGGTGGTGGCCGGGTTCTCCGACATCACCGCCCTGCAGTTCGCGCTCTGGCGGGGCGCCCGGCTTGCCGGTGTGCACGGTCCCGGGGCGGCCTGGGTCGACGAGCGGACCCCGCTGCGCTCGGCGGAGTCGCTGCACGCGGCGCTGATGACCACCGCGCCGGTGACCGTCGCGGCGGTGCCCGGGGAGACGACGTATCCGGTCCGGGTCCCCGGTCGGGCGGTCGGTCGACTGCTCGGCGGGAACCTCTGCCTGATCACCGCCACCCTCGGCACCCCGGACATGCCGGACCTGAGCGGGGTGGTGCTGCTCGTCGAGGAGGTGCAGGAACCCCCGTACAAGGTCGACCGGATGCTCACCCACCTGCGTCGCGCCGGGGCGCTGAACGGCCTGGCCGGGGTGGCGGTGGGCCAGTTCACCGACTGCGTCGACGGCTGGGACACCACCGTCGTGGACGTCCTCACCGACCGCCTGGGCGACCTCGGCGTCCCGGTCCTCGGCGGCCTCCCGATCGGCCACGGCCCCGGCCAACTCACCGTCCCCGTAGGCACCCACGCCACCCTCGACACCGAGGCCGGCACCCTCACCACCACCCCCGCCGTCCAGTAACCCCCCTCCCCCACCGCCCGGCCTCCCCCCACCGCCCGCCCCGCCCCGCCCCGCCTCGGTGATCAAGAGGTTTGCGGGGCCGGTAAGCGCGTTCCTGACCGAAACCTCTTGATCACGGGGGGCGGGTGGGTGGGATTGTCAGCTGGGGGACAGGGTCGGGACGGGAGGCTTTCAGGTTCGGTGGTCACTGTGGGTGACGTCAACGCATCACCACCGACGTACTGGAGGACTGATGTCCCGCACGATGTCGAAGAAGCACCTGCTGGTCGGCTTCGCCGCCGCCGGGGTGCTCGGGGTGGGGATCGCCGCTCCCACGGTGGCCTTCGCCCAGCACGGGGCCACCCCGACGCCGAGCGCCAGCAGCGCGGCTGAGCCGGGCACCGACCGGCAGCAGCGCGCCGATCAGCAGCATGAGTTCGCCGAGGCGCTGGCCACGGAGCTGGGCGTGGACACCGACAAGGTGACCGCCGCCCTGGAGAAGGTGCGCGCGCAGCACAAGGGCCCGGGCAAGGGCCCGGACAAGGGCGACCGGCCGGAGCGCCCGTCGGCCGAGGACCGGCAGGAGAAGCTGGCGGAGCGGCTGACCCAGGCGGTCAAGGACGGCAAGCTCACCCAGGAGCAGGCCGACGCGATCACCAAGGCCGTCGAGGCCGGGGTGTTCCCGGGCCCGGGTCCGGGTGGCCCCGGACGCCACGGCGGTCCGGCGGGTACGCCCGGCAAGTGACCCACCTTCGGCCCGCCCGACCCGGCGGGCCGAAGATCAACACGGGCGGGCCGGAGGCGCGGTGTCCGACGCACTGGGACACCGCACCTCCGGCCCCTCGCCTCAGGCGGTGACCGGCGGGGAGAAGACGCCGAGCTGGTTGCCCGACGGGTCACGCAGCAGGGCGAGGGTCAACCCGACCGGCGTGCTCCTCGGTGGCGACAGCACCGTGCCACCCGCCGCCTCGGCCCGCCGGCACGTCTGCGCCACGTCGGACACCTCGGCGTAGAGGATCGCGTAGCCGGGTGCGCCCTCGGCGATGGCCCGGATGCCTCCGCCGATGCCGGCCGGCTGCCCCGCGCCGGTCGTCCGGTAGGAACCGCCCCCGGCCGCGCCCTCCTCGGTGAAGGCCCAGCCGAACAACTCCGCGTAGAAGCCTTGCACCTCGTCCGGCCGGTCGGTGCCGATCTCGAACCAGGTGATGGGTGTGCTGGTCACGTGCGTCGCCTCCTGTTCCCCTGCCGGCCGGGCGGCCGGTGGGCTCGGCAGCCAGCCTCCCCGGCGTCCGCGACAGCGTCCTGTCGGTGTTTACGGAAAAAGCCTGCGGGTCGTCGGCACCGGACGCCAGGCCGGGCACCCCGTCGACGGGTCACTCCTGGCGGTCAGCCCGCCTCCGCCCCGGGACTGACCGGTCGGCCGCTCACACCAGGGCCAGTCGGTGCACCCGCTCGGGTGGGACGTCCAGGTCGGCCGGGGAGAGCTCCCGGGTCACCCGCTCCGGCAACACCTCGACGTCGCAGATCCGGTCGGTACGGAAGCAGCGCGGCCCGTTACGGAGCCGGCACCAGGCGAGCAGGTACCAGTGCCGGCTGTTGCCCAGGTAGCCCAACGGCTCGACCTCGCGTGACGAGGCCACGCCGCAGCGGTCGGCGTACCCCAGGCGGAGCACCCGACGGGCGGAGACCGCGTCGGCGACGACAGCCGGGAGGGACGTGGCCGGCCCGGTGCCGATCAGCAGCACCCGGCCAGCGAGCAGGCGGGCGTCGGCGGCGTCGGCGGCCGGCAGCACCGCGAGCAGTTTGCGCAGCGCGGTGCCGCCCGCCGCGGCGAACGGGGTGCCGGCGAGCCGGTGCAGGGCCACCGCCATCGCCACCGCCTCCGCGGCGGTCAGGTTGACCGGCGGCAGGGTGTGCGAACGGTCGACCACGTAACCGCCGGTGCGGCCGGGCTCGGCCCAGATCGGCACACCCGCACCCTGGAGGGCGACGATGTCCCGTTCGACGGTGCGGGTGCTCACCTCGAACCGGGCGGCCAGCCAGCGGGCGCTGCGCGGCCGGGGCGACACCGCCCGCAACTCTTCCACCAGGGCATAGAGACGAGCGGTCCGGTTCACCCCCGCACGCTACGACGGGGGTACGACGCACCGACCCGGCACCGTCGACCCCCCGGGGCGGGCCCGTCGGAGGCGAGCCCGGTCAGCCGAGAAGCACGGGTGGGACCGCGAGCCTGGTCAGGCGATGCAGGCGCAGACGATCAGGGCCGCGCCGAAGTGGGTGGCGGCGCTGACCCGGGCCGCCGGGTGCGGCTCGTCCGAGCAGATGACCTCACCGAGTCGACCCGGGGTCAGCAGGTCCAGGACCCCGAAGGCCAACGCCATGACGGCCAGCCCGATCAGCCCGAAGAGCACCGTCGAGGCGAGCCCCTTGGCGAAGTCGTCATAGCTGGTCACGATCGCGGTGAAGACGATGCCGGCGACACCCAGCTGGTTGGCGGCCAGCAGCAGCCCGGCGTTGCCGTTGCGCTGCACCCAGATCAGCTCGCGCAGCTTGCCCGGGGTGAGCACGTCGACCAGCACGAAGCCGGCCGCCATCAGCGCCACCCCGACGACACCGAACACGACGCTCTGCCATGCTCCGGTGAGCAGATCCTCCAGCACCGACGGCCTCCCGACCTCCTGCGCCCGGCGCGGGTGCCGGCACGGTGATCGAGACGATAGCGGCACCGCGCCACCCTCGACACCCCCCGGACCGTCGAACACCCGGATCATCGAACACCCGGACCGTCGGCAGACCCGGGACCGTCGAACACCCGGAGCCCCGCCGGACCGGGGACGTCGAGGACCCGGGGCCGCACGGGCCCCGGGTCCTCGACGGCAGCCGGTTACAACGACAGGTAACGCTGCCGCTCGTACGGGGTGACCTCGCGGCGGTACTGCTCCCACTCGGCCCGCTTGTTGCGCAGGAAGAAGTCGAAGACGTGCTCGCCGAGCACCTCGGCGACCAGCTCGGAGCCGGCCATCACGTCGATCGCCTCGGACAGGTTCTCCGGCAGCGCCTCGTAGCCCATCGCGCGGCGCTCGGCGCTGGTCAGCGACCAGACGTCGTCCTCCGCGCCGGGCGGCAGCTCGTAGCCCTCCTCGATGCCCTTGAGGCCCGCGCCGAGCATGACGGCGAACGCCAGGTAGGGGTTGGTCGCCGAGTCCAGCGAACGGACCTCCACCCGGGCCGAGTTCGGCTTGCCGTACGCGGGGACGCGGACCAGCGCGGACCGGTTCAGGTGCCCCCAGCAGACGTACGCCGGGCTCTCGGTGATCCGGTCCGGCAACGCCTGCGGGAACAGCCGCTTGTACGAGTTGACCCACTGGTTGGTGACCGCGGTGTATTCCCGGGCGTGCATCAGCAGGCCGGCGATGAACGACTTCGCCACCTTCGACAGCTTCATCGGGTCACCGGAGTCGTGGAACGCGTTGCGCTCCCCCTCGAACAGCGACAGGTGGGTGTGCATGCCGCTGCCCGGCTGGTCGGTGAAGGGCTTCGGCATGAAGCTGGCCTGCACGCCGGTGGAGAGCGCCACCTCCTTGACCACGTGCCGGAAGGTCATGATGTTGTCGGCGGTGGTCAGCGCGTCGGCGTACCGCAGGTCGATCTCCTGCTGGCCGGGGGCGACCTCGTGGTGGCTGAACTCCACCGAGATGCCGATCCGTTCCAGCGCCAGCACGGCCTGCCGGCGGAAGTCCCGCGCCACCGCGTGCGTGGTGTGCTCGAAGTAGCCGCCGCTGTCCACGGCGGTGGGCACCGAGCCGTCCTGCGGGCCGTTCTCCAGCAGGAAGAACTCGATCTCCGGGTGGGTGTAGAAGGTGAAGCCCTTCTCGGCCGCCTTGGACAGCATCCGGCGCAGCACGTGCCGTGGGTCGGCCCAGGACGGGCCGCCGTCGGGCAGCAGGATGTCGCAGAACATCCGGGCGCTCTCGCCGCTGACCCCACCCTCGAACGGGAACACCTGGAAGGTGGTCGGGTCCGGCATGGCGACCATGTCGGACTCGAAGACCCGGGCGAAGCCCTCGATGGCCGAGCCGTCGAACCCGATGCCCTCCTCGAAGGCCGCCTCCAGCTCCGCCGGAGCGACTGAGACGCTCTTGAGCGTGCCCAGCACGTCGGTGAACCACAGCCGGACGAACCGGATGTCCCGCTCTTCCAGCGTACGGAGGACGAACTCCTGCTGACGGTCCACTTCCCCAACCCCTCGCGCGACGTACGTCCGGCACCGGGCGGCCGATCCGTCCTGACCGCCCAGTCTTCCCCGGCCTGGTTAAGCAGACGTTACGCGACCTGCTGCCGCTCGTCCTGCGGTGTCCCGACCGACGGATCGACGGGCGGCCCCGCCACCAGCACCGGGCCGGCCGGGCGTCGCGAAAGGGTGGCCGGCGTCTCGTCGGAGCCGCCGGATCGACCGACTGCCGCTGGGGCAAGATGAGGGCATGCCCACCCTGCGTCTGGCCCTGTGCCAGGTCAACCCGACCGTCGGCGACACCGTCGGCAACGCCGAGCTGATCCGGGCCTGGACCCGTCGGGCCGCCGCCGCCGGCGCCCAGCTCGTCGCCTTCCCGGAGATGACGCTCACCGGCTACCCGGTCGAGGACCTGGTCTTCCGCCGTTCCTTCGTCGCCGCCTCACAGGCCGCGGTGCGGCAGCTCGCCGCCGACCTGGCCGCCGACGGCCTCGGTGACCTGCCGGTCGTGGTCGGCTACCTGGACGCCGACGGCCCGCCCCAGGTCAGCGGGGACGCCCAGCCGGGCCGGGGGGCCCGCAACGCCGCCGCGCTGCTGCACCGGGGCGAGGTGGCGGCCCGCTACTTCAAGCACCACCTGCCCAACTACGGCGTCTTCGACGAGGACCGCTACTTCGTGCCCGGGGACACCCTGACCGTGGTGCGCATCGGCGGGGTGGACGTGGCGCTGACCATCTGTGAGGACCTGTGGCAGGCCGGCGGCCCGTTCGCGGTCGCCCGGCAGGCCGGCGTCGGCCTGGTGGTCAACATCAACGGCTCGCCGTACGAGCTGAACAAGGACGACGTCCGGCTGCCGCTGGTGGGCCGCCGGGCCGCCGAGGCCGGTGCCCCGATCGCGTACGTCAACATGGTCGGCGGCCAGGACGAGCTGGTCTTCGAGGGCGACTCGATGATCGTCACCCCCGACGGGGACCTGCTCACCCGGGCGCCGCAGTTCGTCGAGCACCTGCTCGTACACGACGTGGAGTTGGCCGGGGCGGGCCCGCACGCCGCCGACACCGAGGACCTCGCCGACGGGATGCGGGTGGTACGTCGTACCGTCGAGGTGGTCCCGCCGGCCCCGACCGGGCCGGCGGCCCACGGTGGCCTGCTGGCGCCGGTCGCCGACGAGGCCGAGGTGTGGCAGGCGCTGGTGCTGGGCCTGCGCGACTACGTCAACAAGAACCGCTTCCCCTCGGTGGTGTTGGGCCTGTCCGGCGGGATCGACTCGGCGGTGGTGGCCGCGCTGGCCGTCGACGCGCTCGGGCCCCGGCGGGTGGTCGGCGTCTCGCTGCCCAGCCAGCACTCCTCGGAGCACTCCCGGGCCGACGCGGAGGACCTGGCCAAGCGGACCGGTCTGGACTACCGGGTCGAGCCGATCCAGCCGATGGTGGACACCTTCCTGGCGAACCTCTCGCTGTCCGGGGTGGCGGTGGAGAACCTCCAGGCCCGGGTGCGCGGGGTGATCCTGATGGCACTGTCCAACCAGGAGGGGCACCTGGTCCTCACCACCGGCAACAAGAGCGAACTGGCGGTCGGCTACTCGACCCTGTACGGCGACTCGGTCGGCGGTTTCAACCCGGTCAAGGACGTCTGGAAGACGCTGATCTGGCGGTTGGCGAAGTGGCGCAACGCCGACGCGGCCCGCCGGGGCGAGACCCCGCCGATCCCCGAGAACTCCATCGGCAAGCCCCCGTCGGCCGAGCTGAGCCCCGGCCAGCTCGACAGCGACAGCCTGCCCGACTACGACGTGCTGGACCCGATCCTGATCGGCTACGTCGACGGCGACCTGGGCCGGGCCGGTCTGGTGGAGTCCGGCCACGACCCGGCGGTGGTGGACCGGGTGCTGCGGCTGGTGGACACCGCCGAGTACAAGCGCCGGCAGTCCGCGCCCGGCACGAAGATCTCGATGAAGGCGTTCGGCCGGGACCGCCGCCTGCCGATCACCAACCGGTGGCGCGAGGACGGCTGACCACCCGGCCCGACGGAGCGTCGCCCGGTCGCCGGCTGACCACCCGACCCGTCGGGGCGTCGCCCGGGTCGGCCGCCGGCCGGTCGGGTGTCGCCCCGACGGAGTGAAATCCTGCACTGTCGCCTGCCGTCGACAGGTCGTGTGGTGCGACGATCGCGACGGAACCCGGGGACCGCGACAGCGGCCTCGAGGAAAGGAGACAGCCATGGTGGAGTCCACCCCGACCGAGGTGACCGCCCTGTACGGCGGGCCGGCCACCCGCCGGGTCCGTACCCGTGACCTGATCGCCGCCAAGGAGCGCGGCGACCGGTGGGCGATGCTCACCTCGTACGACCAGTACACCGCCTCGATCTTCGACCAGGCGGGGATCCCGGCGCTGCTGGTCGGCGACTCGGCGGCGAACAACGTGTTCGGTTACGAGACCACCCTGCCGGTGACCGTCGACGAACTGTTGCCGTTGGTCCGCGCCGTGGTCCGGGCGACCCGGCACACGCTGGTCGTCGGTGACCTGCCGTTCGGCTCGTACGAGGAGGGGCCGACGCAGGCGCTGCGCACGGCGGTGCGGTTCATGAAGGAGGGCGGCTGCCACGCGGTGAAGCTGGAGGGTGGCCGGCGCTGCGCCGACCAGATCGCGGCGATCACCGGGGCGGGCATCCCGGTGATGGCGCACATCGGGTTCACCCCGCAGAGCGAGCACACCCTGGGCGGCTACCGGGTGCAGGGGCGCGGCGACACCGCCGACGAGGTGCTCGCCGACGCGCGGGCGGTGGCCGGGGCGGGCGCGTTCGCGGTGGTGCTGGAGATGGTGCCGGGCGAGGTCGCCAAGCGGGTCACCGCCGAACTGACCATCCCCACCGTCGGCATCGGCGCCGGCCCGGACACCGACGCCCAGGTGCTGGTCTGGCAGGACATGGCCGGGCTGCGCACCGGAAAGGCGCCCCGGTTCGTCAAGCGTTACGCCGACCTGGCCGGGGCGCTGACCGGGGCGACCCGCCAGTTCGCCGACGAGGTACGCGGCGGGGAGTTCCCCGCCGCCGAGCACACGTTCTGAGACCGGGTGGGGCGGTGGGCCATGCCCGCCGTCCCACCTTCCCGGAACGCGCCGCTGCCCGGCCCGCCGGGTAGCCGCTGCTGCCGTCCCCTCCGTCCGGCCCGCACAACGGCGTATCCGTCCGGCCCGCACGGCGGCCCGGTCTGCCGGTCCCGGCCGCTGTCGGCCGGCCGCCGGGCGACCCTCCCGGCGCGGCCGCCCGGCGGCGATGCCCCGCCCCGGGGAAACGGGTCATCGTGGGTCGTCGAAAGCCGCTAGGGTTCCGCTCGTGGATCATGCTCGCTTGTCAACTGTCGTCCTGACCTGTGTCTCCGTGCTGGCCCTCGCGGCGTGCAGCAAAGCGGAGCCGGTGCCGACGGCCGCGCCGCCGACCTCCGCCAGCGCTGCGCCGTCCGCCTCCGCGGCGGACTCCCCGGCCACCACCGGCCCCGCCACCACCGGCCCGGCCGCGGCCGCCGACCCGGCGGCCGACAAGAAGCTCTGCACGGCGGCGAAGAAGATCGCCACGACGACGAAGACCGACGTCATGAAGGCCGCGATGTCGGGTGGTGACCCGAACCCGGCGATCAAGAAGGCCTACACCGAGATGGCGACGGGACTGGCCAAGGCCACCGCCGACAGCCCCGCCAGCGAGGCGGTCACCGCGCTGGGCGCGTTCGGTGCCGCCGCCGGCAGGGTGGCGACCGCCCCGGACATGGATGCCGCGGCCAGTGGCCCCGAGTTCCAGAAGACCAGCGCGATGGCGAACGCCGCCTGCAAGAAGGCCGGCGTCGACATCAACTTCTGACCCGCCCGGTCAGAGGTCGGTGACCCGGATGCCGGCGTGCGCCTTGTAGCGCTTGTTGATGGCGATCAGGTTGGCGGTGAAGGCCTCGATCTGGTGGGCGTTGCGCAGCCGCCCGGCATAGATCCCGCGCATGCCGGGAATCCGGGCGGCCAGCGCGCCGACGATGTCGACCAGTTCCCGCTCCTCGGTGCAGATCAGCACGTCGAGGTCGATCCGGTCGATCTCCGGGTCGGCCAGCAGCGGCGCGCTGACGTGGTGGAATGCCGCGCAGACCCGGGAGTCGGGCAGCAGGGCCGCCGCCTGCTGCGCGGCGCTGCCCTCGGCGACCGGCAGGGCGTACGGGCCCTGCTTGTCGAAGCCGAGCGGATTGACGCAGTCGATGACGATCTTGCCAGCCAGTGGCCCGGCCAGTGCGGCGACGGTGGCCGCGTGCCCGTCCCACGGCACCGCGATCACCACCACGTCACTGCGACGGGCCACCTCGTCGTTGCCGGCGCCGGTCACGTCGACCCCCGCCGGCATCCGGGGCGACGCGGCGACCTCCGCCGCCGCCTCGGCGGCCCGCTCGGCGGAACGGGACCCGATCAGCACCTGCTGGCCGGCCCGGGCGAACCGGTAGGCCAGCCCCCGCCCCTGGTCGCCGGTGCCGCCGATGATGCCGACGGTCAGCCCGGACACGTCGGGAAGGGTGCTCGCGTCGTATGCCATACCGCCATCCTCGCAAACCGCCCGCGCACGACACGGTCACACCCGCCGCGCACGGCACTCACGCTGGCCGCGCACGGCGCTCACGCTGGCCGCCGAGCGTGGGGGCGGGATTCAGGCGCGCTCGAAGAGGATCTTGCGGCCGACCGGGTCGGCGGTGACCAGGCGTACGGTGACCCGCTCGCCCAGGGGCAGCTCCCCGGTGCAGCGGGCCCGCACCGGCGGATCGTCCAACGCCACCGTCCCGCCGGGGACCCGACCGGGCTTCGACTGACTGTTCGGGGGCGCATCCACGTCCAGCACCGCCGCGGAGAACGTCTCCCCCACCCGGTGCTCCAGCAGCACCGCCTCGGCCAGCTCGATCGCACCCCGGGTGGCGGTGCCGGCCGTCCGGTCGGTCGAGGCCATCACCTCCGGCAGCCGGGGCAGCGCGGTGCGGGCCCACTCCGGCACCTCACGGCCCTCGTGCAGGGCCAGGCAGACCTCCGTGGCGTACCGGTCGGCCAGCCGCCGTAGCGGGGCGGTGACATGGGCGTACGCGGCGGCGACCCCGCCGTGCTCCGGTTGTTCGGGCAGCTCGCCGTCGAACGCCGTGTACGCCGCACCGCGCATCAGTTCGGCCGCCTGGTCGACGAAGGCGGCGGCCCGGGGCTGCGAGGCGTCCAACCCGGCCAGCACCTCCCCCACCCGTACCCCGTCCGGCCAGTGCACGCCCAGCGGGGCTGCCGCCGCGCGCAGCCGGGCCACCGCCTCCGGCTTCGGTGCCGGCATGGTGCGCAGCAGCCCGATCCGACCGGCGAGCATGATGTCCGCCGCCGCCATCCCGGTGAGCAGGGAGATCTGGGCGTTGTGGTCCTCCATCGGGCCGGGGCCGCGCAGCACCAGCCGCCACCCGTCCCCGTCGGGCTCGACGTCCTGCTCGGGCAACGGCAGGTTGACCGCGCCCCGGCGCAGGCCGCGGGCGGTGAGCAGGGCGCCGATCTCGGGCAGCAGGGCGATCGGTTCGGGGAGCCGACCGGCGTCGGCGGCCACCTGCACGCCCGAATAGTCCAGTTTGGCGCGGCTGCGGACCAGGGCGCGCTCCAGCCCGACGGCGACGGTGGCCCCGTCGGTGTCGAGGTCGATGGTCCAGAGCACCGCTGCCCGGTCGACGTCGGGCAGCAGGCTGGCCGCCCCCTCGCTGAGGGCGTGCGGGTGCAACGGCACGTTGCCGTCGGGCAGGTAGACGGTCTGCCCGCGCCGCCAGGTCTCCTCCTCCAACGGCCCGCCGGGGCGCACGTGGGCGGCGACGTCGGCGATGGCGTACCGCACCCGGTAGCCGCCGGGGCGGGCGCTGAGGTGCATCGCCTGGTCCAGGTCGCGGGAGGCGGCCGGGTCGACCGTGACGAACGGGATGTTGGTACGGTCGGCCACGGCGGGCGGCGGGGCGTCGGCCGCCTCGTCCGCCTCGCGCTGCGCTGCGGCCGGGAAGCTGTCGGGCAGTCCCAGCTCGCGGCGCAGCGCGCCGAAGTCGATGCGGGGCGCGAGCACACGTCGGATGACCACGGGTCAATCCTGGCAGCGTGCCGCGCGATCCGCTCTCCGGCAGGCGGGCGACGGTCTGTCGTACGGTCAGCCGGTGGCCTTCCGGGCGCGGGAGCGGGCGCTGGCCGGCGCGGTGGCGCGCGCCGCCGCCGTACGGCCGGGGGCCTTACGGGCGGTGACCTTCGTGGCGGGCGTCTTCGTGGCGGTCGCCTTCGCCGCCGCCGTGCGGGTGGCCGTCGCGCTCGCCTTCCGGGCCGGGGCCTTCTTCGCGGTCGACTTCGACGCGGGTGCCGTCTTCGCGGTCGACTTCCTGGCTGGCGCCTTCTTGGCTGCGGCGGCCTTCTTGGCGGGCATCGGCGTCTTCGCCGCCGTGCTCTTGCGGGCCGCCGTGCTCTTCGCAGCCGTCGTCGTCTTCGCGGCCGTCGTCCTACGGGCGGCCGTGGTCTTCGCGGGCGTGGTCTTCTTCGCGGCCGTGGTCTTCGTGGCGGCTGTCTTCTTCGCGGGCGTGGTCTTCTTCGCCGCGGTGGTCTTCCTGGCGGTGGTCCGGGCGGTCGCGGTGGTCTTCTTCGCCGCTGCCGCGGTCGTCCGCTTCGCCGCGGTGGTCTTCTTCGCCGCCGTGGTCCGGGCGGTCGCCGTGGTCTTCTTCACTGCCCCGACGGTCTTCCGGGCGGCGGCGGTGGTCCTGCTGGCGGCCTTCTTGGCCGGGGCCTTCCGCGCGGTCGACTTCGACGCGGTGCTCCTGGCCGCCGGGGCCTTCTTCGCCGTCGACTTCGATGCGGGAGCCGTCTTGGCGGTGCTCCTGGCGGCCGGGGCCTTCTTCGCCGTACCGGTCATGCCGGCCGCCGCCTTCCTGGCCGTGGCCGTGCCGGCGGCCGGGGTCCGGCCCGAGCCGGCGCCCGCCGCGTTCGCCGTCGCCCGGCCGGCCGACGTCTTGCGGGCCGCAGCCGTGGTGGTGGTGGAGCGGCGGGCCGCAGTGCTCCGGGTCGCGCCTGCGGTCCGCGCCGCCGCGGCGGTCTTCGTCGCGGCCGGGCGGGTGGTGGCCTTTGTTGCTTCGGCCATCTCGGTTCCCTCCTTGGGGACATGCTCCCGCGTGCCTCCTCACGGAGGCACGGAGTCCTCGACGCGGGCCGTCCCGCGCCGTTCAGTTGCCCTCCCCGGCCCAGCGGGCATCTTCGGCCTCCCACGCCTCGTTACGCTCCTGCACCTTCTGCAGGGCGTTCTCCGCGTCGGCAGCCGAGGGATACGGTCCGAGAACGTGCTTGGCAGGGCACACGTCGGCATCGGTCTCGACCCGGTGGTGTCGGGTGCACCAGTAGTAGTGCCCACCACTTCCGCTGTCGTTCATGAGATCACTGTGCACCGGGCGCAGCCCGACCGCCACCGGATCGCCGCAATTGGTCGCGACCACATCCACAGTAGACGTGCTCGGACCCCCCGGAGGCGAAACCGCGAAATCGGCCCCGACCTGCCCGGGGAGCACCCGAAACCGGCCCGGCGACGCCGCGCCGGAGACCCGGTTCGGGGGCAGACACGGCACGGGCACGCCCCGGGGCCGCCGGCTCCGCGCGGGATCGGGTGAGCCGAAAAGCTGGTGGTACGACTCCCGGGGGCACCGGCAGAATCGAGCGTCGTGATCACGACGGGGACCTGTCCGCGCTGCGGCACGGCGACGGTGTCGATACGGGCGGCGATGCCCTGGTGTGCGGACTGCGAGTGGAACCTGGACGGCTACGATCCGGGGCGTCGGGCGCCCGAGTTCGGCTGGGCGTGGGTCGATCGGCGCACCCACCGGATCGCGACCCGGCTGAACCGTCGGCAGTACGCCATCCTCGTCGGCCGTCCGTTGGAGCCGGCCGGACCGGGGCTGGCCGGGATGGTGACGGCGACCGCCGCGCTACTGCTGGTGGTCGGGGTGCTGGCGCTGGCCGGGCTCGGCTGCTGGCTGCTCTTCGCGTACCCGTTCCCGAATGTCGCGGTGGTCTTCGGGGTGGCGCTGGTCGGGCTGGCGGTGTCGCTGCGACCTCGTTTCGGCCGGCTCGATGCCGACCTGGAGGTGCTCGACCCTCGACGGACTCCGGAGTTGCACGCGCTGGTCGCGGAGGTGGCGGCAGCGGTCGGCGCGCCCGTGCCGCAGGTGATCGGGGTGGACGGCAGCTTCAATGCGTACTCGACCTCGGTGGGGTTGCGGCGGCAGCGGGTGCTCTGTCTCGGACTGCCACTGTGGGGCGCCCTCGACGGGGCGCAGCGGGTCGCGTTGATCGGCCACGAGTTGGCGCACTTCGTCAACGGCGACGTCCGCCGGCTGCTGGTCACCCAGCCCGCGCTGACGATGCTCGGCAATGCCGCCGACCTGTTCCGGCCGTCTCCCACCGGCCGGCCCGGCGGGTTGCTGGAGATGGTCGGCGAGGCGTTGGGCCGGGCGGTCTCGTGGATGCTGTCCCGGCTGCTCTTCGGCGTTCACCTGCTGCTGGTCTGGACGGCGTTGCGGGACAGCCAGCGGGCCGAGTACCTGGCCGACGAGTTGGCCGCCCGGGCGGCGGGCAGCACCGGCGCGCGCGACCTGCTCGACGTCCTGCTCAGCGGGGACTCGGTCACCCTGGTGGTGCGGCAGGCGTCCCGGGGCGGGCAGGGACCACGACAGTGGCGGTCCGAGGTGGCGCGGGCCCGGGCGGCGGCGGCCGGGCGAATGCCGCTGGTCCGCCAGTTGTCGGTCCGGGAACACACGTCGCTCTTCGCCTCGCACCCGCCGGCCGGACTGCGCCACCGGATGCTCACCGCCCGCGCCCCGCACGAGCCGACGGTGACGCTGGACGAGAGCCGGATGGCGCGCCTCGACGCGGAGTTGGGCCGGCACTTCGACCGGGCGGCCCGGATCGTCGCCTGGTCCGGCTGAGCCCTCGTCCACGGCGCTCGGGGTCGACTCCCGGCCCGAACGCGGGACACGGCAACCAGCGGATCAGGGACTTCCGCCCCTTCCATCCGGAGCAGGTATCTGTTGGCAGCTCGCCCCGGGATGAACCATCCTTCGGCGTGGTCCTCCTGACGGGACTGTCCGGCCGGCCCGGGCCGGCCGGACAGTCCCGATGCGGCAGCCCCGAGTGCGACCGGGTCGAGGTGTGTGCGAGTGTCGTCAGACCTCTTGCGGCGCTGCCACCGCCCGTCAACCGAGCGGGGACGACGACGATGTCAACGGCGCCGCCCTGTCGAACCGGGAGAACACCACCGTGGCTAGCCTGGACGTCGCCCTGAAGAACGCGATGAGCATCGATGGAGCGATCGGGGTGGCACTCGTCGACTACAACAGCGGAATGACCCTCGGCGTGGCCGGCGGCACCGGCGAGATCGATCTGACCGTCGCCGCCGCCGGCAACACCGATGTCGTCCGCGCCAAGATGCGCACCCTGGAAATGCTCAAGATCGAGGACGAGATCGAGGACATCCTGATCACACTCGGCGGTCAGTACCATCTGATCCGGCCGCTGACCGGCCGCACCGGCAAGGGCCTGTTCCTTTATCTGATGGTGAGCAAGAGCCGGGCCAACCTGGCCATGGCCCGACACCAGCTGCGCACCATCGAGGAGAGCCTGGAACTGTGAGCGCAGACAAGACCGAGAAGACCCTGCCCCGCCGCTCCCCGCGCACCAGCAGGCTGCCGGCCACCCGGCTGCTCCCGCCGTCGCTCGCCGGGGACCGCTCGTTGCCGTACCCGGCGATCGGTCGCGAGCTGGCGGAACTGCGGCACCAGATCCCCGGGGTGCACGGCTGCGTGCTGGGCGGCGTCGACGGCCTGCTCATCACCCACAACCTGCAGACCGAGGTGGACCCGAACGACCTGGCCGCGCTCGCCGCGACCACCTTCGGCCTCGGCCGGCAGGTCGGCATGCGGCTCGACCAGGGGGACTTCCAGCAGTCCACGGTACGCAACCAGAGCGGTTACCTGAGCGTCTACGCGGTCAGCGACCAGGCTCTGCTCGCCGTGGTCGGCACGGACGCCGTCAACGTCGCCCGGCTGCACCTGCACGCCCCGGGAGTGGCCGGCCGCCTCGCGGCGCTGCTGACCCGCGTACCGACGGAGGCCTGATCCGGACGGCGGGGCGGCGGCGGATCACGCCGTCCCCCGCCCGGCCCGGACCACCCGGCCGCGCCGGCCCACCCAGGTCGGAGAGGCTCTTTAACGGGCGAATCCCGGCCTCTGTCCACACTCCACCGCACCACCCGACCAGATACCCCGGATCTGGCTTTTCCGAAATAGTCGCCACTGCTGGGAAATAGTCATCGCAGATGGTCGGAACGCGCGACACAGCAACGATAGTTGACCGCGAAAGTAACTGTGTCGACATATATTTCTGATCAAGTCTACGGATGCCACTCTCCGTACTCACACCAACGACGCGGGGTACGCGTCGACCATTTCTGTTACTGTCCGGGCTGCTCGCACTGACCATTCCCCTGGTAGCCACCCCTGCCGAGGCGGAACGTTCCGCCGCCGCCGCCGTCACCATGCCGACCTGCGCCTGGTCGTCGAAGTACGGGGCGACAAGCCTGAACGCCTACTGGCCGGACACCGCCGCCACCTACTGGTCGACCGTCTATCCGGTGACGCCGGGCCTGGAAATCACCATCTCCGGGGTCTTTCCCGACGCCAGATACGCGTCTTTCAACGTGTACGACGACAAGCCCACCTACTTTACGCGTAATGGCGTCAGCTCCAGCATGCCCGATTACCTGATCACGCCGGACACGGGCAGCCTGAATCCGTGGCAGTCCAGTGCGTCACCGGGCGGCCGGTTCACCCTCACCATCAGCCCCGAGGTGACCTTCGGACAGACCAACCGAATGCCCCTGGCCCGGGAGGACGCCCTGCCCGGCGCGAAGGCATCGGTGATCTTCCGGGTCTATCTGCCGGCCGGTGGTGATGCGATGGTGGTCCTGCCCACCATCACCCTCACCCTCGACGGGGTGCCGCAGACCCTGCCGCCCTGCACCTCGGGAAGCACCACCACCCCCACCACCGCAGCAGCAGTGGCGGACACGGAAAGGTCCGCCGCGGGCGGGCCCGGCGGGCCTGGCGGGCCTGGGCATCCCGGGGGCGGACCCGGCGTACCCGGACATCACCCTGGCGGGCCGGGCGGGCCCGGACATCACCCTGGCGGGCCGGGCGGGCCCGGGCATCCAGGGGGCCCTGGACATCCCGGCGGACCTGGGCCCGGTGGACCGGGCGGACCTGGTGGGCCTGGGCATCCGGGTGGACCTGGGCCCGGCGGACCCGGCGGACCGGGTGGACCGGGTGGACCCGGCGGACCGGGTGGACCCGGCGGACCGGGTGGACCCGGCGGACCCGGCGGGCCTGGTGGGCCCGGCGGGACGGGTGGGCCCGGCGGGCCCGGTGGACCGGGTGGACCGGGTGGACCCGGCGGACCGGGTGGACCCGGCGGACCGGGTGGACCCGGCGGACCCGGCGGGCCTGGTGGGCCCGGCGGGCCTGGTGGGCCCGGCGGGCCTGGTGGACCGGGTGGACCGGGTGGACCGGGTGGACCGGGGTTGCCGGAGGAGACCGGGCAGAAGCTCTTCACCCGGACGTCCGAGGTGGAGAACCTCGCGCCGAACCCGGACAACGCTTATCTCGGCACCTGGGTCACCCCACCGGCGGCGGACCAGGTCGTGGTGATCCGGGGCCGGGCGCCCCGCACGGTCTCCGGCAACCATCCGGGCGTCTGGCCGCGCCGGCACACCGACCTGCGCTACTTCTCGATGTGCACCAACCTCGGCGGCCAGGTCAAGCCCGTCGTGATCAACCGGTTCACCGATGCGCCGGCGAGCCTCGGCTGCCGCTACGACGACGACACCCGCCTCGACCGGCACGGCTACTACACCTACGTGCTCGGCCGGGAGCAGCAGCGGACGGCGATCGAGGCGGTGGACGACGCCACCTTCCTGCCGTTCTCCGTCTCCTACCCGGTGGCCCCGCACATGGTGCTGCTGCGCAACCTGCTGCCGGTCGCCGGTTTCCCGCACGCCACCCAGAACGTGCCGGTGGACAGCACGGCGGAGACCGCCGCGACCGTCATGGGGCCGCACTACCCGTTGTCGAAGGTCTGTTCCCTGGCCAGCCTCACGGCTGACGGGGGGCGCGGGTGCACCGTCTGACCTGATCGGGATGGGGGTGGTGCGGCGTAGGTCAGCAGAGCGACCCACGCCGCACCACCCCGGACCGCCAGCCGGCTGCGCCTGAAGCGGGTGAGCCGGACTTAACGCCACCCAGACCACAGCCCTCCTCTCGGACATCCCGCACCGGACGCCACCCGGCCCGCCGGCCACCGCCCCTCGGCAGGCCAGGAAACAGCCCCGGCAAGGCCCAGCCGGCGGACGCGACCGGTAGCCGTGCCACCAGGATCTGTGGCAATCGACGCCGATCGCCACCACGAACAGGAGCTTCCTGCGGCGCAGCCGCCGCAGGAGTGGAAGCGGTGGAGGCGACTGGGCGCGCGCCGCGGCGGTGGCCAGCGGCCGAGCGGCCAGACCGCGCTGCTGAAGGGGTACGACCCCACCCCGCACCGACCCCTCTTACATTGACACTTATCAACGGCCATCTTTAGGATGGCCGCGAATCGATTCGCTGGCGCGCCAGGTGCGCCGTGCCGGCGACGCAGGGACACCACGGGAGGTCGCGTTCGTGAGAGACAGTGAGTTCGGCCCGTGAGCCTCTCCGAACGTCCCATCCGGCGCAGGCAGCTGCTCGCGACCACGGCGCTGTCGGCCGGTGCTGTCGCGTTGGCCGACGGGTTGACGCCCGGATGGGCGGCCGCGGCCGTCCCGGCGCAGGTCACGCTCCCCGAGCGGGGCATCTACGACACGGCGGCGGCGACCGCGTGGACCGATGGCTTCCTGACCGGCAACGGCGAGTACGGCGCGGTGCTCCACGGAACGCCGACGCTGGAGAAGGTGATCTTCAACCATCACCGGTTCGTGTTGCCGAACGGCTCCCGGGGCGTGCTGCCGCCGGTGAACTCCGGGCAGCTCTCCCGGGCCCGGGACCAGGCCATGTCCGGAAACTACAGCGGGGCGACGGCCACCTTCGTCAACGGCTGGGCGCTGCGGTGGACGCAGACCTACCACCCCGGCCACGAGTTGCAGATCAGCACGCCGGCGATGACGACGGTCAACAACTATGCCCGGATCACCGACTTCCGCACCGGCGAGGTCAGCCACAGCTGGACCGACGGGTCGGGCACCTGGCTGCGCCGCGTCTTCGCCTCGCGCGCCGACCGGGTCGTCGTCCACGAGCTGCTGCCGGCGGCCGGGCAGACGCTGGACGCGACCCTGCGCGTCAACACCGGGTTGGAGGGCGTGCCGGGCAACGTGGGCTACACGGTCTCCGCGACGGTGGCCGGCGGCTCCGGGTACCTGGACGTGCGCGGCACGTATCCGTCCGGCGGCGCGTACGGGTTCGAAGGGGTCACCCGGGTCGTGATCAGCGGCGGCCAGGCGGCGATCACGGTGAGCGGTTCGGCTCTCGTGGTGTCCCGGGCCACCCGGATCCTACTGCTGACCAAACTCGACCGGTACGAGACGGCCGGTGGGTGGAACGGGCAGCCGTTGCAGGCCGCGCTGGCCGCGCTGCCCGCCGACTACGCCGTCCTGCTGGGCCGGCACGTCCCACCACACCAGGCGATGTACGACCGTTCCGGCATCGATCTGGGCGTCTCCGCCGCCGACCGGCAGCTGTCCACCAGCCAGCTGATCGCCCGCCAGAAGGCGAACACCTCCGTCATCGACGTCGCGCTGCTGGAGCGCCTGTACGACTCGGGCCGCTATCTCTTCGTCAGCTCCAGTGGGATCCTGCCGCCGCGCCTGACCGGGATCTGGACCGGCACCTGGACCGGGGCCTGGGCCGACGACTTCACCACCGACGCCAACATCAACCTCCAGGTCGCGGGCGGGAACATCCTCGACCTCGGTGACGCGATGCAGGGGTACCGCACCCTGGTCCTCGGGCAGCTCGCCCATTGGCGGGAGAACGCCCGCCGGCTCTACGGCGCGCGCGGCTTCCTGGCCCCGAGCCGCACCGACGGCGAGTACGGCTACATGCTGCACTTCGACGGCGGCTTCCCCGGGCACTGCTGGACGGGCGGCGCGGACTGGCTGCTGTACCCGCTGCTGGAGTACTACCAGACCACCGGGGACGCGGCCTTCCTGCGTGACCAGCTCGGCCCCGCCCTGATCGAGCTGGCCCTCTTCTACGAGGACTTTCTCACCCGGACCGACTCGGCCGGCAAGGTGGTCTTCGTCCCGTCCTTCTCCATGGAGAACCGGCCGGCCAGCACCGGCCAACTCCTCGCGATCAACGCCACCGGCGACATCATGGCCGGGCGGCACGCGTTGACGGCCGCCATCGACGCGGCCAACACGCTCGGCGTCGAGCAGGGCGCCGGGCAGGGCGTGCAACGCTGGACCGCGCTGCTGGCCAGGCTCCCCGGCTACACCGTCAACGGCGACGGCGCGCTGGCCGAATGGTCCTGGCCCGGCCTGACCGACAACTACCACCACCGGCACGTACATCACCTGTACGGCGCCTGGCCGTTGCACGAGATCAACCCGGAGGACCGGCCCGATCTCGTCCGCACCGCCCGCCGGGCGCTGGACCTGCGCGGCGACGAGAACCTCTCGGCCCACGGCAGCCTGCACCGCGCCCTGGCCCGGGCCCGCCTCAAGGACGGCTCCGGCGTGTACGGCAACCTGCTGAAGATCCTCGGCCGCAACATGGTGTTCCGGTCCCTGATGACCGCCCACAACCCGAATCTGGACATCTACAACGCCGACGCCGCCAACGCCATCCCCGCGGTGCTCGCCGAGGCGCTGCTCTACACCCGACCGGGCGTCCTGGAGCTGTTGCCCGCGCTACCGGACCAACTCCCCCGGGGAACCATCACCGGGGTCCGGGGCCGCAACCGGATCCTGGTCGAGAAGCTCACCTGGGACATCGGCGCCCGTACTGCCACCGTCACCCTGAACTCGGCGGTCGCCCAGGAGATCAGCCTGATCTGCCGCCGGGGCATCGCCTCCGTCACCACCTCCCCCGCGGTCACCGTCGCCTCCTCCCCCCTCGGCAACCACGCCCGGGTCGTCGCGCTGCCCGCCGCCACCACGATCCAGATCACCGTGGGCCTCTCCGCGAACGCTCCCGCCGGAAAGTACCGGCTGGTCAACCGGAACAGCGGCAAGGTGCTCGACGTCAACGGCGGGTCCACCGCCGACGGCGCGCGCATCATCCAGTGGACGTGGACCGGTGCCACCAACCAACAGTGGACCCTGGAACCCAACCCGGACGGGTCCTACCGCCTGCGCAGCGTCAGCAGCGGCAAAGTGCTGCACAGCGCCGGCGGCTCCGCGCAGGGCGCGGCGTTGACCCAGTCGACCGACACCAGCAGCGACAACCAGTGGTGGAAGCTCGTGCCCGCCAGCACCAGCGGCTACCACCGGTTGGTCAACGTGCGTAACGGCTGGTGTGCCGACGTGTCCGGCGCCTCGACGGCCGACGGAGGAAGCGTCATTCAATGGTCTCCCGGCACCGGCGCCAACCAGGAGTGGCAACTCGTCGCCCTGTAGACCGTCCCGACGCGAGATCCCGGGTCAGCCCGTCGAACGCCACCCAACGATGACCGACGTCGACCGATACCGCCCAACGAAAGACCAGCTCAGAGCTTTGATCACGGCTCTGAACTGTGGGCGACGGACGAGTCGACCTGTAGCTGGATTATGATCATCGCACCCCCGCCGACCAGGGACGCAACCCGGCGACGGCCGTTGTAGGCCGTCGCCAGGCCGTCAGGACGCCATCCATCGGTCTGCCTCAGTCGTGCGGGTCCAGCGCATAGCCACGGCCCGGCTGGGTGTTCTCGGATTCCACCAGCACCAACCGATCGCGCCAGCCGTCGGGCAGCACCGCAGTCGACACACTCACACCCTGGGCGTAATAGCCGTAGGTCTCGTGGAACGGCGAGAACTCGCCGATGAACGCGTCGACCTGGTCGGCCTTCTGATCGTCGGGATCGTCGAAGAACGCCACATCCACCTCCATCGAGGCAGTGGCTTCCCACGGCAGATCATCCTCCGGAATCGTCCCCAGCACCGACTAGTTGCCGATGATGAGGACGTTCCGATCGCCGACAATCCGACCCGTCGATCTCAGAACATGCTCCAACTCTTCGCGCCTCACGCCGCCCGCTCCCAGCCCCGACGCTTGAAGGACTCAAGAACCTTCCCGCGCTGCGACTGCGAGAGCACACCAGCGAAGGGCGAGTTCTGCCGCAGCTCGACAGCCTCCGGATCTTCCGACGTCAACGCCCGAAGAACGGAGCCAACCCCTTCGTTGATCTTGTCCTGCCAGCGCCGCAACCAGACCTCGGTCATGGTCCCCCGATGCTGCCGGAGCAGCCGACCGAGATTCTCCTCCGCCTTGCCCAGGACCTCATCCGGATCGGCGACCAAGCCCCCCGCCACAGCCTGGTGCAGCCACAGCGACTTGAGCTGATCACGGGTCAACGCCTGCTTGGGGCGCAACAGCGCCTCGACGTGCTCCCGCCGGACCTTGCGGTGCGCGCCCACCCGTACGAACGGCAGATCCCCACGCTCGCACAGGTTGACCACCTGCTGGCGCGAGCAACCCAGCAGCTTGGCCGCCTGACCGGTGCTCAGCAGTTCCCCACTCACGGTCGCCACACTCGCAGCATCCGCCAGAAACACCAAAAACGCAACTCGGTGACAGTGTATGAACTGGTCAAGCCGCACCAGCCGGCATGAAGAGACCGTCGATCGCGTTGCGGGTGCCTTCCTCGCTGGCCGGCATCAGGTGGGTGTAGACCCGCAGCGCGAACCCAGGGTCGGAGTGCCCGAGGTACGTACGAGGCGAGGGTCTTAATGCTCTTCCCCGCGTCGAGCAGCGCCGAAGCGTAGAAGTAGCGAAGCGCGTGCATCCCGGTCGCCCGGGTCGGAACGATGCCGGCCGCCGCCACCGCGGGACGCCAACTCTTGCCGTCGAAGGTCGCCCGCTTGATCGCACCCCGTGGGGTAGTGGTAAAGGTCAGCGGCACCGTCACGCGCTCATCGCTGAACGGGTCTTCCCACGGCAGGGTGATCAAGGTATCGCGCTCCGCGCGGTGCGGGGCGGCAAGCCCGGCCGGCGGCAAGCCGCCCCGGACGCCTACGGCACCGGGGCGGTGAGCCACCGACAGCCGCCGGGACACCGCCCCAGGAGGCTCGGTATCGGATTGCCAAGGTGACCAGGAAGCCTGAACCATCCACCGGGTGGACATCGTCGCCCAGTGGGTCCGCGTCTCCTGGACCAAGCAGTCACGCGGAGGCCACCACGCCGCCCGCCGCAACGCCCTGCCCACGGCGTTCACGCTGCCGCAGCACCATGCGCCCCTCACCCACGAAGTCACGATGCACGAGCACGACGGCTTCCAACCAGTCATCTCCCTGCACAACAACGCACCATCCTGCGATGCCGTCCAACTCCGCCACACCCAGGACCAGGTCCGCGTCGAGCTGATCCCGACGGCTTGGGGCATGCCCCGCCGACACCGCCGCCCGCCAGCCGTACGCCTCCCCCGAGGCCAATGGCTGCGCTGGCAGATCAACTACCGCTTCACCCACCACTGCACCGGAGATTGGCTCTACCGCCTCGACACGCTGAACATCGCCCACGGCCCCGTGCCCGTCGATGTCTTCCTGACCGAACCACACCAGAGCATCGATGAACGGGCCTATCTGCGCTGACTGTGCCGCCGCACGGCGGTACGGAAGCCGGCGGGTCGCCCTGGTCGCGTGGTCGGGGCTTCCGGCTGCCGCGCCAGTCCAACCCCGGGACCGGCTTGCCACCGGGTATCCGGGTCACGCCAGCAGCTCGACCGCCAGGACGTACCCGGCCCCATCCCGCACGCCGTCCGCCGTCAACGAGGACCAGGCCGCCACCGAGCCCCAGCAGGCACCGCAGACGGGTCCAACTGACCCGGGAGTCAAGGAATGCTGGGCCGTCTCTGGGCCGTCTCTGGGCCGTCACCGGGCCGTCAAATGCCACCTAACGATGACCAAGAACGACCATCGACGCCCGGACATAGAACCAGCTCAGAGCCATGATCGCGGCTCTGAGCTGGTGGGCGACGGACGAGTCGACCTGTACGCCGGATTCTGTGCGCGGCGCGTACCCCTCGCGGGGCCCGCACCGGCGGCGGCCATCCATCTCGGCCTACCGTCGCCGGCAGGCTCCTGCGGCCTACCCGCAGACATCGGGCGGGCAGCCCTCAAGCGTCTGCGCCGGGTCGTCAGCTTGCGGTGACGGCCCTTGCTTGGCCTTGCTCCGGGTGGGGTTTACCTAGCCACCCCGGTCACCCGGGGTGCTGGTGGGCTCTTACCCCACCGTTTCACCCTTACCGTCCCCGAGTGGGGTCGGCGGTCTGTTTTCTGTGGCACTGTCCCGCGGGTCGCCCCGGGTTGCCGTTAACAACCACCCTGCCCTGTGGAGTCCGGACGTTCCTCGGCGGCGGGCCGCAGCCCGCCGACGCGACCGCCCGGTCGACTCGTCCGTCGCGCTCTCATCCTAACGACGCAGCGGCCAACCCCGATTCCACCCCACCCCGGTCCGCACCGCGCAGGAGGTGAAGATGGTACGCAGTTGATCCGGTGGAGGGCCTCTGATCAGGGCGTACTAGCCTCTGGGCACCATGGACCTCTCCGATGCCGTACTACTGCTCGTCGCCGGTCTCGCTGCGGGCACGGTGAACGCGGCGGCCGGCGGTGGTTCCCTGATCACCTTTCCGGCGATGATCGCGGTGGGCCTGCCGCCCGTCGCGGCCAACGTCAGCAACTCGGTGTCGGTCTTCCCCGGCTACGTGGCGAGTGTGGCGGGCAGCCGGATGGACCTGCCGCCCCGGCGGACGCTGTGGCCGTTGCTGCCGACGGCGGTGCTCGGCACGGGTATCGGTTGCGTGCTGCTGCTGGCCACCCCGGCGCGGGCGTTCGACCTGGTGGTGCCGTTCCTGGTGCTCGGGGCCACCGCGGTGCTGGCCTTCCAGGGGCCGCTGCGCCGGCTGGTCGGTCACCCGGCCGAGTTGGGCCCGCGCCGCCGTACCCTCACGGTGCAGGCGATGGTCGCGGTCGGCACGGTGTACGGCGGCTACTTCGGCGCGGCGCTCGGGGTGATGCTGGTCGCCGGCCTGGCCCTGGTGCTGGACGCGACGCTGGCCCGGGTGTCGGCGGTGAAGAACCTGCTCTCCGCGGTGGTGGGGTTCACCACCCTGGTGGTGTTCGCCCTGTTCGGGCCGGTCAACTGGGCGGCGGTCGCGGTAGTCGCGCCGGCCACCATGCTCGGTGGGTACGTGGGCGCCCGGGTGACCCGCCGGTTGCCGCCGGCATTGCTCCGGACGCTGATCGTCTGTTTCGGCACGGCGATCGGCCTCTACCTGCTCTGGCGCGCGCTGGGCTGAGCAGCCACGGGACGGCTCAGTACGCCTCGCCGACCGGCTCCTCGGGGGCGTGCTCGGCCTGTCGGGCGGCCTGGTTCCCACGGGACCAGCGCAGCCGTTCGCCGTAGCCGGCGGCCATCAGGTGGGCGAAGGCCAGGTAGACGAGCAGGCCGACGGCGAGCACCCCGAAGCCGACCCAGAACGGCAGCGCCAGGCTGTGTTCGGCGAGCTTGCCGGACAGGATCGGGGCGGGCGCGGCGGCCCCCCAGCGCACCAGGTTGAACGCGCCGGTGGCGACCCGGCGGTCGGCGGAGCCGAGGCCGAGGGCCAGGTCGGTGAGGTTGGCGTTGGCCAGGCCCATGCACAGGCCGGCGAGGACCAGCACCACCAGCGACTCCGCAGTGCTGGTCGAGGTGGCGAAGAGGGCCATGCAGGCCAGCAGCCCGACGAGGGCCACCCCGACGGTCTGCACCGCGCCGATCCGGTGGGCCAGCCGGTGGCCGATCAGCAGGATGCCGGCGGCCAGGCCGAGACCCCAGCCGGTGAAGGCGAGGCCGAGGGGGATGACGTCGAGACCGAGGAAGAGCGGCGTGTAGCCGAGCACCACGAAGAAGACGAAGTTGTACGCGGCGGTGACCACGCAGAGGATGAGGAACGCCGGCCGGCGGTAGGTGGCGAAGATCTGCCCCAGCCGTACGGGCGGCTGCCGGTGGGTCGGCTCACGGAGCCTGCGGGCGGCCACCAGCAGGGCGAACACCATGAACATGCCGCAGACGAAGAACGGCAGTCGCCAGCTGACCTCGCCGAGCAGGCCGCCGATCAGCGGGCCGACGGCGAATCCGAGGCCGAGCGCGGTTTCGAAGAGGCCGACCACCCACTCCCGGTCGTTGGCGAGGTTGACCAGCACCACCATGGCGGTGGCGAAGAACATCGCGTTGCCCAGCCCCCAGACGCCGCGCAGCACCGACAGTTGCACGATGTCGTTGCTGAACGAGGCGGCGATGGCGGCCAGCCCGACCACCGAGACGCCGGTGACGAGCACCGGCTTGAAGCCGAACCGCCCGCTGGCCAGCGTCGCCGGGATCATCCCGACCGCCATCACCGCGATGTACGCGGTGAAGAGCAACTCGACCTGCCAGGCGGTGACCCCGATCGCGGTGCCGATGGCGGGCAGGATGGGGTCCACCACGGCGATGCCGGCGATGGCGAGGAAGGCCACCAGCGTGGTGGCGTAGATGGCACTGCGGTGGGGCTCGGTATGCCGGTCCACTCCGCTCTCCTGTCCGGCCGAAGCCGCAAATAGCTGTATCGTACAGGTAAATCTGTTGTATCATACAGTTATGAGTGACGACCACGCGACGGGAGCAGCTCCGGGCGACAGCAGCCTCGGCCGGATCGAGACCGAGGTGGCCCTGTTGATGCGGCTGGGCGAGGCCACCCGCCGGGCCACCGGCAGCGCCGAGCACCGGGTGCTCGACCGGGCGGCGTACGTGATCCTGCGGCACCTGGACGCCGCCGGCCCGCAGAACGTCTCGGCGCTGGCCGCCCGGCTCAACCTGGACGGCTCCACGGTCACCCGCCAGGTGTCGGCGCTGCAACGCGACGGCCTGATCGCCCGCGCCCCCGACCCCGCCGACGGCCGGGGCACGGTGATCTCCCCCACCCCCGCCGGCCTGCACCGGATGGCCGCCGTCCAGGCCGCCCGGACCCGGCTCTACGGCGACATCCTCGCCGACTGGACCCCCACCGACCGGGACACCCTGGCCACCCTGCTGAGCCGCCTCAACCAGGCCCTCGACTCCCGCACCCGCCACCGCTAACCCCCACTCCTGCCCCTGCCCCGTCCGGCCCCGTTGATCAAGAGGTTTACGTCACCCCCACACCGAAAGTTGACCCAAACCTCTTGATCACCGACCCCACCGGGCCGGAAGTCGGCCCGACGGCCGAGTCGTTCGCGTGATCAAGAGGTTTGGGTCAGTTCTCGGCGGGATGTTGACGTAAAGCTCTTGATCAACCGGGGCCGGACGGGGGTGGGCAGGAGGGGCGGGAGGGCAGGGGTTAGGGGTTAGGCGACTGGTTCGCGGGCCGAGTCGGCGTCCCGGTCGGGGCCGGGAGTGACGCGGGGGTCGCCCTCGTCGGCGAAGTAGTCGTCGGGGGTGGTGCCGTCCACTCCCTCGGCCACCTTCGCCGCCCGCAGCGCCAGCGTGACCAGCGCCGCCACCACCAGGTTCACCAGGACGGCGACGATGCCGACGTAGATCGTCTTCTTGGTGTCGAAGCCGAACTCGGACAGCGGGAACGCCGACCCGCCGAAGTGCGCGCGCTTGGAGGCCGGGTTGGGGATCTGGTAGAGCATCCACATGCCCAGCCCCATGCCCGCCACCCAGCCGGCGATCAGCGCGCCCCGGTGGAACCAGCGGGTGTAGAGGCCCAGCGCCACCGCCGGCAGCGTCTGCAGGATGATCACGCCGCCGATCAGCTGGAGGTCGATGGAGAACTGCGGGTCGAGGAAGACGATGCAGGCCACCGCGCCGACCTTCACCACCAGCGAGGTGATCTTCGAGACGTTCGCCTCCTGGGCCGGGCTGGCGTCCCGCTTGAGGTACTCCTTGTAGATGTTGCGGGTGAACAGGTTCGCCGCCGCGATCGACATGATGGCCGCCGGCACCAGCGCGCCGATGCCGATCGCCGCGTACGCCACCCCGGCGAACCAGTCCGGGAACTGCTGGTCGAACAGCACCGGCACCACCGTGTTGCTGTCGACGGTGCCCTCCTTCGCCCCGGGCAGCGGCTTCACCCCGGCCGCGATGGCCATGAAGCCGAGCAGCGCGATCAGCCCGAGCAGCAGGCTGTACGCCGGCAGCGCCGACATGTTCCGCTTGATCACGTCCCGGTTCCGGCTGGCCAGCACACCGGTGATGCTGTGCGGGTAGAGGAACAGCGCCAGTGCCGAACCGAACGCCAGGGTGACGTACTGGAGCTGGTTGTTGGCGTTGAGCAGGATGCCGTCGTTCGGGTTCGGTGAGGCGGCGAACTTCGCATCCGCAGCGTCGAAGATCGACCCCCAACCCCCCAGTTTGTACGGCAGATAGATCACCGCCACCAGGATGACGATGTAGATCAGGGTGTCCTTGACGAACGCGATCAGCGCCGGGGCGCGCAACCCGGACTGGTAGGTGTAGGCGGCCAGGATCGCGAAGGCGATGATGATCGGCAGGTGCCGCGCCACCGCGCTGTCCCCGGTGACCCCCATCGTCTTGAGCACCGCCTCGATGCCGACCAGCTGCAACGCGATGTAGGGCATGGTCGCGACGATGCCGGTGATGGCGATCAGCAGGGCCAGCACCGGCGAGTCGAACCGGCGGCGCACGAAGTCGGCCGGGGTGACGAAGCCGTGCCGGTGCGACACCGACCAGAGCCGGCAGAGCACCAGGAACACCAGCGGATAGATGACGATCGTGTACGGCACGGCGAAGAACCCGGCCGCGCCCGCCCCGAACATCAGCGCCGGCACCGCCACGAACGTGTACGCCGTGTAGAGGTCACCGCCGACCAGGAACCAGGTGATCCAGCCGCCGAAACTGCGCCCGCCCAGCCCCCACTCGTCGAGGTGGGCCATGTCCTTCGGCGCCCGCCACCGGGCCGCCACGAAGCCCATCCCGCTGACCAGCAGAAAGAGCGCCGAGAAGACGATGATCTCGGTCAGATGATCGCGCCACATTAGTGGTCACCCCGCTTCTTGGTCATCTGGTAGACCAGCGTGGTGGTGGCCACCCCGAGCAGGATCCAGACCAGTTGCAGCCAGTAGAAGCGCGGAAAGCCGAACAGCCGGGGCGAGTCCGCATTGAAGAACACCGGGATCAGCGGTACCACGATCGGGATGAAGAGCAACCAGTTCCAGGGGCTGTGGTCCTTCGCCCTGGACGACGCCGTACGCGGCGTCTCCGGTTCGGCAGCGGTCATCTGACCCACCTCCGGTAGTCGTTCCGGCCAGTAACGGCCGGACGCTACGACCTGGTGAACCCGATCACGTTCAATCGGCGCGCGACGATGCGCCTAACGGCTGCCAGTCTGCGCCGAACGGCGCGACGCACCGCCCGACACATCGACAGACGACGAACCGGCCCGGGATATCCCGGGCCGGTCGACGGAGACCCGGGATCAGCGGGCCGGAAGGTGGGCGGTGTCGTTGACCGAGCGGACGGCCACCCCGCCGTCGGGCCACATGTCGAGCACCGAGATGCCGGCCGCGTCCAGATAGAGCCGGTGCAGGAAGGCGTCGCCGGCCGCGAGGGCGTCGCGCAACGCCAGCTTGATCGGGGAGACGTGCGAGACGACCACCACGGTCTCCCCGGGGTACGCCTCCCGCAGCGCCACCATCGCCCGGTCGACCCGCTGCCCGACCTCGGTGAACGACTCACCGCCCGGCGGGGCGATCCGGGTGGAGGCGAGCCAGGCGTCCAGTTCGCCGGGCCAACGGTCGCGTACCTCGGCGAAGGTGTGGCCGTCCCAGTCGCCGAAGTCGCACTCGATCCAGTCGTCCTGCGGGCGTACCGGCAGATCGCCGAGCGCCCCGGCGATCGCCTCGGCGGTGGCCGTACACCGGGACAGCGGGGAGCTGAGCACGGCCGCGACGGACGGGGCCAGCGCGGCCACCCGGGTGGCGGTGGCCCGGGCCTGGGCCTGGCCGGACTCGGACAGCGGCACGTCGGCGCGGCCCGCATAGCGGTGCTGCACGGTCCACTCGGTCTCACCGTGCCGGACCAGGATCAGCCGGGTGGCGGTGAAGGTCGGCCTCGGCTCCCAGGACGCCTTGGTGGTCGCCGGGTCGGAGCCGGCGGTCCGGGTGGCGGCACGGGCGGCCACCTCGCGGGCCTGGGCCCGGGCCGGTGAGTCGGCCGCCGCCACCGGCCGGGACGGCGCGACGTCGACCGACGCGGCCACCGGCCGGGGCGGCTTGCCGGCGGCGGCGTCCATCGCCGCGTTCGCCAGGGCGTCGGCGTGCCGGTTGCGCTCCCGGGGGATCCAACTGAACCGGACGGTGTCGAAGCGGTCGACCAGCGCGGCGGCCCGCGCGGCGAGCGGACGCAGCCCGGGGTGTTTGATCTGCCACCGGCCGCACATCTGCTCGACCACCAGCTTCGAGTCCATCCGGGCGTCGACCTCGACCGCGCCCAACTCGGCGGCGGCCTCCAAGCCGGCGATCAGCCCCCGGTACTCGGCGACGTTGTTGGTGGCCGTCCCGATCGCCTCGGCACGTTCCAGCAGCACCTCACCGGAGGCCGGGTCCCGGACCACGGCACCGTAACCGGCCGGCCCGGGGTTGCCCCGCGACCCGCCGTCGGCCTCGATGACGACCGCGCGCACCGCCACCGGGCTACAGCCCCGACTCGTTGGTACGCACCATGATCCGCCGGCAGTCCTCGCACCGGACCACCTCGCCCGGGTCCGAACTGCGGATCCGGGCCAGGTCCGCGCCGGACAGCTCCAGCCGGCAGCCACCGCAGCGGCCGGCGGTGAGCAGCGCCGCGCCGAGCCCGGTGTCCGCGCGGATCTTGTCGTAGAGGGTCACCAGGTCGGTGGGGAGGTCCGCGGCGAGCGGCTTGCGCGCGCCCTGCTTGAACTCCTCCTCCTTGGCGATGGCGGCCAGGCTCTCGTCGCGGCGCTGCTCGGCGGCGGCCCGCCGGTCCCGGGTCTCGGCGATCCGGGACTCGATCCCGTCGAGGGTGGCCTGCGCCGTCTCGCGCTGCTCCATCAGCTCCAGCTCGGCGTCCTCCAGGTCACCCTGGCGGCGGTTGAGGGAGACCAGCTCGTGCTGGAGCGCCTCCAGCTCGCGGGCCGGCCCACTGCCGCTGGCCAGCCGGGCCTCGTCCTTGTTCTTGCGGGCCCGGACCTGGTCGATGTCCTTCTCCAGCCGGGCGATGTCCCGGTCCAGGTCGTCGACGGCGACCTGGGCGCGGACCCGCTCGTCCTCCAGCGCGGACAGCTCCCGGGCGAGCCCCTCCAGCTCGGCCCGCTCGGGCAGCGACCGGCGGCGGTGGGCGAGCTGGGCGAGGGTGGTGTCGATCGCCTGAAGATCGAGCAGGCGGCGCTGGACCTGGGGTTCAGCCTTCACGGTCGGGGCTCCTTGTCGTCCATCGCGGGTGCGGCGGCGTGCACGGTCCACGGGTCGGTGTCCAGATCGGACACCACGGTCTCGACGCCGAAGTCGGCCCGCAGGTGGGCGGCCACGTCGTCCAGCCAGGGTCGTTCGGTCGCCCAGTGCGCGGCCTCCAGCAGGGCGGGCCCACCGGCGGCGAGGTGCTCACCGGAGGGGTGGTGCCGCAGGTCGGAGCTGAGGAACGCGTCCACCCCGGCGGCGGTCGCGGCGGCCAGGAAACCTTCACCCGAGCCGCCGCTGACCGCGAGGGTACGCACGATACGCCCGGGATCGCCCCCGGCGCGAACCCCCCAGACCGTGGCAGGCAGAACGGCGGCGGCGTGCCGGGTCAGCTCGGCCAGCGTCATCGGGGCGGGCAGCTCACCGATCCGGCCGATGCCCCGGCCGCCGCCGGCCGCCGGAGAGCCCGGCGCGGACGGTGCGAGGGGACGCAGACCGGTCAGCCCGAACCGGGCGGCCAGCGCGTCGGAGACGCCCGGCGCGGCGGTGTCGGCGTTGGTGTGCGCCACGTACAGGGCCGCCCCGGCGCGGATCAGGTCGTGCACGATCCGCCCCTTCCAGGTGGTCGGGGCGACCGAGGAGACGCCGCGCAGCAGCAGCGGGTGGTGCGCGACGATCAGGTCGGCCCCGGCGGCGAGGGCCTCGGCGACCGTCTCGGGGACGACGTCCACCGTGCCGTAGACGCGGCGGACCGGGTCGGTGGGCTCGCCGAGCACCAGACCGACCCGGTCCCACTCCTCGGCCCAGGCCGGCGGATAACGCCGATCCAGCTCGGTGACGACGTCGGCGACGGACGGCGGGGACGCGGTTGTGCTCACGGCCGGTCAGCTTACCGGCGCGTGGTGGCGGCCACGCCCATGCCCGTCGGCCGGGTCAGGCGGCCGAGGCGGCCCGGGACCGGTCCGGCAGGGCCGCCACCGCCGCCTCCCACGGAAAGGCGTGCAGGTGCCGTTCCCCCGTGCCGGGCGGGTGCAGCGGGTAGACGTGGTCGCCGAAGAGCACCGTGGCGCCCCACTCGCGGAGCCGTTGCAGGCCGGTCTGGAAGGCCGGGTGCCCGGCCATCGCCGCGTTGGTGAACGGCACCACCACCACCGGCACCCCCCGGCCCTGCCCCTCGACCAGCAGGCCCAGCGCCAGGGTGTCGGTGATCCCGGCCGCCCACTTGTTGACCGTGTTGACGGTTGCCGGGCAGACCACCATCGCGTCGGCCGGGGGCAGCAGGTCCGGGTCGCCCGGGTGCTTGTAGTGGGTGCGCACCGGGTGCCCGGTCTGCCGGGCCAGCGCGGCCCGGTCCACGAACTTCGCCCCGTCGGGGGTGGTGATGACGCAGACCTCCCAGCCGTCGTCCTGGGCGAGGCCGACGAGCCGGTCGAGGTGACGGGCCAGCGGCGAACCGCAGGCGATGACGTAGAGCACCGCGCGGCGCTCCTTGCTCGGGTGTGGGCCGCCGCTCATCCGGCCGCCACCGTGTTCATACTCCGACTCCCATCTGCTCAGCCAACTCCGCTATCGGCGCGGGCAACGCACCCCGTGTGCGACGCAGCACGTCGGACATCACTTCGTGGGCGATGGGTCGGCAGCGGATCTCGGACGGGGCGAGCCGGTCGCCGCGCAGCAGCATCTCCCCCGCCTTGGCGATGTCACCGAGTTGGGCGTAACCCCGGGCGATGTCGAGCAGGTGGTGGGCCCGGCGCTCGGGCAGCAGGCCGTTGAAGCTCGGCTCGGGGATGCCCTGGTGGATCTCCACCGCCCGCCCGCCGTCGCCCAACTCGACGGCGGCGGCGGCCCGGTGCAGCTCCAGGTTGGTCGGGCCGAACGAGGTCCAGTAGTGGTTCTGGTCGCTGCCGAGCATGAGGGCCGCCTCGTGGGCCCCGTGGAGCAGGTCCTCGACGGTGTCCGAGTCGCCGAACCGGGCCGCCGCCATCGCACCCTGCAACAGCAGCATGCCGTAGACGGAGAGCCGGTCCGGCGCGCTGTCGTTCATGCCGCCGGGGGCGAGCCGGTTGGCGATGCTGACGTTCAGCTCCAGCGCCGGCCGGGCCCGGCCCATCGCCACCAGGGCGTTGCAGACCCGGGCGGTGGCGACGCCGGCCAGCAGTTGGTCGTCGGCGCGCTGGGCGACCGCCATCGACCGGTCCGCCGCCAACCAGGCCAGCTCGCACTCGCCCAGCTTGCGCAGCACCGAGGAGGCGATCTGGTAGACCTGCCCGAGCAGATGGGCGGCCTCCTTGCCCTGCTCCCCGCCGTAACCGGCGTCGGCCGCCTGGGCCTCCCGCAGCAGCTTCGGCAGCGCCCGGGTGAGCATCCCGTAGCGGCCGTACTGGTAGGTGAGCCAGGCGTGGGTGACCGCCTTGCGCATGTCGGACAGGGGCGGCGGGTACGACACGGCGTCGAAGTACACGGTCATCGAGGCGTACTGCTCCAGGGCGGCCCGGATCTCCTGCACCTCGACCTGGTCGATACAGCTGAACGCGTCGGTACGCCGTTCCGGGTCCTTGCCGAGCAGCAGTTGCACGTCGATCCGGAGGATCACGGCGATCTCGTAGAGCACGGAGAACTTGTCCAGCCGACGGACCCCGCGCTCGACCTTGTCGACCCAGCTCTTGGACTTGCCGAGCCGGTCGGCGAAGACCTGCTGGGACATCTTGCGCCGCCCGCGCCAATAGGCCACCCGTCGCCCTATCGGAAGCTCGTCCATCTTTTCCCGTTCCTCCCCCTCCTGGGTCGTCCGACCGGGCTCCGGACGGCCCACGCAGGGCGCCGCCGATCCGTCCGTCCCAGGTATTCGCTGGTCGCACAGGGTGTACGTCATTCGTACAGCCAGTCTTCGTACCTTCGTGCAAGTTGCATGAGTCGTTCGTCAGGTCAACGAGCCCGGTTCGGGACAGTGACGGCGCTCGACGTGAGGGGTGGCGGTGAACGGTCGAAGTCAGAGGAGAGCGCAGGACATGTGGGGGAACGTCGGGCCACGGGTCGCCCAGCTGTCACCGATCGAACGGGTCCGGCTGCGCCGGATCGCGGTCCGGTACGCGGTGCACGGCTGGGAGGTGACCCCCGGCGCCTGCCTGGCGCGCAGCCGCTTCGTGTGCGGCCGGGCCGGTTGCCCCACCGTCGGCTGCCATCCCGCGCTGGAGAACTGGGAGCGCGGGGCGAGCACCGATCCGGCCCGGGTCGCCACCTGGTGGCGCAGCCGCCCGCACGGGGTGCTGCTGCCCACCGGCCGCGCCTTCGACGTGCTGGAGGTGGCGGCGCACCTGGGCCGCCGGCTGCTCGACGCGGTCCCCGGCCACCCGGTCGGCCCGGGTGCCCGGGGTCCGGTGGTGGTGACCCCGACCGGACGCTGGATGTTCCTGGTCCGCCCCGGCGACCCGCTGCGCCCCGAGTTGGAGCACTGCTTCCACGTGGTCCGACACGGCCCCGGGTCGTGGATACCGGCACCGCCCACCCGGCTGCCCGAGGGCACCGTGCGCTGGGCGGTCGCCCCGGAACAGGCCCGCTGGCGGTTGCCCGACTCCTACCTGCTGCAGAACACCCTGATCGAGGCGTTGCGGGCCGACGGGGTGACGCTGACCCCGGAGCTGCTGCCGGGCCAGCTCCCGCTCCCCCGGCGCGGTCACTGACCACGGTGCGGCAGCGGGTCGGAGCCCGGCGGGGTCAGGTTCCCGCCAGCGTCCCCGCCGACGCCGGACTCGTTGCACACCACGACGGCGCGGACGCGCCACCGGAGCGGGGGTAGGACATGGCCAGGGACGACGAGATGCGGCACACCGACGGCACCGAACCACCCCACCGGCGGCGGCCCCGCCACTGGTCGGACACCCGGCCGGCCGGTTCCCGACCGGGCCGCCCCCGGCCGACCGGCTCCCGCCCGTCGGGCACCCACCGCACGGCCAGGTGAGCGACGCCGCGCTCGCCCCGGGGGTGACGCGGCACGTGAGCGCCCCCACCGGCACCGTCGCGGGCCACCCCGGCCGACGGACCACCGCCCTGTCCGCCGGCGTGCGCCGTCCACCGACCCGCCTCGACTCGGCACGGGCGGTCAGTCGGCCAGCGGCAGGGCGGTGGAGCGCCACAGCCGGCCGTCGTCGGTGACCACCGCGTGCAGGTGGCCGGGCAGCCGGTCGAGCCAGCCGACGCCGGCCACGCCCATCGCCACCGCCGCCGTGGCGTACGCGTCGGCGACGCCCAGGTCGGGGCCGACCACGGTGACCGAGCGCAGCCCCCGGGCCGGCTCGCCCCGCCGGGGGTCGAGGACGTGGTGGCCCCGCTCGTAGACGCCCGAGGTGGCGACCGCCAGATCGGTACCGGTGAGCACCAGGCAGGCGGCGTACGCGTCCCAGGGATGCCGGACGCCGATCCGCCACGGCTGCCCGGACGACGAGTGCCCGCGTACCCGGACGTCACCGCCGGCGTTGAGGCAGTGGTCGACCACCCCGGCGGCCAGCAGACGGTCCGAGGCGACCTGCGCCGACCAGCCCTTCACGTAGCCGGAGGGGTCCAGCCGACCGGTGGCGTACGCGTCGAAGTAGCCGTCGGTGTCGCCCCACAGGTCGGCGCAGCGGGCCAGCACCGCCCGCAGGTCCGCCGACGCCTCGGACAGCGGCAGCTCCCCCCGGTCGACGCGGCGCACCTCGCTGTCCTCGCGGTAGGTGGTGAACCGGGCGTCGACCTCGCGCAGCCAGTGGAACGTGTCGTCGGCCAACTCCCGCAGGGTGGCGGCGGGCAGGTCGTCGGCGAGGTCCAGGCTGATCGCCGTACCCATCACCTGCTCGACCCGGCGCAGGCCGGGCCGGGTCGCCGGCACGGTCATCAGCGCACCTGGTCGAGGGCGGCCTGCAACGACTGCCGGTAGCCGTTGCTGGTGGCGGTCGCCTGGGAGACGGTGTCCAGGTTGGCGTCCTGCTGGCGCACCACCGTGCCGGAGGTGCCGCTGTAGGCGTCGTCCACCCGGTTGCTGCGCAGGTCGGACTGGCCGCCCTGGGGCAGCTCCAGGGCCACCGCGTTGACGATCCTGCTGCCGGAGACGGTGATCTGCACCTGCACGTTGCCGAACTCCGTGACGACCACCGGCCCGGTGATCTTGCGGTTGGTCGACTTGGGCGCGGCGGTGCTGGTTCGCGGGGCGGCCGGGGTGCTCCGCGTACCGGTGCCGCCACCGGTGGTGGTCCGGCCCGCGCCCGGGGTGCGGCTCGCGGTGGCGTCGGGCCGGCCGGCCGGCCGGGTCGGCGCGGCGGCCCGCTCCGACGCCACGCCGGGGGCGGCCGGGTCGGTCCGGCCGGGCGTTCCGACCGGCACGCCGGCCGGCAGTTCCTGGGCGACCTGGCTGGCGCCCGGTGCGCCCTTGAGCACCACCAGGGCGGTGGTGCCGGCGGCCAACCCGGTGATCGCCAGAAGCGCGCGACGCATGTCAGGTGCCTTTCTACAGCTCGAACGGGGCGAGGTGGATCTGCCGGCGGGGCACACCCGCCTGGCGGAGCGCCCGCACCGAGGACTCGACCAACCCCTCCGGCCCGCACAGGTAGACGTCACGCCGGATCAGGTCGGGCACCAGTTGGCGCAGCCCGTCCGGGCTCATCACCTGCCGGGGGCCGGGGTCGTCGCGGGAGCCGATGACATACCAGACCGAGGTCTGCCGGGCCTGGGCCAGCCAGTCCAGCTCGTGGTGCAGCAGCACGTCGGCCGGGGTACGGGCCCGGTAGATCAGGGCCGCGCCGGGCGGCAACTCCTCCAGCATCGCCCGCAGCGGGCCGATGCCGCTGCCACCGGCGATCAGCAGGGCCAGGTCCCGGGTCCGGTGCGCGGCGGTGAAGGTGCCGGAGGGGCCCTCCACCCAGACCCGGGTGCCCGGGTCGAGGTCGCGCAGGTCGCCGGTGTGCCGGCCGACCACCTTGACGGTCAGCCGCAGCCAGCGGCCGTTCGCGGCGGCGGAGAGCGAGAACGGGTGCGACTGCCACCAGCAGCCCCGGGTCAGGAACCGCCAGCGCAGGTACTGTCCCCCGAGCAGGTCGAGCTGGTGGAGCCGACGGCCGGTCAGATAGATCGAGATGGTGTCCGGGCTCTCCGCCACCACGTCGGCCACCCGCAGCCGGTGCCGCAGGTTGAGCAGCAGCGGCGCGACCAGCCGACCCCAGAGCAGGGCGGCGGCGACCAGCAGGTAACCGGCGATCCAGCCGGTACGCACCGGGCCGGGTGGGAAGAGCTGCGCGCCGTTGCTGAACTGGTGGCCGAAGCCGAGCAGCAGCACCAGGTAGCTGGTCAGGTGCAGGTGGTACCAGAGTTCGTAGGGCAGGGCCCGGCGGACCGCCCGGATGCCGGTACCGCCGACCAGCACCAGGATGCCGGCCGCGACGAACGCGGACACCATGTCGTCGAAGTCGCGCAGCAGCACCCCCACCTCGGCGGTGACCGAGTTGTCCTGGGTGCGGGCGTAGCCGACCACCAGCAGCGACAGGTGGGCCAGCACCGCCACCAGCAGGGTCGCGCCCAGGTCCCGGTGCACCCGGGACAACCGCTCGCCGCCGACCCCACGTTCCAGCACCCCGAGCCGGCTCATCATCAGCACCTGCACCAGCAGCAGGTAGCCGGCGATCAGGCCGGTGACCCGCCCGGCCGCGGTGAGCACGTCGGCGGTGCCGGCCAGCGAACCGGCCGGGGTGTCGAGCCACCACGGCAGCACCGCGACCACCAGGCCGACCCAGAACAGTCCGGACACCACCCGCCGGCCGACCGACCCCCGCCGCGGCAGGGCCGGCGGCGGGCGTACGGACGCAGCCGACCGGCCGCCGTACGGGGACGGGTCCCCGGTACGACGGCCGGCGGCGTGCATGTCCTGATAGGTCACGCGTAGAGCTTCATCGGGGTGAACTTCTTCCTCGGGAAGATCTTGTCGACCTGGGCGGTGGTCAGCCCGAACCGGCCCTGCGCCACCGCGCCGTAGACGTTGAACATGTTGTTGTACTCGGGTACGTCTCCCGAGTCCAGATCGCTCAATCCGTCCCAGGTGCCGAGCAGCGAGCCGGCGAGCCTGCGCCCGGACAGGATGGTGACCACCCCGCCGTGGCCGTGGTCGGTGCCGCCGCCGTTGGAGGCGACCCGGCGGCCGAACTCGCTGGACACCATGACCGTGACGTCGGCGGCCCGGTCGCCCAGATCGGTGAAGAAGGCCGCCATCGCGCCCGCCAGCTCGCCGAGCCGCCGGTGCAGTTGGCCACCGGAGCGGGTGCCCTGGTTCTCGTGGGTGTCGTAGCCGCCCATGCCGACCGTGGCGACCCGGACGTTCGCCCCGCCCTTGATCAGCTGGGCGAGCTGCTGGAAGGCGTACCCGACGCCCTCGTACCGCACGCCCTCCGCCGGCTGGTACGGCTTCGCGGCGAGCTGCTGGGCGGTCGACAACGCGCCCATCCCCTCGATCACCGCCTCCTCGACCGGGTGGTTGATCCCGGTGAACAGGCCCCGGATCGCCTTCTCGGTGGCCGCCCGGTAGCGGTCGTCGCCGTTGAGCCGCAGCGAGCCGACGCTGTTGAGCGACAGCGCGCCGTTGGTGCCGACCAGCGAGCGGGGCAGCGTGCTGCCGATGCCGACGCTGCGGAACGCGGTGCCCTTGCCGAGGGAGTCGACCAGGCTGTCCAGCCAGCCCCGGCCACCGGTCTCGTGGGGCAGGCCGCCCAGGTTGCAGGCGTCGGCGGCCTGGAAGTGGCTGCGGGACAACCGCTCGTCGGAGACCGCCGGGACGAAACCGAGCTGGCCGGCCTTGAGCCACTTCTCCAGCGGGGCGAAGGCGCTGGTCAGCTTGAAGCCCCGGCCCAGAGCCAGCGAGTCGTCGCCGAGCAGCAGGTCAGGGCGGGCCTTGGCCAGCACCGGGTCGTCGGCCGGGGCGACCAGGCTGAGCCCGTCCAGCCCGCCGTAGAGGAAGACGTGGATCAGGGTGCCGGTCTTCGTCGCCGCGAACGACGCCGAGGTGGTGACGAACTGGGCGGTGGCCAGCGTGGTGGCGGTGGCGGCGGCCCCGGCGACGAAGGTCCGCCGGGTCACCCCGCGCCCGTCCTGCTGGGCCTCCTCCTGGTCCTCCAACCGGCGGTAGCGGTCGGCCTCGGCGGCGTTCTCGGCGGCGACGACGTCCGCCTCGGCCCGCAGCACCGCCTCGGCCGGGTTGTCGGCGAGCCGGCGCAGGTCGGGGCATTCGGGGTGCAGGGGGAACGAGGGCACGGTCTTCTCCATCGGGTGCGTCACCGGGTTGTCCATCGACTGCCTCACCGCAGGTGGTGCTGGGGGGACGCGAGGATCGCCCGCGCGACGGCGGCGACGGCCCCGTTGAACGTGGCGTCGACCTTGGCGGTGGCGGACACGCCGGCCACCCCGAGGATCAGGTTCTTCTCCCGCGTGGACAGCTTCTGGTGCACCAGCCGCTGGGCCAGCGCGTCCACGTACGCCCCGGCGGTCGTCGGCGGCTTCGCCACCAGCTTCTCGGGTCTGGTGTACGTGAACTGGGTGCGACGGCCGGCGATCAGGTCGGCGGCCTCGTTCCACCCGTTGACCATCGTCCCGGCCGACGTCCAGGCGACGTAGACGTCCGGGTAGCCGTCGGGGGTGGGCTGGCCCATCGGGTACTGGCCCAGCTCGCGCAGCTTGTCGTGGATCTGGCGCAGCCCCTGGGCGAACGCGGTGCGCGTGCTGTCGCCCTGCCGGAAGCCCGGCCCGGCCTGCGGCCCGACGCCCAGGGTCCGGTAGGTGGCGACCAGGTACTCCATCGGCCGGCGCACCTTCTGGCCCACCGCCGCCCAGAACTCCGAGGAGCTGAACAGCGACATCAGCAGCGGCTTCACCGAGCCATTGTTGACCGTGTAGATCTTGGTGAGCCGGTCCACCAGGGACTTCGGCGGGGTGTCCGAGACGAACCGGGTGGCCAGGCTGCGGGCCACGTACCGGGCGGTCGACGGGTGCAGCGCGATGTACGTGAGGTACGCGTCGATGACCTGGTCGGCCTTCCTGGGGTCGGCCGAGTCGTTGGGGTGGCTGAAACCGAGGATCTTCACCTTGCCCCGGTAGTGCCGCTCGTTACGGAAGACGTACTTCCCGTCGTCGACGCCCCGGCCGGTCTGGAGCAGGGCAGCCTGGCGGACGTCCTTCTCGGTGTAGCCGCCGTCGACCCCGACCGAATACAGCTCCAGGTTCTCCCGGGCCAGGTTCTCGTTGACCGCGTCGGCCCGGGAGTCGTTCTGGTTGAGGTAGAGCAGCAGCGCCGGGTGCCTGTTCGCCGCCACCAGCATCTCCGGGTAGCTGCCCATGGCGTGCTTGCGGACCACGTCCCGGTCGAACGAGTTGCGGTACGCCTCACCGCCGTCGAAGTCCGCGGCGACGTGCAGGAAGTCGTTCCAGAAGTCGACCATCACCTCGTACAGCTGCCGTTCCGACCAGATCTGCCGGGCCAGCGTGCCGTCGACCATCTCCCGCTCCGGCTGCGCCCCCCGCGCGTTGAGCTGTTCGCGCTGGTCGCGCAGCTGCTGGCTGGTCAGCTTGAGGGTGGGCAGCTCGGCGAGCTTCAGCTCGGCGGCGCTGGGCGCGATCTTCTCCGGGTCGAGCTGTTGGCGCACCCAGGCGTCGATGCCCATCCGCCTGATGTCGGCGAGCACCTTCGGGGTGGCCCCGAAGGTGGCCCGGCTGGCCAGGTGCCGGATCGGGTCCTTGGCCAGCACGGTCTTCACCGTCACCGGGGTCTCCGCCGCCGCGGCGGCGGGGCCGGAGAAGGTCCGCCCGCCGTTGGGCGAGTTCTTCTTCAGCGCCGCACCGGCCCGGGAGCCCATGTAGCTCTCGTTCTGCTCGGTGTAGGTGCGTACCGTGCTCGGCTGCTGGCCGCTGGGTCGGGCCGGGGTGCCGTCGGTGACCGTGGCGCCGGTGGCGTCCCCGGCGACGGTGTCGGCACCGAACAGGCTCCGCACCTGGGGGCTCATCGCCAGCGCCGCGCCACCGGCCACCACGGCGGCGGTGCCACCCAGCGCGACCAGCGCGCGCCGCCGGCCGACCCGGCCCCGGTCGCCGTCACCGTCGTCGTCCAGGGTGGGCAGTCCGGTGCCGGCCGGCTGGTGGAACGCCTGCCGGCCCAGGCCCTCGGGGCCCACCCACTGCGGGCCCCGGGACACCGGCGAGCCGGTGGGCGCGTACCCGGCGTGCGGGTCGCCGTACGGGTGACCGGGGGCGTCGTACGACGTCGGGGGGCGTCCGTCGGGGGTGGCGTGCGGTCGGTGCGGTGGCACATTCTGGTCGGCCATGTACCAGTCCCGTTTTCTTTCGATGCGCCGGACCACTGCGACCGGGGGCGGGGCGGAGGGTACGGCGGCGGCTGCCGGAGGAGTTGCTACGGGAAAGTAGCCAAGGGGTGGAATGCCATCAAGGCTGGTCGCGGCGGCCCTGCCGGGCACTTAAGCCGCAGCTCAGCACCCTGCCCGGCCGGGTGGTTGCGCCCCGGCCGGGTGGCGGCGTCCCCAGCAGGGACGACGCGTCCGCCGACAACACCGCCGTAACGTTTTGGCCGTACGCGTCACCGCACGCGACGTTCACCGGCACAGCGAAACTTAAGCCACCGGTAAGCCTGCGCTGAGGTCGCCCGAGCGCCCTCGCGGCCCGGTTTCGGCCGGCCCGTCCCCCGCCGTCGGCCGACCTGTGCCCGCCGTCGGCCGACCTGTGCCCGCCGTCGGCCGACCTGTGCCCGCCGTCGATCGGCCCGTCCCCGCCGGCTGGTGGCAGGGATCGAAAGTAGCAGCAGCAGAAGGGCGTGACCCGCCTCCAGAGCGGGTAAGCCGCCGAACCGCTGAAGCCGTGAGGGGAAGGCGCCGCCATGCTCAGCAAAGAGGATCAGCGCAGATTCGAACAGATCACCCGGCAGCTCCGGGAGAGCGACCCGAAGTTCTTCGCGAGACTCGACCATCGGGTCCGGGCCCGGCGCGGACGCTGGCTGTTGTTGCTGACCGTCATCCTGTGGGCGTCACTGCCCGCGATGACCGTCGTGGCCGGACGGACGGCCGGCGCGGCGTGCGTCGTACTCGTGGCCGCCAACACCGGCCTGATGTGGCACTTCCGGCACCGCTGGCGCTGACCCGCCAGTCCGACCACGCCGGCCCGGTCGGCCACGGCCTTGGCCCGTGCCCGGCCCGGGTGCCGACGACGTCTCCGCCGGGGTCGGCTCAAGCCTCGCGGGCCCGTGGGTGGCTCAAGCCTCGCACGCCCGTGGGTGGCTCAAGCCTCGCAGGCTCGTGGGTGATGGGACCACCCGCCGATCCCGACGGCGCGCTCGCCGCGCCCGGCCACCCGGGTCACGTCATGATCGACACCAGTGGGGCGATGTTGTGGGGTCGGAGCGACGGGGACACCCCAATAGCGCCCCACTGGTGTCGATCATGGACCGGGGGCACCGGGCGCGGTGCCAGGACCCTGGGCGCCACATCCCGGGACACGGCGCGATACCCCGTGCCGGGGCGGGACGCCCGAGCCAGGACGGGACGCCACGAGCCAGGGCGGGACGTCGCGAGCCAGGACGGGACGTCGCGAGCCAGGACGGGACGCCGGTCAGCTCGGGTCGAGGGCCTGGTAGGCCCGGCGCAGGCGTTCCAGCAGGCCGGGGCCGCCGATCGCCGGAGCAGGCGAGCCGAGCTGCCGCAGCAGCAGTTCCGGGCCGGTGACCAGGATGGGCGGGCGGTCCGGCAGCGGCACCGGCGACAGCCAGAACCGGTCCATCGCCTCGGCGAGTGGCGCGTCGGGCAGGTCGGCGAGCACCCGGGCCGCCCCCGCCACAGCGCTCGGCGGCCCGGGTGCCACCCCGTCCACCACGGACGGTACGGACACCGGCGGCCCATCGGGCGTACCGGCATCCTGCACACCATCCGACGAACCACCGACCGTTGCGCCCGGCGCGGAACCACCGGCCGGCGCGCTCTCCGACGCGGGACGCCGCGACTCGGCCCGGGTGGCGGGAGCCCGCACCCCGGCCGGGGAGAACGCCGCCGACCCCGGGGACCCGTCGGCGGGGTCGACAACGGCGGGCAGGGGCGACCCGACCGCCTCGGCGGGCAGGGACGACCCGACCGCCTCGGCGCGCAGGGCACGGAGCCGGCCCAGCAGGTCGTCGCGACTGCGACCCCGCCAGTGCAGCAACTGGAACGGGTCGGCGTCGAACGCCTCGGCGAGCAGGTAGAACGTCGCCGCGAGATGTTTGCACGGCACCGCGAAGTCGGGGCAGCCGCAGCGTTGGGTCAGCTCACCCACCGACCCGGGGAACAACGGCGCACCGGCCGCGGCGAACAGCTCCTCCAACTCCGCCGGCAGGTCACCGGCGAGCAGCCGGGCGCTGAAGAACGCCTGCCCGGCCAGCTCCCGCTCGACCCGGTCCCAGAGCGCGGCGGGAAAGGGCGGCAGGGCGATGACCACCGGGTACGGCCGGGGCCGGGAACCCTGCACGCTCGCCTCGACCCGCCCGGGTGACACGTCGAGCCGGAGCACCTGCCCCCGGCGGGCGTACGCCCGGCCCCGGGTGAGCCGGGTGCCGAGCGCGAACGACTCCAGCACCTCCAGGAAGCGCCGGGACCACCAGGAGACCCCGATCGCGCCCCGGGTGCTGCGCGCCCGCAACCCGCCGTCGACCCGTCGGGCCGGACCGAAGTCGGCGAACGGGCCGGTCGGCCCGGGGTCGTCGGTGCCCGCTCCGGCACGCTGGGGGGTCATTCGACCACCGCCCCGGCGTCCAACGCGAACAGCTCCCGCAGCTGCCCGGTGGACAGCTCGGTGACCCACTGTTCGCCGCTGCCCACCACCGACGCGGCCAGGCCCCGCTTGTCGGCGATCATCGCGGCCACCTTCTCCTCGACGGTGCCGGCACAGACGAACTTGCGGACCTGCACCCGTCGCCGCTGGCCGATCCGGAACGCCCGGTCGGTGGCCTGGTCCTCCACCGCCGGGTTCCACCACCGGTCGACGTGCACGACGTGGTTGGCGGCGGTCAGGGTGAGCCCGGTCCCGCCGGCCTTGAGGGAGAGCACGAACAGGGCCGGGCCGTCCGGGGACTGGAACCGGGTGACCAGGTCGTCCCGGTCGGCCTTGCCGACCCCGCCGTGCAGGTAGAGCACCTCCCGGCCGAAGCGGGCCGACAGGTGGCCGCGCAGCATCGCGCCGAACTCGGCGTACTGGGTGAACAGCAGGGCCTTCTCGCCGGCCGCGAGCACCTCGTCGACGATCTCCTCCAACCGTTGCAGCTTGCCCGAGCGGGCGGCCAGCGGCGAACCGTCGTGCAGCAGTTGGGCGGGGTGGTTGCAGACCTGTTTGAGCCGGGTCATGGTGGCCAGCACCAGGCCCCGCCGTTCCATCCCGTCACTGGACTCGATCCGGGCCAGCATCTCGTCGACGATCGCCCGGTAGAGCGAGGCCTGCTCGGCGGTGAGGTTGCACACCACCTCCATCTCCAGCTTCTCCGGCAGGTCGGAGATGATCGAGGAGTCGGTCTTGAGTCGACGCAGCACGAACGGGCCGGTGACCCGGCGCAGCCGGGCCGCCGCGTCGGCGTCCCCGTGCCGTTCGATCGGCACCGCGTACGACTGCCGGAAACTACTGGCCGGCCCGAGCAGGCCGGGATTGGCGAACTGCATGATCGACCAGAGGTCGGCCAGCCGGTTCTCCACCGGCGTGCCGGTGACGGCGATCCGGTGCCGGGCGGGCAGCGACCGGACCGCCTCGGCCTGCCGGGTGGCCGCGTTCTTGATCGCCTGGGCCTCGTCGACCACCACCCGGTGCCAGCCCACCGACGCCAGCGCCACCGCGTCCCGGGCGGCCACCGAGTAGGTGGTGAGCACCAGGTCGGCGGCGTGCACCGCCGCCTCGAACTCCGCACCCCGGGCCCGGTCCGCGCCGTGGTGCACGTGTACGCGCAGCCCGGGGGTGAACCGGGCCGCCTCCCGCTGCCAGTTGCCGACCAGCGACATCGGACAGACCAGCAGGGTCGGCCCGGCGTCCGGGCGGTCCCCGGCGAGCAGGGCGAGCAGTTGCACGGTCTTGCCCAGCCCCATGTCGTCGGCGAGCACCCCGCCGAGCCCCAGCGACTGGAGGAAGGCCAGCCAGGCCAACCCGCGCCGCTGGTACGGCCGCAGGGTGCCCTTGAAGGCCGGCGGCGGGTCCAGCGGGACGAGCCGCCGCTCGGCCTGCCCGGCCAGCAGGTCACCGAGCGGCCCGTCGGCGGTCACCGCCAACACCGGCAGCGCGTCGGGGTTGTCCGCCCCGGCCAACCCCATCTTGAGCAGGTCGGCCACGGTCAGCTCACCGGGGGACCGCAGCAGCCGCAGTCCGGCGGCCAGCCGCTTCGGGTCCAACTCCACCCACCGGCCGCGCAGCCGCACCAGCGGGGTCTTCAACGCGGCCAGGGCGGCCAGCTCGTCGGCGTCCACCGCCTCGTCACCGAGCGCCACCTCCCAGCGGTAGTCGACCAGCGCGTCCAGCCCCAGCCCACCGGAGGTGGCGGCGACGGTGCCCGGGGCGGTCCTGCTGCTGGCCCGCAACCGGGTGCCGAGCCGCGCCGACGGCCGCCGCCACCACGACGGCAGCAGCACCCCGAAGCCGGCGGCGTGCAGCACCGGTGCGCCGTCACGCAGGAACCGGTGGGCTCCCTCGACGTCCAGCTCCAGCTGCTCCGGGGCGGGGGTACGCAGCGCCTCGTCCAGCTCCGGCCAGAGCCGCCCGGCCCGGCCCAGCTCGGCCAGCAGGGTCTCCTGCGGGTCGTGCCACCGGCCGGCCAGCGCCGGCAACCGCTCCGGCGTCCGCCAGATGTCACCGGCGCCGACGTGCAGGCCCGGCTCGTCGGCGGCCTGCAGGCCGAACTCGATGCGCCACCGTCCGCCCTGTCCGATCACGGTCGACGGGTCGGCCGGCACCACGGTCAGGGTGTCGACGATCTCGTCGTCGGCCGGCTCGACCAGTCGGAAACTGGCCCGCACCGGGCCGCCCACGGCGTCGCGCTGCCAGGCGTCCAGCTCCGCGTGGAGGGTGGCCAGTGCGGCGGGTTCGGCGGTGAACCGCCGCTGCGGGCCGGTCAGCGCCGCCAGCCAACCGGCCGTCACGCCGTCACGCCGACCGCCCCGGACCAGGTCGGTGTCGGCCAGCACCCGGCGGGCGGCGGCATCGGTGAGCAGGTCCAGCACCTCGGCGACCAGCCCACCGACCCCGTCGGGACCGGACCCGGCACCGGCGTCGGTGGCACCAGCACCGGGCGGTACCTCGTCGGGGCCGGTTCGCCGCCCGACCGGCCGGCCCTCGGCGGGACGGGAACGGGAGGTGGCGGCCGGGATGTCGACGGCGGCCCGGACGGCCGGGGGCAGGGCGAGGGCCAGCGACCGGGCCCAGGTGGCGTCCGCGCCGGTGAGCAGGGGTCGCCACACCGCCCAGCCGACCGCCGACCCGGCGGACCGCACCGAACGGCCGCCCGCCCGTCGACCCGCCGCCCCCCGGGCCACGTGCCCCGGGGGGCGGTCGGCCACGCCGGGCAGCAACCGGCCCCGGGACACCAGGTCGGCCGCGAAGCCGGCCAGCTCCGCGAGGTGACGCAGGCCGGCCCCGACCACGGCGTCGAGCCCGTCGAGGGTACGCAGCAGGTCGAACGCGTCGTCCGGGGCGTACCGGAGGGCGGGGGTGCGCCAACCGGCGAGGGTGACCGGGCCGCGGACCGGTTCCGCGACGGTGGCCGGGACCAGCTCCGGGGAGTGCAGCGGCGCACCGGCCCGGGTGGGGAGGGTGAGCAGCACGGTGCCGGCCGGGTGGTCGCCGAGCAGCGCGGACAGCGCGGCCGGCTCGGCGGCGAAGGGGTGCGGGCGCTCCCGGGGGGCCCGACCGGGCCGTCGGGGCACCTGCGTCGGCCGGGTGGAATCCTCCGCCCAGACCGCCAGCCCGGTCCCGACCAGCCACGCCCCGTGGACGACCAGCACAGCTTCCCCCTCGTCGACGCCCGGGGGTCAGGATAGGCGGCGGTAACCGGTTACCGTCGGCGCCATGGCCGCCCGCCCCGACTGACGTCGCCCGCACTGATGGGACAGGCGGGGTGGCCCTGCCGCCTCCGGCCCGACGACCGCGACGGCCCCGGGTGCGGGTCAGAGCTGGCCGGTGCTGCCGTCGGTCAGCTCACGGAGGATGTCGGCGTGCCCGGCGTGCCGGGCGGTCTCCTCGATCATGTGCACCATGATCCAGCGCAGCGACACCTCGCCGAGCTGCGGTTGCGGGACGACATGGTCCAGCGGGAACCGGGCGGCCAACTCCCGGGAGCGGTCACAGGCCCGCTCATAGGCATCGGCGAGCGAGTCGAGGGTCTCCCCCTCGGCCAGCGCGAAGCTGGCCGCTGCGTCCTCTTCGGAGGTGGGGAAGACGTCGCCGGGGGCCGGGTCGAGCAGGTAGGGGAACCAGTTCCGCTCGACCAGGGTGAGGTGCCGCAGGATGCCGGCCAGGGTGGTCGCCGACGGCACCAGCCGGCGGGTCGCCTCGGCGTCGGTCAGGCCGCGAGCCTTGCGCAGCACGATCGCCCGGTGGAAATCGAGGAACGCACCGAGCACGGCCCGCTCGTCACCGGTGCGGGCCAGCACCGGTCCGAGGGTCATGTCGATCTGAATCTCCGCCATCACCGGACGATAGCCGCACGCGAGCGGTCCCGCTGTCCCGGCAAACCCTGCGGTCCGGCGGCCGGCTTGGCAGGATGGGCGCATGGCATCGACGGTACGGATTCCCCTGGCGGACGGCCCGGCTGACGGCGAGGCGGTCGACGTCGAGCTGGACGGCAACGACCGTCCCCCGCTGACCCATCACCACCTCGGCCCGCAAGGGCTGGTCGACGCCCAGATCTACGAGTTGGAGTCGGCCGGCGACCAGTGGCGCTACCGCTGGCGCGGCCCGGCGCTCTGATCCCGCCGACCGCCGAGACGGCGGCCACGCCCCGGTCGCCGGTCGGCTTGCGGCCGGACGGCCGGGGCGGTGACGGTCACCGGCGACCCGTCGTGGGCCGGCGCGGCACCCGCCTGGTCAGGCGGCCATCCGGGCCAGGGTGCGCGAGCGCAGACCGTCCAGCACCGCCCGGGTGACCTGGGAGGTGCCCCGGGCCTGGTCGCACACCTCGGCGACCCGGCGGGCGGTGGCCTCCCGGCGGGAGTCCCGCTCGTCCCAGAGCCGGTCGACCTCCGCCAGCAACGGACCCTCCACCTCGCGTTCCACGCCGCGCAGCGCCGGCACCCCGAGCCGCTGGGCCAGGTCGAAGACCTTGCCCGCGTACGGCAGGGGCAGGAACGGGGTGCCGACCATCGCCGCGAAGATCAGGAAGTGCAGCCGCATGCCGACCGCCAGGTCGAAGTGCTTCATCAGGCCGAGCACCTGCCGGGGCGAGTAGTCGCCGTGCAGGATCCGCCCCCGGTCCGCGGCGATCATGTGGGACAGCACCCCGTGCGAGTGCCGGATGTCGTCGCGTTCCATCGGGACGAACAGCACGTGCGCGTCGATCCGCTGCACCAGGAAGTCGCCGATCTGGGCGAGCAACCGGTGGTACCCGTCGACGTCGAGCCGTTCCGCGGCCCGCCCCGGCTCCCGGACGCTCAGCCCGACCAGGCGCTTGCCGGCGGGCACCCCCTCCTCGCGCAGCAGCCGGGCGGGGAAGTCCTCCGGCTCCAGCAGGAACGCCGGATCTGCGGTGACCGTGATCGGGTTGAGCAGCCCGGCCTCCTCCAGCACCATCCGGGACTCCTGGTCCCGCACGGTCACCTCGGTCGCCCCGGCCAGCGTCTCCCGGACCATGCCGGTGTCCACCCCGTCGGTGAGCGGCCCGACCCCCACCGCGTACGTCAGCAGGGGCAGCCCGCGTTCCTGGGCGACCCGGACGACCCGCAGGTAGCGGCGGGCCTCCTTGTCGTACAGGATGCCGCCACCGCCGAGGATGAGCAGGTCGAGTTGGGCCAGCACCTCGGCCGAGTCGACCCGGCTGACGCCCTCCCAGGGCACCGCCTCGACATCGGGGTGGGCCAGCGCGGTATGCGCCGGATTGCGGGAGAACACGATGATCCGGGCGTTCGGCTCCTGCTCGCGCAGATCGGCCAGCAGCCCGGTGAGGATCGCCTCGTCTCCCAGGTTCCGACCGCCGTACGAGCCGAGCACACCGATGGTCAAGCCGGTGGGACCCCTCATCCGTCACTCCTCCCCAGAACCGTCCCGCCCGCATTCCCCCTCCCACCCCAGCCATGCCCCTCCCCGTTCTCCCATCCCGCTGCCTCCGCCCCCCGCGGACGGGGACATCGACGGGAATGTAGGGGTGATCAAGAGGTTTGCGTCGGATCGGGCCGCGCTCTTGACGTAAGGCTCTTGATCACCGGCCCGCGACGGGGCACTCCACCGCGCCCGCTCGGAGGCGGGAGTGGGAGGCAGTGCGGGGTCGCGCCTGGGGTGGGTGGGGTAATCGGGTTGCCTGGGGTCGGGGGTGCTGGCCAGGGTGGGGGAATGACGGGTGTGAGCGCGGGGGGCGGCAGAATAGGATGGAACGAGTTGCCTGGGCACGTGCGGCAGGCGGTGGAGCGGATCGCCGGTGACCGGGTGGTCGAGGCGGTCTCCCAGCCCGGCGGGTACTCCCCCGGCACCGCCGACCGGGTCCGTACGGCCGACGGCCGGCGGGCGTTCGTCAAGGCGGTCAGTCCGGCGCAGAACCCGGACAGCCCCCGGTTGCACCGCGCCGAGGCCCGGCACACCGCCGCCCTGCCCCTGTCCGCGCCGACACCCCGACTGCTCGGCTGCCACGACGACGGCGAGTGGGTGGCGCTCGTGCTCACCGACGTCGACGGCCGGCACCCGCACACGCCCTGGCGGGACACCGACCTCGACCCGGTGCTGCGTACGCTGGAAGCCCTGGCCGACACGCTCACGCCGAACCCGGTGCCGGGTACGCCGACCGCCGCCGCGCGGCTGGCCCACGACTTCGCCGGCTGGCAGCGGATCGCCGCCGACCCACCGCCCCGGCTCGACCCGTGGGTCGCCGCGCACCTGGCCCAGTTGTGCGCGGCAGCCGACCGGGGACTGGCCTGCCTGACCGGCGACACCCTGTGCCACCTCGACGTCCGGGCTGACAACCTGCTGATCGGCCCGGACGGGGCGGTCACCGTGGTGGACTGGCCGTGGGCATGCCGGGGCCCCGCCTGGTTGGACACCGCAATGCTGCTGGTCAACGTCCGGTTGCACGGCGGGCACGACACCGAGGCGCTGCTGCACCGATTGCCGCTCACCGCCGGCGTCGACCCCGCCGCCCTGACCGGCGTCTACGCGGGACTGGCCGGCTTCTTCGCCGACAGCGCCCGCCGCCCACCACCCCCCGGCATCCCCACCGTCCGCCCGTTCCAACAGGCCCAGGCCGACGCCCTCCTCCCCTGGCTCCGCCACCGCCTCACCCACCCGCAGACAGCCCGGTGATCAAGAGGTTTGCGTCATCGCGGCGCGGTTTCGTGACGCGAACCTCTTGATCACCGCCGCGGGGCGGGGTGGGGGCGGGGCGGGCGGGGGGTCAGCGGAGTTGGTGGGTGAGGAAGGGGAGGGCCAGGCGGGGTAGCAGGGGGGTGGTGGGGATTTCCTGGTGGGTGAGGCCGGGGAGGATGGCCAGGCGGGAAAGGGGGCGGAGGCGGGCGGTGCCGGCCGCGCCCGGGGGGCGGTGGCCGCCGCCGAGCAGCCCGTAGAACTCGGCCATGTGGCTGACCGGGATCGAGTCGGCGTCGGCGAAGACCAGCAGGGTCGGTACGGCGAGGGCGGCCACCTCCGGCGACCAGTCGTACTCGCGGCGCAGCAGGGCACCGGACTTGGCCCACAGCTGCGGCCAGTCCTGCGGTCGGGGGGCGATCCGTTCATAGAGCTGGTACGTGGGCGTGCCGCGCATCTGCTCGCCGGCCTGCTCGTCCTGGCCGGCCAGCGCGGCCAGCACCTCGGGATACCAGCCCTGCCGCCGGCACGGGGTGGAGACCAGCACCAGCCGGCGCACCAGTTCCGGATGCTGGATCGCGGTCCGCAGCGCCACCCCGCCGCCGAGGGAGTAGCCCAGCACCTCCGCCCCGGGCAGGTCGAGATGGCGCAGCAGCGCGGCGACGTCGTCGGCCATCGACTCGTACCGCAGCGGTCGGTCCACGTCGGCGGTCCGGCCGTGACCCTGGAGGTCCACCGCGATCACCCGGCGACGTCGCGCCAGGGCCGGCAGGATCGGCGCGAACGTCTCCACCGCGCCGTAGCCGCCGTGCAACAGCACCAACGGCCGCCCCTCGCCGTGCTCCTCGTACCAGAGCCGCAGCCCGTTGACGTCCGCGTAGCTCACCGGTGTCTCCTTCGACCTGCGCCGGTCTTCGGGGCCGGAGCGGACGCCCGGACGGTGGTCCCTCAGACCTACGGCAGGGTGGGAACGGACTGCGGGACGCTGCCGTCAGCGGACGGAACGGGGATCGCTGCGGTGCTGGTGAAGGGTGGTGGGCGCGGCAGGTTTCGAACCTGCGACCCCCCGCTTGTAAGGCGGGTGCTCTCCCACTGAGCTACGCGCCCGGAACGCCCGTACGAGCGGGCCGGAGGCTGGCAAGCTTACCTGCCGACTGCCGGCCCGTCGCAACGGTGTGCCCGGTCGAACGGTGCGCCCGCCGCACCGGCGGACCCGGTGCGGCGGCGCGCGGTCGGCGCGAAGGTCAGGCGGCGACCGTGTCGGCGAGGGCCTTGCGCCAGCCCTGCTGGTCACGCGCCTCGCCCGGCATGTTCATCTCGGCGAACCGGACGATGCCGGCCTTGTCGATGACGAAGGTGCCCCGGTTGGCGATGCCGGCGAGGTCGTTGAAGACGCCGTACGCCTGGGCGACCGCCCCGTGCGGCCAGAAGTCGGCCAGCAGCGGGAACTGGTAGCTCTCCTTCTCGGCCCAGATCTTGTGGGCGTAGATCGAGTCGACGCTGACGGTGAGCACCTGCACGTCGTCGTTGACGTAGTCGTTGAGGTTGTCCCGCACCTCGCACAGCTCACCCTGGCAGATGCCGGTGAAGGCGAGCGGGTAGAAGACCAGCAGCACGGTGCGGTTGCCCCGGAAGTCCGAGAGCCGCACCTCCTGGTTGTTCTGGTCCTTCAACAGGAAGTCGGGCGCCTCGGCACCAACCTCGATCGGCATGCGAACTCCTTGGGTCGACTCTGAGGTGGGTCCAGCCTGCCACACCCGGCGGCGACGCCCCGGATGCGGGATTGCTCAGTTGGGTACGGCCCGGCCGGGACCCTACTTGCGGCCCTTGGAGCCACGACGCAGCACGAGCCGGGCGGCGCTCCAGTCCAGGCCGGCGTTGAGGGTCGAGGTCTGCTGGAGGCCGGCGGTCTGCGCCGACTCGGCGACCTCGCTCGGCTCGACGTGCCCGTCCCGCCCGGCCTTCGGGGTCAACAGCCACACGACTCCGGCGTCGGCCAGCGGACCGAGGGCGTCGACGAGAAGCTCGAAGAGGTCGCCGTCGCCGTCGCGGTACCAGACGAGCACCGCGTCGACCACCTCGTCGGTGTCCTCGTCGACCAGTTCTCCACAGCGGTCGGTCAGGGCGTCCCGGAGATCCTGGTCGACGTCCTCGTCGTACCCCATCTCCATGACGACCATCCCCGGTTCGATCCCGAACCGGTCCGCCAGGAGACGTACCCCGTCGGCGGCCTGACCAGCGGTCGCGCTCACTGTCGCGTGCCTCCTCATCTCGTCCCTGCCCGGCGGCGTCGTGGCGACGCCGTCAGGCAGAGTCCACACAGTTGTGGTCCGTCGCGCAAGTGGCGCACCGGGTGGAACGGAATTTACCGTGCCAGCAGCGTACGGGCACCCTGGGTAATGGCATCCTCGGAGACCAGCACCTGACGGGCAGCCGGACCTAATGGTACAAACGAGTCAACTGAGGCCACCCGTCGCGCCGCACCCACGAATCCGGCGTCGACCAGCGCCGCGAGGATGCCCTCACCGACCCCGCCGGAGCGCCGGGTCTCGTCCACCACCAGCACCCGGCCGGTCGCGGACGCCTCCCGGATCAGGTCCGCCACCGGCAGCGGGGCCAGCCAGCGCAGATCCACCACCCGGCTGCCGATCCCCTCGTCGGCCAGGGTCGACGCCGCCCGCAGCGACATCCGCACCCCGTTACCGAAAGTGACGATGGTGATGTCCTCGGCCGAACCGACGCCGTACACCCGGGCCCGGCCGATCGGCGCGTGACCGGCCGCCCAGTCGGCCGGCTCGGCGTAGGACCCCAGCCACTCGCCGTCACCCGGCTCGTACAGGTCCCGGGTGTGGTAGAGCGCGATCGGCTCCAGGAACACCGAGACGGTGCCGTCCACCACGGCGGCGGCCAGGCAGGTCCGCAGCAGCGGCGCGGCGTCGTCCGGCCGCGCCGGCACCGCGACCACCAGACCCGGCACGTCCCGCAGTACGGCCACCGAGTTGTCGTTGTGGAAGTGCCCGCCGAACCCCTCCTGGTAGGCCAGCCCCGGCACCCGCACCACCATCGGATTGCGGAACGCCCCCTGTGAGAAGAACTGCATGGTGGCCGCCTCGCCCCGCAACTGGTCCTCGGCGTTGTGCAGGTACGCCAGATACTGGATCTCCGGCACCGGCAGCATCCCGGCCAGCCCGGCGCCCAACCCCAGCCCCAGCACCGACGTCTCGTCCAGCAGGGTGTCGAAGACCCGGGCCGCGCCGAACCTGTCCCGCAGCCCCTTGGTCACCCCGTACACCCCGCCCTTGGCGGCGACGTCCTCACCGAAGACCGCCAACTGCGGGTAGCTGAGCATCCCGTCGGCGAGGGCGGCGTTGATGCTCTGCGCCAGGGTCAGCGGGCCGGCCAGCTCCGGGGGCTTGCCACCGAACGCGGCCACCCGGTCGGCCGCGTCCGGCCCGGCCGCCCGCTCCGCCGCCTGCGCCACCGTCGTGGCGACCCGCTTGGGCCGGCGGGGCGACAGCGGGGCCACCACGTCGGCCGGGGCGGACAGCTTCGGCTCGTCGAGCACCTCCTCGGCGGTACGGCGTACCTGCCAGCCCCGCTCGTCGTAGCGGGCCAGCAGCTCCTCGCCGGTGGCCACCCCCGCCTCGACGAGCAGCCGGGCGGTGGCCAGCACCGGATCGCGCGCCTCGTCGGCGGCGATCTCGGCGGTGCTGCGGTACGCCCGCTCGGCGTCCGCCCCGGCGTGCCCCAACAGCCGCACCGTCCGCAGGTGCAGCACCGCCGGACGACGGTGCCGCCGCACCCAGCCGGCGGCCTCGGCGGCCACCGCGTGCACGGCCACCGGGTCGGTGCCGTCGGCGGTGAAGTAGCGCACCCCGGGCCGGGCCCGCAGCGTCCGCTCCACCCAACCGTCCGGCGACCGGACGCTGATGCCCAGGCCGTTGTCCTCACAGACGAAGAGCACCGGAATCCGCAGGCCGGTGTGGTCGTACCAGCCGGCGGTGTTGAACGCGGCGGTGGCGCTGGCGTGGTTGACCGAGGCGTCGCCGAACGAGCAGACCACGATGGCGTCCCGGGGCCACGGCGAACGCAGCGGACCGGCCGGTTCGTCGCGCCGGCCGGCGGTGTCGATCCGGCGCAGCCGCTCCACGGCCAGTCCCAGGCCGACCGCCCGGGGCAGGTGCGAGGCGATGGTGGAGGTGGTCGGCACCACGGCCAGGTCGACCCGGCCGAAGACCTTGTGCCGGCCCCCGGCGATCGGGTCGAGGGTCGAGGCGACCATCCCGCGCAGCACGTCCCGGGCCGCCACGGCGTACGCCTCCTGCCATCCGTCGTCGTCCGGTCCCGACCCGACCGCCGATACCGACGACACCCCGACCACGGACCCCGGCAGCACGGGACCGGCGGGCACCGGACCGGCGGGCACCGGACCGGCGGGCACCGGACCGGCAGGGACGGGAACCTCGGCGGCGGGCACCGGGGCGGGGACGGGGGGACTGCCCGGGTCGGGGCTGGGCGCGGCAGCCCTCGGCGCGGGGCCAGCGGGGGTGGCGGGGGTGGCGGGGGTGGCGGGGGTGGCGGGGGTGGCGGGGGTGGACTCCGGGGCGGCGGGCCGGCGCCGGGGCACCGGTTCGGTGGTGCCGTCGCTGCCCACCCGGTAGGCCACCGGACCGACCGGCAAAGACGGCCCGGCGTCACCGTCGACCGCGTCCGTCGTGCCCGACGGCACGGGGCGCACGTCCGTCGTGCCCGACGGCGCGGGGCGCGCGTCCTCGACGGCAACCTCCGGGCCGTCTCCCGGTGCCGATCCGGCCTGACCGGTCACGCCGGCCGACGACGCAGAGGTGAGATCCGCTGCCCCGGCCGGGTGGGGGGATTCCGCTCCACCGACCGGCGGGCCGGGGAGGTCCCCCTGCCCGGCCGGCGAGCCGGCGAGCGGTGAGGTGGCGAGCGATGAGGTGGCGACGTCCGGGCTCCTGAGCAGCAGGGGCCAGGCGTCCGGGTCCCCGGCGGTGGAGCCGGCGGAATGTGGAGCGACAGTCAGGCGGGTGCCGTCGCGATCACCGACCGACGGGTCGGTGCCGTCTTCGAGGTCACGTTCGCCGTCCGGGTGACCGAGCGCCGCCGCGCCGTCCCCGCCGGGAGGGCCGACAACCGCGCCGTCCCCGTCCGGGAAGCCACCAACCGCGCCGTCCCCGTCCGGGAAGCTGCCGGCCGCGCCGTCCCCGTCCGGGAAGCTGCCGGCCGCCTGGGCGGCGCGCAGGCAGTAGAAGGCGCCGGAGCGGTAGTGCAGCAGGGCGGGATCGGTGGGGCGCAGCGCGGCGGCCACCGCCGCATTCGCCTCGTGCCCGGCCGAGCCGATCGTGTAGAAGCCCTCGTCGAAGCTGCGCAGCCAGCGGCCGGCCAGGTCGAGCTGGCGGCTGGTCACCTGCGCGTCGAAGAGGGCAAGCAACTGTCGGCCGGTCAGCGCGGCGGCCGGCCGTACCGGTTGCGCGGGGTCACGCCGCCGCTCGGGCTCGGGTAACGCGCCCAGGGTCTCCCGGAACCGGTCGTCGAGATCTTGCGGGGTGGTCACGCGATCAGCATTACCGACGGAGGCCACGGTCGCCCACTCAGACACGATCCGACCGGGGGTGAGTCAGTCCTCCGCACACCGCTGCGGCCAGCCCCCGTCGGATACCTTTCCCACCAGTTCCCGCAAAGTGGACAGCTCCTCGATGGTCAACCCGACGAGCAGCCGGGAACCCGACAGCGCCTCGCGGACCTGCTCCCGTACCCGGCGGCCCTCGTCGGTGACCAGCAGCGCCTTCTGTCGCCGGTCGATCGGGTCGACCCGGCGGGTGACCAGCCCGGCCTGTTCCAGCCGGTCGACCAGGGCGGTCACATTGGACCGGTCACACGCCAACCGCGCGGCGAGGTCACGCGCCGGTGACGGCCGGTCCGGGTCCAGCTCGTACAGCGCACGGGCCACCGCCGGGGTGAGTCCCAGGGCGGCGAGCGCCGCCTCCTGGTCCTGCCGGATCGCGCCGGCGACGTGCAGGAACCGGCGCACCGTCTCGCCGGTCAGCCCGGTGCGGTCGGCCCAGTCGGCTTCCGTGGGGCCGGCCCCCTGCGTCATCCCCCGACTCTACGTCCGTGTCGACCGCCCACCGCGCCACCGGGCCGGCCGCCCGGCCCCGATCGCCTGCCGTTGTTCGGCTGGCGGAGACGACGACGGTCTCCCGCCGTCACCTGACGGTCACCAGGGGTCGCGACGCTGCCGGGGTCAGGTACGCACCGCACCCCGGGAGGTTCCCATGACACTGTCCCGCCGTACCGTCCTGCTCTCCGGCGCGGCGCTCGGCGCGGCCGGCGCGACCGGCGGTCTGTCGACGCCCGCCGACGCCGCCGACGGGCGTCCCGCCCGCCCGGTGGGCACCGCCCACCACCGACCGTTGATCTGGCCGTTCACCCTCGGGGTGGCCTCCGGCGACCCGGACCACGAGGGCGTGGTGCTGTGGACCCGGCTGGCCCCGCAGCCGCTGGCCGGGGACGGGTTGGGCGGCATGCCCGACCGGGTGGTCGAGGTGCAGTGGGAGGTGGCGGCCGACGAGTTGTTCCGGCACGTCGTCCAGCGGGGCACGGCGACCGCCCGGCCCGAGTCGGCGCACAGCGTGCACGTCGAGCTGACCGGGCTGCTGCCGGGGCGGGAGTACTTCTACCGGTTCCGGGCCGAGGGGCACCTCTCCCCCACCGCGCGGACCCGCACCGCGCCCGACCCGGCGGCCCTGCCCGCCGCGCTGGCGATGGGCTTCGTCTCCTGCTCCCACTACGAGCAGGGGTACTTCACCGCCTACCGGCGGCTGGCCGAGAGCGCCCCGGAGCTGATCCTGCACCTCGGCGACTACCAGTACGAGTACGCCCGGGAGTACGGCCCCGACCGGCCGCGCGGGCACGAGGGTCCGGAGACCCGGACACTGGCCGGCTACCGGCAGCGGCACGCCCAGTACAAGACCGACCCGGATCTCCAGGCGGCGCACGCGGTGGCCCCCTGGGCGGTGGTCTTCGACGACCACGAGGTGGAGAACAACTGGGCCGGCGCGGTGCCGGAGGAGCCTGATCCGCACTTCCTGGCCCGGCGGGCCGCCGCCTTCCAGGCGTACCACGAGAACATGCCGTTGCGGCGGGCCTCGGTGCCGCGCGGTCCGGACCTGGCGCTGCACCGGCGGTTGCGCTGGGGTCGACTGGCCACCTTCCACCTGCTCGACACCCGGCAGTTCCGCGACGACCAGGCGTGCGGGGACGGCTACCGGGACTGCCCGGCGGCGGCCGACCCGGGCCGCACCATCACCGGCGCGGCGCAGGAGGCGTGGCTGCTCGACGGGTTCCGCCGCTCCGACACCCGCTGGGACCTCCTCGCCCAGCAGGTGTTCTTCGCCGCCCGGGACCGCGACCCCGGGCCGGCCAGGCTGACCAGCATGGACGCCTGGGACGGCTACCTTGCCTCCCGGGACCGGATCACCCGGGGCTGGGTGAACGCCGGGGTGCGCAACCCGGTGGTGCTCACCGGGGACGTGCACGCGCACTGGGCCGCCGACCTGAAGCTGGACTACACCGACCCGGGGGCGCGGGCCGTCGGCGTCGAGCTGGTCTGCTCCTCGGTCACCTCGGGCGGGGACGGCTTCGACTCGGCCAGCGGCTCGCACCCCTGGTTGCGCACCAATCCGCACCTGCGGTTCCAGAACGACCTGCGCGGTTTCGTCCGGACCACGATCACCCTGGCGCAGCTCAGTGCGGACTTCATGGTGCTGCCGTACGTGAGCCGGGCGGGCGCCCCGGCGTACCCCCGGGCGTCGTTCGTGGTCGAGGACCGGGTGCCCGGCCTGCACCAGACGGGCGACCGGCCGCCGACGACGGCCCGCGCGCTGCCGCCGGGCGTGGACCGGGACCGGTACACCGTCGAGACGGAGACCGGGCTGCGCTGAGCCAGCCCGACGCGGCGGCCGGGACGCGGCGCGGCACCGGGCGGCCGGGCGGGACGGTGCACCGCGCCGGGGCGGACCGGGCGCCTGCGGGAGGGGAGTGCGGGCCGGGTCAGCCGGGGAGGAAGGAGAAACGGACCTGGCGCGACGGGTTGTCGCCGTTGGGGTCGACCAGGCAGACCGACTGCCAGGTGCCGAGCTGGAGCCGCCCGCCGAGCACCGGCAGCGTCGCGTACGGCGGCACGAAGGCGGGCAGCACGTGGTCGCGACCGTGCCCCGGCGAGCCGTGCCGGTGCCGCCAGCGGTCGTCGGTGGGCAGCAGGTCGTCGAGCGCCCGCAGCAGGTCGTCGTCGGAGCCGGCACCGGTCTCGATGATCGCCACCCCGGCGGTGGCGTGCGGCACGAAGACGTGCAGCAGGCCGTCACCCTGCCCGGTGACGAACCGTTCGGCCTCGGCCGTGAGGTCGACGACGGTGGGTCGGGAACCGGTCCGGACGGTGCTCACCTCGCTGCGCATACGGCGCATTCTGCCGCACCGGCCCCATCGTCGCCGTCGTCCCGTGCCGACCGGTTGGTGGGACGACCCGACGGGCGGGAACGGAACGGCCCGCAGGGCGACCGGGGCCGACTCCGGCGCGGCCGAGCGGGCAAAGTTACCGGCGGGTACCTGTGTTCAGCGTCGCGTCTGGGGGAGCTAGAGGTGACGACGGGTGCCACCAGAGGGCAGGATGGCGCTAGAGACCTATCCCACACACAACCGAGGGAACGCCTGTGGCTACGGAACGCAAGCGCCCGGTGATCACCGCTGGTCTGCCGAGCCAGCTTCCGGACATCGACCCCGAAGAGACCAGCGAGTGGGTCGAGTCGCTCGACGGTGTCATCGACGAGCGCGGAACCAAACGCGCACGGTACGTCATGCTGAGCCTGCTGGAGCGGGCCCGCGAGCGGCAGGTCGGGGTGCCGTCCCTGACCACCACCGACTACATCAACACCATCACCCCGGAGCAGGAACCCTGGTTCCCGGGTGACGAGCACGTCGAGCGGCGGATCCGGGCGTACGTCCGGTGGAACGCGGCGATGCTGGTGCACCGGGCACAGCGGCCGGAGATCGGCGTCGGTGGGCACATCTCCACCTTCGCCAGCTCCGCCTCCCTCTACGAGGTGGGCTTCAACCACTTCTTCCGGGGCAAGAACCACCCGGGCGGCGGCGACCACATCTTCTACCAGGGGCACGCCTCCCCCGGCATGTACGGGCGGGCGTTCCTGGAGGGTCGACTCTCGGAGGACCAGCTCGACGGGTTCCGCCAGGAGCTGTCCCACCCGAGCGGCGGGCTGCCGTCGTACCCGCACCCGCGGCTGATGCCGGACTTCTGGGAGTTCCCCACGGTCTCCATGGGGCTGGGGCCGCTGAACGCGATCTACCAGGCCCGGTTCAACCGCTACCTCCAGCACCGGGGCATCAAGGACACCTCCCAGCAGCACGTCTGGGCGTTCCTCGGCGACGGCGAGATGGACGAGGTGGAGTCGCTCGGCGCGATCGGCGTGGCCGCCCGCGAGGAGCTGGACAACCTCACCTTTGTCATCAACTGCAACCTCCAGCGGCTGGACGGCCCGGTCCGGGGCAACGGCAAGGTGATGCAGGAGCTGGAGGCGTTCTTCCGGGGCGCCGGCTGGAACGTCATCAAGGTGGTCTGGGGCCGGGAGTGGGACCCGCTGCTCGCCGCGGACACCGACGGCGCGCTGGTCAACCTGATGAACACCACCCCCGACGGCGACTACCAGACCTACAAGGCGGAGTCCGGGGCGTACGTCCGGGAGCACTTCTTCGGTCGTGACCAGCGGACCCGCAAGATGGTCGAGCACCTGTCCGACGACGAGATCTGGAACCTCAAGCGGGGCGGGCACGACTACCGCAAGCTCTACGCGGCCTACAAGGCGGCCACCGAGCACACCGGGCAGCCGACCGTCATCCTGGCCAAGACCATCAAGGGCTGGACGCTGGGCTCGCACTTCGAGGGCCGCAACGCCACGCACCAGATGAAGAAGCTGACGCTGGACGACCTCAAGCTGTTCCGCGACCGGCTCTTCCTGGACATCCCGGACAAGGTTCTGGAGGACAACCCCTACCTGCCGCCGTACTACACCCCGGATGAGTCCTCGGACGAGCTGGCGTACCTGCGGGAGCGGCGCGAGCAGCTCGGCGGTTACCTGCCGTCCCGGCGGACCAGCCACAAGAAGCTGACGATCCCGGGGCCGGAGCGGTTCGCCGACGTCAAGCGCGGCTCGGGCAAGCAGAAGGTGGCCACCACGATGGCCTTCGTCCGCCTGCTCAAGGACATCATGAAGGACAAGGAGTTCGGCAAGCGCTGGGTGCCGATCATCCCGGACGAGGCGCGCACCTTCGGCCTGGACTCGATCTTCCCGACCGCGAAGATCTACTCGCCGCACGGCCAGCGGTACACCTCGGTCGACCGGGACCTGTTCCTGTCGTACAAGGAGTCGACCACCGGGCAGATCCTGCACGAGGGGATCAACGAGGCCGGCTCGGTCGCCTCGTTCACCGCCGCCGGCACCGCGTACGCCACCCACGACGAGCCGATGATCCCGATGTACATGTTCTACTCGATGTTCGGGTTCCAGCGCACCGGTGACGGCTTCTGGGCGGCGGCCGACCAGATGGCCCGGGGCTTCGTCCTCGGTGCCACCGCCGGTCGGACCACGCTCAACGGTGAGGGCCTGCAGCACGAGGACGGCCACTCGCTGCTGCTGGCCGCCACCAACCCGGCGGTGGTCGCCTACGACGCGGCGTTCGGGTTCGAGCTGGCGCACATCGTGGAGCGCGGCCTGCACCGGATGTACGGCGAGGACCAGGAGAACATCTTCTACTACCTCACCGTCTACAACGAGCCGATCCACCAGCCGGTCGAGCCGTCCGAGCTGGACGTCGAGGGGCTGCTCCGGGGCATCTACCGCTATGCGGCCGCCCCGCAGGTCGACGGGGACGCGCCGAAGGCGAACATCCTGGCCTCCGGCACCGGCATGCAGTGGGCGCTCAAGGCCCAGCAGCTACTCGCCCAGGACTGGGGGGTGGCCGCCGACGTCTGGTCGGTGACCTCCTGGACCGAGCTGCGCCGCGACGCGGTGATCTGCGAGGAGCACAACCTGCTCAACCCGGGCGCGGAGCAGCGGGTGCCGTACATCCAGGAGAAGCTGGCCGACGCCGACGGGCCGAAGGTCGCGGTCAGCGACTGGATGCGCGCGGTACCGGACCTGATCGCCCGTTGGGTACCGGGTGACTACACCTCGCTCGGCACCGACGGCTTCGGCATGTCGGACACCCGGCACGCGCTGCGCCGGCACTTCCATGTCGACGCCGAGTCGGTGGCGGTCGCGACGCTGCGACAGCTCGCCCTGCGCGGGACGGTACCGGCCACCGTCCCCGCCGAGGCGGCCAAGAAGTACGCCATCGACGACGTCAACGCCGCCCCGGTCGGCGAGACCGGCGGCGACAGCTGACCTGCACCACCCAGCGAGGCCCGGCGCCACCGCGCCGGGCCTCGCTGCGTCGCTGCCGGGCCACCTCACCCCGTTGCCAGATCCGCCCACAGGTCGCAGTGGTGCTCGACGCCGAAGTCGGTGCGCTGGCCCCCGCTGCCGGGCGCCAGCGTGCGGACCTCGGCGGTGGCGCTGCGGAACCGGGGCCAGGGTGCGGCACCGGGAGTGGCGGGCCTACCGGTCGCCGCGAAGGCAGCCCAGGAGTCGATCATGTCGGCGGCCAGCTGGCGGTGTCCGTCGCCCAGGCTGCGGTCCGCCATGTCGAACAGGTACGGCAGCTCGCTGCCGTGGTAGGCGCCGAGCGGTTCGGTGATCCAGGGCGCGGGTGGCGGGGCGTCGCGGTCGGTGAACTCGTAGCCGTACACCGGCGTGTGGCGGGCCAGGAGGCGGTCGCCGGCCAGGGTGGGGCAGGCCCAGATCCGGTCGGTGGCGACCGCCGCCCAGGCGGCGGTCGGCGAGTCGAAGTCGGTGACCGGATACCGGTCGGCGACCCGGCCCGCCGGTGCGCCGAAGGCCGCGTCCAGGAGCTGCCGGTATGCAAGGGCGTCGATCGGGGGGCTGAAGGCGAGGAAGCTGCGGTGCTCGTCGCGGGTGCTGCCGGACAACACCGGCACCCGGTGGAACGCTCCCCGCCGCAGTGCCTCGGCGGGCAGGAGGGGCAGTGTGGGCGTGCCGTAGGCCAGGGTGTCGAACATCGAGTTGACGGTGCCCTGGTCGCCGACGGTGGCGGTGAGCAGGGTCTGCGGCGTCATGCCGCGCAGGCAGGTCACCGGCGCCGTCCCGGGGGCGCACCGCTCGGGGCCGGGCCGGCCGGCGTCGAGCGCCGCGGCGGCCTCCTCGCCGGCCTGCTGCACCTGCGCCAGGGGTGACCAGGGGGAGCCCGCGGGAAGGCCGAACCCGAACAGCTTGTCGGGCCAGCTGGTCAGGCAGGAACCGCTTTGGATGATCGCCCTGTCGAACAGTCCGGCGGACGAGGGCGAGGTGAGCTGGGAGCAGACACTCATCCCGCCTGCCGACTGCCCGGCGACGGTGACGTCGTGCGGGTCGCCGCCGAACGCCGCCGCGTTGCGGCGTACCCAGCGCAGGGCCGCCTGCTGGTCCTGGAGGCCGAACGTGCCGGAGCCGGCCAGCCCGGGCAGCCCGAGGTAGCCCAGCACCCCCAGCCGGTAGTTGACGGTGACGACCACGATCCCACCGTCGGCGGCCAGCCGCCGGGGGTCGTAGTCGGCGCCGGCGCCACCGGTGAAGCTGCCGCCGTGCAGCCACACCAGCACCGGACGTGGCCGGGCCGGCCGGGCGGGCGTCGTCACGTTCACGAACAGGCAGTCCTCGTCACCCAGCACCACGCCGGGTTGCCACGGGTCCGGCTGGGGGCAGGAGCTGCCCGGCTCGGTGGCGTCCCGTACCCCGGCCCAGCCGGGGACCGGTTGGGGCGCCCGCCAGCGCAGCTCGCCGACCGGGGGCGCCGCGTAGGGGATGGCCTGATAGCTGCGTACCTGGTCGTCGACGGTGCCCCGCAGCCAGCCGGCACCGGTGCGGACCAGACCCGGGGTGGCCGCGGTGGCGGGGACGGCCGTGATCGTGCCGAGCAGCGCGGCCGTCATGGTCGCCACGACCACCGCCTGTCGTGCGCGTCGTCGCATGCACTTCCTCCTTCGGCGGGACGGTGTCGTCCTGGGGCGCGGCGGGGTCGGCGGTGCCGCCCCGGCGCAGGGTGTCGGGAGGCTCCCGACCCGGCGGCGACGTGCCGGGGCCTGGCGCCGGAGGGTGTGGAATCGTCTCCGGGCGCGGTCGCTGGTGGAATCGCCGATCCGTGCCGGCGGTTTCATGATACGACCGTATCAGAAAAGTGTCTCCGAACTGGACGGTGCCCATGCCCAAACGCGTCGACCACGACCAGCGACGCCGGCACATCGCCGGCGCGCTGTTGCGGATCGCCGAACAGCGCGGGCTGCAGCACGCCAGCATGCGTGAGGTCGCGGCGGCGGCCGAGGTGTCGGTACGACTGGTGCAGTACTACTTCCACACCAAGGACGAACTACTCCTGGCCTCGCTCGGCTACCTCGCGGAGGAACTCGGGGCCCGGGTCGCCCGGCGGATCGCCGCGCTCGGATCGCCGCCCACCCCACGCGACGTCGTGTCCGGCACCCTGACGGCGATCCTGCCGACCGACCCGGAGAGCGTCCGGCTGACCCGCACCTACGCCGCCTTCTACAGCCTGGTCCTCGCCGAACCGGACCTGACCAGGCACGGAGCACCCCACCCCGACCTGCTCGAACGCCTGCTCGCCCACCAACTCCGCGCCGCCCAGCAGGCCGGCGCCGCGCACGCCGAGCTGGACCCCGGGCTCACCGCCGCCGGCCTGCTCGCCCTGACCAACGGCCTCGGTTCCAGCGTCCTCGGCGGTCAACGCGACGCCGAGGCCGCCCTGCGCATCCTCACCTACCACCTCGACCGCCTGTTCGTCCCCTCGGCGGGCCACACCCCGCCGTAGGCGACCGCCGGCACGCCGACGACCAGCAGTCGTCCGAAGGAGCCCACGGCCGGCGACGCCGGAGCACGAGGACGGCGGTGGCCGGCGTCCCTGACAGGGAGGCCGGCCACCGCCGGGTGCGGGTGACGCGGGAAGGCGGCCGGTCAGCCGACGGCGGCCAGGTCGGTGAGGCGGGCCAGCGAGTCCTCCAGGTCGGCGCCGACCCGACGCAGCCCGAGGCGCAGCAGGGCACCCTTGACCGGGCCGGCCGGCCAACGGACCACGATCAGCCGGACGATCGTGCCACCCTCCTCCTCGTCGGCGGTGAGCTGCACGTAGATCTCGGTGCGCGCCTCGGCCCGGGCACCGGCCCCCCTGGCGCGTTCCCGCCAGCCGATCAGGGTGGGTTCCTGGTAGGCGATCACCTCGGCCTCGTGCGCCGAGCCACGCCCGGCCTGGACGAGTTGTCGGCGGCCGAAGCCCTCCCCCGAGAGGACCTCGGCGGCCCGGACCCCGGCCAGCCAGGCGGGCAACTGCTCGGCCCGCTGGACGACTTCCCAGACCGCTTCCACCGGCGCCGTCACGTGCGCACTGCGTTCGACGAGGATCATTCTTTTCTTCCCCCACTGAGGACATCCGCGATATTCCGCACTCTATGCGCTAAATCGGACTTACTGGGACGTGTTTGGAAAAAGACACGCCGAGAGCCCTTGCGCCCGCATTGCTTCGCACCTATAGCGCTCGCGGACTTCGCGCCCTAGAGTGCGAGCACGTTTCGCGTTTTGGAGGGTGGATGACGACCGCACCGATCCCCGGTTTCCCCGCCGGCTTCCGTTGGGGGGTGTCCACCTCCGCGTACCAGATCGAGGGGGGCGCCGACGCCGACGGCCGGGGACCATCCATCTGGGACACCTTCGCCCACACGCCCGGCCGGATCATCGACGGGAGCACCGGCGACGTGGCCTGCGACCACTACCACCGGCACCGGGAGGACGTCGCGCTGCTGGCCGGGCTCGGGGTCTCGGCCTACCGGTTCTCGATCGCCTGGCCCCGGGTGCGACCCGGCGGGACCGGCCCGGTCAACGCCGCCGGCCTGGACTTCTACGACCGACTCGTCGACGACCTGCTGGCCGCCGGCATCGACCCGGTCGCCACCCTGTTCCACTGGGACCTGCCGCAGCCCCTGGAGGACGCCGGCGGCTGGCTCAACCGGGACACCGCCGGCCACTTCGCCGAGTACGCCGACCTGACCGCCGCCCGCCTCGGCGACCGGGTGAAGCTCTGGATCACCCTCAACGAGCCGTTCATCCACCTGAGCCTCGGCCACGGCACCGGGGAGCACGCCCCCGGCCGGACCCTGCTCTTCGACTCCTTCCCGGCCGCCCACCACCAACTACTCGGGCACGGGCTGGCGGTCGCCGCGCTGCGCGCCCACAGCACCGCGCCGGTGGCCATCGCCAACAACTACTCGCCGGTGGTCCGGCACGGCGACACCGACGCCGACCACGCCGCCGCGGCGGCGTACGACGCCCTGCACAACCACCTGTTCACCGACCCGTTGCTGGGCCGGGGCTACCCGGACGGCTTCGACCCGGGCGTGGTCCGCGACGGCGACCTGGCGGTGATCGCCGCGCCGCTCGACGTGCTCGGGGTCAACTACTACAACCCCACCGGGGTACGCGCCCCCGAGGCCGGCTCGCCGCTGCCGTTCGAGCTGGTCCCGCTGGAGGGGTACCCGCGTACCGCGTTCGACTGGCCGGTGGTCCCGGACGGCCTGCGCGACCTGCTCGTCGGGCTACGCGACCGGTACGGCGACGCGCTGCCGCCGATCCAGATCACCGAGGGCGGCTGCGCCTACGACGACGTCCCGGACGCCGACGGCCGGGTGTCCGACCCGGACCGGATCGCCTACCTCGACGGGCACCTGCGCGCCGTCCGGGCGGCGATCGACGAGGGCGTCGACGTGACCGGGTACTTCGTCTGGTCGCTGCTGGACAACTGGGAATGGGCGGAGGGCTTCACCAAGCGCTTCGGCCTGGTGCACGTCGACTTCGCCACCGGGACCCGCACGCCCAAGTCCTCGTACGCCTGGTACCGGTCCCAGGTCGGCCGGGAGTGACCACCGTCGACCCCACGCCGGCCTCGCTGCCGGCGGCGCTCGCCGACCCGGTCGTGCCGGTGCGGCGGAGCTGGATCGCGTTGATCTTCGCGGCCAACCTCGGTGTGTGGATGGCCTTCTTCACCCCCATCCAGGTGTTGCTGCCCCAGCAGGTGGAACGGATCGCCCCGGACCACAAGGAGGCGATGCTGGCCGTCGTCACCGGGCTGGGCGCGCTCGCCGCGGTGCTGGCCAACCCGCTCGCCGGGGCCCTGTCGGACCGGACCTGCCTGCGCATCGGCGGACGGGAGTTCGGCCGCCGGCACGTCTGGACCGCCGGCGGCGCGGTGCTCGGCGCGCTGGCGCTGCTGCTGCTGGCCCGGCAGCAGACCATCGCCGGGGTGGCGCTGGGCTGGGTCGCCGCCCAGGTCTGCTTCAACGCGATGCTGGCCAGCCTCACCGCCGCCATCCCCGACCGGGTGCCGGTCGTCCAGCGCGGCGGCGTCTCCGGCTGGGTGGGCATCCCGCAGGCGCTCGGCCTGGTGCTCGGCGCGGTGCTGGTCACCGCCCTGGTCAGCGGCACCGTGCCGGGCTACACGGCGATGGCGCTGGTGGTGGTGCTGCTGTCGCTGCCGTTCGCGCTGCTCACCCGCGACGACCCGCTGCCCCGGGCACACCGCCCGCCGCTGCGGCTGCGCACGCTGGTCGCCTCGATGTGGATCGACCCGCGCCGGCACCCCGACTTCGCCTGGGCCTGGATCACCCGGTTCCTGGTCCAGATCGGCAACGCCCTGGGCACCCTCTACCTGCTGTACTTCCTCACCGACGGGGTGCGCTACCCCGACCCCGAGGGTGGCCTGCTGGTGCTGATCCTGCTCTACACCGTCGGCATGATGCTCACCGCCGTGGTGGCCGGGGTGCTGTCCGACCGGTCCGGCCGGCGCAAGGTCTACGTGATCGTCTCCGGGGTGGTGATGGCGGTGGCCGCGGTGCTGCTGGCGGTCGCGCCGACCTGGTCGATGGCGCTGGTCGCCGCCGTGCTGCTCGGCGCCGGCTACGGCGTCTACCTCTCGGTCGACGCGGCGCTGATCACCGAGGTGCTGCCGCGCGCCACCGACCGGGCCAAGGACCTCGGCGTGATCAACATCGCCAACTCCGCGCCCCAGGTGCTCGGCCCGGCGCTCTCCGCCCCGATCGTGGTGCACCTCGGCGGCTACCCGACGCTCTACGCGGTGACCGCCGTGGTGACCCTGCTCGGCAGCGCCCTGGTCCTCAAGATCCGCGGGGTCCGCTGAGCACCGGCCCGGGCCCGGGGCCGGTGGCGGGCCGGGGCCGGCGGCACCGGGCCGGGCGCGTGGCAGCGGCGGGCCGGCCCGCTGCCGCCGCGCGCCCGGCACCGGCGTCCGGCCCCCTGGCGAAACCGGGTCGCGCCCGGCCGTAGGCTGGGCGGCGTGACGGTACGCGTGCGATTCGCCCCCTCCCCGACCGGTATGTTCCACGTCGGCGGTGCCCGCTCGGCGCTGCAGAACTGGATCTACGCCAAGCAGCAGGGCGGGGTGTTCGTGCTGCGCGTCGAGGACACCGACGCCGCCCGCAACCGGCCCGAGTGGACCGAGGGCATCCTGTCCGCGTTGGACTGGATCGGCATCGCCCGGGGCAGCTACGAGGGCCCCTACTTCCAGTCGGCGTACGCCGGTGAGCACCGGGCCGCCGCCCAGCGGCTGCACGACGCCGGCCGGGCCTACTACTGCGACTGCACCCGGGAGGCGGTGCAGGCCCGCACCGGCTCGCAGTACCAGGGCTACGACGGCTTCTGCCGGGACCGGGGGCTGACCCCGGGCGAGGGGCGGGCGCTGCGCTTCCGTACCCCCGACGAGGGTACGACCGTGGTGGTCGACCTGATCCGGGGCGAGCCGACCTTCGAGAACAAGCTGATCGAGGACTTCGTCATCGCCCGGGGTGACGGCTCCCCGGTGTTCCTGCTCGCCAACGTCGTGGACGACATGACGATGGGGATCACCCACGTGATCCGGGCCGAGGAGCACCTGCCCAACACCCCGAAGCAGCAGCTGCTCTGGGACGCCCTGGGCGTCAAGCCGCCGATCTGGGCCCACGTGCCGGTGGTGGTCAACGAGAAGCGGCAGAAGCTCTCCAAGCGGCGCGACAAGGTGGCCCTGGAGGCATACCGGGACGAGGGTTATCTCGCCGCCGCGATGCGCAACTACCTGATGCTGCTCGGCTGGGCGCCGTCGGGCGACCGGGAGATCGTGCCCTGGTCGGTGATCGAGGAGGAGTTCCGGTTGACCGAGGTCAACCCCTCCCCCGCCTTCTTCGACGAGAAGAAGCTGCGCGCGTTCAACGGCGAGTACATCCGGGCCCTGCCGGTCGACGAGTTCGTGGCCGCCTGCCAGCCCTGGTTGACCGGCACCGACACCATCGCGCCGCCGCCGTGGCAGTCGGCGGAGTTCGACGCCGACGCGTTCGCCGCGGTGGCCCCGCTGGCGCAGACCCGGCTCGCGGTGCTCAGCGAGATCGTGCCGAACGTCGACTTCCTCTTCCTCGCCGAGCCGCTGATCGACGAGGCGGCCTGGGCGAAGGCGATGAAGGCCGGGGCGGCCGAACTGCTCGACGCGGCGATCGCCGGGTACGCAGCTCTCGACTCCTGGGACGCGGAGTCGCTGAAGTCGACGCTGGAGGCGGTCGGCGCGGAACGCGGCCTGAAGCTGGGCAAGGCGCAGGCACCCGTCCGGGTGGCGGTCACCGGCCGCACCGTCGGGCTGCCGCTGTTCGAGTCGCTGGAGGTGCTCGGTCGGGAGCGCAGCCTGACCCGGCTGCGCGCCGCCCGGCTCCGGCTGGTCTAGGGGCACCACGCCTCGCGTCAGGGCCCGCCGGTCACCGGCGGGCCCTTCGCCGTACCCCGGTCAGGGGCGGGCGGAGCGGCGGCGGCGCAGGACCAGGCCGGTGGCGAGCGCCGCGAGCAGCACCAGGCCGCCGACCGCCCAGAGCCAGCCCCGGCCGGTGTCCCCGGTGTCGGCGACGGCGACCGGGGTGGCCGACGGGGAGGCGGGTGCCGGGCTGCTCGGCGGCGTCGTTGCCGGGGCGGTGCTGGCCGGCGGGGTGGCCGACGGAGGCGCGGCGGCGGTGCCGGTGGTGAGGGTGAACCGCACCTCCCCCTTGATCGGATGCCCGTCACTGGAGGGCAGTTGGTATCCGACGATGTAGAGGCCGGCCGCACCGGGGGAGAACGGCACGCTGACCCGGCTGCCGGAGAAGGCCGGCGCGCCACCGGCGGCCGGGATGTTGTCCGGTCCGACCACTGTGATCTTCGTCCGGCCCGGATCCAGTTTGGCCAGAAAGCGCAGCTCGACCTTGGCCGGCGCGGTGGCCACCTTGGCCCCGTTGACCGGATTGCTCCCGGTGAGCGAGTTGTGTGCGAACGCTGGCGTCGCCGGCAGCAACGCCACGCCGAGCGCCACGCCGACGAGCACTGGCACCGCCCGCGCCAACCGTGGGACCCTGCCCCCCATGAAGCCCTCCGCAAAGGTACGATCCGCCCGCTGATCACGCGGCTGCCCATTGGTCGTTCCAGGATCGCAGATAGTTCCACATATTGTTCCCAGAGCTGCATCCGCGCGATGTTCCAGGGAGTCTATGAGGTGGGCCGGCGACACCCGGTCGATCACCGATGTCGACCGACCCGCACGTGACCCGCAGCACAGCCATCCATCGAACGGGGCGAGGAGGCGGCGATGGTCGAAAGGGTGAGGCGACTACTCGCAGTGGTTGCCATGGTCGTGGCGGCGGCGGTACTCACCACCGCCCCGACCGCGCAGGCGGCCGGGGCGCACCGGGCGGCGCCGAAGACGCCGCCCGCCGGGGTGGACATCACCGGCGTCGGGCTGACGGAGCCGTTGCGACTACGCGCCGACACCGCCCCGACCCAGGTGGTCGCGGTCATCGACCAGGTCAGCTGGTTCGGTCGCACCGGTGAGGCCAAGGGGCCCAAGCCGGCCGACCTCGGTCCGAAGTACACCATCGTGGTGCTCGCCGGGGACGTGCCCAAGCAGACGTACGACCTCTACCCGCTGGCCAAGGGCGGTCCCCGGGCCTTCCGCCCGGCCAAGCAGCCCGACCTGCGTAAGACCACCGCCGGCTGGTTCCTGGGCCGGCTCACCATGTCCGAGACGCTGCGCGCCGCCGGGGTGCCGCTGGAGCGACGGCTCGACACGGTCACCGGCGGCGTCGGCGGCGGCGACCGGACCCTCCCGGAGGACGGCCTGAACCCGGGCCGCGACCTCGACGACGCGATCGCCGAACTCCAGCGGTTGCTGCTGCTCAACGTCGGCGTGATGCTGGTGATCACCGTCGGCCTGGCAGGCATCGCCCTGCTGGTGCGCCGCCGCACCCGCTGAGGTCACGTCGCCGGCAGGGTCACGCAGCGGACCTGGTCACGCCGGTGACCGCAGGTGGCCGGGCCGGTGACCGCAGTCGGCCCGACCGGTGACCGCAGGTGGCCGGCGGGGAGTCAGCGGGTCAGCACCAGCGGTGTGGCGGGCGCTGGAGGCGCTGGGGGCGCCGGCCGGGTCGCACCGGGCCGTGCCGGTGGGCACCGGCCCAACCCGCCAGGTCGCTGCGGCAGGCCCGGATCGGCGCGTCCGGTTGCCCGGTCGGGCCCGGTTCCCCGGCAGCCGGCCCCTCGGTGGTCTCGGCGCTGCGCTGGCGGGGCAGCGCCGACTCCTCGTCAGCCCGCTCCGCCGCCCGACAGACCTGCTCCGTCGCCACCCGGCGGTGCGGTCGTGCCGCCCCCGGCTGGTCGTGGTGGCCCGGCCGGCAGGGCTCACCCTGGGCGCAGCCGTGTTCGGCCTCCCCGTGCGCCATCCCGGTCTCCTCACACTCGCGTCGCGCGCCGGGACGACACCCCGGCGCGGCAGTGCCACCGTACTGGCCGGCACCGACGCGTCGTGCAGCGCGTACCCCGGTGTCAGGACTTCGGTCGACGCGGGAAGATCGTCTCCCAGACCGGGAACGCGACCAGCCAGATCAACAGCCCGACGGTGAGGCTGCGGATCCAGTTCGCCAGCTCCCGGGTGCGCTCGGCGTCACCGACGACGACGATCGCGGTGGCGAGCAGGGCGCACGCGACGGCCCAACCGAGCAGTGCCTTCCCCCACTCCCACCACTCGTGCCGGGCCCGCGCCCAGCCGTAGCGGGGTGGCTTTACCGGCGGCGGCCCGCCCGCGAAGCGGTGGGCGAACCGCTGGTCCGTCCACCGGATCAGGGAGTGCCCGAACGCCACCGAGAAGCCGAGGTAGATGGCGGCCAGCCCGTGGGTGGCGTCGGCGGTGGCCCCTCGACGCAGGTCCACCGCCGCCGCGACCAGCAGCACCAGGTCGACCAGCGGTACGCAGACCAGCAGCGCCGCACCCCACCGGGGTCGCCGCAGCGGGTACCGGGCGACCAGCCCGGCGACGAGCAGCACCCAGAACCCGATCTCGCAGCCGATGATGACGGCCAGCAGCATGCCCACCTCCCCGTTCGGTTCCAGCGTGCCGGGGCGGACCGACGCCCACCTCACCGGCGGGGACGAGTTGCGGGTCCATCGTTCGACGGACCGGTGGCCCGGCGTACCCCCTTTGACGGACGGCCGGGCGGACGGTCTCCTACGCAGGTCGGAGGGGACCGGCCCCGGGGTGTGCTGGGATCGGGACCATGCGGATGCCGGGCTGGGCCGGCTCCGGCCGGCCGGGACGCGACCTGGCCCTGGCCGGGGCGTCCCTCGTCGGCGGCCTGGCGGTCTGGGGCGTCGGCCTGCAACCCCAGTTCCCCTGGGCGCCGCAGGTGTCGAGGGCGTGGTTCCTGCTGCCGCTGCTGGCGGTGAGCGGGGCCGTCGGGCTGCGCCGGGTGGCGACCCGGACCGGTCTGGCGGTGGGCACCGTGGCGGTGCTGGCCGACGCCGCGCTCGGCGTCTCGGTGGGCAGCACCGTGATCTACACCCAGGTCCTGTACGACTCGTGCGTGTACGGCCCGCCCCGGTTGCGGCGCTGGCTGCTGCGGGTCACCGTCGGGCTGAGTGTCGGCAGCGCCGCCCTCGGCCTGCTGGCCTGGGGTTGGCGGGGTGCCGCCGTCGGGGTGCCGTTCGCGCTGCTCGGGGTGCTGCCCGTGGTCACCGGGTTCAGCGTGCGGCAGTACCGGGACCAGGCGGCGGCCGAACGGGCCCGTGCCGAGCAGACCGCCCGGCTGGTCGAGCTGGACCGGCGGCAGGCGGTGCTGGCCGAGCGGGCCCGGATGGCCCGGGAGTTGCACGACGTGGTGGCCAACCACCTCAGCGCGGTGGCCCTGCACGCCACCGCCGTGCTGTCCGCCCCCGGGCTGGACCGGCCCCGGGTCGACGCGGCGCTGCGGGTGATCCGGGAGAGCAGCGTGCAGGGACTGGCCGAGATGCGGCAGCTCATCGGGCTGCTGCGGGAGCCGACCGTCGATCCGGTGGAGGAGGCCACCCGGGTGCGCCTGGACGAGCTGGACCGGTTGCTGGCCCGGATGACCGGGGCCGGCCTGCGGGTCCGGGCGACGGTCGAGGGCCGACCCCGACCACTGCCGGTCGGGGTCGACCTGGCGGCGTACCGGATCGTGCAGGAGTCGTTGACCAACGCGCTGCGCCACGGCGGGGGCACGGCGGAGCTGACCGTGGCGTACCGGCCGACGGAGGTGGTGGTGACGGTGGAGAACCCGGTCCCCGACGGTGGGGACGGTGCCGGCCCGACGGCGGGCGGGGCGGGGCTGCCGGGCGGTGGCGCGGGGCTGATCGGGATGCGGGAGCGGGCCATCCTGCTCGACGGGGAGTTCACCGGCGGCCTGCGGGACGGGTGTTGGCGGGTGCGGGCGACGCTGCCCACCGGGACGTCGCCGTGACCGCCCCGGTGCGGGTGGTGCTGGCCGACGACCAGGACGCGGTGCGCGCCGGTCTGGTGCTGATCCTGGCCGGGGCGCCGGAGATCGAGGTGGTGGGTGAGGCGGCCGACGGCGCGGCGGCGGTCCGGCTCTGCCGGGAGCTGCGCCCCGACGTCGCGGTGCTGGACATCCGGATGCCCCGGCTGGACGGGGTGTCCGCGACCCGGGAGATCGTCGCCGCCGGCACCGCCGAGGTGCTGGTGCTGACCACCTTCGACCTCGACGAGTACGTCTTCGGCGCGCTGCGCGCCGGGGCAGCCGGCTTCCTGCTCAAGGACACCGACGCGGCCGGTCTGGTGGCGGCGGTGCGCACGGTGGCCCGGGGTGAGGGGGTGATCGCCCCGACCCTGACCCGGCGACTGATCACTGCCTTCGCGGCGACCGCGCCGGGCGTCGGCGGGGCGGACCGGGCCGCCGTGGCCGCGTTGACCCCCCGGGAACGCGACGTGCTGGCCTGTCTGGGCGTCGGCCTGTCCAACCAGGAGATCGCGGACCGGCTGGCGGTGGCGGAGAGCACCGCCAAGACCCATGTCAGCCGGATCCTGGCGAAGCTGGCGCTGCGCAGCCGGGTGCAGGCGGCGATCCTGGCCCAGGAGTTGGCCCTGCCCGTGCCACCGCCATGATCCCGGACCGGCTGCCCCCCCCATCCGCTAACATCGATCATCATCTATTGACGGCCCGCCAGGGCGGTCGTAGGGTGCGGTGCAGAACCGTGGGCTTCCAGTCGACGCCTGTCGTCCGACGCCGTGACCGGCCGGAGGTCCGCCGATCGGAGGAATGGCCATGATCGCGTCCAGGCGGTCCGTTCTCACGGCGAGCGGCATCCTCGCCGCCACCACCATCGTCGCCCTCGGCATGACCACGGTCGCCGGTAGCACGCCCGCCACGGCCACCACGGTCGGCGGGTGCACCGCGACGGTCCGGGTCGACTCCCAATGGGGCAGCGGCGCCAGCGGCGGCCAGGTCGTCACCTTCACCGTCGCGAACACCTCGTCGTCGACCGCCAGCCGGTGGACGGTCACCTGGCCGCTCGCCGACGGCCAGCGGATCGTGTCGTCGTGGAACACCTCGATCGGCGCGGCCGGCGGCACCGCGACCGCGACCAACACGTCGTACAACGGGGTGCTGACGTCGGGCGCGTCGACCACCTTCGGTGTCCAGCTCGCCGGCCCCACCTCGGCGCCGACGCCGGGCTGCGCCAACGACGCCGCCCCACCGACCACCGCCAGCCCGCCGAGCGGGGCCGACGTCACGGTCCGGGAGGCCGACAACCAGCGCACCGTCACCCTGTTCGTCGGGCAGACGCTGGGCGTGGCCCTGGCAGCCGACTACCTGCCGGTCACGGCCACCGGGGGCGCACTCACCCCCGTCTCGACCAGCGGCGGCTACCCGACCGGGCAGCCCCTCCTGGCGACGTTGCGTGCCGTGACGCCGGGCACTGCCGAGCTGACCACCCGCACCGACCACGCCTGCCTGCACGCCACCCCGCCGTGCGCCCTGCCGACCGTGCTGTGGACGGTGCGCATCACGGTCGTCGACCTGCCGCCGACCGACGCCGGGCAGACCGTCGTCGTCACCGCACCCGACAACCAGCGCGACCTCAGGCTGCGCGTCGGTGACACGCTAGTGGTGAGCCTGGCCAGCAACTACCTGCCCCCGACGGTCACCCCCGCCGGGGTCGTCGTGCCGCACGACGTGACCGGCGGCTACCCGACCGGCCAGCCGCTCGTCGCCCGCTACGTGGCCGCCGCCCCCGGGCAGGTCGACGTCGCCACCATCACCGACAACCTCTGCCGGCACCAGCCGACCCCCTGCCCGTCCCCCCAGGTGCGCTGGGTGGTGCACGTCACCGTCACGACCTGACCGCACGCCGCCGACCTGCGCCCCAGCGCCTGCGGGACCGTCCCGTGCGGGCTGCCCCGGAGCCGGCGTCGAGTCCCTGCTCAGGGCATGTCACGCTGGAGCGGTGAGCGAGTCGGGCGGGATGGGACTGACGGCCACCCTGCGCCGGATCGAACGGGCGGCGGGGGCGCTGGCCACGGCCAGCGTCACCCGGATGGACGAGAGCCTGCCCTGGTTCCGCGAGCTGCCGGCCGACCAGCGCTCCTGGGTGATGCTGGTGGCGCAGGCCGGCGCCCGGTCCCTGGTCGAGTGGCTGGGCTCCGGCGGCGGCACCACGGACAGCACCCAGGAGGTGTCGGACGAGGTGTTCGCCACCGCGCCGCTGGCCCTGGCCCGGTCGATCAGCCTCCAGCAGACGGTGGCGCTGATCAAGGTGACCATCGACGTGGTCGAGGAGCAGGTGTCGCACCTGGCCGCACCCGGCGAGGAGCAGCAGCTACGGGAGGCGGTGCTGCGCTTCTCCCGGGAGATCGCCTTCGCCGCCGCCCGGGTCTACGCCCGCGCCGCCGAGTCCCGGGGCTCCTGGGACGCCCGGTTGCAGGCGCTGCTGGTCGACGCCCTGCTGCGCGGGGACTCCCCCGACGTGCTGGCCAGCCGGGCCGCCGCGCTGGGCTGGGCCGACGCGCCACCGGTGGCGGTGGCGGTGGGCCGGTCCCCCGGCGGGGAGGTGACCGCCGTGCTGCACACCGTCTACCGGCACGCCCGCCGGATCGGGGTGGAGGTGATCGGCGGCGTACACGGCGACCGGCTGGTGATCGTGCTCGGTGGCGCGGCCGACCCGATGGCCGCCACCGAGAAGCTGCTTCCCGCGTTCGGCGAGGGTCCGGTGGTGGTCGGTCCCGCCGTACCCAGCCTGGACGAGGCGACGGACTCGGCGCGGGCCGCGCTGGCCGGCTACCGGGCGGCGCCGGCCTGGCCGACCGCGCCCCGGCCCGTGCCGGCGGCCGACCTGCTGCCCGAGCGGGCCCTCGCCGGTGACGCCGAGGCCCGCCGCCGGCTGCGCCACGACGTGTACGCCACCCTGGTACGCGCCGGCGGCGAGCTGTTGGAGACGTTGGACGCCTTCTTCGCCGCCGGCGGGACGCTGGAGAGCGCGGCCCGGGCGCTCTTCGTCCACCCCAACACGGTGCGTTACCGGCTGCGCCGGATCGCCGAGGTGACCGGGTTCTCCCCCCTGACCCCCCGGGACGCCTTCGCCCTCCAGGTGGCGCTGACGGTGGGCCGGTTGGATCCGATCGTCCCGCCCGGGGCGCCGAGCCAGAAATGACCCCGGCTGGCCGCTGAGCAGCACCGAACGGCGACGATCATCGCCGATGTTTGTAGGAAACCTCCAAGAGTTCTAGTGCGGTTTGGTGTCTGCCCGCACAGCGGATACCCCGGGGTATCGGGAAGAGTCATAGACGTGCTCGCCGTCCTCTCTCCCGGCCAGGGTTCCCAGAAGCCCGGCTTCCTGACCCCCTGGCTCGCGCTGCGTGGCGCCGAGTCACGGCTGCGCTGGTGGTCGGTGCCGGCCGGGGTCGACCTGGTGCGGCTCGGCACCGAGGCGGACGCCGACGAGATCCGGGACACCGCCCGCACCCAACCGCTGCTGGTGGCCTCCGCGCTGCTGGCGGCCGAGCACCTGCCCCTGCACGACGTGAACCTGGTCGCCGGGCACAGCGTCGGCGAGCTGGCCGCCGCCGCGCTGGCCGGGGTGTTCTCCGCCGAGACGGCGATCACCCTGGCCGGGGTACGCGGCCGGGAGATGGCCGCCGCCTGCGCGCTGGCACCGACCGGGATGGCCGCCGTGCTCGGTGGCGACCCGGACGAGGTGCTCGCCGCCCTCGCCACCCGCGGCCTGCACCCGGCCAACCGCAACGGTGGCGGCCAGGTGGTCGCCGCCGGCACGCTCGACGCCCTGGACAAGCTCGCCGCCGAGCCCCCGACGAAGGCCCGGATCATCCGGCTCAAGGTCGCCGGGGCGTTCCACACCCCGCACATGGCCCCCGCCGAAGCGGCGCTGGCCGCCGTCGCCGCCGGGATCACCCCGTCGGACCCGGCCCGCATCCTGCTCTCCGACCTCGACGGGGCTCCCGTCCCGCACGGCCGGGAACTGGTCCACCGGCTGGTCCGGCAGGTCACCGCGCCGGTGCGCTGGGACCTGTGCATGCGTACGCTGGCCGACCTGGGGGTCACCGGCGTACTCGAACTCCCCCCGGCCGGCACCCTCGCCGGGCTGGTCAAGCGGGAACTCAAGGCCACCGGCGCACCGGAGATCGTCACCCTGAACACCCCCGCCGACCTGCCCGCCGCCCGGGACCTGATCGCCCGGCACAGCGGCCCGCCCGGTCGCCGGCCGACGTCCCGCTCCCGGGTGGTCGTCGCCCCCGCCGTAGGCACCTTCGCCCCGGCGGAGGGCCTCACCGAGGGCACCGAGCTGAGCACCGGTCAGGTACTCGGGCAGGTCGCCACCCGGCAGGGGCCGGTCGAGGTGACCGCCCACGACAGCGGCCCGCTCACCGAGTGGCTCGCCCACCAGGACGACCCGGTCGCGCCGGGCCGACCCATCGCCCGCATCGGAGGCCAGGCATGAGCGGCAGTCGGATCGTCGCCCTCGGGCACTACCAACCCTCCCGGGTGGTGACCAACAACGACATCGCCCAGTTCGTCGACACCAACGACGAGTGGATCAGGGACCGGGTCGGCATCGTCAGCCGGCGGATCGCCGACGGCGAGACGGTGGCCGACATGGCCGCCGCCGCCGCCGACAAGGCGCTGGCCAACTCGGGCCTCACCGCCGCCGACATCGACCTGGTGGTCGTCGCCACCTGCACGTCGATCGACCGCAGCCCCAACGTGGCCTGCCGGGTCGCCGCCAAGCTGGGCATCACCGCCCCGGGCGCGTTCGACCTCAACACCGCCTGCTCCGGCTTCGCCTACGCGCTGGGCACCGTCGACCACGCCATCCGGGCCGGCGCGTCCCGCAACGCCCTCGTCATCGGCGCCGAGAAGCTCTCCGACGTCACCGACTGGACGGACCGCTCCACCTGCATCATCTTCGCCGACGGCGCCGGCGCGGCGGTGGTCACCGCCACCACCGGCGACGAGCCGACCGGGATCGGGCCGGTGGTGTGGGGCTCCGCGCCGGACAAGAGCGACGCGGTACGCATCGAGGGCTGGCGGCCGTACATCGCCCAGGAGGGGCAGTCGGTGTTCCGCTGGGCCACCACCGCGCTGGCCCCGCTGGCCCTCCAGGCGTGCGAGAAGGCCGGCGTCGACCCGTCCGAACTGGCCGCGTTCGTGCCGCACCAGGCCAACTCGCGGATCATCGACGGCATCGCCAAGCGGCTGAACATCCCGCAGGCGATCATCGCCAAGGACATCGTCGAGTCCGGCAACACCTCGGCGGCGAGCGTGCCGCTGGCCCTGTCCAAGCTGGTCGAGCGGCGGGAGGTGCCCTCGGGCGCCCCGGTGCTGCTGTTCGGCTTCGGCGGCGGCCTGACCTACGCCGGTCAGGTCATCCGCTGCCCCTGAAGACCCGCCGCGGTCGGCGACCGCGGCGCACCGCCATCCGGCGGAGAACAAACCCCGATGAGAGGAACCCACCGCAATGACCCGTGACGAGATCACCTCCGGCCTCGCCGAGATCCTCGAAGAGGTCGCCGGGGTGAACCCGGACGACGTGGCCGAGGGGAAGTCCTTCACCGACGACCTCGACGTCGACTCGCTCTCCATGGTGGAGGTCGTGGTCGCCGCCGAGGAGAAGTTCGGCGTCAAGATCCCGGACAACGAGGTGCAGAACCTGAAGACCGTCGGGGACGCCGTCAGCTTCATCGAGGCGCAGTCCTGATATGAGTCGCGTCGACGTCGTCGTCACCGGGCTCGGCGCGACCACCCCGCTGGGCGGGGACGTCGCGTCGACCTGGGACGCCATGCTCGCCGGCCGCTCCGGGGTGAGTCCGCTCACCCAGGAGTGGGCCGGCCAGCTCCCGGTCCGGATCGCCGCCCAGCTCGCGGTGGAGCCGACCGAGGTGCTGGACCGGGTGAAGCTGCGCCGGCTGGACCGCTCGGAGGCGATCGCGCTCATCGCGGCGCAGCAGGCCTGGGCGGACTCCGGGCTCGCCGACTCCGGGCTGGACCCGGAGCGGTTGGGCGCCAGCGTGGGCTCGGGCATCGGCGGTGCCCTGACCCTGCTCGCGCAGGACGACATCCTGGAGGCGTCCGGCCCGCGCCGGGTCTCCCCGCACACCATCCCGATGCTGATGCCGAACGGTCCCGCCGCCTGGGTGGGGCTGGAGCTGGGCGCGCAGGCCGGGGTGCACTCGGTGGCGAGCGCCTGTGCGACCGGCGCGGAGGCGATCGCGCTCGGCCTGGACATGATCCGCTCCGGCCGGGCCGACGTGGTGGTGGCCGGCGGCACCGAGGCGGTCATCCACCCGCTGCCGATCGCCGGGTTCAGCTCCATGCGGGCCATGTCGACCCGCAACGACGAGCCGGAGCAGGCCTCCCGCCCGTGGGACAAGAGCCGGGACGGCTTCGTCCTCGGCGAGGGTGCCGGCATCGTGGTGCTGGAGCGGGCCGACCACGCCGCCGCCCGGGGCGCGCACATCTACGCCCGGCTCGCCGGTGCGGGCATCACCTCCGACGGGTACGACATCGTCCAGCCGCACCCCGAGGGGGCCGGCGCGATCCGGGCCATCGCCAAGGCGATCGCCGACGCCGACGTGGCGAAGGCCGACATCGTGCACGTCAACGCGCACGCCACCTCGACCCCGGTGGGCGACCTGGCCGAGATCAAGGCGCTGCACCGGGCACTCGGTGACCATCCGGTGCTGACCGCCACCAAGTCGATGACCGGGCACCTGCTCGGCGCGGCCGGCGCGTTGGAGTCGATCGCCACCATCCTGACCATCCGCGATGGAGTCATCCCGCCGACGATCAACCTGGACGACCCGGACGACGGCCTCGACATGGACGTCGCCGCGAACAAGGTCCGCCACCTGGACGTGCCGGCGGCGCTGAACAACTCGTTCGGCTTCGGCGGCCACAACGTCGCCCTGGTCTTCACCCGCCCCTGACCCCGGTCCCCGTCGCGGCGCGTGTCGCGCCGCGACGGGCCGGCCAGCCGCGACGCGGTCGGCCGTTCCCGGGCCGGGCGCGGCAGCGGGGCAGCACGGCGGGATCTCCGTTCGCTAGCATCCACCGGCCGTCACACCGGCGGCGAGATGTGAACGGGGACCCCAGACCGATGATCCGACGTACGGCCGCGCTGGCCGCACTCACCCTCACCCTGACCGCCGGCTGCGCCCGGGCCAGCACGGAGGACCAGAAGGCCTCGCCCGCGCCGTCGGCCAGCCCGACCGCCTCGCCGGTCGTCGCCGGCCCGCCCTGGTACGACGACGTCGCCCCGGCCACCGCCGCCACCACCACGGTCGGCCCCGAGGGCAGCGCCTGCACGCTGTCGATGACGTTCTCGGTGCCGGCGAAATGGAAGGCCAAGGCGGTGAAGGGTGGGGCCGAGTTCGGCCTCGGCCCGGCCGTGCCGCTCTGCGAGATCGACGCGAAGCCCGCCGGGAACATCGGTTTCCTGCGGGTCTGGCAGATCACCGGGGCCACGCCGCTGAACCCGCAGGACACGGTGGACAAGTACCTCGCCGCGTTCGACACTCCGAAGGAGCAGCAGTACCGGCGGACGAAGGCCGGCCCGCTGGACGCCTTCGAGGCCACCTGGACCGAGGACGGCGAACGCAAGCGGGCGATCCTGGTGTCCACCCTGTACGGCAAGCTGATGATCACCCTCGGCGGCCTGGACACCGAGGAGTTCGAGGCGATGCTGCCGGCGTACCAACTGGCGAAGTCGAGCGCCAACCTGCCGAAGTGAACACCGGGGCGTCCGGTCCGCCCCCTTCGCGGGCCGGACGCCCCGGCCGACCGGTCCGCCCCTCGCGGCCGGACGCACAGCTGGCCGGTCAGCGGGTCGCCGGCACCGCTTCCCGGGCCAGGGTGATCGCGCCGAGCAACGCCGCGTCGTCGGCGAACCGGGACAGCACCACGTCGGGGCGGTGCGGCAGCACCTCGGCCAACCGGTCGACGAGCAGCCCCCGGATCAGGGTGCTGCCGGCGACCCCGCCGACCAGCACCACCCGCTGCGGATCGAGCAGCAGGCAGCAGGTGACCAGGTGCCGGGCCAGCTCGTCGACCCGGGCGGTGAGCGCGTCCCGGGCCGCGCCGGGCAACTCGGCGGCGGCGGCCAGCCCGGCCGCCTGCCCGGCCACCCCCAGCTCGTCGGCCAACCGGTCCAGCGCCCGGCCGGAGAAGTCCAGCTCCAGCATGGTGCCGGGCCACGGGCCACCGGCCACCGCGTACCCGATCTCGCCGGCCGCGCCCCGGTGACCGGCGAGCACCGCGCCGCCCACGGTGACGGCCGCCGCCACACCGGTGCCGATCCCCACCACCAGGCCGGGGTCGGCGTCGCGCAGGGCACCGAGCCGCAGCTCGGCCAGGGCGGCGGCGTTCAGGTCGTTGTCCACCGCCACCCGGGCCACCCCGAGGGTGTCGGAGACGGCGTCGGCCAGTCGCAGCCGTTCCCAGCCGGGCACGTTGGGGGCCAGGTCGATGCCGTCGGGGCGCACCACCCCCGGTGAGGCCACGCCGGCCGCCACGAGCGGCCCGCCGACCTCGGCGACCAGCGCGGCGGCCAACTCCAGGGCCCGGTCCAACGCCTGCGGGGCACCCCGCTCGGCGTGCGTGGCGATCCGCTTGTGGGCCAGCAGCCGACCGGTGCCGTCGGCCACCCCGACCGCCATCTTGGTCCCGCCGAAGTCGATGCCGAGCAGCAGTTCGGCGGTGCGGGTCCCGGTGTCGGCCCGGCCGGCCAACCGCACGGTCACCTGGTCCACCGTCGCCGCCGCACCCGGTCCGCCGGTCGCGTCCGCGACGGTCTCCCCGCTCGGGCAGGCGGACGGACTTCGGATCGCCCACTCGACGCGCTCATCGGCCGGCCACCTCGGCGGCGACCGTGTCCAGCGCCTCGTCGGCGCGGGCCAGCCGGTCGCGGATCGCGGCGAGGCGGTCGGAGACACCGGTGAACGCGACCCGCAGGGTGCCGACCTGGGCACGGACGGCGGCGGCTCCCGGCCCGTCCACCTGCACCCGGTCCAGCACCAGGTCGGGGCGGACGGCGGCGGCGATCAGGTCGGCGACGGCGTCGTCGGTCAGCCGGTCGGTGAGCCCCTCGGCGGCGGCCCGGACCCCGTCGGCGGTCCAACTGTCCGGCGCACCGGCCCGGACCAGCCGGCCGACGACCGAGTGGGCGGCCCGGAACGGCACCCCGTGCCGGGTCAACGCGTCGGCCGCCGCGGTGGTGGTGGCCCCGGACGCGACGATCTCCTCGCGGCTGGGCGGGTTCAACGGCTCCAACTCGGCGAGGAAGCCGCCGACCAGGGCGAAGAACCGGTCCGCCCGGTCGTTGCTGTCCCAGAGCCGGACCTGCACGTCGGTGGTGGCGTTGTTGGAGTCCTCCCACCAGGCCGCCCCGACGTTGTTGAGCACCGACGCGGCGTCGGCGGCGCTCGCACCGGCCATCGACACCAGGTGCTCCAGCACGACCGGGTTGCGCTTCTGCGGCATGATGCTGCTGCCCTGGGTGAAGTCGCCGGGGGTGGCCACCCACTGCCAGGTCAGCCAGTCCATCAGGGTGCGGGCCAACCGGGCGCCGGTGGCCAGGGCCTGGGCGTTGAGGGTGCCCACCCGGACCAGGTGATCGGCCCCGGCGACCGCCTCGTACGAGTTGGTGACCAGGCCGTCGAAGCCGAGCAGTTCGGCCACCCGGGCCGGGGCGATGGCCAGGTCGGTGCCGGCGAACGCGCAGGAGCCCAACGGCGAGACGTTGAGCTGGTCGATCAGGTCGGCGTACGCGGCAGCCTCACCGGCCAGCGCCTCGGCGTAACCGGCCAGGGCGTGCCCGATGGTGGTGGGCTGGGCCGGTCGGCGGTGGGTGTAGCCGGTGATCACCACGTCGGCGTACCGGTCGGCGGCGTCCAGCGCGGTCCGGCCGGTGGTCAGCACCCGGTCCAGCACATCGAGCAGTTGGCCGCGCAGGAGCATCCGGAACACCCCGGCGTCCAGGTCGTTGCGGCTGCGGGCCATCTGCACGTCCAGTTCGGACGGGGGCACGCCGCACGCCTCGGCGAGCTTCTTCTCCAGCAGGTAGTAGGTGTCCTCGAAGCTGCCGTCGAACGCCGGGGCGGGGGTGGTGTCGGCGCGCAGGGCGGCCAGCCCGCGCAGCAGCCGGGCACCCCGCTCGGCGGGGACGAGCCCTTGCTCGGTCAGCATCACCACGTGTGCCTGGCTGGCGCGCACCATCGCCGGGTAGAGCTGGCCGACGTGGTGGTCGTAGGTCGGGGCCAGGTGGTGCCGCTGGTAGGTGGTCAGCTCGCTCATGGCGGTTCCTTACTTCCTTCCGGGCCGGGACGCGGCGCGTGGGCCGGGTCCCGGGTTCTCGGCTGGTCGGTCGGTCAGGCCCAGCAGCCGTTCGGCGTTACCGGCGAAGATCGCGCGGAGGTGGTCGTCGGGCATCCCCAGCTCGCGGCAGACCCGCAGCTGGTCGTCGAGGTAGCGGGTGACGTAGCCGCGCGGGAACCACGACGAGTCGCTGCCGTACACGATGCGCTGCGGGCCGATCGTCTCGTAGCAACGGCGGAACAGGTCCTCCAGCGTCAGCTTGTACGGCATCCAGCGCACCCACTGGTTGGAGCCGGAGGTGTCGACGTGGATGTTGGGGCAGCCCCAGGCGGCGAAGAGCAGATCCTGCACGTGCTGGACGCCGAAGTGCGGCACCACCACGTGCAGCTCGGGGAAGCGGCGGGCCATCCGGGCCAGCTCGTCGGGGTTGCCGTACCGGCCGAAGGAGAGGCCACCGGCGCTGCCGTAGTGGCCGATGTGGATCAGCACCGGCACGCCGAGGCGCTGGGCGGTGGACCAGAGCGGGTCCAGGTCGGTGTGGTCCAGCGGGCCGCGCAGCAGCGGGGCGAACAGCTTCAACCCGCGCAGGCCCCGTTCGGTCACCGCGCGTTCCAGCTCGTCGGCGGCCCCCGGCGAGTACGGGTCGTGGTGGGCGAAGCCGAGCAGCAGGTCCGGGTGGCGGTCGACCACGTCGGCGACGGTGTCGTTGCCGCCGCCGGTGACGAAGACGGCCCGCCGCACCTGCACCGCGCGCAGCTCGTCGGCCCACCGGTCGGCCTCGTCCTGCCAGCGCGGGGCGGGCGGCTCGGGGTCGGGGAAGCTCCACGCCTGCCGCCACGCCCGCGCGTACGGGGCGGAGCCGGCGGCCCGGACGGCCCGTTCGTGCTCCCCGCCCGGGTGCATCCCGGCGGCGTCCTCGCAGGCGTGGATCGTCTCGTCGGTGCCGATCCGGAAGTGCAGGTGGAAGTCGACGATGTCGAGTCCCCGGTCCACGCTCATCGCACTCCCCCGGTCGATCCGTCCGCCGCCGCAGCACCGGTCGGCGCCGGGCCGTCCGCCGTCGGCGCCGGGCCGTCCGCCGTCGCGCCCGGGAGCGGGTCGGTGGTGGGTGGGGCCGGCGGTGGGGCGGCCACCCAGGCGGCGACGATCTCCCGCAGCCGCGCGCCGGCCGTGGCGCGGACCTGACGGCCGGCCGCCTCGGAGGCCAGCGAGATGTGCCCGGACCAGCCCTGCCAGGGATCGGGACGGGACTCGACCAGCACGTACGGGTGGCCGACCGGCAGCTTCGGCTTCGGCGGCAGGTCGGCCACGGCGTCGAGGCGGACCGCGCCGGGATCGAACCCGAGCACCCCGGAGGTCTCGTACGCGCCGCCGTGCCCACGGGCGGTCAGCGGCCCGTACAGGTCGGTGGTCTCCGCCGGGGTGACCAGTTGGAACCAGTTGACCAGCAGCAGGCTGGCGGTGCGCCGGCCGGAGACCCATTCCATCGCGGCCCGCACGGTGGACATGTTGGCGTCGTGGCCGTTGACGATCAGCAGCCGGGGGAAGCCGGCGGCGACGATCCCCTCGATCACGTCGGCGAGGTAGCCGACGGCGATCTCCGGCCGGATCGACACCGTCCCCGGCCAGGGTCGGGTCTGCCCCGGGCAGGCCGCGTACGGCACCGCCGGGAAGAGCACCCCGCGCGGCCCGGGGAAGCCGGTGGCCGCCTCCCCGGAGGCGCCGGCGGCCGACGCGGCAGCGCCACCGGCCCCGGCGGCCGGATCGGATGTGCCGCCGGCCCCGGCGGTCGGGCCGGATGTGCCGCCGGCCCCGGCGGTCGGGCCGGACCCGCCGCCGGCCTCGGCGGCGAAGCCTTCGGCGAGGATCAGGTCGGTGCCCAGCGGCAGGTGCGGGCCGTGCCACTCGACGGCGCCGACGGGCAGCACCGCGTAGTCCGCCGCCGCCGCGACGGCGGCCAGCTCACCGCCGGGGATCCGGGTGGCGGGCAGCAGCCCACCACCGGCCGGCCAGGTCACGCCGTCCACTTCACTGCCTCCCGGGCGGCCCGGCCGCCGTTCTGCAAGCGGCCGGAGAACACCATCACGATGAAGATCAACACCACCTGGAGCATGCCGTACGCGGCGGCGGTACCGACCTCGAACGAGTACATCCGGTTGTTGATCTCGACCGAGATGGGTGCCGTCTCCGAGGTGTAGATCAGCACCGAGGCGACGAACTCGCCGACCCCGTTGACGAAGGCGAGCAGCGCGCCGGCCAGCACACCGGGCAGCATCAGCCGCAGGGTGACCGTGCCGAACGCCCGCCACCAGGGGGCCCCGAGGTTGCGGGCGGCCTCCTCCAGCGAGGGGTCGAGCTGGGCCAGCGTCGCCGAGCTGGACCGGAACACCAGCGGCAGGAACCGCACGAAGTACGCCAGCGGCATGATCCAGAAGGTGCCGATCAGCACCTGGCCGAAGCTGAACGCGTTGCCGGTGCTGAACGCCGAGATCAGGTTGATCGCCACCACCGTGCCGGGCAGCGCCCAGGCCAGCATGACCGCCACGTCGAGCAGCCCGCGCCCCCGGAAGTCGAGCCGGCGCACCGCGTACGCGATCAGCACGCCGACCACCACGCAGCCCACCGTGGCGAGCACGCTCATCCGCAACGAGTTGAGGATCGGCCGGTACGCGCCCGGGTCGGAGAAGATCGTGACGAAGTTCTGCATGGTGTACTCCGACGGGATCACCTCGGTGGTCCACGAACCGTCCCGGGAGAAGGCGACCAGCGCGATGGTCGCCACCGGGGCGAGCAGCACCAGGGTGGCCAGCACCGAGGCGGTCAGCGCCAGCCACTTGCCCAACGGGTTGGTGATCTCGCGGCGGTGCGAGGCGACGCCCTTGGACTGGGAGCGGTAGCTGCGCCGCCCCTCGTACCAGCGCATGCCGAGCAGGAACAGCACCGAGGCCACCGCGAGCACCGAGGCGTAGGTGGAGGCCATCGGCAGGTCGCCGTTGGTGCGGTTGATGTAGATCTGCATGGTCATCGTCCGGTCCACCCCGAACAGCAACGGCGCGGTGTACGACGCCAGCGACGTCATGAAGACCAGCAGCGACGCGGAGACCAGGGCCGGGGTGAGCATCGGCAGCAGCACGGTGCGCCAGACCCGGACCCGGCTGGCACCCAGGTTGTAGGCCGCCTCCTCCACCGACGGGTCCATCCCGGTCAGGGCGGCGGACGCGGCGAGGTAGAAGAACGGGTACATGGTGAAGGTGTGCACCACCAGCACCCCGCCGATGCCGGTGAACGGGAGCACCGGGTCCTCGGTGCCGAGCAGGTGTTGCAGGCCGCGCGGCAGGATGCCGGTCTCGCTGTAGAGCAGCTGGAACGAGATCGCCCCGATCAGCGGCGGCAGCGCCGCCGGCACCAGGATGATCGCCTCGATCAGCCGCCGGCCGGGGAAGGAGAAGCGCTTGAGTAGGAAGGCCATCGCCACCCCGACGATCCCGCAGAGCAGCACGCTGGCCGCCGAGATCATCAGTGAGGTGAGCAGCGCCGACCGGGCCACCCCGGTGCCGGTGACGAACTCGGAGTAGTTGGCCACCCCGTCCACCCCGACGCTCTCGGCGAAGGTGGCGAACATCGGCTGCACCACGTAGCCGAAGAGGATCAGCACCAGCGGGAAGACCAGCAGGTACGGGAACCAGGGCGAGTTGGCGTTGAGGCCGCGCCGGGGCCGGCCGGCCTTCGGTGGGGCGGGGTCCGTGGTGACCGGCGGCACGGTGGCCGGGCTCGGCGTGGCGGGAATGGTGCTCACAGTGTCACCTCGGTTCGCGACTGCGGGGCTCGCAAAACCGGCTCACTCCTCGCGCTCACCCGCGTCTCCTTCGTTCGCGACTGCGGGGCTCGCAAAACCGGCTCACTCCTCGCGCTCACGGCTGCACCACCCACATGCGCTGGCGGTTCAGCCGCAGCCCGACCTGGTCACCGACGGCGGTGCCGGCCGGGACGTCGATCGCGGCGACCTGCACCGGCTCGCCGGCCACCTCGACCACGAGGTTGGTGGCCATGCCGGTGAACTCCACCTCGGTCACCCGGCCGGTGAGCGCGCCGGCCTCGGTGGGCGAGGTGAGCCCGAGGTGCTCGGGGCGTACCGAGACCAGGGCGGTGTCCCCGGCGCGCAGGCCGTGGTCGACGGGGGCGGTGACGGCGGTCTCGCTGCCGTCGGGCAGCCCCACGGTGACCGTCTCGGCGGCGGCGGTGACCACCGGCAGGTCGAGCACGTTGCTGCGGCCGATGAACCGGGCCACGAAGGCGGTCGCCGGCCGGTGGTAGATCTCCTGCGGGGCGCCGATCTGCCGGACCCGACCGGATTCCATCACGGCGATCCGGTCGGACATCGCCATCGCCTCGGCCTGGTCGTGGGTGACGTAGATGGCGGTGGTGCCGGCCTCCTGCTGGATGCGCCGGATCTCCACCCGGGTCTCCTCGCGCAGCTTGGCGTCGAGGTTGGACAGCGGCTCGTCCAGCAGCAGGGTACGCGGCCGGATGACCAGCGCGCGGGCCAGCGCCACCCGCTGCTGCTGGCCACCGGAGAGCTGGTCGATCCGGCGGTCGCCGTAGCCGGCGAGGTGGACCTGGCCGAGCGCCTCGTCGATCCGCCGGGCGGACTCGGCCCGCCCCACCTTGCGGATCTTCAGCCCGTACGCGACGTTCTGCGCGACGGACATGTGCGGGAAGAGGGCGTAGTTCTGGAACACCATCCCGGTGTCGCGCTTGTTCGGCGGCCGGTGGGTGACGTCCTCGGTGCCGAACCGGATCCGCCCCGAGGTGGGGAAGTAGAACCCGGCCACCATCCGCAGGGTGGTGGTCTTGCCGCAGCCGCTCGGACCGAGCAGGGTGAAGAACTCCCCGGCGGCGATGCTGATGTCGACGTCGTCGACGGCAGCGGTGTCGCCGGCACGCGCGAAGCGCTTGCTCACCGACTCCAGCGTGACATCGATCATGATGTCCTCTCCTTCATGCGGTACCGGCCTGGCCGGGCGGGCGGGGGTGCGGGGACCGGGCCGGTGGGCACGGGGTACGGATCACGGGACGCCGTCGGGCCGTCGCCGCAGCGATGGGAGCGAGTTCCGGTCGGGCCGTCGCGTCGCGGGCGGGCGGTGCCGGGGGCGGGACGTGCCCCCGGCACCCGTGCGGTCAGCCCTTGTTCTTGATCTGGCTGTTCCAGTTGTTGATCCACTCGGTCTCGTTCTTGCCGATGATGTCCCAGTTGACGTCGAGCGGCTTGAGGTTGAGCTGGGCCAGCCACTCCGGCTGCTGGGCGATCTCGACGGCCGGGATCTGGAAGTAGTCCTTGGCCAGGTCGGCGCGGAGCGTGTCGTCGAAGAGGAACTCGATGAACTTCTGCGCGCCGGCGCTGTTGCCGCCCTTGACCGCAGCCAGCCCGTCGACCAGCACCGGGGCGCCGGAGGCCGGCATCACGTAGCCGAACGGCATGTTGGACTGGTTGGCCTGGAGCAGGATGTCCTGGAGGTTCCAGGCGCTGAGGGTGCCCTGCTGGCGCGAGAGCTTGAGATAGAGGTCGGCCGGGTTGGCCGCGTACGCGCCGGTGTTGGCGTCCAGCTTCTTGAGCCAGTCGTAACCCGGCTGCGGGTTGCTGCCGTCCGGCGACTGCCGCATGATCATCGCGGCGTAGATCGACCGCATGGTGCCCGAGGCGGCCACGTCCCGGATGATGATCTTGTCTTTCCACTCCGGCTTCAGCAGGTCGTCCCAGTCCTTCGGGGCCTGCTCCGCGGTCAGCGCCTTGTTGTTGTACATGATGACCTCGGGCAGCAGGATCTCACCGAACCAGCGCCCCTCGGCGTCCTTGTACTTGGCGTCCATCTTGCCGGCGAACGCGGGCTGCCAGGCGGTCAGCAGGTCCTCGCCGGCACCGGCGGACAGCCCCTGCTGGGTGCCGCCCCACCAGACGTCGGCCTGCGGGTTGGCCTTCTCGGCCCGGACCCGCTCCAGGATCTCCTGGGCGCCCAGGTTGAGGATCTCCACCTTCCCCTTGTACTCGGGGTACTTGGCGGTGAACTTGTCCACGACGAAGGTGGAGACCTTCTTGTCGCGGGCGGTGTAGATCGTCAGCTTCTCCGTCTCACCTGCGGCCGTGTCGTCCGAGCCGCCGCCGCAGGCGGTGCCGGCGGCGAGGACGGTGGCGAGCGCTCCGGCGAGTAGAAGTCGACGTCTCATGGGGTACCTCCGAGGTGTTGGGGAGAGGAGCTCAGCGGTGCGGTCAGGTCAGGGGGCCGGCAACAGGGTGGGCAGTCCGGCGGCGGCGGCGGAGAGGGCGTAGCTGACCGCGCCGTGCAGCACGGCCCGGTCGCCGAGTACGGCCCGGCGTACCTCGGTGGTGCTGGGTACGGCGGCGGTGACCAGGCCCTGGAGCCGGTCGACGGCGGCGTCGTCGAGGTCGGCGGCGGCGCCGCTGAGCAGCACCCGGCCGGGGTCGATGACGCAGACGCAGGAGACGATCAGCCGGGACCAGGCGTGCAGCACCTCGTCGAGGTAGCCGGCGGCGCGCGGGTCGGTGGCGGCCAGGGCGACCAGCGCGCGGACCGGCGAGTCGGGGCGACGGCCCGGGGCCAGCGCGACCACCCGCTCGGCGATCGCGTTCTCCGACCAGCGGGCCTCGAACGGGCCGATCCCGTCGTGTCCCCGGCCGGCCGGGTCCAGCGGCAGGAAACCCACCTCCCCGGCCGCGCCCCGGGCACCCCGCCGGACCTGGCCGTCGAGCACCAGGCCCGCGCCGATGCCGTCGGCGACGTGCAGCAGCAGCAGGTCGGCGACGTCCATGCCGGCCCCGGCGGCGTGTTCGCCGGCCGCCATCAGGTTGACGTCGTTGTCCACCACCACGGGCACGCCCAGCGCCCGCTGGACCGACTCCCCTATCGGACGGCCCTCGATCAGGCCGACCGAGGGGGCCAGCCGGACCGCGCCGCCGGAGATGACGCCGGGCGCGGCGATGGCCACCCCGCGCAGCGCCGGCAGGCCGTCCCCGGCCAGCTCGGGCACCGACCGGCAGATGGTGTCGACGATGTCGCCGGTCAGCCGGACCGCGCGGTGGGCGACCACCGCACCGTCGCTGTCGGCGATCTCGCAGCTGATCCGGGACGGCTCCAGGGAGACGGCGGCGACCAGCTCGGCCCGGGGGTTGAACTCCAGCATCGCCCGTGGGCGGCCGGCCCGGGAGGCGCCCGGACCGCGTTCGATCAGGTATCCCTCGGCGATCAGGTCACGCACGAGCGGGGTGAGCGTCGCGGGGCTCAGGCCGGTGAGCTCGGTCAGCTCGGCCCGGGAGAGCAGCCGGACCTGGCGGGCGGTGGAGATCACGGATAACCGCTTGATCTCCTTCGACCGCTCCCGGCTCACCGGGCTCGTTGGTGGCGTCACCACGTCTGTCACACTTCCTTCCTACGGCGAACGAATTAAAGAGTCAAGTAACGAGTCCGTCTCGACCCGGCCACCGGCAGCCGTCGGAGCAGCGAAAACGTCCGCAAATGGGGGCAGTGGGCGGGTTCGGGTCACCGTCGCGTCGCAACGCAGGACATCCCGGACACCGCCCTATTTCTTTCTTCTGCAAAGAAAGAAATACCTTCCAAAGCATTGACGCACCACCACGCCGGTCCCTAGCGTCACCGAGCGAAGGCCTTCCAGTGTGTACGGAACCCGTACCGCTGCCGTATCCGGTGCACCGCGTCCGAGGACGCCCACCGTTCCCCGTTCCCACCGCCTCACCGTCCACTGACGACCCCGCGTCGGACGCCCCGCGTCCGACGATGACGGTCGCTGCCCGGACGTCGTGGTTCCGGAAGGATCTGCATGCGCATCAAGGGTTTCCTGCTACCCACCGCACTCGCCCTGGCCGTGGCCGGGGCACCTGCCACCGCCGTCGCCGCCCCGGCCGACGTCCGCCCCGCCAAGGCCGTCGACCTCGACGTCCTCTTCGTCAGCGCCCACCCCGACGACGAGGCCGGCAGCCTCGCCACCCTCGGCCAGTGGAAGGAGAAGTACGGCGCCAAGGCCGGCGTCGTCACCATCACCCGCGGCGAGGGCGGCGGTAACGCCGTCGGTCTCGAAGAGGGCCCGCCGCTGGGCATCATCCGCGAACGCGAGGAACGCACCGCGATCGGCAAGGCCGGCGTGGAGAACCTCTACAACCTCGACCGGGTCGACTTCTGGTACACCGCGTCCGCCCCGCTGTCCGAGCAGATCTGGGGACACGACGACACCCTGGGCCAGATCGTCCGGGTCATCCGGACCACCCGGCCCGAGATCATCATGACGATGAACCCGTCGCCGACCCCGGGCAACCACGGCAACCACCAGCAGGCCGCCCGGTTCGCCGCCGAGGCGTTCGCCGCCGCCGCCGACCCGAAGGCCTTCCCCGAGCAGCTCAGCGCCGAGGGCCTCACCCCGTTCCGGGCCGCGAAGTTCCTGCGTAGCGGCGGCACCGGCACCTCCGCCGCCGGGCCGCAGTGCGCGACCAGCTTCACCCCGACCGTCCCCACCGATCAGGTCTTCGGCGTCTGGGAGGGCACCCCCAGCGCCAGCGGGAAGACCTGGGCCGAGATCGAGGTCGACGCCCGCCGGGAGTACGTCACCCAGGGCTGGGCCGGCACCGCCGCCGCCCCCACCGACCCGACGAAGATCCGCTGTGACTTCTACACCCTGATCGACAGCCGCGTCCCGTACGACCCGGCGGACACCTCCCCGGAGGCGATCCTGCGCGGCTCGGTGCTGCCGCCGGCGACCGGTGGCCTGCCCAAGGGCAGCGAGCTGTACCTCACCACCGACCGGTTCGACCTCGCCCCCGGTGCGACCGTCGAGGTCACCGCGCACCTGCGCGCCCCGCACAACCGGACCCTGGCCAAGCCCCGGATCGACCTGCGGCTGCCGGCGGGCTGGAAGGCCAAGGGCTCCGGCGTGCTGAACAACGACGTGCCGGCGGGCAAGGAGCGGACCAGGACGTTCACCGTCACCGTCCCGGCCGACGCCGCCACCAACGAGCAGCAGCTCATCGGGGCCACCCTGACCACCCGCCAGGGTGTCGGGCGCACCGACCGGGCCGTCCGGGTGGTCGCCGACGTCCGGGGCACCCTGGAGCCGCTGCCCGAGGTGGGCATCTTCCGCGACTGGGCCGGCGACGGCGGGTACCCGCAACTGGACACCCTGATCAAGCCGGTGCTCACCATCGGCTCCGGTAAGCAGCGCACGGTCCGCATCGACCTGCGCAACCACGGCCGGGTCAGCCGCGACGGCACCGTCACCCTCGGCCTGCCGGCCGGCTTCACCGCCGACGCGACCACCAAGAGCTACCCCGCGCTGGCCCCCGGCGCGACCGGTGCGGTCACCTTCACCGTCACCAACACCGACGCCACCCTGCCGACCGCCAACGAGGGCGGCACGGACGGCGACTACGGCATCACCATCACCACCACCAGCGCCGCCGGCAGCACCGTGGAGAACGGCGCGCTGGAGATCGTGCCGACCACCGAGGTCCCGGCCGCCGGCAACGGCACCGTCGATGGCGTCGCCTCCCCCGGCGAGTACCCCGGCCCGGAGCTGGACCTCTCCCGCATCTGGGAGGGACAGGCCACCACGCCGCAGGACGCCTCGGCCACCGGCCGGATCGCCTGGACCCCCGACGCCCTGAAGGTGTTCGTCCAGGTCACCGACGACGTGCTCGGCAAGAAGGTGGTGCCGCAGGACTGCAAGCGGCAGCGCCGCACCGACAGTGTGGAGATCATCGTCGACCCGAAGGGGAACTCGGCGGACACCTCCACCGCGTTCAAGGCGGGCATCTTCCCGATCACCGACGACCCGGCCAACGGCAACCCGCCCTGCTGGCAGCGCGACGCCGACAACCGGCAGGGCCCGGGGGCGACGACCGCACCCGGAATGACCGTGGTCAGCAAGGTCAGCTCCCCCTACACCGGGTACACCATCGAGACGAGCATCCCGTTCGCGGTGCTGCCCGACGCGGTGGACCCGGCCCGGATGGGTCTCAACGTGCTGGTCTACGACTCGGACACCCAGGACCTCAGCTCGCAGTCCCGGCTGGGCTGGTCCACCTTCACCGGCGTCCGGGCCGACCCGTACCGCTACGGTCTGGCCACCCTGCCCGGCTACCAGCCGGCGGCCCGGCAGCCCAGCGCGCCGGTCTTCCCGGACACCTCCGCCCGCAGCGTGCTCAGCCCGCAGACCATCGCCCAGTCGGCCGTGGACGGGGTGGCCCCGGCCGCCGTGCCCCGGCTGAAGAACTCGGCGCTGCGGCTGACCTCGGCCCACCGGGTCACCGACGGGGTGCAGGTCACCCTGCGCGCCGACCGGGCCGGCACCGCCTACCTGTACGCCTGGGACGGCGACACGGCCCAGGGTGAGCGCACCGTACGGATGGCCGCCGGTGACCGGGTCACCGTGACGGTCCCGGTCAGCGGGGGCACCCCGACGTCGCTGCTGGCCGCCTTCGAGGGCGGCGGCGCCGCCGTGGCCCAGCAGGTCGCGCTGGGCTGACCCGCCACCACGTGACCCGTGGCCGGCCGTCGACCTCCATCGGCGGCCGGCCACGCTGGCGTCGGGCCCCCGTCGCCGCCGGCATCCGCCGGTCGCCCGGCCCTGTCAGCAGCTACCCCCGCCCGGGGTCACGACGGGCTCAGCCGGTGCAGCTGGTGGCGGGCAGCCCGGTCAGCGGCACCGGGGAGCGCCCGGTCGGATGGGCCTTGCCGGCCAGCACCTCGGCGAGCGCGGTCATCGAGGCCCGGCTGGACGAGTAGGTGGCCAGCAGGGTCTTCGAGGTCGCCTTCTCCAGCACGTACGGGGTGTCCATCGCCACCGTGACCGCCGCGTCGGCGGCGAGGTCCTTCGGTCCGTCGCCGTAGCCGACCAGATGCACCCGGGTGCCGCCCTTCGGCACCACCCGCACGCCCGCCTTGGTCAGCGCCTCGGTGAGCGCCGTCCGGGTCCGGTCCCGACCGGCGGAGGTGGTGACGGTGACCGGGCCGGACACCTGCACGCCACACTTGCCCCGCAGCTGGGTGACCGCTGCGGCGGCCAGCGCGGCCGCGGCGGCCCGGTGCGGGGCGCTGTCGAGCGTGGACATCGCCGGCGTCGGTCGGTCGGCGAGCCGGAACTTCATGGTCAACACCCGGGTGACCGACGCCACCAGCCGGTCGCGGGGCAGCGAGCCGTCGCGCAGCGCAGCCAGCAGCCCGTCGTACGCCTGGCCGACGTTCGGGGTCATCAGGATCAGGTCGTTGCCGGCGAGCAGGGCCTTCACCGCCGCCTCGCCCGGCGGGTAGCGCTTGGCCGGCGGCATGTTCATCCCGTCGGTGATCACCACGCCCTGGAATCCCAGCTCGCCGCGCAGCACGTCGGTGAGCAGCTTGCGGGAGAAGGTGGCCGGGGTGCCCGGGTCGACCGCGGTGACGTCGAGGTGGGCGGACATCACCGCCATCGCCCCGGCGTCGATGCCGGCCCGGAACGGCGGGAAGGCGGTGGCGTCCAGCTCGGCCCGGGGCTGGCCGACCACCGGGACCTCCTGGTGGGAGTCGGCGGCGCTGAGCCCGTGCCCGGGGAAGTGCTTGACGCTGGCCGCCACCCCGGCGCTCTGCAATCCCTGGACCGCGCCCGCGACCTGCGCGGCGGCCCGTTTCGGGTCGGCGCCGAAGGAACGTGAGCCGATCACCGTGCTGCGGGTGGCGAGGACGTCGGCGACCGGGGCGAAGTCCAGGTTCACCCCCATCGCCGCCAGCTCGGTGCCGGCGGCCTTCCAGGCGGCCTCGGTCCGGGCCGGGTCGTCGGCCGCCCCGGCGGCGAGCGCACTGGGCAGCGTGGTCACCCCCTCGGTGATCCGGGTGACCACCCCGTACTCCTGGTCGGTGCCGACCAGGAACGGTGCCGGGCCGGCGGTCAGCTTCCCGGCGGCCTCGCGCAGCCCGGCGGTCAGCTTCCGCACCTGCGCCGGGTTGTCGACGTTGGTGGTGGACTGGTTGCCGGAGGTGGGGTCGTCGGCGCTGAAGCCGACCAGGATCAACCCGCCGAGCCGGTACTTCGCGATCATCTCGGCGGGGGTGTCGACCCCGCCGAGGGCCTGGTTGCCGGCGGCCGAGCCGGGCGTCACCGTCGTCGCCGAACTGCCGTACGCGTAGGGCATCAGCACCTGGCCGACCAGGTCCTCGTCGGCGAGCGTGCCGGCCAGCGCGGCGGCCCGGCGGGCCGGGTCGTCGGCGGTGGACGCGGCAACGGTCGGGCTGGCTGTCGGGACGGCCCCGGACAGGGCCGGCGCAGGAGCCTGCCCCTCCCCCGCACATCCGGAGGTGAGCAGCGCGGTCAGGGCGGCGACGGCGACGCCGGCACGTCGCGGGGAGATCGGCACCCGGCCCATCCAACCCGCGCCGAAGATCAGCGGCAACCCGACCAGGTCACGCCATGGGCGGAGGGTGCCCGTCCCCGACCGGGTGTCCGGCTGACCCGGCCCTCCTGGCCGCTGGATGGCCGGTCCGGGTGAGCAGGCTCACCCAACTCCGGGACACCGACCGAGCGCAGCGCGAAGGTCTCCGCAGCCGGTCGCGCAGTGCCGGGGCAACCACCGACCCGGGTGAGCGGCTGACCCCTCGCGCGTGGCCCATCACCAGTGACCATCGCGCCTGGTACGCGACCGCCGGCCGAGTCGGCCAGGCATGCGCCGCAGACCCCATCGAGTGCCACCGCCGGCCGAGTCGGACAAACGTGCGCGCAGGCCCCATCGAGCACGCCCGTCGGCCGAACGGCCAGGCATGCGCCGCAGGTGAGTACCACTTCCCTGGGAGGTCTATGCCTGTCAGTCATATTCATGACTGACAGGCATAGACCTCCCAGGGTCATAGATGTGGAGGCGCGCCGGTGGGCGCAGGAGCACGGCAGGATCGGGAGTCGAGCCGGAGCGTGCGGGCGCGCGAGTGGGAGCGAGTGGGAGACAGAGCGGAGGGCGCGGAAGAGGGGGCGGAGGGCGCGGCGCGGGAGACGGGGCGGGAGGGCGCGGGCACACGGCACGGGTGAGGTCACGCCGGTAGGCGCGGGGCGCACGGCAAGCGGGAGACGGGGCGGCGGGTGTGAGACGGGGCGGTGGGTGTGGGCGCAGACGCGAAAACGGGGCGGTGAGGGCCGCGCCCCCGGCGACCGATCAGCACGGCCACCGGCGCCGCTGTGGTCAGCCGACCCGGGTGAGCAGGGTCACCGGTGCGCCGTCGCCGGCATACCGGTAGGGCTCCAGCTCCGCGTCCCAGGCGGTGCCCATCGCCTTGTCCAGGGCGTGCGCCAGCGCCTCGGGGCGTACCGACGCCATGATGCTGCGCAGCCGGTCCTCGCCGAGCTGGATGTCGCCGGCCGCGCCCACCGCCGCCCGGAACAGGCCACGGCCCGGCACGTGCATGAATCGCTCGCCGTCCGCGCCCGCGCTGGGTTCCTCGGTCACCTCGAAACGGATCATGGGCCACTGTCTCAGGGCAGCAGCCAGCTCGGCACCCGTCCCCGACCGACCGGTCCATCCGCACTCCGCCCGGCGGGCGCCGGGATCGACGGGCTGGGCCGTCCAGTGCAGGTTGACCGGCGCGGCGAGGACGCGCGCGATCGCCCACTCGACGTGTGAACACACGGCGAGCGGGGTCGAGTGGACGTATACGACGCCACGCGTTGGCACGGTGACCTCCCGGAGAGCGAGGTGCGTCTTCCCCTACGACCTCGACCACCCGAGTGGCTGTTGCCACACATGATGACTGCTGTGACGGATGGTGCGCCAGAGAATCGGAAAATTGGCCGGCCGGAAATACCCGGACCGGTGACCGCGGTTGTGCTCTCCGACGGGCACGGTGAGCTGCCAGACACCGTGGTCGTGTATATTTCCCTGGGCGGTTCTGTGCCGTCGTACCACTTCGCGGGCCGATGAATCACTCGGGCGTCAGATGGCCAACCCGGGCGTCACCCGCTACAGCCCCCGGACGTTCCCCGTCCTCCCGTACGTCTTGCAAGGAGCATCTCCGTGGCGAGCAACACCTCTAAGACCGCGCGCGCGTCAGTCCGGGCCGGCCAGGCTGGCCAGGGTGGCGCCCTCAGCGTGCTGGGCGAGTTCAAGTACCTCATCCCGCTCAACGGCGGCAAGCACGCCTACGTGCGGAACCTGACCAACGGCAAGACCGCGCACCTGCGTACCGACTCCGACGCCTTCGTGGAGGAGATCCGCACGCTGGCCACCGCCGGCCACGCCACCAAGATCCGCGCCGAGATCAACAACCTCGCCGCCGCCCACCCGGGCGACGGCTGGGACAAGACCGAGAAGCGTCTCGTCGAGGCCGGCGTCTTCGAGGGCTGAGCCCTCCCCCGTACCACACCTGGAACCGCCCGTCGGGTCACCCGACGGGCGGTTCCGCGTCTCCCGGTCGCCGGGCCGCCGGCACGGCAGCTCGGTCCCGGGGCCGGCGGTCGTCAACGTCCGTCGTCGAGCAGGGTGACCTCGCCGGTGTCCAGGGCGTACAGGGCGCCGACAACGTCGACATCACCGGTGGTCACCGGGCCGGCCAGCAGGTCCTCGGTGCGCAGCGCCCGCACCGTACGGCGTACGTGCCGACGTACCGCCAGCGGGTGGACGGCCGGGTGGTGCGCACCCACCTCGACCACCGCCGGGGCGATCCGGTCGACGAGGTAGCCCAGGTCCCCGCCCGGCCGCTGTCCCGTGCGCAGGCTCTGCACCGTCGAGGCCACCGCACCGCACCGCTCGTGCCCGAGCACCATCACCAGCGTCACCCCGAGCTGGTCCACCACGTACTCGATCGAACCCCGGACGGCCCGGTCCAGCACGTGGCCCCCGGTGCGGATCACGCAGATCGAGCCGAAGGTCTGGTCGAAGATCGCCTCCAGCGGCACCCGCGAGTCGATGCAGCCGAGCAGCACCGCGTACGGCTGCTGGTCACCGGAGGCGACGGCCGCGGCGGCGGTGACGTCGTGCCCGTGGAGGGGCCGGCCACTGACGAAGCGCCGGTTGCCGGCGAGCAGCTCCGCCAGCGCCGCCCCGGGCCGACAGGCGGCCCGGGGCCACCCGTCAGGCGCCTCAGGCCCGGCAGGCCCGCGCGCGTCAGTCGCGGCAGGCCCGGCAGGCAACAGGGGCACCACGGGCAGCACGGGAGGCGGGCCGGCAGCGCCCAGGGGTCCCGGTCGGGGGGGCCGGGCAGCTCCGGCGGGCGGACTCGGCATGTCTCCAGACTGGTCGCCGGGCCGCCCCCGCGCGGGCGGGTCGGGAATCTTCTCACCACCACGGTTGGCGTGCTCTCATGTCGGGTAGCCGGTGTCATCGCCGGGTTACACCGGTGAATGTGTCCCGGTGGCCTGGGAGGTGGCGATGCCGGATCAGCGGGAGTTGCGGCTACCCGACGAGGTACGACTGCACGTCGAGGTGAGTGGCCCGGCCGATGCCGAGGTCACCGTGGTCCTACTGCACGGCTGGACGCTGGACGGTCGGGCCTGGCACCAGCAGCTCACCGACCTGCGGAGCCGGTTCGGCGACCGGGTCCGGGTGGTCAGCTACGACGCCCGGGGGCACGGCCGGTCGAGCTGTATGGCGCTGCGCACGGCGACCCTGGCCCAGCTCGGCGACGACCTCGCGGCGGTGCTGGACGAGGTGGCCCCGGCCGGGCCGGTGGTTCTCGTCGGGCACTCGATGGGCGGAATGACGGTGATGGAGTACGCCCACCGGCACCCGGCCCACTTCGCCGCCCGGACGGCCGGGCTCGTTTTCGTCTCCACCACGGCCGAGGGGCACACCCACACCGCGTACGGCCTGTCGCCCCGGATCGCCCGGTTGATCCGGCTCGCCGAGACCACCGGGGCGGGGGTGCTGGCCCGGTGCGGCTCCTGGCGGCCGCCCCGCCCGCTGCTGCGCGCCCTGGCTCCCAGCATCCGCTGGATGCTCTTCGGCGACCATTGCTCCGCCTCCGACATCCGCCTGGTCACCTCGGCGGTGGCCCGCGCGTCGCTGCGCTCGATCGGTGGCTTCCGCGCCTCGATCGGCGGCCAGCACCGGTTGGCCACCCTGACCGCGTTGGCGCACCTGCCGGCGGCGGCGCTGGTCGGCGACCGGGACCGGTTGACCCCGCCGCCCTGTGCGGAGTCGATCGCGGCGGCGCTGCCCGCCACCGAGCTGACCGTCTGCCCCGGGGCCGGGCACATGCTGATGATGGAGCGTCCGGACGAGGTGAACGCCGCCCTCGCCGGGGTGCTCCACCGGGTGCTGACCGCCGTTCCCGCAGGTCCGCCGCCCGGCCCCCGCCGCCCCACCGGCACTCCGGGCCGCCCCGCACCCGCCGGGGCGACGGCGGGCTGAGCCACCCCATCGGTGTCCCGTGCCACCCCACCCACCGGCGGGGCGCCCCGGCGCATCGCGCGTCGGGGCGTCGGGTCGGGCAGGTCCCCGGAAGTGGCGGAGGTCGCCGGACGGGTATCGCCCCGACGCGGGTGGGCGGCTGCCCGTACCCTCATTCCGCCTGGCATGCACCCGTGCCCGGCGTCGCCGTCGCACAGGAGCCGGTACGTTGACCGACCAGACCACCCTGGAACAGGAGATCGCCGCCGAACAACGGCATCTCGACCGGGTGTACGCCCGGCTCGCCGAACTGCGTCGCGCGGCCGCCCGCGCCGAGCGGGACGGCTACCGGCTCGCCGGAGTCGGCACCTTCGGCGCGCTGGTGGAGCGGGACGCCATGGTCTTCCACGCCGCCCAGCGCCGGCACCTGTTGGACGCCGAGCACGAGGGGCTGGTCTTCGGCCGGCTGGACCTGCGCGACCGGCAGGTGCTGCACGTCGGGCGGCTCGGGGTGCGTGGCGACGACGCCGAGACGCTGGTGGTCGACTGGCGGGCACCGGCCGCCGCCGCCTTCTACCGGGCCACTCCGGCGGAGCCGCTGGGGGTGGTGCGGCGGCGCACGATCAGCTCGTCGGACGAGAAGGTCACCCGGATCGAGGACGACCTGCTCGACCCGGAGGCCGCCCCGCCGGACATGCCGGTGGTCGGCGACGGTGCGCTGCTGGCGACCCTGTCCCGGGCGACCGGGCGGGGGATGCGGGACATCATCGCGACCATCCAGCGGGAGCAGGACGAGGCGATCCGCTCCCCCGGTTCGGGGGTCACCATCGTCTCCGGCGGGCCGGGCACCGGAAAGACGGCGGTGGCGCTGCACCGGGCGGCGTACCTGCTCTATGCCGACCGCAGCCGGTACGCCGGCGGCGGCATCCTGGTGGTCGGTCCGTCGGCGGTCTTCGTGGAGTACATCGCCTCGGTGCTGCCGTCGCTGGGTGAGGAGACCGCCACCCTGCACTCGCTGGGTTCGCTGTTCCCCGGCATGTCGGCCACCCGCACGGACGGGCCGGAGGTGGCGGCGGTGAAGGGCTCGCTGCGGATGCGTCGGGTGCTGGAGCGCGCGGCCCGGGACGCGGTGCCGGACGGCCCGCAGGAGCTGCGGCTGCTCTACCGGGGGGCGCTGCTGCGGCTGGAGCGACGTGAGCTGGACGGCATCCGGGACCGGGTGTTGCACCGCGGGGCCCGCCGTAACGAGGTCCGCCGGGCCGGCTTCGACGGGGTGCTCGCCGCGCTCTATGCGCAGGCCCGCCGGGTGGCCGTCACCGGGCTGCCCGAGCAGCGCGCCTTCGAGGACGAGATCATCGAGCGGCCGGAGTTCCGGGAGTTCCTCAAGGCGTGGTGGCCCCGGCTGCATCCCCGGCACGTGCTGGGCTGGCTGGCCCGCCCGGATCGGCTGCACCGGTACGCGGCCGGAATCCTCTCCCGGGCGGAGGTCGGGTTGCTGGCCGGGGCGTACCGGTCGTTGGACGCCGAGGGGCTGACGGTGGCCGACATCGCCCTCCTCGACGAGTTGGACGCCCTGCTGGGCAAGCCGGTACGACCGAAGAAGGCGAACCGGGACCCGTTCCAGCTCTCCGGCGGGGTACGCGAGCTGAGCACCTTCGGCGAGCGGCAGCGCGCCGCCCGCGCGGCGGCCCGGGAGCGGCCGGACGACTACCGGGACTACGCGCACGTGGTGGTGGACGAGTCGCAGGACGTCTCGCCGATGCAGTGGCGGATGGTCGGCCGGCGCGGTCGGCTCGCCTCCTGGACGGTGGTGGGCGATCCGGCGCAGACCGCCTGGACGGGTGACCAGGAGGAGCTGGACCGGGCCCGGGACCAGGCGCTGGGCCGGCGGCGTCGGCACCGCTTCACGCTCTCCACCAACTACCGCAACTCGGCGGAGATCTTCGCGGTGGCGGCGGCGGAGATCCGCCGGATCTATCCCGACCTGGCGCTGCCGAGCGCGGTCCGGTCCACCGGGGTGGACCCGGTGGCGCTGCACGTGCCGGTGGCGGAGCTGGCCCCGGCGACGCTGGACGCGGTGGACGCGGTGCTGGCCGAGGTGGCGGGGACGGTCGGCGTGATCACGCCGGTGCCCCGCCGGGACGAGGTCGCCGGCTGGTTGGGCGACCGGGGCGGGGCGCGCCTCCAGGTGGTGACCAGTCTCCAGGCCAAGGGCATGGAGTACGACGGGGTGGTGCTGGTCTGCCCCGGCGAGATCCGGGCCGATCCGGGCTCCGGGGTGCGGACGCTCTATGTGGCGTTGTCCCGGGCCACCCAGCGTCTGACCACCGTCGAACCCACGGGCTGACCCGCCGACATCCGACCGACCCGACCGACCTGGCCGAAGGCCCGACCGTCAGTTGCATACATAGCGATGTGAGCATAGATTGGACCGGGTCCGCAGCGGCGACGGAAGGTGTGGACGTGGGCGCAGGTCATGACCACAGCGCGACGATCAGCAACGCCGCGCACCGGCACCGCGGCCGGCTCTGGGCGGCGTTCGGGCTGCTCACCGTGTTCATGGTGGTCGAGGCGGTGGCCGCGTTCGGCACCGGCTCGCTGGCCCTGCTCTCCGACGCCGGGCACATGTTCACCGACGTCCTCGGCATCGGAATGGCCCTGGCGGCGATCACCGCCACCCAGCGGGCCGGCCGGGACCCGCAGCGCACCTTCGGCCTCTACCGGCTGGAGGTGCTCGCCGCACTCGCCAACGCCGTCCTGCTCAGCGGGGTGGCGGTCTACGTGCTGATCGAGGCGGTCCGCCGCTTCGGTGAGCCACCCGAGGTGCTGGCCGGCCCGATGCTGGTGGTGGCGGTGCTCGGCCTGCTCGCCAACCTCGTCGCGTTCGGCCTGCTGCGCGAGGGCGCCAAGGAGAGCATCAACCTGCGCGGGGCGTACCTGGAGGTGGTCGGCGACCTGCTCGGCTCCCTCGGCGTGATCGTGGCGGCGCTGCTGATCGCCGGCACCGGCTGGTGGTGGGCCGACCCGGTGGTCGCCGTGGCGATCGGCGTGTTCATCCTGCCCCGCACCTGGCGGCTCGGGCGGGCGGCGGTGCGCATCCTGGTGCAGGCCGCCCCGGAGCATCTGCCGGTGACCGCCGTACACGACCGGTTGACCGCCGTGCCCGGCGTCGCCGAGGTGCACGACCTGCACGTCTGGACGCTCACCTCCGGCATGGACGTCGCCTCGGCCCACCTCACCCTGGCCGGCGACGCCGAGGTCGGCACCGTGCTCGCCGCCGCCCGGGGGGCCCTGCGGGACGACTTCCACATCGAGCACGCCACCCTTCAGATCGAGCCCGGAGCCAGCCCCGGCGCCTGCGGCCCGGCCCACTGGTGACCCCGGTCGCGTCCCGACGGACACCGGACCGCGCTCACTTCCCGGGACACCGGACCGAAGATCGTTAGCAATTTGTGCCGTTTGGCCCTTTTAGTAGTATTCACTCTCGTACCCTCAGTCACGAGGTAGGCAGCTGTCCCACGCGTACCGGTAGGCTCGGCTCCGGCCTCCGCCAGGCGGCGCCCACCGGCGCCGGCAGTGGCCGCCGCCTAATCGCCCACCAGGGCGAACCGGGGAACCATGTTCCTGGGGTGCATCCGCGTCAGCGGTAGGGATCTTCCGTCCCGAACCCGTCAGCTAACCCGGTCGGCGGCTGACGGAAGGACATTCGCATGCACGTACGCACCACCACGCGACTACTGGCCGCAGTCGTCACGGCGCTCGCCCTGGGCGTGTCGTCCGCGCCGTTCACCCCGGCCGTCGCCGCGCCCACCACCCGGCTCGCCGCCCCCGGCGACGACGAGGAGGGCGGCACCCCGGCGCTGCGCGACCAGCTCGACGCGGCCAGCAAGGGGTGGATCGGCGCGAAGGCCGCCCTGGAGCGTTCCACCAAGCGCCAGCAGGAGTTGGACGGCCAGCTCAAGACCATCGAGGCAGAGTTGGTCGTGCAGACCGGCAAGGTCGGCGAGATCGCCGGTGCGGCCTACCGCACCGGCCGCCTCGGACCGATGTCCGCCCTGCTCAACAGCAGCAGCCCCGGCGGCTTCATGGACCGCGCGTCGGCGCTGGAGACGGTCGCGGCCCGGGAGGACCAGGAACTGCGCAAGATGATCGACACCCGGGACCAGGCCACCCGGACCCGGGCCGCCGTGAGCCGGGAGATCACCGAACAGCGCAAGCAGGTCGCCACCATGGGCAAGCGCAAGGATCAGGCCGAACGCGCACTGGCGGTGGCCGCCGCCGACAAGCCGACCCCCGCCTCCACCGACTCCGGCAGCTCGGACGGCACGTCCAGCAGCAACGCCAAGGGGTCGCCCCGCAACTCCGACGGTTCCTGGCCGTCCGAGTCGTGCAGCGTCAACGACCCGACCCCGGCCAACGGCTGCATCACCCCCCGCACCCTCAACGCCCTCCAGCAGGCCAAGGCGGCCGGTTTCACCCGGTACGTCTCCTGCCACCGGCCCAGCGGTTCCGGTGAGCACCCCAAGGGCCGGGCGTGCGACTTCGCCGCCCAGAAGAACGGCTTCGGTGGGGTGGCCAGTGGCGGCGACCGGACGTACGGCAACAACCTCGCCGCGTACTTCATCCGCAACGCCGACCGGCTCGGCGTGCTCTACGTGATCTGGTTCAAGCGGATCTGGCTGCCGAGCAGCGGGTGGAAGTCCTACAGCGGGGGCAACGGTGACCCGTCCAGCGACCACACCAACCACGTGCACCTGTCGATGATCTGAGCCGGCCCGGTGGCCCGCCCACGACGGCGGGCCACCGGCCGACGGGCCCGGCCGGCGCCACGCCCGTCGGCCGTGGCGAGGTCGCCGCCCGGTCAGTCCTTGGGCGCGAGATCGCCGCTCAGGGCACGGGGCGTCGCGGGGTCGGTCAGTCCGTGGATGGGGGGTCGCCGGCCCGGCCGTCCAGCACCGCGCCGAGCCGGCTGGCCAGCCCCAGGTGGGCGGCGCGGGCCTGACGGAAGGCATAGCCGAACAACGGTGCCGGCGCGGTGAGGGTGATCTCCACGTCGATCCGCAGCATCTCACCCTCCACCCGGAGCCGGGTGTGGTTGCGGACCGTGGTGCCCGGCTGCTGCCGGGCCACCGTCACGATCTCGTCGTCGCCGGCCAGCAGCACATCCGCCTGATAGGTGACGGGGAACCGCAGCGGCCCCAACTCCAGCCGATCGGTGATCGCATAGCTGGCCAGGGCACCCGGCCGGGCCGGCAACCGCCGTACCCGGACGATCAGGGGATGCAGCTCCTCCTGCCGGGACAGGTCGCTCAGCAGCGCCACCGCGTCCGCCTGTGAGCAGCGCGCCTGCACCGTGTAGCTGAAGCTCTCCCGCCGGACCACCGGGCCTCCTGACCGTCGTCGGTCGCACGATCGTGCCGTACCGGAGACGCACTGGCAACGTCCCGGCCGGACGGCACGGACGTCGACGGTGGGGCGGTCAGGCGCCCGGCAGCACCTCGGGCGTGGCGGCACCGGCGAAGTACGGCTCCGGCGCACCGAAGAGACCGAGCAGGCCGGTCACCCAGAGCTGCCGGTGCACGAACCGGCTCGGTTCGGTGACGATCAGCTTGACCCCGCTGACCTCGGCGGTCTGGAACCCGGCGACCATCGCGCTGATCCCGACGGAGTCGATGAAGGTGACCAGTCGCATGTTGAGCTCGATCCGAGCGGGCCGGCCCTTGGCCAGCACGTCGGCGATCGCCTCACGTACCTCGTATGCGGTGTCGACGTCGATCTCCCCACGGGGGGCGATCTCGATGACACCGGCCGGCAGAACCGACTTCACGATCGACAGGCTCACGCGAGCACCTCCACTCGCCCGTCTCCGGGCGCCTCATCAGTACGCGGGCCGCGACCGAGAGTATTCCTCCGATGGCCTCGGTCGCCACCCCTCGGGATGAGCAATTCGCGGATCCGGACGGACCGGACCGTCCCTCACCGTCCCGTTGCTGGTCCTGCTCTCTCCGACGAACGACACAGCTCGGCCGTTCCAACCGTCCCAGAGTAGCGGTCCGGGTCCACCCGCAGCCGGAACCGGAAGGTCGGGCGAGCCCTGCCCGACCTCCCGGCGCAGGTTGTGCCCGGTGCCTAATGTGGGCGAGAGATGGGTCACCACGATCGAGGAGACGGATCGATGATCAAAAGACTGCTCGGGCTGGCCGGGGTCGGCGCGCTGCTCGCCCTCGTACTGGCCTGCGGCTTCGGCGGCGGCGGCGGCGGAGACGACGACGATGACGATGACGACGACGATTTCGCCCGTGCGACGTCCGTGGTCATGGTCCGCTAGAACCCGGATCTGCGATCTGCCCGAAGCGGGTTTGCGGTCCGACCGGGCGGGGCACTGCTCGATGAGCGGCCTGGCACTCGGTGACCGCCGGGTGCTCGGCGACCGGCCGGGTACGGTCGGTGCGAGAACCGTCACACGCCGCAGAGACGACGAAGTCCGAAGTGGCCGCAGACTTCGGCACCCGAGGAGGTAATCACGATGTTCGGCAGCAACCTTCTGGAGCGCCGCAGCAGGCCCGAGCGGATCGCCGACCAGGCCTGGCACCACCTGCTCTCGGCGGTCGACTCCGCCGGTGACAGCGTCCGTGACGCCGCCAGGTCGGTCCGGGACTCCGGGTTGTCCGACGCCGGCGACCTGGTCGGCTCGACGGCCGACGAGGCACGCCGCCGCGCGACGCTCGCCTTCGACGCGCTCGCCGGCCGCCGTCAGGCGCTGCCCTGGACCCTGCTGATCAGCGCCGCGCTGGTCGGCGCGGCGATCGGCTGGGCCGCCGGCACCGCCGCACGGGCCGCCGGCAGCGGAGGCGACCGGGCCGCCGACGACATCGAGTTCGTCGACGTGGACCGGCCCAACTCCCCGGTCGGCCTGGACGACTGACCCGCCCCGGCCCCGTTGCACGGCAGGCCCCGGTCGCGCCCCTCGGCGTCGACCGGGGCCTGCGCCGTTCCGCCCCCCGCCACCCCGACCCGCAGGTCCGACCCGCCACCCCGACCTGCCACCCCGACCCACAGGTCCAACCCGCCACCCCGACCTGCAGGTACGGCCCCGCTGATCCCACCCGCCGATCCGAACCGCCTCACCCACCCGCAGGGCCGCCGCCGGACTCCCCTCCCTGCGGGGCAGGCGAGCAGGCCGGCCCATGATCCACTCTGTTGGGCCGATGTAGCGGCCCAACCACGAGTTGATGCCGCTACATCGCCACCAATGAGTGGATCAACGTGGTCCGCACGGGGCTGGACAGGCCGCCGGCTCCCCCAGGTGGATCGGGGGAGCCGGCGGGTGTCGGATAGTTGTCAGCGACTGGTGCAGGTGACCGCCGGGACGGTGTTGCTGCCGGTCACGTTGGCGGTGAAGCCGATGCTGGTGGTGGCACCGGCACCGAGCCCGCCGTTCCATCCGGCGTCACGCACCGCGACGGTCGCCCCGGTCTGGGTCAGCGTGCCGCCCCAGAGCGAGTTGATCGTCTGGCCGTTGGCGAACGTCCAGCCGAGCGTCCAACCGGCGATCGGCGCGGTGCCCGCGTTCCGCACCGTCACCTCACCCTGGAAGCCACCCGGCCACGAACCGGTCACCTTGTACGTCGCCGCGCAGCCACCGGTCGGCGGCGGGGTCGTCGGTGGCGGGGTCGTCGGCGGCGGCGTGGTGGGCGGCGGGGTCGTCGGCGGCGGCGTGGTCGGTGGCGGGGTGGTGGGCGGCGGCGTGGTCGGGTTGGGGGTCGTCGGCGTCGGGGTGGGGGTGCCGCCGAGCCGGTCGGCGACCAGGATGCCCCGGCCGTTGGTGCCCAGGTAGACCCGGCCGTAGACCCTCGGGTCGCCGGTCAACGCATCGCCCGCGTTGCCGTACTGGTGCTGGTCGTCGTTGATCCGCACCCAGGCCGCGCCGGTGTTGTCGGAGCGGTAGACGCCGGCCTTGCCGTCGACGGTGCCGAAGGTGAACACCGCCGGGTACGTCTGCCCGGGGGCAGCCTTGCCGAAGCCGACGTTCACCGCCGCCGACACCCCGGCCAGCGTGGTGAAGGTGGCCCCGGAGTCGGTGGAGCGCCACAGCCCACCCTCGCCGGCCAGCCAGATGTCGCCCTCCTTGCCGGGCACCGCCTTGAACTTGACGTTGCCGGTGGTGGGCAGGCCGGTGGCGGCGGAGGCGGTGAAGCTGGCCCCGCCGTTGGTGCTGACATAGAACTTGCCACCGCTGAAGCCGTAGAACTTGTTCTTGTTGACCCGGTCGGACTCGACCACCGCGTTGGCCGGGATGCCGGTGGCGGCGGTCCACGAGTTGCCGAACCCGACCGAGCGGATCACCTGCTGCCCGGCGTCACCGGGGGCCCAGACGAACTGGCTGCCGTCGGCGGCGGCGGCGACCGTGCCGCCGTTGTTGACCCCGCCCGGCTCGCTGCCCTGGAACCAGTTCGCCCCACCGTCGGTGGAGAACGCGATGTGGCTGTCGTTGGGGCGGTCGGCGTCGGTGAAGTTCCCGGCCCGGACCATCGTCGCCGGGTTGGCCTCGGCGTAGTCGAGGCTGGTGGTGGTGGTGAAGACCGGCTGGGTGAACAGCATCGGCGGCACCGCGTCCAGGTCGGTGTGCCGGAAGCCGCCGATGTCCCCGAGCCCGCTGATCAGCGGCGCCCCGGTGGGCGGGCTGATCAGGTCCTGTACGGCGGTCTCCTCCAGGCCCTTCACCATCGGCTTGATGGTGAACTGGCCGCCGGTGTCCCACTTGGTGAGGTCGGTGCTGCCGTAGATGGTCGCGCCGGTGCCGTACATGAAGCGGTTCGAGTCGAACGGGTCGATCTCCACCGACTCGTTCATCCAGCCCAGCTTCGGGGTCTCCTCCGGGGGCGCCGGGTTGGTGCCGAAGGTCAGCCACGGCACCGAGCTGATGTCCATCTTGAACTTCTTGGTGCGCTCCGGGTAGCTGGCGAACTCCCAGATCCGGGTCCAGGTCGCGCCGCCGTCGGTGCTGCGGAAGAAGATCGCGTCCGGCCACCAGGAGATCTGGGTGGCGACCATCAGGGTGTTCGGATGCTGCCGGTCGATGGTCAGACCCGAGTAGCCGAAGTAGGCGTCACTGCTGGACGACGGGATCGGGCTGATCTGCGTCCACGCGCCGGTGGCCCGGTTGAACTTCCACACGTCACCCTTGCCCCCGTCGTACGGGCCGCCGGTGTCGCTGGTGGCGATGTAGAGGAAGCCGCCGACCGGGTCGACCACGCCCTTGTGGGCCAGGTAACCGGTGGGTTGACCGGCGATCCGCTCCCACGTGGTGCCACCGTTGGTCGAGCGGTACACCGGGTTGGCCTTGTCCGCCACCCCGACGTAGATGGTCTGGGTGGCGTTGCCGGCCGTACCGGTGCTCTTGTCGAAGGTGACCCAGGTCAGACCCTGGTTCTGGCTCTGGTAGCCGGTGGTGTCGTTGGGGTCGGCCCGGTAGTTGCCGACGTTCGGGAAGTTCGCCACCTTGGCCCAGGTGGCCCCGAAGTCGGTGCTGCGCCACAGACCGTTGCCGCCCTCGGCGCCGTAGTAGAGCACGCTGTTCTTGTTGGGGTCGACGGCGAGCCGCTCCCCCATGCCCCGGCCGGGCATGTTGCCGCCGTTCTTGAACGGCAGCGCGGTGGCCTGCCAGGTGGCGCCCTTGTCGGCCGAGCGCAGGATCGCGCCGTTGTTCGGGTCCCAGTCGTTGGTGTACATGCCGACGGCGGCGTACACCCGGTTGGTCTGCACCGGGTCGGTGGCCAGGCTGACCACCCCGTTGTAGCCCCACTTGTCCGCGCCGACCCAGTCGAGCAGCGGTGTCCAGGACTGGCTGGACTGCTCCCACCGGTACGCGCCGCCGATGTCGGTGCGCGCGTAGATCAGGTTCTTCTCGGTCGGATTGAAGACGATGCCGGGGACGAAGCCACCGCCGTCGATCCGGACGTTCTTCCAGTTGTACGGCTCGGCCGCCGCGGCGGCGGCGGCTTGGGTGGAGGGTGCGATGGTGAACTGGACGGCCACGACGGCCGTGGCAGCGGCCAGCACGGTGGTGACCGCGCCGACGAGACTTCTCCGCATCTGCGGTTCCTCTCGGGAATGCCAGGGTGAGGGTGCGACGCCCCAGGAGGGACGTCGACGGGTGCGAAGAGCTGCCCTGGCTCCCCGCCGGCACGCTTGGCTCCCGCTGCCGAAGAAGAAGTCAACAGTAACCGCTGCGCCGCCGAATTAGGAAGCGCTCCCAACTAACTCGGCCATCAGAGCCGGTAGATGACGTCCTCACCGACGATCTCGCGACTGATGCCCAGCCCGTCCACCGGCCGGGTGGCCACGTCGGCCCACGGGGTGCCGGCGGCCCAGCCGGGCAGCAGCACCACCGTGCGCAGCCCGACCTGCCGCAGGTACGCCACCGAGGTGGCGTCCGGGAAGGTCATGCTCACCGCCCGGATCCGCTCCTGGGCCTGCGGGGTGAACGAGGCGAGCCCGTTGACCACCTTGGGGAACCCGTCGGTGGACCAGAGCATCACGTGCAGTTCCCGGATGCCGTCGCTGGGCAGCACCAACGCCGGGCCGGTCAGCCCGCGCAGCGCGGCCGGTTGCTCCGGCGCCGGCACGTGCGGGGTGCGGTTGACCCCCTCCAGCAGGACCAGCAACAACGGCACCACCAACGCCAACCGGGCCAGCCGCCACCGCTGACCGTCCCGCTTCGGGGTCGACTCCCGGGTGGCCGCCTGCTCGGCCGGCGACCCGGACCACGCCGCCGACCGCAGCAACGGCCGCGCCGGTTGCGCCTGCGCCGGAACGGCCGACTCCCCGGCAACGGCCGACTCCCCCGGCACGGCAGACCCGGCCGAAACGGCCGATTCCACCTTCGCAGCCGACGCCGCCGGGACGGTCGACCCGGCCGGCCGCAGCGCGGCCTGCGCCTCCTCTTCCGACTCCACCGGCACGGCCGATGCCGCCGGTCGCAGCGCCGGCTGCGCCCCCGGCCCCACCGCCAGCTCCGCCTCCGCGCCTGGTTCCGCCGGCTGTTCCCCCGTCGACCCCGGTGCCGGTTGCGGGTCCCGGGCGGCCCGGGACGCCGGCTCACGCACCGTCAACGCACCGGCGGCGAGCAGGCCGAGCAGCAGGGTTGTCCACAGCACCAGCCGACCCGGGGTGCGCACCCCGTCCCAGCCCGGGGCGTGCTCGACCAGCGTCACGTAGCCCGGGTTGCCGTCACCACCGAACGTGGTGCCCGCCGCGAGCGCCATGCTGACCAGTGCCGCGCCGGCCAGCATCAGCCGGTGCCGCAACCGCCACACGGAGAAGAAGATCCCGGCCATCGCCAGCGACAGCAGCACCACCCCGGGCAGCAGGGTCATCTCCCCCGGGAAGCCGAGCGTGGCGCGGGCCGCCTCGTGCCGCTCCCCCCATAGCCAGGACTCCGGCGGCGCGGTGACGAACCCCCGCCACGGCGGGGAGAACATCTCGATCTGGGCCACCGTGCGCCGGCCGGACGGGTTGCGGGCCACCACCTCGAAGTACGGCACGGCCATCGCCAGGGTCACCCCGGCGAATCCGATCCCGCCGGCCAGGTCGGCCAGGAGCAGACGGCGCGGCACCGCCGGCCGGGCCCGCCGCCGCCACCAGACCACGCCGTACGTCACCGCACTGCCGAGGCAGAGCACTCCCAGCGCGTACGCGAAGGGCAGGCCGATGCCGAAGCCGAGGGTGACCTGCCAGGCGGCGACCACCCACCCGGCGACCACCCAGCCGGGGCGGACCCGGTCGGGCCGGTGGCCGTGCCGCAGTGACCAGCCGTGCCCCCGGGCCAGCATGGCCAACGCGAGGGCGATCCCCCCGATGCTGAGCACGTGCAGGTGACCGGCCTGGGCGAGCTTCCACGGGGCGTAGGCGAACGACACCCCGGCCACCGCCGCACCGGCCCGGCCGGCCCCCACCTGCCGGGCCAGCGCGTACGCCCCGAACAGGGCGAGGGCGTGGGTCAGCAGGTAGAGCAGGTTGTAACGGACCACTGCGGCCACTGGACCGTCCCCGATCATCCCGAACGGGGCGTACCCGAGCAGGGTGTCGGAGTAGGCGTAGGTGTACGGCTCCGGATAGAACGTGTTCGAGTGCCAGACCTGGAACGGGTTGGTGAGCAGGGCGTGTCCGCCCCAGGCCACCTGCCACGCCTGGAGCGTCGGGTCGCCGGTGTCCTGCGGGATGGTGCTCGCCGGGTCCCGCAGGGTCGGCCAGGTCAGCACCACGGCCAGCAACAGTGCGGCGAGCGCCGCCAGGGTCCACTCGTGCCGGGCCAGCCGCCACGACACGCCCGCCAGCCGGCGACCGAAGATCCGCACCTGATCGACGTTCATCTCTCCACCCCGTCCTTTGCCGTCCGTCAGACTGCCCGAGTCCGATCCGGTTGTCGACACCGCAACCCGCCCGGATTTCGACCAGGGGTCCCCTTCGACGTCCGAATCCGATCTGAGGGGCAGCGACCGAGGACCACCCGGGTCGGGTGAGCCGCCCTCACCCGACCCGCCGGAAGGTGGGAGACATGACTGGACCCGACGGGCTGATCCGACCCGGGACGCCGGCCCCCGACTTCACCCTGCCGGCCACCCCGGACGGGCGACGGACCGGACCCGGGCAGTTCCGTGGCCGGCCGGTGGTGCTGGCCTTCTATCCCGCCGACTGGTCCCCGGTCTGCGGCGACCAGATGGCGCTCTACCAGGCCGCGATGCCGGAGTTCGCGCGGTACGACGCGGTGGTGCTGGGCATCTCGGTGGACAGCCTCTGGTCGCACCGGGCCTTCGCCGAGGCCCGGGGCGTCCGGTTCCCGCTGCTGGCCGACTTCGAACCGAAGGGCGAGGTGACCCGCGGCTACGGGGTGTACACCCCGCAGGGGCAGGCCGGCCGGGCCCTGGTGGTGGTCGACCCGGCCGGGGCGGTGGCCTGGAGCTACCTGTCCCCCGCCGAGGTGAACCCGGGCGCCGACGGCATCCTCGACGCGTTGGACCAACTCGGCACCGGGCGGCAGGTGACGGCCCGATGAGCACCCCGTTGCAGGTCACCGCCCGGCTCCGGGTACCCGTGACCGAAATCGACCATATTCGTGGGCCACTGGACGCACCGGTCACCATCGTGCAGTACGGCGACTTCCAGTGCCCGTTCTGCGGAGCGGCGCACCCCAACCTGGCGGAGTTGCTGCGGCAGCGCCGGGACACCGTCCGGTTGGTCTACCGGCACTTCCCGATCACCAACCTCCACCCGTACGCCGAACGGGCCGCCGAGGTGGCCGAGGCCGCCGGCCGCCGGGGGCGGTTCTGGGAGATGCACGACTGGCTCTACGAGCACCAGGACCAACTCGATCCCGTTCACCTGTCGCTCGGCGTGGAGCAGCTGGGTCTCCTGCCGGACGAGATCGACGCGGAGGTCGACCGGCACACGTACGGCGACCGGGTCCGGCACGACTTCACCGGCGGCATCCGCAGCGGGGTGAACGGCACCCCCACCCTCTTCATCGGCGACCACCGCCACGAGGGCGGCGTCGACCTACCCGACCTCCTCACCGCAGTAGACGCCACCCCCACCCCCACCCCCACCCCCTAACCCCCGCGCCGCGCCGCCCCCGCGCCGCCCCGTCCGCGCTGGCCCCCGGTGATCAAGAGGTTTACGTCAGATTGAAGATCAAAGTTGACGCAAACCTCTTGATCACCGGGGAAAACCGCGGGGCGGGGGCGGGGGAGGCGGGGGCGGGGGCGGGAGTGAGGGTGGGTGGGGGGTTAGAGGAGGTGGAGGGCTCGGGCTCGGCGGACGGCTTCGCGGCGGCGGGTGGCGTCGAGCTTGCGGTAGATGTTGCGTACGTGGGTCTTGACGGTGTTGACCGACAGGGACAGCTCAGCGGCGATCTCCACGTTGGACAGGATGCTCTGGAGGTAGCGCAGAACGGTCAGCTCCCGTTCGGTGAGCGGCTCGGTCAGCGCCCGTTCCGGACCGCCCGGCCCCCGCTGCGGTTCACCCGGCCCGTGCTCGGCTGGCTGTTCGGCGTCGCGTACCAGGTCGCTGACCGCTGGCCAGTGGGCGGTGCCGGAATCGAGGTGGGCGGCGAGCAGGTCGCGGACCTCCGGTTCGGCCCGGGTGAAGACCCGCCGGTAACCGTGTCGGCCGGACAGGTCCAGCACCCGCTCCAACAGCCGACCGGCCCGGCGCTCGTCACCGCCCCGGCGGGCCAGCACCGCGTCCAGGACACCGGTGGCGAGTCGTACCGACAGCGGCCAGTCGGCGGCACCCGGGGCCTCCCAGTCGGGTAGCGCGTGACCGGCGGCCCGGACGTCACCGGCCCGCAGCTCCACCCGGGCCAGCGCCAACCCCAGCACCGGCACCGGGTCCCGCTCCCGGGCCCGCTCGGCGAGCAACCGACGGGCGGTGTCCAGGTCTCCCTGCTCGCCACGCAGGTCCGCCTCCAGGGCGAGCAGCCGATCGGCCAGTTCCCCACCCCCGGCACGATCTCCCTCCCCAGCCGGCTCCCCAGCCGGTGTGGCGAGCGTGCCGGTCAGCTCGTCCCGGGCCCGGCGTACCACCTCGATGGCCACCGCCGGCTCACCGGCGTCGCGCAGCAACGCCGCCCGGCACAGCGCCATCACCGCCCCGACCACGCCCCCACCGGCGACCACCCCGACCGTCGCCACCCCGACCATGGCCGGGCCCACCGCCGCCACGCCCGACACCCCCCCGACCGACACCCCCCCGACCGCCGCCGCGCCGGACACCACCCCGACCATGGCCGCCCCGACCATGGCCGTGCCGGCCGCCGCCAGTTCGGCGACGGCCTCCGTGGGCTGGTCCCGGTGCAACGCCACCAGGGCCAGCGTCAGGTGCGCGTAGCCACAGTCGGCCCGACTCGACCATCCCTGGCAGGGAGGCATGACCAGCGCCGCGCGGGCGGTCTCCTCAGCCGGCGACAGCTCACCGGCGAGGGCGAGCAGCAGTGCCGTCCGGGTCGCGTCGACCAGTTCCGTCCGCGGCCGCCCGGCCCGGCGGGCCGCCGCCAGCGCCCGACCGAACCACGCCCCGGCCACCACCAACTCCCCCTCGGCCAGCTCGATCAGGCCGAGCGCGGTGCCGGCCACCGCCCGTACGTCCGCGTCCTCCCCGGTCCGGGGGTCGTCATCGGTCGGCGCCACCGCCCCGGGCGGGCTGGTGCCCGTCGGCATCCCCGGGAGATCGACACCGGCGGGTGTCTCCTCCAGGCCGGCACCGGCAGGTGTCCTGGGGAGGCCGGGTCCGGTGGCGGTGGTCAGCAGTCGGGCGGCGGCCCGGCGTACCTCCGGGTGGTCGCCGGCCAGCCGGGCCAGGGTGAGTTCCAGCACCAGTGCCAGCCGACGGAACCGGTCCCGGCGCGGGGCCGGCAGCGCGCGGGCCGCCGCCACCGCGTCCCGCAACCGGGCGGCCGCCGCCTCCCGGTCGCCCGCGTACGCCCGCTCGGCACCGGCGGCCAGCGCCAGCTCCGGGTCCCGGCGCACCGCCTCGGCGGGCGGCGGCGCAAGTGGGGGTACGTCCGGTGACTCCCGGTCGTACGGCACCAGCTCCGGCCAGTGGGTCAGCAGCAGCCCGGTGGCCCGGTCCCATTGCCCGGCGGTGAGCGCATGACGCAGCGCCTCGGCCGGTCGGTCGTGGTCGGTGTGCCAGTCGGCGGCCCGCCCGTGCAGCGCGGCGCGCTCCCCGTCGGCGAGGTCGGCCAGTTCCTCGCGGAGCAGATCGGCCAGCAACGGGTGCGGCCGGTACCAGGGCGGGTCGCTGTCGTCGCGGTGCAGGAATCCGCTGTCACGGGCCAGCCCGGCCAGCAGTGGCCCGGCATCGGTCCGACCGGTCAACGCGTCGGCCAGGTCGGCGCGGACCGCCGGGCCGACGGCGCAGCGCCGCAGCAGTTCCCGGGCCGGCGTCGGCAACTGCGCCAGCACCTCGGCCCGCAGGTACGCCGCCACGTCCGGGTGGTCACCCCCGAACCGCGCCGCCCACCGCTGCGGATCGGACTGCCCCCGGGCGGCGAGCGCGGCGAACCGTAGACCCGCCGGCCAGCCACCGGTACGGTCCCGCAGCGCGGCGACCGCCACCGCCGGCAACGGCACCCCGTGCGCCACCAGCAGGTCGGCCACCTCGTCGGTGGTGAAGGCCAGCTCGTCGGGGCCGATCTCGGTCAGCTCACCGGCCAGCCGCAGCCGGTGCAGGGCCGGCGGCAGGTCGGTCCGGGCGGCGGCGATCAGGCCCAGCCGCCCGTCGGCGTGCCGCAGCAGGAACTCCAGACCGGTGAGCACGGCCGGGTCGGTGACCCGGTGCAGGTCGTCGACGACGAGCCGGACCGGACGCTCCCGGGCGGCCAGGGCCGCGGCGAGCACCTCCAGCTGGTCGGGCCGCAACGGAACGACCGGCGGCAGGGCGGCCGGTCCGTCCGGCGGCCGCTCGACCACGCCCCGCAGGGCCGCCACGAGGTACGCCCAGAGCCGCTCCCCGCTGTCGCCCGCCTCGACCTGCACCCACGCCGGGGGGTCCTCGTCCGCCGCCCGCGCCCAGGCGGTGAGCAGCGTCGTCTTGCCCCAGCCTGCGGGGGCCCGGACCAGGGTGAGGGCACCGGCGGCCCCGGCGTCGAGGCGGCCCAGCAGCCGGGGCCGCCACAACATCGGCTGCGGTGGGGCGGGCGCGGTCAGCCGGGACGCGAGCAGCGGCGGGCCGGCGGGCACCTCGGCGCTCCCGGTGCTGTTGCGCTGCTGCGGCATCCGCCCTCCCCCGTCGGCGCGGGCCTCCCCGGTCGGCGGCGGCCACCCGAACCGGCTCACCGCGCTCCGCTCCCGGTCGGCGGCGGTTACCCGACCCGGGGCGGTTCACCCCTTCGGGACGAGCCCGGTTCACCCGGTCCCCACCGACCATGGGCGGATCGGGCAGCCGGTGCCGGATGACCGGCCGGAGCGCACCGGTCCCGGCGGAAGAGGCGGGTGGTACGGATGGGACGACTGATCCGCGACGGGTTCACCCTCCAGCGGACGCGGAGGGCGGGGGCCGACACCCGGTCGGGCCGCTGGCAGGTGGTCACGGTCGGGGTGTCGGCGGCGGAGCTGCTGCCCGACGGGCGGTGGCCGGAGCCGCTGCGCCCGCTGGCCGACGCGGTGGAGCTGCACCTGCGGCCGGCCCCCGGCGGGCGGGGCACCGAGCTGGCGATCCGGCCGCTCGGCGGGGTGGCCACCCTGCCCGGGATGGCTGCCCACCTGGTCGGCGACGATCCCGACGGCTACCTGCGTCAGGTGTTGCGCGCGGTCCGGCAGCTCGCCGAGACCGGTGAGGTGTTGCGCGCCGACCGGCCGGGCACCGAGCGGCCGGTCGGCCGCCGGCCCGGGGCCGACGGCCCGGTGGTGCCCGGATGAGGGCGCTGTGCTGGGAGGGCGTCGACCAGCTCGCGGTACGCCAGGTGCCCGACCCCGAGTTGCGCAACGCCCACGACATGATCGTCCGGGTCCGGCGCAGCGCCACCTGCGGGGCCGACCTGCCGCTGCTCGCCGGTCGGGTGCCGGGGCTCGCCGCCGGGGACGTGCTCGGGCACGAGTTCCTCGGTGAGGTGGCCGAGGTCGGCCCGGCGGTACGCCGGCACCGCGTCGGTGACCGGGTGGTGGTCTGCGCCACCGTGGCCTGCGGGCACTGCTGGTACTGCCGGCAGGGGCTCCACTCCTGCTGCGACAACGGCGCGGCCCCGGGGACGGTCGGCGAGGCGGCCTGGGGGCAGCCCACCGGCGGCTGTTACGGCCGTCCCCGGACCACGGGCGGCTTCGCCGGCAGCCACGCCGAGTACGTCCGGGTGCCGTACGCCGACGTCGGGGCGTTCACCGTGCCCGACCCGGTCAGCGACGACCGGGCGGTCTTCGCCTCGGACGCCGCCCCGGCGGGCTGGATGGGTGCCGAGCTGGGTGCGGTCCGCCCCGGTGACGTGGTCGCGGTCTGGGGTGCGGGGGCGGTGGGGCAGCTCACCGCGCAGGCGGCGACGGCGCTCGGCGCGGACCGGGTGATCGTGATCGACCGGTACCCGGAACGGCTGCGGATGGCCGAACGGCACACCGGTGCCGAAACACTGCACTACGAGCACACTGATGTCCCCGCCGAGCTGCGGGAACGCAGTGGTGGCCGGGGTCCCGACGTCTGTGTGGAGGCGGTCGGGGTGGCCGACGGCGGTGGCCGGCCCGCCTCGCTCGCCGACCGGTTCACCGGCCGGGGCGGCCCGGCCGAGGACCCGCTGGCCGTCCGGGAGGCGGTGCACGCCTGCCGCAAGGGTGGCACGGTCTTCGTCTCGGGCACCTTCACCGGTTTCGTGGACGCCTTTCCGCTGGGGGCGGTGATGAACAAGGGTCTGACCCTGCGGAGCGCCCGGCAGCACGGTCAGCGATGGATTCCGATGCTGCTGGACCGGATGGCCCGCGACGAGCTACGGACCGAGCACCTGGCGACGCACCGGTTCGACCTGGACCAGGGTCCGGCCGGTTACGCCCTGTTCCGGGACCGCGCCGACGGCTGTGTCCGGACGGTCTTCACACCACACGGGTGACGGCCGGGGGTGGGTGGCACACTCGGCGGATGTCCCACGACCGCCCGTACGACATCGTCCTGTTCGGCGCGACCGGCTTCACCGGCGGGCTGACCGCCGAGTACCTGGCCCGGCACGCCCCGGCCGGGCTGCGCTGGGCGCTGGCCGGCCGCAACCCGGCGAAGCTGGCAGCGGTCCGGGGCCGGCTCGCCGCCATCGACCCGGGGCTGGCCGGGTTGCCGCTGCTCACCGCCGACGTCACCGACGCCGGGTCGCTGCGCCCGGTGGCGGAGTCCACCCGGGTGCTCGCCACCACCGTCGGCCCGTACGTGCACCACGGGGAGCCGCTGGTCGCGGCGTGTGCCGCCGCCGGCACCGACTATCTCGACATCACCGGTGAGCCGGAGTTCGTGGACCTGATGTACGTGCGGCACCACGCCGAGGCGGTGCGCACCGGGGCACGGTTGGTGCACGCCTGCGGCTTCGACTCGATCCCGCACGACCTGGGCGCCTGGTACACGGTCCGGCAGTTGCCGTCGGACGGGCCGATCACGGTGGACGGGTTCGTCCGGGCCGGGGGGAAGTTCTCCGCCGGCACCTACCACTCGGCGCTCACCGCGTTCTCCCGTACCGCGGAGGCGACGCGGGCGGCGCGGGCCCGCCGGGCGGTCGAGCCCCGACCGGACGGACGCCGGGTCCGCGCGGTGCCCGGCAAAGTGGGCCGGTCGGCGGCGACCGGCATGTGGGCGGTGCCGCTGCCCACCATCGACCCGCAGGTGGTCCGCCGGTCCGCCGCCGCCCGCCCGGAGTACGGCCCGGACTTCCGCTACCGCCATTTCGCCGCCGTCAAGCGGCTGCCGACGGTGCTGCTGGCCGGGGCAGGGATGGCCGGCCTCGTCGGGCTGGTGAAGCTGCCGCCGACCCGGCGCTGGCTGCTCGGCCGGCTCGCCTCCGGGCAGGGCCCGAGCGCGGCGCAGCGGGCCAGGTCGTGGTTCCGGGTGCGGTTCGTCGGCGAGGGCGGTGGCCGCACCGTCCGCACCGAGGTCTCCGGCGGCGATCCCGGCTACGACGAGACCGCCAAGATGCTCGCCGAGTCGGCCCTCTGCCTCGCGTACGACGAACTGCCCGCCACCTGCGGGCAGGTGACCCCGGTGACGGCGATGGGCGACGCGCTGCTGGACCGGTTGGTGAAGGCCGGCATGACGTTCCGGGTCCTCCCGGCGCAGGGCTGACCGCAGCGGTGGCGGTCGGCGGCTTGACCCTCGACCTGGTGGAGGCCACAGCATCATGGGCGTGGAGAGCGAGCTGCTGAGTATCGGCGAGCTGGCCCGGGCCAGCGGCCTGACGGTCAGCGCGCTGCGGTTCTATGACCGGTGCGGGGTGCTGCCCCCGACGCTGGTCGACCCGCTGAACGGTTACCGCTGGTACACCGGCGCGCAGGTGGCGCCGGCCCGGCTGGTGGCCGGGCTACGTCGGGTCGGCATGCCGTTGGCCGAGATCACCGCCGCGCTGCGACTGCGACAGGAACCTGCGCAGGTCGGGCGACTACTCGACGCGCACCTGCGCCGGTTGGAGGACGGTCTCGCCGACGCCCGCCGCGAACTCTCCCGGGTCCGCGCCCTGATCTATCCCGAGGAGTATCCGATGACCACCAGAATCGTGCTGTCCCGCGCCGAGCTGACCGCTGCCGTCGACGCCGTCCGGTTCGCCGTCGGCAACGACCCCGAACTGCCGGTGCTCACCGGTGTGCTGCTGGACGTGGAGTCCGACGGCCTGCGGCTGGTCGCCACCGACCGGTACCGGATGGCGCTGGCCCGCGCCGGCGGCCAGGTGGACGGCCCGCCGGTCCGGGCGCTGCTCCCGGCGGCGGCCGTCGACGAGTTCCGGGCGCTGCTGGGCGCTGCCACGCAGGCGCAGGCACATCTGACGATCGCCGATGGCCGGGTCAGCGTCACCGTCGCCGGTGCCGAGGCCAGCTCGACGGTCCTGCCGTACGAGTTCACCGACTACCGGCGGCTGCTGCACCGGCCGGCGGGCGCACCGGCCCGGCAGGTCCCGGTCGACGTGGCGACCCTGCGCGCCGCACTGCGGGCCAACACTCCCACGGTCACCCGGGAACACGAGGGGGTGCCGCTGCCGGTGACCGTGCTCGGGGTGGACGACCGCAACGGGCTACGCCTCGTCGACGCCACCGAGCTGGCCGGGCCGGACCGAGCCGACCTGCTGGTCGGAGTGAACGGGGACTTCCTGCTCGACGCCCTGGAGGCCGCCGGTGGCCCGCAACTGGTGCTGGAACTCGATGGCCCGATCGCCCCGTTGGCCGTCCGCCGGCCCGGAGACGACGACACCTTCTCGATCCTGATGCCGATTCGCCTCTGACCGCGCGGATCAGCCGGCTGTCCTGTCCTCTGCATCGGCCTCCGCCAGCAGACCCGGTCCGACCGGCCGCATCTCGCCTCCGCGACCCGCCCTGCCCGACCGGCCGCACCTCGCCTCCGCGACCCGCCCTGCCCTGCCCGAGTCCGGGCTCCACCGGCACCACCCTCGGCCGGCCGCGGACGGCGCCGATGCCTCGGCTGCCGCCGGTGATGACGGTGACCGGAGCCAATGCGCCGAGAGCCCCAGCATCACCCGGCCTACTTCCGGGCGGCCTACTTCCGGGCGGGTCGGCTCGGGCCTGCCGGCCAGCGCTGGCGGCCGGGACCAGCACTGCGGACAGGACTCGCTGCGAACGGGGTGACCGGCTGCGGACGCCCTGCTCCCGGAGCCCGACTCCGGCGGCCCACACGCCGGCAGTGACCCGATCGTGTGGCGGCCTGCCCTCGGGTGACCCGCATCGACAACGGGCCAACTGCGGGAGCCACCAGCGGACGACAATGTCCACTGACGATTACGGAAGGTAACAAGCACCCCTCCCTGCCTACTCTCCTGCGCACACTTTGCTCTGCTGCCACGGACGCGACAGGCACGAATGGTGACCGTCGCGTCGACGGCAGCAGAGCAAAGTGGGTGAGTGAGGGTAGTGAGGGGTGTCGAGGCGGCGCGGGATATGCCCTGTTCAGGCGCGGTATGGGTGCTAAAACTCTGCCAGTGCACGGTTGAGCGCCACTTCGGCGATCACTTAGAGTGATACTGCCAGGTTAATACCCTCTTATCACTGTGGGTTACGACAGGATTTGGCGGTGGCATCTGTCGAGATCGGCCGGGGCTCTGTTTCCTCCGACCTCGGAAGCCGGCTATGAGCGGCCAGCACGGCCGAAACGATGGCGACTGGGGAGTGCGGGCAGCCCGACGAAACGCCGGCCGGCAGCGGCCAGCGCACCACGACCAGGCAGGGCGGGCAGGGCGGCCAGCCCACCACGACCAGGCAGGGCGGGCAGGGCGGCCAGCCCACCACGACCAGGCAGGGCGGGCAGCGGGCAGCGGGCAGCGGGCAGCGGGCAGCGGGCAGCGGGCAGCGGGCAGCGGGCAGCGGGAGCCTAGGGCCAACACCGGCGCACGGGCCATCCAGCTCAGGACCGGCCACGCACGGCCCGGGCACCAGCAAAGACCAGGTACAGGCCAGGTGCCGGCACAGATATCGGCGCGCACGCAGCGGGGGTGTCCGGCCGGGGCGTCCGGCCGGGGCCGGGGGCCGGCGGGCGCGACGGTAGCATCGGAGGGTCCCACCCCGACCGCCTGGACGGAGCGTACGGAGCAGCATGCTCGACATGGAGTTGATCCGGAAGGATCGCGAGGCGGTGGCGACCGCGCTGGCGAAGCGGCTGGATCCCGCCGAGGTCAATCGGGTCCTGGACGACATCCAGCGGCTCGACCAGGAGCGTCGCGCCCTGATCACGGAGATCGACGCCGAGCGGCAGCGCCGCAAGGCCGAGGCCCGGGCGTACGCACAAGCGAAGCGGGCCGGCACCACGCCGGAGTCCGTCGCGCCGGAGTCCGAGCGTAAGCAGCTCGCCGAGCTGGAGTCCCAGCTGGAGGAGGTGCAGTCCCGGCTGCGCGGCACGATGAGCGAGCTGCCCAACCTGCCCGCCGACGACGTCGTGCCGGGCGGCAAGGAGGCCAACCGGGTGGTGAAGACCTTCGGCGAGCCCCCGGTCATCGAGAAGATCCGCGACCATGTGGAGCTGAGCCGCGCGCTCGGCCTGGTCGACCACGAGCGGGGCGTCAAGCTCGGTGGTTCGGGCTTCTGGATGTACACCGGCCTGGGCGCCCGGCTGGAGTGGGCGCTGATCAACTGGTTCATCGACGAGCACGTGCGGGCCGGCTACGAGTTCCTGCTCCCGCCGCACCTGCTGCTGGACACCGCCGGTTTCGCCGCCGGCCAGTTCCCGAAGTTCTATGACGACGTCTACCACCTGGACCGGGAGTCCGCCCCGCGCGGGCAGTTCCTGCTGCCCACCTCCGAGACCGCCATCCTCGGGGCCTACCAGGACGAGATCCTGGAGACGCCGAAGCTGCCGCTGAAGGCGTTCGCGTACACCCCCTGCTACCGGCGGGAAGCGGCCGGTTCGCACTCGGATGAGCGCGGCACCGTGCGCGGGCACCAGTTCAACAAGGTGGAGATCTTCCAGTTCACCCTGCCGGAGCAGGCCGACGCGGCGCTGGAGGAGATGCTCGGCCACGCGGAGAGCCTGGTCGAGAAGCTGGGCCTGCACTACCAGCGCAGCCTGCTCTCCGCCGGTGACGCCAGCGCATCGATGAAGAAGACCCTCGACATCGAGGTGTGGATGCCGAGCACCGGCAAGTACAAGGAGGTGTCGTCGGTCTCCTGGGCCGGTGACTACCAGGCCCGCCGGGCGGCCATCCGATACCGCGAGCCGGGCGGCAAGCAGACCCGCTTCGTGCACACGCTCAACGGGTCGGCGCTGGCCACCAGCCGACTCTTCCCGGCCATCCTGGAGCAGTTCCAGCAGCCCGACGGCTCGGTGCTGGTGCCCGAGGTGCTCCGCGACCGGCTCGGCACCGACCGGCTCACCCCGCTGCGCTGAGGCTTCCGGTGAGGGGCGGGGCCTCCGGGCTCCCGCCCCTCACCGCACGCACCGCCGACCACGCACTGCCGACCACCGCACGCACCGCCCCGGCGACCGGCCGGGCAGACCATCCCGGCGACCACCGACCCGCCGCGCACACCATCCCGGCAACCATCGACCGGCCGCGCACACCACCTGGTCGACCGGCCGCGCACGCCACTGCGGCGACGACCGACCCGCCGCGTTCACACCCGTTCGGTGTCACCGGTCCGGGTGCGGCTGCGGTGCAGCAGTGCCGCCACCGCGAGCAGCCCGACCAGCAGCCCGGCGAGCACCACCGGACCGGCCGCGTCCAGGGTCGTCACCAGCATTCGTTGGACCCGGGCCGCGCCGACGACCACCGGGTCGCCGAAGGCGTCGTGCCGGCCCTGGGCGAGCCGGACCTCGTACCAGCCGTACCAGGCGACGTAGCCGCCGGCGACGAGCAGCACTAGGCCGCTGAGGCGGGGCACCCAGGCACCGGCCCCGCGCAGCCCGCGTACCACCCGGCCACGGAGCAGCGCCACGCCGAGCGCCGCCACCGCCACCACCAGACCCATCCCGATCGCGTACGCGACGAACAGCGCCAGGCCGCGCAGGGTCGAGCCGGCCTGGAGGCTGGTCACCACGATCGCCAGGAACGGCGCGATCGAGCAGCTCAGCGACGCCAGCGCGTACGCCATGCCGAACAGCGCCATGGACGGCAGCGAGCGGGTCAGCCGGGGCGCGCGGGCCGACGGACGCGGGGTGGGCAGCCGGCGGCCGGCGAGCAGCCACAACCCGAGCGCCAGCAGGCCCAGCCCCAGTGTCACGGTCAGCCACGGCAGCCGGGGGCGCAGCCAGTCGGCCAGGGGCGCGACGGCCAGCCCGAAGGCGCCGAACACCACGACGTACCCGCAGGTCAGGCCGGCCGCCGCGGTGAGCGCCCGGCCGATCGCCCCCCGGCCGTCCGCCGGCCCGGCGACCAGCAGCGACAGGTACGCCGGCAGCATCGCGAAGCCGCACGGGTTGACCGCGCCGAGCATCCCGGCGGTCAGCGCGAGCAGCAGCGGGCCGGTCATCAGCCGGCCAGGGCGGCGACCCGGCGGGTCAGGTCCTCACCGTCGAGGAAGCCCTGGTGGACGACCTTCCCGTCCCGATCGATGATCAGGAAGGTGCTCTGTTCGACGACCTCGAAGCGACGCCACAGCGCGCCCGCCCGGTCGTCGATCTGCGTGGTGCCGCCGAGTTCGAACTCGGTGACGAAGCTGCGCATCGCCTTCTGCTCACCGAGGCCGGCCACCCCGACGATCGGCACGGTGTCCCGGTACTTCGGGGCGATCTCGGCGACCGTCCACGCCTGGCTGGCGCAGGTGGCGCACCACGGCGCCCAGAACCAGAGCACCACCGGCCGGCCGGCCAGGGCGGCGGCGGAGAAGGCCGTACCGTCGAGGGTCTTTGCGGTGAAGCGCAACGCGTCGGGCACCGGGGCGGGTGCGCCGGTCGCGGTGGGCGCGCCGGTCGGGGTCGGCCCGGCGGACAACGGCGACGAGGTGGCGATCGGCACGGCGACCTCGGCGGCGGGTTGCGCCGCCGTCGGCCCGACGGCGCACGCCGAGGCGGCCAGCAGGGTGCCGGCCAGGGTGGCGGCGACGGCGAGCCGGGCGGCCGGGCGGCCACCCGGCCGAGTCCTGGGGTACGACGACCGCATCCGAATCTCCTCTCGGTGGTGCTACGTGACCTGGACGGTGCCGGGTGACCTCGACGGTGCTACTTGACCTCGACCAGCCGCAGCGCGAGTTCGGGGCAGACCTTGACGGCCTTCATCGCCCCCTCCTTCAGCCAGGTCGGCACGGGGGTGGGCGGGAAGGCGGGGTAGCCGTTGGCGTCGAGCCGGATGAAGTCCGGTACGACGTGGGCGCAGAGCCCGTGCCCGTCGCAACGGGACCAGTCCAGGGTGAGCATCTTGGGGTTGGCGTCGGGGGCGCCGGGCAACCCCATCACGCCCTTGACCCGTTTGCCGCACCCCTCACCGGTGGTGTGCTGCCGCAGGTCGTCGGCGAACACCTCCATCGCGGAGAGCGCGAAGCGGGAGGTGCCGTCGGGGTGGCTGCACGCGCCCCGGCCCTTCACGTCGCCGGCGGCGGCCCGGACGACCTCCACCGGGGCGCTGCCCGAGACCGCCAGGTCGACGGCGCGGGCCAGGTCGGGCAGGCCCCGCTTGCACGGCCCGCACTGGCCGGCGGACTCCCCGGCCAGGTAGCGGACCACCTGGGCGGCCTCGCCGAGCGGGCAGGTGTCCCGGCCGAGCGGGATGATGATGCCGGCGCCGAGGGTGCCGCCGACGCTGGTGAGGCTCTTGCGGGTGAGCTCGGCCCGCTGCGCCGCCTCCCAGGTGATCCAGCGACCGTGGTAGCCGCCCATCAGGATGCCCGGCCCCTCCGGCACCTCGCACAGTTCGAGGATGTCCCGTAGCGGGGTGCCGGCGGCGCACTCCACCACGGCGGCGCGCTTGGCCTGGCCGGTCACGGTGAGCAGCACGGTGCCCGGCTCGTCGTCGGTGCCGAGCGCCGCGTACTCGTACGGGCCGAGCCGGGCGGCGATCGCCACCTGGGCGTACGTCTCGGCGTTGGACAGCAGGGTGGGCAGGTTACGTACGCCCGAGTCGCTGGACCGCTTCTTGGTGCCCGGCGGGATGTGCGGCAGTCCGTTGATCCCGTTGACCAGCGCGCCGCCCTCGCCGGAGATGAACCGGTGCGGCACGGTGACGATGGTGGTGGGCACCGGCATCCGGCGTTCGGCGAGGGCCTCGGTGAGCGATTCCCGGCCGATCAGGTCGTCGGCGACGCAGAGCACGATCTCCTCGGCGTCCAACGCGTAGGCGGACAGCGCGGCGCCGTCGAGGATCAGGTGCGGGGCCCGGGTGAGCAGCACCTTGTCCTTCCAACTGGCCGGTTCCCCCTCGGTGGCGTTGACCACCACCACGGCGGGCAGGTCCTGCCGTTCACAGGACTCCAGCACCGCCTTGAACTTGCGGTAGAACGGGAAGCCGGCCCCGCCCTTGCCCTTGAGCTGGATGGCCTCGGCCAGCCGGAGCAGGTTGGCGGGTTCCATCGGGCCGATCGGGCCGTGCTCCATCTCGTGTGCCATCAGGTCGAGCCGGCCGTACTCGGCGAAGCCGGCGGTGAGCCGGGGCTCGCCGATGCAGGCGACCGGGGGCACCTTGGTACGCATCACTTGGCTTCACCGCGCAGCCCGGCCCAGTACGCCCCGTCGACGGCGTCCGCGTTGGCCTTGCCCTTGCGCCGGCTCCGGCCGTCGCCGGTGGCCTTGCGGGCCCGCCGGGAGGCCAGGTCGACCAGGGTCGGGGTGTCGTCGACCGGGATGTCGTCGGCGACGTAGCGGGCCGGCGGACGCCAGTAGTCCGGCTCCTCGGGCACCTCCGGCTCGACGCTGTGCCGGCCGGAGCCGCTGCGCGGGGCGGCGGAGATCGGTTCGGCCGAGACGGGGCGGTTGGACTCCGACCACCGGCTCGGGCTGTCCCACGGCTCCTCGGGCTCCTCGGTGCGCCGCCGGGGCGGTGCCGAGTAGCGGGCGGCCAGGTCGTCGTCGTCGCGTCGGGCCCGGCGACCGGTGGAGACCGGGGCGATGTCCTCCTCGTACCGGGACCGGCGGGTGCCCGACACCGGGGCCACGTCCTCCTCGTAGCGGGCGCGGCGACTGCCGGAGACCGGGGCCACGTCCTCCTCGTACCGGGAGCGACGGGTGCCCGACACCGGGGCCACGTCCTCCTCGTAGCGGGCGCGGCGACTGCCGGAGACCGGGGCCACGTCCTCCTCGTACCGGGAGCGACGGGTGCCCGACACCGGGGCCACGTCCTCCTCGTAGCGGGCGCGGCGGGTGCCCGACACCGGGGCGACGTCCTCGTCGCGGCGGCGGGGCCGTTCGTCGCGCTCCTCGCGTTCGACGGTCCGGCGGCGGGCGGCCGGTTCCAGGTCGCGCTCGCGGCGGGGGTCCGGCGGCGTCTCCCGGGCGGGTCGGCCACCGCGGACGGGTTCCCGCAGGGTGCCGGGCTCGGGCACCACCGGAACGGTGAACCGCTCGGGGTCACGACGCCGGGCGGCGCCGGGCGGCGCGTTCCACGACGGGGCCAGGGCGGCCTCGGCCCAACCCGTCCGGCTCTCCCTGGTCTCCTCCTCCTTCTTGCGGCCGAGCCCGCTGAGCAGCGTCCGGCCCTTGCCCTCCTCGGTCGCCTTGGCGGTCATCGCCTTGTTCAGCGCGGCGGCCTGCTGCTGCTCGCGGGTGCGCTTGCCGAGGTAGACCGACAGCCGCACCATCAGCGCCACCACCACCAGCAGGACGCAGGCCAGGTAGCTGAGCACCACCCAGGACTTGGCGGCGCGGCCGGCGTTGAGGCCGTGGAACAGGGCGAACGGCCAGGAGAGGTAGGCCAGGGAGTGCAGGCTGCGCCAGAACCACTTGGGGCCGACGCCGGCGAAGCGGACCCGGACGATGCCGGTCCAGAAGACGCTCACCATGAGGAACGCGGCCACCGTGCCGAAGCCGACGTAGAGCCCGCTGCCGCCGATGAACGGGACCACGGCGTCGCTGGGCCCGGCCCGGCCGATCGCGATCTTGGTGATGACGTGGAACACCAGGCCGGCGACGGCGAGGACACCGGTGGCCCGGTGCGCGGACTGCAGCAGCACCCGGTGCCGGATCATGAGGACCAGCCGGTCGGTGGCGAGCAGGCCCATCATCACGGTGAGGCTGAGCGCCACCAGGGTGACCACCCCGGCGAAGAACTCGGTGAAGAAGAACCCGTACGCGTACATCACCGCACCGTTGCCGGTCATCTCCACGCCCGCCCAGAGCAGGCCCAGCGCGGAAGCCACCATCAGTGCCAGCACGGATTTCGACACGGTCCGGACACCACGGCTACTGGTGGAGGTCCGGACGGTCGCGGCCTTCTCATTCTGCTTTGCCCGGGCCATCTGCTCCTCGATCGTCTAACGGCGGCGCCACCACCGGCCGACCTTGCTCCCACCTCCAGTACGGACCGCCGGCGCGTACGGATCAGTGCGGGTGGTGAAAATTCTCGGTGGATTGTCGAACCACCCCGGCCCGGCGCACGTGTAGCCCCCGGCGCACCGCGTCGACAGCGCCCGGCGCAGCGACGGCCGTCCATCCGCTGACCGGCACCGCCCCGTCGGGCCACCCCGTCCGGACGATTCACGCCGATCGGAAGCTCTGCACCCGTTAGCCTTGCTTTGTGCTGTTTGACCGAATGATTGACCGGTGGGGGCGGGGTCCGCTCGCCGCCGTCGTCGGCGTACCGGCGCTGCTGGTGCTGGCCCTGCTGGTCGGCGCGGCGCTGCGGTACGACGCACCCGCACCGACCCGCCGGGCCGCCCCGCCACCGACCGCGACCGCCGCCCCGGCCGAGGACGAGACCGTGCCGCCCGCCGCACCGGCCCCCGCCGGGCTGCCGGTGATCGACTACGACCCGGCACCCGCCGGCTTCCCGGCCGACCCGCGCCCGCTCGACGTGACCCCGTTGACCGAGGGGCTCACCCCGACCCGGCACATCGCCGCGTACGACGCACCCGGCGGACGCCCCCGCGCCCTGCTCGCCCCCACCATCAACGGTGTCGAGCTGACCATGCCGGTGGTGGAACGCCGGACCGGCTGGACGGCGGTCCTGCTGCCCTCGGCGAGCCGCCGACTGGCCTGGCTGCCGGCGGGCGGCTGGACCCCGGTGGCCCTGCGTGACCAACTCGTGGTGCAGCGGCGGACCCACCGGCTCACCTGGTACCGGCACGGCAGCCCGCAGCACACCTGGCCGGTCAGCCTCGGCCTGCCCGGCCAGGAGACCCCGCTCGGCCGGACCTTCATCCTCGGCACCACGCCCCCACCCGAGCCGGTCTACGGCGGGGTGGACGTCTTCGCCCTCGGCGCGATCCCCGACGACCTGGACGCGGTGCCCACCGGCCTCAAGGGCGCGCACATCGGCCTGCACACCTGGCAGGACGACGACACCCTCGGCGAGAACGTCACCAACGGCTGTATCCGGCTGACCCGCACCGCCCAGCAGACCCTCCTCGACGAGGTCCGCCCCGGCACCGAACTGGTCGTCGTCGACGCCCTCCCCGCCTCCTGAGCCGGCGCACCGCCACGGCACCGGCAGCGCCGCCCCGGGCCCGGCCCGGCGGTCAGTCGCCGAGCAGCCAGCCGTTCTGTTCGGCAAGGCGGACGGCGGTGGCCCGGTTGCGGGCGCCGGTCTTGCCGATCGCCGCCGAGAGGTGGTTGCGGACCGTCCCCTCGGACAGGTGCAGCGTCGCCGCCAGGTCGGCCACCGTGCCGCCGCCCCGGGCCGCCCGCAGCACCTCGGTCTCCCGCTCGGTCAACGGGCTGGCCCCGGCGGCGAGGGTCTCCGCCGCGAGCGTCGGATCGACCACCCGCAGCCCGGCGTGCACCCGGCGGACCGCGTCGGCGAGTTGCCGGGCCGGGGTGTCCTTGACCACGAAGCCGCCCGCCCCGGCCTCCATCGCCCGACGCAGGTAGCCGGGGCGACCGAAGGTGGTCACCACCAGCACCCGGCAGCCGGGCAGCGCGGCCCGCAGCGCGGCGGTGGCGGCGATCCCGTCCAGCCCCGGCATCTCCACGTCGAGCAGCGCCACGTCCGGACCGGTGCGGCGGGCCGCGTCCACCACCTCGTCACCCCGGCCCACCTCGGCCACCACGTCGAGATCCGGCTCCAACGACAGCAGCGCGGCGAGCGCCCCCCGGACCAGCGCCTGGTCGTCGGCGAGCAGCAGCCGGATCGGGTCGCTCACCGCTGCCCCACCGGGACGGTGACCCGGAGCAGGAACCCGGTACCGTCCGGCCGCCGGCCGACCGTCACGGTGCCGTCGAGCCGCCGGGTGCGTTCCCGCAGCCCCAGCAGCCCGTGCCCGTCGGCGCCGTCCCCGTCGGCCGGCTCCCACCCGGTGGCACCGTCCGACCCGGCCGGTCCCCGCCCGTCGTCGGCGATCTCCACCCGGTCCGGGTGGACCCGGATCACGCACCGTCGCGCGCCACTGTGCCGTACCACGTTGGTCGCTCCCTCCCGGACCGCCCAGCCGAACAGTTCCTCCCGCGCCGCCGGCAGTGCCGGCGGATCGTCCGGCAGGTCACCGACGATGCCCGCGGCGGCCAGCGCCGACCGGGCCCCGGCCAGTTCGCCGCGCAGGCTGATCTCCCGGTACGCCCCGACGGTGCGCCGCACGTCGGCCAGCGCCTCCCGGGCCAGCCGCTCGACGTCGGCGATCTCGGCGGCGGCGCGGGCCGGGTCCAGCGCCAGCAGCCGCCCCGCCAGCTCCGCCTTGACCGCCACCACGGTCAGCGAGTGCCCGAGAATGTCGTGCAGGTCGCGGGCGGTGCGGGCGCGTTCCTCGGCGACGGCGAGCCGACCGATCTCGGCCTGGGCGGCCCGCAGCTCACCGTTGCGCTGTGCCAGCCGGCTCACGCCGAACATCGCGAACGAGGCGAGCAGCACCGCGAAGACGACCGTGCTCTCCGCCTCCCAGCCGGGCACCAGCGCGGCGGTGACCGGCGGGGTCGAGGCGGCGAGCACCACCACCACCAGGGCGTCCACCGGGGGCAGCAGGAACACGGCCGCCGCCGCGACGAAGACCAGCGTGGTCAGCCAGTCCCCCTCGGTGCCGGGGATGCCGGCCAGGCCGAGCCCGAGCAGCAGCCCCACGGACGCCCGGGCCCGGCCGACCGGGATCGGTCGGTGCGTCTGTCGCAGGCCACGCGCCCACTGGAAGATCAGCAGGTAGAGCACGCCGAAGACGACCAGGGTGGCCACGCCCACCGCCTGCCGCCAGGGCTGCGCCTGGTGCACGGCGGTGAACAGCGGAATGTTGAGGAAGAACAGCCACACCCCGGCGAGCAGCCACCCGGTGACCCGCCAGCGGCGGGTCACCGGGGAAGGCCTGTCGAACGGGAGATCCATCGGGTACACGCTAGTCTCCGTCGATCGGTGCACCGGCCCGGTCGGCCGGACCGCCACTCAGGCCGTTGGGTGTCCCGGCGGAACAGCCGGACCGCCGCTCAGACCCGTTGGGTGTCCCGGCGGAACAGCCGGGCCGCACCGAGGGCGAAGACCGCCGTCCAGCCGAGGACGTTGGCGAGCACCCCGAGGGTCACCGGGTCACCGGTCAGCGGCGCGCGGGCCAACTGACCCACCCCCCACACCGGGGTGAACTGGGCGAGCCGCTGCAACACGTCGGGCAGCGTCTCCACCGGCAGGAACAGGCCGCCGAACATGGCGAGCAGGGCGAGCACCGGCCCCATGAACTGCATGACGTTCTCCGCCGGGCCGAGGTAGCCGATGAGCAGTCCCAACGCGGCGAAGACCAGCGAGCCGAGCCAGGCCGCCAGTCCGGCCAGCAGCCAGACGTGCGCCGGCAGCCGTACCCCGGCGGTGGCGCCGACGGCGAACTCGATCACCACCGCGGCCAGTCCGAGGACCATCGCGGTGGCGACCTTCGTCGCGACGTAGGCGGCCGGGCGCAGCGGGGTCAGCCGGAGCTGACGGCTCCAGCCCAGGGCGCGTTCGGTGGCGACCGCCGCGCCCGCGCTGGTGGTGGCGACCATCGCGCCGTAGACGGCGAGGCTGACCATGATCCAGGCGAGCACCTGCCGGCCGTTGGGCAGCGTCTCGCCGCGCTGCGGGAGGCCGAACAGCAGGAAGAAGACCGCCGGCATGACCATGGTGAACAGCAGGGTCCGCCGGTTGCGCAGCACCCGGCGCATCTCGATCAGCAACACCGCCGGGGAGAACCCGCCGAGGGCCGGCGGCCGGCGGTCCGCCGTGGCGGTGCCGGTGGGGGTGGTCAGGGATGAGGTGGTCATCTCAGGCTCCAGCGGTGGGGGCGGCGGTCGCGGCGACGCGGGCCGGCACGGTGGTCGGGGCGACGTCGGCGGAGGCGTCGGCCGTCAGGGCCAGGAAGGCGTCCTCGAGGTTGCGGGAGGTGATCTCCAGGTCCCGGGCCGCGGTGCGGGTGAGCAGGTGCCGGGCGACGGCGTCCGAGTCGCCGGTGCGGATCAGCACGGCGTCGCCGCGTACCTCGACGGTGTCGACGCCGGGCAGCGCGGCCAGGCCGGCCTGGTCGGCCCCGGGCAGGGTGGCCCGGACGATCCGGCCCGCCGCCAGGTTCTTGATCTCGGCGGTGGTGCCGTCGGCGACCACCCGGCCCTGCCGGACCAGCACGATCCGGTCGGCGTACGCGTCGGCCTCGTCGAGGTAGTGGGTGGCGAAGACGACCGTCCGGCCGGACCGGGCGTCGGCCCGGATCGCCTGCCAGAAGTCGCGTCGCCCCTCGACGTCCATGCCGGTGGTCGGCTCGTCGAGGACCATCACGTCCGGGTCGGGCAGCAGGGCCAGCGCGAACCGCAGCCGTTGCTGCTGACCGCCGGAGCACTTGCCGACGAGCCGGTCGGCCAGGTCGGCGATCCCGGCCCGGGTGAGCACCTCGGCGACCGGTCGGGTCCGGCCGAAGAAGGACGCGGTCAGCCGGACCGTCTCGGCGACGGTCAGATCCTTGAGCAGGCCGCCGCTCTGCATGACGGCGGCGACCCGGCCGTAGCGGACGGCCTCGGCGGGGGTGCCGCCGAGCAGCCGGACCTCCCCGGCGTCCGGACGGGCCAGGCCGAGCAGCATGTCGATCGTGGTGGTCTTGCCGGCGCCGTTGGGGCCGAGAAAGGCCACCACCTCGCCCGGGTGGATGGTCAGATCGAGCCCGTCGACGGCGGTCACCGCGCCGAAGCTCTTCCGCAGGCCGCGCAACTCGACGGCCGGACAAGCACTGGTCATACGGGAAATCGTGCGCCCGTTGCCCGGTCCGTTCCCGGCCCTCCCGTCACCTCCCACCCATGACAAATGTCAGTCCTTCCCCGCCCGCTCCCTCTCCCCGCCCCTCCCCTGCTCTCGCGCCGTCGATCGGACCGCCGATCGCGCGCAGCCCGGTGGGCCGAACCCGGGCGCGGGCGAGCACCGGCGGACCGGGGCATCGGGGGGTGGAAGGTGGGTATGCGGCCGGGGTTGGGGGTGGGTGAGGTCGGGGAGGACGGCATGGGGAACACGTCGGGCGGGCGGGTCGACACGGTGGTGCTCGTGCACGGGCTGTGGATGACACCACGTAGTTGGGAGGGGTGGGCCGAGCGGTACGCCGCACGCGGGTTCCGGGTGCTCGCCCCGGCCTGGCCGGGCTTCGACCGGGAGGTGACCGCGCTGCGCGCCGACCCGGGAACGATCGCCGGCACCACCCTGCGTCAGGTGATCGACCACTACGCGGCGGTGCTCCGCGAGCTGCCCGGCCCCCCGATCGTGATCGGCCACTCGTTCGGCGGCCTGGTCGCCCAGGTGCTGGCCGACCGGGGCCTCGGCGCGGCCACCGTGGCGGTCGCGTCCGCCCCGGTCAAGGGGGTGCTCCGGCTGCCGATCAGCACGCTACGGGCGTCGTACCCGGTGCTGCACAGCCCGGTCAACCGGCACCGGGGGGTGCAGATCAGCCCGGACGAGTTCCGCTACGCCTTCGGCAACACCCTCCAGCCGGACGACTCCGACCGGGCCTGGCGGCGCTACGCCGTCCCCGCCGCCGGTCACGTGCTCTTCGAGGGGGCGTTCGCCAACCTCGACCCGCACTCCGCCGCGACCGTCGACACCGGCCGCAACGACCGGCCACCGTTGCTGCTGATCGCCGGTGGCGAGGACCACGTGTCCCCGCCGTCGCTGGTCAAGGCGAACGCCGGGCTCTATCAGAAGTCGCGGGCGGTGACCGCGTACCACGAGTTCCCCGGCCGCTCCCACTTCACGGTGGGTGAGCCGGGCTGGGGGGCGGTCGCCGACTACGCCCTGGACTGGGCGGTGCGGATGACGCAGGCCCCGGCGACGGCGGGCAACGCCCCCCGCCGGTGAGCCGGACGGCATCGTGGCGTCACGGTCGGTCGGTCGGCCCGGACGCGCGGCGCTGCCCTCACCGGATGCCCGCTCACCGCCACCCGCGCCGCCGGGAGCACTCGCCGTCGTGGTCGGGGCGGAGCAGGCAGCGCCGACCACCGGAGAGCAGCCGGTCACAGAACACCCAGTGGCGGGCGTTCTGGTCGTCCTCGGCGGAGACGGTGGTGCCACCCGGGTCGGTCTGCGGCAGGACGTGCGTCCAGTGCGCCACCACCCGGGCCAACCGTTGCGCGGAGAGCAGGTCGTTGGCCACCACCGGCAGGTGGATGACGAAGCGCCCGGTCACCGGTCCCACTCCCGCCCGTTGCGGCCGTGCGCCCGCTCGGCTTGCAGCTGGCACAGCGCGATCCTGACCCGGCCGGCCTCCCGCCGGCTCTGCCGCAGCGCGTCGTAGGCGGCGGTCAGCTCAGCGGCGACCTGGTCGAGGAACTCCCGCACCTCCTGCGGGTCGAGCCCGCGCCGCCCGAACCGCGCCGGCCGGAACCGCCGCTCCCGCACCTGCCACGGCAACAACCGAGGGGGTACGGCCGAATGGCGCTCGGCCGACGCCTGCACCGGTCGCCGGCCGCCTGCAACCCGGCGGCGGAAGAAGTCGCGCATGACAGGACCTGCCTCTCCTCGAGATTGACCTGTGGAGGGGTGGGCCCACCGACCCGCCGCGCACCGGCGGACCCACCCCGGCACCCACCGCCGCAGCCTCCACGCAGCAGTACGACAGCAGGGCCCACATGGCCACTGAGCAGCGATAACTCCCAGCGACCGCCGAAGCAGTCAAACACCGCAGGCAACTGATTGCAACGTCTCAATTGCGTTGCGCGACCAGACTCGTAGCCATGGATGAGCACCGTGTGTAATGTGTCCATTACTGCAGAGACAAGCGGTCGTCGAAATTGGACGGCCAGGTGTCCAGGCCAGCCGAGCCGGGAGGACGACGTTGTCACAATCAGTGACCGGGACGACCATGCTGCGACGCCAGATCGGGCGGAAGTTCGAGTCGTTGCGCCGGGCGGCCGGGCTGACCATGGAACAGGCCGCCGAACGCATGGACCGGGCACGGGCAACCCTGCACCGGATCGAGAACGGTGCCGAACACGTCCGCTACCGGCAGGCCGACGTGCAGCAGATGCTCGACCTCTACGGTGCCTCTACCGCGGACAGCGAGTTGCTCCTGGCCATGACGGCGGCCACCCGTGAGAACAAGAACTGGTGGCACGACTACGTCGGCTCCGGCCTGCCCCGGTGGTTCCAGCTCTACATCGGACTGGAATCGGCGGCCTCACACATCCGCCAGTACGAGTCGGAGTTGGTCCCCGGCCTGCTCCAAACCCGCGCCTACGCGGAACATGTCTCCCGACTCCCCAGCGGCGGGATCGACACCAGCGATGACGAGACACATCAGCGGGCCGTTCAACTTCGGGTGGAGCGACAGGCGTTGCTCACCCGGTTCTCCCCGCCGCAACTCAGCGTGATAATCAACGAGGCCGTGCTACGCCGGCCGGTGGGCAGCAAGGGGATCATGGCAGAACAGCTTCATCAGACCATCAAGGCCGCAGAACTACCCAACGTCACCGTGAGAGTGATGGAATTTTCTGCCGGACTACATGCCGGAATGACGGCTGGAGGCTTCTCGATGCTGGAGTTTCCGCGGGACGCCACCGGCAGGGAGGTGGAGCCGCCCGTGACCTACATCGAGTCCGCGACGGGGGCGATCTACCTGGACAAGCCGCACGAGACGGCCGTGTATGGCGCCATCTGGGCCGACATGACGAGCCGTGTCCTCAATGAGTCCCGGTCAATGAGCCTGATCCAGCGAGTAGCAGAGGAGTACTCCCGTGCCTGACCTGACCGATGCCGTCTGGCGCAAGTCCACCCGCAGCAACGCTGGCGGCAACTGCGTCGAGGTCGCCAACAACCTCCCCAGCGTTGTCGGACTCCGTGACAGCAAGGACCCCACCGGCCCGGCACTGGCCTTCACTCCTGATGCCTGGGCGGCCTTCGTCCACGGCGTCAAAGCAGAATCACTGAACCCGGAGGCCACCGGGGAGTACGCCCGTGCCTGACCTGACCGGCGCTGCGTGGCGCAAGTCCACCCGCAGCAACAACGGCGGCAACTGCGTCGAGGTCGCCGACAACATCCCCGGCGTCGTCGGGCTCCGTGACAGAAGGACCCGACCGGCCCCACTCTCACCTTCGCGCCCCGAACGTGGACGCGATTCCTGACGAGGATCAAGCAGCAGTCGCCCCGGCACTGAGAGGGACACCGCAGAGGCCGGGCTTCCCTGCCCCTCGTCCGGTGCTGGTGCCCGCCGCCGCCAGCGGGAAGCCCCTGCTGTCGTGGTCACGACCGCCGCCACCCGGCCGCGATGCGCGGGGCGGATGGCGTCAGCTTTGCGACACCCACCTCGACACGCCCGCCCGAACGGCACACAATCGGCCGCCCCGACCTGCACAGGCGAGGGGCACGTCAAGATTCGCCGCCCGGAAGGTGCACCGTGTCACGCTACTTCGGCTGGGTCAAGGATCATCAGAAGCTGGCTCTCGCCGGAGTCATCATCGGCGCGGCGAGCCTCTTGGTGGCGACACTCGGCTTTGGGCGTGATCTGTTCGATATCGAATTCCCGCAGGCCAACCATCCCGCACCCACCTCAGCGGCCGGGCCGAGCGCTTCCGCGTACCCACCGCCGCCAGCTTCCGAGGACCCGACCTCCGGCATCTCGGAGAGGCCGAGCGATCAGACACGCCCCACGCCCACCGACACGGTCGACCCCACCCCCACCCCCACCCCCACCCCGGAGGACAGTCCTGAGGAAACCTCGGTGCGTTACCTCGACGAACTCGACGCGGAGGACCGCAACGGCGGTTACGTCAAAGGGCTGGTGACCATGGGCAACAAGCCCTACGACCGGAGCGTCGAACTCAGCTGCAACGGCACCAACACCTACTTCATCTTTCCCGTCGCCGGGATGCGGACCCTCGACTTCTGGCTGGGCATCGACGACAACACCCCCGGTGCCTCCGGGCTGGTCGCCGACGTGGCCTTCTACCGGGACAGCGGAGGACAGCTCGACAGCAACAAGGTGGCCAAGCTGGGGCCCGCCACCCACATCAAGGTCAATATCACCGGTACCACCCAGTTGAAGATCCGCTGCACCGGACGGAATGCCAACTCGGGCCGTCAGGCCAACGTCGCCCACGTCGCCTTCGGCAAGGCGATGCTCACCGCCTCCCCGCGCTGAACGGCCGGCTCACCTTCGTCCCTCGGCGGACGTGAGTGGCGCAGAGGTGCCGAGACTCCGGCCACGGGCCCGGCCCGATGCCCGGCCAGGACACGCGGTCAGCGACCACCCGGCCCTTGTCACCGCGTCGGCGTTCAGGGCTGGTGGCGCTGTTGCGGAGGCAGTCCCACGTGCACCCCGCCGGAGATGTCGCGCGCCTGCACCACCGGGCCGGTGACCTGGCCCGACACCGTGTTGGTCACCGCGTCGGCCCGTACGGTCGCCTGCTGGAAGGTCGCCCAGCGGCGGCGTAGCTCCTGGTCGAAGTCCGGATCACGGGCGGCGGCGTCGCCCAGTGCCCGACGCAACTCCACGGCCCGGTCGTCGCCCTCCGGAGATGTGGGCTCGGCGACGAGCGAGGCCCGAAGCTCTCGGTGGCCGGTCGCCTTACGGCGAACGAGATGCATCAGCGACGCGAGGGCCTCCCTTCCCGCATCGGTCAGGCCCTCGACGGCACGGGTCGACAGTGCCACGGCGATCGCCGTGAGAATCGGGTCATCCATCCCGCTCCCCCTGGTCAGTTGAGGTGTCGTCGTGGTCGATGGCCGCCAGGCGTCGTTGCACGTCCGCCGCGAGGGGGTCGTCGAGTTCCAGCAGCGTCAGCAGCGCATCGGCCAGGGCTTCGCGGGCAGCGTGCGGCTGGTGGAGCCGGAGGTGGGCGTCACCCTCGTACGCGCGGGCCAGCGCGGCATGCCGGCGGTCACCGAGTTCGCGGAACAACGCGGCGGCCGAGGTCACCGCCGCCAACGCCTGTTCGGGCTCACCGGTGTGCAGCAGCGTCTGCCCACGGTGGAGTGCGACAAGCCCCTGGCTCCACCGGTTGCCCAGCCGCGCGAACACCGTCGTCGCGTCGTCGTACGAGACAAGGGCCTCAGCGAAGCGACCGGCGCCGCGTTGCGCGTTGCCGAGACTCATCAGGGCCAGGCCGGTGCCGCGTTCCTCGCCCAACTGCCGGAAGGTCCGCAGCGCCTCCTGGGCGTAGCGGGTCGCCTCGGGGAAGTCTCCCCGGTCCTCGTCCACCAGGCCGCATCCGCGCAGGGCGTACCCGGTGGTCCACGCGTCTCCGACCTCCCGTGCCGCGTGCAGCGAACCGGCGTAGCAGCGCCCGGCCTCGTCGAGGTCTCCCCGGTCCCACCAGGCGTCGCCGAGGCTGAGCAGCAACCACCCTTCGGCACGACGGTCACCCAGGTGACGGGCGCAGACCAGACCCGCCAGGTGGCTGTCGATCCACGCCTTCCAGTAGGACCTGCGCTCGAAGAAGGCCATGCTGGCGAGCGCGATCTGCCAGCCGAGCCGGTGATGACCCCACTCCGGCGCGGCACGGATGACGTCGAGCAGGTTGAGCCGTTCGTGTTCGCACCACCGCAGCGCATCGTCGAGCGTGGCGTCGGGTGGGATGTCGACGTCGGGCAGGGGGCGGCCCTGCGGAAGGATCGCCCGGTAGGCCGCGTAGGTGTGGTGCAGATACCTTCGCAGCAGTCGCTCCCGGGCGGCGTGGACGGCCTCCGGGCTCTCGTCGAAGGTCGCTCGCTCCATCGCGTACAGCCTCAGCAGATCGTGCAGACGGAACCGGTGCGGTCCGCTGCGGGTGAGCAGGTGTAGTCCGACCAGCGAATCGAGGTGGCGGCGCGCGACCGAGGGGGCGTGCGCGGTGAGGCGGGCTGCCGCGTCGAGCGCGATGTCGGCTCCGGGGTGCAGGCCGACCAGCCGGAACATCCGCGCCGTCTCGGCGCTCAACGCCTGGTACGACCAGGAGAAGACCGTCCGGACGGCCGACAGGTCGTCCTCCTCGACGGCCAGCGCGTCGAGGCGGCTCTCCTCGGCGGTCAACTCCTCCACCAACTCCGCGAGCGGCCGTTCCTCGTCGAGCCGGGCACGGTCGGCGACGATGCGTAGGGCGAGTGGCAGGTACGAACAGAGTTCGATCAGCCGGGCCACCACGTCGGGTTGCCGGTCGACCCGCTCGGTGCCGATCGTCACCCCGAGCAGCCGGATCGCGTCCTGGCGCGACAACACCTCCAGCACCGCCCGGATGGCGCCGTCGCGGACGGTCAGCCCCGACAGCCGGCTGCGGCTCGTGATGATCACCATGCAGCTCGGTGCGGCGGGGAGCAGTGGCCGCACCTGCTCGGCAGTGGCGGCGTTGTCGAGCAGGATCAGCATCCGCCGACCGGTGGTCAACGACCGGTAGAGCGCGGTGCGGTCGTGCAGGTCGCGCGGCACCTTCTCGGCGGGCACGTCCATCGCCCGGAGGAAACCGTCGAGGGCCTCGTGCGGGGTCAGCGGCGGAACGGCGTCATATCCGCGCAGGTTGATGTAGAGGTCGCCGTCGGGAAAGCGTTGCCGTACCCGGTGCGCCCAGTGCACGGCCAGCGCCGTCTTGCCCACCCCGGCGCTGCCCGAGATCGTGGAGATGGTGACGACGGGCAACTGCGACTTGTCGGTGATCAGTTCGACCTCGTCGAGCAGCGAATCAAGTTGCTGAATGTGCACCTCGCGGTCGATGAACCCCTTGGTCGCGGGCGGCAACTGCCGGGGCGACGGCAATGGCGTCTCCGTGACCGTGCGCAGGTTCACGTTGCCCTGAATGAGCCCGGCCTGGATCACCGCCCCACTGCGGCCGGAAAAGTCGTTGTCCACCCGACCCCGGTCGTCACTCATGACACCGTCTACCCAGGAGTCGACGGGCCGGCAGGGCGCCGATCGCATTGACGTCCGACAGTCCGTGTCGACCCCGCAACATCGTGGTGCCGGTCAGGCCGCTGCCGCGACGGTGGTCGGCGGCGCCGAGAAGGGGAGGGCCCTCGTCCAGGCCCGGTCGCGGCACTGGCAGTGCTTCAACACCTCGGCCGGATCTTCGGTGGTGCTGAAACCCACGAACTGGTCGTCGTCGGTGAAGTGCAGGAACGCGACCAGTTGCGAGTCGAACAACCAGAAGTCGTACTGCGGCAGCGCCAGCTCGGTGGCCCGGCGGCGTGCGAGGTAGCGGATGTCCTCGCCCGCCGCGATGTTGTGCGGCGTCACCGACAGCTCGAAACGCAGGTAGTCGCTCGGTGGCTCGTCGACGACCCGCACCCGCTCCACCCGTTTGCCCTTCGCCGTCTCGGCCCGCATCAGATCGAGCCACGACCGCAGCCAGGCGACGCCCGGGTCTCCCCCGGCGAGAAAGACCTGGAACGGCTCGTCCTCGGACGGCACGCCGTACGACCGGCGCACCTCCAGCTTGAAGGCGGCGTGGTGGAAGTCCTCGAAGAGGCGCTGGAACGTGGCGGGGTCGGTGACGAGCGACCCCATGTCAGTCTTTCTGCTCGAACCAGGACATCAGCGCCCGGGGCACCACGACGAAGGTCTCGTCGGGCAGCACGTCCCGCAACTGGGCGAGCGCCTCCGGATCGGTCAACTGGTAGCCCTGCACCACGATGTCACCGTTGTCGGTCTCGTACAGGCTCGGGCACGATCCCGAATTGCTGGACGTGGCGAGAAAGCGTAGTTTCATGGTCCCCCCCGAAGTCGGCAACTACAGATAGTAGTCAATCGAGTACCGCAACTCAATAGGAGTCCCCCATCGAGTCGCCTCGCCGACAAACGTGAATAATGCCGGGGAAACTAATTCATCTCCATCTTGGAAATCCCGTACCCGCCGATGCTGATGGTCTCTATTCCCGCAATATGAGGGATCGCCCCGTCAGCACAGCGGTCACCGGCCGCCCAGCCGCTGCCACAGAAAGCGCCACGTCAACGCCGACAGGAACGCCCGCTGCGCGTTGTTGCTCGCCGCCCCGTGCCCGCCCTCGACGTTCTCGTAGTACGCCACGTCGTGGCCCTGCGCGCGCAGCAGGGCGGCCATCTTGCGGGCATGTCCCGGGTGCACCCGGTCGTCGCGGGTCGAGGTGACGAACAGGACCGGCGGGTACGTCACCCCGGGCCGCACGTTGTGGTACGGCGAATAGTCCCGCAGGTAGGCCCAGTCGGCCGGATCGTCCGGGTCGCCGTACTCGGCCATCCAGGAGGCCCCGGCGAGCAGTTGGTGGTAGCGGCGCATGTCCAGCAACGGCACGTTCGCCACCACCGCGCCGACCAGCGTCGGGTAGCGGGTCAGCATCGCCCCCATCAGCAGCCCACCGTTGCTGCCGCCCTCGATGCCGAGCCGCTGCGGCGTGGTGATCCCCCGCGCCACCAGGTCGGCGGCGACGGCGGCGAAGTCCTCGTACGCCCGGGGGCGGTTCCCCCGCAGCGCCGCCCGGTGCCACTGCGGGCCGTACTCCCCGCCGCCCCGGATGTTCGCCACCACGTAGCTGCCGCCCCGGGCCAGCCAGGCCCGGCCGAGCACCCCGTCGTAGTGGGGCGTCAGCGAGATCTCGAACCCGCCGTACCCGGTGAGCAGGGTGGGCCCGGCGGACGCCGTCGGGTCGCCGACCACGGAGTAGGGCACCCGGGTCCCGTCGGCGGAGGTGGCGAAGAACTGGCGCACGGTCAGGCCGGTGGCGTCGAAGAACGTCGGCTCCTGCTTGAGGATCTCGACCGCGCCGCCGATCCGCCCCAGCCGCAACGTCGCCGGCCGCAGGTAGCCGGTCGAGGCGATCAGGTAGTCGTCGCCGAGGTCCGGGTCGGTGTCCACGATCCAGGTGTCGTCGTCCGCCGACACCCCGGCCAACGGCTCCCGCCGCCACCGGACCCCACCGGACGACCCGGCGTCGTCGCCGGGCCCCGGACCACCGGGTGACTCCGGGCCGTCGAGAGGCTCCGGGCCGTCGGGGGTCAGCACCTCCAGCCGCCGGCGTACGTCGACCAGGGTGGCCAGGATCAGGTGGTGCCGGGTCCAGACGTGGTAGCTCAGCGCGGTCCGCTCGTCGGGCTCGAACAGCACGGTGAGGTCGCGGTCCCCGGCGAGGAAGTCGTCGAACCGGGCCACCAGCAGGGCCCCGGCCGGATGGGTGACCCCGGCGACCTCCCACGGTGTGCGCGGCCGGATCAGCAGCCACTCCCGGTGCACGTCCCACCGGGCGTCGTCGGGCACCGGGATCGGGACCTGCCCGCCGTCGGGGGTCAGCAGGAAGCTGCGGGTCCGGTAGAAGTCCAGGCTGCGGCCGACGAAGTCGCGCACGAATCCGGGCGTCGGGTCGTGCGAGGCGTACGCGGAGACGTCGTCGACCTGTCCCTCGTACACGATCTCGGCCTCGGCCAGCGGGGTACCCCGCCGCCACCGACGGATCACCCTCGGGTAGCCGGAGGTGGTCAGCGAGCCGGGGCCGAGGTCGGTGCCGACGTAGATCCGGTCGGCGTCGATCCAGGTGACGTCGCTCTTGGCCTCGTCGAGGGTGAACCCGTCGGCGACGAAGACGCGGGTGTCCAGGTCGTACTCGCGGACCACCACCGCGTCCGTGCCGCCCCGGGACAGGCTCACCAGGCAGCGTCGGTGGCCGGGTTTGAGCACCGCCACCCCGCCCCAGACCCAGTTCTCGTCCTCGGCGGCGGCCAGCGCGTCGAGGTCGAGCAGGACGTCCCAGGCCGGCTCGGGCCGCCGGTACTCCGCCAGCGTGGTACGCCGCCACAGCCCTCGGGGGTGCGCCGCGTCCCGCCAGAAGCCGTAGTAGAACCCGTCGCCACGCCAGCCCGGGTACGGGATGCGATCGTCGGCGTCGAGCACCTGCCGGATCTCCGCCTGCCACGCGTCGAACGCGTCGTCGCCGGTCAGCGCCGCGACGGTCGCCGCGTTGCGCTCGCGGACCCAGCCGGCGGCGTCCGCCCCGTCCAGCTCCTCCAGCCAGCGGTACGGGTCGTCGCCCTCATCGATCAGCGTCACCCCTGCCACTATTCCCGACCTGGTCAACCCACCCCAGCCTGATATCAGATGCGCCGAATTTTGATATCATCGATCCGAATGCAACCTGCCCAGGAGGCGCCGATCATGTCCCGCACCATCCTCGACGTCGATGACGAACTGCTCGCCGAAGCGGCCCGGATCTTCGGCACCACCACGAAGAAGGCCACTGTCAACGCCGCCCTTCAGGCTGCGGTCAACCGGGAGAAGCGACGCGAGTTCGCCGACTGGCTCAAGACCGGCGGCCTGCCCGACCTGACCGGTCCGATCCGATCCACCGAATCCGACGCGGCGTGACCCGGGAGCGCTACCTGCTCGACAAGTCGGCCCTCGCCCGCTGGCCGAAACCGGCCGTCGCGCCGGTGCTCGACGAATTGTCCGATCGCGGTCTGCTGGCGGTCTGCGGCGCGGTCGAGGTCGAGGTGCTGCACAGCGCCCGCACCGCACGCGACGCGCAGCGGGCCCGCTGGCTGTTGCGCGGCTTCGACTGGCTGCCGATGCCCGACGACATCTGGGACCGCGCGATCGAGGTACAGGTGCAGGCCCTGCACAAGGGCAACCACCGCGCGCTCTCCCTGGCCGACCTGTTGATCGCCGCGACTGCCGAGCGGCACGGGGTGACGGTCCTGCACTACGACGGCGACTACGACATGATCACCGCCATCACCGGCCAGCCCACCACCTGGGTGGCTCCGGCCGGTACGGCGGACTGACCAGGCCCGGCCGGTCGTCCTCAGGGCGACCTTCCGCCCTGGCATGGGCGCGGCGTCGCCGGGTATGACGGGGGCATGAGGGCGAGCTTCCGGCTTGGCCGGATCGCGGGGGTACCCGTCGGGGTCAACTGGAGCGTCCTGGTCATCTTCGTGCTGATCGCGTGGCTGCTGTCGGCAAACCAGTTCCCCCGCGCGTACCCCGACCGGCCCGGCTGGGCGTACCTGCTGGCCGGGCTGGCGGCGGCGGTGGTCTTCTTCGTCGGTCTGCTGGCCCACGAGGTGTCCCACGCGGTGGTGGCGAAGCGCAACGGCCTCCAGGTCGAGGGGATCACGCTGTGGCTCTTCGGCGGCGTCGCCGAGCTGCGCGGCGAGGCCCCCGACCCGGGTGCGGAGCTGCGCATCGCCGGGATCGGCCCGCTGGTCAGCCTGCTACTCGGGGTCTTCTTCGGTGCGATCGCGGTGCTGCTGGCGTTGGCCGGGCAGGAGGGGCTGCTGCTCGGCTCGCTGTCCTGGCTGGCCGGGATCAACGTGCTGCTGGCGGTCTTCAACATTCTGCCGGCCGCCCCGCTGGACGGTGGCCGGCTGCTGCGCGCCGCCGTCTGGAAGGCCACCGGCGACCGGGCCAGGGCATCGGTGGTGGCCGCCCGCGCCGGCTGGGTGCTCGGCGTGCTGCTGATCGGCCTGGGCATCTGGCAGTTCCTGGCCGGCTACGGGGTGGGCGGGATCTGGTTGGCGCTGATCGGCTGGTTCCTGATCGGGGCGGCCGGGGTGGAGGAGCGGCAGGCCCGGCTGGGCAGCGCGCTGTCCGGCGTCCGGGTCGGTGAGGTGATGACCCCGCAGCCGCAGACCGCCTCGGCGGAGATGACGGTCGCCGACTTCGTCGACCACTACCTCTTCGCCTACCGGCACACGGCGTTGCCGCTGACCGAGGACGGTCGGCCGGTCGGCCTGGTCACCCTGGACCGGGTACGCGGCATCCCCGCCGACCGGCGGTCCGCCACCACGCTGGCCGAGGTGGCCTGCCGGGCCGACGACCTGGTGCTGGCCCGACCGGAGGAGCAGCTCAACGACCTGCTCCCCCGGCTCAACGAGTGCGCCGACGGCCGGGCCCTGGTGGTGACCGGCGACCAGCTCGTCGGCATCGTCTCCCCCAGCGACATCAGCCGCGCCGTCCAACGCAGCACCCTGCGCGCCCACCCCGCACGCCGCTGACCTGCCCCGCCCCGCGTATGGCGCGCAATATCGTCGATGTTGCGGTGTCCGGAGCGTCCGGATGCCGCAACATCGCCTCCGATAAGTCGATCAACCGGGTCGGACACCCGTCCGGAACCCCTAGCCGACCCGCTCGACCGGGATCCACAGCTCGGCGTCGGCGTGGGCGCCGTCGGCCGAGATCCGGGTGCTGGAGATCTCCGGCCCCGGCCGGCTCCGGTACGGGTTGGACGGGAACCACTGGGTGAACACGTCCCGCCACAGGTTCTGCACGGCGGCCGGGAACTCGCCCGAGGTCTCGAAGACCGCCCAGGTCCCTGCCGGCACGTCGAGCGCCTCCAGGTCGTCCGGCACGTCCGCGCCGGTCACCGCGCCGTACCAGTAGTCCAGCTCGACGCCCTCGGAACGGTCCTCGCCGAGCAGGTCGCTGACGTTGACGATGCCGGCGGGCTCCTGGTCGGACAGGGCCTTGATCCGGGCCGTCGTGTCCGCCGGGATGCCCCGGACGAACGCCACGATCGCCGGGTTCATCCCCTGATGGACCAGGGGCACCCGGGCCCGGCGACCCACCAGCCGGAACGCCGGCTTCTCCACCATCCGATATCGCATGCTGCCACTCCCTTCGACGACGAGTCGGAAGGACAACCGCTGCTGGGAGTGCAACACGGCCCCCGTACGCCGTGCCTCACCCGGCCCGATCCCGTGCATCGCCCGGAACGCCCGGGTGAACGCCTCGGTCGAGCCGTACCCGTGGCGGACCGCGACGTCGAGCAACGTCCGGTCCCCCGCCAGCACCTCGGCCGCCGCGACGGTGAGCCGCCGCCGGCGGACGTACTCCGACAGGGGCATCCCGGCCAGCGCCGAGAACATCCGCCGGAAGTGGTACTCCGAGGTGAGGGTGATCCGCGCCAGGTCGGCCACCTCGATCGGTTCGTCGAGGTGCCGTTCCACGTGCGCCAGGGCCTCGTTCAGCCGCTCCAGCACCTGTTCTCCTTCCGCTTACGTGGTCCACGCTAGGCAGCCGGGGGGCTGCGGACCCGACTTCTGCTGCCCGCTGCGATCGGGTTCCGGGACGGGTGACATGGTCACCGGATCCTCCACCGGATCTCCGGCACCGTCGACGACGTCAGTACGAGGAAGGGCACCACGTGACCGAGCAAGCCCCCGGCGTCACCCGCACGTCGACGCGGATCGCCCAGGCCGTCACCGAGGTACTCCAGCCCGCCGTGTGGGCGGCTGCCATGCCCGTCGTCGTCGCGGTGGTCGCCGCCCGGACCGTCCCCGCCGGGATCGGTTGGGGAGCGCTCGCGGCGCTGTTCACCGCCGTGGTGCCGTTCGGGGCGATCCTCTACGCCAAGCACACCGGCCGGGTCACCGACCATCATCTCAGCCGCCGGGAGCAGCGCCGTGGCGTCCTGCTGGTCGGTGTCGCCTCGGTCGCCGCAGGGCTGGTCCTGTTCGTGGTCCTGGGCGCTCCCCGGCCGCTGATCGCCGTGATCGCGGTGATGCTGGTCGTGCTGGCCGGCACCACCGCCGTCAATCAGGTGTGGAAGATGAGCGCCCACACGGCCGTCTCCGCCGGCGCCTGCACCGTCCTGGCCCTGCTGGTCGGGCCGGCGCCGGCCGTCGGCGTGGCGGCCGTCGGGGTGCTGGTCGTGGCGCTGATCGGTTGGTCCCGGGTGCATCTCGGTGCGCACACCGTCGCCCAGGTGGTGGCCGGTGCGGTCACCGGCGCGCTTCTCGCGGCGGGGTGCTACCCGGCTGTCGTCTGAGCGGCACGTCGACCGGTGTCGTTGCCGGGGTGCCGGGGGAACCCGTGCCGCGACGAAGGTGGGTGCTGCGGGACACTCCCACCCCCGGACCGGCCGCCACCCGGCACGCCGCAGGTGGCCTATCCCGTCAGGCGCGGGGGAACCGGCCGCCACCCGGGCACGCCGCACGGTCGGCCCCGGCAGCCCACCGCGTCAGGCGCGGGGGAAGTAGTGGTCCAGCAGGTCGGTGCGGAACACCCCGGCCGGGTCCAGCTCGGTGAGCAGGGCGGCGAAGTCGGCGTACCGGGGGAAGGTGGCGGCGACCACGGCCGGGTCGAGGTCGAACACCTTGCCCCAGTGCGGGCGGGGGTCGAACGGGGCCAGCCGGGCCTCGATCTCGGCCAGCACCGGCTGCACCGCCGCCGCGTCGTCGACCCAGGTGAAGTGCACGGCCAGGGTGTCGCGCCCCTGGTGGGGGCTGAGCCACAGCTCGTCGGCGGCGATGGTACGCAGCTCACAGATCTGCAGCACGGGGGCGATCCGGTCCCGCATCCCGCCCAGCGCGGCCAGCGCCCCGGCCCCGGCCGACCGGGGGAGGTGATATTCGGACTGCAGCTCGTCGCCGCTGCTCGGCATGAAGCCCAGCCGGAAGTGCGGCAGCCGCTCGTGCCACGGGCCGGGCTCACCGAACTGCGGGGTACAGCTGACCGGGTCCATCCCGGGCACCGGGTGCGCCGGCCGGTCGGCCGGGGCGGTGCCGAGCCAGTCCGGCTCCGGCGGTGGGGCCTCGGCGAGCTGCTTGCGCCAGACCTGGTCGATCTCCGCCGACCGCCAGGAGGTGAACCCGCTGACGCTGTACGCCGAGGCGAACGCCGCGTCCAACGCCTCGACGGGTAGGCCCTCGTGGACGTACTGGCGGATGTCGAAGGCGGGCAGCACGTCCAGGGTGACCCGGGTGACGACGCCCAGCGCGCCGAGCGAGACCACCATGCCGGCGAACCGGTCGCCGGCGGACCGGTCGGCGGTGAGCACGTCCCCGTCGGCGGTGACGATTTCCAGCCCGGCCACGGCGGCGGCCAGGTTGCGGTTGCCGTCGCCGGAGCCGTGGGTGCCGGTGGCGATCGCGCCGGCCACCGAGATGTGCGGCAGCGAGGCGAGGTTGGCCAGGGCCAGCCCCTGCTCGTGCAGCCGGGTCGCCACGTCCCCGTAACGCAGCCCGGCAGCCACGGTCACCGTGCCGCGTTCCCGGTCGATCTCGACGGTGGGCGGCAGACCGGCCAGCGAGACCAGGTCGCCGGTGGTGTCGCCGATCCGGTTGAACGAGTGGCCGCTGCCGACCGCCCGGAGCCGGTCGCTGCCGGCCACCAGCCGGCGCAGCTCGTCCAGCGTGGTCGGCTCGTGGAAGGCACGGGCGGCGTAGTGGACGTTACCGGCCCAGTTGCGACGCGCGACCCCGCTCACGCGTCGACGCCGTCGGTCGGGGTGGCGGTCAGCGCCACGTGCAGGGCGTCCAACGCCTCGTCCACCTGGCGCACGTCATAGCCGCGCAGGCCGATCGGCAGGCCGTTCGCCATCGCCTCGGCCAGCTCGTCGCGCACCGCCCGCCGACGCGCCGGGTCGTCCGAGTCGAGCGCCGTCCGGGCGTGTCCCACCAGTATGTCGACCACGTCGGCACTGTACCCGCGCAGACTGACGGAGAAGTCAGGAGCGGACCGGACCGGTGTGCCCCGGTCGTCGCGGAACCGGTCGCCGGCGTGCCGGGCCAACGCCGTCGCGATCTCGTCCGGCCTCTCCCGGACGTGGGCCAGGTCGAGCAGTTCGGTGGCCGGCCGACCGTCGACCCGGGCGTCGGGCGGCAACCCGACGGCACCGTCGACGGGCACGACCAGCAGCCGCAACCCACCGACGCCCACCGCCGGGCGGTCCAGCACGACCAGGGCCAGCTCGGCCCAGCGGAGCTGACGGCGCAGGCCCCGCCGCCGTACGGTCAGCCCGTCGGCGTCGATGACGAAGCGGAACGGTCGCAGGGTGGCGGCCAGCCCCGCCCCGCCCAACGCGACGCCACCGAGCGCGGCCACCGTCCGCAGCAACCCGCCACCGGTGGTCAACAACACCGTCCCGGCCAGTACGCAGACCGCCGGCAGCACCTGTCGGCCCGGTTCCCGGTGCAGCTCCACGTCGTCTCCCCCGTCCGTGAGCGCGCTCCGCTGCATCATCCGGCACGGTTGTCGGTGGCGTCCACGGGGAACCATGGCGCGATGAGCAGCTACCGCGACCCCATCCTGCACGGCGACGTCTATCCGTCGGAGGAGGAGATCGACCCGACCGGGGTCGGCCTGGACCCGGCGAGCGACCCGCCGGCGGCGTACCCGCAGCGGTCCGCGCCGGCACCCGAGCCGCGACCCGCGCCGGCACCCCCGGTGACGGGGACCGGGGCGCACTCGATCGTCACCCACCACCTGGACGGGTCGACGCAGGTGGTGACCGACCTGGACGGGGACGGGATCGCCGACGTGGTCCAGTTCGACCTGGACGGCGACGGCGTACCGGACATCACCTACCTGGACAGCGACCGGGACGGCCGGTTGGACACGGTGCTGCGCGAGCCGGGCGGGATCACCCGCCACCGCTGACCGCCTGCCGCGCCCACCGGTCGCCCGGCCTCCCGCCCGCCCCACCGGACGGGCGGGCCGGTAGGGCCCGTCGGGGTCACAGCTGCGGCATCACCTCGGCGGCGACCAGTTCCAGCTGGTCCAGGTCGGCCAGGTCGAGCACCTGGAGGTAGATCCGTTCGCTGCCCGCCTCGGCGTAGCGGCCGATCGTGTCGACCACCTCGGCGGGGGTGCCGGCGACCCCGTTCTGCCGCAGCTCGGCCGGTTCCCGGTCGAGCACGGCGGCCCGCCGGGCCACCTCGGCGTCGTCCCGGCCGCAGCAGAGCACCAACGCGTTGGACCAGCGCAGGGTGCCCGGGTCGCGGCCCACCTCGGCGCAGGCGGCGCGGACCCGGCCGAACTGGGCCACGGTCTCGTCGACCGAGACGAAGGGCAGGTTGAACTCGTCGGCGTACCGGGCGGCCAGGCGTGGGGTGCGCTTGGGTCCCTTGCCGCCGAGCAGGATCGGCGGGCGGGGTTGCTGCACCGGCTTGGGCAGCGCCGGGGAGTTGCCGACCGGGTAGTACCTGCCGGCGAAGTCGAACGTCTCGCCGGCCGGGGTCGCCCACAGTCCGGTGATGACGGCGAGCTGCTCCTCCAGCCGGTCGAAGCGCTCACCCACCGGCGGGAACGGGATGCCGTACGCGGTGTGCTCCTCGGCGAACCAACCGGCGCCGATGCCCAGCTCGACCCGGCCGCCGCTCATCTGGTCGACCTGGGCGACGGTGATGGCGAGCGGGCCGGGCAGCCGGAAGGTGGCCGCCGTCACCAGCGTGCCGAGCCGGATCCGGGAGGTGTCCCGGGCCAGCCCGGCCAGGGTGGTCCAGGCGTCGGTGGGGCCGGGTTCACCGGTGGACGAACCCATCGCCACGTAGTGGTCGGACCGGAAGAACGCACCGTAGCCGGCGTCCTCGGCGGCGCGGGCCACGGTGAGCAGTTGGTCGTAGGTGGCGCCCTGCTGGGGCTCGGTGAAGATCCGCAGTTCCATTCCCCGAGCATAGGGAGCCGGGCGGTCGGCCGCTCAGGCTCGGCCGGCGCGGTGCCCGCCCCGCTCCGGCCCCGCCCGATCAGCAGGCGGTCACCCGAACGGCCTGGTCGCGTACGCGGCGCGTAGCGCGGCCACCCCCGCCTCCTTCGGCGACAGGGTGCCCCAACCCGAGTTGAAGTAGTTCGTCCGCACGATCCGGGGTCCCCGCTCCGCGTTGAGCCGGGCCAGGGCCGGTGGCACGGTGGCGATCCAGGCCGCCTGATCGGGGAAGGCGGCGACCTGCACCCCCCACTCGGCGACGATCACCGGTCGGGAGAGCGCCACCGGCCCGAGGTCGGCCACCGCCCAGTCCCTGGCGCGGCGGAACCGCCCCAGCGCGGTGTGGGTGGGGTCGGTCGCGTAGACGTTCCACTGGAGGAAGTCCAGCAGGGACATCAACGCCTCCGGATGGGTACGCCGGAAACCCGCCCGGTCGAAGCCGCCCGCACCGACCGAGAAGGTGGTGCCGGCCGGCAGACCCCGGGCCCGCAACCAGGTCACCACGTACGTCAGCGCCTGCACCGCGCGGGCGTCCGACTCGGCCCAGGTGTACGACACCCCGGACTCGGTGGTGCCGAACTCGTGATCGGTGTCCAGCTCCGAGGCGAGTTGCAGGTTCACCGGGACGCCCATCGTCCGGTACTGCGACAGGGCGCGGGCGAGCAGCCCGTCGCACTGACCGGCGAGCACCTGCCCGTACCCGTACGCCCTGGGCCAGGTGGTGCCAGGGCGCTGCTGGATGGTCATCGCCGGTGCCGGCACGGTCCAGGTCACCCCGTCGACGGTGAACGTCTGCGCGCCGGGGTTGCCGGTGCCGTAGTGCTTCAGCTCCAGCACCACGTTCAGCGCGACCCCGGCCCGCCCGAGGTCGCGCAGCCAGGTCATCCCGTAGCCGGGGAAGACGTACCCGTCGGCGAGGCTGCGGTACTGGGTCAGCGAGCGGAAGTTCCCGCCCACCAGGTCCGCTGTCGGGTCGGCGTTGCCGGCCAGGTAGTAGCCGCCCCGGACCGGCGGGGCGACGGTGTAGTCGGCCGTCGCGCTGGCGGTGTGCCCACCGAAGTCGCGCACCGTCACGGTGACCCGGGGCATCAGGCCACCACCCGGTACACGGCGGTCGTCCCGGTGTCCGAGACCTTCGTCCAGGCCCGGCCGGAGTCGTCGGCGACGCCGACGGTGAGTGGGTCGATGACCGCGGTGACCCGCACCGGGGCGCTGCTGTTGCCCTGGGAGTCGGTCAGCACGATGGTGAGGGTCACGGGGCGGGTATCCGGGTCGGCATAGCCGACGGTGAGGGTGATCGGGTCACCCGGGGAGTAGGTCGACGCGTCGAGGCTGGCGGTCACGGTGGGAGCGGCCATTGCGGCCCCTCCTCTCTGGTTCACCCGGTCGACACGCGCGACGGTGACGGCACGCTCCGACCGGCGATGGTGACGTCGTTGTCCGGGCCGGGCGATGGCGGCCGGCGGCGGCACGGATGTCGCCCGACCGGCCGGACGGGCGGGCCGCGCCTCCCCGGCCACACCCTCATCCACCTGCGTAAACAATGACCCCTGCTACCCCTCGGCGTCCTGTCGGCTATCCGCCACCCGGGCCGGCGGTGTGTGGTCGGCGGGCGCGGTGGCGGCGGGTGAGATGGGTGCCGAGACTGACCAGGGTGCTGCCGGCCCCGGTGCCGAGCAGCACCAGGACCGCCCCCACCACCCAGAGCCCGGAGTCGTCGGTCGCCGCCGCGTGCCCCGACCAGGCGGCGGTGAACGCCACCGTCATCACCGGGGCCACCAGCACCGGGCTCAGCAGCCACCCGGCGACGGCGGCGACCACGACCAGGGTGAGCACCGCGCCGACCACCTGCCAGACCGCGTACGGCCCGCTGGTCGCGCCGGTCCGCGGGTCCGTCCGGTAGCCGCTCTCCCAGCCCAGCCAGGCCGCCCACGTGCCGATCGTCACGGCCGCGAGGAGCACACCGCCGAGGAGGGTACGGGTACGCGTCATCTGCACACCCCGATCATCGCCCGCCGGGTCGGCCACCGGATGAGCACCCGTACTCACGATCACCGTGGGAACACCCGGCGCAGCCACTGCGGCCCTGGTCGGGGCCGGTGCGGGCGGGGTTGACCTGATCAGCGAGACTCGGTCGGACCATCCCGGGGCGGTCCCCCGGACCCGGCGGACGGTTGGAGCCCATGGCACACCCCTACCTGTTCTGGCTGGCCGGCGCGGTGCTGCTGGTGGGTGCGGGCGTGCTGACCGCGCTGCTGCCGCACCGACGGGCGCGGGAGGAGCAGCGACGGACCGCCCGGTCGGCCGCCCGGGCGGCGATCGACAGCGCGGCCGTCAGCCGGGACGCGGCCCGGGGCCGGGTGCCCGAGGCGGAGCGGCTGCTGACCCGCGCCGAGTCGCTCGTGGGCGGGCGTGGCGGGGCGGACGCGGCGCGGGCGGCGGCCGGGCACGCCCGGCAGGCCGACCGGTTGTGGCGGCAGCACCGGTGAGCGCCCGGGGGTACCGCCGCTGGGCCGAGCCGTTGCGCTGGACGGTGCTCGGGGTCGCCGTACTCGTGCTGGTGGTGTTCCTGGTCGCCCAGCGGCAGAGCATCGACGTCAGCTACGGCCGGTCACCGGCGTCGTCGTCGGGGGTCGACACGGACACCGCCGGCGCCTCCGACCAGGCCACCGTGCCGTCGGTGACCGAGATGACCGCGCTGGTCGCCGCCGCGCCGGTGGTACGCCTGCCGGGCGCGGTGGCGTCCTGGAACGAGGAGCGGGTCCGGGCGGTGGCCGGCGACACCCGGATCCTGGTCGCCCCGCCCGGACTCGACAAGGACGAGCGCGCCCGGGTCCGGGACGTGGAGAACGCCACCATCCGGGTGGTCGGCACCGAGGTCTCCGGCGGCCTCTACCAGGCCAGCGCCGACACGCTGCCCGGCTGGCGGGCCCAGTTCGCCACCGGTGACGTGACCGACCTGTTGCTCACCCTGATCACCACGCTGCGCAAGGAGCCCGCCCCCGCCGACCGGGACGAGTTGCGCTGGCGCGAGCCGAGCGGGCCGGAGCTGACCGCCGTCCTGACCGACCTGCGGGCCACGGGGCGGCACGTCGCCCCCGGCGCCACCCTCACCGACATCCCCGAGACCGCCGCCCGCAACGCCTTCCCCGACGGCGCGTGGTACGTCGCGCTGCCCCCGCACCGCTTCGGCGAACCCCTGCCCCGGTACGGGCCGGCCCTGAGCGCACGCTTCCCCGACCAGCCGGTCGTGGTGATGTACGGCCTCTGGATCGAGTACCACGGGCCCGGCGCGGCCGACTTCGCGGAGTTGGCCGGGGCGAGCTTCTACGGCCAGTTCGCCGGCGTGCTCAGCCGCGCCGACTACCCGCAGCGCAACGTGCTCGGCGTCTACCTCCACCGGGTCACCGACATCCGCTACGCCGGTCTGTTCGAGCGGCCGTTGCCGTACCGGCCGGCCGATCCGCTGCGGGTGGCGCTGCCGGCGCTGCCGTGGCTCTTCGCGGGCTGCGTGGCGGCGTTCCTGATCCTGTCGGCCCGGTCGCTGCGCCGCCCCGACCGGGGGCTGGGACGCCGACGGGACACCGCCCCGGTCCGGCTGGCCGGGTTGACCGCGCTGGCCGTCGAGATGTCCCTGCTGACCGACGCCGGCAGCAACCCGGCGCTGACCCGGGGCATCGTCACACTCCAGGCCGCCCGGTCGGCCTGGGAGGAGAAACTGCCCGCCCGGCACGTCCGCACGCTGCTCGACGAGGCGGCGGCCGAGTTGGACGACACCGCCCGCCAGGTCGGCATCGCCAGTTACCGCCCGGACAACTACCTGCGGGGCAGACTCTCATGACCCGTCCCGAATCCCGGCGGCAACGCGTCACCGCTCTGCTCGGCACCCCGTTCGGCCTCGCCGTCCTGGCCTGCCTGGTGCTGGCCGGCTGGGCGGCGTGGAGCGGTGGGGCGCTGGACGGCCCGATCGCCCGGCAGGTGCGCACCACGTCGTTCTATGCCGACCCGGGGCTCGACGTGGACCGGGCGGCGGCCGAACGGATCATCGGCAACCGGCGGCTGGTGGTGGTGCTGCGCTCCCCCGACGCCGACCTGCGGGGCACCTGTAAGCAGGTGAAGCAGGCCGCCGACGGGACCGTCGTGCTGGTGCTCAGCCGCGACGGGGACGACTACGACACCTACGGCTGCGCCCTGGTGCCCGGCTACGACAAGAAGAACCTGGGCAAGGCCGCCGCCGCCGAGATGGTCATCGGCCGGGGCATCGACACCTTCGCCGACCGTCCACTGGAGGCCGTGAAGGTCATCGCCGTCAACTACGACCGGCTGGTCAAGGCCGGCACCGTACCCGACGGGGCCCGCACGATCAGCCCGTCGCTGCCCCGCTTCCTGCTCGCCGCCGCCGCCGTGCTGGGCGTCGTCGCCGCCGCGACGGCGCTCTACCTCGGCGGCCGGCGGGCGGGGCGGCTGGCGGCGGCCCGGCGGGTCCGCCGCGACGAGCTGACCGACAGCCGCAGCGCGCTCGGCGCCGCCACCGCCGGCCTGGCCCAGCAGATCATCGACCTCGATCCGCAGTACGCCCTGGTGCACGGCCGTCGGGGCGGTGACGACAGCAGCTTCGGCCGGCGCTACCGGCAGTTGACCTCCGACCATGCCGCGCTGCTCGACCGGTTGGCCGCCCTGGACGACGCCGACGAGGCGGCGGTGCGGAAGCTGGTCCGGCGGGTCGAGTCGCTCAGCCGGCAGGCGCAGGCGCTCGCCGACGGACACCCGGCCCCGAACGACCCGCCGCAGCGGGAGAAGTGACCGCCGGAGCTTCTCGGTTTCCCCTCGCGCGGTCAGGTGTCCGAAGGACGACTGACCGGGGGCGGCTATGGCGCTGGCGGTGAACCGCTTCGTAGTGTGTTCGGGTTCGTCCGATGGCCACACGGGGAGGATGAAGACCGCTGAGTTCCGCCCGATCCGCGCTCCCTCGGGAGAAGGCGGTCGCGGTCCGCGCCGGTGACCTGCCATGAGTCTCGTCCGCCAGCTCGCCGCGCTGCCGACGGATCGCGTCGTGCAGATCCGAGGGGTGCCCGCCGGCACGATCGCGGCCACCGTCACCGGGGCACCGGTCGGCCCGGCCGCCGTCGTGCTGCGACCCGGTCCCGCCCGCACCGCCGGCGCCTTCGTCCACTCCGCCCTGGACGAACTGGAGCGGGTGGCGGTGGCGCTGCTGCCGGGTTGGCTGCCCGAGGCCGCGGACATCCCCCGCGCCGACCCGTACGGACTGGCCGCCGTCCGGGCCGCCGCGGTCGGCCGGGCGCAGGGCTCCGCGCACTTCGCACCGTTCCTGGCGCACCTCGCCGCCGTGGCGCTGTCCGGCCGGCGACCGCCGGTCGACCCGTTCTCCGTGGAAATCCGCTGCTCCGGCCTGATCCGGGTGGTGGCGGAGGGTTTCGGTCGGCCCCGGGCGATCCTGCTGATCCAGGTGCCCGCCGACCTCGACCCGGCGGGGGAACGGGCTCTCGTCGCGGGAGCGGAATGGCTGTGCCACCACGGCCGGGTCGGCGTGTGGCTGGTCGGCACACCGTTACGGCACGAGGACCGGGTGGTCACGGCCGCCCTTCCGCTCGGCCGCCCGGCCGACCATCCTGCCGGACCGGTGGCGACGACCCTCCCGCAGGGGATCGGCCGACCCCACCCCGGCAGCGCGACCGAGGCGGCGCTGGAGGCCGCCCTGGCCGGCGAGGGCTGGGCGGTGGGCCGACGCTGGAACCAGTACCACCAGTCCCATCCCCTCTCGCCTCCGGTCTGCCTCGATCTGCTCTGGCCCGACGAGCGGTGTGTCGTCGAGATCGACGGCCCGGAGCACTGCCGGCCGGCCCGGTTCGAGGCAGACCGGCAGCGCGACGTGCAGTTGCAGTTGGACGGTTACGCCGTCCTGCGCTTCACCAATGCCCGAATCAACCACGACGTCGGCGCGGTGGTGCACCAGATCGGCACCTTGATCCGGGCCCGGCGACGCGACCTTGCGGAAGGAAGACCCCATGCCCGGCGATGACCTCACCCCCTCTGAGGCCGCGATCCTGTTCGTCCTGATGGCTGAGGCCCGGGAGGTGCCCAACGCCGAGCTGCGCAAGCGCTACGGCGTCGACGTCCGGAAGTCCTACCGGGACAAGCTCAACCGCCTCGGTTTCGTGGACAGCCGTCGGGAAGGCAACACCTTCCTGCACCAGCTCGCCGACAAGGGCTGGGTCCGGGTGCAGGAGGATCTGAACTTCCAGTCGTCGCAGGGCCGGATTCTCGGCGGGGCGCTGACGGCGTTGCAGGTGAACCTGCGGGACCGGGTCATGGGACGCAGCGACTACCGCACGTTCGGCGAGATGTTCGCGCTGACCGACGTGCGGGCCGGCACGGCGCAGCCGGGGCAGCAGCGCACCCTCGATCTCCGCATCCGGCAGGCGTACGCCGCGTTGGCCGCCGAGCCGGGAGCCTGGGTCAGCCTGACCCGGCTGCGGCCCTTCTTCGGCGACGTCGACACCGCCGACCTCGACGAGGCGCTGCGGGAGCTGGAGCGCGAGCCGGACGTGGACATCGTCCCGGAGTCCAACCAGAAGGTGCTGACCCCGGCGGACGTCGCGGCGGCGCTGCGGCTGGGTGGTCAGGACAAGCACCTGCTGGCGATCGGGGTGGGATGACCGGGGCGGAACACGCGGCCCTGGCGGCGCTCCGGTTCGACTGGGCACCGGTGCCCGACGACGTCTGGCGGCCCTCGCCGTTCCACGTGGAGGGCCTACACACCGCCGTGGTCCGCGACATCCTCGACGGGGTGGCCGATGCCCGCAACAGCGCCGACGGCAGCCCGATCGGGCTGGTGCTCCAGGGGCAGCGCGGCTCGGGCAAGACCCACCTGCTGGGTTGGGTCCGGCAGCAGGTCCAGCAGGAGGGCGGCTACTTCTTCCTGGTCGGCCTGCTCGACGCGCGCGGGTTCTGGGACAGCGTGCTCGCCTGCGTGCTCGACGGGCTGGCCCGGCCGGTGCCCGGCAGCGAGAGCCAGCTCCGGTTGCTGCTGCGTCGACTCTCCTCGATGGTCGGGGCGCCCCGGTCGGCCCGCCGGGCGGTGATGGGTGACACCGAGCTGACCCGGGCTGCCCTGGACGCCTTCATCGAAGGGCTCGTCGGGTACGCGCCCGACGTGGCCCGCTGCCGGGAGACGGCGCGGGCGCTGGCGCTGAGCGCCTCGGAGGATGTGGCCCACCGGGACGTCGCGGAGAACTACTTCACCTCCGGCGAGGAGGGGGAGCCGGGGGAACGCGGTGCGTGGGGCATGCGGCGGGCCCCCCGCAGCGCGCAGCAGATCGTCCAGGAGATCTCCTGGCTGCTGGCCCTGACCGGACCGTCCGTGATCGCCGTCGACCAGATCGACACCCTCATCGCGCAGTCCGTGGCCACCGGCGACGCCCTGCACCACCGGTCGGGCGGGCAGGACGACCCGGAGCAGGCCGCGGTGCACGCCCGGATCGCCGACGGCCTGATGTCGCTGCGCCAGCTCACCCGCCGCACGCTCACCCTGGTCGCCTGCCTGCCGAACTCATGGACGATCATCCGGAGCCGGACGGTGGACACGGTGAGCGACCGGTTCCGGATGGCGCCCCGGCTCACCACCATCCACGACGCCGCCCTGGCCCAGCAGATCGTCGAGCGTCGGTTCGCCGCCCGGTTCACCGAGGTCGGCTTCACACCCCCGTATCCGTCGTGGCCGGTGCGTCCCGACGCCTTCGCGCAGGCCGAGGGGATGACCCCCCGGCAGTTGCTGATCGACATCGATCGGCACATCCGGGCCTGTCTCGCCGTCGGCGAGGTACGGGAGCTGACCCGGCTCGGTGACCAGACGGAGCCGCAACGCCGCAGCCCACGTACCGCCCTGGTGGACGATCTCGAACGCTTCGACACAAGATTCGCCCAGCTCAAGAGCGCGGCCGACGTGTCCGGCCCACTGACCCGGGACAGCGAGGACAGCACCGTCCCCGCGCTACTCGCGGCGGGTCTGACCGCCTGGGTGATGGCGCGCGGCGAACAGGGCGGATCGTTCAGCGTGGATCCACCCCCGAGCGCCCAGCCGCCGCTGCACGCCCGGCTCCGGCTCACCCTGGACGAGGCCACCGAGGACCAGGTCCACTGGTGTTTCCGGGCGATCAGCGAGGAGCATCACGCCATCGCCGCGCTCGCCCGGCTCCGCAAGGCCTGCACGGTGGCGGGGCTCGACGCGCGGGTGACCCGACGCAAGCTCTTCCTGCTCCGCAACGGCACCTGGTCGAGCGGTGCCAAGACCCGGCAGGCGGTCACGGCCTTCACCCAGGCCGGCGGGACGATCCTGCCGCTGGACCACGAGGATCTCCGCATCCTCGGGGCCCTCAAGGTCATGCTCGCGGAGTCACCCGTCGACATCCGGGGTTGGCTGACCGCCCGTCAACCGACCCGGGACCTCGCCGTGTTGCAGCAGGCCCTCGGCTCCGTCGCCGACTGGCTCCCCGCCGCTCCCGGCGACGACCCGACCGATTCAGCGGTACGACCGGACCACACCGGCCCGGTCACCTCAGGACCGGCCGAGACGGGACCGGCCGAGACGCCACCGGTGGGCGCGGGGACGCCCGGCGGGCGGACGCACCCCGGGCAGGTCGATCCACAGCCGGTCGACGGTGGGGAGTCCGGCCCGCACCTCACCGTGGGGTACGACCACCGCACCGGTGCACCCGTGCCGCTCTCTCTGGAGGCCCTCCGCAAGCACACCACCATCTTCGCCGGCTCCGGGTCCGGCAAGACCGTGCTGATCCGGCGGATCCTGGAGGAGTGTGCCCTCGCCGGGGTCTCCGCCATCGTCCTCGACCCCAACAACGACCTGGCCCGGCTCGGTGACGAGTGGCCGGAGCCACCGCCGGACTGGCGGGCCGGGGACGCGGAGAAGGCCCGGGACTACCTCGCCGGTACCGACGTGCGGGTGTGGACGCCGCGCCGGTCGTCGGGACGCCCGCTGAGCTTCCAGCCGCTACCGGATTTCCGCAGCGTGCGCGACGACCCCGACGAGTTCCACGAGGCGGTCGAGGCGGCTGTCGCGTCGCTCGCGCCCCGCGCCCAACTGACCGGCCGGACCAACAAGGTCCACCTGGGTCTCGCCGTGCTGCGCAAGGCCGTCGAGCACTACGGCCGACGGGGCGGCAGCCGGGTGCAGGGGTTGATCGACACCCTCGCCGACCTGCCGGACGGGCTGCTGGACATCGACGGGGCGGACAAGATCGGCGTGGGGATCGCGCAGTCGTTGGCGGCGGCGATGGTCAACGATCCGCTGTTCGGCGGCGAGGGCAGCCCGATGGACCCGGGGCTGCTGCTCACCCCCGAGCCGGGCAGGCGGGCCCGGATCTCCGTCATCAGCCTCGTCGGGCTGCAATCCGACGAGGCCCGGCAGGGCTTCGTCAACCAGTTGCAGATGGCGCTCTTCGCCTGGATCAAGCAGCACCCGGCGAACGACCGGCCACTGCTCGGCCTGCTGGTGATGGACGAGGCGCAGACGTTCGCCCCCTCCGGCGCGATGACCGCGTGCACCCAGAGCACGCTGGCGCTGGCGGCCCAGGCCCGCAAGTACGGCCTGGGTCTGATCTTCGCCACCCAGGCACCGAAGGGGCTGCACAATCGGATTCCGGGCAACGCGGCGACCCAGCTCTACGGCCGGCTGAACAGCCCGATCCAGATGGAGGCCGCCCGGGAGATGGCGAAGGCGAAGGGCGGCGACGTCGCCGACATCTCCCGCCTCACCACCGGTGAGTTCTACCTCGCCGCGGAGGGCGCCCCACCGGTGAAGATCCGTACCCCGCTGTCGCTCAGCCATCATCCGCGCAGCCCGCTCACCGCCGAGGAGGTGCTGGACCGGGCCCGCCGCCGGTGACGGTCACCTGGCGCAGCCCGGTACGGCGGTCACCGGCGGGCGGACGCCGGGTCCGCCGCCTCGGCGGCGGCGCAGACACCGGCGAGGAGGTCGGCGGTGGTGTGCGCGCGGACGTCGGCGTACGTGCCGTCGGCGAACCGCGCCACGACGGCCCGGACGTGCCGCTCGGCGGTGTCGGCCAGTCCGTCGTAGACGGCGGCGAACGTCTCCCGGGCCGGGCCGCGCAGCCACCCGGCGGGCAGCAGCCGCAGCGGTAGCTGCGGGTCGAGGGTGGGGAAACGCCGGAAGGTGTCCATCACCTCGGTCCGGGCCCGTACCGCCTCGGCGCCGTCGACCTGGCCGGCGATGATCCGCGGCAGGAGGGGCCGCCAGCGCCGCAGGAAACTCTCGTACTGTGCGGCGACGGCGGCGACGTCCCAGGCGTCGAGCGGGTCGCGGCCGACGACCGCGTCGAGGTCGACCCGACGGCCCCGGAACACGGTGACCGCGCCGAGGTGGAGCTGGGTGAGCTGGGCCCGTGCCTTCGGGGTCAACTCGTGCGGGGAGATCCACAGTCCGTCGTACAGCGGCGCGTATCCCAGCCAGCGGAGCCGGCCGCGCAGGGCCCGCCGTTGCGCGCTGCGCTCCTGGGGCAGGGAGAAGGCGACGAGCGTCCAGCACTCGTCCCACGGTTGGGTCGTGGTGGTGGCGGCCATGACCCAGCTGCCGCCGACGGAGAGGCTGACGGCGGCGGACCGGCTGAGCCGGTACGAGCTGCGCCGCCCCTGCCGGCTGCCCTCCAGGACCCCCCGCCGGGCCAGTCGGCTGATCACGGTCCGCGCGCCGGCGAGGCTGACGTGCGACTCGGCGAGCAGCGCGACGATGGCGGCGGACGGCAACCAGGCACGGGTACGCAGGGTGTAGTCAGCCAGCAGGGTCACCGCGACGCCCTGCGGCGAGTTGCCGGCCTGCCGCCGGGGCAGCCGTACCGGGTGGTCCCCGTCGTCGGGAAATATCTCCTCGATGTCGAACGGGTGTGGCACAGGGGACGCTCCGGGCTCGGCTCGGTGACGGTGGCACCGACTGTAGACGGCGCACCCGTGCCCGCCTACCGGGCGCGGGTCCGGGGTGGACCCCGGCGCGCATCAGTGACCGACCAGTGTATCGAGCCCATTCGATTGACACTTGTCGGACCGAGGAGAACACTAAGTGCCATGCAATGCCACCTCGGGCCGGGGCAGGGCATGCCGGATGCAAGGGGCCGGCGCGGACGACACGGGCCACCGGGCGTACCCGTGCCGCACGACCGCGCGGCCGATCTCAACCTGTGAGGGAGTCACGCCCATGAGAATCAGACGGAGCATGCTGCTCGCCCTGGCGGCGCCACTGGTGGCCACGCTGACGGCAGCAGCACTGGTGGTACCGACGCTCCCACCGGCGTACGCCGCGTCGTTGATCGAGGTGACCAACTTCGGCGACAACCCCGGCCGGATGCGGATGCACATCTACGTACCGGACACCCGCCCGACCAACCCGGCGGTCATCGTGGCCATGCACGGCTGCGGCGGCACCGGACCGGGCTTCTACTCCGGCAGCGAGTTCGCCTCGCTGGCCGACCGGTACGGATACATCGTGATCTACCCGTCCGCCACCCAGCAGGCCGGCTTCGGCAACTGCTTCGACACCTGGTCGGACGCCGCGAAGCGCCGGGGCGGCGGCAGCGACCCGGTGTCGATCGTCTCGATGATCAATTACGCCCAGCGGCAGTACGGCGGTGACCCCCGCCGGGTGTTCGCCACCGGCAGTTCCTCCGGCGGCATGATGACCAACCACATGCTGGCGCTCTACCCCGACGTGTTCGCCGCCGGGGCCGCCTTCATGGGGGTGCCCTACAACTGCTTCGCCAACGCCGCCGACTACCCGCCCGGCGCCAGCCAGTGCACCAACGGCAGCATGAACCGCACCCCGCAGCAGTGGGGCGACGCGGTCCGCCAACAGGCGTACCCCGGTTACTCCGGTCCCCGCCCGAAGGTGCAGCTGTGGCACGGCACCGCCGACACCCTGGTGCCGTACTCGCTGCTCCAGGAGACCATCGAGCAGTGGACCAACGTGTTCGGGCTCAGCCAGACGCCCACCTCCACCGACACCCCCCAGACCAACTGGAACCGCCGTCGGTACGCCGACGCCAGCGGCAACGTCCTGGTCGAGGCGTACAGCGTCCAGGGGGCGGGGCACAGCCTGCCCTCCGGCGGGATGGCCGCCGTCGCCCTCGGGTTCTTCGGCCTGACCAACCCGACCCCGACCACGCCGCCGGTCACCACCCCGCCGGTGCCGACCACGCCGCCGGTGACCACCCCGCCGCCGACCACCCCGCCCGTTCCCACCACCCCGCCGCCGACCACGCCGCCCAGCTCCGGGGCCTGCCGGGTCACCGCCAGCGTCAACGCCTGGAACAGCGGCCTGACCGAGAACCTGACCATCACCAACACCGGTTCCAGTGCCGTCAACGGCTGGTCGCTGGTCTTCACGCTGCCCGGCGGGCAGACCATCACCTCCGGGTGGAACGCCGCCTACTCGCCCTCGTCGGGGCAGGTGACGGCCCGTAACGCCAGCTACAACGCCGCCATCCCGCCCGGCGGGTCGATCGACATCGGCTTCCAGGCCAACCACGCCGGCAACACCGCCAAGCCCACCTCGTTCACGCTCAACGGCGCGGCCTGCACGGTCGCCTGACCGACCCGGCCCGACTCCGGTCCGTCCCGGCCGCCCGGTCATGGGCGGCCGGGCACGGCGTCGCCGTGCCGGACGACGCCACCGGCGCCGGCTGCCTGCTCCCCCGCCCGGTCAAGGGCGGGGGAGCACGGCCACGGTCACCCCAGGGCGGTGCCGAACCACCGGGACAGCTCGGCGCGCAACTCCTGCTGATCGTCGCCGACCCACGCCACGTGTCCGTCCGGTCGCAGCAGCAGCGCCGGCACGTCCAGCTCCTCGCTGACGTCGACGACGCGGTCGACCCGGTCCGTCCAACCCGCCACCGAGAGCCCGCCGGTCTGATCCAGCAGCAGACCCCGCCCCCGGTGCATCAGCCCGTAGAGGCGTCCCCGCTTCAGCTCCACGTCGCGCAACCGCCGGCCACGCAGGTCGTGGCCCGCACCGAGGTCGTAGCGGACCGAGACCGCGGTGATCTTCTCGATCAGGTACCGGTTCACCTCCTCGAAGTCCATCAGCTCCGCCACCAGCTTGCGCACGGCCTGCGGACCCGCCTCCAGCGACATCAGCTCCGTCTGCGCGCGGGTGTTGTCCAGCACGTCCGCCGCCACCGGCCGCCGCTCCGCCTGGTAGGTGTCCAGCAGGCCCTCCGGCGCCCACCCGGCGACCTGCGCGGCCAGCTTCCAACCCAGGTTGAACGCGTCCTGGATACCGAGGTTCAGCCCCTGCCCGCCCAACGGCGGATGTACGTGCGCCGCGTCACCGGCCAGCAGCAGCCGACCGACCCGGTACCGCTCGGCGAGGCGGGTGGCGTCGCCGAAGCGGGACAGCCAGCGTGGCGAGTGCACCCCGAAGTCCGTGCCGGCCGTCGCCCGCAACTGCTGCCGAAAATCCTCGATGGTCGGTGCGACCGCGCGGTCCTCGGCCACCCCCGCGGCGGGTACGACGACCCGGTACAACCCGTCACCGTCGCCGACCGGCCCGACCCCGAACCGCAGCTGCGTCCGGCGGACCCGGGTCATCACCTCGACCACCTCGTCCTGCGGCGCGGTCAACTCCATCACGCCCAGCAGCGTCTCGTTCCTGGTGGGCTCGCCGGGAAAGCCGACACCCAGCAGCTTGCGCACCGTGCTGCGACCGCCGTCGCAGCCGACGAGATAGCGCGTCCGCAGGTGGGTGCCGTCGGCCAGCTCGGCGGTCACCGCCTCCTCGTCCTGGCGAAGCCCGACCAGTTCACTGCCGCGCCGGATCTCGACGCCGACGTCGATGGCGTGCGCGGTCAGCAGCTGCTCGGTGACGGGCTGGGGGATGCCCAGGACGTACCCGTGCGCGGTGTCCATCCGTTCCGGCCACGCCTTGGAGATCCCGGCGAAGTAGCCGCCGATCCGGAACTGCCTGCCGTGCGCGAGGAACAGCTCCAGCAGGCCCCGTTGGTCCAGCACCTCGATGCTGCGTACGTGCATGCCGAGCGAGCGCACCACACTGGTCGGCTCGGCGTCGCGCTCCAGCACCACCACCCGTACGTCGTGCAGTCGCAGCTCGGCGGCCAGCATCAGGCCGGTCGGTCCGCCGCCCACGACGATGACGTCGATCATGGAATCCCCGTTCGATTGCTCGCGCCGACTGATGCGTCGATACCGACGCATGCTTCGCGAATCTCAGATTTCGCCAGGTTCTGACGTCGAGTGCAGATTCTGCACCCGCACCGGGGTCTTGCCACAAGCCCCGGGGTGCGATATACGTTAGAAGTGGCAGGGGGAACTATGACTCCCTGCCTTTGTTTTTGCCGCAGCCAAGAACGTCGAAGTCCCATGGGCATGGTGCGGGCGGGCGGGAGACCGGGTTGCCGCAGTGCGTCGTGACCCGGGCCGCTGACCACGCCGCCCCAGGATGTCCCCACACCGTGGGCAGCGACCCCTCCGAAAGCCACGCCGGGGGCCGTCGTCGCTGCTGGGCAAGGGTGGGGCGGGCGGGGTTCGAACCCGCGACCGAGGGATTATGAGTCCCCTGCTCTAACCCGCTGAGCTACCGCCCCCGATACCGCGCCGGATCGTAACCCGCCCGACGGACCACCTGCCAGCATCCGAACCGGTACGACGACAGGCGTCGCCGGCACGATGGGCTACGCGAGAATAACAGTCAGCAGTCACTCCGGACGCACCCGAACCGGAGTTCCGCGCGCACCCGGATCAGCCCACCGCGCGGAGTTCCGCGAGCACCGCCCCGGCCGTACGCCAACCGCTGGCCAGGGCCCCCTGGATGGACGGACTGTCCCGGTGGTCACCGGCGACGAAGAGCCCGTCGCCGAGGGCCACCGGCTTGCGCAGCCGTCCCTGTGGCGGTGGCGCGGCGGGCAGCGCGTGCGGCACCGACACCGTGGTCAGGTGGTCCCAGTCCGCGGTGGAGCGTCCGTACAACCGGTCCAGCTCGGCCCGGATCGTCGGCTCGGGCGGGGCGCCGGGGCCGACCACGGAGGTCGCCACCAGGTGCCGGCCGGGCGGGGCGTACGACGGCACGGCCCGGCTGACCACCACCGTGTTGGCGACGAGTTCCCGCCGGTCACCGTCGACGAGCAGGATCGGTTCGTCGAGCGGCGCTTCGGGCGCGCTGTGGTAGTAGGTCGTGTAGCTGTGGGTGCGTACCCGGGCCAGGGTCGGCAGCAGCGTGGTCGCCGCCGTCGGGTCGACCGCGACCACGACGGCGCGGCAGTCGATCTCGCCGGCCGGGGTGCGGACCCGGCCGGGGGCGACCGAGGTGACCGGGGTGTCGCAGGTGATCAGGTCGGCGGGCAGCGGGGCGGCCACGGCCCGCGGCAGCGCGGCCATCCCCCGGGCGGGCAGGCCGATCCGCCCCCGGGCGAAGGAGCGCAGGATCATCGCCAGCACGTGGCTGGAGGTCTCCAACTCCCGGTCGATGAGCACGCCGGACAGGAACGGCCGGATCAACTCCTCGATGATGGTGTCGGAGAGCCCGGCCCGGCGCAGGGCCGCCTCGCTGGTGGTCTCCGGCGCGGTGAGCAGCCGGTGCGCCGGCAGGGTCGCGCAGCCGGTGGCGAGGGCGGCGAAGCGCAGCCGGTCGCCCAACGAGCCGATGCCGGCGAGCGCGGTGGCCGGTGCGCCGCCGGGTTCGCGGATCGGATGGACCAGCCGGTCGAGGCGGTCGCCGCGCCGGACCAGGACCCCGGAGGTGAACCAGCCCAGGTCGAGGGTGCCCAGGTCGAGCAGGGTGCCGAGCCTCGGGTACGCGGTGTTGAGCACCTGGAATCCCCGGTCGAGCAGGTACCCGTCGACGGCGTCGGTGGCGACCCGGCCACCGAGCCGGTCGCCGGCCTCCAGCAGCCGCCAGGGCACGCCGGCCCGGTGCAACCGGCGGGCGACGGCCAGCCCGGCGAGGCCACCACCGACGATCACCACGTCCGTCTCAGCGGGCACGTTCCACCTCCGTGTCGTTGCGCGCCGGTCGGGACAACCGGCTCGGCCACCACACCCTGGGCCCGATGTCGTACGACAGGGCGGGCACCAGCAGCGAGCGGACCACGATGGTGTCCAGTAGTACGCCGACCGCGACCGCCACGCCCAACTCCACCAGCACCACCAGCGGGAGTACGGCCAGCGCGGAGAAGGTGGCGGCGAGCACGATACCGGCGGAGGTGATCACCCCGCCGGTGACGGTCAGCCCGGCCAGCACGCCGGCCCGGGTGCCCCGGCGGGCCGACTCCTCGCGTACCCGGCTCATCAGGAAGATGTTGTAGTCGATGCCCAGGGCGACCAGGAAGACGAAGGCGAACAGCGGGAAGGACGCGTCGATCCCGGGGAAGTCCAGCAGGTACCGGAAGATCAACGCGCAGAGTCCGAGGGTGGCCAGGAACGACAGCACCACCGTCGCGATCAGCAGCACCGGCGCGACCAGGGCCCGCAGCAGCAGGGCCAGGATCACCGCGATCACCACCAGGACGACCGGGATGATCACGTTGCGGTCCCGGGTGGACGCGTCGGAGGTGTCCACGTCGATCGCGGTGAACCCGCCGACCACGGCGTCGGCGGCCGGCACCCGGTGCACCGCCTCGCGCAGGGCGCGGATGGTCCGCTCGGCGGCGTCGCTGTCCGGCGGATCGGCCAGGGTCGCCTCCAGCTGCACCTGTCCGTCGACCACCAGGGGCGGGGCGTCCGGGTCCGGCGGGCCGGCCTGGTCCCGCCGGGTCACCGGCCGGACGGCGGCCACCCCGGCGACGCCCTGGGCCACCTGGGCGACCTGCGGGGCGGTCTGCTGGCGGGTGAAGATGGTCGCCGGGCTGCCGGTGCCGGCCGGGTAGTGCCGGGCGATCACCTCCTGCCCGGCAACCGAGTCGGTGCGGTCGGTGAACAGCTCGGACTGGCCGAGGGTGGTGGCGCCGAGCTGGGTGAGGCCGAGGGTGAGCAGGGCCAGCACCACGGCGGTGGTCAACCAGACCACCCGGGCCCGCCGGGCGACGAAGCGGGCGATCCGGGCCCACAGCCCATGTTCCGCCTGCGGGTCCGCAAGGTCCACTCCGGGGGTACGCGGCCAGAACGCCCGCCGGCCGCCGAGCACCAGCAGGGCGGGCAGGAAGGTCAGCATCACCAGCAGGGTGGCGGCGATGCCGACGGCGGCCACCGGGCCGAGCGCCCGGTTGGAGTTCAGGCTGGACAACAGCAGGCAGAGCAGACTGACGATGACTGTCGCGCCGGAGGCGGCGATGGCCGGGGCGGCACCCCGCCAGGCGGCGCGCATGGCATCCCAGGGGCGCTCGTGCCGGTGCAGCTCCTCCCGGTACCGGGCGATCAGCAGCAACGCGTAGTCGGTCCCGGCGCCGAAGACGAGCACGGTGAGAATGCCCTGCGCCTGCCCGTTCAGCTTGATCACGTCGCTCTTCGCCAGGTGGTAGACGAAGACCGACGCCAGCGCGTACGACATCCCGGCCGCCAGCAGCGGAAAGATCCAGAGCACCGGGCTGCGGTAGACGATCAGCAGGATGACCAGCACCACCACCAGGGTCACCAGCAGCAGGGGTCCGTCGATCGCGGAGAACACCTCGATCAGGTCGGCGAGCAGACCGGCCGGGCCGGCGACGTCCACGGTGAGCCCGTCCCGCTCGCCTCCGGCGATGGCCCGCAGCTCGTCGACCACCTGGCCGATCCGCTCCCCCTCGGAGTCGTCGATCGGCACCACCACCTGCAGGGCCTGGCCGTCCTGGCTGGCGATCGGCGGGGGCAGCGGCCCCAGCACGCCTTCGACCTGGGCGAACCGGGCGCTGTCGGCAACGGCCCGCTGCGTGTCGGCGGCGGTGATCCCGCTGGTGCGCGCGTACACCACCAGGGCCGGGGTGGTCGGCTCGGCGACGAAGCCGGCGGCCAGGTCCTGGGCCCGGGTCGCCTCGGCGTCGGCGGGCAGGAAGGAGGCGTTGTCGTTGGTGGCGACGTCGCCCAGCTTTCCCGCGTACGGCCCGGCGATCCCGCCGACGACGAGCCAGGCCAGGACGACCGCCACCGCGAGCAGCGTGGCCGTGCCCCGGCCCCGTCCACCGGCCATCTTCCGGTCCACCCCTCGAATCGACGCCAATCGACACCGCAGGAGTCCAGGTCGACAGCTGTCATCCTGCCGCCCGGGTACGCCCTCCGGAGCCGAAACCGCCCATCCGCACCGGGCACCTCACCGTCGGACATTCCTGGCCTGGCATGCGGAAACGCCCGCCGGCAGGGCCGACGGGCGTGAGCTGGAGACTGGGCTCCCCCGTTTGGACTCGAACCAAAAACCTGCCGGTTAACAGCCGGCTGCTCTGCCAATTGAGCTACGGGGGACTGCTTCGTCGCGGTGAACCGGATCTCTCCGGCGCTCGGCGACGGCACAAGAGTACAGGACTTCGGGGGGGTTCGGTCCAGGGGGTTACCGCAATCGACCACTGCGCCACGGGGTGGGACGATCGACACCAACAATGCAGACAAATCGTCATCCCCGCACAACCAGGTATGACTGCGGAGCAGGATGGGTAGTTAGCTGTCGACCGAAAAATGTGGGGCGCGACGATGGTCGGTCCCGACCGGGCACACCGGGCGGGAGCGACGGGAGCGTCAGGTACGGAAGGAGCCGCCATGCGCGGAAAGATCATGTTTCTTGGCGGGCTGGCTGCGGGCTTCGTCCTGGGCGCCCGTGCCGGCCGGGAGAAGTACGAGGAGTTGGTCGTGCGGGGCCGTAAGGTGCTCGACCACCCGACCGTCCAGGAGGCGGCCGGGGTCGCGCAGGCCCAGGCCAACCGCCTGTACAGCGAGGGCAAGGACAAGCTCGGCCAGTCCAAGCTCGGCGAGAAGCTCAACACCGGCAACGGCGGCAAGCCGGAGCTGACCCCGGCGGATGAGGCCTTCGCGGGCACCCCCGCCACTGTCGGCGCCAAGTCGGGCGTCAGCCCGACCAGTTCGTCGGTGACCACCCCGAAGCCCAAGGCGCCGGGCACCGGCGCCAACGGCAGCACCCTCTGATCGTCCGTACGTCGTCGGGCCGGTCGCCAGGTGGCGACCGGCCCGAAGTACGTCTCAGTCCTTGCCGCTGCTGAACGCCGCGTCGAACGCCGCAGTCGGGGCGTCGAAGGCGAGCCGACGGACGAACTCCAGCGCCTCCGGCGCGCCGACCAGCCGGTCCATCCCGGCGTCCTCCCACTCGACGGAGATCGGCCCGGTGTAGCCGATGGCGTTCAACGCCCGGAAGCAGTCCTCCCAGGGGACGTCACCGTGGCCGGTGGAGACGAAGTCCCAGCCGCGCCGCAGGTCGGCCCAGGGCAGGTGGGAGGCGAGCCGGCCGCGCCGACCGTCCCCGGTGCGCACCTTCGCGTCCTTGCAGTCGACGTGGTAGATCCGGTCGGCGAAGTCGAAGATGAAGTTCACCGGGTCCAGCTCCTGCCACACGAAGTGCGACGGGTCCCAGTTGAGCCCGAACGCGGGCCGGTGGCCGATCGCCTCCAGGGTCCGCTTGGTGGTCCAGTAGTCGTACGCGATCTCACTCGGGTGCACCTCGTGGGCGAACCGCACCCCCACCTCGTCGAAGACGTCGAGGATCGGGTTCCAGCGGTCGGCGAAGTCCTGGTAGCCGCGTTCGATCATGGCCGGCGGCACCGGCGGGAACATCGCCAGGGTGTGCCAGATGGACGACCCGGTGAAGCCGACCACCGTGTCCACCCCGAGCTTCGCCGCCGCCCGGGCGGTGTCCTTGATCTCCTCGGCGGCCCGCTGGCGTACCCCCTCGGCTTCGCCGTCGCCCCAGATCCGGGCGGGCAGGATGTCCTGGTGCCGCTCGTCGATCGGGTGGTCGCAGACGGCCTGGCCCACCAGGTGGTTGGAGATCGTGAAGACCTTCAGGTTGTACTTGGCCAGCGTCTCCCGCTTGCGCTCGACGTACGAGTCGTCGGCGAGCGCCTTGTCGACCTCGAAGTGGTCGCCCCAGCAGGCGATCTCCAGGCCGTCGTAGCCCCATTCGGAGGCGAGCCGACAGACCTCCTCGAACGGCAGATCGGCCCACTGGCCGGTGAAGAGCGTGATCGGTCGCGCCATCGTCTGTCTCTCCCCTGTTGTGGTGGGGATTCCTGGGCGGGACCGGGGCGAGGGGGCCGGGCCGGTACGTCGGCGGCCGTGTCGGATCACCGGTGGGTGCATGCGCACCTGGGCCCAACGGGTTGCGCCTCCCGTCGGGTCACCGGCCACCCGCAGGTCGCCGCCCCCCACTCTAAACCCACCCCACCCCCCACGAAACCCCGCTCCCACACCCCCACCCCACACCCCCACCCCCACCCTGCACCCCACCCTGCGCGCCCCCGCCTACTGCGCCCCAACGATCAAGAGGTTTGCGTCACGACGGGCAGCCCGCGTGACGCAAACCTCTTGATCACCGATGCGAACCCCACGGGCGTGGCCCGGGGTGGGTGGGTTACTGGGGGAGGGTCCACTTCTGGTTGGCGGCGGAGGAGTTGCAGGTCCACAGCAGGACCACGGTGCTGTCGGCGGAGCTGTTGCCGGAGACGTCGAGGCACTTGCCGGAGGCGGGGTTGCGCAGGGTGCCGTCGGACTGGGCCGACCAGTTCTGCGGGGTGCCGCCGGTGCAGGTCCAGAGCTGGATCTTCGTACCGTTGGCGGTGCCGCCACCGGAGACGTCCAGGCACTTGCCGAGCGCCTTGATGGTGCTGTTCGGGGTGACCGTCCAGGTCTGGCGGGCACTGCCGTTACAGGTGAAGATCTGGACCTGGGTGCCGTCGGCGGTGGCGCCGTTGCGGACGTCCAGGCACTTGCCGGCCAGGCCCTTGATCGGGCCGGTGCCGTTGGTCGGCGTGGTGCCGCCCAGCTCCTTGATCCGGATGTTGCGGAACGAGGCGTCGTCACCGGTGCCGTGGTTCTGGATGCCGATGTGGCCGGCGAGCGAGCGGACCGGGTCGGTGTTGGTGAAGTCGTTGATCTTCGCCCCGTTGAGGAAGACCTGGAGGCGTTCCCCCTCGACCAGCAGCTCGTAGGTGTTCCACTCCCCCGGCGGGTTCAGCGCCGCGTCCCGGGCGGCCTGGTCGGCGGCCTTGAACGAGTAGATCGAGCCGGTGGTCCGGTCGACGGCGTCGGTGGCGTCGATCTGCACCTCGTAGCCGTTGTTCATCGCCGAGTTCGGGTCGCTCGACGGCGGGAAGCCGACGAGGACCCCGGAGTTGTCGTCCCCGTCCACCTTCCAGTCCAGCTTCAGCGAGTAGTTGGTGAACTGCTTCGCGCTGTACCAGAGCATGCCCAGCCCGCCGACCGAGCTGAGGGTGGCGTTGGAGTTGGTGAAGCTGCCCGGCCCGGCCTGCGACCAGCCGTTGGTGGACCCGTTGTACAGGGCGGTGTAGCCGGTCTCCGGCCGGCAGTCGGCCTTCGTCCGGCCGGCCGCGTACCGGATGCCGCCGAGCAGGTGGGAGCGGAAGGCCGGCTCGGAGTACGCCGACTGGTTGTGCCCGGCGCCGGTGTAGAAGGACCGGCCGCCGCTGTAGGTCTTGCACCAGACGTGCGGGTGGTCGGCCCCCATCCCGCCCCCCGAGTACGACGACTCGTCGAGGTTGGCCAGCACGTGCGCGGTGGAGCGGGCGTTGGTGCGGAAGTTGTACCACTCGTCGGTGCGCTGCCAGGTCGGGCCGAGGTGGGCGGTGGCCGCGTGCGCGCGGTCCTCCACCCGTACGGTGGCCTGCTGGATCGCCGGGTGGGAGGCGAACCACGCCCCGACCAGGTTGCCGTAGAACGGCCAGTCGTACTCGGTGTCGGCGGCGGAGTGCACGCCGACGTACCCGCCACCGGCGCCGATGTACGACTCGAAGGCGGTCTGCTGGCTGGCGTTGAGCACGTCACCGGTGGTGTTGAGGAAGATCACCGCCTCGAACCGGGCGAGGTTGGCGGTGGTGAACTGGTTGCCGTCCTCGGTGGCGGTGACGGTGAAGTTGTTCGCCGCGCCCAGGTCCCGGATGGCCTGGGTGCCGACCGCGATGGAGTCGTGCCGGAACCCGGCGGTCTTGGAGAAGACGAGCACGTCGTAGGCGACGTCGGCGGCCGACGCGGAGGTGGCCGGGGTGGTGCACGCGATGGCGGCGAGGACGGCAGCGGCCGCGCCGAGGATGGGTCGGAAGAGTCTCATGTAGTGCTCCAGTACGCCGGGGGCGCGGGGCCGGGCGAGCCCGGTCCCGCGCCCGTCAGGTCAGGGCAGGGTCCACTTCTGGTTGGCGGCGGAGGAGTTGCAGGTCCACAGCAGGACCACCGTGCCGTCGGCGGAGCTGTTGCCGGAGACGTCCAGGCACTTGCCCGAGGCCGGGTTGCGCAGGGTGCCGTCGGCCTGCGCCGACCAGACCTGCGGGGTGCCACCGGTGCAGGTCCAGAGCTGGATCTTCGTACCGTTGGCGGTGCCGCCACCGGAGACGTCCAGGCACTTGCCCAACGCCTTGATCGGGCCGTTCGGGGTCACCGTCCAGGTCTGTGCGGTCCCACCGTTGCAGGTGAGGATCTGGACCTGGGTGCCGTCGGCGGTGGCGCCGTTGCGCACGTCCAGACACTTGCCGCCCAGGCCCTTGATCGGCCCGGTACCGTTGCCCGGCGTGACGGTGCCGGTGTTCAGGGTGAACGCGTCCAGGTCGTAGAGCAACCCGGTGCCACCGGCGAAGGTCACGTAGAGCGTGGTGGTGCCGGTGGGTGCGCCGGACACCGTGCCGGTGACCGTGGTGAAGACGTCCCAGCCGCCGGTGACCGGCACGGTGGCCTGCCCGAGCACGGTGCCGGTGGGCGAGCCGGCGCGGATCTGGATGGTGCCGCCGGCACCGGCCGACGAGACCCGGGCGGTGAACGAGGTCACGTTGCCCACCCGGTACGGCGTGAACCCGATCCAGTCCCCGTTCTCGATGTTCCCGACGGTCTTCCCACCCTCGGCGGGGGCCTTGTCGAAGGTGGCGATGCCGGACGAGGTCTTGTAGTGCTCGGCCTGCCGGTGCCGGGGCTGGAGGGTGTACTGGGTGTGCGTGGTGAGCCCACCGGCGTCGGTGTACTCGGCGTCGAAGATGGCGAAGATGTTCGCCGCGTCGTCGTGCTCGCCGTCGACCGGAATGGTGATCGTGCCGGAGCAGCCGTTGACCGAGGTGATCTGGTGGCCGTGCTGGTCGTGGCCGAGCACGTAGGTCATCTTGACCTTGGCGCAGTCGACCGTGCCGTCCTCGGGGTCGGTGACGGTGATGCTGAACGGCACGCTGTCACCGAAGGAGAACAGCGAGCCGTCGACCGGGCTGTTGATCGTGACCGTCGGGGCGGTGTTGCCGACGTTGACCGTCACGCTGTTGGTGCCGGTCGCCCCCTGCGCGTCCCGCACGGTGAGCGTCGCGGTGTACGACCCGTCCGCGGTGTACGTCTTCGTCGGGTTGGCCGCCGTGGAGGTGGTGCCGTCGCCGAACGCCCACGAGTAGGTCAGCGCCCCGCCCTCGGGGTCGGCGGAGCCGGCCGAGGAGAAGTTCACGGTCAGCGGCGCGGGACCGGAGGTCCGGTCGGCGCTCGCCCGGGCGGCCGGCGCCCGGTTGCCGACGCCGACGTAGTCGAAGCGGTACAGGGCGGAGTTGGCGTCACCGTTGTAGTAGCCGGTGCCGTAGTCCAGCAGGTAGTACGCCCCGTCGGGGCCGAACGCGGAGTCCATCACCTGCTTGCCCACCCAGGGGAAGCTGTCGATGGTGCCGGGCGACCCGTCGGAGTTGAGGTGGATCGGCTTGACCCAGCCCCGGCCGAACTCGGTGGCGAAGAACTGCCCGTCGAAGGTCTGCGGGAACTTCGTCGCCGAGGGGTTGTTCGGGTCGTACCGGTAGACCGGGCCGGCCGCCGGGGACTCGGAGCCGCCGCCGAACGCCGCCGGGCTGCCGGCGTCGCCGCCGTACCGGATCCAGGAGGGCTTGGCCGGCGGGAGGGTGCTCAGGCCGGTGTTGCGGAACGAGTTGTTGGTCGGCCCGCCGGTGCAGTTGTACTTGGGGCCGGTGGAGTTGTTGGCGAAGTTCCACTCGTTGTACGTCTCGGTCGTGGTGTTGGTGCCGGTGCAGTACGGCCAGCCGTAGTTGCCCGGGCCGGTGACCCGGTTGAACTCGACCTGGCCGGCGGGGCCCCGGTTGGCGTTGGTGCTGCCGGCGTCCGGCCCGTAGTCGCCGACGTAGACGATGCCGGTGGGCTTGTCGACGCTGATCCGGAACGGGTTGCGGAAGCCCATCGCGTAGATCTCGGGACGGGTCTTCGCGGTGCCCGGGGGGAACAGGTTCCCGCTCGGGATGGAGTACGACCCGTCGGCGTTCACCTTGATCCGCAGGAGCTTGCCCCGCAGGTCGTTGGTGTTGCCGGCACCGCGCTGGGAGTCGTACGCCGGGTTGCGGTTGGTCCGCTCGTCCAGCGGCGAGTAGCCGGCGGAGTCGAACGGGTTGCTGTCGTCGCCGGTGGACAGGTAGAGGTTCCCGGCGGCGTCGAAGTCCATGTCGCTGCCGACGTGGCAGCAGATGCCCCGGTCGGTCGCGACGTCCAGCACGTCGACCTTGCTGGCCTGGTTGAGGGTGAAGTCGCTGTTCAGGGTGAAGCGGGACAGCCGGTTCACGCCCTGCCAGGCCGACCAGTTGCTGCCGGTGGCGGGCGCGTCACCGCCGGGGGTGGACAGCGGCGGCGCGTAGTAGAGGTAGATGAACCGGTTGGTGGCGAAGCCCGGGTCGACCCCGAGGCTCTGCAACCCCTCCTCGTCGTGGGTGTAGACGGGGATGGTGCCGACCACCCGGGTGACGCCGGCGGAGTCGGTGCGACGCACGGTGCCGTTGCGGGCGGTGTGCAGCACGGAGCGGTCCGGCAGCACGGCGAGCGACATCGGCTCGCCCATCTCGTTGACGCCCCGGGCCAGTTCGACCTGCTGGAAGTCGCTGGCGTTGATGGTGTGGGCGGCGGCCGGGGCGGTCGGGCCGGTGGTGGCGGCGACCGTGCCGGCCGTGACCGCCAGCAGTAGCACTGCGGCGGAGGGTAGCCACCGTCGGGAACGGCGACCGGTTGGGTCCTTTATGGACATTGGAGGGCTGTCCCTTCCTGACGGATCACGGCCAGGGCGGGACGCGTGCCGCCGCGCCGGATGCCGGGTGGTGGAGTGGTGTGGTGGTGGGGTGTGGCAGGGCAGGCCGGACGGCCGGGAGTGCCCGGTCGGCCGTCCGAACCCTCGACCGGAGCGCGAACCGCCCAGCGGAGGGTTGCTCGCCAAGGGGTTACCGCGCCGCCGGTTCACCTTGACGAAACATGCCCGTGATGCCACAAACATTAATGGTGACCTATGTCAATGTCCATACCTTGCACCCACCCTTGTGGGTTTCATCAGATGAAGCCTGCGCACCAGCCGTCACCCCGGTTCCACGCCGCGCGGCAGCGGACCGGTCGGCCTGATCGACGACCTGCGGGTCACCGCACGGTGCCGAGCAGTAACGCCCAGGGTTCACCCCGGGCGCAGGGACGTGCCGCCGCCTGGCGACGCGCGCCCGCCACGTGGGGACGCCCGCCCGTGCGGGAATCCACATTCATCTGATGAAAGTCAGCCGCCCGCACCGGACGGACAGGCGCTCCTGCCGGTCGGCGCACCGGCGAACCTCCGCGCACCGCACCGAGGAAGCCAGCAGCACGGTCAACGCGAACAGGTGCCCGGTCGTCCGCGCCCCGGCCCGACGAGGGGCGCGGGCCGACGCGGGTCAGTGCCGCCGGTGCACGGCCTGGTCGGCCAGACCGGCCAGGGCGGTACGGGCCGGCTCCGCCAGCGGCACCTGGGCGAGCGCCACCCGGGCCGCGTCGGCCCGGACCCGGATCAGCCGCTCGATCTTCTCCCGCGCCCCGGTCGCCTCGATGATCGCCCGCAGGTCGGCGGCGCCCGCCGCGTCCAGCTCGGGATTGCCGAACAGCTCCCGCAGCCGGGTGGCCTGCGCCCGGTCGGCGGCGTCGCGGGCCAACGCCATCATCACCGTCGGCTTGCCCTCCCGCAGGTCGTCCAGGATCGACTTCCCGGTCACCGCCGGGTCACCGAAGACGCCCAGCACGTCGTCGCGGAGCTGGAACGCATCCCCCAGCGGGTCACCGAAGTCGACGAGCGCCGCGATCAGCTCCGCCGGGGCGCCGGCCAGCGCCGCGCCGATCTGCAACGGCCGGGTCACCGTGTACCGGGCCGCCTTCATCCGGATCACGGTGAGCGCGCTGGCCACCGAGCCGTCCCCGACCCCGGAGACCAGATCCAGGTACTCCCCCGCGATCACCTCGGTGCGCATCCGGGCAAAGACCCGGTAGCCCTGCCAGATCTGCGCGGAGGTCATCCCGCACTCGTGGAACATCTGATCCGACCAGGCCGCACAGAGATCACCGCAGAGCAGCGCGGTGTTCCGGCCATAGGTCTCCGGGTCGCCCCGCCACGCCGACCGGGTGTGCAGCTCGGCGAAGACCCGGTGCACCGACGGGGCCCCCCGCCGGTGGTCGCTGCCGTCCAGGATGTCGTCGTGGATCAGCGCGAACGCGTGGAACAGCTCCAACGCCGCCGCAGCCACCACGATCGGGCGGTCGTCCGCGCCCCCGGCACCCCGCCAACCCCAGTAGCAGAACAGCGGGCGCAGCCGCTTCCCGCCGGCCAGCACGAACCGGTGCAGCGCGGTGAAGATGCCCCGCGGCGCGCCGTCCGGCCAGTCCGGGCCCTGCCGGTCGAGAAACGCCCCCAACTCGGCGTCGAAGCGGGTCCGCAGGTCACTGGCATCGGTCGGGGCGGCGGTGACCGTCACCGCCGCTCCCCCGTACCCGGCGGACCGCTCGGGGCCGAGGACGGTCCACCGGCAGCCGACCCGGTCGGCGTCCCACCCGCCGCAGCCGTCGGCACGGCACCCGCAGCCGGCTCCGCCCCGGTCGGCGCGGTGGCCGGCACCAGGCCGGCCAGGTCCAGCAGCAACGCCTTGACCTCGGTGGCGGCGAAGGAGTCCCGGGCCGCGGACGGGTCGGAGCAGAGCAGCACCGGGCCGTCCGCCGGGTCGGCCGGCAACCGGCCGTGCGAACCGCGTACCGCCCGCGCCCCCGCGTCCAGGCCGACCACGCTCATCAGGTAGCGCATGCCCAGCTTCTTGCGGGCCAGGGCCACCCCCGCCCGACGCTTCGCCGCCCCCGGCCCGGCCGGGTCGAAGAACAGCTCCGCCGGGTCGTACCCGGGCTTGCGGTGGATCTCGACGTTGCGGGCGAAGTCCGGGGCGCGGTCGTCGTCCAGCCAGTAGTAGTAGGTGAACCAGGAGTCCGGCTCGGCCACCAGCACCAGTTCCCCGGCCCGCTCGTGGTCCAGCCCGGCCGCCGCCTTGCCCTCGGCGTCGAGCACCTCGGCCACCCCGGGCAGCCCGGCGCAGAGCTTCGCCACCGCCGCCACGTCCGCCGGGTCCTTCACGTAGACGTGGGCGATCTGGTGGTCGGCCACGGCGAACGCCCGGGACGTCCACGGGTCCAGGTACTCCATGCCGTCCTGGGTGTAGACCCGCAGCAGCCCCTCGGCGCGCAGCAGCCGGTTGACGTCCACCGGCCGGGAGACGTCGGTGATGCCGTACTCGGAGAGCGCCACCACTGTCGCGTCGGCGGCCCGTGCGGCGTCCAGCAGCGGCGCGAGCACCGCGTCCAGCTCGGCCGCCGCGGCGGCGGCCCGGGGCGAGGACGGGCCGAAGCGTTGCAGGTCGTAGTCGAGGTGCGGGACGTAGACCAGGGTCAGGTCGGGGGCCTGGTCGGCGAGGATCCGCTCGGCCGCCTGACAGATCCACCGGGACGAGGGCAGCCCGGCGCCCGGCCCCCAGTAGGTGAACAGCGGGAAGGTGCCGAGGGCGTCGGTGAGCGTGTCGTGCAGCTCCGGCGGATCGGTCCAGCAGTCCGGTTCCTTACGCCCGTCGGCGTAGTAGATCGGGCGGGGCGTGACGGTCCAGTTGACGTCCGCGCCCATCGCGTACCACCAGCAGACGTTGGCCACCGTGTAGCCGGGCTCGACCCGGCGGGCCGCCTGCCACACCTTCTCCCCGCCGACCAGCGCGTGGTGCTGCCGCCACAGCAGCACCTCACCGAGGTCGCGGAAATACCAGCCGTTGCCGACGATGCCGTGCCCGGCCGGCGGTTCACCGGTCAGCAGGGTGGCCTGCGCCGAGCAGGTCACCGCCGGCAGCACGGTGCCCAACTCGGCGGAGAACCCCTGCTCGGCGACGGCACGCAACCGGGGCATGTGGGCCAGCAGCCGGGGGGTCAGGCCGACCACGTCCAGCACCACCAGGCGGCGGCTCATGCCGACACCCCGCTGCGTCCGGCGCGGCGGTGGCACCGCACGGTGCCCGGTCGGTGGTGCTCGCTCATCGTCGTACCCCCAGGGTTGTCGGGACGGCTCGATCGGCCGGAGTCGGGCCGGGGACGGCCCAGCCGGCCGGAGTCAGGCCGAGGGTGACCAGTTCGTCGCGGGCGAAGGCCAGCTCGGCGGCGATCCCGAGGGCCAGCTCCGCATCGGTGCGCGGCCGCCGCGCCGCCGGCAGCACCCCCCAGGTGTACGTCTCGACGTCCAGGTGGTCGCAGCCGGCGGTCGGGCCGGCGAGCAGCGCGGCCAGCGCGGTGCGCAGCACCGGCAGGGTGGAGGTCAGCGGCGGCTCGGGCGGGGCGTGCAGCGGCACGTGGTAGTGCACCCGCCACGCCCCGGGCAGCCGCGCGGCCAGCGCGGCGTCCAGGTCGTCGGCCGCGTACGCCGGGTCGGCCGGGTCGGCGACATGGGCGCAGCCGGCGGTGCGGGTCTGGTGCAGGAAGCGGGGCTCGACCCAGCGGCCCAGCGCCTCGGCGTCGGCGACCGGGTCGGCCGCCTCCAGCGCGGCGGAGACCTGCACCTTGACCACCGGCAGGCCGGCGGCGCGCAGCCGGGCCAGCGCCTCGACGGGCTCCTCCCAGGCGCAGGCGAGGTGGGCCAGGTCGAGACAGATCCCGAGCCGCTCCGGGTCGAGGCCGGCCAGCAGCGCGGCGGCCTGCCCGCTGCTCTCCACCACGCACCCCGGCTCCGGTTCGAAACCCACCCGCACCGGGCGGCCGGTGTCGCGTTCCACCTCGGCCAGCCCGGCGGTGAGCGCGTCGAGCCGGTGACGGGCCGCCTCGGCGTGCGCCGCGTCCCAGGGCTGCCGCCAGGCCAGCGGCAGGGTGGAGATCGATCCCCGGGCGGCGTCGTCGGGGAGCAGGTCGGCCAGCACCCGGGCCAGGTCGAGGGTGTAGCGCAGCCGCTGCCCGGTGGTCCAGTCCGGGTGGTAGACCGCGCCCTTGACCACCGGGGCCTGGAAGGCCGCGTACGGGAAGCCGTTGAGGGTGACCACCTCCAGCCCCCGGTGGGTCAGCTCGGCGCGCAGCCGGCGGCGGGCGGCCGGGTCGGCGGCCAGCTCGGCGGCGACCGGGGCGGCCAGCCACAGCCCCAGGCCGAGCAGGTCGGTGCCGAGCGCCTCGCGCACCGGCAGGGCGTACGTGTCGAGCTGGGCGAGGATGCCGGCGGTGTCCTCGGCGGGGTGCACGTTGGTGCAGTAGCCGAGGTGGACGGTGCTGCCGTCGGCGTGCCGCAGCCGCATCAGTCGCCGCCGCGCAGGATGGAGTTGCCCTCGAAGGTGCCGGTGGCCGGGGCGTCCAGGTCGGTCAGGTCGAGCCGGCCGGACTGCCCGTAGAACTCCACCGGGTTGCGCCAGAGCACCCGGTCGACGTCGTCGTCGGTGAACCCGGCGGCCAGCATCGCCTCGCCGGTGGCCCGGGTCAGCAGCGGGTCGGAGCGGCCCCAGTCGGCGGCCGAGTTGACCAGCATCCGCTCGGTGCCGTACGTGCGCAGCAGCTCCACCATCCGCGGCGGCGACATCTTGGTGTCCGGATAGATGGAGAAACCCAGCCAGCAGCCGCTGTCCCGGGCCAGCTTCACGGTCACCTCGTTGAGGTGGTCCAGCGCCACCCGGCCGGGGGCGATGCCGCTCTCGGCGACCACCGCGAGGCTGCGTTCGACGCCACGCGCCTTGTCCCGGTGCGGGGTGTGCACGAGGGCGGGCAGGGCGTGGTCGACGGCCAGGGCGAGCTGGGTGGCGAACGCCTCGTCCTCGGCCGGCGTCATGTCGTCGTAGCCGATCTCGCCGACCGCGACCACCGCGTCCTTCTCCAGGTAGCGGGGCAGCAGGTCGAGCACCGGGCGGCAGCGCGGGTCGTTGGCCTCCTTGGGGTTCAGCGCCACGGTGGCGTGGTGCCGGACCCCGAACTGCCCGGCCCGGAACGGCTCCCAGCCGATCAGCGAGTCGAAGTAGTCGGCGAAGGAGGCGGCGCTGGTGCGCGGCTGCCCCAGCCAGAAGGCCGGCTCGACCACGGCGCGGACCCCGGCGGCGGCCATCCGCTCGTAGTCGTCGGTGGTCCGCGACGTCATGTGGATGTGCGGGTCGAAGATGCGCATGTCACGCCTCCCTGATGGTGAGCCGGTCGAGCAGTGCGGTGGCGTCGGCGGGGAGCTGCCGGCCGGCGGCGTGCCGTTCCGCGGCGAGCGCGGCGAGCATGGCGGCCAGCTCGGCGTCGGCCCGGTCGTCCAGGTCGGCGACGGCGGCCAGCGGCACCCCGATGAACACGCACTTGAGCACCGCCTGCCGCCAGGCGTCCGCCGTCAGGTGCCGGGCGTACGGGCCGAGTGCGGCGGCGACCAGCCGGGTGTCGTTGGTGCGGATCGCGTCGTGCAGCAGCGACACTCCGGCAGTGCCGATCGGCAGCAGCGGCAGGGCCTTGAGCACGGCCCGCTTCTCGGCGGCGTCGCCGTGCCGGTAGACCTCCTCGGCCTGCCCGGCGGCCTGGTCGGCGGGGAGCGCGGCCAGCAGCAGCGCCCGCGCCGCCTCGTCGGCGGTCCAGCCGGGGGCGCCGGGCAGGTCGTGCCGGCCGCACCGCCGGGCGGCGGCCGGGAACGACCGCGCCACCGTGCCGGGCTCGGCCGCGGCGCGGCGCAGCGCGGTCTCCAGCCAGTCGGGATCGGGTACGCCCTCCAGCGCGGTCCGCAGTCGATCCGGTGTCATCCGTCTCCCCTCCCCAGGTGTGTGCGCTCGGCGGTGGTCAGTCCACCCCGGTGGTGCGGTCGGCCCCGACGGGCGCGGGTGGTGCGCCCGGGTCGAGGCCGGCGTGCCGGGCGGCGGTACGCAGGAAGTCCAGCGACCGGGCCGCCACGGTGGGCGCGGCGTGCGAGTGCCGGGGCAGCTCCACGGCGACCAGTCCCCGGTAGCCGGCGTCGGCCAGGGCCCGCAGCACCGGCGGGAAGTCGATTTCGCCGGTGCCGAACTCCAGGTGCTCGTGCACCCCCCGGCGCATGTCGTCGATCTGCACGTTGACCAGGTGCTCGGCCACCTGGTGCACGCAGTCCGGCACGCTCGACGACTCCAGGCAACGGCAGTGTCCGATGTCGAGGGTGATCCCGAAGCAGGCCGGCTCACCGAGGGCCCGGTGCAGCCGACGCCAGCCGGCGATGTCCTCGACCAGCATTCCGGGCTCCGGTTCGAAGCCCAGCCGCACCCCGGCCCGGTCGGCGGCGGCAACCACCGTGGCGCACCCGGCGACCAGCCGGTCCCACGCGACCTCGGGGGCGACGTGGCCGGGCCGGATGCCGGCCCAGCAGGAGACCGCCTCCGCGCCGAGGTCCGCGCCGACCCGCACGGCCCGTTCCAGGAAGTCGATCCGGCCGGCCGGGTCGTCGTGCAGCAACGTCGGGGCGTGTTTGCGCCACGGGTCGAGCAGGAAGCGGGCGCCGGTCTCCACCACCACGCCGAGACCGAGCGCGGCCAGCCGGTGCGCCACCGCGTCGACCCGCCGGGCCAGCCCCGGCGCGTACGGGTCGAGGTGGTCGTGGTCCAGGGTGAGCGCGATCCCCTCGTAGCCGAGGTCGGCCAGCACCGTCAGGGCGTCGTCGAGCCGGTGGTTGGCGAAGCCGTTGGTGCCGTAGCCGAACCGGAGCCGGTCCACCTCGCCGGCCGACGGGCCGGCGGTGGGGTCAGCCGGGCGGTCCGGGGCCGGGCGGCGGCGCGACGTGTCGGCAGCGCCCGTGGCGGCCGGCGCGACGGCGTGCGGGGTGGTCATGTCGGGGAGAGCTTCCGGGCCAGCCGGCCGCCCAGCGGCGCGGCGAGCGCGACCAGCGCACCGAGCAGGCCGGCGCCGGCCCGTGCGGTGAGCGCGCCCTGCAACGAGGGCAGCCCGGTGATGCCGGCCCCGACGGCCGCCCGGACCCGACCGGCGGTGGGGTCGGCGGCCACCCGGACCTGCGCGCCGCCGTACCGGGCGACGTACCAGCCGGCCAGTCCGACCGGCAGCGCGGCGGCGAGCGACCGGCCGACACCGGCGGCACCGGCGCGGACGCCCGGTGCGGTGCGGCGACCGGGGTCACCGGCCGCGCCGGTCGCCGCCGGCACCGCGTCGTCCCCCGGGGTCGGCCGGCCGGTGCCCGGGGTCGACCGGTGGGTGGGGCGGGGCAGGGTGGTGGCGGCCAGCGCGACCAGGGCGGTGCCGGCGAGGGTACGCCGGGGCAGGGCGACGTCGGCCCCGCTGACCTCACGCCGGGACAGGGCGGTGACCGTCCAGGTGTGCGCGGCGACGGTCAGCGCCGCCGGCAGCGCCCGGACCGGTCGGCCCGACGACGCGCCGAGCAGCACGTCCAGCCCCCGGCAGGCGGCCATCACGGCGGGACCGGCGGCGGTGTTCTTCGCTGCCAGGTCGTACCCCCAGATGGTGGCGGCGAGCGGGAGCGCGACGGCGGTGGCCCGTCGGCCGCCCACGGCGGCGGCCAGGCCCAGGCCGGCGGCGGTCAGTCCGACGGCGACCCCGGCGGCGGCGGTCGGGCTGATCCGGCCACTCGGGATCGGCCGTTCCGGGCGTTCCTCGGCGTCCAGCCGGCGGTCCGCCCAGTCGTTGGCGGCCATCCCGGCCCAGTAGAGCAGGACCGACGCGCCGGCCAGCCCGGCGGTACGCGGGCCGAGCACCCCGGCCGCCGCCGCCCCGGCCACCAGATCCCCCGGTACGGAGAGCGCGGCCGGCGCCCGGACCAGCTCGGCCAGGTCGGCCACGCTGGTCACCCGGCACCCCCGGCGTGCAGGTCCCGGGTGAAGTCGACCAGCCGCTGCCACTGCTCACTCAGCGAGTGGGTGGGGGCGTCGATCGGGTCCTTGAAGAAGAAGGCCAGCTCGGGCAGGGGGCCGACCCGGCCGGCGGCGTGCGCGGCGGCGGTGAGTCGGGCCAGGTCCAGCACCAGCGGGGCGGCCAGCGCGGAGTCGCAGCCGTGCCAGGTGAACTCCATCCGCATCCCGGTGCCGAGGAACCCGGCAAAGGTGATCAGGTCCCAGGCGGTCTTGAAGTCGCCCAGGTCCTCGACGTACTCGATCCGGGTGCCCCCCTGCGGCACGTAGCCCAGCGTCTCGCCGAGGACCCGCTGCTTGCTGTCCACCTTGGCGGCGTTGGCACCCGGCTCGGCCAGGGTCGCCCCGTCGCCGCCACCGAGCAGGTTGACCCCGGACCAGGAGCGCACCGCCAGGTGACGCATCGCGAACATCGGGGCGAGCACCGACTTGACCAGGGTCTCCCCGGTCTTGCCGTCGTGCCCGGCGTACGGCAGGCCACGCTGGGCGGCCAGCGCGGCGAGCGCCGGCAGGCGCAGCCCGGTGGACGGGGTGAAGTCGACGTAGGGGCAGCCCGCCTCGACGGCCGCGTACGCGTACAGCGAGCTGGGCGGCAGCACCTCGTCGGGGCCGGCGAGCGCGGCCCGCAGGGCGTCCGGATCGGCGTGGCCGGGGTGCGGCGACGGGGCCGGTTCGGTGGCGGAGACGTTGACCACCACCACCCGGTCGAGCTGGTGCCGGTCGCGGAACGCGGTCAGGTCGGCGGTGATCGTGGCGGCCCGGTCGGCCTGGCTGCCGCCGGTCGGTGCGGGCCGCAGGTCGTCCTCGACGGCGGTCAGGTCGGCGGCGAGGGCGGTGGCCAGCCGGCCGGGCAGCACCCCGGCGGCGGCGAGCGCGTCGGCGCGCTTCGTCAGCGGGGTGGTGGCCACGTCGTGGCCGCCGAAGACCAGGTCGGCGAAGGTGGGCAGGGCGGGCCCGCGCAGGTCGGGCAGTTCGGTGACGCAGCCGGTGGGGGCGGTGAGGCCGGCCCGCAGGGCGAGGCCTCCGACGATGCCGGTGGTCGCGACGGAACCGCGCGCTCCCACCAGCCAGACACCCGTACGCATGGTGCTCCTTCCGGATGGAAACGTGCTGTCGGTCGGTCGTGCTGTCGGGGCGCGGGGTGGCCCCGCCCGCCCGGTCGTCCGGGGTGGCACCGGGCACGGCGCAGACGTCGGCGGCGTCGACGCCACACCCGGTTCCCGGACGGCGTGCGGGCGGGGCTGGCAGGCAGGGCCGGTTCGGCGTCTCGGCCCTGCCTCCCCGCATCCGGCCGACGGCGGCGGCGCGCCCTCGGCCGGACGAATGGTGGTGGTGACCCGGATTCCCCAGGGGTAATCGAATCACACTCATCTATGTTCCTACTATCGGCCCTCCGGTGCGACCGGGGAATCCCGGTCCGGCCGCACCGGACGGCCATCGTGCGCGTGTCCCGGGCCGGGTGGCCCGGGTGCGCGCCCTCCACTGCCGACCCCGGCCCGGCCGCGGGGCGCAACCGCGGCCGGTCCCTCGCCGGTCGACGGCGGAGTGCCTGGTCAGACGGCGAGCGCGGCCAGGGCCTGCTCGACGTCGGTCCACTGGGAACCGAGTTCCGCCGAACGGGTCACCGCGTCCAGCACCAGCTGGACCTGCAACGCGTCGGCGAACGACGGGGTCGGGTCGACGCCGTTGGCGACCGCCTCGACGAAGTCGCGCATCTCGTGCGTGAAGGAGTGCTCGTAGCCGATGATGTGACCCGGCGGCCACCACGCCGCCATGTACGGGTGCTCGGCCTCGGTGACCAGGATCCGGGCGAATCCCTGCTCGGTCGCCGGCCGGGTGGCGTCATAGAACTCCAGCTCGTTGAGGCGTTCCAGGTCGAACACCACCGAGCCGAGCGAACCGTTGATCTCCACCCGGAGCGCGTTCTTGCGGCCGGTGGCGAACCGGGTCGCCTCGTACGTGGCCAGTGCGCCGTCGTCGAGCCGGGCCACGAAGATCGCGGCGTCGTCGACGGTGACCGTGCCGGTCGCCGTCGCGGTGCCGTCCACCTCGGCGGCCAGGCCGCTCGACGCGCCCGGCAACGGGCGCTCCTTGACGAACGTCTCGGTCACCGCGCTGACCCCGGTGATCCGTTGGCCGGTCACGAACTGGGTCAGGTCGATGATGTGCGCCCCGATGTCGCCGAGGGCACCGGAACCCGCCTTGTCCTTGTCCAGCCTCCAGACCAGGGGGAACTGCGGATCGACGATCCAGTCCTGGAGATACGTCGCGCGGACGTGCCGGATCGTCCCGAGCCGGCCTTCGTCGACCAACTGTCGCATCAGCGCGACGGCGGGCACCCGACGGTAGTTGAACCCGCACATGGACCGGACCCCGGCGGCCCCGGCGGTGGCTGCGGCGGCGGTCATCGCCCGCGCCTCGGCCACCGTGTTGGCCAGCGGTTTCTCGCAGATCACATGCTTGCCGGCGGCGAGCGCGGCAAGGGCGATCTCGGCGTGGCTGTCACCTGGGGTGCAGATGTCGACCACGTCGATGTCGTCCGAGGCGACCAGGGCACGCCAGTCTGTGGTGTGCGTGTCCCAGCCCAGCCGGTCGGCTGCCTCGGCGACCTTCGCGGCGTCCCGGCCGCAGATCTGCGTCATCCGAACCCGGGCAGGCAGGTCGTACACCCGGTTCACGGTCCGCCACGCCTGTGAGTGCGCGGCGCCCATGAACGAGTAGCCGATCATGCCGACCCGGAGTTCGCGGTGATGAGTGGACAAGGTGGGTCTCCCCCCGTGTATCAGAACCCGAGCTTGAGGTAGCTGCTCGCGTTCTCCTTGGTGATCGTCTCCGAGGCGAGGACGATCACCTTGGGCACCTGGAGTTCCACCAGGTCGGACATGCCCTTACCCTGGGCGATCAGGCGGGCCAGGGAGATGGCCGAGGAGGCCATCGACGGGCTGTAGGTCACGGTCGCCTTGAGCACCGTGTTGTCGGCCTGGATGTCCTCCATGGCCTTCTTCGAGCCGGCGCCGCCGACCATGAAGAACTCCTTGCGGTTGGCCTGGTTCACCGCGGCCAGGACACCGATGCCCTGGTCGTCGTCGTGGTTCCAGACCGCGTCGATCTTCGGCAGCGCCTGGAACAGGCCGGTGGCGGCCTGCTGGCCGGAGTCGGCGGTGAACTCCGCCGGCCGCCGGTTGGCCACCTTGAAACCGGCTGCGGCCAGCGTGTCGGCGAAGCCCTTGGAGCGCTGCTGGGTCAGCTCCAGCGAGTCGATGCCCGGGATCTCACCGATGATCGGGGCGCTGACGCCCTTGGCCTTGAGCTGCGCCACGATGTAGTTCGCGGCGGCCACGCCCATGCCGTAGTTGTCGCCCGAGATCTGGAGGCGGTAGGCCAGCGCGTCCGGGAAGGCGCGGTCCAGGTTGACCACCGGGATACCGGCCTTCATCGCCTCCAGGCCGAAGGCGTTGAGCTCCTTGCCGTCGTGCGGCAGCACCACGATGACGTCCGGCTTCTGGGCGACCAGGGTGGACAGCGCGGCCCGCTGGGCCGCCGCGTCCGCGCCCGCCTCGACGGTCTTGAAGTCCACGTCGGAGTACGCGCCGGCCTGCGCCTTGGCGTTGTTGGTGATGGCGGCGATCCAGCCGTGGTCGGCGGCGGGGGCGGAGAAGCCGACGGTGACCTTCTTGCCGGGGGCGGCGTTGCCACCACCGGAGTTGTCGGCCGCCTTGGTCTGCGCCGCGGTCGGTGTGGACTCGTTGCTGGTGCAGCCGGCGAGGAGCACACCGGCGCCGACCGCCGCGCTGCCGAAGAGCATCCGGCGACGGGACAGGTCACGGGGCTGGGTCATGACGACCTCCTGAAATGACGGATGGTGGGGGTGAAAAAGGTGGTGCTGATCCCGGCCACCGTCGGTGGCCGCCGGAATGCGATGGTGCGGAGGGTAGGGACGCGCCCGGTGGGGGCGGCGCGTCCGGTCAGCCGGAGGTGGTGGCCTTCTGGCGGCCGAAGAACTGGGTGACGCTGCGGAACTGCACCTGCTGGATCAGGACGGCGCCGACGATGATGCCGCCCTTGACCATGTTCTGCGCCTCGGTGGACAGGCCGTTGATGGCGAAGAGGTTGGTGATGGTGGAGAAGATCAGCACCCCGAGCAGGGAGCCGACGATGGTGCCCCGGCCGCCGCTGAGCAGCGTGCCGCCGATGATGGCCGCGGCGATCGCGTCCAGCTCGTACAGGTTGGCCATGGCCGCCTGGGCGGAGTTGGCCTGCGCGGTCAGCATGATCGCGGCGATGCCGCAGCAGAGTCCGGAGAGCGCGTAGAGCAGCAGGGTGTGCCGCCGGACGTTGATCCCGGCGAGCCGGGCCGCCTCGGGGTTGCCGCCGACGGCGACCGTACGCCGACCGAAGGTGGTCCGGTTGAGCAGCACCCAACCGGCGGCGACCACGGCGGCCAGGATGTAGACCAGCAGCGGGATGCCGAGCACGTCGGTGCTGGCGATGCCGTTGATGAAGGAGTTGTTCGACACCTGGGTCTGCTTACCGGAGATCTGCGCGGCCAGGCCCCGGGCGGCGACCATCATGGCCAGTGTGGCGATGAACGCCACCAACCGCCCGTAGGAGATGAGCACCCCGTTGACCACTCCGACCGCCGTGCCGACCACGATCGCGGTGAAGATCATGCCGCCGGCGCCGTAGCTCTGGGTGGCGAGCGTGGTCGCCCACACTCCGGCGAGGGCGACGATCGCGCCGACCGACAGGTCGATGCCGCCGCCGATGATCACGAAGGTCATCCCGACAGTGACCACCCCGACCACCGAGGCGAGCTTGAGGATGGTCAGCGTGTTGCCCCACACCCAGTCCGGGTTGGAGTAGAGGTCCCAACGGGTGGCGGCGCCGATCACGACCAGCACCACCAGCACGCCGATCAGGCCGAGGTTACGCTTCGCGCCCTCGCCCCCGTCGCCCTGCCAGAAGGACAACCCGCCCGCCCGGGGCTTCTCCTTGAGCGACGCCGTCACCGCCGGGTCGACCGGCGGGGACTGCGCCGGCAGGTCGGCCGGCCGGTCCGGTGTCGCGGTCCCGGTCGACTCACTCATACCGTCACCTCGTTATGCTCACTGCGCTCGCTCATGCCGGCGCGCCTTCCATCAGAGACCCCGCCATGACGAGGTCGAGCACGGTGTTCTCGTCCAGTTCGCCGGCGGGCGCCTCGCGCACCATCCGGCCCTCGCGCATCACCAGCACCCGGTCGGCCAGGCCGAGCACCTCGGGTACCTCGCTGGAGACCAGCAGTACGCCGACCCCCTGGGCGGCCAGGCCGCGGATCACCCGGTACAGCTCGGCACGGGCCCCCACGTCCACCCCCCGGGTCGGCTCGTCGAGCAGCAGCAGCCGGGTGTCGCCGAGCAGCCAGCGCCCGACCACCACCTTCTGCTGGTTGCCGCCGGACAGGGTGCGTACCGCCCGGCGCACGTCGTTGGGCCGGAGCTGGAGTTCGTCGGCGATCCGTTCCGCCTCGGCCCGTTCCCGCCCGGCGTTGGTGAAGCCGAGGCGGGCGTACCGGGTGAAGGTCGCCAGGGTGACGTTGCGGTGGATCGGCTCGCCGAGCAGCAGCGCCTGGCTCTTGCGCTCCTCCGGGGCCATCCCCATGCCGGCCCGTACGGCCGCGCCGACGCTGCCCGGACGCAGGGGCCGACCGCCCATCCGGACGGTGCCGGACTCGGCGCGGCGGGCCCCGTAGATCGTCTCCAGCAGTTCCGAGCGGCCGGAGCCGACCAGCCCGGCGATGCCGACGATCTCACCGGGGCGGACGCTGAGCGAGACGTCGGCGAACTCGCCGGTCCGGCTCAACCCCTCGACCCGCAGCAGGTCCGCCGCGGCGGCCGGCGCGGTGGGACGGTCCGGGAAGACGTACTCGATGTTGCGGCCGGTCATCCGGGCCACCAGGTCGCGGGTCGGGGTCTCCCGGGCCGGCAGGTTCGCCGCGGTGGTCCGACCGTCCTTGAGTACGGTGACCCGGTCGCCGATCTCGCGGATCTCCTCCATCCGGTGCGAGATGTAGATGACCGCGATGCCCTGGGCGGTGAGTTCCCGGATGATCCGGAACAGGTTGTCGACCTCGTCGTGGGCCAGCACCGCGCTCGGCTCGTCCATGATGATCAGTCGGGCCTCGTGGGACAGCGCGCGGGCCATGCTGACCACCTGCTTGCCGGCGGCAGGCAGGGCCCGCACCATCCGGCCGGGCGGGATCTCGCCGTGGCCGAGCCGGCTCAGGATCTCCCGGGTACGCCGGGCCATGTGGCCGCGTCGGACGAACCCGGCGACCTTCGGCTCGTGGCCGAGGAAGGCGTTCTCCGCGACCGACAGGTCCTCGACCAGGTCGAGTTCCTGGTAGATGGTGGCGATGCCGGCGCGCATGGCGGCCTGCGGGTTGGCGAAGTGCGCCGGTTCGCCGCGCCACTGCACCTGGCCGGAGTCCGGCCGGTGCACCCCGGCGAGCACCTTGATCAGGGTGGACTTGCCAGCGCCGTTCTGCCCGAGCAGGCAGTGCACCTCACCGGCCCGCACCTCCAGCTGCACACCGTCGAGGGCGCGTACCCCGGGGAAGGTCTTGACCACGTCGGTCAGCCGCAGCACGACCTCACCGGCGACGGTGTCGGCGGGCGCCTCGACCAGCGGGCTGTCCCCGGAGGGGGTCGATTCGGTGCTCATCGCGGATACTCCGTTCGCGACTGCGGGGCTCGCAAAACCGGCTCACTCCTCGCGCTCACGATGCCTCCCCGAAGGCGACGTCGCTGGCGAGGACGGCCGCACCGGCCACTCCGGCGCGCGGTCCCAGCTCGGACAGGACGACCGGCAGGTTGCCGGTGGCCAGCGGCAGCGAGCGGCGGTACACCACGCTGCGGATCTCGGCGAGCAGGATGTGCCCGAGGTGGGCCAGCCCGCCGCCGATGACGATCATCGACGGGTTGGTGAAGCTGACCAGCCCGGCCAGCACCTGCCCGACCCGGCGGCCCCCGTCACGGATGAGCTGGATGCAGACGACGTCGCCCTCGATCGCCGCCTCCGCGACGTCGCGGGCGGAGACCGCGCCCCGCTCGGCGAGCCGCTCGGCCAGCGCGGGCGAGGTGCCGGTACGGGCGGCGACGCCGGCCTCCCGGGCCAGGGCCGCTCCGCTGAACACGGCCTCCAGGCAACCGGTGTTGCCGCAGGAGCAGGTCGGACCGCCGGCGTCGGCCTGGATGTGGCCGATGTCCCCGGCACAGCCGTCGGTGCCCCGGTAGACGTCGCCGCTGAGGTAGATCCCACACCCTATTCCGGTGCCGATCTTGATAAAGAGGAAGTCGTCGACCGAGTGCGCCACCCCCCCGTGCCGCTCACCGATCGCCATGATGTTGACGTCGTTGTCGACCACCGCCGGGCAGCCGTGCTCCCGGCTGAGCAGCTCGCGCACCGGGTAGCGGTCCCAGCCGGGCATGATCGGCGGTGACACCGGCAGCCCGTCGCGGAAGCTCACCGGCCCGGGTACGCCGACGCCGACGCCGTTGAGCCGCTCGTACGCCCCGTCCACCCGGGCCTTGTGCAGCAGGTCGTTGACCCGGTGCAGGATGACCTTCGGGCCGGAGCGGATGTCGGCGACCTCGGCGTACGCGGCGACCGGCTCCAGCCGCCCGTTGACCACCTCGACGTCGATCGAGCTGGCGCCCAGGTCGACGGCGGCGAACCGGAGGTCGGGGTTCAACTCGACCAGGGTGGAGCGACGACCGCCCCGGGAGGCGGCCAGTCCGGCCTCGGCCACCAGGCCCAGCCCGACCAGGCGCTCCAACTCGGTGAGGAGCCGGGGTCGGGGCATCTGCAACCGGTCGCCCAGCTCTGCCCGAGACGCGGGCCCCTCGTCGCGGAGCAGCCGCAACAGCTGCACATGCAGGGGATCTGCCGCCCGCACGGGACTCACCTCCGTCTCACGGTTCACATTGACGTCACGCCGATGTGTTGTGGTCGACACAGTAGGAGACTTCCGAGGGGCATGTCCATACCTTCAGTCGTTCCGTCGGCAACTTTTGTCCGAAAGAACAAAAGCTACTAGTGGATCAAGAAAAGGTTGACAGACCGGAAAACTGCCACAACGACCTGCTACCGCCACCGGGTGACCCTCGCACACCGGGCCCACGCCGGGCGAGAGAACCGTTACCGCATCAGGCGGGGTCGTGACAAGCCACCGCCCCACCACGTGGCACGTGGCGGGGCGGGTGCGGCATGGCGGGCGGCGAGCGGCGCGGGAACGCGGCCGGACGCCTCAGCGGCCGGGGGCGGCGTTGCGCTTCTTGCGCAGCTTGCGGTCGTCGCGCAGCTCGACGTACGGCTCCTCGTCGGGGTCGTGGCCGGCGGAGATCGCCCGGCCCCGCTCCAGCTCGGCGTCGAACTCGGCACCCAGCAGGATCGCGAGGTTGCTCAGCCAGAGCCAGATCAGGAAGATGATCACGCCGGCCAGCGCGCCGTAGGTCTTGTTGTAGGACCCGAAGTTGCTCACGTACAGGGCGAAGAGGCCGGAGACGAGCAGCCACAGCAGCACCGCCAGCACGCCTCCCGGGCTGACCCAGCGGAAACCGCCGTGCCGGGCGTTGGGCGACGCCCAGTAGAGGATGGCGAACATCAGGCTGACCAGCACCAGCAGCACCGGCCACTTGGCGATGTTCCACACCGTCACCGCCGTGGAGCCGAGCCCGATCGCGCTGCCGACCTGCTCGGCGAGGCCGCCGGTGAAGACCACGATCACCGCGGCGGCGAGCAGCAGCACACCCACCAGGGCGGTCACCCCGAGCCGGATCGGCAGCGTCTTCCACACCGGCCGCCCCTCCGGCACGTCGTAGATGCTGTTCGAGGCACGCATGAACGCGCCCACGTAGCCGGAGGCCGACCAGAAGGCGGCGACCAGACCGATGATCGCGGCGACGCTGGCCAGCCCACCCGACTGGCCGGCCTGGTCGATCGCGGTCTCGATGATGGTGCGGATGTTCTCCTCCGGCACCACCTGACCGACCGTGTCCCGGACCCCGCTGGTGGCCCGCTCGCCGAGCAGACCGAGGATCGAGAGCAGCACCAGCATCCCGGGGAAGATCGACAGCACCCCGTAGTAGGTCAGCGCGGCGGCCCAGTCGGTCAGGCTGTCCTCCTGGAACTCCCGTCCGGTGCGCTTGAGCGCCGCCTTCCAGTCCGCACGGGGCAGGTCGGTGGGGCTGTCCGGGCCGTCGTCGGGACCGACCGGCCGGGTACGCGCGTCCGCCTCCCGCCGCTCACCGGAGCGCCGTTCACCGGACCGGTCCCGGTCGTGCCGGGCTGCGGTCACGGTGCCCGCGTCGTCGCGGTCGGCGTGGGTCTCGTCGGAGGCCATCGCCCCTCCTCGGGGATCTGCGGATGTCGCCCTCCGACATGCCCCGCCGAAGCCGCCGACTAACCCCGACCAGCAACAGGGGCGACGATGGGATAGCGCCTCCCTACGGCCGGGCGTGCTGCGGTGACGAAGCCACTCGATCGTTCCGGGGCTCAGGTGACCCCGCTATGACCTCCTGGTCATTCCGGCGACGAATGCGCGCCAGGCGTACGGATCAAAGGCCAGTACCGGCCCACTCGGGTCCTTGGAATCCCGCACGATCACCACGCCGGACAGGTTGTCCGCCACCTCGACGCAGTTTCCGCCATCCGGGCCGCTACGAGTGCTCTTACGCCATCGGGCGTCGCTCAGGTCCATGTCTCTGCCACTTCCGCCATCAGTTCGAGGGACTGCTGCTGCGATAGTGCCTCACCACGGATCGACTCCCACACCTCGACCATCTGCCGCACGTAGTCGGTCCGGTCGATCACCTGCCCATGACGCTGTCCCGCGAGGTAGACAAGGTCCTCTGCGTGCTGTGACGAGGCAAGCACGAAGGGTCCGCCGAGCCCCACGTATGCCCCAGCCGCCATCGGCACCACCTGGATTCGAACCCGAGGTAGCGTCGAGCCAACCTTCACCAGATGAAGCAATTGCTCGCGCATCAGTTCCGGCCCTCCGATGCAGCGATGCAGCACGTGCTCGTCGATTACGGCGGTGAATAGAGGTGGCCGCTCCCGGTGGAGTATCGCCTGGCGATCCAGGCGGGTCGTCACGTGGTGCTCGATCTCGTCAGGGGCGAACAGTCCGCCGCCGGAGAGTAGCGCGTGAGCATAAGCCTCGGTCTGCAACAGCCCCGGCACGCAGAGCGGTTCGAATGTGCGCAGCGCAGTGGCTTCCTGCTCGATGCCCGCCCAGTCGCGAAACCAGGGCACCACGGTTTCCCGGCTGATCCGCTTCTGGATGCGCTCGAACCGGCCGTCGGTGGTGAACACCGTGTCGCAGCGACGCGCGAAGTCCAGACTCGGCCGGCGCTCGCAGGTCTCCACCTTGGCCACCAGCGCGCCCGAATAGCTCAGCGCCTCGGCCAGCGTCGCCTGGGACATGCCGTGGGCGGCCCGCGCGAGCCGCATCTCCTCCGCGAAGTGGTCCAGCATCGACGAGTGCTCCACCAGACAGCCTCCGTACATCCTCGTACCACCCGGAGCCGGCCGGCCCACGCCCCGGCCGTCGGCACGGCGAATCCCCCACCGTAGCCGAGACATCTACAGACTGTCACTCAGCGGGACCGCTCCCGGGATCGGACGGCGGGCGGAACCAGGCCGGGAGCGTCCGCCGGTGACGACGTCGGCGGGCGCTCCCCTCCACTCTCGACGGAGGCTCGACCATGCGACTGCTGCTCCGGCCGCGCTCCGCACTCTCGCGGTGCCACAGCCCGCGACCTGGCGGACCGGCCCACAATAGACCGGCCCACGCCAGACCGAGCCACGACGGAACCAGCCACAGCGGACCGGACCACCGCAGAGCGGCCCACGGCAGAGCTGACCAGGGTGGACCAGGGCACGGCGGGTCGGGCGGCCACGGGTCGGGCGGTCACGGGTCAGGGCCGCGCTGATGCCCCGGTACCGCCCGCATGTGGCTGCCCGCCCCTCCTGGCGTTGCCGGGTGTGCGGGGCAGCCTGGCCGTGCTCGCCGGCCCGACTGGCGCTGCTCGGGGAGTACCGCGAGGATCGCACCGCCCTGTTGTTCTACCTGGGCACCCTGCTGGGCGAGGCGATGAGCGACCTCGCCACCCTGCACGACGGCGTCACGCCACCCGACCTGACCGCACGCATCGTCACCTGGGCGCGAGCCCGATGACCTGACCGGTTCGAGGCCGAGCGACTGAGATCTTGGAGGATTTCGGCCCCTCTGGCGGCCGTTTATTACCAAGATCTACCCGGGTCCGGGTTCGCAGCGCCGTGATCAACTCAGTGGTGGAGCGGTGTCGGCTTCGCTTTGATACCCGCCCTGTCGTCGCAGGTGCGAACGCGTCCAGCGACCGCGCGGGGCGGCACCCGTTCCGGGTCAGAGGTCGGCGGGGGCGGTGGCGGCGCGGGCGGCGGCGACGAGTTGGTCGGTCTCGGCGCGTACCCCGTCGGCGTCGACCGGGGTGCCGGGGTCGTAGCGGACCGTCCAGGTCAGACCGTCCGCCCCGGCCACCCGCCGGGCCGCGATCCGGCCTGAGCCGCCGGGCACCGCGTGCTGCTGGGTGTACGCCACCGAGCGGGTCACCCGCGCGCGCACCTGGTGCGGCAGGTCCCCCGGATCGAGCAGCAGGTACGTCTCGACGGGACGGTCGGCGACCACCTGGTAGCCGTCCCGCTCGGCGACCGTCTCCGCCACCGTGACGGTCAGCTCCCGCCCGGACCAGACGGCCTTGAGGATGTCGTGCCAGCCCAGCCGCTCCCCCCGGCCGGGCAGCCAGAGCCCGAGGTTGGTGGCCACCAGCACCCCGCCACCGGCACCCGCCGGCGCTGAGGTGCTCCCCCCGCCGTCGACGCCTGCCGAGGCACCGTCGCCCACGCCTGCCGAAGCACCGTCGCCGACAGCGTCCGGGGCGTCCTCGCCGCTGCTGGCAGCTGCCGCCGCGCCGGCACGGGTGGCCGTACCCTCGTCGTCGCCCCCTGCCGACGCGCGGGCAGGAGCGGCGGCCGGTGCGCCGGCGCTGCCGGCGGCGGTCGGTGTGCCGACGGCGGCCCAGGCAAGCACCCGTTCACCGGCGGCCAGCGCGGGGCGGGCGGCGGGCGGCAGCTTGGGTTTGCGGCCGAACAGTCCCATCAGAGTCCTCCTGCGGCCTGCTCGCGCAGGGCCCGCGCGTGCTGTTCCAGCGAGAGCAGTTCCCCGAAGAGGGCGAAGTACTCGTCCTTCTGGTTGACCGGGTTGATCCGCTGGATCTTGGACTTGAGGTCCCTGATCCGGGCGGTCACCGAGCCCCACTGCAACTGGGCGAGGGTGCTGGAGACGTACCTCGGGTCGGGTTCGCCGTCGAGCCGCAGGGGCTCCACAGCCAGCTCACCGACGAGCGCCTGGGCGGCCAGGTCCTCGCAGGCGTCCCGGACCGCCTCGATCCACACCGCGCCGCCGGCCGCCGTCGCCACCCCGCCGGCCGCCGCGATCGCCGTACGGACCGCCACGTGCACCGGGTGCCGGTATTCCACGGCCTCGACCGCGTCGAACATCGGCCCGGCGAGGACCGGCTCCTGGAGGGCGAGCTTCAACGCCTCCCGCTCGACCATCGACTCCGGACTGTCCCCGGCGGGCGTGGCCGGGCGGGCCCGACCCCGGGGCGGGGCGGCGGCCTCCCGTTCGCCGGGAGCGTGGGCGGCGGCCAGCACCGCCCGCTGCACCGGCTCGATCTCCATGCCGAGGTCACCGGCGAGCTTGCGGACGTACTCGGGGCGCTTCTCCCGGTCCTTGATCTTGGCAACCAGGGGCGCGGCCCGGCGCATCGCCTCCACCCGGCCGTCCACCGTGTCCAGGTCGTAGCGGTTGATCACGTGCCGGAGGGCGAAGTCGACAAGCGGCTCGCGGCGGGCCACCAGGTCGCGGATCGCCAGGTCACCCTTTGCCAACCGCAGGTCGCACGGGTCCATGTTGTCCGGACTGACCGCGATGAAGGTACGCCCGACGAAGCGCTGGTCGTCCTCGAAGGCACGCAGCGCGGCCTTCTGACCGGCGGCGTCCCCGTCGAAGGTGAAGATGACCTCACCGGCCACCGCGTCGGTGTCGAGCAGCAGCCGGCGCAGCACGGCGATGTGGTCGGTGCCGAAGGCGGTGCCGCAGGTCGCCACGGCGGTGGGGACCCCGGCCAGGTGGCAGGCCATCACGTCGGTGTAGCCCTCGACGACGACCACCCGGCCCTGCTTGGCGATCTCCCGCTTGGCCTGGTCGATGCCGTAGAGGACGTGCGACTTCTTGTAGATCGGCGTCTCGGGGGTGTTCAGGTATTTCGGGCCGTCGTCGTCGTCGAAGAGTTTCCGCGCCCCGAAGCCGATCACGTCCCCGGCGATGTCCCGGATCGGCCACATCAGCCGACGCCGGAACCGGTCGATCAGGGTGCCCGAGCGGGACGGGCGGGACAGCCCGCCGGTGACCAGCTCGTCGTGGCTGAACCCCTGCTGGCGCAGGTGCTTGGTGAGCAGGTCCCAGGCGTCCGGGGCGAAGCCGCAGCCGTACCGCTGCGCGGCGGCCCGGTCGAAGCCGCGACGGGCCAGGAACTCCCGGGCCGGGCGGGCCCCGGCCGTGCTGAGCTGCGACTGGTAGAACTCCACGGCGGCGGCGTGCGCGGCCACCAGCCGCTGCTTCTGTCCCTGCTGCGGTCGGGCCCGGGGCGCGGCCTGGTCACCCTCGACGTAGCGCAGCTGGATGCCGACCCGGTCGGCGAGCCGCTCGACGGACTCGATGAAGGTGAGATGCTCCGCGTCCATCAGGAACTTGATCGCGTCGCCGCCGACCCCGCAGCCGAAGCAGTAGAAGACGTTGCGGGCCGGCGAGACGTTGAACGACGGGCTCTTCTCGTCGTGGAACGGGCAGAGGCCCTTGAGGTTGCCACCACCGGCCGACTTGAGGGTCACCGTGTCCGAGATGACCTCCGCGATGGAGGTCCGCTCGCGGACCAACGCGATGTCCTCGTCCCTGATCCGGCCAGCCACCGACGCCACCTCCTCGGGCTACATCCTGCCCTGCCGCGCCGACGATCCCCCGCCCGGGGGACGCCCGGTGGCCCACCCTGCCGGCACCCGCTCACGGGGCACGCCGATGCAGCCACCGCGTCACCGGTGGCGGGTTCTCCTCCTCGTACGACCGGGCGGCCCGCACGGCGGCGGCCAGCCCGGACCGCTGCCCCCGACCCACCTGCGGGCTGACGGCCGGGTCCCGGGCCAGGTCACGCAGCAACGCCACGGCCAGGCCGAGCATCACCACCACGAACGGCAGCGCCACCATGATCGTCGCCTGTTGCAGGGCGGACAGCCCGCCGGCGAGCAGCAGCGCGCCGGCCACCGCGCCGATCAGCACACCCCAGGTCACCACCAGCAGCCGATGCGGGCGCAGCGCGCCGCCGGAGGTCAGCGAGCCGAGCACCAGGGACGCCGAGTCGGCACTGGTCACGAAGTAGAGCCCGATGAGGATCATGGCGAGCACGCTGGTCAACGTCGTCAGCGGCAACACCTCCAGCAGACCGAACAGCGCCTGCTCACTTCCCCTGCCCACGTCCGCGACCAGATCCCGGGTGCCGGTGGCCTGGGCCCGCAGCGCGCTACCGCCCAGCACCGCGAACCAGATCGCGCTGGCCCCGCTGGGCACGAGCAGCACCCCCACCAGGAACTGTCGGATGGTACGACCCCGGGAGATCCGGGCGATGAAGGTACCCACGAACGGGGCCCAGGAGATCCACCACGCCCAGTAGAAGATCGTCCAGGCAGCCAGCCAGGACGGATCGGAGAAGGCGCCGGTCCGGGTGGACATGAAGATCAGGCTGCTCAGATAGTCCCCGACGGAGGCCGGCAGCACCTCCAGCGTGTAGATGGTCGGGCCGACCACGAACACGAACGCCATCAACAGTACGGCCAGCATCACGTTGACGGTGGAGAGCCACTTCACCCCCCGGTGCAGGCCGGAGAAGGCGGACAGGACGAAGGCCAGGGTGAGCGCGCCGATCACGATCAGCTCCACCGCCCTGGTGTCCCGTACGCCTCCCACCAGGTTCAGGCCGGCGGCCACCTGGAGGGCACCGAGCCCCAGACTGGTCGCCGAACCGAACACGGTGGCGAAGACCGCCAGCAGATCCACGCACCGCCCTGCCAGGCCGTCGGCCCGTGCCCCGAGCAGTGGACGGAAGGCGGCCGAGACGCGGTTGTCCCGCCCCTTGCGGAAGGTCGAGTAGGCCAGGGCGAGCGCAGCGATCGCGTAGATCCCCCACGGGTGCAGCGTCCAGTGGAAGAGCGTGTACCGCATCGCCGCCGCCCCGGCGGCCGGCGTCTGCGCCTCGATGCCGGTGCCCGGTGGCGGGGTGGCGTAGTGCTGGATCGGCTCGGCCACCGCGAAGAAGACCAGGCCGATCCCCATCCCGGCGCTGAACATCATGGCCACCCAGGCCAACGTGCTGAACTCGGGCTCGTCGTCGTCGGCACCCAGCCGGATCCGGCCGTAGCGGGAGGCCGCGAGCACCACCGCGAGCACCAGGAAGGCATCGGCCGCGACGACGAAGAACCAGCCGAAGGTGCCGATCACCCAGGCGAGTCCGGACTCACCGAACGAGGCGAGCGAGTCGCGGGCGGTCACCCCCCAGACCACCACGGCCAGCACGCCACCCAGGCTCAGCGCGAGCACCACCGGATCGGGTCTGCGGGTCGCCGCCGTCCGTTCCTGTCTTCCCATGGTCACATCGTCTGGCCCCCACCCGGCAGGCGCGACGGATATCGCCACTTCTCACCGCTGCGGAGACCCCCGCGAGCGGCCACGACCGCCACTCCTCGCCGCTGCTGGGGGGACCGGGGAGAGCGGCCACGACCGCCACGAAGAGCACCGCCGTGGAGACCAGCACTGTGCCACGACCACACCCGCACCCCGGGCCACCGCCAACCGGCGGGGTGGCACCCGACCGACGAACACCGGTCGGTGGAATCAGCCGACGGTGGCGGCTTCCTCGGCCTCGACCTGCTGGTTCCAGTCCTGCTTGGTGGAACGCCAGCCCTCGTCGTCCATGCCCTGCCGCCAGTAGCCGGAGATGGACAGCGCCTCCCGGGGCACCGACCGCTCCACCCGCAACAGCCGCCGCAGCTCCTTGACGAAGGTGGCCTCGCCGTGCACGAAGGCGTGCACCCGACCGGGCGGGAACTCCAGCTCACGCACCGCCGCGACCAGTGCCTCGCCGACCGGCCGGTCGCCCCGGTGCAGCCAGGTCAGCGTCATCGCACCGGGACTGCGCAGCGGCTGCTCCTCGGCCCGGTCGGCGACCTCGACCAGGACGACAGCGAGGGCGCCCTCGGGCAGCCGCTCCACCGCAGCGCCGATCGCCGGCAGCGCACTCTCGTCGCCCACCAGCAGGTGCCAGTCCGCCGTCGGATCCGGCGCGTACGCCCCACCAGGGCCGACGAACAGCACCTCGTCGCCGGGGCGCAGCCGGGCCGCCCAGGGGCCGGCCAGCCCCACGTCCCCGTGGTGCACCACGTCGACCGTCATCTCCCCGGCCGCCGCGTCCCAGGCCCGCACGGTGTACGCCCGCAACCGGGGCCACTGCTCGCGGGGCAGGTCCCGCTTGATCGCCGCCAGGTCCAGCGGCCTCGGCAGGTCCACGCCGGGCGGCGGAAAGACCAGCTTGATGTAGTGGTCGGTGAACTCCCCCACGGGCAGCCCGGCCAACTCTTCCCCACCGAGCACGAGCCGCACCAGATGCGGCGTGGGCCGCCCCACCCGTACCACCCGTGCCGACGTAACCAACCTGGACCGCTCCGCCATACCGCTAAGGCTACCCTAACTTCCCACCCTCCCCCACCCTCCCCCCGCCCTCGCCCGCCCCCGCCGCCTGCCCCGCCCCGGTGATCAAGAGGTTTAGGTCAATTTGAAGATCAACCATGACGCAAACCTCTTGATCACCGGGGCGGGGCGGGGCGGGGCGGGGCGGGGCGGGGCGGGGCGAGGCGGGGCGAGGCGAGGCGGGGCGGGGCGAGGCGAGGGCGGCGGGGCGAGCCAGTCCGGGGCCGGGGGCGGGGGCGGGGCGGGTAAGCAGGGGTGGGGTGAGTCGGGGCAGGGTGGGGTGGGTGGGAGGGGTCAGGTGAGGTGGGTGTGCCAGGTCAGGGCGGCGGGGTCGGTGAGGGAGGCGACCTGGTCGATGATCACGCGGAGGCGGGCGGGGTCGTCCTCGGCCTCTCGCCACAGGGGGGCGAAGACCGGGTCCAGGGCTTGCGGGGCGCGGTCGGTGAGCGCGGTGACCAGTTCGGTGAGGACTTCCCGCTGACGTTGGTAGCGGGTGCGGGCGTCCGGACGGCACATCACGTACCGCCAGGCGATGCCCTTGAGCAGCGCACACTGCGCCCTGATCCGGCGCGGCACCACCAGGTCGGCGGCGTACCGGTGGTGCGGGCCGGGGCCGAAGCGCTCCCGGGTCGCCCCCACCACGGTCGCCACGAACCGGCCGGTGAGCACGCTGGTGGTGGCCTTGAGCGCGACCTGCGCCCGGTGGCTGCCGTCGTACCCGGCCAGCGGGGTGAGCACCGGATCGGCGAGCAGTTCGACCAGCACCCCTTCGAGGTCGGCCGGGGACTCCCCGGAGTAGACGGCGGCCACGTCGACGCAGAGCGCCGCCCGCTCGGCCGGGTCGTCGAGGAGTGGGCGCAGCGAGACGTAGCCGCCGTGGATGCCGTCCTCGACGTCGTGCACCGAGTACGCCACGTCGTCGGCCCAGTCCATCACCTGCGCCTCCAGGCACCGGCGGGCCCCACCGAACGGGTCGACGGCAGGCAGGTCGGGGGCGGTGGGGCTGCCGGCGCGTAGCCAGTCGAAGACCGGGCGGTCGTCGCCGTACACGCCGAACTTGCGCAGCCCGGGGCGGCGCGGCCACGGGTACTTGCTGACCGCGTCGAGCGCGGCCCGGGTGAGGTTGAGCCCGGCGGAACTGCCGTCCGGGGCGAGCACCTTGGCTTCCAGCCGGGTCAGCACCCGCAGCGTCTGCGCGTTGCCCTCGAAGCCGCCGCAGGACGCGGCGAGCCCGTCCAGGGTGTCCTCGCCGTTGTGCCCGAAGGGCGGGTGCCCGAGGTCGTGGGCCAGCCCGGCGGCGTCCACCAGATCCGGGTCGCAGCCGAGCCGGGCACCCATCTCCCGGGCGATCTGAGCCACCTCCAGCGAGTGGGTCAGCCGGGTACGCAGGAAGTCGTCGGTGCCGGCCACGTGCACCTGGGTCTTCGCGGCGAGCCGGCGGAAGGCCGCCGAGTGCAGCACCCGGGCCCGGTCCCGCTCGTACGGGGACCGGCCGTGGCCGGTGTCCTTCGGCGTCTCCGCGACCCACCGTTGCGCATCGGAGGGCTCCCCGGCGGTGGAGCGCGTCCCGGCAGTGAAGTGCCCCCCGGCGGCGGGTTCGGCGGGCATCTCAGCCCCGCCGCCGCAGCACGGGGAACTCGTCGCCCCCGGGTCCGGCCAGCATGATCGTGCCGGTTCCGGGCCGGCCGGCATCGACGGTCACGCTCACCCAGCCGCTGGTCATCCGGCCACCCCTTCACCGTCGTACCCCAAGGTCGCGGGAGAGCCCAGGTTACGCCGCACCGCGCCGGACAGCGCACGCACCGGCGGCGGCCGGTGGGGCCACCGCCGGGTGACCGTGGCGGGTGGTCAGCGGCTGTCCGAGCCGGTGGTCTCGATGGCGGCCCGGCCGGCTTCCAGCCGGGCGACCGGCACCCGGAACGGCGAGCAGGAGACGTAGTCCAGCCCCACCTCGTGGAAGAAGTGCACCGAGTCGGGGTCGCCGCCGTGTTCGCCGCAGATGCCGAGCTTCAGCCCGGGGCGGGCGGCCCGGCCCTCCTCGGCGGCGATCCGGATCAGCCGGCCGACCCCGTCGCGGTCGATCGACTCGAACGGGGAGATGCCGAAGATGCCCAGCTCCAGGTAGCGCCAGAAGAACGCGCCCTCGACGTCGTCGCGGGAGAAGCCCCAGGCCATCTGGGTGAGGTCGTTGGTGCCGAAGGAGAAGAACTGCGCCGCCTCGGCGATCTGCCCGGCGGTCAGCGCCGCCCGAGGCACCTCGATCATGGTGCCGATCAGCACCTCGACCCCGCTGTCCCCGACCACCTCGGCGATGATCTTTTCGGCCTCGGCGCGTACCGTCTCCAGCTCCTGGACCGCGCCGACCAGCGGGACCATGATCTCCGGGCGGGCCGCGCCGCCGTCGCGGGTGACCGCGACGGCGGCCTCGGCGATCGCCCGGACCTGCATCGCGAACAGGCCGGGGATGACCAGGCCGAGGCGCACGCCGCGCAGGCCGAGCATCGGGTTCTCCTCGTGCATCCGCCGGACGGCGGCGAGCAGCGCCTCCTCCTTGGCGACGTCCTCGCCGCGTTCCTGGGCGACCGCGACGTTGACCGCGAGCTGTTCCAGCGGGGGCAGGAACTCGTGCAGCGGCGGGTCGATCAGCCGGACGGTGACGGGCAGGCCGTCCATCTCGCGGAAGATCTCCACGAAGTCCTGGCGCTGCAGGGGCAGCAGAGCGGCGAGGGCGTCGGTGCGGTCGGTGTCGGTGGCCGCGAGGATCAGTCGTTCGACCAGCTCCCGCCGATCGCCGAGGAACATGTGCTCGGTGCGGCACAGGCCGATGCCCTCGGCGCCGAACCGCCGGGCCCGGGCCGCGTCCGCCCCGGTGTCGGCGTTCGTCCGCACGGCCAGCCGCCGCCGGTCGTCGGCGTGCGTCATGATCCGGTGTACGGCCCGGACCAGCGCGTTGTCGACGTGCGCCGGGTCGAGGCTGCCCTCGAAGTACTGCACCACCTCGGACGGCATGACCGGCACCTCGCCCAGGTAGACCCTGCCGGTGGTGCCGTCGATGGAGATGACGTCACCCTCACCGACGGTGTGCCCGCCGACGGTGAACCGCTTCGCCGGCACGTTCACCTCGATCTCGTCGGCCCCGGAGACGCAGGTCTTGCCCATCCCCCGGGCCACCACGGCGGCGTGGCTGGTCTTGCCGCCGCGCGAGGTGAGGATGCCCTGGGCGGCGATCATGCCGTTGAGGTCGTCGGGGTTGGTCTCCCGACGGACCAGGATCACCGACCGGCCCTCGGCGGCCAACTCGACCGCGCGGGCGGAGGTGAAGACCACCGTGCCGGAGGCGGCCCCCGGGGAGGCGCCGATGCCCCGGGCGACCGGCACGAAGTCGTGGTCGAGCTGGAAGCGGGGGAACATCAACTGGGCGAGCTGCGCCCCGTTGACCCGGTGCAGCGCCTCGTCCAGGTCGATCAGGCCCTCGTCGACGAGCTGTCCGGCGATGACGAACGCGGCGGCGGCGGTGCGCTTGCCCACCCGGGTCTGGAGCATCCAGAGCTTGCCCCGTTCGATGGTGAACTCGATGTCGCAGAGATCCTGGTAGTGCCCCTCCAGCCGGGCCATGATGTCGAGCAGCTGGTGGTAGGACTTCGGGTCGAGCTGCTCCAGCTCCTGCAACGGCACGGTGTTGCGGATGCCGGCGACGACGTCCTCACCCTGGGCGTTGGCCAGGTAGTCGCCGTAGATGCCCTGCGCGCCGCTGCCCGGGTCGCGGGTGAAGGCGACCCCGGTGCCGGAGTCGGGACCGAGGTTGCCGAAGACCATCGTCACCACGTTGACCGCGGTGCCCAGGTCGGCCGGGATGCGCTCCTGGCGGCGGTAGAGGATCGCCCGCTCGGCGTTCCACGACTCGAACACCGCCCGGATGGCCAGGTCGAGCTGCTCACGTGGCTCCTGCGGGAACTCCCGCCCGGTGTGCCCGGCAAAGATCTTCTTGTACGCCTCGACCAGCCCGCGCAGGTCGTCGGCGTCCAGGTCCAGGTCGTCGGTGCTGCCCTTGGCGCGCTTGGCCTCGTCGAGGGCGTGCGCGAACTCCTCGCCCGGCACCTCGCACACGGTCTTGCCGAACATCTGGATCAGCCGCCTGTAGGAGTCCCAGGCGAACCGGTCGTTGCCCCCGGCCTGGCTGCTCAGGCCGACGACGCTGTGGTCGTTGAGGCCGACGTTGAGGACGGTCTCCATCATGCCGGGCATCGAGAACCGGGCGCCGGAGCGTACCGAGACCAGCAGCGGGTCGTCCGGGTCACCGAGGCGGCGGCCCATCTCGCGTTCCAGAGCCTCCAGGTGGGCCTCGATCTGCCCGGCCAGCCCGTCCGGCTCCCGCCCGGTCGCCAGGTACGCCTTGCAGGCCTCGGTGGTGATGGTGAACCCGGGTGGCACCGGCAGGCCGAGATTGGTCATCTCGGCGAGATTGGCACCCTTTCCACCGAGCAGGTCCTTGAGATCCCTGTTTCCCTCGGCGAAGTCGTAGACGTACTTATCCGTCTCGTGCGCTGCCACCAGAAGCCTCCCACGCGCGCCGGAATTGACACTTAACGAAGGTTCAGTTCTGACCTACCCCGGGCCAACCTCCGGCAATCCGGCCTGGTCAGCGTTCGGTGGGCGAAGGTTAAGCGAACATCGGGCGGCCTGGGACCGTTCGGTGACAATAGGCACAGCCATCACGACTATCCGCGTTCGCGACGGTTTCTGGGAACGCTTCCATGCGCACGATCACGCAATTCCGCTTCCTCGCCGTACTCTTGACGTCGCCGGTCCCGTCAAACCTGACCTTTGCCATATCCCTCGCGAATACACCCCGGGAGCTGCCCCGTGTCGCTCACCCCACATGCCGGCGTCACCCCCGTCCCCGAGCAGCCAGACCCGGCCGCCGACGTCCCGACCACGGCCGGCCTGACCCCCAGCGAGCCGGCCACGCCCGACCTGGCCGCGAGCGTGCTGATCACGGCGGAGGAGCCGGCGGCGGCAGTGCTGGCGGGCAGCGCCGCCGAGGCCGCCGACCGGCTGCTCACCCGGCCGACGATCGGGCTGGGCGACGTGGTGCCGGCACCCGCGTCGGTCACGCCGCGCCCGGCCGCGAACTTCGTCCTCCCGGCCGACGCGGCGGTACGGGTGAGCGCCGACCCGGCCGCCCGGGACGTCGCCGCACAGCTCGCGGAGCTGCTGCGCCCCGCCACCGGCCTTCCGCTGCCGGTCACCGACCTGCCCGCCGCCCCGGGCGCACTGGTGCTGACCCTGGCCGCGACCGCGCCGCGCGGGTCCACGGCGGTGCGGGAGTGGGCGGAGGAGGAGTACCGGCTCGACGTCGACGTCGACGCGGTACGCATCACCGCCGGCACCGCGAACGGCCTCTTCCACGGCGTACAGACGCTGCGGCAACTGCTGCCGACGGCCGTGGAGAGCCGGACCCCGGTGGCCGAGCGTTGGGTGGTGCCCGGCGGCACGATCGTCGACCGGCCCCGCTTCCCCTACCGGGGCGCGATGCTCGACGTGGCGCGGCACTTCTTCACCGTCGACGACGTGTGCCGGGTGATCGACCACCTGGCCCGGTACAAGCTCAACCACCTGCACCTGCACCTCACTGACGACCAGGGCTGGCGGATCGCCGTCGACTCCTGGCCCCGGCTGACCGCCGTCGGCGGGAGCACCGGGGTGGGTGGTGGCCCCAGTGCCTGGTACACCGCCGCCGACTACCGGCGCATCGTCGGGTACGCCGCCCGACGACACGTCACCGTCGTACCCGAGGTGGACCTGCCCGGCCACACCAACGCGGCGCTGGTCGCCTACCCGGAGCTGGCGCCGGACAAGGTCGCGCCGCCGCCGTACACCGGCACCGACGTCGGCTTCAGCTACGTCGACCCCACCGACGAGCGGACGTACGACTTCGTCGCCGACGTGCTCGGTGAGGTGGCCGCGCTGACTCCCGGGCCGTGGCTGCACATCGGTGGTGACGAGGCGTTCAAGGTCAAGGGTGTGGCGTACACCGGTTTCGTGGAGCGGGTGCAGCGGATCGTCGCCGGGCTCGGCCGGACCGTGGTCGGGTGGCACCAGATCGCCCCCGCCGGGCAGGTCGACGGACGGGTGCTCCAGTGGTGGGGCACGAACGGCGACGACCCGACCGTGGCCGAGGCGGTACGGCGGGGCGCCCGGCTGATCCTCTCCCCCGGCAACCACGCATACCTGGACATGAAGTACGCGCCGGACACTCCGCTCGGACACGACTGGGCGGGCCTGATCGACGTGCACCGGGCGTACCACTGGGACCCAGCGACCCACCTCGCCGACGTGCCGGCGGAGGCGGTGCTCGGCGTGGAGGCACCGCTCTGGACCGAGTCGGTGACCTCGTTGACCGAGATCGAGTTCCTGTTCTTCCCGCGCCTGCCTGCCCTCGCCGAGCTGGCCTGGTCCGCGCCGTCGACCCGGAGCTGGACGGGATTCCGGGAGCGGCTGGCCGGCCAGGGCCCGCGCTGGCACGCCGCCGGCATCACCTTCCACCCGTCCCCGGAGATCCCCTGGCCCGCCACGTCAGCCGGCGGGCATCTCCCCGGCACCGCAGGAACGTACCGCAATCCCACCCCCCGCCAGCCCTCACCCGGCCGAGACCTCACCGCCCCCGACACCCGCTGACGACCCTGCACTCCCGAACCCGCCGCCCAGCTCCGCCCTGCCAGCTCTCCGGCCCGGCGGGCTCCCCGACACGGCGGGCTCCCCGACACGGCGGAGGGTCGACCTGCCGGAGGGTCGACCGGCCGGAGGGTCGACCGGCCGGAGGGTCGACCGGCCGGAGGGTCGACCGGCCGGCCTCCGCACCGACGTCCGACCTGGCGGCTCTCCGACCTGTCGACCTGTCGACCACAGCCAGTCACTTCGGGCACAAGGGGCCCATAGATCACATAGAGTGACCGCTCTCCGGCGTCAATCGGGGACCTCCGCCGCCCCTCACCCATGAAACCGCCCTGAGCTGCCCATTCTCATCGCTCCCCGGCAACCACCACATACCTCCCTCGCACCCTTTGCTCTGCTGCCGCATACGCAACAGACACACCAGGTGACCGTCGCGCGGAAGGCAGCAGAGCAAAGGGAGTGGAGGGGTCTTGGTGGGGGCGGGTCGTTATGACGCTGGGTGACCGGATTCGGGGGTGCCGACGGGTGTCGTCAGTGGCGACGATTCGATGACGGATCGGCCCACAGGGGGTGACGGGGACCACCCGCAGGGCGGAATCGTCGGCCGGCCGGGGTCGTTACACCTGGTATCCGCGATCGCCCCGGCCGGTCCGCCGACACGGCCCGGGTCCGCCCCAGCGGGCAGCGTGGCGCCACCCCCGCCAACGCCGTCAGCCCGGCCAGTAAAGTCCCGCCGCCCGGCCGGCGCAGCCCGCCCGGGCCGCTCGGCCCGCACGGCCCGCTCGGCCCGCACAGCCCGCTCGGCCGGTCGGGCAACCCGCACGTCACCCAGAACGCACGTCACCCTGACGGCCCCGGTCCGAAAGCGGGCCGCGGAATGCCTGATCCACCGGGTCGGTTGCACATCCTCGGGTCGGCATCCCCACGATCGCCGGTCCGATCTTCCTCTTCACCTGCCGATGCGGCACGACCGCACCTGCCGATGCGACGCACCTGCTACGCGGCGCACCTGCGACGCGGCGCACCTGCGACGCGGCACGACCGCGCGCCGTCCCGCACCCCCTGCGGACCGTGCGGGGACCCCCGAGATGCAGAGGAGCACGACATCATGCGTACCGACATCCTGCGTAAGACCGTGCTGGCCGCTGCCGGCCTGGCCGCCACCGCCGGTGGTATCTCCGGCCCCGCGTTGGCCGCCCAGGCCGCCGAGACCACCCGACCCGCCGCCGCCGTCCAGGCCGACCGCAAGCCCGCCGGCGAGCGCGAGCTGAAGGTCGACTATGCCGCCCAGCCCAACTTCTACTACTGCGGCCCCGCCGCCACCCGCAACGCCCTGAGCGTCCAGGGCAAGAAGATCGACGTCGACGCCATGGCCAAGGAGATGGGCACCACGGAGAGTGGCACCGACAGCATCAACGACATCACCCCGGTGCTGAACAAGGAGATCGGCCGCAACGCGTACCGCAGCACCGAGATCCCGGCCGACAAGGTCGACGACAAGCGGATCGCGCAGCTGCGTGCCGACATCGTCCGAGCCGTGGACGACGGCCGGGCCGTGGTCGCCAACATCGCCGGCACCGCCACCGACACCGACGGCAACACCCACGCCTTCGAGGGTGGCCACTACATCAGCGTCATCGGCTACCGCGACGGTGGGCGGGTCGCGACGATCGCCGACTCCGCCAACCCGGACACCGCCTCCTACCGGATCGACGTCGACGAGCTGGCCCACTGGATCGCCAGCCGCGGCTACGCCTCCTGACCTGTCCCACCGATCGCCGAAAGGGCCGACCCCCACAGGGTCGGCCCTTTCGCTGTCAGCGCGGACGGACGCCGGCGCGGACGGACGCCGGCACGGACGGACGCCGTGGGACTGCTCAGCCGCCCGAGTCGTCCAGCTCGGCGCCCTCGGGAACGGTGTCGTCGTCCCGGCTGGCCAGCCAGCCCTCCGGCAGGAAGACCTTGCCGGGAGAGTTCGTCCGGCCGCGCGGCTGGCCGAGGGTGGCCACCGAGAAGGGTTCGGCCGCATCGAGCTTGCCGAGCAGGTCGTCCAGCTGGGCCAGGCTCTCGATCATGGCCAGCTCCCGACGCAGGTCACTGCCCACCGGGAAGCCCTTCAGATACCAGGCGACATGCTTGCGGAAGTCGGTGCAGCCGTCCCGCTCGCCCCGGGAAGGGGTGCGCGAGCCGGCGGTGAACTGGTCCACCAGCAGTTCGGCATGCCGGCGCATGGTCACGGCGACCTCGCCGAGGGTGGGCAACCGACGCTCCGAACGGCCGTCGAACGCGGCCTCCAGGTCGGCGAAGAGCCACGGCCGCCCCAGGCAGCCACGGCCGACCACCACCCCGTCCACCCCGGTGTGGGCCACCATCCGCAGCGCGTCGTCGGCCTCCCAGATGTCGCCGTTGCCGAGCACCGGCACGTCGAGCGCCTGCTTGAGGGTGGCGATGGCGTCCCAGTCGGCGGTGCCGGAATACCGCTGCGCGGCCGTCCGCCCGTGCAGGGCCACTGCCGCGACCCCGGCGTCCTGGGCGGCCAGCCCCGCTTCGACGTACGTCAGGTGGTCGTCGTCGATGCCCTTGCGCATCTTGACGGTGACCGGCACCCCGGCGGGTGACGCGGCGTCCACGGCGGCCCGCACCAGCCGGGCGAAGAGCCGCCGCCGCCAGGGCAGGGCCGAGCCGCCGCCCCGGCGGGTCACCTTCGGCACCGGGCACCCGAAGTTGAGGTCGATGTGGTCGGCGAGGTCGCGTTCCACCACGATCCGCACCGCGGCGGCGGTCACCTCCGGGTCGGTGCCATAGAGCTGGAGGCTGCGCGGCCGCTCGTCGGCCCCGAAGGCGATCATGCGCAGGGTCTTCGGGTTCCGCTGGACCAGCGCGATCGTGGTGATCATCTCGCAGACGTAGATGCCGCCGCCCTGCTCCCGGCAGAGCTGCCGGAAACCGACGTTGGTGATGCCGGCCATCGGCGCGAGCACCACCGGCGGCCACACCTGGTGGGGGCCGATGATGAGCGGGCGCAGAACCGGAGCGGGACGGGTCACGTACCCCAGAATCCCATGCCCGTGGTGGCCCGCCCACCGCCGGTGGCCGGTCGCCGCCGCGACGGTGAGCGAACTCGCACCACGACGGTGAGCGAACTCGCACCGCGACGGCGACCGGTCGGTCAGTAGCCCCGGCCGGGACGGGTCAGGATCAGGGCCGAGACGTCCACGATCACCGCGGTCGCGGCGCGGACGTGGACGGCGAACGCGGCCGGGTCACGGTCGTAGGGACCCAGCGGCACCTCCACCAGGTTGGACAGGATCTGGTTCGGCCCCCACCAGTTCAGCGAGGAGGTCTCCGGCATGGTCACCCCGGCCTGGAAGGCGGTGAGCACTCCCCCGGAGACCGTGTTCGCCACGGTGACGTTGAGGTAGGCGCCGACCGCCACGCCGTCGGACGCCCCCGGGACCCGCCCCACGGTCAGGTGCAGGGTCCGACCCGCCTGCAACCTGCCCGACACCACCCCGTCGGCGCCGGCGAGGACGTTGGCGGAGTAACTGGCCAGCGCCCGGGTGTCCACCAGTCGCACCGGGGGTAAGGCAACGGTGCGGTTGGCCCAGCGCGACGTGTTGACGTAGGCCCGCCGACCGCTCCGGCCACCGATCACCAGGTCGGCTACCGGAGTCACGGCGAGGGACCCGGTCGGCAGCTCCGCCGGGATGGCGTTCTCCGGCGTCGGGGACAGCCGCAGCATCGGGCTGGTGCCGCCCAGCGCCAGCGTCGGGTTCGCCGACGCGCCACCGACCAGCAGCGTCTCGGCCGTACCCGCGTCGTTGACCTGGCCGCCGATCACCGCGGCGCCCGGCGCGGCATCGGCCGGCGTGCCGACCAGCGCCGCCGCGCCGACGCCGACGCCGGCGGCGACGCCGGTCCGCAGGACCACCCGGCGGGTGGTGGACGACGTCTCGTCGGTGCTCATGGCGCTCTCCCCGGTTCCGTGGTCACGCATCGGCCCGCACCGCCCGGTCGCCGCGCTCGGCGGCCTGCCTGATCGCCCGGGTCCGCGCCCGGCGGCCGTCGGACCCGGTGGCGGTACGGACCGACGTCGGGATGTTGATGACGGCGGACTCCGGGTGGTGGACCAGCAGGCCGGTCACGTCGAGGATCACCGCCGCCGCGCTCTTCTGCAGATAGATGCCGACCACGTCCGGGTGGTAGTCGCCGCCGACCGTCTCGTAGCCGCCGAGCTGCGTGATCACCCCGTTGGACAACAGCTGGCCGGCGGCCGCCCAGTTGATGGTGGAGGCGGTGGGCAGGCTGCCGGTGCCCCACACCGTGGCGAAGCCACCCTGGGTGGTGTCGGCCACGGTGATGTTGCCCAGCATCCCGTCGCCGTACTCGACGATGTCGCGCAGGTGCACGATCAGCAGCGTCTCGGCCAGCACCCGGCCCCGGGCGTCGATCCGGCCGGCACCCTCCAGCAGTCGGGCCCGGCCGGCGGCGCTGCGGGTGTCGAGGATCCGGATGGGCGGGACGGGCACCAGCATGGTCGCGTTCGCCGTGCTGAACGCGGCGTGCGTGGGGTAGCCCACGGAGCTGCCGTTGCCGACGTACAGCCCGCCCGGGTCGACGGCGATGGCGCCCACGTCGATGGTGCCGAGTTGGTGGCTGTCGCCCCGGGTCAGCTCCAGGGTCGCCCCGGTCGCGTTCCGCAGCGCCAGGGTGGCGGCACCGTCCGGGGCGGCGCTGGTCACCGTCGTGACACCGGGGCTGTTCGGCAGACCGATGACGATCGGCTCACCCGGGGCGGCCGCCGCCGGGGCAGGGTCCACCGGGGTCGCGGCGGGGGCGGCACCGCCGCTGCCCGCGACGACCTGGCTCGGGTGGCCGACCAGCAGGCTGGTCAGGTCGACGATCACGTGGGTAGGTGCGGAGACCTGCACCGTGAGCACGCTGCGGTACCCGCCGACGGCACCCAGCTCGGCGAAGAGGAAGTTCGACAGGATCTGACCGGCGGCCGACCAGTTCACCGTGGACGCGGTCGGCCTGGTGCCGCTGCCCCACGCCGTCAGGAAGCCCGGACCGGTCATCCCCACCACGGTCACGTTGCCCTTGAGGGCGTAGCCGTCCCGGACGAGATGGTCCAGGCTCAACACGATCGGGTTGCCGGGGGTGAGCCGGCCCGTCGGGTCGAGCGTCGAGGCGCCCGAGACGATGGTGCGGCGCAGGTCCGGGTCCCGGCTGTCCAGCACCCGGGTCGGCCGCACCGGGACCGAGGTGGTCGCCCACTCGCTCGTCCACACCCAGCTGTTGACCTCGTTGCCCGACGGGCCGGCCTGCACGAACAGGTCGCCCGACGGGTCCACCGCGACGGTGCCGGACGCCGAGTCCAGCACCTGCGGATAGATCTTCTCGCCGGGCACCAGCCGCAGCGGCGCACCGGCGGTGTTCCGCAGGGTGAGTCCGGCGTAGCCGAGGCTGAGCGTGGTGGTGGCCAGGCCGGCGTCGTTGGTCGTACCCATGGTGAGGTGGTCGCCTGGGGCGGCCTGGGCGGTGCCGGGCAGGCCGACCGTGGCGGCGACCCCGGCCCCGGCGGTGGTGACGGCGACCGTGGCGGCCCGGCGCAGCAGGCGGCGGCGGTCCGGATCATGGTCAGGTTGCGACGCGCGCGCCATTCACACCCCCGTGTAGAGATTCAGCACCGGGAATGCTGGCACGGCCCACCCACCCGCTCAAGGACCGGACGGCCAGAGAACTCGACCGATGCCGCAAACGCGTACCGGCCCCGCCCCGGGTCGGTGGGGCGGGGCCGGTACGACGGCGGGCGTGGTCAGCAGCCGGGCAGCCGCTCGATCAGGTAGCGCTCGACCTGGTCCAGGGCGACCCGCTCCTGGGTCATGGTGTCCCGGTTCCGCACGGTCACCGCGTCGTCGTCGAGGGTGTCGAAGTCGACGGTGACGCAGAACGGGGTGCCGATCTCGTCCTGCCGACGGTAGCGGCGGCCGATCGCCTGCGAGTCGTCGAACTCGACCACCCAGCGCTTGCGGAGCTGGGCGGCGAGCCCCTTGGCCTTCGGGGAGAGCGCCTCGTTACGCGACAGCGGCAGCACCGCCACCTTGACCGGGGCCAGCCGGGGGTCGAAGCGCATCACGGTGCGCTTGTCGACGCCACCCTTGGTGTTCGGCGCCTCGTCCTCGTCGTACGCCTCCAGCAGGAACGCCAGCACCGCGCGGGTGAGGCCGGCGGCCGGCTCGATGACGTACGGCACCCACCGCTCGTTCTTGGTCTGGTCGAAGTACGACAGGTCCACGCCGGAGTGCTTGCTGTGCGTGGACAGGTCGAAGTCGGTGCGGTTGGCCACACCCTCCAGCTCGGCGAACTCCGTGCCGCCGAACCGGAACCGGTACTCGATGTCGACGGTGCGCTTCGAGTAGTGCGAGAGCTTCTCCTTGGGGTGCTCGTAGAAGCGCAGGTTCTCCTCGGATAGGCCCAGGTCGAGGTACCAGTTCCAGCGCTCCTGAAGCCAGTATTCGTGCCACTGCTCGTCGGAGCCGGGCTCGACGAAGAACTCCATCTCCATCTGCTCGAACTCCCGGGTCCGGAAGATGAAGTTGCCCGGGGTGATCTCGTTGCGGAACGACTTGCCGGTCTGCGCGATGCCGAACGGCGGCTTCTTGCGGGCGGCCGTCGCCACGTTGTTGTAGTTGACGAAGATGCCCTGGGCGGTCTCCGGGCGCAGGTAGTGCAGGCCCTCGTCGCTCTCCACCGGGCCGAGGTGGGTCTTCATCAGGCCGTTGAACATCTTGGGCTCGGTGAAGGTGCCCTTGTTGCCGCAGTTGGGGCAGTTCAGCTCCTGCAACGAGGTCAGCGGCTTGCCGTGCTTCTCGACGTACGCCTCTTCGAGGTGGTCGGCGCGGAACCGCTTGTGGCAGGACTGGCACTCGGTCAGCGGGTCGACGAACTCGGCGAGGTGGCCGCTGGCCTCCCAGACCTTGCGGGCCAGGATGACCGCCGAGTCGAGGCCGACGACGTCGTCGCGCTGCTGGACCATGGCCTTCCACCACTGCCGGCGGACGTTCTCCTTCAGCTCCACGCCGAGCGGGCCGTAGTCCCACGCCGATCGGGTGCCTCCGTAGATCTCGCTGGAGGGGAAGACGAAGCCTCGGCGCTTGGCGAGGCTGACGACGGCGTCGATACGGTCGGCTGACATGGGTTTCCTCCTACGCCGGCTGGCGGTCGGCGGGGACGTGAGGTGAATGGGACCGAACGGTTCGGGACAACGGTACGACCAGCAGCGCCCCGGGCCCAGCAGAATACCGCTGCCGGCTCAGCTGACCCCGCAGACCTCCATGCCACCGGTCTGCTGGTCGGCGGCGAGGGTGACCTGCTGGGTGCCCCGCCCGCCACCGTTGAAGGTGACGTCGACCGGCACGGTCAGGGTCTGCGGGTCGACGTCGCCGACCCGGTAGCTGGCGACGGCCGGCTCCTCGGCGATCCGGCGGGTGAACTCCCCCCGGGACTCCCGCCGTCGCGCGTCGTCGCAGAGCTTCTCGTACGCCTTGCCGTACTGCTTGTCGACCAGGGCGCGGTAGTAGTCGTCGGTGACCGCCTGACCCTGTTCCTCGATCGCCTGCACGTTGCTGACCACCAGCCCGACGGCCGCCGCGCCGCCGCCTCCGCAGCAGATCAGCAGGGCGATCGCCCCGACGCCGAGCCCCAGCCAGAGCCGCTTGCGGCGACCCTCGGTGGGCGGGGCGGCGAACGGCGGGGCCACCCCGGGCCCGGGGGGCGGAGCGGGCACACCCGGATCACCCGGGGCGGTGGGCACCCCCGGGGCACCCGGCGGGGCGGGCACGCCCGGGTCACCCGGGGCGACCGACGGCGGGGTGCCGCCCGGGCCGGGTGTCGCGGGGTACGGCGGTGGGGCTGCCGGGCCGGGAGCGGTCATAGGAGCAGGGTAGTGCCCCCCGGCTCAGCGGTGCGGACGCGCGGCCCGATCGCTGTCGACCACCACCACCTCGCCGTCGGGGGCGGCACCGGCCAGTCTCTCGTACGCCGAGGGCTCGTCGACCGACTCGGCGAGCAACGGCACGGCGGTGATCTTGACGTCGAAACCGCCCAGGGCCCGCCGGTAGGTCCCGACCGACTCCCACTCGGTGAGCAGGCACCAGTGCCGGGGGTCGTCGAGGGCGCGCAGGAGTTCACCGCGCAGGTAGCCGGGACGGGCGGCGAGCGCGGCCAGCGCGGCGTGCGCCCGGGCGGTGAAGTCGTCCGACGCCTCGACGGCGACCACGAACCGGTTGGTGACCAGCACCGGGTTCCTCCTCGTAGAGTCTGTGGGATGCAGCCTACGCAGCGCCCCCTGCTGGCCCGGTTGGCCCGGGCGAACCCGACGTCGGTGTTCCTCGCCGCCCTGGCGCTGGTGCTGGTGGCGCTCTTCGCGCCCGGCCCGGTCGGCGGGTTGCTGTTGTTGGCGCTGGCCGCCGGGCTGGCCTACCTGCTGGCCACCACCTGGCCGGTGCAGGCGCCGCAGACCCGGCTGCTCCGGTTGGTGATGTTGACGTTGCTGGTCACGGTGGCCCTGGTCAAGCTCTTCTGACATGCACTCATGCGTTTTTGACAATCATTCTCGTTTTCACGGACAGTTGCCGACATGACCGCCCGCACCCTGCCCCGCGTCCTGACCGCCGCCGCCACCACCCTGCTCGTCCTGGCCGGTGGCACCGCCTGCTCGACCGACGTGGCCGGGGCCGATCCGGACCGGGTGGACGTGGTCGCCGCCTTCTATCCCCTCCAGTTCGTCGCCGAACGGGTCGGGGGGGACGCGGTCACCGTCACCAACCTCGCCAAGCCGGGCGCGGAGCCGCACGACCTGGAACTCAACCCCCGGCAGGTCGGCCAGGTCAGCCAGGCCGAGCTGGTCTTCTATCTCAAGGGCTTCCAGCCGGCGGTGGACGAGGCCGTCGCGCAGAACGCCGCCGACCGGGCCTTCGACGTGACAGGCGTCGCACCGCTGCGGGACGCGACAGCCGGCGGACACGAACACGAACACGAGGGTGAGGCCGATCACGCCGAGGAGGAGGGCGGCGGCAAGGACCCGCACCTCTGGCTGGACCCGACCCGGCTGGCCACCGTCGCCGACAAGCTGGCCGAACGGCTCGGCGCCGTCGACCCGGACCGGGCCGCCGACTTCACCACCCGGGCCCGGACGCTGCGCAGCGAGCTGGAGAAGCTCGACACCGAGTACGCCGTCGGCCTGAAGACCTGCCAGCGGCGGGAGATCGTGGTCAGCCACGCCGCCTTCGGCTACCTCGCCGAGCGTTACCGGCTGGAGCAGATCGGCCTCACCGGGCTCACCCCGGACACCGAGCCCGCCCCGCAGCGGCTGGCCGAGGTCGCCCGCGAGGCCCGCGAGCACGGCGCCACCACGATCTTCTTCGAGACGCTGGTCAGCCCGAAGGTGGCCGAGACCATCGCCGCCGAGGTCGGCGCGAAGACCGCGGTGCTGGACCCGATCGAAGGGCTCTCCGCTGACGGGGGTGGGGACTACCTTTCGGTGATGCGCACCAACCTGACCTCGCTCCGTACCGCCCTGGGGTGCTCGTGACCACACCCGTGATCCAGGTCGGGCACGCCTCGGTCGGCTACGACGGCCGCCCGGTGCTGCGGGACGTCTCGCTGACCGTCACCGCCGGCGAGGTGGTGGCCGTACTCGGGGCCAACGGCTCCGGCAAGTCCACCCTGATCCGCGCCGTGCTCGGGCTGGTCCCGCTCGGCACCGGCACGGTCACGCTGTTCGGCGTCCCGCAGCGCCGGTTCCGGCAGTGGCACCGGATCGGCTACGTCCCGCAGCGGCTCGGCGCGGGCAGCGGCGTGCCGGCCACCGTCCGCGAGGTGGTGGCCTCCGGGCGGCTGGCCCGCCGGGGGGTGCTGCGCCCACCCGGCCGGGCCGACCGGACCGCGGTCGAGGCGGCACTGCGCGCGGTCGGGCTCGCCGACCGGGCCCGGGACCCGGTGGCCACCCTCTCCGGCGGCCAGCAGCAGCGCACCCTGATCGCCCGTGCCCTGGCCGGCGAGCCGGAGCTGCTGGTGCTCGACGAGCCGACCGCCGGGGTCGACGCGGCCAGCCAGGAGGCGTTCGCCGGGGCGCTGCACGAGTTCGTCGGCACCGGCGGCACGGTGCTGCTGGTCGCCCACGAGCTGGGGCCGCTGCGCCCGCTGATCAGCCGGGCCGTGGTGGTGCACCAGGGCGGCGTCTGCCATGACGGCGCGGTGCCGGAACCGGCCGGGCACCACGCCGAGCCCGACCACGACCACGTGCACCCGCACGGTCCCGAGGAGCCCGCCGGGCTGTGGAGCAGCTGAGCAATGGACCTCTTCCAGTACGACTTCATGCAGCGGGCGCTGCTCGGCGCCCTGGTGATCGGGCTGACCGCCCCGGCCCTCGGGATCTATCTGGTGCAGCGGCGGCTGGCCCTGATCGGTGACGGCATCGGTCACGTCGCGCTCACCGGCGTCGGTGCCGGCCTGCTGCTCAACCGGTCACCGGTGCTGGTGGCGGTGGTCGCGGCGATCCTCGGCGCGGTCACCATCGAGCTGGTCCGGGCCCGGGGCCGCACCTCCGGCGACCTGGCGCTGGCGCTGCTGTTCTACGGCGGCATCGCCGGTGGCGTGATGCTGGTCGGCCTCTCCGACGCCAGCAGCGCCAACCTCAACGCCTACCTGTTCGGCTCGCTCACCACCACCTCGCCCGCCGACCTGACCACCATCGCGGTGCTCGGCGCGACCATCGCGGTGCTCATGCTGGCGCTGCGCCCGGCGCTCTTCGCGGTCTGCCACGACGAGGAGTACGCCCGGGTCGCCGGGCTGCCCGTCCGGGCGCTGAACCTGCTGCTGGCGGTCGCCACCGCGGTCACCGTCACGATCGCCATGCGGGCCGTCGGCGTGTTGCTGATCAGCGCCCTGATGGTGGTGCCGGTGGCCACCGCGCAGCAGGTCACCCGGGGCTTCCGCAGCACCATGACGGCGGCCATGGCGCTCGGCCTGTTCGCCGCCGGGGCGGGGGTCTGGGTGGCGGCCACCGCCGACACCGCCCCCGGCGCCTCGGTGGTGCTGCTGGCGATCGGGTCCTTCCTCGTGGTGGCGCTGGCCGCCGCCGGCTGGCGGGTGCTGCGCCGCCGGGCCACCCCGGCCGTCGCCACCACCCCGGAACCGCACGAGGTGGTGCTCCGGTGACGCCGACCGACGAACCGTCACCGGCACTGGTTACCGTTACGGGGTGACCGGCACCCAGGGCTACGACGCGTTCGAGGGCGCGGGCGAGCTGCTCCGGGCGCTGTCCGCCCCGATCCGGCTGGCCATCGTCAGCGAGCTCGCCCAGGGTGAGCGGTGCGTGCACGAGCTGGTCGAGCAGCTCGGTGCCCCGCAGCCGCTGGTCTCCCAGCACCTGCGGGTGCTGCGCGGCGCCGGGGTGGTGCGGGGCTCCCGGCGCGGTCGGGAGATCGCGTACGCCCTGGTCGACGAGCACGTCGCGCACATCGTGGCCGACGCGGTCAGCCACGCCGGGGAGGGGCCGTCGTCCCCCGCCGAGCCGGCTCACGGGCGACCGGAGGGTGCCGGCCGGCCCGCGTCGTGGCACGCTGTCGGCCGTGAAGGTCTACGCTGACCGGCTTCCGGTCCTCCTCCGTCAGGTCGTCACCGACCTGCTCGTCGTCGCCTGGGTCTACGGGGCGATCCGCTTCGCGATGTGGCTGTACGACCTGGTGGAGAAGCTCGCCGTACCCGGGCAGAAGCTGGAGGGGGCCGGCAGCGGCCTCGCCGACAACCTGGCCGAGGCCGGCGGCAAGGTCGGCCAGCTGCCGCTGGTCGGCGACGAGCTGACCGGCCCGTTCGCCAAGGCCGCCGACGCCGCCCGGGCGATGGCCGAGGTCGGCCGCGACGAGCAGGAACTGGTCGGCCAGCTCGCCTGGGCGCTGAGCATCGCCGTGCTGGTGTTCCCGCTCGGGCTGGTGCTGTTCGGCTGGCTGCCGCTGCGGCTGCGCTGGATGCGCCGGGCCGCCTCGGCCAAGGCCCTCGCCGCCGGCCCGGCCGGAAGGGACCTGCTGGCCCTGCGCGCGCTGACCAGCCAACCGCTGCGCCGGCTGACCAGGATCGATCCGGACGTGGCCCAGGCGTGGCGGCGCGGCGACGACGCCACCGTCGACGCGCTCGCCGCCCTGGAACTGCGCCGACTCGGCCTCCGGACCGGCCGCTAGGCCCGGGCCGGGCGGCGACCGGCCCGGGGCGCGACCGGGCGGGTCGGCCCGCCGCCGGTTGTGCCTCCGCACCGGAGAGGCTTAGATGACGATAAATGTCTTGAGCCTGGAAGCCGTCGGCGTGCGTCGGCGTGGACGGCCCGGAAGGGAAGCGATCCATGTCCGTGTCCCGCAGTCGGTCGATCGTCGCGGCCGGGGCAGCCTGCCTGGTGGCGATGCTGGCCGCCGCACTCATCGCCCTACCGTCGGCGCAGGCCGCCACCGGTGACGGCTCCCCCACCGACGCGAACATCGCGTTCGTCGGCCGCTGGGACCGCAGCAACAGCACCGCGTACGTGCCGAACTGGGCCGGCGCCTATCTGCGGACCGGATTCACCGGCACCACGGTCAAGCTGCGGCAACGTCGCACCATCGACCTCTACTACAGCATCGACGGGGCCGACTTCAGGTACCTGACCAACGTCAGCGGCACGGTCAACCTGACCCCGACCCCGCTGCGCGCCGGCAACCACACGCTGGTGGTGTCGTACCGGGTGGTCGCCGGCTCGTACACCGGGGACGCGGTGTTCCAGGGGCTGACCCTCGACTCGGGCGCGCGGACCCTGCCGGCGGCGGTGCGGCCCCGGCTGATCGAGTTCGTCGGCGACTCCATCACCCTCGGCACCACCTCGTCCCGCACGGCGCTGACCGCGTACGGCTGGCTGACCGGGGAGCAGCTCGGCACCGAGCACACCCAGCTCGGCTACGGCGGGGGTTGCCTGGTGGCCACCGCCGACGGCTGCGTCAGCGTGGCCAGCCAGTTCCTCCGCACCGGATACTCGGCCACCAGCCCCGCCTGGGACTTCACCCGCTACCAGGCGGACGCCGTGGTGATCAACCTGGGCACCAACGACCGCAGCCACGGGGTGAGCGGCGCGGACTTCCAGAACCAGTACGCCACGTTCATCCGTACCGTGCGGGGCAGGTACCCGCGCGCGGCGATCTTCGCGCTGCGCACCTTCAGCGGCCGGTACGCCGCGGAGACCGCCGCCGCCGTCACGACGGTCACCGGCGGCGGGGACCGCAACGTGTTCTACGTGGACACCACCGGCTGGCTGCCCGCCGACGGGCTGAGCGACTCGGTGCACCCGAACGACGCCGGCCACCGGGCGATCACGGCCCGGCTCGCCCCGATCGTCGCCGCGAAGCTGACCACCACCCCGACGCCGACCCCCACCACCCCACCTCCCACCACCCCGCCCACGACCACGCCGCCCGTGACCACCCCGCCCGTGACCACGCCACCGGTCACCACCGCACCGCCCACCACCCCGCCCGTGACCACGCCGCCGGCCGGCGGGACCGGGTGCGGCGTCGGTTACGCGGTCACCGGGCAGTGGCAGGGCGGCTTCCAGGGCGAGGTGACGATCCGCAACACGGGCGCCACCCCGATCGACGGGTGGACGCTCCAGTGGGCGTTCACCGACGGCCAACGGGTCAGCCAGGCGTGGAACGCCAGCTACACGCAGAGCGGCGGCACCGTCCGCGCGACCAACGTCAGCTGGAACGGCGCGATCGCGGCCGGGGCGACGGTGAGCTTCGGCTTCCTGGCCGACGCCACCGGCGCGAACAGCCGACCCGCCGGGTTCGCCCTCAACGGCACCGCCTGCGCGGTCTCCTGACGGTCCGCCGTGGTCCGGGTGGCCCCGCCACCCGGACCACGGCGACCGGGGCCGCCCGCTGCACAGCGCCGACCGCAGCCCGGCCGGGGCAGCTCCCATCCGCCCGGCCGGGGCGGACGCCTCACCGCAGGTAGGCCGAGAGGCCGATCTGCTGGTTGCGGAGGGCGGTGGCGACCACACCGGCGATCTGCCGGGCCCCGGCCGTCTCGAAGTGGGTGTGGTCGGCGCAGAAGAACGCCCCCACCGCGCCCGAGTTGTAGTCGCCGTTGTTCGGGCAGAGCCGCAGCGTGTTGTAGAGCGTGTAGCTCAGCTTGTGCAGGTCGATGACGGGGACGTTGTTGGCCCGCCCCGCGTCGAACGTCTCGGTGAGGAAGCCCCGGTTGCCGACGGCGGTGCTGCCCGAGCAGGTGATCGCGGCGGCCGGGGTGAGGAAGACCGGGTACGCGCCGCGCTGCTGGGCCGCGCGGGCCATCACGCCGAGCAGTTCCTTGTAGCGGGCCGACCCGACGTGCCGGTTGCAGGTGGCGCTGCCGTCGTTGATGCCGAACTGGATGAACAGGTAGTCGCCGGCCTTCATCCCGCCGCTGGCGTTCAGCATGGCCTGCCAGCGGGTCGAGTAGGTCTGCGGGTTGATCACGCACTCGCCGGACGCGTTCATCGTGGTGGTGACGTTGGGGTCGTACAGCCAGGTCTGGATGCTGCGCCCGCCGACCGCGCTGTTGACCACCGTGGCGTTGCCGTTGAGGTACTGGCCGAACTGGTTGCCCCAGCCGACCGGGCAGACGGTGCCGGAGGACGGGTTGGCGACCGTGGAGTCGCCGGCCAGCCACACGGTGACCGGCCGCTGCGCCGAGGGGGTCGGGCTGGGCGTCGGAGTGGGCGTGGGCGTCCGGGTCGGGGTCGGGGTCGGGGTGGGCGTCGGGGTCGGGGTCGGCGGGGTGGACGGCGGCGGGCAGGGGGTGGCGGTCGGCGTCGCGCCGGTGCAGGAGACCCCGTTGAGCGCGAACGCGGTGGGGACCGGGTTGGCGGTGGTCCACGCGCCGTTGAAGCCGAAGCTGACGCCGGCCCCGGTCGCGATGGCGGCGTTGTAACCGGCGTCCTTCGCGCTGACCGTCGTCCCGTTCTGGGTGACGGTGGCGTTCCACGCCTGGCTGACCCGCTGCCCGCTGGCGAAGGCCCAGGTGAGCGTCCAGCCGGAGACCGGGTCGCCGAGGTTGGTGATGGTGACGTCCGCGCCGAAGCCACCCTGCCACTCGCTGGTGACCTTGTAGTCGACCCGGCAGCCGGTCGCCACCGCGGCCCCGGCCCCGGCCGCGACCGCCACCCCGCCCGCGAGGACCGCCAGCGTGATCGCGCCCAGTCCGGCGGTACGTCGTCGCGCTGCTCTCATGTCCACTCCTCGTCGATGGTGCCGGGCCGGCGTCGCCCGCCCCCACCTGGACGGCGGCTCGATCCCCGCAACGAAGGCGGAGCCGGCCGCGCACCCGGGACGGAAGGAGACAACAATCGATATTACTCGATGCTAGACTCTCCCGTTCGCCGTCGGTCAGCTACGGCTGGTCAGCGCGACACGCCGGGGTACGCACCTACGGGCCGTAGCTGATCATGAGCGGTCGCCGGGCAGCCGAACCCCCTCGTCTAGGGTGGTGCGGTGCTCTACTTCCTGATCGTCATCGCCGTGCTGCTGCTGGCGTACGCCGCCGCGCTGGTCAGCTTCGTCCGGCGCGGCCGCAAGATCCCGCCGCAGGCGTACCTGGTGCTGGCGCTGCTCAACGGGCTCATCCTGGCCGCCGTGCTGGCCTGGGCGATCGCCCGCTGACGACCCGACCACGACGGGCCGGGCCCGCCCCGACGGCCGTGACCCGGCGGCCCGTTCCGACCGCCACGAAGCGGGGGCCCACCCGGCCACCGTTGGCCCGGGTGGGCCCCGGCCCACTTCGTTCGGCTCCGCCCCGACGGGCGTGATCAGTCGCCGTCCACCACCGGGTCGTCATCGTCGTCGTCGACGTCGTCCTCACCCCAGTTGCGCCGGACGAACGGCAGGATCACCCAGAACGTCAGGAACCACAGACCGGTGATCGCGGTGAGCACCACGGCGATGCCGGTGTCCAGCACGAAGTCGGCGATCAGCAGGACCGCGCTCACCATGGCGACCAGCATGAAGGCCAGGCCGCCGGTGGCCATCCGGTGGGCGAAGCGGACCAGTTCCGGCTTGCGGCCCTGGCGGAACAGCGCCCGGTGGAAGGCGACCGGCGAGATGATCATCGCGGTGGCCGCGGCGGCGGACAGCAACGCGAGAATGTAGACGTCCCGCTGGAACTCGCTCGTCCGGGTGAAACCGTTGCTGAACGGCAGGGTCAACAGGAAGGCGAAGAGGATCTGCACGCCGGTCTGGGCGACCCGCAACTCCTGGAGCAGATCGGCGAAGTTGCGCTGCCAGCGCTGCTTCTCGGATTCCTTCGACACGCGCTACCTCCGGATGAGACGGTACGACCGACGGGGACACCTCCCCGTCGGCAGCAACGCCTGTGCCCGATCCGGAACCGCGCGAAACCGACTCATGATCGCCGATCAAGCCGATCGGCCGGCGGATCGGCTCAGGCCGTCCCGCGCACCCGGGCCAGGATCGCCTCGGCCAGCGGGCCCGGCGCCTCGTCGGGAATCCAGTGGGTGACCCCGGCCAGCACCACGAACCGGTAGTCCCCCGAGACGTGCCGGGCGCACGCCTGCGCGGCGGTGCGCCCGATCGCCACGTCCCGGTCGCTCCAGACGTAGCTGGTCGGCACCCGCACCGGACCGACCACCTTCATGTCCCGCCCCGACATCGCCCGGTACCAGTTCAACCCGCCGGTCAACGCGCCCGGCCGGCGCATCGGCTCGGCATACCGGGCCACCCGGGCGGAGTCGCCGACGCCGGCCAGCAGCCGGCGCAGGACCGCCCCCCGCCAGGCCAGCAGCACCCGCTCCGCCAGGCCCGCCCGGCGGAACAACGTCATGTACGACGAGCGCGCCCGCTGCCGCCGGTCGGTGGCCAACGCGTGGCCGAAGGCGGCCGGATGGGGCACCGAGACCGCGGTGAGGGTGCGTACCCGCTCCGGGTGCCGGGCGGCCAACGCCCAGGCGACGATCGCGCCCCAGTCGTGCCCCACCACGTGCGCGGCCTCGACGCCCAGCCCGTCCAGCACCGCCACCGCGTCGGCGACCAGTTCCGGCAGCCGGTAGCCGGCCACCTCGGCGGGCCGGGCCCCGGGCGAGTAACCCCGCTGGTCGGGGGCGTAGGTGCGCAACCCGGCGGCGTGCAGGGCGGGCACCACCTCGTCCCACTCCCCGCCGTGCTGGGGGAACCCGTGCAGCAGCAGCACGACCGCGCCGTCCTCGGGCCCACCGGCCCGTACGTCGAACGTCAGTCCCCGCGCCGCTACCCGCATGATCGGCAGCCTACCCAGCGACCCCGGGCCCCGCTCGGGCGTCGAATGCCGGGAACCGTGACCTGCTGGGCTGTTGGCGCAGGTCGGTGCTAGCGTCTGCCGAGACAACTTCACATCCGACAGGGGAGCGCACAGCGCTGAGAGTGCGGGCACCGCCCGCAGACCCTCGAACCTGATCTGGGTAATGCCAGCGCAGGGAGTTCGGTCGACCTCCAGCCGCGCCGCCGTCCGGCAGCCGCCGGGCGCGGCGTGCGTCTTCTCCTGGTTCGATCTCTGGACTGGGAGCACCGACATGCCGCACACCACCACCAACAGCAACCGGTGGCGCACGATCGACATCGTGGTCGCCGCCGTGATCGCCGTGGCCTTCGGCGTCATCTTCTGGGCCTGGGGCCTGGTCTGGAAGGCCGCCGACCCGGCGTTCGCCGCCGCACCGGCCAGCCAGGCCGTCATGTACGGCGTCTGGCTGGTCCCGGCCGTCCTCGGCGGCCTGGTGATCCGCAAGCCCGGGGCGGCCCTGTTCTGCGAGGCCGTCGCCGCCACCGTCTCCGCGCTGCTCGGCGCGGAGTGGGGCGGGATCACCATCGTGCAGGGGCTGATCCAGGGTCTCGGCGCGGAGCTGGCCTTCGCCGCGTTCCGCTACCGGTCGTTCCGGCTGCCGGTGGCGGTGCTGGCCGGCGCGCTGACCGGGCTGAGCGCCGCCGTGTTCGACTTCTTCGCCTGGAACGCCGAGTACGACCTGGTCAGCTACCGCCTGCCGTACGCGGCGCTGACCGTGCTCAGCGCCGCCGTCGTCGCCGGGGTCGGCGGTTGGTACCTGACCCGCGCGCTGGCCGAGACCGGGGTGCTGGACCGGTTCCCCGCCGGCCGTGACCGCACCCTGGTCTGACCCTCCCCTGGCGATCATGGAGGTGCCGGCGACGTGGCGAGTGTGAGGCTGGTCGGTTTCGGCTGGCGGCACGCCGGGCGGCGGGCCTGGGCGGTACGCGGGGTGGACCTGCGCATCGACCACGGGGAGCGGGTGCTGCTGCTGGGACCGTCCGGGGCCGGCAAGAGCACCCTGCTGGCCGCGCTGGCCGGGCTGCTGCCGGCGGACTCCGGCGAGCAGGAGGGCACCGTCGAGATCGACGGCCTCGACCCGACCAAGGCCCGCGAACGGGTCGGCACCGTCTTCCAGGACCCGCAGTCCCAACTGGTGATGGCCCGCTGCGGTGACGACGTCGCGTTCGGCCTGGAGAACCGGGGGGTGCCCGGCGACGAGATCTGGCCCCGGGTGGACGAGGCGCTGCGCCGGGTGGGCTTCCCGTACCACCGGGACCGGCCCACCGCGGCGCTGTCCGGCGGCGAGCAGCAGCGGCTCGCGCTGGCCGGGGTCCTGGCGCTGCGGCCCGGGTTGTTGCTGCTCGACGAGCCGACCGCCAACCTCGACCCGGCCGGCGCGGAGCTGGTGCGCGCGGCGGTGGCCGGCGCGCTGGACCCGGACACCACCCTGGTCCTGGTCGAACACCGGGTCGCCGACGCTCTCGCCCTGGTCGACCGGGTGGTGGTGCTGACCCCCGGTGGCGGGGTCCGGGCCGACGGGCCACCGGAGGCGGTCTTCGCCGCGCACGGTGCCGCGCTCGCCGCCGAGGGCGTCTGGGTGCCCGGCCACCCCACCGGGTCCCGCCCTGCCGTCGGGCCGCCCGGCGCGGGGTTGCTCACCGCCGACCGGCTCGGCCTGCCACCCCGGCTGGCCCCCACCGACCTGACGGTACGCGCCGGCGAGGCGCTCGCCGTCCTCGGTCCCAACGGGGTCGGCAAGTCCACCCTGGCACTGCTGCTCGGCGGCCTGCTCCGCCCCGGCGTCGGGCGGCTGACCGGCACCGCCGCCCTGGCCGACGGAGACACCCGCACCCCGCCGCACCGGTGGCGGGCCCCCGCCCTGGCCGGCCGGATCGGTTCGGTCTTCCAGGACCCGGAGCACCAGTTCGTCACGGGCACCGTCCGCGACGAACTGGCCCTCGGCCCGCGCCGGACCGGCCGCCCGGAATCCGCCGTCCGGGCCACCGTGGACGAGTTGCTGGACCGGCTGCGGCTGACCCGGCTCGCCGGGGCCAACCCGTACACCCTCTCCGGTGGGGAGGCCCGGCGGCTCAGCGTGGCGACCGCCCTGGCCACCGCGCCCCGGCTGCTGATCTGCGACGAACCCACCTTCGGTCAGGACCGCCGGACCTGGGGTGAGCTGGTCGACCTCTTCGCCGACCTGCGCGACGCCGGGCACGGCGTGGTGACCGTCACCCACGACGGGGACTTCGTCGCCGCGCTCGCCGACCGGACGGTCACCCTGCACCCCGCCCGGGATGAGCCGTGATCAGCCTGGAACCCGTCGCGGTGCCCGGCGCGCCGCTGGCCCGGCGCAACCCGGTGGCCAAGCTGGCGGCCGGGCTGATCTTCTCGTTCCTGCTGGTGGCCAGCCTCGACCCGGTCGCACCGGCGATCGCGATCGCCGTCGAGCTGGCGTTGCTGCCGCTGTTCGGCATCCGCTACCGGGTGCTGGCCCGGCGGGCCCTGCCCTTGCTGGCCGGTGCCGTCGGCATCCTGGTCACGCTGCTGCTGTTCGCCGCCGACCGGACCGGCCGGGTGCTGTGGGAGGCCGGGCCGCTGCTGGTGACCTCCGGGGTGCTGGTCACCGCGCTCGGGCTGGTGCTGCGGATGCTCGCGGTCGCCCTGCCCGGGGTGATCGTGTTCGCCACCACCGACCCCACCGACCTGGCCGACGCGCTGGTCCAGAACGCGAAGGCCCCGGCCCGGTTCGCCATCGGCGCGCTGGCCGCGTTCCGGTTGGTGCCGCTGCTCGGCCAGGAGTGGCAGATGCTCACCATGGCCCGTCGCGCCCGGGGCGTGGACGCCGGCCGCAATCCGCTGGCCCGGTTGAGGCTCTTCGTCTCCACGGCATTCGCCCTGCTGGTGGGCGCGATCCGACGCGGCACCCGGCTGGCGGTGGCGATGGACGCCCGGGGCTTCGACGCCGGCACCCCCCGCACGGTGGCCCGCCGGCAGGTGTTCGGCCCGGCCGACTGGCTGCTGATCGTCGGCGCCGCCGCACTGGCCGGCGGCGCACTCGCGGTCAGCGTCGCCCTCGGCACCTTCCGCCCCCTGATCGGCTGACCAGCGCCCCACCCGGGCCATCGCCCCACCGGGCACGCCTGCCACCAGGCCACCCAGGCACGCCGGCACCACCCAGGCACGCCGGCACCACCCAGGCACGCCGGCACCACCCAGGCACGCCGGCACCACTGGGCCGAAACAGCGGTATCCGGTCCCCCGGATACCGCTGTTTCGGCGATCTGGTGTGGGACGTCTCCGCCGGGACGTCTCCGCCGGGGCGGATCAGCTCCGCCGGGGCGGATCAGCTGCGCCGGAAGGCGTACCGGCGGTTCTGGCCCTGGGCGGTGGTGGAGCCGGCCCGGACCGGCCGGCCCGACCGCGACGGCGGCGGGGGCGGGCTCGACCGGACGACGGCGTCCGGATGGGCCGACGCGACGGCGAGGGGGACCGGGTGCGCGGGCGTCACGGCGAGTGCCGCGAGCGCCGCCGGGTCCACCTCCATCGGGGACGGCACCGGACGACGGGACTTCTTCGGACTGCGCTTGGCGGGCATACGCTGCCTCCTGTACGTACGGAGGACCACACCGCAGCCTTGAACGGCGGGCGGGCGGTCGACGGACGGGGAATCGGCCCCGGACGACCGGCCACGAGTCATCCCCTGCCAGGAGGGGTGGGAGACGCGGACGCCCGAGCACGCGGACCCGCGGCCACGGCGGCGGGTCGGCTCTCAGATAGGGCGTCAGATGCGCATGCCGTCACGGTAGCCGACCCCCGCGCCCGACGCACCCGCTTTTCCCGACGGCCATCCCGCCCCCTGCCGCACGCACACGACCACCCTGTGACACTGGGTGGACGGCGGCTGCCGACCGTCGCGGGCGCGCGATACGGTCGCAGCACACAGGTGACGTGAGAGGGCGGGTACGGATGACGCAACAGGCGACGGCGCAGATCGGCGTGACCGGGCTGGCGGTGATGGGTCGCAACCTGGCCCGGAACCTGGCCCGGAACGGGTTCACCGTGGCGGTGCACAACCGCTCCCCGGAGCGCACCCGCAGCCTGGTCGCCGACCACGGTGACGAGGGCACCTTCGTGCCGTCGGAGTCCCTGGCGGACTTCGTCGGCTCGCTGGAGCGGCCCCGCGCGGTGATCGTCATGGTCAAGGCGGGCGCCCCCACCGACGCGGTCATCGACGAGCTGGTGCCGCTGCTGGAGGAGGGTGACATCGTCGTCGACGCCGGCAACGCGCACTTCGCCGACACCCGCCGGCGGGAGGAGACGCTGCGCGAGCACGGGCTGCACTTCGTCGGCACCGGCGTCTCCGGCGGTGAGGAGGGCGCGCTGCTCGGGCCGAGCATCATGCCGGGCGGTTCGGCGGAGTCCTACCAGAAGCTCGGGCCGATCTTCGAGAAGATCGCCGCGCAGGTGGACGGCGTCGCGTGCTGCCAGCACGTCGGCCCCGACGGTGCCGGCCACTTCGTCAAGATGGTCCACAACGGCATCGAGTACGCCGACATGCAGCTCATCGCCGAGGCGTACGACCTGCTGCGGGCCGGGCTGGGGGCGACCCCGGGTGAGATCGCGGAGATCTTCCGGGAGTGGAACACCGGCGAGCTGGAGTCGTTCCTCATCGAGATCACCGCCGACGTGCTGGCCCACACCGACGCGGCCAGCGGCAAGCCCTTCGTCGACGTGGTGCTCGACCAGGCGGAGCAGAAGGGCACCGGCCGCTGGACGGTGCAGATCGCCCTCGACCTGGGCATCCCGATCACCGGCATCGCCGAGGCGACCTTCGCCCGGTCGCTGTCCGGGCACGCCGGTCAGCGGGAGGCCGCCCGCCGTACCTTCGGCGACGCGGGCGAGAAGTGGCAGGTCGAGGACCGGGACGCGTTCGTCGAGGACGTCCGCCGGGCGCTGCTGGCCAGCAAGATCGTCGCGTACGCGCAGGGCTTCGACCAGATCCGGGCCGGCAGCCGCGAGTACCACTGGGACATCGACCTGGGCGGCACCGCCACCATCTGGCGGGGCGGCTGCATCATCCGGGCCCGCTTCCTGGACCGCATCCGGGAGGCGTACGACTCGCAGCCGGAGCTGCCGACCCTGCTGGTCGCGCCGTACTTCGCCGACGCGGTGAGCGACGGCGTGCCGAGCTGGCGTCGGGTGGTGGCGGACTCGGCACGGGCCGGCGTGCCCACCCCGGCCTTCTCCTCGTCGCTCGCCTACTTCGACGCGCTGCGCGCGGAGCGGCTGCCGGCGGCCCTGATCCAGGGCCTGCGGGACAACTTCGGGGCGCACACCTACCACCGGGTCGACCGGGAGGGTGCGTTCCACACCCTGTGGGCGACCGCCGACCGCTCCGAAGTGGCCGGCTGACCAGCCCGCCATCGCCGGGTGTGCCGCGGTGTCCCGCAGCGGGGGCACCGCGCTCACCGGACCGGCACCAGTGCTACACGAACGCCCCGCCGTCCCGGTGAGAACCGGGGTGGCGGGGCGTTCGCCGTGAGGTCAGTGGTGACCCGCTGGTCACCGGGAATGCCGGCGCCGGATGGTCACCAGAACCGACGACGCCGGGCGGCCTTCTGGGGGCGCAGCACGTCGGCGCCCTTGGACAGCATCCGGCTCACTCCGCTGGGCCCCCGACGCGACTCCAGGGTGTGGCTCAGCTGGCGGGCACCGGCCGCGGCCAGCGGCACGGCGACCGCCATGACCGCCCACTGCGCGATCCGCTTCTGAATCATGTGTGCTCACCTCCGCGATTGGCTGCTGGAGTGGTGGTACCCCGCAGGTGGGATCACCAATCGTGACCGGGGCAACGGTCAGCGCGGCGGGGCCACCGGGTTGGGCAGCGCCCCACCGAAGCGGCGGTCCCGCTGGGCGTACAGCTCGCAGGCGTACCAGAGGTGGCGGCGGTCGAAGTCCGGCCAGAGGGTGTCCAGGAACACCAGCTCCGCGTACGCCGCCTGCCAGAGCATGAAGTTGGAGATCCGTTCCTCGCCGGAGGGGCGCAGGAAGAGGTCGACCTCGGGGACCTCCGGGTGGTAGAGGTACTTCGCCACGGTCTTCTCGGTGACCTTGGCCGGGTCGAGCCGGCCCGCGGCCACCTCCCGGGCGATCGCGGCGGCGGCGTCGGCGATCTCGGCCTGGCCGCCGTAGTTGACGCAGAACTGGAGGGTCAGCGTCGAGTTGCCCCGGGACATCTCCTCGGCGGTCTGCAACTCGGAGATGACGCTCTTCCAGAGCCGGCCGGCCCGCCCCGACCAGACCACCCGCACCCCCAGGTCGACCAGCTGGTCGCGGCGGCGACGGATGACGTCCCGGTTGAAGCCCATCAGGAACCGGACCTCGTCCGGCGAGCGCCGCCAGTTCTCGGTGGAGAAGGCGTACGCCGACAGGTAGGGCACGCCCAGCTCGATCGCCCCCTCGACGGTGTCGAAGAGGCTGTGCTCTCCCTGCTCGTGGCCCTTGGTACGGGGCAGACCGCGTTCCTTGGCCCACCGGCCGTTGCCGTCCATCACCACGGCGATGTGCTTGGGCAGCGCCTCGGCGGGCAGTGCCGGCGGTCGGGCGCCCGACGGGTGCGGAGTCGGCGGCGTCGGCTCCCGCCGGCCGGCCCTCAACGATCGGATCACTCGGTCATCTCCTTGTCCCCACCCTCCACACCGACCCGGGGCGATAGCGCCGGACCGCTCCCCTCGCCTGCCGTCGGACCGCCCCGGTCGACCAGCGGCAGCGAGCGTAGCGCGCGTTCCAGGTGCCACTGCAGGTGCGCCGCGACCAGGCCGCTGCACTCCCGGCGTACCCCGGTCGCGGTGGCGTCGGCGACCTGCCAGTCACCGCTGGTGAGGGCGGACATCAGGTCGATGGTGGCCGGTGCGGGGTGGGCCGCGCCGGGCGGCCGGCAGTCCGGGCAGACCGCGCCCCCGGCCGGTACGGAGAACGCCCGGTGCCGCCCCGGGGTGCCGCAGACCGCGCAGGCGGTCAGCGCCGGCGCCCAACCGGCCAGGCTCATCCCGCGCAGCAGGTACGCGTCGAGCACCAGCGTGGTGGCGTGCTCGCCCCGGGACAGCGCCTTGAGCGCGCCGAGGGTGAGCTGGAACAGCCGCAGCGACGGCTCCCGCTCGACGGGGGTGAGGCGTTCGGCGGTCTCCGCGATCGCGCTGGCCGCCGTGTACCGGGGGTAGTCCCCGAGGAAACGTTTGCCGTACAGGTCGATGCCCTCGACCTGGCTGACGCTGTGCAGCGAGCTGCCGGTGTTGCCCTTCGGGTCACCGGCGAGCTGGACGTCGACGTGGCCGAACGGCTCCAGCCGGGCGCCGAACTTGCTGGTGGTGCGGCGTACCCCCCGGGCCACCGCCCGCAACCGGCCGTGCCGGCGGGTCAGCAGGGTGATGATCCGGTCGGACTCGCCGAGCTTCTGCACGCGCAGCACCACCGCGTCGTCGCGGTAGAGCTGTCGGCGGTACCCGGCCATCCGGTCATTCTCCCTCGGGGTGGGAAATCAGGGTCGGATCGGGGTGGGCCCGCGCTTCGCCCCGGATGTGCCGCAGGTGGCGGCGGTCGTAGGTTGCTGGCATGGCTCTTCCCCGCAGCGCGGTCGCCCTGGGCGCGACCGCCGCCCTCATCCTCGCCACCGGGTGCGACACGCTCTCGTTCCGACGGCTGGACTTCGACACCACCGAGGCGGCGAAGATCGCCCGGATCACCGTACGGCCCGGTTCCGGGGACGTGGTGGTCCGGGCGACCGGCCCGGCCACCGGCGTACGCGTCAAGCGGGTGCTCCGTTACCAGGGTGACCAGCCGGACACCACGTACGAGATCACCGGTGACGAGTTGGTGCTGGACACCGAGTGCGGTTCCCGCTGCTCGGTGTCGTACGAGGTGACCGCCCCACCCGGGGTGCGGGTGCAGGGTGAGACCGGCTCGGGTGAGGTGGAGCTGGCCAGGATCGGGTCGGTCGACTTCACCCTCGGCTCGGGCAACATCCGGATCATCGAGGCGGCCGGCCCGGTGCGGGCCGAGACCGGGTCGGGCAACATCGAGGTGCTCGACGTCACCGGCCCGGTCGACGTGCGGGCGTCCTCCGGCGACGTCACCGGCACCCGGCTCGGTGGCGACGTCTCCGCCGAGACCGGTTCCGGCAACATCACACTCACCCTGAGCAGGCCGGCCTCGGCGCGGGCCCATGCCGGCAGCGGGGACGTCGAGTTGACGGTGCCGGCCGGCCGGTACCGGGTGAAGTCGAACGTCGACTCGGGGGACACCGAGATCGGGGTCACCAACGACCCGGGCGCATCACTGGTGCTGGACCTGGAGGCCGGCAGCGGGAACGTGACGGTCGTGCAGCGCTGAGCGGGGGGCGTACCTCAGCGGGCCCTGATCTCGACGGGGTCGACCTCGGGTGTCCGGGGAGCCGGGACGCCGGGCGACGCCGTCGCCGGGCGGGGGAGCGGGCGGCCGGGGATCAGCTCGGGGCGACGGCGGGCCGCCACGTCCTCCACCCAGCCGACCAGCAGGGTCACCACCCCGACCAGGAGGAAGACCAGCACCACCCGGACCGCCAGGCCCCACGGGTCCCGGGGTGACCAGCCGACCAGGCCCACCAGCGGGGTGAGCGCCACCACGAAGGGCATGTGCCACAGATAGATGGTCAACGCACGCCGGTTCGCCACCGTCACCAGCCGACCGAAGATCCGGCTACGGTCCACCCAGGCGGCGGCCGCCGGGCCCCGGCCAATGACCACCAGGATGAACGCCGCCGACCACAGGGCGTTGCCCAGCGGGATGTCGTTGAGGTCGTAGCCGCGCGGCCCGGGATGGGTGAGGACCCATGCCCCGCCGGCCCCGGCCAGCAGCACCGCCACCGGCACCAGCACCCGGTCGGCCAGCCGGCGCAGCATGCCGTCGTGGTGGGCGAAGCCGAGCAGCCAGGCCCCGAAGTAGAGGCCGAAGTCGCGTAGCACCGCCGAGGTGGTCGGCAGGATGCCCACCTCGATCGCGACCAGCAGCAGGTAGGGGGCGGCCAGGGTGGGCAGCGGGGCCCGGCGGAAGAGCCAGAGCGCCACCGGTGAGGCGAGCACGAACCACAGGTAGTCCCGCAGGTACCAGATCGGGCTGAGCGCGAGCCCGCCCCAGTAGTTGGCCGGCGGGTCGGCGATCGGAAACAGCCAGATCACCACCTGGGGGGTGAACGTCAGCCCGGTGAGCAGCATGGCCGGCACGAAGATCACCGCCACCACCCAGAGCGAGGGCAGCAGGCGGCGCAGCCGACGTCCCACGGCGGGCACGCCGGACCGGTCCAGCGACGCGGCCATCAACGACCCGGCCAGGGCGAACATGATCGACATGGCCGGGAAGATCAGCGTCAGCGTGGCCAGCCCGGTGACGTGGTAGACCACGACGCGGACGATGGCCAGGAGGCGGAGCAGGTCCAGATATCGGTTACGCATCAGGCTGCATCTATGTCGGGGGCGGTTGCACGTCCCCTACCCTGCGACCCCAGCCTGTGAAACCGCTGCTAATTCGGGCTAGAAGTGAAAATTCCCATATCCGCCCCCAAATGTCGCAGCGACGGACCCCCCGGGAGCCGGGCTCAGAAACCCAGCTTGCGCAGCTGCTTCGGGTCCCGCTGCCACTCCTTCGCCACCCGGACGTGCAGGTCCAGATAGACCCGGGTGCCGAGCAGCTCCTCGATCTGCTTGCGGGCGGTGGTGCCGACCTCCTTGAGCCGGCTGGCCCGGTGACCGAGCACGATCGCCTTCTGGCTGGGCCGCTCGACGTAGACGTCGGCATAGATCTTCATGAGCTGACCCTCGGGGATCATCTCCTCCACCACCACGGCGATGGAGTGCGGCAGCTCGTCGCGGACCCCCTCCAGGGCCGCCTCCCGGATCAGCTCGGCGACCAGCACCTGCTCCGGCTCGTCGGTGAGCATGTCGTCCGGATAGAGCTGCGGTGACGGCGGCAGGTAACCGGTCATCACCTCGACCAGGGTGTCCACCTGGTGCCCGGAGACCGCGCTGACCGGCACCACGGCGGCGAAGTCGGCCAGCTCGCTGACCGCGAGCAACTGCTCGGCCAGCCGCCGCTTGTCGACCAGGTCGGTCTTGGTGACCACCGCGAGCACGGTGGCCTTCAGCTCGCTCAACTCGCCACTGATGAACCGGTCGCCCCGGCCCACCCGCTCGTCCGCCGGGATGCAGAGGCCGATCACGTCGACCTCCGTCCAGGTGGTGCGGACCAGGTCGTTGAGGCGCTCGCCGAGCAGCGTCCGGGGCCGGTGCAGGCCGGGGGTGTCGACCAGGACCAGCTGCGACTCCGGCCGGTGCAGCACCGCCCGGATCACGTGCCGGGTGGTCTGCGGCTTGTTCGAGGTGATCGCGATCTTGGTGCCGACGATGGCGTTGGTCAGCGTCGACTTACCGGCGTTCGGCCGCCCGACGAAACACCCGAAACCCGCCCGGTACGGCCGCTGCTCCCCGCCGGTCACTCGATCACCGTGCCCAGGACGGTCCCGTCCGGCGCGGCCACGTGGATCGGCGCGTCGGCGGCCAGGTCCCGCACCGCGGCGTGCCCCGCCCCGTCCAGCGTCGACGCCTCGGTCACCACCGCCGCCGCCTCCAACCGGCTCGCCCCGGCCGCCGCCGCCGAGGCGACCGCCAACTGGAGCGCCGTGACGGTCAGCGAGGGCAGCGAGACGCTCGCCGCGGCGTACGTCCGGCCGTCCTGGTCGCGGACCGCCGCGCCCTCCACGGCAGCCACCCGGGCCCGGGCGCCTCGGGCCAGCACGACCAGCTTGCCGTCCTCGGCGCTCAACTCGGCCGGATCGGACGGGGTGGGCCGGGCAGCCGGCACGGCGGGTGTCTCAGGCATCGGCGGGTTGCCTCTCCTCGGCGCTGTTCTGGTGGTCACGGGAATCGGGGCCGCCGGTCGACGGTGCCCGGCTGACCAACACACTGTCTATCCGGTTGCGCCGGCCGGTGGTGCCCTCGGCGACCAGCTTCAGGCCGGCCACCTCGGCGTCGGCACCCGGGATCGGGACCCGACCCAGAGCCTGCGCCAACAGCCCACCGACCGTCTCCACCTCGTCGGTGGGCAACTCGGTGTCGAACAACTCACCCAGGTTCTCCACCGGCAACCGGGCGGTGACCCGGACCGCGCCGTCGGCCAGGTGCTCCACCGGCGGGCGCTCGACATCGTACTCGTCGGTGATCTCGCCGACGATCTCCTCCAGGATGTCCTCGATGGTGACCAGGCCGCCGGTGCCGCCGTACTCGTCGACGACGATGACCAGGTGGTTGCGGGCGGCCTGCATCTCCGACAGCAGGTCGTCGACCGGCTTGGACTCCGGCACGAAGGTGGCCGGGCGCATCAGCTCGGCCACCGGGGTCTGGTGCGCCCGCAGGTCGCCACCCCGGGTATGCCGGATGAGGTCCTTGAGATAGAGCACGCCGAGCACGTCGTCGACGCTCTCACCGATCACCGGGATGCGGGAGAAGCCGGACCGCAGGAAGAGCGCCAGCGCCTGGGAGAGCGCCTTGCCCTCCTCGATCCACACCATCTCGGTACGCGGCACCATCACCTCCCGGGCGATGGTGTCGCCGAGCGCGAAGACCGAGTGGATCATCTGGCGCTCGCCGTGCTCCACCACCCCCCGTTGCTCGGCCAGGTCGACCAGCTCACGCAGCTCCACCTGGGTGGCGAACGGACCCTCCCGGAAACCGCGCCCCGGGGTGACCGCGTTGCCGATCAGGATCAGCAGCGAGGCGAGCGGGTTGAGCGCCCGGCCCAGCCAACGGACCAGCGGCGCCACCGCCCGACCCACCGCGTACGCGTGCTGCCGGCCCAGGGTGCGCGGTGCCACGCCGACCACCACGAAGCTGACCACGGTCATCGCCCCGGCGGTCACCAACGCCGCCCGCCAGCCCGCGCCGAAGCTGTCCACCGCCACCAGGGCGACCAGGGTGGTGGCGGTCAACTCCGCGAGCAGCCGGAGCAGCAGCAGCAGGTTGAGGTGGCGGACCACGTCACCGGCGACGGCCTGGAGGGTACGCGCGCCGCGCGCCCCGTCGCGGGCCAGCTCGGCGGCGCGGGCCGGGGAGACCGCGGCCAGCGCGGCCTCGGTCATCGCGATCAGACCGGCGAGCACCACCAGCCCGGCCGCGAAGAAGATCAGCTGAAGATCGGGAAGGCCGGCGGTCGGACCGGCCGCGAATATGTCCATCACCGGGACCGGGTCGACCGCCAACTGGCCAGCAACCGGGCCTGGAGGGCGAACATCTCCCGCTCCTCCTCCGGCTCGGCGTGGTCGTAGCCGAGCAGGTGCAGCACGCCGTGCACGGTGAGCAGGTGCAGCTCGTCGGCGGCGGTGTGCCCGGCGGTGGCCGCCTGCTTGGCCGCCACCTCCGGGCAGAGCACGATGTCGCCGAGCAGGGCCGGCTCACCGCTGGCCGGGGCGCTCTCCCCCGGGCCGTGGTCGACGCTGCCCTCGTCCATGGGGAAGGCGAGCACGTCGGTGGGGCCGTCGCCGCCCATCCAGCGATGGTTCAGCTCGGTCATGTAGCCGATGTCGACCAGCAGCACGGACAGCTCGGCGAGCGGGTTGACCCCCATCTCGTCGAGGGCGTGCCGGGCCACGGCGAGCACGGAGTCGGTGTCGACCTCGGCACCGGACTCGTTGGCGATCTCGATGGACAACTGTCTTCCTCTGATTGGTTAGCGGCGCCGGCCGGCCCGGCCGCCCTGGGCGGTCCGCCCCGGCACGGCGTGCACGCCCTGCTCCTGCTGGTTCTCCCGCTCGTCCCAGCGGGCGTACGCGTCGACGATCTCCCCGACCAGCCGGTGCCGGACCACGTCCGCGCTGGAGAGCTGGGCGAAGTGCACGTCCTCGACGTTCACCAGGATCTCCCGGACCACCCGCAGCCCGCTGGCCGTCCCACCGGGAAGGTCCACCTGGGTGACGTCACCGGTCACCACGATCTTGGAACCGAAGCCGAGCCGGGTGAGGAACATCTTCATCTGCTCGGGCGTGGTGTTCTGCGCCTCGTCCAAGATGATGAAAGCGTCATTCAGGGTCCTACCCCGCATATATGCCAACGGCGCCACCTCGATCGTGCCGGCGGCCATCAGCTTCGGGATGGACTCCGGGTCGAGCATGTCGTGCAGCGCGTCGTAGAGCGGGCGCAGGTAGGGGTCGATCTTCTCGTTCAGGGTGCCCGGCAGGAAGCCCAGCCGCTCACCCGCCTCGACCGCCGGCCGGGTCAGGATGATCCGGCTGACCTGCTTGGCCTGGAGCGCCTGGACGGCCTTCGCCATCGCCAGGTAGGTCTTGCCGGTGCCGGCCGGGCCGATGCCGAACACGATCGTGTTGGCGTCGATCGAGTCGACGTAGGTCTTCTGGCCCAGCGTCTTGGGGCGGATGGTGCGCCCGCGCCGGGAGAGGATGTTGAGGGTGAGCACCTCGGCGGGCCGCTCGGTGCCGCCCTGTTCGAGCATGCCGACGGTACGCCGGACAGCATCAGTGGTCAGGGTCTCACCTTTCTCGATCAGTTCGAGCAGCTCGTTGAAGAGGCGCTCGGCGAGAGCGTTGTCCGCGGGCGCACCGGTGATGGTGATCTCGTTGCCGCGGACGTGCACGTCACTGGTGACCGAACGTTCGACGAGTCGCAGGATCTCGTCGCCCGCGCCGAGCAGGTTGACCATGATCTTGGCATCGGGAACCGTGATCCTGGTCTGCGCCCGGGGCGGGCCGGGAGGTGGGGTGCCGGTCATAGATCGGGCCGTGGGGCCCTGCGCCACCTGCTTCCATCTCGCGCCGTGCCCTGCTGGCGCGGCGTGCGGACGATACTCCCATCGTATCCGCTCCGCACCGGCGGCACCGCGTCACTTTTCCCGGCCCGGTCGGCCCGGTCAGGCCCGGAAGTCGTACCGGTCGAAGGTCTCCTGGTGGCGGGTGAAGCGGTAGGTGGCCCAGTGCAACGCGACCACCGTCCCGTCGGTGCCCCGGGTGAGCCGCAGCAACTCCCCGACCTCCCGCCCGGCGACGGTCCGGAACACGTCCGGCGACTCCGGGATCGGCGCGAAGACCGCCGGCGGCCGGCCCACCGGATCGTCCGCACCCCGGGCCCGCAGCGTCCCCTCGTGCCAGCTGAAGACGTACTCGAATCCCTCGCCCCACCAGCGGCCCAGCACCCCGCGCAGCGACCCCGGCGCGCCCGGTCCCGGACGCCACGGCGGGATTTCCGCCGGGTCGTGCTCGGCGGCGGCGGCCAGCAACCGGTGCGGCAGCTCCGACACCTCCGCCGCCGTGCCCGAGGAGGCGAGCACCGCGCAGCCCATCGCGCCGGCCGTGCCGTCACCACCGCGCCGACCGTAGACCCCGGCCAGGAAACCGGGCATCGCACCGTCGTGCCCCACGTGCACCACCCGGTCCGGGTACGGCACCAGGATCAGGCCGAGGCCGAAGCCGGCCTTCCAGACCGTCTCGTCGGTGGTCGTCACCGGCCAGCGCATCTCGTCCAGGGTGGCCGGGGCGAGCACCGCCCCGGCCGGGTCGAGGGCCCCCGGGTCGGCCAGGAACGCCGCCCACCGGGCCATGTCCGTCGCCGTGCTCCACAACTGGGCGGCCGGCCCGACCGCCCCGAAGTCGGTCGGCGGCTCCGGATGTGCCTCGTCGGAGTACGCGTCGACCAGGAACCCGGTCACCGCCTGCGGCCCCGGGTCGACCGAGGTGTCGGCCAGCCCCAGCGGGGTGAGCACCCGGTCGGCGAGCACCTCGGCCCAGGTGCCGCCCCGCAGTGCGCCGACCAGCCGGCCGAGCAGCGCCATGCCCAGGTTGGAGTAGTGGTAGCGGCGTCCGGTGGGCAGGACCCGCTCGACCCGGACCAGGTCGGCGATCAACTCGTCCACCTGCGGCGCGCGCAGCGTGTCCCAGACGTCCCCGTACGGCTCCCGTTGCAGCCCGGCGGTGTGCGACAGCAACCGGCGTACGGTCAGCTCGCCGTGCGCCGGCAACCCCAGGTGCCGGCCCAGCGGATCGTCCAGGTCGAGCAGCCCGTCGTCGCGGCACTGCAACACCAGCACCGAGGTGAAGGTCTTGGTGACCGAGCCGATCCGGAACCGGCTGCGCGGGCCGAGCGCGGTGTCGTTGCCGGTGCCGCCGACCTGGCAGGTCCAGAGCGGACGGTCGGCCCGGTGCAGCGCCACCGCCAGCGCGGGCACCCGGGCCTGTGCCTGGACCTGCCGGACCAGCCGCTCCAGCCGATGGCCCGAGCCGCCCCGGTCCGGATCGGACGACGGGCCTGGCTTCGGGTCGGGCTCCAGGCCGGACTCCGGGTCGGCTTCGGACGTCACCCCAGGTCCCGGGCCAGCATGGGCCCCAGCGGCGCGCCGCCGAGCAGGTGGGCGTGCACGTGGAAGACCTCCTGACCGCCGTACGGCCCGGTGTTGAACATCAGCCGGAAGCCGTCGCCGGTCAGCCCCTCGTCCTCGGCCACCGCGGCAGCCGTGGCCAGCACCTCACCGGCCAGTCCCGGGTCGCCCTGGCCGAGCGTCGCCACGTCGGCGTAGTGCTCCTTGGGGATGACGAGCACGTGCACCGGCGCCTTCGGCCCGATGTCGCGGAAGGCCAGGGTGGTGGCGGTCTCCTTGACGATGGTGGCCGGAATCTCCCCGGCGACGATGCGGCAGAACAGACAGTCGGCTCCCATCCCCCCACTCTAAAGACCACCCCCACCACCCCCACCACCCCGACCCGCCCCCCACCCCGCCCCGCCGACCCCGCCAGCCTCGGCCAGCCCCGCCCCGCCCCGGTGATCAAGAGCTTTACGCCAACCTCAAGCCTCCAGATGACCCAAACTTCTTGATCACCAGCCACCAACGCCAAGGGCTGGGTGGTGGGCCCGGTGATCAAGAGGTTTGGGGCGGGATTGGACTCGCGGATGACGTAAACCTCTTGATCACCGGGGAGAGGCGGAGGCGGGCGGGGAGAGGCGGAGGCGGGCGGAGGCGGGCGGAACGGAGCCGGAGGAGAACGGAGCCGGAGGGAGGAGGGGAGCGGGGGTTACCAGCGGGGGAGGCGGGTGGCTAGGACGGAGAGGGCGGCCACGCCGGCGGTGGAGGTGCGCAGGACCGAGGGGCCCAGCCGTACCGGGCGGGCGCCCGCCTCGGTGAAGACGGTCAGCTCGGTCGGCGCGATGCCACCCTCGGGTCCGACCACGAGGACGATCTCACCGGTGGTCGGCAGCTCGACCGTGGTCAGCCGCTCGTCGGCCTCCTCGTGCAGGACGAACGCCGCGCCGGCCCCGGCGATCCGGCGGGCCACCGTGGCGGTGGACTCGTCCGGTGCGCCGGCCACCACCGGCAACCAGGCCCGGCGGGCCTGCTTGGCCGCCTCCCGGGCGGTCGCCGCCCACTTCTCCCGGGCCCGTACGCCCCGGTCGCCGCGCCACTGCACCACCGAACGGGACGCCGCCCAGGGCACGATCTCGTCCACCCCGACCTCGGTCATCGCCTGCACGGCCAGTTCACCCCGGTCGCCCTTGGCGATGCCCTGCACCACGACCAGCCGGGGGACGTCCGCGTCGACGTACCCCCGGGAGGTGACGGTGAGGTCGAGGGTGCCCCGGCCGACGGCGGTGACCACGGCGGCGGCGGTGCCACCCCGCCCGTCGGCGAGCAGCAGTTCCTCGCCGACGCGCAGCCGTTGCACGGTGGCGGCGTGGTGCCCCTCGGGGCCGTCCAGGGTGAGCTGGTCGGCGGCGGGCAGCGACTCGACCAGGAACAGCGGCGCGGACACGACGATCAGGCTAGCCGCCCGGGACCCCGCCGCCCCGGGCCGGGCCCGGCGCCCCCGAGGGGAGTCGGGCCGGGCACCCTCGACCGGGGCCGGCTGGCCGGAACCCGCCCGCATCACCACCACGCCGAGCCGCCCGGCCGACACCACACCGGCGACGGCGACGGCGACGGCAGGAGGGAACAGGGCCGAACGGGGCCGGCCAGGGCCGGCCCCGGGTCAGGCGTGGCCGTTGAAGGCGTCGCGCATCCGGGAGAAGAAGCCGCCCTGCTTGCTCAGTTCGGCGACCTCCTCGCCCCGGGTCTTGGCGAAGTCCCGCAGCATCTTCTCCTGGTCGACGTCGAGCTTGGTGGGGGTGCGCACGTCGAGGTGGACGTAGAGGTCACCCCGGCCGGTGCCGCGCAGGTGCGGTACGCCCCGGGCGCGCAACCGCAGCGTGCTGCCGGGCTGGGTGCCGGCCTTGACGTCGACGGTCTCCTCGCTGTCCAGCGTCTTGATGGTCAGCCGGGTGCCCAGCGCGGCGGCGGTCATCGGGACGGTGACCCGGCAGTGCAGGTCGTCGCCCTTGCGGGAGTAGACGTCGTGCGGGCGCTCGTGGATCTCGACGTAGAGGTCACCGGCGGTGCCACCACCCGGGCCGACCTCGCCCTGCTGGGCCAGCCGGATCCGCATGCCGTCCTCGACCCCGGCCGGGATCTTCACGGTCAGCGAGCGGCGGGTCCGCACCCGGCCGTCGCCGGCGCAGGTCGGGCAGGGGTGCGGGATGGTGGTGCCGTACCCCTGGCAGACGGTGCACGGTCGGGCCGACACCACCTGACCGAGGAAGGTCCGTTGCACCGACTGCACCTCGCCCCGGCCCCCGCACGCCTCGCAGGTCGCCAGGTGGGTGCCGGCCGCGGTGCCCGCACCGGAGCAGGTGGTGCAGAGCACGGCGGTGTCGACGGTGATCGGGGCCTCGACCCCGAAGGCCGTCTCGTGCAGGTCCAGCTCCAGCCGCAGGATCGCGTCGGCCCCCGGCCGGGTACGCGGGCGTGGACCACGCGCGCCACCGGCCGCACCGCCGAAGAAGGCGTCCATGATGTCCTGGAAGCCGACGAACGGGCCCGCCCCGGCGGGGCCACCCGGGCCACCGGCGCCCCCGCCGCCCGGGGCGAGCGGGTCGCCGCCCAGGTCGACGATCTGCCGCTTCCGATCATCCGAGAGGACCTCGTACGCGGCGTTGATGTCCTTGAACTTCTCCTGTGCCTCCGGGTCCGGATTCACGTCCGGGTGGAACTGCCGCGCCAGCTTGCGGTAGGCGCGCTTGATCTCGTCATCGGAGGCTTCCCGGCCCACGCCGAGAATGCCGTAGTAGTCCCTGGCCACTGCGTTCCGTGTCCTCATGTTCGTCTCGCGTTGCGCCGGTCGGCGGCCGGAGCCGGCCGTCGGCCCTGACTGGTCAGTTCTGGGCCAGCAGCTCGCCCACGTAGCGTGCCACGGCCCGCACCGTGGCGATGGTGCCGGGGTAGTCCATCCGGGTCGGGCCGAGCACGCCCATCCCGCCGACGATGGTGCTGCCGGGGCCGTATCCGGTGCTGACCACCGAGGCGGCGCGGAGGTTGTCGACCTCGTTCTCGTCGCCGATCAGTACCCGGGTGGTGCTCGGCTCGGCCTCGCCGATCAGCTTGAGCAGGACGACCTCCTCTTCGAGCGCCTCCAGGATGGGTCGGAGCGAGCCCTGGAAGTCGAGCAGGCCACCCCGGGTGAGGTTGGCGGTGCCGGCCAACGCCAGCCGCTCCTCGGTGCGTTCGACGAGGGTCTCCAGCAGCACGGTGGACAGGGTGGTCATGGCGCCGCGCAGGTGCGTCGCGGACTCCTCGACCAGCGCCTGGACCAGCGGTGGAGTGTCGGACAGCCGACTGCCCACCAGCTTCTCGTTGACCAGCCGACGCAGGTCGGTGACGTCGGCGGCGGGAACCGGCGTGGGCAGTTCGACCAGCCGCTGCTCGACCCGTCCGGTATCGGCGATCATGACCAGCATCAGCCGGGTGGTGGAGATCGGCACCAGCTCCAGGTGGCGCACCGACGAACGGGCCAGTGACGGGTACTGCACCACGGCGACCTGCCGGGTGAGCTGCGCCAGCAGTCGTACGGTGCGGTGCACCACGTCGTCCAGGTCGACCGCGCCGACCAGGAAACGCTCGATGGCCCGACGCTCGGCGGGGCTGAGCGGTTTGACCCGGGAGAGCCGGTCGACGAAGAGGCGGTAGCCCCGGTCGGTGGGCACCCGGCCGGCGCTGGTGTGCGGCTGCCGGATGTAGCCCTCCTCCTCCAGCACCGCCATGTCGTTGCGGACGGTCGCCGGGGAGACCCCGAGCTGGTGCCGCTCGACCAGCGCCCTGCTGCCGACGGGCTCCTGCGTGGCGACGTAGTCCTCGACGATGGCCCGCAGCACGGCCAGTTTGCGGTCGTCGAGACCCATCTCCCACCTCCTGACGCACGTCGGCCCGGACACCTGCCGCGTCCGGCAGGCGCTCTGGCACTCGACTGTAGCGAGTGCCAGTCTACGTCGGCAGCACCGCCGCCGCGATGATCAACGACGGACCGTCGGTGCGTCCGCGCCGGCGGGCAGCCGGCGTGGTCACTGACCGAACGTCGAGGCCAACCTCACCAGTGTCGCTCTGGTGCACCCTTGCCGGCAGCCCCTACCGTGACGTGCATGACTGAACCACCTCGCCCGCCCGGCGCGGGGGACGGCTACCCGCCGGACCCGAACGCTGGCCAGGGCTCGCCATACGAGCCGCCCACCGCACCACTGTCCGGGGCACCGGGGGCAGGCGGATATCCCCCGCCCGGCGGGTACCCGCCGCCCACCGGTGACCAGCCGCCGTCGGGTGGCTACGGCCCGCCCGGCGGCTATCCTCCGGCCGGTGGCGGATATCCGACCGGTGGCGCGTACGGCGCCCCGGCCGGTGGTTACGCCAACAGCGAGGACAAGACCTGGACGCTGGTCGCGCACTTCGGCGGTGCCGCCGGCGCGCTGATCAGCTTCGGCCCGCTCGGCTTCGTCGCCCCGCTGATCGCCTACCTGGTGCGCGGTCAGCAGTCGCCGGCCGTCCGGGCGCAGGCGCTGGCCGCGCTGAACTTCCAGATCCTCTGGTCGATCATCGCGTTCGTGCTGCTCTTCGTGAGCTGGTGCCTGTTCTTCCTGCCCAGCATCGCGGTCGTGGTGATCCAGATCCTGTTCGGGATCATCGCCGGCATGAAGGCGAACGAGGGTCAGGCCTACCGCTACCCGATGTCCACCAGCTTCATCAAGTGAACCTCGGCCGGCCGCTCCCCCGGCCGGCCGGGCACCACTCAGGGCAGCAGGTCGCGGACCACGGCGTCGGCCAGCAGCCGGCCCCGCAGGGTGAGCACCGCCCGCCCCTGCGGGTACGCCACCGGGTCCAGCAGCCCGTCGGCGAGCGCCCGGGCGGCACCGGCCCGGCCGGCGTCGTCCAGCGCGGTCAGCGGCAGCCCGGAGGCGAGCCGCAGCCGCAGCATCACGTCCTCCATGTGCGCCTCGGCCGGGGTGAGGACCTCCCGGGCCAGGCCGGGCGAGCACCCGGCGGCGAGCCGCTGCGCGTACGTCGTGGGGTGCTTGACGTTCCACCAGCGCACCCCGCCGACGTGGCTGTGTGCCCCCGGGCCGAGCCCCCACCAGTCGGCCCCGGTCCAGTAGAGCAGGTTGTGCCGGCACCGGGCCGCCTCGCTGCGGGCCCAGTTGGAGACCTCGTACCAGGAGAAACCGGCCGCGTCGAGGGCGGCCTCCGCCGCCAGGTAACGGTCCGCCGCCACGTCGTCGGAGGGGTACGGCAGCTCGCCGCGCCGCATCCGGGCGGCCAACCGGGTGCCGTCCTCCACGATCAGGGCGTACGCGCTGACGTGGTCGACCCCGGCGGCGACCACCTGGTCCAGCGAGGCGGCGAAGTCCTCGGGGCGCTCCCCCGGGGTGCCGTAGATCAGGTCCAGGTTGACGTGGTCGAACCCGGCGTCACGGGCCTCCCGGGCGGCCTCGGCGGCCCGTCCCGGGCGGTGGGTACGGTCGAGGATCGCCAGCACCCCGGGGGCGGCGGACTGCATGCCCAGCGAGATCCGGGTGTAGCCGGCGGCCCGCAGGGTCTTCAGCGACTCCGGGGTGACCGATTCGGGGTTGGCCTCGGTGGTCACCTCGGCGTCGGCGGCCAGCCCCCAGGTGCGGTCGATGCCGTCCAGCAGGCGGGCCAGGTCGTCGGCGGGCAGCAGGGTGGGGGTGCCGCCGCCGACGAAGACCGTGTCGACCCTCGGCGGCGGGGTGTCGCCGAGCACCCGGGCGGCGAGCGCCAACTCGGCCAGCACCGTGTCGGCGTACGACCCGCGGTCGGCGCCCCCGCCCAGCTCGGCGGCGGTGTAGGTGTTGAAGTCGCAGTAGCCGCAGCGGCTGGCGCAGAACGGCACGTGCAGGTAGACGCCGAAACCGCGCGCGCCGACCTCCCGCAGGGCGGTGGTGGGCAGCGCACCGTCGACGGGAACGGTCTCACCATCTGGAAGGACGCCGGGCATGGCCACTAGTGTGCCCGGCATGACCTCTCCCGACCGACTCGTGCGGGTCGCCACGGCCCGTGGGGTGACGACGCTCACCCTGGACAGCCCGCACAACCGCAACGCGCTCTCCACCGCGCTGATGACCGAGCTGCTGGCCGGGATCGCCGCGGCGGTGGCCGACGACGCGGTCCGGGTGGTCGTGCTGGACCACACCGGCCCGGTCTTCTGCTCCGGGGCGGACCTGAAGGAGACGGCGGCGGCGTACGCCAGCGGGTCGGTGCCGGCCGGGATGCTCGGTGACGTGCTGGTGGCGGTCCGGGAGTGCCCGAAGCCGGTGCTGGCGAAGGTGGCCGGGCCGGCCCGGGCCGGCGGCCTCGGCCTGATCGCGGCGGCCGATCTGGCGGTCTGTGCGCAGGAGGCGACGTTCGCCTTCACCGAGGTGCGGATCGGGGTGATCCCGGCGGTGATCTCGGCGACCGTGCTGCCCCGGCTGCACCCCCGGGCCGCCGCCGAGCTGTATCTGACCGGCGACACCTTCGACGGTCGGCGGGCCGCCGAGGTGGGGCTGGTGACCGCCGCCGTGCCGGCCGGTGAGCTGGACGCGGCGGTGGCGCGGTACTGCGCCTCGCTGGTCCGGGGAGCACCGGGGGCGTTGGCCGGGACGAAGGAGTTGCTGCGCCGGCCGGCGGCCACCGACCTGCGTGCGGAGATCGCCGACCTGTCCGCCCGGTCCACCGGCTACTTCCTGTCCGCCGAGGGCCGCGAGGGTGTCGCGGCGTTCCGCGAGAACCGGTTAGCTCGATGGGTGGTGGCGGTGGACGGTGGGGACGGTGAGGGTGCGGGGTGAGAGCGAGGGGCACGGGCGGGGGTGCGGGGTGAGAGCGAGGGCACGGGCGGGTGCGGGGTGAGAGCGAGGGCACGGGCGGGTGCGGGGTGAGAGCGAGGGGCACGGGCGGGGGCGGGGTTTTCTGGGCGGTGCTGCGGGAACGTGAACCGGTCGACCGACCCGGTGCCGCCGGTCGACGACGTACGCTTGGCGAACGCTGAAACGGGAGGTGCGGGTGCAAACACGGACATTCGTGGCAGCCGGTGTCGTGGTGGCGTTGTTCGCCATCGTCGGGGGCTGGGGAGTCCGTCAGCTCGACGGGGAGCTTCGGCTCCCGACCGCCGGCCGCAACTGCACCGTGCAGGCCGACGGCACCGTGAAGCTGGACGCCGACCAGATGGCCAACGCGGCCACCATCGCCGCGATCGGCATGCAGCGGCAGATGCCGGAGCAGGCCGTGGTGGTCGCCCTGGCCACCGCCTACCAGGAGTCGGGGCTACGTAACCTCGCCCACGGCGACCGGGACTCGCTCGGCCTGTTCCAGCAGCGCCCCAGCCAGGGTTGGGGCACCCCGGAGCAGATCCGCGACCAGCGGTACGCGGCGAATCGGTTCTACAAGGCGTTGAAGAAGGTACGCGGCTGGGAGCGGATGGAGGTCACCGACGCCGCCCAGGCGGTGCAGCGGTCGGCGTACCCGACGGCGTACCAGAAGTGGGCGGACGAGTCCCAGGTGCTGGCGCGGGCCCTGCTCGGTGAGGCGACCGGCGCGGTGGCCTGCACGGTCGGGCGTACCCCGGTGATGCGCGGGCAGGCGGCGGCGGCCGAGCTGACCCGCGGCCTGACCCTCGACTGGGGGTTGCCCGACGCCGGTGCGGTGGCCGAGCTGACCGACGTGACGGTGCCCGCCACGGACGCCCGCGACGGCTGGCGGTACGCGCACTGGCTGGTCTCGCACGCCCCCGACCACGGGGTGAAGCGGGTCCGCTTCGGTGGCCTGGAGTGGAGCGCCGACAACGGTCGGTGGGCGAAGGTCTCCGACGGCCGGCCGACCGAGGCCCGGGTGCTGGCCGAGGTCTTCGCCGACAACGCCTGACGGGGCTGCCGGTGCGGTCAGCCGGCGACGTTCAGCCGGCGACGCACCTTCTCCATGGTCGAGGCGGGCAACTCGGGGACGTCGAGCAGTCGGGGCAGCAGTTCCGGCTCCAGGCTGGTGGCCCGGAACACCTCACCGATGGTGACCCCGTGCGCCGGCCGGTCCACCACCTCGACCGGGTCGCCCGCGCCGACCTCACCGTCGCGCAGCACCCGCAGGTACGCCCCGGGCGTGGCCCGGACGGTGAACCGCTTGATCAGGTCGGGCACCCCCCAGAAGCCGGCGAAGGTCAGGCACGGGGTGCGCGGCTTGGTGACCTGAAGCAGCGCCGACCCGACGGACCAGCGTTCGCCGATCACCGCGCCGGTGACGTCCACCGCCCAGGTGGTCAGGTTCTCACCGAACCCGCCGGGGCCGATGTCGCGGGCCAGCTCGGCCGACCACCAGCCGGCGTCCTCCTGCGCATAGGCGTAGACCGCCTGGTCGGGGCCGCCGTGGTGGGCCCGCTCACCGATGAAGTCACCGGTCACCCCGTCGGCGCGCAGCAGCACCGGGCCGTCGACCGGCCGCTTGTCGATGCCGCTGCGCCCGCTGGCGTCGCCCGCCCACTGCGCCTCGGTCACCACGCCCAGGTTCACCGCCGCCACCCTGCCTGTCATGGCCCCAGCCTACGACCGCGTGCGGGCCCTTGCCGTCCCCCGTCGTCGCTCAGCCCTTGACCGCACCGGCGACCAGGCCGGAGACCATCCGCCGCTGCACCAACAGGAAGAAGACGATCACCGGCAGGGTGAACAGCGTGGAGGCGGCCATCACCGAACCCCAGGCGGTGTCGTCCCGGCCGAAGAAGAAGGTCATCGCCACCGGCAGGGTGTACCGGCTCTGGTCGTTGACGAAGGTCAGCGCGAAGATCAGCTCGTTCCAGGCGGTGATGAAGGAGAAGATGCTGGTCGCCACCAGGCCCGGTGCGACCAGCGGGAAGAGGACCTTCCGGAAGGTCTGCGACCGGCTCGCCCCGTCGATCGCGGCGGCCTCCTCCAACTCCTTCGGCACCGCCGCGACGAAACCGCGCAGCATCCACACCGCGAACGGCAGCGAGAAGCCCAGGTAGGTCAGGATCAGGCTGGGCAGGGTGTTGTAGAGGCCGAGCCGCTGGATCATCAGGAACAACGGGATGACCAGCGCCTCCAGCGGGATCATCTGGACCACCAGCAGCATGATCAGGAAGGTGGTCCGCAGTCGGAACCGGAACCGGGCCACCGCCGTCGCGGCCAGCAGCGCCACCAGGCCGCTGAGCACGACCGTGCTCACCGCCACCAGCACGCTGTTGAGGAAGAAGTCGCCGAAGGTGACGCCCGGGATCAGGTTGCCGGTGAGGATCTCCCGGTAGTGCTCCAGGGTGGGGTGCGCCGGTACCGGCCGGGGGGTGGCCGAGAAGATCTCCCGGTGGGGCTTCAGTGAGGTGGCGACCATCCAGTAGACCGGGAACGCGGCGAAGAGCGCCACCAGCAGGCCCGCGCCGTTGAGGGCGACCTTCTTCACGACTCGTCCTCCTGTCTGAGCACCATCCGGACGTACAGGCCGGTCACCAGCAGCAGGATCAGCGTGAGGATGACCGCGACGGCCGAACCCACCCCGTACTTGGGCGGCGGCGAGAACGCCTCGGCGTACGAGTAGATGGCCAGCATGTACGTGGGTCGGTCCTGGGTGCCGCCGGCCAGCACGAACTGCTGGGTGAAGACCTTGAAGTCCCAGATGGTGGAGAGCACCACCAGGATGCCGAAGACCGGCCGCAGCACCGGGAAGGTGATCTTCCAGAACACCTGCCACGGGCCGGCCCCGTCGACCCGGGCCGCCTCGGGCAACTCGCTCGGCACGCTCTTGAGCCCGGCGAGCACGCTCACCGCGATGAACGGGAACGAGTGCCAGACCACCACCAGGGTCAGGATCGCGAAGAACAGCAGCGGCGAGTTGAACCAGCCGTAACCGGACCAGTCGGTACGCCCGAAGAGCGCCTGGGACAGCCCGTCCGGCAGGGCGTTGAACGCCCAGGTGACCAGGCCGGAGGTGTCATCGAAGATCCACTTCCAGACGATCGTGCCGGTCAGCGCCGGGGTCGCCCAGGCCAGCATCACGCAACTGGCCACGAAGGTGGCCATCCGGCGGCCGAGCCGGTGCAGCAGCAGCCCGACCAGGGTGCCCAGCACCATCGTCAGCAGCACGTTCGCCGCCGCGAAGAGCACCGTGTTGCGCAGCACCGTCCGGAAGAACGGGTCGCCGAGGATCTGGGTGTAGTTGGCCCACCCGACGAACGGCCACCCACGGTCGCCGCGCAACTGCCGGACGTTGTCCAGCTTGAAGAACGACATCGCCACCACCTGGCCCAACGGCCAGAGCAGCAGCACCCCGATGACCACCAGGCAGGGCAGCAGAAGCAGGTACGGCAGGCGGTCCGCCCGGGACCGCCGCCGTACGGGGGTCTCCCGCGCGGCGGCCGTCCCGGTGTCCTCGGTCAGCGTGCTCACTTGGCGTTGAGGATGCTTTCCATCTCGGCGGCCGCGTCGGCGGTGGCCTGCTCGACGCTCTTCTGCCCCTTCATCACCGAGCTGTTCATCGCCTGGGTCACCGTCCTGGTCCGGCTGACCTCGACCCACTTCGGCGTGAGGGGGGTGACCCTGGTCTTCTGCATGGTGGTGGCGAACGCCGCCATCAGCTTGTCGTTGGCGTACTCCCCGCCGCTGACCAGGTCGGAATAGACCGGGAAGAAGCCGAGGCTGCCGGCGAAGGCCCGCGCGTTCTTCTTGTTGAGCAGCACGGTCAGGTAGTCCCAGGCCAGGTCCTGCTTCTTGCTGTCGCGCCAGAGGGCGAGGTCCGAGCCACCGGCGAACGCGGGGGCCGGCCGGCCGTCCGGGCCGGGGATCGGGAACGTGCCCCAGACCTTCTCGATCTCGGGGTTGTCCTTCTTGATCGCGCCGGCCTGCCAGCTTCCGGCGAAGGCCATCGCCGCCTTGCCGGTGGCGAACTGGGTACGGGCGTCGATCTCGTTCCACCCGGCGGCGGCGGGCGGGGCGACCTTGTGCACGGTCACCAGGTCGGTCCAGAACTTCACCGCCTGCTGCGCCGCCGGGCTGGTGTAGCCGGACTTCCAGCTGCCGCCCTGGTCGGTGGCGATCTCGCCGCCGGCACCCCAGAGGAAGGAGTAGAACGGCAGCTCGGAGTTGCCGGGCAGGGCGATGCCGTAGGTGCCGGGCTTCTTGGCCTGCACCGCCTTGGCGACCGAGACCAGCTCGTCCCAGTTCTTCGGCGGCTGCACGCCGGCCTCGGCGAACCAGTCGGTGCGGTAGTAGATGGCGCGCACACCGGCATACCAGGGGACGCCGTACTGCTTGCCGTCGAGCTGGGCGTTGCGCACCAGGTCCGGCAGGACGTCCCTGCCCTCGGCCCAGCTGCCGAACCGCCCGGAGACGTCGGCGAGGGCCTCCTGCGCCGCCCAGCCCTGGGTCTCGGTGTTGCCGAGTTCGGTGACGTCCGGGCCCTCTCCACCGGCGAGCGCCGCCTGGAACTTCTTCGGTGCCTCCAGCCAGGGGAGGTACTGGACCACCACGTCCGTGTCGGGGTGCTGCTGCCGGAACTCGGTCTCGACGCCGTCGAGGAACGTCGTCTGGGCTGCGCTCCCCTCGCCCATCATCCAGACCGTCAGCTTGCTGTCGTCGGCGGCTTCGTCATCGCCGGAACCGCCGCAACCGGCGAGCACCATCGCGGCCGAGGCCACGACGGCGGTGACCGGAGCCAGCCGTTTCCACCTGTTCACGCCACTTCTCCCTCGCGCCGTCCGGCACTAACCTTCCCAGCCGCACCCTAGTAGGAAAATTTCCTTTACGACAGGGGGGTGGTGCGCGCCCCGGCCGCGGACCGTCGCCGACGTCGGCGACGCCACCGGAGGGCGTCGGCGAGGCGACCGTATCGCAGCCGGGGGTCGCTGAGGCAGGCCCCGCGAAGGCCGGTCCGGCTCGACCGTCGGCACCCGGACGAGCGGATGCCCGCCCCCCGAACCGGGGGGCGGGCATCCGCTGAGTGGTACGTGCCGGCCGGTCACCGACCGGCGGGCGGGGTCACCGGTGGCTGACGCCCCGACGCCGACCCACACCGGCCACCAGGGCCACGGCGATGGCGGCGAGGACGACCTGCACCAGCAGTTCGGCCCAGTCGATGCCGGCGGTGGCGGTCGCGATGCCCAACGCCCGCGCCAGCACGGTGCCCAGCAGCGCGGCACCGACACCGATCAGCAGGTGTAGCCAGATCGGCATGTTCTGGCGGCCCGGCACGACCAGGCGGCCCAGCGCGCCGACGATGAGGCCGACGACGAGCGCGGTGATGATGCCCCAGACGGTGAACTCCACGACCGTCCTCCTTCTGTTGATATGTCATCAGGTGAGTTGTTGTTGCTGTGGTGATCGATAGGTTCCCGGAGCGGAGAATTTCCAAACCGGCTCCGGTAACGATCCGGTCTAGATCGCCCGCCACCGCGATCGATCCGCTTCCCACGGGAGCGGCAGCTCAGGGCGGACGCGAGCGGGCGCCCGACCCCGAAGGGTGCGGGCGCCCGCCGAGCGGTACGGCTGATTACCGGTGGGTGACGCCGCGGCGGCGACCCACGCCGGCCACCAGGGCCACGGCGATGGCCGCGAGGACGACCTGCACCAGCAGCTCGGTCCAGTCGATGCCGGCGGTCTCCGTGGCGATGCCCATCGCCCGGGCCAGCACGGTGCCCAGCAGCGCGGCGCCCACGCCGATCAGCATGTGCATCCAGATCGGCATGTTCTGGCGGCCCGGCACGACCAAGCGGCCCAGAGCGCCGATGATGAGACCAACAACGAGCGCAGTGATGATGCCCCAGACGGTGAACTCCACGGTCGCCCTCCTCCTCCAAGTTGAGTCACACGGTATGTGTGGTTCCTGTCGTGACAGTTAGATTCCCGACCGCCCGCCAACCCAAACCGACTCATCCCCAGGCGAGTCGCCGCACGTCGATACGACGACGGTGCGTCGTTTTGCCAGCGGTCGATATTTGGGCAGGTCAACAGGCATCCGGTGGGGCGTCGCGCGCGTCCCGGAGGGCGAGGGAAATTTTTCCGTACGACAGGTGGGGCGCCCAGCCGACGGTGGCCGGCACCCGGCGGGAAACACCGGGTACCGGCCACCGTGGACCGCAGGGGCGGGGGCTTCCGGGCTCGGCCGGTGCGCCCGGCCCCGCTACTTCTTGCCGGCCGACTTGACGTCGCCGGAGTCCGAGGAGAGCGCCGCGATGAAGGCCTCCTGGGGCACCTCCACCCGGCCCACCATCTTCATCCGCTTCTTGCCCTCCTTCTGCTTCTCCAGCAGCTTGCGCTTACGGCTGATGTCACCGCCGTAGCACTTGGCGAGGACGTCCTTGCGGATGGCGCGGATGGTCTCCCGGGCGATCACCCGGCTGCCGATGGCCGCCTGGATCGGCACCTCGAACTGCTGGCGCGGGATCAGGTTGCGCAGCTTGGCCGCGATCGACGTGCCGTAGTGGTACGCCTTGTCCTTGTGCACGATCGCGCTGAACGCGTCCACCGGCTCACCGTGCAGCAGGATGTCCACCTTGACCAGGTCGGACGCCTGCTCGTCGGAGGGCTCGTAGTCCAGCGAGGCGTAACCCTTGGTGCGGCTCTTCAACTGGTCGAAGAAGTCATAGATGATCTCGGCGAGCGGGAGGGTGTAGCGCAACTCCACCCGGTCGGCGGAGAGGTACTCCATGCCGAGCAGGCTGCCGCGCCGCCCCTGGCACAGCTCCATCACCGCACCGACGTAGTCGTTCGGGGTGAGCACGCTGGCCCGCACGACCGGCTCGTACACCTCGGCGATCCGGCCGGTGGGGTACTCGCTCGGGTTGGTCACCACGATCTCCTCACCGTCGTCGGTGACGGCCCGGTAGACCACGTTCGGCGCGGTGGAGATCAGGTCGAGGTTGTACTCCCGTTCCAGCCGCTCCCGGATGATCTCCAGGTGCAGCAGGCCGAGGAAGCCGCAGCGGAAGCCGAAGCCGAGCGCCCCGGACGTCTCCGGCTCGTAGTCGAGCGCGGCGTCGTTGAGCTTGAGCTTGTCCAGCGCCTCGCGCAGGTTGGGGTAGTCCGAGCCGTCGATCGGATAGAGGCCGGAGTAGACCATCGGCTTGGGGTCCTTGTAGCCGCCGAGCGCCTCGGTGGCCGGCCGGGAGTTGATCGTGACGGTGTCACCGACCCGGGACTGCCGGACGTCCTTCACACCGGTGATCAGGTAGCCCACCTCGCCGACGCCGAGCGCGTCGGCCTTGACCATCTCGGGCGAGATGACGCCGATCTCCAGCAACTCGTGCACGGCGGCGGTGGACATCATCTTGATCCGGTCCCGGGCGCTGATCCGGCCGTCGATCACCCGGACGTAGGTGACCACGCCCCGGTAGACGTCGTAGACCGAATCGAAGATCATCGCGCGGGCCGGCGCGTCGGCGTCGCCGACCGGCGGGACGAACTGCCGGACGATCTCGTCGAGCAGGTAGGGCACCCCGTCCCCGGTCTTGCCGGAGACCCGGATGCAGTCGGCCGGGTCGCCGCCGATCAGGTGGGCCAGCTCCTCGGCGTACTTCTCCGGCTGGGCCGCCGGCAGGTCGATCTTGTTGAGCACCGGAATGATCTTGAGATCGTTCTCCAGGGCCAGGTAGAGGTTGGCCAGGGTCTGCGCCTCGATGCCCTGGGCGGCGTCGACCAGCAGCAGCGCCCCCTCGCAGGCGGCCAGCGACCGGGACACCTCATAGGTGAAGTCCACGTGGCCCGGGGTATCGATCATGTTGAGGACGGCCTGCTCACCGGTCCGCTCGCCCTCCCGGATGGTCCACGGCATCCGGACGGCCTGGCTCTTGATGGTGATGCCGCGCTCGCGCTCGATGTCCATCCGGTCGAGGTACTGCGCGCGCATCTGCCGGGGGTCGACCACGCCGGTGAGCTGCAGCATCCGGTCGGCCAGGGTCGACTTCCCGTGGTCGATGTGGGCGATGATGCAGAAGTTCCGGATGCGCGCCGGGTCGGTGGCACCAGGAGCGTTCGCGCCGGGATCGAGCGTCGGTGGCACAGCGGTCCGTTCTGGTCGGCTGACGTGAGCAGGCCGGCGCACCGCCGGCCCCCTCTATGCTCCCACGTCGCTCCGAACCCGGTCCGATCACTCCTCGGGTGGCTCCACGAAGAGGGCGGCGAGCTTCGGCAGCCGGCGGCGGGCCTCCTCCTCGTCGTCGAAGTCCCAGAAGTCGTTCAGGTCCGGCACCGGCACCTTGTCACGCTCCGCCGGCAGGTCGGCGGCGGTCGCCTTCCGGTAGGCGTCCCACGGCACCGCCAGCATGTCCGCACACTCGAACTCCTCGCCGCTGAGCGCGGCCGACCGGACCCGCGGCACCTCGGCCAGCGAATCCGGGGCGGCCACCGCGGCGGCGAAGACCGCCCGCCCCTGGGTCATCAGCCAGCCCCGGAAATACTCGAACCCGTCGTCGGACGCACCCCCGTTGATCAGGTACGCCGCACCCCACAGGTCGACCCGGTAGGAGGCGGCGAGCACCCGCTGCTGGTGGTGCGCGTACCCGACGATGTCCTCCGGGGTGCGCTCGGCGAGCAGCGCGACCGCCCGGGCGGCGACCGCGTCGGCCTCGCCCCCGGCCCCGGCCCGGGCCTGGTCGATCAACTGCCAGAAGTCGTCGGTCCTCATGGCCTGGAGTCTCCCAGAGTCGACCGGGCACGATGGTGGGGTGTCCACGACGCTGCCGCCGTACCACCGCACCGCCGTGCGGCCCGACTGGCGCGACCTGCCCGCCGGCCTGCGGGACGCGGTGACCGCCCGGCTCGGCGCGCCGGTGGTCGCGGCCCGGACCGCGACCGCGGGCTTCACCGGCGGCTTCGCCGCCGTGCTGGAGACGGCGGCCGGCGGCCGGGTCTTCGTCAAGGCCGCCGACCTGACCCGGCAACGCCACCTGGCCGACTGGTACGCCCGGGAACTGGCCGTCCTCGCCCGGCTGCCGGAGGGCCTGCCGGTCCCCCGCCCGCGCTGGGCGCTCGACGCCGCCGGCTGGTACGCGGTCGGCCTCGACGCCCTGGACGGGCGGACGCCCCGACTGCCCTGGGACCCGGTCGAGCTGACCGCCGTGCTCGCCGGATACGCCGAGGTGGCCGCCGCGCTGGCCGACCCGCCGGCCGCGCTGACCACCCTCGGCCTGCCCCGGCTGGCCGACCTGGCCCGCGCCGACATCCTCTGGTGGGGCGAGGTGGCCGCCGGCCGGGAGCCGACGCCCCCGCTGCCCCCGGCGGCCCACGACCGGCTGCCCGAACTCGTCGCGCTGGAGTCCCGACTGCCCGGGTACGCGGCCGCCTCGGTCGGCCTGGCCCACGGTGACCTGCGGGTGGACAACGTGCTGCTGGACCCCGCCGGGCGGGCCTGGTTCTGCGACTGGAACTGGCTCTGCCACGGCTCCGCCTGGTTCGACCTGGCCGGCCTTCTGATCACCGGGTACGCCGGCGGGGTGGACCTGGACGCGATCTTCGCCGGTCATCCGGCGGCGGCCGACGCCCCAGCCGACGCCCTGGACGTGACGCTGGCCGCCCTCTCCGGCTACTACCTCACCGCCGCCGGCCCACCACCGGCCGCCGCTCCCCCACCCGCTGGCTCCCCGGCGGGTGGGGGAGCCTCCCCGGCCGCCGGCTCCTCAGCGGTTGCCGGCGTCCCGCCGACCGCTGACCTCTCCACGGCGGCCGAGGGGGGCGCCGGTCCGGATGCCGCGGGAACGTCTCCGCTGCTGGGGGCGCACCGGCGGTTCAGCGGGGAGCAGGCCCTGCGCTGGCTCGCCGCCCGGCAGGGCTGGCGCTGAACCTCGCCGCCGGCAGCCGTCGGGGCTGGTCGGTCCGGGCGGGGGTGGGGCGTTTTGGCTCGTCCGGCCGGACCTGGTAACCTGGCCTTTCGCGTGGCGATGACGCATGCTCGTCGCGCGCGGTAATGCAGACCAAACCGAGCTATCAAGACGAGGCTGTCGCGTGGCGAACATCAAGTCCCAGATCAAGCGCAACCGGCAGAACGAGAAGCGCCGGCTGCGTAACAAGTCGGTCAAGTCGTCGCTGAAGACCGCCATCCGGAAGTTCCACGAGGCTGCGGAGGCCGGTGACGCCGAGAAGGCCACCGTCCTGATGCGTGACGCCGCCCGCAAGCTCGACAAGGCCGCCAGCAAGGGCGTCATCCACGCCAACCAGGCAGCCAACCGGAAGTCGGCCATCTCGAAGCGCGTCGGCTCGCTCTCGGCCTGACCGAGCGACCCCAGACCTGACCGTAGGCCCCGGAGCAGTGCTCCGGGGCCTACGGCTTCGCGCTGTTGCCGGGTGCCGGCTCCAGCCCTCCGCGCTGTTTCCGGGCGGCGGCCTGTCGTCCGCTCAGGTGTCGGCCCGTCGTCCGCTCCGCGCGGCGGGCTGATCACGACCTGGCCGGCCTCCGGCGGGCTGACCAGGGCCTGCTCGGCCACCGGCGGCTGATCACGACCTGGCCGGCCTACCTGCGCGTGGCGACGGCGCGTCGGCCGGCTCCCACCGGGCGGGTGCGGTGGTGACCATCGCGCCGGGCAGGGTGTGCGGCACCCGGGCTCGTCCGACCACCGGCTCGACCTGCCGTCGAAACCGGTCCCGTTCCTGCTCCGGCACCAGCGCCGCCGAGTGGACCACCCGCTCGGCGACCTCGTCGTTGAGTTTCACCATGACCGCCACCGCCATCGGCAGCACCGGCACCGCCCACCAGTTCACCAACTCGGCCAGGGCGAGAAGCACCGCAAGCGCCACCGCCCCCTCGAAGAAGAGGAAGCAGAGCACCCCGCCGGGGTTGACGAAGCGCAGGCCGAGTAGCCGGGCGTAGAGCGGTCGGTAGCGTTGATCATCCGCCGGCACGGCGGACCATCCGGTCCGGCTGTGCCCCGCCACCGGGCGGGCGGGTCCAGGCACCGGGCGGGTGGGAGCAGGCAGGCCATGACCGCCATCCACCGGGCGAAGGTGACCCGTCACCGGGCGGATCGGGCCGGTCACCGGGCACTGCCTCGCCGGGCGGCGGCGACCGAGAAGACCGCCTTTTCCAGGGCGTACCCCCGGTCGTCGGCACCGCCCTTGACCGCCGCGTTGCACTCGGCCGCCGCCCGCATCGCCTCGACCAGCCCTTCCGGCGTCCAGCCCCGGGCCCGCTGCTGGGCATTCTTGATCTTCCAGGCAGGCATGCCGAGGGTGCTCGCCAGCTGGTACGGATCACCTCGGCCGGCGGCGGCGACCCGGGCCACCGTGCGGACTCCGTCGGCGAGGGCATCGGCGATCGGCACCGGGTCGACCCCGACGTGCAACGCCCAGCGCAACGCCTCCAGGGCGGCAGGGACATCGCCCACCATGGTGGCGTCGGCGACGGTGAAGCCGCTCACCTCGACCCGGCCGCGGTAGTAGCGGGAGACCGTCTCCGCGCCGATCCGCCCATCCGTGTCGGCGATCAGCTGGGAACAGGCGGCGGCCAGTTCCCGCAGGTCGGTGCCGACGGCGGCGATCAACGCATCGGCCGCGTCGTCGGTGCACTTGCCGCCACCCCGGCGGATCTCGTCGCGGACGAAGGCCACCCGCTCGCGGTGCCCCTTGAGCTTCGCTGCCGGGACGACCGTCGCACCGGCGGCGCGCAGGCCGTCGGCGAAGGCCTTGCCCTTGCCCCCGCCCAGGTGCAGCGCCACCAACTGGACGTCCGGGTCGGGATTCTTCGCGTAGTCGAGCAGTGCGGCAACCAGGTCTTTCCGGGCGTCCTGGGCGGACCGGAGCACCAGCACCCGCCGCCCCCCGAACAACGACGGGCTGAGCATCTCGGCGATCTCGCCGACCGCCAACGCCCCGGCCTGGTACTCCCGGACGTCCACCTCCGGGTCGACGCTACGGGCTTTCGCCACGGCGTCGGTCACCGCGCGCGTGGCGAGCAGCTCCTCGTCGCCGAGGACGAGCAGAATAGGAGCAATGTCGACGCCGGTCACGTCGCTCATCTTGGCACGGCCCGGCGGAGGATCGTGCCTGCTCATCAACGGCTGCGACGGCCCACCCCGCACTCAGTGCAAATATAGACATTTACCTCGATTGCCGGGTAATAGCAAAGATACCCCCTCGACTTCGGATTGCCTTTCACCTTCCGCCGGCGGGTGCGGGCTGCTCGGCCTCCCACCCCATCGGCCCGTGCGCGGGCTGCTCGGCCTCCCACCCCCATCGGCCGGGGAGGACTCGGGAGCACAGTTCTGAGCTGTCCCGGTCAGCGGCGGCCCGGGGACAGCCCTCGACCGACCACTGCGAGCCGGCCGGACCGCACTACCACCGCCACGTCCCCGTCGGTGTCGGTACGCAGCACCCGCGCACCGGAGCGGGCCAGCCGATCCAGGATCACCGGGCTCGGGTGGCCGTAGTCGTTGTCGACTCCCACCGGCACCAACGCCACCATCGGCCGGACCGCGTCGAGGAAGGCCGGGTCCTGGTACGCGCTGCCGTGGTGGGCCACCTTGAGCACCTCAGCCCGCAATTCCTGCGGCGGCGTCCGGTCCAGCAGTGCCCGCTGCTCCTCCGTCTCCGCGTCCCCGGGCAGCACGATACGTACGCCGGCCACGGTGGCCCGCAACACCAGTGAGTTGTTGTTCGGGTCGGACCGGGTGCCCCGCATCGGGTAGGGCGGCCCGAGCGCGACCACCTCCACCCCACCCGACCGGTACGACCAACCCGCCGCCGGCACCACCTGCCGCGCAGCACCGACGGCGGCCGTCACCAGGTCCCGTCCCGCCGCCGGCTCGGCCAGTGCCGGAGCGAGCACCATGGCCACCCGTCGACCCCGGGACACCCCGGCCACGCCACCGACATGGTCGGCGTGGAAGTGGCTGACCACCAGCAACGACACCTCACGCACCCCGAGCCGGCGCAGGCAGGCGTCCACCGCCGACGGCTCCGGACCGGCGTCCACCACCACCGCCCGCCCGGGCGTCACCGGCAGCACGATGGCGTCCCCCTGTCCGACGGCGCACGCCGCCACCACCCAACCGTCCGGCGGCCACCCGCTGGCGACCAGCCGGACCGGGAGGGTGCCCAGCACCACCGCCACCGCGCCGACGGCCACCAGCCGGCGGATCAGCGGTCGGCGGACGGCCAGCAGCAACCCCAGGGTCAGCCCGGCGAGCAGCAACGCGCCCGGCAGCCCACCCGGCCAGGGCAGGGTCCCGGCCGGCAGGCGGGCCCCGACCCGGGCCACGGTGACCAGCCACCAGGCCGGCCAGCTCGCCAACCAGGCGCTGAACTCCGCGCCGGCCGGCCACACCGGGGAGACGACCGCCGCCGCCACCCCCAACACCGTGGCCGGGGCGATCGCCGGCACCACCAGCAGGTTGGCCGGCACCGCCACCAGGCTCACCGTGCCGGAGATGCCCGCCACCACCGGCCCGCAGGCGAGTTGGGCCGCCGCCGGGACGGCGAGCGCCTCCGCGAACCCCGCCGGCACGCCCCGGCGTCGCAGCCCGTCCCGCCAGCCCGGGGCGAGCAGCAGCAACCCACCGGTGGCCAGGACGGACAGCGCGAAACCGGCGTCACCGGCCAACTCCGGGTCGACCAGCACCAGCACGGCCACCGCCGCGGCCAACGCCGGCAGGGTGGCCCGGGGACGTCCGGCGGCCAACGCGGCCAGCCCGATCGCCCCCATGGTGGCCGCCCGGACCACACTGGGCGAGGGACGGACCAGGACGACGAAGCCGATCAGGGCGAGGCCACAGAGGATCGCCGCCAGCCGGGGACCGGCCCGGCCCCAGCGGGCCAGCAGCAGCACCGCGCCGACCACGATCGCCACGTTCGACCCGGACACCGCGTTGAGATGGGTCATCCCGGTGGCCCGGAAGTCCTCCTCCACGGTGGCCGGCAACCGGCTGGTGTCGCCGACGACCAGGCCGGGCAACAGACCACCCTGATCGGGTGGGAGCGGTGTGCAGGCCCGCTGCAGACCGGCCCGCAGGGTGCCGGCGGCACGCTGGAGCCACGGCGGTGGCCCGTGCCGGACGGGAGGACCCGGCACGGTCAGCACGGCAGCGGTGAGATCGCCGCCCCGGGGTGCGGCCAACCGCCCCTGGGCGGTCAGTCGCTGTCCGGGCAGCAGACCCCGCCAGGCCGGGTCGGTGGCGAGCACGAGCACCCGCACGGGGACCCGCAGGCGATGGCCCTGGGGGTCGGTGAGGACGGTCGACTGCGCGGTGACGAGCAGGGTCGCCGGGCGGCCCGGCGCGCCCCGGACCGGGCGGGGATCGTCGCGGAGCACCAGCTCGGCGGTGACCCGGGCCCGGTCGTCGACCAGGGCACGCACCGGAGCGGCGTCCCGGACGTGCAGCCGGGCCCCGGTGGCGGTGCTGCCGCAGACCACACCGAGCAGCACGGCGACGGCGATCCAGCCGTACCGGCGGACGGGGGCGGCCGGGGTGCCCAGCACGCCGCACAGGTGCCCGGCGAGCAGGGCGGCGAGGACAGCGGCGGCGGCCGCCAGCAGGACCGCCGTCCGGGCGGTGAGGTGCAGGCAGGCCAGCGCCGCCCACCAGGCCGCCACCGCCAGCCCGGCCAGGCGCAGGTCGGGAAGCCGGTCGCCGGTGGCGGGGTCGCCGGATGCAGCGGTCATCGCGCCGGCGGGTGCGGGGCCGCCGGCACCTTGGCCGCCCACCCCGGGCCACCGGCCGGCAGCGCTGCTCCGCCGGTCCTGCACCGGCTCGGGACGGCCGGTCACACCGTCACCAGGTCCTTGAGCTGCTCGTACCGGGCGTCGCCGATGCCGTCGACCTGGCGCAGGTCGCCCACGCTACGGAAGCCGCCCTGCTGGTCGCGGTGGGTGAGGATGCGTTGGGCGAGCACCGGGCCGACCCCGGGCAGCGCGTCGAGCTGCGCCAACGTGGCCGTGTTGAGGTTGACCCGACCGCTCGGAACTCCCCCGGGCGGCGCTGCTGCGGGGCCGGCCGCAGCACCGTCCGGGCCGGTTCCACCGGGTGGTGCGGTGACGCCGACCAGGATCAGTTCCCCGTCGGTCAGCTTCCGCGCCGGGTTGAGCAACGCCACGTCGACGCCGGGCAGGGCACCACCGGCTGCCTCGACCGCGTCGGCGACCCGCGCCCCGGCCGGCACCCGGACGAGCCCGGGGCGGCGTACCTTGCCGGCCACCGCCACCACCAGGTCGCCGGTCGGTTTCGGGGCCGGGCCCGACGCGGCCCCGGCTGAGGACTCCGGCCCCGCCACCGCAGTCGCCGCCGGGACCGGTTGCGCCTGGGGGCGGGAGCGCCAGGCCCAGAACCCCGCGCCGAGCACCACGACCACTGCCACGGCAGCCAACGCCCGGACCCCGCGCCGGCCGGGGTCGAAGACGCCGGGCCCGGGCAGCCGACCGGCGGAGATCCCGTCGTCACCGGCGGCGTGGTGCGCCCGGTCGAGGTCGGCGGACCGGACGGAACCGCCGTCCCGGACCGGATCGTCCACTTCGGTGTGACGCGCCCAGTCGGCATCGGAAGGACCGACCTTGAGGGGTCCACCGGCCGGCCCGGCGTCGCGGGGGCTGGTGTCGGCGGCCGGCCCGGACCGACGGCGGGCCGACGCCCCACCCACGCCGTCACCCGGCGGTACGCGCAGCCCCACCGGCCCGTACGGGCGGGGCGGTGACAGCGGCGGCCCTGCCGACACCCCGTCGGTCAGCCGGTACAGCCGCCGCCGCACCCTGGTTTCCTCATCCTCCGACACGGCGCGAGATTAGGCCGGCGGAGGGCACCTGCTCCGCTCGTCGGAGGTCGGCTGTGGACAACGGCACCGGCTGTGGACAACCGCCTGATCATGGTCAGATCTGCTACAGCGCACAGCGGGTAACGCACAGCGGACGGTTGCCGGGTCAGGGGTTCGTCCCCGCCGTGTGCCCGGTGCCGCCGCCGCGCCGCCACAGGCGGTGCATGCCGAGATCCACGTGGCGCTCGGAAGGCGTCGCGTCGCCGACCCGAGCAGTCAACGGGGCAGCTGCCGGCGCCCGTCCCGGCTCAGGTCGGCCGGCGGTGGACCACCACGCTGGCCAGGCCCGGTCCGGCGTGGGCGGCGACCACCGCACCGGCCTCGGAGACGTAGGTGTCGTGCAGGCGGTCGCCGAACCGGGCGGTGAGCGCCTCGACCAACTGCTGGGCGCGTTGCGGGGCGGCGAGGTGGTGCACGCCGAGATCCACGTCGGCGTCGGCGGCGGCCTCGACCGCCAGGTCGATCAGGCGGGCCACCCCCCGGCTGGCGGTACGCACCTTGTCGCGTACCACGATCGCGCCGTCCGGCATGTGCATGATCGGCTTCACCGACAGGGCGGTGCCGAGCAGCGCCTCGGCCGCGTTGATCCGGCCGCCCCGACGCAGGAACTCCAGCGTGTCGACATAGAAAAAGATGGTGGTCCGGTCGACGGCGGCCAGCGCTGCGGCGCGTACCCCGGCCAGGTCGGCACCGGTCTCGGCGGCAGTGGCGGCGGCGAGCACCGGGAAGCCGAGGCCCATGCCGGCGGCCCGGCTGTCGACCACCTCGACGCGGTCACCGACCTCGGCGGCGGCGAGCCGGGCCGCCGCCACCGTGCCGGACAGTTCGGCCGACAGGTGCACCGACACCACCCCGTCCGCGCCGTCGGCCAGCAACCGCCGGTAGGTCGCGACGAACTGTGCCGGGGAGGGGCGGGACGTGCTCACCGAGACCCGTCGGCCACCGAGCACCCGGGTGGCGTCGGCGGGGAAGGTCTCCACCCCCTCCAGCCCCTCGGCTCCGTTGAGCACGACGGTCAACGGCACCACGGTCAACCGGTGCGCCCGCACCGGTTCGGGGGGCAGGTAGGCGGTGGAGTCGGTGACGACCGCGACGGACATGCCCGGCACGCTAGCCGATGCCGGGGCCGACCGCCCGGGCCGACCGGCTCAGACCGGCTCGGATTGCGCCGGCCGGGTGATCGGGCCGACGTTGTGGGCGCGCAGGTGCCAGCCCCGGACGTCGTTGTGCCGCAGCTCGGTCCAGTGGCAGTTGGCCAGTGAGCCGACGCTGCGCAGCACCGAGTGGTCCCAGCCGAGCAGGTGACCGACGCCCTGCCGGGCCGCACCGCCGTGGGTGGCGACCACGACGGTGCCACCGTCGACCAGCTCGGCGGCGGCCAGCAGCGCCTCACCGACGCGCTTGCCGAGGTCGTCGAGGGATTCGATGCCCGCGCCCGGGTCCGGCTCGCCGGCCCGCCAGCGGGCGTGCTCGGTGGGGAACCGTGCGGCGGCGTCGGTCAGGGCGAGCCCCTGCCACTGGCCGAAGTGTCGTTCCCGCAGCCGGGTGTCGGGGCGTACCGGCTGGCCGGTCAGCTGGGCGAGCGCGGCGGCGGTGTCGGCGGCCCGGCGCAGGTCGGAGGCGACGACGACGTCCGGACGCAGCGCCGCGAGCAGCGGCGCGGCGGTCCGGGCCTGGTCCCGGCCGAGCTCGTTGAGCGGTACGTCGACCTGCCCCTGAACCCGGCCGGCAGCGTTCCAGTCGGTGTTGCCGTGCCGCCAGACGATCAGGCGGGTCATTCGGCGGCGGAACCGGCGGCGTCGGCGTCGACCAGGTCACGGTCGACGAACGGCAGCTGCGGGCAGTCCTTCCAGAGCCGGTCGAGGGCGTAGAACTCGCGCTCCTCGGTGTGCTGGACGTGGACCACCATGTCGACGAAGTCGAGCAGCACCCAGCGGCCACCGCGCTCGCCCTCGCGGCGGAGCGGCTTGGCCTTCTCGGGCAGCTCCAACAGACGCTCCTCGATGGCATCGACGATGGCCATCACCTGGCGCTCGTTGGGCGCGGAGGCGACCAGGAACACGTCGGTGATGGCGAGCTGCTCACCCACGTCGATGAGGACGATGTCCTGCGCCTTCTTGTCGGCCGCAGCCTGGGCGGCGGCCATCGCCAGCTCGTGAGCGCGTTCGGAAACTGTCACCGTTCTCCTTCGATCAACCGTGCGACCCACCAAGCGTCTCACACCTGGCGCAGCGACGACTTGTCAGTTCTGGCCGGTTACCGGGACGAACTGGCTGTTACCGGACGGGATCACTGCTGGTAGAGCCGCCGTTTCGCGATGTACTGCACCACACCGTCGGGCACCAGATACCAGACCGGCTCGCCCCGACCGACCCGGTCGCGGCAGTTGGTCGAGGAGATCGCCATCGCGGGCACCTGCACCAGGCTGACCGTGTCGGCGGGCAGGTGCTCGTCGGTCAGCGCGAAGCCGGGCCGGGTGACCCCGATGAAGTGGGCCAGCGCGAAGATCTCGTCCAGGTCCTTCCAGGAGAGGATGCGCTCCAGCGCGTCCGCGCCGGTGATGAAGTGCAGCTGCGCCTTCGGGCCGTACTCGTGGTGCAGGTCACGGAGGGTGTCGACGGTGTAGGTGGGGCCCCCACGGTCGATGTCGACCCGGCTGACCTGGAAGCGCGGGTTGGACGCGGTGGCGATGACCGTCATCAGGTAACGGTCCTCGGCCGGGCTGACCGGGGTGTCCGCCTTCTGCCACGGCTCACCGGTCGGCACGAAGACCACCTCGTCCAGGCCGAACCGGTCCGCCACCTCGCTGGCCGCCACGAGGTGGCCGTGATGGATCGGGTCGAAGGTGCCGCCCATGATGCCGATCCGCCGGATGTCTTCCTCCACCCGATGATCGTAGGCCGCCCCGCGCCGGGCCCGCCGGGGCCCGGCGCGGACCGACCGTCAGGCGGCGGCAGCCGCGACCGCCGTCCGGGCGACCAGGGCCCGACGCAGGTCGTCGGCGGCGTCGACGACGGTCCGGCGCAGCCCGGGAGTGAGGTCGTCGCGGGCGAGCAGGGCCGCGGCCGAGTCCAGGGTGGGCTGGGCCACGGCGTACCGGGGGAAGGCCAGCCGGGCGACCCGTTCGGCCACCCAGGCGGTACGCCGCCGTGCCGCCGCCGGCATCTCGGTGAAGTACCGGTCGACGTAGATGCCGGTCAGCTCGGCCTGCTCCGGTTGCCAGAACCCTTCGGCCGCCGCCTCGACGAGCCGGTTGGAGCGGGTGGTGTCCCGGGTGATGATCTCCCAGGCGGCGTCCTTCGCGGCCACCTCGGGCCGGGCCGCCCGGCACCGGGCCGCCCGCTCGGCACCGGTGGCGCTGGGATCGGCCGACGCCTCGGCGGCGATCTCGGTCTCGCCGGCCGCGCCCAGCACCACCAGCCGGCGCAGCAGCGCCCAGCGCAGCTCGGCGTCGACCGCCAGCCCGTCGGGCACCTCCCGGCCGACGAGCCACCCGGCCAGCAGGTCGGCGTCGGCGGTGGCCGAGAGCAGCCCACGCGCGGCGGCCAGTTGCAGCGAACCGCCGGCCGGGGCCGCGGCGAGCAACGTGGCGCAGGCCTCGGCCGTCCGCAGCAGCGCGGCGTCCCGGGCGAGCGGGTCGAGATAGCGGTCGACCAGGTTGCGGCTGCGGGCGAGCACGCTCTCCGCGACGGCCACCTCGGTCTCGGTGGGCAGGGCCACCGTCAACAACGACACCACCGCCGACACCGGCCGCTCGCCGTCGGTCGCCGCGTCCAGCGACTCCTCCCAGAGCAGGGCGCGGGCCAACGGGTCGGTGAGTCCGGGCAGCACGGTGCCGACCGCGTCCGCCGACGCCGGGTCGAGCCGGATCTTGGCGAAGGTGAGGTCGCCGTCGTTGGGCAGGAGCAGACCCTCGGCGACCCGTCCGGTCAGCGCGGGCAGCGCGGTGCGCCCCCGGTCGGCGGCCGGGTCGAGATCGACCTCGATCCGTTCGGCCGGGCCGTCGGGCAGGTACCGGGCGACGGCGATCCGGTGCGGACGCAGCACCGGGTACTCCTGCGGCGCGGTCTGCACCACCGCCGCCGAGGCCCACCGGCCGTCGGCGTCCACCGAGATCTCCGTGCGCAGCGTGTTGACCTGCGGTTGGCGCAACCAGCGGGCGGCCCAGTCGGTGAGGTCGCGCCCGCTGGCGGCGCTGAGATTGGCGAGCAGGTCGGCCAGGGTGGCGTTGCCGAAGCGGTGGGCGGCGAAGTGCCGGTTGAGCCCGGCCAGGAAGGCGTCGTCGCCGAGCCAGGCGACGAGCTGGCGGAGCACGCTGGCGCCCTTGGCGTACGAGATGCCGTCGAAGTTGAGCAGGGCCTGGGCGGCGTCGGCGACCTCCTCCGGGGCGACCGGGTGGGTGGACGGGCGCTGGTCGGCGGCGTACCCCCAGGCCTTGCGGCGGATCGCGAAGGTCGTCCAGGCCCCGTCGAACCGGGTCGCCTCGGCGGTGACCCGGGTGCCCAGGTACTCGGCGAAGGACTCGTTCAGCCACAGGTCGTCCCACCAGCGCATGGTGACCAGGTCACCGAACCACATGTGGGCCATCTCGTGGGCGATGGTGGTGGCCCGCTGCTCCCGCTCGCTGTCGGTGACCGCCGACCGGAAGACGTCGTCGTCGCGGATGGTCACCAGGCCCGGGTTCTCCATCGCCCCGGCGTTGAACTCCGGCACGAACGCCTGGTCGTACTTGACGAACGGGTAGGGCTCGGCGAAGAGCTGGTGGAAGCGGTCCAGGCACTGCCTGGTGACGGTGAGGATCTCGTCCAGGTCGGCGTCGAGGTGGGTGGCCAACGACTGCCGGCAGTAGACGCCGAGCGGGATGCCGTCGTGGCTGTCCCGGCGTACGTGCCAGGGGCCGGCGATCAGGGTGACGAAATAGCTGGCCAGCGGCGCGGTGGGGGCGAACTCCCAACGGCCCGGGGCCGGGTTGGCGGCGAGCGGGCCGTTGGCGGCGACCGTCCACTGCGGTGGCGCGGTCACCGCGAGGGTCACCGGGGCCTTGAGGTCGGGCTGGTCGAAGGCGGCGAAGATGCGCGGCGCCTCGTCCAGGAACGACATCGCGTAGAGGTATGTCGCTCCGTCGGCCGGGTCGACAAAGCGGTGCATCCCCTCACCGGTGTTGGAGTACGCCATCTCGGCGGTGACCGTGAGGGTGTTCTCCGCCGCCAGTCCGGTGAGTGGGAAACGGCCGTCGGTGAGGGCTGCCGGGTCCAGCTCCCGGTCGTTGAGGCGGACCGCCTCCAGGGTCGCGGGCTTGACCTCGACAAAGGTCTCGGCACCGGCGGTGGCCCGGAACCGGATGATGGTCGTCGACCGGAAGCGTTCCTCGCCGCCGGTCAGATCGAGGTCCACCTGATAGGACTCGACATCGATCAGTGCGCGACGCGCGGTCGCCTCTACACGGGTCAGGCTCGGCATCCGCTTATCCTGCCCGACGGGGGAGCCGGCCGGGCTTCCCTTACGCGTGGCAATGGAGGATCAACAATGGGTCAGCACCCCAAGGGCGACTTCGACCTGTCCCGGGCGGTCTGGCAGCGAGCCGAGGGAGACACCTCCGACAGCGCGGTCGAGGTGGCCTTCGTGGACGACCTGATCGGGATGCGCAACTCGGCCGAGCCGGACGGTCCGGTGCTGGTCTTCACCCAGGCCGAGTGGGACGCGTTCGTCGCGGGCGCCCAGGACGGCGAGTTCGACCTGGACTGAGCGCCGGACGTCGACCCCCGGGCGGTACGCGGCGAGACGCCCTACCCCCCGGGGGACACCAGGCCGGCCGACGGCCACCGCGCCGGCCGGTCGACCGGCCCCGGGACGACGACTCACCCGTCCCCCTCGCCCCAGCCCAACCCGCCCGGCCCGGGTGCGTGGTGGAACCCCGGGTGGCCGGCGACGTCGGCGCAGCGCTCGTCGTCCGGGCCGACGGCGGCACAGAAGAGCCGCTCCGCGGCCCGCCAGGAATCGGCCGGGGACAGGGCGACCGAGGCCAGCACCAGCTCCGGACGGAGCAGGCTCAGCGCCTCCGCGTACGCCACCGCCAGCTCACGGGCCTGCTCCGGGCCGTCGGCGGCGAAGCCCAGGTGAACGGTGAAGTGTCGGGGTGGCCGGCGGGGTCGCAGGATCAGCGGTTGCTCCGGCGGACGGACCCCGACCGACCCACCGGGCGGGTCGGCCATCCGTCGCTGACGCCAGTACGGCGGTGTGTTCTCCCGCATCCGGTCCTCCCCGTCGTCGACGCACGACCACCTGCGGTGGTCCTGCCGACGAGCCAACCAGGTTTCCGGCGTCCCGGGAGGGGCCAGCGGTCGCCTGACTGCTGGCCCACATCCGGCCGACCGCCCCCGGCACCGGGCCCACACAGGGGGATTCAATACCCCAAAACCGGGTAGAACCCCCACGGCCGACCAGCCGGGTCCGCCCACCGTCACTGCGTCAGGAGAAGCCAGATGGCCACCACCCCGGCCGACCGCAGCCCGGAGAGCACGCTGGCGTTCTTCCGCGAGGGCTACCGGTTCATCAGCACCCGGTGCGAGCGCTACGACACCGACATCTTCACCGCGCGGCTGCTGCTGGAACAAACGATCTTCCTGCGCGGGCGGGAGGCGGCGGAGCTCTTCTATGACACCGAACGGTTCCGGCGGGCCGGCGCGGCACCCAAGCGGGGCCAGCGGACGCTGACCGGGCAGGGCGGGGTGCAGGGGTTGGACGGCGCGGCCCACGCCGACCGCAAGGCCATGTTCATGTCGATCATGACCCCCTCGGCCGTCGCGCGACTCGGCCAGCTCTTCGCCGACCAGTGGCGCAGCCGACTGGCGGGCTGGGGCGGGACCGGCCCGGTGGTGCTGCGCGACGAGGTCGGCCCGCTGCTGCTACGGGCCGTCTGCGCCTGGGCGGGAGTGCCGCTGCCGGAGAGTGAGGTCGTCCGGCGCAACGCCCAGATGCAGGCCATGATCGACGGACCGGCCGCGCTGGGGCCCCGGCACTGGCGTGGTCTGCGCGGACGCCTGCGGGCCGAGCGCTGGATCGCCGACGTGGTGGAGCGGGTCCGGACCGGCACCCTGCCCGCACCCGCCGGAAGCGCGCTCGCGGTCATCGCCGAGCACCGGGACGCCGACGGGCGGCTGCTCCCCCGCCGGGTCGCCGCGGTGGAACTGATCAACGTGCTGCGCCCCACCGTGGCCGTCGACCGGTACGTGGTCTTCGCCGCCCTGGCCCTGCACGACCACCCGGCCTGGCGGGACCGGGTCCGCACCGGCGACGAACCGACCGAGTGGTTCGTCCAGGAGGTCCGCCGCTACTACCCGTTCTTCCCGGTCGCCTTCGCCCGGGTGCGGCACTCCTTCGAGTGGCAGGGGCACCACTTCCCGAAGGGCCGCCGGGTGCTGCTCGACCTGTACGGCACCAACCACCACCCGCGGCTCTGGGCCGAGCCGGAGCAGTTCCACCCGGAGCGGTTCGCCGGTTGGCGCGACGACCCGTACGGTTTCGTGCCGCAGGGCGGGGGCAGCCACCTGGGCGGTCACCGCTGCGCCGGGGAGTGGATCACCATCGAGCTGATGAAGCAGGCGGTCGGCCTGCTGGCCGGGGCGATGGACTACCAGGTGCCCCCGCAGGATCTGGCCCTGAACCTGTCCCGGGTGCCGACCCTGCCGCCCAGCGGCTTCGTGCTCACCGGCGTGCGCCGGGCCGGCTGACCCGTCCCCCGCACCGGGGCCACCGGGCGTCGGCGTCCGACGGGCCGCCGCCCTGACCGGTCAGCCCGGGGACGGGCACTCTGCCACCCGCGTCGAGGGCCGGAAACTGCGCGGTTTGGTCGGGCAGCGGCGGGGGATGTTCGGGAACCATCATCACCGGGAGGACCCTTGCCCGACACCACCACCGGCCGGGACCACCGTGCCGTCCGCCGTCGCGACCGTCGTGCCGTCGCCCGCCGGACGGAGCGAGGGTGAGCGCCCCCGCCGGGTCCGCGCGACCGGCCCCGGCCGGGTCCCGCCTAGGCGCCCCGCCCCGATTCCCCGTCGAGTACGTCCTGCCGCTGTGCCGGGCCGACGACGACGGCCCGGACGAGCTGACCGGCTACCTGCGCGCGCTGTGCCGGCTGGTCGACGTGACCGTGGTCGACGGCTCACCACCGCAGGTGTACGCCCGGCACGCCGCCCGCTGGCACGGCCTGCTGCGCCACCTGCCACCCGATCCGACGGTGCACGGGGTCAACGGCAAGGTACGCGGGGTGCTGACCGGGGTGGCGGCGGCGCGGCACGAACACGTGGTGATCGCCGACGACGACGTCCGGTACGACGAGGCGGGGCTGCGGGCGGTGCACCGGTTGCTGGACACCGCCGACCTGGTCCGCCCGCAGAACTACTTCGACCCGCTGCCCTGGCACGCCTGGTGGGACACCGGCCGGACCCTGCTCAACCGGGCGTTCGGCGCGGACTGGCCGGGCACCCTGGCGGTGCGGCGCAGCACCTTCCGGGCGATGGGCGGCTACGACCCGGACGTGCTCTTCGAGAACCTGGAACTGGTGCGCACCGTCCGGGCGTACGGCGGGACCGAGGCGAGCCCCGCCTGGCTCTACGTACGACGGTTGCCGCCCAGCGCGGCGCACTTCCGGGGCCAGCGGGTCCGCCAGGCGTACGACGACCTGGCCCAGCCGGCGCGGCTGCTGGTCGCGCTGGCGGTGCTGCCCGGGGTGCTGGCCGCGGTGGTGGCCCGCCGGCCGGGACTGCTGGCCGTCGGCGCGGCCGGCGCGGTGGCCGTGGCGGAGGTCGGCCGGCGACGGGCCGGCGGACCGGCGGTGTTCCCCCCGGCCACCGCGCTGGCCGCACCGTTCTGGCTGCTCGAACGCGGGGTCTGCGGCTGGCTCGCACTGGCCCGTCGGGTGGGTCGCGGCGGGGTCCGCTACGCCGGTCGGCGGGTCCGTCGACCGGCCCACTCGGTCCGGGCGCTGCGTCGCCGGCTGACCCCGGCCGAGCCCAGCGACCTGAGCAGGTGGATCCGGGCCGACCCGACCACCCGGGGCCGCTGACCGGCGAGAACGCCACCGGCTCACGGCCACCTGGGTCGATCCGCTCGCCGACGCCACCCTGTCGCGGGCCGTCCCCTTCAGGCCGCCACCGGCAGCCGCTTGGCGAAGCACACGCTGTACGGGTTGTCGACGTACTCGCCGTAGACCGGGATCGGCTGGTAGCCGCCGGAGGTGTAGAGGCCGATCGCGGCCGGCAGGTAGCTGCCCGTCTCCAGGCAGAGCACCGAGTGGCCCTGCTGGAACGCCAACTCCTCCAGCGCGCTGAGCAACTGCCGGGCGATCCCGCGCCCCCGGTAGGCCGGGCGGACGTACATCCGCTTCAGCTCACCGGTGTCCGCGTCGAGGGGCTGGACGCCACCGCAGGCGACCACCCGGCCGCCGTCCACCACCACCAGGTAGCGGATGCCGTCGTGGACCACCGTGGCCTGCCCGTCCAGCCCGCCGTCGGCCACGCGCAGCTCCCGCTGCTGGGCGGCGACCAACGCGTCGACCTCCGGGTCGGTGGCGGGACGGGACTCGATCAGCATCACCCCACGCTAGGCCGGGTCCGTTTCCCGGAGGTTTCCGGAAAACGACCCGGACCCGACCGGTACGGGGCTACTCCTCGTCCTCGTCGCTGTCCTCGTCGTCGTCCGCCAGGTCCTCCGAGGCGGTGGACAGTTCGTCCTCGGGGCGCTGCCGACGGGCCTTGCGGGCGGCCAACCGCTCCGCCGCCGCAGGGCGCGACGACTTGTCCTCCAGCCGTACGTCGGTGCCCCGGTTGCCGGGGACGAAGTCGACGCCGGCGTACAGGGTCGGTTGCCAGTCGAACTCCCGCTCGCCGATCCGGACCAGGTCACCGGGGTTCGCGCCGGCCTTGGCCAGCTTGTCCTCCACCCCCAGCCGGGCCAGCCGGTCGGCGAGGAAACCGACCGCCTCGTCGTTGTCGAAGTTCGTCTGGCGTACCCAGCGCTCGGGTCGGACACCCCGGACCGTGAACGAGCCGTCGGCCGCCGCCTCGATGGTGAAGCCGGCGTCGTCGACCGCCTTGGGACGGATCACGGCCCGGGTTGGCTCGGCCGGCGGCGCGGCACGGCGGGCCTGGTCGACCAGCTCCGCCATCGCGTACATCAGCTCCTTGAGCCCCTCCCGGGTGGCCGCGGACACGTCGAACACCTGGAAACCCCGCGCCTGGAGGTCGGGTCGGACGATGTCGGCGAGGTCCTGCCCGTCCGGCACGTCGACCTTGTTCAGCGCCACCAGCCGGGGCCGGTCGGTCAACCCGCCGTACTCGGCCAGCTCCGCCTCGATGGTGTCGATGTCGGCCAGCGGGTCCCGACCCGGTTCCAGGGTCGCCGTGTCGACCACGTGCACCAGCACGGCGCACCGCTCGACGTGGCGGAGGAACTCCAGGCCCAGTCCCTTGCCGGTGGCCGCACCCGGGATCAGGCCCGGCACGTCGGCGACGGTGAAGGTGTGGTTGTCCACCCGCACCACGCCCAGGTTGGGCACCAGGGTGGTGAACGGGTAGTCGGCGATCTTCGGCTTGGCGGCGGAGATCACCGAGATCAGCGACGACTTGCCCGCCGACGGGAAACCGACCAGGCCGACGTCGGCGACGCTCTTGAGTTCCAGCACCACGTCGAGCTGGTCACCGGGCTCGCCCAGTTCGGCGAAGCCGGGCGCCTTACGTCGGGCGTTGGCCAGCGAGGCGTTGCCCCGTCCGCCCCGCCCGCCCCGGGCCGCCTCGAAGGTGGTGCCCGCGCCGACCAGGTCGGCCAGCACCGTGCCGTCGAGGGTCTGCACGACGGTGCCGTTCGGCACCTTGATCAGCAGGTCGTGGCCGTTGGCGCCGTCCCGGTTCGAGCCCGCGCCGCCCTTGCCGTTGTCCGCCTTCATGTGCGGGCGGAAGTGGAAGTCCAGCAGCGTGGTCACCTGCGGGTCGACGACCAGCGAGACACTGCCGCCGTGCCCGCCGTTGCCCCCGTCCGGGCCGCCGAAGGGCTTGAACTTCTCCCGGTGGATGGAGACACAGCCGTGCCCGCCGTCGCCGGCCTGCATGTGCAGGACGACCCGGTCAACGAACGTCGTCACGACGCCAATCCTTCCAGCGGGGTCCGGCCCCGCACCTGAAAAACACACCCCCGGGCCGGCCCCACAGGCAGTGGGCACCCGGTGGCGGGAGATCCCGCCCCTGAAACGGCGAAGCGGGCCGGGACCCGAGGTCCGCGGCCCGCTTCGCCTTCGAGCTACTGCGGCACGATGCTGACGGTCTTGCGACCCCGCTTGGTGCCGAACAGGACCGAGCCGGCGGCCAGCGCGAAGAGCGTGTCGTCGCCACCGCGGCCGACCAGGTCACCGGGGTGGAACTTGGTGCCACGCTGACGGATGAGGATCTCACCCGCGCTGACGACCTGACCACCGAAGCGCTTCACGCCGAGTCGCTGGGCCGCGGAGTCACGACCGTTACGCGAGCTGGACGCACCCTTTTTGTGAGCCATTGGAGGACGACCTACTTCCCGCTGGAGATGCCGGTCACCTTGACCTGGGTCAACGGCTGGCGGTGACCCTGGCGCTTGTGGTAGCCGGTCTTGTTCTTGAACTTGTGGATCCGGATCTTCGGGCCCTTGGTGTGCGCGGCGATCTCGCCGGACACCGCGACCTTGGCAAGCTTCGCCGCGTCGGTCACCAGGTCGTCACCGTCGACGAGGAGCACCGCGGTGAGCTTCACCGCGTCACCGGGGGCACCGGTGAGCTTCTCGACCTCGATCACGTCGCCCTCGGCGACCTTGTACTGCTTGCCGCCGGTCTTGACGATCGCGTACATCGGAGGCGGACTCCCTGTCGTTGAGGCTGCTGGCGGTCGTTCCCATGGCAACTCGCCGGGTAGCTGTGACACCGGCAGCGCGGGCACGCGGGAACTCGGCACACCAAAGTGTGCCGCAGGAAAGAGTACGCCATCACCCACCCGCCCCCCAAACCGGCCCCCCTGTCGACCGGCCTCCCGGCGGCCCCACACCGGTCAGCCGACCGCGCCGCAGCCGTCCGCCGTCAGCGGGCGCAGAGCTGGTCCAGCCGCTGCTGGAGCCGGTCCAGCTCGGTCTCGTCGATCGAGTCGACGTCGGTGCCGAGCCGGCCGATCTCGGCGGCCAGGTCGGTGAGCAGGGTCTTCAACTGCGGATCGGTGGCCCGGCCGGACTGCTGCCGCAACCCGGTCCGCCAGGTGGACAGGGCCGCCTCCGCCCGCTTCCGGGCGGTGTCCGCCGCCGTGCTGTCGTTCGCGCCGACCGCCGCGATCATCTTGCCCAGTTCCTCGACGTAGGTGCGCACCGCCGTGGTCGACGCGGCCTCGGCGTCGGCGCACACCTGCGGCCCGTTGCCACCCGCCGGAGAGCCGCTGACCATGGCGGACGGGACCACGGTGGCGGGGGTCGCGGCACCGGACGACGGGCCGGAGGTGGCCGGCGCGTCGGACCGGTCGCCGGAACACCCGACGCCGGTCAGCAGGACGGTGGTCACCACGATGGCGGCGAGCAGGCGGCGCATGTCTTCTCCTAGCCGGGGGTGACCGATCGTATCGTCGGCCACCGGCACGGCAGGACCCCTCCCACCGACGGTACGCCGAGGAAGGGGTCCGGTGACGCCTGGTGCAGGTCAGCCCGTCACGGTCGGGTACGGCGACGGGCACCGCCCCGGCGGGAGCGACGCCGACCCGTGCCGGCCTCCCCACCGTCGTCGTCGCCGTCGGCCTCGCCGAGCGCGTCCGGGTCGTCCGCCCCCGCGAGCCGGGCCGACTCGCCGGTCTGGGCGTCGACCACGGCCGACGCGGCCGGGCTCTGCGTCTCGTACCGGGACAGGTCGTAGCCCATGGTGTCGTCGTAGCCGTTGTCGGCCGCCGGGGCGGCGACCTCGACGTCGGGGGCCTCGGTGGTCTCGACCACGGTCCGCTCCGCCGTGGCGGCCTTACGGGCCCGCCGCCGCGACGACGCGCTGGCCGGCGGCTCGGCCGGCGGTGCGGCGACCGCCGAGGCGACGGCCTTGACCCGGTCGCCCGCGCCGCCGTTGACGGCACGCGGCTTCTCCGGCACCGGCTCGGTGTGGATCACCAGGCCCCGACCCTTGCAGCACTCGCAGGGCTCGCTGAACGCCTCCAGCAGGCCGGCGGCGATCCGCTTGCGGGTCATCTGCACCAGGCCGAGCGAGGTGATCTCGGTCACCTGGTGCTTGGTCCGGTCCCGGCCCAGGCACTCGGTGAGCCGGCGCAGCACCAGCTCCCGGTTGGACTCCAGCACCATGTCGATGAAGTCGATCACCACGATGCCGCCGATGTCACGCAGCCGCAGCTGGCGGACGATCTCCTCGGCCGCCTCCAGGTTGTTGCGGGTGACCGTCTCCTCCAGGTTGCCCCCGGAGCCGGTGTACTTGCCGGTGTTGACGTCGATGACGGTCATCGCCTCGGTGCGGTCGATCACCAGCGAACCACCGGAGGGGAGGAAGACCTTGCGGTCCAGCCCCTTGATGATCTGCTCGTCGATCCGGTACTCGGTGAACACGTCGGCGGTGCCGACGTACCGGCGCACCCGGTCGACCAGGTCCGGTGAGACGTGCGACAGGTACGACTCGACCATGCCGTACGACTGCTCGCCCTCGATGACCAGCTCGCGGAAGTCCTCGTTGAACAGGTCCCGGACCACCCGGATGACCAGGTCGGGCTCCTCGTAGAGCAGCACCGGGGCGCCACCCGCGGTCGCCTTGGCCTGGATGTCCTCCCACTGGGCCTGCAGCCGCGTGACGTCCCGGGCCAGCTCGTCCTCGCTGGCCCCCTCGGCGGCGGTCCGGACGATCACGCCCGCGCCGTCGGGAACCAGCTTCTTGAGCACGTCGCGCAGCCGCTTGCGCTCGGTGTCGGGCAGCTTGCGGCTGATCCCGGAGGCGTTGCCGTTGGGCACGTAGACCAGGTGCCGGCCGGAGAGCGCGACGTGGCTGGTCAGCCGGGCACCCTTGTGCCCGATCGGGTCCTTGGTGACCTGCACCAGCACCGAGTCGCCGGAACGCAGCGCCTGCTCGATCGAGCGGGAGCGCCCTTCCAGGCCGCTGCTGTCCCAGTTGACCTCACCGGCGTACAGGACGGCGTTGCGACCCCGCCCGACGTCGACGAAGGCCGCCTCCATGCTGGGCAGGACGTTCTGCACCTTGCCCAGGTAGACGTTGCCGGCCATGGTGCCGGAGGAGTTCCGGGTGACGTAGTGCTCCACCAGGATGCCGTCCTCGAGGACCGCGATCTGGGTACGGTCGCCCCGCTGACGGACCGCCATCACCCGGTCGACCGCCTCCCGGCGGGCCAGGAACTCCGACTCGCTCAGGATCGGCGGGCGGGTCCGCCGCTGCTCCCGGCCGTCCCGGCGGCGCTGGCGCTTGGCCTCCAGCCGGGTCGAGCCGGAGACCCCCTGCACCTCGTCGACGGCCTTGCGGGGTTCCCGGATCTTCACCACCGTGGGTACGCCGTCGTCGGCGCCCGCCTCGACGTCCCCGGCACCCCGACGGCGACGCCGCCGACGCCGACGGGTCAGTCCGTCGCCGTCCCCGTCGCCGTCGTCCTCGGCGTCGTCGCCCTCCGGCTCGGCCTCGGCCTGGGCCGGCTCCTCGGTCTCGTCCTCGTCGGCGTCGTCCGCGCCGCCCTTGCCCCGGCCCCGGCCACGGCGGCCACGGCGGCGACGGCGGCGCGCGGCAGCCGACTCGTCGTCGTCCTCGTCGTCGTCCTCGTCGTCGCCCTCCTCAGCCTCGCCGGTGGGCTCCTCCGCGACGACCTCGACCGGCTCGACGGCCTCGACCGGCTCGACCTCGCGACGGCCACGGCGACGCCGCCGACCCGTCTCGACCGGTTCGTCGACCGGTTCCTCGACGGGCTCCTCGGCGACCGGGCCGGGCTCGACCACCCGGAAGGTGGGCAGTTCCTCCGGCTGCGGGGCCATGAACAGGACCGTCGGCGCGGCGATCGCGGCCCGCCGCCGACGGGTACGCGGCTGCGGCTCGGCCGGCTCCACCGGCTCGTCGGCCGCCGACACGGCGACACCGGGCGACACCTCCCCGGCAGCGGACCCGAACGACGGCGTCGCCGCGGTGGACGGCTGACCGACGGGCGCCGCCGCAGCGGGCTCGTCGGCGACGGTCGGCTCGGTCGGGGCAGCCGCCTCGACGGCAGGCTCCTCCTCCTCGACCACCGCTTCCTCAACTGCGGAAACCTGAGCCGTCGCCGCCGGCGCGGTCGGGGTCTCGGCGGGTGGCTCGGTCGCCGCCGGGGCGACGGCCTTCTTCCGCCGGGTACGGGTCACCTTCACCGGCGGCGCCAGTTCCGCGCTGCCCTCTTCCACGCCGTCAGCGACGACCGGCTCCTCGGCTGCCTTGGCCGGGGTGGCCTTGCGGCGGCGTCGGGTGGTCTTCGGCGCGGAGTCCAGCTCACCGGCGACCGGGACGATCACCTCGGCCTGCTGCGACTCGTCGGTGGCCGAGGCGGCGCTGGCGGACGCCTCGGCGGGCGCCCCGGTCAGCTCCGGCTGACTCAGCGGCGCGGCCCGCCGTCGGGTGGTCCGCCGCCGGGTCGGTGCCGCCGCCGCACCGTCCGGCGACGCCACAGCGCCGTCCGGTGGTGTGCCGTCGGTGGCGGCGGCTCCCGTGCCGTCGGCGACGGTGCTGTCGGCGGTGTCGCCGGCCGGCTGGGAACCGGTCCGTTCGCCGCCCTCGGGCTCGTTCTCGAGCATGGAGGTTCTCCAGTTCTGGCGGCCCCGGGCGCGGGTGAGCGCTGCCACGCAGGATCGCCGCAAAAGTGTTTCCGCCGGGCACGCGACGTGCGTGACCGCCGAAGTCTGCCTGCCAGAACGCTGACCGACGGTCAGTGTTCTCCGATGGCTGCCCCGTCGCGGTCCGCGTCCAACGGATCCACGATCGCGCCCTGCGCGGTCAACATGCCCTGCGCCAGCCGGATCACCCTCGGGGAGACCGGCGGCTCCAGGGCGGCCACCACGCGGAGGCCGGAAAGGACGTCATCGGGTCGCACGGACGGGGTGACCTGCCGAACGACCAGTTCGAGTATCGCACACGACGAGTCCGCTGCCCCGGAAGGCGTCTCCACCGGGGGCAACACATCGATGCGGGTCACCGCGCCACGGGCGTCGAACGTCCGTCGGCCCTGCTTGGTCATCCGCTCGACCTGCACCTCGTCGGCGGCCACGAAGGCGGAAACCGCCCGTTGCGCCACTTCCGGGTCGACGTCGGGCAGCTCGATGCGCCAGTACGACGCCTCCATCCGCTCGGCCAGGCTCCCCCCGGCGGCGACCACCACCTCCAGCACGTCGAGGCCGGGTGAGAGCGCCGCGTCGAGGGCGACCCGCAGTTGCTCCGGGTCGACCGTCGCCTGGAGGCCGACCTCCAGGTACTCCGCCTCGCTGGCGACGCCGGTGGGGGCGGCGCTGGCATAGGAGATCTTCGGGTGCGGGGTGAAGCCCTGGGAGAAGGCCACCGGCACGGCGGCCCGGCGCAGGGCGCGCTCGAAGGCGCGGGCGAAGTCCCGGTGGGAGGTAAACCGCAACGGCCCGCGCTTGGCGTACCGGATCCGGACACGCTGGACGACCGGCGCCTGCCCGCCCTCCGGCTGTGGTTTCCTGCTGATCGTCGTACTCCTCGGTCTGACGCCGGCCGGTCATCCCGCGCCCCGGATCAACCCGTGGCGCGGACTGCCGGTGACGATAGCTTCACGATCGTCGGCGCGGGACGGGTGGCCCGCCGGAGCCGCCCCGTCGACGGTCACTGCTGGGCGGCGGTGGGCACCTTCAGCGCGGTGACCGGGGTGAGCGGCAGGAGCTTGCGGCCGGTGGGACCGATCTGGATCTCGGTGTCCATCGACGGGCAGACGCCGCAGTCGAAGCACGGGGTCCACCGGCAGTCGTCCTGCTCGTACTGGCTCAGCGAATCCTGCCAGTCCTGCCAGAGCCAGTCCTTGTCCAGGCCCGAGTCGAGGTGGTCCCAGGGCAGCACCTCCAGCTCGTCGCGCTCGCGGATGGTGTACCAGTCCAGGTCGACACCGAAGGCGGGCAGCGTCTCGGCGGCGGCGTCCACCCAGCGCTGGTACGAGAAGTGCTCGCTCCAACCGTCGAACCGGCCGCCGTTGCGCCACACCTGGTGGATCACCGCGCCGACCCGGCGGTCACCCCGGCTGAGCAGCCCCTCGATCAGCGAAGGCTCGCCGTCGTGGTAGCGGAAGCCGATCGCCCGACCGAGCGACCGGTCCGCGTTGATCGCCTGCTTGAGCAGCTTGAGCCGGCCGTCGATGACCTCCGGGGCGGACATCGACGCCCACTGGAACGGGGTGTGCGGCTTGGGCACGAACCCGCCGATGGACACGGTGCAGCGGATGTCCTTCGATCCGGTGGCGGCCCGCCCGGCCCGGATCACCTCGTGCGCCATGTCGGCGATCTCGAGGACGTCCTCGTCGGTCTCGGTGGGCAGGCCGCACATGAAGTAGAGCTTCACCTGCCGCCAGCCGTTGGTGTACGCGGTGACCACGGTGCGGATCAGGTCTTCCTTCGACACCATCTTGTTGATGACCTTGCGGATCCGCTCCGACCCGCCCTCCGGGGCGAAGGTCAGCCCGGTCCGCCGGCCGTTGCGGGACAGCTCCTGCGCCAGGTCGATGTTGAACGCGTCCACCCGGGTCGACGGCAGCGACAGCGACACGTTGGTGCCGGCGTACTGCTCGGCCAGGCCGGAGCACATGTCGCCGATCTCGGAGTGGTCGGCCGAGGACAGCGACAGCAGCCCCACCTCGTGGAAGCCGGAGAACTCCAGCCCCTGCTGGACCATCTGCCCGACGGTGGTGATCGAACGCTCCCGGACCGGACGGGTGATCATGCCGGCCTGGCAGAACCGGCAACCCCGGGTGCAGCCCCGGAAGATCTCCACCGCGTACCGCTCGTGCACCGTCTCGGCCAACGGCACGAGCGGCTTCTTCGGGTACGGCCAGGCGTCCAGGTCCATGGTCGTGCGCTTGTGCACCCGGAACGGCACGTCCGGGCGGTTCGGCACCACCCGCTGGATGCGACCGTCGGGCAGGTAGTCCACGTCGTAGAAGCGCGGCACGTAGACGCTCTCGGTGCGGGCCAGCCGCAGCAGCAGCTCGTCCCGGCCGCCCGGGGAGCCCTCCGCCTTCCACTCCCGGACGATCGTGGTGATCTCCAGGACCGCCTCCTCGCCGTCGCCGAGCACCGCGGCGTCGATGAAGTCGGCGATCGGCTCCGGGTTGAACGCGGCGTGCCCACCGGCCACGATCACCGGGTCGGCCTCGGTGCGGTCGGCGGCGCGCATCGGGATGCCGGCGAGGTCGATCGCGGTGAGCAGGTTGGTGTAGCCCAGCTCGGTGGAGAACGAGATCCCGAACACGTCGAAGCGGCGCACCGACCGGTGCGCGTCGACGGTGAACTGCGGCACGCCGTGGGTGCGCATCAGCTGTTCCAGGTCCGGCCAGACCGCGTACGTCCGCTCGGCCAGCACGTCGGGCAGCTCGTTGAGCACCTCGTAGAGGATCTGCACGCCCTGGTTGGGCAGGCCCACCTCGTACGCGTCGGGGTACATCAGCGCCCAGCGGACGGTCGCCGCGTCCCAGTCCTTGACCACCGCGCCCAACTCGCCACCGACGTACTGGATGGGCTTGGTCACCTGGGGCAGCAGCGCCTCCAGCCGGGGCCACACCGACAACTCGGAGTCGCGGTGCGGCGGCAGACCCACCGCGTCGTCGGTCATGGCCGCGGCGGGGCGCGGGGTCGTGGACGGAGCACTCATGGAGCCCAAGGGTACGCGTCCACCGGCGGACGGCACGCCGCACCGCCGACCTACCCCGCCACGCTGCCGCCCCCTCCCGTCGGGCTCCCCACCCCCGGCTGACGCCCCGTGCGCGGTCGGGGCTTCCCGGGTGCCGGGGTGGGCGGTCGCGGGGCGCCGATTGGTCGAGGTGGCGCCCCGGTACTAACCTCGCAACCGGTGCGAGAGGAGATTGCCGCGATGCCGGAGCCGCAGCCGGGAGCAGACCGGCTGGCCGATGGGGGCGACCCGCTCCCAGGTCGGCAGCAGGATCCGGTGGTCACCGCCGGGTCGGTCGACCTCCCCGTACCCCCACCCCACGACCCTGTCGACACCGCAGCGCCGGCCGACGAGCCCACTCCGGTCACGCAAGGCGACCTCGCGCATCCGGCCGGTGAGGATTCCCCGCCGACCCCGCCCGTCGACGCCACCACCGGTCCGGAGCGTCCCACCCTGGCGGAGCCTCCCACCCCGACCGGGCCCACCACCGCACCGGAGTCCACCAGCCCGACCGGGTCGTCCCACCCGCCGGAGCCGGCCGCCCCGGACGAGCAAACCAACCCGGACGAGCCGGCTGACCCGGATGAGCAGACCAGCCCGCCGGAGCCCGTCGGTCCGGACGCGCAGAGCCGTCCGGTGGAGGCGGCCGCCCCGGCGCGGGGGGTCGCCCCCGGCCCGGTCACCCCGGCGCGGGGGGTCGCCCCCGGCCCGGCCGCCCCGGCGCGGGGATCGGCCGCCGTTCCGGCCGGGAACACGCCCCCCGAGCCGCCGACGCCCGGCCGACCCGACCCGACCCGACTGGACCCGCACCCCGACGCCCCGCACCCCGACGCCCCTCGCCCCGACGCCACCCGGCTGGAACAGCGCCCCGACGCGACGCTGGAGGAGCCGGCGGTGCCCCGGTGGAGTGGTTCCGCCGCCGTACCCGCGCCGCCGCCGCGCCGCCGCGGCTGGGGTGAGTCGGTCGAGTTCTCTCCGGTGCCGCCGCCACCGCCACCGCCGCTCCCACCGGAGCTGCCCGAACACCGCGCCCCGGTGGACCCGTGGGCGGGCGCGGACACCGGTGGCTGGGACCTGCACCACCCGGAACTGGCTCCGCCGCCCTACCCCGCGTCCCCGCCGACCCGCCCCTACCCACCGGTCGCCGACCCGACCCCACCCCAACGGGCCCACGCCACCCCGCCGGCCCCGTCGACGCCGCCCTACCAGCACACCCCGACCCCACCGGCCCCGCCCTACCAGCAGACCCCGACGCCGCCGACCCCGCCGGCCCCGTCGACGCCCCACCCGCACTCGCCGGCTCCGGCGTACCCGTCGGCGTCGTCGGCCGGTCCGGCCTCGCCGTCGCCGACCCGGCCGTACCCGGTCGCGCCGGTGCCCGCCGCGCGGCCGGCGTCCCCGCCGCCGGCCCGCCCGGCGCTGCCACCCCCGCCGCCGCCCGCGCCGCCCCGGCCGCCCAAGCAGCGGCGGGTCCGCCCGCAACCGGTCGCCCCGCCGCCGAACCCCGCCAGCCCTCCCAAGGGGTACGTCCGCCGCAAGCGGCGGCGCTGGCCCTGGGTGCTGCTGCTCAGCCTGGCCTGCTGCTGTGGCTGCCCCGCCTGGTTCGGCAAGCCGGTCTGGCAGCAGTACCCGGCCGACGCGGCGCTGCCCGCCCAGGTGGCCGACCTGACCCTGCGCGACGACTCGGGCAGTGAGGTCGACAAGCTCAAGACCGAGGCACGCAAGGCGAACATGCTGGCCGAGGACGTCTACGCCGGGGTGTACATCACCTCCGACGGCAAGCGGGTGGCAGTCTTCGGTGACACCGGTTTCCGGTTCCGGCCGGAGTCCGACGCGGACGACGCGATGGTGCAGCTGACCGGCACCTACAAGCTGGGTACGCCCCAACCGGTGGACAGCGGCGTGCGGGGCCGGTACGAGCGCTGCGCGACCGGTGTCTCCGACGGCGCCGACGTGGTGGTCTGCACGTCAGTGGACCACGGCAGCAGCGCCACCGGAGTCTTCACCCGGCTCTCGGTGGACGACAGCGCCCAACTGCTCGCCAGGATGCGCGCCCAGATCGTCACCCCCAAGCAGGGCTGAGCGCGGGCCGGCGCCACCCACGCCCGGTCAGGCCGGAGCCGGGCGGACCGGTCAGGCCGGGGTCCCGCCCGGGGTGGGCTCGGCCCGGCGGGGGGCGTAGCGGGGGACGTACTCCTGGCCGGTGAGCTTCTGGATCTCGGCCATCAGCTCGTCGGTCATCTCCCGCAGCGAGGTGCGGTCGTCGGAGCGGCCGGTGAAGTCCAACGGCTTGCCGAACCGGATGACGATCTTCGCCTTGCCGGGGCGGGGAATCCGGGTGCCGATCGGCTGCACCTTGTCGGTGCCGGTCACCCCGACCGGGATCACCGGCACCCCGGCCGCCACCGCCAGCCGGGCGGTGCCGGTCCGTCCCCGGTAGAGCCGGCCGTCGGGCGAGCGGGTCCCCTCGGGGTAGACGGCGACCAGGTCGCCACCGCGCAGCGCGGGGATGGCCGCGTCGAACGCGGACAGTGCGGCCCGGCCACCGGCCCGCTCGACCGGAATGGCCCCCAGGCCGGTGAGGACGAACTTGGACAGCGCGCCCCGCGCACCGGTGCCGGTGAAGTACTCCGACTTGGCCCAGAAGGCGAGGTGCCGGGGGACGACGGTGCCCAGGAGCAGTTCGTCGGCGACGGAGAGGTGGTTGCCCGCGAAGATCGCGCCGCCGGTCGCCGGGATGTGCTCCAGCCCCTCGACGGTCGGGCGGAAGGCCAGCCGCATCGCGGGTCCCACGGTGAGCTTGCCGATGGTGTAGAGCAGCGGCACTGGTCCTCCGGCGATCGTACGTTGAACAGGCGGTGTCACGGTAGCGGACGGACGCCCGCGCGACCCAACGGGTGCACGCGCGTCCGCCCACTGGATCGCGGGTCCGGGGAAGGGTCCCCACCCCCGCGTGTCAGGCGATGGTGGGGGGCCCTTCCGCACGCCTCACACCGGGCGGACGGTCACCGTCACCCGCTCGCCGTCGCCGACCTCACCGGTGAAACCGGCCAGGCCGTCGGCGAAGTCCACCGTGTCGGCGAGCACCTCCCGGGCCACGAACCCGGTGTACGCCGACACCGCCGCCCGCACCTGCTCGCTGGCCGACACCGACACCACGATCCGGTCGGAGATGTCCAGGTCGGCGTCCCGGCGGGCCTGCTGCACGACCCGGACCACGTCCCGGGCCAGTCCCTCGGCGGCCAACTCCGGGGTGACCTCGGTGTCGAGCACGACGACGCCCTCGCCGCCGGGAAGCGGCGCGGAGTGCTCGGCGTCGGCGGCGACCAGGCGCAGCTCGTACTCACCCTCGGCGAGGGTGACCCCGGCGGCGACGGGGGCACCGTCGTGCAACTCCCACTCCCCCGCCTTGACCGCCCTGATCACCTGCTGCACCTGCTTGCCGACCCGGGGGCCGAGTGCCCGGGGCACCACGGTCAGCACCTGCTGGCAGTAGTCGGCGACCTGCTCGGAGAACTCCACCGCCTTGACGTTGACCTCGTCGGCGACCAGGTCGGCGAAGGGCCGCAGCTGGTCCGCGACCGGGGAGGCCACGGTCAGCCGGGGCAGCGGCAGCCGGACCCGCAGCCCCTTGGCCTTGCGCAGCGACAGCGCCGCCGAGCAGACGTCCCGGGTGGCGTCCATCGACGCGACCAGGTCGTGGTCGGCCGGGAACTCCTGCGCCGACGGCCAGTCGGTCAGGTGCACCGACCGCTCCCCGGTGAGCCCACGCCAGATCTCCTCGGCGGTCAGCGGGGCCAGCGGCGCCACCACCCGGCAGAGCGTCTCCAGCACCGTCCACAGGGTGTCGAACGCGTCGGCGTCACCCGACCAGAACCGGTCCCGGGAGCGCCGCACGTACCAGTTGGTCAGCGCGTCCAGGTAGGACCGGACGGTGCCGCAGGCCCCGGAGATGTCGTACGCGTCCATCTGCGCACCGACCGTCTCCACCAGTTCCCGGGTCTTGGCCAGCACGTACCGGTCGAGCAGGTGCGTGCTGTCCACCCGCCGCCGGGCGGTGTGCCCGTCGGCGTTGGCGTAGAGCGAGAAGAAGTACCAGACGTTCCACAGCGGCAGCAGCACCTGCCGGACGGCGTCGCGGATCGCCGGCTCGGTGACCGCCATGTCGCCGCCGCGCAGCACCGGCGAGGACATCAGCATCCAGCGCATCGCGTCCGAGCCGTACGCGTCGAAGACGTGGTACACGTCGGGGTAGTTGCGCAGGCTCTTGGACATCTTGCGCCCGTCGGAGCCGAGCAGGATGCCGTGGCTGAGGCAGTTGCGGAACGCCGGCCGGTCGAACAGCGCGGTGGCCAGCACGTGCATGGTGTAGAACCAGCCCCGGGTCTGCCCGATGTACTCCACGATGAAGTCGCCCGGGTAGTGGTGCTCGAACCAGTCGGCGTTCTCGAACGGGTAGTGCACCTGGGCGAACGGCATCGCGCCGGACTCGAACCAGCAGTCCAGCACCTCCGGCACCCGACGCATCATCGACTTGCCGGTCGGGTCGTCCGGGTTGGGGCGGACCAGGTCGTCGACGGCCGGCCGGTGCAGGTCGGTCAGGCGTACGCCGAAGTCCCGTTCGATCTCGGCCAGCGAGCCGTAGACGTCCAGCCGGGGATAGGTGGGGTCGTCGGACTTCCAGGCCGGGATCGGCGAACCCCAGAACCGGTTGCGGCTGATCGACCAGTCCCGGGCGTTGGCCAGCCACTTGCCGAACGAGCCGTCCTTGATGTGCCCGGGGGTCCAGTTGATCTGCTGGTTCAGCTCGACCATCCGGTCCCGGAACTGCGTCACCGCGACGAACCACGACGACACCGCCTTGTAGACCAGCGGGGTGTCGCAGCGCCAGCAGTGCGGGTACGAGTGGGTGTAGGTGTCCTGCCGCAGCACCACCCCCCGCTCCTTCAGCTCCCGGATCACCGGCTTGTTGACGTCGAAGACCTGCTCACCCTGGTAGGGCGGGACCAGCGCGGTGAACCGGGTGTGGTCGTCCACGGTGACGACGGTGGGGATGCCGGCGGCGTTGCAGACGTTCTGGTCGTCCTCACCGAACGCCGGGGCGAGGTGCACGATCCCGGTGCCGTCCTCGGTGGTGACGAACTCCGCGCCGAGCACCTGGTAGGCGTTCGGGCCGGCCTGCTCGACGAGGAAGTCGAACAGCGGGGTGTAGCGGCGTCCGACCAGGTCCCGGCCGTACACCGTGCCGACCTGCTCGAAACCGTCCAGCTCCTTGGCGTACGCGGCCAGCCGCGCCGCGCCGACGACGAACCGCTCGCCGTCGCGGTCGAGCACCGCGTACTCGATGTCGGGGCCGACGGCGAGCGCCAGGTTCGACGGCAGGGTCCACGGGGTGGTGGTCCAGACGCCCAGCTTCACCGGCCCGCGCAGCAGCTCCGGGGCGGACTCGTCGGCGGTCAGCCCGAACCACACGGTCAGCGTCGGGTCGTGCCGGTCGCGGTAGACGTCGTCCATCCGGGTCTCGGTGTTCGACAGCGGCGTCTCGCACCGCCAGCAGTACGCCAGCACCCGGAAACCCTCGTAGATCAGGCCCTTGTCGTGCAGGGTCTTGAAGGCCCACATGACGCTTTCCATGTAGTCCAGGTCGAGGGTCTTGTAGTCGTTGGCGAAGTCGACCCAGCGGGCCTGCCGGTTGATGTACCGCTCCCAGTCCTGGGTGAACTCCAGCACCGAGGAGCGGCACGCCTCGTTGAACCGGGCCACCCCGAGGTCGAGGATCTCCGCCTTGCTGGTGATGCCGAGCTGCTTCTCGGCCACCACCTCGGCGGGCAGGCCGTGACAGTCCCAGCCGAAGCGCCGCTCGACGTGCCGACCGCGCATGGTCTGGTAACGCGGCACCACGTCCTTGACGTACCCGGTGAACAGGTGGCCGTAGTGCGGCAGGCCGTTGGCGAACGGCGGGCCGTCGTAGAAGACGTACTCGTTCTTGCCGTCGTCGCCGGCCGGCCGGGCCGCCACCGAGGCCTCGAAGGTCCGGTCGGCGGTCCAGTGCTCCAGGACGCGGCGTTCGACCGCGGGCAGGTCCGGGCTCGCCGGGACGCCGGCGGCCGGGTCGTGCAACGGATAGCCCATCGGGGGTCGCTCTCCTCTGGCAGCTCACTGATCTCGTGGTCTGCGAGGACGAGCCTGTCCGGTACGCCGTCGTCGACGCCCCGGGCCGGGCCCGCGGTACCACCCCGCTTGGCGGTCAGGATCGACCGCCCGCTCGTTGGTCGGCTGTGACGGGCCGCCCCGTCCGGTTCTAGTCGGGCCCGAGGGCCCTTTCTTCCGGAGGCTCACCGGTGATGGCCGGATCGTCGCCTGTACCGGTCAGGGTACTCGACCGGCGGCAGCGCCCGCCGCCGAGTTACGCCGGGCCCGAGCAGGCGGGGCCCGGCCCGCCGCCGCGGTAACGGGGGTGCGGGCGCCCCTGGTCGGCCCATAGATTCGCGGCCATGGGTGAACACGCGATCGAGGCGGTGGGGCTGCACCGCAGCTACCGCAGCCGGACCGGCTGGTTACGACCACAGCGCCGGGAGGTGCACGCCGTCGCCGGGGTCGACCTCGCGGTGCGCCACGGTGAACTGTTCGGCCTGCTCGGCCCGAACGGCGCCGGCAAGACCACCACCATCAAGCTGCTCAACACCCTGCTCATCCCGACCGGGGGCGAGGCCCGGATCTGCGGCTTCGACGTGGTCCGGCAGACCCGGGAGGTGCGCCGCCGGATCGGGTACGTCTTCGGCGGCGACCGGGGTCTCTACGATCGGCTCTCCGCCCGGGACAACCTGCGCTACTTCGCCGAGTTGTACGGCGTACCGGGCCGGGAGCAGAAGCGCCGGATCGCCGAGTTGTTCGCGCTGGTCCGGCTGACCGGCCGGGAGGACGACCGGGTCGAGAGCTACTCCCGGGGCATGCGGCAGCGGCTGCACATCGCCCGGGGGCTGCTGCACCGGCCCCGGGTGCTGTTTCTCGACGAGCCGTCGATCGGGGTCGACCCGGTGGCCGCCCGGGAGCTGCGGCAGACCGTCGCCGAACTGGCCGCCACCGGCACCACCGTGCTGCTGACCACGCACTACATGGCCGAGGCCGACGAGTTGTGCGGCCGGATCGCGGTGATCGCGGGCGGCCGGCTCCAGGCGCTGGGCACCCCCGCCGAGCTGCGCCACCACGCCGACGGCCGGCGGGTGCTGGAGGTGCAGGCGTACGGGGTGACCGACGGGCAGCTGGCCGCCATCCGGGCCCGGCCCGGCGTACGCGAGGTGAGCCTGGCGGTGCACGGTGCGGCGCAGCTGCTCGGGGTGCAGTCCGACGCGGGGGTGGACGTGCAGGCCGACGTGCTGCGGGAGCTGAGCGGGGTGCGGCTGGGCCGGGTGACCGCCCGGCAGCCCACCCTGGAGGACGCGTACGTGGCGATCGTCAACCGGGCGGCGGAGCCGACGCCGCTGGTCGGTGGGGTGCCGGCGTGAGCACCCTGCGGATGATCGCGGTCGGCGCGCTGCTGCACGTCAAGCAGCTCAGCCGCTCCCCCTTCGAGATCGCCATCGCGCTGTTCGTCCCGGTGGTGCAGGCGACCCTGGCGGTCTATCTGTTCCGGGCCGGCGGCGAGCCGGACCGGTTGCTGGAGGCGGCGGTGGGCGCGGGCCTGATGGGGGTCTGGTCGACGGTGTTGTTCGGCTCCGGCGGGGCGATCCAGTCCCAGCGTTGGCAGGGCACCCTGGAGATGATCATGTTGGCGCCCCGGTCGCCGGCGCTGGTGCTGCTGCCGGTCACCCTGGCCACCGGCATCACCGGCACGTACGCGATGCTCGCCACCCTGGCCTGGGGACGGTTGCTCTACGGCATCCCGCTCGACTTCGCCCACCCGGTGGCGTTTCCGGTGGCCGTCGCCGGCTGCATCGCCGGGCTGGGCATGTTCGGGCTGCTGCTGGCGTCCAGCTTCGTGCTGCTGCGGCACGCCAACGCCCTGGCCAACATGCTGGAGTACCCGATCTGGCTGGTCTCCGGGATGCTCGTGCCGGTCACCGCGCTGCCCGGCTGGACCGGGCCGGTCGCCGCGGTGCTCCCGACCACCTGGGGGGCCCGCGCGGTGCACGAGGCCGCCGCCGGCGGGCCGGTCTGGCCGGCGCTCGGCGGCTGCCTGGCGATCAGCCTGGCGTGCCTGGCCGTCGGCTGGGTGTTGATGACGTACGTCGAGCGCCGGGCCCGGGTCGCCGCGACCCTGGCCCTGGCCTGAGGGGGCACCGGTGCACGTCCGATCCCGACCGGTCGACGGAGGTCCCCGATGAGCGCGCTGTTCCGGCTGGTCGGCGTGGGTGGGGTGATCGCCTACCGGGCCCTGTTCAACTGGACCACCCCGTCGATCTTCGTGGGCACCCTGCTGGTGGGCCCACTGTTCCAGCTCTTCTTCTTCGCCTACCTGGGGCGGGAGTTCGGGGTCGCCGACGACCGGTTCTACATCGTCGGCAACGCGGTGCTCACCGCCGCACTGGCCTGCGTCTACGGCGGCACCATGGCGGTGGCCAACGAGCGGCGCTTCGGCACCCTCGGGCACGTGCTGCTCTCCCCGCGCAGCCGCACCGCCATCTTCCTCGGCCGGGTGCTGCCGTACGCCGGCAACGGCCTGCTGATCGCGGCGAGCACGCTCACCGTGGCCGCGCTCCTGCTCGGTCTGAGGATTCCGGCCACCGCCCTGCCCGGCCTGCTGCTGGCGCTGGCGGCGGCCTCGCTCACCTGCGGGTTCTTCGGGCTGACCCTGGGCGCGTTGGGGCTGCGCTTCCGGGACGTCTTCCTGATCTCGAACGTGGCGGTGGCGCTGCTGCTGTTGTTCACCGGGGTGAACGTGCCGGCCGACAGCCTGCCGGCCGGCATCCGCGCGGTCGGCGCGGTGCTCCCGATCACCCATGCCGCCGACGCGGCCCGGCGGCTGGCCGGCGGGGCCACCCTGGGCGACGCCCTGCCGGCGATCGGCGTCGAGCTGGCCGTCGGGGTCGGCTACGCCGTGCTGGCGGCCGGGCTGTTGACGGTGTTCGAGGCGGAGTCCCGTCGCCGCGCCTCGCTGGACACCCTCTGAACCGGTGGGCCGGCGGGTCCCGCCCACCGGCCCATCCACGGGGTCACGGCTCAGCCGGTGACTTCCAGATAGCGGTCGAGCATCGCGTCGACCTGGGCCGGCACCTGGAGCTGGACGAAGTGCCCGGAGCCCACGGTCTGTCCGATGAACGCCTGCGGCGCGAGTTCGGCCAGCCGGGCGTAGTCGGCGAACGGGGCGTTGCTGCCCACGAAGATCAGCGGGCGGTCCCAGCGGTGCAGGGCCGCCACGTCCCCCTCGGCGGCGCTCCACTCGGCCAGCCCGGCGATCGGCGCGTACGCCACCTCGGTCGAGGGTCGGGCGGTGGCCGCCACCACCCGCTCCACCAGGCGCGGGTCGGAGTACGGCGGGAAGTACGACCGGACGATCGACTCCCGGACCGCACCCGAGGTGTCGTCCCGCAGCGAGGCCGCCACCTGGGCGATCGCGGCGGCGGCGCCGGGCGGGCCGGCCACCGCGGAGTCGAGCAGCCCCAACCCGGTGAACCGGTCCCGGTCGCCGGCGGCGGCCACCAGTGACCAGACACCACCCAGGCTGTGCCCGATCACGAAGACCCGGCGCAGGTCGAGCGCGTGGGCGAAGGCCCGCAGGTGGCCGGCCATCTCGGTCACGCCGTAGCCGTCGGCCGGGGGTGGGCTGGCCCCGTGGCCGGGCATGTCGACGGCGATCACCCGGGCCTGCCGGTCGGCCAGGTGCCGGGCCAGGGGTGCCATGAAATCGTGGTCGCAGCACCAGCCGTGCACCAGCAGGAAGGTGTCACGCCGACCGTGCCCGTACGTCCAGTACCGCATCCCGGCGGCCGTCTGCCTGTCCATCATCGAGTCCCCCCCGGCGTTTGCGCAGCGTAGTGGCGTTCTTCCACTTAAGCGCGCCCGCCCGGACCCGGCGCGGCGTATTGTTCCTTTTGGCACACCTAGACCTTTTCGTGGGCGTGCCAGCGGGGACGGGAGCGGGCGGTGGACGGGCGGATCGCGGAGTTCTTCGCCGACCTGGCCGCGAACGGCCGGGGGCGGTTGCCCGCCGCTCCCATCGGGCTGCTCCGCTTCGAGGTCAGCGTCGAGGACGGCGAGACCGCCGTCTGGTTCGTTCAGCTCGCCGACGGGCACAGCCAGGTCAGCCGGACCGGGGACGACCCCGACTGCACGGTGGAGGTCCGACCGGAGGCGTTCGCCCGGCTGCTGGCCGGCCGGGACAACCTGGTGGCGATGCTGCTGCGCGGTGACGTCTCGGTCGCCGGCGACCTGGCACTGCTGTTCACCTTCCGGCGGCTGCTGCCGGTCGACGCCGACAGCACCGGAGCCGGGTCGGCCGCCGAGATGGTCCGGCACACCGCCCCAAGCTTCATCGGGCTACACGAGGTCACCAGCGTCTTCTCCGGCAACATCTTCATGATCAGCGCCCAGAACGGGGACGTGCTGAGCGCCCCGACCACCCCGCTGGGGCTCTTCTCTTTCGACACCCGGTTCCTGTCGACCTGGCGGCTGACGGTCAACGCGGAGAGCCTCTCGGTGCTCTCCGTCGATGACGTCGCCACCTACGAGGCCAAGTTCGGGCTGGTCCCCGGGGAACCCACCCACTACGTCAACGCCACCACGTCCGTGCTGCGCCACCGCTGGGTGGGGCCGGAGTTCGAAGAGGAGATCGTCCTGTTCAACTACGCGCCGGAACCGGTGCGGTACGTCGTCCGGCTCGAGGTGGGCGCGGACTTCGCCGAGGTGCTGGAGGTCCGCGACGGCTTCCATCGGGCCCGGCCGGTGACGGCCACCATCGCCGATGACGCGCTCCGGCTGCACTACAAGCGGGGCAGCCTGCACCGCGAGACGGTGATCACCTCCAGCACACCGGCCGAGCTGGACGAACACGGGCTGACCTGGACGTTCACCGTCGTCCCGCACGGCACCTGGTCCACCCGGCTGCGGGTGCTCGCCCTGCTGCGCGACCTGCGCCGCCGCGACCTGCGGGAACGGCTGACCAGCTCGGTCGGCCGCGGCCAGCACCAACGGGGCCGGGACATCGCCGCCCGGACCGCCGGGGTGCCCCGGCTGCGCACCGACCACAAGCCGTTGCAGCAGGCGTACGAGTACGGCATCCGGGACCTGGCCGCGCTGCACTACCCCGGGCTGAACTTCCAGGCCGCGCTGCCCGCCACCGGGCTGCCCTGGTCGATGGCGCTGCTCGGCCGGGAGAGCCTGGTCAGCAGCTTCCAGGCGCTCCCCTTCATGCCCGAACGGACGGTCAACACGCTGCGCATCCTGGCGCTGAGCCAGGGCGTCCGGCAGGACCCGTTCCGGGGCGAGCAACCCGGCAAGATCGTCCAGGAGAGCCGGTACGGCGACTCCGGCGCGTTCAACGACACCCCGGAGGCCGCCAACTTCAGCGCGGTCGACACCACCGCCCTGTTCGTCATCCTGCTCGACGAGTACGAACGCTGGACCGGCGACGCGGAGCTGGTGCGCCGGTTCGAGTTCGAGGCCCGGGCCGCCATCGGCTGGCTCGACTCCGACGCGGACCCGACCGGCAGCGGCTACGTCTGGTCCACCCGGCACCCGACCCGGACCGGTCCGCAGAACGAGAGCTGGCGCAACTCCGCCGACGCGATCTGCTTCGCCGACGGCCGCCCGCCCACCTTCCCGCTGGCGATCTGCGAGATCCAGGGGTACGCCTACGAGGCCCGCCGACGGGCTGCCCGGATGGCCCGCCGGTTCTGGGGCGATCCGGGCTGGGCCGGCCAACGGGAACGCGACGCCGCCCGGCTGCGGGAACAGTTCGACCGGGATTTCTGGCTGCCCGAGCACGGCCACTACGCGGTGGCGGTGCAGCTCGACGGCACCCCGCTGGACTCCCTCACGTCCAACATGGGCCAGTTGCTCTGCACCGGCATCGTCGCCGCCCACCGCGCCGAGCAGGTGGTGGCGCACCTGTTCTCCCCGGCGCTCTACTCCGGCTGGGGCATCCGCACCCTGGCCAGCACGGCGGCCGACTACAACCCGCTCGGCCACCACACCGGCGCGGTCTGGCCCTGGGAGAACTCACTGATCGCCTGGGGGCTGCGCCGGGCCGGTTTCCGGGCGCAGGCCGCCCGGATCGCCACCGGGCTGCTCGACGCCGCCCGGCACTTCCAGGGCCGGCTGCCGGCATACCTCACCGGCTACGACCGGGCCACCACCCACGTGCCCGTGCCGCACGGCTTCACCGACAGCCCGTACGCGCCCTCGGCCGGGGCGCCCCTGCTGCTGCTGCGCACGCTGCTCGGACTCGAACCGTACGAGGACCATCTCGCCGTCGACGCCGCGATGCCGGAGGAGTTGGGCCAGATCGAACTGCTCGACATCAGGGGCCGCTGGGGGTATGCCGACGCCCTCGGCCGGGGCCGCCCCTTCCGCGACCGCCCCACGCCCTAGCGGCCCGGGGCCGCCGGCCCGCGACGGCCGGGGCCACCCGCCGGGTGACCCCGCCAGCGCCGGATCAGCCCAGGGTGGGGAACCAGAGGGCGATCTCGCGCTTGGCGCTGTCGGTGGAGTCCGAGGCGTGCACCAGGTTCTCCCGGTTGGACAGCGACAGGTCACCACGGATCGTGCCGGCGGCGGCCCTGCGGCCGTCGGTGCTGCCGATCATCGCGCGGACCACCTCGATCACCTGGTCGCCGGAGAGCACCAGCGACACCAGCGGCCCGCTGGTCATGAACGTCTTCAGCGGCGGGTAGAACGGCTTGTCCACGTGCTCGGCGTAGTGCTGGTCGGCGAACCCACCGTCCAGGGTCCGGATCTCCAGCGCGTCGATCCGCAGGCCCTTGCGCTCGAAGCGGGAGATGATCTCGCCGACCAGGCCACGGCGCACCGCGTCGGGCTTGATCAGTACGAGGCTGCGCTCATCCGGGATGCTGCTGGACACGCTGGGTTCCTCCTGTGCGCACAAGGCGGTTCGGCTCGGTACGGTCAGCCTAGCGACCCGGTACCGGTCCCGGCGCGGCGGCTGCTCTTTCCCTCAGTCGCCGTCGGGCCTAGCCTGGCTCTGACCCCTGGGAGGTCCACTGTGGCGAATGGCGGGAACCGCACCATCGCGCCGGTACGCAAGCTGATCGCTGCGGTGCTCGGCACCGTGGCCACCTTCGTCGTCCTGTTCGGGCTGGGCATGACCAGCTGGGCCATCGTCGCGCTGGGCGTGGCCCTGGTGGTGCTCGCCGTGGCCCTGGGCACCGTGCGCGGCGGCGGGCGTACCTGGGTGGTCGGGGTCGGCCACGTGCACAGCGCCTCCGAACCACCGACCCAGTACGCCTTCGGCCGCTGCGAACTCCAACTGGTGATCGACGCGCCGGGCCTGCCGCCCCGGTCCAAGAAGCTCATCGAGCCCCGGGTGCCGGTGGCGAAGTGGCCGTCGCTGGGGCAGACCCTGCCGATCCGGGTGGCCCTGGACGACCAGCGGCACATCCGGGTCCTCTGGGACGAGGTGCCGACCCACACCGAGTCGGCGATGACCATGGCCGACCTGCCACCGGAGTATGCCGGCGCCGAGCCGCTCGACGACATGCTCATCCAGCAGGAGGCCCCGCCGTGGGCCGGCCGGACGGCCGACGACGACTTCCGCGACGAGTTCCGGGACGACCTGCGCGACCCGCCGTCCGCCGACCCCCTGCGGGCCGACCCCCCGCGGGGGGAGCAGCACCCGGAGCCGGTCGGAACCGAGCCGCTGCGCGACGACGTCGAGGTGCTGACCGACGAGCGGACGCCGGTGGTGATGCACCAGCGGCCCGGTGGCCCGGTGGTGCTGGAGGGCACCGTGGTCGAGCAGCCGTCGACCGGCCAGCTGCCCCGTCGGGCCACGGCCGCGGCCGCGCCCGCCCCCCGCCCGCCCGCCGAGGAGCGGTTCGACGAACCGATCCTCGACCCGGTCGACGTGCCGCTGGACGCCCCCGCCGCCACCGAGGGCCGCCTCGACCCGGAGCTGGACGAGGCGATCTTCGGGTACGACCCGACGGCCGCGCCCGCCGAGCCGGAGGAACTGGCCGCCCCGATCAGCGGCGTCGGGCTGACCCTGCTGGTCACCGACCTGTCCCGGTCGCTGGAGTTCTACCGTGACGTGCTCGGCTTCGAGGAGTTCGACCGGGGCTCCGGCAACGCGGTGCTCGCCTCCGGGGCGACCCGCCTGGTGCTGCGCGAGGTGACCGGGGCGGCACCGATGAGCCGCCGGCTGGTCCACGTCAACCTGGAGGTGGACGACATCGAGGCGGCCTACCGGCGGCTCAAGGACACCGGCCTGCGGTTCACCTACGCGCCCCGGGTGGTCAACCGGGGCACCAGGGTGGAGGTGTGGGCCGCTGCGTTCCGTGACCCCGACGGTCACGGCATCGCGCTGACCCAGTGGCGGGAACGCGCCGACGCGTGACCCCGCTCAGCCGAGGATGACCCGCCGCACGTGCAACGCGTACGCCCACACCAGGGCGAAGATGACCCCGAGACCGAACAGCGACCAGTGCAGCAGGCCGGCGAGCAGCAGCAGCCCCTGGAGCACGGTGCCCGCCGACCAGGCCCACCGGCGGCGCATCAGGCCGGCCAGCAGCACCGCCGCCACGGCCAGCGCCACGGTGGCCGCGATCGCCGCCCCGCCGAAGTGCCCACCGACCACCCGGATCGGTTGGATGGCGAGCAGCAGGACCAGCGCCTCCAGTCCGAGCGTCCCGGCACCGAGACCCCGGACGGCCGCCTCGGGGTTACGCAACCCGGAGCGCCGCCCGGTCGGCGCCCCCGCCGGTCCCGCGTCCCCCGCCGGTCCGGCGTCCCCGGGCGGGGTGGTGTGGGTCGGGTCCGGGCGGTCGGCGGGGCTGACCGGGCCCGGGCGGTCCGGGGTGGGCCCGGTCATCGCTTGAGCAGCCGTCGGGCGTCGGCCACCGTCACCACCGACCCGGTGACCAGCACCCCCACCCCGGACAACTCACCGGGAACGTCGTACTCGGCCTCGGCGACGGCAGCCTCGATGGCGTCCGGCATCTCGTCGGCCACCTGCACCCGGTCCGGGCCGAAGACCTCCCGGGCCAGCTCGGCCAACTCGTCGGCGGCCATCGCCCGGGGCGAGCTGTTCCGGGTCACGACGAGCGAGTCGAGCACCGGCTCCAGCAGCTCCAGCAGGCCGGCGGCGTCCTTGTCGCCGAGTACGGCGAGCACCCCGACCAGCTTGCTGAACGCGAACTCCTCCTGGAGTGCGGTGACCGTGGCGGCCATTCCGTGCGGGTTGTGCGCCCCGTCCAGCAGCACCGTCGGGGCGTTGCGGACCTTCTCCAGCCGGCCCGGGGAACTGGTCGAGGCGAAGCCCTCCCGGACCGCCTCGATGTCCAGTTGCCGCTTCGCCCCGGCCCCGAGGAACGCCTCGACGGCGGCGAGCGCCACCGCCGCGTTCTGCGCCTGGTGCGCCCCGTGCAGCGGGAGGAACACCTCGTCGTACACGCCGCCGAGGCCCTGGAGGGTCAGCACCTGACCACCGACGGCGACCGCCCGGCGCAGCACCCCGAACTCCGCGCCCTCCCGGGCGACGGTCGCGCCGACCTCGGCGCACCGTTCCAGGATCGGCCGGGCAGCCTCCTCCTCCTGCGCGGCGGCGATGACCGTCGCGCCGGAGTGGATGATGCCGGCCTTGTGCAGGGCGATGTCCTCCAGGGTGTCGCCCAGCCATTCGGTGTGGTCCAGCCCGATCGGGGTGAGCACGGCCACCCCGGCCTGGAGCACGTTGGTGGCGTCCTCGGCGCCGCCCAACCCCACCTCCACCACCGCCACGTCGACCGGCGCGTCGGCAAACGTGGCGAACGCCAGCGCGGTGGTCAGGTCGAAGTAGGTCAGCGGCTCGGCCGACCGCTGGTCGACCAGGTCGGCCAGCGGCTTCACCTCGCGGTACATGGCGACGAAGCGGTCCTTGTCGACCGCTTCCCCGTCCAGGCTGATCCGTTCCCGGACGGTCTCCAGGTGCGGGCTGGTGTAGCGGCCGGTGTGCAGGCCGAAGGCCCGCAGCAACGAGTCGATCATCCGGGCCGTGGACGTCTTGCCGTTGGTCCCGGTGAGATGGATCGACGGATACGCCCGCTGCGGGCTGCCCAGCAGGTCGAGCAGCATCTCGATGCGGTCCAGCTCGAAGTGCATCCGGGTGAACCCGCGCGCGGCCAGCTCGGCGTCGACGGCGGCGAACTCGCCGCGCCCGGCCCCGGGCCGGCTGGTCTGATCGGTGCGGTCGGTCACGAGGGAAGCGCCTCCAGAGCGGCGTCGATGCGGATCAGGTCGGCCTCGGCCACCGCCAGCCGGTCACGGATCTTGGCAACCACCGGCTCGGGCGCCTTCCCGACGAACGCCGGGTTGTCCAGCTTCGCGCGGGCCTGCGCGACCTCCTTCTCGGCCGTCGCCCGGTCCTTGGTGAGCCGGGCCCGCTCGGCGGCCACGTCGATCGACCCCCGGGTGTCCAACTCCACGCTGACCTCACCGGGCATGGCAAGGGTGGCGCTGGCCTGGAAGTCGTCGGCCGGGGCGTCCAGCCGGACCAGCGAACGGATCAGCGGCTCGTGCGCGGCGATGCCCGCCCCGCCGAGCCCGTCCAGCCGGGCGGCCACCCGCTGGGTCGGCCGCAGGCCCTGGTCGGAACGGAACCGCCGGATCTCGGTCACCACCCGCTGGACGGTGCCGACCTCGCGTTCCGCGGCGTCGTCCATCAGCGTACGGTCGGCCACCGGCCAGGCCGCCGTCATGACCGTCTCGCCACCGGTCAGCGCGGTCCACAGCTCCTCGGTGACGAACGGGATCACCGGGTGCAGCAGCCGCAGCAACTGGTCCAGCACGTGTCCGAGCACCCGGCGGGTGGCGTCGGCGGCCGGCCCACCCTCGGCGAGCACCGGCTTGCCCAGCTCCACGTACCAGTCGCAGACGTCGTCCCAGGCGAAGTGGTAGAGCAGGTCGCACACCTTCGCGAACTCGTACGCCTCGAACTGCTCGTCGACCTCGGCGGTGACGTGCGCCAGCCGGGACAGGATCCACCGGTCGACGGTGGAGAGCTGGTCGGCGGCCGGCAGCGGGCCGGTGGTGTGCGCGCCGTTGAGCAGCGCGAACCGGGTGGCGTTCCAGAGCTTGTTGCAGAAGTTACGGGAGCCCTGGCACCACTCCTCGCTGACCGGCACGTCCCCGCCGGGGTTCGCCCCCCGGGCCAGGGTGAACCGGGTCGCGTCGGCGCCGTACCGGTCGACCCAGTCCAGCGGGTCGACCACGTTGCCGAACGACTTCGACATCTTCTTACCGTGCTGGTCGCGGACCATGCCGTGCAGGGCGACCGTGTCGAACGGCTGCCGGCCGTCCATCGCGTACAGGCCGAACATCATCATCCGGGCGACCCAGAAGAACAGGATGTCGTAGCCGGTGACCAGCACGTTCGTCGGGTAGAACTTCGCCAGGTCCGGGGTCTGCTCCGGCCAGCCGAGGGTGGAGAACGGCCACAGGCCGCTGGAGAACCAGGTGTCCAGGACGTCCTCGTCCTGCCGCCAGCCCTCGCCGGTGGGCGGCGTCTCGTCCGGGCCGACGCAGACGATCTCGCCCGCCGGGCCGTACCAGACCGGGATGCGGTGGCCCCACCAGAGCTGCCGGGAGATGCACCAGTCGTGCATGTTGTCGACCCAGGCGAAGTAGCGCTTGGCCAGCTCGGCCGGCTCGATCTTCACCCGGCCGTCGCGCACCGCGTCGCCGGCCGCCTTGGCCAGCGGGGTGGTGTTGACGAACCACTGCAACGACAGCCGGGGCTCGACGGTGGTACGACACCGGGAGCAGTGCCCCACCGCGTGCAGGTACGGCCGCTTCTCGGCCACGATCCGGCCCTGCTCGCGCAGCGCGGCGACGATCGCCGGGCGGGCCTCGTACCGGTCCAGGCCCTGGAACGGGCCGGGCGCGGTGATGACGCCCCGCTCATCCATGATCGTCAGGGCGGGCAGGTCGTGCCGCTGGCCGATCTCGAAGTCGTTCGGGTCGTGCGCCGGGGTCACCTTGACCATGCCGGTGCCGAACGCCGGGTCGACGTGCTCGTCGGCGACGATCGGGATGTGCCGGCCGGTCAGCGGCACCTCCACCGCGGTGCCGATCAGGTGCCGGTACCGCTCGTCGTCGGGGTGCACGGCCACGGCGGTGTCGCCGAGCATGGTCTCGGCCCGGGTGGTGGCGACCACCACGTCGTCGCTGTACCGGACCGAGACCAGCTCACCTTCGTCGTCGGTGTGCTCCACCTCGATGTCGGACAGCGCGGTCAGGCAGCGCGGGCACCAGTTGATGATCCGGTTGGCCCGGTAGATCAGCCCGTCGTCGTAGAGCTTCTTGAACATGGTCTGCACGGCCCGGGACAGGCCCTCGTCCATGGTGAAGCGTTCCCGGTCCCAGTCGACCGAGTCGCCGAGCCGGCGCATCTGGCCGAGGATCGCGCCGCCGGACTCGGCCTTCCACTGCCAGACCCGCTCGACGAACTTCTCCCGGCCGAGGTCGTGCCGGGACAGCCCCTGACCGGCGAGCTGCCGCTCCACCACGTTCTGGGTGGCGATGCCGGCGTGGTCCATGCCGGGCAGCCACAGCGCCTCGTACCCCTGCATCCGCTTGCGGCGCACCAGGGAGTCCTGGACGGTGTGGTCCAGGGCGTGGCCCATGTGCAGCACGCCGGTGACGTTCGGTGGCGGGATGACGATCGTGAAGGGGGGCTTGTCGCTCTGCGCCGACGCCCGGAAGTGGCCGGCGGCTACCCACTGCGCATACCGTCGCTGCTCTACCTCGCCGGGCTGGTACTGGCCGGCAAGGGTCGGGGCGTCGGGGCGTCGGGCATCCAGTCTCTCGGTCACCCGTGAAAGTCTACGGAGCGCTTCTGCGGACCCGACGTGCGCCACCGGTCATTCGCGTACGGTGGCGAACATGTCCGACGCACATCTCACCGAGCGTCAGCTCATCGAGGGTCCCGAGCCGGTCGAGCTGACCGAGGAGCCGATCCGGTTGAGCAACCACGACCCGGAGCAGAGCACCCAGGCGCAGGGTCGGGTGTCCCGACGCCGACGGATCGCGCTGACCGTCGCCCTCGTGGTCGGCCTGGCCGGCGCCGCCGCGCTGGGCACCGCCGGCTGGCGCGTCGCCCGGGAGAAGGACACCCGCCTCGGCACGCCCGACCAGGTCGCCGGTCTCACCCGCGACGACTCGGACCGGGCCCGCAGCACCGCCGACTACCTGCGCAGCGGATTCGCCGCCGACATCGAACTGGACCGCAGCATCGGTACGGTCTACCGCGACCCGGCCGACGAGAAGCGGGCGGTGCTGTTCTTCGGTGGCACCACCCTGCTCTGGCAGCCGGAACGTGACCTGGACAGCCTCTTCCGGCTGATGGCCGACGAGACCGGCCGGGTGACCGACGTCCGTGCGGTGCCGGCGGGGAGGTACGGCGGGGTGATGAAGTGCGGCAAGACCATCGGCGACGGGGGTGACTTCGCGATCTGCGGGTGGGCGGATCACGGCAGTGTGGCGATGGGCATGTTCGCCAACCGCCCCGTCGACGAGTCGGCCGGCCTGTTCCGCCAGCTCCGCGACGTCGTCCAGACCCGAGGCTGACAGCCCGGCCCGCCCGTCGACCCCTCCTCCGCACGGCCCGTACCCGCCGGAGGCCGACCGGCTCGCCGCGCTGGGCCTGGGGCCCCCGGGGCCGGGGCTGGTCCACGCAATGGTGGTGAGGTAGGGGTGTCCCGGGGTTCCAACACCGCTATATCGCTTATATCGCTGCCAGCTGGCCCGCGGCCAGGAATGCGGTTCAGAGCTGGAATGCAGTTGAGGCCGACCCCTGACGGGGTCGGCCTCAACTAAAGGTTGTCCGGCGGTGTCCTACTCTCCCACACCCTCCCGAGTGCAGTACCATCGGCGCTGGAGGGCTTAGCTTCCGGGTTCGGAATGTGACCGGGCGTTTCCCCTCCGCCATGACCGCCGTAACACTATGAACATATCAAACAACACACACACCCACACAAGTGTATGGGGGGTTGTTCGGTTCGTTCAGAGTTGCACAGTGGACGCGTAGCAGCTTTGTAGTCAAGTCCTCGGCCTATTAGTACCGGTCAACTGAACCCGTTACCGGGCTTACATTTCCGGCCTATCAACCCAGTCGTCTAGCTGGGGGCCTTACCCCCA
>NZ_FMCU01000049.1 GCF_900091525.1 Micromonospora matsumotoense
TCCTGCATCCACCGCAACCGATTCACCACACCCCCATGCGACACCACCACACCCTTCGGCCGACCCGTCGACCCCGACGTAAACAACACATACGCCGGGTGCGCCGCACCCACCACCCGCACCGGCACCGGCGAAGGAACAACCTCCTCCACCAACACCCGCGCCACCCCCAACGGCACCACCGACGCACAACCCACCGACGTCACCACCGCCACCGCCACCGCATCCGCCACCATCACCGCCACCCGCGCCTGCGGATACTCCGGATCAATCGGCAGATACGCACCACCCGCCTTCAACACCCCCAACAACGCCACCACCAAATCCACCCCACGCGGCAAACACACCCCCACCACCGACTCCGGCCCCACCCCCGACCCCACCAACACACCCGCCACCGCACCAGCCCGCGCATCCAACTCCCGATACGACACCGACACACCCTCAAACACCACCGCCACCGCATCCGGCGACACCGCCACCTGACGGGTGAACAACGACACCACCGTGTCGCCGGCCGGATACGACACCGCCGTGTCATTCCAACCGGACAACACCAGGGAACGCTCCCCCGCACCCAACACATCCACCACACCCACCCGCACACCCGGATCGGCAACCAGCGCAGACAACACCCGCACGAACCGCTCCGCCAGCACACCCACCGAACCCGAATCGAACAGCTCCGCGGCGGCGATCAGTTCGCCGCGTAGCCCCGCCGGTCGCCGGTCCGGGTCGAACTCCTCGGTGATGCCGAACTCCAGGTCGAACTTGGCGGTCGCAGCCTCCATCGCGGTCCGGATGGCGTCGACGTCGGTGAGGTCGAGTGCTGCGACGTCCTGGTTCTGCACGGTCAGCATCACCTGGAACAGCGGGTGCCGCGCCAGGGACCGCGTCAGCGCAAGCTCCTCCACGAGGCGCTCGAAGGGCACGTCCTGCCGTTCGTACGCCGCGAGGTTGGTCTCCCGTACCCGGCCCAGCAGCTCCACGAAGGTGGGGTCGCCGGCCACGTCGGTCCGTAGCACCAACGTGTTGACGAAGAACCCCACCAGGTCGTCGACCGCCTCGTCGGTGCGGCCGGCCACCGCCGTACCGATCGGAATGTCGACGCCGGCGCCCAGTCGCGACAGCAGCACCGCCAGCGCGGCCTGGACCACCATGGCCACCGTCACGCCCTCGGCGCGGGCCAGGGTGAGCATCGCGGCGTGCACCTCCGCCGGCACCGCCACCGAGACCGCGTGTCCCCGGTAGCTCGGGATCGCGGGGCGGGGCCGATCCGTCGGCAGCGCCAACTCCTCGGGAATGCCGGCCAGCGTGTCCCGCCAGAACCGGACCTGCCGGGACAGCACACTGTCCGGGTCCGTCTCCACGCCCAGCAACTCCCGCTGCCACAGCGCGAAGTCGGCGTACTGCACCGACAACGGTGACCAGTCCGGTGTCCGGCCCGCCGAACGCGCCGCGTAGGCCTGGGACAGATCCCGGGCCAACGGCGTCATCGACCACCCGTCGGCCGCCACGTGGTGGACCACCACCACCAGCACCGAGTCGTCGAACAACCAGGCCCGGATCGGCACCTCCGTCGACAGGTCGAACGGTTCGGCAACCGCAGCCGCCACCGCGCTGTCGAGGTCGTCGACCCCGACAATCGTCAACCGCCAGTCCAGCTCCTCGACCGGGACGATCCGCTGGTACGGCTCCCCGTCGGCGGTCGGGAACACGGTCCGCAGCGCTTCGTGCCGGCCGAGCACATCGCGCAACGCCGACTCCAACGCCGAGGAGTCCACTCCATCCAACCGCAGGACGAACGGCATGTGGTACGCCGCCGACGCGCCCTCCAGGTGGTTGACGAACCACAACCTATGTTGGGCAGCCGACAGGGGCACACGGTCCGGACGGTTCATGGCCACGACCGCCGGACGCATCGGGACCGCCGACATCCGGGCCGCCAACCGCGCCGGTGTGGGCGCCTCGAACAGCGTCCGCAGCGGCAGCTCCATTCCGAGCACCGCCCGGACCCGGCTGGCGAGCCGCACCGCCAACAGCGAGTGCCCGCCCAGGACGAAGAAGTCCTCGTGCACACCCACCGAGTCGTGGCCCAGCACCTCGGCGAACGCCGCGCAGAGCAACTCCTCGCGGGGGGTCAGCACGGCCCGGCCGACAGCGGGGCGCGCTGTCGGCGCCGGCAACGACGCGCGGTCCACCTTTCCGTTCGGCGTCAACGGCAGCGCGTCGAGTACCACCACTGCCGAGGGCACCATGTACTCAGGCAGTCGGCCGGCCACGAACCGGCGCACGTCCTCGGCGTCCAAGCCCGCGGTGGCCACCACGTACCCGACCAGACGCCGCTCCCCCGGGCTGTCCTCCCGGACAACCACCACGGCCTGCTCCACCGCCGGGTGCGCGACCACCGCGGCCCGCACCTCGCCCAGCTCGATCCGGAACCCGCGGATCTTCACCTGGTCGTCCACCCGACCGGCGAACACCAGCTCACCATCGACGGTCCACCGCACCAGGTCACCGGTGCGGTACATCCGCTCACCAGATCCGAAAGGGCAGGCGACGAAGCGTTCCGCGGTCAGCCCGGATCGTCCGACGTAGCCGCGGGCCAGCTGTCTGCCGGACACGTACAGCTCGCCGAGCACGCCGACCGGGACCGGCGCCAGGGCCGCGTCGAGGACGAACGCCCGGCTGTTCGGCAGCGGTCCACCGAACGGCACCGGGCCGTCGGCGCACTCCGGGTCGATCCGGCCGGCCGCCATGATGACGGTGGCCTCGGTCGGACCGTAGGCGTGCACCAGGTGCCGGTCCCGGGACCACCGGGCGGCCAGCCCCGGGTCGATGCCCTCGGAGCCCACCACCATCGCCTCGACGTTCGTGAACCGCTCCGGGTCGAGCACAGCCAGCAGCGACGGTACGACGCTCGCCGAGCGCACCCCACTGGCGGTGACCAGCCGGCGCAGCAACTCCGGTTCGGAGCGCTGCGCCGACGAGGCGATGACCAGGGTGCCACCGCATGCGAGGGTGACCGCCACGTCGAGCACGGAGGCGTCGAAGCTGAACGAGGCGAACTGCAGCACCGGGGTTCCGGGCCGCACCCGCAGCAGTGCCGCGAACACCGACACGAGGTTCGACAGGCCGCGGTGTGGCACGCACACACCCTTGGGTCGGCCCGTCGAGCCGGAGGTGTAGATGACGTACGCCGCCTGGGCGGGCGCCGGCGCGGCCGGCAAGCCGACGTCGGCGTGGTCCGGCATCGGGGCGTCGACGACGACCGGGGCGACCTCCGGCGGCAGCACGTTGGCGCAGCTCGACGTGGTGAGCACCACCTGCGGTCGGGCATCGGATACCAGGTAGGCGATGCGCTCGGCCGGATACTCCGGGTCGATCGGCAGGTACGCGCCACCGGCCCGCCACACCGCGATGATGGCCGCCACCATGTCGAGGCCCCGGGGAAGGCAGAGCCCGACCACCGACTCCGGCCCGACGCCGCGGGTCACGAGCAGCCGGGCGAGCCGGTTGGCCCGGGCGTTCAGGTCGGCGTACGACATCGCGACGCCCTCGTGGGTCGCGGCTGCGGCATCCGGCGTACGCATGACCTGTCGGCGGATCAGTTCCGGTACCGGGGCGCTGGTGAGGTCTGCGGCGGTGTCGTTCCACTCCACGAGCACCCGATGCCGTTCGTCCTCGTCGAGGACCTCGACCGCGCGCAGCGGCGGGTCGGTGTCGCGGTCGAGGGCCGTCCGAAGCCGGGTCACCAGGCCGTCGACGGTGGTGACGATCAGTCGGCCGAGGGCGTTGGCGTCGATCGGCTCGACCGCGTCGACGGAGACGCTGGCGTCGTCCCCGTCGTCGTCGATGGAGACGGTGAGCGGGTAGTTGTTGCGCTCGTGGGTGTAGATGACCTGGACGCCGTCGACGTCGTCGTCCGCGGGGCCGGCCGTGGCGGTGTTCCGGCGGTAGTTGAAGATGGACGTGAACAGCGGGGAGTCTGCGGGAACGCCGCTGACTCGCTGCGCCACGGCCAGCGGGGCGTGTTCGTGTTCGAGCTGCGCGGCGAGTTGGTCTCGCATGACCGCGACTGCGGCGCGCACGCCGATGTCACCGATCCGCACCCGGACCGGCAGGGTGTTGATGAACGGGCCGGGGACCCGGTCGGCGCCGGCGCCGGCGTTCATCCGACCGAACAGCACGGTACCGAACACGACGTCGTCGCGGCCGGAGATGGCGGCGAGCGCCCGCGCCCAGGCGACGTGCAGAACCGTCGCCGGGCTGACGCCGAGTCGGCGGGAGACCTCGCGCAGCCGGCCGGCCAGTCCGGGTGGGAACGGGGTCCGCCAGCGGGCTGGTCGTGCGTCACCGCGGACCTCCGGCACTCCGAACGGCACGGTCGGCTCGTCGATGTCGCCGAGCAGGGCGGCGAAGTACCGCTCGTGCTCCTCCTGTGGGACGCCGGCCCGGGCCTGGGCGACGAAGTCGCGGAACGGTGGCGCCGGCGGCAGTTCGTCGCCCCGGCCGGCGAACAGTGTCCGTACCTCGTCCAGGACGATGTCGAGGCCGGTGTGGTCCTGAACGAGGTGGTGGACCCTGAGCAGCACCAGCCAGCGGTCGTCGTCGGGGTGCCGGGCGATGAACAGGTCCATCAGCGGCGCCCGCTCCAGGTCCATCCGCGCCCCGCCGGCTCGGACCAGGTCGATGACCGGGTCGTCGGAGTCCGCGGAGAGGGTCACCGGCTCGATCCGTAGGGTGGCGCGTCGCTGGACGATCTGCAGCGGCTCCGGCAGGCCGTCCCAGAGGATCATCGTGCGGAAGATGTCGTGCCGCTCGACCAGCAGGTTCAGGGTGTCGACGAGGTGATCGACGAGCGCGCGGTCGGCCAGCTCGATGACGGTGGGCAGGACATAGGTGTCGTCACCGCCCGCGGCCATGAGGTGGTGGAAGAAGATTCCTTCCTGTAGGGGGGCGAGTGGGTAGACGTCGGCGATGTTGGCCGCGCCGCCGTCGACAGCGGCCACGATCCGGTCGACCTCGTCCTGGGTCAGCGACACCAGCGGCAGCATGTCCGGGGTGATCCGGGTGGCACCGACCGGAATCCGGTTCGCCGGCACCAGCGCCTGCCGGACACCCGTGGCAGCAGCCAGAGCAGCAGGCGTCGGAGTCTGGAAGAACGCCCGGACCGCAACCACGATCCCCCGCCGACGCAGCCACTCCACCAACCGCACCACCAACAACGAATGCCCACCCAGAGCGAAGAA